>NZ_JARPMN010000002.1:0-235045 GCF_030263795.1 Stutzerimonas sp. FeSN7 | reverse complement strand
ATGGTCTGAAGTAGCCATGTATTTCCCGGCATACCACCTGGCGCAACTTTTAAACTCGCCAAATGACCAAAAAACAATCAATTCGACGAGTATTTCTTACGTTTTCGCCACCCGGACCCCACTCCGGTGGCCATTTCCCGCATTACAGGCGCACCTCTCCTGCATTCGTCAGTAAATGTCGGCGCGCCATCCACAGGTTCGACAGAGCGAACAGTGTCACCAGTTGCGCCGTGTTTTGGCCAAGCCGCGAAAGCGCACCTTGGTGTAACCGAACTGGCGCTTGATTACCCGGAACGGATGCTCGACCTTGGCGCGCACCTGAGCCTTGGCCTTTTCAATCTTGCGCTTGGCTTTGTACAGCACGCTGCGCTTATCGAGTTTTTTGTAGGTGCTGCGGCGTGCCGCCACCTGCCAGATAACTTCACGTCCTTCATGCTCGGGCCGCTTTTCGACACCGGTGTAGCCTGCATCGGCGCAGACCACGTTTTCGTCGCCATGCAGCAATTTGTCCACCTGGGTGACATCCGCCACATTGGCCGCCGTGCCCACTACGCTGTGCACCAGACCCGATTCGTCATCGGCGCCGATGTGGGCCTTCATGCCGAAATAATACTGGTTTCCCTTCTTGGTCTGGTGCATTTCCGGGTCGCGCTTGCCGTCCTTGTTCTTGGTCGAACTGGGCGCATTGATCAGCGTTGCATCGACGATGGTGCCCTGGCGCAGCGACAGGCCGCGGTCGCCCAGATAGCCATTGATGACAGCGAGGATGCCGGCCGCCAGCTCGTGTTTCTCCAGCAAGCGGCGGAAGTTGAGAATGGTGGTTTCGTCGGGGATGCGCTCCAGGTTCAGCCCGGCAAACTGGCGCAGGATCGTGGTTTCGTACAGCGCTTCCTCCATCGCTGGATCGCTGTAGCCGAACCAGTTCTGCAGCAGATGCACACGCAGCATCGCCATCAACGGGTAGGCCGGACGGCCACCTTCACCCTTCGGATAATGTGGCTCGATCAAAGCAATCAAGCCCTTCCACGGCACCACCCGATCCATCTCGATCAGGAACAACTCCTTGCGGGTTTGCTTGCGCTTGCCAGCGTACTCGGCGTCGGCGAAGGTCATCTGCTTCATCGGGAAACTCGGTGGGTGGGGTCGCGGTATTTTGCCAAATCAGAAAGTCTTTTTCAGAGTTTCCCTAAGTGCGCCGAACAGAAATGAAATACCCTCATTCGCGTATCCCTGCAGCGAGACCACTGATCCTGAAACACTCGTCAGCATCTCTATGCCCCAAGGGACATAAAGCACGAAGGCGCCAATGCCTGCCTGGAGTAGAAAAGCCCCCACCACGGTGCGTAGGCGAATAGCGCTGCGGTTGCTGGAAAACGCCAACGCAATCAATAGCAGTACGAAGATACCAACGAGACTCATATGGAGCTCCGATATAAGGAAGAAGAACAAGCCGATTACGCAACCCGACAGACACCCTGTCCGCCCTGTCCCATCAAAATGAAAACGCGCCCGGCAGTAACTCTTCGCTGCTCCAAACCCGGTACTGCTCGGTATCGCTGCCGCAGCAGCAGACGGGGCAGTCAGGCGCCAGCAATTCGCTAATGACCTGACGGCACGCCCCGCAGGGGCTGATGTGCTCCATTTTCGGCGCATATACAACCAGCGCCTTGAAGCTTCTCGGCGCGTATCCCTGACTGATCGCTGCGCAGAGCGCAGCGCGTTCGGCGCAGTTGGTGAGTCCGAAGGACGCGTTCTCCACATTGCAGCCAACAATGGTCGTGCCGTCGGCAGTCGACAGCGCGGCGCCTACCGGGAATTGCGAGTAAACGCAGTAAGCGTTTTCCGCGGCCCGTTTTGCCGCGTCCAACAGCGGCAGAATGCCTGCATCAATCGTCTCTTTTTTACTGCTCATCTTTACTCGATCCTCAATGATCAGGAAAACTGCCACTACAGACAGGAATCATGCAAACCCTGGGCCATTTGACCAATATTTATAATTATCCTTCTTTATCAGACACTTAACGTTTAACTCGGGAAAACAAAGCCCATCGAAATGGCATCAATGTCATGTAATCGCACCAAAATATAGACGTAGCTGTCACTTAAGACAGCTTTATTGGTGCAACGAGCCGATCAGGTTCGTCAGGGCTTTTTTACTACGGGTCCGGTTCGGACGCCCGGCCTCGCGACGCCGCCTCGCAAGTGAAGGCTCACGCCGGGCAGGGCAAATCGCTGCAGCTGCCTTGCAATAGGTGCTGGCGCCTGAACGAAGGAAGTGCCACACTGTCAGAGCAATGCGGCGTTGACAGGCTCTGTTATACTCCGCGCTTCCGCCAGGCTTACGCCCGGATGCCGCCATCACCATGCGCGGCAGGACCGGACGGGATCGCACGCCAGTCGCGATTCGGGCCAGGCATGATCATCCCAGGGCATCGCCCCTTACAAGACAGGATTACTCATGTCCTTTGCTTCCCTCGGTCTCTCCGAGGCTTTGGCCGGTGCCGTCGAGGCCGCCGGTTACACCCAGCCTACTCCCGTGCAACAGCGGGCCATTCCCGCCGTGTTGCAAGGCCGTGACCTGATGGTCGCCGCCCAGACCGGAACCGGCAAGACAGGCGGCTTCGCCCTGCCGGTACTCGAACTGCTGTTTCCGGGTGGTCACCCGGATCGTGAACACCGCTACGGCCCGAAACAGCCGCGCGTGCTGGTGCTGACACCGACCCGCGAACTCGCCGCCCAGGTTCACGACAGCTTCAAGGTCTACGCCCGCGACCTGCCGCTGAAAAGCGCGGTGATCTTCGGCGGCGTCGGCATGAACCCGCAGATCCAGGCCGTGGCCAAGGGCCTCGACGTGCTGGTCGCCTGCCCCGGTCGCCTGCTCGATCTGGCCAACCAGAAGGCCATCGACCTGTCGCACGTGGAAATTCTCGTCCTCGACGAAGCCGACCGCATGCTCGACATGGGCTTCATCCATGACGTCAAGAAGGTCCTGGCCAAGCTGCCGGCCAAGCGCCAGAACCTGCTGTTCTCGGCCACCTTCTCCAAGGACATCACCGACCTCGCCGCCAAGCTGCTGCAAAACCCGGAGCGCATCGAGGTTACCCCGCCGAACACCACCGTCGAGCGCATCGAGCAGCGCGTGTTCCGCGTCGCCTCCAGCCACAAGCGGGCCCTGCTCGCCCACCTGATCACCCAGGGTGCCTGGGAGCAGGTGCTGGTCTTCACCCGTACCAAGCACGGCGCCAACCGCCTGGCCGAGTACCTGGAGAAGCACGGTCTGCCGGCTGCCGCGATCCATGGCAACAAGAGCCAGAATGCCCGTACCAAGGCCCTGGCCGACTTCAAGGCCAACCAGGTGCGCATCCTGGTGGCCACCGATATCGCCGCCCGCGGCCTGGACATCGACCAGCTGCCGCATGTGGTCAACTTCGAGCTGCCCAACGTCGAGGAAGACTATGTGCACCGCATCGGCCGCACCGGCCGTGCCGGGCGCAGTGGTGAAGCCATTTCGCTGGTAGCGCCGGACGAGGAGAAGCTGCTCAAGGGCATCGAGCGCATGACCAAGCAGCGCATTCCCGATGGCGATCTGCAGGGCTTCGACGCCAGCAGCATCGAGGCGGAGAAGCCGGAAGTCCGTGAGCCCCGCCAACCGCGCCCACAGCGTGGCGAGCGCAAGGCACGTGGCGAGCGCGACAAGCCGGCGGAAAAGGGTGCCGAGCAGAAGGAGCGCAATCGCCGCAGCAAGAGCAAGACGCGCAAGCCGGCCCGCGATGGCGTGGCCAGCGAAGCTCAGGGCGTCGCCCGGCCACCGCAACTGCCGCCGGATCGTGCGCCAGACGAGTTCCTCGATGACGAAGTGGACAACTTCGGCAATCGCGTCGATTACGTCAGCCCCTATCAGAACAAGCAGAACCGCGGACGCCGTACCGGCGGTCAGGCCCAGCCGGGCTCCGCACCGCGCGCAGCTGGAGCTGGAGCTGGAGCTGCCCGCAACGGCGGTGGCGGCGCAGCGGGAAGCAAGGGCAAGCGTCCCGCCGCTGGCCAGGGCCAGGCGGCGCGCAGCGGCCAGCCACGCAATGGTCAGCCTCGGCGCAAGAACGAGGGTCGGCGCATCGATGAGCCGGTCGTGACGCGTCAGGAAATGGCCAAGCCGCGCGAGAAGCAGCCGGTGATCATTCACAAGGAATCGAAGATCGATCGTCTGCCCAGCCTGGAGCAGCTCGAGCAGTTGCCGTCCCGCCCGCGTGGCGAGAAACCGGCCCTGCTGACGCGCAACCGCGAAGCCTGACCCGCGCCGGAACGAAAACGCCGCCCACTGGGCGGCGTTTTCTCATCTGCAGCACGGCGACGACCTCTTCAGGGCTGCGGCGCCATGATCCTCAGCCCTGGGGGTGGCCTGCACTGTCTCCTGCCAGCCGCCACCCAGCGCCTTGAACAGGTTCACCTCGCTGGTCAGCTGCGCCAGACGGTCGCTGATCAGCTGCTGTTGCACGCTGAACAGCTGGCGCTGCGCGTCGAGCACGGTCAGGTAGCTGTCGACACCGGTGCGATAGCGACGCTCGGCGAGGTTGTAATAATCCTCGCTGGTCTGCAGCAGATCACGCTGGGCCTGCACCTGGCGCACATAAGTGGCCTGGGCGGCGAGCCCGTCGGCGACCTCGCGGAACGCCGTCTGGATGGCCTGCTCGTATTGCGCCACCTGGATGTTCTTGCTGATCTGCGCGTAGTCCAGGTTGGCCCGAAGCTGGCCGGCGTTGAAGATCGGCACGCTGATGCTCGGTGAGAAGCCCCAGTAGCCGGAACCGCCGTCGAACAGACCGGACAGCTCGCTGCTGGCGGTCCCTGCCGCGCCGGTCAGGCTGATGCGCGGAAGAACGCCGCACGCGCGGCGCCGATGCTGGCATTGACCGCACGCAGCTGGAACTCCGCCTGGAGAATATCCGGGCGTTGCTGCAGCAGGTCCGAGGGCAATCCGACCGGCAACGTCGCCAGCTGGGTGCGCTCGAGACCTTCGCCGCTCGGCAGACCGGCCGGCAGGCTCTGGCCCAGTAGCAGGGTCAGGGCATTGCGGTCCTGCGCCACCAGGCGGGTGTACTGCTCGATGCTCACCCGCGCACTGTCCACCGCACTGCGTGCCTGGCGCAGTTCCAGCGCCGAGGCGACGCCGACATCGAAGCTGCGCTGGGTCAGGCCCAGGCTTTCTTCGTAGGTCTTGAGCGTGTCACGGGTAACCTGCAGCAGCGCTTGATCCGCCTGCAGTGTCAGCCAGGCATTGGCGACGCTGGCAATCAGGCTGATCTGGGTACTGCGCTGCGCGGCTTCGCTGGCGAAGAATTCCTCCAGCGCCTGGTCGCGCAGGCTGCGTAGGCGACCGAACAGATCAAGCTCCCAGGACACGCCAAACGTCGCGCTGTACTGACTGCTGATGCCCGGCTCGCCCGTCATGTTCATATCGCCAGGCGTGCGGCTGCGCGTCCCCGCGCCGTCGGCACTCACCGCCGGCAGCACATCGGCGCGCTGCACGCGATACAGCGCGCGATAGGCATCGACGTTGAGCGCCGCCACACGCAGGTCACGGTTGTTCTCCAGCGCCACCTCGATCAGCTGCTGCAGCGCCGGATCACGGAAGAACTCGCGCCAGCCAAGAGCGCGCTCGGACGCCTGCGTCGTGTCTTGCGGATAGGCCTCGCCTTGCGGCCAGGCGACCGCGACCGGTGCGTGCGGACGTTCGTAGTCAGGGATCAGCGAGCAACCGCCCAGCGCCGCCATCAGCGCCAGGCTCAACAGAAACTTGTACATCACTGCGAATCCTCCTTCACACCCTCGTTGGCGGACTTCGAGCGGTCGAAGAACGTGCAGATCATCACGTAGAACAACGGAATCCAGAAAATCGCCAGCACCGCAGCGGAGATCATCCCGCCGATCACGCCAGTACCGATGGCGTGCTTACTGCCCGCGCCAGCCCCGGAAGCAAGCGCCAGCGGCACCACCCGAGAATGAACGCCAGCGACGTCATGATGATCGGCCGCAGACGCATGCGGCATGCCTGCAATGCCGCATCGACATGGCTCATGCCCTGCTCGTGCAGCGCCTTGGCGAACTCCACGATAAGGATCGCGTTACGGGCCGACAGACCAATGGTAGTGACCAGGCCCACCTGGAAGAACACCTCGTTAGACAGCCCGCGCAGCAAGGTGAAGGCCAGCGCCCCGACGATACCCAGCGGCACGACCAGCATGACCGAGAACGGAATCGACCAGCTCTCGTAAAGCGCCGCCAGGCAGAGGAACACCACCAGCAGCGACAGGGCATAGAGCGCCAGCGTCTGCGAGCCAGCCAGGCGTTCCTCGTAGGACTGGCCTGTCCAGGAATAGCCCACTCCAGGTGGCAGCTGGGCGGCGATGCGTTCGACCTCGGCCATGGCATCACCGGAACTGTAACCAGGCGCCGGCTCACCGAGCATCTCGATCGCGCTGACGCCGTTGTAGCGGGACAGCTTCGGCGAACCGTAAGTCCATTCGCCGCTGGCAAAGGCGCTGAACGGCACCATCTCGCCGGCATCGTTACGCACATACCACTTCTGCAAATCCTCAGGGCTCATGCGCGCGTCCGGAACGCCCTGCAAATACACCTTCTTCACCCGCCCTCGATCGATAAAGTCATTGACGTAGCGCCCACCCCAGGCGATCGACAGGGTGCTGTTGATCTCCGCCAGCGAAATGCCCAGTGCCCGCGCCTTTTCATCGTCGATAAGCACCTGATACTGCGGTTCGTCGCGCAGGGTATTGGGCCGCACCCGGGTCAGCACCGGACTCTGGCTGGCCAGCTGCATGAACTTGTCGCGGGCCTGCTGCAGCACTTCCTGGCCAACGCCGGCGCGGTCCTGCAGGAACAGGTTGAAACCGGTGGCGTTACCCAGCTCCATCACCGCCGGCGGCGCAAAGGCGAATACCTGAGCGTCACGGAAACTGGCGAAATGTTGCTGCGCACGCTGAGCCAGGGCGAATACGCCGTCCTCCTCGTTGGTCCGCTCGCTCCAAGGCTTCAGGCTGATGAAGGCGATACCCGAGCTCTGACCGCGGCCGGCGAAGCTGAAGCCGGTCACGGTAAAGACGGAACGAACGATGTCGCCCTCCTCTTCCAGCAGATAGCTGCGCATGGCGTCGATGCTCTGCTGGGTGCGCTCGGCAGTCGAGCCCGACGGGGTCATGACCTGAGCGAACAGGACGCCCTGGTCCTCTTCCGGCAGGAAGGCGCTGGGAATGCGGTTGAACAGCACCACCATGACGCCGACGATCAGCACATACAGCAGCAGGAACGGCGCCTTGCGCTTGAGCACGGCTTTCACACCGCGCTCATAGCCATTGACGCTGCGCTCGAAGGAGCGATTGAACCAGCCGAAGAAACCGCGTTTCTCGTGATGGTCGCCCTTGTCGATCGGCTTCAGCAATGTGGCACACAGCGCTGGCGTGAAGATCAGCGCCATCAGTACCGAGAGCACCATCGCCGATACGATGGTGATCGAGAACTGCCGGTAGATGACCCCGGTCGAGCCTCCGAAGAAGGCCATCGGCAACAGTACCGCCGACAGCACCACACCAATGCCGATCAGCGCACCCTGGATCTGGCCCATGGACTTGCGCGTGGCTTCCAGCGGCGAGAGACCCTCCTCGCGCATCACCCGCTCGACGTTCTCCACCACCACGATGGCGTCGTCCACCAGCAGACCGATTGCCAGAATCATGGCAAACATGGTCAGCGTGTTGATGCTGAAGCCGAACACCGCCAGTACGCCGAAGGTGCCCAGCAGCACCACCGGTACCGCGAGCGTCGGAACCAGCGTCGCGCGGAAGTTCTGCAGGAACAGGTACATCACCAGAAACACCAGCACGAACGCTTCGAGCAGCGTTTGCATGACACCGGTGATGGAGGCGGAGATGACCGGCGTAGTGTCGTACGGGTAGACCACATCGACGCCCGGCGGGAAGAACGGCTTGAGCTCCTCGATGGTCTTGCGCACGCCTTCGACAGTATCCAGCGCGTTGGCGCCAGTGGCCAGTTTCAGCGCGAGGCCGGCGGCTGGCTTGCCGTTGAAGTGTGCACTGACGGAATAGTTTTCCCCCCCCAGCTCGACCTTGGCGACATCACCCAGGCGCACCTGCGAGCCGTCGCTGTTGACCTTGAGCAGGATGTTGCGGAACTGCTCCGGAGTCTGCAGACGGGTCTTGCCGATCACCGTGGCGTTGAGCTGCTGCCCGGGCAGCGCCGGCAAGCCACCCAACTGGCCGGAAGACACCTGGACGTTCTGCGCCTGGATCGCCGAGCTGACATCCTCCGGCGTCAGACTGAAGTTGTTCAGCTTGGCTGGATCGAGCCAGATGCGCATCGCGTACTGGGCACCGAACACCTGAAAATCGCCCACGCCCTTGGTGCGGGAAATCGGGTCCTGCATGTTGGCGACGATGTAGTTGGCCAGGTCGCGTTGATCCAGACTGCCGTCAGTCGATACCAGACCGATGATGATGAGGAAGTTGCGCACGGCCTTGGTGACGCGGATGCCCTGTTGCTGAACCTCTTGCGGCAGCAGCGGCGTTGCCAGCTGCAGCTTGTTCTGCACCTGGACCTGAGCGATATCGGGGTTGGTGCCCTGATCGAAGGTCACGGTGATTTCCATGCTCCCGTCGGAGTTACTCGACGAACTGATGTAGCGCA
This sequence comes from Stutzerimonas sp. FeSN7, assembly GCF_030263795.1. NCBI lineage: Bacteria > Pseudomonadati > Pseudomonadota > Gammaproteobacteria > Pseudomonadales > Pseudomonadaceae > Stutzerimonas > Stutzerimonas sp. FeSN7. The sequence goes on along the minus strand of NZ_JARPMN010000002.1, from coordinate 226,333 downwards.
GCCCGTCGATACCGTTGAGCTGTTGTTCGATGACCTGCACCACGGTGTCCTGCACGGTCTGTGCAGACGCGCCCGGGTAGCTCGCCGAGATACCGACCGCGGGTGGGGCGATGCTCGGATACTGGTTGACCGGCAGGTTGAGGATGGACAGGCCGCCGGCGAGCATGATCACCAGAGCAATCACCCAGGCGAAGATCGGCCGGTCGATAAAGAAGTTGGACATGACTAGGAACCCCTCAGCCTTCTTGGCCTTGGGGTTGTGCAGACACCCCACCGCGATTATCGACATTGGTAGCCGGAGCCACCTCGACCTCGACCCCCGGCTGGATGAACTGCAGGCCTTCGGTGATCACCCGATCACCCGGTTGCAGCCCTTCGCCCACCAGCCAGCGATTGCCCACCGCGCGCTCGGTCTTGATCGGGCGCAGCTCGACCTTGTTCTCTGCATTGACCACCATGGCGGTCGGCTCGCCCTTGGTATTGCGCGTCACGCCCTGTTGCGGCACCAGGATCGCCTCGCTCTTGAGACCGGCGACCAGCTGCGCATGGACGAACATGCCCGGCAACAGAATCTTGTCCGGATTGGGGAAGACGGCGCGCAGGGTCACCGAACCGGTACCAGGGTCGACCGTCACTTCGCTGAATTCGAGCTTGCCCTCATGGCCGTAATCGCTGCCATCTTCCAGTTTCAGGCTGACCCGCGCGGCGTTCTCGCCGGACTTCTGCAGCCGGCCTTCGGCCAGATCGCGGCGCAGCGCCAAGAGATCACGGGCAGGCTGGGTGACATCGACATAGATCGGATCGAGCTGCTGAATGGTCGCCAGCTCCTGCGCCTGGCCATTGCTGACCAGCGCACCTTCGGTGACGGCGGAACGGCCGATGCGGCCGGAGATGGGCGCCAGCACCTTGGTGTAGCGCAGGTCGATGCGCGCGCGCTCCAGCTCTGCTTCGGCCTGCAGGCTGGCTGCGCGGGCCTCGTCATAGGCCTGCTTGCTGACGGCCTGGTCCTTGACCAGCTCGGCATAACGGTCGGCCAGCGACTTGCTGGACGCCACGCTCGCCTGGGCGCTCTTCAACGTGGCTTCGTATACCGATGGATCAATCTGATACAGCTGCTGCCCGGCCTTTACGTCACTGCCTTCGGTAAACAGGCGCTTCTGGATGATGCCGTTGACCTGCGGTCGCACCTCGGCGATGCGGTAGGCGCGGGTACGCCCGGGCAGCTCGGTGGTTACCGCGAACGGCTCCGCCTGCAGGGTCACGATACCGACCTGGGGCTTCTGCTGGGCCGGAGGTGCTGCTTCTTCCTGACAGCCGGCCAGGAAAACAGCCATGGCGAGAATGGACATCAGGGCAGCATTGGCTGACTTGATTGGCATGGTTAGACCTCTTGAAAACCTGGCAGGCGGGAGTGGGCAACAGCACACCGCAGACGCGGAGAGCGGAAAGGGCCGAAATATACTTACATCCATGACTGTCTGTAAACCTGAAAAGACTCGTCGGACCTGCTGCAAATATTGCAAAAGGTGTGTTCATAGGCCCGTTCGCCACAGCTTTGTCCGCTGCGCAATCCGCGCCGATACATAATCCAGGCAAACGCAGAACGCCGGCAAGATGCCGGCGTTCGGGTTCCACGGGGAGCGTTTACTTGCGCACACCTTCGACCGAGATGATCAGATCGACCGTTTGCGACGCCGGCCCGAGGTCCATCTTGATGTCGAAGTCCTTCAGGGTCAGGGTTGTGCTGCCCTCGAAACCGGCGCGGTAGCCGCCCCAGGGATCGTCGCCCTCACCGATGAACTTGGCCGCGATCACCACCGGCTTGGTCACACCGTTAAGGGTCAGATTGCCGGTGATATCGGCGGTGCCTTCACCCGTGGACTTCACCGATGTCGATTCGAAGGTGGCCGTCGGGTGCTTGGCGACATTGAGGAAGTCATCGCTGCGCAGATGCTTGTCGCGCTCGGCATGATTGGTATCGACGCTGGCGGTCTTCAGCGTGACCTTGACCTTGCTCGCTTCCGGCCTGTCCGCATCGAAGCTGAAGCTGCCATCGAAATCCCTGAACGTGCCCCACAGCCAGCTATAGCCGAGGTGGCTGATCTTGAAGTTGACGAAGGCGTGCTGGCCTTGCTTGTCAATGGCGTAATCGGCCGCGAATGCCTGGCCGCCGACCAGTGCGGACCCAAGGAACAGTGCCGCGAGGGTTTTCTTGAGCATCAGTGATTCTCCTGTCTTTGATGATTAATCGGCATTGAAACCAAGCATGCGCCTGAGCGTCGCATCGCGATCGATGAAATGATGCTTGAGCGCGGCGAGGGCATGCACGACGGCAAAGATCACCAGCGCCCAGGCGGCATACTCGTGAACCAGCCCGGCACGATCGGCCTGGTCCGGAATGGAGGTGATGAGCGCCGGTACGTCGAACAGGCCGAACACACCGATCGGCCGGCCGTCGGCAGTGGAAATCAGGTAGCCGGAGATCATGACGACGAACAAGCCGAGGTAGAGCAGCCCATGCCCGAGCTTGGCAGCCCTTTGGGTTAGCCGGCCCTGGCTTGCCAACGGCCCCGGTGCCGGACTGATGAAGCGCCAGAGCACCCGCAGCAGCATGACCAGAAACAACACAATGCCAATGCTCTTGTGTAGATCCGGCGCGGTGCGGTACCAGCTGCTGTGGTAGTTCAGCCCGACCATCCAGAGGCCCAGGGCGAATAATCCGAAGACCGCGACGGCCACCAGCCAGTGCAACGCGATACTGGTCAGCCCGTAGTGCGTGGAAGAGTTGCGCCAGCGCATCGAATCCATCCTTTAATTTCGAGGGTTAGAAGCCTAGCCGGTTACCTATCGGAATAGAGCGCATTTTTTCGCTTTGAAACATCGAGCAAATCGATAACTGATCGCATCGAGTGTCACTTGCAAGTTCTGCTAGGCTTCGCGACTTACTGCGGAGGACCCAACATGAGCCTGAACGACAGCTGGATGCAACGCGACCTCGCCGTGCTCTGGCATCCCTGCACCCAGATGAAGGACCACGAGCAGTTACCGCTGATTCCCATCCGCCGCGGCGACGGCGTGTGGCTGGAGGATTTCGACGGCAAGCGCTACCTGGACGCCGTCAGCTCTTGGTGGGTCAACGTGTTTGGTCATGCCAATCCACGTATCAATCAACGCATCAAGGATCAGGTCGATCAGCTTGAGCACGTGATGCTCGCAGGCTTCAGTCACCAGCCAGTGATCGAGCTGTCCGAGCGGCTTGTCGCGCTGACGCCGGCCGGGCTGGACCGGGTGTTCTACACCGACAACGGTTCGACCGGTATCGAAGTGGCGCTGAAGATGAGCTTCCACTATTGGCGTAACAGCGGCCGTGGGCAGAAGCAGCGATTCGTCACCCTGACCAACAGCTATCACGGCGAAACCGTTGCTGCGATGTCGGTGGGCGATGTCGCACTCTTCACCGATACCTACAAGCCCATGCTGCTGGATACCTTCAAGGTACCGAGTCCGGATTGCTATCTGCGTCCTGAGGGTGTCAGCTGGGAGGAGCACTCCCGGCAGATGTTTGCGCACATGGAGCAGACGCTTGCCGAGCATCATCAGGACATCGCCGCGGTCATCGTCGAGCCTTTGATCCAGGGTGCCGGCGGCATGCGCATGTATCATCCGATCTACCTCAAGCTGCTGCGCGAAGCCTGCGACCGCTACGAGGTGCACCTCATCCACGACGAGATCGCCGTCGGCTTCGGGCGCACCGGCACGATGTTCGCCTGCGAGCAGGCCGGCATCACGCCGGACTTCCTCTGCCTGTCCAAGGCCCTTACCGGCGGCTATCTGCCGATGGCCGCGGTGCTCACCACCGACCGCCTGTATCAGGCGTTCTACGACGACTACTCGACCCTGCGCGCCTTTCTTCATTCGCACACCTACACCGGCAATCCGCTGGCCTGTGCCGCCGCACTGGCGACGCTGGACATCTTCGCCGAGGACAACGTCATCGAGGCGAACAAGGCGCTGGCCGCACGCATGGCCAGCGCCACCGCGCACCTGGCCGAGCATCCACATGTGGCCGAGGTGCGCCAGACCGGCATGGCGCTGGCCATCGAGATGGTTCAGGACAAACCCAGCCGTACGGCCTACCCCTGGCAGGAACGTCGCGGACTGAAGGTCTACCAGCATGCGCTGGAGCGCGGCGCCCTGCTGCGCCCGCTGGGCAGCGTGGTGTACTTCCTGCCGCCGTACTGCATCACCGAAGAGCAGATCGACTTCCTCGCCGCGGTTGCCAGCGAAGGGATCGATATCGCCACCCGCGACACCGTCCAGGTGGGGATGCCGAGCGGCCTCTATCCGGGCTTCCGCGATCCGGGCTGAACACCACGCAGCGTGCGGCGGCCTGCTGAGCGGGCTGCCGATGCTTTAGACTTGCCGTTCCATCCACCACGCCCTGCCGTTGCCCTATGCGCCTATCCCGCTTCTTCATCGACGCCCCTCTTTCCCTCGGCCAGCATGCGTTACCCGAGGCATCGGCTCATTACATCGGGCGGGTCCTGCGCCTGTCGGCCGGCAGCGCGGTGCAACTGTTCGACGGCAGCGGTGCCGAGTACCGCGGCGAACTGCTGGAGGTGGGCAAGAAGAGCGTCAGCGTGGAACTGCACGAACGCCTGACGGGAATGCCGGAATCACCGCTGCGAATCAACCTCGGTCAGGGCCTGTCCCGTGGCGAACGCATGGACTGGGCGATCCAGAAGGCCACCGAGCTGGGCGTCAGCGAAATCACCCCGCTGATCAGCGAGCGATGCGAGGTCCGCCTCAACGATGAGCGCGCCGACAAGCGCCTGGCCCATTGGCGACAGATCGCCATCAGCGCCTGCGAGCAGTGCGGCCGCTCGGTACTGCCGATCATCCATGCGCCGGTCACGCTGCGCGACTGGCTGGACGTCGAGGCCGACCTCAAGCTCGTGCTGCACCCGGTGGCCGAGCCGCTGGCAAGCCATGCCAAGCCGCAGAGCCTGGCATTTCTGATCGGCCCGGAGGGCGGCCTGAGCGATAGCGAAGTCGAGCTGGCCAGCGGCCAGGGGTTTCTGCCGGCCCGGCTCGGCCCGCGAGTACTGCGCACCGAGACCGCACCGGTGGTGGCATTGAGCGTGGCGCAGCAGCTGTGGGCGACTTCTAGCCGCGGACCGCAGTCAGATCAGGCCGGCGTCTGCCAGCTTCTGCTCCAGGCCGACCAGGTCGGGAATACGTGCCTGCATATCACCGAGGTTGACCGCATCCAGCTCCAGCGGTGCAAGTTCTACGTCCGCCCGCGCCAGGCTCGCATCGACCTTGATCGAGTGCGGAATGCCCTGCACCAGCAGGGCAATGAACTTGACGTGATCGCGCCCGCCGACAGCGTTGAGCACGGCCACCCGCGCGGCGCTGCCCACCGGCTGCGGCTCGCCGCTGGAGGCGGCCTCGAATGACAGCAATGGCAGACTCAGGTCGCGCCACTGCACCTGGCCGAGAAACCAGGCCGGCATGCCCTGTACCGCCTGTGGCGCACGGTACGGAATCAGCTCGGCTACCGCCACGTTGGGTACCAGCAGCATGCGATCGGCAAGCGGCATCAGCAGCCCGGTAAGGCTTTCCGCGTCCTGAGAAATGACCGTCTGACTCATGAATTATCCCGTTGAAAAGACGTGGTGGGCGCCCCGGCCTGGTTCACCAGATGATTGACTAGCGCCTGCGCCAGTTCTCGTGGATCACCGCTGTAGGAGCTGTAGCCGCCCTCGCGAAGGTTGTCCGGCATGCTCGAGCAGGCGCAGGAGTCGGCGCGCTGCGTCCATACCTTGCCGCCCTGACGCAGCACGTACGCCGCCGCGGCACTGCCGTCGCTTCCCATGCCGCTGAAGGCGATGACACCGCAGCGGCCGCCGAACTGCTGGGCCAGGTTCAGCATCATCTGGTCGATCGAGGGGCTGTACGGCTCTGGCCAGCAGCGGCCGGTCAGGCGCGCGCTGCCATCGTCCTCGAACGCCAGCTCCTCACTGATCGGGGCGATTACCACCTCGCCGCAGCGAACCGGCTCACCCGGGCGGACCTGCCGCACCTGCCACTGGCTATGGCGCCCCACGGCCTGGGACAGCGCCGACTCGAAGCTCGCCTCGATATGCTGGGCGTAGACGAAGCCCACCGGCAACCCGCCGGGCAAGGCATCCAGAAAGGCCTTCACCGCCTCCGGCCCGCCCAGCGAGGCTGCCAGCAGCCAGACCTGATGTGCCGGTTCTCCGGCACGCAGCGCGGAATCGGCCAGCACTGCAGGCAGCGTCAGTCGCTCCGGACGCTGCCCTTCGCCCTGCAACACGTCCAGCCGTGGCCCGACGGCACGCGACGGATCGCCCACCAGGCGCTTGAGCTTGCTGAACAGGCTGCGCTCCCAGCGTGGGTAGAACTCCGAATGGCGTTCCGGCGCATGCCCTTCGCCGAACAGCACCCGCGTGGTGTCGCGCTCCAGCAAGGCATCCACCAGCGGGGAGTCTTCGGTCTGGGCCAGATCCACCAGCCACAGGTCCGCTTCGGTGCTATCCAGATCGGCAGGTTCAAGACGCGCCGGGTCGTTGTTCAGCACCACCTGATAGCCACTTCCGGTCAACGCCTGCTGCAGCACGTGACGCTGCAGCGAGGTATCGGCGAGTACCGCAATACGGGTGGAGAGCACTTCAGACATCGGCGTGGACCAGGCGCTGGATGGCCTCGAGCAGGACGGACTCCTGGTACGGCTTGCCCAGGTATTCGTTGACGCCGATGCTCAACGCGCGATCCCGGTGCTTCTCGCCGGTACGCGAAGTGATCATGACGATCGGCAGGTCCTTGAGGCGCTCGTCATGGCGCACCAGCGTGGCGACCTCGAAGCCGTCCATGCGAGGCATCTCGATATCCAGCAGCATGATGTCCGGCTTGCGCTCCTGCAGCTGGGTGATCGCATCCACCCCATCCTTGGCGGTCAGCACGTTCATGCCGTTGCGCTCCAGCAGGCGGCTGGTGACCTTGCGCACAGTGACCGAGTCGTCGACCACCATGACCAGCGTCGGCCGCTCGCTTTCCACCTCGACGGATTCGGGCAGCTGATCGATCAGCCTCGGCTGTTGCTGCTGAATGATCTGATGCGCATGCAGGACACGAATGGTGGCCAGCAGATCGAGAATCACCACCACGCGACCGTCGCCGAGGATGGTCGCGCCGGAGATGCCATGGACGCCGGCGAACTGCGGGCCGAGGCTCTTCACCACGATCTCGCGCGAGCCGGCCAGGCTGTCGACCTGCACCGCGACACTGTGCTCCTTGGAACGCACCAGAATCACCGGCAGCGGCAGACTCTGTCCGACCAGCTTCGGCTTCTGCCCGTTGTTCAGCAGATCGCCGAGGTAACGCAGCTCGTAGGCCTGACCGGCATATTCGAAGCGCGGCGCATCCGGCTGGTAGTAAGCCTCCAGCTCGTACGGCGAAACCCGCACGATACCTTCGATGGTGTTCAGCGGGATCGCATAGAGGTCCTCGCCCGAGTAGACCATCAGCGCCCGGTTGACCGACACCGTGAACGGCAGGCGAATCAGGAAACGCGTGCCCTGGCCCAGCGTCGATTCGATGCTCATGGAGCCACCGAGCTGCTTGACCTCCGAATGCACCACGTCCATGCCGACACCACGGCCGGAGATCTGCGTGACGCGCTCGGCGGTGGAGAAACCGGCCTCGAGGATGAACTGCAGGATCTCGTGTTCGGACAGACCGCTGTCGGCGGACATCAGGCCGCGTTCGATCGCCTTGCGCCGCACCGCCTCGAGGTTGATGCCGCCACCGTCGTCCGCCAGCGTCAGGACGATATCGCCGCCTTCACGCGCCAGATCCAGGCGGATCGTGCCCTGCTCGGATTTGCCGGCGGCACGGCGCCGCTCGACCGACTCGATACCGTGGTCCACGGCATTGCGCAGCATATGTTCCAGCGGCGCGACGATTCGCTCGAGCACGCTGCGGTCCATCTCGCCGGTGGCGTTGCCGACCAGGAACTCGACCTGCTTGCCGAGTTCACCGGCCACCTGCCGGACGATACGACGCAGACGCGGCACCAGCCGCTCGAAAGGCACCATGCGCGTACGCATGAGGCCTTCCTGAAGCTCGGTATTGACGCGTGCTTGCTGCAGCAGCAGGGTTTCGGCATCGCGGTTACGCGCAGCGAGGGTTTCCTTCAGGTCGAGCAAGTCGGAGGCCGACTCGAACAGCGCACGGGACAGCTGCTGCAGCTGCGAATGGCGGTCCATCTCCAGCGGATCGAAATCGTCGTAGCCGGCCCGCTCGGCCTCGGCCTGATAGCGGCTGAGAATCTGCGCCTGGGTTTCGGTATCCAGGCGGCGCAGCTGATCGCGCACGCGCTCGATGGTCGCTTCCATTTCGCCGAGCGTGAACCCGACGTCGCTGACTTGCTGCTCCACCCGACCACGGAAGATCGAGGTTTCACCAGCCAGGTTGACAAGCCCTTCCAGCAGTTCCGCCGGCACCTTGACCAGTTCCTGTGGTGCTCGACGCGCAGCGGCTTCCTGAGCGGCCTGCTGGGCGCGCCGAATAAACGGCAGGACCTTTGCCGGCGCAGCGCTTGGCGCCGGCTGGCTGCTCGCCGCAACGATCGGCTGCGGCAGTGTCAGCGGCTCGCTCGGCAACGGCGACTCGGTCTCCTGCAGCTCCGCATGCTGTGGCTCCGAATACAGCGGCTCGGCGCTATCGCTGGCAAGGCTGTCGCGCAACTGCTCGACGTCCTTGAGCAGCGCGTCATAACCCTGTTGTACATCGAGGAACAGACTGTCCGGCCAGGGGGCGCCCTGTTGCTGCGCCTCGCTCAGGCGCTGCTCCAGATCATGGGCCATGTTGCCCAGGGCAGTCTGCCCCGCCAGGCGTGCCCCGCCCTTGAGGGTGTGCAACACGCGAAGCATGTCAGCCAGGGGCGCCGCGTCCTCGCGGCCAGCATCCCAGCGGCCCAGGGCCGACTCCATCTCTTCCAGCAGGTCGTCCGCTTCCTCGACGAAGATATCGAGGATCTCGGCCTCGGCCGACTGCTGCGCATCCTCCTGCGCAGCCTTCAGCGATACGCTGCTGGGGATGCTCAGCTGTTCCTCGGGGTTGTTGCGAAATCGGCGAATCGTCTCGATCAGCGCATCACCGCTAGGGATCGGATTGTGCGCCCGCACCGCTTCGAGCATCTCCGCCAGACGGTCCTGGCAGGCCTGCAGGAGGCCGAACAGCTCGGAACTGGCTCGGTAGCTGCCCGCGCACAGCCCCTCATAGAGAAACTCGAGTTCATGGGCGAGATCACCGATCTCGCGGATATCCGCCATCCGTGCGCCACCTTTGAGGGTGTGCAGGTCCCGCTGCAGTGCTTCGAGCTCGAAGCTGTTGTCGACATCCGCCATCCAGCGCTGTAACCCGCCGGCCGCGCTTTCGATAAGGTCGAAGCCCTCCTCCAGGAAGATCTCCACCAGCTCGGGGTCGCGATCTACCAGCTCTGGCTGACGATCGACCGCTTCGGCTCGCGGGGCATCCGCAGCCACCTCGAACGACGCGGGCGCGTCTTCGATTTCAGGCAATTCGAGCTCGATCTCGTCCTGCGCTTCGCTGAACGAGGCCTCGGTGGCTTCGACGTCCTCCAGGGGACTGACTGCTTCACCCTCTTCGCTGGTGAATGACTCATCGATGTCAGCCAGTGGCAGATCGATGACCTCCATGACCGGAGGCTGGTCCGGCACAGCGTCAAAAGCGTCCTCGCCCTCGAGTGGCTCCTCGAACGTATGGGACTCATTACCCTGATCCGGCTGCGCCTCGGCCACTACGTCCTCGGCTTCGAACGCAGGAAAAGCGCCCTGACGAAAGGCGCGCATCGACTCGATCAGAGCATCGGCGCAGCTCATCGGCAGCTGGCGTTGCAGTTGTTCGAGCTGCAGGGCCAAGTGATCGTGGCTGCGCTGCAACAGCGTCGCCAACTCGACGGAGTGGACGTAACGGCCGTCGGAGAGACCTTCATAGAGCGATTCAAGCTCGTGCGCCAGGTCACCGATCGGGCGAATGGAGGCCATCCGGGCGCCACCCTTGAGGGTATGCAGGTCGCGCAACAGCGCCGAGAGGGCCATCTGATTGGCGGGATCGGCAAGCCAGCGATCCAGCGCCTGGCCTGCGCTCTCCATGAGATCGACCGCCTCATCGAGAAATATCTCGACCATTTCATGGTCGAGATCATCCTGCGCTTCGTCAACCACAGGATCGGCCGGCCACGCTTCGGCTTCGGCTTCGGCTTCGGCTTCGGCTTCGGCTTCGGCTTCGGCTTCGGCTTCGGCTTCGGCTTGCAATTGTGTAACGGGCGCGGGCGCGGACGATGCAACCTGCGGCTCGGCAAATGACTGCGCAAGATCCAGCGGGTCTATCGCCTCGTCCAGCAGCGCCTCCAGACGTGCCAGCAGTTCAGACTGCTCGCTGACCTGCAGCGCTGCCGCCACCTGGTCCATCATCCCGACCAGCGCTTCATGGCCGCGCTCGACATCATCGAAGAAGCGCTCGCTGACGGCGAGTCGGCCCTCTTCGACGACGGCATACAGGCGCAGCAGGACCTGACACAGGGCCTCCATCTGCGGCAGATCGGCCATCTTGGCGCCCTGCCCGAGCGTGGTCAGCTCCTGCAGCAGAGCGGACAGCTCCTGGCGCTCGGCCGGATGCTCACGCCAGCTGCGCAACAAGTCTTCTGCGTCCAGCAGAATATCCATGCCTTCGGAGAGGAACAGCGCAATCATGCTCGGATCGCGCGCCTCGCCTGCATCGTTCTGCTGGCGGGCACCCGCCTCGACCAGTCGCGCCTGATGCAACGCATGCACCTTGGCCAGGAACGCGGGAGCCCCTTCGATCGGTGCCAGCGGTTCATGGTCGAGATTGACCAGCCCCTGCCGCAGCAGCGACTCGGCCTCGTGCAGCAACTCGGCTTCCGCCAGGTCCATCTGGATCAGGTTGGTCTTGAATTCCTTGACCATCTTTTCCAACGGCGTCGCGATTTCCGCAACGGGCAGGATGCCGGCCATGTGCGCACTGCCCTTGAGGGTGTGCAGCGCGCGCTGCAATGCATCGGTCACCGGTTGGGCAGGCGTTGCGCGCAATCTGCGAGAAAGCTGACGAGCGTGGTCAGGTGCGACTCTGCCTCGTTGCGAAAGATTTCCAGCAACTGCGGGTCCAGCGCATCGTCATCATTTTCAGGCAGAACCGCCTGAGGCGCTTCGGCGATCGGTGCGGGCTCTGAGTCGACGTCAGGCACAAAGGCCTCGACAACCTCAGCGACGGGCTGAGGCAGCGCTACCGGCTGCCCCTTGGCCAGCGCATGTGCGGTGGCGGCCAATCGATCGACATCGTCACGCTGGCGCTGCGCCTTGGCGGCGAACTCCTCGACCAGCGCTGGCATCAGCTCGACGACGTCACGCACCACCTGCCTGACCGAATCGCCGGCGACGATGGTGCGATCCAGGACGCGATTGAGCAGGTTCTCGATGGACCATGCGAGTTCGCCGATGATCAGCGCCCGCACCATCCGTCCGCTGCCCTTGAGGGTGTGGAATGCACGGCGGACTTCACCCAGTGCATCCTTGTCATCACTGTCGGAGAACCAGCGCGGCAGGTATTCGCCGATGGTTTCCAGGACTTCAGCGGCCTCTTCGATGAAGACTTCAAGCAGGTCTTCATCGACCGGCTCCTCGTCGGCAGGCGGAGGCAGGAGGCTTGGCGGAACATCCTGTGCCGGCGGATTGATGGCGGTAACCGGCGCGGCCATCACCTGCTCCAGGCTGATTGCCGGCTCGGGTTCGACAACGGGAGCTGCTTCGGGCTGCGTGAAGTCAGGCAGGGTCACTTCGGGAAGATCGAGCTCGGCAACCTGCGCCACGCTCCAGTCGTCCAGGCTCGGCTCCTCGCCCGCCGTCTCGGCAAGGGCCGGAGCAGCCGACGACTCATCATCCGGCAGACTGAAGACGATCTCATCGTCCGTGGAGGTTGAATCCCCTAGTGTCCACTCGGGCTCGAATTCCACCGCCTCGATTTCGGGTTCGGCTTCCGCGGCGTCGAGCAGCAATTGCGACTCGCTGACGAACGCCGGCTCCGATGCGTCCGGTTGTTGTTCTTCAGAGGGCTCGGCAAAGGCAAACGTGTCGGGACTCACCTCCAGCTCTTCCGGAAGCACTTCGATCTCGTCCAGTGGATCCAGCATCTCGGATTCGGCGATCTGCTCTACCGGTTGCGGCTTCTCTTGTCCCAGCGAATAACCCAGGTTCTGCAGACTCTCCTCGGCCACATCGAGAATCAGGTCGCCTTGCGTCCCGCAGTCTTCCGACAGTCGCTCCAGGTAGTACTCGACGCTGGTGATCGCATCCGCCAAGGTGTCCAGGCTCTGCCAGTCAGGCACAGCCTGGCGGGCCAACAGCTGGTCCTGAATGTAGCTGTTACAAGCCTGCAGCAGCGCTGCAGCACGCTCCAACGGAATCATGGCCAGGCCGCCACGGACCTGGGTCAGCAGATCGGGAACGCGCGCCAGGTGCTCGTGATTCCATTGCGAGGCGATGAACTCGATGATCGCATCCTTCGCCTGCTCCAGCCCGTTGCGCGCTTCGCGAATAACCAGCTGGTGAATCTGAGCCACATCGGTGGTCGGCAGATGATTCGCTTCGCTGCGCTCCTCCGCAGGGCCTCCGACCATGCCGGCGAGCGTGGCCTCGACATAGAGCAATGCTCCGGCGATATCCATCAGCACGGCGTCGTCGGGCGCCTGCCGTCCCTGCGCAACGGACTGGACCAGGGCGATCTGGTCGAGAATGATCTTGCGCGGCTGCGCGAAGCCGAGCACCGCCAGGGTGTCGGCGATCTGCTTGAGCGGCACTTCGAGGCTCGCAAGCTCGGAAATGACCTTGCGATCGCTACGCACGAACAGGTCAAGACTGTCCTTCACGCGGACCAGTTCTTCGCACAGTGCCGTGACCACCGAGCGCATCGCGCCTCGGTCCGGGCCAGCCAGCTGGGCGCGCTCCTGATCAACCACGGCGCTGTCCGGCAGCGCTTCATCGAGGCGATAGTGCTGCTTGAGCGTCTGGATGCGCGGCGTCTGCCCGGGCGCCTTGGCGACATAGAAGAGCAGATTCTTGATCAACTCATCAGGCGCAGCCTGGTTGATACCATCTGCGCCCTCCTCGACCAGCCGCTTGAGCTGCTTGTCCACCTGCCGCAGCAGGGTGCGAACCGATGTACCGTTGCTTACACCACCACTGGCCAGCCCTTCGACCAGCCCCGACGCGATCTGCCAGAGCGCAGCCAGCGGCGCATCCTTGCAAAGCTGTTCCAAGCGGGCAAATACCCGAGCCATATAGCCCAGATTGGTCGGAAGATCCTGGTTGCGGATCACGCCCACCAGTGCGACTTGCAGCATCTGGCGCAGCTTGCGCAGCAATGCCGGGAGCTCCTCGGTGCGCAGGCGCTCGACGGACTCGCGAGAAAGCGCCGGGGTGCGCCCGGAGAGATCGGGCGAGAAAAGGCTGGTTTCCGAGAGCAGCTTTCGCCACGGGCGGCACGCAGATCATTGAGCAACGGCAGGACGACCATCGGCAGGTCGCGACGGGCGCTCTGGATGCGATCCAGATAGACGGGAAGCTGCAGGATGGCCTGCATCATCACCTCGAGCGCTTCGCCCTGGTTGGCCACGCGGCCTTCGAGCAGCGCACGCGCGAGCTGCTCCATTTCCTCGGCGAGCAGTGCCGCGCCGAAGAACTCGACCATCTGCAGAGTGCCATGTACCTGATGCACATAGGTCACGCAAAAGCTCATCCGAGTCGAGTCCTGTGGATTCTCGACGAACGCCTCCAGCGCCTGACGCGCCTGCTTAAGCGTTTCGGCAATCTCGCCTTTCACCCACTCCAGGGCGACATAATCGTGCCGATCACCCATAGCGACTCCGCTCATAAACTTTTCCGGGTAAAAGCCAGAACCTGATCATTGGCAACCGGAAGCAGATCCGGATGTTGCCAGCCGACCACCTCGCCTACGCCTATCACCAGCAGCCCCCCAGGGGCCAGGCACTCGGCCAGGCGATTGAGGATGTCGCGACGACGCCAGCGGCGGAAGTAGATCAACAGGTTCTGGCAAAAAATGACATCCATGCCGGAGATCGGCGAATTCGCCAGCTCCAGCACATTGAGCCTTGCAAAGCAAACGCGTGCAGCGAGATCAGGGACGACTTGAAAACGATCATCGGGTAACGACAGGAAGTAGCGCTCACGCCATGCCGGCTCGACCTGCTCCAGCCGACGGGCGCTGTAGACCGCCGCGCGACACTTGGCCAGGGCGCTGAGGCTGATGTCGGTGCCGGTAACCCCGAAACCCACCTTGACCGAGCTATGCGCCTGTGCCTCGGCAGCGGTCATCGCCAGCGAGTAGGTCTCCTCGCCACTTGCACAACCCACGCTCCATAACGTCAGCGGCCGATCGCCCGCCCTTTGCTCCAGACACTGGTCCAGATGAGCCTTCAGCAGCTCGAAGGAAGCGGGATGGCGAAGAAGCGCGTCTCCTGGACCGTCAACCGATCCATGAGCGTCGACCATTCGACCGCACCTCGCGGACCGGACGTGACCTGACGATAGTAGGTGGCATAGTCGGGAGCCCCGACTTCGCGCATCCGTGCACTCAGGTTGGCCTGCAGGAAACTGCGCCGCTGCTCGCTGACGACCATGCCGGAACGCTCTTCGAGAAGCGTCTGCCAATCATGGAATTCCGCCGGCGACATATCGGCCAGGGGCTCCAATGCCCAGTCCAACCTCGGCTGCATGCCCTGCCCCTCGCTCGTGATCATCGGCGGCAGCCATCAATGACTGCCGCACCCATCAAGTCAGGCCTGATCCTGAGCATCCGGCAGGGTAAAACCGGAAACGGAATGGCGCATCTCGTTGGCCATCTTCGCCAGGTTACCAATGCTCTTGGCAGTAGCGGTGGTACCCGACGACGTTTGCGAGGTGATCTCCTGGATCACGTTCATGGTGTTGGAGATGTGACCAGCCGAGGAAGCCTGCTGGCGTGCCGCGTTGGAAATGTTCTGGATCAGCGCCGCCAGGGTCTTGGATACCTTCTCGATCTCTTCCAGTGCCACCCCGGCGTCCTGCGCCAGACGGGCTCCGCGCACCACCTCGGCGGTGGTCTGTTCCATCGAGATGACCGCCTCGTTGGTGTCGGTCTGAATGGTCTTAACCAGCGCCTCAATCTGCTTGGTCGCCGCCGACGAACGCTCCGCCAGACGCTGTACTTCGTCCGCTACCACCGCGAAGCCCCGGCCTGCGTCACCCGCCATGGAGGCCTGGATCGCCGCGTTGAGCGCGAGGATGTTGGTCTGGTCGGCAATGTCGTTAATCAGGCTGACGATGTCACCGATCTCCTGGGACGATTCGCCGAGACGCTTGATCCGCTTCGACGTGTCCTGGATCTGCTCGCGAATGTTGTCCATGCCGGTGATGGTGTTGTGCACCACCTCGTTGCCCTTGTTGGCAATTGCTACCGAGCGCTCCGCTACCGCCGACGACTCCGCGGCGTTGGCCGATACCTGGTCAATCGACACCGCCATCTCGTTGATTGCCGCCGACGCACCGGCGATCTCCTGCGCCTGATGCTCGGAAGCCTCGGCGAGGTGCATGGCCGTCGCCTGGGTTTCCTGGGCCGCGCCCGATACCTGCACGGCAGTCTGGTTGATGGTGGCTACCAGTTCACGCAGCTGGTCGATGGAGTAGTTGATCGAGTCGGCGATCGCACCGGTGAAATCCTCGGTTACGGTGGCGGCTACCGTCAGGTCACCGTCAGCGAGGTCGCCGATCTCGTCCAGCAGTCGCAGAATCGCTGCCTGGTTACGTTCGTTCTTCTCGGCGGTTTCGCTCAGGCGGCGACGTGCCTCCTGAACCATCACCAGGCCGATGAGAATGATCGCTGCCAGTGCAAGCGCACCCAGCACGTAGCCGATGATGGTGTTGATGTAACGCGCATCGGCGCGATTCTGCAGGCCTTGCGACAGCGCAGAGGTCTTGTCCAGCAGGGTCTGGGAAACTTCGAAGATGCTGTTCGCCGATTCGCGCACCTGGAACAGTTCCGGCGACGTCTCGAGAATCTCGTCCACCGAGCCGGATACGAACTGGAACAGCTCGGAAATTTCGGAAAGGCGATCGCGTGCTTCTTCGTCGGCAACCGCGGTGATGCCCATGGCGACGTTGCCTTCGATCATGGCGTTCAGAACCCGCCCGAACAGACTGGCATCACGACCGAACATGTCCGCCGCCTGGACCGAATCCTGGTCACCGGAAAGCACCTTGTTCACCGAACCGAGGATACGCTCCGCCAGCAACGACTGACGCTGTGCTACCGATACCTGAGCCGCAGGCGCACCGCTCTCCAGCAGGATGTCGACGACTTCCTCGTATTCGACCTGAAGCTGGGGAATGGTTTCTGCCAGGGTGCTGGCAACCTGATGCAGCGAGAGAACGGTTTGTTCACTGGAGAGGATGGCGTCGGTGTCGCGACGCAGCGTGCTCCAGTCCTGCTCTACGGCATTGACTTCCGCGCGCAGCGACTCGGGCACGGCGGGCAGGCCAATGCTGTCGTTGCCCTGAGACAGATAACCCCAGCGCTGGTTGAAGTCGTTACGAGCCTGTTTCAGGGAAGCGAAAGCCTCCTGTGTTCCCGTTGCCGCTTCCACGGCGTCCTTGGCGATCTGCTGGGACAGTACGCGCAGCTCTCCAGCGTGAGCGATGTACTCGTTATCGTGATCCGCTTGCGTATTTACGTACGCGAAGTTCGCGAACAGCAATACGATCGAAACGATCAGCACGATAAACAAACCGGTGATCAGCGTATTGCTGCGCACCCCGCTCAACAAAGCATTAGCATTCATTTTGATCATTATCCGGCCCCCGCCTGGACCTCCGTGCGCTTCCATCCAAGAACCAAAAGGCCGACCTCGGTCGACCCCACCTACAACTCAATAAGCGACGTCTAGAAACGCCTGATGTGTTGCCAGAGCGTGCGGGCTGAAGACCAGCCAGGGCTGCTCGCGCTGGAACACACCATGAATGAACGGTTGAATCGATGCCTCGATCGGAGGCAGCTCCTCGGAAAAGGTCTCCACCGGGAAGTGCTGCATGCCGAAGACTTCGTCGACGGTCAATCCGGCAAACACTTCCTGATGATCAACGACCAGAACCCTGCGCTGCTTTCGCAAAGGCGAGAGCTCAAGTCCGAAATACCCACAAAGGTCCATCACCGGCAGCAATCTGCCACGGACGTTCGCTACGCCCTTGACCCAGCTCTTGACGCCGGGCAGCAACGTATATCGAGGCTCATGCAGGATTTCACCGACCTCTCCCATCGGAGCGACGAACAGTCGCCCGCCCATCCGGAAACCGATCCCTCCCCAGGTTTGTACGGCTTCCTGCTGCGAAGGCAGACCGGCCGCATAGCTGCGGCATCGTTTATCTAGCTCCAGCAACTGCTGAAACGGCGTTTGCATGTCAGGCATGCTGGCCACGTCCCTTTGTCCGAGTGTTGGCTACCCCGGCATCAGCCTGCCAGAACGGCATTCAGGGTTTTCAGCAGTGTCGCTTCGTCCACCGGTTTGGTCAGGTAATCCTTGGCCCCCTGGCGCTTGCCCCAGACCTTATCGGTTTCCTGATCCTTGGTGGTAACGATGATCACTGGAATGTGACTGGTTTCAGAATCTTTGGTCAGCTGGCGCGTAGCCTGGAAGCCGTTCAAGCCAGGCATGACGATATCCATCAGCACGGCGTCCGGTTTTTCCTGGCGAGCCAACGCTACGCCGTCGGCCCCATTCTCGGCCTTGAGCACCACATGACCATGCTTCTCCAGCATGGCGGTGAGCTTGTACATTTCGGTCGGCGAATCATCAACAATCAGAACGCGAGCCATGATTTCTCCATTAGGAAGGCTTCAGCGGCAAACAATGCCGAACTTCAGGACGCTTGCTCCACCGGCGCGAAATCAGGGACATGAGCCTTGATTGCACCGAGCAGCTCTTCTTTGCTGAACGGTTTGGTGAGGTATTGATCGGAGCCGACAATGCGCCCCTTCGCCTTGTCGAACAGGCCGTCTTTGGAAGACAGCATGATCACTGGCGTCGACTTGAAGGAACTGTTGTTCTTGATCAACGCGCAGGTCTGATAACCGTCCAGCCTGGGCATCATAATATCGACAAAGATGATGCGGGGATGAGTATCCGCAATCTTGGCGAGGGCATCGAAACCGTCCACTGCGGTGATGACATCGCAACCTACTTTCTTCAGCAGGGTTTCAGCAGTGCGACGAATCGTTTTCGAATCGTCGATCACCATGACCTTCAAGCCCTCGGAGTGCTGTTCCATTTCGCCCTACCATCGCCTCGGTGAGTCGTAGTTTATCGTTATGTCAGTGCGCCGGAGGCCCTGCCACCGATGGGCTGCACCCAATCGCCGGACCTTTTTAGCACACTCCTCCTAGCCACGCTATCAACCGGAAAAGCATCCGGATTTTCCTTGACCCAGTGCACAACCACGGCCAATCTGCAGCGACCTTTTGCGCCACCGGCGGCACGTTGCCGCCCATAGCTGGAGAAACTCTCATGACCGTTCGCGTCGGGATCATCATGGACCCTATCGCGCAGATCGCCTTCAAGAAGGACAGCTCGCTTGCCATGCTGCTGGCCGCCCAGGCGCGAAGCTGGACACTCTTCTATATGGAGCAGCGAGACCTTTATCAGCTCGGCAACCGGCCCGCGCACGCATGCGCTCGCTGCAGGTCTTCGACGACCCGCAGCACTGGTTCGAGACAGGCGAGGAGGTCGACATGGCCCTTGCCGACCTCGATGTGATCCTCATGCGCAAGGATCCGCCATTCAACAGCGAGTACGTCTACGCAACCTATCTGCTGGAACTGGCGGAAAAGGCGGGAACGCTGGTGGTCAACCGTCCGCAGAGCCTGCGCGACTGCAACGAGAAGTTCTTCGCCACTCAGTTCCCGCAGTGCACACCGCCGACCTTGGTCAGCCGACGCTCCGACATTCTCCGCGAGTTTGCCAACGAGCACCGTGACATCATTCTCAAACCCCTGGACGAAATGGGCGGCGCCTCGATCTTCCGTCATCGCGAGGGCGACCCCAATCTGTCCGTGATCCTCGAAGTGCTGACCGAACATGGAAGCCGGCAGATCATGGCGCAGCGCTACATTCCGGCGATCAAGGATGGCGACAAGCGCATCCTGATGATCGATGGCGAGCCAATCCCCTACTGCCTGGCGCGGATTCCCGCGGCTGGCGAGACACGCGGCAACCTGGCCGCCGGCGGCCGCGGCGTGGCGCAACCGCTGTCCGATCGCGACCGCGAGATCGCGGCTATCGTTGGGCCGCAGCTGCGTGAACGTGGCCTGCTGTTCGTCGGCCTGGATGTCATCGGCGATTACCTCACCGAGATCAACATCACCAGCCCGACCTGCATCCGCGAAATCGACAATGCCTTCGATACCCGTATCGGCGAACGCCTCATGGACGCGATCGCGGCCAAGCTGCAAGCTTGAACCAGCTAACAGCTTTGAGTTCGGAGCTTGCGACGGCGAGCTCAAAGCCGGCAGACTGCGCGGCACTTCGAGCCGACCCGACACGCGATGAACGCCGCTATCCGCCATCCTGCGCCTGAAACGACCCGAGTCCGCCCCGCGGACCGGCTCGGCTTCACGCTTTTCCTGGCTGCCGCACTGCACCTGGCCCTGATCCTCGGCCTGGGCTTCACGCTGTCCGAACCGAAGCAGATCAGCAAGACGCTGGAAATCACCCTCTCGACGTTCAAGAGCGAGGAAAAGCCCAAGGACGCGGATTTCCTTGCTCAGGACAACCAGCAGGGCAGCGGTACGCTGGAGCACAAGGCGTCGCCGAAGACCACCGAGCAGGCACCCTTTCAGGACACCGAAGTCCGCAAAGTCACTCCGCCCGCCGCACCCCCGCCCAGCACCCGGCCTGAGCCGGCCAAGACGGTCGTCACCACGCGCAGCCCGCAGCAGCAGAAGGCAGAGGTCAAGCAGCAGACGCAACCACAGCCCGAGCCGCAGTCCGCCCCGGCATTCGACAGTTCTCAGCTGAGCGCCGAGATCGCCAGCCTTGAGGCCGAACTGGCGAAGGACGTCGAGCGCTACGCCAAACGACCGCGGGTCAGCCGACAGAACAGCGCGGCCACGATGCGTGACATCAGCGCCTGGTATCGCGACGAATGGCGCAAGAAAGTCGAGCGCATCGGCAACCTCAACTACCCCGACGAAGCCCGCCGCCAGCAGATCTACGGCAGCCTGCGCATGCTCGTCACCATCAACCGCGACGGCACCGTGCAGGAACTGCGCGTGATCGAGTCGTCCGGCCAGCCGGTGCTCGATGATGCCGCACTCCGCATCGTTCGCCTGGCCGCGCCGTTCGCCCCCTTCACCGGCGAACTGGCGCAGAAGTACGATCAGGTCGAGATCATCCGCACCTGGCGCTTCGAACGCGGTGACCGGCTGTCCAGCCGCTGAGACGCACGCGGGACCAACGGTCGCAGCTGTAGCCGGAATGCGGTGCAACGCTTAAGCTAACGCGCATGAAAAGCACCGCGCCCAGCTACCTCAAGCATCACTTTCTGATCGCCATGCCGCAGATGGCCGATCCGAACTTTGCCCAGACGCTGATCTACCTGATCGAGCACGGCCCGGAAGGCGCCATGGGGCTTATCGTCAACCGTCCAAGTGGCCTGAGCCTGGCCGATGTGCTCGAGCAGCTGCGCCCGGACGAACCGAATCCGGCACTGTGTCAGAGCCTGCCTATCTTCGCAGGCGGCCCGGTGCAGACCGACCGCGGCTTCGTCCTGCATTCGGCCGAGCAGCAGTTTCAGGCGACCTTGATGCTCGGCCCGCTCGGCATGAGCACGTCCCAGGATGTGCTGTTCGCCATTGCCGACGGTCAAGGCCCGCAGCGGCATTTCGTGGCCCTGGGCTACGCCGGCTGGGAAGCCGGCCAGCTGGAAGCGGAGCTGGCCGACAATACCTGGCTGAGCTGTCCGGCCGACCCACAGATCCTGTTTGACCTCCCCCACGATCAGCGCCTGCAGGCAGCCGCCGCCTCGCTGGGCGTCGACCTGCGCCTGCTCAGCACCCAGGTCGGCCACGCATGAGCACGCCGCGGCTGCTGCTCGGCTTCGACTATGGCACCAAGCAGATCGGCGTCGCCGTCGGCCAGGTCGTGACCGGCCAGGCCCGCGAGCTGTGCGTGCTCAAGGCGCAGAACGGCGTACCCGATTGGCAGCAGATCGAGGCGCTGTTGCGCGAATGGCAGCCCGACGCGCTGGTGGTCGGCCTGCCGCTGAACATGGACGGCAGTCCGAGCGAGATGAGCGCTCGCGCAGAGAAATTCGCCCGCCGCCTCAACGGCCGCTTCAACCTGCCGGTGCACACCCACGACGAACGCCTGACCACCTTCGAGGCCAAAGGCGAGCGGCTGCGCCAGGGCCAGCACGGAGGCTATCGCGAACGGCCGGTCGATGCCCTGGCCGCCGCCCTGTTACTGGAAGGCTGGCTGAACGATCACGCCGGCGCCTGATCCCGAAAGGAGACCCCATGATCCTGCCAAATCCCGAACAGCTGCTGCCCGAGATGACCGAGGCACTGGAGCGCTACCTGAACGAGCGCGACATCCGCGAGCCGCGCTTCATAGGCATTCGTACAGGCGGAGTCTGGGTCGCCCAGGCGCTGCTCGATGTACGCGGACAGAGCGAACCGCTCGGCGTGCTCGACGTGTCCTTCTATCGCGACGACTTCACCCAGAAGGGCTTGCATCCGCAGGTGCAGCCTTCGGAGCTGCCATTCGAGATCGAGGGCCAGCACCTGGTGCTGATCGACGACGTACTGATGACCGGCCGTACCATCCGCGCCGCGCTCAACGAGCTGTTCGACTACGGCCGGCCTGCCAGCGTGACCCTCGTCTGCCTGCTCGACCTCAACGCCCGCGAACTGCCGATCCGTCCTGACGTGGTCGGGGCGACGCTGTCGCTGGCGCCGGATCAGCGCATCAAGCTGCTTGGTCCGGCGCCGCTGGCGCTCGAGCCGCAGCGACTGGAAGCCAGCCAGTCCTGACGCCGCACCCTCCTTCTAACGCCTATCTCCCGCTGCCCACCGAGATCCTGCGATGACGCCCACTGACGCCAAGCGCCCGCTACAGCTGAACGACCAAGGCCAGCTGCGCCATTTTCTCTCCCTCGACGGCCTGCCCCGCGAGCTGCTCACCGAGATTCTGGACACCGCCGACTCCTTCCTCGAGGTTGGCGCGCGTGCGGTGAAGAAGGTTCCGCTGCTACGCGGCAAGACCGTCTGCAACGTCTTCTTCGAGAACTCCACCCGCACCCGTACCACCTTCGAACTGGCGGCCAAGCGCTTGTCGGCCGACGTCATCACGCTCAACGTCTCGACTTCCTCCACCAGCAAGGGCGAGACCCTCACCGACACCTTGCGCAACCTGGAAGCCATGGCGGCGGACATGTTCGTGGTGCGCCACGCGGACTCCGGAGCCGCGCATTTCATCGCCG
This sequence comes from Stutzerimonas sp. FeSN7, assembly GCF_030263795.1. NCBI lineage: Bacteria > Pseudomonadati > Pseudomonadota > Gammaproteobacteria > Pseudomonadales > Pseudomonadaceae > Stutzerimonas > Stutzerimonas sp. FeSN7. Next base: position 203,684 of record NZ_JARPMN010000002.1, on the reverse strand, counting down.
AGCACGTCAGCCCGGACGTGGCGGTGATCAACGGTGGCGACGGTCGCCATGCGCACCCGACCCAGGGCATGCTCGACATGCTCACCATCCGCCGGCACAAGGGCAGCTTCGACAATCTGTCGGTGGCCATCGTCGGCGATATCCTGCACTCGCGGGTGGCGCGCTCGAACATGCTGGCCCTGCGTACCCTGGGCTGCCCTGACATCCGTGTGATCGCGCCGAAAACGCTGCTGCCGGAAGGCATCGAACAGTACGGCGTGCGCGTATTCACCGACATGAACGAAGGCCTGCGCGACGTCGACGTGGTGATCATGTTGCGCCTGCAGCGCGAACGCATGCAGGGCGGTCTGCTGCCCAGCGAAGGCGAGTTCTACAAGCTCTACGGCCTGACCACACAGCGCCTGGCGCTGGCCAGGCCGGACGCCATCGTCATGCACCCGGGCCCGATCAACCGCGGCGTGGAGATCGAGTCCGCGGTGGCCGACGGCCCGCAGTCGGTCATTCTCAACCAGGTCACCTACGGCATCGCCATCCGCATGGCCGTGCTGTCCATGGCGATGAGCGGCCAGACCGCGCAGCGCCAGATCGATTCCGAATCCGTATCCGAGGAGCAGCAGTGATGGTGGCAACAAGAATCCTCGGCGCGCGCGTTATCGACCCCAACAGCGGGCGCGACGAAGTCGCCGATATCTTCCTGCAGGATGGCAGGATCACGTCCATTGGCCAGGCTCCTGCCGGCTTCGAGGCTCAGCAGACAATCGATGCGCAAGGCCTGATCGCCGCACCCGGGCTCGTCGATCTCTCGGTCGCGCTGCGCGAGCCGGGCTACAGCCGCAAGGGCACGATCGCCAGTGAAACCCTGGCTGCGGCGGCCGGCGGCATCACCAGTCTGTGCTGCCCACCGCAGACGCGTCCGGTGCTGGACACCGCCGCGGTGGCCGAGCTGATCCTCGACCGCGCCCGCGAATCCGGCCATGCCAAGGTCTTCCCGATCGGTGCGATGACCCGCAACCTGGCCGGGGAACAGCTGTCCGAGCTGGTCGCCTTGCGCGAGGCCGGCTGCGTCGCTTTCGGCAACGGGCTCACCGAGTTCGCCAGCAACCGCAACCTGCGCCGCGCCCTGGAATACGCCGCCACCTTCGACCTGACGGTGATCTTTCATTCCCAGGACAGCGACCTGGCCGAAGGCGGCCTCGCCCATGAGGGTGCCGCCGCCAGCTTTCTCGGCCTGTCAGGCATTCCGGATACCGCGGAAACCGTGGCCCTGGCGCGCAACCTCCTGCTGGTGGAGCGCTCCGGCGTGCGCGCGCACTTCGCTCAGCTGACCAGCGCCCGCGGTGCGGAGATGATCGCCCAGGCCCAGGCGCGCGGCTTGCCGGTAACCGCCGACGTGGCCATGTATCAGCTGATCCTCACCGACGAGGCGCTGCACGGCTTCTCCAGCCTCTATCACGTGCAGCCGCCACTGCGCGGCACGGCCGATCGCGACGGCTTGCGCGAGGCGGTCAAGGCGGGCGTGATCTCGACGATTTCCAGCCACCATCAACCGCACGAAGCCGACGCCAAGCTGGCGCCGTTCGGTGAAACCGAGCCGGGGATCAGCAGCGCGGAGATTCTTCTGCCACTGGCGATGACGCTGGTGGACGACGGTTTGCTCGACCTGCCGACCCTGCTGGCGCGCCTCACCAGCGGCCCGGCCGCCGCGCTGCAACTGTCCGCCGGCAGACTGCAGGCCGGTCAGCCCGCCGACCTGGTGCTGTTCGACCCGCACAGCTCGACCCTGGTTGGCGAAAGCTGGTACTCGAAAGGGCGCAACTGTCCGTTCATGGGCCATTGCCTGCCCGGTTCGGTGCGCTACACGCTCGTCGACGGCCACATCAGCTACCAGGCCTGAGCGCAGACGGCCGGGGCGGCTGCTCGCCCGCTCCGGCCCAAGGCTTCTCGGCCGAACTCAGACCCGCGCGCGATTGCGCTCGGATATCTGTGTGTTCAGCGTCCAGAAGTCGTAGAGCACGCCGATGAAGAACAGCCCGCCGGTGAACAGGTAGAGGATGCCGGTGATCCATTTGCCCTGATACATGCGGTGCACGCCGAAGACGCCGAGAAAGGTCAGCAGGATCCAGCCCACCGTGTAATCAATAGGCCCCGGCTGGAAGCGCAGGTCCGCTTCGCGATCCATCGAGGGGATCAGGAACAGGTCGATGATCCAGCCGATGAAGAACAGGCCGAGGGTGAAGAACCAGATGGTGCCGGTGATCGGCTTGCCGTAATAGAAGCGGTGGGAGCCGAGAAAGCCGAATATCCACAGGAGATAACCGATCAGCGTGCTGTGAGTGTTCTGCCGCATCCGAACCTCGATAGGCGGTTGAGTGAATGACGACCAGCTTATCCGATAATTCGCTCAGCCGGCGCCGCCAGACGGCCACCGAAGCCGTCGCCTGCCGTGATACTGTATATGCAAACAGTACTCATGGTTCCCGTCATGCAACTGATCGACAAACTCAGCGTGCTCGCCGACGCTGCCAAGTACGACGTTTCGTGTGCCAGCAGTGGCGCGCCGAAGCGCTCGTCCAAAGGCAAGAGCGGGCTCGGCGCCACCGATGGCATGGGCATCTGCCACAGCTTTACCCCGGATGGTCGCTGCGTGGCGCTGTTGAAGATCCTGCTCACCAATTTCTGCCTGTACGACTGCCAGTACTGCGTCAATCGGCGCTCCAGCGACGTACCCCGCGCGCGCTTCACGCCGGAGGAGGTAGTCGAGCTGACGCTGGACTTCTATCGCCGCAATTGCATCAGCGGGCTCTTCCTCAGTTCCGGCATCATCCGCTCGGCCGACTACACCATGGAGCAGCTGGTGCGGGTCGCCAGGCTGCTGCGCGAAGAGCATGAATTTCGCGGCTACATCCACCTCAAGACGATTCCCGATGCCGACCCGCTGCTGATCGCCGAAGCCGGGCGCCATGCCGACCGGCTCAGCGTGAACATCGAGCTGCCGACCGAGAGCAGCCTGATTCGCCTGGCCCCGGAAAAACAGGTGCTGACCATCAAGCAGGCCATGCACACCATCCACCAGGGCGAGGCCGAGGCCAGCGCGGAGAAGCGTGCACCGCGTTTCGCTCCTGCCGGGCAGAGCACGCAGATGATCGTTGGCGCCGATGACACCGATGACCGCACCATCCTGCATACCGCGCAGTCCCTTTACGGCGACTACCGCCTGCGGCGGGTCTACTACTCGGCGTTCAGCCCCATTCCGCACAGCCCGAAAAGCGTGCCGTTCGCCGCACCGCCACTGTTGCGCGAGCATCGGCTGTACCAGGCGGATTTTCTCATGCGCGGCTATGGTTTCTCGGCCGGCGAACTGCTCAGCGGCCCCGGTAACCTTGCCCTGGACGTAGACCCGAAACTGGCCTGGGCGCTGGCCAACCGGGAGCATTTCCCGATTGACCTCAACCGTGCCGAACCGACCATGATTGCCCGCGTTCCCGGTATCGGCGTGCTCAGCGCCAAGCGACTGGTGGACCTGCGACGGCACAAGCGCATCCGCTTCGAGGACCTGACCCGCCTGCGCTGCTCACTGGAAAAGGCCAAGCCGTTCATCGTCACCCATGACTACCGCCCCAGCCTCGCCGGGCAGGAATCGACGGCGTTGCGGCAGCACCTGCGCGACGGCTCGCCTACGCAGATGGCGCTCTGGTGATGCGCACGGTGCGCTTCGACGGAAGCTTCCAGGGCTGGCGAGACGCGGCGCGGGTGCTGCTGCAGGAGCAGATCGCACCGCATGAGGTGAACTGGGTAAGCGGCGGAGATGTCGGCTTGTTCGATGAGCCGATGCCCGCGCCAGCAGCCACCGACGGGCCGCGCATCCGCGTACCTCGGCAGCTCCTCGATGAGTTGGAGATGGCCGCACGCTTTCGCACCGAGCATCGCTGGAGCCTGCTGTATCGCGTGCTCTGGCGGGTCATACAGGGCGACGCCAGCGCCAGAATGGCGGGCGATGTCGATGGCAGCGAGCTGCATGCACGAATCAAGGCGGTTCGCCGCGAGGCGCACCATCTGCATGCCTTCCTGCGCTTCAGCCCGCTGGAAGATGGCGACGGCCCGCGGCATGTAGCCTGGTTCGAACCGGCGCACGACGTGCTGCCATGGGCCGCACACCATTTCGCCGAGCGCATGGGCGAGAACAGCTGGCTGATCGCGACACCGGACGATGGTGTCTGCTGGAACGGTCAGACCCTTCATCACGTCAGCCCCTGCCCGCCGCAATGGCAGCGCCTGGCGCAGAGCGCTGCCGACCCCGGCGGCGAACTATGGAAGGCCTATTACGAGAGCACCTTCAATCCGGCCCGATTGAACCGCAGCGTGCTGCAAAGCAACCTGCCGGTACGGTTCTGGAAGAACCTGCCCGAAGGCATGCTGATTCCGCAATTGATGAGTCGCGCACGCGCCGGTGCGCAGCGTGATGGCCAGGCCGAGCGCGTTGCCGCCCGGCAGGGCAAGCGCATCGGCCGGCAGCCGGACGCGGACGCTTAACGGAAGCGCCGGCCCGGGTCCTCGTCGCTGACCTCCAGGCTCAGGCCCTGGGATACGCTGGTCAGGTGCTCACCGTCGGTTTCCGAACCCAGCTTGATCAGCAGTCGCAGGTCGTTGGCCGAGTCAGCATGCAGCAGGGCATCTTCGTAGGTGATCTCGCCCTGCACGTAGAGGTTGTACAGCGCCTGGTCGAAGGTCTGCATACCCAGCTCGGTGGAGCGCTTCATCAGCGATTTCAGCTCGTGCACCTCGCCCTTGCGGATCAGGTCGGCCGCCAGCGGCGTATTGATCAGCACCTCGATCACCGCACGACGACCCTTGCCGTCCGGGGTCGGAACCAGCTGCTGGGCGACGATGGCCTTGAGGTTGAGCGACAGGTCCATCCAGACCTGGTTGTGCCGGTCCGGCGGGAAGAAGTTGATGATGCGGTCCAGCGCCTGGTTGGCGTTGTTGGCGTGCAGCGTGGCCAGGCACAGGTGGCCGGTTTCGGCGAAGGCGACCGCGTAATCCATGGTTTCGCGGGTACGGATCTCGCCGATGAGGATCACGTCCGGCGCCTGGCGCAGGGTGTTCTTCAGCGCCACCTCGAAGGAGCTGGTGTCGATGCCCACTTCGCGCTGGGTGACGATGCAATTCTGGTGCTGGTGGATGAATTCGATCGGGTCTTCGATGGAGATGATGTGCCCGCTGGAGTTCTTGTTGCGGTAGCCGATCATCGAGGCCAGCGACGTCGACTTGCCGGTACCGGTGGCGCCGACGAACAGCACCAGACCACGTTTGGTCATCGACAGCTTCTTCAGGACGTCCGGCAGCTTGAGTTCTTCGATGGTCGGGATGTTGGTCTCGATGCGACGCAGCACCATGCCGGCCAGGTTTCGCTGATAGAACGCGCTGACACGGAAGCGGCCGATGCCGCGGGCGCTGATGGCGAAGTTGCATTCGTGGTTCTCGGTGAACTCGCGGCGCTGCTGCTCGTTCATCACGCCGTGCACGGTTTCCCGGGTCATCTCCGGCGACATGGGCGTCTTGCTCACCGGCATGATCTTGCCGTTGACCTTCATCGACGGCGGCACGCCAGCCGTGATGAACAGATCGGAGCCGCCTTTTTCGACCATCAGGCGCAGAAGTTTCTCGAATTCCATCGTCGTACTCGCAATCGTGGCAAGCGCCGCACCGGGCGGCGTCCGGGGTTGTCAGGCGTTTAGAAATTCTCGGGCTGCTTGGCCTTTTCCCGCGCGCTGTCGCGGCTGATCAGGCCCTTGGCCAGCAGCCCCTTGAGGCACATGTCCAGGGTCTGCATGCCGAGCGAACCGCCGGTCTGGATCGCCGAGTACATCTGCGCCACCTTGTCCTCGCGGATCAGGTTACGGATCGCCGGGGTGCCGATCATGATCTCGTGGGCCGCGACGCGGCCGCCGCCGATCTTCTTCAGCAGGGTCTGCGAGATCACCGCCTGCAGCGATTCGGAGAGCATCGAGCGGACCATGGACTTTTCTTCGGCCGGGAACACGTCGACCACGCGGTCGATGGTCTTGGCGGCGGAGGTGGTGTGCAGCGTGCCGAACACGAGGTGGCCGGTTTCCGCGGCGGTCAGTGCCAGGCGAATGGTTTCCAGGTCGCGCATCTCGCCCACCAGGATGATGTCCGGGTCTTCACGCAAGGCCGAGCGCAGCGCCTCGGAGAAGCCCAGGGTGTCGCGGTGCACCTCACGCTGGTTGACCAGGCACTTCTTCGACTCGTGAACGAATTCGATGGGGTCTTCGATGGTAAGGATATGGTGGTATTTGGTGTTGTTCAGGTAATCGAGCATCGCCGCCAGGGTGGTCGACTTACCCGAGCCGGTCGGCCCGGTGACCAGCACCAGCCCGCGCGGCACGTCGGTGATCTTGCGGAAGACCTCACCCATGTTGAGGTCCTCCATGGTCAGCACCTTGGACGGAATGGTCCGGAACACGGCGCCGGCGCCGCGGTTCTGGTTGAAGGCGTTGACGCGGAAGCGCGCCACACCCGGCACCTCGAACGAGAAGTCGGTTTCGAGGAATTCCTCGTAATCCTTGCGCTGCTTGTCGTTCATGATGTCGTAGATCAGCGCATGCACCTGCTTGTGGTCCATGGCCGGCAGATTGATGCGCCGCACGTCACCATCGACGCGGATCATCGGCGGCAGGCCGGCGGAAAGGTGCAAATCCGACGCACCCTGCTTGGCGCTGAAGGCCAGCAGTTCAGTGATATCCATGGGACTCCCCAATTACAAGCGAGCAGGTAGAATGCCGCGCAGACCCCAAGGCGGCGGGCGCAAGTAATGTCCACGATAGAGAAGAATATTGCAAAGGTCGGAGCACGCATCCGTGAGGCGGCGCAAGCTGTGGGTCGTGAGCCCGCCACCGTGGGCCTGCTGGCCGTCAGCAAGACCCAGCCAGCCGCTGCCATTCGCGACGCATTCGCCTCCGGCCTGCGCAATTTCGGCGAGAACTATCTGCAGGAAGCGCTGGACAAGCAGGCCGAGCTGGACGACCTGCCGCTGACCTGGCATTTCATCGGCCCCATCCAGTCAAACAAGACCAAGGCCATCGCCGAACACTTCGACTGGGTGCACTCGGTGGACCGCCTGAAGATCGCCCAGCGCCTCTCCGATCAGCGCCCTGAGGCGCTGCCGCCGTTGAACATCTGCCTGCAGGTGAATGTCAGTGGCGAGGCCAGCAAGTCCGGCTGTGCACCGCAGGAGGTGCAGCAGCTGGCGCGGGCGATCACCGCGCTGCCACGACTGCGCCTGCGCGGTCTGATGTGCATCCCGGCCCCCAGCGAGGATCCGGCCGAGCAACGCGCCGCCTTCGCCCGTCTGCGGCAGCTTCGCGACGAGCTGGCACTTGATCTGGATACGCTGTCCATGGGCATGAGTCAGGATCTGGAAGCTGCCATTGCCGAAGGTGCGACCTGGGTTCGCATCGGCACTGCTCTCTTCGGCGCCCGTGACTACGGCCGCCCTCAATAAAGGAATCGCTATGACCTCTCCCCGCATCGCCTTCATCGGCGCCGGCAACATGGCCGCCAGCCTGATCGGCGGGCTGCGTGCCCAGGGCATCGCCGCTGATGCCATCCGCGCCAGCGACCCGGGTACCGAACAGCGCGCGAAAATCAGCGCCGAACACGGCATCCAGACCTTCGCCCAGAATGCCGAAGCACTGGCTGACGCCGATGTGGTGGTGCTGTCGGTTAAGCCGCAGGTGATGCAGGCCGTCTGCCGCGACCTGGCCGCCCACCTCGAACATGGGCCGCTGATTGTTTCCATCGCTGCCGGCATCAGCTGCGACAGCCTGCAGCGCTGGCTCGGCCCGCGGCCGCAGGCGATCGTGCGCTGCATGCCCAACACACCGGCGCTGCTGCGCCAGGGCGTCAGCGGCTTGTTTGCCAACGCCCAGGTCAGTGCCGAGCAGAAGGCCCAGGCCGAACAGCTGCTGTCAGCCGTCGGCATGGCGCTGTGGCTCGACGAGGAGCACCTGATCGATGCGGTGACTGCCGTTTCCGGCAGTGGCCCGGCCTATTTCTTCCTGCTCATCGAGGCGATGACCGCTGCCGGCGAGCAGCTCGGCCTGCCTCGCGAAACCGCCGCCCAGCTGACCCTGCAGACCGCACTGGGAGCAGCCCGCATGGCCTGCGAGAGCGATGTCGAGGCGGCCGAACTGCGACGCCGCGTCACCTCGCCGAACGGAACCACCGAAGCGGCGATCAAAGCCTTCCAGGCTGGCGGCTTCGAGCAGCTGGTGCAGCAGGCATTGAACGCCGCTGCACAACGCTCGGCCGAACTGGCCGAACAACTGGGCCAATAAGGAGCATTCATGTCCCAACTCTCGCAAGCCCTGATCCTCGTCATCCAGACCCTGGGCAGCCTTTACCTGCTGATCGTGCTGCTGCGCTTCATCCTCCAGCTGGTACGTGCCGACTTCTACAACCCGCTCAGCCAGTTCATCGTCAAGGCCACCCACCCGCTGCTACGCCCGATGCGCCGCGTCATCCCGAGCATGGGCTCGCTGGACCTGTCCTCGCTGGTACTCGCGATCATCGTGCAGATGGTGCTGATGGCGCTGATCCTGCTGATCGCCTACGGCACCACCGGCAATCCGCTGCTGCTCCTTGTCTGGGCGCTGGTAGGCATCACCGGCCTGTTCCTCAACATCTTCTTCTGGGCGCTGATCATCAGCGTGATCCTCTCCTGGGTCGCGCCGGGCAGCCACAACCCGGGCGCTCAGCTGGTCAGCCAGATCTGCGAGCCGGTGTTGATGCCCTTCCGCCGCCTGCTGCCGAACCTCGGCGGGCTGGATATCTCGCCGATCTTCGCCTTCCTCGCGATCAAGCTGCTGGACATGCTGGTGGTGAACAACCTGGCCACCATGACCCACATGCCGAACATCCTGCGCATGCTTATCTGAGACGCCGTTCATGCTTTGCAGTCAAAGCGGCGGGCCGACGCGAAAAGCGCCTCGGCTTGCCGCCTGGCAGCACGTAGACTGCATTTTCTCGGCTGTTTCCATCCTACCTCGCGGCATGACCGCGGGGATGTGAACGAGGACATCGACTCGACCCGAGCCGGCGATGACCGTCTATGCCACCGGCAGGCCCGTTCGGTCGCGTCAGGCCTGGACTGAATTGACCGCGCATCGGCGGGTCCGATAATTCGCCGAATCACACCGGGAGCTGGATGAGCATGGAACGACTCGATCGACACGTGGACGCCTACGTCACCTGGAAGCGCGATCTGATTCGTGAGATCACCCGCTATCGCAGCTGGCTGGCGCACAACCGATTGAGCAGCGAGGCCGTCGACGCGCGCCTGGAACGTGCGCTACGGGTGCTGCGCACCGATCACATCACCCTGGCGTTCGTCGGCGAATACTCCCGCGGCAAGACCGAGCTGATCAACAGCCTGTTCTTCTCCAGCTATGGCCAGCGCATCCTGCCGTCCCGCGCCGGTCGCACCACCATGTGCCCCACCGAGCTGCTCTTCGACCCGCGTTCGGAACGATCCTATATTCGCCTGCTGCCCATCGAGTCGCGCCTGGAAGACACCAGCATCGCCCAGCTCAAGCGCACCTCGCGACTGTGGCTGAACCTGCCGCTGGACCCACGTGACCCGCAGAGCATGGCCGAGGCCTTCGCCCAGGTCGCGCAAACCAAGACCGTGCCGGTGGAACAGGCGATCGCCCTCGGCTTCGATCCCGCCACGCTGGAGAGCGTGGGCGGCGGCGACGATGTACTGGTGCCCGCCTGGCGTCACGCCATGGTCAACTTCGACCATCCGCTGCTGCGGCAGGGTCTGCGCATCCTCGACACGCCCGGTCTGAACGCGCTGGGCAGCGAACCCGAACTGACCCTGTCGATGCTGCCCAACGCCCAGGCCATCGTCTTCCTGCTGTCCGCCGACACCGGCGTCACCGCCAGCGACATGCAGATCTGGCAGCAACACATCCGCCAGCTCGACGAAGACACGCAGAACAGCCTGTTCGCCGTGCTGAACAAGATCGACGTGCTCTGGGACGATGTCGCCGGCGAGGCATTCGTGCAGAACGCCATCGAGCAGATCCGCGAGACCACCGCGCAACAGCTGGGCATCGATGCGGCCGACGTCCTGCCGCTTTCGGCCAAACAGGCGCTGATGGCGAAGATCCGGGGCGATCAGGCGCTGCTCGAACGCAGTCAGCTGGCCGAGCTGGAGCAGCTGCTCAGCCAGCGCATCCTGGCGCAGAAGGAGCGCCTGCTCGAAGATCAGGTGGTGCTCCAGGTAATGGCGCTGATCCAGAACAGCCAGCACGCCCTGCGGTTGCGCCTGGAAAAGGTCATCGAGCAACGCGACCTGCTCGCCAGTCACCAGCAGGGCAGCGGCCAGATGCTGCTTGAGCTCACCGCGCGCACGCGCCACGAGCACAACCGCCACCATAAGCGCCTGCTCGACCTGAAGACCAACCAGCGCCTGCTGCAGCGCCAAGGCGAGCTGCTGCGGGCGGCGATCCGCGCGGAGCGGCTGGAAGAGCACCTGACCCGCCTGCGCCGCAGCCTGACCGGCAGCCTGACCACGCTGGGGATCAACCTGGCGATCCTGCATTTCTTCCGCTCGGTTGAGCAGGACCTGGGCATCCTCGAACAGGAAGCCGAACGGGCCAACAAGATGGTGTCGGCGATCTATCGCCGGCATAGCGAAGAGAACCCGCTGCACGGCATCGACCCGCCACTGTTCCAGCTGCAGCCCTACCAGCGCGAACTGCGTGCCCTGCAAGGCAAGGCCGACCAGTTCCGCCTGCAGCTCAAGACGCTGCTGACCGAGCAGCGCACGCTGACCCGGCGCTTCTTCGCCACCCTGGTGCAGGAGGTCATCGGCCTGCATCAGCGCCTGCGCCAGGAAGCCGAGCGCTGGTCCGGCGATGCCCTGACGCCGCTGCTGCAGTTTTCGCTGGAGCACAAGCAGCAGCTGGAAACCCACATGCTGCGCCTGAAGAGCCTGGCCAAGGAAAGCCAGCAGAACAGCCAGCGCGGTCAGCTGCTGACCCGCTACAGCGGCGAACTGGAACAGCAACTGACGCAGGCCGCGGAGATGCTGCGCGCGCTGCGCCGCCCTGCACCGCTTCGCCGCCAGAGCAAGGTGGTCAGCCTGAGCAGCGTCCAGATCAGCTAGCTTCGCTGCCATTTGACGCCATCGTGGATGGCGAAATGGCAACGCGCCCACCCGCCGCTGTATTTCAGGATGAATTGCAGCGCGCTTACCTTTAGACTTTGCCGCCTTCTCCAAGCAAGAGCCAGGGTCGATGCCCACTGCAATTCCCGCCGATTCCGTTGGCCTGGTGAGTCCGCAGGTCGCGCATTTTGCCGAACCACTGACACTCGCCTGCGGCCGCACGCTGGCCGATTACCAGCTGATCTACGAAACCTACGGCGAACTCAACGCCGCGCGCAGCAATGCCGTGCTGATCTGCCATGCCCTGTCCGGCCATCACCATGCTGCCGGCTACCACAGCGAGGACGATCGCAAGCCCGGCTGGTGGGATTCCTGCATCGGCCCGGGCAAGGCCATCGATACCGATCGTTTCTTTGTAGTCAGCCTGAACAACCTCGGCGGCTGCAACGGCTCCACCGGCCCCAGCAGCACCAACCCGGCCACCGGCAAACCCTACGGCGCGGACTTCCCGGTCGTCACCGTGGAGGACTGGGTGCACAGCCAGGCACGCCTGGCCGATCGGCTCGGCATCAACCAGTGGGCCGCAGTGGTCGGCGGCAGCCTGGGCGGCATGCAGGCCCTGCAGTGGACCATCAGCTATCCCGAGCGGGTGCGTCACTGCCTGGCGATTGCCTCGGCGCCCAAGCTGTCGGCGCAGAACATCGCCTTCAACGAAGTGGCACGCCAGGCGATCCTCTCCGATCCCGAGTTCCACGGCGGGCATTTCCAGGAAATGGGGGTCATCCCCAAGCGCGGCCTGATGCTGGCACGCATGGTCGGCCACATCACCTACCTGTCCGATGATGCCATGGGCACCAAGTTCGGCCGCGGGTTGAAGAGCGAAAAGCTCAACTACGACTTCAACAGCGTCGAGTTCCAGGTCGAGAGCTACCTGCGCTACCAGGGCGAGGAGTTCTCCGGGCGCTTCGACGCCAACACCTATCTGCTGATGACCAAGGCGCTGGATTACTTCGACCCGGCCGCGGCCAACGATGACGACCTGGCCCGGACCTTCGAGGTCGCTCAGGCGGACTTCTGCGTGATGTCCTTCACCACCGACTGGCGCTTCTCGCCGGAACGCTCGCGGGAAATCGTCGACGCCCTGCTCGCGGCACGCAAGAACGTCTGCTACCTGGAGATCGACGCGCCGCAGGGTCACGACGCCTTCCTGATTCCCAACCCCCGCTACCTGCAAGCCTTCCGCGGTTACATGAACCGCATAGCCGTATAAGGAACGAAGATGCGCGCCGATCTGGACATCATCCAAGACTGGATCCCGGCCGGCAGCCGAGTCCTCGACCTCGGCTGCGGCAACGGCGAGCTGCTCGCCTGGCTGCGCGACCACAAGCAGGTCAGCGGCTACGGCCTGGAGATCGACCCGGACAACATCGCCGCCTGCATCGACAAGGGCGTCAACGTCATCGAACAGAACCTCGACCTCGGCCTTGGCAACTTCGCCAGCGACAGCTTCGACATGGTGGTGATGACCCAGGCGCTGCAGGCGGTGCACTACCCCGACAAGCTGCTCAAGGAAATGCTGCGAGTCGGCCGCGAGTGCATCATCACCTTCCCCAACTTCGGCCACTGGCGCTGCCGCTGGTACCTGGCGAGCAAGGGCCGCATGCCGGTATCGGAGTTCCTCCCCTACACTTGGTACAACACGCCGAACATCCACTTCTGTACCTTCGAGGATTTCGAGCGACTGTGCCAGGAAAGCGGTGCCAGGGTGCGCGAGCGTCTGGCCGTGGACCGCGACCACAAGCACGGCTGGGCGAGCCGACTCTGGCCCAATCTGCTGGGCGAAATCGGCATCTATCGTGTCACCGGGCCGTCCCGCTGACCCACCAACGCAGGAGGTAGACCCATGAAACGCATGCTGATCGGCCTGCTGGCCGCACTGCTCACCTTGCCGGCACTGGCCGAGCGCAAGCACAGCGTCGGCGAGTACGACATCCATTACATCGCCTTCAATTCCGGCTTCCTGCAGCCGGACATCGCCGCAGCCGCCGGCCTGGTGCGCAGCAAGACCCAGGGCGTGGTCAACGTGTCGGTGGTCAAGGATGGCAAGCCGGTCGCCGCCCAGGTCAGCGGCCAGGTGAAGAACCTGCTCGGCCAGGATCGCCAGCTCACCTTCAAGCAGCTCAAGGAAGGCGACGAGGCGATCTACTACCTGGCGCAGTTCCCCTTCGACTCCCAGGAAACCCTGCGCTTCCGCCTCACCGTGCAGCCGACCGGCGCGCAGCCGTTCAGTTTCGAGTTCAACCAGGAATTCTTCCCCGACCGATGATGCCTTTTTCCGAACTGGTGCTGGCCAGTCACAACGCCGGCAAACTCAAGGAACTCCAGGCCATGCTCGGCGACGCCGTGCGCGTCCGCTCGGTGGCCGAGTTCAGCACCGTGGAGCCGGAAGAAACCGGCCTGTCCTTCATCGAGAACGCCATTCTCAAGGCGCGCAATGCGGCACGGATCTCCGGCCTGCCGGCCCTGGCCGATGACTCGGGCCTGGCGGTCGACGCCCTGGGCGGCGCACCGGGTATCTACTCGGCGCGCTACGCCGATGGCCAGGGCGACGCAGCCAACAATGCCAAGCTGCTGCAGGTACTGCGCGACGTCCCGGACGCCGAGCGCGGCGCGCAGTTCGTCTGTGCGCTGGCCCTGGTGCGGCACGCCGACGATCCGCTGCCGATCATCTGCGAAGGCCTCTGGCATGGGCGCATCTTGCATGCGCCGCGCGGCGAGCACGGCTTCGGCTACGACCCGCTGTTCTGGGTACCGGAGTGCGACTGCTCCAGCGCCGAGCTGCCCGCCGCGCAGAAGAACCAGCTCAGCCACCGCGCACGCGCCATGGCCCTGCTCAAGCAGCGGCTGGGGATATGATCGCCGCAAGCGCCGCGCCGGCAACCGGCCAGGGCCGCTTCGAACTGCCGCCTCTGGCGGCGTACGTCCATATCCCCTGGTGCGTGCGCAAGTGCCCGTACTGTGACTTCAACTCCCACACGGCCGGCCCTGAACTGCCGGAAGAGGCCTATGTGGCCGCGCTGCTGGCGGATCTGCGGGCCGACCTCGAGCACGTCCAGGGCCGCCGGCTGAGCTCGATCTTCTTCGGTGGCGGCACGCCAAGCCTGTTCTCCGCCCGGGCACTGGCCGCCATCGTCGAGGGCCTGGAGCATCTGGTCGGGTTCGCCGACAACATCGAGATCACCCTGGAAGCCAACCCCGGGACCTTCGAGCAGGCCAAGTTCCGCGATTACCGCCAGCTCGGCATCAATCGATTGTCGATCGGCGTGCAGAGTTTCCAGGCCGCCAAGCTCAAGGCGCTCGGGCGCATCCACGACGGCGGCGAAGCCATCCGCGCAGCGGACATGGCCCGTGCCGCAGGCTTCGAAAACTTCAACCTCGACCTCATGCATGGCCTGCCGGACCAGAGCCTGGAGGATGCGCTGAGCGACCTGCGCACCGCCATCGCCCAGCAGCCGACGCACCTGTCCTGGTACCAGCTGACCCTGGAACCGAACACCCTGTTCTGGAGCCAGCCACCGCAGCTGCCGGAAGACGACATCCTCTGGGACATTCAGGAGGCCGGCCAGGCACTGCTCGGCGAGCACGGCTATCGCCAGTACGAGACCTCCGCCTATGCCCAGCCGGGCCGACAGGCGAGGCACAACCTGAACTACTGGACCTTCGGCGACTTCCTCGGCATCGGTGCCGGTGCCCATGCCAAGCTCAGCCATGCCGACGGCCGCATCCTGCGCAGCTGGAAGACCCGCCTGCCGAAGGACTACCTCGATCCGGCCAAGGCCTTCCGCGCAGGCGAGAAGCAGCTGACCGCGGACGAGCTGCCCTTCGAATTCCTGATGAATGTGCTGCGCCTCACCGACGGCGTGCCGGCCGTGCTGTTCACTCAACGCACAGGGCTGGCGCTGGATGCGATCGCCAAGCCACGGCGCGACGCCGAGGCTCGGGGTCTGCTGTCCAACGATCCCGACCGGCTGGTGGCGACGCCCAAAGGCCAGCTGTTTCTCAACGACCTGCTACAGAGCTTCCTGCCTTAAGGACCCTGCATGGATTTGCTACTCGACCTGATCGTCACGCTGTCGCGCTGGAGCCGCAGTCACCTGTCCGATATCTCCCTCGCGCTGATGGCAACACTCTTCGTGCTGTTCGGCCCGGCGGTGAACGCCTGGGTCAAGAACACGGTGAGCAGCCTCAACTTCTTCCTGCGTACGCTGATCTTCGTGCTCGTCTGCGCGGTGGGCTACGGCCTGGCCATCGTCTTTCTCACACCTTGGATGACCCAGGGCCTGGCGCACCTGAACAACTACAGCCTGGCGCCGGTGCTGCTGCTGATCTTCTTCCTCATCGGCGTGATCGCCGACCGCAACTGACGCCACTCAGCCTTCGCGCAGGAAGCGGTCGAGATCGACCGCCTCGCCGGGCTGCAGGTGCAACTGCTGCCGCAGATCCGCATACAACGGGTCATACAACGCGTGAAAGCCGAACAGGATGTCCTGCCTGACCTGTACGCCATGGTCACGCAGGCACCGGCGAATGCGCTGCAGGAAGTTGTAGGCGACATCCCGATGCATCCGGAACTGCTCGTCGATATGCACCTGAGGTGCCTCGACGCGCAGGTGAAAGCACGCCCACTCCGGCCTCGGTTCGGCACCTTCGACGTGATAGTCGAGGGTCAGGTGATAGCCGGGGCGCGCCTCGGTCGGCAGCCGGCTGATTTCCACATGTCCGGGTCTGAACACCGCTTCCCCTCGCTCGAAGCTGACTGCGCAATGGCTGTGCCGGTCCGGCTGCGTTCATCGCACCGCAACCGGCCAAAGGCATCCTTGCACCATCACTCACACACTTTCTTGACGTCTGTCATGACCGCAACGCACTGGCAGGCATTCAATGGTCCCGCTACGCACGGTCTTGAAAGGAGACAGGGTAATGACCACGACCTCGAAGCAACTGAAACTCAGCGCGCTGGTGGCGCTGGTGATGGGTTCGATGATAGGCGGCGGAATCTTTTCCCTGCCGCAGAACATGGCGGCCAGTGCCAGCGCCGGCGCCATCCTGATCGGCTGGGCAATCACTGCCGTGGGCATGCTGACTCTGGCCTTCGTGTTCCAGAGCCTGGCCAACCGCAAGCCGGAACTCGACGCCGGTGTCTACGCCTATGCCAAGGCCGGTTTCGGCGACTACATGGGCTTCTCCTCCGCCTGGGGCTACTGGATCAGCGCCTGGATCGGCAACGTCAGCTACTTCGTGCTGCTGTTCAGCACGCTGGGCTACTTCGTTCCGATGTTCGGCGAGGGCAATACCCTGCCGGCGGTGATCGGCGCCTCGCTGGTGCTCTGGGGCGTGCATTTCCTCGTCCTGCGCGGTATCCGCGAGGCGGCGTTCGTCAACCTGGTCACCACCATCGCCAAGATCGTGCCGTTGATCCTGTTCATCGTGATCACCGCGGTGGCCTTCCGCCTGGACGTGTTCACTGCCGACTTCTGGGGCCGTGGCAACCCGGAGCTGGGCAGCGTGATGCAGCAGGTACGCAACATGATGCTGGTGACGGTGTGGGTGTTCATCGGTATCGAGGGCGCCAACGTGTTCTCGGCGCGCGCCGAGCGCCGTAGCGACGTCGGCCGCGCCACGGTCATCGGCTTCTATAGCGTGCTCGCGTTGCTGGTGCTGGTGAACATCCTGTCGATGGGCATCATGAGCCAGGCCGAGCTGGCGGGCCTGAAGAACCCTTCCATGGCGGGCGTGCTGGAGCAGGTGGTCGGTCGCTGGGGCGCGGTGCTGATCAGCGTCGGCCTGGTGGTTTCGCTGGCCGGTGCCCTGTTGTCCTGGACCCTTCTGTGTGCCGAGATTCTCTTCGCCGCCGCCCGTGACCACACCATGCCGAGCTTCCTGCGCAAGGAAAATACCCGCCACGTTCCGGTCAATGCGCTGTGGCTGTCCAACGGGCTGATCCAGCTGTTCCTGATCATCACCCTGTTCAACGCCTCCACCTATCTCAGCCTGCTCTACCTCGCCACCTCGATGATCCTGGTGCCGTACTTCTGGTCGGCGGCCTATGCGTTGCTGCTCGGGGTTCGCGGCGAGGGATACGCGAACGCCGCGGGTGAACGGCGCAAGGACACGCTGATCGCCGCCGTCGCTACGCTATATGCCGTGTGGCTGGTCTATGCCGGTGGCATCCAGTATCTGCTGTTGTCGGCGCTGCTCTATGCGCCGGGGGCACTGTTCTTCGCCAAGGCCAAGCGCGAACTGGGGCAGCCGGTATTCAGCGGCGTCGAGAAGCTGATCTTCGCCGCCGTGCTCATCGGGGCGGCGATCGCGGCCTACGGCCTCTACGACGGTTTCCTGTCCCTCTGACCGGCGCCCCGGCGCCCTCTCTCGCCAAGGCCACAAGCGTTGGCGAGCCACTCTGCACCTACCGGTGCAATGACTGACGGAGGCAAATGCCATGACTCAGCAACTAACGAAACTGGGTGTCCATTCCGAGGCGGGCAAGCTGCGCAAGGTGATGGTCTGCTCGCCCGGCCTCGCCCACCAGCGCCTGACGCCGAGCAACTGCGACGAGCTGCTGTTCGACGATGTGCTCTGGGTCAACCAGGCCAAGCGTGATCATTTCGACTTCGTCACCAAGATGCGCGAGCGCGGCGTCGAGGTGCTGGAAATGCACAACCTGCTGACCGAGACGGTGAGCAATCCGGTGGCGCTGAAGTGGATTCTCGACCGCAAGATCACCGCCAACCAGGTCGGCATCGGCCTGCAGGACGAGGTGCGTAGCTGGCTCGAAGAACAGCAACCCCGGCAACTTGCCGAATTCCTGATCGGCGGGGTGTCCGGCAGCGACATTCCGGGCACCCGCAGCGGCGAAGTCGTCAGCCTGTTCCGCGACTATCTGGGCCACTCGAGCTTCATCCTGCCGCCGCTGCCCAACACCCTGTTCACCCGCGACACCAGCTGCTGGATCTACGGCGGTGTATCGCTCAACCCGATGCACTGGACCGCGCGCCGCCAGGAAACCCTGCTCGCGGCCGCGATCTACCGCTTCCATCCGCAGTTCGCCGGCCAGGACTTCAAGGTCTGGTACGGCGACCCCGAGCTCGACCACGGTCTGGCCACGCTCGAAGGCGGCGACGTGATGCCGCTCGGCAAGGGCGTGGTGCTGGTCGGCATGGGCGAACGCAGCTCGCGGCAGGCCATCGGCCAGTTGGCGCAGTCGCTGTTCCGCCACGGCGCGGCCGAGCGCGTGATCGTCGCCGGCCTGCCGCGTTCCCGCTCGGCGATGCACCTGGATACGGTGTTCAGCTTCTGCGATCGCGACCTGGTGACCATCTACCCCGACGTGGTGCACGGCATCGTCGCGTTCAGCCTGCGCCCCGACGAAAGCAAACCCGGCGGCATCGACCTGCGCCGGGAAAAGGCCAGCTTCCTCCAGGTGGTCGCCGAAGCTCTCGGCCTGCCCGCCCTGCGGGTGGTGGAAACCGGCGGCGACAGCTACGAGGTGGAGCGTGAGCAGTGGGACGACGGCAACAACGTGGTCGCCCTTGAACCCGGGGTGGTCATCGGCTACGACCGCAACACCTTCACCAACACACAGCTGCGCAAGGCCGGGGTGGAAGTCATCACCATCAGCGCCAGCGAACTGGGCCGTGGTCGCGGCGGCGGCCACTGCATGACCTGCCCGATCGCGCGCGACGCGCTCGACTACTGATCACCGCGCCGGGCCCACCCCGGCAAACCGACATTGCGGAGGACTCACCCCATGGCCTTCAACATTCACAACCGCAGCCTGCTCAGCCTGATGCACCACAGCGAGCGCGAACTGCAGTACCTGCTCGATCTCTCCCGCGACCTCAAGCGCGCCAAGTACAGCGGTACCGAGCGCCAGCATCTCAAGGGCAAGAACATCGCGCTGATCTTCGAGAAGACCTCCACGCGAACCCGCTGCGCCTTCGAGGTGGCCGCCTACGATCAGGGCGCCAACGTCACCTACATCGACCCCAACTCCTCGCAGATCGGCCACAAGGAAAGCATGAAGGACACCGCGCGGGTGCTCGGACGGCTGTACGACGCCATCGAATACCGTGGTTTCAAGCAGGAGATCGTCGAGGAGCTGGCGCGCTACGCCGGCGTGCCGGTCTACAACGGCCTGACCGACGAATACCATCCGACGCAGATGATCGCCGACGTCATGACCATGCGCGAGCACAGCGACAAGCCGCTGCACCAGATCAGCTACGCCTATCTGGGCGATGCGCGCAACAACATGGGCAACTCCCTGCTGCTGATCGGCGCCAAGCTGGGCATGGATGTACGCATCGCCGCGCCGCGCGCCCTCTGGCCCAGCGAGCAACACGTCAAGGCCTGCGAGGAATTCGCCGCGCAGAGCGGTGCGCGCCTGCTGCTCACCGAGGATACGCAGGCGGCGGTGCAAGGCGTCGACTTCATCCACACCGACGTCTGGGTCTCGATGGGCGAGCCGATGGACGCCTGGGCCGAGCGCATCCAGCAGCTGCTGCCCTACCAAGTGAACGCGGCGCTGATGCAGGCGAGCAACAACCCGCGGGTGAAGTTCATGCATTGCCTGCCGGCGTTCCACAACAGCGAGACCAAGGTCGGCAAGGAGATCGCCACGCGCTATCCGCACCTGGCCAACGGTATCGAGGTCACCGAGGAGGTGTTCGAATCCCCGGCCTGCATTGCCTTCGAGCAGGCGGAGAACCGCATGCACACCATCAAGGCGATCCTGGTCTCCACCCTCGCCGACATCTGACGTGACCGGCGCCCGTGATGGGCGCCCTGGAGGAACCGACATGCGCATCGTCATTGCGCTGGGCGGCAATGCCCTGCTTCGCCGAGGGGAGCCGCTGAGCGCCGAGAATCAGCGAGAGAACATCCGCCGGGCCTGCGCACAGATCGCGCAGATCGCACCGGGCAACCAACTGGTGGTGGCCCACGGCAACGGCCCGCAGGTCGGGCTACTGGCCCTCCAGGGGGCCGCCTACAAGGACGTACCCAGCTATCCGCTGGACGTCTTGGGGGCCGAAACCGAGGGCATGATCGGCTACATCATCGAGCAGGAGCTGGGCAATGTGCTGCCATTCGAGGTGCCCTTCGCCACCCTGCTGACCCAGGTCGAAGTGGATCCGCAGGATCCGGCCTTCCAGGCGCCGAGCAAACCGATCGGCCCGGTCTACGGACGCGAAGAGGCACAGCGTCTGGCCGAACAACGGGGCTGGAGCATTGCGCCGGACGGCGACCATTTCCGCCGCGTGGTGCCCAGCCCGCGGCCGAAGCGGATCTTCGAGATCAGGCCGATCAGCTGGCTGCTGGAGAAGGGCAGCGTGGTGATCTGTGCCGGCGGCGGTGGCATTCCGACCGTCTACGACCAGCACGGACGGCTGCAAGGGGTCGAGGCGGTGATCGACAAGGACCTGTGTTCAGCGCTGCTGGCCGAGCAGCTCGCCGCCGACCTGCTGGTGATCGCGACCGATGTCGACGGCGCCTACCTGGACTGGGGCACCCCGCAGCAGCGGCGGATCGCCGAAGCCCACCCAGACCGACTGCAAGGCCTGGGTTTCGCTGCCGGCTCCATGGGACCGAAGATCGAAGCGGCCTGCCAGTTCGCACGTAATACCGGCAAGGTCGCGGTGATCGGCTCGCTCGAACAGATCGAGGCCATTGTCCGCGGCGCAGCCGGTACCCGCGTCAGCCTGGCGGCCGCAGGCCTGTGCCAGGCGTGAAAAAAAGGGCGCCAGTGGCGCCCTTCTTTTATCCCGGTGATCCTCAGTTGCCGCGACGCAGCGCCTGCGGCGAGAAATCGCGTGGGCCGAGCTTCACGTTGAAATCGTACATCGGCTCGTTGTTGTCCAGGCCGTCGACGAAGTAGTTGCCATCCTTGAGATGGTAGAGCGTCTCCAGCGTGCTGTTGAACATCGGCACGTCGTAATAGCTGATCGGATGGCTTTCCTGCAGGCCGATCAGCTGCCCCTTCTCGTCATACAGATCGACTGCCAGGATCGCCCAGCTGTCCTCGTCGATATAGAAGCGGCGCTTGTCGTAGAGATGGCTGAAGCCCTTGCGCAGCGTGGCTTCGACCACCCAGACGCGGTGCAGCTCGTAGCGCAGCAGGTCGGGGTTGAGGGTGCGCGGCTGGACGATGGTGTCGTAGGAAATGCCCTTCTGATGCACGGCGTAGCTGTTGTAGGGCATGAGCATTTCGCGCTTGCCGAGCAGTTCCCAGTCGTAGCGATCCGGGGCGCCGTTGAACGAGTCCACCACATCGGCCGTGGCCAGGCCACTGGTGTCAGGCTGCAGGGAGTCGTAGGCCAGCGAAGGCAGGCGGCGCACACGACGATCGTCCGGGCTGTAGCGCCACGCCTTGCGGGTGGTCAGTACCTGGTCGATCGGGTCCTGCACGACCAGCGCGGTGCCGGAGAGCTTGGCCGGCGCGGTGACGCGGTACTTGTAGTACAGCACGGTGTTGTCCAGATCGGCGTAGGTCATCCCCTCGCGGTTGTAGACGTAGTACACGTGCCGGTCGCGCTTGATGTAATTGGCCCGACCACCGATCACCACCGCCTGGTTGTTGATCATGTGGCTCTGGTCACCCTTGTAATGCAGGATGTGGTTCCAGATGACCTCGATGCCGCTCTGCGGGATCGGGAAGGGAATCCCGGCCGCCGCACCCTGGATGCCGTTGCCGTTGGCGATCAGCTCGGCACTGACGGCATTGAAACGAGTGGCATCGTAGATCCGCTGCGGTACCGCAGCGCTGCGGCGGGTCGGGAATACGCGCAGGTGGTAGTCCGGATAGCGCTCCAGCAGCGCCTTCATGCCTTCGGGAAGCTGGTTTTCATGTTCCTTCAGATTGTTGCGATCGACCCGGTACAGCAGCGAATCTCCGGCGAACGGGTCGGGATGATGCATGCCCGGCTCGTAGCCGGCCGGTGCCTGGACGCCACCGGTCCAGGCCGGAATGGTGCCGGCGGCATTGCCCGCCCGCTCCGCGCCCAGCGGCGTCAGGTCCTGTCCCAACCGCGCGGCCTGGGTGCTGTCCACCTTGGCCTGTGCCTGCACAGCGGCACAGGCCGCCAACAACAGAATTCCAATCTTTCCGTACATCGTCTACTCCCCCAATTATGCGCGACGCAGGGCATGGCCATGCCCGGCTGACGGCATTGCATTTGTTGTCTGGTATGGGCAGGCATGCCGTCCTGGCAGGCACTCTTCCCTGGCCGCTGTTGCGGCTCTTCGATTGGATCCGGCGAGCGATCGCGTAGGCTGGCAGGCAGGCCAGGCGGCGGCGCGGCGTCTCGGGTGTCGCTTGTCTGGCCTCGCTCAGTCGATGCGCTGGAACTTCAGGTCCCAGACGCCATGGCCGAGCCGCTCGCCGCGGCGTTCGAACTTGGTCACCGGGCGCTCCGTCGGGCGTGGCACGCAGCGTCCGTCTTGCGCCAGATTGCGGTAGCCCGGGGCGACATTCATCACCTCGAGCATGTGTTCGGCATAGGGTTCCCAGTCGGTGGCCATGTGCAGCACGCCGCCGACCTTCAGCTTGCGCCGCACCAGCTCGGCGAAGGCCGGCTGCACGATGCGGCGCTTGTGGTGACGGCTCTTGTGCCAGGGGTCCGGGAAGAACAGCAGCACGCGGTCCAGGCTGGCGTCGGCCACGCAGTCACGCAGCACCTCCAGGGCGTCGCAACTGTAGACCCGGACGTTAGTCAGTTTCTGTGACACAAGTCCGCTCAGCAACGCGCCGACGCCCGGTTTATGCACTTCCACGCCGATGAAATCCTGCTCCGGCGCCGCGGCGGCCATTTCCAGCGTCGAGTGGCCCATGCCGAAGCCGATCTCGAAGGTCCGCGGCGCGCTGCGGCCGAACACCTCATCGAAATCGCGCAGGCCATCGGCAAGCTCCAGGCCATACTTCGGCCAGCCCTGCTCCAGGCCGCGCTGCTGGCCTTCGGTCATGCGCCCGGCGCGCATCACGAAACTCTTGATGGTGCGGCGGTGCTCGGTTTGCTGCTCTTCGGCCGCGGGGTTCTGCTCAGTCATGGTCTGCCTGCAAGGTATAAAAAAGCCGGCCCCGACGAAGCGTCGAGGCCGGCCACGAAAGGTGTCAGCGAATCAGCCCTTCCAGCGGCGAGGAGGCACTGGCATAGAGCTTCTTCGGCATGCGACCGGCCAGGTAGGCCAGGCGCCCGGCCTCGATGGCGTATTTCATCGCCTCGGCCATCAGCACCGGATTCTGCGCATGGGCGATGGCGCTGTTCATCAGCACCGCCTCGCAGCCGAGCTCCATGGCGATGGTGGCGTCGGAAGCGGTGCCGACACCGGCGTCGACCAGCACGGGGACGGTCGCCTCCTCGAGGATGATGCGCAGGTTGTATGGGTTGCAGATGCCCAGACCGGTGCCGATCAGGCCGGCCAGCGGCATCACCGCGATGCAGCCCATCTCGGCCAGCTGGCGCGCGATGATCGGGTCGTCGCTGGTGTAGACCATCACGTCGAAGCCGTCCTTGACCAGCACGTCGGCGGCCTTGAGGGTCTCGATCACGTTCGGGAACAGGGTCTTCTGGTCGGCCAGCACTTCCAGCTTGACCAGCTTGTGGCCGTCGAGCAGCTCCCTGGCCAGGCGGCAGGTGCGTACCGCATCCTCGGCGGTAAAGCAGCCGGCGGTGTTCGGCAGGATGGTGTAACGCTCCGGGCTGATCACGTCGAGCAGGTTCGGCTCACCCGGGTTCTGGCCGATGTTGGTGCGGCGTACCGCGACGGTGACGATCTCGGCACCCGAGGCCTCGATGGCCGCACGCGTCTCTTCGAGGTCCTTGTACTTGCCGGTGCCGACCAGCAGGCGCGATTGATAGGTGCGACCGGCCAGGGTGAAAGGCTTGTCGTTCGGAACTGGGCGCATGGGAAATCCTCGTTCGGACGTGTTGCTGCGGGCTGTGGGCGCCGCAGAGGCGGCGTCATTCGGATGAGTGGGTGCGGTTAACCGCCGCCGATGGCGTGCACCACTTCGACCTGGTCACCTTCGCTGAGCGCGGTGCTGGCGTGCGCGCTGCGCGGCACGATATCGCGATTGAGCTCGACGGCCAGGCGGCGACCGGTCAGTTCCAGGCGCGCCAGCAGGTCGGCCACCGTCTGGCCGGCTGGCAGCTCGTAGGGTTCGCCGTTGAGTTGAATCTGCATGCTGTTCGCTGCCATTGCGAAAGGGGACGGCATTCTAGCCCGAACCACCCGGTGCACCAAGGCGCACCCCGCGGCCGTTCGTCCCGCTCAGCCGCGGATGCGCCAGCCCGCCAGCGCCAGACACAGCCAGCCCGCGAGAAAGGCGGTGCCGCCTATGGGCGTGATCATGCCGAGCTTGCCGACCCCGGTCAGCGTGAGCAGATAGAGGCTGCCGGAGAACAGCAGGATGCCGACCACGAACAGGCCGCCCGCCGCGCTCAGCAGGCGGCCGGGGCGTTGCAGCGCGAGCAGCGCGACGCCGAGCAGCGCCAGGGCATGGATCAGCTGGTACTGCACGCCGATCTGGAATACCGCGAGATGGGCGGCGCTCAGTTGGCTGCGCAAGCCGTGGGAGGCGAAGGCGCCGAGGGCGACGCCGGTCAAACCGAACAGGGCGGCAAGCACGAGATAGCTACGAATCATTGCTTTTCCGGTCGATGGCCTGAGCGGCCGCTATAATGCCCGCTCTTTTCGCCCACGACCACGTGCCATGTTGCGAAACCTGCTGCTGCGCCTGTCCAAACTGCTGCTCTGGCTGATCGCCCTTTCGGTGCTGCTGGTCCTGCTGCTGCGCTGGGTGCCGCCGCCCTTCACCGCGCTGATGATCGAGCGCAAGATCGAATCCTGGCGCACCGGCGCGGCGATCGACCTGACCCGCGAGTGGCGACCATGGCGCGAGCTGCCCGACGACCTGAAAATGGCCGTGATTGCCGCCGAGGACCAGAAATTCGCCGACCACTGGGGCTTCGACGTCGCTGCAATCCGCGCTGCCCTCAGCCACAATGAGCGAGGCGGATCTCTGCGCGGCGCCAGCACGCTGAGCCAGCAGGTGGCCAAGAACCTGTTTCTCTGGTCCGGCCGCAGCTGGCCGCGCAAGGGACTGGAGGCCTGGTTCACCGCGCTGATCGAATTGCTGTGGCCCAAGCAACGCATTCTCGAGGTCTACCTCAACAGCGTCGAATGGGGCGACGGCATCTTCGGTGCGCAGGCGGCGGCGCAGCATCACTTCGGTACCGGCGCGCCCTATCTGTCGGCCCACCAGGCCAGCCTGCTGGCCGCGGTGCTGCCCAACCCGCGACAATGGAACGCTGGTAAACCGAGCCGCTATGTGAACAATCGCGCGGCCTGGATTCGACAGCAGATGCGCCAGCTCGGTGGCAGCCATTACTTGCAGCGAATCAAACCGAACCACCCGGAATGGTGGCCGAGCTGGCTGTGAGCCGGCATGCAGCACGACCGGCGCAGCAGGACGCAGCACTACCGGTGCCTGATGACCTAGCGCCCGCTCGCCATGGTGCGATGGGGTTTGACTGTGCAGTATTCGATCGGACCCAAGAGCAACGATGAACACCTCTCTCGTCCGGCTGAGCCTGGGCTACTTCTGCCTGGCGATGCTGTGGATCCTTCTCGGCGACACCCTGCTCGGCCAACTGGTGAGCGGTGACGGCCAGGCCTGGCAGATGGGCAAGGGCGCCCTGTTCGTGACGCTCACCAGCGCCCTGCTGTTCGTGCTCGGTCGCCGGCACGTCCGTCGCTTCGATGAGCAGCAGCGCGCCCAGCATCTGCAGGAAACCAGCCTGAAGCAGGCCGCCGCGGTTTTCGACAGCACCCAGGAAGGCGTGCTGGTCACCGACCCGCAACAGCACATCGTGCACGTCAACCCGGCGTTCTCGCGGATCACCGGTTACAGCACCGAGGAAGTGCTTGGCCAGACACCGAAGCTCTTCGCCTCCGGCAAGCATGACGCCACCTTCTACCGGCAGATGTGGCAGGCACTGCAGGAAGATGGCGTCTGGAGCGGAGAGATCTGGAACCGGCGCAAGAACGGCGAGGTGTACCCGCAATGGCAGAATCTGCGCTGCATCTACGACAACGAGGGACAGCTCAGCCACTACGTGGCGGTTTTCTCCGATCTGTCGGCCCTAAAGCGCTCGCGCGAGGAGCTCGACCAGCTCGCGCATTTCGATCCGCTGGTCAACCTGCCGAACCGTCTGCTCTTCACCGAGCGCGCCAAGCAGGACCTTGAACGCGCCCGGGCGAACAAGCGCAGCGGCGCGCTGCTGCTGATCGACCTCGACCACTTCAAGGACATCAACGAAAGCCTCGGTCACAACCTCGGCGACACCCTGCTGCAGGCCGTCAGCGCGCGCCTGAGCGAGCAGCTGGAGAGCGGCATGACCCTCGGCCGCCTGGGCGGCGACGAGTTCGCCCTGCTCTGCGAGGACTACGGCGCGGAAAAGGCAACCGCCCTGGCGCTACGCATCCTCGATCGCCTGAACGAGCCTTTCCGGCTCGGCGAGCGGGAGCTGTTCAGCAGCGCCAGCATCGGCATCGTGCTCTACCCCTACCCCACCGACGTGCAGAACGTCGAGCAGCTGATGCGCAATGCCGATTCGGCGCTGTTCAAGGCCAAGAGCAGCGGCCGCTCCACCTACGCTTTCTACTCTCAGGAGCTGACCAGCCAGGCGCGCCAGCGCGTGGAGCTGGTCACCGCATTGCGCCAGGCATTGGAGCAGGGGCAACTGCGCATGGACTACCAGCCGATCTACGACCTGCGCCAGGGCAGCATCAGCGGGTTCGAGGCGCTGGTGCGCTGGCAGCACCCGGAGAAGGGCCTGATCTCGCCCGCCGTGTTCATCCCCATCGCCGAGGAGACCGGGCTGATCAGCGCCATCGACCACTGGGTTCTCCAGCAGGCCTGCCACCAGGCCCGGGAATGGCTCGGCCAGGGTCGCCCACTCGGCTTCATCGCGGTGAACATCTCCAGCCGGCTGTTCGGCAACGGCGACCTCGACCTGCAGATTGCCACTGTCCTGGCCAGCAGCGGGCTGGCAGCACGCCATCTGGAGCTGGAAATCACCGAAAGCGCCGTCATGCAGGACCCGGACGGTGCGCTGGAACTGCTGCAACGGCTGCGCGCCCTCGGCGTTCAGCTGGCCATCGACGACTTCGGCACCGGTTATTCCTCGCTACAGCGTCTCAAGCGCATGAACGTGCACAAGCTCAAGATCGACCAGGGCTTCGTCCGCGGCTTGCCGGCGGACCGCGAAGACGCCGCCATCACCCGCTCGGTGATCGGCCTGGCACATAACCTCGGCCTGAAAGTGGTTGCCGAGGGGATCGAGATTGCGGACCAGGCGGCGTTCCTTCTGGAGCAGAACTGCGACTATGGCCAGGGCTACGGTTTCGCCCGACCGAGACCGGCCGACGAGATCGACTGGCAACCCACCGCGCTCGACTACGGACAGCGCTGCCGCTCGTCGAGACCCTGACGAAGCGCTTATATCAATAGGCCATCACCGGGGGTAAGCTGACAGAACGGTCAAGGACCGCATTCCGAAAGCCCAGGTCGAAACCGGCAGGCGTTGCGCCGCCCGGCCCGATCGACCAGCGACCCGCCCGTCGGCCGAAGGTCGGCAGATCGGGTAAACACGCGTACCACAGCGAACATGATGAGCGACCCATCGATTCACCACAGTCCCCCTGGCGGCTTGCGCCAGTTCTTCACCCGGCGAAACGGTATCGCCTGGGGCATGCTGGTGTTCACGCTGCTGGTGCAGCTGGTCGTCTGGCAGAGCCTGCGCGCCAATGAGGACCGGGCCGCCCAGGAGCAGTTCCAGATGCTGGGCGAGAAGGTCACCGAGGCGATCCGCAAGCGCCTGCGCGACCATGAACAGATCCTGCTCGGCGGCGCCGGCCTGTTCGACGCGGTGGAGCAGGTCAGCCGCGAACAATGGCGGCTGTACGTCGAACGACTGGCCCTGGCCGAGCGTTATCCGGGCATCCAGGGCGTCGGCTTCACCCAGGCCATCCGTCCAGCTGAGCGAGCCGCCCATGTGGCGCGCATCCGCTCCCAGGGCTTTGCCGATTACGACATCCACCCAGCTGGCGAGCGCGAGCTGTACACCTCGATCATCTTTCTGGAACCGTTCAGCGGGCGCAACCTGGCGGCCTTCGGCTACGACATGTACGCCGAACCGATACGTCAGCAGGCCATGCAGCGCGCGGCGCAGCTCGGCGAGACCAGCATCACCGGCAAGGTGACGCTGGTACAGGAGACCCATGGCACGGTCCAGGCCGGGGTGCTGCTCTATGTGCCCGTGTATCGCCCGCACCTGCCGACAAGCACGCCGGACGAGCGCATGCAGGCGCTGCTCGGCTTCGTCTACAGCCCCTATCGGGTCGACGACCTGATGCGCGGTATCCTGCGCGCCGCCGACCTGCCGCTGGCGCTGCACATCTACGCCAGCGCCGACGAGGCACCCGAGCATCTGCTGCACGCCTCGCGCGAGGCACCTGCTCCCGGCAGCGCGCGCTACAGCGCGCTGCAGCGACTCGAACTGTACGGCCAGACCTGGACGCTGCGCATGGACAGTCGCCCCGAGTTCGAGGATCGCTTCCATGCCAACGAGGCGCTGGTATTCGGCCTCGGCCTCGGCCTCAGCCTGCTGGTGTTCTTTCTCACCTCGTCACTGGCGCTGCGTCACGGCCGCGCCCAGGCCCTGGCCGAGGAAATGACGCGGCATATCCGGCAGAGCCGGCACGACCTGCGGCTGAGCGAGGAACGTCTGTCGCTGGCGCTCAAGGGCAGCAACGACGGGCTCTGGGACCTGGACCTGGAAGCCGGCAGCATGTACGCCTCGCCCCGCGCGTGGGAAATGCTCGGCTATCGCCCCAACGAGCTGCCCTGCGACCTCAAGCTGTGGGAGCGGGTGATCGTCGCCGAGGATCTTGCCCAGCAGAAAGCCAGACTGGCGCAGACGATGCTCGCCAACGTCGACCACTTCACCACCGAGTTGCGCCTGCAGCACAAGCACGGCCATGTCGTGCCGGTGCTGCTGCGCGGCTACATCCAGCGCGACCCGCAGGGCATGGCCCAGCGCATCAGCGGCACGCTGATGGACCTGACCGAACGCAAGCGCATCGAGCAGATGAAGAACGACTTCGTCTCCACCGTCAGCCACGAGCTACGCACACCGCTGACCTCGATCAGCGGGGCGCTGGGGCTGATCGTCGGTGGCGCGCTCGGCAAGGCGCCGCCGTCCATGCAGCAGATGCTGGAAATCGCCTACAGCAACAGCCTGCGCCTGGGCCATCTGATCAACGACTTGCTGGACATGGAGAAGATCGCCGCCGGCAAGATGAGCTTCGAACTGCGCGAACACTCGCTCGGCGAGCTGCTCAAGGAATCCCTGGCGAGCAATCAGGCGCTATGCGATCAGCACGGCGTGCGCTGCAGCCTGGAGCACGCCACTGACGTGCGGGTCTGGGTGGATGGCATGCGCCTGCAGCAGGTGCTCGGCAATTTCCTGTCCAACGCCTTCAAATTCACTCCGGCGGGTGGTCACATCCGCGTCCACAGCAGCCTGCGCGGCCAGCGCGTGCGCATCAGCGTCACCGATCAGGGACCGGGTATTCCCGAAGCGTTCCGCTCGCGGGTGTTCGAGAAATTCGCCCAGGCCGATGCCTCCGACAGCCGGCAGAAATCCGGCACCGGCCTGGGCCTGGCCATTACCAAGGAGCTGATCGAGCGCATGGGCGGCACGGTCGGCTTCGATTGCGAGCCGGGCCAGGGCACGACCTTCTGGTGCGAACTGCCGATCCAGCTGCCCTCCACCGAGACCGACGGCGGCGAAGATCTGCCACGCATCCTGGTGGTCGAGGACGAGCCGGACACCGGCCGCCTGTTGCACCTGATGCTGCGCGAAGGCGGTTACGCCGCGGACCGCGTGCAGAGCCTGCACCAGGCCAGGGAAAAGCTCGCCAGCGAGCATTACGAAGCCATGACCCTCGACCTGCACCTGCCTGATGGCAGCGGCATGCAGTTGATCGCCGAACTGCGAGATAAGCCCGTGCTGCAGGATCTGCCCATCGTGGTCATCTCCGCCGCCCACCAGTTCGACCGCGCGCAGTTCCCGGAAGAGATCGTCTGGCTGCACAAGCCGATCACCAATGCGCAATTGCTGGCCGCGGTCGAGAAAGCGCGTGGGCACCGCCGTCCCGGCAGCCCGTGATCACAGTCTGAAGATGACAGGCAAAAAAAATCGCGGGAGCCGTCGGCATCCCGCGATCTATTTCTGCTGAAGGGCGTCAGGCCTGGATCGAGCCCTTGAGCTTGTTCATCGCGTTCTTTTCCAGCTGACGAATGCGCTCGGCCGACACGTTGTACTTGGCCGCCAGGTCGTGCAGGGTCGCCTTGTCCTCGTTCAGCCAGCGCTGCTGCAGGATGTCGCGGCTACGCTCGTCCAGCCCCTCGAGCGCGGCGTGCAGGCTGGAGGTGGAGCTGTCACTCCAGTCGGCATCTTCCAGCTGACGCGCCGGATCGTAGCGATGGTCTTCCAGGTAGTGAGCCGGCGACTGATAGGCGCTGTCGTCATCGGCATCGGCTGCCGGATCGAAGGCCATGTCATGGCCGGTCAGGCGGCTTTCCATCTCGCGCACTTCATGCGGCTCGACGCCAAGGCTGTCGGCCACCGCAGTCACTTCATCGTTGTTCAGCCAGGCCAGACGCTTCTTCTGGCTGCGCAGGTTGAAGAACAGCTTGCGCTGCGCCTTGGTGGTGGCGACCTTGACGATGCGCCAGTTGCGCAGGATGAACTCGTGGATTTCGGCGCGAATCCAGTGCACGGCGAAGGACACCAGCCGTACACCCATTTCCGGGTTGAAGCGCTTGACCGCCTTCATCAAGCCGACGTTGCCTTCCTGGATCAGGTCAGCCTGGGCCAGCCCGTAGCCGGAATAGCTGCGAGCGATGTGAACGACGAAACGCAGGTGCGCCAGCACCATCTGCCGAGCCGCTTCGAGATCCTGATGATAGAAAAGGCGCTCGGCCAGCTCGCGCTCCTGCTCGACGGTGAGCAGCGGGAGGCTGTTCACGGTCTGCACGTAGGCCTCGAGATTCGCTCCCGGGACTAGCGCTTGAACAGGTTGCAGAGTAGTTGTCATGCAGTACCTCCAATGACGAAGCTGCAGCAGTTTAGCATTGCCGCATGAGACTGCAAGCCTGTGGAAAAGTTCCCCTACACACCCGCTAAGCGATTGTATTAAAAGGGCTTTTTACCTTGGCGCAAGCTCGCTGAGGTGCCGTGCGACAGCCAGCCAGGCGCCGATGTAACCAAGGAGCACCGCACCGATCACCAGCGACAGCGCATCGCCGGCCGGCACGCCCTCCAGGCCGAAATCGCTGCCGTAGAGGCCCGCGAGGTTGACCACGGCTTCGTTCAGCCAGCCCAGACCGTAGACCAGCAGCAGCCAGGCGATCAGCCCCGCACCGAGGCCGTAGATGGCCCCCATGTAGAGGAAGGGGCGGCGCACGTAGCCGTCGGTACCGCCCACCAGCTTGACCACCTCGATCTCGGTGCGGCGGTTCTCGATGTGCAGGCGAATGGTGTTGCCGATCACCAGCAGCAGCGTGGCCACCAGCAACAGTGTGAGGCCGAAGACGAAGCGGTCGCCGAGCTTGAGGATCGCCGTCAGCCGCTCGACCCAGAGCAGGTCCAGCTGCGCCTGCTGCACGCCGGGCAACTCGGCCAGCTGCTGGCGCAGCGCCTCGAGCTTGTCCTTGTCCACCTCGTCCGGGGTCACCAGGATGACGCCGGGCAGCGGGTTCTCCGGCAGCTCCTTGAGCGCCTCGCCGAGGCCGGATAGCTGCTGGAACTCTTCCAGCGCCTGCTCGCGACTGATCCAGTCGGCTTCGGCCACGTCCGGCATTCCGGCCACCTGGTCGCGCAGCCGCTCGCCGGTGGCGGCGTCGACGTCCAGCTGCATGAACAGCGAGATCTGCGCAGCGCGCTGCCAGGAACCGCCGAGCCGCTCGACGTTGTCCAGCAGCAGCGCCAGCCCCATGGGCAGGCTCAGCGCCACGGCCATCACCAGACAGGTGAAGAAGCTGCCGATGGGCTGCTTGAGCAGGCGCCCGACGCTGTCCACCAGGCTCGCCCGATGGCTCTCGAGCCAGGCGTGGAACAGCGTCTTGAAATCGGGCTCGTCGCCACGCGGCTGCTCCGGCTTCTTCACCGAACCACCGACGCGCTCGGCCGTGCTTGGATTGGTTTTGGCGTTACGTTCGTTGCTCATCAGCTGGCCTCTCCGTCACCGATCAGGCGACCACGCTGCAGGGTCAGCATGCGATGGCGCATTCGTGCGATCAGCGCCAGGTCGTGGCTGGCGATCAGCACGGTTGTACCCAGACGGTTGATGTCTTCGAACACGCCCATGATCTCCGCGGCCAGGCGCGGATCGAGGTTGCCGGTGGGCTCGTCCGCCAGCAGCAGGGCCGGACGGTGCACCACGGCACGGGCGATGCCGACACGCTGCTGCTGACCGGTGGAAAGGTCCGCCGGATACTGCAGCGCCTTGTCCTTGAGGCTGACCCGCTCCAGCGCCGTCATCACCCGTTGGCCGATCTCGCGCTTGTTCAGCCCGAGGATCTGCAACGGCAGGGCGACGTTGTCGAATACGGTGCGATCGAACAGCAACTGGTGGTTCTGGAACACCACGCCGATCTGTCGGCGCAGAAAGGGAATCTGCGCATTGGTGATGCGCGACAGGTCCTGCCCGGCCAGCAGCAGCTTGCCGCTGGTGGGCCGCTCCATCGCCAGCAACAGGCGCAGCAGTGTGCTTTTGCCAGCGCCGGAATGGCCGGTGACGAAGAGGAACTCGCCACGCCTGACCTGGAAGGACAGCTCGTGCAGCCCGACGTGACCGTTGGGGTAGCGTTTGCCGACCTGTTCGAAACGGATCATGCGTCTTCCCGCTGAGCGAACAGCGCCTTGACGAAGGCATCGGCCTCGAAGGTGCGCAGATCGTCGATACCTTCGCCTACGCCGATGTAGCGGATCGGCGTGCCGAACTGCTTGGCCAGGGCGAAGATCACGCCGCCCTTGGCGGTGCCGTCGAGCTTGGTCAGCGCAAGCCCGGTCAGCTCGACCGCCTGGTTGAACTGGCGGGTCTGGTTGATGGCGTTCTGTCCGGTACCGGCATCGAGCACCAGCAGCACCTCATGTGGCGCCGACTCGTCGAGCTTGCCCATCACCCGGCGGACCTTCTTCAACTCTTCCATCAGGTTGTCCTTGGTGTGCAGGCGGCCGGCGGTGTCGGCGATCAGCACGTCGATGCCGCGTGCCTTGGCGGCCTGCACGGCATCGAAGATCACCGAGGCGGAATCCGCGCCGGTGTGCTGGGCGATCACCGGGATGCCGTTGCGCTCGCCCCAGACCTGCAGCTGCTCCACCGCTGCGGCGCGGAAGGTGTCACCGGCGGCGAGCATGACTTTCTTGCCGTCGAGTTGCAGTTTCTTGGCGAGCTTGCCGATGGTGGTGGTCTTGCCGACGCCGTTCACGCCGACCACCAGGATCACGTAGGGACGCTTGCCGGCATCGATCGCCAGCGGCTGCTCGACCGGCTTGAGCAGGCCGACGAGCTCCTCCTGCAGCGCGGTGTAGAGCGCGCCGCTGTCGGCCAGCTCCTTGCGCGAGACGCGCCGGGTGAGGTTCTGCATGATGGCGGTGGTCGCCTCGACGCCGACGTCGGCGGTCAGCAGGCGGGTTTCCAGCTCGTCGAGCAGATCGTCGTCGATGGCCTTCTTGCCGAGGAACAGGCTGGCCATGCCTTCGCCGATGCTGGCGCTGGTCTTCGACAGACCCTGGCGCAGGCGAGCGAAGAAGCCGAGCTTGGCCGGCGCTTCCGACGTGGCCGCAACGACCGGGGCAGATACCGGTTCGGGTTCGGGTTCGGGTTCGGGTACAGGGTCTGGCAGCGGCGACTCGATCACCTCGGTCGGCTGCAGATCGGCCTCGACGGCGCGAGGCTCCTCATGCTGCGGCGTGGCGGCAGGCGTTTCGACATTCGCCACGGTCTGCTCGACCGGTTCGCTGTCCGCTTGAGGCTCGGTGGCGGGCTGCTCTGCCGAAGCGGGCTGGGGCTTCTTGCGCAGCCAGCCGAACAGGCCTTTCTTCTCGCCGGGCTCGGCCGGCGTCTTCTTGTCGTCGTTGGAACCAAACATGGAGAAGGTATTCTCAAGGATGCGAAACGCCGGCAGCCAGGCTGCCGGCCTCAAAATGGGTCCTATCCTAGCACCTCGCCAAGCAGGTGCGCTAAGCGCGGCACTGCGACCGAGCCGGCTGTACGGATACCCCGGCTTTGCCTGACCCGCGCCGGCCATTACCATGGCTGCCGTGTCGCCGCCCTGCCATCCACCGTGGCGGGCACCAACCTGGACGAGTCCCGACTATGCCTCTGACGTTACGCCGCGCCGCCGCCCTGCTGCTCGGAGCGCTCTATCTGCCGCTAGTGGCTGCAGCAGACAACCAGCCGACCCACGAGTTCTTCCTCGACAATGGCCTGAAGGTGATCGTTCGCGAGGATCACCGCGCCCCGGTGGTGGTTTCCCAGCTCTGGTACAAGGTCGGCTCCAGCTACGAGACCGCCGGCCAGACAGGCCTGTCCCATGCCCTCGAACACATGATGTTCAAGGGCAGCCGCAAGCTCGACGCCGGCGAAGCCTCGCGCATCCTGCGTGAGCTGGGCGCCGAGGAAAACGCCTTCACCAGCGACGACTACACCGCCTACTACCAGGTGCTGGCCCGCGACCGTCTGGCCGTGGCCTTCGAACTCGAAGCCGATCGCCTGGCCAGCCTCAAGCTGCCGCCAGAAGAGTTCGCCCGCGAGATCGAAGTGATCAAGGAAGAACGCCGCCTGCGCACCGACGACAAGCCCAGCTCGCTGGCCTATGAGCGCTTCAAGACCATCGCCTATCCGGCCAGCGGCTACCGCAACCCGACCATCGGCTGGATGGATGACCTCAATCGCATGCAGGCCGACGAGCTGCGTGCCTGGTACGAGCAATGGTACGCGCCGAACAATGCCACCCTGGTGGTGGTCGGCGACGTGACAGCCGACGAGGTACGCGGGCTGGCCGAGCGTTTCTTCGGCGGCATCGAACGACGCGAGGTGCCGACGGCCAAGCGGCCGCTGGAACTGGACGAACCGGGCGAGCGCCGCCTCAGGCTGCACGTGAGGACGCAGTTGCCGACATTGCTGATGGCGTTCAACGCCCCCAGTCTCGCGACCGAGGAGAATGCCCGCCAGGTGCACGCGCTGCGGTTGATCTCCGCCCTGCTCGACGGTGGCTACAGCGCGCGTCTGCCGGAGCGGCTGGAACGTGGCGAGGAGCTGGTGACCAGCGCCTCGGCCTGGTACGACGCCTACGCCCGCGGCGACAGCCTGTTTGTCCTGAGCGCCGCGCCGAACATGCAGAAGGGCCGCACCCTGGAAGAAGTCGAAGCCGGTCTCTGGCGGGAACTGGACGCGCTCAAGGAGGCGCCACCCTCGGCGGACGAACTCGAGCGGGTTCGCGCCCAGGTCATCGCCGGGCTGGTGTACGAGCGCGATTCCATCACCCAGCAGGCCACCACCATCGGCAAGCTGGAAACCGTCGGCCTGTCCTGGCGGCTGATGGACGAGGAGCTGGCGGCGCTCGAGGCCGTCACGCCCGAAGACATCCAGCAGGCTGCGCGCAGCTATTTCACCCGCTCGCGCCTGAGCGTCGCCCATGTTCTGCCCGAGGAAGCCCGAGATGAGTGATTGCAAAGCCCTGCGCAACGGCCTGCTCGGCCTGCTGCTGGCGGCCAGCTTCGGCCTGGCGGGCTGCGATGAAGGCTCCACCGCCCTGCCGCGCCCCGGCGAACCAGTGAAACAGGACGTGGCCCGCGAGGCCGCCCAACCCGCCGTAGCGAGCGAAGCGGCCACGGCAACGGAGAAACCCCGCCTCGAGTCCCTCAGCGAACTGAGCGACCAGCCGCTGGCCCGACGCAAACTGGACATCCAGAGCTGGCAGACCGCCGAAGGTGCCAAGGTGCTGTTTGTCGAGGCTCGCGAGCTGCCGATGTTCGACCTGCGCCTGACCTTCTCCGCCGGCAGCAGCCAGGACGGTGAGGAACCCGGCCTGGCGCTGCTGACCAATGCCATGCTCAACGAGGGCGTCGAAGGCAAGGACGTCAGCGCCATCGCCCGTGGTTTCGAAGGCCTCGGCGCAGACTTCGGCAACGGCTCCTACCGCGACATGGCGGTGGTCAGCCTGCGCAGCCTGAGCGCGCCGGACAAGCGCGAGCCGGCACTGGCGCTGTTCAATCAGGTCATCGGCCAGCCGACCTTCCCCGAGGACTCGCTGCAGCGGATCAAGAACCAGCTGCTGGCCGGCTTCGAATTCCAGAAGCAGAACCCCGGCAAGCTGGCCAGCCTGGAGCTGTTCGCCCAGCTATATGGCAATCACCCCTACGCCCACCCCAGCGAAGGCACGCCCGAGTCGATTCCGGCGATCGGCGTCGAGCAGCTGCGCGACTTCCATGCCCGTGCCTACGCGGCTGGAAATGCGGTGATCGCGCTGGTCGGCGACCTTTCCCGTGAGGAAGCCGAAGCACTCGCCGCCCAGGTTTCCGCCGCGCTGCCACAAGGTCCGGCACTGCCGACGACGCCCTCGCCCCAACCACCCGCGGCCGGCAAGCACCACATCGACTTCCCCTCCAACCAGAGCCACCTGATGCTGGCCCAGCTCGGCATCCCTCGTGGCCATCCGGACTATGCGGCGCTTTATCTGGGCAATCAAATCCTCGGCGGTGGCGGTTTCGGTACGCGACTGATGGAAGAAGTACGGGAGAAGCGCGGCCTGACCTACGGCATCTATTCCGGCTTCAGCCCGATGCGCGCCGAAGGGCCGTTCATGATCAGCATGCAGACTCGCGCCGAACTCACCGATGGGGCATTGGAACTGGTGCAGCAGCTGGTACGCGATTACCTCGCCGAAGGCCCGACCGAGGCCGAGCTGGAGCGCAGCAAGCGCGAGATCGCCGGCAGTTTCCCGCTGTCCACCGCCAGTAACGCCGATATCGTCGGCCAGCTCGGCAGCATCGGCTTCTACGGCCTGCCGCTGACCTACCTGGAAGACTTCATGGGCGAAATCCAGGCGCTGACGGTCGAACAGGTCAAGAACGCGATGAACAAGCACCTGCAGGAAGATGCCTTCGTCATCGTCACCGCCGGGCCCAGCGTCGAGCAGCAACCGCTGCCGCCGCCCAGCGAAAAACCAATCGAACAGCCCAGCGGCGTTCCGGAGCATTGATGGCCAATCCACCCATTCGCCCCAGCGCCCATGGCGGCCAGGGCCAGTTGCGCATCATCGGCGGCGAATGGCGCTCGCGCCGCTTCAGCTTCCCCGATGCCGAAGGCCTGCGGCCGACGCCGGACCGGGTCCGCGAAACCCTGTTCAACTGGCTGGCGCCCTACCTTTCGGGCGCGCGGGTACTCGACCCGTTCACCGGCAGCGGCGCGCTCTATCTGGAGGCGCTGTCGCGTGGCGCCAGCATGGCCCTGGCGCTGGACGTGAACGCCAACGCCATCGCCAGCCTGCGCAAGCACCTGGACACCCTCAACTGCGGCCACGGCCAGCTGCTGCAGAGCGACGCCCTGCGCTATCTGGACAGCCAGACGCCGGCGCCCTTCGACCTGGTCTTTCTCGACCCGCCGTTCAACAGGAACCTGCTGCAGCCGGCCTGCGAGCTGCTCGAAGGCAAGGGTTGGCTGGCCGCGCACGCCTGGGTCTACACCGAAAGCGAAGCGCCGCCTTCCAGCCTCGGCCTGCCCGGCAACTGGCGACTGCATCGGGAGAAGAAGGCCGGCAAGGTGTTCTATGCCCTGTGGGAACGCCAGGGCCCCAGCGAGCCAACCGCCACTCAGTAGAAGTCGACGGTCTGCCCGTGGCGATCGAAGGCGAGAAAGCGCCCGATATTGCCGGTCTCGATCGAGCCGACCATCATCTTCAACGGCTGCTCGGCCTCGTCGGAGCTGGGCGTGATGCCGGCATGGCCGGGCAGCGCAGCGGCGAACAGCAGGTCCCAGGCCACGCCGGTACGTGCGGACTCCTCGCGCAGGGTAGCGAAATCGCGCAGTTCCTCGGGCAGCTTGTCGACGCAGAGCACCGGCTTTAGCGAGCCGCCGCCGTTTTCCTCGAAGCGCTGCCGCTCGGCCTCGGTGGCATCGGCAGGCAGTTCGGCGCTGACGAAGACGAACAGCAGGCGCTGCGGTACACGCTCCTGGCGCGCAGCCGCCAGCAGTTGGTCGAAGGGGGTCAGGGTCATGGTTTGGTCCAGATGGGTATACCGGCGCCCACTGTCCACCGCCCGCGTGGCGCTGACCATATCTCCAAAGGCATACGCCGCCGCCCGGCCAGCACCATTCAGCCCCTGCATGGCGCTTTTCTTCCGCCGGGCAGCGCTCTAACGTCGCGCTTAAACAGAGGAATCCGAGCGAACGTGTCCGACCCTTTCCAACCGGCGTGGTGGCTGCCAGGCCCGCACCTGCAGACGCTGTGGTCGCCCTTCTTTCGCAACCCGCCCCGGCTGGAACGCCAGCGCGAGCGCCTGTGGCTGGAGGATGGCGACTTCATCGACCTGGACTGGTACGGCCCCCATGACGCCCATGCCCCACTGGTGCTGGTGCTCCACGGGCTGACCGGCTCGTCCAGCTCGCTCTACGTGCTCGGCCTGCAGCAGCGCCTGGCGGAGCAGGGCTGGGCCAGCGTGGCGATCAATTGGCGCGGCTGCTCCGGCGAGCCCAACCTGCTGCCCCGGGGCTACCACTCCGGCGCCAGCGAAGACCTGGCCGCCACCGTCGAACACCTGCGCCGCACCCGCCCCCTGGCGCCGCTCCATGCAGTGGGCTACTCCCTGGGCGGCAACGTGCTGCTGAAGTACCTGGGGGAGTCCGGCGAGGCCTGCCCACTGCAGGGTGCGGTGGCGGTGTCGGTGCCGTTCCGCCTGGACCAGTGCGCCGATCGCATCGGCCTGGGCTTCTCCAGGGTCTACCAGCGGCATTTCATGCGCGAGATGGTCGCCTACGTGCGGGACAAGCAGCGCCTGTTCGCCCACCAGGGCATGGCCGACCGCCTGTCGGTGCTGGAGCAGCTCGGCCCGCTGGACGGCCTGCGCACCTTCTGGGACTTCGACGGGCGCATCACCGCGCCGCTGCACGGCTACGCCGATGCCGACGACTACTACAGGCGCGCCTCCAGCCGCTTCTTCCTCGGTGCCATCCGCGTGCCGACGCTGCTGATCCAGTCGGCGGACGACCCCTTCGTGTTCCGCCACAGCGTGCCGGAGGCCCACGAGCTGTCCGCCAGCACCCGGCTGGAGCTGCACGACAAGGGGGGGCATGTGGGCTTCATCGGCGGCTCGCCGCGCCAGCCCGACTACTACCTGGAACGACGCATTCCCGCCTGGCTGGCCGCGCTGCCGCGCTGACAGGCCTGCGCCTGGCCAACGTCAGCCCAGCGGCGGCACCACCTGCTCCAGCGGCACGAACAACCGGGCCTGGAGTGCCGCCACGGCCTCCCGGCAGCCCTCGGTGACGTAGCCCGCCTCCAGCGCCAGCACCTGGTAGATGCCGCGCATCAGCAGGCGCTGGTCCAGGTCGCCCGGGGCGCTGCGGGTGGTGCAGAGGAAGCGCACCCAGGAGGTCATGATGATCCAGCTGTTCAGCGCCAGCGCCTCGATCTGCGCCGCATCCATGCGCAGGATCCCCACCTCGACGAAGCCCCGGTAGATCGCCTGGGCATGCCCCAGGCAGCGCTGGGCGAACACCCGGTAGCGCGCCGCCAGCTCGTCATCGGACTCCAGCAGGTGCTCCAGGTCGCGGTGCAG
Organism: Stutzerimonas sp. FeSN7; assembly: GCF_030263795.1. Classification (NCBI taxonomy): domain Bacteria; kingdom Pseudomonadati; phylum Pseudomonadota; class Gammaproteobacteria; order Pseudomonadales; family Pseudomonadaceae; genus Stutzerimonas; species Stutzerimonas sp. FeSN7. Next base: position 163,520 of record NZ_JARPMN010000002.1, on the reverse strand, counting down.
GAAGCGGTAGTGCCACATGGCCGCCAGCAGCGCCTCCAGGTAGAAGGTCTTGTCGTCCATGTTCAGCGGCCGGTCCTGGGGCAGGCGCAGGAAGGTGTCCACCCGCGCCTCATACCGGCCGAACAGCTCGGCGACGATCGCCTGCTTGTTGGCGAAGTGGTAGTAGAGGTTGCCCGGCGAGATACCCAGGTGCGCGGCGATGTGGTTGGTGGTGACCGTCCGCTCGCCCTGGGCGTTGAACAGCTCCAGGCTGCTCTGCACGATGCGTTCGCGGGTCTTGATGCGTGGGGCCATGGGCGGGTCGGTCTCACAGGCGCCAAAAAGGTGGCCGAGGGTAACAAAACTACCCAGAGGCCGTGAATCGACGCCCCGGGGGCGGGCAGCCCAACTTTTCGTTTGGTAGGCAAGGGTCGGCCGGCCGCGTCATGCTATTTGACACTCTAGAGCAATTACTCTAGAAATCGGCATGTCCAACAATAACGAAGAGGTGCCGCCATGGTCGCCGATGTCGCCTACCTGCAGCAGACCCAGCAGCAGATCAGCCAGCTGGAAGAACTGTTCGCCCGCCAACGTGCCGCCTATGGCAACCACCCGATGCCCAGCGCCGAGCAGCGCATGCAGTGGCTGCAGTCGCTGCGCGACCTGATCTTCAACGAACAGGACGCCCTGATCCGCGCCGTCAGCCAGGACTTCAGCAACCGCTCGGCGGACGAGACCCTGCTGGCCGAGATCATGCCCAGCCTGCACGGCATCCACTACGCCCGCCGCCGCATCCGCCGCTGGATGAAGCCCTCCCGCCGCGCCGTCGGCCTGGCCTTCCAGCCCGCCTCCGCCAAGGTGGTCTACCAGCCCCTGGGCGTGGTCGGCGTGATCGTGCCGTGGAACTACCCGCTGTTCCTCGCCATCGGCCCGCTGGTGGGTGCGCTGGCCGCCGGCAACCGGGTGATGATCAAGATGAGCGAATCCACCCCGGCCACCTCCCAGCTGTTCAAGGAACTGATTGGGCGCATCTTCCCCGAGGACCAGGTCGCCGTGGTGCTGGGCGAGGCCGACGTGGGCGTCGCCTTCTCCAAGCTGCCCTTCGACCACCTGCTGTTCACCGGTGCCACCAGCATCGGCCGCCACGTGATGCGCGCCGCCGCCGAGAACCTCACCCCGGTGACCCTGGAGCTGGGCGGCAAGTCACCGGCCATCGTCTCCGCCGGCGTCCCCCTGGCGGACGCCGCCGAACGCATCGCCTTCGGCAAGACCATGAACGCCGGCCAGACCTGCGTCGCCCCCGACTACGTACTGGTCCCGCGGGACCGTGTGCAGGGCTTCATCGACGCCTACCGCGAGGCGGTCAACCGCTTCTACCCGAAGCTGGCGGACAACCCCGACTACACCGCCATCATCAACGAGCGCCAGCTGCAGCGCCTGAAGGGCTACCTGCAGGACGCCGAAGCCAAGGGCGCGCGGCTCATCCCGCTGTTCCCCGGCGACCAGGCCCGCCGCCTGGCCCACACCCTGGTGCTGGACGTGAACGACGACATGAAGCTGATGCAGGACGAGATCTTCGGCCCGCTGCTGCCGGTGGTGCCCTATGACCGCCTCGACGACGCCCTCGCCTACGTCAACCAGCGCCCGCGCCCCCTGGCCCTCTACTACTTCGGCTACGACAAGCGCGAGCAGCAGCACGTGCTGGAGCAGACCCACTCCGGCGGCGTCTGCCTGAACGACACCCTGCTGCACGTCGCCCAGGACGACATGCCCTTCGGCGGCATCGGCCCGTCCGGCATGGGCCACTACCACGGCCATGAAGGCTTCCTCACCTTCAGCAAGGCCAAGGCGGTGTTCGCCAAGCAACGCTTCAACGCCGCCCGGATGATCTACCCGCCTTACGGCAAAGCCATTCAGAAACTGGTCTACAAGCTGTTCGTTCGCTAACCCTGCAAGGGACCTGATGGGGTCACAACAACAATGACAGACACCACCCTCCAAGCGCCGGGGCTTACCCGGCGCGGCCTGCTGAAAGTCGGCCTCGTCGGCGGCGCATTCCTCGCCACCGCCGGGGTCACCGCCACCCTCACCGGCTGCTCCGCCTCCACACCGGCCAACGGCATGGTCGTGCTGCGGGACTCCGACCTGCCCTGCCTGAAGGCACTGATCCCGGTGATGCTCGCCGGCGCCGTCGCCGCCGAGCAGATGCCCCAGGCCGTTGCCGGCACCATCCAGAGCCTGGACAACGCCCTGGCCCACCTCTCCCCGGAGATGCTCAAGCTCACCGTGCAGCTGTTCGACGTGCTCGCCCTGCCCATCACCCGGGGCCCGCTCACCGGCATCTGGGGCAGCTGGGAGAACGCCAGCGCCGACGACGTGCGCACCTTCCTCTCGCGCTGGCAGAACAGCTTCATCGGCCTGCTGAAAATGGGGCACGCCTCCCTGCTGCAGCTGGTGATGATGGCCTGGTACAGCCGGCAGGAAGCCTGGGCGCACTGCGGCTACCCCGGTCCGCCGACCGTCTGAGCGCCGCGACCACAACAAGAACCCCGCGCCCCGACCGCCAGGCCGGCCGGCGCGACCGAGGATTGAGCTGATGCCCGTACCTGATCTGTTCGCCGAGGGCCTGGCCCGCGGCTGGAAAACCCACAACGGCTCCCGCCTGGAGCAGGACCTGACCCTGGAAGCCGACGTCGCCATCGTCGGCAGCGGCGCCGGAGGCGGCACCTCCGCCGAGATCCTCAGCGCCGCCGGCTACAAGGTGCTGATCATCGAGGAAGGCCCGCTGAAGACCAGCAGCGACTTCAAGATGCAGGAAGCCGAGGCCTATCCCTCCCTCTACCAGGAAGGCATCGGCCGCATGTCCAAGGACGGCGCCGTCACCATCATGCAAGGCCGTGCCGTCGGCGGCACCACCCTGGTGAACTGGACCTCCAGCTTCCGCACCCCCGAGCCGACCCTGGAGCACTGGGCCAAGGAGCACGGCGTCAAAGGGCACAGCCCGGCCGAGATGGCCCCCTGGTTCGAGAAGATGGAACAGCGCCTGGGCGTCGCGCCCTGGGCCATCCCGCCGAACGCCAACAACGACGTGCTGCGCCAGGGCTGCGAGAAGCTCGGCCTGCACTGGAAGGTCATCCCGCGCAACGTGCGCGGCTGCTGGAACCTCGGCTACTGCGGCATGGGCTGCCCGACCAACGCCAAGCAGTCGATGCTGGTCACCACCATCCCCGCCACCCTCGACAAGGGCGGCGAGCTGCTCTACCTCGCCCGTGCCCAGCGCCTGCTGATCCAGGGCGACAAGGTCACCGGCATCGAATGCCAGGCCATGGACGAACGCTGCGTCGCCCCCACCGGCCGCACCATCACCGTCAAGGCCCGCCACTACGTGCTGGCCGGCGGCGGCATCAACACCCCCGGCCTGCTGCTGCGCTCCGACGCCCCCGACCCTCACGGCCGCGCCGGCAAGCGCACCTTCCTGCACCTGGTGAACTTCTCCGCCGCGCAGTTCGACCAGGTCATCAACCCGTTCTACGGCGCGCCGCAATCCATCTATTCCGACCATTACCAGTGGGACGACGGCACCACCGGGCGCATGTCCTACAAACTCGAAGTACCGCCGCTGCAACCGGCGCTCACCGCCACCCTGCTCGGCCGCTTCGGCGAGGACAACGCCCTGCGCATGGAGCAGCTGCCCCACACCAACGTGATGCTGGCGCTGCTGCGCGACGGCTTCCACCCGGAAAGCGCCGAAGGCACCGTGGAGCTGCGCGGCGACGGCAGCCCGGTGCTCGACTACCGCCTCACCAACTACACCTGGGACGGCCTGCGCCGGGCCTTCCACACCATGGCCGAGATCCAGTTCGCCGCCGGCGCCAAGGCCGTGCTGCCGCTGCACGCCGACGCCGACTACGTGAAGACCCCGGCCGAAGCCCGCGAACTGATCGACCGCCTGTCCCTGGAGCTGTACCGCACCCGCCTGGGCAGCGCCCACGTCATGGGCGGCTGCGCCATGGGCGAGGATCCGAAGCAGGCCGTCACCGACAGCCTCGGACGCCACCACCAGCTGGAAAACCTGTCGATCCACGACGGCTCGCTGTTCCCCACCAGCATCGGCGCCAACCCCCAGCTGTCGGTCTACGGCCTCACCGCCCAGCTCTCCACCGAGCTGGCCAAGCGCCTGGGCAAGGCCTGACGCCCCCGGGCCCGCGCCCGGCGGGCCCGGCATCCGACGGACCGCGTGAACCGCACCTGTGCGCCTTTGCCGCAGGGTGCGGCCTGCGCTACCATCCGACTCCCTTACGGACCCACCCCAGGACGTAGCGATGAACCGAGTGCTGTATCCGGGCACCTTCGACCCGATTACCAAGGGCCATGCCGATCTGATCGAGCGTGCCTCCCGCCTGTTCGACACCGTGATCATCGCGGTCGCCGCCAGCCCCAAGAAGAACCCCCTGTTCTCCCTGGAGCAGCGCGTAGGGCTGGCCAAGGAAGTCACCAAGCACCTGCCCAACGTCGAAGTGGTGGGCTTCTCCACCCTGCTGGCGCACTTCGTCAAGGAACAGAACGCCAACGTGTTCCTCCGTGGGCTGCGCGCCGTCTCCGACTTCGAGTACGAATTCCAGCTGGCCAACATGAACCGCCAGCTCGCCCCGGACGTGGAAAGCATGTTCCTCACCCCGTCCGAGAAGTACTCCTTCATCTCCTCCACCCTGGTACGCGAAATCGCGGCCCTGGGCGGCGACATCAGCAAGTTCGTCCACCCCGCCGTGGCCGACGCCCTGGCCGAGCGCTTCAAGCGCTGACCGCCGGCCGGCGCGCACAGGTGGTGCGCCGGCCCCCGCATTCCGGCACAATTCCGCTCCTGTTCCGATAGACCGCCGTGTTTGGACGGCTGGAGTTGTTCCATGTCCCTCAAGATCACCGACGATTGCATCAACTGCGACGTCTGCGAACCCGAGTGCCCCAACGGCGCCATCTCCCAGGGTGAAGAGATCTACGTCATCGACCCCAACCTCTGCACCGAGTGCGTCGGCCACTACGACGAACCGCAGTGCCAGCAGGTCTGCCCGGTGGACTGCATCCCGCTCGACGAGAACAACGTCGAGAGCAAGGACGAACTGATGCAGAAATACCTGATCATCACCGGCAAGGCGTGATGCGCTGGCGGCGACCGACCCGGCGGAGGCTCCTGTTCAGGGTGCTCCACGGCTGGTTCGCCGCCCTGCTGTTACTGGCCTGCAGCGTCCAGGCCAACCCGCTCGACAATGGTGCCGTCGCCACTGCCCACCCCCTGGCCAGCGAAGTCGGCCGCCAGATCCTTGAAGCAGGCGGCAACGCCTTCGACGCCACCGTCGCGGTGAGCGCCGCACTGGCCGTGGTCGAGCCCTATGGCTCGGGGCTCGGCGGTGGTGGCTTCTTTCTGCTGCGCGAGGCCGCCGAACCGGCCCGTCACGTATTTCTCGACGCCCGCGAGCGGGCGCCGCGCGCCGCCACGCCGGACCTGTATCTGCGCGACGGGCAGTTCCAGCGCGACCTGTCGCTGAACGGCCCGCTGGCGGCGGCGATTCCCGGCACGCCAGCGGCGCTGGTCGAGCTCGCCGAACAACGTGGTCGCCTGCCACTCGAGGCAACCCTGGCGCCGGCCATCGCCCTGGCCCGCGACGGCTTCGAGGTGGATGCGGTGTACCGCCAGCGCGCCAGCTGGCGCCTGGCCGCACTGCGTGACGATCCCGAGAGTGCGCGGCTGTTTCTCGACGAAGGCGATCTTCCGGCCGAAGGTCATCTGCTGCGCCAGCCGGAACTGGCGCAAACCCTGGAGCGACTCGCCAGCAACGGCCGTGACGGCTTCTATCGCGGCGAACTGGCACAGAAGCTGGTCCAGGGCGTACGTGCGGCCGGCGGCATCTGGTCGCTGGACGACCTGGCCGACTACCGCACCGTGGAGCGCGAGCCCCTGCGGTTCGCCCTGGCCGATGGCCGCGAGCTGATCGGTGCGCCGCCGCCCTCGGCCGGCGGGGTGATCCTCGCGCAGAGCCTGGGCATCCTCGAACGCCTCGCCTGGCGTGAGGCCGAACCGCTGCAGCGCAGCCACCTGGTGGTCGAGGCATTGCGTCGCGCGTACCGTGACCGCGGGCTGCTGGGCGATCCCGATTTCGTCGCCGCACCGATCGAGCGGCTGTTGTCCGCGCGCTACCTGGACCAGCTGGCCGCCGCCATCGACCGCGAGCACGCCACCCCGAGCAGCGACCTGCCACCGGCACCACGCTGGCGCGAGGGCGAGCACACCACGCATTTCGCCGTGATCGATGCCGAAGGCAATGCGGTGGCGGCGACGCTGTCGCTGAACATGATGTTTGGCGCCGCCTTCACCGTGCCCGGCACCGGGGTACTGCTCAACGACGAGATGGACGATTTCGCCGCCGACATCGACGGCAGCAACGCCTACGGTCTGGAAGGCAGCAGCGCCAACGCCATCGCCGGGGGCAAGCGGCCGTTGTCGAGCATGAGCCCGACCTTCATCGAGAGCCGCGAGGAATTCACCGCTTTCGGCACCCCCGGCGGCAGTCGCATTCCCAGCATGGTGCTGCTCTCGGCCCTGTCCTATCTGGACGGCGAGCCGGTGCAGGCCTGGCCGGCGGCGCCACGCTACCACCATCAGTACCTGCCGGACGTGCTGCAGTACGAGGCCGATGCCTTCAGCGCGGCCCAGCTGGACGCGCTACGTGCCCGCGGCCACCAGCCCAGGCTGATCGAGCGGGACTACGGCAACCAGCAGGTGCTCTACTGGCACAAGCCGAGCGGCAAGGTCGAAGCGGCCAGCGACCCGCGCGGCATCGGCCGCGCGCTGAAGGTACCCGCACGGCGCCAGCCGATCACGGCTGCACAATGACCGGGCCGTCGTCCGCCGCCAGCTGCCGCAGCTGACGCGTCAGCTCGTGGCCCTCACCCAGCAGCAGGGCGTTGCGCAGGCTCTGGATGATGCGGCTGGCATAGCCCAGGTCGTTCATCAGCGAGCTGGTCTGCAGGCCGTCCAGCTTGTGATTGCGGATCGACTCGAACAGCCGCCGGCGAAACTCGGTGTCGAAGTGTGCGGCACGTTCGTCCAGCCAGTTCAGCCGCTCGCGCCAGAGCTCATCGGGCAGCTCGGAGTGATTCAGCGCGCGAATTTCCCGTAGCGATTCCAGCAGCTGCCGGCGCAGTTCGACATAGGCCTGGCGCGCGGCGGAATCGTCCTGGCGCAGGTACAGGCCAAGGTTCTTCTGCAGGTGCTTGGCATCCTTGACCGCATCCACCAGCTGCAGCGCGGCGACCTGGCAGTTCACCCAGAACGCCTGATGGCTCTCGTCCAGCGGCAGCTCCAGGCGGCCCATGAACGTCAGCAGATCGGAATACACACCCTTGATATGGCGCTGGTACAGATGTTCGGCGTCCAGCGCCTGGGCTTCGGGACGGGCATGCAGCAGCGCTTCGTCGACCCGGCCCTGCTGACGCAGCTGCTCGACCGGCAGGTAGAGGGCATGACAGATCACCTCCAGGCTCAGGCGTGCCAGGTGCTGCAGCTCCTGAGCCACCGCGCTGGCCGCGGCATCGGCCGAATCCAGTGCCCGCTCGTTGAGATAGCGCGCATGGGTCACGCCATCCGCCGGCGTTGGCGTCAGCTCGGTGATCAGCACCGTCGGCTCGGCCCGCTCCGGCAGCACGCGCAGCAGGACGTTTGCCAGCTGCGTCTGCCAGGGCCAGAAGAGCAGCACGCCCATGCCGTTGAACAGGCTGTGGAACAGCGCCAGCTGAATCAGCCGGTTCTCGCCCAACCCCAGCGGCGCGACCAGCCACTGCACCAGCCAGGCCAGGGGCACCAGCAGTGCGATTGCCAGGATGGCGGTCGTGACGTTGAACAGCACATGCGCCAGGGCCAGGCGCTGGCCGCTGCGGTTACCGCCCAGCGAGCCGACAAAGGCGGTGGTGACGCTGGTGCCGACGTTCGCACCGATGGCGGTGGCCAGCGCCTGAGTCAGATCCAGCTGACCGGCGGCCAACGCGGTCAGGGTCAGCATCAGCGTTGCGTGGCTCGATTGCAGGACCACGGTGGCGAGCAGGCCGATGCCGACGAACAGCAGCTGGCCGGTCAGCCCGCCGGCGTGATACTGCGACAGGTCCATGCCGCCGAAGCTGGAAAAACCGGTCTTGATCTGATCGATACCGAGAAAGATGAAGGCGATACCGAGCACGATGCGCCCGGCCGCTTTGCCCTTGTCGCCGCTGAAGCTGGCCAGCACCCCGAAGACCAGCAGCGGCAAGGCCAGCGGACTCAGGCTGACGTTCTGCCCGGCCAGCGCCAGCAGCCAGATGCCGGTGGTGGACCCCAGGTTGGCGCCGAACAGGATGGCGATACCGCCGGCGAGCTTGATCAGCCCGGTACTGATGAAGGCGATGGTGAGCAGCGATACCAGCGTGCTGGACTGCAGCAGCATGGTGCCGCTGACGCCGAACATCAGCCCCTTGAACGGGGTCGCGGTACTGCGGGCGAGCAGTTGCTCGAGTGTGCTGCCGGCCAGCTGACGCAGGCCCTCCTCGAGGCACTGCATGCCGAACAGGAACAGCGCCAGCCCCGCGCAGAGTTCGAGCCAGCCGCTGCTGGCCCAGAACGACCAGGACAGCAGCAATACGCCCGCGAGGGGCAGGAGGATCTTGAAGAAGGAAGGTTTCAAGATGGCTTCGCGCGGATAGATGAACTGGGGAGGCGAAGCCTACTGCAGCGGCACCGCGATCGGAAGGCTCAGCGCCTGCCAGTCGCGGTGCGGATGATGCCGGTCAATTCTGTGCGTTGTAGCCGCTGGTGGTGCAGCCCAGGCAGCGTACGAAGGCTGCCTTGCCTGGCTCGACCACCAGCGCCTTGCCCGCCTCACCGACATTGCCGCCCAGCGCGGTGAACGGCAGGCTGACGACGAAAGCGGCGGCGCCCAGCACGGTCGCGCCGATCAGCAGCGGGCGGGCGATGACCAGGTCACCGATCATGGAGTAGGCCTTCGGAGCCTCGACGGTGTACATCGGATCGCCGCTGGCGTTCTGCGGGACCGATTCCGCGTGCGCCGGCATTGCCAGCAGGCCAGTGGTCAGAGCCAAGACAGCAGCGGTGGAGCGGAACAGATTCATGGTGTGGTCCTTCAGCTGTGCGAAACGCGGCAATTTTAGTTGTGGCGGCCACTATAGCAGCGGCCAGGGCCCGCGGGGCGTGAACGCCGTCAACGCGCGCGCAGTTGCGCCGCCTCAGCGTTGGCAGCGACCGCAGTAGACACTGGCGCGCTGACCGAGGCGAATCTCGCGCAATGTGCCACCGCAGTTCCTGCAGAACTCTCCGCCACGGCCATAGACGAACAGCTCCTGCTGGAAGTAACCGGGCTTGCCATCGCCACCGACGAAATCGCGCAGCGTGGTGCCACCGCGCTCGATGGCCATGGCCAGGATGCGGCGGATCTCCTCGCCGAGCTTCAGATAGCGCGCCCGCGAGATGCTGCCGGCCGGCCGCCGCGGATCGATCCCGGCGGCGAACAGCGCCTCGCTCGCATAGATGTTGCCGACGCCCACCACCACAGCGTTGTCCATGATGAACGGCTTGACCGCCATGCTGCGCCCGCGCGACAGCCGATACAGCCGGTCGCCATCGAAGTCCTCGCCCAGCGGCTCGGGCCCGAGGCTGGCCAGCAGTACATGCGCCAGCGGCTCGTCGCTCCAGAGCATCGCGCCGAAGCGCCGCGGATCGGTGTAGCGCAGGGCCTGACCGGACTCCAGCAGGATGTCGACGTGCTCATGCTTGGCCGCGGGCGATGCCGCGTCCACCAGACGCAGGCTGCCAGACATGCCGAGATGGACGATCAGCGTGCCGCTCTCGGCGCGGATCAGCAGGTACTTGGCGCGCCGCTCGACGGCCTCGATGCGCTGGCCGGACAGACGCACGTCGAGATCTTCCGGAATCGGCCAGCGCAGGCGTCGGTCACGCACCAGCACGCGGCTGACGCGCTGGCCGACCAGATGCGGCTCGATGCCACGGCGGGTGGTTTCGACTTCGGGAAGTTCGGGCATGGCGAGATACGGTTACGGCGAAGGGATGCCGACCTTAGCAGGCCGGCGCCGGAGCGTCAGCCCACGCCCAGTTCGCGAATGCTTTCCTTCAGGCAGACGAAGTCGTAATCCGACAGGCCGACATAGTCGAGCACCAGGCGCGCGACGCTGTCCCACTCGTGGTCCTCGGGCTGACCGCCCAGCACGCGATGACAGGCACAGATGTGTTCGGCCATCTTGAGGATCGCCAGCAGCGTCTTGATCGGCGCGTCACGCCCCGAGTCGTCGGAGAACAAGGACAACGCGTTGTGGTGATTGGCGATGGCATCGCACAGGTACAGCGGCAGGTTCCACGACTTGGCGGTGAAGTAACCGACCACCGCGTGGTTGGTGCTGAGCACGCGGTTCTCGATGTCGACGATGCGCTGGCCCTCGCCGGTACTGGCGTAGGCTTCCTCCAGCACCGCCATGTAACCGGGGAAGCGCTTGAGCATCAGCGGAATGCCACAGTTGTGGAACAGCCCCAGTGCGTAAGCCTCGTCCGGCGCCTGGTAGCCGATGCGCTTGGCCAGGGTCAGGCAGGCCATGGCCACGTCCTGCGCGCTGTCCCAGAAGCGATTGAGGGTGACGATGGTCTCGTCGCTCATCTCGCCCTTGATCGACTGGGCGTTGATCAGGTTGATCACCGAGTCGCAGCCGAGCAGGTTGACCGCCTGCTGGATGGAGGCGATGCGGTTGGTCAGGCCGAAGTACGGCGAATTGACGATCTTCAGCAGCGCGCCGGAGAGCCCCGGGTCTTGGCTGATCAACCGGGCGATGGCCTTGAGGTCGGGCACCGGCATGACTTGCTCCATCTGCAGATCGACCATGATCTGCGGCTGCGGCGGCACGCTGATGCCTTGCAGCACCCGGCGGATTTGATCGGCGGACAGTTCAACGGCCATGGCGGGACGCTCGGACAGGTAAGGCAAAGTGCTATCGGCAGGAAAGGGCGAACTTTGGCTGAGATGTGGGTCCCATTTCAAGTGACTCGCATTCGGCGAGTGTTACCGACAGACAGACGGAGGTAAGCCCATGTCCCAATCCCTCAACGGCAAACGCGTGGCCATTCTGGTGACCGACGGTTTCGAGCAGGTCGAGCTGACCGGGCCCAAGGAGGCGCTGGAAAAGGCCGGCGCAACCGCCGAGATCATCTCCGCCAAGAACGGCGAGGTGACCGGCTGGAACCACACCACCCCGGCCTCCAAGTTCCATGTCGACAACACCTTCGACAGCATACGCATGGAGGACTACGACGCCGTGCTGCTGCCCGGCGGCGTGGTCAATTCCGACACCATCCGCACCGACAAAACCGCGCAGAAGCTGGTCCGGGCGGCGGCCGATGCGAACAAGCCCATCGCGGTGATCTGCCATGGCGGCTGGCTGCTGATCTCCGCCGACCTGGTCGAGGGCAAGCGCATGACCAGCTGGCCCTCGCTCACCGACGACCTGAAGAACGCCGGTGCCGAGTGGGTCGACGAGCAGGTGGTGGTGGACGGCCAGCTCATCAGCAGCCGCAAACCCGATGACATCCCGGCATTCAGCCAGGCGCTGATCGACGCCCTGTCCGCCTGAGCGAGACAGCGGCAGCACGCGGCGAGCGTTTTTCCGCCGACCCGGCGCGCGCCGCCTGCCGCTCGTTTAGAATGCCCGTCTTTTTTCCGGAGCCCTGCCGATGACCCTGCCCAGCCTGCGCCTCAAAGCCAATGCCGATCGCCGCCTGCGCGCGGGCCACCTGTGGGTCTACAGCAACGAGGTCGACACCGCGGCCACGCCCCTGGCCGGCTTCGCCGCTGGCGACCAGGCCATCCTCGAGGCCGCCGGAGGCAAGCCGCTGGGCATCGTCGGGGTGTCGCCGAACAACCTGATCTGCGCACGGCTGCTGTCGCGCGATCTCAAGCACAGCCTGGACAAGTCGCTGCTGGTGCATCGCATCCAGGTCGCGCTGTCGCTGCGCGAGCGCCTGTTCGATCAGCCGTGCTACCGCCTGATCTACGGTGATTCCGACCTGCTGCCGGGCCTGGTGGTGGACCGCTTCCACGACCACCTGGTGGTGCAGCTGGCTTCGGCCACTATGGAGCGCAACAAGGATGCCGTGCTGGAAGCGCTGGTGCAGGTGCTCAAGCCGCGCGGCGTGCTGTGGAAGAACGACTCCAGCGCCCGCGATGCCGAAGGCCTTGAACGCTACGTCGATACCGCCTTCGGCGTGGTACCGGAGTGGGTCGCGCTGGAAGAGAACGGCGTGAAGTTCGAGGCGCCGGTGCTGCAGGGCCAGAAGACCGGCTGGTTCTATGATCACCGCATGAACCGTGCGCGCCTGGCGCCCTACGTCAAGGGCAAGCGCGTGCTCGACCTGTTCAGCTACATCGGTGGCTGGGGCGTGCAGGCCGCCGCCTTCGGCGCCAGCGAAGTGTTCTGTGTCGACGCCTCGGCCTTTGCCTTGGATGGCGTGGAGCGCAACGCTGCGCTCAATGGTGTAGCCGAGAAGATGACCTGCGTCGAAGGTGATGCCTTCGAGGCGATGAAGGAACTGAAGAACGCCGAAGAGCGCTTCGACGTGGTGATCACCGATCCGCCGGCGTTCATCAAGCGCAAGAAGGATCTGAAGAACGGCGAGGCCGCCTACCGCCGCCTCAACGAAACCGCCATGCGGCTGCTGAACAAGGACGGCATCCTGGTCAGCGCCAGCTGTTCGATGCACCTGCCCGAGGACGACCTGCAGAACATCCTGCTCGGCAGCGCGCGCCATCTGGATCGCAACATCCAGCTGCTCGAGCGCGGCGCCCAGGGTCCGGATCACCCGGTGCATCCGGCGATCCCGGAGACCCGCTACATCAAGAGCCTGACCTGCCGCATCCTGCCCAACAGCTGATCGGCCATCCGGTTGCGCAGGGCGGCGGACCGCCCTGCGCTTCCCCTGCCTTACTCGATGCCCTTGCGCTCCACACTCCACAGCAGGCTGGTACAGAGCCGGCAGAGCCGGCCATAGAAGGTGCTGCGCGCCGACTGGTCGTCCATCAGCTGGTAGCGGAACCAGGCCGTGCTCGGGCCGCGATACTCGCCGCCATTGCCAACCGGCTCGAAATGGCTGACATAGCGCCGCTCGCCCCAGAAGATCGGCACGTTGGCCCGGCTGTAGACCGGCTGCGCATTGAGGTAGGGCACGGCGATGGTGTCCGCCCCGCCGGACATGAGGAACATCGGCCCGCGCTGGTTGCGCTGCGAGGACGAGTCATGGCCGAGGCCGATGGTGTACGGCTGGATCGGCGCGGTGGCCCGGACGCGGTCGTCCCGGCCGGCCATGATCGAACCGCCGCCGCCCTGGGAGTGCCCCGAGGTCCCGACCCGCCCGGTATTGAGCACGCCGACATAGGTGCCATAGGTGCGGTTGCTCTCCTGCACCAGGTAATCCAGACAGGCGAGCATCTCCCGTCCGGTGCCGGCGTTGGAGGTTTCCGCCGCGGCGACGACGAATCCATGGCTGGCCCAGTGGGTCAGCAGTCCGGAATAGGTCGTCGGCCCGGTACCGGTGCCGTTACCCCAGAGGATGATCGGGTGCCGGACCCCGCCCTGGCCGAGCGTGCGTGGCCGATAGACACGGCAACTGGGCCCCTCGCTCTGGCTGGTGACCGCGTACGGACCGGAATTGTCGAAGCTCGAAACCGCCGGGAACGGCGCGCCGGGCGTATCGGGCAGCGGAGCGGCGATGGCGGAAACGAACAGGGCGACCAGCGCCGTGGCACTCAGGCATCCAAGTGTGAACTTGTGCATCTGCATTCCTCGTTCTTGTCATTGGTATAAGGATTCATCGCCGGTCGAACGCTGCCCTACCGCCGCGAAACGGACACCTACCGGCGACCGACCACCCGCGGGCAGCGCGCATCTGCAGAGGCGCGACAGCCAGCGAAGCGGTCGGGAATGGACTGTAGCGAGCGATAATCGACCCGCCAGTCGCACGCAGGCAGAAGCGGACCAGCGGTCAAAGCGGCGAATTTCGGCGGATGCGCACCCCGGACGGCCGCTCAGGCGGCCCCGCGCGGCTAGCTCGCGGCATGCCGGCGTACCGGCAATCGTCCCGCCTGGCCCGGCTGCCGGAACGTGCGTAGAATCGGTGATATCTCGCCATTCACCACACGGCGGACCCAGAGCCCAGGCCCCACGAGCGATTACCCCGCCTCGACCCGGCCCCTTCCGAACGCGCGGTCACCCTCCGTTGCATCCGGCACAGGCGTTGCTCACCATACGCATACCTCCGATTACCTGATTAGCCGCAGGAACCGTCATGCCTGATTACCGTTCGAAAACCTCCACGCACGGCCGCAACATGGCCGGTGCCCGGGCGCTGTGGCGCGCCACCGGCATGAAGGATGAAGACTTCAAGAAGCCGATCATCGCCATCGCCAACTCCTTCACCCAGTTCGTCCCCGGCCACGTGCACCTCAAGGACATGGGCCAGCTGGTCGCCCGCGAGATCGAGAAGCACGGCGGCGTGGCCAAGGAATTCAACACCATCGCGGTCGACGACGGCATCGCCATGGGTCACGACGGCATGCTCTATTCGCTGCCGTCGCGCGAGATCATCGCCGACTCCGTGGAGTACATGGTCAATGCGCATTGCGCCGACGCCATCGTCTGCATCAGCAACTGCGACAAGATCACCCCCGGCATGCTGATGGCCGCGCTGCGCCTGAACATCCCGGTGGTGTTCGTCTCCGGCGGGCCGATGGAAGCCGGCAAGACCAAGCTGGCCAACCACGGCCTGGACCTGGTCGACGCCATGGTGGTGGCCGCCGACGATTCCTGCTCCGACGAGAAGGTCGCCGAATACGAGCGCAGCGCCTGCCCCACCTGCGGCAGCTGCTCGGGCATGTTCACCGCCAACTCGATGAACTGCCTGACCGAAGCCCTCGGCCTGTCCCTGCCGGGCAACGGCACCACGCTGGCCACCCACGCCGACCGCGAGCAGCTGTTCCTGCGCGCCGGGCGTATCGCCGTCGAGCTGTGCAAGCGTTACTACCAGGACGGCGACGAGTCCGTACTGCCGCGCAACGTGGCCAGCCGCAAGGCCTTCGAGAACGCCATGACCCTGGACATCGCCATGGGCGGTTCGACCAACACCATCCTGCACCTCCTGGCCGCAGCCCAGGAAGCCGAGGTCGACTTCGACCTGCGCGACATCGACGCGCTGTCGCGCAAGGTGCCGCAGCTGTGCAAGGTGGCACCGAACATCCAGAAGTACCACATGGAAGACGTGCACCGCGCCGGCGGCATCTTCTCCATCCTCGGCGAGCTGGCCCGCGGCGGCCTGCTGCACACCGATGTTTCCACCGTGCACAGCCCGAGCATGGCCGATGCCATCGCCGAATGGGACATCACCCAGACCCAGGACGAAGCGGTACATACCTTCTTCAAGGCCGGCCCGGCGGGCATCCCGACCCAGGTCGCCTTCAGCCAGGCCACCCGCTGGCCGAGCCTGGACCTGGACCGTGCCGAAGGCTGCATCCGCAGCGTCGAGCACGCCTATTCCCAGGAAGGCGGCCTCGCCGTGCTCTACGGCAACATCGCCCTGGACGGCTGCGTGGTGAAGACTGCCGGCGTGGACGAGTCCATTCACGTGTTCGAAGGCACGGCGAAGATCTACGAAAGCCAGGACAGCGCCGTGAAAGGCATCCTCGCCGACGAGGTGAAGCCAGGCGACATCGTCATCATTCGCTACGAAGGTCCGAAGGGCGGCCCGGGCATGCAGGAAATGCTCTACCCGACCTCGTATCTGAAGTCCAAGGGCCTCGGCAAGGAATGCGCGCTGCTCACCGACGGTCGCTTCTCCGGCGGCACCTCGGGCCTGTCCATCGGCCATGCTTCGCCGGAAGCGGCCGCGGGCGGCGCCATCGGTCTGGTGCAGGACGGCGACAAGGTGCTGATCGACATTCCCAACCGCAGCATCCAGCTGCAGGTGTCGGATGAAGAGCTGGCCCACCGTCGCATCGAGCAGGACAAGAAGGGCTGGAAGCCGGCGCAGCCGCGCGCGCGCAAGGTCTCGACCGCGCTCAAGGCCTACGCCCTGCTGGCCACCAGCGCCGACAAGGGCGCGGTGCGCGACAAGGCGATGCTGGACGGCTGATCGGCTGCCGCAGCCGCAACAAAAAAGCCCGACCTTGCGTCGGGCTTTTTCATGCGCGCTATTCGGTAATCGCCGGCTCCAGCCGTATCCCGTCGATCTGCAGCGCATTGAAACGCGGCGCCACCACCCGCCAGGCCCCACGCTCGATCTGCTCCTTGAGGGTCGCGCCGTCGAGGGTCTGCTCGTCGGCGCTGCGAAGGTGGCCGATCCAGCGCCAGCTGCCGTTCGCCTCACGCCCCAGCACCGTCACGATTCGCGGCCGCGCACCGCGTAGCAGCAGTACCTCGGGCTCGCCGTCGTCATCCAGATCGACGGCAAACAGGGCGCAGTCACCGTCACAGCCCTGGGTCGCAATCGCCTGGGCCAAGGCGCCGTCGGCATCTTCGAGAGGCGCGCCGATCCATGGCACGGGAGCGGTGTTGGCCATGTCGTGCGCGTGTCGCCAGTTCCAGTAGTTGTCGGCCTTGTCCAGTCGCTGCAGGTCCGCCTGCAGTTGCGCCCGACGCGCGTCGGCGATGCCCGGTTGGCTCAGGCGCTGGCGCAGTTTTTCGAGATGGTCGCGACCGGGTTGTCCCAGCTGAAAGCGCAGTGCGCCGAGGTCGGTGCGTTCTGCCGACACCTGCTCGTCGAGCAGGCGCTGGTACTGGTTGGCTGCGCTGAGCTGCAACGGGCTCAACGGTGGCAAATGCATGAGCAGCAACAGCGCCACCGAAACCAGCGCCAGCAGCGGGTTGCTCCGGCGCAAGCCCGCCAACCAGCCATCCCGCCGTTGCAGCACCGCCGCCGTCAGCGCCAGCGCGTGCAGCAGCGCCACCAGGGTCGCCCCGAGCGCCACCACCCGATCAGGCGTGAGCCCGTACTGACCGATCCGCAGCCACAGCGCGTAAACCGCAAGACCGGCCAGAAGCGGCAGGCACAGGGAGCTGGCGTCGACCAGCACGCGCAGCGCACGCGGGTAATGCACCGCTTGCCGGCCATCCTGAACGACGCCGTTGAGCAGCGCGACATGGGCGAACACCATGGCCAGCAGGATCGGCGTCGCGTGGCGGGTTTCCCACAACGGCTGCAGACCGGTGAACGGCAGGCAAACCACGAACAGCAGCAGAATCAGGACCGTCAGCGGCAGCAGGAAGCGACACATCGCCTGCAGCACGTTGCGCAGCGCATCGACCAGTTGGCCACGCTCGAGACCGATCCACAGCCCGATGGCGACGACCGTCGCGCTGGCCACCCAGATAAAGCCGGACGACTCGAACAGCGTTGCGAAAAGCCTGATGCCGACCAGCTTGAACAGGCCAGCCCAGAGCCAGATCAGCAGCCAGAACGCCGCCAGCATCAGCAGCGCCATGAACAGCAGCAGGCCGTTGTTGATGGCATGCCGGTATAGCGCGGCGTAGGCGACACGCCAACGATGATCGATATCCCGCGCCTGGATGAAGGGTGTCAGCACATAGGCCAGGATCAGGTTGCTCCAGAGCAGCAGGGTACCGACGGATTCACCCAGGTAATACCAGCGCGGCTGCTCGAACTGCAGCGCGAGGCCGCCCGCCAGCACGGCCGGCAGCGCGGCAGAGGCAAGCACCAGGCGCCAGCGTCCGGCCTCGCACAACCCGCCCCAGAGCATTTGCACCTGCCAGCCGCCAATTACCGTGAGGGCCAGCAGCGCCGAACACAGAACCCGCCAGCCAGCAGCGTGCGGCCAGGTCTCGCTGGCCGCCCAGAGCGCCAAACCCTGCAGCAATCCGACCGCCAGATAGACTTTCAGCGGGCGGGCTTCGCCTGTCAGTTCCATGCACGTTCCTTTTGCCGGTGATGCGCCGTCCGATCGCGGCGGGTTGCAGTGTGCGGCCCGTCCGCACGGGCCGCAACGCGAGCGCGACAGCGCGTGATCAGGTCGCCAATGCCGTGGGCTCGAGCAACCCAAGGACGTGTTCGGCAATCGCCAGACAGGCAGTCAGGCCCGGCGACTCGATGCCGAACAGGTTCACCAGCCCGGCGACGCCGTGCTGCGCCGGGCCATCGATGCGAAAGTCCGCGGCCGCCTCGCCGGGCCCGCTGATCTTCGGGCGGATGCCGGTGTAGGCCGGTTGCAACGAAGCGTCCGGCAGCGCCGGCCAATAACGGCGAATCGCGGCGTAGAAGCCCTCGGCCCGTTCCGGCTCGATGCGGTAATTCAGGTCCTCCACCCACTGCACGTCCGGGCCGAAACGCGCCTGCCCGGCCAGATCCAGGGTCAGGTGCACGCCGAGGCCGCCGGGCTCGGGCAGCGGATAGACCAGATGGCGAAACGGCGTGCGCCCGCTCAGGCTGAAGTAGCTGCCCTTGGCGAAGAACTGCCGCGGCCGCGCCGCCGGGGCCAACCCGGCGGTGTGCGCGGCGAGGATGGGCGCACCATGCCCGGCGCAATTCACCACGGTGCGGGCCAGCAGCTGCAACGGATCGGCGCCGCCCACCTCGACCTGCAAGCCCGTGCTGCCGACGGTGATCGCCGTTACCGGCGCATTCAGTGCCAGCACCGCGCCGTGGCGCTCGGCATCGCCCAGCAGTGCCAGCATCAGCGCGTGGCTGTCGATGATGCCGGTGCTTGGCGAAAGCAGCCCTGCCACCGCCTGTACTTCCGGCTCCAGCGCCAGCACCTCGTGACCATCCAGACGCTGCAGGTCATCGACCCCATTGGCCAGCGCGTGCCGCCGCAGTTGTTCCAGCGCAGCGATCTGGGCCTCGTCGGTGGCGACGATCAGCTTGCCGCAACGTCGATGGGCCACGCCGTGGCTGTTGCAGAAATCGTAGAGCTGGCGACGCCCGGCCACGCACAACCGGCCCTTGAGCGAGCCCTTGGGGTAGTAGATGCCGGCGTGGATGACTTCGCTGTTGCGCGCGCTGGTGGCGGTGCCAAAGGCAGCCTCGGCTTCCAGTATCAGCACCTCGCGACCGGCCAGCGCCAGCGCACGCGCCACCGCCAGCCCGACCACTCCCGCACCCACCACCACGCAATCCACCCGATCCATGCCAGACTCCTCGACCCGAACAGCCCAAGCCTGCCGCAACCACAGCGGTCGGCCAAGGGTCGGATGACCTGACGAAGCAGTTAAAGGGAACACCGGCATGCGCATCGGCCTGATCTCCGACACCCACGGCCTGCTCCGCCCCGAGGCAGTGGCGGCACTGCAGGGCTGCGCCCAGATCATTCACGCCGGCGATATCGGCAAACCGCAGGTGCTCGACGGGCTGCGCGCCATCGCGCCGCTGGAGGCGATCCGCGGCAATATCGATACCGCCGACTGGGCGCAGGTGCTGCCCGAACGCCTCGACCTGCGCATCGAGGGTCTCACCCTGCACGTGCTGCACGACCTCAAGCAGCTGGATATCGACCCGCTTGCCGCCGGCGTCGACGTGGTGATCGCCGGCCACTCGCACAAACCGAAGGTCGAGCGGCGCGACGGCGTGCTCTACGTGAACCCGGGCAGCGCCGGTCCGCGACGCTTCAGCCTGCCAATCAGCCTGGCACTGCTGGAGCTGAACGACGGCCAGGCGCAGGTGGAGCTGATCAGCCTCAGCTGACGCCCATGTAGCGATCGGCGCGGTGATTGATCGCCAGCACCAGATTCAGCGCCACGGCGCCGAGCACCGACAGCAGGACCTTGTCCACCGGTACGACGAACACCGCGGCCATGACGATCAGCGCGTCGATGCCCATCTGGAAGGTACCGGCGCGCAGGCCGAAACGCTCCTGCAGAAACAACGCGAGGATGTTCACCCCGCCAAGACTGGCGCGATGGCGGAACAGGATCAGCAGGCCGATGCCGATGGCGAAACCACCGAACACTGCGGCGTAAACCACGTTCAGCTCGGCGAAGCGTACCCACTGCGGGGTCAGCTCGGCGAACAGCGAGACCAGCCCTACTGCGCAGACGGTGCGCAGGGTGAACTTCCAGCCCATGCGCCAGATCGCCAGTGCATAGAACGGCAGGTTGAGCAGGAAGAACACCGGGCCGAACGACCAGCCGGCCAGGTATTTGAGCAGAAAGGCCAGCCCAACGGTGCCGCCGGTCAGCAGCCCGGCGTGGCTGTAGAAGGCGATGCCAAGGGCGACCAGCGCGGTGCCGGTGAGCAGCGCCAGAGCGTCCTCCCACAGCGGGTGACGAACGAAGATCGCCGATACGCGCTCGGCTTGCGGCACGTCGGATTCGCGGGTTTGCATCGGCTGGGTCTCGAAAACGGTTGTTGCGAAGGATAGAAGCTGGCCAGGCGGAAGGACTTGGCGCCGATCAAGCGAAGACGGCGCCGATCAGCGCCGTTGCCAGGTCTCGAACCGATACGCAGGCGCCTCGCCCTCGGCCGGGTGCGGCTGGCTGTCGATGCACTGCCACTCGGCTTCGTCGAAGGCCGGAAAGAACGCATCGCCTTCTGGAGCGGCATCGATCCGTGTCAGGTAAAGCCGCTGCGCCTGCCCCAACGCCTGGGCGTATAGCTGCGCACCGCCGATCAGCATCAGCTCGGCGACACCCTGCTCGCGCGCCCACTGCTCGGCACGCACCAGCGCGGCATCCAGATCGGTGAAGGTTTCCGCGCCGTCGAGCTGCAGATCGGCCTGGCGACTGACCACCAGGTTGAGCCGCCCCGGCAGCGGGCGGCCGAGCGAGTCCCAGGTCTTGCGACCCATGATGATCGGCTTGCCAAGGGTCATGGCCTTGAAATGCCTGAGATCGGCGGGCAGATGCCAGGGCATGCGGTTGTCGAGGCCGATCACGCGGTTCTGCGCGAGGGCGGCGATCATGGCGAGGGGAAGGCGGGTCTGATTCATGGCGGCGAGAATACCAGAGCGGCCCCGATTCCCGCAGCGCCAGCCGTTCGTCGGCTTAACCGTTTTGCAACGCAAGGAGCAACGCAGCGTCAACGTCCGGTCATGCATGTGGCGCAGGCTGTGACATCCAATCCGAGGAGATGCCGAAATGGCCCGCAAGACCACCGCTTCCCTTCGCCGCTGGCTCACCGCCTGCACCCTGCTGCTACCGCTCGCCGGCTTCGCTGCGGCGGATGAACAGGCCGCGAAACACCAGGCTGCGCGGGGCGAGCCGACCCCGCTGGTGATCGCCCATCGCGGCGCCAGCGGCTATGTACCGGAGCACACCCTGGCCGCCTATGCTCTGGCCGTTTTCCAGGGCGCCGACTACATCGAGCCGGACCTGGTGATGACCCGTGACGGCCATATCGTCGCCCGCCACGACAACGAGCTGGGCCTGACCACCGATGTCGCCCAGCGCCCCGAGTTTGCCGATCGCAAGCGCACCCAGCAGGTCGACGGCGTCACCCTCACCGGCTGGTTCAGCGAAGACTTCACCCTCGCAGAGCTGAAGACCCTGCGCGCCATCGAGCGCATCCCGGATATCCGCCCGGGCAATGCCCGCATGGACGGCAGCCTGGAAATCCCGACCCTGCAGGAGATCATCGACCTGGTGAAAACGCTGCAGCTCAGCCAGGGCCGACGCATCGGTCTGTACCCGGAAACCAAGCATCCGACGCATTTCCAGCAGCTCGGCCTGGCCATGGAGAAGCCGCTGGTGCGCATCCTCACCCGCAACGGCTACGTCGGGCGCCACGCGCCGGTGTATATCCAGTCGTTCGAGGTGGACAACCTCAAGACCCTCAGCCGCCTGACCCAGCTGCGCCTGGTGCAGCTGTTCAGCTCCGGCCAGCCGTATGACCAGCAGGTGCGCGGGACCAAGCTGACCTACGCGCAGATGGCCACCCCCGCCGGGCTCAAGGCCATCTCCCGCTACGCCGCCGGCGTCGGCCCGGAGAAGAGCTACATCATCCCGCGTGACGGCAACGGCAATCTGGGCACGCCGACCGGCTTCGTCGCCGCCGCCCATGCGGTCGGGCTCAAGGTCCACCCGTACACCTTCCGCGCAGAAAACGCCTTCCTCCCGGCCAACCTGCGCAGCAGCGACAAGCGCCACGAGCGCGGCGACAGCGAAGCGGAGATCCGCGCCTTCCTCGATGCCGGCATCGATGGCCTGTTCATCGACCAGCCGGATATCGCCGTGCGCCTGCGCAACGCCGACTGACGACCACAGCGGGGAGCCGCAACGGCTCCCCGTTTCCCCGTTCCGCGCGGCAGCGGTTATCCTCAGGGCTCGACCCGCCAGCGAGAAGCCGCGTGACCGTCCGCCCCTCTCCCGATCTCACTCCGCTCGACCGAATCTGGCTGACCGAAGCCGTGCGCCTGCGCGAAGAGCATGCCGGGCCGCTGGACGACGACGAGGCCAACCGCCAGGCCCGTACCCAGGGCGGCGATCTGCCGGCGCTGATCGAGCGCCGCGCGCTCTGGCTGGCGCACCGTGACGGGCTCATCGAGGCGCTTCGGCACTGGCGTCAGGGCGCCCGCCTGGGCGCGCTCGCGCTGATCCTGCTGGCGCTCTTCACCGGTGCCGGGCTGGCCTTCGCCGCGCTCGGCGACGGGCAGCGACCGGTCAACGTGTTCTGGGCGCTGGGCAGCCTGCTCGGGCTGAACCTGCTGACCCTGCTCGGCTGGCTGCTCGGCCTGCTGCTGACCGGTGACAGCAGCGGCGCGCTGGGGCGGCTGTGGCTCTGGCTGAGCGAAAAGCTCGCCCGTGATGCCCGCGCCGCGCAGCTGGCCCCAGCCCTGCTGAGCGTGCTGCATCAGCGCCGACTCGGCCGCTGGTTGCTGGGAACCGGCGTGCACGCCCTATGGCTGCTGGCGATGGCCAGCGCCCTGCTCACCCTCCTCGCCCTGCTGGCGACCCGCCGCTACGGCTTCGTCTGGGAAACCACCATCCTCGGCGAGAACGCCTTCGTCGGCCTGACCCAGGCCTTCGGCGCGCTGCCGGCCCTGCTCGGCTTCAGCGTGCCGGATGTCGAGCAGATCCGCGCCAGTGGCGCACTCGCCGGCGATCTGGACGGCGCCCGGCAACGCTGGGCTGGCTGGCTGGTCGGCGTGCTGCTGGTCTACGGCCTGCTGCCGCGACTGCTGCTGGCGAGCCTCTGCCTGTGGCGCTGGCGCCGTGGGCGGGCTGCGCTGACCCTCGATCTGAACCTGCCGGCCTACCGCCTGCTGCGCGAACGCCTGCAGCCACCCAGCGAGCGCCTCGGCATCCGTGATGCGGCGCCCGCCCAACTGCACGCACCGACTGCCGGCGCTCAGCTCGATGGCAGCGCTGGCGCCGTGCTGGTGGCCATCGAGCTGGACGGCAGCCGCCCGTGGCCGCCGGCTCTGTCCAAGGGTATCGCCGATGCCGGCATCCTCGACGACCGCGAGGGGCGCCGACGGCTGCTCGATCAACTCACCCGCTTTCCGCCGGCACGCCTGGCCGTCGCCTGTGATCCGCGACGCTCACCCGACCGCGGCACCCTGGCGCTGATCGGCGAGCTGTCGCGCTGCGCGGCGGCGACTCGCGTCTGGCTGCTGCAGGCACCACCGGGCGAGGCCCTGGACAGCGCGCGCCTGGAAGACTGGCACCAGGCGCTGGATACCCTGGGGCTGGCGCATTCGAGCTGCGCCCCGCTGCGCTGGCTGGAGACAGGCCATGACTGAAGCCCTGAAACTGGCCGTGGTCGGCCATACCAATGTCGGCAAGACCTCGCTGCTGCGCACCCTGACCCGCGACATCGGCTTCGGTGAGGTCTCGCACCGGCCGAGCACCACCCGCCACGTCGAGGGTGCGCGGCTGTCGGTGGACGGCGAGCCGCTGCTGGAGCTTTACGACACCCCGGGCCTCGAAGATGCCATCGCCCTGCTCGACTACCTCGAACGGCTGGAGCGCCCCGGTGAGCGCCTCGACGGCCCGGCACGCACCGCGCGCTTTCTCGACGGCAGCGAGGCACGCCAGCGCTTCGAGCAGGAAGCCAAGGTGCTGCGTCAGTTGCTGGCCAGCGACGCCGGGCTCTACGTGATCGACGCCCGTGAGCCGGTGCTGGCCAAGTACAAGGACGAGCTGGCGGTGCTCGCCGGCTGCGGCAAGCCGCTGTTGCCGGTGCTCAACTTCGTCGCCCAGCCGGGGCACCGCGACGAGGAATGGCGTCAGGCCCTGGCCCGCCTTGGCCTGCATGCACTGGTGCGCTTCGACAGCGTGGCGCCACCCGTGGACGGTGAGCGCCGGCTGTACGAAAGCCTGGCACTGCTGCTGGAACAGGCGCGACCCAAGCTGCAGCGACTGATCGAGGACCACGAGGCCCAGGCTGCTGCACGTCTGGCCAGCGGCCAGCGACTGATCGCCGAACTGCTGGTGGATGTCGCCGCTTGCCGACGCAGCGTGGCCGCACAGCCGGAACTGGAGCGCGGCGCCATTCGTGAATTGCACGATGCCGTGCGCCGCCGCGAACAGCGCTGCGTCGAGGCGCTGCTGCGCCTGTATGCCTTTCGCCAGGACGATGCGGCGGCCAGTGATCTGCCGCTACTCGACGGGCGCTGGGGCGACGACCTGTTCAACCCCGAGACCCTCAAGCAGCTGGGCGTGAAGATCGGCGGCGGCATGGCCGCAGGTGCCGCGGCCGGTGCCGGCGTCGACCTGATGGTCGGCGGCATCACCCTCGGCGCCGCGGCGCTGCTCGGCGCCATTGCCGGCGGCGGCGCGCAGACCGCGCGGCACTATGGCAATCGCCTGCTCGGCAAGCTCAAGGGGCAGCGCGAGCTGAGCGTCGACGACGCCGTACTGCGCCTGCTCGCCCTGCGCCAGCGTCAACTGCTGGCCGTGCTTGCAACTCGGGGGCACGCCGCCACCGAGGCGATCCGCCTGGCCACGCCGCAGGATCAGGGCTGGCGCGAGGGCAAGCTGCCCGAAGCCCTGCAACGCTGTCGCGCGCATCCCGAGTGGTCCTCGCTCAACCCCGGCGCCCGCCTGCAGGACGGCGAGCGCCAGACGGCGCTGGACGAGCTGCAGACTGAACTGCGCCAGGGCTGACCAGCCTGTCGCCGTGCCTGCACGCTAGGCACGGGCCGGCGCACCATCGCCGGCCGTGCTCGGCGCCGGCTGGCGGCCGATGCCCAGGGTGCACAGCGTTGCCAGCATGATCAGCAACCCACCCGCCCAGCCCATCGGCCCCAGCCGCTCACCCAGCCAGAGACCTGCGATGATCGCGCCGAACAGCGGTTCGGAGCCCATCAGCAGCGACACCCGCGTTGCGCTGCTGCGCCCCAGCGCGCGGTTCTGCGCAAACATGGCGAACAGCGTGGCGAACAGCACCAGATACAGCGTGCCGAACCAGAAACCCGGCTCCACCGGCAGCGCCGGCAGTCCGCCCGGCAGCGACACGGCGAGCAGGATGCAGCCCGCCGCAACGACTCCACTCTGCACCGCAGTCAACGCCAGTGCCGGGATTTCCCGGCCGGCCGTCAATCGCCGAGTCAGGCAGACCAGCACCGCGCGCAGCAACGCGGCGGCCAGCATCAGCGCATCGCCGAGATTGAGCGACAGCTGCGGCCCGCCGGTCAGCAGCCAGACGCCCGCCAGCGACAGCGCGCAGGCGAGGAACAGCGTGTTGTGCGGCCGCTGGCGCAGCAGCAGCCATTCCATGAACGGTGTGATCACCACGCACAGGCTGATCAGAAACGCCGCATTGCTGGCGCTGGTCAACATCACGCCCCAGGTCTCACAGAGAAAGATCGCCAGCATCACCAGCCCCAGCGGCAGGCCGGGGCGCAGCGCCCGGCGACCGGCGCCGCGCAGTTGCGGCAGCAGCAGGACAAAGGTCAGGCCGAAGCGGATCGCCAGAAAACCCAGCACCGGGTAGAACAGCAGCGCCTGCTTGGCCACCGCATAGCTGCTGCCCCAGATCAGCGCCACCGTCAGCAGCATGCCATCGGCCAGCCACAGCCCCTGTCTCAACGTGCCTTTCATGTTCGAATCCCCGCACCAATCAGGCGCTGATTGTCGGGCCTGTCGCGGCAGTCGATAATCCAGCGAAACAGCACAGGACCTGTTCCGCATGGGAACGAATGACAGCGCAGCCCTGCTGCCCTACATGGCCGTGTTCGTGCGGGTGGTCGAGGCCGGCAGCTTCTCCGGCGCCGCGCGCCTGCTGGGCAGCACACCGTCGGCGGTGAGCCGCCAGGTAGCACGGCTGGAGCAGGCCCTGGCGCTGCGCCTGCTGGAACGCACCACACGCCAGCTGCGGCTGAACGAGGCCGGGGCGGAGTTCTACCAGCATTGCCGGGACATGCTCGATGCGGCCGATGCTGCCGTCGCCATCGGCGAGCGGCTGATGCGCAGCCCGCGCGGGCTGGTGCGCCTGAGCGTGCCGAAGGCCTATGGCAAGTTCGTCGTCGGGCCGTTGATGCCGGCCTTTCTCCAGCGCCACCCCGAGGTCGATGTGCAGCTGCGCATCAGCGACCAGAGCCCGGACCTGATCGAGGACGGTTTCGACCTGCTGGTGCAGGTCACCGACAACCCACCCGAAGGCCTGGCCGGCAAGCCGCTCGGGACGGTGCGCCAACTGCTCTGCGCCAGCCCCGACTACCTGCAGCGCCACGGCGAGCCGCAACATCCGCAGGACCTGCTGCGCCACAGCTGCCTGTATCTGGGGGAAACGGCGGGAGACAATCGCTGGCACCTGCGCCGCGGCGAGCAACAGGAAACGGTGACAGTGCGTGGCCGCTACATCAGCAACCACAGCGAGGCGCGGCTACTGGTGGCGCTGGCGGGCCTGGGCATCACCTGCCTGCCGCATTTCACCGCCGCCCAGGCGCTGGCCGACGGGCAGTTGCGCGAAGTGCTGCCGCAGTGGCGCTACACCGGCTCCTACCAGGGCGCGGCCTGGCTGCTGTGGCGACAGAATCATCACCTGCCGCCGAAGACGCGGGCACTGATCGACTATCTGAGCGAGGCGCTGATAGCCAGCTGAGCGCAACGCGCACCCGCAGACAGTGAGCGGACGCGCACCGCTACCGGCGCACCGATCAGCGCTCCTTGGTGCCTTCCACTTCCTCGGCAATGCGTGCCAGGCCGAGGTGGCGCACGTCAGTGCCGCGCACCAGGTAGATCACCAGTTCGGCGATGTTGCGCGCGTGGTCGCCGATGCGCTCCAGCGAGCGCAACGCCCAGATCACGCTGAGCACGCGGGAGATCGAGCGCGGGTCTTCCATCATGTAGGTGACCAGTTCGCGCAGCGCGGTCTTGTATTCGCGGTCGACGGTCTTGTCGTACTGCGCCACCGACAGCGCCAGTTCGGCATCGAAACGAGCGAAGGCATCCAGCGATTCCTGCACCATCCGACGCACCTGGTCGCCGATGTGACGCACCTCGACGTAACCCTTGGGCGACTCGCCTTCCTCGCACAGCTGGATGGCGCGGCGGGCGATCTTGGTCGCCTCGTCACCGATGCGCTCGAGGTCGATCACCGACTTGGAAATGCTGATGATCAGACGCAGGTCGGAGGCCGCCGGTTGACGGCGGGCGAGAATGCGCACGCACTCCTCGTCGATGTTGCGCTCCATCTGGTTGATCTGGTCGTCCACCTCGCGCACCTGCTGGGCGAGGCCCGAATCGGCCTGAATCAGCGCGGTGACCGCATCGTTGACCTGCTTCTCCACCAGCCCGCCCATGGCCAGCAGGTGGCTGCGCACCTCCTCCAGCTCGGCGTTGAACTGCTGGGAAATGTGTTGAGTGTGGCTGTCTTTGCTGATCATTGTTCTCGCTCCGAGGAGACTGCCGCTAAGCGGCTCTGGTGCGCAGCGCACCCAGGTAGATTGAATCCCACGCAAGCCCGTCTGGGCTTTGGCAGAGTGTGTCAGGCAAGGAGGCGGAACGCAGACAGTACGATTTGTACGGCAAGTTCCGCCGACGCCGCCTGGCGCGCTCTGACATGGCCAGACTAGCCGTAGCGGCCCGTGATGTAGTCTTCGGTCTGTTTCTTGGCCGGGTTGGTGAACAGCGTATCGGTGTCGCCGTACTCGATCAGCTTGCCCATGTACATGAACGCGGTGTAGTCGGACACCCGCGCGGCCTGCTGCATGTTGTGGGTGACGATGACGATGGTGTACTTGGCCTTCAGTTCGTAGATCAGCTCTTCGACCTTCAGCGAGGAGATCGGGTCGAGGGCCGAACTCGGCTCATCGAGCAGCAGCACTTCCGGCTGCACGGCGATGGTGCGGGCGATCACCAGGCGCTGCTGCTGACCACCGGAGAGGCCGAGCGCCGACTCGTGCAGACGGTCCTTGACCTCGTCCCACAGCGCCGCGCCCTTGAGCGCCCATTCGACGGTTTCGTCGAGCACGCGCTTTTGCTTGATGCCCTGGATACGCAGGCCGTAGACCACGTTCTCGTAGATGCTCTTGGGGAACGGGTTGGGCTTCTGGAACACCATGCCGACGCGACGACGCAGGTCGGCCACGTCCTCGCCCTTGCGGTAGATGTTGGTGCCGTCGAGGTTGATCGCACCTTCGATGCGGCAGCCGTCGACCAGATCGTTCATCCGGTTGAAGCAGCGCAGCAGGGTCGACTTGCCACAGCCGGACGGGCCGATAAAGGCGGTCACGCGCTGGCGCGGGATGTTCATGCTGACGTTGAACAGCGCCTGCTTCTGGCCGTAGTACAGGCTGAGATCCGGCACTTCGATGGCCACCGGCTCTTTGGCCAGGTTTAGGCTGCGCTTGTCACGACCGAGGGCCGAGATATCGATGGAATGCGTGTTGGTTTGCATGTGTTCGCTCCGTTCGCAGCTGCCAGCTGCAAGCTACAGGCTGCAAGTCCAGACCAGCGCCTCGTTCTCCCGAGGCCGCTGGCTTGAACTCGCCGCTTCAATTAGTGATCCAGCGCCTTGTACTTCTCGCGCAGGTGGTTGCGGATGTAGATCGCGCTGAAGTTGAGCGTGGCGATCACCAGTACCAGCAGCAGTGCGGTGGCATAGACCAGCGGCCGCGCCGCTTCGACGTTGGGGCTCTGGAAGCCGACGTCG
This sequence comes from Stutzerimonas sp. FeSN7, assembly GCF_030263795.1. Classification (NCBI taxonomy): domain Bacteria; kingdom Pseudomonadati; phylum Pseudomonadota; class Gammaproteobacteria; order Pseudomonadales; family Pseudomonadaceae; genus Stutzerimonas; species Stutzerimonas sp. FeSN7. The sequence goes on along the minus strand of NZ_JARPMN010000002.1, from coordinate 134,410 downwards.
TAGATGTGGAAGCCCAGGTGCATGATCTTCTGATCCAGATGCAGGTAAGGGTAGTTGCCGTTGAGCGGCAGGTTCGGTGCCAGCTTGACCACGCCGACCAGCATCAGCGGCGCCACTTCGCCGGCGGCACGCGCCACGGCGAGGATCAGACCGGTCATCATCGCCGGGCTGGCCATCGGCAGCACCACCTTCCACAACGTCTCGGACTTGGTCGCGCCGAGAGCCAGAGAGCCTTCACGGATCATCCGCGGGATGCGCGCCAGGCCTTCCTCGGTGGCGACGATCACCACCGGCAGGGTAAGGATGGCCAGGGTCAGCGAGGCCCACATCAGGCCCGGCGTGCCGAACACCGGCGCCGGTGCGGCTTCGGGATAGAACAGCCGATCCAGCGAGCCGCCCAGCACGTAGACGAAGAAGCCCAGACCGAACACGCCATAGACGATCGACGGCACCCCGGCGAGGTTGTTCACCGCGATGCGGATAATCCGGGTGAGCAGGCCCTGCTTGGCGTATTCGCGCAGGTAGACCGCGGCGATCACACCGAACGGGGTGACGATCACCGCCATGATCAGGGTCATCAGCACGGTGCCGAAGATCGCCGGGAACACGCCGCCTTCGGTGTTCGCCTCACGCGGCTCGTCGCTGACGAACTCCCACAGTTTGGCGAAGTAGAACATCAGCTTCTGCGGCGTCGACATGGCATTGGGCTGGAACGCCCGCACCACCTTGCCGAGGGTGATCTCCTGCTCGCGGCCGTCGGCGGTGCGCACGGTGATGCTGTCGCGGTTGAACTGCTGCTGCAGCGCCACCAGCTTGTCTTCCAGCACCCGGTACTCGGCATCCCACTGGGCGCGCTCGGCGTCCAGATCGGCCTGGGCGGCCGTATCCAGACGGTCGTCCAGCTCCAGCTTGCGGGTCTTCAGACGCAGGCGTTCGAGGCCATGGTTGATGCGGCCGATCTCCACCTTCTCGATGCGCGAGATCTGCGCATGCAGCTGGTCGACCCGATCGATCCGACGCTGCAGCTCGCCCCAGGCGGCATCGCCTTCGGCGACCAGCTGGCCGGCTTCCTTGACGTTGAGCAGATAGCCATAGAAGTTGCCCCACTCGCGACGCTCCAGCACCATCAGCTCGGCCGGCTTGCGCTGGTTGCTCAGCCATTCGCCGATCACCCAGGAGAAGTCCGCGCCGTACACCTCGCGGTTACCGACCTTGAGCAGCTCGCGGGTCATGAACTCGCCGCCCTCGACGTTCACCGGCAGCCCGCTGGCAGCCAGGCGTGCCCGTGGCACTTCCTCGGCCTGCACCACCTCGCCGGCCAGCACGCGCATTTCCGCGCCGGGCATGCTGTAGTCGGCGACGATCACGTCGGCCGGCCAGAAGTGCGCCAGACCGCGCACGGCGATGATCGCCAGCAGCCCCAGGGTCATGATCACGGCGATGGACACCGCGCCGGCGTTCATCCAGATCCAGGGCGTGCCGCTCTTGACCCAGCTGTTCAACGAATCCTTTTTCACGGATCGATACCTTTTGGCGAAATCGGGTTACAGGCTGGCGTACTTGCCGCGCAGGCGCTGGCGAATCAGCTCGGCCAGGGTGTTCATCACGAAGGTGAACATCAGCAGGACGAGCGCGGCGAGGAACAGCACGCGGTAATGGGTACCACCCACCTCGGATTCGGGCATTTCCACCGCGACGTTGGCGGCCAGGGTGCGCATGCCTTCGAAGATGTTGGCTTCCATGATCGGCGTGTTGCCGGTGGCCATCAGCACGATCATCGTCTCGCCCACCGCGCGGCCCATGCCGATCATCAGCGCCGAGAAGATGCCAGGGCTGGCGGTCAGCAGCACCACGCGGGTCAGCGTCTGCCAGGGCGTCGCACCCAGGGCCAGCGAGCCAAGGGTGAGGCTGCGCGGCACGCTGAACACCGCGTCCTCGGCGATCGAGTAGATGGTCGGGATCACCGCGAAACCCATCGCCAGGCCGATCACCAGGGCGTTGCGCTGGTCGAACGGGATACCCATGTCGTTGGACAGCCACAGGCGCATGTCACCGCCGAAGAACCAGTTCTCCAGGTGCCCGCTGATCTCCAGCGAGCCGAAGCCCACCAGCAGGATCACCGGGATCAGCAGCACCGCTTCCCAGCCTTCCGGGATCGCCAGGCGCACGCTTTGCGGCAGGCGGCTCCAGGTCCAGGCGGCGAAGAGGATGCCCACCGGCATCAGCAGCAGCAGGGCGAAGATGCCCGGCAGGTGGTTCTCCAGGAACGGCGCGAGGAACAGGCCGGCGAAGAAGCCGAGAATCACCGTCGGCAGCGCCTCCATCAGCTCGATCACCGGCTTGACCTTGCGGCGCAGCGACGGCGCCATGAAGTAGGCGGTATAGAACGCCGCGCAGATGGCCAGCGGGGCCGCCAGCAGCATGGCGTAGAAGGCTGCCTTGAGCGTGCCGAAGGCCAGCGGCGCAAGGCTCAGCTTGGGTTCGAAATCGCTGTTGGCGGAGGTGGACTGCCAGACGTAATCGGGCTCCGGATAGCTCTCGTACCAGACCTTGCCCCACAGCGCGCTCCAGGAAATCTCCGGGTGCGGGTTGTCGATGACGAAGCGCTGCAGCCCCTGCGCCGACTCCAGCAGCAGACGTGTGGCGCGCGGCGACATGGCCGCCAGCGCGGCGCCATCGGCGACCTGCTCCTTGAGCAGCGTGCGGTGTGCGGTGCTGTGGAAGATGCCGACACTGCCGCTGTCGTCCAGGGCGAGGAAGCCCTTGCGGCGCTCCTCCGGGAGGATCTGGCGGACCGGGCTGCTGCCCAGCTTGAAGTTGCGCACGTTCTTCAGTTCGGCCTGGCCATCGGCCGCACGCACCATGAACCACTGGCCGATGCTGCCCCTGGAGTCGCCCACCATCAGCGAGATGCCGCCCAGCAGCGGGCTGACGCTGGTGATCTCGCTGCCGTCGCCGACCAGCTTGTAACGACCGTTGAGCTGCTTGCGGCGCAGGTCGAAGACATCCGCGCTGGCCTTGCCGCTGATCGCGTAAAGCCACATGTGCCGCGGGTCGATCAGCAGCTGACGGATCGGCTCGGCCAGCTGCGGCAGGTTCAGGCGCTCCTGCTCGAGGGTCACCTCGCCGGTCAGCAGGTTCTCGCTGCTGGCGATGCGCTGGGCATGCAGCGCGCTGCCGGTGGCGCCGGCGACCAGCAGGGTCTTGCCGTTCAGGCTGATAGCGGCACGCTCGATGGGGCGGCCTTCCGGATCGAGCTCAAGCGGCGCCTCGCCGAAGGGATAGGCGAGCTCGGGGGTGATGGTCTTCTGGTTGTTCGGGTAGGTGACCTTGTAGTTGTGCTCCAGCACCAGGGCCTGGCCATTGTCCAGACCGAGCACCACTCGGCGGGTGCCGGGGGTGTCCTGGCCCACCGAGACGATGCGGCTGCCTTCCGGCAGCGGCAGGGGCTTGCTCGTCAGCAGCGCACCGTCGCGCAGGCTGAAGAAACGCGCCTGGCCGTCCTCGCCCAGACGCAGGGCGACCTGGTTCTGCTCTTCGATGGCCAGCAGCAGCGGCTTGCCGGCATCGGCCAGCCAGGCCGGCTGCTGAGCCTTGCGGGCCTCCAGCTCGGCGCCCTGGAACATCGGCAGCACGACCTGCGCCAGATAGAAGAAGATCAGGGTGATAGCGCCCAGCACGGCCAGGCCGCCGATGGACACGTACCAGCGCGCCAGGTGGTCTTTCAGCGCGCGTATGCGCCGCTTGCGCTGCAGTGCCGGCGTGTTGAAGTCCAGCCGTTGCACATCGTAATTCGCGGTCATGTTGTCCATGTCGTTCATGCCAGGCTCCTGGGCCGAGCGGCCCTTCGGGGCGCCTAATCTAATAAAGCCGTGTGACAGAAAAGTTACAGCCAGGTGACGCGACGATGCCCGCCAGCGCGTTCAGCGTGGCGGGCATCTGCGCAAGGCCGGCGCAGCGGGCGCCGGCCGTTACGCGGGTCTTACAGACCCAGCTCCTGCATGGTCTTGTCGACCACCTTCTTCGGCAGCGGGATGTAGCCGTCCTTGACCACGACGTCCTGGCCCTGCTTGGAAAGCACCAGCTTGAGGAACTCGGCGTCGATCGGGCTCAGCGGCTTGTTCGGCGCCTTGTTGACGTAGACGTAGAAGAAGCGAGCCAGCGGGAATTTCCCGGCCAGGGCGTTCTCTTCGCTCGCCTCAAAGGCTTCGCCGCCCTTGGACAGCGGTACGGCGCGCACGCTGGAGGTCTTGTAGCCGATGCCCGAGTAACCGATGGCGTTCAGGGTGCTGGAGATGGACTGCACCACCGAGGCCGAACCCGGCTGCTCGTTGACGTTGGGCTTGAAGTCGCCTTTACACAGGGCTTCTTCCTTGAAGTAGCCGTAGGTGCCGGATACCGAGTTGCGGCCGAACAGCTGGATCGGCTTGGCAGCCCACTCGCCGGTCATGCCCAGATCGCCCCAGGTCTTGATGTCCTTCTCGCCACCGCACAGGCGGGTGCTGGAGAAGATGGCGTCGACCTGCTCGATGTCCAGGGACTTGATCGGGTTGTCCTTGTGCACGAACACCGCCAGGGCGTCGATGGCCACCGGCACGGCGGTCGGCTTGTAGCCGTACTTCTCTTCGAAGGCCTGAATCTCGTTGTCCTTCATGGGGCGGCTCATCGGGCCCATGTTGGCGGTGCCTTCGGTCAGCGCGGGCGGCGCAGTGGAGGAACCGGCGGCCTGGATCTGAATGTTGACGTTCGGGTAGCTGCGCTTGAACTCTTCGGCCCAGAGGGTCATCAGGTTGGCCAGCGAGTCGGAACCGACGCTGGACAGGTTGCCGGAAACGCCAGAGGTCTTCTGGTAGCTCGGCAGTGCCGGGTCTACTGCAGCGACTGCGCTTGCGGCGCCCACGCCAGCGGCTACGAAGGTGAGGGCCGCCATCAAACGATTCAGTTTCATACCTTGCTCCTAGCAGGTGTGTGCTCGAGTGTGTTGGAACGGGGGCCAGTATCTGCAGGCCGTGTGAACACTCTATGAAGCAAGTGTGACAATCTGATTACGAACCGGCCCATTGACCCAGCGCGGTCGCTGTACGTCTGCACTGCCGCTATACTCGGCGCCGTCGCCCGCGCTAGCGCGGGCATTTCGCGCCAGAACAACAAACGCGCCGCGAGTCCGACCGATGAAAGAATACGAACAGGAAGATCCGATTCCCCAGGGCGACCTGGCCCTGCAGCTCACCGCATTGCCGCGCGAAACCAACGGGTTCGGCGATATCTACGGCGGCTGGCTGGTGTCGCAGATGGACCTGGCCGGTACCGCGATGGCCAGCCGCGTGGCGGCCGGCCGCGTGGCCACGGTGTCCATCGATCGCATGGCCTTCATGGTGCCGGTGGCCGTCGGCGCGCAGCTGTCCTTCTATACCCAGACGTTGGAAGTCGGGCGCAGCTCGATTCGCATGCTGGTGGAAGTCTGGAGCGACGACCCGCTGTCCAGCGAATGGCGCAAGGTCACCGAGGCGGTGTTCGTCTTCGTCGCCATCGACGGCAGCGGCCGCACCCGTTCGGTCCCGCCGCGCCGCTGAGGTTGGCCAGCTAGTCGCGGCGCGCCTGCCCGGGGGCGACCGCGAAGCGGTTCTTGCCGGTCGTCTTGGCCTGGTACAGCGCCATGTCGGCGTTGTGATAGAGCTGCTCGGCCTGCTGACCATCCTGCAGCGTGGCCACGCCGATGCTGACCCCCACGCGCGACGCCGGATCGCGCGGATGCCTGACCTCCAGCGCCGCCAGCGCGGCCACCAGCTGCCGCGCGATGCGTTGCGCCGCCGCGTTGTCGCAGTTGTACAGCAGCAGCGCGAACTCCTCGCCGCCGACCCGCGCAGCCTGATCCAACGGCCGTCGGGCGAACTTTGCCACCAGCTCGCCGAATGAACGGATCAGCGCATCGCCGGCCGGATGGCCGAACGTATCGTTGTAGGCCTTGAAATCATCCAGATCGAGCAACAGCAGGCTCAGCGGCTGGCGGTCCCGGCGCGCCTGGGCGATCCGCTGACGCAACGCCAGGTCGTGACTGCGCCGATTGGCCAGGCCGCTCAGGGCATCATGCTCGGCCACCCAGCCCAGCAGCTTGCGCATCAGGAACTGGTCGCGCTGCGAATACTCGTGAACGTAGCGGCTGATGGCACCGATGATCAGCAGCAGCAGGTAGTAGCTGACGGCGATCCAGTGCTCGGGCATCTGTTCGGGCGTGAGAATCAGACCGGCGATGAGCACATCGGCCACCACGATCAGCACCGCGCAGAGCAGTGCCCACCAGAAGGTCACGCCGAGGAAGAAGAACGAGCTGACGATCAGCAATCCGGCGCCGTAGCGGAAGTTCAGCTCGGTTCCCAGGGCCTCGAAGCGAATGTCGATCAGCGCGGCGATGATCCCGATGAGCACCAGCAGCACCGGAAAGATGCGGTTGGCCTGGGCGCGAAAGGTGCGGCTGTAGAACGTCAGCACCAGCACGACGACACCGGGCAGGATCTGCAGGATGCGCAGCAGCGTCAGCGTCGCCAGCCAGCCGGTGTCGGCGAGGCTGAACAGCCGGTGCTCGACATAGAGGTAGCCGGAGACGGCGATGATCAGCAGCAGCGCGGCGAGCCGCTGCGACGTGCGCGCATGCCGATCCAGGTACTGGCGAAACTCGCGTTCCAGCTCGGACTTGAAGCGCAGGAGACGAAACCCGCTGTGCAGCTGCCGGCCGTAGGGGGTATCGCGAAAATCCTCGGCAGAGGGATGGTCGATCATGGGTGACATCGGCAGCTCGCGGTTCAGGGCATGAATGATATCACCGAGCCATTAGTGATGGTTCCTGGCCCGACCAGCGTAGCGACAGCGGCGAATGGCTGGTTGGACACAAGACTTGCACTGGACGTTTCCAGCATCGAAGATCGACCCACATGCATTGCTGGATGTATCCGTGACCACCCTTCTGCTGGCCCTCTGGCCTCTGTTCGCGCTGATCGTTGCTGGTTATTTCCTGCGTCTGCGGGCCTTTCCCAGCGAGGAGTTCTGGCCCGGCGCCGAGCGCATCAACTACTTCGTCCTGTTTCCTGCCCTGTTGTTCAGCAGCCTGGCCACCGCGCCGCTGGACAACCCCGCCCTGCCGCAACTGGCCGGCGCGGTGATGCTCGGCCTCGGTCTGGCCTGGGTCGGGCTGCTGATCGCCAAGCGACTGCGCGGCTGGTCCGCTGGCCGCTTCGGTGCCATCACCCAGGGCGTGCTGCGTTTCAACACCTACCTCGGGCTGGCGGCGGTCGGCAGCCTGTTCGGCAAGGAAGGTCTGGCCCTGGCAGCATTGATGCTGGCCTTGATGGTGCCCACGGTGAACGTGATGTCGGTCTGGGCGTTGACCGCCGAGCGCGGCGTCAGCGTACGCGGGCTGCTGCTGCCGATCGCGAAGAACCCGCTGATCCTGGCCTGCCTGACCGGCGCGCTGGTGAATCTGTCAGGGCTGGGATTGCCGGGCGGTACCGACCGGCTGCTCGGCCTGCTGGCCGCAGCCAGCCTGCCACTGGGCCTGCTCTGTGTCGGCGCGGCGCTCAAGCCGCAGGAACTGGGCGGGGAAATCCCGGCGCTGGGCTGGAACTGCGCGGTACGTCTGCTCGCCGTGCCCCTGCTGGCCTACGGCGTCGCGGTCGTGCTCGGCCTGCCGGCGATGGAAACGACCATCCTGGTGCTGTTCTTCGCCCTGCCCACCGCGCCGACCGCCTACGTGCTGACCCGCCAGCTCGGCGGCGACAGCCACCTGATGGCCGGCATCATCACCCTGCAGACGCTGCTGGCCGCGGCCAGCCTGCCGTTGGTGCTCACCCTGCTGAACGGCTGATCAGCGCGCCACCTGCCCACGCAACAGACGCAGCAGCATCAGCGCCAGGCCGATGCCCACGGCGCACAGCACCAGCAGCGGCCCGAGGTAACCGAGGGCGTCCTGCAACCAGCCCAGCAGCAGGTGCAGCCACTCGGTATGCAGCGAGGCTTCGACCGCGACGTAGCCGCCCTGCTGCCATATCTCATAGGCGGCATGCAGGGGAATCAGCGTCAGCGGCAGCAGGATCAGGCACAGCCAATAGCCGGCACGCCGGTAGGCACCCAGCAGCCCCCACGGCAGATAGGCGGCACGGATGAGCTGGAAGAAGCAGACGATGTAGTAGACGACCAGCAGCAGCGCGAAACCGCTGGCCAGCGACGGCTCGAGCCAGAGGGCACGCAGCGCCGCGGTACTGATTGTCAGGCTGAGCGCGCCCCAGAGCAGAAGAAAGAAGGTTTTCATCGCGAGTCCTGGTATCGGCTTTCGGCGAACGCGCATCGGAACAGAATTGCGCCAGCCAAACCCACAACCGCTTCACGAAACGGAGGCGATGAGCCGCGATCGTGCCGGCTTCGAGCAGCCGCGCACGCTTTTAGAACAGGCTGACCTGATCGCCCTCGGTTGGCGCCGCACCGATCGGGGCTTCTGGCACCGCATCGGCATCGGCCGCGGCACCCGCCGGAACCAGCCGCTCGGCCAGCCCGGCGGCGCGCTCGGCGCGGGTGCTGACCGCTTCGGCCAGACGTGCCGGCAGCGCCCAGATCTCCACCCGGCGCTTGGCGCGGGTGATGCCGGTGTAGAACAGCGCGCGGGTCAGCAGCGGGCTCGGCTGATCCGGCAATGCCAGCAGCACCTCGGCGAATTCCGAGCCCTGGCTCTTGTGCACGGTCATGGCGAAGGCGCTGTCGTGGCTCGGCAGCCGTGCCGGCGCGAAGCCGCGGTAACCGTCGTCACCCTCGAAGAACACCCGCAGGCCCTGCTCGGTTTTCAGGCACAGGCCGACATCGCCGTTGAACAGCCCCAGCGCGTAGTCGTTCTGCCGGACCATCACCGCACGGCCGGGATACCAGCGTTCGCGGGCCGGCACGCCGAGGCGACGCCTGAAGCGCGTTTCCAGCGCCTCGTTGATACCGGTCACGCCGAACGGGCCCTCGCGTTGCGCAGTCAGCGCCCGGAAACCATTGAAGGCCTCGAACGCCGCGCCTGGATCACCCTGCCGCGCAGCCTGCAGGTAGCCGCCGTAACCCTGTTCCAGCCGCTCGATCAAGGCGGTCGGGCTGGGCGTCGCGTTCCAGGCGAGATCCGCACGACCTTCCTGCAGCAGCGCGACGGTGCCTTTCGCATCGCCGGCGTTGATACGCCGCGCCAGCTCGCCGATGCCGCTGTCGCCGGCGAAGCGGTGGCTGTGGGTGAGCAGCACCACCGCATCGCCGAGGCGCGAGCGCGGCGTCTCGACCGGCACGGGCTGGCCGGTGATGCGCTCCAGCTCGCTTGCCGCCCCGGCATCGAAGCCACGGCCTTCGCAGAGTTCGGCGAACACCGCACCGGCCTCCACGGCGGCCAGCTGATCCTTGTCGCCGAGCAGGATCAGCCGCGCCTTCGGCGGCAGCGCGGCGACCAGCTTGGCCATCAGCGCCAGGTCGACCATCGACGCCTCGTCCACCACCAGCACGTCCAGCGCCAGCGGATTGGCCGCATCGTGGCGCACGCGGGGGCTGTCCCCGCGGCTGCCGAGCAGGCGGTGCAGGGTCCGCGCCTCGTCCGGCAGGGCCTCCTTCACCGCATCGCTGACCGGCAGCTCGGCCTTGGCGTTGCGGATCGCCTCGGCCATGCGCGCCGCGGCCTTGCCGGTGGGTGCGGCGAGGCCGATGGCCAGGCGCTCGCCGCCAGGCTGCTCGAGCAGCGCCGCCAGCAGGCGCACCACGGTGGTGGTCTTGCCGGTGCCAGGCCCGCCGGAGATCACCGCCAGGCGCCGCCGAACTGCCTGCGCGGCGGCCAGGCGCTGCCAGTCGGGGCGCTGCTGATTGAAGGCGAACAAGCGCGCCAGGCTCTCGGCGAGCCGTGCTTCGTCCACCTCGGGCGCATCGCCGGTGCGGGCCAGCAGCTGTTCGGCCAGCTGCTGTTCGTAGGCCTGGTAGCGGGCCAGGTAGAGCCGGTCGCCGACCAGGGTCAGCGGCGCATAGTCGTCCGGTGTTCCGACCAGCGTGGAAGCTTCGAGCTGTGCGCGCCAGACGGGCAGCGCCGGCATGCTGAGATCGACATCGGGCCAGGGGCGCCTTCCGGCCAGGCGTTCCAGTGGTAGACAGACATCGCCGGCCGCCAACGCCTCACAGCACAGCGTGGCGGCGAGCAGCACCGCTTCGGGCGCCTGCGGTTCCAGGCGTTGCAGGCTGGCGACAAAGGCGCGCTCAAGCGGGCCGAGGGGCAGATCGGCAAGGGTCATACATCGCTCCTGGTCGGCAGAAAAGCGCTGCCACGCCCATTGTCGCGGTCAAGACCGCCAAAGCGCACCATCACCGTCCCTCCTCGAACAGTCGATCCAGCCCATCGAGCAGCGCATCGTCCGGCCGCGCGAAGTAGACGCCCGCCTCGGGCATGCCGCGCAGGAACAGGTAGAAGGCGCCGCCCAGCTGCTCATCGCGAAAATCTGTCAGACGCTGGCGCAGGAAGCGGCGCAGCGCCACCAGATAGATCAGGTATTGCAGGTAGTAGTGCTCGCCCGCCAGCGCCTGCAGCAACCGCTCGCCGCCGTAGTAGCTGGCGTCCGGGCCGAGCCAGTTGGACTTGTAGTCGGCGATGTACCAGCGGCCGCCGTGCTCGAAGGTCAGGTCGATAAAGCCCTTGAGAAAGCCCTTGAGGCTGTCGAATTCAAGCCGCGCTGCGGCCTCGCGCAGCGGTGCGGCCAGCCCGTTGGCCGGGTCGGTCAGCAAGGCGCGCAGGCGAACCACGTCCAGCTCGCGCACCGGGAAGGTGAAGCCCAGCTCCGGCAGCCGGCGCGCGGCCAGCAGGCTGGCGAGGGTCAACCCGGCGCCGTCCAGATCGGTCTGCAGCACCCGCTCCAGCTGAGCCGTGGCGACGTCCCGCCAGTCCAGGGGCAAGCCGTAGGCCTTGAGCGCCGGCTCGACCAGCTGGGCCAGCTCGCCCTTGCCCCGTGCCCAGTCCTCGAGGATGGCATGCAGACAGGTACCGGCCCGCGCGCCGCGTGGGAAGGCGAAGAAGCCGCTGCCCGGCTCGCCGGCATCGGGCATCGCCAGGGCGTCGCGGTCCGGCGCTTCCATGTGCATGCCGGCGGCCAGCCCGGAGAAGCTACCGATGCGCCAGGCGCTGTAGAGGCTGCGGTTGAGCTGCGCCAGCTGCTCGGGCGGCGCTGCGCGGCTGCTGCCCTGGGTGCTGGCCTCACGCGACTCGAGCGGCAGGCAGGCCATGCGCCCGTCGCTCGTGGCGACCAGCCGCTCGATGGCCAGACGCAAGCTACCGCCGTTGAGGCTAGCCAGGTGGTTGCCCAGCTCCGTCAGTGGCTGCTCGCCCGGCAGTTCGCGGCCGTGCAGCAGCCAGGCCAGGGCGCTGCTGTGCAAGCCTTCGTCGGGCAGACTGCCATCCTTCTTCGCCTTGGGCAGGCTCACCGGCCCCCAATGCAGCCAGAGCCGGTCACGCGCGCGGGTCAGGGCGACGTAGGCCAGCCGCAGCTGTTCGGCGAACACCTCCTGACGGGCGCGTTCGAGGTTGTCCTCCAGTTCGCCGCTGCCCAGGTCCAGCAGCGGCTGGCCATCGGCATCGTGACAACGGGCACTGTCCTGGTTCTTGCCGAGCAGCTTGCCGTCCCAGAGAAACGGGCAGAACACCAAGGGGTATTCCAGACCCTTGCTGGTGTGAATGGTGACGATCTGCACCCGTTCGGCATCGCTTTCCAGGCGCAGCAGCGCTTCTTCACCGGCGCCTTCGCTGCCGCGCTGGGCGTTGAACCAGGCGAGCAGCGGCTCGAGCCCGGGCCGCAGCAGGCTCTCGGCCTGCAGCAATTCACCGAGGTGCAAGAGGTTGGTCAGCCGCCGTTCGCCATCCACCCGCGCCAGCAGGCGTTCGGCCACCGCCTGCTCGTCGAGCCAGGCGCGGAACACGCGCATGAAGCCCTGCTGCTGCCAGAGCTGGTGGTAGCGCTCGGCGGCTTCGCGCTCGGCGTCCCATTCATGCTGGTCATCCTGGCAGCGGGCGAGATCGGCGGCGCTGCGGCCCAGCAGGCGCGTCGCCAGGGCATGCCGCAGCAAACCCTCGCGTCCCGGCTCGGCATAGGCGGCAAGCACCGCGGCCAGTTCGCCGGCCTCCTCGCTGCGCCAGACGCTGTCGCGCCCGCGGCGCACGCTGGGCACGCCACGCGCGGCCAGCTCGTCGGCGATCATCCCGGCCTGGCGGTGATTGGCCACCAGCACGGCGATATCGCCGCCCTTGAGCGGGGCGAAACCGCCATCCTTGTCGAAACCTGCGCGTCCCTCGGCGGCGGCGGCCAGCTGCACGGCGATCCGTCGCGCGGTGTCACTGGCCGCCAGCTGCGCGGCGTCACCCTTGCCCAGCGGATCGTCGCCGAGCCAGACCAGCGACAGCGGCGCCGCCTCGCCCTCCTCTGCCAGACGCAGGCTCGCACGCGGCTTGTCGGCGGCACCCACCGGTGGGTAGCGCAGGTCGGGTTGGGCGAACGGCTGCGGATGGTCGAACAGCTGGTTGAGCGCGGCGATCAGCTCGGGCGTCGAGCGGTAGTTGGTCGGCAGGTTGAAGGGTTCGCGATCGGCCTGCTGCTTGGCCGTCATGTAAGTGGCCAGGTCCGCGCCGCGGAAAGCGTAGATCGCCTGCTTGGGGTCACCGACGAAGCACAGCGAGGCATCACGGCCCTTGGCATAGATGCGGTTGAAGATGGCGTACTGGATCGGGTCGGTGTCCTGGAACTCGTCGATCAGCGCCAGCGGATAGGTGGCGCGCAGCGAGGCCGCCAGGTCCTCGCCGACCGGGCCTTGCAGTGCCTGATCCAGACGATTCAGCAGGTCGTCGAAGGCCAGCAGCCTCTGCGCCGCCTTGCGTTCAGGCAACTCTCGGTTGAGCCGCTCGAGCAGCGCCACCTGCAGGGCGATCAGCCGCTGCTTGCCCGCTGGCAGTGCGTCGGCCACCTGATCGGCCAGCTCGTCCAGGGCCTGGGCCAGCTCGCACACCGGCGCGTCGAAGCCCTTCTTGCAGGCCTTGCTCAGGGCGCGCACGCCGAACTTCGCCGCGCCCTCGGGCAGGTCGAACATCACCGCCGGATCGGCAAAATAGGCATCCAGTTCCGCCTGCCATGGCGCAAACTTGACGCTCTTGTGCGTGCTCTGGCTGAGCCCGCCATGCGTCAGCAGCTCGGCGATCCAGGCGGTGCCCGCCTGCTTCCACAACTCGGCAGCCCGCTGCCAGGCCGCCTCGACCGGGCGCAGATCGGCCGCGACCGGCGCACCCTGCGGCTCGACCCGCAGATAGGGCTTGCCCAGATGACTGCGCAGGCGCTGGCGCAACCACTGCGGAGTGATCCGGCTCTTGGCCAGGAAGCGTGCCCAGGCCGGGTCGGCATCGGCCAGCTCGCTGCGCCAGGCGTCGGCGAGCAGCGCGTCGATGATCTCGCGGTCATCGGCGGTCAGCTCGCTGTCGAAGTCGCCGCCGGCCTCGAAGGCCGCGTCCTGCAGGGCGCGCTGGCAGAAGCCGTGGATGGTGAAGATCGCCGCCTCGTCGAAGCCGTGCACCGCCAGCAACAGGCGCCGCCGCGAGGCGTCGTCCGGATAGCGGGCGTGCAGGCGATTGAGGAAGTCATCGCTGCTCGGCGTGCCGTCATAAACCGCCAGCAGATCGGCCAGCCGCGCGCGGATGCGCTCGCGCAGCTCGGCGGTGGCGGCGGTGGTGTAGGTGACCACCAGAATCTGCCCCACCGAGAGCTGGCGTTCCAGCAGCAGACGCGCATAGAGCGCGGTGAGCGTCCAGGTCTTGCCGGTGCCGGCGCTGGCTTCGATCAGCGAGCGGCCGTCGAAGGGCGAGTCGAGGAGGTCGAGTTTCATGGCTTGATCCTCCGAGCCAAAGCCGACTTTGCAGTGCTGGCCGCACCCTCGGGTTGCGCCCCGCCGGGCGCCTTACTTCTTCTTGCTTGCCCAAGAAGAAGTAAGCAAGAAGAAGGGCACCCCAACATCCGGGTCTGGCCGCTGCGCGGCCAGACTTCCCTCGCTCCGGCGCTGCTCCGGGGGCACGCCGCGAAGGGACGTCCCTGTCCCTTCGCGCCTCGCTCGGCATCCATGCCTCGCGTCCCCCTACACAACGCCTGCGCTCGGCCTCCTGAAGGGGATTCATGAGTCGCCTGACAGCGCCTGCGCCTGAAAAACAAGAAGCCGATGCCACCGCGAAAAGCACGTATACCGACATGAGCTGGCGCCGCGAACCGGGGCCCCTCAGGAGGCCGAGTGGAGTCGATGCGCAAGGGGTCGAGCGGCATGGACGCCGCGAGAGCTCCGAAGGGACAGGGACGTCCCTTCTGAGCGTGCCCCTGGAGCAGCGATGGAACGAGGGAACCCCGGCGCAGCCGGGGCCGGATGCGGGGTGTGCTTTCTCTTTGGTTACTTTCTCTTTGCACCGGGCGGCGATCCGCAAGCAAAGAGAAAGTGACTCGCCCGTCAGGGGCGAAACCCTGACCGTCGAACAGGCACGGCAGCAAGTGGAGACACAATGCTTCAGACGTCATCACTCTGCTCCTCTCCATCCGCCAACGCATCCAACGCCGGGCCGATCAGCTGTTCGGCCAGGGTTTCGAAACGCTCGTCCAGCGGATCGCTGTCGCGGAAGGCCAAGGCGTTCCAGGGGTCTTCGGCTTCGGCGGCAATGGGGCTGAATTCGGCGCCGAACCAGGCTTCGCGGGCGCGCTTGCGGGCGCAGTCCAGCGGCTCGCTGCCGCGGCTCGGCTTGCGGTAGCCGCGGGCGAACGCCTGGCTGCTGCGCGGCAACAGCGGCAGTGGCTCGCGGATCGCGCTGCGGTAGGCCACCAGCCAGGGCTCCAGCAGCTCGGCCGCATTGGCCAGCGGCCCCAGCTGCCAGTCACCGGCCGGCGAAAGCATCAGGCTGTGGCGTTCGATGCCGGGCGTGGCGCACAGGTTGAGCAGCAGGTGGCGCAGCCAGAACGGCGGCAGATCCCATTCGCCGAGGCGGCCGAGCTTCCAGCCGAACAGCCCGCCCGGCGTCACGCCATCAAGCCAGCCATGCACGCGCACGCCGGCCAGGTTGATGTCCACCGGCAGCGGCTCGGGCACGGCGTCCGGGCGCAGTTCGAACAGCCGCGGTGCAAATGCACGCACCGGTCCGCGCAGTTTGCCCCACAGCGCCTGGCCCAGCTCACCGGTGGGCAGCCAGCCCGCCGCGCAGGCCATGCGCCGCTCCTCCTCGTCGCTCCAGCGCTGCTCCATCGCTTGCAGCGACAGGCGGCGCAGGCCGTTCCAGGCCGGCATTTCCAGGTCGAACGGTTCGTCGCTGGCAAGCGATTCCTGATCATCGGCCAGGCGCAGACCGAGGCGCTGTTCGAGCAGGAAGCGCGCCGGGTGGCGGAAGCACTGCAGCAGCTGCGACGGCTCGATGGTCAGCCAGGCCTCATCGGGTTCGGCGAGCAGGCTGGCGAAGGGTTGCGCCTGCGCCTGTGGTGGCTCGGCCAGGCGCTGGGCGGCGCGGAACCAGGGCAGCGAATAGCCGGCACAGGGCGCTTCGCCGAAATTACGCGGCGAGAACGGCTGCAGCGGATGCGCGATGAGGATCTTCTGGCTGACCGGCCGCGCCCCGTCGGCCAGCACGGCGGTCATGTCCACCGCCTCCAGCACCTCGCTGAGCAACACCGAGGGCGGCAGCACGGCGTTGTCGCGCGGGTCGCGGCCGACATAGGACAGGTACAGCGCCTGACGCGCCGAGAGCAGCGTCTCCAGCAGCAGGTAGCGGTCGTCGAGGCGCCGCGCCCGGTCGCCACGGCGCGGATGTCGGCCGATCAGGTCGAAGCCCGACGGCGGCGTGCGCCGCGGGAAGGCGCCATCGTCCAGGCCGAGCAGGCAGACCACGCGGAACGGCAGGCTGCGCATCGGCACCATGGTGCAGAAGGTCACCGCACCGGTGAGAAAGCCCGAGGCGCCGCCGCCCTGCTGCAACGCGGCACTGAGCTGCTGGTGCACCAGTTCCAGCTCGATGGGCCGGGTGAGGTCGGCGGCCTGGGCCTGATCGCGCAGGGCGGCGCAGGCCTGGGAGAGCAGCAGCAGCGTCTCGCCGGCCTCGCGCTCGTCGAACAGCGTATCGATCAGCACTTGCAGGTCATCCGCCCACTCGGCCAGCGGGCGCGGCCGAGCCAGTTGATCGGCTAGGCTGCCGAGCCGCTCGACGAAGCCCACCAATCGCCCGAGCAACTGCCCGCGCGCGCCTTCCAGCGCGTCCAGCGGCCAGTGCTCGCCAAGCAAGGGCGCGCGGTCGCCGGCCAGCTGCGGCGGTGCAGCGAAGCCCAGCAGCAGGCGGTCCAGCCCCTGGCGCCAGGTAAAGGCCGGTTCGGCCGGCAGGCCCAGCCGTGCGCGCTGCTCGCCATCGCGGCCCCAGCGCACGCCGGCCTCGCGCAGCCAGTCACGCAGCAGCGGCAGGTCTTCGCTTTCGATGCCGGCGCGGCGGGCGATGGCCGGCTGTTCCAGCCAGGCGAGGATTTCCTCGGCCGCGAAACGGCTCTGCGCCAGCAACAGCAGTTCGAGAAAGGCCTCGATCAACGGTACCTCGGCGCGCAGGCTGCGGTCGGCGAGGCTGTAGGGAATCCGCGGGCTGCCCTCGCGCGGGGCGAACACCGCCTCGATGAAAGGCGCATAACGTTCGATGTCGGGGGTCAGCACCACCACCTGATCCGGCGTCAGCGCCGGGTCGGCGGCGAAGCGCGCCAGCAGCTGGTCGTGGAGGATTTCCACCTCGCGCAGCGGCGAGTGGGCGATATGCACCTCCAGCGAACGGTCGTTCTCGGCCAGGCTGATGCGCTCATCGGGCAGGCGGGTGCGCAGGCGCAGGATGTCGTTCTGCAAGGCATGCAGCAGGCTGTCGTCGTGCAGGTCCTCGTCTTCGGAATACAGGCCGAATTCCTGACTGCCTTCGCTGGCGGTCAGGCTGAACAGCGAGTCGAAAAAGTCGCGACCCTGCTTGCCGAGACTCGCCAGTAGCGGATGGCCGACGTCCAGATACCAGTCATCGACACCGCTTTCCGGTTGCCTGGCCAGCTCGCGAATATCGCGAATCTCGCCCCAGGCTTCGCGGCTTGGGTTGAGCGCGCAGACCACCACGTCGATATGCCGCGCCAGGCCGTCGAGCACACGAAGATGGTGCGGCGGCAGGCTGCTGATGCCGAACACCAGCAGGCGCTCGGGGAGGTCCGGCAACGGCTCGTCGCGGTACAGGCGCTGCAGCAGGTCGCCGAGCAGGCGCGCGCGGTGCGGGTGGCCGTCCTTGGTCAGTTCGCGCCAGAGCAGCGCCTGCCAGGCTTCGTCGGGACCGAGGTCGAGGGTTTCGCCGCGCTCCCAGGCCGCCAGCCAGTCGTCGCGATAGAGCAGGTACTGGTCGAAGACGTCGGCGATCTTCGCCGCCAATGACAGCCGCCGGCGCTCATCGCCGCCATCGAGGTACTGCGCCAAACGCGGCGCCAGCTCGAGATTGGCCGGCTCGCACAGCCAGCCGTAGAGGCGCCAGGTCAGGGTGGTCGGGGAGAACGCCGACTGCTCGGGCAGGCTGCCCAGCACCGTGCGGCTCAGGTCCCAGACGAAGGCCGCCGGCAGCTGCAGCTCGAGCTGCATGGCGATGCCCTGCCGGCGCGCCAGCTCCAGGGTCAGCCAGCGGCCCATGCCCTGGCTCGGCACCACCACCCGCGCCGGCGCGAAGGGGTCGGCCAGCGGCTGGGCGAGCAGCGTGGTGGCCAGTTCGCCGAGGGTTTCGAGATCAGGGGCGTGGTAGAGGCTGAGCATGGGCGCACCGCGTGAACAGAAGTCGCTAGGTTACAGGCCGCTCCGCAGGGGAGCGAGCCGTGCGCTTGAGTCTGCATCCCGGATGCGACAGGCCGTGTCGCGGTATTTCTCCTCCTTTCGCCCTGCCCTTTTGCTTCTCTCGACCAATATCAATTGCGCCGCGGCTGCCTAGCATGGGCTTGAGGGGCGGCTGCTTGGTCGCCCGCCATCCGCTCGGGAGTCGTTCATGAACCGCAAGACGCTGCTCGTCCTTTCCCTTTCCGCCACCCTGGGCGCCACGCCGCTGCTGCATGCCCAGGAGCAGGCCCCGCAACGCACCCTTGGCTCGGTGGAGCGCAGCCACGCCAGCCAGGCTCGCGCCCTGCTCGACCAGGCCGTGCTGACCTTCCAGGCCAAGGGCCCGGAGCAGGCGCTGGCCGCCTTCAACGACCGCAGCGGCGAATTCGTCCGCGGCCAGTACTACATCTTCGTGCTCGGCGAGGACGGCACCATGCAGGCCAGCAGCGGGCCGTCGGCCAGCCTGGTGGGACTGAACGTCGGCGAGCTGAAGGACGCCTCCGGCAAGCCGTTCATGCGCGAGCTGCTGGACAAGTCGGCCAGGCAGGAAAGCGGCGAAGTCGAGTACAAGTGGCTCAACCCCGCCGACAACAAGGTCGAGAATAAGATCAGCCAGTTCCGCAAGGTCGGCGACCATGTGCTCTGCGTCGGCTATTACATCCCCCGCGCCACGGCCGAACATGCCAAGGCGCTGCTCGACCGCGCCGTTCGGCAGGTCAAGGACAAGGGCGCCGAGGCAGCCTTCCGCAGCTTCAACGACCCGCGCGGCGGCTTCGTCTTCCAGGATGAATACGTCTTCGCCATCGGCCTCGACGACGGCCGTTACCGCGCCAGCGGCAGCTCGCCGAACCTGGTGGGCGTCGATGTGCGCAGCGTCACCGATGCCGCCGGCAAGCCGCTGTTCAAGGACATGATCGAACTGGCACGCAAGCAGGGTTCGGGCACGGTGGATTACGTCTGGCGCAACCCGGCGACCAATGCGGTCGAGCAGAAGCACACGCTGATCCAGCGGGTCGACGACGTGCTGCTGGGCGTGGGCTACTACACCCGCCCCTGAGGGCACTCGCAGGGTTTGTGACGGTTCGGTGAACGGGGCCGGCGGGCCAGGGTCAATCGAGTATCCCCGGTGCAGATCTGCGTCTTCATGACGCGGCTGTCGTCGTTGCCGCTCGCCGGGGCAGGAGCCCGAACCATGCTGACCCTGCTGCACCTGCTGTCGTCCATTGCCCTGCTGGTCTGGGGTACGCATATCGTGCGCACCGGGATCATGCGGGTGTATGGCTCGCACCTGCGGCGCATGCTCGGCCAGAGCATGGGCAACGCGCCGCTGGCCTTCGGCGCCGGCATCGGCGTCACCGCGCTGGTGCAGAGCAGCAATGCCACCGCACTGCTGGCCATTTCCTTCGTCGCTCAGGGCCTGATGGGGCTGCCCACGGCACTGGCGATCATGCTCGGCGCGGACGTCGGTACCGCGCTGATGGCGCGGGTGCTGACCCTCGACCTGTCCTGGCTGTCGCCGCTGCTGACGCTGGTCGGTGTCAGCCTGTTCCTCTCGCGCAAGCAGAGCCGCACCGGCCAGATCGGCCGCGTGCTGATCGGCCTCGGCCTGATCATCCTCGCCCTGCAGCTGATCGTGCACGCCGCCGAGCCGATCACCGAGGCGCGCGGCATGCAGGTGCTGTTCTCTTCGCTCGCCGGCGACACCCTGCTGGCGGTGCTGGTGGGTGCGCTGTTCGCCGTCCTGTCGTATTCCAGCCTGGCGGCGGTGCTGCTGACCTCGACGCTGGCCGGCGCGGGCCTGATCAGCCTGCCGGTGGCACTCGGCCTGGTGATCGGCGCCAACATCGGCAGCGGCCTGCTCGCCTGGTTCAACGCCAGCCTGCAGCCTGCCTCGGCGCGGCGGGTGGCGCTGGGCAACCTGCTGTACAAGCTCGCCGGCCTCATCGTGCTGCCTTTCCTGGTGCCGCTGGTGGCCTGGATGGACACCCTCGGCTACAGCGCGCAGACCCAGGTGATCGGCTTCCACCTGGTCTACAACAGCCTGCGCTGCCTGCTCCTGCTGCCCACCGTGCACCCCATGAGCCGGTTGTGCGAGCGCCTGCTGCCCGAGCGCCAGCTGGACAACGGCGTGGCGCAGCCGCGGCACCTCGACCCGGCGGCGCTGGACACGCCGAGCCTGGCGCTGGCCAATGCAGTGCGCGAGACCCTGCGCATCGGCGACATGGTGGAGCTGATGCTGGCGCGCCTGCTGGAAGTGCTGCGCGAGGACCGTGCCGAACCGGGCGAGGAGATCCGCCGCCTGGACGACGACGTCGATGCGCTCTACAGCGGGGTCAAGCTCTACCTGGCGCAGATGCCCCGCGAGGACCTGGCCGAGCAGGAAGGCCGGCGCTGGGCGGAGATCATTGAACTGGCGATCAATCTGGAGCAGGCCGGCGACATCATCGAGCACATGGCGAGCAAGGTGCAGAACCTCAAGACCGCCAAGCGCCGTTCCTTCTCCGACAGCGGGCTGGAGGAACTCGGCCAGCTGCATGCCCAGCTCAGCGCCAACCTGCGGCTGGGCCTGTCGGTGTTCATCTCCGGCGACTCCCACGGTGCGCGCCAGCTTCTGCAGCAGAAGCGCCAGTTCCGCAAACTGGAGCGCGAGCTGGCCCATTCCCATGTGCATCGGCTGCACCGACAAGTGGTGGAAAGCATCGAGACCAGCGCGGCGCATCTGGAGCTGATTGCCGACATGAAACGGCTCAATTCGCTGTTCTGCAGCGCCGCCTATCCGGCTCTGGAAGGCCCGGGCAAGCCGCGCACTTCCGGCGACACCAACCGTGAGGTGCTGCCCAGCGAGCCGCACCTGCCGGGGCGTCCCGCCTAGCCTGCGCGGCGCTGCCAGAGGCGGAACAACGGCTCGGCGAGAAACATCACCAGAAACAGCCTGAGCACCTGCACCGCGGTAACCAGCGCCACCGACAGCTGCAAGGCTTCGGCGGTCAGGCACAGCTCGGTGATGCCGCCGGGCATCATGCCGAGCATCAGCGACACCTCGTCCAGCGCCGTCAGCCAGCCCAGGGCACCGCCCAGCGCAGCGGCGACCAGCATGGCCAGCAGGGTGAACAGCAGGATGCGCAACAGGAAGGCCGGCGCACTGCGGAAGAATGGCCGATCGAAATGACAGGCCAGCGAGCAGCCGATCAGCCACTGGCCGAGCGCGCCGGCCCAGCCCGGCAGGCCGATGTGCAGGTCGAACGCCACGCTGGCCAGCGCGCAGACGGTCAGCGGGCCGAGCATCCAGGGGTTGGGCTGGCCAAGGCGCTTCCAGAGCAGCGCCAGCAGACCACCGGCTGGCAGCAGCACGGCGAGCCAGGGCCAGCTCACCGGGGCCGCGGGCGGCGCCGCGACGGTCGGCAACCCCCAGGTGAACAGCGCTGGCACGATCAGCACCACCAGCAGCAGGCGCAGGCTGTGCGCCGCCGCCACGCTGGCCGCCTCGGCCTGGTGCCGGTTGGCCAGCACCACCATCTCGCTGGCGCCACCCGGCATGCTGGCGAAGAATGCAGTGGCACGGTCGCTGCCGCTGCGCAGCAGGATGAAGATGCCGATCAGCCCCAGCAGCAGGGTGCCCACGGCGCCGGCGAGGATCACGCCGAAGTGCGCCAGCACCTCGCGCATCACCTCACCGGTGAAATGCAGGCCGATGGCGCTGGCGACGATCCACTGCCCCACCTGCCGGCCGCGCGGCACTTCGCTCACCAGCCAGCCGCTGCAGCGCACGGCGATCACCGCCAGCAGCGAGCCGACCATCCACGGCAGCGGCCAGTTGGCCAGGCTCGCCAGCCAGCCGCCGAACGCACCGATCAGCGGCGTCGCCCACCAGGCCGGCAGCCGCTGGTGCATATCAGGCCTGTGCCTCGACCGCGTTGCCGCGACGACGCTTGAGGTACCAGCGCAGCCCCGGCATGGCCAGCATCGCCACGGTCAGCCCCCACAGTGCCAGGGTGATCGGGCTGCCGTAGAGAATGCCCAGCTCACCGTTGGAGATCGACAGCGCGCGGCGCAGGTTGTCTTCCATCATCTCGCCGAGGACGAAACCGAGGATCAGCGCCGACAGCGGGAAGTCCAGCTTGCGCAGCAGGTAGCCGAACACGCCGAGGCCGACCATCAGCACCAGGTCGAACACGGTGCTGTGCACCGAATACACGCCGACCATGCTGATCACCGTGATCGTCGGTACCAGCACCCAGTTCGGCACGCTGAGCATGCGCGAGAACAGGCCGACCAGCGGGATGTTCATGATCAAGAGGATCACGTTGCCGATGAACAGCGAGGCGATCAGACCCCAGACCACGTCCGGCTGCTGTTCGAACAACAGCGGCCCCGGGGTGATGTTGTACAGCGTCAGTGCGCCGATCATCACCGCGGTGGTGCCCGAACCCGGCACGCCGAGGGTCAGCATGGGGATCAGCGAACCGCAGGCCGAGGCGTTGTTGGCGGCTTCCGGTGCCGCCAGGCCGCGCAGGTCGCCATCGCCGAAGCGGCCCTTTTCGCCGGCCATGCGCTTCTCGCTCATGTAGGTCATGGCGCTGGCGATGGTCGCCCCGGCGCCCGGCAGGGTGCCGATGACGAAGCCGGCCACGGCACTGCGCACCATGGTCCAGAAGGTCAGGCAGAACTCCTTGAAGTTGAACAGCAGCCGGCCACTGGCCTTGACCGCCTTCTGCCCGCTGTGGGTCTTTTCCAGCATCAGCAGGATCTCGCTGACGCTGAAGAAGCCGATCACCACGATGACGAACTGGATACCGTCGGACAGGCTGACGCTGCCGAAGGTGAAGCGGTAGACGCCGGTGGTCGAGTCAACACCGACGGTGGCCAGCGCCAGGCCCATCAGCGCGGCCATGAGGGTCTTCACCGGCTTGTCGCCGACCATGCCGCCGAGACAGGCGATGGCGAAGATCATCAGTACGAAGTATTCCGCCGGGCCGAAGGCCACCGCCCACTTGGCCAGCAGCGGAGCGAACAGCACCACGCCGCAGGTGGCGATGATGCTGCCGATGAACGAGCTCACCGCCGACAGCGACAGGGCGATGCCAGCCTTGCCCTGACGCGCCAGCGGGTAGCCATCGAGGGTGGTTATCACCGCGGCGGCATCACCCGGCACGTTGAGCAGGATCGCCGAGATGCGTCCGCCGTACTCGCAGCCCAGGTACACCGCGGCGAGCAGGATCAGCGCGGTCTCCGGCGGCAGGCCGAGGGCGAAGGCCAGCGGCAGCAAGAGCGCCACGCCATTGATCGGGCCGAGCCCCGGCAAGAGGCCGACCACGGTGCCGACGAAGGCACCGAACAGCGCCACCAGCAGGTTGGTCGGCCGGGTGGCGACGTCGAAGCCCTGCAGCAAGAAATTCAAAGTTTCCATATCAGCTCTCCAGCAGACGCAGCAGGCCGAGCGGCAGCGGCACGTCCAGCAGGTAATCGAACAGCCCGTAGAGCAGCACGCCAAGCAGCGCACCGCTGATCACGCTGGGCCACAGGCGACCATTGAACAGCAGACCGAGGGCAAAACCGGCCAGGGCGGTGCTGATGACGAAACCCAGGGTTTCGAACAGCAGCGCGTAGGCCAGCAGGGCCAGCACGCACAGCACGGCGCGGCGCGCCTTGGGCCGATCGAATGGCGGTGTTGGCTCACCGTGCGGCTTGAACAGCAGCCACGCCGCACCACAGGCCATCAGCAACAGCAGCAACAACGGGTAGGCGCGCGGCCCGACCGGGTCGTAGGCGAAGGGCGCCTCGAAGCCCCAGGCGAGCAGGGCGAGGCCGGCGCAGGCGAGCAGCCACGCCGCGGCGAAGACACGTACGTACATGACGGGATACCTCTGGGATTCGGCGACCCGGCAGTTGCCGGGTCGACCGTGCGGCCCGCGAACGCGGGCCGGTTCGCGTTACTTGACCAGGCCGAACTCGCCGGCCAGCGCCTTGTAGTCCTGCACCTGCTTCTGGACGAAGGCTTCCAGCTCGTCGCCGGTCATCGACAGCGGGAACAGGTCGCGCTGTTCGCGCAGCTTGGCGAAGTCCTCGTCGGCCAGGAGGGTGTCGAACTGGGTCTTCCACCAGTCGAAGTCCTCGTCAGGCACCTCCGGCCCCATGTAGAAGCCGCGGATCACCGGCCAGCTGATGTCGTAGCCTTGCTCCCTGGCAGTGGGAATCCCGGCCAGCTTACCCGGCAGACGCTCGTCGGAGAGCACGGCGAGGATGCGGATCTTGCCGGCATCGAGCTGCGGGGTGACTTCGCCGAGGCCGCTGCTGGTGACCTGCACGTGACCACCGAGCATGGCGGTGAGCGTCTCGCCGCCGCCCTCGAAGGCGACGTAGCGCAGCTTCTTCGGATCGACACCGGCAGCGCGGGCGATCAGCGCGGTCTGCATCCAGTCCTGGCCACCGATGGTGGCGCCGGCGCCGAACACCACGCTGCCCGGGTCCTTCTTCACCGCGGCGATCAGCTCGTCGAGGTTCTGGTAGGGCGCGTCGGCGCGTACCGAGATGGCGCCGTAGTCGGTGCCGACCGCGGCCAGCCAGCGCACAGCGTTCTCGTCGTAACGACCGAACTTGCCCTGGGCGAGGTTGAGCAGCGAACCGCTGGAGAAGGCGGTGATGGTGCCGGCTTCCGCCGCACGCTGGGCGACCACCGCGTTGTAGGCCACCGCGCCGACACCGCCAGGCATGTAGGTGACGCGCATCGGTGCTTCGAGCAGACCACTGTCCTTCAGGCCGCTCTGGGCCAGTTTGCAGGTCAGGTCGAAACCGCCGCCGGGCTTGGCCGGGGCGATGCACTCGGGGCGCTTGGGTTCGGCCAGCAGCTGGCTGGAGAGCAGCAGGCAGGACGACAGCAGGGCGATACGGCTGAGTCTGGTTTTCATCGGGTATTCCTCGCGTTCTTGTTTTGTTTACCAGATCGGCAGGCTGTAGCTGACGATCAGACGGTTCTCATCGGCGTCACGGGCGAAGTCGGAGCGGAACATCGCGTTGCGCCAGCGCAGCGCGACGTTCTTCAGCGGGCCGCTCTGCACCACGTACTTCAGCTCGATGTCGCGTTCCCACTCGCTGCCATTGTTGCCGCCGCTGTACTCGGCGTTGTCGCCGGAGATGTAGCGGGTCAGAAAGGTCAGCCCGGGGATGCCCATGGCGGCGAAGTTGTAGTCGTAACGGGCCTGCCAGGAGCGCTCGTCGGCGTTGGCGAAGTCGTTGATCTGCACGAAGTTGACCAGGAAGGGGTCGCCGCCATCGATGTAGGCGTAGCCGGTGTCGCCGCGCATCTGCTGGTAGCCGAGGCTGAACTTGTGCCCGCCGAGGCTGTAGCCGAGCATGCCGTTCCAGGCCTGGTTATCGATCTTGCCGGCATTCGCCGCGCCGCTGTCATCGCTGAGCATGACGCGCAGGTCTGCGCTCAACGCCGAATTCTCACCCAGCGGCTTCACTGCCAGCAGGCCGAAGAAGTGCTGGCGATAGATGTCATCCAGCTCGCCATAGTAGTAGCGCCCGGTGAGGTTCTTGTTGAAGGCGTACTCGGCGCCGGCGTAGCTCAGGTGATCGGCCTCGGCGGCGCTGGCGAAGCGGCTGTTCTTGTTGTTCAGCTGCAGGTCCTGGGAATTGGTCGAGGAGCGGTCGATCACCTTGTCCAGGCGGCCGCCGGTCAGGATCAGGCCGTCGATGTCGGTAGAGGTGACGGTCGCGCCTTCGAACACCTGCGGCAGGGTGCGGCTGTCGCTGGCCTTGACCACCGGCAGCTCGGGAATGTGCGAGCCGTAGCGCAGCTCGGTCTCGCCGATCCTGGCCTTGGCGGTCAGGCCCAGGCGGCTGAACTCGTCCGGCGTGCCGCCGTCGTCCTGTACCGGCAAGAGGTCGGTGCCGGCGCGACCGCCACCGGAATCCAGCTTGACGCCGAGCATGCCCAGGGCATCGAGGCCGACGCCGACGGTGCCTTCGGTGAAGCCCGACTGAACGTCGAGGATGAAACCCTGGGTCCACTCCTCGCGCTTGGACTGGCCGCTGCCTTCGCGGAAATCGCGGTTCAGGTAGATGTTGTGGGTCTGCAGGGTCGCGCTGCTGTCTTCGATGAATGCGGCCTGGGCAAGAGGCGCCAGCGAGGCGGCGGCCACGGCAAGGGCGAGGCGGGCAGGGACGGGGGAACGTCTGACGGCTGTCAGCATCGGTTTTCTCCACTGTTGTTTTTGTTGTAGCGGCGCAGGCGCCGCGCGGGGTGGGTCGAGCCACCTGCGAGCGATCCTAGGCGGCCAAGCTTTCGCCAGCCTTTCAGCGCGCCGTCGGGTGATTTCTGCCGCTACACTGGCGCTCCGTTGGCAATCGCAGAGGGCAGGCAGATGCGCATTCTCTTGGTCGAGGACCACCCGCCGCTGGCCGAAAGCGTGGCCCAGGCCCTGCGCGCCGCCGGCTGGACCGTGGACCTGCTGCACGACGGCGTTGCCGCCGACCTGGCGCTGGCCAGCGAGGACTATGCGCTGGCGATTCTCGACGTCGGCCTGCCACGGCTGGATGGCTTTCAGGTGCTGGCGCGCCTGCGCGAGCGCGGCAAGACGCTGCCGGTACTGATGCTCACCGCGCGCGGCGAGGTCAGTGACCGCGTGCACGGGCTCAACCTCGGTGCCGACGATTACCTGGCCAAGCCGTTCGAACTGTCCGAGCTGGAAGCGCGGGTCAAGGCGCTGCTGCGCCGCAGTGTCGGCGGCGGCGAACGCCAGCAGCGCTGCGGCGCGCTGGTCTACGACCTGGATGCGCGGCGCTTCAGCCTGGCCGGCGAGCTACTGGCGTTGACCTCACGCGAACAGGGCGTGCTGGAAGCGCTGATCGCCCGCCCCGGTCGGGTGATGAGCAAGGATCAGCTGGCCGCCCAGGTATTCGGCCTTGACGAGGAGGCCAGCGCCGACGCCATCGAGATCTACATCCACCGCCTGCGCAAGAAGCTCGAGGGCCAGCCGGTGCGCATCGTCACCTTCCGCGGGCTGGGCTATATGCTCGAGGCGCTCGATGGCTGAGCGCGGGGCGGCCGGCAGTCTGCGTGCGCGGCTGCTGCTGCGGCTGGCGATCCTGCTCACGCCGCTGCTGCTGTACGGGGCCTGGAGTGCCTACTGGAACGGCCGCGCCGCCGCCGATACCGCCTACGACCGGACCCTGCTGGCCTCGGCCCGGGCGATCGCCGAGGGGCTGGTGACCAGCGACGGCAGGCTGCGCGCCAACGTGCCCTACGTGGCGCTGGACACCTTCGCCTACGACAGTGCCGGACGCATCTATTACCAGGTACTGGACACCGAGGGGCGCCTGGTCAGCGGCTACGAACAGTTGCCCGCGCCGGGTGCCGAGGTCCGTCGCACCGACGACTACCCGGCGCTGGCGCGCTTCTACGACGGCGAGTTCCAGGGCCAGGGCGTGCGCCTGGTGAGCTTGCTGCAGCCGGTCAGCGAACCCGAGCTCAACGGCATCGCCGAGATTCGCGTGGCCGAGACGCTCGGCGCACGCGAGCGCATGGCGCGCAGCCTGTTGAGCGACACGCTGTGGCGCCTGGGCTTGCTGGCGCTCGCCGCGCTGATGCTGGTCTGGCTGGCCGTCAGCGCGGCGTTGCGCCCGTTGGCCCGGCTCAGCGAGGCCGTGCAGGAACGCGCCCCGGACGACCTCAGGCCGCTGCCGTTGGTCGATGTGCAGCGCGAGCTGAAGCCGCTGGTGCGCGCGCTCAACGGCTTCACCGAGCGCCTGCGCGGGCAGCTCGAGCGCCAGGCGCGCTTCATCGCCGATGCCTCCCACGAGCTGCGCACGCCACTGGCGGCGCTCAAGGCGCGCATCGAACTGGGCCTGCGCGAGCCGCAGCCCGAGGTCTGGCGCAACACGCTGGAGGAAGCCGGGCAGAGCACCGACAAGGTCATCCACCTGGCCAATCAGCTGCTTTCCCTGGCGCGCATCGAAAGCGGCGCACAGTCCATCGCCGAGGGCGGCGCGCAGCGCCTGGACCTCTCGCAGCTGGCCCGCGAGCTGGGCCTGGCGATGGCGGCACTGGCGCACAAGCGCGGCGTCGCCCTGGCCCTGGAAGCCGAGGCGCCGGTATGGATCGACGGCGAGCCGACGCTGATCAGCGAACTGCTGAGCAACCTGCTGGACAACGCCCTGGCGCATACCCTCGGTGGCGGCAACGTGGTGCTGCGGGTGCTCGACGGCGCCGTGCTGGAGGTGGAGGACGACGGCCCTGGCATTCCGGTCGCCGAGCGCGATCGCGTCTTTGCCCGCTTCTATCGCCGCGACACCAGCGGCCATGGCGCCGGCCTGGGTCTGGCCATCGTCGGCGAGATCGTCCGCGCCCACCGCGCCGAGATCAGCCTCGATCAGGGTGCGCTGGGCGGGCTGCTGGTGCGGGTGCGCTTCATACCGGCTGAGGGCTGACGCCGGGGCCGGTTTCGCCGATCGCCGCCTCGGGCGCACAGACCACCCGGTTGCGACCGGCGTGCTTGGCGGCATACAGCGCCGCATCCGCAGCGGCCAGCAGCGCCTCTGCCGAGGCACAGGTCGACCCCAGCGTGGCGACGCCAAGGCTGATGGTCAACGCCACCGGCAGGTCGCCGTGGCGCAGCTGCAGGCGCTCGATGTCCTGGCGGATCCGCTCCGCCAGCACAACCGCCTGGCGCTGATCGGATGCCGGCAGCAGCACGACGAACTCCTCGCCGCCATAGCGTGCCGCCAGGTCGCCGGCACGCTGGCAATGCGCCATGAGCACCGCCGCCACCTGGCGCAGGCACTCGTCACCGAACGGATGGCCATAGCTATCGTTGATGCGCTTGAAGTGATCGATGTCGGCCAGCAGCACTGCCAGCGGGCTGCCGCTGCGGCGGGCGCGGCGAATCTCCTCGTCCAGCACGCTGTCGAAGCGCCGGCGGTTGGCCAGCTGGGTCAGCGCGTCGGTGGCGCTCAGGCGCAGCAGTTCGGCATTGGCGGTCTCCAGTCCCTGCCTGGCTTCTTCCAGCGCGCGGGTGCGCTCGTAGACCCGCGCCTCCAGCACCTCGTTGGCCTGCAGCTGCAGGTCCAGCGCCTCCTGCTTGGCCTGCAGGTGCAGGGCGCGCTCGGCGGCGAGCGACTCGGAGGTCTCCAGGGCCAGCTGTTGCGCCGCGATACGCCGGTTGCGCTCGATGTTGATGCGCTCGGCCAGCGCCATGGAGAGCAGCACGAACTCGGTGAACATGCCGATCAGCTGGCCGTTCAAGGTCCAGGCGTTGAGCGGCAGCACGCCATTGAGCGCCAGCAGGTTGACCACGGTGAAGATCAGCAGCGCGCTCCAGGCGATGCTGAACAGCCGCGCCGACGGATTGCCACGCGCCCAGAGGTTGAGCGTTACCGCCATGGTCAGCCCGCAATGCAGCAGCGCGACGCTTTCCATGAACAGGTAGCGCCCCAACGTCGGCACCAGCAGCAGAACCAGCACCGCCGCGCCCCAGTACAGCGTCAGCGTGATGGACACCCACCACACCCAGCCGCCGTAGCGGCGCACGCTGAGAAAGCGCAGGGCGAACAGCATCGGTGTGAAGAAGCACAGCGCGGCGGACAGTCCGTAGAAGCGCGCCGACAACTCGGGTATTTCCGGCCAGAGATAGAGCTGGCCGAAGCCGGTGATGCTCAACACGTAGAACACCGCACTGAGCAGATAGAGCACGTAGAAGAAGTAGCTGCCGTCACGGGTGAAGACCAGCAGGCTCAGGTTGTACAGCACGATCACCAGGATGCCGCCGAAGAACAGGCTGACCAGGGTGACGTCCCGCAGGCGGCCCTCGACGAACTGCTTCTCGTCGATCAGCTCCAGCGGCAACGCCAGGGTTTCGCGGGCCTGCACCTGCAGATGGACCACCGCTCGCTCGCCCGGCGGCAGCTCGAGTGGGTAGACAAAATGATGGTCGGCCAGCGGTCGAGCGCTCAGCGCCAGGGCGTCGCCGGCCAGCATCGGGGCACCCCAGCGCCCGCTGTCCGGGTAGTGCAGGCGCACCGCGACCCGGTCGAGCACCGGCCACTTCAGCAACAGGTACCAGAGCCGCGCATCCGTCCCGCCGTTGCGCAAGGACATGCGCAGCCAGGCACCGTCGGGCTGCTTGCCCAGCGTCGGACGCGCCAGCGGTTGCCATGGCCAGGCGTCGCTGGCCGCTGCGTCGAAGTCCGCCGCGGGCATGCCGAGCACGTACTCCAGGGCGCCGAGCTGCAGGGTCGAGGCGCCGCGTGTCTGGACCGCCGCCGAGCCGGCCGCGGTGGCGGCCACCGTAGGCGACAGCAGCAGGCAGGCCAACAGCAGCAGGAGCAGACGTGTCATGGGATTGCCTCGGGGTGCAACGGGCTGGCGTACTGCCAGCTAACCGGCGCCATTTATCCAACGACGCGCTCGTCGCCATGACGCCACTGTGATGGCACGTTGTCCCGCTCCGGCCGACAGGCTGCCGTCAGGCCCGTCGTCGCGCCCAGAACTGCTGCACCAGTTCGAGCATGCCGTCGGCCAGCTGCGCCACGCCGGTTTCCAGCATCTTCATGGCGAAGGCGATCTCGCCGATTTCATCCTTGCGCCCGGTGTAGATCAGCTGACTGACCGGGTTGTGCCCCACTCGCCGCGCCTGCCGGGCCAGGCGCGACAGCGGCGCCAGGGTGAATGCCGCAAGCGCGGCGGCGGCCGCACCCGTCGCCAGCCCGGCCACTGTGGCAATGACAGGAGCAGAACCCAACAGGCTACCGAGGGCCACACCGAGCGCACCGGCACCGGCAGCCAGCAGCGCCACTCGCTCGCGCAGGCCCATGGTGCAACGCAGTGCCCGCGCGCCACGGCCATCGCGCAGCGCGGCATACAGCGCCTCGGCAGCACGGATCTGCTCGGGTTGGGCGCGGGTTCGCACAGACTGGTATTCCACCACCTTGCCGTCGCGGCTGACCGGTGTAGCGAAGGCGCTGACCCAGTAGTGGTCGCCGTTCTTGCAGCGATTCTTGACGATGCCCATCCACGAGCGGCTCGTCTGCAGCGTCTGCCAGAGATCGGCGAAGGCTTCGACCGGCATGTCCGGGTGACGGACCAGGTTATGCGGCGCGCCGAGCAGTTCGGCTTCGTCAAAGCCGGAAATCGCGACGAAGTCCGGGTTGGCGTAGGTGATGGTGCCTTTGAGATCGGTGGTGGACAGGATGTTCGCCGTTTCACCGACCATGACTTCACGGCCGCTGACGGGCAGGTTGAGGCGCATAAACAGATCTTCCCTGGAAAAATGGTCTGAGTACGCGAGGCAGGTTCGGCGCCGCTTCTGGTGGCGGCGCTCGGATCGGTGCGAAGCACCTTCTTGTTTACATGCTGCTTGCTGCGTTGCTGTTTACCTTGCTGTCGTGACGACTGTGCAGTCAGCCCTCCTCTTTCTCGCCGGTATCGGTTTCCAGTTGTTCGAGCAGATCGATCAGGCGCCGGCGCAACTGGCCGAGCTCGCGGGACTTGAACGAGCGGCGGGTGCGTTCGAGCACCTGG
The DNA here is from genome assembly GCF_030263795.1 of Stutzerimonas sp. FeSN7. Taxonomy (NCBI): domain Bacteria; kingdom Pseudomonadati; phylum Pseudomonadota; class Gammaproteobacteria; order Pseudomonadales; family Pseudomonadaceae; genus Stutzerimonas; species Stutzerimonas sp. FeSN7. Next base: position 102,990 of record NZ_JARPMN010000002.1, on the reverse strand, counting down.
ATGGTGTCTTCCAGCGCGGTACGCAGGGCTTCTTCGGTCAGCATCGGTTCGTCTTCGTGTGCCACATGCAGATTGGGTGCCGGCTTGGCCCCGGTGGTCGGCCGGCTGGTTTCAGAGCAATAAAAAAGGCGCCAGTCGAGGTTCATCCCGGAGGGATGTCACGGCTGGCGCCTTAGCTATCAGGTCCGATTGTCCTGAGCGGTAAAGCAGCTTTCGCAGCATGCGAAACTAGTGGCATTCTGCCTGCACGCATGCGCCGTAACAAGCCCATCGATGCCGGTGCAGGCGGCGGCGTTCGGCGTCTGCGGCCTGCACCAAGCTGGGTCACTGGCTGTACGTCAGCCGCGTCGTCGTGTCCAGAATTGCTGCACCAGCATCTCCATGCTGCCGGCCAGCTCGGCGACGCCCGAGGCGCTTTGCCGACTGCGCAGACCGCTCTCCACGTGACGATCGGAACCGCCGCGAATGCTGACGATGTTCTGGTTGATGTTCTCGCTGACCGCGCTCTGCTGCTCCACCGCCGCGGCGATCTGCATGCTCATCGCACTGATCTCGTTGACCCGGCTGTTGATGCCCTGCAGCGAGCGCGCCGCCTGTTCGGCCTGTTCGACGCTCTGCATGGCCTGCTCGCGGCTGCGCTGCATGACTTCCACCGCCTGACGCGCACCGCCCTGCAGCGCGCCGATCATGTCGTTGATCTCCCGGGTCGACTGCTGAGTGCGCGAGGCCAGGCTGCGCACCTCGTCGGCGACCACGGCGAAGCCCCGGCCCTGCTCGCCGGCACGCGCCGCCTCGATGGCTGCGTTGAGCGCCAGCAGATTGGTCTGCTCGGCGATGCCGCGGATGACATCGAGCACCTTGGTGATGTCGTTGCTGTGCGCTTCCAGCTGGTGGATCACGTCGCCGGCATGCTGGATGTCCTGCGCCAGCTGGCCGATGGCGACGCCGGTGCGATTGACCACCTCGGTGCCGGTGGCCGCCTCGTTGTCGGCGCGGCTGGCCGCTTCCGCGGTGCGCTGGGCGTTGTTCGCCACGTCCTGCACACTGACCGCCATCTGGTTGATCGCGGTGGCGACCTGATCGGTTTCGCTCTGCTGGCGCGCCGCGCTCTCGGTGCTGCTGTCCATCGCGCCGAGCAGTTCCTGGGCGTGCTGGCTGAGCTGGCGCGAGGCGTCGCCGATGCGGCCGACCATGGCGCCGGCTTCGGTTTCCAGCATCTTCATGGCGAAGGCGATCTGGCCGTACTCGTCACGCCGGCCGGCGTAGATCAGCTGCCCCACCGGATTGTCGCCGACCCGGCGCGCCTGTTCGGCGAGTCGCTGCAGGGGCGCCAGCGCCAGGTAGGTCAGAGCGCTGGCCGCCGCGGCCGCCACCGTCGCGGTAAGCAGCGCCACACCCAGGCCAACACCACCGAGCAGGGCTCCGCCGATCACGCACGGGGCCGCACCCAACGCGGCGCACAGCGCCACGCGACTGCGCGCGCTGAGCGGCGCGCGCCGCAGCGCCGCCGGCGGCCGCTGGTCACGCAGCTGGGCGTACAACCCTTCGGCGGCGGCGATCTGCGCCGGCTGCGGCTTGGTGCGCACCGACTGGTACTCGACCACCCGGCCATTGCGGCTGATCGGGGTGACGAACGCGCTGACCCAGTAGTGATCGCCGTTCTTGCAGCGGTTCTTGACCATGCCCATCCAAGAATTGCCGCCGCGCACGCTGGACCAGAGGTCGGCGAACGCCTCGCGGGGCATGTCCGGATGGCGCACGATGTTGTGGTGCTGGCCGAGCAGCTCGTCCTCGTCGAAGCCGCTGATCTTGATGAAATCCGGATTCACATAGGTGATGTCACCGTTGAGATCCGTGGTGGAAAGGATATTGGCGGTATCGCTGATGGAAACATCGCGGCCGATGACCGGCAGATTCATGCGCATGGTGGCTTTCGTGAGCAAGGCAGTTGTCGTTCTGTTCCGCCATGCACGTCTCGTGTCGACGCACCTCGGGTGCATCGGGCGCTCCTGCCAATCGCTCACCCTGCGGTGATGGTCCCTGCCTCGGACGGCCCAACGGGTCGTTTGTATCGTTTTTGTCGCGCGGAAAACGGGCATGAAAAAAGCGCCAGCATCGAACCGTCCCTGCGGGTGATCCTTGATGGCGCTTCAGTCGACAGGCCCGTCGGTCCTGTCCGGTCAGCATGTCTCCTCGCCTGGAGACTGATGCCATAATGATGGCACCTGCTTTGCGCGTGCAATGCGACTGAAGTCCACTCCGCTGGTCGGCTTTTATTCCGAACATGCCAAAGTGATATCAATTTTGTACAAATATATCTTATCTGTACATCTTTATAGCAAGAAATTTCGCGCGCCCCTCCGCAACCCTTGGTCGGCAAGTCGGTCGTAGCAAAGGGTGCGCGGATTAGCGGATCGGCATGGGGGGTCCGTGGGCTGTTCCAGGCGCAGCCGCCTGCTAGACTCAAGTTCCGCGCAGACTCACAAGGGATGCCCGGGATTCCGAAAACAACCAAAAAGGAGTGCATCCATGAAAGGCAAATCCTTGGCATGGATCTTTACCGCTGCTCTGGCGGGAACCGGCCTGAGCACAGTGGCACAGGCGCAAGAGAAGTTCGTCACCATCGGCACGGGCGGGCAGACCGGCGTTTACTACGTAGCCGGGCAATCGATCTGCCGCTTCGTCAACCGCAATGCGGAAAACATCAAGTGCAACGCCCCGGCCAGCGGCGGCGGCGTGGCCAACGTCAACGGTCTGCGCAGTGGCGAATTCAACTTCGGCATCATGCAGTCCGACCACCAGTACAAGGCAATGGAAGGCGTCGCACCCTTCGAGAAAGAAGGGAAGATGGACGACATCCGCGCGGTGTTCTCCCTGCAGAGCGAAGTCTTCACCGTACTGGCCCGTCGCAGCGCCAACATCAAGGGGCTCGATGACCTCAAGGGCAAGCGCGTCAACATCGGCAACCCCGGTTCCGGTCAGCGCGACACCCTCGAAGAGATCATGAAGGTCAAGGGCTGGGACAAGTCGGTGTTCTCCCTGGCCGCCGAGCTGAAGCCGGCTGAGCAGGCCAGCGCACTGGGCGACAACAACATCGATGCCATGACCTACTTCGTCGGTCACCCCAACGGCGCGATCCAGGAAGCCACCACCACCACCGACGCGGTGCTGGTGCCGATCACCGGCCCGGAGATCGACAAGCTGCTCGAAGAGCGCAGCTACTACACCAAGGCCGAGATTCCCGGCGGCCTGTACAAGGGCAACGACCAGGCGACCCAGTCCATCGGTGGCAAGGCCGTGCTGTCCACTACCTCCAAGGTCGATGCCGAAGTGGTCTACCAGCTGGTCAAGTCGGTGTTCGAGAACATCGAGCGCTTCCAGCGCCTGCATCCGGCCTTCAAGGACCTGAAGCCGGAAGAGATGATCGAAGTCGGCCTGAGCGCTCCGCTGCATGAAGGCGCCGAGCGTTACTACAAGGAACGCGGCTGGCTGTAAGGTTGGACAGGCCGCGTCGTCCGCCGGCCTGATTGCCATGCCTCAGCTGAGAACCCGTGCGCCGTATGGCCACGGGTTTTCGCGGTTCCGTTACCTGAAAAAAACAGGCCTCATTTCATGCAAGACAAACAACTGTCCACCGAGGAACTGATCGCCCAGGACGTCGGTGCACGTTCGCCCGCCGGGCCGATGGCCGCGGTCATCGCCGGGCTCGCACTGCTCTGGTCGCTGTTCCAGCTGTGGATCGCCTCGCCGCTGCCGTTCATCCTCGGCTTCGGCGTGCTGAACGACACCGAAACCCGCTCGATTCACCTGGCCTTCGCCCTGCTGCTGGCTTTTCTCGCCTACCCGGCCTTCAAGCGCTCGCCGCGTGACCGCGTGCCGCTAATGGACATCGCCCTCGGGCTGGTGGCCGCCGCCTGCGCCGCCTATCTGTTTCTCGCCTATTCGCAACTGGCACAGCGCCCCGGCAACCTGACCACCCTGGACCTGGTCACGGCCTGCATCGGCATACCGCTGCTGCTGGAAGCCACCCGCCGCGCCCTCGGCCCGCCGCTGGCGATCATCGCCCTGGTGTTCCTCGTCTACAGCGTCGCCGGCCCCTGGATGCCCGGCCTGCTGGCCCACCGCGGGGTGAGCTTTACCGCACTGGCCAACCACCAGTGGATCACCACCGAAGGCGTGTTCGGCATCGCCCTCGGCGTCTCCACCAGCTTCGTCTTCCTCTTCGTGCTGTTCGGTGCCCTGCTCGAGCGGGCCGGCGCCGGGCACTACTTCATTCAGCTGGCCTTCAGCATGCTCGGCCATTTTCGCGGTGGTCCGGCCAAGGCGGCCGTGGTGGCCTCCGGCATGACCGGCCTGATCTCCGGCTCGTCCATCGCCAACGTGGTGACCACCGGCACCTTCACCATCCCGATGATGAAACGCACCGGCTTCTCGGCGGAGAAGGCCGGCGCGGTGGAAGTGGCCTCCTCGGTCAATGGCCAGATCATGCCGCCGGTGATGGGTGCCGCGGCCTTCCTGATGGTCGAGTACGTCGGCATTCCCTATGTGGAAGTGATCAAGCATGCCTTTCTCCCGGCGCTGATCTCCTATATCGCGCTGATCTACATCGTCCACCTGGAATCGCTCAAGCTCGGTCTGCAGGCGCTGCCGCGGGCCAACGTGGCCAAACCCTGGATGCAGCGGCTGATCGGCTTCGCCTTCGGCGCCGCGCTGATCTCCGGCCTTTCGCTGGGCGTCTACTACGGCCTCGGCTGGCTCAAGCCGGCCCTCGGCGATGCCGCGCTGTGGGTCATCGCCGGGCTGCTGGCGCTGGTCTACCTCGGTCTGCTGAAGATCGCCGCGAGCAACCCGCCGCTGCCCCACGAAGATCCCAACATGCCGCTGGAGAAGCTGCCGGAAACCCGTCCGGTGCTGCTCTCCGGCCTGCACTTCCTGCTGCCGGTAGTGGTGCTGGTCTGGTGCCTGATGATCGAGCGGCTGTCACCCGGCCTCTCGGCCTTCTGGGGTTCGGTGATGCTGGTGATCATCCTGCTCACCCAGCGCCCGCTGCTGTCATGGATGCGCCATGACCGCAGCCACGTGGACGGCACCTTCATGGACGGCGTGATCGACCTGCGCGAGGGCCTGATCGCCGGTGCGCGCAACATGATCGGCATCGGCATCGCCACCGCGGCGGCGGGCATCATCGTCGGCGCGGTGTCGCAGACCGGCGTGGGCCTGGTGCTGGCGGATCTGGTGGAACTGCTGTCGATGGGCAATCTGCTGCTGATGCTGTTGCTCACCGCCTTCCTCAGCCTGATCCTCGGCATGGGCCTGCCCACCACCGCCAACTACATCGTGGTGTCCAGCCTGCTGGCGCCGGTGATCGTCGCCCTGGGCCAGCAGAACGGGCTGATCGTGCCGCTGATTGCGGTGCATCTGTTCGTCTTCTACTTCGGCATCATGGCCGACGTGACGCCGCCGGTGGGCCTGGCCTCGTTCGCCGCGGCGGCGGTGTCCAAGGGCGACCCGATCCGCACCGGGGTGACCGCGTTCTATTACAGCCTGCGCACCGCGGCGCTGCCGTTCCTGTTCATCTTCAACACCGACCTGCTGCTGATCGGCGTGGACTTCTGGCACGGCGTGCTGATCTTCATCGTCGCCACCATCGCCATGCTGATCTTCGCCGCCGGCACCCAGGGCTATTTCCTGGTGCGCAGCCGCTGGTACGAGAGCCTGCTGTTGCTGCTGGTGGCCTTCACCCTGTTCCGCCCCGGCTTCTGGATGGATCTCATCCATGACCCGTATCAGGAGATTCCGCCGGCGCAGCTGGTGGAGGCACTGGGCAACGTCGAGGAAGACAGCCAGCTGCGCCTGCGCGTGCTCGGCGAGGACGCAGTGGGCGATGCCCGTGAGTTCGTGCTGCTGCTGGCGATCCCGGACGGCGCCTCGGGCGAGGAGAAGCTGGAGAAGATCGGCCTGATGACCTACGAGCAGGACGGCAAGCTGCTGGTGGACAGCGTCACCTTCGGCAGCCCGGCTGCCGAGGCGGGGCTGGAGTTCGACCAGCAGATTCTCTCGGTACGCGCGCCGACCGACCGCTGGCCGAAGGAATTCATGTGGATTCCGGGCTTCCTGCTGTTCGGCCTGATCGTCTGGATGCAGCGCCGCCGCCGTCAGACCTGATCGACCCGGAAGCGTCTGAAACCCCGGTCACGTGCGAGCGTGCCGGGGTTTTTCATTTAGTGCTCCCACCGGCGTGCCCGCGCCAGGGCACCACGATCAACCGAAGAACCAGTAGCACACCGCGATGGCAGCGATGATGCCGGCCAGATCCGCGACCAAGGCACAGCCCACCGCATGCCGCGCGCGCTGGATGCCGACCGCACCGAAGTACACCGCCAGCACGTAGAAGGTGGTCTCGGTACTGCCCTGCACCGTCGCCGCGACCAGCGCAGGGAAGCTGTCCACGCCCTGACTCTGCATGGTCTCGATCAGCATCGCCCGCGCCGCGCTGCCGGAGAACGGCTTGACCAGCGCGGTAGGCAGGGCGTCGACGAAGCGGGTGTCCCAGCCCAGCGCTTCGACCAGCCAGCGAATGCCTTCCAGCCCGAAATCCAGCGCACCGGATGCGCGCAGGGCGCCAATGGCGCAGAGCATGGCGATCAGATACGGCAACAGGCTCTTGGCGACGTCGAAGCCTTCCTTCGCGCCCTCGACGAACGCCTCGTACACCGGCACCTTGCGCAGCGCGCCGACGACGAGGAAGGCGATGATCAGGCCGAACAGGGTCAGGTTGCCCAGCAACGAGGACAGCGACGCCAGCGCGGTGGCCGACAGCCCTGCCAGCAGGGCCATGAAACCGCCGAGCAGCAGCGCACCGGGAATGAAATAGGCCAGCACCACCGGGTCCCACAGGCGCAGGCGCTGCACCAGCGCCACTGCAAGCAGGCCCGCCAGGGACGAGGCACTGGTCGCCAGCAGAATCGGCAGGAACACCAGAGTCGGGTCATCCGCGCCCTGCTGCACGCGGTACATGAAAATGGACACCGGCAGCAGCGTGAGCGAAGAGGTGTTGAGCACCAGGAAGAGGATCTGCGCATTGCTGGCCACGCTGGGCAGCGGGTTCAGCTCCTGCAGTGCGCGCATCGCCTTGAGGCCGATAGGCGTCGCGGCGTTGTCCAGACCAAGCCCGTTGGCGGCGAAATTGAGCGTGATCAGCCCCAGCGCCGGGTGCCCGGCCGGCACTTCTGGCATCAGCCGGCGGAACAGCGGCCCGAGCAGCCGCGCCAGCAGCTCGATCAGCCCGGCCTTTTCGGCGATGCGCAGGAAACCCAGCCAGAGCGTCAGGGTGCCGAACAGCACGATCATCACTTCCACGGCCAGCTTGGCCATGGCGAACAGGCTCTCCACCAGCGCGGCGAACACCGCGGGATCGCCACCGATCAGCCAGCGCCCCAGGGCAGCCAGCGCGGCGACCAGAAAAAAGCCCAGCCAGAGGCCATTGAGCATATCGTTCTCCCGTCAAAGCTGGCCGCGATGATAGCGGTGCGGGCGCGCGGGGGTCATCCGCAGATCGGCAGCAAGACGAGAAAGAGAGGGAATATGCGGGAGAAAAGCGGATGGTTGTCGCCGCATGCCGGGGTGGCGATCACGCCACCACCGGCCGCAGCTTGCAGAACCCGGTCCAGTAAATGGAGGTACTCCCTGTACCCCTAGGTCGTTCCGCCAGGCAGAACAACCCGACCCCATGGTTCACCCCGTTGCAGGGGTTGAGCGCGCGTGGCCGTTACACCCTGCGCGCTTTGTGGATCACCTTCGTTGGCCGAACATGACCCGGCGAATTTGGCTTCCTATGCCGCTGGTACTCCTGAATGCAGCCGCCCTTGCGGGCGGCTATCGACGCATCAGACACGCGGTCCGCGGCCGCGGCCGAAGATCAGCGATGCCACAAACAGCACCAGGAAGACCACGAACAGGATCTTCGCAATACCTGTAGCAGTGCCTGCGATACCACCGAAGCCCAGAACTGCAGCGATGATGGCAATGATCAGGAAGGTAATGGCCCAACTCAGCATGGTGTGACTCCTCTTGGTTCAGGAACGGTTCTCAGCGGATCAGATCAGTCCGATCGGCATCGATTGTTGTTACGCATCCCTGCTGGTTCGCTCGCACGTCCCCTTCGTTGCTCAGAACACCCAGCGCTGCTCGGCAGGCGCCTGGCGATAATCGATGGTTTGCGGTTCTTGTCCGGTTCGCATGAGCTCAATAGGTTGAGCGTCGTACATACCGATTCGTTCCGCGGAATTCTGTTGCGCCTGGCTGAGCGGTTGCGACAGCGGGCGCTCGGCACCCATGATCAGCATGACAACCGCAGCAGAGAGGAAACCCTTGCTGGCTAGCGATAAGCGGGCTTGGCGATTCATTCCTCAACTCCTTCTAAGCGTGGCGAACTTCGTTTCGATAACCCTGTTATTGCAGGCGTCGTGCCAGCCTTCCGAATATATAAAAATCCTTTAAAATCAATGGCTTGGCCTTATGGCAAATCGCTGCATTCAACTCAATTTGCAAGGCAGCCCCTAGCCAGCCGGGCGTTTTGCACGAATCAGTGTCGGGCCTGTTTGAGCTGGCGCATGCGCTCGTGGCAGGTACGCAGCTTGGGCAGCTCAATAGCCAACAAAGCCCGTACATCCGGCTCGGCGTCCTGCACGGCGTCTTCGAAAGCCTCCAGGATGTGTGCTTCGGTCTGCTCGAGCTGATCGACATAGGGCGTGTCGTGATCGCCGATGCGCGAACGGGTGTCGGCGTACAGCTCGCGCATGCGCCCGGTCAGCGTGCCGCCTTGCGAAGGCTGTTCATGGCTGGCGGCGACCTTGACGCTCAGGGCCTGGATGATCTGCGTCTTGGCCTGGGCCAGATCGCGGAACAGGTGCTGCAGCTCGACGTCCTTTACTTCCTCGGCAGCATGCTGGTAGAAACGCTGCCCGTCGCGGGTGATCTCGATGAGCTCGTTGAGCTGGTTCATGGACTTGTTCATGACACCTCCTGCGTGGTTGCGACAGATGTGGCCGCCCGTGAATGGGTCGGCGCCCGTCTCCAGAGGGTCGCAAGCGCCATGCCACCCGCGCGGCCATTGGCGCCCCCGACAAATCAGGCACTTGGACGCACCCCTCTGCACAGGGGAATGCAGCATGCAGGAAAGCCTTGCCAGCACCGTGCAACTTGCAAGACTTTTCATAGACTAAAGCACTCGCCAGCAACGCAACGGCGCCGCGACGGCGCTCGACACGCCATAATCGAATCTCTATAGCGACCGAACTCGCCTTTTGATGGGAGCATCCATGGACCAAACGACGGACAACGGCGGACGCATCCTCCTGGTGGATGACGAAGCGGCGATCCTGCGTACCTTTCGTTACTGCCTGGAAGACCGTGGCTATACGGTGATGACGGCAGCCAGCGCCGCACAGGCCGAAGCGATCCTGCAACGCCAGGTGTTCGATCTGTGCTTCCTCGACCTGCGCCTGGGCGAAGACAACGGTCTGGACGTGCTACAGCAGATGCGCACGTTGGCGCCCTGGATGCGCGTGGTGATCGTCACCGCCCACTCGGCGGTGGACACAGCGGTCGATGCCATGCAGGCCGGCGCCGCGGATTACCTGCTCAAGCCCTGCAGCCCCGAACAGCTGCGTCTGTCGGCCGCCAAGCAGCTGGAAGTCCGGCAGATGGCAGCGCGCCTGGAAGCACTGGAAGGCGAGATGAAGCAGCGCAGCGATGCGCTTGGCTCGCACAGCCCGGCGATGATGGCCGTGCTGGAGACCGCCCGGCAGGTCGCCGACACCGATGCCAACATCCTCATCCTCGGCGAATCCGGCACCGGCAAGGGCGAGCTGGCGCGTGCCATCCACACCTGGAGCCGGCGCTCGAAGAAGGCCTTCGTCACCATCAACTGCCCGTCACTGTCGGCCGACCTGATGGAAAGCGAGCTGTTCGGGCACAACCGCGGTGCCTTCACCGGAGCCACCGAAAGCACGCTCGGTCGGGTCAACCAGGCCGACGGCGGCACGCTGTTCCTCGACGAGATCGGCGACTTCCCGCTGGCGCTGCAACCCAAGCTGCTGCGCTTCATTCAGGACAAGGAATACGAACGCGTCGGCGACCCGGTCACCCGCCGCGCCGATGTGCGCATCCTGGCGGCGACCAACCTCAATCTCGAGGAGATGGTCCGCGAGGGCAAGTTCCGCGAGGACCTGCTCTACCGCCTCAACGTCATCACCCTCAATCTGCCACCGATGCGCGAGCGCCCGGAAGACGTACTGGCCCTGGCCGAGCGCTTCCTCGCCGCCTTCGTCAAGAACTACGGGCGCCCGGCGCGCGGCTTCAGCGATGCTGCGGTGGTGGCGCTCAAGGCCTATCGCTGGCCCGGCAACGTGCGCGAACTGCGCAACGTGGTGGAGCGGGCAAGCATCATCTGCCCGCAGCAGATGATCGAGGTCAACCACCTCGGGCTCGGCGAACAGGCAGGTAGCAACGCGCCGCGCATCGGCGAGCCGCTGAGCCTGGAGGCACTGGAGAAGGCGCACATCGCCGGCGTGCTGAGCACCAGTGACACCCTGGAGCAGGCCGCACGCATCCTCGGCATCGACGCCTCGACCCTGTACAGAAAGCGCAAGCAGTACGGCCTATGAAACTGCAGATGAAGCTGCGAACCCGACTCTTCCTCGGGTTCTCGGCACTGATGACGGTGGCCCTGCTGGGCCTGCTGCTGGCGCTGGTCAGCGTGATGCAGATGGCCAAGAGCCAGGAGCAGCTGATCCGCGACAACTTCAGCATCATCGAGATCAACCAGCAGTTGCGTCAGACGCTGGGCAATCATCTGATCGTGATGCTTACCGACGACAACCGCAGCGAGGCGCTCGCCCCGCTGCGCCAGAGCTTCCAGCAGACCCTGGAGCGCGGCATCGCCGAGGCCAATGACGATGTCGACCGTCAGGCCTTCCGTGCAGTCGCCAGCGCCTATGCCGCCTTCCTGCAGCAGATCGAAGCCAGCCGCCATCAGAACCTGACCCTGCTGGAAGACAACCCGCTGAGCCAGTCCTTCAACAAGGTCCGCGGCCTGATGACCGACATGCAGGGCGCGGCCTACGACAAGATCCGCGACACCGAGCTGCGCAGCCGTGATCGCGCCTCGTTGCTGGCGGGCCTGCTGGGACTCACCGCAATAGCCGTGCTGCTGATCGGCTTCATTACCGCGCACAGCTTCGCGCGACGTTTCGGCGAGCCGATCGAGCGGCTGTCCGCCGCTGCCGACCAGATCGGCCGCGGGGATTTCAACATCGCCCTGCCGACCCCGCCGATCGCCGAGCTGTCGTCCCTGAGCCGGCGCTTCGGTCTCATGGCGCAGGCTCTGCACGAGTTCAAGCAGACCAACGTGGAGGCCCTGGTAAACGGTCAGCAGCGCCTGCAGGCGCTGCTCGACAGCATCGACGACGGCCTGCTGATCGTCGACCGCGACGGTCGCCTGGAGCACGCCAACCCGGTGGCGCAGCGGCAGCTGGCCTGGGAGAACGAGCACCTGGGCTCCACCCTTGGCGAAGCGCTGGGCTATCCGCAACTGGACAACGCCGCGCGGCAGGTACTGGACGACAAGCCGCTGTCCGACCCGCCAGAGGATCTGGTCATCGAGGCCGACGGCGAACGGCGCCTGCTGGCCTGGCGCATCAGCCCGGTGAGCCACCACGACGGCAGCATCAGTGGCGCGGTGATGGTGCTGCACGACGTCACCGACCAGCGCACCTTCGAACGCGTGCGCAACGAATTCGTGCTGCGCGCCTCCCACGAACTGCGCACCCCGGTCACCGGCATGCAGATGGCCTTCAGCCTGTTGCGCGAGCGCCTGCGCTACCCCGCCGACAGTCGCGAATCCGACCTGTTCGATACGGTGCACGAGGAAATGCAGCGCCTGGTCAGGCTGATCAACGACCTGCTCAATTTCTCCCGCTACCAGAGCGGCCAGCAGAAACTGGAGCTGGAGCAGTGCGACGTGCCGGAGCTGCTCGAAGCCGCGCGCCAGCGCTTCGAGGTCAACGCCGCCGAGCAGGACGTGCAGCTCAAGCTGGAGCTGCAGCAGCCGCTGCCAACGCTGATGCTCGACCGCCAGCAGATCGAGCGGGTGCTGGACAACCTGCTGAGCAACGCCCTGCGCCACACGCCCAGGGGCGGCGAGGTGCGCCTGCTGGCGCGGCATCATGGCGAGCGGCTGATCCTCAGCGTCGAGGACAACGGCGAAGGCATTCCCTACAGCCAGCAGGCACGCATCTTCGAACCCTTCGTGCAGATCGGCCGCCGTCGCGGCGGGGCCGGACTGGGGCTTGCCTTATGCAAGGAAATTGCCCAGCTGCATGGTGGCCGCATTGGCGTGCACTCGCGGATCGGCCACGGCACTATCTTCTACGTGGCGCTGCCGATCTGACGGCGCCCCATCGAGGAACCTGCCATGCCGAGTCTGAACCCCAGCCCCGAGCAGCTCGCCGACCATGTGGCGGCGATGCCCTCGGGCGTGCCGATCCTGATGCTCAATCTGTTGCGCTACAACGCCCAGGCCACCTACCCGCCGGGCAGCCCGCACAGCCCCTGCAGCGGCCGCGAGGCCTATGCCCGCTACAGCCGCGTGGCGCTGACCAAGGTGCAGGCCGGAGGCGGCGCGGTGGAGCTGCGCGCCAAGGCCCATGCGACGCTGATCGCGCCGCCGGAGGAAGAATGGGATGACCTGCTGCTGGTCAGCTACCCGTCCAAGGAAGCCTTCCTGGCCATGCTCAGCGACCGCGAATACCAGGCCGCGGCCGAGCACCGCAGCGCGGCCCTGGCCGACTCGAGACTGATCGGCACCACCCGCTACTGAGGTCAGCGGCTCGCCTGGGCGACCAGCACCTGCAGCATCGCCGCGGTTTCCGCGTCCGGCTCTCCATCGAAGCGGGTCGGGCGGTACTTCATCTGGAACGCGGCGATCACATTGCGCGTCTCGTCATCCAGATGGCCGTGGCGGGGTACCCGATAACCCTGCGCCGCCAGTGCCTCCTGGAACCAGCCGATCGCCGGCAGCCCCGCCGCGGCGTAGTGCGCCTGCGCCGCCGCCACCGCGCCGGCATCCGGCCAGGGCACCAGGCCCTCCTCGGCCAGGCGCTTCCAGGGAAACAGCGGCCCCGGATCGACCTTGCGCTGCGGCGCGATGTCGCTGTGGCCGATGATGGCGCCCGGTTTCAGGCCATGACGCGCCATGATGTCCTTGAGCAGTACCACCAGCGCATCGATCTGTGCCTGCGAGTAGGGATACCAGAGCCGCCGTCCGTCCGCGCTCTGCTCGTAGCCCTGATTGACCAGCTCGATGCCGATCGAGGTGGCGTTCAGCCAGGTACGCCCGTTCCATTCGCTCTCCCCGGCATGCCAGGCGCGGCGATCCTCGTCCACCAGGCGGTAGATGGTCGCCGGCGACTCACCGATCAGGTAGTGGCTGCTCACATCGCGCCCGCTGAGCAGCTCCAGCGAGCGCGGCAGGTCGGTAGAGGTGTAATGCAGCACGATGAACTGGACGCGGCTGTCGTGGCCGATCGAGCTGTGGCTGGTGTCGATGCGTGGGCCGCTGGCACAGCCGGCCAGCAGCAGAAGCAAGAGGGTAGCGGAGAGCAATTTCATCGGGACGACCTCTGTGTCGACGGCGCAAATGACGCAGATGGGCAGGAGCCCGGCATGCGGTGGCGATTCGATGCCGGAGCGGCGAGGGTCGTGATTATACCGGGCGCCCGGATACAGGCCAGGCCAGCCGGTCAGGCTGGCTCGACACGATTGCGTCCCGAATCCTTGGCGCGGTAGAGCGCCCGGTCGGCACGCTCGAAGGCACGCTCGGCGGTGTCGCCAATAACGAATGCCGTCAAACCGGCGGACAGGGTGATGGCAACCCGCTCGCCCTTGAAGTGGAACGGGCAACTGCCGATGGACTCGCGCAGCGTTTCCATCAGCTGCCGCCCCGCCTCGTAAGGCGTGTTGGGCAACAGCACGACGAACTCCTCACCACCGAAACGGGCGATGAAGTCGGTCTTGCGCAACCGCTTCTGCAGCTCCGTGCCGATGATCTTCAGCACCCGATCGCCGGCCAGATGGCCGTAGCCGTCGTTGACCCGCTTGAAGTGATCGACATCCAGCACGGCCAGCAGCAGATCGCCACCGTAGCGTTGCCAGCGGGCGAATTCGAGATCCAGCCGTTCATTCCATGCCGCCCGGTTGGGCAGTCCGGTCAGCGGGTCCTGCAGGGCCTTCTGCCGCTGCTCTTCCAGATGGCCGCGCAGCCCCCGTGCCGCCTGTTCCAGGCTGCCGACACGGCTGACCAGCTGCTGCAGGCGCTCGCCCAGTTTCTGCTCCTGCTCGCTGCGCTGGCGACGGTAGTTGTCCACGGTGTCCAGCAGGCCATCCAGACGCGCCTCCACCACCCGCTTGAGGCTGTTCAGATCGGTGGCTTCACGCATGCTGTGCTGCAGCCCGCCGACTTGTTCGCGCAGCTCGGCGTCCAGCGCCTGCGCCGCATCGCGGCCTTCCACATGGCCCTGGTGGGCGGCGAGCAGGTTCTCCTGCATCGCAGTCAGACGCTCGTTGAGGGTCTGCAGGTAGTTCTCGAAATCGCGCTGACCCTGATCGCTGAAGGCGATCATCAGCATCGCCAGATCGTCCAGCACCGGCACCAGCTCGTACCAGTTCAGGCCCTGCTGGATTCGCGCGCGCAACGTCTGCAGTTGCGGTTGATGCTGCTCGGACAGATGCAGGCTGTCGAGCAGACTGCTGAGCGTCGCCTCCACACGTTCGGCGACAACGCTGAAAGCGGGCTCCGGCGAATCCGGCAGCGCATAGGCGGCCTCCTGCGGCAGCGGCTCGGCCGCTGGCGGCAGCTCGGCGTCCGCCACCGGCTCGTCCGCTTCGGGCTCAACTGCCGAGACGACAGGCTCGACGGCCTGCTGCTCTTCGTTCGCCGGCTCCGGCAAGGTTGTCACCACGGACGGCTCGGTCACGGTGGAGGCGACGGCCGTCTCGCCGACGACGACCGCCTCTGCCTCGACCGCGACCGCGACCGCTGGGGCCGACGCCGCCGCTGGAATCGCCGTCTCGAGCGGGGCCGCCGATTGGCTGTCCCGTCCCCCGAACAGGCGCTTCAGAAAGCCGCTCTGCTGCGGCGCGGACAAGCCCTGCAGGTTGAGAACCTGACCCTGCAGTACACTCAGCTCGCCGAGCAGTAGCGGCAGCTCGCGCAATCTGGCTGCACGCTGGTCCAGATCCTTGGCGAAGCGTTTGAGCGGCTTGCGCAGCTCGGCGGGCACCGACATCCCCAGCAATTGGGACACCAGCCGATGCAGCGCCTCGGTCAACTGAACGGCACGCTCCTGGCGGTGGCGTTCGGAGTCCAGCACCGCCTTTTCCAGGCGTGGAACCAGCTGACCCAGCCCATCGTCCAGATCCCCGTCACGCAGGACCTCGCGCATCTGCTGCAGGCAGCGCTCGACGGCGGGGTCGGCGCCCTCCACCGCCAGGCTGCTGCGCACCAGGCTGCGTCGCAACAGATCGACGCGCTGCTCCCAGCGGGCGTCCAGCTGCTCCTGGCGCTCGGCCAGCTGAAGATACTTTTCCTTCCAGCGTTCGGCTTCTTCGCTCATTTACGTTCAGGCACCTGTACCGGCAGGGAGTCCGCCCGCAGGGAATCGGGCAGCCGAATTTCCACCGCCACCGGCAAATGGTCGGAAATCGGCAGAGCCAGCACGTCCACACGTTCAAGCGTAAGGCTCGGGCTGAGCAGAATATGGTCCAGGCAGCGCTGCGGCCGCCAGCTGGGGAAGGTCGCTTCGACCTGCGGCGCCAACAGGCCGAGATCGCGCAACGGCGAGTTCTCCAGCAGGTCGTTGGCGTGGGTGTTCATGTCGCCCATCAGTACCTGATGCCGATAGTCGCCGATCAGGTCGCGAATGTAGGCCAGCTGCCGGGCCCGGGCGCCGCCGCCGAGTGCCAGGTGCATCATCACCACCACCAGCGCGTCCGCGCCCTCGCCAAAACGCAGCAGGATCGCGCCGCGTCCCGACGGCCCAGGTAGCGGGTGGTCCTCCAGGCCCTGGGGCTCCAGGCGGCTAAGCACCCCGTTGCTGTGCTGGGCGAAGCGTCCGAGGTTGCGATTGAGCTGCTGATACCAGTAGGGAAACGCACCCAGGTGGGCCAGATGCTCGACCTGATTGACATAGCCGGACCGCAGGCTGCCGCCGTCGGCCTCCTGCAGCGCCACCAGGTCATAGTTGCCGAGCACCTCGCCGATGCGCTGCAGGTTGCCGGCCCGACCCGGATGGGGCAGCAGATGCTGCCAGCTGCGCGTCAGGTAATGGTGGTAGCGCTCGGTGCTGATGCCAACCTGGATGTTGAAGCTGAGCAGGCGCAGCCGGCCATCGGCCGGCAGGCCGGTGCTGGCCAGGCAGTGCGGATTGACCCGTGCCTTGCCGGGGCCGGCAAGGCGTGGGGCACTCCAACGGCGCAGCATGCCGGGTTACCGCGCTGCGCGTTCTTTTTCGATGAGGAAATCCGCCACCTGCAGCGTGCGCTCCGGACCGCCGGACGAGCCGAGGTCAAAGCGGTACTTGCCATTGACGATCATCACCGGTACGCCGGTGATCTGGTAGGCCATGCCAAGCTTCTTCGCCTGCTCGACGCGGCCACGCACGCCAAAGGAGTTGTAGGCCTTGAGGAAGGCCTGCTTGTCCACGCCATGCCCTTCGAGGAAATCGGCCATCTCCTCCGGCGTGGCGAGCTTCTTGCGCTCCTGGTGATAGGCGGCAAATACCGCGTCATGCACCTTCGGCTCCACGCCCATGGACTCCAGCGTGACGAACAGCTGGCCGTGCGCGTTCCAGATGCCGCCGAACATGGCGGGGATGCGCTTGAACTGCACATCTTCCGGCAGCTTCTCGGCCCAGGGCTTGATCACCGGTTCGAACTGGTAGCAATGCGGGCAGCCGTACCAGAACAGCTCGACCACCTCGATCTTGCTCGGGTCGGCAACGGGCACCGGACTGCTCAGCTCGACATATTCCTTGCCGGCCTGGAACTCTGCTGCCTGGGTCACCCCGCCGAACAGGCTGGCGGTAGCAAGGACGGCAGTGAGTAGGAAGTTACGCATGAAATACTCCTGTTTACGACGAACCGATGGCGCAACAGGCTGCAGCAAAACGCCGGGACTCGCCAGCGTTTTTCATCTGCCCCGTGCCAAGCCGTGACGAAGGTAGTGTAGCCAGCCCCTAAACGCAGAAGGGCGCCCGGGCTTTCGGCCCGGACGCCCTTCTCGGTCAGCCCGCGGATGCGATCAGTGCAGACCCTGGATGTAGCTGGACAGCGCTTCGATGTCCTTGTTGCTCAGCTTGGAGGCAACGCCACGCATGATCATGCTGTCACCGTCGTTGGTGCGGTTGCCTTCGCGGAAGTCGGTCAGCTGCTTGGCTGTGTACGCGGCGTGCTGGCCACCCAGTTTGGGGAAACCGGCCAGCTCGTTACCGACGCCGTTCGGCGCGTGGCAACCGGTACAGGCCGGCATGCCCTGATCCAGCTTGCCACCGCGGAACAGTTTCTCGCCCTGCTTGGCCAGAGCCGGATCGGCATAGCCAACGCTGCCCTTCTGGCTGGAGAAGTAGGCGGCGATGTCCTGCAGGTCCTGATCGCTCAGCGGATCGAGCATGCCGGTCATTTCCAGCACCTTGCGGCCCACACCTTCCGGGGCGCCCGGCGTGCTGCCGGCCTTGATGTCCTGGAGCTGCTTGAGCAGATAACGCTCGCCCTGGCCGGCGAGTTTCGGGAAGTTCGGCGCCGGGCTGTTGCCGTCCGCACCGTGGCAGGCGCCACACACTGCAACTTTGCCCTGACCAGCTTCGGCGTCTCCAGCCGCGTGGGCCATACCGGTGATGCCAAGGGTCAACAGCAGACTCACGAGTATTTTGTTCATCAGCTAATCCAACTACGGCTAAGGGTTTGAAAGGGAATTCATCGGGTCACGCACG
This sequence comes from Stutzerimonas sp. FeSN7, assembly GCF_030263795.1. Taxonomy (NCBI): domain Bacteria; kingdom Pseudomonadati; phylum Pseudomonadota; class Gammaproteobacteria; order Pseudomonadales; family Pseudomonadaceae; genus Stutzerimonas; species Stutzerimonas sp. FeSN7. The sequence continues at coordinate 84,943 of NZ_JARPMN010000002.1, read as the reverse complement.
GCCATCGAACCGGGGTAACGCTCGTTATAAGTGGCACGCAGGGCATCCGCAGCGGGGCGGCGACACCGCCGCACAGGCGCCCGCAACAGGCTGGACACCACGCACGGCCCGATATCAGGCCAAAGCGCACATAAAAACTGCGGCATTATATACTTCCGTTTCTGAAACGGAAACGAACCATTGCCGCACCCGCGTGCACTCACCGGAACGACCATGCTACCGAAAAACCCGATTCTCGGCCTTTGCCAACAGGCCTCCTTCATGATCAGCGCCGCCAAGGTCGATCAGTGCCCGGCCGACGAGGGTCTGGAAGTGGCCTTCGCCGGTCGATCCAATGCGGGCAAGTCCAGTGCGCTGAACACCCTCACCCACGCCAACCTGGCGCGCACCTCGAAGACACCGGGACGCACCCAGTTACTCAATTTCTTCCGCCTCGATGACGAGCGCCGCCTGGTCGACCTGCCCGGTTATGGTTACGCCAAGGTGCCGATCCCGCTCAAGCAGCATTGGCAGCGCCATCTGGAAGCCTACCTGGGCAGCCGCGAGAGTCTGGTCGGGGTGTTCCTGATGATGGATATCCGCCATCCGCTGACGGAGTTCGACCGCATGATGCTGGACTGGGCCAATGCCAGTGACATGCCGTTGCACATCCTGCTGACCAAATCCGACAAGCTGGCCTTCGGCGCGGCGAAGAACGCGCTGCTGGCGATCCAACGCGATATCCGCAAGGGCTGGGGTGCCGATGTCAGCGTGCAGCTGTTCTCCGCTCCCAAGCGGCAGGGTGTGGAAGAGGCGCAGCTGGTACTGGCCAGCTGGCTCGGTTTGCTGGACGACTCCGAGCAAGACCAGGCACCTGAAGCGTAAGACCGCTCAACACCGCTGATCCACCACGCCGTGCCAGCACGCCTGTGGTGGATGCGAACGCGACATCTATCCGCGATGCACTGGCGGCGTGGCCGGGAATAAACGGCTGCAGGGCCCGAGCGCGACGTTCGCCGGTCCGCCTCTCCGAACCGGGCGGATGCCGAAAAACGACATCCACCCTCTCCATCACCTCCTATCAGTCACGATAGGCGTCCACCGGCACGCACGCGCAGAACAGATTGCGGTCGCCGTAGACGTTGTCCACCCGGTTCACCGCCGGCCAGTACTTGTGCGCACGTGCGTGGGCGCTCGGGGTCACCGCCTCGGCGATGCTGTAGGGGCGATCCCACTCGCCGATCACGTCGGCCAGGGTATGCGGCGCGCGTACCAGCGGGTTGTTGTCCGCCGGCCATTCGCCGTCCTGCACCTTGGCGATCTCCGCGCGGATGCTCAGCATCGCCTCGACGAAGCGATCCAGCTCCGCCTTCGACTCGCTCTCGGTGGGCTCGATCATCAGCGTGCCGGGCACCGGGAACGACATGGTCGGCGCATGGAAGCCGTAGTCCATCAGGCGCTTGGCAACGTCCTCCTCGCTGATGCCGCTGGCGGCCTTGAGCGGGCGCAGATCGAGAATGCACTCGTGGGCGACACGGCCGTTGCGTCCGCTGTAGAGCACCGGGAACGCGCCGCCGAGACGGTTGGCGAGGTAGTTGGCACCGAGGATTGCCACCTCGGTCGCGTCACGCAGCTGCGGGCCCATCATGGCGATGTACATCCAGCTGATCGGCAGGATGCTCGCGCTGCCCCAGGGCGCCGCGCTCACCGCACCGTTGCCCGGTTGGGGACCTTCCAGCTCGACCACAGGGTGATTGGCCACGAACGGCGCCAGGTGCGCCTTGACGCCGATCGGGCCCATGCCCGGGCCGCCACCGCCATGGGGGATGCAGAAGGTCTTGTGCAGGTTCATGTGCGAGACGTCGGCACCGATGTCCGCCGGTCGCGCCAGGCCGACCTGGGCGTTGAGGTTGGCGCCGTCCATGTACACCTGGCCGCCCTGGGCGTGGATTGCGGCGCAGATCTCGCGCACGTTTTCTTCGTAGACGCCGTGGGTCGACGGATAGGTGATCATCAGGCAGGACAGCCGGTCGCCGGCCTCGGCGGCCTTGCGCTTGAGGTCCTCGAGATCGACGTTGCCGCCCTTGTCGCATTCGACGATGACCACACGCATGCTGACCATCTGCGCCGAGGCGGGGTTGGTGCCGTGCGCCGAGGACGGGATCAGGCAGATGTCGCGCTGCCCTTCACCGCGGCTCTCGTGATACTTGCGGATCGCGACCAGGCCGGCGTATTCGCCCTGGGCACCGGAGTTGGGCTGCATGCTGATGGCGTCGAAACCGGTGATCGCGCAGAGCCAGGCTTCCAGCTCTTCGATCATCAGCCTGTAACCTTGCGCCTGGCCGCGCGGGACAAACGGATGCAGGTTGGCGAATTCGGCCCAGGTGATCGGGATCATTTCGCTGGTGGCGTTGAGCTTCATGGTGCAGGAGCCGAGCGGGATCATTGCCTGGTTCAGCGCCAGATCCTTGTTTTCCAGCTGCTTGAGGTAGCGCAGCATCTCGGTTTCGCTGTGGTGCGAGTTGAACACCGGATGCTCCAGGTAGCCGCTCTCGCGTTGCAGCCCTGCGGGAATGCCCGCGGCCAGCTCACCGGCATCCAGCGCGGCAACATCGAGGCCGTGATCGGCACCGAGGAAGATCGCCAGCAGCTGCTCGACGGTGCGCTCGTCGCAGGTCTCGTCGAGGCTCACGCCCAGCCGGCCGCGGCCGAGGATGCGCAGGTTGATCTGCGCCGCCTCGGCACTTTCGATGATCGCAGTCTGCGCACCTCCGACCTCAAGCGTCAGGGTGTCGAAGAAATGCCGGTTGAGCCGCACGATGCCCTTCTGCTCCAGACCCGCAGCGAGAATGGCGGTCAGCCGATGGACGCGCTGGGCGATGCGCTTGAGGCCCTGCGGGCCGTGATAGACGGCATAGAAGCCAGCGATGTTGGCCAGCAGCACCTGCGCGGTGCAGATGTTGGAATTGGCTTTCTCGCGACGGATGTGCTGCTCGCGGGTCTGCAGCGCCATGCGCAGCGCGGTGTTGCCGCGGGCGTCCTTGGACACGCCGATGATGCGTCCCGGCATGCCGCGCTTGAACTCGTCGCGGCTGGCGAAATAGGCCGCGTGCGGGCCGCCGTAGCCCATCGGCACACCGAAGCGCTGGGTCGAGCCGAGCACCACGTCGGCGCCCAGTTCGCCCGGCGGGGTCAGCAACAGCAGGCTGAGCAGGTCGGCCGCCACGCAGGCCAGCGCCTGCTGGGCGTGCAGCTGCTCGATGGCCGGACGCAGGTCGCGAATCTCGCCGTGGGTATCCGGGTACTGCAGCAGCGCGCCGAACACCTCCTGCCCGGCCAGCTCGTCCAGCGTGCCGACCAGCAGTTCGAAGCCGAACGCTTCGGCGCGGGTCTGCACCACCGAAAGCGTCTGCGGATGGCAGTTCTCGTCGACGAAGAAGCGGTTGCTCTTGCTCTTGGCCATGCGCCGGGCCAGGGTCATGGCCTCGGCTGCTGCGGTCGCCTCATCGAGCAGCGAGGCGTTGGCCAGATCGAGACCGGTGAGGTCGATGATCATCTGCTGATAGTTCAGCAGCGCTTCCAGCCGACCCTGGGCGATCTCCGGCTGATAGGGCGTGTAGGCGGTGTACCAGCCCGGATTCTCCAGCACGTTGCGCAGGATCACCGGCGGGGTGATGGTGCCGTGGTAGCCCATGCCGATCAGGCTGGTCCAGAGCTGGTTCTGCTCGGCATAGCCCTTGAGCTTGGCCAGCGCCGCCTGTTCATCCAGCGCGGGCGGCAGATTCAGCTCGCCCTGCAGGCGGATCGCCGGCGGCACGGTCTGCTCGATCAGCTGCTCGCGGCTGGCCAGCCCCAGCGCGTCGAGCATGGCCTGCTGTTCGCCCTGATCCGGGCCGAGGTGACGGCGCAGAAAGGCATCGGTTTGCTGGAGTTGGGAAAGGCTCGGCATATACGGCATGGTCGCTACTCTCGAAAAAAACAAAAGCCCCGACAGAGCGGGGCTTTTGCGGATGATGCTTAGGCGTCGGCGTCGCAGGCGGCCTGGTAGCCGGCTGCGTCGAGCAGCTTGTCCAGCTCCGCCTTGTCGCTCGGCTGCAGGCGGAAGAACCAGCTGCCGTAGGGGTCGCTGTTGACCTGCTCGGGTGAATCGGCCAGCGCCTCGTTAATGGCGATCACCTCACCGGAAACGGGGGCATAGATGTCGGAGGCGGCCTTTACCGACTCGACCACGCCGGCTTCCTGACCGGCATTGAGCTGGCGCCCGACCTCGGGCAGCTCGACGTAGACCACATCCCCCAGCGCCTCCTGGGCGTGATCGGAGATGCCGACGGTGACGCTGCCGTCCGCTTCGAGACGGGCCCACTCGTGGCTGGCGGCGTAACGCAGATCGCTGGGGATATTGCTCATTGTTGGATCCTCAAGGCTGTTGACAGCAGTCGCGCAAAACAGTCGGTCGAATTTACACCAGTACCTTGCCGTGCCGCACGAATGTCGGCTGCACGACCCGCACCGGATACCACTTGCCACGAATCTCCACTTCCGCGCGCTCGGCGGTGCCAGCCGGCACGCGCGCCAGGGCGATGGATTTGCCAAGCGTAGGAGAAAAACTGCCACTGGTGATCTCGCCGTCACCGACACCGTTGACCCGCACCACCTGATGGGCTCGCAGCACGCCGCGCTCTTCCAGCACCAGGCCGACCAGCTTGGGCAGATCGCCTTCGGCGCGCTGCTGCTCCAGCGCGGCACGGCCGACGAAATCGCGCTCGGCGGGCTCCCAGGCCACGGTCCAGCCCATGTTGGCGGCCAGCGGCGAGACCTCCTCGGTCATGTCCTGGCCGTACAGGTTCAGTCCGGCTTCCAGACGCAGGGTGTCACGAGCGCCAAGGCCGATGGGCGGGATGCCGGCACCAACCAGCTCGCTGAGAAAATCCGGCGCCTGCTCGGCCGGCAAGATGATCTCCAGACCATCTTCGCCGGTGTAGCCGGTACGACCGATGAACCAGTCGCCTTCGGCCAGGCCCTGGAATGGCTTGAGTTCCTGGATCAGCGTGGCGCGGGCCTGGCTGACCAGCTCGGCGGTGCGCGCACGGGCATGCGGCCCCTGGATGGCCAGCATGGCCAGCTGCGGACGCTCGTTGATCTCGACGGCGAAATCCGCCGCCTGGGCCTGCATCCACGCCAGGTCCTTGTCGCGGGTACTGGCATTGACCACCAGGCGGTAGCCCCAGTCGGTGAGGTAGACGATCAGGTCATCGATCACCCCGCCGCGCTCATTGAGCATGGCCGAGTAAAGAGCGCGGCCGGGGCTCTTCAGGCGTGCCACGTCGTTGGCCAGCAGGTGTTGCAGATAAGCGCTGGCCTGGTCGCCGGCCACATCGACCACGGTCATGTGCGAGACGTCGAACACTCCGCAATCACGTCGCACCTGATGATGTTCTTCGACCTGGGAGCCGTAGTGCAGTGGCATGTCCCAGCCACCGAAGTCGACCATCTTGGCGCCGAGCGCAAGGTGCTGATCGTAGAGGGGAGTACGCTGACCCATGGGTTTCTCCTTCCGGGCAGGTCGCCGAATCGGCGTTGGAAAAGTCAGTAAAGCCGGCCCTTGCGGGGAGCGGCGACTTTCGAATGGCGCGCATTGTAGCCCCAAGGTGGCAGGAGGTCACGGCGCATCAGGCGGCAGGAGACTGGAGGTCGAACGGCCTTACACGGGCGCTACCGGACCGCGTGCAGCGCCACCGGAAAGCCTCGGCAGGCTAGCCGACGCGCCTGGCCGAGCGACGAATCAGCAGGATCACCGGCAGCAGGCCGACCAGCACCAGCGTCAGCGCCGGCAGCGAGGCGCGCGCCCATTCGCCTTCGCTGGTCATCTCGAAAATGCGCACCGCCAGAGTGTCCCAGCCGAACGGACGCATCAGCAGAGTCGCCGGCATTTCCTTGAGCACGTCGACGAACACCAGCAGCGCCGCACTCAGCGTGCCCGGCAGCAAAAGCGGCAGATAGACGCGCAAGAACAGGGCCGGCCCGCCGACACCGAGACTGCGCGACGCCTGCGGCAGCGATGGACGAATTCGCGCCAGGGCGTTTTCCAGCGGGCCGAAGGCGACCGCCATGAAGCGGATCAGATAGGCCAGCAGCAAGGCACCGAGGCTGCCGAGCAGGATCGGCTTGCCGGCCCCGCCCAACCAGCTCGACAGCGGTATCACCATGTGCCGGTCCAGGTAACTGAACGCCAGCATGATCGACACTGCCAGCACCGAGCCGGGCAGCGCATAACCCAGGTTGGCCAGGCTGACCGCGCTGCGGATCGAGCGCACCGGCGCCTGACGCCGGGCGAACGCCAGCAGCAGCGCCACGCTGACGGTGATCAGCGCAGCCATGCCGCCGAGGTAGAGCGTGTGCAGGATCAGCCCGGCGTAGCGCTCGTCGAGGTCGAAGCGCCCGCGCTGCCAGAGCCAGGCCAGCAGTTGCAGCACCGGAATGACGAAGGCACAGAGAAACACCAGGCCGCACCAGGCGCTGGCGGCCAAGGCCTTCACGCCGGTCAGCCGATAAAGTGCAGCCGAGCGCGCGCGCTCGTTGGCCGGCCGCGCCGCGCCGCGCGCCCGGCGCTCGCCGTAGAGCACCAGCATCACCGCCAGCAGCAGCAGACTGGCCAGCTGCGTGGCGCTGGTCAGACTGAAGAAGCCGTACCAGGTCTTGTAGATGGCGGTGGTAAAGGTGTCGAAGTTGAATACCGCCACGGCACCGAAATCGGCCAGCGTTTCCATCATCGCCAGCGCCAGCCCGGCACCGATGGCCGGCCGTGCCATCGGCAGCGCCACGCGCCAGAAGGCCTGCCAGGGCGTCTGGCCGAGTACCCGCGCCGCCTCCATCAGCCCCTTGCCCTGAGCCAGAAAGGCCGAGCGAGCCAGCAGATAGACGTAGGGGTAGAACACCAGCACCAGCACCGCGATGACGCCCCCGGTGGAACGCACCCGCGGAAAGCGGATACCGCTGCCGAACCACTCGCGGGCCAGGCTCTGCACCGGCCCGGAGAAATCCAGCAGGCCGATGAAGACGAACGCCAGCACGTAGGCGGGTATCGCGAACGGCAACATCAGCGCCCAGTCGAGCCAGCGTCGACCGGGAAACTCGCACAACGCCGTCAGCCAGGCGAGGCTGACCCCGAGCACCACCACGCCGATGCCCACGCCGAGCACCAGTGTCAGCGTGTTGCCCAGCAAACGCGGCATCTGCGTGTCCCACAGGTGCGCCCAGATCTCGCCATCGATGCTGCCCCAGCTGAACAGCAGAATGCTCAGCGGCAGCAACACCAGCGCCGCGACGGCGAATGAGATGGGATACCAGCGGCGCTCGACGGGATGGGACACTCAAGCCTCGACAGCAGGAAAAACGACGCCCCGGACAAGCCGGGGCGCGAAGTATAACCGCAGCGGCAGACCTGGCGGCTGAGCCGCGGTCACCGCAGCGATGGCGGCAGGCGGATCAGTTCCAGCCGGCGCGGTCCATCATCTTGATCGCCTCGGCCTGGCGCTTGCCGGCGACTTCAACCGGAATGGTGTCGGCCTTGAACTCGCCCCATGCCGCAACTTCGGCGGACGGTTTCACGTCCGGGTTGGCCGGGTATTCCATATTGATGTCCGCGAAAATGCTCTGAGCCTCGGCGCTGGTCATCCACTCCACCAGCTTGCGCGCAGCATCCGGATTCGGCGCGTGCTTGGTCAGACCGATGCCCGACAGGTTGACGTGCACGCCACGGTCCTGCTGGTTCGGCCAGAACAGCTTGGCCTTGAGCTGTGGGTTCTGCGCATGCAGACGACCGAAATAGTAGGTGTTGACGATGCCGACGTCGCACTGGCCGGCGTCGACCGCCATGACCACGGCGTTGTCGTCGGCGAATACGTCGGTGGCGAGGTTGTTCACCCAGCCCTTGAGGATCTGCTCGGTCTTCTCGGCGCCATGGGTTTCGATCATGGTGGCGGTCAGCGACTGGTTGTAGACCTTCTTGCTGGTGCGCAGGCACAGGCGGCCTTCCCAGTTCTTGTCGGCCAGCGCTTCGTAGGTGGTCAGCTCACCGTCCTTGACCCGCTCCGGCGAGTAGACGATGGTCCGTGCGCGCAGCGACAGGCCGGTCCAGGCATCGCTGGAGGAGCGGTACTGCGCGGGGATGTTGTCCTTCACCACCTGGGAGTTCAGCGGCTGCAGGATGCCCATTTCTTCGGCTTGCCAGAGGTTGCCGCCATCGACGGTCAGCAGCAGGTCCGCAGGAGTGTTCGCGCCTTCGGCCTTGATGCGGGCCATCAGCGGAGCTTCCTTGTCGGTGATGAACTTGATCGCTACACCGGTCTTCTTGGTGTAGGCGTCGAATACCGGTTTGATCAGCTCATCGATGCGCGAGGAGTAAACCACTACTTCATCGGCAGCCTGGACAGCGCCCGATAGCGCCGTCAGCGCCAGGGCGGCGAGAAAACCTTTGCTAGCCTGCATGGAACAGCCTCTTGGTGAGATGGAACAGAGGCCTGAATAGTAGTGAATGTTATTTACCTTCTCAATGCGACAAATCGTGCCGGTAACCTTTTGTAAATATCAGTCTGCTATCAGGGCCGCGCCAGCGCAGGCAGGTCGCCGCTCAAGCCCAGCGCCTGGCGGACGAACAGCGCTTTCGCCTCCGGCAGTGCCTGTACAGCCTTGAGGCCGGTGTTACGCAACCAGCGCAGCGGCAATGGATCGGCCTGGAACAGTCGCTCGAAGCCCTCCATCGCCGCCATCATCGCCAGGTTGTGCGGCATGCGGCGGCGTTCGAAGCGACTCAGCACCCGAATATCTTCGGGCCGCTCACCACGCGCCATGGCCGCCTCGATGACCTCCGCCAGAACCGCTGCGTCCAGAAGCCCGAGGTTGACCCCCTGCCCTGCCAGTGGATGGATGGTGTGCGCGGCATCGCCGATCAGCGCCAGCCCAGGCTGCACGTAGCGCTTGGCATGACGCTGGCGCAATGGAATGCACAGCCGCGGATCGACCTCCTCTACCTCGCCCAGACGCCGCTCGAAGGCACGGCCCAGCGCCGCGCGGAACGCCGCGTCTTCCAGCGCCATCAGGCGCCTGGCTTCTAGCTCGGTAACCGACCAGACGATGGAGCACCAGTGCTGGTCGCGATCACGCTCCAGCGGCAGAAACGCCAGCGGGCCGTCGTCGGTGAAGCGTTGCCAGGCAGTCCGCTGATGCGGCTCGCTGCAGCGCACACTGGCGACGATGGCCTGATGCAGATAGTCCCATTCGCGCGTTTCGCAGCCAGCCAGCCGGCGCACCGCGGAGTTGGCGCCATCGGCGGCGACCAGCAAGGGCGCGTTCAGCTGACGACCGTCGTCCAGCGTCAGTTGCCAGCCCTGCGGCGTACGTTTCAGCCGCTCGAGCCGGGCGGCGCCGAGCAACCGCTGGCCGCCACGGCGCTGCATCGTCTCCAGCAGCGCGTCCTGCACCACCCGGTTCTCGACGATATGGCCGAGCACCTCGGCATGCACGGTCTCGGCGGAAAAATGGATCTGTCCGGTACCCGAGCCATCCCAGACATGCATGTCGGTGTACGGGCTGACGCGCCGCGCCGACATCCCCGGCCAGGCGCCGAGGCGCTCGAAGATGCGCTGGCTGGCTGCCGACAGGGCGCTGACTCGTGGCTCGAAGCCGCCTTGCGGGTCGAAATCGGCGGCCTCCAGCGGGCTCGCATCGAGCACCAGGATGTCCAGCCCGCTGCCTTCGAGTGCCAGGGCCAGCGTACTGCCGACCATTCCGGCACCGACGATGATCAGATCGGCTTGCATCAGTTGTCTCCTGCCTGCCGCGCGCGCGGCTTGAGTCTTATGTAGAGGGTCTTCTGCACCCGCGCCACCAGCGTACCGTCGCCATCACGCACTTCGACGTGCATCCGCGGCAGGTACTTGCTGCCATCGGCGGTGCGCATGCGAATCTCGTCGAGCAGTTGCTGGCTGATGCTGAAATCGGCGTAGACCGCGCCCCGCCCAGGGCTGACGAATTCGATGTTGGCCGCCTTGTCCCAGACGATGTAGTCCGGCCCGAGGTTCTCCATGAGCATCAGCACGAAGAACGGATCGACCATGGAATACAGCGATCCGCCGAACTGCGTGCCCACGTAGTTGCGGTTGTACCAGCGCAGCACCATCTTGACCCGGACCAGGCGCAGGTCGGCGCTGATATGTCGCACCCGCACCCCGGCGCCGAGGTACGGCGGGTAGAAGTTCAAGGCCCAGCGCAGAAATCGCGCCTTGCGCGCCAGCCTGGACCCATCCATGCGGAAGCCCGCGGGTACGGCGCGGTCAGCCGGCACGTGTGCCGAGGCCCATGGCCTGGCGCGCGAACCAGCGTTTGGCCACGGGAGCCAGGTCCAGGCCGAGCAAGCCGAGGTTACGTCCGGTGGCGACCAGCCGTCCGGAATCGCCGAACAGGCGGGTAACCTGGTCGGAGAAACCCACGGTCAGGCGCTGATCGAAACGTTGCCGGCGGACGTATTCCTGCAGCAGCGCCAGATCGCCCAGCGGCGCTTCGCTGCGCAGCAACGCGGCACTCAGCGCATCCACGTCCCGTAGCGAGAGGTTGTAACCCTGCCCGGCGATCGGATGCAGGCTGTGGGCGGCATTGCCCAGCACCACCAGCCCCGAGCGTACCTGCTCCTCGGCCTCGATCAGCGTCAGCGGGTACAGATGACGGGCGCCGACCTGCTGCAGCGCGCCCAGCCGATAGCCGAAGGCGTCCTGCAGTTCGGCTAGAAACACCGATTCGTGGGCCTGGGCCAGGCGCGTGGCATCGGCCGGCGAGCGGGTCCATACCAGGGCGCAGCGATGGTCCTGCAGCGGCAGCAGCGCCATCGGGCCGTCTTCGGTGAAGCGCTCGAAAGCCAGCCCGCCATGGGGCTTGCCCGGGGTGATGTTGGCGATCAGCGCGGTCTGTCCGTAGGGCCTGCGCGCAACCTGGATGCCGAGTTGCTCGCGCAGGCTGGAGCGGCCGCCGTCGGCCAGCACCGTCAGCGCGCACTCCAGCCGCTGGCCATCGGTGAAGCTCAGGCGATAACCGGCGGTGCCGGGCTCAAGCCGCTCGACTTCGGCCGGGCAATGGCGCACCACCACCTCGTCATCCAGCGCCTGCCACAGGCAATGTCCGATCCAGGCGTTCTCTACCACATAGCCCAGCGCCTCGACCGCCTCGTTCCGCGCATCCAGCCGGGCGGCACCGAAGCGGCCGCGTTCGGAAACGTGGATGCGCAGAATCGGCTCGGCACGCTCGGCGATCCGGTCCCACAGGCCCAGACGCTGATAGATCAGCCGGGTGCCGTAGGACAGCGCCGTGGAGCGCGCATCGTAGCTCGGCTGGTACTCGTGCCCCGGCTCGAACGGCTCGATCAGGTGGATACGCCAGCCACGCTCACGGGCGCCCTCCTGCAAGGCCAGCGCGAGGCTCGCGCCGACCAGCCCGCCCCCGATGATCGCCAGGCTCTGCATCAGGCGGCCTGTTCTCGTGCGGCGGCCATCAGTGCCTCGATCTCGGCCACGCTCTTCGGCACGCCACCGGTGAGGATCTCGCAGCCGTTCTTGGTCACCACCACGTCATCCTCGATGCGTACGCCGATGCCGCGCCATTTCTTGGCGACGTTCTGGTTGTCCGCGGCGATATAGATGCCAGGCTCCACGGTCATCGCCATGCCCGGCTCGAGCACGCGCCACTCGCCACCGATCTTGTAATCGCCGACGTCGTGCACGTCCATGCCCAGCCAGTGGCCGGCGCGATGCATATAGAAAGGTTTGTAGGCCTCGCTGGCGATCAGCTGGTCGACCTCACCCTGCAGCAGACCCAGCTCCACCAGGCCGGCGGTGATCACCCGCACCGTGGCCTCGTGCGCCTCGTTCCAGTGCTTGCCGGGTGCGATGTGCTTGAAGGCTTCTTCGTTGGCCTTGAGCACCAGCTCGTAGATGGCCTTCTGCTCGGGCGAGAACCTGCCGCTGACCGGGAAGGTGCGGGTGATATCGCTGGCGTAGCAGTCGATCTCGCAACCGGCGTCGATCAGCACCAGATCGCCATCCTTGAGCGGCGCATCGTTCTCCCGGTAATGCAGGATGCAGGCGTTCCTGCCGGCGGCGACGATGCTGCCGTAGGCCGGCATCTTCGCGCCACCCTTGCGGAACTCGTAGTCCAGTTCGGCTTCCAGGTGGTACTCGAACAGGCCGGCGCGGCTGGCCTGCATGGCCCGGATGTGCGCACGGGCGGAAATCTCCGCGGCGTGCTTCATCACTTTCACCTCGCTGCTCGACTTGTACAGACGCATGTCGTGCAGCAAGTGATCGAGGGCGACGAACTCGCTGGGCGGCTGCGCACCCTGGCGCGCCTTGGCGCGGATGGTCTTGATCCACTCCATCAGCCGGTGATCGAAGGCTTCGTTGGTGCCGATGGCGTAGTAGACCCGATCGCGGCCCTCGATCAGGCCGGGCAGGATGTCGTCGATATCGCCGATGGGAAAGGCATCGTCGGCACCGTATTCAGCGATGGCACCGTCCTGCCCGGCACGCAGGCCGTCCCAGAGCTCGCGCTCGGGATCGCGCTCGCGGCAGAACAGCACGTACTCGCCATGCTCGCGGCCCGGAATCAGGGCGATCACCGCTTCCGGCTCGGGGAAGCCGGAGAGGTACTGGAAGTCGCTGTCCTGGCGGTAGACATGCTCGACATCGCGGTTGCGGATGTACATCGGCGCCGCCGGCAGGATGGCGATGCTGTTGGGTTCCATCTGCTCCATCAGCGCCTTGCGTCGACGGGCGTATTCCGATCTGGGGATGCGAGTCATGGGCGCAACGGTGTCCTCAATGCAGGGAAGGTTTCGCGGCAGCGGGCAGCGGCTTGGCGCATTCGGTGAACAGCAGCAGCGGCGCTACGCGCAGATATTCCATCACTTCCATATAGTCGGTCTCGCCGTCCTCGGACTCTTCCAGCGAGTCCTGGATCTGCGCGATGGCCGAGAGATCCTGCAGCACTTCCATGGCTTCGCTGCTCAGCGCACGGTCACCGGCGGTCAGGCCGAAGCCGGCGAGGAAGCCCTGGCACCACTGACCGAGGGCCACGGCGCGTTCGGCCAGTGGCGCATCGTCGCTGGGCAGCAGCAACACGATGGCGATGTCGTCACCGGCGAGCTCGCCCTTGACCATTTCCTGCAGGCCGATAAGCGCCTGACGCACGTTGTCCTGCGGCGCTTCGCCGAGCAGGTCAGAGGCATCGAGCAACCAGGGCTCGACGTCGAAACCGGCACCGGCGCAACTGCGCCCGAGCAACAGGCCGTGCAGCTCGGCCGGCGATACGCTTTGTGGACTGCCTGCCAGAAGCGTGGCGAAAGCAGCATAAGGGGAGTTCTGAATGGACATGGCGGCTAGGCGCACGGTGGCGCAATGACTAGAATGAAGGCTTCGTATCCTAGCACCGGCGGCCGCGGCAAGACCATCGAAGCCCCCGGGCATCGCCTCCGTCTTCAGCCGAGCCCCCAACAGGAATCCCATGGAAGACGCCGATCTGAAAGCGCTGACCGCCAAGCTGGAGCAGCTGATTCAGCGCATCGAACAACTCAAGGCGCAGAACCACCTGCTGCTGGCCAACGAGCGGGCCTGGCGCGAAGAGCGCGCTCATCTGATCGAAAAGAACGAAATGGCCCGGATGAAGGTCGAATCAATGATTTCGCGCCTGAAAGCCCTGGAGCAGGACTCATGACCCAGCCGAACACCGTTACCGTGCACATCATGGACAAGGAATACTGCATTGCCTGTCCGCCGGAAGAACGCAGCAACCTGGAAGGCGCGGCCCGCTACCTGGATCGCAAGATGCGCGAGATCCGCAGCAGCGGCAAAGTCATCGGCGCCGATCGCGTGGCCGTCATGGCCGCGCTGAACATTACCCATGAGCTGCTGCACAAGCACGACCGCCTGGATGCTGAGGCCAGCAGCGCACGCGAGCACGTACGCATGCTGCTGGAGCGCGTGGACAGCGCCCTGGCCACCGACCCCAACCCATCCGGCAACTGATTGGCGGTGTTGCTGACCGAGTGGCGCCCTGTGCAGTGGCAAGGCTCGCGCGATGCTCGTTCCGCCTGTCGCCGGCCCGGCGCCAGGGTTCCCGATGAACCGGGACCAGAGGCCGGATTGTTGAGGTATACTGCGGCCAACTCCCTGGCATGTTCGCCAGTCGGCGATGACCCTCTCCCGATAAGCAACACCATGGAGGCTACACGTGGTGCCGGTGTGCATGTCCGCCTGACGGAAAGCCTTAAGGTACTCTGTAGTCGCCACCTTGAACTCTCGGGTTCAAGGGCCTACGCTGGCAGCGGCATGCTGGGGAGCCACTTCCGATGATCGTAGCCGAAGGCCTCTCGCGCCCGGCGCTGCGTCGCAAGCTGCGCCAGACCCGGCGCCAACTCTCTCCCGCCCAGCAACGCCACGCCGCCCGCCGCCTCTACCGGCAACTCAGCCATCACCCGCTCTTTCGTCGCGCCCGGCATATCGCCCTGTATCTGCCCAACGACGGCGAGATCGATCCACGCCTGCTGCTGCGCGCCGCGCAACGCCGGGGCAAGGCGACCTATCTGCCGGTACTCAACCCATGGCCGCGCACGCGCATGGTGTTCCAGCGCATCGAGCCCGGCGAGCGGCTGCGGCGCAACCGCTTCGGCATCTTCGAACCCGTGATTCGAACCGCTCGACAGCGTCGCGTCTGGGCGCTGGACCTGCTGTTGATGCCATTGGTGGGTTTCGATGGGAATGGCGGGCGGCTGGGCATGGGCGGCGGGTTCTATGATCGCAGCCTCGCGTACCGCGCCAGGCGCAAAAAAAGTCACAAACCGACGCTTCTGGGCCTGGCCCATGAATGCCAGCGAGTCGATCGACTGCCGCTGGAGAGCTGGGATGTACCCCTGCTGGGTACGGTGACGGACCGGGGCTGGTACGTCGAGCGCTGAAACGCCGCGTCCATGCGGCGCTCGGTCAGCGTTGCTGGGTCTGCTGCACCTGGATCACCGGGGCCATGCCCGCGGCGCCGTCGTTGCGCTCCCACAGGCTCTGCGTATAGCCGGTGGTGACTACGCCCAGGCCGAAGATGAAGACCAGAATCCAGAGAATATCGGGCTTGCGTTTCATGTGTGTTCGCCTCCCCCTACCAGGCGAAATGCTTGCGTCGAGTCGATGTGATTTATCGTTCTAGGACTCGATAGGCCACCTTACAGCCGCGGCATTTTCCGTGAAGCCTCGGCACTGCGCAAATCCGTATTGCAGCCGATTGTCGGAGATTTTGCCATCATGGTCTGATCGAACCGAACGAACGGAGAGCAAGGTTCATGCCTTACTGGTTAATGAAGTCCGAACCCGATGAATTTTCCATCCAGGACCTGAAAAAACTGGGCCACGGACGCTGGGATGGCGTACGCAACTATCAGGCGCGTAACTTCCTGCGCCAGATGCAGGAGGGGGATCATTTCTTCTTCTATCACTCCAGCTGCGCCGAGCCGGGCATCGCCGGAGTCGGCCGGGTCATCCGCAGCGCCTACCCCGACCCTACCGCCCTGGACCCCGAAAGCCCCTATCACGATGGCAAGGCCAGCAGCGAAGCCAACCCCTGGAGTGCCGTGGACGTCGAGTTTGTCGAAGCCTTCTCGGCTCCCCTCGCGCTGGCTCGGCTCAAAGCTAACCCGGCGCTGCGGGAACTGGCACTGGTGAAAAAAGGCAGCCGCCTATCGGTCATGCCGGTAAGCGACACCGAGTGGCAAGCGATCCTGGCGATGCGCTGAGCTACTGGATGATCAGGTTGTTGAACAGCAGATCGTCGACCAGAGGCTTGCCCTCTTCCTGCTCGAGCACTTCGCGCACCTGTTTCAATGCCTCCTGACGCAAGAGCTCCTTGGCCTCGACACTGCCCAGCGTCTCGTCGGTCTGCTCGGAGAACAGCATCACCAGCTGATGGCGGATCAGCGGCTCGTGGTGCTTGACCCGATCCTCCACCTCCTTGCTGGAAATACGCAGCGCCACGTCGGCCTTGAAGTACTTGAGTCGCTCGCCGGAGGCATAGTTGCCTACCATCGCCGGCGTCAGCGCGTAATAGAGGGTCTGTGGAGCAGCGGACTCATCGGCCGACTCATTGGCTTGAACGGCTCCGGCAACTGCCAGGCAGAAAAACATCGAAAGTAGGTATCTCACGCGCTGCGGCTCCAGAGAGGAAACCCTGCCAGCATAACCAGTCACAGCACAACGCCCAAGCCGTTGCACTACCGCCTGCCACTTATACGCCGCCATTACAGCGAACGATGCTGATTGCCTCGCCACGCAGCGCTCCTAGACTGAAAGCCCTGAGCAGTCGAGCCATCCCATGTCGGGCGGCAAGCGTCCGACCAGTCGAACAAGGAAAAGCGATGAAAGCCGTCCTGTGCAAAAGCTTCGGCCCGCCCGAAAGCCTGGTTGTCGAAGATGCCCCCTCCCCTCAGATCAAACCGAGCGAGATCCTGCTCGACGTGCATGCTGCCGGGGTCAATTTCCCGGACACGTTGATGATCGAGGGCAAATACCAGTTCAAGCCGCCGTTTCCGTTTTCGCCCGGCGGCGAGGCGGCCGGAGTGGTCGCTGCGGTCGGCGAAAAGGTCAGTCACCTGAAGGTGGGCGACCGGGTCATGGCGCTGACCGGCTGGGGCAGCTTCGCCGAGCAGGTGGCGGTGGCCGGCAGCAACGCGCTGCCGATTCCGCCGAGCATGGACTTCACCACCGCCGCCGCCTTCAGCATGACCTACGGCACCTCGATGCACGCGCTCAAGCAGCGCGCCAACCTGCAGCCCGGTGAAACCCTGCTGGTACTGGGCGCCTCCGGTGGTGTCGGCCTGGCTACTGTGGAGATCGGCAAGGCCATGGGCGCCCGGGTGATTGCCGCGGCCTCCAGCGCCGAGAAGCTGGAGGTGGCGAAGAATGCCGGCGCCGACGAGCTGATCAACTACAGCGAAGTGAGCCTGAAGGAGCGCCTGAAGGAACTTACCGGCGGCCAGGGCGTGGATGTGATCTACGACCCGGTGGGCGGCAAGCTGTTCGAGGAGGCCTTCCGCAGCATCGCCTGGAACGGTCGCATGCTGGTGGTCGGCTTTGCCGCCGGCGGCGATATCCCGGCACTACCGGCCAACCTGCCGCTGCTCAAGGGTGCGGCACTGATCGGCGTGTTCTGGGGCGCCTTCGCCCAACGCCAGCCGCAGGACAACGCTGCGAATTTCCGCCAGCTGTTCGCCTGGCACGCCGAAGGCAAGCTCAAGCCGCTGGTGTCGCAACGCTTCACGCTGGAGGAAGCCGGCCAGGCCATTGCCACGCTGGGTCAGCGCAAGGCTGTGGGCAAGCTGGTGGTGCAGGTGCGCTAAGAACGCACCTAGGGGACTGCAGGAAGCGTCAGACGCTTCCTGCACGATCCGATCGGATCAATGGGCGGTGGCGGGTGCCTCGCCGGCGCTCTGCATGCGCGCCATTTCCTGGGCGTACAGCGCATCGAAGTTCACCGGAGCCAGCATCAGCGCCGGGAAGGAGCCGCGGGTCACCAGGCTGTCCAGCGCTTCGCGGGCATAAGGGAAGAGGATGTTCGGGCAGAACGCACCAAGCGTGTGGCTCATCGCAGCAGCTTCCAGGCCCTTGATCAGGAAAATGCCGGCCTGCTGCACCTCGGCGATGAAGGCCACTTCCTCACCGGTCTTGACGGTGACCGAGAGGGTCAGCACCACTTCGTAGAAGTCGCTTTCCAACTGCTTCTGCTTGGTGTTCAGGTCCAGCGCGACACTCGGATTCCATTCCTGACGGAAAATTTCCGGGCTCTTCGGCGCTTCGAAGGACAGGTCGCGGACGTAGATGCGCTGCAGGGAGAACTGCGCGCCCTGTTCGTTCTGCGACGCTGCGCCGCCGTTGTTAGCTTGTTCGGTCATTTCTGCAACCTTCTATCCAGTTGTGCGTGTCGTTTGAATTGTTCGCGGACCCGCGGTGCCGGCCTCAGGCCTGCAGCAACGGGTCGAGGCGTCCGGCGCGCTCCAGAGCGTGCAGCTCATCGCAGCCGCCGACGTGCTTGTCGCCGATCCATATCTGCGGCACCGAGGTGCGTCCGGCCTTGCTGGCCATCTCGGCGCGCAGGGTCGGGTTGCCATCCACGGGAATTTCCTCGTAGGCGACACCCTTGCGATCGAGCAGCGCCTTGGCGCGGATGCAGAACGGGCACCAGGCGGTGGTATAGATGACGATGTTGGGCATGATTACTTGACCACTGGCAGATTGTCGCCGCGCCAGCTGGAAATCCCTCCCGACAACTTGGCGGCGGTGAAGCCTGCCTTCTGCAGCTCACGGCAGGCCGTTCCGGCGTGCTGCCCCATGGCGTCGACCACGATGATGGTCTTGGCCTTGTGCTTTTCCAGCTCGCCTGTGCGGCTGACCAGTTTCTCGTAGGGAATGTTCAATGCATCGACGATATGGCCGGCGTCGAACTCCTTCTTGGCGCGCACGTCCAACACCACGCCCTCGCCACTGTTGACCAGTGCCGTCAGTTCGCGATTGCTCAGGCTCTTGCCACCCTTGCGTGTCTCGGTGATGAACAGAAGGATCAACAGCGCCACGAACAGGCTGCTGAGTACATAGTGGTTAGAGACAAATTCAATCAGGTTAGCGAGCATCAACGGGTACCCGGACGATAAAATGCGGGCCAGTATACACAGCCCCTCCGAGTGGCTGAACCCTGATGATTCGTGACCTCGCCACGGCCAGCCAGTAGACTGGCCGCCCTTTTCCGCCCCCGTGCAAGGAGCCCGAAAGCATGCCCGTCGCCCCTACCGCCGCGCCCAAACCTCTGGTACTGATCATTCTCGATGGCTTCGGGCACAGCGACAGCCCGGATTTCAATGCCATCTATGCCGCGCGCAAGCCGGTCTACGATCGTCTGCTGGCGACTCAGCCACACGGACTGATCTCCGGCAGCGGCATGGATGTCGGTCTGCCGGACGGGCAGATGGGCAACTCCGAGGTCGGCCACATGAACCTGGGTGCCGGGCGCGTGGTGTATCAGGACTTCACCCGGGTGACCAAGGCGATCCGCGACGGCGAATTCTTCGCCAACCCGACCATCTGCGCTGCGGTCGACAAGGCCGTAGGTGCCGGCAAGGCGGTGCACATCCTCGGCCTGCTTTCCGACGGTGGCGTGCACAGCCACCAGGATCATCTGGTCGCCATGGCCGAGCTGGCGGCCCAGCGCGGCGCCGAGAAGATCTACCTGCACGCCTTCCTCGACGGCCGCGACACCCCGCCGAAGAGCGCGCAAAGCTCCATCGAACTGCTCCAGGCCACCTTCACCCGCCTGGGCAAGGGCCGTATCGCCAGCCTGATCGGCCGCTACTTCGCCATGGACCGCGACAACCGCTGGGACCGCGTGCAGCAGGCCTACGAGCTGATCGTCGACGGCAAGGCCGAGTACCGCTCCGACTACGCGGTGGACGGCCTGATCGCCGCGTACGAGCGCGGCGAGAGCGACGAGTTCGTCAAGGCCACCGGCATCGGCGAGCCGGTACGTGTCGAAGACGGTGACGCCGTGGTGTTCATGAACTTCCGCGCCGACCGCGCCCGCGAGCTGACCCGCTGCTTTGTCGAACCCGGTTTCAAGGAATTCGAGCGTGCCCGAGTGCCGCAACTGGCCGAGTTCGTCATGCTCACCCAGTACGCCGCGAGCATTCCCGCGCCCGCCGCCTTCGCCCCGGAAGCGCTGACCAACGTGCTCGGCGAGTATCTGGCCAACAACGGCAAGACCCAGCTGCGCATCGCCGAAACCGAGAAGTACGCCCACGTCACCTTCTTCTTCTCCGGCGGCCGCGAGGAACCCTTCCCCGGCGAGGAGCGCATCCTGATTCCTTCGCCGCAGGTTGCCACCTATGACCTCAAGCCGGAAATGAGCGCGCCGGAGGTCACCGACCGCATCGTCGAGGCCATCGAGAACCAGCGCTACGACGTCATCGTCGTCAACTACGCCAACGGCGACATGGTCGGCCATACCGGCGTGTTCGAAGCGGCGGTCAAGGCGGTGGAGTGCCTGGACAGCTGCGTCGGTCGCATCGTCGAGGCGCTGGACAAGGTCGGCGGCGAAGCCCTGCTGACCGCCGACCACGGCAACGTCGAGCAGATGGAAGACGCCATGACCGGGCAGGCGCACACCGCGCATACCTGCGAGCCGGTGCCCTTCATCTATATCGGCAAGCGCAACGTCTCGATCCGCGAAGGCGGCGTACTGGCCGACGTCGCGCCGACCATGCTGACCCTGCTGGGCATGCCGGTTCCGCAGGAGATGACCGGCCGCTCCATCGTCGAACTCAACTGACGGGTGCCGGCGGGAAGCCGGGGGCGCACGCCTTCGCTTCCCGCGACGGGTCTCAAGCTTCCCGCCCGCTTTTTAGGCATACTACGCCGGTCATAACCCTCGGTTGACAGCCCTCCATGCCTCGTACATTCCTCGCTCTCGCCTTTCTCTGCCTGCTCGGCCCGGCCGTGGCGGACGAGCGCGCCGCCGCGCGCCAGCAGATCGAAGCCGCCCGCCAGGACATCGCCGAACTGCAGAAGCTGCTCAAGCAGATCGAGCAGGAGAAATCCGGCGTCCAGAAACAGCTGCAGACCACCGAAAGCGAGATGGGCCAGCTGGAAAAGCAGGTCGACACCCTGCAGCAGGAAATCGACCGCAGCGAGGCCGAGCTGGAGCGCCTGAACGAGGAGAAGACCACCCTCGAAGGTGCTCGCCTGGAACAGCAGCGCCTGATCGGCCTGCAGGCCCGCGCCGCCTATCAGAACGGTCGCCAGGAATACCTCAAGCTGCTGCTCAATCAGCAGAACCCGGAAAAATTCAGTCGCACCCTCACCTATTACGACTATCTCAACAAGGCCCGCCTCGAGCAGCTCGACAGCTTCAACGAGACACTGCGCCAGCTGGCCAACGTCGAGGCCGACATCGAAGCGCAGCAGAACCTGCTCGCCGAGAAGAAGGACGGCCTGCTGGAGCGCCGCGATCAGCTGGCCGAAGTGCGCAAGGAGCGCCAGCAGGCACTGGCCAAGCTGAACAGCGACCTGTCCAGCCGAGAGCAGCGGCTGCAGGCTCGCCGCCAGGAACAGGCGCAGTTCGAGCGGGTGCTCAAGACCATCGAAGAGACGCTGGCCCGTCAGGCACGCGAGGCCGAGGAGGCTCGTCAGCGCGAACTGCTTGCCGAACGCCAGCGTCAGCAGCAGCAACAACAAGCCAGGCCCAGCGGCAGCTCCGCGCCGAGTGGCCCGCTGGTATCCAGCGCCGGTGGCAGCTTTGGCGGGCCGTTCGCCCAGGCCAAAGGTAAACTGCCCTGGCCGGTGGACGGACGTCTCGTCGCCCGCTACGGCACTCCACGCGGCGGCGATGCTCGAACCAAGTGGGACGGCGTACTGATCGGCGCCAATGCCGGCACCCAGGTCCGTGCCGTGCATGGCGGCCGGGTGGTGTTCGCCGACTGGTTGCGCGGTGCCGGCCTGCTGGTGATCCTCGATCACGGCAACGGTTACCTGAGCCTTTACGGACACAACCAGAGCCTGCTGCGGGACGCCGGCGACATCGTCAAGGCCGGCGACCCGATTGCCACGGTAGGCACCAGCGGCGGCCAGGAAACCGCCGCACTGTATTTCGCCATTCGTCAGCACGGTCGCCCCAGCGACCCTGCCCAATGGTGCCGCGCGCAAGGCTGACCGATGGCGGCATCCGGCCCCGCCGAGCCACCCGGTCCACCTGGCGTGCCCTCTCATTACTGGAGTTCGACATGTTGCACCTGCGCCGTTTCGCCCGCCCTTCCACGCTCGCCCTGGCCATCCTGCTAGGCATGCAAGGCGGTGCCTGGGCCCAGCAGCCTCCGGCGGAAGCGGCTGCAGTACCAAGTTCCAAGGCACCGCTGCCGCTGGACGAGCTGCGCACCTTCGCCGAGGTCCTGGACCGCATCAAGGCGGCCTATGTCGAGCCGGTGGATGACAAGACCCTGCTGGAAAACGCCATCAAGGGCATGCTCAGCAACCTCGATCCGCACTCGGCCTATCTCGAGCCAGAAGCCTTTGCCGAGCTGCAGGAAAGCACCAGCGGCGAATTCGGGGGGCTGGGCATCGAGGTCGGCATGGAGGACGGCTTCATCAAGGTGGTGTCGCCGATCGACGATACGCCGGCATCCAAGGCCGGCATCGAAGCCGGCGACCTGATCGTCAAGATCGACGGGCAGCCGACCAAGGGTCTGTCGATGATGGACGCCATCGCCAAGATGCGCGGCAAACCCGGCAGCACCATCAGCCTGACGCTGGTACGCGAAGGCGGCCAGCCGTTCGACGTCAAGCTGACCCGTGCGGTGATCAAGGTGCGCAGCGTCAAGAGCCAGCTGCTGGAGCCCGGTTACGGGTACCTGCGTGTCACCCAGTTCCAGGTCAACTCCGGCGAGGAGGTCGGCAAGGCGCTGGCCAAGCTGAAGAAGGACAATGGCGGCAAGAAGCTCAACGGCCTGGTGCTGGACCTGCGCAACAACCCCGGCGGCGTGCTGCAGGCCGCGGTGGAGATTTCCGATCACTTCCTCACCAAGGGCCTGATCGTCTACACCAAGGGCCGCATCGCCAATTCCGAGCTGCGCTTCAACGCCGATACGGCCGATGCCAGCGAAGGGGTGCCGCTGGTCGTGCTGATCAATGGCGGTAGCGCCTCGGCCTCGGAGATCGTGGCCGGCGCCCTGCAGGATCACAAGCGGGCGGTGGTCATGGGCACCGACAGCTTCGGCAAGGGCTCGGTGCAGACCGTGCTGCCGCTGAACAACGATCGCGCGCTCAAGCTCACCACCGCGCTCTACTACACGCCCAAGGGCCGCTCGATCCAGGCCCAGGGCATCGAGCCGGATATCGTCGTCGAACGTGCCAAGCTGACCCGCGAACAGGCTGCCGAAGGCTTCCGCGAAGCGGATCTGGCCGGGCATCTGGGCAATGGCAACGGCGGCCCGGATCGGCCAACCAGCACGCAGATCGCCAGCGACTCGGATCGGCCGCAGGACGATGACTACCAGCTCGGTCAGGCGCTGAACCTGCTCAAGGGATTGAACCTCACCCGCGGCCAATGAGCATGCCGCGCTGGACGGCCGGCCTGGCGCTGCTCCTGGCGCTGGCCGGGCAGCCAGGCTTTGCAGACGAAGCCGATGCAGACCGGCGCGTCGCCGCGCGGCCCAGTCTGACCCTGATCATCGACGACCTCGGCCAGAACCCCGCACGCGACCGCCGCGTGCTGCAACTGCCCGGGCCGGTCGCATTGGCCATCCTGCCCGATACGCGCCACGCCGCGGAATTGGCCGAACAGGCCCATCGCGCCGGCAAGACGGTAATGCTGCACATGCCGATGGCGCCCGCCGGTGGCCGCTTCGCCTGGCATCCGCAACTGCCCCACGACGAGCTGGCACGCCGCCTTGACGCTGCGCTGGCCGCCGTGCCCCACGTGCGCGGGCTGAATAATCACATGGGCAGCGCCATGACCGAGCAGCCGCAAGCCATGACCTGGTTGATGGGCGAGCTGCAGCGTCGTCATCTGTTCTTCCTCGACAGCCGCACCAGCCCTCGCACCGTGGCCGCTGCCAGCGCGCAGCGCACCGCGCTGGCGAGCCTGTCGCGGGATATCTTTCTCGATGACGATCCATCCCCCGCTGCGGTGGCCGAGCGGTTCCAGGCCGCGATCGCGCTCGCGCGCAAGCAGGGTTCGGTGGTGATCATCGGCCACCCCCACGAGAGCACGCTGGCGCTCCTGGAGCGGGAACTGCCGCGCCTGCCTGCGCAGGGCATCGAGTGGGTGGACGTTGGCCAGATGATCGCCACGCGCGGCAACCGCGCCATGGCCGCCCACGGTCACGGCGGTATCTACCGCTGAAAATCAGAGGTAGCGACGAAGCATGCCGTCCACAGTGCCATCGGCACGCATCGCCTCGAGCGCCCGCTGCAAGCGCTCGACCACCTCGTCCGGCGTCGCCCGATTGAGCGCAAGAAACAATCGCGCCTCATTGAAACGCAGCACCGGCTTCAGCCCGGTCACACCTTCCTGCTTGGCCAGATAGGGGCCGACCGGATCGGCAGTGGCCCAGACATCGATCTGGCCCTTGAGCAGCTTGCCGATGTTCTCCTGATCGCGCAGCGAATTGATCGGCGCCAGCCCCAGACGCTCCAGATGCTGGCTCACCGCGTCGTTCTTGTATGCACCGATGCGCAGGCTGCGTGCCTGTTCCAACCCGGTCAGCTGCAGAGAGCTGTCCGCTGGCGCCAGCAGCACCCAGCTGATGCTCGCCAGGGGCCCGACCCACTTGAACTGCGGCTCGCGCTCGGCAGTGAAGGTGGTGGAAAACAGCCCCTGATCGGGCTGTTCGAGCACCTGCTTGTAGATGCGATCCCAGGGAAAGCGCAGGCTGAGCTCGTAGCGGATGTTCGCCCGGCGGAACATCTCGCGAACGATGTCGGCGTTGATGCCATGGATCTTTGCATCGGCCGCGTAGTTCTTGTTGTCCTCGGCCATGTTGAAAGGTGGAAAGTTCTCGGTCAGCAGCACGACGCGATAGTCGTCGGGCAGCTCGGCATGGGCATGACTGCAGAGCAGCAGCACGATGGCGGCTAGGATTCGTTTAAGCATGGCTCGCTCCCTGGTTCTGATTCCCGATCCGCCCCTCCGCGGATCATGGCCGAAGCGGTCGAAAGCAAGATGCGAACCAGCGCAGCAGCACCGCCGCGGTACTCGGGCGGTGGCTGACAAGGACACGATGGGTGCGCCAGAACGGCGCGAGAGGCGTGTGCGGCGCACCCTGCTGGCGCGCCGCCATCACCAGCCTGACGCGGCAAACGCGTCAGGCGAGAGGAAGCAACTCAGAGATAGCGCGCGTTGATCTCGTCGATCACGCCTTCGCGGCGCATCTGGTCCAGTGCCTGCTGCAGCTTCTGCACTGTCTCGTCGGCCACCTGCTTGTTCAGCGCCAGGTAGAGTTCGGCGCTGTCGAAGCGCAGCACGCGCTTGAGCCCGGTCACGCCTTCCTGTCGAGCCAGGTAGCGGCCGGCCGGGTCGCCCGTGGCCCAGAGGTCGATCTTGCCGTCGAGCAGCTTTTTCACGTTCTCCTGATCACGCAGGGCGAGCACCGGCTGCAGACCCTGGCCCTCCAGGTGCTCGGCGATGGCGTCACCCTTGTAGGCGCCGACCGTGTACTGGCGGGCCTGGTCCAGGCTGGTCAGGTTGATCGGACTGTCGCCACGGGCCAGCAGCACCCAGTCGTCCGGGCCGATGGGGCCGACCCACTTGAACAGCTCTTCACGCTCGGGCAGCCGCGCGGTGACGAACACCCCGTAATTGGCCTGCTCCAGCGCCATGCCGTAGATGCGCTCCCAGGGGAAACGCAGTGTCAGCGTGTAATCGACCCCGGCGCGCTTGAACATCTCGCGCACGATGTCCACCGCGATACCGCTGATGTTTTCATCGCGGGCGAAGTTCTTGCCGTCGGCCGCCATGTTGTAGGGCGGAAAGTTCTCCGTCAGCAGGTCGATCTTCGCCGGGGCCTGGGCATGAGCCAGCGAGGCGCCGAACAGCAACGCACTGGCAATGGAAGCGATGGTCTTGAGCATGAGAATCTCCTGATTGCTCGCCCGCAACAGCAGCGGGCGTGTCCTTGTAGCGCGTCAGCCGTGTCGGCGGCGCGCCGCGATCAACGCATCACGATGCCGCGAGCGGCCAGGTAGGCCTTGGCCTCCGGCACCGTGTACTCGCCGAAGTGAAAGATGCTGGCCGCCAGTACCGCGTCGGCCTTGCCCTCGAGGATGCCATCGGCCAGGTGCTGCAGGTTGCCCACGCCCCCCGACGCAATCACAGGGATGCACAACGCTTCGCTGATGGCGCGGGTGACGCCCAGGTCGTAGCCGCTCTTCACACCGTCCTGGTCCATGCTGGTGAGCAGGATCTCGCCGGCGCCGAGGGCTTCCATCTTCTTCGCCCATTCAACCGCGTCCAGCCCGGTGGGCTTGCGGCCGCCGTGGGTGAAGATTTCCCAGCGGCCCGGCTCGCCTGGCGCAGAGACCTTCTTGGCGTCGATGGCGACCACGATGCACTGCGAGCCAAAACGGTCCGCGGCCTCGCCGACGAAGTCCGGGTTGAACACCGCGGCGGTGTTGATCGAGACCTTGTCGGCTCCCGCATTGAGCAGGTTGCGGATGTCCTGCACGGTCCTCACGCCCCCACCCACGGTCAGCGGGATGAACACCTGGCTGGCCATGCGCTCGACGGTATGCAGCGTGGTATCGCGGTTGTCGACGCTGGCGGTGATGTCGAGGAAGGTGATCTCGTCGGCGCCCTGCTCGTCGTAGCGCCGGGCGATCTCCACCGGGTCACCGGCGTCGCGGATGTTCTCGAACTGGACGCCCTTGACCACGCGGCCGTTGTCCACGTCGAGGCAGGGAATGATGCGTTTGGCCAGGGCCATGGTCGATCTCTCTCGTAGGGCGGACAGGGCCGCATGGCGCTATCCGCCGGGTCACCGAATGCATGGCGGCACGCGGAGCGTGGTCCGCCTTACGGCTTACTCGTCTTTCAGCTTGAGGTCGCAGAGCGCCTGCGCCTCGGCCACATCCAGCGTGCCTTCATAGATGGCGCGGCCGGTAATGGCTCCGATGATGCCCGGGGTGTTGGTGTCGAGCAGCTTCTGGATGTCGCCGATGTTGTGGATGCCACCGGACGCGATCACCGGGATACGGCTGGCGTTGGCCAGGGCCACGGTGGCCTCGACATTGCAGCCCTGCATCATGCCGTCCTTGGCGATGTCGGTGTAGACGATCGCCGAGACGCCATCGGCCTCGAAACGGCGGGCCAGATCGACGGCCTGCACGCTGGAGACTTCCGCCCAGCCATCGGTGGCGACGAAGCCGTCCTTGGCGTCCAGACCGACGATCACCTTGCCCGGGAAGGCGCGGCAGGCCTCGGTAACGAACTGCGGCTCTTTCACCGCCTTGGTGCCGATGATCACGTAGCTGACACCGGCGCGCACGTAGTGCTCGATGGTTTCCAGGGTACGGATGCCGCCGCCGATCTGGATCGGCAGGTCCGGGTAACGCTTGGCAATGGCGGTGACCACTTCGCCGTTGACCGGCTGGCCTTCGAAGGCCCCGTTGAGGTCGACCAGATGCAGGCGACGGCAGCCGGCCTGGACCCACTTGGCAGCCATGGCCACCGGGTCATCGGAGAACACCGTGGCGTCGTCCATCAGGCCCTGGCGCAGACGTACGCAGGCGCCGTCCTTGAGATCGATAGCGGGGATAATCAGCATGGCTTGAACCTGTTCAAATCAAGTGTCGGTTAAGGGTCAGCTCTTCTCGAGTGCCCACAAGTCGCTTTCGATGCTCTCGAACCGCTCCTTCAGGTGGCTCTGCACGTCGAAGATCGCCTTGTTGTAATACAGCGGCGCGATTTCCCGGGCGAACAGATCGAGCACTTCCTGCGCCTCGAACGAGCCCAGCTCGAGTTCGAACCGCTCTTGCAGAAAGCGCTTGATGACCTGTTGCGCCGCCTGCTCCTGAGCGGCATCCAGCGTCAGGACCGGCGGCTTGAGCTTGGCCCGGCTCATTTACCAGCGGCCATCCCAGGCGGCGAAGTTCTGCAGCAGCTGCAGGCCGTGGGTATGGCTCTTTTCCGGGTGGAACTGCACGGCAAAGCGCGAGCCTTCTGCCAGCGCGGCGGCGAAGTCCTTGCCGTAGTGGCCGCGGCCGACCACCTGGCGCGGGTTGCCGGCCTCGATGTAATAGCTGTGCACGAAGTAGAAGCGGCCATTGTCCGGGATCGCGTGCCAGAGCGGGTGATCCACCACCTGCTTGACCTCGTTCCAGCCCATGTGCGGCACCTTCAGGTGCTCGCCGTCCTCAACCAGGTCCTTGCCGAAGAAGCGCACCTGGCCGGGAAACAGGCCGATGCAGTCGACGCCGTCGTTCTCCTCGCTGCGCTCCATGAGGGCCTGCATACCGACGCAGATACCGAGAAACGGGCGGTCCTGGCTGACTTCGCGGACCAGTTCGTCGAAGCCCAGCCGGCGAATCTCGGCCATGCAGTCGCGAATCGCGCCGACGCCGGGAAACACCACGCGGTCGGCTTCACGGATGACCTGCGCATCGCTGGTGATCAGCACGCGGCCAGCGCCGACGTGCTCCAGCGCCTTGGCCACCGAATGCAGGTTGCCCATGCCGTAGTCGATGACGGCAACGGTCTGCATTACAGGCACCCCTTGGTCGACGGCATCTGCCCGGCCATGCGCGGATCGAGCTCGATGGCCATGCGCAGCGCGCGGCCGAAGGCCTTGAACACCGTCTCGATCTGGTGGTGGGTGTTGGTTCCGCGCAGGTTGTCGATGTGCAGGGTCACCAGGGCGTGGTTGACGAAGCCCTGGAAGAATTCCTGGAACAGGTCGACGTCGAACTTTCCGACCACCGCACGGGTGTAAGGCACGTGCATGGTCAGCCCGGGACGCCCGGAGAAGTCGATCACCACGCGCGACAGCGCCTCGTCCAGCGGCACGTAGGCGTGCCCGTAGCGGGTCATGCCTTTCTTGTCGCCGATGGCCTTGGCGAAGGCCTGGCCGAGGGTGATGCCGACATCCTCGACGGTGTGGTGGTCGTCGATGTGCAGGTCGCCGTTGCATTCGATATCCAGGTCGATCAACCCGTGACGGGCGATCTGGTCGAGCATGTGCTCGAGGAAAGGCACACCGATGGCGAAGCGCGCCTTGCCGGTGCCATCGAGATTGATGGTGACCTTGACCTGGGTTTCCAGGGTGTTGCGCTCTACGCAAGCCGTACGTTCGGACATCAACAGCTCCGCTGATCGTGGGGCGAAAAGGGGCTCATTATAGGGGCAAACGCCCGGGCGCGGATATGCGCCGGGCGGCTGGACTGCATCTTGCAGGAAGCTGGTCGTCCAACCGCCGAGGTGCCGCCCATGCACGGACGGAAAATGCCTGCGACCCTGCGCTTCATGCTCGCCTCCCGGCGCAGCGAACTGCTCGGCCTGGAGGATCTGACCCGCACCTGCGAGCTGGTCACGCGCATCAGCCAGCTGGTTCACGCGCTGCAGAAGGAACGCGGCTATTCGAACATCTACCTCGGCGGCAATGCCGCTCACCAGCGCCAGCAGCTAGATGCGCTGAGCCTGGAGGCCGAGGCGCTGGAGCGTGCGGTGCGCCAGGATCTGGACCGCATCGACCTGGAGGCGGTCAGCGCGGCGGACAAGACCCGGCTGTTCACCCGCATCGCCTATGCCCTGCACAGCCTGGACGAGCTGCCGGCGCTGCGCCGACGCATCCGCGAGCACGCCATCAGCATGCAGGACGCCACGGCGACGCTGGTACGCCTGATCGGCGGGCTGCTGGCCGTCGTCTTCGAAGCCGCCGACACCGCTTCCGATCCGCACATCACGCGCTGCCTGGTGGCACTGTTCAACTTCATGCAGGGCAAGGAGCTGGCCGGCCAGGAGCGCGCCCTGGGGGTAGTCGGCTTCGCCAGCGGCTATTTCCGCGCCGACATGCTGGAGCGCCTGGAGCACCTGCTGGAAGGGCAGGAGCGTTGCTTCGACACCTTCAGCCGCTTCGCCAGCCCGGCGGCGCAGGCGCTATGGCAAGCCCTGTGTGCCAGCGATACCAATATCAACGCCTGCCGCTTGCGCGACATCGCCCGCCGGACCAGCCCGGGCGCGGCGGTCGAGGCGCAGCTGGGCGAACTCTGGTTCGAGCTGCACACCGGCCGCATCGACGCCATGAAACATGTCGAGACGCGCCTGGAGCAGGACCTGCTGCAGCAGTGCCGGCAGAGCATCGAGCGCATCCGCAAGGACCTGCAGAGCCATCGCAAGCTGCTCGACGGCATCGCCGACATGCACGCCGCCGCCGAGCAGGCCAAGCTGTTCAGCGTGCAGGCCAGCGACCTCGACACGCCACCGCCGGATGGCATGACCGCGATGGTGGCGCGCTCGACGCTGGAGCTGCTGCTGACCCAGAGCGTGCGCCTGCAGGGCCTCAATGAGGAGTTGCGCGAGGCACGCCAGGCGCTGGACGAGCGCAAGCAGGTGGAGCGTGCCAAGCAGCAGCTGATGCGCCAGCAGGGCTGCTCGGAAGGCGAGGCCTACGGCCGGCTGCGTCAGGCAGCCATGAACCAGGGCCTGCGCCTGGAGGAAGTCGCCCAGCGCCTGCTGGCGTTGGACGGTTCGGCGAACACGGCCGCACGCGGCCAGCGTTGCCGGCACTGAAAACAGGCACGCCGTGCCGCCCAGGGGCCCGCCCTGCCCCGCGACTGTGCAGCGACCCGCAAGCCAGCCTGCCCATTCAGCTCGCCGACGGCGGCGACCCGCCTCCCCAGCGCGCCGGCCTTGCGCCTCGACTGCGCGAGCCAAGTGCCTGATTTACCTGCCCACCAGCCTGTCGCTCGAGCATTCCGGCGGCGCCGACGGGCGCCTCCAGTGCACCCTGGCACAGCTTTCGCAATGACCTGTTCAAGGCCGGATCGCTCGGCTTCCACAACTGACTTTCAGGACAACGGTGTCCACGCTCTCCGGCTCCAGCCGGGCGGTGTGGCGCCGTTTTTTTTCGCCCAAAGGAAATTCGACCATGACCGACAAGCCGAACAATGACCAGCCCAGCGACCTGACCCTGGCCTCGCGCCGCAGCTTCCTCAAGCATTCGATCATCGCCGCCAGCGGGGTCGCCCTGTTCGGCGGCATGTCCCTGGGCATGCGTTCGGCCGCCTGGGCTGCGGGCGGCGACGTGGAAACCAGCAAGGCCAAGCTCGGCTTCATCGCCCTGACCGACGCCGCACCGCTGTTCGTCGCCGCGGAGAAAGGCTTCTTCGCCAAGTACGGGATGACCGAGGTCGAGGTGCTCAAGCAGTCTTCCTGGGGCACCACCCGCGACAACCTGGTGCTCGGCTCGGCGAAGAATGGCATCGATGGCGCGCACATCCTCACGCCCATGCCCTACCTGATCAGTGCCGGCATCGTCACGCCGAACAACCAGCCGGTGCCCATGTCGATCCTCGCGCGGCTCAACCTGGCCGGGCAGTGCATCTCGGTGGGCGAGGAGTATCGCGATCTGAAGATCGGCCTCGACAGCACGCCGTTCAAGGCGGCGTTGGAGGCGAAGAAGGCCGGCGGCAAGAAGGTCAGCGCCGCGGTGACCTTTCCCGGCGGCACCCACGACCTGTGGATGCGCTACTGGCTGGCCGCCGGCGGCATCGACCCGAACGCCGACATCAACACCATCGTCGTGCCGCCAGCGCAGATGGTCGCCAACATGAAGGTCGGCAGCATGGACACCTTCTGCGTCTGCGAACCGTGGAACGCCCAGCTGATCAACCAGAAGATCGGCTACACCGCCAACACCACCGGCGAGCTGTGGCACAACCACCCGGAAAAGGCCTTCGCCCTGCGCAGCGACTACGTGGCCGCCAACCCCAACGCCGCCCGCGCGCTGACCATGGCGATCATGGAAGCCCAACAGTTCTGCGAGAAGGCCGAGAACAAGGAAGAAGTGGCGAAGATCTGCTCGCAACGCAAGTGGATCGGCGCGCCCTACAAGGACATCGTCGACCGCATGAAGGGCAACTTCGCCTACGGCACCGGCAAGGTCATCGAGAACCATCCCGAGCAGATGCGCTACTGGGACGACCACGCCTCCTATCCGTTCCAGAGCCACGACCTCTGGTTCCTCACCGAGAACAAGCGCTGGGGCTACCTGCCGGCCGACTTCGACAGCCAGGCGCTGATCGCCAAGGTCAACCGCGAAGACATCTGGCGCGCCGCAGCCGGCGAGCTGAACCTGCCCGCCGAGCTGATCCCGACCTCCACCTCCCGCGGCGTGGAGAAGTTCTTCGACGGCAAGGTGTTCGACCCCGAGAACCCGCAAGCCTACCTGGACAGCCTGACCATCAAGGCCATGGCCTGATAACCGCAACCCGCGAGGAAAAGCCCATGAATGCCAACGTCAAACTGCAGCCCGCCAGCACCGAGCCGGTGTCCATTGTCCGCCCATCCAGAGCCGCTGCACTGATGCAGCGTAGCGGCCGCTACGCGGTGCAGCAGCTGTTGCCGCCCCTGGTCATCCTGCTGGTGCTCGGGGTGATCTGGGAGATGCTCTGCTCCGGTGCCGATGCCGCGCTGCCACCGCCTTCGCAGGTGATCGCGGAAACCTGGGAGCTGATCGTCGATCCGTTCTACGACAACGGCGGCAATGACGTGGGCCTGGCCTGGCAACTGCTGGCGAGCCTCGAACGGGTGGCGGTGGGTTATCTGCTGGCGGTGGTCGCCGGGGTCGGCCTCGGCGTGCTGATCGGCCAGTCGGACTGGGCCATGCGCGGCCTCGATCCGATCTTCCAGGTGCTGCGCACCGTGCCGCCACTGGCCTGGCTGCCGCTGTCGCTGGCGGGCTTTCAGGACAGCCATCCCTCGGCGCTGTTCGTCATCTTCATCACCGCGATCTGGCCGATCATCATCAATACCGCAGTGGGCATCCGCAACATCCCGCAGGACTACCGCAACGTCGCCCAGGTGCTGCAGCTCAATGGCTTCGAATACTTCAAGACCATCATGCTGCCGGCCGCCGCGCCCTACATCTTCACCGGCCTGCGTATCGGCGTCGGCCTGTCGTGGCTGGCGATCATCGCCGCGGAGATGCTTATCGGCGGCGTCGGCATCGGCTTCTTCATCTGGGATGCGTGGAACGCCTCGCGCATCAGCGACATCATCCTCGCGCTCGTCTACATCGGCGTGGTCGGCTTCGTGCTCGATCGCCTGGTGGCCTTCGTCGGCCAGCGCATCACCCGCGGCATTCCGGCCAACTGAGGAGCAACGCCATGAGCTATCTCTCCATCGAACACCTGGACAAGAGCTTCGTGCGCGGCAACCTCGCCTCGCAGGTGCTCAAGGACATCAACCTGAACATCGCCAAGGGCGAGTTCATCTCCATCATCGGCCACTCCGGCTGCGGCAAGTCGACGGTGCTGAACATCGTCGCCGGGCTGCTCGACCCCAGCCTCGGCGGCGTGATCCTCGACGGCAAGGAAGTCCGCGGCCCCGGCCCGGACCGCAGCATGGTGTTCCAGAACCACTCGCTGCTGCCCTGGCTGACCGTCTACGAGAACGTCGAAGTGGCGGTGAACAAGCTGTTCAAGCGCAGCATGAACAAGCGCGAACGGCGCGACTGGATCGAGCACAACCTGGCGCTGGTGAACATGAGCCACGCGCTGAACAAGTATCCGCAGGAAATCTCCGGCGGCATGAAGCAGCGCGTCGGCATCGCCCGCGCGCTGGCGATGAAGCCCAAGGTGCTGCTGCTCGACGAGCCGTTCGGCGCCCTCGATGCACTCACCCGCGCGCACCTGCAGGACGAAGTGATGAAGATCCAGAAGGACCTGGGCAACACCATGATGATGATCACCCACGATGTCGACGAAGCCGTGCTGCTTTCCGACCGCATCGTGATGATGACCAATGGCCCCTCGGCGACCATCGGCGAGATCCTCGACGTGAAACTGCCGCGCCCGCGCGACCGCATCGCCCTGGCCGATGATCCCGAGTACAACCATTACCGCCGTGCGGTGCTGAGCTTTCTCCACGAGCGCCATCGCCTGCACTGAGCGGGTGCACCCACCGCCGGCGTCTCGTGCGCTGGCGGCGGTTCGGCGTATCCTTGCCGGCACTTCTGCTCAGCCGTCGCAAGGTCGCCATGCCCGTCTACGTCGAATCCGTCACCCAGCCCAGCCCGCAGGATCTAACCGATCTGGCGAAAATCTACGCCGATGCCCCCGAATGGCTGCTGACGCCCTATGCCAGCGCCGAAGCGCTGATCGCGGCGGCGCTGGCCGATGGCAGCCTGATCGCCGGGCGCTTCAATGACCGTCTGCTCGGCGCCGCCCTGCTGCAGCGCAGCGACGATGCCTGGCGCCTGTCACACCTGTGCGTACGCAAGCTCACCCGCAAGCGCGGCGTCGGCCGCCGGCTGCTGGAGGAGACCCAGCGTCAGGCCAGTGAAGCCGGCAAACCGTTGCGCCTGGCGGCTCCGGCCGGTCATCTGGAAGCCAGCGCCCTGGCCGCGCGTACGCATCTGCCGCTGGACCCGCTCTGAGCCACTCCTTGGCTACCCGGCGCTCGCGGCGTCAGGCCTGATCACTGCCACAGGGCGCACCTGCCCTGTACGGCGGCCAGCTGCGGAACCCGCACCCGCAACGGTACTCCAACGCCGACCGCGTTCCCGACAAGTGCAGGCACGGGGCTATACTCGGCACCTTTCAGATCGCTCATCTACAAGGACTCGTCCATGAAATCGCTCGGCAAAATCCTGGGTCTGGTCTTTCTCGGGCTGTTGCTGATCCTGGTGGCGGCAGGCTTCGCCCTGACCCACCTGTTCGATCCCAACGACTACAAGGACGAGATCCGCGACCTGGCACGCAGCAAGGCCGGCGTCGAACTGGACATCAAGGGCGACATCGGCTGGAGCCTGTTCCCCTGGCTCGGCCTGGAACTGCACGAGACCACCCTGGCCAGTGCGCAGACACCCGCGCAACCGTTCGCCGATCTACGCATGCTCGGTCTCTCCGTGCGGGTGATGCCGCTGCTCAGCCGCGAAGTGCAGATGAGCGATATCAAGGTGAACGGCCTGAACCTGACGCTCAGCCGTGATGAACAGGGTCGCGGCAACTGGGAAGGCGTCGGCCAGCCGACCGGTCGCAGCGAACAGGCTGGCGAAACCCCGAAAGCTGCCGAGCCGCAAACCGAACAGCGCGAAGAGGCATCGCCTGCACGCAAGCCGCTCACGCTGGATATCGACAGTCTTACCGTCAGCGATGCACGGGTCACCTACCACGACGCCAAGACCGGCCAGCAATACAGCGCCGAAAGCATCGAGCTCACGACCGGCGCGATCCGCGAGGGCAGCTCGATCCCGGTGAAGCTCAACGCGTTCTTCGGCAGCAACCAGCCGGTGATGCGCGCGCGTACCGAGCTGCAAGGTGCACTGCGCTTCGACAACCAGCTCAAGCGTTACCAGTTCGAAGACATGCGCCTGTCCGGCGAGGCTTCCGGCGAACCGCTGCAAGGGCAGACGCTGACCTTCAGCGCCCAGGGCCAGCTGCTGGTCGATCTCGCCGCGCAGATCGCCGAATGGAACAGCCTCAAGTTCACCGCCAACCAGCTGCGCGGGCTGGGTGAGCTGAAGGCGCGTGATCTCGACAAGGAAGCGAAGATCAGCGGCGCGTTGACGGTCGCGCAGTTCAACCTGCGCGAGTTCCTCCAGGGCACCGGCCAGAAACTGCCGGCCATGGCCGATGGCAATGCGCTGAACAGGGCCGAGCTGGTCAGCCGGCTGAGCGGTACGGCCAACAGCCTGGCGCTGGAAGAACTTACCCTCAAGCTCGATGACAGCACCTTCACCGGCCGCATCGCCATCAGCGACTTCGCCCGCCAGGCGCTGCGCGTCGATCTCAAGGGTGATCGGCTGAATCTCGACCGCTACCTGCCGCCGCCAAGCAAGGACGAGCCGGCCGGCGCCGCGCGCAAGAGCGAAGTGAAGAACACCCAGGCCGCCGCGGTCGGCAGCGGCAGCACCCCGCTGCCCAACGCACCGACCCAGCAGGCCTGGAGCGAGGCCTCGGTGCTGCCGCTGGATCAGCTGCGCAAGCTCGACAGCGAGGTCAGCCTGGCCATCGGCAGCCTGACCGCCATGCAACTGCCACTGGAGGGCTTCAACCTCAAGGCCCGAGCCCGCAACGGCCAGCTGAACCTGCAGGAACTGCGCGGCGGCCTCTACGGCGGACGCCTGGACAGCAGCGCCAGCCTCGACGTGCGCCAGGCCCAGCCGCTGCTGACGCTGCAGAACCGCTTCAACGGCGTGCCAATCGAGCGCCTGCTGGAAAGCCAGGGCGAAGAGGTGGTGGTCAAGGGTCTGCTGAACCTGGATGCCGACCTGCGCACCCAGGGCAACAGCCAGAAGGCCTGGGTCGACAACCTCAACGGCAAGGTCGGCTTCATCATCGACAACGGCGTGCTGGTCGATGCCAACCTCGAGCAGCAGCTTTGCCGCGCCATCGCCACGCTCAACCGCAAGCCGCTGTCCAGCGAGCCACGCAGCAAGGACACCCCCTTCCGCGAACTCAAGGGCAACCTGACCCTGCGCAACGGCTTGGCCAGCAACCCCGACCTCAAGGCCAGCATCCCCGGCCTGACGGTCAATGGCAACGGCGATGTCGACCTGCGCGTGCTGGGCATGGACTATCGCGTCGGCATAGTCATCGAAGGCGACAAGGGCGCCATGCCGGACCCTGCCTGTCAGGTCAACGAGCGCTACGTCGGCATCGAGTGGCCCCTGCGCTGTCGCGGCCCGCTGGAGCTGGGCGCCAAGGCCTGCCGTTTCGACAATGACGCCCTCGGCAAGATCGCCGCCAGGCTGGCCGGCGAAAGGCTCAACGAGAAGATCGAGGAGAAGCTCGGCGACAAGGTCAGCCCGGAACTCAAGGACGCCCTCAAGGGCCTGTTCAAGCGATGAGCCCGGAGCAGTTCGGCGCGGCGGTCCTCGACTGGTTCGACCGCCACGGCCGCAAGGACCTGCCCTGGCAGCAGAACATCACGCCGTACCGGGTCTGGGTGTCGGAGATCATGCTGCAGCAGACCCAGGTCAGCACCGTGCTCGGCTACTTCGACCGCTTCATGGAAGCGCTGCCTACCGTCGAGGCGCTCGCCGCGGCCGAGGAAGATGAAGTGCTGCATCTTTGGACGGGCCTCGGCTACTACAGCCGCGCACGCAATCTGCACAAGACCGCCAAGCGCGTGGTTACCGAATACGGCGGCATATTCCCCGCGGATGTCGACAAGCTCGCCGAGCTTCCCGGGATAGGCCGATCGACCGCCGGCGCCATCGCCAGCATCAGCATGGGTCTGCGCGCGCCGATTCTCGACGGCAACGTCAAACGCGTGCTGGCCCGCTACGTTGCCCAGGACGGTTATCCCGGCGAGCCGAACGTGGCCCGCCAGCTGTGGGAGGTGGCCGAGCGCCTCACCCCCCGGCAGCGGGTCAACCATTACACCCAGGCGATGATGGACCTTGGCGCCACGCTGTGCACGCGCAGCCGCCCGAGCTGCCTGCTCTGCCCGCTCAAGGACGGCTGCCGCGCCCATCTGCTCGGGCGCGAAACCGACTTCCCGGTACCCAAGCCGCGCGAGGCGCTGCCGCAAAAGCGCACGCTGATGCCGCTGCTGGCCAATCGCGACGGCGCCATCCTGCTCTACCGTCGCCCGTCGAGCGGGCTCTGGGGCGGGCTCTGGAGCCTGCCGGAACTGGACGACCTCGCTGCCCTCGATCCTCTGGCCGAACGGCATGCGCTGCAGCTGGAAGACCGTCGCGAACTGCCAGGGTTGACCCACACCTTCAGCCATTTCCAGCTGGCCATCGAACCCTGGCTGATCAGGGTCAAGACCGCGCCCGACGCCGTGGCCGAGGCGGACTGGCTCTGGTATAACCTCGCCACCCCGCCGCGCCTCGGCCTTGCCGCGCCGGTAAAGACACTGCTCAAGCGCGCCGCCGCTGAATTGAATGCAGGAGAGACCTCATGACCCGCACCGTGAACTGCCGCAAGTACAACCAGGAACTCCCCGGCCTCGAGCGCCCGCCGTTTCCGGGCCAGAAAGGCGAGGACATCTACAACAACATCTCCAGGCAGGCCTGGGACGACTGGCAGAAACACCAGACCATGCTGATCAACGAGCGCCGCCTGAACATGATGAACGCCGAGGACCGCAAGTTTCTCCAGGGCGAGATGGACAAGTTCTTCTCCGGCGAGGACTACGCCAAGGCCGAAGGCTACGTGCCACCCAGCGAATAACCGCCCGGCTGCGCTAAGCGCCCGTCCGGATTAAATATTTTCCGGGCCGCGCTTGACAGGCAAAAGGCAAATCCGTCTAATAGCGCCCCGTTGCCCAGGTAGCTCAGTCGGTAGAGCAGGGGATTGAAAATCCCCGTGTCGGCGGTTCGATTCCGTCCCTGGGCACCACCTTTCGTTTTCAGGTGGTGTCAGCATCACCCGAAAGCCCACAAGAAGCCCGCCTAGTGCGGGTTTTTTTTGTTGCCTGCAATTCAGCCGAATCGGCTGCACAGCCAATGGAATTCTTCCGCGCAGCTGCCGCCGGGGCCCAACGTGACCATCTGAGACCTGGCTCCGGTTCGGCCGGTGATCAGCCTGTTACCCTCGCCGGCCCCAACCGAAGCGATCGCTCCCATGCTGCGCTGTGTACTCGCCGCCCTGCTGCTCACCGCCCTTCCCGCGTCCGCGCAAACAACCGACTGCCGGGTGATCGGCATTGCCGATGGCAACGTCTTCAGTTGCCGTACCGCCGAGGGCGATCGGCTCAGGGTACGGATGGCCGAGATCGATGCACCGGAGCTCAAGCAGCCGTATGGCGCCCAGGCCCGTCAGGCACTTTCCGGCTATGTGTTCGGCAAGAACGTTCAGCTCACGGTCCAGGGTCGCGACGACCAGGGGCGAACCCTGGCTCGCGTCAGGGCCGGGGACACCGACGTCAACGCCGAGATGGTCCGAACCGGCACTGCCTGGGCATATCGTGCTCAACTGAAGGACCGCGCCCTGCTCGATCTCGAGGCGGTCGCCCGGGAGTTCAAGCGGGGCCTCTGGGCGTTGCACAAGACCGAACAGCAACCGCCATGGGAATGGCGCAAGGAAATGCGCAGCGCCAGGCGCTAGACAACCCGCACCTCGCAAACCGGCGTAACCCGCAGACTCGCCCCGGCCGCTCGATCCGCGACACCGTCACCGGGGGTCGCGCTGTGGCGCCCGACGCGCTAGCCTGACGCTCACGGACGGAGCGCACCTGCTGCTGTCGCCGCGCCGGGAACCTCGACCATGGCCATACGCCGAATTGCACTCTGGATGGCGCTAGCCCTGGCAGTCGGCGACAGCCATGCCGAACAGCTGCGCTTCGTCACCGAAGACTTCCCGCCATTCACCTACGCAGCCACGCATAAGACTGACAACGACAGGGCCGCCGGGCCCTTCGTCGAGATCGTCGAAGCCGTCTGCGCGCGGATGGGTATCGACTGCCCGATCCAGCTGCTGCCCTGGCGCCGCGCGCTGGCCCTGGCCGAGGCGGGTGAGGTGGACGGCATTTTCACCGTGATCCGCTCGCCGGAACGCGAACGCGCCTTCCACCTCACCCGCATGTTGGCGACCTCGCGCTACGGCGTGTATGCACGCGGCGCCAGCGGCTTCGTGTTTCATCGCGCACAAGACCTGGCTGGCCGCACCGTTGCGGTGTACGGCCCATCCGGTACCTCGTTCGTATTGAGCGAACATCTGGCCCAGGTGGACGACGTGCAGATGATTCTGGAGTCGGACAACCGCCGCCTGATGCGCATGCTGCAGGCCGGACGCTTTGGCGGACAGGGCGTGGCGGTGGTCAACCAGGATGTGGCCTGGCACCTGATCGAGCAGGAGCGGCTGGTGGATATCCACGAAGCGGGTGAGCTGCAAAGCGTTTCCTACGCCATCGGGCTTTCCCGCGTGGCAGTGAGCGAGACACGCTTCCAGCGTTTCGACGATGCCCTGGAGGCACTGATCGCCGATGGCAGCATCGCGCGCATCCTGCGCCGACACGGGCTGCAGCCTGCCCTCTAGCGGCCACGGCCGCCCCGATCGACCTTCCATCGCATCTTTTCGCTGAATCATTCGGCGCTTCGGGCCGTCTACCCAGAAGGCAGCGTTCGGGCAATCCGGAGGTTTCGCCGCGTACATCCCGCTCATCACCCGCTCAAACGGAGGCTGACCGCCCATGGACGCCGCTAGGAAATTGCCCAAGGCCATCATTCTGTTTCCCGTGTTCATTCCTGCGGTGGTGATCACGCTGCTGCTGGTGATCGGCACGGCGAGCAATCCGGAACTGGCCGGCGAGCTGTTCGATTCGGTGCTGGCATACATCACCCGCACCTTCGGCTGGTTCTACATGCTGTCGGTGGCGTTCTTCCTGGTGTTCATCGTCGGCATCGCCCTGACCAAATGGGGCAACATCAAGCTCGGGCCGGACCACTCCGAGCCGCAGTACAGTTTCCCTGCCTGGTTCGCCATGCTGTTCTCCGCCGGCTACGGCATCGCCCTGCTGTTCTTCGGTGTCGCCGAGCCGGTGCTGCATTATTCGACGCCACCGGCCGGCGCGCCGGAGACGGTGGATGCCGCCAAGCAGGCCATGCAGATCGCCTTCTTCCACTGGGGCTTTCACATCTGGGGCATCTTCGGCATCGTCGGCCTGGCGCTGGCCTATTTCGCCTTCCGCCATGGTCTGCCGCTGTCGCTGCGCTCGGCGCTGTATCCGCTGATCGGCGAACGCATTTACGGGCCGATCGGCCATTTCGTCGACGTGCTGGTAATCCTCGGCACGCTGTTCGGCATCGCCACCACGCTCGGCCTGTCGGTCACCCAGATCAACGCCGGCCTGAACTATCTGTGGGACGTACCAGTGGACATCACGGTGCAGGTGATCACCATCGCCATCATCACCTGCATGGCCATCGCCTCGGTGGTCGCCGGGCTCGACAAGGGGGTGAAGAACCTGTCGCTGCTCAACATCGTGCTGGCCACGGTGCTGATGCTGTTCGTGCTCGCAGTCGGCCCGACCATCTTCATCCTGGAGACCTTTCTGCAGAACACCGGCAGCTACCTGAACAACATCGTCGAGCGCACCTTCAACCTGCAGGCCTACAGCCGCAGCGACTGGATCGGCAACTGGACGCTGTTCATCTTCGGCTGGACCATCTCCTGGTCGCCCTTCGTCGGCTTGTTCATCGCCAAGATCAGCCGTGGTCGGACCATCCGCCAGTTTGTCTTCGGCGTGATGATCGTGCCGACCATGTTCACCTTCTTCTGGTTCTCGGTGTTCGGCGACACGGCCCTGCACCTGATCATGGTCGAGGGGTACAACACGCTGATCCAGGATGTGCAGGCCGACCACGCGGTGGCGCTGTTCAAGCTGTTCGAGCTATTGCCCTGGACCACACTGACCTCGATCCTCGCGGTGCTGCTGATCGTGACCTTCTTCGTCACCTCCTCGGACTCCGGCTCGCTGGTAATCGACTCCATCGCCGCCGGCGGCGCCATCCATACGCCGACCTGGCAGCGCGTGTTCTGGGCGACGATCGAAGGCGTGGTGGCCTCCGTGCTGCTGCTCGCCGGAGGCCTCAGCGCGCTGCAGACCATGGCCATCGCTGCCGGCCTGCCGTTCTGCATCCTGATGATGCTGATCGCCTTGGGCATGTGGCGGGCGCTGGTGATCGAGGGGCATCAGCTGAGCCTGCAGACCCACGTGCAGACCGCCAACCGGCAGAGCGCAGCAGCCGGCCCGGGCGTGTGGAAGAAGCGCCTGGCCGGGCTGGTCACCTTTCCCAGCCGCGAGGAGGTGGAAGGTTTCATGGCCAGTACCGTGCTCAAGGGCATGCGCCGCGTGCAGCGTGGTCTGACCGAGCAGGGCTGGCCGGCCGAGGTCCAGGTAGACGAAGCCAATTCGCGCCTGTATCTGGAGGTGATCAAGGACGACCAGCTCGACTTCGTCTACGAGATCCGCCTGATCAGCTACGCCATGCCGGCTTTCGCCCAGCCACAAAGCCCGGACGGCGACGAGCACTACTACCGCGCCGAGGTGTTCCTGCGCCGTGGTGGGCAGTCCTATGACATTTATGGCTATGACCAGGCAGAGATCATCAGCGACATCCTCGATCAGTTCGAGAAGTACCTGCACTTCCTGCATATCTCGCCCGGCAGCCTGCCGTGGAAGATGGACGAACACGACGAAATGCTTGGTAACGAATCGGAGCCGCCGAAGGTCGCGCCGCAGTAGGGGCCGGTCGACGGCGGCCCGGCGCAGACGATACGAAGCCGCCAGCGAAAACGGTGGTTGACGACAGATGGCAGCTTTTCGATGCCCACAGCCCGTGCGCCTCGCTTTATCGGCGCTTGGCGCATGCCGCGGTGCATGCTAGGTTTGCGCCTCGCCAGGATGGCGAGCAGTTCGCGCGGAGCGCACCAACAGAATATCCGGACCCTGGCGGCCATCGCCGGTCTGAAAGAGGACCCTTCATGGCCGAGGCCATCCCTGCACTGGAAATCCGCAACCTGCACAAGCGCTACGGCGATCTGGAAGTTCTCAAAGGCATCTCGCTGACCGCCCGTGACGGCGATGTGATTTCCATCCTCGGCTCTTCAGGCTCCGGCAAGTCCACCTTCCTGCGCTGCATCAACCTTCTGGAAAACCCCCACGAGGGCGAGATCCTGGTGGCCGGCGAGCAGCTCAAGCTCAAGCGCGACAAGCAGGGTGACCTGGTCGCCGCCGACGGCAAGCAGCTCAACCGGATTCGCAGCGAGCTGGGCTTCGTGTTCCAGAACTTCAACCTCTGGCCGCACATGACCATCCTCGACAACATCATCGAGGCGCCGCGCCGCGTGCTGGGCCAGAGTAAGGCCGAAGCCACCGAGGTGGCCGAAGCCCTGCTGGCCAAGGTCGGCATCGCCGACAAGCGCCACGTCTACCCCAATCAGCTTTCCGGTGGCCAGCAGCAGCGCGCGGCGATCGCCCGCACGCTGGCGATGCAGCCCAAGGTGATCCTGTTTGACGAGCCCACCTCGGCGCTGGACCCGGAAATGGTACAAGAAGTGCTTGCGGTGATCCGGTCGCTCGCCGAGGAAGGCCGGACTATGCTGCTCGTCACCCACGAAATGAATTTCGCCAAGCAGGTATCCAGCGAAGTGGTGTTCCTCCACCAGGGTCTGGTCGAGGAGCAGGGAACGCCCGAGCAGGTATTTGACAATCCTCAATCGGCGCGCTGTAAACAATTCATGTCCAGCCATCGCTAATGGAGCAACACCGCATGAAGAGCTATAAGAAGATCCTGCTGACCGCTGCTGCCTCGCTGATCATCGGCACCCAGGCATTCGCGGCGGAAAAACTACGGATTGGTACCGAAGGCGCCTACCCACCCTTCAACCTGATCGACGCCAGCGGCAAGGTGGTCGGCTTCGATCTGGATATCTCCCACGCGCTGTGCGCCAAGATGAAGGTCGAGTGCGAGGTGGTTACCTCTGATTGGGACGGCATCATTCCGGCGCTGAACGCCGGCAAGTTCGACTTCCTCGCCGCCTCCATGTCGGTCACCGAAGAGCGCAAGAACGCCGTCGACTTCACCGACCACTACTACACCAACAAGCTGCAGTTCGTGGCGCCGAAGAACGTCGACTTCAAGACCGACGAGAGCTACCTGAAAGGCAAAGTGATCGGTGCGCAGCGCGCGACCATCGCCGGCACCTGGCTGGAAGACAACCTGGATCGCGTCGTCGACATCAAGCTCTACGACACCCAGGAAAACGCCTATCTGGACCTGGCCTCCGGTCGCGTCGACGGCATCCTGGCTGACACCTTCGTGCAGTGGGAATGGCTCAAGAGCGATGCCGGCAAGAACTTCGAGTTCAAGGGCGAGCCGGTATTCGATGACGACAAGATCGCCATCGCCGTGCGCAAGGGCAACGATGAACTGCGCGAGCGGCTGAACAAGGCATTGGCGGAGATCATCGCTGACGGCACCTACAAGCAGATCAACGACAAGTACTTCCCGTTCAGCATTTACTGATCCAACCGAGCCGAAGCCCGGTCGCCAGCCTTCTGGCCGACCGGGCTTCGGTGTTTGAGCTTCTATGATTCCTGACCTTCACGGATTCGGTCCGGCCCTGCTCGCCGGCACCTGGATGACCATCCAACTGGCCCTCGCCTCCCTGGCGCTGGGGCTGGTGCTCGGCCTGCTCGGCGCGCTGGCCAAGACGTCGCCTTACAGCGCCCTGCGCTGGATCGGCGGCACCTACTCGACCATCGTGCGCGGCGTACCCGAATTGCTCTGGGTGCTGCTGATCTATTTCGGCACCATCAACCTGATTCGCGGCCTTGGCGAACTGTTCGGCATCGCCAACCTGGCCCTGAGCCCGTTTGCCGCCGGCACCATCGCCCTCGGCCTGTGCTTTGGCGCCTATGCCACCGAGGTGTTCCGCGGTGCGCTGCTGGCCATTCCCAAGGGCCATCGTGAAGCCGGCCTGGCGCTGGGCCTGGGCAAGCGCCGTATCTTCCTGCGGCTGATCCTGCCGCAGATGTGGCGCCTGGCCCTGCCGGGCCTCGGCAACCTGTTCATGATCCTGATGAAGGACACCGCGCTGGTCTCGGTGATCGGTCTCGAGGAGATCATGCGCCGCTCGCAGATCG
This sequence comes from Stutzerimonas sp. FeSN7, assembly GCF_030263795.1. Classification (NCBI taxonomy): domain Bacteria; kingdom Pseudomonadati; phylum Pseudomonadota; class Gammaproteobacteria; order Pseudomonadales; family Pseudomonadaceae; genus Stutzerimonas; species Stutzerimonas sp. FeSN7. Next base: position 40,591 of record NZ_JARPMN010000002.1, on the reverse strand, counting down.
CGGTGACCGCCAGTAAGGAACCCTTCACCTTCTTCCTGGTGGCGGCCTTCATTTACCTGTGCCTGACCATCGTTGCCATGATCGGCATGCACTTCCTCGAAAAACGTGCCGGCCGCGGCTTCGTGCGGAGCGCAGCATGACCTGGGAAATCTTCATCAAATGGCTGCCGAGCTTCATCGACGGCGCCTGGCTGACCCTGCAACTGGTCGGCGTGTCGGTCATCACCGGACTGATCCTCGCCGTACCGCTGGGCATTGCCCGTTCTTCCCGGCACCTGGCGGTGCGGGCATTGCCTTACGGCTACATCTTCTTCTTCCGCGGCACGCCGTTGCTGGTCCAGCTGTTTCTCGTGTACTACGGCATGGCGCAGTTCGACATCGTGCGCCAAAGCGCGCTCTGGCCGTACCTGCGTGACCCCTACTGGTGCGCGATCATCACCATGACGCTGCACACCGCGGCCTACATCGCCGAGATCATCCGCGGCGCGATCCAGAACGTGCCCCATGGCGAAGTCGAAGCCGCCCGCGCGCTGGGCATGTCGCGCAGCCAGGCACTGCTGCACATCATCCTGCCGCGCGCTACGCGCATCGGCCTGCCGGCCTACAGCAACGAGGTGATCCTGATGCTCAAGGCCAGCGCGCTGGCCAGCACCATCACCCTGCTGGAACTGACCGGCATGGCGCGCAAGATCGCCGCCCGCACCTACCTGCACGAGGAAATGTTCCTCACCGCCGGCCTGATCTATCTGCTGATCGCCTTCGTGCTGATGCAGGGCTTCAAACTGCTGGAGCGCTGGCTGCGGGTCGACGCCTGCCAGGGACGCTGATTCCCGCACTGCCTCCTTGCGCAAGGAGGCAGTGACCCTTTCTGAATCCCGCCTTTACTCTGCGGTCAGACTCAGATCCCGAACCCTTACGAGATTCCCCATGCCTGTCGATATCCAACGCATCGAAATGAACCAGCTCGCCTGCTGGCGAGTACGCCGCGGTGAGGACGAACTGCTGATCGCCGAACAGGGCGCGCAGATCCTCAGCTATCGCCAGGGCGATGCGCCGCCGATCATCTGGCTCAGCGAGGATGCCGCCTTCGAACAGGGCCAATCGGTACGCGGTGGCGTACCCGTGTGCTGGCCATGGTTCGGCGATCTGGCGCGCAACCCACAAGAGGTCCAGGCGAGCTACCACGGCGAGCAACCCGCGCCCTTCCACGGCCTGGTGCGCGCCCTGCCCTGGCAATTGCGGGAGCAGCGCGGCGAAGGCGATACGGCGATTCTCGAGTTCCACTGCCCGCAGGCGCTCGGCGCACTGCCGGGCTGGCCTCACCGGGTCGAACTGACACTGCAGATCCGCCTGGCCGACGAGCTGGAGCTCAGCCTCAGCAGCCGCAACGTTAGCACGCAGGCAGTCACCATCAGCCAGGCCCTGCACAGCTACTTCGCCGTCGGCGACATCCATCAGGTTCGCGTCGAAGGCCTGGCCGGCTGCGCCTACATCGATACGCTGCTGGATTGGCAGCAGCGCCAGCAGCAGAACGGAGACCTGGCGTTCAACGGCGAAACCGACCGCATCTACTTGCAGCTCCCGACAACGTTGAGGCTCGTCGACCCGGCATGGAAACGCAGCATCCAGCTGACCACCCGAGGCTCGCGATCAGCGGTGCTGTGGAACCCCTGGATCGACAAGGCCAAGCGCCTGTCCAGCTTCGCCGACGACGCCTGGCAGCGCATGGCCTGCATCGAGACAGCCAACGTGCTGGACGACGCCGTGGTCTTGCAGCCGGGCCAGCAGCACCTGTTGGGCGTATCCGTCACCGCAATCCCCGCGCGCTGAAGAGTCGCTTAGTCATGCAGTACTAGCTGTCTAGGAGCTGACTCCGCGAACGGATGTGCGGGGTAACCGTTCGGCAGCCAAACGCTGGCGGCCGATGAACGGGCGCGGATTAAGCCCGCTGAAGTGACAAAATGACATCACAGCTGCGCCTGCAGCCTTTCGATGATCAGAGTCACTCACATGCCCGCCAATCGCCGCTATTCCATCATCCTCGAACACTCCGGGCAGGTCCTGCTGGAGCAGGCCTCGCTTGAGCAGGTCGAGGCGTTCTGGGATGCCAATGACGAAACCTATTTCGGCTTGCGTATCGAGGACGCCCAGAGCGAACACGCACGCGTGTACGTCACGGACGAGATTCCGGAAGACGAAGAACTCGCCCTGCCCTGATCGCCTGCACTGCTCCGCTTTCGCGCCCCGCCTGAGTACGAGTTCGGCATAATCGTCTGCCCGACCGCGGAGCAACGGCCATGCAGATCGACGAAGAGCTGACCCTGAAGAAGCTGGAAGTGTTTCTGGCCTTCATGCGCAGCGGCAATCTGGGCAAGGCCGCGGTCGAGCTGAACACCAGCAACGTCAGCGTGCATCGCGCCATCCACTCGCTTGAAAGCGCGTTGCGATGCCCGCTGTTCAAGCACGAGGGGCGCAACCTGATTCCGCTGGAAAGTGCCTATGTACTCGAAGAGCGTGCCCAGCAGCTGGTCAAGGACGTGCTCGAGACGGTGCGGCGTACCCGCGAAGCGGCCGGTTTCTCGGCCGAGCGCTTCAAGCTCGGTGCGCTCTACTCGCTGACGGTGAAGACCGTGCCGCAGCTGATCATGGGCCTGAAGCTGCGCCGCAGCGAGCTCAACATCGACCTGATCCTGGGCTCCAACGTCGACCTGCTCTACAAGCTGAAGAACATGGAGCTGGACGCCATTCTGGTGTCACTCAACGAGAGCGTCGCCGACCCGGACTGTGCCCAGGTGCAGCTGTTTTCCGACGACATTTTCCTCGCCGCGCCAGCCGACTCGCCGTTCGCCAACCAGAGCGAAGTGGATCTCAGCGATCTGCGTGACGCCACTTTCATCACCCTGTCCCAAGGCTTCGCCACCCATCAGGACGGCAACCGGGTGTTCCAGCTAGCGGGTTTCGAGCCGAAGGTGGCGATGCAGGTGAACGACATCTTCACGCTGCTCAGCATGGTCAATTCCGGGGTCGGTTACGCGCTGCTGCCGGGGCGGGTGGGCATGGTCTACGAATCGCGGGTGCGATTGATACCGCTGCAGGCGCGCTATCACCTGCAGCAGCACATCGGCGTGGTGTTTCTAAAGGCCAAGGAGCGCGACCCGAACCTGCTGGCGCTGCTCGCCGAATGCCGGATGTATGCCCGGCGCGCGCTGGAGCAGAACGAGGATGCCAAGCCTGAAACGACGTAGGGTGGAAAACCCGCGCAGCGGTTTTCCACGTGTTGGCATATGGCCAGCCGGATCGGCATGATCGGCGCCGCAGTGGTGGAAGAGGCTTCGCCGTCTTCCACCCTACGACTGCATGACTAGGCGACGGCTGTCTGCCCGGATGCCACCGGAGCCGGCCGGCCCAGGCTTTGCGCCACCACGTCGCCAACCATATCCGCGGTAATCGCGCTCAGCGTCCAGCCCAGGTGCCCATGGCCGGTGTTGTAGAACACGCAGGGCGAGCTGCCGCGGCCGACCTTGGGCATCATGTTCGGCATCATCGGGCGCAGGCCGGCCCAGGGCACCACGCTGCGGGTGTTGACGCCGGGGAAGCACTGGTTGACCCACTCCACCAGCGGGCGGATGCGATCGGCGCGGATGTCACGGTTGTAGCCGTTGAACTCGGCGGTTCCGGCGACGCGGAAGCGGTCGTCGCCCAGGCGGCTGCTGACCAGCTTGGTTTCGTCGTCCAGCAGGCTGACGGTCGGAGCCGAGGCGCGGCTGACCTCGTCGGTCAGGTTGACGGTGATCGAGTAGCCCTTGACCGGGTAGATGTTCACCCGGTCGCCGAGCTGGGCTGCCAATGCACGGCTGGCGGTGCCGGCGCAAACCACCAGGCCGTCGAACTCCAGCCGCTCGTCACCGCCAACGCCAGCGAGGATCACGCTGGCACGTTTGCCGTCGCTGGCCACCGACTTCACGTCGGCACCGTAGCGGCAGCGCACGCCAAGCCGCTCGATGGCGGTGGCCAGGCCGTGGGTGAACTTGTGGATATCACCGGTGGAGTCGCATTCGGTGTAGTAGCCGCCGTAGTAGCTGCCAGCCAGGGTTGGCTCGATGGCGCGCATCTCCTCGGGCGTCACGCTGCGCCGCGGCAGGCCGCCTTCGGCGAGCAGGCGCGAAACCTCAGCGGCATGATCGAAGCCGGCCTTGTCGCGGTAGATGTGCAGGATGCCTTTCTTCTTCAGGTCGAAGTCGATGCCTTCGGCTTCGGCCCAGGCGAACAGATGCTCGCGCGCGGCGATGGCCAGCCGAGCGGTCTCGACCGTGTTCTTGCGGTAGTTGGGGATCGAGCCGATGAACTCGGCGAACCAGGAGAGCTTGTGCCAGCTGGGCTTGGGGTTGACCAGCAGCGGCGCGTCGCTCTTGAGCATCCACTTGAGGCCCTTGACGATCGTCGACCAGTGGTTCCAGACCTCGGCATTGGACGCCGACAGCTGGCCGCCATTGGCGAACGAGGTCTCCATGGCCGCGTAGCGGTGCTTTTCCAGCAGGGTGACCGAGAAGCCGCGCTTGGCCAGGGCATAGGCGGTGGTGACGCCGGTGATGCCGCCACCGATGACTGCGATTGTTTTCATTGTTGCGCTCCAGAACGTCGAGGGGTCATAGCCCGTGCGCCCAACGCGCGGCGGGCGCCCCCTCTGTTCTGGACCTGAGAGATTCACGAGCGCATGACGGCTCGCTTGCTCCTTCGGTGCGCCCGGCGACGAAAACCGGGCGGCTCTTCAGAGTTTCAGCGGTGGTAGCGGTCCTTTTGCCTGAGAGTTTCCGGGGCGGTTGCTCCTTCGGCGCTGCCCTGACGGCAGTCTCTCCCGCTAGCCCATCGATGCGCGCCACTGGCCAACTGTGGCAAATGGTCGCGCATCGCAGGTGACACCCTGCCAGAAAAAAGCGCCGCTGTAACCCCCCGAATGCCGGCCGCCAGTCCGCTCGCGACGAGAATGCCGAGCGGTCGCGCCGCGCCCTCAGACCCGGAAGCGCGCCGCCAGGGCCTGCAGCTCGCCGCCCAGACGGGCCAGCTGCACGGTCGAGGCCGCGGTCTGCTGGGCAGCGGCGGCCGACTGGTCAGCCACATCGCGCACGCTGAGCACGCTGCGGTTGATGTCCTCGGCCACCGAACTCTGCTCCTCCGACGCGGTAGCGATCTGCAGGTTCATCGCCTGGATGGTGGAGATGGTGCGGGTGATGGCCTGCAGCTCCTCGCCGACATCCCGCGCCAGGCTGACCGTCTCGTCGGCCAGCCCGCGGCTGCTGTCCATCAGCGACGAGGCATGCAGCGCACCCTTCTGCAGGTTGCCGATCAGCTCCTCGATCTGCGCCGTGGACTGCTGGGTACGCTGCGCCAGGCTGCGCACCTCGTCGGCGACCACGGCGAAACCACGCCCGGCATCACCAGCACGGGCCGCCTCGATGGCCGCGTTCAGTGCCAGCAGGTTGGTCTGTTCGGCGATGCCATTGATCACCGTGAGCACCGTGCTGATCCCTGCGGTCTCGCGGTTCAGCTGGGCCATGGCTTCGGCAGACAGGCCCACCTGGGAGGACAGCCGGTCGATCTGCGCCAACGCCCGTTGCACCACAATGTCGCCCTGAGCCGCCTGGCGGTCGGCGTGCTGGGCGGCACTGGAGGCCTCGTCGGCGTTGCGCGCCACCTCCTGCACGGTCGCTGCCATCTCGTGCATGGCAGTGGCGACCTGATCAGTCCCCAAGCGCTGGCTCTGGATACCGGCGCTGGTCTGCTCGGTCACCGTGGACAGCTCTTGCGCCGCACTGGCCAGCTGGCCGGTGATGGCGCTGATCCGGCCGATCAGGTCGCGCAGGCTGCCGCGGGTGCGCTCCAGCGCATCGAGCAGCTGACCGAACTCGTCGCTGCGCGGCTGCCGCGGCTGCTCGGTCATATCGCCTGCGCCGATGCGCTCGGCAATGCGTACCGCCTGCGCCAGCGGTTGCGTCAGCTGACGCACGATCAGCCAGCTGATGACCAGCCCCAGGGCTATCGCCAGCAGCGTGATGGCAAGCAGCAGGGCCTTCTTCTCGCCGGCTTCGGCGCTGCGTCGCTCGGTCTGCGACTGCACGATTTCATTGGTGTTGCGGTAGATGCTGTCGAAGATTTCCTGCATCTCCTGACGCGCCTGCACCTGAGCGGCGACGATGGGCGGCAGCTGGCCGAACTGGCGGATGTAGGTCGCCACCGAGTCACGCAACGGCTGCAGGTCCACGCCGGGTGAGCCGGCCAGCTGGGCATCGAGCCTGTCGACCGCCGCCTGCAACGTGCTGAACTGTTGCTGCAATTGCTGCAGCGACTGCTCGGTCTCGGTCATCAGATAGCCGCGCACCATGAAGCGCACCATGCGGTTGTGCTTGGAGACTTCTCCGGCCTGCAGGCCGATGGCTGCGCTACGAGTATCCTCATGCAGGACCGGCGCGTCCGGTGTGCCGGCCCAGCGTGCCTCCAGCGCGGCGATCAGCGCATCCGAGGTGTTGCCGGCTTCGACCCAGCTGCTGCGGGTCTTCACCTTGCGCTCCCAGAGCGCCGCCAGATCGAGGAAGCGCTGGCGGTAATGCTGCACGTCGGCGGCGATCGCCTGCAGGCGCTGCAGATCCTGTGGATCGCTGAATTCCCCCTTCTGCTGCTGCACCAGTTCGACGATGCGCGCGACCGACTGCTCCACCGCTTCGACATGCAGCGGATCGCCGCGGGTTTCGAAACTGACCTGCGCGTAGCGAATCCGGTTGGCCTCATCCAGCAGGCGGGCCGCACTCTGCGCCCTGTCGCTGCGGGAGATCAGCGCGTCCATGCCGTAACTGCCGATCAGGGCGACGGCCAGGGTCAGCGCCAGAACGGCGGCGAAGCCGAGGGCCAGTTTGTGGCTGACCTTGAGAGTGTTCATCTTTCGACCTTCCTTGATGAACGCAAGCGCGCCCCGATGGGGGCGCGTTGCGGATGACGGCAAGTGACGACGGGAACGGCTCAGCCGAGCAGCCCGCGCATGACGAAGAACAGCAGTGATGGCCCGAGCAGGCAGCCCAGTGCGGTGTAGAACGCCGCGGTCAGGCAGCCGTAGGGCACCAGCTTCGGATCGGTGGCCGCCAGGCCGCCGGCCACGCCGCTGGAAGTGCCGATCAGGCCGCCGAAGATCACCGCCGAGCGCGGGTTGTTCAGCCCGATGTAAGGCGCGACGAAGGGCGTGGCGACCATCACCACGATCGCCTTGACCAGCCCCGCCGCGATCGACAGCGCCATCACTTCCGAGCTGGCGCCGATCGCCGCCCCGGTGACCGGCCCGACGATGTAGGTCACAGCGCCCGTGCCGATGGTGGTCAGGCTGACCGCATCGGTGTAGCCGAACGCCATGGCCACCGCCACGCCTGCCACGAACGAGGCGAGCACGCCGATGAACAGCGCGAGCACGCCGACCATCCCGGCCCGCTTGAGCTCTTCCACGCTGACGCCGAAGCCGGTGGCGACGATGGCGAAATCACGCAGCATGGCGCCGCCGAGCAGGCCGATGCCGGAGAACAGGGCGATATCCACCAGGCCTTTCTGCCCGCCGGTGACCACGCCGCCGATGTACGACAGCAGGAGGCCGATCAGGATCGCCACCGCCGAGCCATGCAGACGGCCCTTGGTGAGCTTGTCCGACAGCCAGTAGGAGATCCACATGGTCGCGCCGATGATGGCGAAGCCGCTGATCAGGCCATAGCCGGTGATCACTTTCATGAGGGATTCGTACATGGCCGTTACCCCCGTGCGCTGCTGGTGAGCGGCTTGGCTTGATCCACCGGATCGCTCGGATCGGACGGGGCGGCCTCAAGCTTTTTTCGGCCGATCCGGTCCAGTACCGGCACCAGGGCGAAGGCCAGCGCAACCGCGGCGACGCCGGCGAGGATCGCCATCGGGCCACCAGCCAGGGCGCCGTAAACGTTCTGCTGCGCGGCCATGGCGACCACGATCGGGATGTACACGGCGCTCCAGAACTTGATGCCCTGCTCGGACTCCGGATTGAACAGACCGCGTTTTTTCAGATAGCTGCCGATGAGGATCAGCAGCACCATGGCGATACCCACGCCGCCGACGTTGGCCGGCACGCCGATCGCCTTGCCGAGCAGCTCACCGACAAAGATGCCGGTGAGGGTACACAAGGCCAGAAAGGCCACACCAAAGATGATCATTGTTCTTGTCCTTTTGGTTGCGCTGCAGCTTGCAGAGGGCTGAGCGCGTGTTGTCGAGGTAGTTGTTTTTATCCATCGATCAGCCGGCGAGTTAAGGCTTGCTCGCGCTGAATGTGCACGCGGTCTATCGGCTCTGGCTGCCCTCCTGACGCAGCAAGGCGTCCAGTGTGTCCAGCCGGGCGCCGTCGAAGGCAACCAGCGTACCCTGTTCGAAAACCCGCCGTGCCAGCCCGGTCAGCACCTGGCCTGGCGGCAGTTCGATGTGCAGCCGCACCCCGCGCTCGTAGGCGGTGCGCAGGGTGCCGTGCCAGTCGACGACGCGGCACATGTTGAAGGCCAGGTCGTCGCGCAGGCGCTCAGCGTCGAACAGCGGACGCGCCGACGAGCCGCTGAGGTAGCGAATCCGCGGGGCGCGCACCTCCACCTCGGCGAAGGCATCCGCCAGCCGCCGTGCCGGCTGCTCGAGCAGCGCGCAATGCGAGGGCACGCTCATCGCCAGGCGCCGCGCGCAGGAGGCGCCCAGCGCCTTGGCCCGCGCCGCGACCGTGGCCATGGCGGCATCGCTGCCGGCGATGACGATCTGGTTGTCGGCGTTGATGTTGCCCAGGTGAACCGGGCCCTCGGCTTCGGCCAGCAGCGACTCGACCGTGCCCAGCGCCAGGCCGAGGATGGCAGTCATGCCGTAGCCCTCGGGATAGGCCTGCTGCATCAGCTCGCCGCGCAGGGCGACCAGGCGCAGGGCGTCGGCGAACGTCAGCGACTCGGCGACAACCGCCGCGGCATAGGCACCGATGGACAGCCCGGCGACGTAGTCCGGCCGCTGGCCATCGCGCATCAGCAGGCGCGCTCCGGCGACACCGGCGATCAGCAGGCAGAGCTGCACCGCGCGGGTCGATTGCAGCGCCTCGGCCGAATCGAGCAGCAGCGCATCCTCGCCGAGCACGGCATTGGCCTCGGCCAGGGTCGCGGCGACTTCCGGCGCCTCGGGCAGCCGTTGCAACATGCCGGGCTTTTGCGCGCCCTGACCGGGAAAGGCGAACAGGCTGCTCATGCGGCCCGCTCCGCAGCCCAGGGATCGCTCACCAGACGCGGTCCTTCGGCGGTCTTGACCAGCACCCGTGCGGCGCCACCGGCCCATTCGCCGAGCGCCACACCGCCCAGCGGGGTTTCCAGTTGCAGGTCGACACGGCAGGCGCGGCCTTCGAGCAGCTGCAGCAGCGGGCGCGCCTCGCTGCGCGGCAGCGGCCGTTCGGCCCTGAGCAGCAGGTCCAGATCGCTGTCCGGATGCGCCGCCGACAAGCCGGTGGCGAGCTGGAAGCCGGCCGAGCCGGTGACACCCCAGGCATGGCCGAGGGCATCGAGCAGCGGACGCAGGCCAGCCAGCACGCGGAACACCGGCAGGTCTTCGCTGGCGCGACGATCGAGCAGCTGCTCCGGCGTCAGCCGATGGCTGATCGCGGCGATCGGCATCAGCGCGGCCAGACGCTGGTCTCGCGTGGCCCCACGCAGGCCGACCGCTACCTGCCCTGGCGCGACGACGGCACGACGCACCACCACCGGCTGGCCAGCGGCGAGCACGGCCACCGCCCAGGCCGGGGCATCGGCCGGCAACTGCTCGGGACGCATACCCCAGAGCAGGTCGTGGGGGCGAGGTGTGTCGTGCATCTACAGCCTCCTCGTGATTGTTGTTGTCGAGTCGCTGACGGGTTCGGCGAATACGCCGCTCAGGTGTTCGCTACCATTGCGCGCGCAACAGTTCGCGCACCCGCGACGACGCCTCGCGATTCGGCGCGCCGAGACGGCCGCGCAGATCGCTGCTGCCGCCGATGTCCGCGACGGCCTTGGCGAGACAGTCGCGCACACGCGCCAGGTCATCCGCCGAGGGCTGCTCGATGCTGTCCACGGCGAGGGTTTCCCAGAGCAGGCCGAGGGTCGCGTAGTTGTCGATGTCGTAGGCCATTGGCGGCACCGATTCGGCCAGGGCTTCCAGCTCCTCGACGCTGCGCAGGGTGATGCGCGCCGCGGCGGCCTTGCCCATGGCATGCACCATCACGCCCGGATCGCGCAGGGCGATGATCCGCTGGGCCTGATAGCCATGAGCGAGAAAGGCGCCGGACATGGCCTTGCCCACCAGCAGCGCGATCACCGGGTGCCCGGCCAGCCGTGCGCGGGCATAGCCATCCACCGCGCCGGCGAGGGCCTGATGAATGCCGAGGGCTTCTTCGCGGCGGCCATAGGCCTGGCTCGGCACGTCGACCACGGCGACCACCACACGCTTGTCCGCCTTGTCGCGATCGGCCGCAATCACCTCGTCCAGCGCCTGGCCCAGAGCCCAGCCTTCGAGCAGACCGACCTCGCCATTGCGCGCGCGCGGGAAGGGACTCTCGGCGTCCGGCACCACGGCGATATAGCGGGCGGCGCGCTCACCGAGCGTGCCGTCGACCACCTTCACCGAGGCCGGATAGCCCGCCAGTGCCTGACCGCCGGCCAGGGCTTGCAACCAGTTCAGTCCACGGCTCATTGGGCATCTCCTTCGTAGAGGGCTCGCACGGCGGCAGCATCGAGCTGCGTGCGGGTGTCGACGTCGGCCAGGCGCTGGAGGTACCAGGCGTGGCGGCGGCTGCGCGGCTGCAGCGGCTTGCCGAGGGCGAACAGTTCGTGCAGTTGCGCGCGGATGGCGTCGGTGTCGTCGGCCACGTAGGCGTCCACCAGACCCGAGGCATAGCGTTGCTCGCCACCGGTCAGGCTCCAGATGAAGGGCCGGTCGCGCGAGTCGTACTCGTCGAGCCCGGCTTCCTGCTCGATCACCTGCGGGCCATTGAGGCCGACGCGGGCTTCGCGGGTGACGACCAGGTAGCTGCACAACCCGGCGGCGATGGACATGCCACCGAAGCAGCCGACGGAACCGGCGACCACGCCGATCACCGGCTGGTAGTCGCGCAGCTCGACGATGGCCGCCTGGATCTCGGCAATGGCAGCCAGGCCCAGGTTGGCTTCTTGCAGACGCACGCCGCCGGTTTCCAGCAGGAGCACGGCGCGGGTCGGGATGCCGTTGCGGTTGTCTTCAGCAGCCAGTTCCAGTGCGCCGGCGATCTTCGCGCCGCCGACTTCCCCCATGCTGCCGCCCTGGAAGGCGCCTTCGATGGCGGCGATCACCGCTGGCTGGCCGTCAAGGGTGCCCTTGGCGACCACCACGCCGTCGTCGGCCTGGGTGACGATGCCCTGCTTCGGCAGCCAGGGCGAGGTGACGCGATCGAACGGATCGAGCAATTCGCGGAAGCTGTCCTCGTCCAGCAGTGCGCGGGCACGCTGGCGGGCACCGAGTTCGACGAAGCTGCGCGACTCGAGTAAACGGGCCACGGTGTTAGCGGACACATCAGTCATGGCCGACTTCCTCCAGTCCCTGCTCCAGGCGCAGACGCACTACGCCGGGCGTGGCCCCAAAATCGTGAATATCGATGTTCAATGCCGGTGGCGTCTGCTCGCGGAACATCCGCTCGAACAGGCTCTTCCAGCGTTGCTCGGCACCATTGACCGAGGTGACTACCTGGATCGCCAGCTTGCCGGCCTGGCCGGGTTCCAGCAGCACTTCCAGGTCGCCCGAGCCGACCACGCCGACCAGGGCCTTGCCGCGGGCGGGTTGCCCGGCGGCGAATTCGAAAGACAGGGTTTCCATGTTCAGTTGCTCCCAGTCGGCGCCGGCGCATGCGGCGCCAGACGGTCGAGGAAAAGGGTGGCGGCCAGGAGGTCGGCGGCGCCCCCCGGCGAGGCGTTGAGGGCGAGCATGTCGCGATCGAGCAGGCGCAGCTGGCGACGACCGGCGAGGCTGGCGGCACCACCGGCTTCGAGCACGGCGCGGGCACCGGCCTGCATGCGGGTCAGCCCTTCAAGACCGGCGCGATGCAGCACGCAGGTGTCGGTCAGGCTGCTCATGATCGCCAGCAGTGCATCGAGCCTGGCGTTCTGCTCGCCGGCGCCGGCGCGGCGACTGGCCAGGAGTTGCGGCAAGCCGTGCTCCATGACCGCGGGAAAGCCGTGCTGCGCCTGTTCGCGGGCGCCGAGCACGCCGTAGCGACGGCAGACCCGCGCGCCATGGCTGTCCGGGTTGTGCGGCGCGGCCGGGTCGTCCAGCCGCGCCAGGGCGGCCGCGCTGGCGGCGATCCCGCCGGCCGAAGCGCCGCTTTCCAGCATGGCCGCCGCGCTGAGCAGCCCCAGCGCCCAGATCGCGCCGCGATGGGTGTTGACCCCTGCGGTGACGCGCAGCATCTCCGCTTCGCCGTCGCGGCCCAGCTGCCCGAGGGTTTCCCGCAGCGCCTGGCTGACCCGACCTTCGCTCCGCGCGGCATCGGCCATGGCGGCGAACGCCGGCCACAGCGACTGCGCCGAGGCGTGCATCAGCCCCAGGTGCAGATCGCTGTGCGCGCCACTGCCGCGTCGGTCGACCAGCCCCGGCTTGGGCGACAGGTCGGCCTCGTCGACCAGCGCCTGCACCGCCAGATCAGCCAGGCGCTCGGCCGCGGTCGGCGCCTGTCGTGCAATGAGTGCGCTCATCACCAGCTCCTGAACTTGGCAGGCGGGTTGTAGAGGCCGCCGGACCACTCGACCAGCTCGGCGATGCTCTTGGCGGCGAGCAGTTCGCGGGTGGCGTCGTTGCGGCGGATGCCGAGGTCTTCCGGCAGGGCGATCAGCCCTTCGCGGCGCATGCGCTCGGTGTCCTTCGGGTTGTGCCGCAGGCCGATGCTGGTGACGCCGGCCACCGCGGCGATCATCGCCTGGCGTTCCTCCAGCGAACGGGCCTTGTACAGGTAGGCGATGCCTTCCTCGGTGAGCAGGTGGGTGACGTCGTCGCCGTAGATCATGATCGGCGCCAGCGGCATGCCGCTCTTCTTCGCCACCTCCACCGCGTCGAGCTGCTCGACGAAGGTGGGTTTGCCGCCTTCCTGGAAGGTCTCGACCATCTGCACCACGAGCTTCTTGCCGCGCTCGAGCATGGTCACCGGGGCCTCGCCGCCGGGCATGGCCATGTCCAGCCAGGCCGGGGTCGGATGGCGGCGACCGCGCGGGTCGTGGCCCATGTTTGGCGCACCGCCGAAACCGGCCAGGCGCCCGCGGGTGACGGTGGAGGAATGCCCATCACCATCGACCTGCAGGGTGGCGCCGATGAACAGGTCCACGGCGTATTGCCCGGCCAGCTGGCACATCATGCGGTTCGAGCGCATCGAGCCGTCGCGGCCGGTGAAGAACACGTCCGGGCGCTGGGCGATGTAGTTCTCCATGCCCAGCTCGGTGCCGAAGCAATGCACGCTCTCGACCCAGCCAGTCTCGATCGCCGGGATCAGCGTCGGGTGCGGGTTGAGCGTCCAGTTGCGGCAGATCTTGCCTTTCAGGCCGAGGGATTCGCCGTAGGTCGGCAGGATCAGCTCGATGGCCGCGGTGTTGAAGCCGATGCCATGGTTGAGCGACTGCACGTTGTGTTTTTCGTAGATGCCGCGGATCGCCATCATCGCCATCAGCACGTGCACCGGCTTGATGTGGCGCGGGTCGCGGGTGAACAGCGGCTCGATGTAGAAGGGCTTGTCGGCCACCACGACGAAATCGACCCAGCTCGCCGGGATGTCCACGCGCGGCAGCTCGTCGACGATCTCGTTGACCTGGACGATGACGATGCCGTCGCTGAAGGCGGTCGGCTCGACCAGCGCCGGGGTGTCTTCGGTGCTGGGGCCGGTGTAGATGTTGCCGTGGCGATCGGCCTGGAAGCCGGCGACCAGCGCGACGTTGGGGATCAGGTCCACCAAGAGGCGCGAGTAGAGTTCGATGTAGGTGTGGATGGCGCCGACTTCCAGCAGGCCGTCCTCGAGCAGCTGGCTGATGCGCAGGCTCTGCGGACCGGCGAAGGAAAAGTCGAGCTTGCGCGCGATCTGCCGCTCGAACAGATCCAGGTGCTCGGCGCGGCTGACGCTCGGCATGATCATGTGCAGGTCGTGCAGCTTGCCGGGTCGGCCTTGGCCAGGGAGCGGGAGAGGAAGTCCGCCTGCTTCTGGTTGTTGCCCTCGAGCACCACGCGATCACCGGGGCGATCAAGAGTTCCAGGGCCTCGACGATCCGCTCGCTGGGCAGTACCACGCCATCGGCGAGGCTCTGCACCTGATCGAGACGACGGGCTTTTTCAGCGCGACGACGCGACCACTGCGGCGGTGGGGAGATTGTTGTTGTCATGGCGACTCCACAGTTTTTCCGCTTGTGGAGCGCACAGTAGGGACGTGACCGAAGGGTCATCAATCAAGCAGCGGATGCAATCGTTACGGTCAGGTTAACGATACGTCTGAACGGCCGGTTCGCGAGGCATGCAGCAGGCGCGGCGCGTTGCACGCCACGCCTCCTGGAGCCCGTTACTTGTCGCGATCGATATTGAACGGCGACCAGGCCTGGCGGGTGGGCATCACTTCCAGGCGGTTGATGTTGATGTGATCCGGCAGGGTGGCAACGTAGAAGATCTGCTCGGCGATGTCCTCGGCGGTCAGCGGCGTGGTGCCGCGGTACAGCCGGTCGCTGGCGGCCTGATCGCCCTTGGTGCGCACCAGGGTGAATTCGGTTTCGGCCATTCCCGGCGCGATGTCGGTGACGCGCACGCCGGTGCCGAGCAGGTCGCAGCGCAGGTTGTAGCCGAACTGCTCGACGAAGGCCTTGGTCGCACCGTAGACGTGGCCGCCCGGATACGGCCAGTGGCCGGCCACCGAGCCGATGTTGACGATGCTGGCGCCCTTGCCGGTGGCGATCAGCGTCGGCAGCAGCGCGTGGGTGACGTTGACCAGGCCGGTGATGTTGGTGTCGATCATGGTGTGCCAGTCGGCGAGATCAACCTGTTGCGCCGGCTGCGGTGCCAGTGCCAGGCCGGCGTTGTTGACCAGGCAATCGATCTGGCGGAATTCGGCCGGCAGCTGCGCCACCACCTCCTGCACCGCGCCGGCCTGGCGCACGTCGAGCGTGGCGATATGCACCGGCACCTTCGCCGACAGCTCGCCCTTCAGTTCTTCCAGACGCTCGCTGCGCCGCCCGGTGAGCACCAGCGCCCAGCCCGCCTCGGCGAAGCGGCGGGCGGTGGCACGGCCGAAGCCGGAGGTGGCGCCGGTGATGAATACGATCTTCTGTTTCATGCTTTTCCTCTTTCTCTGAAATGCCAGCTGTCGTGTAGGCGACGCGGCACAGGGGCGCAGTGACGGCGTCCAGCTTAGGGGGCGTTGCTGCGCCAGGCAAAGCACGGCGTGCGCTGATCGCCCGAAATGCGGCCATGCCGCCGTCGCGCAGCCGCCTTATACTCGCGCCCATCTGCCCGAAATCAGGAGCCCAATGATGCGAGGCCGCTTGATCTACCTGATCGGGCCATCCGGTGCCGGCAAGGACAGCCTGCTGGACGCCGCCCGCGAGTTGCTGGCTGGCCGTGGTGTGCGCATCGCGCGACGGGTCATCACCCGCTCGGCCGAAGCCGTCGGCGAGGCGGCGCATTCGGTGTCGCCGCAGGCATTCGAGCGTCTCGAGGCGCAGGGCGCCTTTGCCCTCAGCTGGCGGGCCAACGGTCTGGCGTATGGCATTCCGGCAGAGATCGATGAGTGGCTGGCGTCCGGCGAGCAGGTGCTGGTCAATGGTTCGCGCGGCTACCTGGCAACGGCACGGGAGCGTTATCCAGACCTGCTGGCGGTGCTGCTCAGCGTCGAGCAGGACGTATTGCGCCAGCGCCTGCATGCACGCGGGCGGGAGACGGCGGAACAGATCGAGTCACGGCTGGCGCGCAACGCGCTGTTCGCCGGCGAACTGGACGACTACATCCGCCTGGACAACTCGACGCCGCTGACTGAAAGCGTCGAACGCCTGCTGGCGTTGATCGATGAGCATGTGCCGAGGGACTGAGCGTGGCGCCCCGGTGGGCCTCACAGCACTACCCGGCGTCAACCAGAGCCACCCCTGAATGCGCTGCCTCACCGCCCCGGCTGCGGACGAAAACCCGGTACGCCGCTCGGGCGGTCGACACGGGCGGCCGGCATGCTGCAGTTGAGGTCGCGAAAGGGCTGGTCGTCGAGCCGTTGCCAGCCTTCGCCGGGCGACGTCTGGCGGCAGATGACAGTACCGTCGACGATGCTCTGCCAACGGTAATAGGGTGCCGGCGCAGCGCTGGCGGCGACGGACAGGAGCAGGCAGAAGGCGGTCAGGAAAGTGCGCATGGCGGTGTTCGACGGAACGATGGCGCCACTGTAATTCATCCGCCGTGCATGGCAAGCGCCGTCCGGCGCGCTCAGTACCAGACCCTGGCCGCCTCGCGCATGAAGATCTCCACGGTCTTCGGCCCGACGCCTTCGAACTCCGCCAGCCGCCGCTCCAGCTCCTTGCGGTTCTCGCTGAGCTCATGGATGCGCCCGAGCTTGCCGCCATACTCGTGGTTGAGCTTCTCGCAGAGCTTGAGCAGTCGCTCGGCGGTGGATTCGTCGTAGCGTACATAGCGCCCCTCGCCGAGCATGTTCACCAGCTGCTGCCAGCTGCAGTTGCCCAGTTTTCGCGGCGTATCGCGCTTGTGCTTGTCGACGATGACGCGATACGCCTCGGCGGCGATGTCCTGCTGGATGCGCTTGCCGAACAGAAAGCTGGCGACGAACCACTTGAACAGCGCGGGCTCGCCGTCGGCCATGTCGATGCCCAGATCTTTGGCGCTGATTTCCGCGCTCATCAGGCGCCCTCCCCTCGAACGATTGTCTGCATTCGAAGCCGTGCTTTCGGGCAAGTTTCCCCCTTGCCTGAGTCCTGATGAGCGGTTTCTTGCCTATACCGTTCATCCGATAGGCGGATTCTTGCCTAACGCTTCCCTTCAGGGAGGCAACAGCCCCTGTAGCAGGGGGCTCGCACAGGCTGGCACGCCTTCTGCTACTGGCAATGTGCTCGATGCGATTCCAACGACAAGAAGAGCTGCCAGCGATACCCACCTCCCGGGCCCGGCCCCGGTGTCATCGCCCCTCTGCTTGTACGTCTGGCGCGTTCCCCGAACGCGGCATCGTCTATCGTCAACATGCTGCGCCAATCAATAAAAACGAAACGGAGATCCATCCATGAGACTGACCAAACGCTTGGGCCTGCTCGCTGCCGCTGCGGCCTTCACCGCCAGCACCGCGGCCGTCGCTGCACCGACCTTCATCAACATCCTCACCGGCGGCACCAGCGGCGTGTACTACCCGATCGGCGTGGCCCTGTCGCAGCAGTACAACAAGATCGACGGCGCCAAGACTTCGGTACAGGCCACCAAGGCCTCGGTAGAAAACCTCAACCTGCTGCAGGCCGGTCGCGGCGAGCTGGCCTTCTCCCTGGGTGACTCGGTGGAAGATGCCTGGAACGGTGTCGAGGATGCCGGCTTCAAGGCCCCGCTCAAGCGCCTGCGCGCCATTGCCGGCACCTACAACAACTACATCCAGATCGTCGCCAGCGCCGAATCCGGCATCAAGACCCTGGAAGACCTGAAGGGCAAGCGCATCTCCGTCGGCGCGCCGAAGTCCGGCACCGAGCTGAACGCCCGCGCGATCTTCAAGGCCGCCGGCCTGGACTACAAGGACATGGGCCGCGTCGAGTTCCTGCCCTACGCCGAGTCGGTCGAGCTGATCAAGAACCGCCAGCTCGACGCCACCCTGCAGTCCTCGGGCCTGGGCATGGCCGCCATCCGCGACCTGGCCAGCACCATGCCGGTGACCTTCGTCGAGATTCCGGCCGCCGTGGTCGAGAAGATCGAGAGCGATGCCTACCTGGCGGGCGTGATCCGGCCGGCACCTATGACGGTCAGGACGCCGACGTTCCCACCGTGGCCATCACCAACATTCTGGTGACCCACGAAAAGGTCTCCGATGAAGTGGCTTACCAGATGACCAAGCTGATGTTCGACAACCTGGCCGCCCTGGGTAACGCCCACTCCGCTGCCAAGGACATCAAGCTGGAAAACGCCACCAAGAACCTGCCGATCCCGCTGCACCCGGGCGCCGAGCGCTTCTACAAGGAAGCCGGGGTTCTCAAGTAACCCAGCGCTGAACGACGGGCTGAGCAGGCCCAGCGCCTGCTCCAGCCCGCTCCTTGTAGCAGCAGGCTTGCCCGCGTCGCCTCGTTGGCAAGCCTGCTTCTACAGGCATCCCCTTGCAGTGAGAGAGTGATACCCATGAGCGAAAGCCAAGGGCTGCATGCCAGCCCCAGCGAATGGCCGAGGGCGCTGTTCTACGTCGCCCTGCTGTTCTCCATCTATCAGATCGTCACCGCCGCCTTCCATCCGGTGTCCAGCCAGGTGCTGCGCGCCGGTCACGTCGGTTTCCTGCTGCTGCTGGTGTTTCTCTGCTACCCGGCGCGCGGCACCGGCAAGCCGTTCCAGCCAGTGGCCTGGGTGCTCGGCCTGGCCGGTTTCGCCACCTTCTTCTACCAGTGGTATTTCGAGGCGGACCTGATCCAGCGCTCCGGCGACATGACCACCACCGACATGGTGGTCGGCCTGACGCTGATCGTGCTGGTGTTCGAGGCCGCACGCCGCGTCATGGGCATTGCGCTGCCGATCATCTGCGGGCTGTTCCTCGCCTACGGCCTGTTCGGCGAGTACCTGCCCGGTGATCTCGCGCACCGCGGCTATTACCTGGATCAGATCGTCAACCAGCTGTCGTTCGGCACCGAAGGCCTGTACGGCACCCGACCTACGTTTCGGCGACCTACATCTTCCTGTTCATCCTGTTCGGCTCGTTCCTCGAGCAGGCGGGCATGATCAAGCTGTTCACCGACTTCGCCATGGGCCTGTTCGGCCACAAGCTGGGCGGCCCGGCCAAGGTGTCGGTGGTGTCTTCGGCATTGATGGGCACCATCACCGGTTCCGGCGTGGCCAACGTGGTCACCACCGGCCAGTTCACCATCCCGCTGATGAAGCGCTTCGGCTATCGCCCGGCCTTCGCCGGCGGCGTCGAGGCCACGTCCTCGATGGGCAGCCAGATCATGCCGCCGGTGATGGGTGCGGTGGCCTTCATCATGGCCGAGACCATCAACGTGCCCTTCGTCGAGATCGCCAAGGCCGCGCTGATTCCGGCGCTGCTGTACTTCGGCTCGGTGTTCTGGATGGTCCATCTGGAAGCCAAGCGCGCCGGTCTCAAGGGCCTGCCGAAAGACGAGTGCCCGAGTGCCTGGGCCGCGGTGAAGGAGCGCTGGTACCTGCTGATCCCGCTGCTGGTACTGGTCTGGCTGCTGTTCTCCGGGCGCACCCCGATGTTCGCCGGCACCATTGGCCTGTCGCTGACAGCCATCGTCATCCTCGGCTCGGCGATCATCCTCAAGGTCTCGTCGTTCGGCCTGCGCATTGCCTTCTGGATCGCCCTCGGCCTGCTCTGCGCCGGGTTCTTCCAGCTCGGCATCGGGGTGATCTTCGGCGTCATCGCCGCGCTGGTGGTGGTGTGCTGGTTCATCAAGGGCGGTCGCGACACCCTGGTCATCTGCCTGCACGCGCTGGTGGAAGGCGCGCGCCATGCGGTGCCGGTGGGGATCGCCTGCGCCCTGGTCGGCGTGATCATCGGCGTGGTCTCGCTGACCGGCGTGGCCTCGACCTTCGCCGGCTACATCCTGGCCGTCGGCGAGAACAACCTGTTCCTTTCGCTGCTGCTGACCATGCTGACCTGCCTGGTGCTGGGCATGGGCATCCCGACGATCCCGAACTACATCATCACCAGCTCGATTGCCGCGCCCGCGCTGCTGGACCTGGGTGTGCCGCTGATCGTCTCGCACATGTTCGTCTTCTACTTCGGCATCATGGCCGACCTCACCCCGCCGGTGGCGCTGGCCTGCTTCGCCGCCGCGCCGATCGCCAAGGAGAGGGGCCTGAAGATCAGCATGTGGGCCATCCGCATCGCCATCGCCGGTTTCATCGTGCCGTTCATGGCGGTGTACAACCCGGCGCTGATGATGCAGGGCGGCGACTGGGGCGCCACGCTGTACATGCTGTTCAAGGCGGCCTTCGCCGTCGGCCTGTGGGTGCCGTGTTCACCGGTTACCTGCAACGGCCCATGGCGCTGTGGGAGAAGGTCCTCGCCTTCGCCGCAGCCGCCTCGATGGTGCTGGCGATGCCGATCAGCGATGAAATCGGCTTCGGCCTGGGCGCGCTGTTCCTTATCCAGCACTTCTGGCGCGCCCGTCGCGCCGAGCCGGCGGCGGCGTGATCGGTCTGTGCCTGGGGCTGGCAGGCGTGGTGTGGGCCGAAGTGCCCACCCCCGCCTTCACCCTGGCGTGGAACCACACCATCGAGAAGATCCGCTGGGAAGAGGATTACCGCGTGACGCCGGACGGGCTGCTGCTCGGCGAAGCGCGGGTCAAGGGTTCTGGTGCCGGATGGAAATCCCGGATGACGCCGGACTGCGCGACGGGGCCTGGCACTACCAGCGCCAGATGCCTGCGTTGCCACTCCTGCGCCTGGGGCGAACCCCCGAGGCAGGGGATTACCAACTGTGTTTTGACCAGCGTTGCCACGCCATGAGCGAATGGCTCGGCCCGCCACAAGCGGACCAGCCGGCGCTGGAAGTCTGGGGCTGTACCGTGCAAACGGCGAGTGTCGGGAACGATTGACCGGCTCGCCGGTGATCGTTGAGGAGGGGTGTTCGCGCAGGCGGCACCCCTTTTTCTTTTGGTTTTTCACCATTTCATCAGCGACATGCTGCGTTGAATGAAATTTTTTGCTTCATGATCATTGGCGAGTCGCCTGAAGGCCTGGTTTCGCCCTGATGGGCGAGTCACTTTTTCCAAACGCCGAAAAAGTAACCAAAAACGCTTTGCCCCTGCATCCGGCCCTGCGCTTCGCTCCGGGTGCGTTCACTACGCCGCCGCTCCGAGGGTCGCCGTACAAGGGCCATCCATGGCCCTTTACGGGGGGACGCCCAGTTCTCTCGCCGCATCCCTGCGGCTCGCCCCTCTGCGCGACGGCTCCGTTCACCCTCCTGAAGGGGCGTTTGGAGTCGTCTGGTAGGCTGTGCAAGATGAACAGATGGACCGATTTACCCGGCGTTCAGATGTTCACTTGGCTCCAAAGCTCCACGTTCATATGCGTGCGCGGGCTCACCCTCGTACTTGCATCAAGGGCGCGAACATCTCTACGGCATGCTCAGGCAGAAGCGTGACCACCGTCGTCCGCTTTACTTGGTTTCCTGTGCACACGCTATCAGGCGATGCCATTCGCCCCTTTCAGGAGGCCGAGTGGAATCGTTGCGGAGGGAGCGAGCGGCATGGATGCCGCGAGAGGCGTAAAGGGCCATGGATGGCCCTTGTACGCCGGCCCCCGGAGCAACGATGGAACGAGGGAAGTCGAGCGCAGCGAGACCCGGATGGAGGGGCAAGACCTTTTGGTTTCTTTTGGGGCGACTGCCAAAGAAACTCGCCCAGCAGGGCGAAACTAAACCCTCAAGCAGCTCGCTAATCGGCAAGGGCTAAAAACGTTCATTCACCACATTCCTGAGCCCATAAAAAAGACGCACACCCCTTTCGGTGGTGTGCGCCAAAGCGTCCCGCTCGCACGCTATTACTTGGTCTGCATGATCAGATCGCGGCGCATCAGCGTCTTGATCTTCACCAGATGGTCGTCTTCCTGGGTCTTGGCCTTCGTGAAGCTATCGGCAATGTTCGGATGTCCCGCCGCCTGCGCCAGCTCGATCAACAGCTCCCAGGCCGCGTTGTCGGTCAGCTCCACGGTCAGAAGCGCATTCAGGCACTGGTCGACGTTAGTCCGCGGGTCGGTCAGCACGTTGACGATTCCCAGGGACATGGCCCCGACGACATCGGCGCAAGGGGTCTGCGCGGTCGGGTCGGCGCCGAGGGTTTCGATCGCCTGGTGCACCAGCATCATGTGCTCGTGCTCCTCGTTGCGGATGTGCATGAGCGTATCGACCAGGGCGGTGTCCGGCGTGTCGAGCGCCTTGACCTTGGCGATCATCGCTTCGTAAAGACGCACCCCGTTGCGCTCGTAGGCCAGGCGCTCGCCCAGCTTGTCGAGAAACACCTCGGGGCTCTTGCCGCGCATCATGTCGAAGCCGGTCTTGAGCATGCCCTTGGCCGAACCCGGCACCGGCACGGAGCCGATGCGGTCGGCCTCGGCGGCGCGTTCGGTGCGCTCGACCAGCATGCCGCGCTCATCACCCGGCACGTCCGGATGAATCTCGTTGACCGCGTCGAGCAGGCGCTTGGTGTCCTTCGGGGACATCTGCACGCCGGTGAAGTTGGAACCCACTTTCGCTGCTGTAGCCATGATCGTCTCCTCAGGAAGCCTTGCGCATCAGTTCGCCACCCGGCGCCCACTGGTAGCCCGCCGAGACGATGTCCGAGGCGAGCCCTTCCGAGGCGAGGTGGTTGCGGTAATCCAGCGAGGACTGCGGCTCCTTGGCCTTGTCCACGTAGGCGGGGCCGGCGGTACGCAGGTTGACCTCGGCGGCCAGCACCTGGCGCACGAAATCGCGCTGGCTCTTGAACTCGACCATCTTCGGCAGCGGGCCGGCGAGCACCTCGGCCGGGTCGCGGCCTTCGAGCTTCTTGAACCATTCGCAGGCGACATTCAAGTGGCCCAGCTCATAGTCGAGGAAGCGCTCCCACATGGCCTTGATGCGCGGGTTGGTCTCCTGCTCGGCGCAGCTCGCGTACATGTAGACCTCCATCGCCTCGTGCACCAGCCACTTCTCCATATGGCTTTCGCTGGGGTCGGAGAGCGAGCCGTACTGGGTCACGTGCTGCTCTTCCACCGAGGCGATCTCGGCATACAGCTGGCGCGCCAGCGGGTCGGCGAACAGCGGGCCGATGTTCATGTAGTAGTCGTGGGTCTGGTATTCCGCGCCGGTGATCAGCGCTGCGTGGATCTTGGTGATGAGCGCGGCGGAGTTCTTCTCGTAGTTGTCACGGATGTCGTTTTCCGGATGACGATGGTGCTCCGATGTTTTCCGCCCGGGCACGATGTCGGTATAGCCCTGCAGGATGTTGTTGGCATCCTTGCCCTCGAGGCGATCGAGCATCGCCGAGTAGCGGTACAGGTGATCGAAGTCTTCCAGCAGGCCGAAGCGATAGGTCTGCGCCTGGTAGGGGTCGGGCTCGTTCTGCGCCACGGCGGCGGTCACCTCGATGGCTACCTGCTCGTAGGCCACCGTGGTTTCCAGCGGCGAGTGGTCGGCGCCGATCAGCCAGTTGACCATGGTTGCCTGGTGCTGCTCGACGCGGCGGATCTCGGCCAGCGGCAGGCGCAGCTCCTTGTTGAAGCGCGCAATGCCGTGCTTGAGGCGCAGGGCGTCGGTCTCGACGCCGTTCATGAGGATGATGCGCACACGGGTAAACGCATCGTCATCGAGTTTGCTGATCGGCTTGCCGGCCATTTCCTTCCATGTGAACTTCTGCTTCTCCAGTGGCGTGCCTTTGTTATCGAGAATTCCGGAAATGGTCTCCATGGAGCCTCCGTTGTTATGCGTGGGAATCAGGCATAGGTGGATCGCCGCGTGAAAATTGCGCGACCTATAGAGGGGACCGGACGGGCTGAAAAATGATTCGCGCCGTTCAGCGGGTCACCAGATCGCAGCCGATGAACGGTAAATTGCAGATTTTCGAAACACAGGGCATCAGGCGACGTAACCCGCGCGGTTGCCGGGCGCGCCGTTTCGCTTGTTCAGTCGGCCAGTTGCGTTAGCGCCTGTTCCCGCTCGTCGGCAGGGCGTTTGGCCAGTGCCGCGACCGCCTCGTGGAAACGTTCCCAGTCGCGCCCATTCGCGTCGAACAGCGCGGCGAAGGCCGGCACCCAGCGGTCGTACAGGCCGAACGGCACCAGGGTGGCATTGTTCAGCGGCTGGGCGAACCAGCGGTCGAAACGCGCGTCGCCACCCCACGAACCATCACGTAGGGTGCGATAGCGCTGGCGCAGCGCAGCGAACTCGGCCTGTTTGAGGCCCTCCAGTTCCGCCGCCGGCCGCCCCGAGCCATACAGCGAGGCAAGACGCTCGCGGGTGTCGAGCAGCAGTTGCACCAGCTGCCGATAACGCTCGCGACCCTGCTCGTCCGGTTCGGCGAGGCCTCGACTGGCGCGCCACTGCCGCAGCCCTTCGCGCTCGACGAAGGTGGCATAGGACTCGTTGAACGCTGTATCGCCGGGCAGGTACAGCTGCTGGTGCGCCAGTTCGTGGAACACCAGCGCGGCCAGCTGCTCGTCGTTGCGCCGCAGCATCGAACTGAGCAGCGGGTCGGCGAACCAGCCGAGGGTGGAATAGGCCTCGACGCCGGCGACGTGGGTGTCCAGCCCGGCCATGCGCAGGCGCGCCGCCTCGCCGCGGGCGGCGCCCTGGCGGAAGTAGCCGCGGTAGGCGACGCAGCCGGCGATCGGGAAGCAATGTTCCACCGGCTTGACCGAGTAGGCCTCGGTGGCGAACAGGTTCCACACCACATAGGGCCGCTGGATATCGGCGTAGACGCGATAGCTGCGGTTGTCCGGCAGGCCCAGCGCGGTGCTGGCGAAGCGCCGCGCCTCGAGCACCCCAGCCAGGCGCTGGCGCAGCGACGGATCGCGCGACTCGTCGGCCAGCAGCGTCTCGATCGCTTCCCGCTGGCGCAGCAGCTCGACCTGGCCGACCGCCAGCTGGGTGTAATAGGCGCAGCCATTCAGACAGACGGCAAGCAGCAGGGGAACCCAGCGCAGGGTGCGGCTGTCGATCAAGGCGGCGTTGGGCTTGGTCATCGGATGAACCGGTCGGTGGTCGGGGCTGGCGCCGGCGCGCTTGGCGCACCCTACAAAGGCCCTGCCGTGCAATGCAACCGCGGCAGCATGCGCCTCCACTTCGATTTCTCACCGGGCCGGATGGTTGCGGCCGGAGCTTCTCACATGCGCGGTTTCGTTCTTGTCCCGTTGATCGCCCTCCTCGCTGGCTGCTCGTCCTGGATGCCCAAGCCCGACCCGCAACAGGCCTGGGTCGACCTCGACCCGAACGGCCAAACCACGCTGCAGGCCGTGGCCGTGGACGGCAGGACACTGGACGACGACCGCTTCTTCCAGGTCCCGCCCGGCAGCCGCCGCCTGGAGATGCGCTACCGCTTCGACGTCGACGGCGCCAACATCGGCCCCGGCAGCAGCTCGCTGGCCCGCGACTGCAAGCTGACCTTGGAATACGACCAGTTCACCGCCGGCGCGCGCTATCGCCTGGTGGCCGGCGGCTACGGCTTCCGCCCCTGGGCCAAGCTCTATGACCAGCACCAGTACGTGCTGGCCCGTGCCGAGGAAAAGGGCTGCGGCGACCTCGCCGGCCGCTGAGCCGCGTTGAAATGCGCCGCCATCTGGCGCACGCTCGGCAGTAGAGGTGAGGCGCCGAGAGCCCCTCGCCCAGCCGCCGAGGAAATCCAGCCATGCGCCAGCCACTTTCCCTCGCTCTGTTCAGCCTGCTTCTGGCGGGCTGTGCCGGGCCCCTGCCGCAACACGACCCGAACATGGCCTGGGTCGACCTGCGCGCGCAGACCATCGATGTATTCATGTCCGATCGCCTGGATGGCAAGCGCACCCACGACGGCCGCTACTTCCAGGTTCCGCCGGGCAGCCATGAACTCGAAGCCAACTATGAATTCGAAGTCAGTGGCGGCGGGCCGAACCTGTTCGCCGAAACCCAGACCATGCGCTGCACCATGGTGGTGCGCTACGACCAGTTCGAAGCGGGCAAGCGCTACCTGTTCCAGGCCCGCTCGCTGGGCTTCACGCCGCAGGGCTGGCTGCTCGACGAGGAGCGCAACGTGCTGGTCGAAGCCAAGGCCGAGCACTGCCGCTAGAGCCGGCACGCCAGCGCCAACCGACCGAACCTGAACGCGCGCGTCCAGGTCCGCCATCCGCATGAGGTTACCGATGTCCCGCATTGCCCAGACCCGCTTTTCCGCCCTCGACCTGGCACCGATCCGTGACGACGGCACGCCGGCCCAGGCGCTGCACAACGCCCTGGCGCTGGCGCGGCACGTGGAAGGGCTCGGCTTCCAGCGTTTCTGGGTCGCCGAACACCACAACATGGACGGCATCGCCAGCGCCGCCACCGCCGTGCTGATCGGTTATCTGGCGGCCAACACCACGCGCATCCGCCTCGGTGCCGGCGGGGTAATGCTGCCCAACCATGCGCCGCTGGTGATCGCCGAACAGTTCGGCACGCTGGAGGCGCTGTATCCCGGCCGCATCGACCTGGGCCTTGGCCGTGCACCGGGCGCCGACCAGTTCACCGCCCACGCCCTGCGCCGCGACCGTATGGGCAGTGCCGACGACTTTCCGCAGGACGTCGAGGAACTGGAGCTGCTGCTCGGCCCGCGGCAGCCCAATCAGCGCGTGATCGCCATGCCCGGGTGGACAGCAACGTGCCGATCTGGCTGCTCGGTTCGAGCCTGTTCAGCGCCCAGCTGGCCGCCGCCAAGGGTCTGCCCTATGCCTTCGCCTCGCACTTCGCGCCGCGCTACATGCATCAGGCGATCAGGCTCTACCGCGACAACTTCCAGCCTTCGGCCGTGCTCGACAAACCCTACGTGATGCTCGGCGTGCCGCTGATCGCCGCCGACAGCGACGAGCAGGCCGAACACCTGGCCACCAGCGTCTACCAGCGCATCCTCTCGCTGATCCGCGGTCAGTCCCTGGTGCTGCGCCCACCGGTGGAGAGCATGCATGGCCTGTGGCTGCCCCACGAGCAGCAGGCCGTGGGCGATTTTCTCGGCCTCGCGCTGATCGGCGGCCCGGAAAAGGTGCGCGCGCGCCTCGACGTGTTGCTGGAGCAGACCCAGGCCGACGAGCTGATCTTCACCTGCGACCTCTACGAGACCGCCGACCGCCACCGCGCCTTCGAGATCGTCGCCGGCCTGCGCACGTAACCGCCCGCGACCTGACCGACGGCGGCCTGCCTCGGTGCCGGCGGCGAACCCTGCCGCCGGCCTCCGTTCCAATGGCTACACAGCCTCCGGGCACTGCACGCCCCGCCATCGGAATCCCCCATGAGCTTTCTCGAATGGATGGCCGTTCTCGGCATCCTGTTGCTGATCCTCGCGCTGGCATCGGCCTATCTGCGCTGGCTGCCGGTCACCACCTCGCTGATCTACCTGGGCTTCGGCCTACTGATCGGCCAGCTCGGCGTCGGCCTGTGGGAAATGGAATTCCTGCACATCGCCAGCTGGATGGAGCACCTCACCGAAATCGCCGTGCTGGTGTCGCTGTTCGTCAGCGGCCTGAAGCTGCGCATGCCGCTGCGCCACCCGGCCTGGAAGAGCGCCTACGTGCTGGCCGGGCCGGTGATGCTGGCCTGCATCGCCGGGGTAGCCGCGTTCTGCCATTACCTCTTCGGCCTGCCCTGGGGCATCGCCGTGCTGATCGGCGCCATCCTCGCGCCCACCGACCCGGTGCTCGCCAGCCTGGTGCAGGTCAACAACTCGCGTGACAGCGACCACGTGCGCTACGGGCTGTCCGGCGAGGCCGGCTTCAACGACGGCACCGCCTTTCCCTTCGTCGTCTTCGGCCTGCTGCTGATCGAACAGGGCAGCCTGTCGTCCGGCTGGGTCGGCGACTGGGCCTTGCACCGGTTGCTGTGGGCGGTGCCGGCGGGCCTGGGCTTCGGTTACCTGCTCGGGCGGCTGATCGGCAAGCTGGCGATCTACCTGCGCGCGCGGCACGCCGACACCTCCATGTCACCCAACGACTCCCTGGCCCTGGCGCTGATCGCGCTGGCCTACGTCGGCGCCGAGCTGATCGGTGCCTGGGGCTTTCTCGCGGTGTTCGCCGCCGGCCTCGGCCTGCGCCATGCGGAAAAGGACGCCGCCCACGAATCGGACACGCCCTCCGAAGAGCTGATCGCCCACGCCGTGCCGCACCTGGTCGAAGGCGGACTGTCGCCACGGGAACTGCCGCTGGAGGGTCAGAAGATCGCCGAGCCCAAGGTCGCCGCCGGGGTGATGATGGGCGACATCCTGACCTTCGGCGGGCAGATGGAACGCAGCCTGGAAGTGCTGCTGGTGACCATGCTCGGCGTGCTGGTCTCGGTGCACTGGGACTGGCGGGCGATACCCCTGGCGCTGGCGCTGTTCCTGCTGATCCGCCCGCTCGCCGTCTGGCTGCTGATGCCACGGCGCTACCTGGATCGTGGCCAGTGCCTGACGGTCGGCTGGTTCGGCATCCGCGGCATCGGCAGCCTCTACTACCTGAGCTACGCGGTCACCCACGGGCTGCTGCCGGACGAGACGGAAGTGATCATTTCCCTGGTGATCTCGGTGGTGGCGCTGAGCATCCTGATCCACGGCCTCAGCACCCAGCCGCTGCTGCGGCGCTACGAACGCAGCCGTGGCCAGGCGCCTACCCGCCACGGTTGAGACGGCATCCCGCGCGGCCGACTGGCCAGCCGCGGGTCGCCTGCAGGCAGGTCAGCTGTTGGCGAGGCGGAAGCCGACCTTCATGGTGACCTGGAAATGCCCGACCTTGCCGTTCTCGACATGGCCGCGGATTTCGCCGACCTCGAACCACTCGACGTTCTGCAGCGATTTGGAGGCCTCGGCGATACCGTTCTGAATCGCCTCGTCGACGCTGTTACGCGAGGAACCGACGATTTCAACCTTCTTGTAGGTGTGATGATCCGACATGAATGTCCCCTTCTGGTCTGAGGAGCCTCCGGCTCGATTGATGACGCTTCCTGTCTGACTGAGGCCCGCGAAGCAGCGCGGAAGTTCAGCGAAACGGCCAGATCGGACCGGTAAACCGAGGGCTCGCCCGCGCCTTCACGACGAACGAATCATCCGCCGTCGATGACCAATATCGACCGGCTCGATTTCGACCATGCCGGCAGAGCGCGTAGCATGCCCGGCACATCCCCGTTTCCCGTTCGAGGAGATCGCCATGCCTGATACCCCTTACGTACCGCCGAAGGTCTGGACCCACGACGCCCCGTCGGGCGGCAAGTTCGCCAGCATCAACGCACCGACCGCCGGTGCGCGCGAGGAGAAGGCGCTGCCGGTGGGCCAGCACCCGCTGCAGCTCTATTCGCTGGCCACGCCCAACGGGGTGAAGGTGAACATCATGCTCGAGGAGCTGCTCGCCCTCGGTCACCGCGGTGCCGAATACGACGCCTGGCTGATCAACATCGGCGAAGGCGACCAGTTCGGCAGCGGCTTCGTCGAGATCAACCCGAACTCGAAGATCCCCGCGCTGGTGGATCGCAGCATCGACGGCGAGCCGTTGCGGGTGTTCGAATCCGGCTCGATCCTGGTCTACCTCGCCGAGAAGTTCGGCGCCTTTCTGCCGACTGAGGTCCGTGCACGCACCGAGACGCTGAACTGGCTGTTCTGGCAGATGGGTTCGGCGCCCTTCCTCGGCGGCGGCTTCGGCCACTTCTACGCCTACGCACCGGAAAAATACGAATACCCGATCAACCGCTACGCCATGGAGGTCAAGCGTCAGCTCGACGTGCTCGACCGTCAGCTGGCGGAGCATCGCTACGTGGCCGGTAACGACTACAGCATCGCCGACATGGCCATCTGGCCCTGGTACGGCGGGCTGGTGCTGGGCGAGCTGTACGGCGCCGGCGAGTTCCTCTCGGTGCACGAGTACCAGCATGTGCAGCGCTGGGCTCGCGAGATTGCCGAGCGCCCGGCGGTCATCCGCGGACGCAAGGTCAACCGCACCTGGGGCGATGAATCCGAACAGGCGCCCGAGCGTCACAGCGCCGCCGACCTCGACTGATCACTTCCCTGCGGGTGGCGCGGCGTCGCCCACCCGCATCGGTGTGCAGGTCAGCAACGGCCTGCCTGTTCCACATGCGCCGGACGTGCGCACGTCCTTCTCCCCCAGCGCCGACCGCTGATACCCACCGCTGAACTCTACCGGTACGCCTCGACCCAACCTCTATGAGCGCCGCGTTGGCCGATGCCCCGCCGTGCTCGCAAACCCGGTTGTTCGACACAACGTGAGGTGAACCATGAAACACACACTGGTAGCAGCGTTCGCCACGCTGACCGATGCCAATCGCACCCGCGGCGACCTGATGGCGCGGGGCATTCCCCGCGAGCAGATCCATGCGGTGGGCGCCGAAAGCGCCGATATCCATGCCTACGACGCACCCTACAGCACCAGCCCGGACGTCCCGGTGGACCGCCACGAACACGAATCGAAGGTCGCGCACTTCTTCAAATCGCTGTTCGGCCACGAGCCACATGAACAGCACCGGCATTACGCGACCGCCTATCCCGACGCGGTACGCCGCGGCGCCCTGGTGATCGCGGTGGATGTGGTCGACGAGGATCAGCTGGCCAGGGCGCGCGACGCGCTGGAGTACAACGGCGCCATCGATATCGACGAGCACGGCGGCAGCGGCACGGCAGACGGCTATCCCGGCCCCAGCAGCCCCTACGCCGGCGCTACCGGCGGCGACAGCCACCTGGACAAGCACTTCACCCGACCCACAAGCGGAACGACGGGCGCCACCACCGGCGCCGGCCTGCACTCGGCCAGCGAACGCTTCGGTGACAACGCCGGCACCGGCGCTGCGGCTGAAGTCGGTGCCCACGCCTCTACCCCCAGCGCCTACCACGACAGCAACACCGCCGACACCGGGCGCTACGACATCGGCAGCGCGGCCAAGCGCGCCGGCACCGACTACCCGGAAACCACCGCCACCAGCCACCCGACCGGTGCCGGCATCACCGGCCACGGCAGCAACAGCGATGCGCCGGAGATCGCGCCCGGCGTCGGCACGCGCGAAGCCGGGCTGTGCCGTGACCGGATCTGCGTGATCCAGCGACCGAGCTGAAGCGGTCGTCGCCAGGCGTGAGCGAGGAACGGCGTGGGTGGGCTGCAGCCCACCCTGTCGTCGCCGCTGCCACCCTGCGGCGATTGGCATCAGCCAGCGTGAGTGAAGCGCAGCTCGGGGCTGGCGTAATCTGCACCTCGAGCGGCCCGTCGGCCGCGTGTTTGCCGAGGGCCGCGCCATGCTTGCGCCGAGAACCACCGTCTGCCTGCTGCTCTGTCTATCCTTCGTCCCGACTGCCTGGGCCGCCCGGCTTGCCATGGAGCAGACCGAAGGCGATTCGCAGCGTGCGTTCGTATTGCACGAGGGCGGCAACATGCACACCGACCAGGCCGCACTGCGCGAGCGCCGCGCCAGAGCGTACGAGATCGAACAGCAGGAAGCCTTCGACGAACTGATGTTCGCCAAGTACGCCATCATCCGGAAATACCTGGCCAAGCTGCCCGCCCACGAGCAGCAAGCCATGCAGGCCGAACTGGCCAAGCAGCACGCCCTCTTTGCCTATCGCTACCCGGATGCGAACACGCGTCTGCTAGGCAGCAACCCGCACAAGCCCGGCCGCCGCGCCGACTGAGGCCCGGCAAAAGCCCAGGGGTGGGAAACGGCAACGCCGTTTCCACCTTTCGCACGCCTCAACGTTCGCCCGGCCGTCTCCCAATGCGCGCCGCAGCCCGGCTCGACCAACCGTCAACGCCAGGCACTCCTCGACTGCACCCAGCGCGGCATTGACCAGCGGCCTGGGCTGATACGGCTTGCGCAGACCCAGCCCGACCCTGGCGGCGACCAGCGCCGCCGTCGCACCGAGCAACGCGGGCAGCAGCACGGGCTCGCGGCGCACACCCGCCAGCGCCGCCGCACTCGCACCGCCGGAAAGCGCGCGGAACATCATCGACGGCACGATGGTGCGGTCCGGCGCGAAGGGCATCTTGTCGCCGATCATCTCGCTGGCCGCGAGCACTGGCAGGAAGGTCTGCGCCGTATCCGATGTGAGCAACTGCGCGGCCTCCCCCGCCCCGGCAAGATCATCGCGCTCGCTCAACGCCCGGCTGACCAGCGTTGGCGCCAGCATGCTGCGCATGCCCGTCACCGCCCCGATCGCCAGCGCGGCCCATATCAGATTGCTCGAAGTCGACATCATCAGATCTCCCGGTGGTTGTTAATACCGACCGGCCTTTGGCAGCAGGCGTTCGGCGCCATCTGCCGGGCATCGACGGGCGACACCAGGGCGCGACAGACATGGCACTTCGCTACGAAGCCGCACGTCGGCGCTCGTCATAACGCAAACCGGCCGTCATCAACCTGCCACCTGAGCTTCCTAGTTTCGGTCCCTGCCCATCCCACCGCACCCGAGGAAAACAACAATGCGTATGCGCGTATTGGATTGGTTGTTCGCCGCAGGCCTGATCGGCCTTGCCGCCCCAACGCTGGCCCAGACCCAGAATCAGCCCGAGCACGGTTCCACCGAGCAGGACTACCGCGAGGAGCGCCAGGAAGGACTGCAGGCCCGGCAGCAGGCCAGCGAGCGACGCCGCTGGCGCGCACCGGACTGGCGCCCCGAGCCGGTGGTGTCGGTGAACATCCTCGGCATCAACGACTTCCATGGTCAGCTGTCGCCGCGCACCGTTGCCGGGAGGCCGGCAGGCGGCGCGGCGGTGCTGGCGTCCTACCTCAGATCGGCCAGCCGCGAGTACACCCTCATCGTTCACGACGGCGACCAGGTCGGCGCCTCGCCACCCAACTCCGCCCTGCTGCGCGACGAGCCTGCGATCAGCCTGCTCAACCTGCTGGCCAATCCGTTCTGCCGTCCATTCAGCTGGCAGATGAAGCTGCCCGCAGCGCCCAGCACCTCGCCCAGCAGCGCTGCAACGTGGTCGGCACCCTTGGCAACCACGAGTTCGACTATGGCAAGAATGAGCTGCTGCGCCAGCTCACTGGTGGCAACCATGCCGATGGTCCCTACCTCGAAGATAACTGGCAGGGCGCGCGCTACCCCACGGTGTCGAGCAACGTCATCAATCAGTCGAGCGGCCGATCGCTGTTGCCACCGCACACCATCTACAACGCCGGCGGCGTACGCATCGGCGTGATCGGCGCCGCGCTGAAGGAAACCCCCTCCATCGTCTCGCCCAGCGGCGTGGCCGGCCTGCGCTTCATCGACGAAGCGGCCGCCATCAACCGTTCGGTGGCACAACTGCGCCGCCAGGGCGTGCGCGCCATCATCGTCGCGCTGCACCAGGGCGGCCAGCAGACCAGCTACAACGGCCCGACCAACGCCCAGGCGGACACCGTGGTCGGCCCGGTGGTCGATATCGTCAAGCGCCTGGATGACGAGGTGGATGTGGTCATCTCCGGCCATGCCCACGGCTTCACCAACGCGCTGCTACCCAACGCCAACGGCAAGCCGATCCTGGTGACGCAGGCCTTCTCGGCGGGCACCGCCTATGCCGACATCGAGCTTCTGGTCAGCCGCCGCAGCCGCGACGTCGTCGAGAAATCCGCTGCGATCCTCACCACCTGGGCCGACCAGGGCGCAGGCCTCACGCCGGACCCGCAAGTCGCCGCGCTGGTGGCCCAGGCCGATGCCCGCGTCGAGCCGCTGGTGGCGCGGGTGGTCGGCCTCGCGCAAGGGGCCATCACCCGCACCGAGACGCCCGCCGGTGAATCCGCACTGGGCAACCTGATTGCCGACGCCCAGCGCGTGGCCACCGGTGCGCAGATCAGCTTCATGAACCCGGGCGGCATCCGCGCGGACCTCGACGGCGGCGAGGTCACCTGGGCGAACTGTTCGCCATCCAGCCGTTCGCCAACGACCTGGTCTCGATGGACCTCACCGGCGCGCAGATCAAGACCCTGCTCGAACAGCAGTGGGTCGGCCAGAGCTACCCGCGCCTGCTCAAGCCTTCCGGCATCCTGTACAGCTGGGCCGCGAACCGCCCCGAGGGCAACCGCGTGATCGAAATGCGCGACGCCAGCGGCGCCCCCATCAACCCGGCGGCAACCTATCGCGTCACGGTGAACTCCTTCCTGGCCGGCGGCGGCGACAACTTCACCATCCTCAACGAAGGCCATAACCGCGTCGTCGGCCCGGTGGATCTGGATGCGCTGGTGGGCTACATCGAAGCCCTGCCGCAACCGTTCAGCGCCAGCGTCGAGGGCGTATCCAGCGGGTGGATTGAAGCCGGAACAAACGAGGCCGACACCCCGTAGGGCCGGGCGTCAGCCCACCCGCCATCCCCCGCGTAGCTGCAACGAGCTACAGCGCCATCGCCGCGTGACCCGCCACAGGTCGCGCGGCGCCATCACCATTGCCAGAGTCCGTAGCCGACCACACCCAGGCCGAAGCCCATCTGCGCCAGCAGCAGTGCGCGGATGGCGAAGGTGTAACTGATCACCCGGCTCTGCCCCAGCGCATCGGCGGCGAACAGCCGGTAACTCTCGGGATAGTTGGCCTCCATCTCCTTGAGTGCGACGATGGTCAGCTCCAGCAGTTGCCGGCTGCGCGCGTCCACCAGCCAGAACACCTGCGCCAGCAAGACGGTGAAGGCGCCCAGTAGAATCAGCAGCCCCGGCGAGAAGCCCTGCTGCAGGGCCGCCAGTACACCGCCATCGGCAAAGATCGCCAGCACCACGAAGAAGTTGAAGCCCCGCAGGCGCTGCTCGGCATTGAGCTTGAAATGCGCCCAGACAAACTCTCGACCATCCACGCGATTGCCCTCTGCTTAAGCCAGGCGGCGGCACACCACGACCATCACCCCGGTCGCGACCGTTGGCGGGCTGAAGCCCGCCGCTGCATATCGACCTCAGAGCGGATCGACCAGGTCCTGCCATTCCTCGTGGCGCTCAATGTACCTGGCGATGAACTCGCACTGCGG
The DNA here is from genome assembly GCF_030263795.1 of Stutzerimonas sp. FeSN7. Taxonomy (NCBI): domain Bacteria; kingdom Pseudomonadati; phylum Pseudomonadota; class Gammaproteobacteria; order Pseudomonadales; family Pseudomonadaceae; genus Stutzerimonas; species Stutzerimonas sp. FeSN7. The sequence continues at coordinate 5,720 of NZ_JARPMN010000002.1, read as the reverse complement.
CACCACGCGCTTGCCGCGCCGCCGTGCATCGTCCAGCGCGCCCTTGGCCAGCACGCTACCCAGCCCCTGCCCGGACAGGCTGGGGTCGACCTCGGTATGGGTGAAGACCATCCGCTCGCCCTGCTCGCTGTACGCAGCAAAGCCGAGTGGCTGGCCCTCCACCAGCAGTTCATAGCGCTGCTGCGCAGCATCGTGGCGGACGCTGGCTTGTTTATCGGTCATGGAAGATTCCCTCTCGGTTCTTTGGCTGTGGCTAGAGGTACGAGTGGACGCAGTGTGGGAGGGTTCAGATGAATCGACGACGAAACGCCCTGCGCCGAGTCGCCCAAGGTGGGCCGCAAGTAGGCTCGGGCCGGGTATGAAACTCAATCACCACGGGTTTGAAGCTCGGCATGGCCGCCCGACAAGGCGATCGCCTGGTTATTGCTGAATGGCCGGAGATCCAGCGCATCCCCATGCTCTTTCAGCACCTGCTCGACAGCCTCGGCAAACGGCTCGTTTCGGTAATGCGGCAGCGGGTAGAAATCGACCAACCCCAAGGCCGCAAAGGACTCGAGATCAGGCGCGGCAGAAACATCGTCCAGCGCCGTTATGTATTCGATGCTGGGGGCGAGTATCGCGGAGCCGGCGGATTCGCCGATGTAGCACTTCCCGGCTCTGACGTGTTCGGCGATCAGCAGGTCCGCGCCTGTGCGCTTCAGCTCCTGCAGCAGAAAGAAGGTGTTGCCGCCGGACACATAGATGTAATCGCCGCGTTCCAGTTTGCTGACGATTTCGTCCTGAGTTGCGGTTGAAACCTCGAGTTCATCGATCGCTGCACTCGCCCTTGGTGAACCTGACAAACAAGTCCACGACTTCAGCAAAGGAGGATGTCAGGAAAATGTTCATATGCACCTCTGCGCTCGACTGGATTCAGGCTCGCCCACCCCGCCCCTGGTTATTGAGAACACGGCGGGACAGCTCAGCGCTGCCGCGCCGCGCCGCGCCTTCCAACAGGCCGACAAGCAGAGTGGACGAAAAACCCCTGGCTTGCCCGTTTCCTATCAATCCACCCCGACAAAACCGCCGGTCTGGTGCTGCCACAGCCGCGCATAGAGGCCACCGCGGGCGATCAGCTCGGCGTGGGTGCCGGTCTCGATCACCTGCCCCTGGTCGATCACCACCAGCCGATCCATGCGCGCGATGGTCGACAGCCGGTGGGCGATGGCGATCACCGTCTTGCCTTCCATCAGGGTATCCAGGCTCTCCTGAATCGCCGCCTCGACCTCCGAATCCAGCGCCGAGGTGGCTTCGTCGAGCACCAGGATCGGCGCGTCCTTGAGCAGCACCCGGGCGATGGCGATGCGCTGCCGTTGCCCGCCGGAGAGCTTCACGCCGCGCTCGCCCACCATCGCCTCGAAGCCCTTGCCGCCCTGGCTGTCGTCCAGAGTCTTGATGAACGCGTCCGCGCGGGCCTTGCGCGCCGCGGCCCAGAGTTCTTCCTCGCTGGCATCGGGCTTGCCGTAGCGCAGGTTGTCGCGGATGGAACGGTGCAGCAGCGCCGTGTCCTGGGTGACCACGCCGATATTGGCGCGCAGGCTTTCCTGGCTGACCTCGGCGACGTTCTGCCCGTCGATCAGGATGCGCCCGCTCTCCAGGTCATAGAGGCGCAGCAGCAGGTTGACCAGCGTCGACTTGCCCGCACCCGACGGCCCGACCAGGCCGATCTTCTCGCCCGGGCGAATGTCGATGGTCAGCCCGCTAATTACCCCGCCCTGCTTGCCGTAGTGGAAATGCACATCCTCGAAGCGCACGCCGCCCTGCTCCACCTGCAGCGGCCTGGCGTCCTCGGGGTCGAGCACGTCGCGCGGCCGGACAATGCTCTTCATGCCGTCCTGCACGGTGCCGACGTTCTCGAAGATGCCGTTGACCACCCACATGATCCACTCGGCCATGTTGTTGATGCGGATCACCAGGCCCAGCGCCAGGGCGATGGCGCCTGTGGTGATCAGCGCCTCGCTCCACAGCCACAGCGCCAGCGCGCCGGTGCCGACGATCAACAGGCCGTTCATGCAGGTGATGAGGAAATCCAGGCTGGTGATCACCCGCGACTGCAGGCGGAATTTGCCGAGCAACTCCTGCATCGCCTCGCGGGCGTAGCTCTCCTCCTCGCGCGAGTGGGCGAACAGCTTGAGCGTGGCGACGTTGCTGTAGCCGTCCACCACCCGCCCCATCACCTTCGAACGCGCCGCGGACGCCGCCGCCGAACGCGCGCGGATACGCGGCACGAAGTACCAGAGCGCGGCGCTGTAGCCGACGATCCACAGCAGCAAGGGCACGATCAGGCGCAGGTCGGCGGCGGCGAACAGATACAGCGCGCTGCCGGCATAGACCACCACATGCCACAGTGCATCGATCACCTGCATGGCCGAATCGCGCAGCGACGGGCCGGTCTGCATCACCCGCTGGGCGATGCGCCCGGCGAAGTCGTTCTGGAAGAAGTTCAGGCTCTGCTTGAGCACGTAGCGATGGTTCTGCCAGCGGATCAGATTGGTCAGCCCCGGGTTGATCGCCTGATGCGTCAGCAGGTTGTGCAGGCCGAATACCAGCGGCCGGATGACCAGCGCCACCGCTGCCATCCACAGCAACGCGTTGCGGTGCTCGGCAAAGAAGGTCCGCGCGTCATCGGTCGCCTGGGCCATATCGATCAACTGGCCGAGAAAGCTGAACAGCGCCACCTCGATCAGCGCCGCGAAAAAGCCCACCACCAGCACGGCCGTCATCAACGGCCAGACCTGCCTCAGGTAATGGGCATAGAAGTGCAGCATCCCGGCCGGCGGCGCAACGTCCGGGCTGGGTTTGAAGACGTCGATCAGGTTTTCGAAACGGCGGAACAACATGGGCACGGTCTGCTCTGGCGAGTGGGGCGGGCGGTTGGCGTGTAGCGGTCGACAGCCGAAGCCGGCCGATGGAACAGCGCCCCGGAGGCGCAGGTGCTGTGTGCGAAGGCAAACCCACATGCTCTGGCACGCGGGTTACAGAATGAGGTTAGCAAGATAAGAGGCGCACGGCGTTCTTAACAACCTCACCAACGCGCTGACTGCAAGGCAGCCATCCGCAGTGCCGCGGGTGAACGTTCGAAACACAGCGCCCCAATAAAACCCAGCGGCGCGACACACCGGCGTGTTTTGATTGGTAGCGTATTGCCCTGTTGATAATCTCTGCCGCCGTCGCCAGCGAGGCGACCGACCCCTTTCGATGACCTGCCGTTCATTGTTCCTGCGGCAAGCGCAGGCACTACCGAAAACCTCGAACTGGAATCGACGATGACCGAGGACGCAGTAAAAAACCCAGATACCACAGGGCTGATCCTCTCCGGCGGCGGCGCACGAGGGGCCTATCAGGTTGGTGTGCTGTCGGCCATCGCCGATCTGCTGCCCGACTCGTCGGGCAATCCGTTTCCGGTGATCGTCGGCACCTCGGCGGGCGCGATCAATGCCGTCAGCCTGGCCTGCGGCGCCCTGCATTTTCGCGAGGCGGTGCGGCGGTTGAGCAGCGTTTGGCGCAGTTTTCATACCGATCAGGTCTACCGCAGCGACTGGCCCGGCGTGTTGCGCCAGGCCAGCCGCTTCCTCGGCCACAGCGTGCTCGGTATCGGCAAGCAGGTGCCCGTGGCGCTGCTCGACAGTTCGCCACTGGCCGGGCTGCTCGAGCGTGAACTGGATTTTTCCGGCATCGCCGCGGCCCTCCGCCAGCGGCAACTGCGCGCGATAGCGGTGACGGCATTTGGCTACGAGTCGGCCGAGGCGGTGACGTTCTATCAGGGGCATGCGGCCATCGATCCATGGCTGCGCCATCGTCGGGTAGGTGTGCCGACCCGCCTGGGGATACCCCATTTGCTGGCCAGCACCGCTATTCCGCTGATCTTCGAGCCGGTAAAGATCAACCGCGAGTACTTTGGCGATGGCGCGGTACGCCAGACCGCACCCATCAGCCCTGCCCTGCACCTGGGCGCCACACGTGTGCTGGTGGTCGGGGTCAGTGGCAATCCGGTGGATGATCAGAGCGAGACCGCTCCAACACCGCGGCCAACCGGCGCCAGCCCCAGCCTGGCGCAAATCTCCGGACACATGCTCAACAGCACCTTCATCGACAACGTCGAGAGTGATATCGAACTGCTGGAGCGCCTCAACCTGCTGGGGCAACTGGTGCCGGCCGAAAAACGCAAGCGCGCCTACGGCCTGACGCCCGTCGAGGTGCTGGTGATTTCCCCAGCCAGCCGCTGGACAGGATCGCCGCCCGCCATCGAAAAGAGCTACCCGCCGCCATGCGCCTGTTCCTGCGCGGCCCTGACGGCACGCGCGAAGGCGGCGGCGGGCTGCTGAGCTACCTGTTGTTCGAACCCGGCTACTGCAGTGACCTGATCGAACTGGGTTACCAGGACGCCATGGCCAAGCAAGCCGAGCTCAGGGCTTTTCTCAGGCTCGAAAAGCCAGCGCAGCGCAGCCAGCTGCTCTCGCCAAGCGCGCACAGCGCTTCTGCGGTGAGCGGTGACCGATGAGCGCGTAGGGTGGAAAACGGCGAAGCCTTTTCCACGCGTCACGTCCAGGCCACCTCGGCTCAAGGGCATGCACCATCGCCTGGATTACGCGTGACACGAGCTTCGGCGCCCTGCGCGGCTACACCGAGACATTCGGACGGCAGAGCAGCCATTACCCCTTCGGAACCGATTCCGGCCGCAGATAGGGCAGCATATGCGCCACGTAGTCCGCCTTGCCCAGCTCGATCCCTTCCTTACGCAGGATCGAATACGCGGTCATCACGTGAAAATAGAACTGCGCCAGCGTCCAGTCACGGGCGTACTGCTGCGCAGTCAGGTCGAAGATCATCCCATTCGCCAGCTCATGGGCGATTGGCTTGTCCGCCTCCATATCCAGCGCATCGGCGGCGAGGCCGTCGAGCAACGCCACCGTTTCATCGATGCGGGCATAGGCATCGGCCAGCGTGCCCGGCCGCTCGCCAGCGTGCCGCCCCTCTTCCAACAGTTCGTTGATCACCGCCGGAAAGGCCTCGCCTCTCAGCCGGCAAACGGCCTCCCGCGCCTGCACACAGGCAAAGCGCACCTGAGTCGACAACGGAAACATATCCGGCGCCAGCCGCGCAGATAACAACGCCTGCGCCTCGGCTTCCGGTAGCTGGGCCTGCGCCTTCTTTAGCCAGCCTGAGAGCGTTTTGAGCATTTGGGTGTAGGTTGGGATGAGGAGGGTTGTTAGTTGCATGGGTGCTTCCTGTTGGCATGAGGGCTATGACGAAGAACGTTTCAAGGGATATGGAGCTAGCCGCCTGAAAAATCTATCCCCTTTTTTTGAATTGATCGCATTGTCAGCCATGTGTCGGTGTTATTTTTTTACTGCTTCGCGCAGCATGGATATATAGTGTAATAACTATATTTGCTAATATCACACCATAAAAACCTTTTATGTTGTAAGCCTCGGTGATCGCGGCAGCCCAAACCCCAGCAAGAGATCCAACCATGATTATTGTGTAAAGAAAGCTTGAATTAACTATCGAGGGATAGCTTTTCGCGGCATCTGCAAATTCTTCATTTTCAATTCTTGTTATTAATGAACAGCAGCGTTTTACTGCAAAATTCATATAAACGCCCGTAATTAAAAAGAAAAATGCTGAAATCGAAACAAAGTGCTCCCTCGAGTTAATGGTTATATCGATAATTGGTATTT
>NZ_JARPMN010000001.1:3852500-4789579 GCF_030263795.1 Stutzerimonas sp. FeSN7 | reverse complement strand
CGAGCCGTCGCGGCCGGTGAAGAACACGTCCGGGCGCTGGGCGATGTAGTTCTCCATGCCCAGCTCGGTGCCGAAGCAATGCACGCTCTCGACCCAGCCAGTCTCGATCGCCGGGATCAGCGTCGGGTGCGGGTTGAGCGTCCAGTTGCGGCAGATCTGCCTTTCAGGCCGAGGGATTCGCCGTAGGTCGGCAGGATCAGCTCGATGGCCGCGGTGTTGAAGCCGATGCCATGGTTGAGCGACTGCACGTTGTGTTTTTCGTAGATGCCGCGGATCGCCATCATCGCCATCAGCACGTGCACCGGCTTGATGTGGCGCGGGTCGCGGGTGAACAGCGGCTCGATGTAGAAGGGCTTGTCGGCCACCACGACGAAATCGACCCAGCTCGCCGGGATGTCCACGCGCGGCAGCTCGTCGACGATCTCGTTGACCTGGACGATGACGATGCCGTCGCTGAAGGCGGTCGGCTCGACCAGCGCCGGGGTGTCTTCGGTGCTGGGGCCGGTGTAGATGTTGCCGTGGCGATCGGCCTGGAAGCCGGCGACCAGCGCGACGTTGGGGATCAGGTCCACCAAGAGGCGCGAGTAGAGTTCGATGTAGGTGTGGATGGCGCCGACTTCCAGCAGGCCGTCCTCGAGCAGCTGGCTGATGCGCAGGCTCTGCGGACCGGCGAAGGAAAAGTCGAGCTTGCGCGCGATCTGCCGCTCGAACAGATCCAGGTGCTCGGCGCGGCTGACGCTCGGCATGATCATGTGCAGGTCGTGCAGCTTGCCGGGGTCGGCCTTGGCCAGGGAGCGGGAGAGGAAGTCCGCCTGCTTCTGGTTGTTGCCCTCGAGCACCACGCGATCACCGGGGGCGATCAAGAGTTCCAGGGCCTCGACGATCCGCTCGCTGGGCAGTACCACGCCATCGGCGAGGCTCTGCACCTGATCGAGACGACGGGCTTTTTCAGCGCGACGACGCGACCACTGCGGCGGTGGGGAGATTGTTGTTGTCATGGCGACTCCACAGTTTTTCCGCTTGTGGAGCGCACAGTAGGGACGTGACCGAAGGGTCATCAATCAAGCAGCGGATGCAATCGTTACGGTCAGGTTAACGATACGTCTGAACGGCCGGTTCGCGAGGCATGCAGCAGGCGCGGCGCGTTGCACGCCACGCCTCCTGGAGCCCGTTACTTGTCGCGATCGATATTGAACGGCGACCAGGCCTGGCGGGTGGGCATCACTTCCAGGCGGTTGATGTTGATGTGATCCGGCAGGGTGGCAACGTAGAAGATCTGCTCGGCGATGTCCTCGGCGGTCAGCGGCGTGGTGCCGCGGTACAGCCGGTCGCTGGCGGCCTGATCGCCCTTGGTGCGCACCAGGGTGAATTCGGTTTCGGCCATTCCCGGCGCGATGTCGGTGACGCGCACGCCGGTGCCGAGCAGGTCGCAGCGCAGGTTGTAGCCGAACTGCTCGACGAAGGCCTTGGTCGCACCGTAGACGTGGCCGCCCGGATACGGCCAGTGGCCGGCCACCGAGCCGATGTTGACGATGCTGGCGCCCTTGCCGGTGGCGATCAGCGTCGGCAGCAGCGCGTGGGTGACGTTGACCAGGCCGGTGATGTTGGTGTCGATCATGGTGTGCCAGTCGGCGAGATCAACCTGTTGCGCCGGCTGCGGTGCCAGTGCCAGGCCGGCGTTGTTGACCAGGCAATCGATCTGGCGGAATTCGGCCGGCAGCTGCGCCACCACCTCCTGCACCGCGCCGGCCTGGCGCACGTCGAGCGTGGCGATATGCACCGGCACCTTCGCCGACAGCTCGCCCTTCAGTTCTTCCAGACGCTCGCTGCGCCGCCCGGTGAGCACCAGCGCCCAGCCCGCCTCGGCGAAGCGGCGGGCGGTGGCACGGCCGAAGCCGGAGGTGGCGCCGGTGATGAATACGATCTTCTGTTTCATGCTTTTCCTCTTTCTCTGAAATGCCAGCTGTCGTGTAGGCGACGCGGCGCAGGGGCGCAGTGACGGCGTCCAGCTTAGGGGGCGTTGCTGCGCCAGGCAAAGCACGGCGTGCGCTGATCGCCCGAAATGCGGCCATGCCGCCGTCGCGCAGCCGCCTTATACTCGCGCCCATCTGCCCGAAATCAGGAGCCCAATGATGCGAGGCCGCTTGATCTACCTGATCGGGCCATCCGGTGCCGGCAAGGACAGCCTGCTGGACGCCGCCCGCGAGTTGCTGGCTGGCCGTGGTGTGCGCATCGCGCGACGGGTCATCACCCGCTCGGCCGAAGCCGTCGGCGAGGCGGCGCATTCGGTGTCGCCGCAGGCATTCGAGCGTCTCGAGGCGCAGGGCGCCTTTGCCCTCAGCTGGCGGGCCAACGGTCTGGCGTATGGCATTCCGGCAGAGATCGATGAGTGGCTGGCGTCCGGCGAGCAGGTGCTGGTCAATGGTTCGCGCGGCTACCTGGCAACGGCACGGGAGCGTTATCCAGACCTGCTGGCGGTGCTGCTCAGCGTCGAGCAGGACGTATTGCGCCAGCGCCTGCATGCACGCGGGCGGGAGACGGCGGAACAGATCGAGTCACGGCTGGCGCGCAACGCGCTGTTCGCCGGCGAACTGGACGACTACATCCGCCTGGACAACTCGACGCCGCTGACTGAAAGCGTCGAACGCCTGCTGGCGTTGATCGATGAGCATGTGCCGAGGGACTGAGCGTGGCGCCCCGGTGGGCCTCACAGCACTACCCGGCGTCAACCAGAGCCACCCCTGAATGCGCTGCCTCACCGCCCCGGCTGCGGACGAAAACCCGGTACGCCGCTCGGGCGGTCGACACGGGCGGCCGGCATGCTGCAGTTGAGGTCGCGAAAGGGCTGGTCGTCGAGCCGTTGCCAGCCTTCGCCGGGCGACGTCTGGCGGCAGATGACAGTACCGTCGACGATGCTCTGCCAACGGTAATAGGGTGCCGGCGCAGCGCTGGCGGCGACGGACAGGAGCAGGCAGAAGGCGGTCAGGAAAGTGCGCATGGCGGTGTTCGACGGAACGATGGCGCCACTGTAATTCATCCGCCGTGCATGGCAAGCGCCGTCCGGCGCGCTCAGTACCAGACCCTGGCCGCCTCGCGCATGAAGATCTCCACGGTCTTCGGCCCGACGCCTTCGAACTCCGCCAGCCGCCGCTCCAGCTCCTTGCGGTTCTCGCTGAGCTCATGGATGCGCCCGAGCTTGCCGCCATACTCGTGGTTGAGCTTCTCGCAGAGCTTGAGCAGTCGCTCGGCGGTGGATTCGTCGTAGCGTACATAGCGCCCCTCGCCGAGCATGTTCACCAGCTGCTGCCAGCTGCAGTTGCCCAGTTTTCGCGGCGTATCGCGCTTGTGCTTGTCGACGATGACGCGATACGCCTCGGCGGCGATGTCCTGCTGGATGCGCTTGCCGAACAGAAAGCTGGCGACGAACCACTTGAACAGCGCGGGCTCGCCGTCGGCCATGTCGATGCCCAGATCTTTGGCGCTGATTTCCGCGCTCATCAGGCGCCCTCCCCTCGAACGATTGTCTGCATTCGAAGCCGTGCTTTCGGGCAAGTTTCCCCCTTGCCTGAGTCCTGATGAGCGGTTTCTTGCCTATACCGTTCATCCGATAGGCGGATTCTTGCCTAACGCTTCCCTTCAGGGAGGCAACAGCCCCTGTAGCAGGGGGCTCGCACAGGCTGGCACGCCTTCTGCTACTGGCAATGTGCTCGATGCGATTCCAACGACAAGAAGAGCTGCCAGCGATACCCACCTCCCGGGCCCGGCCCCGGTGTCATCGCCCCTCTGCTTGTACGTCTGGCGCGTTCCCCGAACGCGGCATCGTCTATCGTCAACATGCTGCGCCAATCAATAAAAACGAAACGGAGATCCATCCATGAGACTGACCAAACGCTTGGGCCTGCTCGCTGCCGCTGCGGCCTTCACCGCCAGCACCGCGGCCGTCGCTGCACCGACCTTCATCAACATCCTCACCGGCGGCACCAGCGGCGTGTACTACCCGATCGGCGTGGCCCTGTCGCAGCAGTACAACAAGATCGACGGCGCCAAGACTTCGGTACAGGCCACCAAGGCCTCGGTAGAAAACCTCAACCTGCTGCAGGCCGGTCGCGGCGAGCTGGCCTTCTCCCTGGGTGACTCGGTGGAAGATGCCTGGAACGGTGTCGAGGATGCCGGCTTCAAGGCCCCGCTCAAGCGCCTGCGCGCCATTGCCGGCACCTACAACAACTACATCCAGATCGTCGCCAGCGCCGAATCCGGCATCAAGACCCTGGAAGACCTGAAGGGCAAGCGCATCTCCGTCGGCGCGCCGAAGTCCGGCACCGAGCTGAACGCCCGCGCGATCTTCAAGGCCGCCGGCCTGGACTACAAGGACATGGGCCGCGTCGAGTTCCTGCCCTACGCCGAGTCGGTCGAGCTGATCAAGAACCGCCAGCTCGACGCCACCCTGCAGTCCTCGGGCCTGGGCATGGCCGCCATCCGCGACCTGGCCAGCACCATGCCGGTGACCTTCGTCGAGATTCCGGCCGCCGTGGTCGAGAAGATCGAGAGCGATGCCTACCTGGCGGGCGTGATTCCGGCCGGCACCTATGACGGTCAGGACGCCGACGTTCCCACCGTGGCCATCACCAACATTCTGGTGACCCACGAAAAGGTCTCCGATGAAGTGGCTTACCAGATGACCAAGCTGATGTTCGACAACCTGGCCGCCCTGGGTAACGCCCACTCCGCTGCCAAGGACATCAAGCTGGAAAACGCCACCAAGAACCTGCCGATCCCGCTGCACCCGGGCGCCGAGCGCTTCTACAAGGAAGCCGGGGTTCTCAAGTAACCCAGCGCTGAACGACGGGCTGAGCAGGCCCTAGCGCCTGCTCCAGCCCGCTCCTTGTAGCAGCAGGCTTGCCCGCGTCGCCTCGTTGGCAAGCCTGCTTCTACAGGCATCCCCTTGCAGTGAGAGAGTGATACCCATGAGCGAAAGCCAAGGGCTGCATGCCAGCCCCAGCGAATGGCCGAGGGCGCTGTTCTACGTCGCCCTGCTGTTCTCCATCTATCAGATCGTCACCGCCGCCTTCCATCCGGTGTCCAGCCAGGTGCTGCGCGCCGGTCACGTCGGTTTCCTGCTGCTGCTGGTGTTTCTCTGCTACCCGGCGCGCGGCACCGGCAAGCCGTTCCAGCCAGTGGCCTGGGTGCTCGGCCTGGCCGGTTTCGCCACCTTCTTCTACCAGTGGTATTTCGAGGCGGACCTGATCCAGCGCTCCGGCGACATGACCACCACCGACATGGTGGTCGGCCTGACGCTGATCGTGCTGGTGTTCGAGGCCGCACGCCGCGTCATGGGCATTGCGCTGCCGATCATCTGCGGGCTGTTCCTCGCCTACGGCCTGTTCGGCGAGTACCTGCCCGGTGATCTCGCGCACCGCGGCTATTACCTGGATCAGATCGTCAACCAGCTGTCGTTCGGCACCGAAGGCCTGTACGGCACCCCGACCTACGTTTCGGCGACCTACATCTTCCTGTTCATCCTGTTCGGCTCGTTCCTCGAGCAGGCGGGCATGATCAAGCTGTTCACCGACTTCGCCATGGGCCTGTTCGGCCACAAGCTGGGCGGCCCGGCCAAGGTGTCGGTGGTGTCTTCGGCATTGATGGGCACCATCACCGGTTCCGGCGTGGCCAACGTGGTCACCACCGGCCAGTTCACCATCCCGCTGATGAAGCGCTTCGGCTATCGCCCGGCCTTCGCCGGCGGCGTCGAGGCCACGTCCTCGATGGGCAGCCAGATCATGCCGCCGGTGATGGGTGCGGTGGCCTTCATCATGGCCGAGACCATCAACGTGCCCTTCGTCGAGATCGCCAAGGCCGCGCTGATTCCGGCGCTGCTGTACTTCGGCTCGGTGTTCTGGATGGTCCATCTGGAAGCCAAGCGCGCCGGTCTCAAGGGCCTGCCGAAAGACGAGTGCCCGAGTGCCTGGGCCGCGGTGAAGGAGCGCTGGTACCTGCTGATCCCGCTGCTGGTACTGGTCTGGCTGCTGTTCTCCGGGCGCACCCCGATGTTCGCCGGCACCATTGGCCTGTCGCTGACAGCCATCGTCATCCTCGGCTCGGCGATCATCCTCAAGGTCTCGTCGTTCGGCCTGCGCATTGCCTTCTGGATCGCCCTCGGCCTGCTCTGCGCCGGGTTCTTCCAGCTCGGCATCGGGGTGATCTTCGGCGTCATCGCCGCGCTGGTGGTGGTGTGCTGGTTCATCAAGGGCGGTCGCGACACCCTGGTCATCTGCCTGCACGCGCTGGTGGAAGGCGCGCGCCATGCGGTGCCGGTGGGGATCGCCTGCGCCCTGGTCGGCGTGATCATCGGCGTGGTCTCGCTGACCGGCGTGGCCTCGACCTTCGCCGGCTACATCCTGGCCGTCGGCGAGAACAACCTGTTCCTTTCGCTGCTGCTGACCATGCTGACCTGCCTGGTGCTGGGCATGGGCATCCCGACGATCCCGAACTACATCATCACCAGCTCGATTGCCGCGCCCGCGCTGCTGGACCTGGGTGTGCCGCTGATCGTCTCGCACATGTTCGTCTTCTACTTCGGCATCATGGCCGACCTCACCCCGCCGGTGGCGCTGGCCTGCTTCGCCGCCGCGCCGATCGCCAAGGAGAGGGGCCTGAAGATCAGCATGTGGGCCATCCGCATCGCCATCGCCGGTTTCATCGTGCCGTTCATGGCGGTGTACAACCCGGCGCTGATGATGCAGGGCGGCGACTGGGGCGCCACGCTGTACATGCTGTTCAAGGCGGCCTTCGCCGTCGGCCTGTGGGGCGCCGTGTTCACCGGTTACCTGCAACGGCCCATGGCGCTGTGGGAGAAGGTCCTCGCCTTCGCCGCAGCCGCCTCGATGGTGCTGGCGATGCCGATCAGCGATGAAATCGGCTTCGGCCTGGGCGCGCTGTTCCTTATCCAGCACTTCTGGCGCGCCCGTCGCGCCGAGCCGGCGGCGGCGTGATCGGTCTGTGCCTGGGGCTGGCAGGCGTGGTGTGGGCCGAAGTGCCCACCCCCGCCTTCACCCTGGCGTGGAACCACACCATCGAGAAGATCCGCTGGGAAGAGGATTACCGCGTGACGCCGGACGGGCTGCTGCTCGGCGAAGCGCGGGTCAAGGGTTCTGGTGCCGGGATGGAAATCCCGGATGACGCCGGACTGCGCGACGGGGCCTGGCACTACCAGCGCCAGATGCCTGCGTTGCCACTCCTGCGCCTGGGGCGAACCCCCGAGGCAGGGGATTACCAACTGTGTTTTGACCAGCGTTGCCACGCCATGAGCGAATGGCTCGGCCCGCCACAAGCGGACCAGCCGGCGCTGGAAGTCTGGGGCTGTACCGTGCAAACGGCGAGTGTCGGGAACGATTGACCGGCTCGCCGGTGATCGTTGAGGAGGGGTGTTCGCGCAGGCGGCACCCCTTTTTCTTTTGGTTTTTCACCATTTCATCAGCGACATGCTGCGTTGAATGAAATTTTTTGCTTCATGATCATTGGCGAGTCGCCTGAAGGCCTGGTTTCGCCCTGATGGGCGAGTCACTTTTTCCAAACGCCGAAAAAGTAACCAAAAACGCTTTGCCCCTGCATCCGGCCCTGCGCTTCGCTCCGGGTGCGTTCACTACGCCGCCGCTCCGAGGGTCGCCGTACAAGGGCCATCCATGGCCCTTTACGGGGGGACGCCCAGTTCTCTCGCCGCATCCCTGCGGCTCGCCCCTCTGCGCGACGGCTCCGTTCACCCTCCTGAAGGGGCGTTTGGAGTCGTCTGGTAGGCTGTGCAAGATGAACAGATGGACCGATTTACCCGGCGTTCAGATGTTCACTTGGCTCCAAAGCTCCACGTTCATATGCGTGCGCGGGCTCACCCTCGTACTTGCATCAAGGGCGCGAACATCTCTACGGCATGCTCAGGCAGAAGCGTGACCACCGTCGTCCGCTTTACTTGGTTTCCTGTGCACACGCTATCAGGCGATGCCATTCGCCCCTTTCAGGAGGCCGAGTGGAATCGTTGCGGAGGGGAGCGAGCGGCATGGATGCCGCGAGAGGCGTAAAGGGCCATGGATGGCCCTTGTACGCCGGCCCCCGGAGCAACGATGGAACGAGGGAAGTCGAGCGCAGCGAGACCCGGATGGAGGGGCAAGACCTTTTGGTTTCTTTTGGGGCGACTGCCAAAAGAAACTCGCCCAGCAGGGCGAAACTAAACCCTCAAGCAGCTCGCTAATCGGCAAGGGCTAAAAACGTTCATTCACCACATTCCTGAGCCCATAAAAAAGACGCACACCCCTTTCGGTGGTGTGCGCCAAAGCGTCCCGCTCGCACGCTATTACTTGGTCTGCATGATCAGATCGCGGCGCATCAGCGTCTTGATCTTCACCAGATGGTCGTCTTCCTGGGTCTTGGCCTTCGTGAAGCTATCGGCAATGTTCGGATGTCCCGCCGCCTGCGCCAGCTCGATCAACAGCTCCCAGGCCGCGTTGTCGGTCAGCTCCACGGTCAGAAGCGCATTCAGGCACTGGTCGACGTTAGTCCGCGGGTCGGTCAGCACGTTGACGATTCCCAGGGACATGGCCCCGACGACATCGGCGCAAGGGGTCTGCGCGGTCGGGTCGGCGCCGAGGGTTTCGATCGCCTGGTGCACCAGCATCATGTGCTCGTGCTCCTCGTTGCGGATGTGCATGAGCGTATCGACCAGGGCGGTGTCCGGCGTGTCGAGCGCCTTGACCTTGGCGATCATCGCTTCGTAAAGACGCACCCCGTTGCGCTCGTAGGCCAGGCGCTCGCCCAGCTTGTCGAGAAACACCTCGGGGCTCTTGCCGCGCATCATGTCGAAGCCGGTCTTGAGCATGCCCTTGGCCGAACCCGGCACCGGCACGGAGCCGATGCGGTCGGCCTCGGCGGCGCGTTCGGTGCGCTCGACCAGCATGCCGCGCTCATCACCCGGCACGTCCGGATGAATCTCGTTGACCGCGTCGAGCAGGCGCTTGGTGTCCTTCGGGGACATCTGCACGCCGGTGAAGTTGGAACCCACTTTCGCTGCTGTAGCCATGATCGTCTCCTCAGGAAGCCTTGCGCATCAGTTCGCCACCCGGCGCCCACTGGTAGCCCGCCGAGACGATGTCCGAGGCGAGCCCTTCCGAGGCGAGGTGGTTGCGGTAATCCAGCGAGGACTGCGGCTCCTTGGCCTTGTCCACGTAGGCGGGGCCGGCGGTACGCAGGTTGACCTCGGCGGCCAGCACCTGGCGCACGAAATCGCGCTGGCTCTTGAACTCGACCATCTTCGGCAGCGGGCCGGCGAGCACCTCGGCCGGGTCGCGGCCTTCGAGCTTCTTGAACCATTCGCAGGCGACATTCAAGTGGCCCAGCTCATAGTCGAGGAAGCGCTCCCACATGGCCTTGATGCGCGGGTTGGTCTCCTGCTCGGCGCAGCTCGCGTACATGTAGACCTCCATCGCCTCGTGCACCAGCCACTTCTCCATATGGCTTTCGCTGGGGTCGGAGAGCGAGCCGTACTGGGTCACGTGCTGCTCTTCCACCGAGGCGATCTCGGCATACAGCTGGCGCGCCAGCGGGTCGGCGAACAGCGGGCCGATGTTCATGTAGTAGTCGTGGGTCTGGTATTCCGCGCCGGTGATCAGCGCTGCGTGGATCTTGGTGATGAGCGCGGCGGAGTTCTTCTCGTAGTTGTCACGGATGTCGTTTTCCGGATGACGATGGTGCTCCGATGTTTTCCGCCCGGGCACGATGTCGGTATAGCCCTGCAGGATGTTGTTGGCATCCTTGCCCTCGAGGCGATCGAGCATCGCCGAGTAGCGGTACAGGTGATCGAAGTCTTCCAGCAGGCCGAAGCGATAGGTCTGCGCCTGGTAGGGGTCGGGCTCGTTCTGCGCCACGGCGGCGGTCACCTCGATGGCTACCTGCTCGTAGGCCACCGTGGTTTCCAGCGGCGAGTGGTCGGCGCCGATCAGCCAGTTGACCATGGTTGCCTGGTGCTGCTCGACGCGGCGGATCTCGGCCAGCGGCAGGCGCAGCTCCTTGTTGAAGCGCGCAATGCCGTGCTTGAGGCGCAGGGCGTCGGTCTCGACGCCGTTCATGAGGATGATGCGCACACGGGTAAACGCATCGTCATCGAGTTTGCTGATCGGCTTGCCGGCCATTTCCTTCCATGTGAACTTCTGCTTCTCCAGTGGCGTGCCTTTGTTATCGAGAATTCCGGAAATGGTCTCCATGGAGCCTCCGTTGTTATGCGTGGGAATCAGGCATAGGTGGATCGCCGCGTGAAAATTGCGCGACCTATAGAGGGGACCGGACGGGCTGAAAAATGATTCGCGCCGTTCAGCGGGTCACCAGATCGCAGCCGATGAACGGTAAATTGCAGATTTTCGAAACACAGGGCATCAGGCGACGTAACCCGCGCGGTTGCCGGGCGCGCCGTTTCGCTTGTTCAGTCGGCCAGTTGCGTTAGCGCCTGTTCCCGCTCGTCGGCAGGGCGTTTGGCCAGTGCCGCGACCGCCTCGTGGAAACGTTCCCAGTCGCGCCCATTCGCGTCGAACAGCGCGGCGAAGGCCGGCACCCAGCGGTCGTACAGGCCGAACGGCACCAGGGTGGCATTGTTCAGCGGCTGGGCGAACCAGCGGTCGAAACGCGCGTCGCCACCCCACGAACCATCACGTAGGGTGCGATAGCGCTGGCGCAGCGCAGCGAACTCGGCCTGTTTGAGGCCCTCCAGTTCCGCCGCCGGCCGCCCCGAGCCATACAGCGAGGCAAGACGCTCGCGGGTGTCGAGCAGCAGTTGCACCAGCTGCCGATAACGCTCGCGACCCTGCTCGTCCGGTTCGGCGAGGCCTCGACTGGCGCGCCACTGCCGCAGCCCTTCGCGCTCGACGAAGGTGGCATAGGACTCGTTGAACGCTGTATCGCCGGGCAGGTACAGCTGCTGGTGCGCCAGTTCGTGGAACACCAGCGCGGCCAGCTGCTCGTCGTTGCGCCGCAGCATCGAACTGAGCAGCGGGTCGGCGAACCAGCCGAGGGTGGAATAGGCCTCGACGCCGGCGACGTGGGTGTCCAGCCCGGCCATGCGCAGGCGCGCCGCCTCGCCGCGGGCGGCGCCCTGGCGGAAGTAGCCGCGGTAGGCGACGCAGCCGGCGATCGGGAAGCAATGTTCCACCGGCTTGACCGAGTAGGCCTCGGTGGCGAACAGGTTCCACACCACATAGGGCCGCTGGATATCGGCGTAGACGCGATAGCTGCGGTTGTCCGGCAGGCCCAGCGCGGTGCTGGCGAAGCGCCGCGCCTCGAGCACCCCAGCCAGGCGCTGGCGCAGCGACGGATCGCGCGACTCGTCGGCCAGCAGCGTCTCGATCGCTTCCCGCTGGCGCAGCAGCTCGACCTGGCCGACCGCCAGCTGGGTGTAATAGGCGCAGCCATTCAGACAGACGGCAAGCAGCAGGGGAACCCAGCGCAGGGTGCGGCTGTCGATCAAGGCGGCGTTGGGCTTGGTCATCGGATGAACCGGTCGGTGGTCGGGGCTGGCGCCGGCGCGCTTGGCGCACCCTACAAAGGCCCTGCCGTGCAATGCAACCGCGGCAGCATGCGCCTCCACTTCGATTTCTCACCGGGCCGGATGGTTGCGGCCGGAGCTTCTCACATGCGCGGTTTCGTTCTTGTCCCGTTGATCGCCCTCCTCGCTGGCTGCTCGTCCTGGATGCCCAAGCCCGACCCGCAACAGGCCTGGGTCGACCTCGACCCGAACGGCCAAACCACGCTGCAGGCCGTGGCCGTGGACGGCAGGACACTGGACGACGACCGCTTCTTCCAGGTCCCGCCCGGCAGCCGCCGCCTGGAGATGCGCTACCGCTTCGACGTCGACGGCGCCAACATCGGCCCCGGCAGCAGCTCGCTGGCCCGCGACTGCAAGCTGACCTTGGAATACGACCAGTTCACCGCCGGCGCGCGCTATCGCCTGGTGGCCGGCGGCTACGGCTTCCGCCCCTGGGCCAAGCTCTATGACCAGCACCAGTACGTGCTGGCCCGTGCCGAGGAAAAGGGCTGCGGCGACCTCGCCGGCCGCTGAGCCGCGTTGAAATGCGCCGCCATCTGGCGCACGCTCGGCAGTAGAGGTGAGGCGCCGAGAGCCCCTCGCCCAGCCGCCGAGGAAATCCAGCCATGCGCCAGCCACTTTCCCTCGCTCTGTTCAGCCTGCTTCTGGCGGGCTGTGCCGGGCCCCTGCCGCAACACGACCCGAACATGGCCTGGGTCGACCTGCGCGCGCAGACCATCGATGTATTCATGTCCGATCGCCTGGATGGCAAGCGCACCCACGACGGCCGCTACTTCCAGGTTCCGCCGGGCAGCCATGAACTCGAAGCCAACTATGAATTCGAAGTCAGTGGCGGCGGGCCGAACCTGTTCGCCGAAACCCAGACCATGCGCTGCACCATGGTGGTGCGCTACGACCAGTTCGAAGCGGGCAAGCGCTACCTGTTCCAGGCCCGCTCGCTGGGCTTCACGCCGCAGGGCTGGCTGCTCGACGAGGAGCGCAACGTGCTGGTCGAAGCCAAGGCCGAGCACTGCCGCTAGAGCCGGCACGCCAGCGCCAACCGACCGAACCTGAACGCGCGCGTCCAGGTCCGCCATCCGCATGAGGTTACCGATGTCCCGCATTGCCCAGACCCGCTTTTCCGCCCTCGACCTGGCACCGATCCGTGACGACGGCACGCCGGCCCAGGCGCTGCACAACGCCCTGGCGCTGGCGCGGCACGTGGAAGGGCTCGGCTTCCAGCGTTTCTGGGTCGCCGAACACCACAACATGGACGGCATCGCCAGCGCCGCCACCGCCGTGCTGATCGGTTATCTGGCGGCCAACACCACGCGCATCCGCCTCGGTGCCGGCGGGGTAATGCTGCCCAACCATGCGCCGCTGGTGATCGCCGAACAGTTCGGCACGCTGGAGGCGCTGTATCCCGGCCGCATCGACCTGGGCCTTGGCCGTGCACCGGGCGCCGACCAGTTCACCGCCCACGCCCTGCGCCGCGACCGTATGGGCAGTGCCGACGACTTTCCGCAGGACGTCGAGGAACTGGAGCTGCTGCTCGGCCCGCGGCAGCCCAATCAGCGCGTGATCGCCATGCCCGGGGTGGACAGCAACGTGCCGATCTGGCTGCTCGGTTCGAGCCTGTTCAGCGCCCAGCTGGCCGCCGCCAAGGGTCTGCCCTATGCCTTCGCCTCGCACTTCGCGCCGCGCTACATGCATCAGGCGATCAGGCTCTACCGCGACAACTTCCAGCCTTCGGCCGTGCTCGACAAACCCTACGTGATGCTCGGCGTGCCGCTGATCGCCGCCGACAGCGACGAGCAGGCCGAACACCTGGCCACCAGCGTCTACCAGCGCATCCTCTCGCTGATCCGCGGTCAGTCCCTGGTGCTGCGCCCACCGGTGGAGAGCATGCATGGCCTGTGGCTGCCCCACGAGCAGCAGGCCGTGGGCGATTTTCTCGGCCTCGCGCTGATCGGCGGCCCGGAAAAGGTGCGCGCGCGCCTCGACGTGTTGCTGGAGCAGACCCAGGCCGACGAGCTGATCTTCACCTGCGACCTCTACGAGACCGCCGACCGCCACCGCGCCTTCGAGATCGTCGCCGGCCTGCGCACGTAACCGCCCGCGACCTGACCGACGGCGGCCTGCCTCGGTGCCGGCGGCGAACCCTGCCGCCGGCCTCCGTTCCAATGGCTACACAGCCTCCGGGCACTGCACGCCCCGCCATCGGAATCCCCCATGAGCTTTCTCGAATGGATGGCCGTTCTCGGCATCCTGTTGCTGATCCTCGCGCTGGCATCGGCCTATCTGCGCTGGCTGCCGGTCACCACCTCGCTGATCTACCTGGGCTTCGGCCTACTGATCGGCCAGCTCGGCGTCGGCCTGTGGGAAATGGAATTCCTGCACATCGCCAGCTGGATGGAGCACCTCACCGAAATCGCCGTGCTGGTGTCGCTGTTCGTCAGCGGCCTGAAGCTGCGCATGCCGCTGCGCCACCCGGCCTGGAAGAGCGCCTACGTGCTGGCCGGGCCGGTGATGCTGGCCTGCATCGCCGGGGTAGCCGCGTTCTGCCATTACCTCTTCGGCCTGCCCTGGGGCATCGCCGTGCTGATCGGCGCCATCCTCGCGCCCACCGACCCGGTGCTCGCCAGCCTGGTGCAGGTCAACAACTCGCGTGACAGCGACCACGTGCGCTACGGGCTGTCCGGCGAGGCCGGCTTCAACGACGGCACCGCCTTTCCCTTCGTCGTCTTCGGCCTGCTGCTGATCGAACAGGGCAGCCTGTCGTCCGGCTGGGTCGGCGACTGGGCCTTGCACCGGTTGCTGTGGGCGGTGCCGGCGGGCCTGGGCTTCGGTTACCTGCTCGGGCGGCTGATCGGCAAGCTGGCGATCTACCTGCGCGCGCGGCACGCCGACACCTCCATGTCACCCAACGACTCCCTGGCCCTGGCGCTGATCGCGCTGGCCTACGTCGGCGCCGAGCTGATCGGTGCCTGGGGCTTTCTCGCGGTGTTCGCCGCCGGCCTCGGCCTGCGCCATGCGGAAAAGGACGCCGCCCACGAATCGGACACGCCCTCCGAAGAGCTGATCGCCCACGCCGTGCCGCACCTGGTCGAAGGCGGACTGTCGCCACGGGAACTGCCGCTGGAGGGTCAGAAGATCGCCGAGCCCAAGGTCGCCGCCGGGGTGATGATGGGCGACATCCTGACCTTCGGCGGGCAGATGGAACGCAGCCTGGAAGTGCTGCTGGTGACCATGCTCGGCGTGCTGGTCTCGGTGCACTGGGACTGGCGGGCGATACCCCTGGCGCTGGCGCTGTTCCTGCTGATCCGCCCGCTCGCCGTCTGGCTGCTGATGCCACGGCGCTACCTGGATCGTGGCCAGTGCCTGACGGTCGGCTGGTTCGGCATCCGCGGCATCGGCAGCCTCTACTACCTGAGCTACGCGGTCACCCACGGGCTGCTGCCGGACGAGACGGAAGTGATCATTTCCCTGGTGATCTCGGTGGTGGCGCTGAGCATCCTGATCCACGGCCTCAGCACCCAGCCGCTGCTGCGGCGCTACGAACGCAGCCGTGGCCAGGCGCCTACCCGCCACGGTTGAGACGGCATCCCGCGCGGCCGACTGGCCAGCCGCGGGTCGCCTGCAGGCAGGTCAGCTGTTGGCGAGGCGGAAGCCGACCTTCATGGTGACCTGGAAATGCCCGACCTTGCCGTTCTCGACATGGCCGCGGATTTCGCCGACCTCGAACCACTCGACGTTCTGCAGCGATTTGGAGGCCTCGGCGATACCGTTCTGAATCGCCTCGTCGACGCTGTTACGCGAGGAACCGACGATTTCAACCTTCTTGTAGGTGTGATGATCCGACATGAATGTCCCCTTCTGGTCTGAGGAGCCTCCGGCTCGATTGATGACGCTTCCTGTCTGACTGAGGCCCGCGAAGCAGCGCGGAAGTTCAGCGAAACGGCCAGATCGGACCGGTAAACCGAGGGCTCGCCCGCGCCTTCACGACGAACGAATCATCCGCCGTCGATGACCAATATCGACCGGCTCGATTTCGACCATGCCGGCAGAGCGCGTAGCATGCCCGGCACATCCCCCGTTTCCCGTTCGAGGAGATCGCCATGCCTGATACCCCTTACGTACCGCCGAAGGTCTGGACCCACGACGCCCCGTCGGGCGGCAAGTTCGCCAGCATCAACGCACCGACCGCCGGTGCGCGCGAGGAGAAGGCGCTGCCGGTGGGCCAGCACCCGCTGCAGCTCTATTCGCTGGCCACGCCCAACGGGGTGAAGGTGAACATCATGCTCGAGGAGCTGCTCGCCCTCGGTCACCGCGGTGCCGAATACGACGCCTGGCTGATCAACATCGGCGAAGGCGACCAGTTCGGCAGCGGCTTCGTCGAGATCAACCCGAACTCGAAGATCCCCGCGCTGGTGGATCGCAGCATCGACGGCGAGCCGTTGCGGGTGTTCGAATCCGGCTCGATCCTGGTCTACCTCGCCGAGAAGTTCGGCGCCTTTCTGCCGACTGAGGTCCGTGCACGCACCGAGACGCTGAACTGGCTGTTCTGGCAGATGGGTTCGGCGCCCTTCCTCGGCGGCGGCTTCGGCCACTTCTACGCCTACGCACCGGAAAAATACGAATACCCGATCAACCGCTACGCCATGGAGGTCAAGCGTCAGCTCGACGTGCTCGACCGTCAGCTGGCGGAGCATCGCTACGTGGCCGGTAACGACTACAGCATCGCCGACATGGCCATCTGGCCCTGGTACGGCGGGCTGGTGCTGGGCGAGCTGTACGGCGCCGGCGAGTTCCTCTCGGTGCACGAGTACCAGCATGTGCAGCGCTGGGCTCGCGAGATTGCCGAGCGCCCGGCGGTCATCCGCGGACGCAAGGTCAACCGCACCTGGGGCGATGAATCCGAACAGGCGCCCGAGCGTCACAGCGCCGCCGACCTCGACTGATCACTTCCCTGCGGGTGGCGCGGCGTCGCCCACCCGCATCGGTGTGCAGGTCAGCAACGGCCTGCCTGTTCCACATGCGCCGGACGTGCGCACGTCCTTCTCCCCCAGCGCCGACCGCTGATACCCACCGCTGAACTCTACCGGTACGCCTCGACCCAACCTCTATGAGCGCCGCGTTGGCCGATGCCCCGCCGTGCTCGCAAACCCGGTTGTTCGACACAACGTGAGGTGAACCATGAAACACACACTGGTAGCAGCGTTCGCCACGCTGACCGATGCCAATCGCACCCGCGGCGACCTGATGGCGCGGGGCATTCCCCGCGAGCAGATCCATGCGGTGGGCGCCGAAAGCGCCGATATCCATGCCTACGACGCACCCTACAGCACCAGCCCGGACGTCCCGGTGGACCGCCACGAACACGAATCGAAGGTCGCGCACTTCTTCAAATCGCTGTTCGGCCACGAGCCACATGAACAGCACCGGCATTACGCGACCGCCTATCCCGACGCGGTACGCCGCGGCGCCCTGGTGATCGCGGTGGATGTGGTCGACGAGGATCAGCTGGCCAGGGCGCGCGACGCGCTGGAGTACAACGGCGCCATCGATATCGACGAGCACGGCGGCAGCGGCACGGCAGACGGCTATCCCGGCCCCAGCAGCCCCTACGCCGGCGCTACCGGCGGCGACAGCCACCTGGACAAGCACTTCACCCGACCCACAAGCGGAACGACGGGCGCCACCACCGGCGCCGGCCTGCACTCGGCCAGCGAACGCTTCGGTGACAACGCCGGCACCGGCGCTGCGGCTGAAGTCGGTGCCCACGCCTCTACCCCCAGCGCCTACCACGACAGCAACACCGCCGACACCGGGCGCTACGACATCGGCAGCGCGGCCAAGCGCGCCGGCACCGACTACCCGGAAACCACCGCCACCAGCCACCCGACCGGTGCCGGCATCACCGGCCACGGCAGCAACAGCGATGCGCCGGAGATCGCGCCCGGCGTCGGCACGCGCGAAGCCGGGCTGTGCCGTGACCGGATCTGCGTGATCCAGCGACCGAGCTGAAGCGGTCGTCGCCAGGCGTGAGCGAGGAACGGCGTGGGTGGGCTGCAGCCCACCCTGTCGTCGCCGCTGCCACCCTGCGGCGATTGGCATCAGCCAGCGTGAGTGAAGCGCAGCTCGGGGCTGGCGTAATCTGCACCTCGAGCGGCCCGTCGGCCGCGTGTTTGCCGAGGGCCGCGCCATGCTTGCGCCGAGAACCACCGTCTGCCTGCTGCTCTGTCTATCCTTCGTCCCGACTGCCTGGGCCGCCCGGCTTGCCATGGAGCAGACCGAAGGCGATTCGCAGCGTGCGTTCGTATTGCACGAGGGCGGCAACATGCACACCGACCAGGCCGCACTGCGCGAGCGCCGCGCCAGAGCGTACGAGATCGAACAGCAGGAAGCCTTCGACGAACTGATGTTCGCCAAGTACGCCATCATCCGGAAATACCTGGCCAAGCTGCCCGCCCACGAGCAGCAAGCCATGCAGGCCGAACTGGCCAAGCAGCACGCCCTCTTTGCCTATCGCTACCCGGATGCGAACACGCGTCTGCTAGGCAGCAACCCGCACAAGCCCGGCCGCCGCGCCGACTGAGGCCCGGCAAAAGCCCAGGGGTGGGAAACGGCAACGCCGTTTCCACCTTTCGCACGCCTCAACGTTCGCCCCGGCCGTCTCCCAATGCGCGCCGCAGCCCGGCTCGACCAACCGTCAACGCCAGGCACTCCTCGACTGCACCCAGCGCGGCATTGACCAGCGGCCTGGGCTGATACGGCTTGCGCAGACCCAGCCCGACCCTGGCGGCGACCAGCGCCGCCGTCGCACCGAGCAACGCGGGCAGCAGCACGGGCTCGCGGCGCACACCCGCCAGCGCCGCCGCACTCGCACCGCCGGAAAGCGCGCGGAACATCATCGACGGCACGATGGTGCGGTCCGGCGCGAAGGGCATCTTGTCGCCGATCATCTCGCTGGCCGCGAGCACTGGCAGGAAGGTCTGCGCCGTATCCGATGTGAGCAACTGCGCGGCCTCCCCCGCCCCGGCAAGATCATCGCGCTCGCTCAACGCCCGGCTGACCAGCGTTGGCGCCAGCATGCTGCGCATGCCCGTCACCGCCCCGATCGCCAGCGCGGCCCATATCAGATTGCTCGAAGTCGACATCATCAGATCTCCCGGTGGTTGTTAATACCGACCGGCCTTTGGCAGCAGGCGTTCGGCGCCATCTGCCGGGCATCGACGGGCGACACCAGGGCGCGACAGACATGGCACTTCGCTACGAAGCCGCACGTCGGCGCTCGTCATAACGCAAACCGGCCGTCATCAACCTGCCACCTGAGCTTCCTAGTTTCGGTCCCTGCCCATCCCACCGCACCCGAGGAAAACAACAATGCGTATGCGCGTATTGGATTGGTTGTTCGCCGCAGGCCTGATCGGCCTTGCCGCCCCAACGCTGGCCCAGACCCAGAATCAGCCCGAGCACGGTTCCACCGAGCAGGACTACCGCGAGGAGCGCCAGGAAGGACTGCAGGCCCGGCAGCAGGCCAGCGAGCGACGCCGCTGGCGCGCACCGGACTGGCGCCCCGAGCCGGTGGTGTCGGTGAACATCCTCGGCATCAACGACTTCCATGGTCAGCTGTCGCCGCGCACCGTTGCCGGGAGGCCGGCAGGCGGCGCGGCGGTGCTGGCGTCCTACCTCAGATCGGCCAGCCGCGAGTACACCCTCATCGTTCACGACGGCGACCAGGTCGGCGCCTCGCCACCCAACTCCGCCCTGCTGCGCGACGAGCCTGCGATCAGCCTGCTCAACCTGCTGGCCAATCCGTTCTGCCGTCCATTCAGCTGGCAGATGAAGCTGCCCCGCAGCGCCCAGCACCTCGCCCAGCAGCGCTGCAACGTGGTCGGCACCCTTGGCAACCACGAGTTCGACTATGGCAAGAATGAGCTGCTGCGCCAGCTCACTGGTGGCAACCATGCCGATGGTCCCTACCTCGAAGATAACTGGCAGGGCGCGCGCTACCCCACGGTGTCGAGCAACGTCATCAATCAGTCGAGCGGCCGATCGCTGTTGCCACCGCACACCATCTACAACGCCGGCGGCGTACGCATCGGCGTGATCGGCGCCGCGCTGAAGGAAACCCCCTCCATCGTCTCGCCCAGCGGCGTGGCCGGCCTGCGCTTCATCGACGAAGCGGCCGCCATCAACCGTTCGGTGGCACAACTGCGCCGCCAGGGCGTGCGCGCCATCATCGTCGCGCTGCACCAGGGCGGCCAGCAGACCAGCTACAACGGCCCGACCAACGCCCAGGCGGACACCGTGGTCGGCCCGGTGGTCGATATCGTCAAGCGCCTGGATGACGAGGTGGATGTGGTCATCTCCGGCCATGCCCACGGCTTCACCAACGCGCTGCTACCCAACGCCAACGGCAAGCCGATCCTGGTGACGCAGGCCTTCTCGGCGGGCACCGCCTATGCCGACATCGAGCTTCTGGTCAGCCGCCGCAGCCGCGACGTCGTCGAGAAATCCGCTGCGATCCTCACCACCTGGGCCGACCAGGGCGCAGGCCTCACGCCGGACCCGCAAGTCGCCGCGCTGGTGGCCCAGGCCGATGCCCGCGTCGAGCCGCTGGTGGCGCGGGTGGTCGGCCTCGCGCAAGGGGCCATCACCCGCACCGAGACGCCCGCCGGTGAATCCGCACTGGGCAACCTGATTGCCGACGCCCAGCGCGTGGCCACCGGTGCGCAGATCAGCTTCATGAACCCGGGCGGCATCCGCGCGGACCTCGACGGCGGCGAGGTCACCTGGGGCGAACTGTTCGCCATCCAGCCGTTCGCCAACGACCTGGTCTCGATGGACCTCACCGGCGCGCAGATCAAGACCCTGCTCGAACAGCAGTGGGTCGGCCAGAGCTACCCGCGCCTGCTCAAGCCTTCCGGCATCCTGTACAGCTGGGCCGCGAACCGCCCCGAGGGCAACCGCGTGATCGAAATGCGCGACGCCAGCGGCGCCCCCATCAACCCGGCGGCAACCTATCGCGTCACGGTGAACTCCTTCCTGGCCGGCGGCGGCGACAACTTCACCATCCTCAACGAAGGCCATAACCGCGTCGTCGGCCCGGTGGATCTGGATGCGCTGGTGGGCTACATCGAAGCCCTGCCGCAACCGTTCAGCGCCAGCGTCGAGGGGCGTATCCAGCGGGTGGATTGAAGCCGGAACAAACGAGGCCGACACCCCGTAGGGCCGGGCGTCAGCCCACCCGCCATCCCCCGCGTAGCTGCAACGAGCTACAGCGCCATCGCCGCGTGACCCGCCACAGGTCGCGCGGCGCCATCACCATTGCCAGAGTCCGTAGCCGACCACACCCAGGCCGAAGCCCATCTGCGCCAGCAGCAGTGCGCGGATGGCGAAGGTGTAACTGATCACCCGGCTCTGCCCCAGCGCATCGGCGGCGAACAGCCGGTAACTCTCGGGATAGTTGGCCTCCATCTCCTTGAGTGCGACGATGGTCAGCTCCAGCAGTTGCCGGCTGCGCGCGTCCACCAGCCAGAACACCTGCGCCAGCAAGACGGTGAAGGCGCCCAGTAGAATCAGCAGCCCCGGCGAGAAGCCCTGCTGCAGGGCCGCCAGTACACCGCCATCGGCAAAGATCGCCAGCACCACGAAGAAGTTGAAGCCCCGCAGGCGCTGCTCGGCATTGAGCTTGAAATGCGCCAGACAAACTCTCGACCATCCACGCGATTGCCCTCTGCTTAAGCCAGGCGGCGGCACACCACGACCATCACCCCGGTCGCGACCGTTGGCGGGCTGAAGCCCGCCGCTGCATATCGACCTCAGAGCGGATCGACCAGGTCCTGCCATTCCTCGTGGCGCTCAATGTACCTGGCGATGAACTCGCACTGCGGCACCACGCGCTTGCCGCGCCGCCGTGCATCGTCCAGCGCGCCCTTGGCCAGCACGCTACCCAGCCCCTGCCCGGACAGGCTGGGTCGACCTCGGTATGGGTGAAGACCATCCGCTCGCCCTGCTCGCTGTACGCAGCAAAGCCGAGTGGCTGGCCCTCCACCAGCAGTTCATAGCGCTGCTGCGCAGCATCGTGGCGGACGCTGGCTTGTTTATCGGTCATGGAAGATTCCCTCTCGGTTCTTTGGCTGTGGCTAGAGGTACGAAGTGGACGCAGTGTGGGAGGGTTCAGATGAATCGACGACGAAACGCCCTGCGCCGAGTCGCCCAAGGTGGGCCGCAAGTAGGCTCGGGCCGGGTATGAAACTCAATCACCACGGGTTTGAAGCTCGGCATGGCCGCCCGACAAGGCGATCGCCTGGTTATTGCTGAATGGCCGGAGATCCAGCGCATCCCCATGCTCTTTCAGCACCTGCTCGACAGCCTCGGCAAACGGCTCGTTTCGGTAATGCGGCAGCGGGTAGAATCGACCAACCCCAAGGCCGCAAAGGACTCGAGATCAGGCGCGGCAGAAACATCGTCCAGCGCCGTTATGTATTCGATGCTGGGGGCGAGTATCGCGGAGCCGGCGGATTCGCCGATGTAGCACTTCCCGGCTCTGACGTGTTCGGCGATCAGCAGGTCCGCGCCTGTGCGCTTCAGCTCCTGCAGCAGAAAGAAGGTGTTGCCGCCGGACACATAGATGTAATCGCCGCGTTCCAGTTTGCTGACGATTTCGTCCTGAGTTGCGGTTGAAACCTCGAGTTCATCGATCGCTGCACTCGCCCTTGGTGAACCTGACAAACAAGTCCACGACTTCAGCAAAGGAGGATGTCAGGAAAATGTTCATATGCACCTCTGCGCTCGACTGGATTCAGGCTCGCCCACCCCGCCCCTGGTTATTGAGAACACGGCGGGACAGCTCAGCGCTGCCGCGCCGCGCCGCGCCTTCCAACAGGCCGACAAGCAGAGTGGACGAAAAACCCCTGGCTTGCCCGTTTCCTATCAATCCACCCCGACAAAACCGCCGGTCTGGTGCTGCCACAGCCGCGCATAGAGGCCACCGCGGGCGATCAGCTCGGCGTGGGTGCCGGTCTCGATCACCTGCCCCTGGTCGATCACCACCAGCCGATCCATGCGCGCGATGGTCGACAGCCGGTGGGCGATGGCGATCACCGTCTTGCCTTCCATCAGGGTATCCAGGCTCTCCTGAATCGCCGCCTCGACCTCCGAATCCAGCGCCGAGGTGGCTTCGTCGAGCACCAGGATCGGCGCGTCCTTGAGCAGCACCCGGGCGATGGCGATGCGCTGCCGTTGCCCGCCGGAGAGCTTCACGCCGCGCTCGCCCACCATCGCCTCGAAGCCCTTGCCGCCCTGGCTGTCGTCCAGAGTCTTGATGAACGCGTCCGCGCGGGCCTTGCGCGCCGCGGCCCAGAGTTCTTCCTCGCTGGCATCGGGCTTGCCGTAGCGCAGGTTGTCGCGGATGGAACGGTGCAGCAGCGCCGTGTCCTGGGTGACCACGCCGATATTGGCGCGCAGGCTTTCCTGGCTGACCTCGGCGACGTTCTGCCCGTCGATCAGGATGCGCCCGCTCTCCAGGTCATAGAGGCGCAGCAGCAGGTTGACCAGCGTCGACTTGCCCGCACCCGACGGCCCGACCAGGCCGATCTTCTCGCCCGGGCGAATGTCGATGGTCAGCCCGCTAATTACCCCGCCCTGCTTGCCGTAGTGGAAATGCACATCCTCGAAGCGCACGCCGCCCTGCTCCACCTGCAGCGGCCTGGCGTCCTCGGGGTCGAGCACGTCGCGCGGCCGGACAATGCTCTTCATGCCGTCCTGCACGGTGCCGACGTTCTCGAAGATGCCGTTGACCACCCACATGATCCACTCGGCCATGTTGTTGATGCGGATCACCAGGCCCAGCGCCAGGGCGATGGCGCCTGTGGTGATCAGCGCCTCGCTCCACAGCCACAGCGCCAGCGCGCCGGTGCCGACGATCAACAGGCCGTTCATGCAGGTGATGAGGAAATCCAGGCTGGTGATCACCCGCGACTGCAGGCGGAATTTGCCGAGCAACTCCTGCATCGCCTCGCGGGCGTAGCTCTCCTCCTCGCGCGAGTGGGCGAACAGCTTGAGCGTGGCGACGTTGCTGTAGCCGTCCACCACCCGCCCCATCACCTTCGAACGCGCCGCGGACGCCGCCGCCGAACGCGCGCGGATACGCGGCACGAAGTACCAGAGCGCGGCGCTGTAGCCGACGATCCACAGCAGCAAGGGCACGATCAGGCGCAGGTCGGCGGCGGCGAACAGATACAGCGCGCTGCCGGCATAGACCACCACATGCCACAGTGCATCGATCACCTGCATGGCCGAATCGCGCAGCGACGGGCCGGTCTGCATCACCCGCTGGGCGATGCGCCCGGCGAAGTCGTTCTGGAAGAAGTTCAGGCTCTGCTTGAGCACGTAGCGATGGTTCTGCCAGCGGATCAGATTGGTCAGCCCCGGGTTGATCGCCTGATGCGTCAGCAGGTTGTGCAGGCCGAATACCAGCGGCCGGATGACCAGCGCCACCGCTGCCATCCACAGCAACGCGTTGCGGTGCTCGGCAAAGAAGGTCCGCGCGTCATCGGTCGCCTGGGCCATATCGATCAACTGGCCGAGAAAGCTGAACAGCGCCACCTCGATCAGCGCCGCGAAAAAGCCCACCACCAGCACGGCCGTCATCAACGGCCAGACCTGCCTCAGGTAATGGGCATAGAAGTGCAGCATCCCGGCCGGCGGCGCAACGTCCGGGCTGGGTTTGAAGACGTCGATCAGGTTTTCGAAACGGCGGAACAACATGGGCACGGTCTGCTCTGGCGAGTGGGGCGGGCGGTTGGCGTGTAGCGGTCGACAGCCGAAGCCGGCCGATGGAACAGCGCCCCGGAGGCGCAGGTGCTGTGTGCGAAGGCAAACCCACATGCTCTGGCACGCGGGTTACAGAATGAGGTTAGCAAGATAAGAGGCGCACGGCGTTCTTAACAACCTCACCAACGCGCTGACTGCAAGGCAGCCATCCGCAGTGCCGCGGGTGAACGTTCGAAACACAGCGCCCAATAAAACCCAGCGGCGCGACACACCGGCGTGTTTTGATTGGTAGCGTATTGCCCTGTTGATAATCTCTGCCGCCGTCGCCAGCGAGGCGACCGACCCCTTTCGATGACCTGCCGTTCATTGTTCCTGCGGCAAGCGCAGGCACTACCGAAAACCTCGAACTGGAATCGACGATGACCGAGGACGCAGTAAAAAACCCAGATACCACAGGGCTGATCCTCTCCGGCGGCGGCGCACGAGGGGCCTATCAGGTTGGTGTGCTGTCGGCCATCGCCGATCTGCTGCCCGACTCGTCGGGCAATCCGTTTCCGGTGATCGTCGGCACCTCGGCGGGCGCGATCAATGCCGTCAGCCTGGCCTGCGGCGCCCTGCATTTTCGCGAGGCGGTGCGGCGGTTGAGCAGCGTTTGGCGCAGTTTTCATACCGATCAGGTCTACCGCAGCGACTGGCCCGGCGTGTTGCGCCAGGCCAGCCGCTTCCTCGGCCACAGCGTGCTCGGTATCGGCAAGCAGGTGCCCGTGGCGCTGCTCGACAGTTCGCCACTGGCCGGGCTGCTCGAGCGTGAACTGGATTTTTCCGGCATCGCCGCGGCCCTCCGCCAGCGGCAACTGCGCGCGATAGCGGTGACGGCATTTGGCTACGAGTCGGCCGAGGCGGTGACGTTCTATCAGGGGCATGCGGCCATCGATCCATGGCTGCGCCATCGTCGGGTAGGTGTGCCGACCCGCCTGGGGATACCCCATTTGCTGGCCAGCACCGCTATTCCGCTGATCTTCGAGCCGGTAAAGATCAACCGCGAGTACTTTGGCGATGGCGCGGTACGCCAGACCGCACCCATCAGCCCTGCCCTGCACCTGGGCGCCACACGTGTGCTGGTGGTCGGGGTCAGTGGCAATCCGGTGGATGATCAGAGCGAGACCGCTCCAACACCGCGGCCAACCGGCGCCAGCCCCAGCCTGGCGCAAATCTCCGGACACATGCTCAACAGCACCTTCATCGACAACGTCGAGAGTGATATCGAACTGCTGGAGCGCCTCAACCTGCTGGGGCAACTGGTGCCGGCCGAAAAACGCAAGCGCGCCTACGGCCTGACGCCCGTCGAGGTGCTGGTGATTTCCCCCAGCCAGCCGCTGGACAGGATCGCCGCCCGCCATCGAAAAGAGCTACCCGCCGCCATGCGCCTGTTCCTGCGCGGCCCTGACGGCACGCGCGAAGGCGGCGGCGGGCTGCTGAGCTACCTGTTGTTCGAACCCGGCTACTGCAGTGACCTGATCGAACTGGGTTACCAGGACGCCATGGCCAAGCAAGCCGAGCTCAGGGCTTTTCTCAGGCTCGAAAAGCCAGCGCAGCGCAGCCAGCTGCTCTCGCCAAGCGCGCACAGCGCTTCTGCGGTGAGCGGTGACCGATGAGCGCGTAGGGTGGAAAACGGCGAAGCCTTTTCCACGCGTCACGTCCAGGCCACCTCGGCTCAAGGGCATGCACCATCGCCTGGATTACGCGTGACACGAGCTTCGGCGCCCTGCGCGGCTACACCGAGACATTCGGACGGCAGAGCAGCCATTACCCCTTCGGAACCGATTCCGGCCGCAGATAGGGCAGCATATGCGCCACGTAGTCCGCCTTGCCCAGCTCGATCCCTTCCTTACGCAGGATCGAATACGCGGTCATCACGTGAAAATAGAACTGCGCCAGCGTCCAGTCACGGGCGTACTGCTGCGCAGTCAGGTCGAAGATCATCCCATTCGCCAGCTCATGGGCGATTGGCTTGTCCGCCTCCATATCCAGCGCATCGGCGGCGAGGCCGTCGAGCAACGCCACCGTTTCATCGATGCGGGCATAGGCATCGGCCAGCGTGCCCGGCCGCTCGCCAGCGTGCCGCCCCTCTTCCAACAGTTCGTTGATCACCGCCGGAAAGGCCTCGCCTCTCAGCCGGCAAACGGCCTCCCGCGCCTGCACACAGGCAAAGCGCACCTGAGTCGACAACGGAAACATATCCGGCGCCAGCCGCGCAGATAACAACGCCTGCGCCTCGGCTTCCGGTAGCTGGGCCTGCGCCTTCTTTAGCCAGCCTGAGAGCGTTTTGAGCATTTGGGTGTAGGTTGGGATGAGGAGGGTTGTTAGTTGCATGGGTGCTTCCTGTTGGCATGAGGGCTATGACGAAGAACGTTTCAAGGGATATGGAGCTAGCCGCCTGAAAAATCTATCCCCTTTTTTTGAATTGATCGCATTGTCAGCCATGTGTCGGTGTTATTTTTTTACTGCTTCGCGCAGCATGGATATATAGTGTAATAACTATATTTGCTAATATCACACCATAAAAACCTTTTATGTTGTAAGCCTCGGTGATCGCGGCAGCCCAAACCCCAGCAAGAGATCCAACCATGATTATTGTGTAAAGAAAGCTTGAATTAACTATCGAGGGATAGCTTTTCGCGGCATCTGCAAATTCTTCATTTTCAATTCTTGTTATTAATGAACAGCAGCGTTTTACTGCAAAATTCATATAAACGCCCGTAATTAAAAAGAAAAATGCTGAAATCGAAACAAAGTGCTCCCTCGAGTTAATGGTTATATCGATAATTGGTATTTTAGCTTGCTCCACTCCTCCGGGGTTAAAAGCTACAAAAATTGCCAAAAAAGAAATCAGCATTCCAAGGTTAAACATCCTTTGAGAGAGCTTCAGCGAGTCAATGAAGTTATTGATTCTTAGTTCGTCAGTGGTCACATGAATCTCGTAATAGTCAACTACAATCAGACACCAATTGGTGCATAAAACACGCCGAACGGGCGTGGTGTATAACATTCTCTTCGGCTCGCACAGACCTGCTCTAACTTGGACAATACAGCGGTCAGCGCTCGTATTGCTTTTTATGCACCACCGCTTTCGCTCGGGCGCTGGCCCTGATGATAGAGCCGCGAGTGCAAAAGGGCCGGAGTAGCTCGTAATGTCACAGCGGAACCACGAAAAAATCGCAATTCCTGCGCGTGATGGCACATTAGCCACTGCTTCCGTATGGGTAAAGCAGGCGATGAATTAATCCTCGTTTTTCACGCCGTCACCTACGCGCGATCACTTGCGCCGTAAGTACTTTCCGCCCACCTACCCTGTCCACCCCTGCATAGGTCAGTTATGGAGGTGATCGTGGAAGGCATGTTTTTCAGTAGCGGAACGACATTGATACGCACGCTGGTGGTGGGTGTGCTGGCCTATATCAGCCTGGTGCTGTTGTTGCGTCTGTCCGGGCGGCGGACGTTGTCGAAGATGAATGCGTTCGATCTGGTGGTGACGGTGGCGCTGGGCTCGACCTTCGCGACGATTCTGCTCAATCGTGATGTGTCGCTGACCGAGGGGGTGCTGGCGTTCGCGCTGTTGATCGGGCTGCAGTATGTGGTCACCTGGTCCAGCGTGCGGGTGGCGTGGGTGCGGCGTACGGTGACGGGCGAGCCGGCGCTGCTGTTCTTTCGCGGGCGTTTTCTCGGCGATGCCATGCGCGTGGCGCGGGTGACCGAGGACGAGGTGCGGGCCGCCGCGCGCAGTCAGGGGCTGGCCGCGCTGGATGGCATCGAGGCGGTGGTGCTGGAAACCGACGGCAGTTTCAGCGTGATCACCGATGGCGCCGGCGACAGCCGTTCGACGCTGGACGGGGTGAATGTGCCGGGGCCGAACGAAAAGGACGTTTGAGGCCGTGGCCCCTTTCGCCAGCGGCTGATCGACGGGCCCGCCGCCGGGGGCCCGTGCCGGTCCGGTTGCCGCCGCGCGGCGCTGCCGCCAGACTCGTTGTTCCCGCCCTTCGATGCGATTCCCACCGATGAAAACCAACCTCGACGAAATGCTCGCCTTTGTCAGCGTGGTCGACAGTGGCTCGATCAGCGCTGCGGCCGAGCAGCTGGAACAGACCGCCTCGGGTGTCAGCCGGGCGTTGAGTCGGCTGGAGGACAAGCTGACGGTGACGCTGTTGCGCCGCACCACGCGGCGCCTGGAGCTGACCGAGGAAGGCGAGGCGTTCCTGGCGCAGGCGCGGCGGATTCTTGCCAGCGTCGAGGAAGCCGAGGAGCAGATGGCGCTGCGGCGGCAGGCGCCGGCCGGGCGCTTGCGGGTCAATACCGCCTCGCCGTTCATGCTGCATGTGATCGTCCCGCTGATCGGCGATTTCCGCACGCGCTATCCGCTGATCGAACTGGAGCTGCACAGCGACGACCGCATCGTCGATCTGCTGGAGCGGCGCATCGATCTGGCCATCCGCATCGGCCCGCTGCCCGATTCCAGCCTGCATGCACGGCCGCTGTGCCATACCACGCGCCGGGTGCTGGCGAGCCCGGCCTATCTGGCGCGGCATGGCACGCCGCAACAGGTTGAGGACCTGGCGGAGCACAGCCTGATTGGCTTTACCGAGCCGGATCGTCTCAACGACTGGCCGCTGCGCCACGCGCTCGGCGAGAGCTGGCGGATCAACCCGGCGCTACGCGCCTCCAGCGGCGACACCGTGCGCGAGCTGGCGCTGGCCGGCGAAGGGATCGCCAGCCTGTCGGACTTCATGACTGGCCGGGACCGCCAGCGCGGCGAGCTGGTGGAGGTGCTGGCGGCACAGCGGGTGGACGTGCGCCAGCCGATCAACGCGGTGTACTACCGCAACAGCGCGCTGGCTTCGCGCATCACCTGTTTTCTGGATTATCTGAGTGAGCGCCTGGGAGCCGGCGCCCCGCACGACTGAGCATGGGTCGCGCGTCCGGGTATCCAGGCGGTGGCGCCGGTCGAACGCCAGGAAGTGAAACGGCCCTGTCCATCGGGTCACCGATGGCAGGGCCGTTTCCGAGGTGCGTCAGTAGCGCCGACTATTGCCCCAGCAGGCCGGCGTTCTGTACGGAGCCGAAGGCAAAGCCGAGGAACTCCGGCACGCTCATTTCGCGGCCGTTGAAGGTCACCTTGTCATTGGCGTAGTGCAGCGAACTGACCAGCCGCTCGCCCTCCAGACGCGACCAGCCGGTGTTCAGCGCCATGCCGCTGAACTGCTCGGTGGCGGCCTCGGTTTCCTGCTGCAGTGCCGCCTGGTCGAGCTGGCCGTCACGCGCGTTGTTCTGCACGACCAGCCCGGCGATGTCTCGCACCAGGTTCCTGTCGATGCCGGCGTCGGCCTTGAGCGAGGCGAGCATGCTGGTGATCATCGCGTCCGGGGTGAAGGCTTCTGCGCTCGGCGATTGCAGGTCGAGCACGACCGACAGGCGGGCCGCGCCGTGGGCGGTTTCGAAGCCGAACTCGTCGAGGGCCAGGGTGGGCTTGTGTTCGAGCAGCCGCAGGCCGTGGGCCTGCAGTGCCTGCTGCTGCGCGCTGGTCATGCCGGCGAAGGATTCCTGCGGGGTGGCGCTCTGCTCGAGGATGTCCTTGTAGCTCGCCACCAGGGCCTTGAGGCTGCTTTCCTCGAGGTTGCGCAGGCTGAAGACGAGGGCGAGGTTGCGGAAGGTCTGGCCTTTGGCGCTGACCTCGCCGATGCGGTAGCCGATGGTCTGATCGAGGCCACGGCTGCCGCGGCTCAGTGCCTCCTCGACGGAGGCCTGCTGGATGACCACGGCGGGTTCGTCGCCGGCCTTGATTTCCATGCGCTGCAGGGTGATGGCGGACGGCCCGAAGCCGAAACCGGCGTCGTAATCCTGCTTGTCGGCGCTCAGGCCGATGCCGCGCAGGCTCACCTGTACCGGCTGGCCACTGTCGCTGCGCTGCAGGTCGATATCGACTTCCGCCAGCTCGCCGTCCATGCGTACGTCGCTGCCGTCCCTGTTCGCCTCGAAGTTGAGGTTGGCGGGGGCGATGCGCACGCTGCCGTCCTCGTCTTCGATATTCAGCGCGGCCGTGCGCAGATCGCCGGCCTGGCCGCCGTCGTAGCCGATGGTCACCTCGCCCACCAGTGGCACTTCGCCGGCGGCGGCGTCGAACAGCTTCTGCGTCAGCGGCGTGCGTTCGAGTTCGAAGTGGCTCTGCGCGGCGACCGGCATCAGCTGGCCGCGGCTCAGGCGCGAGACGGGAAAGGGGCCGTGTTCGAGGCGATCGTTCAGCAGCAGGGCGTAGTGCTCGGTGTTGCCGTCGTCATCCGCTACATCGATGTCGATCTGGTAGCGCGCGGTGCTGGACAGCAGGCCGCGTTCGAAGCTGAGCAGGGTGAGGCTGACATCGGCACCGGCGCCGACGCCCATCTCGCGCAACTTGAGGTTGGCCTGGTCGACGGCATCGCGGGCGGTCGATTCGACCTGAGTGCTGGTGTAGAAAGTGGCGGCCCCGAAGAGGGCCAGGGGTACGGCTACGGCGAGCGCGAGCTTTTTCATGGAAGCATCCTGTGCGGCGGCTGGGCAGACGTCCTGTCAGCCGGTGGTTGGCAAGCGGCGGCACTCTAGCAGCGCGCCTCGACAGGCTCCAGCGCACCAGGCATCCGGATGAAAAGGCTGAGAACGTCGCAGCAGATTCGGGCGGGACGACGCGTGCCGCGTCCTCGCCGCCCTGCCGGCGCCGCTATCGGTCGCCACCCGATTTCGGCATCGGAATGGCCACGCTGCTTTCGATGCCGCCGGCTTCGGCGTTGCCTTCCTTGTAGAAGGGTTCGATCTCGTCCCGGGCGCGCTGCCAGTGGTCGGCTTCCTGGCCTTCGGGGCGGCCCTCGGCTTCCCATATTTCATAGGCGCGCTGGCGGATGCGTTCGTCGACGTTCATGGCTGAAATCTCCGGGTAACGGGCCGGCGAATTGCCGGCCGTTAAGCAGAAGAAAGGCCGGCCCGCTACAGGTTCCGGCGGGGCGACGAGCGCGCTTGGCCGGGGCGCAGCAGCGCGGGCCCCGGCGATCAGGGAACCGCCACCGTCGCTGCGGTCTTAGCTCTGGATAAACGACGCCGACTGGCGTTTCATTCGCTCTTCGCCGCGCCCGGAACGGCCGGCGCATCGCCTTCTTCACAAAGGACCGCCCCATGAGCATCGCCCCCAACGCCGGACGCCTGCCCGACCCGCACACCCTGACTCATCTGCCGCGCCTGGTGGCGCGCTACTACAGCGACCGACCGGACCCGTCCGACCCGGCGCAGCAGGTGGCGTTCGGCACCTCCGGGCATCGCGGCTCCTCGCTCAAGGGCAGCTTCAACGAGTGGCACATCCTCGCCACCACCCAGGCGATCTGCGATTACCGCCGCCAGGAAGGCATCGACGGCCCGCTGTTCATGGGCATGGACACCCATGCGCTGTCCGAGCCGGCGTTCGTCTCGGCACTGGAAGTGCTGGCGGCCAACGGCATCGAGACGCGCATCGACGCCGGTTGCCCGGAAACCGGCGGCGAGCCGGGCTACACCCCGACCCCGGCGATCTCCAACGCGATCCTCAGCTACAACCGCGGCCGCACGAGCGGGCTGGCCGACGGCATCGTCATCACGCCGTCGCACAACCCGCCGGGCGATGGCGGCTTCAAGTACAACCCCACCAATGGCGGCCCGGCCGACACCGGCGTGACCAAGTGGATTCAGGAGCGCGCCAATGCGCTGTTGGTCG
This sequence comes from Stutzerimonas sp. FeSN7, assembly GCF_030263795.1. Classification (NCBI taxonomy): domain Bacteria; kingdom Pseudomonadati; phylum Pseudomonadota; class Gammaproteobacteria; order Pseudomonadales; family Pseudomonadaceae; genus Stutzerimonas; species Stutzerimonas sp. FeSN7. The sequence goes on along the minus strand of NZ_JARPMN010000001.1, from coordinate 4,757,477 downwards.
CCGGTCTCGATGGCGTCAAGCGCATGGATTACCGCCAGGCGCTCAAGGCCGCCACCACCCAGCGCTTCGATTTCATCGACGCCCATGTCGGCGGGCTCGAGCGGGTGATCGACCTCGACGCCATCCGCGGCTCGGGCCTGAAGTTCGCCGTCGACCCGCTGGGCGGCGCCGGTGTGCACTACTGGCCGCGCATCGCCGAGCGCTTCGGCCTTCCGCTGGAGGTGCTGTCCACGGTGGTCGACCCGACCTTCCGCTTCATGCGCCTGGACTGGGACGGCAAGATCCGCATGGACTGCAGCTCGCCGCACGCCATGGCCGGGCTGATCGAGAACAAGGACCGCTTCGACGTGGCCTTCGCCTGCGACACCGACCATGACCGCCACGGCATCGTCACCCGCTCCGGCGGGCTGATGAACCCCAACCATTACCTGGCGGTGGCCATCGAGTATCTGTTCACCCATCGCCCGGGCTGGAGCGTCGAGGCCGGCATCGGCAAGACGCTGGTGTCCTCCTCGATGATCGACCGTGTTGCCGCCGGCATCGACCGTCGCCTGGTGGAGGTGCCGGTGGGCTTCAAGTGGTTCGTCGACGGCCTGATGGATGGCAGCCTGGGCTTCGGCGGCGAGGAGTCGGCCGGCGCTTCGTTCCTCGACAAGCAGGGCGGCGCCTGGTCCACCGACAAGGACGGGCTGATCCTCGGCCTGCTGGCGGCGGAGATCACCGCAGTCACCGGCAAGGACCCGAGCGAACGCTACCAGGCGCTGACCGACCGCTTCGGCGCGCCGGTGTACCAGCGCATCGACGCTGCCGCCAATCGCGAGCAGAAGGCACGCCTGGGCAAGCTGTCGGCATCGCAGGTGTCGGCGAAGGAGCTGGCCGGCCAGCCGATCACGCGCATCCTCACCGAAGCACCGGGCAACGGCGCAGCCATCGGCGGGCTGAAGGTGGAAACGGCGAATGGCTGGTTCGCCGCGCGGCCGTCCGGCACCGAGGACGTGTACAAGATCTACGCCGAGAGTTTCGAGGGCGAAGCGCACCTGGCACGCATCCAGGCCGAGGCCAAGGCGCTGGTGGACTCGGTGCTGGCCGGCTGAGGCTCACGGCCCCACCCCGGGCTATCGCTGCTGGCGGTCGCTGATGCTGACCGCCAGCTGTGCAGCTTCGACTTCGTCGGTGAGGTAGCGGCTGTGGCCCTCGGCATCGGTCACCCGGTAGACCACCCGGATATCCGGCCCGCGCAGATGCTCGGGAATCTCGTCGCCCTGGAGCTTGCTCACGGTGACGCTCATGGCGGGGCTCCTTCATTTGGCATTGGCTGTCTGGAGTGTGACTGCGCCATCGCCAATCCGATCCTTGCCGTTCGCCGCACCGCGCCAGCGCTTTGCGCCCTGGCGCATCTCGCTAGGGCACCAGCACCGCAGCACCCTGGAAACGCCCGTTGCGCAGGTCATCCAGTGCCTGGTTGGCCTGCTCCAGCGGGTAGGCGTGGGTTTCGGTATGGATGCCGACCTGGGCGGCCACCGGAAAGAACTCCAGGCCGTCCTGGCGGGTGAGATTGGCCACCGAGACCACCTCGCGCTCCTGCCAGAGGATGTCGTAGGGAAAGCTCGGGATATCGCTCATGTGGATGCCGGCGCAGACCACCCGGCCACCCTTGCGCAGCGCGCGCAACGCGGCCGGCACCAGCTCGCCCGCCGGCGCATAGATGATCGCGGCATCCAGCGGCACCGGCGGCAGCTCGCCCGAATCACCGGCCCAGACCGCGCCCAGCGAACGGGCGAAGTCCTGCGCCGCCACATCGCCCGGGCGGCTGAAGGCATACACATCGCGCCCCTGCCAGCGCGCCACCTGCATGACGATATGCGCCGCGGCACCGAAGCCGTATAGCCCGAGACGCTTGCCGTCACCGGCCTTGACCAGCGAACGCCAGCCGATCAGCCCGGCGCAGAGCAGCGGTGCCAGCGCCACGGGGTCGCCCTCCTCGCCGAGGGCAAAGGCGAAGCGGGCATCGGCCACCACGTATTCGGCATAGCCGCCGGGCCGCGTGTAACCAGTGAGTTGCGGCGCGTCGCAGAGGTTTTCCTCGGCGTGCTGGCAATAGCTGCAGGTACCGCAGGTGTGCCCCAGCCAGGGAATGCCGACCCGCTGGCCCGGCTCGAAGCCGGTCACGCCCTCGCCCAAGGCATCGACCAGACCGACGATCTCGTGGCCGGGAATGATCGGCAGCGGCGCCTCCGGCAGTTCGCCGTCGACCACGTGCAGATCGGTGCGGCAGACGCCACAGGCCAGCACCCGCACGCGAACCTCGCCAGGCCCCGGTTGCGGCACGGGCAGCTCGCGCAGCTGCAAGGGTTGGCCAATCTGTTCCAGCAACATGGCACGCATCGACGTCTCTCCTTTCGCCTCCGGTCTGCTGCAGGGTAGGCCGATCGGCGAAAAAAGGCTCTAGGGACGGTTGTGAATCAAGGCGCTTCTGCCGGGCCGAAGCCCACCGGCGATGCTCGGTACGGCCAGAAAGCCTCTACACTCGAAACGTCTTGCCATTTCCGGAGTACGACCCGATGACGCTCTCGCCCTTCCATCTCGCCATCCCCGTCCACGATCTGGCCGCCGCCCGCGCCTTCTACGGCGAGGCGTTCGGCTGTGCCGAGGGCCGCAGCAGCGAGCATTGGGTGGATTTCGATTTCTTCGGCCACCAGCTGGTGATCCACGAGGCGCCGAAGATGCCGCATCAGGAGGCGGCGCACAGCAACCCGGTGGATGGCCATGACGTGCCAGTGCCGCACTTCGGCGTGGTACTCGGCTGGGAGCAATGGGAGGCGCTGGCCGAGCGGCTGAAGGCACGCGGCACGCGCTTCGTGATCGAGCCCTACGTGCGCTTCCAGGGCCAGGTCGGCGAACAGGCGACCATGTTCCTGCTCGACCCCTGCGGCAACGCTCTGGAATTCAAGGCGTTCAAGGACATCGGCCAGCTGTTCGCCAAGTGAGCGGGATCAGCCGCGCTCGGCGAGGTGCTGGTCCTTGAGCTTGACGTAGTTGCCGGCGGTATAGCTGAAGAAGCTGCGCTCCTTGTCGGTCAGCGGGCGCGCCTGCTTCACCGGGCTGCCGACATAGAGGTAGCCCGATTCGAGCGTCTTGCCCGGCGGCACCAGGCTGCCGGCGCCGATGATCACCTCGTCCTCGACCACCACGCCGTCCATCACGATCGAGCCCATGCCCACCAGAATTCGGTTGCCCAGGGTGCAGCCGTGCAGCGTGACCTTGTGCCCGACCGTGACCTCGTCGCCGATGGTCAGCGGGAAGCCGTCCGGGTTGTACGGCCCGGCATGGGTGATGTGCAGCACGCTGCCGTCCTGGATGCTCGAGCGCGCACCGATGCGGATGCGGTGCATGTCGCCGCGGATCACCGTGAGCGGCCACACCGAGCTGTCGGCGCCGATTTCCACATCGCCGATGACCACGGCGGAGTCGTCGACGAACACGCGCTCGCCCAGTGTCGGAGTGCTGTTTTGGTAGCTGCGTATCGCCACGATAGAAACCTCTTTGGCTGCGGGAAGGGTCGATTGTAATTAAGATGGCCGGCATTGCCGCTGCGGAGCCGGGCTGAGCAGCATGCCGCCCGCCGTGGTCAGAGTAACAACCGGCCGACCGGCGTTGAAAAAGCACGACAGCGCGTCCATCTAGGACATCTGCCTGCCACGTCCGGCCTCGCTCCAGCGAGCGGCCTGCAACCCTCTTCGTCACAAGGTGTCCCCGTGAGCGCGAACAATCCCCTGCTGCAACAATTCGACCTGCCGCCCTATTCCGAAATCCGTCCGGAACACGTCGAGCCGGCCGTCGACACCATCCTCGGCGACAACCGCGTGGCGATCCAGGAGCTGCTCAGCCGCCCGGCCGAAAGCCTGGACTGGCAGACCCTGGTGGTCGGGCTGGACGAGCTGAATGATCGCCTCGCCCGTGCCTGGGGGCCGGTCGGTCACCTCAACTCCGTGTGCAACAGCCCGGAATTGCGCACCGCCTACGAGGCCTGCCTGCCCAAGCTGTCGGCCTACTACACGGAACTGGGGCAGAACCGCGCGCTGTTCGAGGCCTACCAGGCGCTTGCCTCCGGCCCCGCGGCGGCCGGTTTCGAGGTGGCACAGAAGACCATCCTCGAGCATTCGCTGCGCGACTTCCGCCTGTCCGGTATCGACCTGCCGCCGGTCGAGCAGCAGCGCTTCGGCGCCATCCAGATGAAGCTTGCCGAGCTGGGCAGCAAGTTCTCCAACCAGCTGCTGGACGCCACGCAGGCCTGGACCCGGCACATCACCGACGAGGGCCTGCTGGCCGGCATCACCGACTCGGCCAAGGCGCAGATGGCCGAGGCGGCCAAGGCCAAGGGCCTCGACGGCTGGCTGATCACCCTGGAATTCCCCAGCTACTACGCGGTGATGACCTATGCCGACGACCGCGGACTGCGCGAGGAGGTCTACACCGCCTACTGCACCCGCGCCTCGGACCAGGGCCCGAATGCCGGGCAGTTCGACAACGGCCCGGTGATGGCCGAGATCCTCGAGCTGCGTCACGAGCTGGCCGGCCTGCTGGGCTATCGCAACTTCGCGGAGCTGTCGCTGGCGACCAAGATGGCCGAATCCACCGAGCAGGTACTGAGCTTTCTGCGCGACCTGGCGGTGCGCAGCAAGCCGTTCGCCGAACGCGACCTGGCCGAACTGCGCGCCTTCGCCGCCGAGCAGGGTCTGGATGACCTGCAGAGCTGGGACCTGGGCTACTACGCCGAGAAGCTGCGCCAGCAGCGCTACAGCCTGAACCAGGAAGAGCTGCGCGCCTACTTCCCGATCGACAAGGTGCTGTCCGGGCTGTTCGGCATCGTCCAGCGCCTGTATGGCATCCAGATCCATGAACTGGAGCAGTTCGACGGCTGGCACCCGGACGTGCGGCTGTTCGAGATCACCGAGAACGGCGAGCACGTCGGGCGCTTCTTCTTCGACCTCTACGCGCGGCCGAACAAGCGCGGCGGCGCCTGGATGGACGGCGCCCGCGACAAGCGCCGCACCGCAGACGGCACGCTGCAGACGCCGGTGGCCAACCTGGTCTGCAACTTCACCCCGCCGGTGGGCGAGCGCCCGGCGCTCTTGACCCATGACGAGGTCACCACGCTGTTCCACGAATTCGGCCACGGCCTGCACCACCTGCTGACCCAGGTCGAGCACGCTGGTGCGTCGGGCATCAACGGCGTGGCCTGGGATGCGGTGGAGCTGCCCAGCCAGTTCATGGAGAACTGGTGCTGGGACCCCGAAGGCCTGGCGCTGATCTCCGGTCACTACCAGACCGGCGAAGCCCTGCCACAGGACAAACTGGACATGATGCTGGCGGCGAAGAACTTCCAGTCCGGCATGATGATGGCGCGCCAGCTGGAGTTCTCCCTGTTCGACTTCGAACTGCACGCCACCCACGGTGACGGACGCAGCGTGCTGGAGGTGCTCGAACACATCCGCGACGAGGTTTCGGTGATGCGGCCGCCGGCCTACAACCGCTTCCCCAACAGCTTCGCGCACATCTTCTCCGGCGGTTACGCCGCCGGTTACTACAGCTACAAGTGGGCCGAGGTGCTGTCGTCCGACGCCTTCTCGCGCTTCGAGGAGGAAGGGGTGTTCAACGCCGAGACCGGCCGCGCCTTCCGCGAGGCCATCCTGGCGCGTGGCGGCTCCCAGGAGCCGATGGTACTGTTCGTCGATTTCCGAGGCCGCGAGCCGTCCATCGACGCCCTGCTGCGCCACCTCGGGCTGGTAGCGGAGGCCGCGGCATGAGCAACGAAGTATCCCGAGTCACCACCAAGCGCTTCATCGCCGGGGCCGTATGCCCGGCGTGCAGCGGCACGGACTGCATCAAGATGTGGGATGTCGACGGTGTCCCGCACCGCGAATGCATCGACTGCGGCTACGCCGACACCCTCAACGCCCAGGGCCAGTCGGTACCCATGGAGCTGGGCACGCGAGTGAACAAGGTCCAGCCCAAGCCGGCCAACCCGCAAGTGCAGTCGGTGCAGTTTTTTCCTAATCCGAAGTTGAAGAAGCCGGAGTAAGGGGTGCTGCACCTGACCTGCGGTGACCTGGCCGGCGATGGTGTTCGCAACCTGCTGGCCGACCGCGAACCGGGTGCGGAGGTCCGGGTGCTGCGCGATGACCTGGCAGTCGGCCCGCTGAGCGATGTGGACAGCCCGCCGTGCGCCGCCCGTGTCGCCTTCTGGGAGCAGCTGTGGCCTGACGAGCTGACGCCGCGCCCGCTGTTCGCCCACGACCTGGCCGCCGATGCGCGCTGGCTGGCAGAGCTCGCCGGGCAAGCCGACGACGTGATCGTCTGGCATGGCGACAGCGCATCCGAACAGCTGCTGCTGGCACGGGTCTGCGCGGCGTTGCAGGGCTGCCGGTTGCAAGAAGTGGCCTGCGGTACAGGCGACAGCCGCGCCGGTCGGCGCAAAGCGGTGTCCATGCATTCGCCCGAGGCGCTGGCGGCGCTCTACCGGCCACAGGCCGTTTCGGTGTCCCGCCAGACCGAGCTTGCCGCGGTCTGGCATCAGCAATGCGCCGGCACCTATGGCATTCGGCGCTGGGACAATGGGACCTTTAGCGGCGAAGACTATCAATTGATCGACGCGACGCTGATCGCCGCCAGCCCGGATGAATTCGCACCGCTGGCGCGTGCGATGGCCGAGGTCATGGGCCATTGCGACGGTTTCTTCGCCACCGATCTCTTCCTCTACTGGCGCGCCCGCGAGCTGACTACCGCGGGGCATCTGGAATTATGGGGCGACCCCGCCGCCGGTTATCGTGATCTGCAGGTGCGCCGGAGGTGAAGGCGCACGCCGAACGATTCTGCTTCACGGCCTCACGACAGACAGCGGTCACCGCCACGCCAGCGCTTACGCAGCCGTACCGCTGATAAAAAAGAACCCGCCGAGTGGCGGGTTCTTTTTCGGTGCCAGGCTCGCTCAGCCCTCAACCTTCGGCGTCGCCCGTCCCGGCTGCGGTGGCGAGGCAAACAGGCGCTTGAGCTTCATCGCCGGCGCTTCGATCAGGTGCCAGGACAGCGCGGCGAGGATCAGCGTCGGTACGAAGGCGATCAGCGTCAGGCCGAGCACGCCGACCTGCGGGCCGAACAGGTAGACGGTGAGCTGCTGGAACGGGAAGGCGTAGATATACAGGCCGTAGGAGAAGTCGCCGTACTTGCCGAAACGCGACACCCAGGGCAGCGGCGCGTAGGCCAGGTAGAGCACCAGGTACGGCAGCGCGACGAAGTACACCAACGGGCCGATGTCGGTGCGGAAGGTCGCCACCAGCGCGGCGAACAGCAGCGCCGCGATCCAGCCGCGCCAGGGAATGTCGTCGCGATAGAGGAACAGTGCCGAACCGCTGTAATACAGCAGACCCAGCTTGAAGATGTTCTTGATGAAGTAGGACTCGATACCCAGCTTGCCCAGCAGCCAGAAGTGCCCGACCGCCAGCACCACGATCGGCAGGAAGATCAGGCGGCGCTTGAGAAAGCCGGTCAGGCCGAGAATCATCACGCCGATGTACATCAGCACTTCCAGCGGCAACGTCCACAGCGAACCGTTGACCACATCGGGATAGATGTTGCCGGTGAACACGCCAGGCAGTTCGTAGCGCGTCACCAGCAGGATGTTCTGCAGGTAGGTCCAGGTACCGTCGGCGGCCAGATAGCGACCGAGGCTGAACTGCGTGACCATCGGTCCGATGACGAAGACCGACAGCAGCACCGCGACGATCAGCGCCGGGAAGATGCGCAGTGCACGCTTGATCAGGAAGCTTTTCGGGCTGCTGCTGGCCAGCCAGGACGAGGCGATCAGGTAGCCGCTCATGACGAAGAAGATACCGACGGCGATCGAGCCGCCCTTCTCATAGCCGGTCAGCAGCGTCAGTGGTTCGTCTTCGCGACGGCCGACCAGCGGGTAGCTATGGGCGAACAGCACCAGAGCAGCGGCGAAGAAGCGCAGGAAATCGAAGTTGTTTTCCCGGGTGTGGAAGGAACCGGTGGGATGCATGGTCTGCTCCTGACTGTCGGCAGTGGCTGGAAGCTGGAGTGCACGGGAGTGCAATGCCGGTACTGCCGGATCGGTCGCCGGAGGCGCCCTGATCATCCTTTTGTTTGTTTGCCGGCCGGCTCCAATTCGGGAAGCGCGGAAACCACAGCGCTCACCCGATCAGCCTCCTTTGTCCGGACCTGTAAGCAAATGTTCCCGAGGCAACCGACGGGCGGTAGCGGTTGCCATCGATCAGTTGGGCTGGCGCGCGGTCGACGAGCTGTTTACTGTATATATAAACAGCATTTGGCCACGACCATGACCCTGCCCATTTCCACACCACGCGGCCGCGGTACGGCGGTGAACCCGGACAACCGCTTCGCGCCCACGCGCAGCGAGGCCTACGACGATGGCTGGGAACAGGACGTCCCGCCGACCCGCGCCACCGAGGTGCGCCGCGAGATCGCCAAGTCGGTCCTGACGCGCAACCAGTCGCCGGACGTCGGTTTCGATCGCTCGGTCAATCCTTATCGCGGCTGCGAACATGGCTGCATCTACTGCTTTGCGCGGCCATCGCACGCGTACTGGGATCTTTCGCCGGGCATCGATTTCGAGACCCGGCTGATCGCCAAGACCAACCTCGCCGAACGGCTGGAGGCCGAGCTGAGCAAGCCGGGCTACGTGCCGCAGCCCATCGCCCTGGGGGTGAACACCGACGCCTATCAGCCGCTGGAGCGCGAGCAGCGGCTGACGCGCCAGGCACTGGAGATCCTGCTGCGCTTCAGGCATCCGGTGCACATCATCACCAAGGGTTCGCTGGTGCTGCGCGACCTGGACCTGCTGGTGCCGCTGGCCGAGCAGCGGCTGGTGAGCGTGTCGGTCAGCCTCACGACCCTGGACGATGAACTCAAACGCATCATGGAGCCGCGCGCAGCCTCGCCTTCGGCGCGCCTGCGGGTATTGCGTACGCTGCACGAGGCCGGCGTGCCGGTCAGCGTGATGTGCGCGCCGATGATCCCGATGATCAACGACATGGAGCTGGAGCGCCTGCTGGAAGCCGCCCGCGAAGCCGGTGCGCGTTCGGCCGGCTACGTGCTGCTGCGCCTGCCTCATGAGGTGGCCGGGCTGTTCGAGGGCTGGCTCGAGGAACACTTTGCGCAGCGCGCCGCCCATGTCATGAGCCTGGTGCGCCAGTCGCGCGGCGGCAAGGATTACGACAGCCGTTTCGGCAGCCGCATGCGCGGCGAAGGCCAGTTCGCCCAACTGCTCGCCCAGCGTTTCCAGCTGGCCTGCAAGCGGCTGGGCTTCAATCGGCGGGATCAGAATTACGGCCTGGATTGCAGCCGTTTCGTCGTGCCGGGACGGCAGATGCCGTTGCTCTGATTTCGCCGCGCCGGGATGCCAGTGCCATCATTGCGCTAGTGGGTCAATCGTCGCAAAGGCTCGTCCTAGAGCGGCTCGTTCAGTTTCAGTTAAGTCTCGCTGACTAGCCTCGAGGCAAATGTGACCAGCCAGTCACGCGGACCGCCTGCGGTCTGCGCGGCGCTGGCACGCCTTGCCCCTGCCCCAGGAGACCCAAGCCCATGCGTGAAATATTCACCGCCCGCGTCGAGCCCAGCAAAGCATCCGCCCAAGGCGGCCGGCATGCCCGAGACGAGAGCGCCGACGAATCCTTCGCCCACCTGGTCGATGGCTTTCGCCGCTTCCGTGCCGAGGTCTACCCCGAACAGCAGGCGCTGTTCGCCCGTCTGGCCAAGGCCCAGCAGCCGCGCGCGATGTTCATCACCTGCGCGGACTCGCGGATCGTTCCCGAGCTGATCACCCAGAGTTCGCCTGGCGACCTGTTCGTCACCCGCAACGTGGGCAACGTGGTGCCACCCTATGGCCAGATGAACGGCGGGGTTTCCAGCGCCATCGAGTACGCGGTGATGGCCCTCGACGTGCAACACATCATTGTCTGCGGGCATTCCGACTGCGGTGCGATGAAAGCGGTGCTCGACCCGGCCGGGCTGCAGCGCATGCCCACGGTGAAGGCCTGGCTGCGCCATTGCGAGGTGGCGCGCAGCCTGGTCGAGCAGAACTGCAGCTGCACGGCCGGCGAGGCCCTGGGCGTGCTTACCGAGGAGAACGTGGTGGCGCAGCTCGACCACCTGCGCACCCACCCTTCGGTCGCCGCCCGCCTCGCCGGCGGTCAGCTGTCGATCCATGGCTGGGTCTACTGCATCGAAACCAGCGAAATCCTCGCCTACGACGCCGGCACCGGCCGCTTCGCGCCGCTGGACGGCGACGGCCCGCTGCCGGTGGCAACGCCCGCACCGCGCTACCTGCAAGCCTGAACCAGCGGCCGCAAAGGCATTGGCTGTCACTCCCGGCGGCGCCGCTGGGCGTCGCCGCGTTGTCGAGGATTTCGAATGAATGCAGAAACGATCAAAGCAACATTGCCACGCGACCTGATGGCGTCCGTGGTGGTCTTCCTGGTGGCGCTGCCGCTGTGCATGGGCATTGCCATCGCCTCGGGCCTGCCGCCCGCCAAGGGCGTCATCACCGGTATCGTCGGCGGGCTGGTGGTGGGCTGGCTGGCCGGCGCGCCGCTGCAGGTAAGCGGCCCGGCGGCGGGTCTCACGGTGCTGGTCTTCGAACTGGTACAGCAATATGGCGCCGCGATGCTCGGCCCGATCCTGCTGCTGGCCGGCGCGCTGCAGCTGCTGGCCGGGAGGCTGAAGCTGGGTTGCTGGTTCCGCGTCACCGCGCCGGCCGTGGTCTACGGCATGCTGGCGGGCATCGGCATTCTCATCGTGCTGTCGCAGTTGCACGTGATGATGGATGCGCAGCCGGAAGCCTCCGGACTGGACAATCTCGGCGCCTTTCCCGCCGCACTGTGGGCGGCCCTGCCGTTGTCCGGCGGCAACGGCATGGCCGCCGCCTCCCTCGGCCTGCTGACCATCGCCTGCATGTGGACATGGGATCGGCTCAGGCCTCAGCGTCTGCGTCTGCTGCCCGGCGCGCTGCTCGGTGTCGCGGCGGCGACGCTGGTGGGGCTGTGGCTGGGGCTCGACGTGCGCCGTGTCGAGGTGCCGGACAACCTTGCCGACGCCATCAGCTGGCTGCAGCCGGCCGATCTGCTGGCGTTCGCCGATCCCGGCCTGCTGGTCGCGGCGCTGGCCGTGGCCTTTATCGCCAGCGCCGAAACCCTGCTGTCCGCCGCCGCGGTCGATCGCATGCACCAGGGCCCGCGTGCCGATTTCGACCGCGAGCTCACCGCGCAGGGCGTCGGCAACATGCTCTGCGGCGTGCTCGGCGCGCTGCCGATGACCGGCGTGATCGTGCGCAGCTCGGCCAATGTGCAGGCCGGCGCGCGTACACGGCTGTCGGCCATGCTGCATGCGCTCTGGCTGCTGGCAGCGGTGGTGCTGCTGGCCGCGCTGCTGGAGCAGATTCCGGTGGCGAGCCTGGCCGGTGTGCTGGTCTACACCGGGCTCAAGCTGATCGACCTGGACGCGCTGCGCCAGCTTGGCCGTTACGGCCGCATGGCCATGCTGATCCATGTCGCCACCGCGCTGACCATCGTCGCCACCGACCTGCTGACCGGCGTGCTGCTGGGCTTCGCGCTGACACTGGCGCAGCTGGCCTGGCAGGCGTCGCGACTGAAGATCGGCGTGGTGCGCGACGGACGCCGGGTCGAGCTGCGCATGCAGGGTGCGGCGACCTTTCTTCGCGTGCCGCAGCTCGCCCGCGCACTGCAGGGCGTGCCGCAGGATGCCTGGCTGCATGTACCGATGGCGCACCTGCGCTACATCGATCACGCCTGCATGGAGCTGCTGGAGGAATGGCAGCGCGCCAACCAGGCCAGCGGCGCGCGGCTGATCATCGAAGCGCGAGCGCTGACCCGGCGGGTCGAAGGCCGGCGTCGACAAGCCGCACATCTCGCCGCAGCCGCCGCCGGGAACTAATCGGGGCGGCCAAGCCCTCATCTTTCAGGCATCAACATGTGCACCTTGCAGGCAGCGCATCGGGCGAACCGGTGCGCTGCCTGCGCTTGCGGAGGATGAATTGGACGTCTTTATCGATCTGCTGCAATGGCCGGCCATGGCGGTCACGGTGATCGCCGCCTGGCTGATCGGCTCGCTGCGACCCGGCCGGCGCTTCGTCGGCTTCTGCTGTTTTCTGCTGAGCAACCTGCTCTGGGTGATCTGGGGCTGGCACGCCGAGGCCTGGGCGCTGATCGTCCTGCAGGTCTGCCTGGCGGCAATGAACATTCGTGGCGTGAAGAAGAACGACGACCCCGCACAGCCCGAGCCAGACACGCCCCGCGCTTAAATTGCGAGAGTGGGATCGCTGTCTATACTCCGAATCGTAGGCGTACCTGATTGAGTTCCGACTGCGCGTGCAAGCGTCCAGTCGGCCGCCGGGCCTTCCGGTGGTCGTGCTGGGCAGAATCGGACTGATCGAGAACGTAGCTGGCATGACGGGAATGGTTTCCCCGGCCAGCCGATTCTCGGCGGTGCGATGGCGGTCGGCGGGATAACAAGAATCATAAGGGGAACCCGCAATGTCTCGACATCCATGCATCTGGATGGGGCTTGGGCTTTCGGCAGTATTTGGCCAGGCCCAGGCGGCCTGGGACGTGAACATGCGCTCCGGCGCCACCGACGTCAGTCGGTCGGTGTTCGATCTGCACATGACCATCTTCTGGATCTGCGTGGTCATCGGCGTGCTGGTGTTCGGCGTGATGATCTATTCGATGATCGCGCACCGCCGCTCCAAGCGTCAGCAATCGGCCAACTTCCACGAAAACACCCGCGTCGAGGTGCTCTGGACGGTCATCCCGCTGCTGATCCTGGTGGGCATGGCGATCCCGGCGACGCGCACGCTGATCCACATCTACGACTCCAGCGAATCGGACGTGGATGTGCAGATCACCGGCTACCAGTGGAAGTGGCACTACAAGTATCTGGGCGAGGACGTGGAGTTCTTCAGCAACCTCACCACGCCGCGCGAGCAGATCAACAACCAGTCGCCCAAGGGCGAGCATTACCTGCTGGAAGTCGACGAGCCGCTGGTGATCCCGGCCGGTGCCAAGGTCCGCTTCCTGATCACCGCGGCGGACGTGATCCACTCCTGGTGGGTACCGGATCTGGCGGTGAAGAAGGACGCCATTCCCGGTTTCATCAATGAATCCTGGACCCGCGTCGAGCAGCCGGGGATCTACCGCGGCCAGTGCACCGAACTCTGCGGCAAGGACCACGGCTTCATGCCGGTGGTGGTGGAGGTCAAGTCGCAGGAGGATTACGCCAGCTGGCTCGGCGAGAAGAAGGCCGAGGCCGCCAAGCTGGCTGAACTGACCAGCAAGGAATGGACGCTGGAAGAGCTCTCCGAGCGCGGCCAGAAGGTCTACCAGACCGCCTGCGCCTCGTGCCACCAGGCTGGGGGCGAAGGCATCCCGCCGATGTTCCCGGCCCTCAAGGGCTCGGCCATCGCCACCGGCGACGTCGAGGCGCACATCGACATCGTCGTCAACGGCAAGCCGGGCACCGCCATGGCGGCGTTCGGCAAGCAGCTGTCAGAGGTCGATCTGGCTGCCGTCATCACCTACGAGCGCAACGCCTGGGGCAACAACACGGGCGACATGGTCACGCCGAAAGACGTGCTCGACTTCAAACAGGCCGAAGAAGCCACCCAGTAAGAGGATCAGGTGATGAGTGCAGTGATCGACGACCATGGTCATGTCGGGCATGACCACCACCACGGCCCGGCGAAGGGGCTCTCGCGCTGGCTGCTGACCACCAATCATAAGGACATCGGCTCGATGTACCTGTGGTTCAGCTTCTGCGCCTTCCTGCTCGGCGGCTCGATGGCCATGGTGATCCGCGCCGAGCTGTTCCAGCCGGGTCTGCAGATCGTGCAGCCGGAATTCTTCAACCAGATGACCACCATGCACGGCCTGATCATGGTGTTCGGCGCGGTGATGCCGGCCTTCGTCGGCCTGGCCAACTGGATGATCCCGCTGATGATCGGCGCACCGGACATGGCGCTGCCGCGGATGAACAACTTCAGTTTCTGGCTGCTGCCGGCCGCCTTCGGCCTGCTGGTCTCGACTCTGTTCATGGAAGGCGGCGGGCCGAACTTCGGCTGGACCTTCTATGCGCCGCTGTCGACGACCTACGCGCCGGAGTCGGTGACCTTCTTCATCTTCGCCATCCACCTGATGGGCATCAGCTCGATCATGGGTGCGATCAACGTGATCGCCACCATCCTCAACCTGCGCGCGCCAGGCATGACGCTGATGAAGATGCCGCTGTTCGTCTGGACCTGGCTGATCACCGCCTTCCTCTTGATCGCGGTGATGCCGGTGCTGGCGGGCGTGGTGACCATGATGCTGATGGACATCCACTTCGGCACCAGCTTCTTCAGCGCCGCCGGTGGCGGCGACCCGGTGCTGTTCCAGCACGTGTTCTGGTTCTTCGGCCATCCCGAGGTGTACATCATGATCCTGCCGGCCTTCGGCGCGGTCAGCTCGATCATCCCGGCGTTCAGCCGCAAGCCGCTGTTCGGCTACACCTCGATGGTTTACGCCACCGGCGCGATCGCCTTCCTCTCCTTCATCGTCTGGGCGCACCACATGTTCACCGTCGGCATCCCGCTGACCGGCGAGCTGTTCTTCATGTACGCCACCATGCTGATCGCCGTACCCACCGGGGTGAAGGTGTTCAACTGGGTGTCGACGATGTGGCGCGGCTCGCTGACCTTCGAGGCGCCGATGCTGTTCGCCGTGGCCTTCGTCATCCTCTTCACCATCGGCGGCTTCTCCGGGCTGATGCTGGCCATCGCCCCGGCGGACTTCCAGTACCACGACACCTACTTCGTGGTGGCGCACTTCCACTACGTGCTGGTGCCGGGGGCGATATTCGGCATCTTCGCCTCGGCCTACTACTGGCTGCCGAAGTGGACCGGGCACATGTATGACGAGACCCTGGCCAAGCTGCATTTCTGGATGAGCTTCATCGGCATGAACCTGGCGTTCTTCCCGATGCACTTCGTCGGCCTGGCCGGCATGCCGCGACGCATCCCCGACTACAACATGATGTTCGCCAACTTCAACATGGTCTCCAGCGTCGGCGCCTTCATGTTCGGCGCCACCCAGCTGCTGTTCCTGTTCATCGTCATCAAGTGCATCCGCGGCGGCGCACCCGCACCGGCCAAGCCATGGGACGGCGCAGAGGGACTGGAATGGAGCGTGCCCTCGCCGGCGCCCTACCACACCTTCCAGGTGCCGCCGGACATGAGCCATGTGCACGAGCACCGCAAGGGCACCGGCGGGGAGCTGACGCCGTGAGCATGCATCGGGGTGTGACCGGAGGTTGCCGGGCCGCCCACAACCCTCGATTGGGGAGGCTGCCATGAACGAGGCCCTGTCCACTCGGCGGCTGGTCCGCCGCCTGGTGTTCGTCGTGATCGCCATGTTCGGCTTCGGCTTCCTGCTGGTGCCGATCTACGACGTGATGTGCCAGGCCTTCGGCATCAACGGCAAGACGGCTGGCGCCTACACAGGCGTGCAGAGCGCCGACGAGGCGCGTGCGGTGCGGGTGCAGTTCCTTGCCACCAACGCCGCCGGCATGCAGTGGCAGTTCGGCCCGCAGGCCGACCAGATCAGCGTGCACCCCGGCGCCACCCAGGAGATCCGCTTCGTCGCCTACAACCCCACCGACAAGCCGATGACCGCCCAGGCGATTCCCAGCGTCTCGCCGTCACGGGCGGCCGCCTATTTCCACAAGACCGAGTGCTTCTGCTTCACCCAGCAGGTGCTGCAGCCGGGCGAGCGCATCGAGATGCCGGTGCGCTTCATCGTCGATCGCGACCTGCCCGCCGACGTGCATCACCTGACCCTCGCCTACACGCTGTTCGACATCACGTCCCGCCAGCCGCCGGTGGCCGTCAACGCCGCATCGGCCCCGGCCAAGGAGAGTCTGCAATGAGCCAACAGACCACCCACGAGCAGTACTACGTTCCCGATCAGAGCAAATGGCCGATCATCGCCACCATCGCCCTGCTGGTCACCTTCTATGGCCTGGGCAGCTGGTTCAACGACCTCAAGGCCGCCCGTGATTCGTCCAACGGGCCGCTGATCTTCTTCGCCGGGGCGCTGCTGATCGCCTACATGATGTTCGGCTGGTTCGGCGCTGTGGTGAAGGAAAGCCGCGCAGGGCTGTACAGCGCACAGATGGATCGCTCGTTCCGCTGGGGCATGAGCTGGTTCATCTTCTCGGAGGTGATGTTCTTCCTCGCCTTCTTCGGCGCGCTCTTCTATATCCGCTACTGGACCGGCCCCTGGCTCGCCGGCGAGGGCGACAAGGGCATCAGCAACATGCTCTGGCCCGGCTTCGAGTACAGCTGGCCGCTGCTGAACAACCCCGACCCGAAGCTCTACCCGGCGCCGGAGGGCACCATCAGCGCCTGGGGCCTGCCGCTGATCAACACCATCCTGCTGGTCAGCTCCAGCTTCACCCTGACCTGGGCGCACCATGCGCTGCGCAAGAACAACCGCCAGCACCTGAAGATCGGCCTGGGCCTGACCGTGCTGCTCGGCGTGGCATTCCTGATCCTGCAGATCGAGGAGTATGTGCACGCCTACACCGAACTCGGGCTGACGCTGGGCTCGGGCATCTATGGCGCGACCTTCTTCATGCTCACCGGCTTTCACGGCGCCCACGTGACCATGGGCGCGATCATCCTCACGGTGATGCTGGTGCGCATCCTGCGCGGGCACTTCAGCCCGGAGCAGCACTTCGGTTTCGAGGCGGCGGCCTGGTACTGGCACTTCGTCGACGTGGTGTGGATCGCGCTGTTCGTGTTCGTCTACGTGATCTAGGGAGCTCTCAGAAACCGAAGGCGGGGCGTAGCTGCCCCGTATAGAAACCCCAGCCGATCAGCGCGACGGTCAGCGCGCTGAGGGTGACGCGGATGAACAGGGCCGTGATCACCCGGGAGGTACGCCCCTCATCCCTGACCAGGAAGAACAACCCACTGAACAGACTGACCAGCGTGGCCACTAACAACAGAACGATCGCCGCCTTGAGCATGAGCGATTCCACGACAGGGGTATTGGGGGTGGAGTATAGCCAGCCGTATCGACGCATCAGGGTGCCGGCCATGAGCGGCTTCAGGCCGGGGCTGCTGCCGACCCTGCTGGTACTGGCCATGCTGCCGGTACTGGTGTGGCTGGGTTTCTGGCAGCTGGAACGCGGTGAGCACAAGCGCGAGCTGCTGGAGCGCCAGCAAGCCCGTCAGCAGGCCGCACCGCTGGCGCCACACGAGATCGAACAGCTGAACGATCCGGCCTTCGCCCGGGTGTTCCTGCAGGGTCGCTTCGATGCCGAGCACAGCTTCCTGCTCGACAGCCGCACCCGCGACGGCCAGGTCGGCGTCGAACTGCTGCAACCCTTCCATGACGAACTCAGCGGCCGCTGGGTAATGGTCAACCGGGGCTGGATTCCCTGGCCGGACCGCCGCGTGCCGCCGGCCTTCGACACGCCGACGCAGCCGTTGAAGCTCGCCGCCTGGGTCTACGTTCCGCCGGGCAAGCCGTTCGTCTTCAGCCATCGAGCGGCCGAGGGCTGGCCGCGGTTGATCAACCATGTGGACATCGAGGCGATGTGGCAGCAGGCGGGGCGCGAGGGGGTGATCCACGAGCTGCGCCTGGAGCCGGGTCCGAGCGCCTATCGTGCCGACTGGGCGATCACCAGCATGAGCCCGTCGCAGCACCTGGGTTACGCCGTGCAGTGGTTCGCCCTCGCAGCGGCACTGCTGGCGCTGTTCATCTATTTCGGTGTGCATCAGGCACGGGGGAAGCGCAGTGAGCACGATGAATCCAACCCTCTCCAGCGGTGAAGGGAAACGCGGACGCGGACGGCTGCAACTGCTGCTGATCATCGGCGTGGTGCTCGGCCCGATGCTGCTGGCTTCGGCCATGTACCGTTTCGGCTTCTGGGTGCCGGAAAGCCGCAGCTATGACGGCGTGCTGATCGCCAACGGCCAGGACCGTGCGGCCATCGGCGTCAGCGCTACAGCGCCCGAGCGCCGCTGGGAGCTGCTGGTCACCGCGCCGCAGGGTTGCGAGGCCCAATGCCAGCAACTGGTCTACCTGGCCCGCCAGATCAATATCGGCCTGGCCCGCGAAGCGGCCCGCGCCGGCCATGCACTGGCCAGCGCGACGGCGCTGGACGAAGCCTACGAACAGCGCCTGCGTCGCGAATACCCGCAGCTGCAACGCCATACGCTGGACGCCGCCGTCTATGCCCGCAACCCCGAGGCACCCGCCACCCCCCAACTGTGGATCGTCGACCCCCACGGCAATCTGGTGCTGCGCTACGACGTCGGCGCCGACGGCAAGGCGATTCTCGACGACCTGAAATACCTGCTGAAGATCTCGCAGATCGGCTGAGGCACTGCGCCGCTGCGCTGCGGTCCCAAACAGGCCGCCCCAAGGAGAACCCGATGGCCAGACCCGGATACCGCCTCGCCCTGATCGCCACCGCGCTGGCCGTGGTAGTCGTGCTGCTCGGTGCCTACACGCGGCTGACCCACGCTGGCCTCGGCTGCCCGGACTGGCCCGGCTGCTACGGTTTCCTCGCCGTGCCCATGAGCGAACACAAGCAGAACCTTGCCGCGCTGCGCTTTCCCGATGCACCGCTGGAGGTGCGCAAGGGCTGGAACGAGATGGTCCATCGCTATTTCGCCGGCGCCCTCGGGCTGGTGATCCTCGCCCTTGCCGTACAGGCGATACGCCGTCGCGGCCAACACGGGCAGCCGGTGAAGTTGCCGCTGCTGCTGCTCGCGGTGGTCATCGCCCAGGCAATCTTCGGCATGTGGACGGTGACCCTGCAGCTCTGGCCGCAGGTAGTCACCGCGCACCTGCTCGGCGGCTTCACCACCCTCAGCCTGCTGTTTCTGCTGTGCCTGCGACTGTCCGGCGCGCTTGCTCCCTTGCCGGCTGTGGACGGTCGTCTGCGCAGATTCGCCGGCATCGCCCTGCTCGCGGTGGTGGCGCAGATCACCCTGGGCGGTTGGGTCAGCAGCAACTATGCGGCGGTGGCCTGCACCGATTTCCCCACCTGCCACGGCGAATGGTGGCCGCGGATGGACTTCGCCAACGCCTTCAACCTGACCCATCACGACATCGGCCCCAACTACCTCGGCGGCCTGCTCTACGGCGAGGCGCGCACGGCGATCCATGTCAGCCACCGCATCGGTGCGCTGCTGGTGACGCTGGTGTTGTTGCTGCTGGCCGCCATGCTCATGCGCCGCGGCCTCGGCCGCCTGGCCGGGCTGCTCATCGCCGCGCTGGCGCTACAGGTCGGCCTGGGTATCAGCAACGTGGTGTTCAACCTGCCGCTGGCGGTGGCCGTCGCGCACAACGGCGGCGGTGCCGCGCTGCTGCTGGTGCTGGTACTGGTCAATTACCGGCTGCGTCAGCCTGCACATGCCACCCGGCAAACCGAGCCTGCATCGATTTCGAACACGACGGGGCAGCTCGATCTGCCCCGCGCATGACCACAAGGAGAACCCCAATGGCGACTCTACTCAGCGAACGCGGCGCCCAGGCCAGCTGGCGCGACTACCTGGAGCTGACCAAGCCGAAGGTGGTGCTGCTGATGCTCATCACCTCGCTGGTGGGCATGTTCCTCGCCACCCGCGCCGGTGTGCCCTGGACGGTGCTGCTGTTCGGCAACCTCGGCATCGCCCTGTGCGCCGGCGGCGCGGCGGCGGTGAACCATGTGGTGGACCGGCAGATCGATTCGGTGATGGCCCGCACCCACAAGCGGCCACTGGCCGAAGGCCGGGTCTCGCCGGCGGCGGCACTGACCTTCGCCTTCGTCCTCGGCGTCAGCGGGCTGGCCCTGCTGCTGACCTTCACCAACGCCCTCGCCGCCTGGCTGACGCTGGCCTCGCTGATCGGTTACGCGGTGATCTATACCGGCTTTCTCAAGCGCGCCACACCGCAGAACATCGTCATCGGCGGCCTGGCCGGCGCCGCGCCGCCCCTGCTCGGCTGGGTCGCGGTAACCGGCCAGGTCACCGCCGAGCCGCTGCTACTGGTGCTGATCATCTTCGCCTGGACGCCGCCGCACTTCTGGGCCCTGGCGATCCACCGCAAGGACGAGTACGCCAAGGTCAACGTGCCGATGCTGCCGGTGACCCATGGCGTGCACTACACCAAGGTGCACATCCTGCTCTACACCGCCATGCTGCTGGCGGTCAGCTTCATGCCCTTCGCCATTCACATGAGCGGCCCGCTATACCTGGCCGCCGCGGTGCTGCTGGGCGCGCGCTTCCTCTACTGGACCATCGCGCTGTACCGCGACAGCCGGCCACATGCGGCAATCAAGACGTTCAAATTCAGCATCTGGTACCTGTTCGCGCTGTTCATCGCGCTGCTGGTTGATCATTATCTGCTACTCGATTTCTAGTGGCCTGTGCGGTGAGCGGGTTGAGGCAAGTTCGGATGAACATGGCTCCGAGACAAGGCGCTGCGACGAGTCATAGCGAGCTATGGCAAGGAGCAGCAACGCAATGTCGGGGCCATGGGCGCCGAAATTGACCAACTGAGCTCACCAAACAGGCCACCAGTCGCCCAAAGGACGTTCATGACCCGCATCCAGAAAACCGTCTTCATTCTCGTGGCGCTGATCGCGCTGGTCGTCGGGCTGACGGTTTCCAAGGTGCTCAACAGCCAGCGCCAGCTCGATCCCACCCAGCTGCTGGATGCCGGCATCGTCCTGCTGCCGCAGAGCCGCCCGGTGCCGGCGCTGAGCCTGACGGATCAGGACGGCGAAGCGGTGCAGCTGGACGCGTTGAAGGGGCAATGGACGCTGCTGTTCTTCGGCTACACTTTCTGCCCGGACATCTGCCCCACCACCCTGGCCGAGCTGCGCCAGCTCAACGGCATGCTGCCGGAGACGGTGCGCGGCCAGTTGCGCACCATACTGGTCAGTGTCGATCCGGACCGCGACACGCCCGCGCAGCTCAAGGAATACCTCGGCTATTTCAACGCCGGCTTCCAGGGCCTGACCGGCCCGCTGGACGATATCCAGACCCTGGCCAACGGCGTCGGCATTCCCTTCATTCCGGGGGATACCAGCAAGGAAAACTACACCGTCGACCACAGCGGCAACCTGGTCCTGATCGGCCCGGACGGCCGCCAGCGCGGCTTTATCCGTTCGCCCTTGCGGGTGCAGAAACTGGCCGAGCAGTTGCCTGAGCTGGTCAACCGGGCGGAGTGAGAAACACGAGCCTGTTGGCCATCATGGCTCACCGACCGGATTTGCCGACGCTGCATTCCCCTTGCGTGGTTCACGCAGCGACGCGCTGATGCGTGCGCGCCGCTTGCGCCACCAGATCACCACACCGGTCACCGACAGCACCGCGATCGCCACGCCCAGCACGGCGATCAGGATGCGACCCGGCAAGCCGAGAATGCGCCCGCCGTGGATCGCCGGTTGCAGCAGGTGGAACTGCTGCCCCAGCGTGCCCTGGCCAGGAATCTCCTGGCCGAGCAGGCGCCCGTCGGTGCCGTGGAAGAACAGCCAGGCATTGCCCTGATTGCTGTCGTGCTCGCCGAAACCGGCGCCATAGAAGTTGTACTCGAAGCTGTAGTACAGCTCGGTGATCGCTTCGGTCAGGCCGAGCTCGGCGGCGTGCTGCATGGCATAGTCGTACGCCTGGTGGAAGTCGTAGGCGGTAGTGCCCAACTGCTCGGCCGGCATCCGCCCACGGGCCTCGTAGACGCTCGGCTCAACGGGCGAGAACAGTGAGACCACCGGCTTGAACACCTGCTCCGGCAGGTTCATCGCCACGCTGCTGACCGCCACTGGCGTGAGCAGCAGCCACAGCCACAGGCCGCCGGCGCGGTGCACGTCGTGGTTCATGCGCTGGCGCTTGATCTTCCAGGCCGTCCACCACTTGGAAAAGAACGGCCGGCCGCGAGGGAAGGTCAGCACCAGCGAGACGAAGCAATCGATTACCCAGGCGATCGCCACGATGCCCATCAACCACAGCCCCCAGTTGCCCGGCAGCGACAGGTTGTAATGGAACTCGAGAATGAAGGGCACGAAGTTCTTGCGCGAGAAGCAGCACTCGCCCCAATAGCGCGTCCCCACCGGCTCGCCGGTCACCGCATCGAGGTAATGCACCACGGGTCGTTCGTCATAGGGCTTGCCGGTCGCCGGATCGTCGCGCGGCACCAGCGCCATCAGCGCGGCGTGGCCGGGTTCGCTGGGAAACTCCATGTACCAGACCTGCATGCGCGGGTTGGCCTGCTCGACGCGCTCCACCAGCGTCCCCGGCGCCAGCACCGGCCCCTCACTGGTGGTGTGGTAGAACTCCGGGTTGAGCCATTCATCCAGCTCGTGATGGAAGGCCAGGATGCTGCCGGTAATGCCGGCGAGAAACAGGAAGATCGCCGTGGCCAGGCCGATGTAGCGGTGCAGGAGCACAAGAATCGAACGCATCGTCGGTTGTCCGTCTTTCAGAAAGCACAAAGCCGCCGGCCTTTGGGGACCGGCGGCGGCTCAGCGTTATCAGAAGTCGTAGGTCACGGTAGCCATGACATTGCGCGACTCGCCGTAATAGCACTGGCTCAGGCTGTTGCACGCAGCGACGTATTTTTCGTCGGTGAGGTTGTTCAGGTTCAGGCGCACGCCAACCCCCTGCAGCCCCACGCGGGACAGGTCGTAACCGAGCATCGCGTCATACAGGGTGTAGGACGGGATGCGCAGGGTGTTCTCCGCGTCCGCCCAGCTCTTGCCGAAGTAGCGCGCCCCACCGCCCACCTGAAGACCGGCCAGCGGCCCCTGATCGAAGGTGTAGTCGGTCCACAGCGAAGCCATGTTGCGCGCCACCGCATTCGGCGTGTTGCCGCGGTTGTTGACGCCAGCAGCGCCGGTGAAGTCCTTGGAGTATTCGACGTCCATGTAGGTGTAGCTGGCGATCAGGTTGACCTGCTCGATGGGCCGCAGGCGCGCTTCGACTTCCACGCCCTTCGAGGTGAGCTCACCCACTGCGCGGTAGAAGTTCTCGTTGGAGTCCTTGTTCGCCAGATTGGACTGCTTCAGGTCGAAATAGGAGATGGTGTAGAGATCGTCGGTACCCAGCGGCTGGTACTTCAGGCCTACCTCGTACTGCTCACCCTCGGTAGGTTCGAGCAGGGTGATGTCGAAGCCGCCGCTGCCGTTGGCGTTATAGGCTGCAGTGGCATTGGGGTTGAACGACTCGGAATAGCTGGCGTAGGGCGACAGGCCGTTGTCGAAGGCATAGAGCACGCCGACGCGACCGGTGAACTGCTCCAGCTTGGCGCTATCGGACTGATCGCCGTAAGTTGCATCGTTGGTGTGATCGAAGGACACATCCACCCAGTCCTGGCGCACGCCCAACGAGAAGCGCCAGTTGTCGAGGCTGATCAGGTCCTGCACATAGAGGCCGGTCTGCTCCAGCTTGCGCGTTTCGTCGTATTGGTAATAGAACACCGGGCTGCCAGCGCTAACGGCACCCGTGTAAGGATTGATCGATGACAAACCGGCGCCCGCGTCGTAATTGACCCTCGCCTTGCGCCGCTGGTAGTCGAGGCCGGTGACTAGGGTGTGGCTGAGTGCGCCGGTATCGAAGAGAAACTGCAGCTGGTTGTCGATGGTCCAGGCGTGCAGCGCTTCGTCGGCCCCGGTGTAGTAGCGCACCAGCTCATCGGAACCCGGGGCCACATAGCCGTACTGGTACACCTGCCCCGAGTCCACGGTGGAGTCCAGGTACTGGAAGTTTTGCCGCGCTGACACGACGTCGTTGAAACGATGCTCGAGCTGATAGCCGATCATCTGCTGGTCGCGCTCAAACTTCTCGTAATCCCTGTCACCCTCGAAGAAGCTGCGCGAGATGCGCTGACCGTTGTGCGACGTCACCGTGCCGTCGGCCGGCAACCCACCGTGGTAGCCGCTTTCCGGATCGCGTTGCAGCATCGCCAGCAGGGTCAGACGGGTGTCCTCGGTGAAATCGATGCTCACCGAGGGCATCACCGCATAGCGCTGCTCCTCGATGCCATCGACCTGGTTGTCGGCATCCTTGGCCACGCCCACCAGGCGATAGGCGATGCGCTCGTCGTCCAGCGGGCCGGTGAAGTCGAACGCAGCCTGCTTGTAGTCGTGGCTGCCATAGGAGAACTGCAGCTGGCGGCTGGCTTCCTTCTGCGGCTTCTTGCTGGTCATCGCCACCAGGCCACCCGGCAGGCTGCGGCCATAGAGCACCGAGGACGGTCCCTTGAGAATGTCGATGCGCTCGATGAAGTACGGATCGACCTGCAGACTGCTGTAGGTGCCGCTGTCGCCCAGCAGCTTCTGGCCGTCGAGGTAAAGGTTGTCCACCGAGCCGTCGGTGATGCCGCGCATGGCGACATAGTCGTAGCGGGTGGTGGCGCCATAGGGCGTGCTCATCAGGCCCGGCGTGTAGCGCACCGCCTGAGCGATGGAGCGCGAGCCCTGATCCTCGATCTGCTGGCGGGTGACCACCGAGACGGTTTGCGAGGTCTCTACCAGCGGCATGCTTGTCTTGGTCGCCACGCTGCTATGCGTCGCGTTGTAGCCTTCCATCGAACCCAGCGCATTGCCCAGAGCGAAGCCTTCGACGGTCATCGATTGCAGCTCGACGGCATCGCTCTGTGCCGTACGGCGGCTCAGCGAGTAGTTGCCCTGGCCGTCGCGCACGGCTTGCAGGCCGCTGCCCTGCAGCAGTGCGGCAAACCCGTCGTCGACGCCGTACTGGCCGCGCAGCCCGTTCGTTTCCAGGCCTTGCAGCAAGCTGCCGTCCACCGACAGCAGCACCCCGGCCTCGCCGGCGAAGCGGCTCAGTGCGCTGGACAGCGGGCCGGCGGGGATGTCGTAGCTGCGCACCGCCTGCTGCGTCGTCGACTGGGCGATGGCCAGGCCGGGGGCGATGCTCAGGGGCAGGCACAGTAGCGCGGCGCGGATACCCAGCGCCAGGGCACGGGAACGGTCGGGAAGGAAGGGCAAGGCGGTCGAGCGCATGGGAAGTCCTGTTCGAATGACGGGTTTCGTCCTATGCCCGGCGAGAATTCGGAAAGGGAACTGCAGATGCGAATATTTTTTATTCGCGTAAGCGTTGGCTCAGACGCCTGCCTGCTTGGGCAACGGTTCCAGGCTGACCCACCAGGCCATGCGCCGCTCGATGCGCACAGGCAACGTAGCGGCAAGGGCTTGCAGTACACGGTCGGTATCGGCCAGCGGGAACGCCCCGACCACACGCAGATCGGCGATCCGTGGATCGCAACCGAGGTAGCCGTGGCGATAGCGCGACAGTTCGGCGAGGAAGTCCTCGAGACGCTGGTTGTCGGCCAGCAGCACCCCGGTCGCCCAAGCCTGGTGCTCGGCGCGCGCAGCAGCCAGCGGCCCGACATGGCGACGGTCGAACGCAGCCTGCTGGCCGGCAGGCACGCTGGTCACGCCGAAACCCTCGAGTTGAATGTCCACGACGCCAGCGAACACGCTGAGACGCGTGCGCCCTTCCTCCTGGCGCAGCGAAAAGCGCGCGGCCTGCTCGCTGCGCACATGCCCCTCGCGACTGCTCAACACCAACGGTCGTCCGCGCCGGCTGGCGGGCGCGTCGATCAGCAGTTCGCCATGCTGCAGCGCCAGCCTCCGCTCCTTCGCGTCGGAGCGGATATCCAGCGCCGAGTCGGTGTTCAGCCAAAGCCGGGTGCCATCGGCCAAGCGCAGATCACGGACCTCACCGACGGCGGTGCGCTCATCGGCCGCCCAACGCTGCCAGGGCAGCGCACCGCCGGCGACGGTCAGGACTGCGCCACCGCAGAGCACCGAGAGCACCTTCAACGCCTGCCGCCGGGTCGACTGCCGTTGCTGCAGCATGGCCCCGGCGGCTCGGCCGATGGCGTCGCTGGTCAGCGGCTGAAACTGGCCGCTGATGCGCTCGACCTTCGCCCACGCCTGGGCGTGTTCCGGCTGCTCCAGCCATGCCGCCCACGCGCGGCGCTCGCTGGCGCTGACCGAGCCGGACTGCAGCAGGGCGAACCATTCGGCAGCCTGCTGCAACACGCGGTAGTCGCTGCCCATCAGTCCTCCGCTACCAGCATCAGGCAATGCAGCATGGCCTGCGCCATGTACTTCTTCACCATGCGCTCGGATACGCCCAATTCGGTGGCGATAGCCGCGTAGGTCATGCCGTGCAGCTGCGACATGAGGAAAGCGCTGCGCACCCTGGTGGGCAGCTGCGCCAGCATGGCATCGATCCGCAGCAGGGTTTCGACAATCAGCGCCTGGGACTCCGGCGACGGTGCCACCGGCTCCGGTTGCAGTGCCAATGCATCCAGATAGGCCTGCTCGATCTGCCGGCGGCGCCAATGGTTGATCAACAGGCCCTTGGCGATGGTGTGCAGATAGGCCCGGGGTTCGCGGATCGCAGCCATGTCGTCGTCCTTGCTCAGCACCCGCACGAAGGTGTCCTGCACGAGGTCGGCCGCACGCTGACTACAGCCGAGCTGACGGCGCAGCCAGCCATTCAACCAGCCGTGGTGATCAGCGTAGAACCGATGCAGCATCTGCTGCCGAAGCATACCTTCTGTTGCCATGCGGCCTCCCATGAGCGCTGCAGCGGTGAATGCTAACGCTTCTCAACAACATAAATCCACGGGTAACCGCTGCACGGCGCCATTCAGCCGTCGAAGGTGGATCAGGCTACCGTCTGGTTCAGGCTCGACTAGGCTGAAAAGCATCACCGAATCGGAGCTCGAACCATGACCTACCTGCCGCGCCTGGCCGCCCTCTCCCTCCTGTCGCTGACGCTGCTGCCGGCGCATGCGCAACCGAAGATCCTCCCCGGCCTGTGGGAATTCAGCAGTGGCGATATCCAGGTCGATGGCCAGCAGATGCCCGGTATGGACGCGATGCTGGAGCAGATGCAGAACCTGCCGGCGGACCAGCGGCGGATGATGGAAGAGATGCTCGCCGCCCAGGGAGTAAAGCTCGGCGGCAAGGGCGTGCAGATCTGCCTGAGCAAGGCCCAGGTCGAGGCGGACGAGTTGCCCTTCAAGGACGATCCGGCGTGCACTCAGGAAATCACCGAGCGTGGCGACAAGCTCTGGAAGTTCCGTTTCGAATGCCCCGACGCCCGTGGCCAGGGCGAGACACGCTTTATCAGCGACAAGGAGTTCGTCAGCACCGTGGACAGCGAATACCGCCAGGGCACTGAAACCGGCAGCTCACGGATTGAGTCCCATGCGCGCTGGATTGCCGACGATTGCGGCACGCTGAAGCCGGCACGCTGACTCGAGGTTCCACGTGAAACCCCCATGCCTGCTGGGCTGCGCTTATTGCGCCTGCCAACGGCCCTGACTGTTCTGCTCGCAGGCCGGTTGCAGAAAGCGCGCATCGCTGGCCACGCCGTAATAGTGAATGTCCTGCCGGTACGGCATGTTTGACACCTGAGCGTCGCGGCAGATGCCGAAGGCGCCGTCCGGGCATTGCTCGACGAACTCCACCTCGACCTGCTGGCCTTTCAGCTCCGGCTGGCAGAAGCCGCTGCGAAACAGCTCGTTGGGTATGTTGCCGTTGGCCTGGCAGAGCGTTACCGCCACCCGATCGTCATGGCTGCGGATGACGCAGGCTTCGGCCATGGCTTGCTGCGCAACGCCAGCGCTGCACAGCAGGGTCAGCAAGATCGGTAATCGCATGTCGGCATCCTCCGGAAAACGGCGCCGACTTTAGCACGCGGCGACGCTGCCTCTTTCAGCGGCGTCGCAAAATGCGCACCATAGCCGCCATGCTCGAACAGATCCCCACTCATCTGGTCGGCGGCCCGCTGGGCGCCGGCAAGACCAGCCTGATCCACCAACTGCTGACGCAAAAGCCGGCCGACGAGCGCTGGGCGGTGCTGATCAACGAATTCGGCCAGATCG
Source organism: Stutzerimonas sp. FeSN7 (assembly GCF_030263795.1). Taxonomy (NCBI): domain Bacteria; kingdom Pseudomonadati; phylum Pseudomonadota; class Gammaproteobacteria; order Pseudomonadales; family Pseudomonadaceae; genus Stutzerimonas; species Stutzerimonas sp. FeSN7. The sequence goes on along the minus strand of NZ_JARPMN010000001.1, from coordinate 4,729,473 downwards.
GCCTGGACGCTGCGCTGCTCGGTCCTGACACGGACGGCGTGACAATGGCGGAAATTCCGGGCGGCTGCCTGTGCTGTGTCAACGGTCTGCCCTTTCAGGTCGGCCTGGCGCGCCTGCTGCGCAAGGCCCGGCCGGATCGCCTGCTGATCGAACCGTCCGGGCTGGGCCATCCAGCCGAACTGCTGCGCCAGCTGCGTCAACCACCCTGGCAGCGCGTGCTGGCGGTGCAGCCCAGCGTACTGGTGCTCGATGCCGCCGCGCTGCATCGCGGTGAGGCGCTGCCCGACAGCCAGCGGCAAGCCCTGCCCGATGCCGGCCTGTTGCTGCTGAACAAGAGCGAGGGGCTCGACGATCCAAGCCGCCAGGCGCTGGTCCGCCAGCTACCGGAGCGCCCGCTGTACTGGACGACCCAGGGCCAGCTGCCAATCGATCGACTGCCAGGCATCGGTGCACGCGCCAGCGAATCCGGGCAACCGATCAGCCTGCCGAATGGGGCGCCTGCGCTGAACCAGGTCTGGCTCGATACGAGCAAGGCGATTTGCCAGGTACAGGCGACGCCAAACGCCTGGAGCATCGGCTGGCGCTGGCACCCGAGCCAGCGACTGGACCTCGACCGTATCGCGCAATGGCTGGCGCAATGGCCCTGGCAGCGCGCCAAGCTGGTGATCCACGGCGGCAACGGCTGGCAGTCGGCCAATGCCGTCGAGGGTCAGACACTGGCGTTTCGCCCCAGCGAGTGGCGGCGCGATTCCCGACTCGAACTGATCTTCAGCGAACCGCAGGATCAGCTGGAACTGGAACGCGGCCTGCAGGCCTGCCGGATCGCCGATTGAGGCGCTCAGTCGCGCGAGCGACGCCAGTCATCGAGCTGGATCACGCGGCCCGGCTCGTCGGCCGGCCGGAACGGATGAGCCGCCAGCTCGATACGGCCGACCTGTGCCCCGAACATGACGATGCTGCCGGGATGGCGCTGCTCGCCGGTGACGGTGAACTCGAAGCCATAGATCCGCGCGAGCCTGCGGCGGCCGCGGGCATCCGGCAGCAGCGTCAGCTTGCGAAAGGCGACGTTGCCATCGAGCAGCTCGACATCCAGCTTGTCGCAATGCCGACGCACCGCCTGCAGGGCACGCTCGCGAATGCCATGGGAATGCCAGAGCCAGGCGCCTGCGGCGGCCAGCAACATGAACAGGAACAGATTACCCAGCGTCAGCATGGCGTGCGCCCGTGTGGCCAGCGGGCGCCCAGCTTAGCAGGTCGCCGCCCGGCTACCCTGTGGATGCCGTCGAACATCCGTCAGCTTTCCAGCCAGACATCGCGCGCCCAGTGCCAGACCGATTCCCAGCTCTCCTCGGTCAGCTCGCCATCGTCGCCATCCCACAGGGTGACCTGCCCATCCAGATCGACCACGTAATAGTCGCGTCCATCCTGGCAGATCGGGATGAGATCGCGCGGCACGCCGGCGTCCCAGGCGTTGGCGGCGACTTCCGGCAGATAGGTATGCGACTGCGGGTCGGTAGCGGTGACCGGCTCCAGGCGTCCATAGATGACATCGCTGACCTGCAGGAGGAATTCGCGCAGGCCGAACGGCAGGTTGATCAGCAACTGCTCCTCGATCTCCACCAGCAGATCGTCGTCCGGCAGCTCCAGCGGCACCGGAACCGGCTCGCTGAGTTCGCGCAGCTGTTCGATGACCTCTTCCATCTCCACCTCCTGTCGTAATGCCCCAGCGCCAGGCTCCGTTTATACAGCCCGCCGGATTGGCGAGCCAGTTCTGTCGGGTTAAAGTGCCTGACCGAGCAATACGCTCTGCTATTTGCGTTTCCCACTGATTCAGCGCGATCAACCGCATAGTCGCCGACATTAGGTAGCAACTTGCATTGGTGCCTGCCCGTCACCTCCGGTCCGGACGAGACCAGAACAAGGACACACACAATGAGCACTACCGAAGCCCAGGACCTGCTCGAGGCGATCGACCGATGTGCCGATGAGCCCATCCATATTCCGGGCAGCATCCAGCCGCACGGCTTCCTGCTGGTGGTCAGCGAGCCCGACTTGCGCATTCAGCAGGCCAGCGAGAACGTGCGCGACTGGCTGGACGTCGAGGCGCGTCAGCTGCTCGGGCAACCGCTGTCGGCCCTGCTGCCGATCGAGCGTATCCAGGCCGGCCTGCCGGCGCTGCAGGATGGCGATCACAACCCGTTCCACCTGAGCGACGTACAGCTCACCCTGCCGGGCGCGGGTGACCTGCTCCTGGCGCTGATGGCGCACCGGCACCAGGGCCAGCTGATCCTCGAGTTCGAGCGCGCCGGCAACTCTGGCCAGGCCTACCAGGCGCTGTATCCGTTGATGCGCACCTTCGTGTCCCGCCTGCAGGAAGCCCGCGAACTCGAAGCGCTGTGTCAGCATGCGGTCGAAGAGGTCAAGCGCATCACCGGCTTCGGGCGCGTCAAGGCATACCGTTTCGATGCCGAAGACAACGGCCTGGTCCTGGCCGAAGTCGCCAACCCCGGCTACCCGTCCTATCTGGGCCTGTGCTTCCCGGCGGCGGACATTCCGCAGCAGGCCCGGCGCCTGTACCGCGACAACCTGATTCGCGTGATCCAGGACGCCAACTACCAGCCGTCGCCCCTGGTGCCGACCCTGAATCCGACTTCCGGCACGCCACTGGACCTGAGTTTTTCCGCCTTGCGCAGCGTCTCTCCGGTGCACCTGCAGTACATGCGCAACATGGGCACGCTGGCGTCGATGTCCATTTCCATCGTCATCCGCGACCGCCTGTGGGGATTGATCTCCTGCCACGATGCCCAGCCACGGCAGGTCAGCTACCAGACCCGTACCGCCTGCGAGCTGCTCGGCCGCATCCTTGCCCTGCAGATCCAGGCCAGGGAAACCGAGACCCTGGCGCAGCGCAAGCTGCAACTGCGTCAGCAGATCGTCCACCTGCTGTCGGCCATGGCCGACCGCGACAGCGTGGTGGAGGGCTTTCGCCAGGCGCCCGAGGTGGTGCTCGGCTTCGCCAAGGCCGAAGGCGCGGCCGTGATTTCCGCTGACAACTGCGAGACCGTTGGCGATGCGCCGGACAGCGAACTGATCATGCAGCTCGCCCACTGGCTGGGCCAACGGCATGACCAGCTGGTCTTCCAGAGCGACTGCGTCAGCCGCGACATTCCGCACCTGCCCGCGCTGGCCGAGCATTGTGCCGGCGTCATGGCCATCTCCATTTCCCGGCTGCACGCCCATTATCTGATCTGGTTCCGCCGCGAGCAGGTCAAGACCGTGAACTGGGCCGGCCAGCCGGAGAAGCAGATCGATCGCATCAGCGGTGCGCTCAGCCCCCGCCACAGTTTCGAACGCTGGCAGGAGACGCTGCGCGGTTACTCGCATGCCTGGGATCAGGTCGAAATCGAAGGCGCGCTGGAGTTGCGCAACGCGGTGCTTGGCATCGTGCTGCGCAAGGCCGAGGAAATGGCCCAGCTGGCCGGCGAGCTGCGCGCCAGCAACAAGGAACTGGAGGCCTTCTCCTACAGCGTGTCCCACGACCTGCGAGCGCCACTGCGGCATATCGCCGGCTATACCGAACTGCTCGGAGAAATGGAAAGCAGCCAGCTCAGCGAGCGCGGCATGCGCTTTCTCGACAATATCGCCGACGCCGCACGTTTCGCCGGCACACTGGTCGACAACCTGCTGAGCTTCTCGCAGATGGGCCGCGCCGCCCTGCGCCTGTCGGACGTCGACCTCGGTGCGCTGGTCGCCTCGATTCGCGAGGAGCTGGCGCCGGACTGCGAGGGGCGACAGATCGAATGGCACCTGCTGCCGATGCCGATCGTCGTCGCCGATGCCGCCTTCATTCACATGGTGCTACGCAACCTCATCGACAACGCGGTGAAGTACAGCCGGACCCGCGACGTCGCGGTCATCGAGGTCGGCGCAGAACAGCGCTCGGGCGAGGTCGTGGTCTACGTGCGGGACAACGGTGTCGGCTTCGACATGCAATATGCCGGCAAGCTGTTCGGCGTATTCCAGCACCTGCATCGCATGGAAGAGTTCGAGGGCACCGGCATCGGCCTGGCCAGCGTGCGGCGCATCGTCGAGCGCCACGATGGCCGCGTGTGGGCCGAGGGCCAGCTGGACAAGGGCGCCACCTTCTATTTCGCACTGCCTAAACTGACTTACACATCGTCCCTCCTGGACCGAGACATCTGATGCTGAAACCGATACTGCTGGTGGAGGACAACCCCCACGACCTGGAACTGACGCTGATCGCCCTGGAGCGCAGCCAGCTGGCCAACGACGTGGTGGTGATGCGAGACGGCGCCGAGGCGCTGAGCTATCTGCAGCGCACCGGCGCCTACGCCGACCGCGCCGATGGAAACCCGGCCGTCCTGCTGCTGGACCTGAAACTGCCGAAGGTCGACGGACTGGAAGTGCTCAAGACCGTGCGCGAGACCACCGAGCTGCGCAGTATTCCGGTGGTCATGCTGACCTCCTCGAGGGAAGAGCCCGACCTGATGAAGGCTTACGAGCTCGGGGTGAACGCTTACGTGGTCAAACCGGTCGAATTCAAGGATTTTGTCGCCGCAATCTCCGATCTCGGCATCTTCTGGGCCGTGCTCAACGAACCGCCGCCGGGCTCCCTGCGGCTCAAGCGTGCGCGCAACAAAGAAGAAAAGAACTCATAACGAAACGGTCCGCCTTGCCTGGCGGACCGTTTCGACGATCCCTGCTCCCTCGACAGGACGGATATGCCAGCGTCAAAGAACATCAGTGTCCTGTTCATCGAGGACAGCCGGCATGATGCCGAACTGGCCCAGCTGGCGCTGGAACGCAGCGGCTACACCTTGCAGACGGAGCTGGTCTACAACCACGCCGGGGTGGTCGAAGCGTTACAGCGACGCCGCTTCGATCTGATCCTGGCGGATTTCATCCTGCCCGGTTTCTCCGGCAGCCAGGCGCTGCAGGAGGCCCGAAGGCTCGCCCCGCAGACCCCCTTCATCTTCCTTTCCGGCGTGTTCAGCGAAGAGCACGCGGTAAACATGATGCGCTCCGGCGCCGTCGACTACGTGCTAAAGCAGAACCTCGGCTTTCTGCCCAAGGCCGTGGAACGAGCGTTGGGCGAGGTCAACGAGCGCCGCCGGCGTCTGCAGGCCGAACAGGCGCTGCGCGAGGTGGAAGTGCGCGCGCGCCTGGCGATCGATGCCGCGCGGCTGGGCATGTGGGACTAGGGGTTTGGGGAGCAATGGAACCAAAAACCAACGTAAGCTCTGAATCCCACCGTAAAGGGGCTTTCCGATCTCCAGCTCACCCGCCAGGCATTACTCTCTGATCAGTGCCTCGATGATCGGGCAGATCGTTCCGCCGTCTCCCGCATCACATTGCTGCACCAGTTCGCCTAACAGTTGCTGCATGACGACCAAGTCGGCCATCTTCTGCTCGATCAACGCGAGCTTGCGTGCAGCCCGTGCTCGCGTTTCGGCACAGGCGCACGACTCATCCAGCGTCAGCAGTCCACCGACTTCCGAGAGCGTGAAACCCAGCGCCTGAGCCCGCTTGATGAAACGCAGTCGCTTCACCATGTCCACCGGATAGCGCCGATGGCCACCCAAGGGTTTGGCTGGTTCATCCAGCAGCCCGCGTCGCTGGTAGTAGCGGATCGTCTCGACGTTCACCCCGGCGGCGTCTGCCAGCTTGCCAATGGTCAGCTCTGTGGCCATCACTTTCTCCTTGATTCCGTACTTTGGTACGGAGTTTAGAATAGCACCTAGGCAATCAGGCTCAGGAGATGGGAATGGGGATGCAACTCACCGGGAAAGGCTCGCTGGTCGCGAGTTCGCTGACCGCCATCGGTGCGTCGGTGTGCTGTGTCGGGCCACTGGTGCTGTTGGCACTCGGTGTCGGCGGTACGTGGGTGGGCGCTCTGACCATGATGGAGCCACTACGCCCCCTCTTCATCGGGTTGACTCTACTGTTCCTGGGATTGGCATTCCGCAAGCTCTACCTGGTGCCACAGGTTTGTACGCCAGGTACACCCTGCGCCGATCCGCGCACGCTCGTGCGACAGCGACTCGTGTTCTGGATCGTCAGCGTGCTGCTGCTCGGCCTATTGGCCGTGCCGTGGCTCGCCCCGCTGTTCTACTGAAGGAGATTAACCATGCGCAAACTGCTGATCGCCGTGCTTTTCGCCTTGCCCTTCGTGGCGCTGGCGGCTCCCCCGAAAACCGTCACGCTCGACGTGCAGAACATGACGTGCGGACTCTGTCCGATCACGGTCAAGAAGTCGCTGGAGAAGGTGTCCGGCGTGAGTGACGTCCAGGTCAATTTCGACCAGAAGACGGCGACCGTCACCTACGATCCCGATAAGGCCCAGCCCGAGGCACTGACTGAGGCGACCGCGAACGCGGGATACCCCTCCACAGTGCAGAAGTGAGGTCACGATGAGCGCCATTGTCCTTGAGTCCGTGCTGACTTGCCCGCGCTGCGGCTTCGCCAAGCCGGAAACCATGCCCACGGACGCCTGCCAGTTCTATTACGAGTGCAGCAACTGCAAGGCGCTGCTGCGCCCCAACCCAGGGGATTGCTGCGTTTTCTGTTCGTTCGGCTCGGTGAAGTGCCCGCCGATCCAGCAGCAGCTTGGGTGTTGCTCATAGCGTTTAGGGGGATCACAGGTCGTCGTCTGGATTACGCAGTGGCCGCAGCTCGCCGCGCGCAACTTCTTCCGGTACCGCAAAGGAATACCGCCCGAGCATGTTGATGTGCTCGTAGATCAGCGGCGATAGCCGGGCCAAATCCTCTTCCAGCACTGGATAGCCGTGCTGCTTGAGCCGTTCCACGGCCGCCGTCATGTAGAGGGTGTTCCACAGCACGATGATGTTCACCACCAGGCCCAGAGCACCGAGCTGGTCTTCCTGGCCTTCGCGGTAGCGCTGGCGGAGCTCGCCGCGTTTGCCGTGGAACACGGCGCGGGCCAGGCTGTGCCGGCCTTCGCCTCGGTTCAACTGGGTCAGGGTGGCGCGGCGCTTGGACTCGTCGTCGATATAGGTCAACGTGTGCAGAGTCTTTTCGATCCGCCCGAATTCGGCCAGCGCCTGGGCCAGCCGGGTGGGTCTATCTCCCGTTTGCAGCGTGCGCATGATGCCAGTCGCCGGCACCCGGCCGAGTTTGAGCGAGCCGGCCAGGCGCAGCAGGTCGTCCCAGTGCTCGGCGATCAGGTCGAGTTTGACCGACTGGCGGGCCAGCCCGTTGAGCTTGCCGTAGTCCGCGTCCGGGCGCGTGCGCCAGAAGCGGGTACCGCCGACATCGGCCAGCCGCGGACTGAAGTGGTAGCCAAGTAGGCGGAAGAGCCCGAACACCACATCGCTGTAGGCCCCGGTGTCGGTCATGATTTGCGTCGGCTGCAACTCGGTCTGCTGTTCCAGCACGACCGCCAGCAACACCAGGCTGTCGCGCAGCGTGCCGGGCACGGTGATGGCGTTGAGGCCGGAGAATTGGTCGGAAATCAGGTTGTACCAGGTGACACCCCGGCCGGTGCCGAAATACTTCGGATTGGGGCCGGCATGCACGGTGCGCACCGGTACGACGAAGCGCATGCCATCGGCGGAGGCGACCTCGCCGCCACCCCAGACTTGGGCCAGTTCCAGTTGGCTTTGCGCTCCGACCAGGATGGCGTTAGCCGCTGACAGGGTGTCGTCGCGGATATAATTCTGGCTGACCCAGGACAGCCGGTCACGGCGCAGCGCCGGGTTGTCGGTGCGGATCAAGGGCTCCAGGCCGGTGTTGCAGGCCCCGCCCAACAGCACCGCGCAGAGGCTGGTGACCAGGTTGTCGGCGCGTGCATTGCGTTCGGAGACATGGGTGAAGGCCTCGGAAAAGCCAGTGCGGGCGGCGATTTCCAAGAGGATTTCCGGCAGATCGACACGCGGCATCAGGTCAGACACGGCCGCCCGCAGTTGCAGCAACGAGCAGGGCTCGTCCAGCTTGTCCAGCGCCCCGAGCGACAGTTCGGTCTTGCCCTCGGTGTTCTCGCTCAGTTGAATCGCCGGGTTGTCGGGCAGGCGCGCGGCTACTGCCAGCCAGGTTGCATCCAGCTCGACGGACAAGGCGTCCAGGGTGGTTTTGGCGTCGATGGTCAGGCCCAGTGACCGGCAGATGATCGGTCGCGCCGCCAGCCATTCGGCACCGTCGAGCAGGCCAAGGCGCGGGTCGGCATAGCGCCAACTGGGCGAGACGAAGACATCGCGGCGGCGCAGGGCCGTGCGCAGCGCATCGAGCGTGCAGAACACATAGGCACCCATGTCGAGGGAGCCATCTTCGCGGGTGATGTGCTTCTGCCAAGCCTTGGCCACGATCTCCTGCGGCGCGTCATCCTCTGGCTTCCGGCGCGGCAGGTTCAGTTGCAGCCACTCCAGACTAGCCGCCACGCCCTTGCCGGCCGGGCTGAAGCCGAAGCGGATGTGCTTGAGCAGGTCGGGCAGGAAGCGGCGCACGCTGCGGTAGCGCGCTTCCAATGCAAGAAAATAGACGTCATCTACCGGGCGGATCAGCGCGTTGACCTCTTCCAGGGCCTTTTCCAGGGTGGTCCTCGGCAGGTCGTTGAACAGCCGGGCGCGCACGTTGTCATCGCTGATCGAGCTGTCCAGCACGACCTTGCACGCGGCGGCGAGCGTCGCGGCCGACCGATCCAGGTCTTTCAGGCTGCGCATGCGGGCTTTCTTGTCGGCCTTCTCCGCGTTGCTGAACAGGTCGCGCAGCAAGGCCTCCAGGACTTCCAGTGCGTCGTCGTGCGCAGTCGCCTCCAGGCAGAGTGCGAAGGCCACCAGTGTCGCCATCCGCCGCGACGCCGGCAGCCGATTAATCGCGGTGACCTTGGCCGTGTTGGCGAAGCGGGCCAGGGCGGCGATACGGCTGGGAGGGATGTGCGCCGCCGCCGGCAAGGTGATGCCGATGCCGCGCACGTCATCGAGCCGGCGCAGTGCCCGAATCAACGCGGGGCCACTGACCATGACCGGGCCGGAGCGCAATTGATCCAGCCGGGAGCTGCGGTTGCCTTCGGCCACCGTCAGCAAGTCTTGCAGTTGCAATCGCTGTTCCTCAGTCACGCTGCGGCCCAGCGTAAACCAGAGGCGTTCTTCGACCCGACTGCGCAACTGGGCGATAAAGCGCTCTAGTTGAGACACACCAGGCAGGAGGACTTTCTGTGTGAACAGCCACGAGGTGGCTCGCTCAAACAGCACTCCCGGCCGGTCGGTGCCCGTCCAGCAGAGGGCATACAGCCAGCGGCTCAAGCGAAAGCCGATGCCCGGATCGGTGAAATGACGATAGCCAAAGCGGTTCTGAATATCGGTGGCATGTATCCAGCGGCGATGATCGCTATAGCGCTGGAGGCAGTCGGGGTCTGGAATCGCCAGTTGTCGGCAAAGCACCTGCAGGACTTCCACCGGCACGGCGGCGGGCTTGTCCGGCAGAACGCCAACGAAGCGGACGGTGGTCAGCAGAACGGCATAACCCAGACGGTTATGGCTACCCCGCAGCACCTGGATGGCTTCACGGTCTTCATCGCTCAGGTGGAAGTAACGTTCCAGCTCTTCACGGCTGGGCGAATCAACATAGCGGCCAAAACCGTCGCGTTGCTCTTGAGTCAGAAAACCGACCGGCATTGATCACAGCACCTCGACGCAGAACACGGCGGGCGTGACGATCCGCGTGCGTTCGATGTGCCCGCGTTGCAGCAGGCCGGCGCGGCGATCACCGGTTACCAGGTAGTCCGCATCGCCCGCCAAGGCCATGGCCAGCAAAAACGAGTCATCCGGATCATCGGCTTCGACCTCGATGGTCAGGCGCTCCAGTACCACAGCCCGTTGCAGGTTATTGATCATGGCGCCCACCTTGGCGGGCTGTAGGATGGCCTGAAGCTTGGGATAGCGGCTGGCTCGACGAATTTCATCGAGTTGCATCCGCGAGGTCACCACCTCGAAACGCGCCGCCCGCCAGGCACGGTAGATCGCATCGGGCGCGCCATGTGGCGAGATCAGGGCGCTGAACAGGATGTTGGTATCCAACACGACCCGCATCAGCGCTTACGTGCCCAGTCGAGCGCTTCGTCAACCGCGTTGGTCAATTCTGCCTCACTCAGATGGGCGTTAGCGGCCTTGGCCTGCTCAGCGCTCAGCTCCAGGATGTGTGCCCGTACCGCTTCTTCGATGAAGCGCGACAGGTCGCCCTTACGGCCGCCGCCCTGGCTGGCCAGAAACATCCGAAGCGACTGGTCGGTGTCGGCCGAGACGGCGACATTCCAGCGAATGGTATTCATAGCGTTCTCCGCTAATAGGTGTTTGTGTGTTTATACGCCAATCACAAAGGGCGATGCAATGGTTCGACAAAACGATGGTTTTCCCGAACTAACCAGACGCCACAAGGGTTTGCGGGCAGGCGCTGGGCTTAAGTGCACTTTCTGTTCCGTTGCTCCCCAAACCCCCTCGACCGGCCTCTCATTGGACAGCACGACATTCGGTGCCGTTAGCCAGTGGAGCGCACCTCCTAGATCCCCATCGTACAGCTCCAATAGCGCATCGAGGATCTCGATAAGACGACAGAACACCTCACCAGCCTGTATAGACATCACGGCACTGCCGGGGGACGCAGTGATCCACTGCGCGATCTGCGCTGGCGATCGCTCCAACTCGCTTGCCAAATCGGAGATCAACGACACCGGCAGGCCCGCCAGTACGGCGACGTGCAGATAGTAGTGGCCTCTCGGCAAATCCAGTTTTTCGCGGAGCCTTTCCATAACTGCCTCCAGGATAATTGGCCATTTGATAATGTCATCTTGGCCCCGAGTTTGCGCATGATGGTCTCGAACCATCCGCACCGTAGCTTCGAGAGAGAGCGAATGAACACTATCTGAAGGCTACTCGGCAGTGCGAGAGGGCTTTGGCAGTGACGCTTTGATCGGTGTTATTATTGAAACCTGCCCAAGAGCTTCCTCTCCCGGGTGCGTGTACCGGTGATGAAACTTGGTTTGAGGCGGTCTCGTTGAGGCCGCCTTTGTCGCTTCTGGGAGAGCCCCCAGTACTAAGCAGCCGTTATGCGTCGAAGCGCAAAGCCTCGACCAAAGCTGTTCGCAGGCCCTCTAACTCGGCATTTCTCCAATCTTATGAACTCGCGCTGGGTACGGACGGCGGGAATTATCTGCAATTATCTCGGCATAGATAATTGATCAATATTTAGCCGCCACTACTGAGCAGCGCCTCTCAAAGTTAATCCTTTAGATACAGCAGGTTACAGAACGAATGTCCTAATTTTTGCCTTATCTCGGCATGCCCCCTAATGCGGAAAATGGCTGCTGCGAGGTGCTCGCGGCGGCCAAAAACGGAGAACTGAGCGGGTTACCTGGTCGATTTTGATCGACGGCCCGCTTTCAAAAGCAGCAAGGGCTGAAGTCGACCGGAAATACAGGGTTACTTCAGACCTTCCTTAGGTAGCGGCCATTGCTGCGAGTGAACAACGCGCCAACTTCCGTTCGACAGACATTCACGGCGATCGCCAGGCAAAACAGCGGGAACGAGAGGCGTCCCAGAATGAACAGGTTATCCAGTGATGGCCATGCCAGACGCATGTGGTCGAGCACCATCGTGAGCAGGGCGATCCACTTGATGAGGTCCTGTCCGTTGTGTCGTTCAACCCGCGAAGGTGGTGATTCGTACGCGCTCAACTCAGGTTCTCCAGGATGAGAATCGCAAGGACCAGATACCGTCCGCCCTTGGCGAGCGTGACGATCAGGACGAACCGCCAGAGCGGCTCTTTCATCACGCCGGCGATCACGGTTAGCGGGTCTCCAATGATGGGTACCCAACTGAGCAGCAGCGACCAGTACCCGTAACGTTCATAGGAGGCTTTGGCTTTTTCGAAGGCCGCTTGCTTTACCGGAAACCAGCGCTTTTCGCGATAAGCCTCGATACCTCGTCCCAGCAGCCAGTTCACAACCGATCCGAGTACGTTGCCTGTGGTGGCCACCACCAGCAGGATGGCTGTGGAAAAACGCTCGGATATCAGCAGTCCGCCCAGCACTGCCTCCGATTGCATGGGCAGCAGGGTTGCCGCGCCGAATGCAGCCAGAAACAGGCCGAGGTAACCGCCGTACTCAAACATTCAACAACCGAGCACCGTGCCTACAGGTATTTGGTGATTTGCTTGAATTCGTCCAGTGCCGAACGGTCGCCCTTGCTCAGGGCTGTCACCGAGTCTTCCAGGCAATGGTCGATGTGGTCCTGGATCAGTGTCCGCTTCGCCTGGCACACGGCCTTTTCAACAGCATGGAGCTGCTGGGCGATGTCCACGCATTCACGTCCTTCATCGATCATGGTGATGATGCTGCGCAGGTGGCCGTCCGCTCGCTTGAGGCGTTTGATGATGGCGTCGTGAGTCTGGTGGGTATGAGCGTGACCATGCGGTTGGTCGTGAACGTGTTCTGACATGACTTGAGTCTCAGACGGCGATACTTTACGCTCTGCATGCTATCCCCCTGGGGGGGTTGGGTCAAACGCGCTATTTCACACCGTGTTTCAACCGGATAAGCATTGGGATGTCTCGTCGTTTTCTTTCAGCGACCATGATCGTGGCTTTGGCAATGGCCTTTCTGCTGGCCTGGACCGGTCATGCCTATTCACTTTCCGTCCTCTCGCAAATCACGGCAAAGAGCGCCCAGAGCCTGACTCATGATCACTCCCACGACTCGTCCCTGAGTTGTGCGCAGTGCTCTGATCACTACCACTCCCCCCTGACGCCCGATCACCAGCACGAAACGCCTCAGATACCAGCTGCAATCCACTTCTCCAGTCATTTCGAAGCCTCGGTACACCTGGCCATGCTGGGCGATTCCGTGCCTTGGCCCCCCATCTTCCGTATCGAACGCCCACCCCGTCCTGTGCTTGCTTCCTGACCAAGGCCGCTCTGCGGCCAACAATCACTGCAAGAAAGGATTGATCCATGCATTCGCACTCCCTAAAGGGTGGGGGCCTGTTCGCCATGCGTTCACGCCACCTGTTGTATCTGCTGTTCCTGCTCGTCGCCTCGCTGTTCATCGGCATGCCAGAAGCTCTGGCCCATGCCGTGGCCGAGGGTGACAAGGGCTTCATCCAGGAAAGCACCGGGGTCATGCTGATCCCCTTCATCTACATGGGCGCCAAGCACATGGTCACGGGATACGACCATCTGCTGTTCCTGTTCGGCGTCATCTTCTTCCTCTACCGGCTGAAGGATGTCGGCCTGTACGTCACGCTGTTTGCGGTCGGCCATTCGGTGACGCTGCTGATCGGCGTGCTGACGGAAGTCAGCATCAGCTCGTACGTCATCGACGCAATCATCGGTTTCTCGGTGGTGTACAAGGCCCTGGATAACCTGGGCGCCTTCCAGCGCTGGTTCGGCTATCAGCCGAACACCAAGGCCGCCACGCTGATTTTCGGCCTGCTGCACGGCTTCGGCCTGGCAACCAAGATCCAGGAATACGAGATCTCTCCCGATGGGCTGATCCCCAACCTGATCGCCTTCAACGTAGGGGTGGAGATCGGTCAGCTGATGGCGTTGAGCGCCATTCTGATCCTGATGGGCTTCTGGAGGCAGACCCCAAGCTTCTGGCGTCATGCCTATACCGCCAACGTCGCAATGATGAGTGCTGGTTTCCTGTTGATGGGTTACCAGATCTCCGGCCTGTTTCTGACCGCTTAAGGACTCCTGATCATGTTCAATTCTCCACTCCCATCGGCAAGCGAATTGCCGAGCAGCCGCCAACTCGTTCGTTCCACCGTCATTGCCCTGGCTGTCGCCATGGGCCTGCTGGTCACCGTGGTGATGCCTTCGGAATACGCGGTCGACCCGACCGGCCTGGGCCGCGCCATGGGCCTGACGCAAATGGGCGAGATCAAGATCACCCTCGCTGCCGAGGCTTTGGCTGACGAGGCTGCGTCGAAAGCGGCAGCTGCTCCGGCCCCAGCTCCTGTCGTTGCTGCTGCACCGGCACCTGCACCGGTAGCGCCACCCGTACAGCAAGTGGCAGCAGCCCCTCAGCCCGCGGCTCCCGTATCCAGCAAACCTGCTGCCAACGCCAAGTCCGATCAGGTCACCGTAACCCTGACGCCAGGCGAAGGTCGGGAGATCAAGCTGGAAATGCTCAAGGGCAGCACTGTGAGCTATGAATGGACCGCATCCGGCCCGGTCAACCACGACACCCACGGTGAGATCTACAACGCCGCCCAAGGCGATTTCCACAGCTACAGCAAAGGGCGTCAGGTGAAAGGCGACAAGGGCGACCTGACCGCGCTGTTCGATGGCACCCATGGCTGGTTCTGGCGTAACCGCACCAACGCCGATGTCACCATCGTGCTGAACACGACTGGCGACTACCTGAACGTGAAGAAGTAATCCCGCCGGGGCGAACCTGTTGTTCGCCCCGACTTTTTGATCTCAATTGGAATAGCTGAAGATGACTACCAAAATCCTCAAATCGCTCGTTGTGCTGAGCTTCCTCGGCCTGTTGGCTGCCTGCGGTGGTACTGATACCGAATCGAAGTCTGGCGATGCGGGTCACGGCCACTCGCACGAGTGATGCAAACAGGGCCGCTAAAGCGGCCCTGTTTCTTTCTGGATTACGCGAAGATCATCGATAGAACCCGTGCAACGCGGGCTTTATGGCTTTGGCCATTTCCGGTGATCGTCATCGATGACGAACGAGTGCGCATGCGCATTGCCGTTGGCCACGTGCGGGTGGTCTTCCGGCAGGTCATCGTGATTGTGCGCTACCACGTCTTCCTCATACTCCGGGCGCCAGATCCGCTTGCTCACCAGCCAGGCTACGGCGGCAACCAGACTCAGTCCGATGAACGAAGCCGTCAGGCTGACGCTTGCCCCCAACCATCCCGCGAGCGGGTAGGTGATCAGCCAGCAGGCGTGTGAAAGGGCGAACTGGGCGGCGAACAGCGCAGGTCGATCCTGGGCTGAGGACGAGCGCCGCAGAATGCGTCCGGACGGTGTCTGTGCCAGGGAGTAGCCGGCACCCAACACCAGCCACAACAGGATCAGCGCCGGGTAACTGGAGACGAAGGTACCCAGGATCAAACCGGCTACCAGCACGGCACCGCCGGCCAGCATCGCCTTGCGATCGTCCAGTCGTTCCAGCAGCTTGGGCAGCATCAGGGCGACCACCATCGAGCCACCGCCGAAGGCCATCAAGGCCATGGCGGTAGAGCTCTGGGGCAGCGCGAACTTGGATTGCACCAGTACCACGGTGTTGACGATGACCATGGCGCTGGCGGCTGCGATCGTCAGGTTCAGTGCAAGAAGGCCACGCAGCCGCGGGGTGCGCAGGAAAATCCGCATGCCCTTGGTGGTGCGTTCATAGATGCTGCGTTTGGGTCCTCGTGCCGCCAGGGGCAGCACCACGGTACCGACCATCGCGGCGGACACCAGGAAGCCCACCACCGTGCCCGCGAACAGGCTGTGGAAGCTGACCACCGTAAGCAACAGCGCGGCCAGCATCGGACTGATCACGCTTTCCAGGTCATAGGCCAGGCGCGAAAGGGAAAGCGCCCGGGTGTACTCGCGCTCATCCGGCAGGATGTCAGGGATGGTGGCCTGGAAGGTTGGCGTAAACGCCGCAGAGGCCGACTGCAGCACGAAAATCAGCACGTACACCTGCCAGATCTCGGTGACGAAGGGCAGCATCAGCGCGACCGCTGCCCTGACCAGATCGAGGGTGACCAGCATCGCCTTGCGCGGCAGATGCTCGGCGAACGCGGCGGCAACCGGTGCAACGCCGATGTAAGCCGCCATCTTGATGGCGAGCGCGGTACCCAATACAGCTCCCGCCTGGGCGCCGGCCAGGTCGAATGCCAGAAGCCCGAGGGCAACCGTCGCCAGACCAGTGCCCACCAGGGCGATCACCTGGGCCAGAAAGAGGTGTCGATAAGTACGATTTTTTAGAACGGATAGCATGCGCTACCTCCGGGTAGTGCGGGTGATTCATGTTTCTAGCGTATCCCCCCTGGGGGGATACGGTCAACGTGAGTGAATCGAACCCTCATCCCGGCAGTGCATTTTCCTGAGAACAGAGCTAAAGTAGAGATTCATACATTTTATGTTTGACTCTCTACATGAAAAATTGGCTTCTTCTTGTGTTGGCACTCCCCACGGCCAACGCGACCGAACGTATGCGTGCCTGGCGGGCGTTGAAGGCTTGCGGCGCTGCCGTGCTGCGCGACGGTGTGTACCTGTTGCCTGAGCAGGACGCGGGCCGCGAGGCGTTCGAGTCCGTGGAGCGCGATGTGACGGTCAGCGGCGGCACTGCGTTTCTGCTGGCATTCCCGGACGAAGAAACTCGCTTCGCCGGCCTGTTCGACCGGAGTGAGGAGTACAGCAAGCTGCGCGACGAAGTCGCCGCGTGCAGGGAGGGACTGCTTCCCGAGAACGCCCTGCAGGTCGCTCGCCAGGTCAGAAAACTGCGCAAGAGCTTCGCCCAGTTGGCCCTGATCGACTTCTTCCCCGGCGTTGCGAAGCAGCAGACGGAGACCGCGCTGGAAGCGCTGGAGACGGCAATCAGCCGTGCCCTCTCACCTGATGAACCGCACATTCAGGATCATCCCGTCACGCTGCTGGACCACAGTCATTACCAGGGGCGTCGCTGGGCAACCCGTCGACGTCCCTGGGTCGACCGGCTGGCCTGTGCCTGGCTCATCCAGCGCTTCATCGACAGCGGCGCGGAAATCCTCTGGCTGGAATCCCCGAGCGACTGCCCCGCCGATGCACTGGGCTTTGACTTCGATGGCGCCGCGTTCAGCCATGTCGGGCACCGCGTCACCTTCGAAACCCTGATCGACAGCTTCGTGCTGCAGGCTCCAGGCCTTTCACGCATCGCCGCGCTGGTTCACTACCTCGATGTCGGTGGCAGCCAGCCTGCGGAAGCGTCCGGCATCGAGCGTGTCCTGGCGGGCCTGCGCGAGAGCATTACCGATGACAACCAACTGATGGCAGCGGCAAACGGCATCTTCGACGGGCTGCTGGCGGCCTTTGCCAACGAGGAAAACGGTCATGGCTGAAACGACGACGCTGGCCACGGGCGAAGCCCCCCTCAAGCCAGCGACCCCGGTGGGCTTGTTCGAAGCGTTGCTGTTCTGGCTGAAGATCGGCTTCATCAGCTTTGGCGGGCCGGCAGGACAGATCTCCATCCTCCACCAGGAGTTGGTGGAGCGTCGCCGCTGGATCAGCGAGAAGCGCTTTCTGCATGCCCTGAACTACTGCATGTTGCTGCCCGGGCCCGAGGCCCAGCAGCTCGCGACCTACATCGGTTGGTTGATGCACCGGACCTGGGGCGGGGTGATTGCTGGCGGGCTGTTCGTGCTGCCGTCGCTGTTCATCCTGATCGGGCTGTCGTGGGTCTATATCGAGTTCGGCAACGTTCCGGTGGTTGCCGGGATCTTCTATGGCATCAAGCCGGCGGTCACCGCGATCGTCGTTCATGCGGCGCACCGCATCGGTTCCCGGGCATTGAAGAATGGCTGGCTATGGGCGATCGCCGCAGCATCCTTCGTCGCCATTTTTGCCCTGAACGTCCCGTTCCCGCTGATCGTTCTGGCCGCTGCCGTGCTGGGCTACATCGGCGGAAAAGTGCTGCCGGACAAGTTCGTGACCGCTGGCAAGCATGGCTCCGGGAAGGCCAGTTACGGGCCTGCGCTGATCGATGACGATACACCGCCACCCGCGCATGCCCGTTTCCGCTGGAGCTATCTGCTCAAGCTGATCCTGATCGGTGCGGCGCTATGGATGCTCCCCATGGGGTTGCTGACCGTCATCTTCGGCTGGCAAGGCACTCTGACCCAGATGGGGTGGTTCTTCACCAAGGCTGCGTTGCTCACCTTCGGCGGTGCCTACGCGGTGTTGCCCTATGTCTACCAAGGTGCGGTCGGTCACTACGGCTGGCTGTCGCCCACGCAGATGATCGACGGCCTGGCCCTGGGGGAAACAACGCCGGGGCCGTTGATCATGGTGGTGACTTTCGTCGGCTTCATTGGCAGCTACATCCACCCGATGTTCGGCACCGACCATCCGTTCCTGGCGGGCGCGGTGGCGGCTGTGCTGGTCACCTGGTTCACCTTCCTGCCCTCGTTCCTGTTCATCCTTGCCGGCGGTCCGCTGGTGGAGTCGACGCACAACGAACTGAAGTTCACAGCGCCGCTGACCGGGATCACCGCCGCCGTGGTAGGTGTGATCCTGAATCTGGCGTTGTTCTTCGGTTACCACGTGCTCTGGCCCAACGGCTTTGGGGGAGGATTCGAGTGGGCCTCCGCACTTATCGCCGCGGCCGCCGCTATTGCCCTGTTCTACTTCAAGCGCGGTGTGATCCAGGTGCTGGTGATGAGTGCACTGGCGGGGCTGGCGGTCCAGCTGTCGATGCGTTGAGGAGGATGCCGCTTGAGGGTGATCCGGGGCAGGCGGTCAAGCGCCTGCCTCAAGATCGAGGGGGAAGGAGGAAGTAGAGAAACAGCACATCCATGAGCCTAGGATGGGCTTTTAGCGTTTTCCTTTTCTTTGGTCTCTGCCGGTTTGGCTTTGTCTGCGGTGTCTTTTTCACCCCAGAGGCGTTTCTGGTCCTCGCGGAATTTCTTGTTGAATTCGATCGAGCGGTCGTAGCCATCTTCGGCAAATACCGGTGTCGTCACACCAACAGCCAGTACACCGATGAGAAGCGCTTGGGTCAGTCGCATTTTCAGAAACTCCAGGGGTTTGGATCTCAATGGATCGTGAGATTTTCGATACCCCTGAAGCTTAAAGAAGCGTCTCTGACGACAACGTGAGGCGCGAATTACAATGTTGAAAGACGCCTTGGGCTCAGAGACGGTTCACCGGAAAACTCAGGTGGAACCAGGTAAAGCCCGAGCCCGTTATTTCTACCTTCGCCACGCCTTGGTGCAGGCTCATGATCGATCGCACGATGGCAAGCCCGAGGCCTGTGCCTCCCTCGCTGCGCGCACGCCCTTTGTCGACCCGATAGAAGCGTTCGAACAGATGAGGCAGGTGCTCTTCCGGAATACCTTGGCCTGGATTGCCTACGCTGAGCCTGATGTGCTCCTGCTCACGGTGAACCTTCACCACTACAGCCTGCCCTTGTGGGCAGTAGCGAATGGCGTTGGAGAGCAAATTGGACACTGCCCGTTGAATCATCAGGCGATTGCCTTGGATCACATCGACACTGCCTGACACATCGAGCCGAACGCCGCTCTCTTCGGCACTCAGGCTGAACAAGTCACTGACCCTCTGCACCTCGTCGACCAGTGCCACCGTCTCGAATTGCACCAAGGCTGCAGGCTGGCTGACATGTGCCAGGAAAAGCATGTCGGCCACCATGCTTTTCATGCGATCCAGCTCCTCGGCGCAGGATTCCAGCACCTCACGGTACTCCTCCGAGCTGCGTGGTCGTGACAGGGCCACCTGTGCTTTGCCCATCAGGTTAGTGAGCGGAGCACGCAACTCGTGGGACAGGTCGTCCGAGAACTGCGATAGCTGCTGCACGCCACCGTCCAGGCGGTGCAGCATAAAGTTGATGCCGTCCGCGAGCTCCAGCAGTTCGATCGGCAAGCGGTCGGTAGGCAGCCGATGCTGCATGTTGTCGGTGGAGATCTTCGACGCGACTTTCAGAAAGCGCGTAAGCGGCAGCAAGCCCCGGCGTACCGTCCACCAGGCCACGACCATGATCAGCGCCAGGATGAAGGGTGACGCCATCAGGGCCCAGCTCAGCATCGCCCGGAGCAATTCGGCATCGGAGGATTCATCCACGGTCATGTACACACCGACCTGGGTACCGTCAGCCAGACGCATGAGCTGGGAAACGCTGAGCATGGGCATGCCCAGTTCGTTGTTCCACTCGTAGAACTCCACTTGATCGTTGGCAGGAAAGCTGGTGAGTTCGGTGGTTATCTTTTTCGAGCCGATGGTCAGCAGGGGGATTCGGCTGTTTGCCGTATCGAAAATGCTGACGAACAGGTTGTTGTGGCCCATCGCAAGGTCGACCAACTGGTGGGAGTCTGCGGTGACCTCGGACAGATCCGCGACGGTCGATAGGTTATGGGCCATGCCACCCATCTTGGTGATCAGGCTGCTTTGCGCCGTGCGCTCCAGCGCCTGGCCGAGCATCAGGTAGCCCACGATAGAGAGCAGCACCAGCAGTATCACGCTCATCAAGCCGACTTTGAGTCCCAACCTGGCGGCCAGGCTGAAGCGCTTCATGAACGCTCCTCGATCACATAGCCCACACCGCGCAGGGTGTGGATAAGTTTGTTCTCGAACGGATCGTCGATCTTGGCGCGCAGGCGCCGGATCGCCACGTCGATCACGTTGGTATCGCAGTCGAAGTTCATGTCCCAGACCAGGGAAATGATCTGCGAGCGGGTCAGGGCTTCCCCTGGGTGGCTCATGAGCAGGCGCAACAGGGCGAATTCCTTGGTAGTCAGCTCGACGCGCAGGTCACCCCGGAACGCGCGGTGGCGACCCGGATCCAGCTCAAGGTCTGCGACCCGCAAGGTCGGGTGGTCCACCACCTTGTCGCCACGCCGCTGCAGCGAGCGGATGCGGGCAAGCAGTTCCGGAAACTCGAACGGCTTCACTAGATAGTCGTCGGCGCCGCCGTCCAGGCCCTTCAGCTTGTCGTGCAGGCGGCCACGACCGGTCAGCATGATGATGCGAACCCGACTGGTCTTGCGGATCGTGTCGAGCACGTCCCAGCCGTCCACCTTGGGCAGGTTCACATCCAGGATGACCAGGCCGTAGGTGTTGTGCTGGAACAGGTGCAGCGCATCGACACCATTACTTGCCCGGTCAACGATATAGCCACTTTCGGTAAGCCCTTGCTGAAGATATTCGGCAGTTTTGGCTTCGTCTTCCACTACTAGAACACGCATTATTTGTTTATCTCAAATTAAAAAAGTATTCGGGTGTCAAATAAAAAAATATGGCGGTTGCAGGAGCTGAGTGCAACACGGTTATTGAATTGAAGCCGGAGCATCATGCCGCATTGCCATGGCATTTTGCATGACCTCTCCCATCACCTCGATGGGGCATTTGAAGTCGAAGCGCTTGCGCGGTCGCATGTTCAGTTGCAGCGCAATGGCGTCCAGCTCCTCCTGGCTGTGTACCGACAGGTCTGTGCCTTTGGGCAGGTACTGGCGGATCAGGCCATTGATGTTTTCGTTGCTGCCGCGCTGCCAGGGGCTGTGCGGGTCGCAGAAGTAGATCGCCACGCCGGTTCTTTGGGTGATCTCGGCGTGTCGCGCCATCTCCCGGCCCTGGTCGTAAGTCATGCTCTTGCGCATCTCCAGCGGCATGCTATTGAGCGCGGCGCTGAAGCCTTCCAGCGCCGAAGTCGCCGTCGCGTCGTTCATCTTCACCAACATCAGGTAGCCACTGGTGCGTTCCACCAGCGTACCGACGGACGAGGCGTTGGCCTTACCCTTGATGAGGTCGCCTTCCCAATGCCCCGGCATCAGCCTGTCTTCAATCTCCGGCGGGCGCACATGAATACTGACCATCTCGGGGATCTGGCCGCGCCTATCCACGCCACCAGAGCGCGGCCGGCGCGTCGTCTTGCCTTGGCGCAGACAGATGATCAGCTCCTTACGCAGCTCACCCACTGGCAGGGCATAGATCGCGTTGTAGATCGTCTCGCGACAGACGTAGGCATCTCGCAGGTTGGGTATGTTCATGCTGCGCAGCTTGCCGGCAATCTGCTCGGGAGACAAACGCTCACGCAGCATATGGGTCACCAGTTCGAAGCGCTCGCTACCCGGCAACAGTTTTCGCATCGGTCGACAAACTTGGCGGCGGGCCTGCATTTGCTGCTGGGCCAGGCGGGCCGAGTAGCCACCGCAAGCACCTCGGTTACGGCGCAGCTCACGGCTGATGGTCGAAGGGGATCGGTTGATCAAGCAGGCAATCCTGCGCAGGCTGAAGCCTTGGATACGACCGATTTGAATGGTGGCGCGCTCTTCAACGCTGAGTTCGGTATAAGACATAGGGGCAGCACCGTACCGGAAAGGTCAGGTGTTGCACTCAGTTTTTGCCGCCGCCTATTCATTTATTTCTTGAAGTGTCATTGCCTCATGCACCGAACCAGCATGGTGATCATCGATGAATCAATCTTAAAACGAAAATCAGGAGGGAGGTGGAATCCTTCAAATTTGTAATTCAGCGGTAACGTTCCTGATAGTCACCCCCCTCTAGAATCGAACCTGTAGAGGAGTCTACGACAATCTCCTTCCATGCAAAGGGTGCAGCAGACGAGTGGGTTACTCATGTGTGTCCTGCGACCGCGCTCGCCTTGCGATTTAAAAATCCTCAAAGACAGGTCTAAAGCATGCCCATGTCATGGCGCTTCACGGGGAACTTTCGATGAATAACGAACATTATCTGCGCAGTGTAAAGGGGCTCTCTTTCGCCATCGCTTTTATTATTTCAGGGCCTGCCATGAGTGCTGAGAAGTTCTCTGTCGCCAATGAACAGATTCAAGCGCTGGGTATCAAGACGTCTGCTGTGCAAAGCATGAAACAGACGGTCAGCACGCGATATCCCGGCCAGGTTGTCGTGCCTCCGAAAGCGGAGCAGATCGTCAGTTCCCCACTTGAAGGTGTGGTGGTGCAACTGCTGGTGGGCGAGTACCAGGCCGTTCGCAAAGGCGAGCCGGTCGTGCGCCTGTCCAGTCCGGCGATGAGCCAGCTCCAGCTCCAGCTGTTGCAGGCATCTGCCCGCGCCACGCTGGCCCGGCAGGCCTACACCCGGGAACAGAAGCTGTTCGATGAGGGCATCATTCCGCAGCGTCGGGCGCAGGAAGCCCAGGCAACGCTGAAGGAAGCGGAAGCGACTCTGGTGCAGACCAAGGCCGAACTGGCCCTGGCGGGAATGACCCCGGCCATGATCGAGCAGGTCATCCGCTCCGGGATTCCTTCCGACAGGATCACCCTCAGCGCCGTTCAGGACGGCATTGTCAGCAACATCTCGGTCCGGCCCGGCCAGCGGGTCGACGGTGCCACGTCGCTGCTGAACATCACCCAGGTCGATGCGCTGTGGCTGGACGTGCAGATTCCGGCCGCGGCCAGTATTGGCATTCAGCCGGGCGCGGGCGTAACGGTGGTCGACAAGGGCATTAATGGGCGTGTCATCAACCTGAGCCCGACCCTCTCGGCTACCAGCCAGTTCGTGGTGCTGCGCGCCGAAATCGAAAATGCCAACGGCGCCCTGCGTCCCGGCGAGCTCGTCACCGTGGAGATCCCGGTTCAGGCCGCTGGCAAATCCTGGGACATCCCTCTGTCTGCCGTCGCTCGCAACAAGACCGACTCCGTGGTGTTCGTCCGCACGCCCGACGGTTTTGAAGCCCGCCCGGTCAAGGTCGAAGCCAGCGCGGGGCAACTGGTCCGTGTCCAGGGCAACATCAGCGAACAGGACCAGGTTGCCGTCGCCGGCGTGATTGCGCTGAAAGGCGCCTGGCTTGAAGAGGACGGTGAGTGATGCTGAGCCGTCTTATCCAATTCTCTTTGTCCCAGCGCCTGTTCATGGTGCTGGCGACGCTGTTGCTGACCGGCGCGGGCTGGTATGCCTACCGTGGGCTGCCCATCGATGCCTTCCCTGATGTGGCCAGCACCCAGGTCAAGGTGATCATGAAGGCACCGGGGATGACCCCGGAAGAAGTTGAAAGCCGGATTGCCGTGCCGATCGAAGTGGAAATGCTCGGTATTCCCAAGACCAAGATCCTGCGCTCGGTCACCAAGTACGGCCTGGTCGATGTCACCATCGATTTTCAGGATGGCACTGACATCTACTGGGCGCGGCAACAGGTTTCCGAGCGTCTCGGCAACCTGAGCGACAGCCTGCCGGACGGCATCAGTGGCGGCATGGCGCCGATCACCACACCGCTGGGCGAGATGTTTATGTTCACGGTGGACGGTACAACCTTGTCTCTGGTCGAACGTCGCAGCCTGCTCGACTGGGTGATCCGGCCGGCGCTGCGTACCGTACCTGGCGTGGCGGATGTGAACTCCCTCGGTGGCCAGGTCAGGACCTTCGAGGTACTGCCAGATCCCATCCGCATGGCTGCCAGCGGCGTGAGCCTTGAGCAGCTGACCAACGCGGTCAACACCAACAACCGTAACGACGGTGCCGGCCGACTGGGTGAAGGTGACGAAGTCCTGCTGGTACGCAGCGAGGGCAGCATCCGCACCCTGGATGACCTGCGGGCCGTTGTGGTCAATTCCAACAGCTCCAGCCCGGTGCGGGTTGGCGACCTGGCCGAGGTTCGCCTTGGCACCCTGACCCGCTACGGCGTGGTGACCCAGGATGGCAAGGGCGAGGCTGTGCAAGGCCTGGTGCTCGGCCTGGCTGGCGCCAACGCCCGCCAAGTGGTCGCCGGTGTGCAACTGAAGCTCAAGGAACTGGAGGCCACACTACCGAAAGGCATCACCATCACCAGCTTCTACGATCGCTCGTCGCTGGTCGATAAAGCGGTAGGGGCTGTGTCCAAGGCGCTGATCGAGGCCACCGTGTTGGTCATCGTGTTGCTGGCCCTGTTCCTCGGCAACGTTCGCGCAGCGCTGACGGTTGCCCTGGTACTTCCGCTGGCGGCGTTGATCACCTTCATCCTGATGCGCTTCGTCGGCATGTCCGCCAACCTGATGAGTCTGGGAGGGCTGGCCATTGCCATCGGCATGTTGGTGGATGCCGCGGTGGTGGTGGTCGAGAACATCGTCCAGCGTCTGGCCACCGATCCTTCCGGTGGCAAGCTGCCGCGTCTGCACATCATCTACCGGGCGGTGCGCGAGGTCGCGGTACCGGTGACGTCCGGCATCCTGATCATCATCACGGTGTTCCTGCCGCTGCTCACCCTGCAGGACCTCGAAGGCAAGTTCTTCGTCCCGGTGGCGCTGACCATCGTCTTCGCTCTGGCGGGATCGTTGCTGCTGTCGCTGACCGTGATCCCCGTGCTGTCCTCCTACCTGCTGCGCGAGGTCAAGCACGAAGACCCCTGGCTTGCCCGCAAGCTGCTGGGCATCTATGGCCCGGTGCTGGAGTGGGGGCTTGGCCGGCAGAAACTGATCGCGATCATCGCTGGCGCCATGTTGGTCGTCGCTGGCCTGGTCTACACCCAGGTGGGCAAGACCTTCATGCCGACCATGGATGAAGGCGACCTGATCGTGGGTATCGAGAAACTGCCATCGGTCAGCCTCGAACAGACGGCCGAGCTGGACAAGAAGATCCAGACCGCGCTGATGGCAGCGGTCCCGGAGATCCGGGGCATCGTGGCGCGGGCCGGTTCCGACGAGATCGGTCTTGATCCCATGGGCCTGAACCAGACCGATACCTACCTGCTGCTCAAGCCCATGAGCGAATGGCGGATGGACACCAAGGAAGAGCTGATGGACGAGGTCCGCAAGGTGCTCGATCCAATGCCGGGTATCGGCTACAGCTTTACCCAGCCCATCGAGATGCGCGTCTCCGAGATGATCATCGGTGTGCGCGGCGACCTCGCCGTGAAGATCTATGGCCCTGACCTGGGCACCCTGAGCCAACTGGGCGGCAAGATCGAGTCGCTGCTCAAGACTGTGCAGGGCAACCAGGACGTCTACACCGTGCAGAACGACGGTGTGCAGTATCTGCGCGTGGAGATCGACCGGCTGCAGGCTGGCCGTTTCGGCCTGAGCGTCGAGGCCATCCAGGATGCACTGCGCGTGCAGATCGAAGGCCAGCAGGCCGGCCTGGTGATCGAAGGCAACCAGCGCACGCCGATCCTCATTCGCTCGGACGAGTCGGTGCGCACGTCGCCGGCGGACTTCAACGCGGTGCGGATCACCACGCCGGATGGCCAGACCATTCCGCTGAGCAGCGTGGCGAGACTGGAGCGTGCCGATGGCCCGGTGAAGATCGACCGGGAAATGGGCAGCCGCTACAGCGTGGTGATCGCCAACGTCAGCGGTCGTGACCTGGTCGGCTTCGTCGAGGAGGCCAAGGCGCTGGTGGCTCAGCAGGTGGAACTGCCCAACGGCTATCGCATCAGCTGGGGCGGCCAGTTCGAGAACCAGCAGCGTGCGGCTGCCCGGCTGTCCATCGTCGTTCCCGTGGCGCTTGGTCTGATCTTCGTCCTGCTGTTCTCGACCTTCGGCTCCGTGCGCCAGGCGTTGCTTATCCTCAGCAACATCCCCTTCGCCCTGGTGGGCGGCATCGTCGCGCTGTGGGTCACTGGCGAGTACCTCTCGGTGCCAGCGTCGGTGGGGTTCATCGCTTTGTTGGGTATCGCGGTGCTCAACGGCATCGTGCTGGTCAGTTACTTCAACCAGTTGCATGGCGAAGGCCTGCCACTGCGGGAAGTGGTGCTCCAGGGTGCCCGTCGCCGGTTACGCCCGGTACTGATGACCGCCTCGATCACCGCCTTCGGTCTGGTCCCACTGTTGTTCGCTACCGGGCCCGGCTCCGAGATCCAGCGGCCGTTGGCCATCGTGGTGATCGGCGGTTTGATCACCGTCACCGCGCTCACCCTCATGTTGCTCCCGATTCTCTATCTGCGATTCGCCCACGCGAAAAAGGAGGCCAAAGATGCCTGATACCTGGTTGACGCTGCTCTGCACCCCAAGCTTGGAGGAGAAGCTCATCGACCACCTCCTGGTCGTGACGGGGAACCAGATCTTCACCAGCACACCGGTTGCGGCGCACGGGCTGTCCACCGCGGCACTCAATCCGATGGAGCGTGTCATGGGGCGGGCCAAGGCTGTGCAGATCCAACTCGTGGTGGAACGGCAGCAACTCACGGAGGTGCTGCAATCCCTCAAGGAGGAGTTTCCAAATACCGGGCTGCGCTATTGGACGGTCCAGGTCAGTAACTTTGGGGAGTTCGTGTGATGAAGCGCCTTGTTCCCCTGGCTCTGCTGATCAGTGTGTGTGGCACGGCCGTGGCGCAACCTGCCGCTCCGGCAAACATTCTGCCCAAGCCGCTGGTGGTGTCGCTGCTCAACGCCGATCCCCGCGTGGCCTCGGCACGCTCCAGCATGGATGCCGCCATGCTGGAGGCTGGCATCATCCGGCGTTCGCCTTATGAATGGACGGCCACGGCAATCGGCCAGCAACGGCGTACCGACGCTGGCCCCAACTACAACGAATGGAACGTGGGTATCGAGCGCACGGTGCGCCTGCCTGGCAAGGCCAGTGCCGACCAGGACATCAGTTCGGCAACGCTGCGATTGGCAGATGCCACCTATGGCGAAGTCCGTCATGAAGCCGCGCGGGAACTGATGACCCTGTGGCTGGATTGGCTGGTGTCGGAGCACGCGCTCACCATCGCCAATAAAGGCCTGGCCTCAGCCAAGGAAAGCCTGGCGGCGGCGGAAAAACGCAACCGTGCGGGTGACGCCTCTAAGCTGGATGTAAGCCTGGTCAAGGCGGAAGTGGCCGAGCAACTGCGACAAGGCAACGAAGCCAAGATAAAAGCCGCTGCGAGCTGGGCAACACTGTCGCGGCGCTTCCCTGGCATCGAGCGCAAAGTGGTTGATCTGCCCATTCCTTCGGCCGAACTCGGTCAGTACGACACCTGGCGCGAGCGGATCCTGGCCGAAAGCGATGTGCTGCGTCGGGTCGAAGCCTCTCTGCTGAGAAATCAGGGGCAATCGGCCCGGGCGAAGGCTGACAGGGTGCCGGATCCTACGTTGGGGGTATTCACCGCCTCCGAGCAGGGCAACCGTGAGCGCATCTACGGTGTCAGCTTCAGCATGCCGATCCCCAGCGGGTCGCGCAGTGCTCGCTACAGCCAGGCGCTGGCCCAGGAGAATGCGGCTCGCGAGGATGTCGACCTGGCCAAACGCGAGCTGGAAGCCGGGATTGCCCGTGACGTCGAACTGGCTTCAGGTGCTTACGAGAGCTACCTGATCGCGAAGGATGGCGCCGCTGCCATGACCCAGAACGAAGCACAGATGCAGCGTGCCTACGAACTGGGCGAGGTGGATCTGCAGTCGTTGTTGCTGGCTCGCCGGCAAGCCGTCGCATCGTCTACCAGCGCCCTGCAGGCCCACGCGGATACGCTGCGCACCCATCTGTCGCTGTTGATCGATGCCCACTGGATATGGGGGTTGGACGAAAGCTGAGTTGTTGCGTTGCCCGGCATAGGCCGGGCAACCTTTCAGAATCGTAATGAGTTACTCATGCTCCGGTTAGTTTTCGGCAGCAATGATAGGAAACGGCCAGTGACCACAGCTGAATAATAAACGGCCGTCCTATCTCAATAAGGGAAGGTCTGAAGTAACCCTGTATTTCCGGTCGACTTCAGCCCTTGCTGCTTTTGAAAGCGGGCCGTCGATCAAAATCGACCAGGTAACCCGCTCAGTTCTCCGTTTTTGGCCGCCGCGAGCACCTCGCAGCAGCCATTTTCCGCATTACAGGTGCACCTTTCCTGCGGTAGTCAGCAAATGTCGGCGCGCCATCCATAGGTTCGACAGCGCGAACAGCGTCACCAGCTGAGCGGTGTTCTTGGCCAGGCCACGGAAGCGCACCTTCACGTAACCGAACTGGCGCTTGATCACTCGAAACGGGTGCTCGACCTTCGCTCGCACTTGTGCCTTGGCCTTCTCGATCTTGCGCTTGGCTTTGTACAGGGCGCTGCGTTTATCGAGCTTCTTGTAGGTGCTGCGGCGTGCTGCGACCTGCCAGATCACTTCGCGGCCCGCATGTTCGGGGCGCTTTTCGACGCCGGTGTAGCCGGCATCGGCGCAGACGACGTTCTCGTTACCGTGCAGCAGTTTGTCGACCTGGGTGATATCGGGGTTTGGGGAGCAACGGAACAGAAAGTGCACTTAAGCCCAGCGCCTGCCCGCAAACCCTTGTGGCGTCTGGTTAGTTCGGGAAAACCAAGGTTTTGCCGAACTCTATCGAGGAATGGCTCGGTTCGTTAAGCTCCCCACGCTACGGTTCAAATAACTGGTACGCTTTATCAAAGTTCAACTATTACTAACGTAGTCGAGTAAACGGTACTTTTGATGAAGATCGGTTATGCGCGAGTGAGCACTCGGGATCAGAAAGCCGACCTACAAGTCGATGCCCTGAAACAGGCCGGGTGCGAACGCATCTACCAAGACATCGCCAGCGGCGCGA
The DNA here is from genome assembly GCF_030263795.1 of Stutzerimonas sp. FeSN7. Taxonomy (NCBI): domain Bacteria; kingdom Pseudomonadati; phylum Pseudomonadota; class Gammaproteobacteria; order Pseudomonadales; family Pseudomonadaceae; genus Stutzerimonas; species Stutzerimonas sp. FeSN7. The sequence goes on along the minus strand of NZ_JARPMN010000001.1, from coordinate 4,700,325 downwards.
AAAGCGCCCGTCCGGAACTGGACAAACTGCTGGCCAACGTGCGTCCGGGTGATGCCGTGGTGATCTGGAAACTGGATCGCCTCGGGCGCTCGCTCAAGCACCTGGTCGAGCTGGTCGGCGAGCTGGCAGAGCGTAAGGTCGGCTTGCAGAGCCTGAATGACCCCATCGACACCACCCATGCCCAAGGCCGCCTGGTGTTCAACCTGTTCGCCTCGCTGGCCGAGTTCGAGCGCGAGCTGATCCGCGAGCGGACTCAGGCGGGCCTGTCGGCCGCACGGTCGCGGGGCCGGATCGGTGGCCGTCCCAAGGGTCTGCCCGCCAAGGCCGAGGCCACCGCCATGGCGGCGCAAACGCTGTACCGCGAGGGTCGCCTGAGCGTCAGCGCCATCGGCGAGAAGCTACACATCTCCAAGAGCACACTGTACAGCTACCTGCGCCACCGGGGTGTCGAGATCGGCGCATACCAGAAGAGCGCCCGGTCACGCGATCAGCAGATCACGGCCTCGTCGTCATCGCCGGCAGAGCCGCCCGCTGTCGAGCGGGTGGCCACCGTCACCCTGCGCCTGGCGGTGGTGAATAACAGCAAGTTCGTGCGCGGCCGGAAACGGGCCAAGGAGAACATCGAGCGCTACTGCCTGGAACCCTACGGCATGAAACGGCTGGAGTCGGGCCACTACGAGTTGGCCATTTCGTATCGAAGCGACGACGAGCTGGACAAGACCGTGCACGACCTGCTGACCGAGATCAGCCAGGAAGCCGACATGCGCAACTGCTTCATCGAGGCGGATGCCTGGGAAGAAGGCACCGAGCGCAGGTGGTAGGGCTTACGTTGGTTTTTGGTTCCATTGCTCCCCAAACCCCGACTACGAGCCGCAGAGCGGCACCCTGATCTGGGACGAACGCTGTCGCAGCATGCTCGGCCTCGATACGGAGGCGCCGGTGAGCATGGGGCTGTTCGAGCAACTCCTGCACCCCGAGGATCGCGAGCGGATTCACGACGAAGTGATCCGCGCCATCTCCGGCGAGGATGCCGGCGAGTTCTGCACCTGTTATCGCGTGGTGTTCGGCGACGGCAGCATTCGCTGGATGGAGACCCGCGGCCAGGCCTTCTTCGAGAGCGGTCAGTGCACGCGCTTCGTCGGTGTGGTCATGGACATCACCGAGCAGCAGCTGACTACCCAGAGTCTGCGACAGATCAACGAAACCCTGGGCGAGCGGGTCGAGGAGCGCACCCGCGAACGCGACCGGACCTGGGAGCTCTCCCGCGACCTGCTCGCCGTCACCGAGCTGGACATGCTGCCGGTGGCGCTCAATCCGTTCTGGGAGAACGCGCTCGGCTGGTCATACAGCGAACTGATGCAACGGCCTTTGACCCAGCTGGTGCATCCCGACGATCTGCAGGCGACGCTGGAAGAGAACGCCAATGTCGGCCGCGGCAAGGTCACCAACCGCTTCGTCAACCGCATGCGCCACCGCGACGGCAGCTACCGCTGGCTGTCGTGGTCGGCCGTGGCCGATGGCGGACGCATCTATTCGGCGGCGCGTGACATCACCAGCGAAATCGCCGCGGTGGACAAGCTGGCCGAGGCCAACCGCGAGCTGCGTGCGCAGATTCAGGAGCGCGAGCGGGTCGAAGCCACCCTGCAGCAGATGCAGCGCCTGGAAGCGGTGGGTCAGCTGACCGCCGGGGTCGCCCACGATTTCAACAACCTGCTCACCGTCATTCTCACCAGTGCCAGCTTCCTGAAGAACGATCTGGAGCAGGGCGCACCGCTTGAACGCAGCCTGCGTCGATTGCAGTACATCCGCGAGTCCGGCGAACGCGGCGCCACCCTCACCGGCCAGCTGCTTGCCTTCGCCCGCCGCCAGCAGCTGGCACCCACCGCCATCGACCTCAACGACACCCTGGTCAGCCTGCTCAGCCTGCTGAAGAGCACGCTCGGCGGCAGCGTCAGCATCGAGACCGATACCCAGGCGGACATCTGGCATGCGCTGGTCGACCCGACCCAGATCGAGATGATCATTCTCAACCTGGCGATCAACGCCCGCGATGCCATGGGCGACGGTGGCCGGCTGACGCTGGGTACGCGCAACGTGGTGGTCACCGAGCCGGCGCTGCGGGCTGAAGATCCGGCGCCGGGCGAGTACGTGGTGCTCTCGGTCACCGACACCGGTACCGGCATGAGCGAGGAAGTGCTGAGCAAGGCGTTCGAACCTTTCTTCACCACCAAGGAAGTCGGCAAGGGCTCCGGCCTCGGCCTGGCGCAGGTGTTCGGCTTCGCCAAGCAGTCCGGTGGCGGCGCGCGCATCGAAAGCCGTGTGGGGGTCGGCACCACCGTGAAGGTGTTCCTGCCACGCACCGCGGCGCCGGAGCAGCCGGAACAGGCCACGGCGCTGAGTGCGGGCAGCCACGACGAGAACAGCCAACACCGCATCCTGCTGGTGGACGATGACCACAGCGTGCGCGAGGTGACGGCGCAGATGCTGGAAAACCTCGGCTTCGCCGTCACCGAGGCGGAAAGCGGCGACCATGCGCTGCAGCTGCTCCGCGACGGAGCGGCGGTGGACCTGCTGCTGGCGGATTTCGCCATGCCGGGGATGAACGGCGGTGAACTGGCCCGCGCGGTGCGCGTTCGCCGCCCGCAGCTGCCGGTGGTTTTCGTCACCGGCTATGCCGAGCTCTGCGAGCTTGGCCTGGACGGCTATTCGATCATCCAGAAGCCGTTTCGCGAGGAACAGCTGGCCAACAAGATCCACCTCGCGCTGCGCGAAGGCAGCCTGGCCGATGGCTGAATTGCGCATGCGCCTGCGGCAGGCTACGGCGCCGCTGCACGATCGGGTCGACAGCGCCTTCTCGGGCTTCGATCTGCAGGACCCGGACGATTACCGCCGCTTTCTGCGGGCCCACTATCGGGTGCTCTGCGCCGCAGAACGAGCCCTCGAGCAGGCCGCCATCGGCGATGTGCTGGACGACTGGCCCGCGCGGGTCCGGCGTCACGCCCTGGGCAAGGACCTCGCTCAACTCGGCTGTGCGTTGCCCTCGCCCGCACCGCTGGCAAAACCCACCGACAACGCCGCCTGCTGGGGCATCGCCTATGTGCTCGAAGGATCGCGTCTGGGCGGCCGGGTGCTGGCGCGACGCCTGCGTGAGGCGAATCCACAGGCTCCGACCCGCTACCTCGAACATGGCGATGTCGCCGTGCTCTGGCCAGGCTTTCTCGCCCGCCTCGAACGTGACGCCGCCCGTTGTGCCTGGGAACCGATGCTGGCGGCGGCAGAGACCACCTTCGCCCTGTTCGCCGAAGCCGCCACGCAGGAGCGGGCCTGCGAACCCGGTTAAGCAAAAAGGCCCCGCGGGGCCTTTCTACTTTCTACACACCTGGTTGGCAACAACATAGATTGACACAAGCACCCTTGAAAACACTGAGGAAAACCGAGGTCTTAGGTGCCAGCCTCGACAACATAGTCTGACACAAGGCCACTGCCACATCGAACGAAGCCCCAATCCTGGAACAACATAGATTGACAAAAATATTTGACCATCCGTAGTTGAGCCCCTGGCTACCCAAGAATCTGTGCCTAGGCCAGTCTCTGTGCTGGCTGAGCTTTCGCGCTAGAAGCCTCATCTCATCCTCCCAGGCTCCATCCGCCACAGTCGCCGCTCTCGATCTACCCCTTCTGCCAAGAAGCATTTCGGGCAGAAGCGATTAATCTTTAAGGGCTAACCGATTAATGCAGGAGGTCCATATGAACGTCGTGGACTTGCTCGGCCCTGTCGTTGAGAGGGTTCTTTCCGCCGGAAAACTGCTGTCTTCAGAGTGGCACCGTATCGGCGGCCCCCGAGGCCACGGGGACAAAGCAGCTATCGACTCCGAGATTGAGGCTCAGCTACGTCTAGATCTGCTCGAGCTCCTGCATTGTGATTTCTGGGGTGAGGAAACTGGGACGCACATGACAGGTCACGAGTACTGTTGGGTAGTCGATCCGAACGATGGAACAGCGGACTTCCTACAACACCGTGCAGGGTCAGCCATCTCTGTCGGCCTACTTCACAATGCAATCCCTGTTCTAGGGGTGGTCTACGCCCCCATCGCACCGGATGGTGGTGAGGATTGCATCTCCTGGGCAGAAGGACTGCCAGCAATCATTCGCAATAGGCAAACAGTACATGCTCTGCTTGATCAACTGAGGTTGACGTCCAACAGCGTGGTACTGGTAAGCACTGCCGCAACAAGCAAACCTGAGCTCAACGCAGAGCTTTGTGCCCCGGCAGAGTTCATTTCAATGCCCAGCATCGCCTATCGCCTCGCTCGTGCCGCAGCTGGTGATGCTGTCGTGGGTACGTCTCTTGTACCTGTGTCAGCTCATGATGTGGTAGGAGGTCACGCACTACTGATCGGCGCAGGCGGCGTGCTCATTGATCAAGATGGCGGGCCGATCACCTATGAATCTGAAGAGCGAATGAAGGAGGTTTCCTTGCGCTGCTTCGGCGGAGCACCTCAAGCATGTCAAGAGCTTGTCACTAGGGACTGGAAGCGCCTGTTTCGCTAATAATGAGCTGAAAACTCGCACTCAACCGGTGTTGAAAGCAGGAAATCGTTTGCCAAGCGCGACTATATTCGAGAAGGCGCCCCTTGCGAGCGCCGTCATGCGAAGAGCCGGGAACCAACAGCTCTTAGCGCCCTACGCGCCGAGAGGAGCGTACATACCAATCAGCCGAGTTTTCTAATCTTCCGTTTCGAACTCGAGTGCTTTTAGCACGCCAATGAGAGCCTGGTCGCAGCCTTCTGCAATATGGAAAAAATGAGCTCGAAAATTACCGTGGGTAGCACGGGCCTCGCGAATTGCGACCTCTTTTTTCTCATGGGTCGCGTGCCCGCGGATCTCATTGCGAAGCTCATGGAGCTTTTTCATAGGAGCCAGAAGTTGTTTGGCAGCCTCCTCACTCAGAGTGCTTCCAAGCAGAATTTCATGAAGAAGCTTCAGCGAGCGCCACACAGACTCTACTTCTCGCCCTTTTTCTTGGGCGATCTTTCGCAGAGGTTTATCTAGAAAGCCCTCCACCAGCAATTGGTCGAGCGCCAAGATTTCATCTCCCCATTCTTTCGGGAGTCGGTAGCCGGGGCCAGTACGCTATCCATCAGTGCATCGCCTCTCCGGTTCCACCATTCCGGGCTAGCCTTATCCAGCGCTCTCACCTTATTTCTTAAAGAAGTTAAGGGGTCGTAGGTCGTGCACCACTGCCCCTCTATATCCGTCCGATGGGCTCGTGCCGAGATGGATGACTTCGGCCATTCGTTGAATGCCTTCCAGTAGTTTTGCTCTGCAATAGGAAGCTTGGCGAGGTCGCCGATGTAAACGTGGACTTGACCTGCCTCATTTATGTCGTACGACTTGATGTGCCAAGCTCCGCGGCAGGAGATGCTTCGGTCTTCGAGCGTGTCGTCGGGGTCCGCCTTGAAGCGCTGGAGAACCTCGGGCCTAAAGAATGCGGGAGATATCTGCCACGGCAGGTCGCTTTGCTCGAAGTAGCTGACGATATGAAGCGGGCTAGCGGACGTCTCGACATTGCGATCATTTTTGCGGTCGTAAATTTTGAAAACTGCATATTCCCGGTCAGGGTCACCTGGGTTCTACCCCATTAGCACGGACACTTTCGAGTAAGCTCATGCCGAGCTGAAGGAGTGTTCATGAAGCGCAAGAAATACAGCCCCGAGTTCAAGCGGGAAGCCATCGAGTTGGTTCGTCGTTCAGGGGCGAGCTGTCGACAGGTGGCCCTGGAGATTGGTGTGGCTCCGAACCTGCTCACACGCTGGGTTCGAGAGGCACAGCCAGGCGCAGAAAAGGCCTTTCCCGGAACAGGTAGTCCGCGAGATGAGGAGCTGGCCCGCCTCAAGCGTGAGTTGGCCCGGGTGACCAAGGAACGCGATTTTTTAAGAGACGCGGCAGCGTACTTTGCCAAGGAGTCATCGAGCGGTACACGGTGATCCAGCGCTGTCGCAACGAGTACCCGGTACGACTGATGTGCCGTTGCCTGAAGGTTTCTGCTAGTGGCTATTACGCCTGGCAGGATCGCGAGCCAAGCTCACGTGCTCAAGAGAATGCGCGCCTGGTGAGGCGCATTCGTGAGATTCACGAAGACAGCCGTGGTGTGATCGGAGCACCACGCATGCACGAGGATCTGCGCGACGAGGGCGAAACCGTCAGCCTGAACCGCGTTGCTCGCCTGATGGCGGCTGAGCAAATTCAAGGCTGGCCACGCCGGAAGCGGCGTGGCTTTGGAAGAGTGGCCAGCAGCCGTCCAGCAGGCGTGAAAAACCTGCTGGAGCGCGACTTCACCGCGCAGGAACCAGAGCGCAAGTGGGTCACGGACATCACGGAAATCGCCACCCAGGAAGGCAAGCTCTTTCTATGCGTGGTGCTCGACTTGTACAGCAAGCTGGTGATCGGTTGGTCGATGCACCACCGCCAGGATCGGCAGATGGTGATTCGAGCGGTGGAGATGGCGATCTGGCAGCGCCAGGGTGACTGGTCAGTGATCCTGCATTCGGATCGCGGCAGCCAATTCACCAGCGCCGACTACCAGCGCTTTCTGAATCGCAACACGCTGGTTTGCAGCATGAGTGCCGTCGGGCACTGCGGCGACAACGCTGCCTGTGAAGGCTTCTTCGGTCAGCTCAAACGGGAGCGCGTTGTCCATCAGTCATATCGAACTCGTGATGAAGCACGAGCGGATCTTTTCGACTACATCGAGCGGTTTCATAACCCACGAATGCGTCGTAGAGTCGCCCGGCAAGATCTGAAGTTTTCAGCCCTTATCAAACCGTCCGTGGAAATGGGGTAGAACCCCCTTCAAAATCCCTGCACCACGCCTCTTCCTGTTCAGCCAGGGTTGTTTGTGAGCGCACAACCATAGCGCCGTGCATAAAGCTGGCACGAGCGGCTGAACCGCCATGGTAAAAAAGATCCTCCCCATCGCGATGGTAGCGGCTTAGGTCATTCCAGCCGCTGAAGCTACCGCGAACGGTCCGCGTGAAGTCAAACTTGATAACCAGCGCTAGATCCGCGACTGCCATGTAGATGTCCAGATCTTTGCGAAGAATCGTTACGACTTCTCTACCTTCCAACTGCTCATCAATTGGAAGCGTCATAATCCGTATCACATCCTCGATATCCCCATTGCCGTCTAGGCGACAGTAGGCATTCCGCTCGGGGATATAGTGAATGTCTAGGCAGTGGACGAGTTTCTGGCTGACTTCAATTGGAGCCGGGCCTTTGTGCACTCCCGAAAAATATCGCCTTGTGACGAGCGTCTCGCCGCCAGAGAGGGCTGATACCCGGTCATTCGGAAATGGTGGCTCTAGGTATACGCGGTAACCTTCAGCTGCGCTCCAAGACTTTTGAATCTTCCAAGCTGCATCAGTGCAAAGCGACGTATTCTGAAGCGCGTCTCCGTCAACCGGTGTGACGTTAACGGTTGGTACTAGAGCTCCGACGATCAGTACCGCGGGAGCGGATGCATAGATGACGGTCTCATCAGCATGCGCATTCGTGACCAGGTACTGCGAGGCTTGTTCAGCATCCACGTACCAATGATCATCTGGATTCATTGGCGCGGTCGCGAGCGCTATTAGATCCTTGGCTTCAAATCGGCGCATCTTCCCTCTCGCACTACCATTGGTTCGGTAGAGCCTAATCTCCGCTCCGGCGCTGTACAGGTCAATCCCATAAAGGTTCGCAAGGTACCTTGGCTAACCACGGCAACGCTCTACTCTCTGAAGCCAATAGGCCCATGCACAGTCGACAGGCCTTGTCACATGCTGCTGTGTGAGGGTTGACATGAGCGACCGCTAGTACCCGTTTTCTGCGCTTCACGACCGGCTGCAATCGGCCAAAAGCGGTCGTTCGACACCGTCAAATTTCAACCCAAAGCTGTCGCTGGAAATCTAAGGAAACTCTGAAAAAGACTTTCTGATTTGGCAAAATACCGCGACCCCACCCACCGAGTTTCCCGATGAAGCAGATGACCTTCGCCGACGCCGAGTACGCTGGCAAGCGCAAGCAAACCCGCAAGGAGTTGTTCCTGATCGAGATGGATCGGGTGGTGCCGTGGAAGGGCTTGATTGCTTTGATCGAGCCACATTATCCGAAGGGTGAAGGTGGCCGTCCGGCCTACCCGTTGATGGCGATGCTGCGTGTGCATCTGCTGCAGAACTGGTTCGGCTACAGCGATCCAGCGATGGAGGAAGCGCTGTACGAAACCACGATCCTGCGCCAGTTTGCCGGGCTGAACCTGGAGCGCATCCCCGACGAAACCACCATTCTCAACTTCCGCCGCTTGCTGGAGAAACACGAGCTGGCGGCCGGCATCCTCGCTGTCATCAATGGCTATCTGGGCGACCGCGGCCTGTCGCTGCGCCAGGGCACCATCGTCGATGCAACGCTGATCAATGCGCCCAGTTCGACCAAGAACAAGGACGGCAAGCGCGACCCGGAAATGCACCAGACCAAGAAGGGAAACCAGTATTATTTCGGCATGAAGGCCCACATCGGCGCCGATGACGAATCGGGTCTGGTGCACAGCGTAGTGGGCACGGCGGCCAATGTGGCGGATGTCACCCAGGTGGACAAATTGCTGCATGGCGACGAAAACGTGGTCTGCGCCGATGCAGGCTACACCGGTGTCGAAAAGCGGCCCGAGCATGAAGGACGTGAAGTTATCTGGCAGGTGGCGGCACGCCGCAGCACCTACAAAAAACTCGATAAGCGCAGCGTGCTGTACAAAGCCAAGCGCAAGATTGAAAAGGCCAAGGCTCAGGTGCGCGCCAAGGTCGAGCATCCGTTCCGGGTAATCAAGCGCCAGTTCGGTTACACCAAGGTGCGCTTTCGCGGCTTGGCCAAAAACACGGCGCAACTGGTGACACTGTTCGCTCTGTCGAACCTGTGGATGGCGCGCCGACATTTACTGACGAATGCAGGAGAGGTGCGCCTGTAATGCGGGAAATGGCCACCGGAGTGGGGTCCGGGTGGCGAAAACGTAAGAAATACTCGTCGAATTGATTGTTTTTTGGTCATTTGGCGAGTTTAAAAGTTGCGCCAGGTGGTATGCCGGGGAAATACATGGCTACTTCAGACCATCCCTAAAGAAACTCTTTCAGCCAACCTGCAGTTAAGCGCTACGAATTTGCTAAAAAACTTCTATATTCCGGACACTTTATTTGGCTGCAACAAATCAGATGCCACTTTTTTCAACATGAAAGTCTCACGCTGAATGGACTGTCCCATTGAGGTTTCTTGGCGCTGCATGACGGCCAGGTTGTGTGTAATGGCTTCATGAAGATCAATCCAAACGGGACGCATGCCGTTGGCGATCTCATGGCTTTCCATCCTAACCGGCTGCAATTGCGGCGCTACTTCGCATTGGTAGAAGTGCGAGGTCATGTGCATCAGGTCGTACTGCGGCTTCCAATAGGGCCGGTACTCTTCGATGTACCCAAAGTTCTGAACGATTCGAATGTCGCGTGCACCAGTCTCCTCCTCAAGCTCGCGGGTGAGGCCAGCAATGACGTCTTCGCCGGGATCGAGACCGCCACCGGGGAAGCTGAAGTCGTTGTATCGCTCAGTGAACAACAACAGGATCTGTTCATCGCGCAGCACGATGCCGCGAGCGGCATGGCGGCGAAAGACTCTGCCCTGGGTAGATTTGAGTTCGGGGTGGATCAGTTCGGTAATCAGCTGCATGGGTCGTCAAATCAAGCGATTGATGTAGGCCAAGCCCTTAGACACTCGGCATTGCAGGACATAGCCTAAGAGTTGTGGTCGGTTTTGTTCGCGCATTCAATGCACAGTGGCGTTGCGGGGTCGAAACTCAACCTGCCCAAAGCTATGGGCTCGTCGCACTGGGCACAGTAACCATAATGGCCTTCGTCGATACGGCGAAAAGCAGCCTCGATGCGCAAGCGCTCCCGTCTGCCGCGCTCTCGGTTTGCGTCCAGCATGGCTTGCTGTTGAAGGGCATCCATGCGCGAGAGTCGACCCACTTTGCTCTGGTCTAGCTCGACGGAGTCTCGTGACTGTGCGGCGCACTCAAGGCTCTGTAGCTCAGCCAGGCGAGTCTGCAGCAGACCTCGAAAATGTGTCAGGTTGATCTCGTCGCTCATGGTCTGCCCCGATCAATGCAGGAGCAGTAAAGGGGTGCGCGAGGTGCTGAGCATCTTTGTAGTATTGCTGCCAACCAAGAACTCGCGAATCCGGGAGCGGCTGTAGGCCCCCATTACGACCATGTCGATGGCGTGTTCATTCTGGTACGCATGCAGGGTGGGTTCTACTTCGCCGGAGCGAATGGCGATCTGGACATCAAACCCTGCGGCTTTTAGGTTTTCCTTTGCAAGTTTGAGTTGCTCCCACGCGTCGTTGGTGTCTGCGCCAACCATCACCAAGTGGATGGGTAGCCCCTTGAACAATGGACTGCCTGCAATAAGCTGAACGGCTTTATCCATGGTTGGGCGACCGTCGTAGGCCAGCATCACGCTCTCCGGATGCTTGAATGCGTTAGGCGTAACCAGTACCGGGCGACTGAGCGTGCGCAGTACGCTTTCTAAGTGGCTACCGACCTGAGACCCAACGTTTGCGTGATCGCCTTGCTTGCCTATCACCGCTAGGCGGATTTCATCTTCAAGCGCCGCAAGGGATTCAGCGAGATCGCCATGACGCTGTTTAAGTAGTGGGCTGTTAATACCTTTTTCCAATGCACGCTTTTTGGCTGCCTCCAGCATAAGGCGGCCTTCTTCTAGAGCGAGTTTGCTGCGTTGAGCGTCGAGTTCGGCCAACTCTTCCAGTAGGTGTTCGCGGCTGCCGAGACCGATATTGCCGCTTAGGTTGCTGTTGGTTGGATAGCGGTTCTGGTCGAGAACGTGCAGGAATGTCAGGGGGCAATCAAGACGCTGACTGGCCCAAGCAGCGTAATCGCACACGGCGGGTGCAGAGGGAGAACCGTCGATGCATGCCATCACATAGGTCATAGAATTTTCCTTGTATTGGTGCATTGCATAATGGGTGCGAGCCACAAAAGATCAGGAATATTTGGCAGCCCCATGGATCAAACCTACCAGAGGTGCCGAGTAATGGCACCCCGCAATCTCGCCGTTAGATCGCAATACGCGAGTAACCGCCTGTAACCCCCTCTTTACTCAGGACCCATTGCCAGAGCTGGATGTCTCGGGCGCGAAAGGCCCCGGCGCACGACAGCAGGTAGTAGCGCCACATGCGGTAGAAGCGCTCGCCGAGTTCGCTGGCGAACTGCGGCCAGGCCTGTTCGAAGTTTGCGTGCCAGGCCATCAGCGTACGGTCGTAGTCGGCACCAAAGTTATGCAGGTCCTCGACGACAAAGAGGTTATCTACGGCATCACCAATTTGCCCGACTGAGGGTAGATCGCCGTTAGGAAATATGTACTTGTCGATCCAGGGATCCGGGGTGCTATTGCGCATGTTCTTGCCGATGGTGTGCAGAAGAAACAAACCATCGTCGGCCAGGCAGCGGTGCACAACTTCCATAAATACCCGGTGATTCTTGCGCCCTACATGCTCGAACATACCCACGCTGGCAATTCGATCAAATTGGCCTTCAACTTCACGGTAATCCTGCAGGCGAAACTCCAGCGGTAGCCCCGCATAGCGCTCCTTGGCCCAGGCAGCTTGCTCTTTAGAGATGGTTACGCCCGTGCATTCAACCCCGTAGTGCTCTGCAGCAAACCCCATCAAGCTACCCCAACCGCAACCGATATCGAGCAGGCGCATACCGGGTTCGAGTTTGAGCTTGCGACAAATCAGATCCAGTTTGGCTTCTTGTGCTTCCGACAGAGTGGTCGCTTTGTTCCAGTAGCCACAGGTATAGGTCATACGCGGGTCGAGCATAGTTCCGTAAAAGTCGTTGCCTAGGTCATAGTGAACCTCGCCAACCTGCCAGGCACGTTTGAAACTCTGCAGGTTAAGCAGGCGTGTGCGCAAGCCATGAAAAATCAGCCGCAGAGGTTGTACATGCTGATCAAGATGGGCCGCGAGCAACCGATTGAAAAACTCATCAAGCTGTGGCGCATCCCATAGACCTTCAACGTATGCGTCGCCAAGCCCTAGGCTGCCTTGAGCAAATACACGTTCGGGCAGGCCAGGACCATTTAGCTGGATATCCCAGGGGCGGTCACCCCCGATGGATATGTCGGCTTTTTCCAGCAGTTCCAGCATCATGCGATGCAAACTGGAGTCGTTGCGAAGGTGGTTAATGCTGGGCGATTCAGGTACTTCACGCATCAGTAAACTCCTCTTTCTAACCTCACAGGTAGAGGCAGCTAGATCAAAGAGCACCGCATCGGTGTCGCAATGTCACCGCGGAGGGCCCGTGGTAGCGGGCCCCTCAACGGTTCCCGCCAGTTGTTGCGCGGGGATTAATGCAGCATCAGTAGGGGCACTGTGGCCCGACGCAGCATAGTTGTCGTCGTACTGCCGACCAGGAACTGGCGAATCCGCGAGTGGCCGTAAGCGCCCATCACCAGAAGGTTGACGAACTGCTCCCGGCAGTAGCGTTCCAGTTCATCTTCGACATCACCTTGGCAAGTTTTCGCATAGGTGGTGTAACCCGCCTGCTGAAGCTGGCTAGTCGCCCAATCAAGTTGCGCCTGCTGTTCGGCTGAGGCTTCACCTACCATCAGCAAGTGACAATCCAGCCCCTTGAGCAATGGGCTCTGCACCAGTCTTTCAACTACGCGGTGAGCGTTAGCGCTACCGTCGAAGGCGATGAGAAAGGACTGGGGCATAACGAAGTCATTCGGTACCACGAGCACCGGACGATGCAGCGTGCGAATCACACTTTCAACGTGACCACCGATGTGCTGGAAAACATTTCCGCTGTCTTCGCCCTGCCGGCCAATTACCAGCAGACGAGTGTCTTCTTCCATCGCTTTCAGGCTATCGACCAAGCTGCCATGTCGCTGAACGGATTTGGGATGAACGATGCCTAGCTGATCAAGGCGGTGCTTGGCAGCCTCCAACAGGTGCTGACCATGTTCGCGGGCCAGGCGACCACGTTTCTCGTCCAGATCAGCTAGCTCCTGCAGCAGGTGCTCGCGGCTGCCAAGACCAATGCTGCCAGAAAGGTCTGTTGGCGCTTGCACCACATCTTCCAGGATGTGAACCAGCGTCAGCGGGGATGCAAGGCGCACGCTAGCCCAGGCGGAGTAGTCGCATACGGCAGCAGATGATGGTGATCCGTCAATGCAGGCGATGACTGTTGTCATTTGAGTTCCTCTTTGTCTCCATCTTTACGGAGAGCATGAGTAATAGGGTGCCGCCCCTTGTGGGGGCGGCTCTCCGGGAGTCGTGATGGCTTAGTGGGCCATCAGTTTGTCCACGGCATCGGGTTTATCGTGCACGCCAAAGCGGTCGACGATGGTAGCGCTGGCCTCGTTCAGGCCGAGTATTTCGACTTCGGTGCCTTCGCGGCGGAACTTGATCACCACCTTGTCCAAAGCGGCCACGGCGGTGATGTCCCAGAAATGGGCATGGGTCAGGTCGATGGTGACCTTGTCCAAGGCTTCCTTGAAATCGAAGGCGTCGACGAATTTGTCCGCCGAGCTGAAGAACACCTGACCGGTAATTTTGTAGGTGCGACTCATGCCTTCGTCATCGGTAGTGGAGCCGATATGCATGTAGTGGCCGACCTTGTTGGCGAAGAACATCGCCGCTAGCAGCACACCAGCCAGCACGCCATAGGCCAGGTTGTGGGTGGCGACCACCACCACCACAGTGACGACCATAACGATATTGGTCGACAATGGATGCTTCTTCAGGTTACGCAGCGAATCCCAGCTAAAGGTACCGATGGCGACCATGATCATCACGGCGACCAGAGCGGCCATGGGGATTTTGGTCAGCCATTCAGCGAGGAATACCACCATCAACAGCAGGAAAACGCCGGCAGCGAGGGTGGAAAGGCGAGTACGGCCGCCGGATTTAATATTGATAATGGACTGCCCGATCATCGCGCAACCGGCCATGCCGCCAAGCAGGCCAGACGCGATGTTGGCTACGCCCTGACCTTTACACTCACGGTTCTTGTCGCTGTTGGTGTCGGTCAGGTCATCGACGATGGTGGCAGTCATCATCGACTCCAGCAGCCCAACCACGGCAAGCGCGGCGGCATAGGGGAAGATGATTGCCAGAGTCTCGAAGGTCAGCGGTACTTCCGGCCACAGGAAGATTGGCAAGGTGTCCGGTAGCTGCCCCATGTCACCCACGTTACGGATGTCCATGCCGAAGTACATGGCGATGGCCGTCAGGACAACGATGCACACCAATGGCGAGGGAATGATCTTGCCCACCATCGGCACATAGGGGAATAGGTAGATGATGCCAAGGCCGGCCGCCGTCATGGCGTAAACATGCCAGGTGACATTGGTCAACTCAGGCAGCTGAGCCATGAAAATCAGAATAGCCAGCGCGTTGACAAAGCCTGTCACTACCGAGCGTGAAACGAAGCGCATTAAAGAGCCAAGTTTCAGATAACCAGCTGCAATCTGCAGTACACCGGTCAGCAGCGTCGCCGCTAACAGGTACTCCAGGCCATGGTTTTTCACCAGAGTAATCATCAGTAGCGCCATCGCGCCCGTAGCTGCTGTGATCATCCCCGGGCGACCGCCAACAAAGGCAATCACAACAGAGATACAAAATGAGGCGTAAAGACCCACTTTGGGATCAACACCCGCGATGATGGAGAAGGCGATGGCTTCAGGAATAAGCGCCAAGGCAACGACAATGCCGGCGAGCAGGTCGCCGCGTATGTTCGAGAACCAGTCTTGCTTGATTTTCTGCAGCATTGATAAGTCCGTAGGTTAGAGGTGATGAATGGGTTTCTAGCAATAGAGACGCCAGTTCGGGTTAAACGAGATAGATCACTGCCAACAGGCCGGTAGCGCCCATTACCAAGGTATAGGGCAATGCCATTACCACCATGCGACCGTAAGACAGGCGCACCAGGGGTGCGATGGCGGAGGTCAGCAGGAACAGGAAAGCCGCCTGGCCATTGGGTGTGGCCACGCTGGGCAGGTTTGTGCCGGTGTTGATGGCGATAGCCAGGCGTTCGAAGTGCGCCCGGTCGATGGTGCCGGCATCCAGGGCTTGCTTGATCTCGCTGATATAAACGGTGGCCACAAAGACGTTGTCGCTGATCATTGACAGCACACCATTGGCCAGGAAGAACATGCCTGGTTGTTGTTCCACTGGCAGTGCCAGCACTGCGGCGATAATCGGGCTAAACAAGTGTTGTTCGTGAATCACCGCCACGATGGCGAAGAACACCACCAGCAGCGAGGTGAATGGCAAGGCTTCCTGGAAAGCCTTACCAATCTGGTGTTCGTCAGTCACTCCGTTGAATGAGGCGATCAGGATGATCACCAGAAGGCCGATCAAGCCAACTTCAGCGACATGAAAGGCCAGGCCCAGAACAAGCACTATCGCGGCGATCGCCTGGATCACCAGCGCCGCCTGTTGGTTCGGGCCGCGCTTGGCTTTCTCGCTAGTGGCGAACTCTTCTAGTACTTGGCGAACTGGACGAGGCAGTTTGGCGCCGTAACCAAACCACTGGAGCTTTTCCAGCGCCACACAAGTCAGCAACCCAGTGGCCAGAACGGGCATGGATACGGGAGCCATCAGGAGGAAAAAGTCCTTGAAATCCCAGCCTGCCATTTTAGCGATCAACAGATTCTGTGGTTCACCCACCAAGGTGCACACGCCGCCAAGCGCAGTGCCGATGGCACTGTGCATCAGCAGACTACGCAGAAACGCACGGAACTCTTCCAGATCTGCGCGGTGCAACTCGATGACCTCCTTGTCGGTGTTGTGGTTGTGTTCACCATGCTGATAGCCCTTACCTGAGGCGACCTTGTGGTAGACAGAGAAGAATCCCACCGCCACGCTGATGATGACTGCCGTAACAGTCAGCGCATCGAGAAACGCTGATAACAGGGCTGCGGTCATGCTGAAGAGCAGAGCCAACAAATATTTCGAACGAACGCCGACCAGTATTTGGGTGAAGGTCACCAGCAGCAGGTTCTTCATAAAGTAGATGCCGGCCACCATGAACATCAGCAGCAGAATGACCGGAAGGTTGGTTTCGACTTCCGCATACAACGCTTGCGGAGTGGTCATGCCAAGCATTAGAGCTTCCACGGCAAGCAATCCGCCTGGCAATAGTGGATAGCACTTGAGAGCCATGGCCAGGGTGAAGATGAACTCGGCAATCAGCAACCATCCCGTTACCTGTGGGCCGAGTAACCACAGGCAGAGAGGATTGAGCACGAGAAAGGCGACAATAGCCTGCTTGTACCAAGTTGGTGCATGGCCAAGAAAGTTGTGCGCAAAGGCAGCAGTTGTAACTGGGGGCATGAAAGCCTCTTCTAGTCGTCGCGAATGAAAGCGGCGCAACAGCACAACCCTGAACATGCAGGCGAACGGAAACGATCTGACCGAAGTTCAGCTGGGCTGGCAGTAGGAATAAGAAGAACCGTCGTTCGTGGTCGACGGTGCGCGCCAATGGCCTGTGGCGGAGCAGCAACAGGCAGCGGCGCTAGAAAGCGGGCGGGTAACTTATGGCGGCGTAACAGCCGGAATGGAGCAGAAATTTATCATCGCTACGGGATACTTTTGGCATCGAGTCGTTTGGCGGATCGGCATATTAGCAGCTGCGACCGGGTTTTGGGCGCTTTTTTGACCAGATGTTGCAAGCCAGTCCATTTGCAATCTCGTTAGTTCAGGCCTGAACGCCAGGTTTTATGAGGCTTTCAGCCGTATCGATCAACAACCAAAAATAATCTCCGCTGAGCAGCTGTGGTATATCGAATATTGCATCGATGAGCTCACTAGGCCATCATCCGCCACTTGCTGGGGCCCGTCCTTTAGCTATTTCCTTGAATCTGAGTTGAGTTAGACCCTTGTAAGAACCCGCCAAACACTCCTTCGCCATGCCTCCAATCCTTGAGGTCTGTGTCTAGTCGCTTCCTGCTCAAGTGCAGGGTGCGTACGTGTTTGTGTGAATATGGTTTTTTCAATGCGCTCTAAGAAGTTTGGCTTTCTGCCTTCAGCCCTTGCTGTCATTTCCCTTTCTGCTGTCTTTGCCTCCGCTTGGTGGCTACACCCTGATCGCCCTATTTCTGGTTTCGCTGCTTCTGCAGTACCTGGTGAAGTGATCGGCAGTTCATCCGCCCCCTTCTACAACAGCCGCTTCGCGTCCTCAGATCTTGAAGAGTTTGTTCACGCATCATCGGTAGCATCACTGCCCGATGGTGGGCTGATGGCTGTTTGGTTTGCTGGCTCCCGAGAGGGTGCGGCGGATGTCCAGGTTCGCGGCTCACGTTACGACCCCATAACGGCGGAATGGGGTGCCGAGTTAGTTCTAGCCACACGTGAGTCGACTCAGTACGCCATCCAAAAGCACATACGCAAACTGGGTAATCCCGTCATCGCACTGGCCCCAGACAATCGCCTGTGGCTGTTCTATGTCTCGGTTTCGATTGGCGGTTGGGCGGGTAGCGCAATCAATGCCATGCACTCGGATGACTTCGGCGAAAGCTGGTCGCCCCCCAAGCAACTGATCACCACGCCCTTTTTGAATATCAGCACGCTGGTGCGCAACGCTCCGGTGTTCCATAGCGACGGCACCATTGGGCTGCCGGTCTACCACGAGTTTCTTGGCAAATTTGCCGAGTACCTGTACATCAGTGCCTCTGGCGAGGTGCTCGATAAAAGCCGGATCAGTAAGGGCAAGCACTCCTTGCAACCTACCGTGGTGCCCATGGACGAGCACAACGCTATTGCGATGCTGCGCTATGCCGGCGATACCTTTCATAAGGTACTCGCAAGCCGTACGGAGGATGCTGGGCAGACTTGGAGTGAGCCGTATCCGCTTGAGCCCTCGAACCCTAACTCATCCCTTGCAGCGGTAGCCACGCCCAATCATGGCTTGCTGGTGGCCTTGAATGATCTTGAAGATGGGCGCTTTCGCCTTCGCCTGATGGGCACCGACGCCAACCTTGATCTTTGGAAACAGGTTGTCGATCTGGATGAGTCGCCTGATCTTGAGGGCAATCCATTTAGCCCCGAGGCCTATCGGGAAATCATCGGCGATAAGTTTCGCCTTTCCAGTGGGGCGGATCGGCTGAGCCTCGTTGACGAGTTCCTTAACAATCTGGATTACCGCGTGTGCTCAGAGCACGGCTGCGATTTTGAGTATGAGTATCCTTACTTTATCAAGAGCGCCGACGGCCTGTACCACTTGGTTTATTCGTGGAACAACACTTTTATCAAACACGTCAGCTTCAATGATGCCTGGCTAGAGGAGCAACTCTAATGCTTGATCTTTGGCAAGCGCATCTGACCTTTGCGCTACTCGCGTTCGTGCTTATTCCGGGATTTGGTCTCAGTCCGGGTCTGCAGGTAGTTCGCCTGATCGTGCTGCTAGCAATCAGTTTCATCCCCGTAGACGGGCTCTCACTGGCGGCCTACATGCGTAGCTTTACGGACGATGTGGCGATCACTTCGCTGGTGGCCCTGGCATTTGTCACCGCAGTACGGATGGGGCTGGCAGCACGACTGCAACATACAACTTGCTTGCAGGTGCTGATCGTAATGGCAGCGCTGGCACTCTTCCTGTACCCGGCGACGATGGGGCTGACCTACTTTGACCCCTATCGACTCGGCTACAACCCACGCCCGTTGATAGTGGTGGTCGGCGTGGTAACCCTGGCGCTGCTGGTGATGCGCAATTGGTTGGGTGCCTGCATGCTCGGCCTGGCTACCTTGGCCTTTAGCCTGGGTCTTAAGCCTTCTCCGAATTACTGGGATTACCTGCTCGATCCGTTTATCGCCCTGTACTGCTGGGGGGCGCTGATCGGTTACGTCGCGAAGAAGATCGTGCGCTGGCCGTCTGCACAGCGCGAGGCGAAATTGCCAATCCGCCTCTGATGGCAAGGCATCACGGTTTTTTGATGATTCGATAATTTAAGGGTTAGATGATGGGTTGGCTTCACTCGCGGCGCTTGCACTACTGGTTTGGTGCAGTAGCGATTCTCTTCGTGGCGCTGGCAGCATTGCGTGGGTTGTTCTTTCTAGGCTTCTCGGGCTTTGCAGCCAGCGCGCTCGGCGAAGTTGAGGCGGTGCCGGAAACGCTCGGTATCGGGCTGCGCTTTGACCTGCGCCTGGCCATCTTACTGATGTTGCCCGTTGCTCTGCTGGCGTGGTTACCGGTATGGAACCTGACGCGTTCGCGTGCCATTCGCTGGCTGGCACGGTTGTATCTTGCCTTGGCGCTGAGTGCGGTGCTGCTGGTTTACATTATCGACTTCGGCCACTACGCGTACCTGGGGGTGCGCATCAATGCCACAGTGCTGCGCTTCCTTGAAGACGCACAGATCTCCACCGACATGGTCTGGCAGACCTATCCAGTGGTGTGGATTACCCTCGGATGGGCAGCTGCGACCACTCTGGTTTGGTGGCTGCTGCTGCGCCTGGAACGGGTGACCCTAGACCGCCCCGCCAAGCGAATCAGCCGGCTCTCGCTGACTTGGGGCAGCGCGCTGATGGTCGTGCTGGTCTTCCTCGGCATTCTCGGTCGCGTTGAGAACATCAACCTGGAAAACCCAGTACCGCTGCGCTGGAGCGACGCCTTCTTCTCCGGGGACAACCAGATATCCGCGCTCGGCCTGAATCCGGTGATCTTCCTCTACGACACCCTGAGGGTGCCAAACGAACCCTACGACCGAGATCAGGTAGCGGAGCATTACGACGTCGTCAGCCGCTATCTGGGGGTCGATCAGCCTGATGCGCAGAGTCTGAATTTCATCCGAGAACAAGCACCGCAACCCTATGCGATTGCAGGCAGTCAGCGCCCGAACGTGGTGTTCGTCATGCTCGAATCCCTGGGCACCAGCGCAGTGGGGGCTTACGGTAATCCGCTGAACCCAACCCCGAATATTGATCGGCTTGCCAAGCAGAGTTTGTTCTTCAAAAACTTCTATGTGCCCGTTACCGGCACGGCGAAAACCGTCTGGGCCAGCATCTCTGGTGTACCCGACGTATCACGCGCGGAGACGTCCACGCGTAACCCGCTGATCACTCGCCAACATACTCTGATCAATGCGTTGCAGGGCTATGAAAAGTTTTACATGATCGGCGGCAATTCCGGCTGGGCCAACATGAATGCCCTGATTCGTCAGAGCATTGACGATGTCCAGCTGTACGAAGAGCGTCATTGGACATCGCCAATGGTTGATGTTTGGGGTGTCTCAGACCTCGACCTGTTCAAGGAGAGCGACCGCATTCTGCGTCAGCAAGCAGATGGCAAACCCTTCTTTGCCTATATCCAAACTGCTGGCAACCATAGGCCCTTTACCATCCCCAAAGAAAATGACGGTTTTGAGTTGCTCGATCTACCGCTGGAGACCGTGCAGAACGCAGGCTCGCGTAGCGTCGCTCAATACAACGCCGTGCGACTGTTGGACTTCAATATAGGACGCCTGATGGATATCGCCAAAGAGGGTGGTTGGTACGACAACACCATCTTCGTCATGTTTGGCGACCACAACACCCGCATTAGTCAGATCCCCCATATGCCGCCTGCGTTCGAGAAACTGGGCCTGGAGAGCAACCACGTACCGCTGTTGATTCATGCGCCCAAGCTGCTGGAGCCGCGAGTGATCGAGGAAGCCGTGGGCTTGGTCGATCTGCTGCCTAGCGTGCTCGGAATGGCCGGTATGGAGTTTCGCAACGGTGCGCTGGGTCGCGATATCCAGCAGCCGGCTGCAGAGGGCGAACGCGTAGTGCCGCTGGTACTGCAGGAAGGTACTTTCCCTCTGATTGGTGGCGTGACCAAAGACTTCCTGCTGCAAATGCAGCACGACGGTAGTAAGCCGACACTGCATGACCTGGCCTCACAGACCCCGCTCGATGATGTCGCCGAGCAGCACCCAGAAGAGTTTCGCCGCTTGGCCGAGCTGACGCGTGGGCTGCACGAAACCTCGCGGCTGATGCTTTACCAGAACGTCAGAACGGATTAAAGGTGCGCCGGGAATGGTTCCCGGCTTTCCGAAACTGTCTCCGGACTATTGAGGTCGCCTAAGCGTCCGCTTTTGGCCGGAAGCGGGCAGCGTAAATCAGGCGCCCAGAACGGATTCTATAATCACTCTATAATTGACTATAAAAGCCTATAATGCCCACTCTAGAGCGTTCTAGCCCCTTCATTGCGAAGCTGGAAAATTCCTTGCTCTAATGGTGCACCTACGGGGGCTGGCAGGCCTATTCAACCTCACCGGTGTGCGGCGGCCGAATACCAGCCATTCGATAGTGTGCCGAGCGGGTGGGTAATAGAGCAGGTCACTTTGAACCGAAACAGGGGCAGCGCCACAGGCCCCTCACTCACCGCTGCTTTTTTCCAGTTGCCCAGCTACAGCCTTATTCCGATAGTATGCAGTACCTCCCAGAACCCGGTTGAAGCCAGGAGGTCCCTGCCAATCCCTTGGTACACCAGTGGACTTAAGCAGGTTTTCTGAGTCCACGCCGTTTCTTAAAAACTCCTCCAAGTCCCACTCAAAAAAACTGACGAGGGTTTGAAAAATAGTGTTCGACACGCTGGAAACCAGACCCAGGCTTCCAGTGTTCATCGGAAGTTTTAGCCTCTTCATATCGGCAAGAGCACAAATTAGCCTTCTCAATCGAAAGTGCCAAACAGACTCCATGAGGAGTTCAGCCTGCTGAGAAGCCAAGGGGAATCTACGTTTACGTAATTTTGGGCAGGGAGGTAAACGCACGGGTAGGAGTTTCTGCAGATTACTGAGATTAACCCGCTTCTGTCCTTTGGAAATTCGATAAAGATCCTCAGCACCCGCTAGAAGAACGGCAGCAAACGCGCTGTCTCGGGGATCGCTAACCTCCTCGACTACTTCAGGTACGTGCTTTGGCGTACTGAGCTTCTCCATCAACCATGCGTTGTCGTGCTCCGTAAGCCAGCGGGTGGCTTGGTAAGCGTTATCCCAGAGATACCCCAAATCGACATTCGCTCGTACAGCCAAGATCGTGTCTATTTTCTGACGATGCTGCGCCTTCCTACCAAGCTGAGGCTTTTCCAACTTTAAACGTGATTTTGCACCTGCCGCGTGCTGAATAATGAGTTCTTTCTGCAAGGCGGCCTCAAAGTCATCCGCGCTCCCAAATAAATGCTGCGCAATGATCATATGCCGGGCGAGGGGCATATCCATCTGGCCATTGTAAAAGCTAAACCGTATCCATTGCTCGTGTTTACCTGCCTCATAAGCTTTGTCCATTCGAGACAGAGCTTCATCTCCATATTTCGTGCGGATACTGTCAAATAATTTCGCAGTACCGATGAGGTTTCCGTGTACGAAACCTCGCTTTCTGCATTGTCGTACATAACTTGCGCCTAACGTTTCACAACTCATTAGCGGAAACTTACGCTGCAGTACTTCGTAGGCGAACTGCGCAAAATTCTTTTCTAGCACAGAGCCCTTCTTAACTGTCGCAGGATCGAGAGCGCTCCAGCCGCATACACACGGATCAGTCGGATTTGGAAGTAGCCGAAGCTTACGGAAGAACGGGTGAGAGCATTTGGGGCACGCGTGCATCAGCGGCTCACCATGACGCCAGCAGACTGACACACCAGGCAAATGGTGTGAGCGATGCCAGTATGCGTACCCCGTTTCAAGCAGATCCTGCTGCACACAGGTGGAGCAGAGCTTAGCCTTCCCGTGGACCGCACCCTCTCGGCGGGGAATACGAGCCACCCCAAATAAACTGGAGCCTGCTGGGGCATTCTCCACCCCTTGGCTGACCCCTAGAAAGGGCCTGTAAGCTGGAAACATCGTATTGGTACAGATCAGCTCGTCGAGATTGCTTTCTGGATCACCAGGTAGTCTGGCAGCAAGCACTTCAATCTGCTTTGGCAGGAGCCCTACGCTGAAGGGTGCCGAGCCAAACAGGTCTTGGAAGGTTTCAGCTGCAGTCCTGTTACCTGAAAGGAAGTGGTAGCGCGTGATACGAGAATGCAACATCTCGTCCGGCATGGACATGGGGAAAAATAGCAGATCAGACATCGATAATTAACTAACGAGATAATGTTTGGAAGTACACGCATTCTGCGACGCGGCGTATTTTTAACACATAACATAAGGTTTTACAGAGTAAGTATATTAAAAGCACACGAAAATATGGCGAACAGGAGCCACACCAATTTTGCACTCTCACACTTTTTTGCGAAAAGCAGTTAACTCAGGTTTGCACCAGCAATATCACGAGCCACACCCTAATGAGGGTCTTACGAAGGCTCACACTTTCTTAAAAATATGTACGAAGAAAAGTGAAACAGTGCCGCGCAGTGGTGCACGTGACTACGGTCTGATGCAAGCAGTCCGATACAATGCTGACCGGGTTACGCTTCGCTGCTCGTCTGCCAGCTTCTCCTTGGCCCATTGCAGGCGACGAACGTGAAACTCCTCAATAGACTCGCACGTCTGCTCCAGTGCTCTGGCGCAAAGGGGTAGCTTGGAGAGTTGTTTCTCAAGGCGTGAAAGGACATGCAGCTCTCGCCCTATCCTAGCGCGAGAGATCAAAATAGGCTTTCCCGATCCTGCTCGAAGGCGCTGCGCACAGCACCTGATCTGTTCAGCAAGATTCGCGTCGAGAGTAGCGAATGTATCGGTGTTATCAGCGCGGCTTGTATGAGCACCTGCATGTTTGGCGATGCAGCCTGAGAGCCAGTTTCGATCATGGCGATACAGCCACATGTAATCTTTGCATTGGTGAGCTTGCAGGCCCCGATATTCAACCTCGAAAGTTGCTCGGCGCCTGAGGCGCTTGCTTTGAAATCTTGCGTCTTTCCAGACCTGCGAGCCGCCATCGACGGCACGAATGGTTCGATACACATACACTTGGGAGACTCCAAGCACAGAGGCGATCTGCCGAGCCTCGCACCCTGCAAGTGCTAGCTCCCAAACAGCAGCAGGTAAGCCTTCTAGCCCCTCTAGCAGGGCCTTAGAAAGTTTCGCTTTTGGGTAGCCGACACCAGTTGGCGATGATCGCTTAAGGATGGTCTGAAGTAGTCGAGTTTTTCTGACTGACTTCAGGCACTGCTGATTTTAAAGCGGGATAATGATCAAAAAACGATCAAGTCGCCGGCTCAATTCGATGCTTGAGCCGCTGCGAGCACCTCGCAGCGGCTATGCCTCGCATTACAGGCGCACCTCTCCTGCAGAGGTCAGTAAATGTCGGCGAGCCATCCACAGATTCGATAGCGCAAACAGCGTAACCATCTGCGACGTATTCTTCGCCAGGCCTCGGAAGCGCACCTTGGTGTAGCCAAACTGACGCTTGATCACCCGGAACGGGTGCTCGACCTTGGCGCGCACCTGGGCTTTGGCCTTCTCGATCTTGCGCTTGGCTTTGTACAGCGCGCTGCGCTTATCCAGCTTCTTGTAAGTGCTGCGGCGGGCCGCGATCTGCCAGATGACTTCGCGGCCTTCATGTTCGGGACGCTTCTCGACGCCGGTGTAACCGGCGTCTGCGCCGACCATGTTCTCCTCGCCGTGCAGCAGCTTATCGACCTGGGTGACATCCGCGACATTGGCTGCCGTGACCACCACGCTGTGCACCAAACCCGATTCATCGTCGACACCTATGTGTGCCTTGGCCCCGAAGTAATACTGGTTGCCCTTCTTGGTCTGATGCATCTCTGGGTCGCGTTTGCCGTCCTTGTTCTTGGTCGAGCTCGGTGCATTGATCAATGTGGCATCGACAATGGTGCCTTGGCGCAGCGACAGGCCACGGTCACCCAGGTAGCCATTGATAACTGCCAGGATGCCAGCAGCCAGTTCGTGTTTCTCCAGCAGGCGACGGAAGTTGAGGATGGTGGTTTCGTCGGGGATACGCTCCAGGCTCAGCCCCGCGAACTGCCGCAGGATGGTGGTCTCGTACAGTGCCTCTTCCATCGCCGGATCGCTGTAGCCAAACCAGTTCTGCATCAAATGAACCCGCAGCATCGCCATCAGCGGATAGGCCGGACGTCCGCCTTCACCCTTGGGGTAGTGGGGCTCGATCAAGGCAACCAAACCCTTCCATGGCACTACCCGATCCATTTCGATCAAGAACAACTCTTTGCGGGTCTGCTTGCGCTTGCCGGCGTACTCGGCGTCGGAGAAAGTCATCTGCTTCATCGGGCTACTCGGCGGGTAGGATCGGGGTATTTTGCCAAATCAGGAAGTCTTCTTCAGAGTGTCCTTAACAGCTGGCGTTGATGGTTTGTCGCTGCACTGGAGATGAGCCAGATCAACCCCAAGGGCGGTGGCCAGCACAATGTATTTGAGTGGGTGGTGCGTATGCCTTGGCCTCCGTAGCAGCTTGGTGACCCAAGTCGCGGGTAGATCTGCGGGTGACTCTCCTAGAATCGAGTATTCCCAAGCTGCAGGCAGAGCGTTGAAAACGCCGGCCATATGTGCGGCCAAACGGCATAGATCCAGCCGGTGCGATGCGCCATGGGTCAGGCCTAACTCTACAGCTCTTTGAACAAGGCAAGAGCGCACTGCAGTGGGTGAAAGAGGTTTGAGGTCTAGCGCAAGCAATTGCATTGATCGGAGCGCTATTTGACGCAGCACTGGATAAGCCTCCAGATCAGCATCGACCTGATATGAATGAGCTTGTACATCGTCTTCGTCAGGCAGGTGGAGCTGCCATGAGTTGCGGCTATACCAACTGGGATCCACCACCTTGAGCGAATGGCCGTGGTGGGGACATACCAATACACCGGGAAGCTGGTGAACACGGTGCCAGTACGCTGCGCCAACCCGAACGATATCCTCATTGAGGCAAGCAGGACAGAATCGTACTCTCGAAGCGACCTCGATCCGACTGGCGTTGACTCCTAATTTCAGCATCAGCCACTTGCCGGCCCCGGCCATTGAGGTACGAGCATGCCGCACCTGATCGTCGGTGAGAAAGGGCGCGTAATAGGGCAGAACGGTATGGCATGTAATTATTTTGGATACCGAGAGATCCGTGGCAGGTGGAAGTGACTCGGCTAAGTCACCCAATCGACAGGGAAACGCTACGTTCTGTGTGTATGAGATTGCAGCCCTATCGCCAGCGAAAGCGGCTTTTCGGCTATGCCCGCCACAAAGCCGGGCATAGCGGGATAGGACACTGTGAAGCGTCTCGTCGGGGAACGCAGCAGGGAAGAAATGGAATTTCAGCTCCATTACACGACCCTCGAATCATAATCGGCGGTAGGCCGGCGAGAACTCGAAGAGATCCCTGGTTATCCAGCCAGCTGACTTCAGTTCTGCAAGGGTGTCGGGATGCTCGCTGAACACCTTCGCTTCAGAAGCCTCCACGGCAACTGCTGAAGGCGCATTAGGTTTGCTCACAGTAGCTTCCGGTAACGCAGTATTTGCCCGTGCAGCTGGAGTTACGCCTCGAAGCAAAGCGAGACGGTCTGCTCGCCCAAGTCCGTTGAACGCCATCATTTCCATCAACTGCTCCTCTATGGGAAGCAGGTCGTCGAACTTGCGCATGCGACTAGGGTCGCGACTACGCAGAGCCGATAGCGCTGGCCTGAGTATTTGCATCTTGGAATTGCTTACTTTGACGATCGTCTCGGCAGTCAGACACTCGGAGCCACTCTGAATTGCATAGCGCTGGCTCAGCACCAATAACTTAACCAGGAAGTCAGTCACACCCTGGGTGTGCTCGTACAGCGCGTCAAAAATCTCAGGAGTCAGTTCAGCCGCCTGCTTGCACCACTGATAGCTCCAAAGGTTCTCGACCAGAAAACGCCACTCGTCATCCTCCTTCTCGAAGCGCTTGAACTCGATCATCCCCCCACCGCAACTGCGCCTGGCGACACGCATTACGTCCGAGAACAGACTGACCATCGAATTCGTCCCGATGAACACGACCGGGATACCGATATTGTTCACCAGGTGAAGGAAGAAATTCAGCATGCTTTCCTTACCCCCGGTCTTGGCCAGGTGAAGGTTCTGCAGCTCATCAATGAGCAAGGCGCCGATAAAAAACGTGCTGGCTACCTGTTCCATCTGCTGAAGCGCATCGTTGATATTTCGATGCCGGTGGCGCTTGTGGTAGTCCTGATCGCCGAGTGCCTGGCCAACCGCGTGGAAGAACTGCTGACAAAATCCAGCCAACGAGCCATCTCGTGGACAATCAAGCTTGAGCCAGGTGATCTGGGTGTGGACGAATTGCTGACCCTCATAACGCTCATGTCGGATCGTCTGAGGGTACAAGCTTAAAATGGCATGCAGTGCGGTGGACTTCCCAATACCACTCAGTCCCACAACGCTGAAAGTGTCAGCTGTTGATTTGAAAGCATCGTGATAGCGCTGAGCCCCTGACAAAGAATGCAGGTGCCTGACTGTGGAGGCGCTAGTTGGATTACGGCCAACATATCCACGACGGATCAGCAGAGATAACAGGGACTCTAGCTCTAGGTGCAGCAGAAACGGCTGCACAACCGTCCTCAAGCGATCAATACAGTGAATCCGCATTGCCCCGTCGAGCTCTAGCTCCTCAGGTGCTACCGGCTGGGGAAAATTTGATATCAGCTCGGCAGCCGCCGCTTCGTCAAGAATTGGTGGCAGCGCTTCGATCAGAGGGTTTCCCGCGTACTCAGTGATGGCCTGCTTCGTATAGCTCGCAAGAGCTTTAGCACCTCTCATTTGGGCTGCCCCGGGCGAACTCTTTTGAGTAAATCGATAACCTGCGCGGTGCGCGGCCCAGCGTACGACTCTCTGACAATGGAAGGGCTCTGAGCATCAGGTTGAACGGGATCCGCACGTATACCGTCAGGTACAGTCGCTTGCTCTCGCTCCAATAACCGCTCTTCCGTACGATTCTCGCGGATATTAGCCACTGCTTCAGCCTTAGAGCCGGCTGCGGGTTCAAGCTTTTTCTCGGCCATTGCATTGCCGACAATTTGCTCAACTTTATCGACCAAGCCAACTTGGCTTTCCCGTTCAGCTCGTTTGTGAGCTGGCGGCACTTGCCTGTAGGCCTCCAAGAGGTCGTAGATCTCGTCCGAGCGATAATCCGCATACTTCGCATCCGACCTCCGCAGGTCGCAACGCAGGAACTCCTTGTTCTCGTCCTGGATCCAGATGTGCGCCGCAGAGTTCGGATCAAACCAGCAATCAATCGCCCAGACGCCATTGCGACGCGCTTTTGCGAACCAGTTTTTTTCGATAGCCATCTCGCAGAGATAATGCATGCCGCGAAACAACACGCCACCTTTTTGGACGGTGGCCCTTTCCCGAGGCAGCAGATTGAGATAAATCAGCTCGTCAGGTCGCTTGTTAGGCTGGATAAGGTCGTTCTCTAACGCCCACCGCCAAATCCCCATCGGAGTGGGCTCCACGCCATCGTTCATCATCGCCTGGGTAAGACGATCCGGCTGTCGGTGGAAACGGTTGTAGTGAAGAATGCACTCGATGAGGACTTGGGTGAACTCCTTCAAATTCAGCGTCGCGTCGAGCCGATAATCACGCTCACCGCGTTCCTTCTCTCGGGCTGCTACTCCGCCGGGGAGCCACCTAATACCGGTTAAGTCGTTCAGGATGCCGAAGCGGCTCTCGACCATCGGTTTCCAATCCGGTCGGTATGGCGGGGCCGTCCCCATATCGATACCCAGGCCAGACGCGAGCCCCTCAGCAGCAGCCCCCAACATTTCACCTCTATCGGCGTAGATTTGATGTGGCAGATGACGACAGTCCCAATCCTCAGGAGTGATATCAACACCGTTTTGCGCGCAGAACTCCACCTTGGAGGTGAACGCGTTGAACAGCGCCTGTCGAGCTCCGTTCCAGCTAGGCCCCTCAAGGCCTACATAAAGGCCAACGATCATCCCTGAGAAACTGTCGACTACGATGTACACCACGGGGCGACCGATAAGCATTCGTCGGGAGTAGCTGTTGACCAAGTAAATGTCAGCGATGGTCGCGTCGATCTCGAATTGATGACAAGGACCTCTAAGCCAGTCGCGGACGGTACCGGATAATGGACGGCAATCCTTCAGCCACTTCGTCAACCCCATGCGTCCACGATCAGTCTCGGTATCATCAAAGAACTGCTTTCCCCAATAATTAAACTGGTTAAACGTCGGAATTTCAGATTGAGGAAGCAATACGACCTCGTTTTCGGGATTTTTAGAAAGCCGCTTCTCCGAATAATATTTATTGAGCATTTTGTTGTACGCGCTATCAATCGTCGACTTCTTGTTCTTTACGTAAAGCGCGTAACAAACTCGGATACACTTCTTGTCGATATCGCTTAGTAATTTGGCAGGCGACACTAACACCCCTTGAAACCTTGGCTTTCGTCCCGGCGGCTTATCAGCGGAGTAATTACGACTCCCAACACCTACAGCAGAATAGTTGTTAAGAAGCGCATTTCTTACTTGCCCGTAAAACCAGTATCGATACAACAAACGATATAGCGTTTTACGCTGCACACCCGCCTCAGCGGCGCGATCACTTACCAATCGGCCCATCTCGCCATGAACAAATATTTGCCCTGGATAGGCCGGGTCCAAAAGTGGCGCAATCAGAGCCCATTTTTGGTCTCTATCACGCCTCGCGCGCTCGTCGAGATCTTCTTCCAAAACCAGTAGAAATTCTGGCACTGCCATCACCACAGGCTTTGTATCGCCTGATACCAATGACACCCTGAATTCCTCAAGACCAATCGAATACGGCTTCCTAGGAGGATCCGTTAGATCCATAACAATCAGTGCGTCGTGCTTCTCGTCGAGGTGAATTGCTCTCGCCATAGTAGAGAGCAAGGAGAGTTCCGTGACAGGCTCAAAGACGTCATTAACTGAAATTTTCATGACGACTTCTCGCTCAGTGTGGATATTTCAGTGGGATAAAAAACACTGAAGTCTGGCAAAGGTGACTTGAGCTGTAACGGCGCACCACTTAATTCAATCCTAATAGTTTTCCGCCAGATCAAATTAAAGAAAATGTCGCGAGCATCGGTATACGGTATGGATAATCGGTGTCCAATCTTGCGCAAGCTCTCCGACGTTGACCAAGGGCAACCCTTTATTGATTCAAGTATCTCGATGAATTGCAAATGCAGCGGGACATCCATCAAGGCACGAGGCAATTTGGCAAATTTGCGAAGAAATACGAGATTCAGGATCAAATCGGGCGTAAACAACTCCTCCGTTACGATGCTCCAGTCTACACCTTGGCTCACCCAGAACCGTCTCTCGACTTCGAGTTTTTCTAACGTGCGAGCACAGCCTTTTCCTTGAAAGTCTTTCGCGTATTTGATCGTCCTGGCAACGGACTTTACGTCTCCATTTGGCTGCTTTACAGACAGCAAAAAGTCAGTGGTCATTACCATAGGAACAGAGGTCGTTTTGTATTTTGGATACCGTACACCGATAGCCCTGGCGATCGCCTGGGTGCTCTCCACCGGCAGTAGGGGATACTGCTCGCGGATATCTACAACGTCCTCTGAAAACTCACAGAGTAAAAAGTACGCCCGTTCAAGGTCGGATAAGAGGTGATGAATTCGATCAATCTTAACACCTTGGATTTTCCAGGAACGCCCCATCGAAGGGACATCCTGAACACGTAACCAAGGCACATACTCAGCTCCGGCGCCAGCTCCAAACCCATTGGCGATGTGCCGTTCGATATCCTGATTTGAAGCAAACCTACGACCTCGCACCCGCCCTCCTAAGTCCGTCCGGACCGCTCCCCTCGTTCGGCAAGAGAGTAGTTATAGGAAAACATGAGCTAACAAGCTGCCATGTCGTAGGGCTTTCCAGAATACTCCTGCTGAAAATTAAGGTTCATCGCGCTTTCCCGGGGAAGGCAGCCTTGATTTTCAGGAAGAAGTATTCCGAGTCCCGAAAACCATAGGCCATACGCTTGATCACCTTGATGCGGTTGTTGACGCCCTCAAGGACGCTGGTATGCATGTGGAAGTTGGCACTGGCGAGGATGCCTCGGGCGTATTTGCGCAGGTTGCGAGCGAATCGCTGTAGCGGCGCGAGGCCGCTGTCCCGGGCGTGCCGCAACCAGGTTCGCCAGCGGCGCCAGCCCTCTCGTACGCTGGGGGCGAACCAGACATCCTTCAGCGCATCCTTGAGGACATAGACCGTAGCCAGCGGCTGGTTGGCCGCGAGTAGTTCTTGAAGCTGCACGGCTTGTCCGTCCTTCAGGTTGTTGCGATTGCGCAGCAGCAGCCAGCGGCTTTGCTTGACCGCCTTTCGTGCCGGCTTGTCTTCGCGCAGGAGGTTGGCCTGGTCAACCCGGATACGGTCGATCACATCCCGACCGTAGCGCGCGACGACGTGAAACAGGTCGTACACCACTTCGGCTTGCGGGCAATGCTTCTTCACCTCCAGGTCGAAAGCCGTGTTCATGTCCATGGCCACCGCCTCAATCTGCTGGCAGTGCTCGCCGAGCAATTCAAAGAACGGGCGGATCGCCTCACGGCTGTTGCCGTGGCCGACCCACAACACCCGCGTTCGCTCGGCGTCCATGATGACCGTGGCATAGCGATGCCCCTTGTGCAGGGCGAACTCGTCCATCACCAACCGGCGGACACCGCTTGAATCGAAGGTGCCTACCTCGGCTTGAAGGCGTCGTTTATCGAGCGTTTTGAGGGTGTGCCAGTGCAGGCCGGTGAGCTGGCTGACGTGGCTGATCGGCAGCAGCCGCAGCAGGCTTTCGAGCCAGACCCGTAACCGCCGGGTCAGGCGAGATGCAGGCTCCAGCCAGTCGATCCGCTCGGTCACCCGCCCACAACTCAGGCAATCGACTCGGCGCACGGGTAGTTGAAGCAAGACGCGCTGATCGAACAGATCACGATCGCGCACCAGACGAATCCGGCGCTCGTGAATCAACGGGCTGAGCTGACCACAACGCCCGCACCTGGGCACTGAACCGGCTTGAGGCTCAAGCTCAATCAGAAGGGAGTTGTTGGCGGATGAACGGCAGGCAACGGCGTCATAGCCTGGCCAGAACGAGGCAAGATCAATAGGATGCACGGCGACAGCAGGGACAGGTGGATGGTTGGTTTGGCGACTACCAATTTACCTGCTTCCCTGACTGTCAACTCGCTCTTCCCCCAGAGTCCGCGAAGAACCAAAATTAAGGCAGCGGCTCCTGACAAACGGCCTAGCATAAAAACAGAAAACCCTTTTAGATACAGGGGCTTACGGTTAGTGTCAAACTATAATAGCTTGTGTCAGACTTTATTATTTTGTGTCAATCTTTATTCCGTGAAGCCAACCTATCGCAGCCTGCTGGTGCCTTACTCCACGGTAACCGACTTGGCCAGGTTGCGCGGCTGGTCGACGTCGGTGCCGCGCAGCACGGCGACGTAGTACGACAGCAGCTGCAGCGGCAGGGTGTAGAGAATCGGCGCCAGCGCATCGTGGATATGCGGCATGTTCACCAGGAAGATGCCCTCGCCGTTTTCGAAACCCGCCTCGCGATCAGCGAAGACGATCAGCTCGCCGCCACGGGCGCGCACTTCCTGCAGGTTGGACTTGAGCTTCTCCAGCAGTTCGTTGTTCGGCGCCACGGTCACCACCGGCATGTCGGCGTCGACTAATGCCAGCGGGCCGTGCTTGAGCTCACCGGCCGGATAGGCCTCGGCGTGGATGTAGGAGATCTCCTTGAGCTTGAGCGCGCCTTCCATCGCCACGGGATACTGCGCGCCGCGGCCGAGGAACAGCGTGTGGTGCTTCTCGGCGAAATGCTCGGCGATCTTCTCCACCGTGGCATCCATGGCCAGCGCCTCACCCAGGCGCGTCGGCAGGCGCCGCAGCTCGTCGACCAGCTCCGCTTCGCGCGCCACGCTCAGCGTGCCGCGTACATGCCCCAGTGCCAGGGTCAGCAGCATCAGCCCGACCAGCTGAGTGGTGAACGCCTTGGTCGAGGCGACGCCGATCTCCGGCCCGGCCTGGGTCAGCAGGGTCAGGTCCGACTCCCGCACCAGCGAGCTGATGCCAACGTTGCAGATAGCCAAGCTGGCCAGATAGCCGCCGTCTCCACTGGCCAGCTGCTTGGCATTGCGCAGGGCCGCCAGGGTGTCGGCCGTCTCGCCGGACTGGGAAATGGTGACGAACAGCGTGTCCGGCTGCACCACCACCTTGCGGTAGCGGAACTCGCTGGCGACCTCCACCTGGCAAGGGATACCGGCCAGCTCTTCCAGCCAGTAACGCGCCACCATGCCGGCGTGATAGCTGGTGCCGCAGGCGACGATCTGCACGTTGCGCACCTTGGCGAACAGCTCGCCGGCCTGCGGACCGAAGGCCTCCACCAGCACCTGGCGATCGCCCAGACGGCCTTCCAGGGTGCGCTGCACGACCTTGGGTTGCTCGTGGATTTCCTTGAGCATGAAGTGGCGATACTCGCCCTTGTCAGCCGCCTCGGCGCCTTCGTGATACTGCACGGCCTCGCGCTGCACCGGCTGGCCATTGACGTCCCAGACCTGCACGGCGTCGCGGCGAATCTCGGCGATATCGCCTTCTTCCAGATACATGAAACGGTCGGTCACCTGCCGCAACGCGAGCTGGTCGGATGCGAGGAAGTTCTCGCCGAGGCCCAGGCCGATCACCAGCGGGCTGCCGCTGCGCGCAGCGAGCAGGCGATCCGGTTGTTTGGCGCTGATCACTGCCAGGCCATAGGCGCCGTGCAGTTCCTTGACCGCTTCCTTCAGCGCGGCGGTCAGGTCGCCCAGCGCATCGAGCTTGTGGTGCAACAGGTGGACGATGACCTCGGTGTCGGTATCGGAGAGGAACACGTACCCCAGCGCCTTCAGCCGGGCGCGCAGTGCCTCGTGGTTCTCGATGATGCCGTTGTGCACCACCGCCAGGTCGTCACCGGAGAAATGCGGATGGGCGTTGCGCTCGCAGGGCGCGCCGTGGGTCGCCCAGCGGGTGTGGGCGATACCCAGGCGACCGACCAGCTGGGTCTGCTGCTGAGCCGTTTCCAGTTCGGCCACCTTGCCGTTGCGACGCAGCCGTTCGAGCCTTCCGCTGTCGCTCAGCACGGCGACACCGGCGCTGTCATAGCCACGGTATTCCAGGCGCTTGAGGCCTTCGAGAAGAATTGCGGTGATGTTGCGTTCGGCGACAGCGCCAACGATGCCACACATACTCAGGTCTCCGGATGGGGTTCGACGGCCACGCAGATCAGTTTGACGCCGCGGGCCAGGATGCTGGTGCGCGCCTCGTCGCTGAGGCGCTCATCGGTAATCAGGGTGTGTACGCTGCTCCAGGGCAGCTCGAGATTGGGGATGCGCCGGCCGATCTTGTCGGCCTCGGCGAGCACGATGACCTCCCGCGCGACATCGGCCATGACCCGGGATAACCCTAGCAGCTCGTTGAAGGTGGTGGTGCCACGCTCCAGATCGATGCCGTCGGCCCCGATGAACAGCTGATCGAAGTCGTAGGAACGCAGTACCTGTTCGGCCACCTGGCCCTGGAAGGACTCCGAATGCGGGTCCCAGGTGCCACCTGTCATCAAAAGTACAGGCTCGTGCTCCAGTTCGCGCAGGGCATTGACCACGTTCAGCGAGTTGGTCATTACCACCAGCCCGTGCTTGTGGCCGAGTTGGGGAATCATCGCCGCGGTAGTGGTGCCGCTGTCGATGATGATCCGCGCGTGCTCGCGGATGCAGCCGACCGCGGCACGGGCGATGGCCTGCTTGTAGGGCGAGACGGGCTGCACGCTGTCGCCGATCAGCTCCTGGGGCAGTGGCACCGCACCGCCGTAGCGACGCAGCAGCAGGCCGTTCTTTTCCAGAGCGGCGAGGTCCTTGCGGATCGTGACCTCGGAAGTTTCGAAGCGCCGCGACAGCTCGTCGACACTGACCTCGCCGCGCTCGTTGAGCAGGGCGAGGATGGCATGACGGCGTTGCGGTGTGTTGCGCTTCGACATTGCTATGTTTCGATTCGAAAGTTAATGGTGCGAATCAAAACATATGCATTCGCTGCCTGCAAGCGTGGCATCGGCCGAAGCGAAAAGCGGTGCGTCCGCTCAGTTGAGCGTGAGCTTGACGCCGAAGCCGACCAGGAACAGCCCGGCGAGCTTCTCCAGCCCGCGCGCGATTCGCGGATTGGCCCGCATGCGCTCGGCGAGACGATGGGTCAGCAGGACCACCAGCAAGCCGTAAAGAAAGGTCAGCAGCATGATGGTGACCGCCATGAAGGCGAAGGTGACCAACCCCTGATGGCGCTGGGGATCGATGAACAGCGGGAAGAATGCCATGTAGAAGACGATGGCCTTGGGATTGAACAGGGTGATCACCAGCGTCTGCCAGAGGTACTGGCGCGGCCGGATGGTCAGCGTCGGTGCGGCGCCCGGCTTGGCCAGCAGCATGCGCGCACCGAGCCAGATCAGGTAGGCGGCTCCCAGCAACTGCACCAGATGGAAAGCCGTCGGATAGGCCTTGAGCAACGCGGCAACACCGGCGACCGCAAGCCACATCAATACCTGGTCGCCGAAGATGATGCCGAAGGTGGAGGCCAGCCCGCCGCGAACGCCACCCTTGCCGGTCGAGAGGATCAGCGCGAGATTGCCCGGCCCGGGAATGGCGAGAAGGATGATGAAGGCCACCACGAAAGCGCCGTAGTCGGTCACACCGAACATTCCATTCCCCTTCTGCCGAACCACTGCGGGGCGTCACAAGCCCTTTGCGTGGCCGCGGCGAATCCGACAGCCGGCTCGCCGGGCCGGCCCTGTTTCACTTCTTGGTCGGCCGTTGCCAGCCATCGATATTGCGCTGGCGCCCGCGGCCGAGCGCGAGGGTATGCGCCGGCACGTCGTCGGTAATGGTCGAGCCTGCACCGGTAGTCGCGCCGTCGCCCAGATTCAGCGGTGCCACCAGCGAGCTGTTGGAGCCGATGAAGACGTCCTCGCCCATCACCGTGCGGAACTTGTTGGCACCGTCGTAATTGCAGGTGATGGTGCCGGCGCCGATGTTGCTCCGCGCGCCGATCTCGGCGTCACCCAGATAACTCAGGTGGCCGGCCTTGGCGCCATCGCCGAGGCTCGCATTCTTCATCTCGACGAAGTTGCCCACATGCGCCTTGGCGCCCAGCAGACTGCCGGGTCGCAGCCGGGCGAAAGGCCCGCAATCGGCACCCTCGCCCATCACGGCCCCTTCGAGATGGGAGTTGGCCTTGACGACCGCGCCACGGCGCAGGGTACTGTCCTTGATCACACAGTTAGGGCCGATCTGCACATCATCCTCGATAACCACCCTGCCCTCGAGCACCACGTTGACGTCGATCAGCACGTCACGGCCCACGCTGACCTCGCCACGCAGATCGAAGCGCGCCGGGTCGCGCAGCGTCACGCCCTGCGCCATCAGGCGGCGCGCGGCACGCAGCTGGTAGTGACGTTCCAGCTCGGCGAGCTGGATGCGGTCGTTGGCGCCCTGCACTTCCATGGCATCCGCCGGCTGCTCGGTAGCCACCCGCAGGCCATCGGCAACGGCCATGGCAATCACGTCGGTCAGGTAGTACTCACCCTGAGCATTGCTGTTCGACAGACGCCCCAGCCATTCGCCGATGCGGCTGCCGGGCACGGCAAGGATGCCGGTATTGCCTTCGCGGATGGCGCGCTGGTCGGCGCTGGCATCCTTGTGCTCGACGATCGCCTGCACCTCGCCACGCCCGTCACGGACGATCCGGCCGTAGCCGGTCGGGTCGTCCAGCGTCACCGTCAGCAGTGCCAGCTGCTCGGGCCCGACCTTTTGCAGCAGACGCTGCAGGGTCTCGGCTTCGATCAGCGGCACATCGCCATAGAGAATCAGCACGCGCTCGGCCGAGAGGTGCGGCAGCGCTTGCGCCACTGCATGACCGGTGCCCAGCTGTTCGGCCTGGACGACGAAATTGAGATCATCACCGGCCAGGCGCTGACGCACCTGCTCGGCGCCATGGCCGATCACTACCTGGATGCTGCGCGGCTGCAGCGCGCGCGCAGTGGCGATGACGTGGCCAAGCATGGACTGGCCGGCGACCGGATGCAGCACCTTGGGCAGCGCCGAACGCATGCGGGTGCCCTGTCCGGCGGCGAGAATGACGATATCGAGGGACATGAAGCGATTCCTGAACGGGATCGGTGCGACCGCGCTTCGCCCGTTGCGAGCGGTACAAGGCGTCTTTACCGACGAATGACAGAAAAAGAAAAAGGGTAGCCAAGGCTACCCTTTTACTCGTGCGCGATGAAGTCGCTAAGCCGATCAGTGCCGACCGTACTTCTTGCGCATCTGCTCGATGGTACGCAGCTGAGCTGCGGCCTCGGCCAGACGTGCGGCCGCGGAACCGTAGTCGAAATCCGCGCCCTTCTCGTGCAGGGCCTTCTCGGCAGCCTTGACGGCGGCCTGAGCAGCAGCCTCGTCGATGTCCTTGGCGCGCGTAGCGGTATCGGCGAGGACCTTCACCATGTTCGGCTGAACTTCGATGAAGCCGCCGGAGATGTAGAAGATCTCTTCCTCGCCACCCTGCTTGATCACCCGCACCGGACCGGGCTTGAGATCGGTCAGCAGCGGCGCGTGACCCGGCAGGACGCCGATGTCACCAAGGTTTCCGTGGGCGATGACCATTTCCACCAGCCCCGAGAACAGCTCTTCTTCCGCACTGACGATGTCGCAATGGACTGTCATAGCCATGTTCATGCCTCGGTAATCAGCCCGACCAGCAGCGGCCGGTCAGGCTGGATTGGCGCCCGCAAGCGGGCGCGCCAGTTACAGTTTCTTGGCCTTCTCGATGGCTTCGTCGATGCTGCCGACCATGTAGAACGCCTGTTCCGGCAGATGGTCGTAGTCGCCATTGAGGATGCCGGAGAAACCACGGATGGTTTCCTTCAGCGGAACGTACTTGCCCGGCGAACCGGTGAAGACTTCGGCCACGAAGAACGGCTGGGACAGGAAGCGCTGGATCTTACGAGCGCGGGATACCAGCTGCTTGTCCTGCTCGGACAGTTCGTCCATACCCAGGATCGCGATGATGTCCTTCAGCTCCTTGTAGCGCTGCAGCACGTACTGAACGCCGCGAGCGGTGTCGTAGTGCTCCTGGCCGATGACCAGCGGATCCAGCTGACGGGAAGTCGAGTCGAGCGGATCGACCGCCGGGTAGATACCCAGGGAAGCGATGTCACGCGACAGTACGACGGTAGCGTCGAGGTGGGCGAAGGTGGTCGCCGGGCTCGGGTCGGTCAGGTCGTCCGCGGGAACGTATACGGCCTGCACGGAGGTGATCGAACCGTTCTTGGTGGAGGTGATGCGCTCCTGCAGAACGCCCATCTCTTCGGCCAGCGTCGGCTGATAACCTACCGCCGAAGGCATACGGCCCAGCAGGGCGGATACTTCGGTACCGGCGAGGGTGTAACGATAGATGTTGTCGACGAACAGCAGAACGTCACGACCTTCGTCACGGAACTTCTCGGCCATGGTCAGACCGGTCAGCGCAACACGCAGACGGTTTCCTGGCGGCTCGTTCATCTGGCCGTAGACCAGGGCCACCTTGTCCAGAACGTTGGAGTCCTTCATCTCGTGATAGAAGTCGTTACCTTCACGAGTACGCTCACCCACACCGGCGAACACGGAGTAACCGCTGTGCTCCATCGCGATGTTACGGATCAGCTCCATCATGTTTACGGTCTTGCCTACACCGGCACCACCGAACAGACCGACCTTACCGCCCTTGGCGAACGGGCAGACCAGGTCGATAACCTTGATGCCGGTTTCCAGCAGCTCGTTGCCGCCAGCCTGTTCGGAATAGGACGGCGCAGCGCGGTGGATGGTCCAGCGCTCTTCTTCGCCGATCGGGCCGGCTTCGTCGATGGGGTTACCCAGGACGTCCATGATGCGACCCAGGGTCTGCTTGCCGACCGGTACGGAGATACCGGTGCCGGTGTTGACGACGTCCAGGCCACGCTTGAGGCCTTCAGTCGAACCCATGGCGATGGTACGGACAATGCCGTCGCCCAGCTGCTGCTGGACTTCCAGGGTGGTCTCGGCGCCCTGAACTTTCAGTGCGTCATAGACGTTCGGTACCAGATCGCGCGGAAATTCCACGTCGATAACGGCGCCGATGATTTGAACGATACGTCCGCTACTCATGTTTGGTTCCTCTGAATATTTGAACCGTTCTTAAACCGCGGCAGCGCCGCCGACGATTTCCGAAATTTCCTGAGTGATCGCAGCCTGACGGGCCTTGTTGTAGACCAGTTGCAGGTCGCTGATCAGCTCACCGGCGTTGTCGGTTGCGTTCTTCATGGCAATCATCCGCGCGGCCTGTTCGGCTGCGCCGTTCTCAACCACGGCCTGATAGACCTGGGACTCGATGAAACGAACCAGCAGGGCATCCAGCAGCTGCTGGGCGTCCGGCTCGTAGAGGTAGTCCCACTGACCTTTCTTCACCGGCTCGGCACTGTCGTCTGCAGCCAGGGGCAGCAGCTGATCGAGCGTCGGCTTCTGGGTCATGGTGTTGATGAACTTGTTGGATACCAGGTACAAGCGATCGATACGGCCCTCGTGGAAGCCGTCCAGCATGACCTTGACGCTGCCGATCAGATCGTTGATCGATGGCTCTTCGCCGAGGTTGCCGATCGCTGCTACGACGTTGCCGCCGAAGCTGCGGAAGAAGCTCGCACCCTTGTTGCCGATCACGCAGAGGTCGACTTCGACCTTCTGGTCGTGCCACTCCTTCATGTTCTTGATCAGGACCTTGAACAGGTTGATGTTCAGGCCACCGCACAGACCACGATCAGTAGACACGACGATATAGCCGACACGCTTGACCGGACGCTCCACCATGAACGGGTGACGGTATTCCGGGTTGGCGTAGGCCAGATGGCCGATTACCTGCCGGATCCGCTCCGCATAAGGGCGGCTGGCAGCCATGCGCATCTGTGCCTTGCGCATCTTGCTGACCGCCACCTTTTCCATGGCGCTGGTGATCTTCTGCGTGCTTTTGATGCTCGCAATCTTGCTGCGAATCTCTTTTGCGCCTGCCATTTGACACCTATCGGGTTAGCAGGCGGGAGCCTCGCGGCTCCCGCTGCGGCTTACCAGCTCTGCGTGGCCTTGAACTTCTCGATACCAGCCTTCAGGCCAGCGTCGATTTCGTCGTTGAAGTCGCCCTTCACGTTGATCTTCGCCATCAGGTCGGCGAACTCGCGGTTGAAGAAGGCGATCAGGGCCTGCTCGAAGGCGCCAACCTTGGCCACTTCCACGTCCGCCAGATAGCCACGCTCGGCGGCATACAGGGACAGGGACATGTCGGCGATGGACATCGGCGCGTACTGCTTCTGCTTCATCAGCTCGGTAACGCGCTGACCATGCTCCAGCTGCTTGCGGGTCGCTTCGTCCAGGTCGGAAGCGAACTGGGCGAATGCAGCCAGTTCACGGTACTGAGCCAGTGCGGTACGGATACCACCGGACAGCTTCTTGACGATCTTGGTCTGCGCCGCACCACCCACGCGGGATACCGAAATACCGGCGTTGACGGCCGGACGGATGCCTGCGTTGAACATGGCCGATTCCAGGAAGATCTGACCGTCGGTGATGGAAATCACGTTGGTCGGAACGAACGCGGAAACGTCGCCAGCCTGGGTTTCAATGATCGGCAGAGCGGTCAGGGAACCAGTTTTGCCCGTCACAGCACCGTTGGTGAACTTCTCGACGTACTCTTCGGAAACGCGGGAAGCGCGCTCCAGCAGACGGCTGTGGAGATAGAACACGTCGCCCGGGTAGGCTTCACGTCCCGGCGGACGGCGCAGCAGCAGGGAAATCTGGCGGTAGGCCACGGCCTGCTTGGACAGATCGTCATAGACGATCAGTGCGTCTTCGCCGCGGTCGCGGAAGTATTCGCCCATGGTGCAGCCGGCGTACGGAGCCAGGTACTGCAGCGCAGCGGACTCGGAAGCCGAAGCAGCCACCACGATGGTGTTCTGCAGGGCACCGTGCTCTTCCAGCTTGCGCACTACGTTGGCGATGGTCGACTGCTTCTGACCGAT
Source organism: Stutzerimonas sp. FeSN7 (assembly GCF_030263795.1). Taxonomy (NCBI): domain Bacteria; kingdom Pseudomonadati; phylum Pseudomonadota; class Gammaproteobacteria; order Pseudomonadales; family Pseudomonadaceae; genus Stutzerimonas; species Stutzerimonas sp. FeSN7. The sequence continues at coordinate 4,659,217 of NZ_JARPMN010000001.1, read as the reverse complement.
AGCCACGTAGACGCAGCGGATGCCGCTGTTCTTCTGGTTGATGATGGCGTCGATAGCCAGGGCGGTCTTACCGATCTGACGGTCACCGATGATCAGCTCACGCTGGCCACGGCCTACCGGGATCATGGCGTCGACCGACTTGTAACCGGTCTGCACCGGCTGGTCGACAGACTTACGCCAGATCACGCCAGGCGCGACTTTCTCGACCGCGTCGGTGGCCTGGGCATTGATCGGGCCCTTGCCATCGATCGGGTTGCCCAGCGCATCGACCACGCGACCCAGCAGTTCCGGACCAACCGGAACTTCGAGGATACGGCCGGTGCACTTGGCGCTCATGCCTTCGGTCAGGCCCAGGTAGTTACCCAGAACCACGGCACCTACGGAGTCTTGCTCCAGGTTCAGTGCCATGCCGAAGATGCCGCCAGGGAACTCGATCATCTCGCCGTACATGACGTCGGCCAGACCGTAGATGCGTACGATACCGTCAGAAACGCTGACGACGGTGCCCTCGTTACGGGCTTGAGCAGCGACATTCGATTTCTCGATGCGCTGCTTGATGATTTCACTAATCTCGGAAGGATTCAGTTGCTGCATGCCATGACCCTCAAATCAGGATTTCAACGATTCGGCCAACTGGCTCAGTTTGCCGCGGACCGAACCGTCGACAACCACGTCACCGGCGCGAATCAACACGCCGCCGATCAGAGCAGGATTCACGACCTGCTGGAGGTTGACGGTGCGATCTAGCCGCTTCGACAGGGCGGCAGCCAAAGTTTGGAGTTGCGCGTTGCTGAGCTCGAAGGCGGTTTCAATTTCTGCCTCGAGCGTTTTCTCGGCTTGCGCCTTGATGTCCTCGTACAGCTCCCATACGGTCGGCAGGACCGACAGGCGATCGTTTTCGCCAAGGGTCTGAACGTAGTTGCGGAACGCTTCGTCGGCATCGTCACCAAGTACGCGTACCAGCGCCTGGACCTTGCTCTCGCTGGTCAGACGGGGATCGTTCAGCAACGCTGCGACTTCTGGGACTTCAACAGCGACGGCGGCCAGGTTCAGCATTTTCGACCAGGAATCGGTCTGTCCTGCGGCGCTGGCAAACTCGAAAGCGGCTTTCGCGTAAGGCCGAGCAAGCGTCTGGGTATTGATCATCGCTTGCCTCGCTTAGAGTTGGGAGGCCAGTTTTTCGACCAGTTCGTTGTGTACCTTGGCGTCCACCTGGGACTCCAGGATCTTCTCTGCACCGGCGACGGCAAGAGCCGCTACCTGGCTGCGCAGTTGGTCCCTGGCACGGTTCACTTCCTGTTCGATCTCGGCGCGGGCGCCGGCGACCAGTCGCTCGCCTTCCACACGTGCCTGCTGCTTGGCTTCCTCGATGATCGCGTTGGCGTGCTTGTTCGCCTGCTCGATGATCTGGGCTGCCTGCTCCTTGGTCTCGCGGAGGGTGTGGGACACCTTGTCCTGAGCCAGTTTCAGGTCCTGCTGCGCACGGCCTGCCGCATCCAGTCCTTCGGCGATCTTCTTCTGGCGCGCTGCCATGGCTGCCGTGATTGGCGGCCAGACGAGCTTCATACAGAACCAGACGAAGATAGCGAAGGCGAGCGTTTGACCGAACAGCGTCAAGTTAATGTTCACAGCGATTTACCTCGTGCTATCTCGTTCAACGCGGGAGTCAATCCACGGCGACGGGGCTCGCCCGGCGAACCCCATCTCAAACCGGAAAGTGATTAACCGGCGACAACGAAGATGAGGTACATCGCGATACCAACGCCGATCATCGGTACGGCGTCGAGCAGACCGGCCATCAGGAAGGTCTTGGTTTGCAGCTGAGGAGCCAGCTCGGGCTGACGAGCAGTGGATTCCAGCAGTTTGCCACCCAGCAGGGCGAAGCCGATGCCGGTACCCAGGGCACCCAGACCGATCATGATAGAGGCGGCGATGTAGACGAGTTCCATGTAAAGCTCCTGAAGCTAAGGGGGGTTAAGGTTTTGGGTAAAACGAAACGGTTGTAACGGTTCAGCTGTTACGGCGTGAGCTCGGCGTGCCCATGGTCTTCATGGGCAGAACTCAGGTACACCACGGTCAGAACCATGAAAATGAACGCCTGAAGCGGGATCACCAGGATGTGGAAGATCGCCCAGGGCACATTCAGGGTCCACTGCACGTAGAACGGCAGCAGCGCGATGAGGATGAACACCACCTCACCGGCGTACATGTTGCCGAACAGACGCAGCGCGAGGCTGAGCGGCTTGGTCAGCAAACCGAGGATTTCCAGGAACAGGTTGAACGGCACCAGCGACCAGTGGTTGAACGGGGTGAACGCCAGTTCTTTGGTGAAACCGCCGAAGCCCTTGACCTTGAAGCTGTAGAACAGGATCAGGATGAACACGCCGAGCGACAGACCGAAGGTACCGTTCGGGTCGGCGGTCGGGACGATCTTGAATGCCGGCAGGCCCAGCAGATGAGCGATGCCCGGAATGTAGTCCACTGGAATCCACTTCAGGCTGTTCATCAGGAACACCCAGACGAAGATGGTCAGTGCCAGCGGAGCGATCAGCGGGTTGCGGCCGTGGAAGGTGTCCTTGACCACGCCTTCGACGAACTCGACGCACATTTCGACCAGATTCTGCAGCTTGCCCGGTACGCCGGCAGTGGCGGCCTTGGCGGCGCTGCGGAACAACAGGATGAAGATGGCGCCCATCAGCAGCGACCAGCCGAGGGTATCCAGGTGGACGGCCATGAAGCCCATGTCGCGCGCTTCGGCGCCGGTCTGGGCGATGGTCCAGGTGGCCTGATCGAGAATGGAGCCATCAGCACGCTCGTAACCCGCTGGCAGCTTGCCGTAGGTGAGGTTTTGCAGGTGATGCTGGATATATTCAGCGGGGGTACTCGCCATAAACGCCTCAATGCTCAATGCTTCGGATTGTTTTTCATCAGCAGGAGCGCGCTTGCTCCAACACCCAGCACCAGCAGATAGCCGGCAAACAAGGCGATCGGTTCCAGCGGTTTCACTCCCACGAACACCAACGCAAACAGCGCTGCTGCCAGAATCTGTTTACCCATCTCGCCAGACCAGAAGGACTGGATGATTGCCCGGGTCGAACGTGCGCCAAAGTAACGAAAGGCCTTGTACGCGAAATACACGTTCGCCGACAGTGCAATCAGACCGCCGCAAAGCGCGGAGTAGCCGGCGACCATACCAAATACCAGGCCACATGACACAGCGGTCGCTACCACGACCATCGCCTGCATCAGCAATACGCGGAAAGCCGGGAGGCGATGGAAGGGTGTCTTGTTGCGTATGTTCACCTGAATTCCATCACTGCAGCGGGCCGCGTAAATAATTGTCCGCAGTCAAAAAAGCGCGGCGAGTATAGGAGCAGGCCAGCCGGGGTTCAACTCTCCGGTAGTATTTTCCGACCGGCACTACAAACATTTTGTATCAACGAATGTGCGCCAGAACGCCCTGCAATTCATCCAGGGAACTGTAGCGAATCACCAGCTGGCCTTTGCCCTTCTGCCCATGCTTGATCTGCACCGGCGAGCCCAGGCGTTCCGCCAGACGCTGTTCCAGACGGCTGATATCGGGATCGACCTTGACCTCGGCCTTCGGCTTTTCCTTGCTGCTCAGCCATTGGCGTACCAGGGCTTCGGTCTGGCGGACCGTCAGCCCACGTGCGACAACATGCCGCGCGCCCTCGACCTGCTGGTCAGCCGGCAAACCAAGCAAGGCGCGGGCGTGCCCCATTTCCAGATCGCCATGGGACAACAGCGTCTTGATTTCCTCGGGTAGGGCGATCAGGCGCAGCAGGTTGCTCACCGAGACCCGCGACTTGCCCACGGCATCGGCCACCTGCTGTTGAGTAAGCTGGAATTCCTGCTGCAGCCGCTGCAAGGCCACCGCTTCTTCGATCGGGTTGAGATCCTCGCGCTGGATGTTCTCGATCAGCGCCATGGCGATGGCGGCTTCGTCCGGAACCTCGCGAACCAGCGCCGGCACACGTTCCAGGCCGGCCTGCTGGCTGGCGCGCCAGCGTCGCTCGCCGGCGATGATCTCGTAGCGGCCGCCCTCGACCGGACGCACGACGATGGGCTGCATCACGCCGTGATTGCGGATCGACTGCGCCAGTTCTTCCAGCGCCTGCGGATCCATGTCGCGACGGGGCTGATACTTGCCGCGCTGAACCAGCTCCAGCGGTAACTGTTGCAGTTCGCGGGTGTCGACCTTGGCGGCCTCTTCCTGCATCGCCGAGACACTGGCGCCGCCGAGCAGGGCATCGAGTCCCCGTCCTAGACCTCTTTTCTTGGTCGCCATGAGTAGTCCTTATGCGAGAGCGCCACGAGCCGACTGGCGCTGGCGTCGCGACAGTTCGCCGGCCAGGGCCAGATAGGCCAGGGCACCCTTGGATTGCTTGTCGTAGACCAGCGCCGGCATGCCGTGGCTGGGGGCTTCGGCGAGCCGTACGTTGCGCGGAATCACGGTGTCGTACAGCTTGTCGCCGAAATGCGCCTTGAGCTGTTCGGAAACGTCGTTGGTCAGGCTGCTGCGCGGGTCGTACATGGTGCGCAGCAGACCTTCGATCTTCAGACTCGGATTGAGTGCCTGACCGATGCGCTGGATCGAGTTGACCAGATCGGACAAACCCTCGAGCGCGTAGTACTCGCACTGCATGGGGATGATCACGCCATCGGCTGCCGCCAGCGCGTTGATGGTCAGCATCGACAGCGACGGCGGACAGTCGATGAGAATGTAGTCGTAGTTCTCGCGTACCGGGGCCAGCGCTTCGCGCAGGCGCTTTTCCTTCGCCGGCAGATTGAGCAGGGCCACCTCGGCCGCCGTCAGGTCGCGGTTGGCCGGCAGCAGCTGGTAGCCGCCATGCTCGGAGAACTGCATGGCATCAACCAGGCTGCATTCGCCGATCAGCACATCGTAGATCGAGTATTCCAGGCCGAGCTTGTCCACACCGCTGCCGGTGGTGGCATTGCCCTGGGGATCGAGGTCGATCAGCAGCACCCGACGGCGCGTGGCGACCAGCGAAGCGGCCAGATTGATGCAGGTGGTGGTCTTGGCGACACCGCCTTTCTGGTTGGCAATGGCGAAGACTTTAGCCATGGTCAGTGTCTGTCCGGGTCATGAAGTGCGGCGCAGTATCAACAGATGGCGCTGGCCTTGGCAACCGGGAACCTTGAGCACGTGACAGGCATCGAGACGGAAGTCCTCGGGCAGGCGCTGTAACTCGTCATCTGGCTGCACGCCCTTCATGGCCAGCCAGCGGGTTTCGGCATTGCCCAGATGGCGGGTCCAGCTGGCGAAGTCCTCCAGCGAGCTGAAGGCGCGCGAGGTAATGCCGTCAAAGGCGATGGAGGGCTGGAACTGCTCGACGCGAGCGTGCACCACCTCAAGATTGGCCAGTTTCAGCTCCAGCTTCACCTGGGTGAGGAAACGTGTCTTCTTGCCGTTCGAGTCCAGCAGGGTGAACGCCCGTTCGGGAAACATGATCGCCAGCGGCACGCCGGGCATGCCGCCGCCGCTGCCGACGTCCAGCCAATTGCGCCCCCCTTCGGCCACGAAAGGCACCACGCTCAGGCTGTCGAGCAGATGGCGCGAGACCATCTCGTCCGGATCGCGCACGGCGGTCAGGTTATAGGCCTTGTTCCACTTGATCAGCAGCGCCAGGTAGGCCAGCAGCAGTCGTTGCTGGCGGTCGTCCAGGGGAATGCCGAGCTGCCCGGCCCCGCGTACGAGTTCTTCCGCATGGGATTCACTGACCAGACTCATCAGGCGCTCTGCTCCAGCTGCTGACCGGCGCTGCGCTTCTTCAGGTGGATCATCAGCAGGGACACGGCCGCCGGCGTGACGCCGGGGATTCGGGAGGCCTGACCGAGGGTCTGCGGGCGCGCCTGGCCGAGCTTGTGCTGGATCTCCTTGGACAGGCCGGAAATCGTCGCGTAGTCGAGGTCCGCGGGCAGTGCCACGTTCTCGCTGGCACGCAGCTTCTCGATCTCGTCCTGCTGCCGCTCGATGTAACCGGCGTACTTGGTCTTGATCTCGACCTGCTCGGCGACCTGCGGATCCGGTTCGCCCGGCCCGGTCAGTTCGATCAGGCTCTGATAATCGATTTCGGGACGAGCGAGCAGATTGAGCAGGTTGTACTCGCGGGCCAGCGGGCTGCCGAAGCGCTCGGCGATGGCATCGCCTTGCGGCGTGCCCGGGCGCACCCAGCTGTTCTTCAGACGCTGTTCCTCGCGCTCGATGCCCTCGCGCTTGGCGCAGAACGCCGCCCAGCGGGCGTCGTCCACCAGGCCGAGCTCGCGGCCCTTTTCGGTCAGGCGCAGGTCGGCATTGTCCTCGCGCAGGATCAGCCGGTACTCGGCGCGCGAGGTGAACATGCGATACGGCTCCTGCGTGCCGAGGGTGATCAGGTCATCGACCAGCACGCCGAGGTAGGCCTCATCACGCCGCGGACACCAGCTGTCCTTGCCCTGCGCGCGCAAGGCGGCGTTGGCGCCGGCGAGCAGCCCCTGGGCGCCGGCCTCTTCGTAACCGGTGGTGCCATTGATCTGCCCGGCAAAGAACAGCCCGCCAATGACCTTGGTCTCCAGGCTGTACTTGAGATCACGCGGATCGAAATAGTCGTATTCGATGGCGTAGCCCGGCCGCACGATGTGCGCATTCTCCATGCCACGGATGCTCTGCACGATCTGCAACTGCACGTCGAACGGCAGCGAGGTGGAGATGCCGTTGGGGTACAGCTCATGGGTGGTCAGGCCTTCCGGCTCGAGAAACACCTGATGGCTGTCCTTGTCGGCGAAGCGATAGATCTTGTCCTCGATGGACGGGCAATAGCGAGGCCCCACGCCTTCGATGACGCCGGAATACATCGGCGAGCGATCGAGGTTGGCGGCGATGATCTCGTGGGTGCGCGCGTTGGTGTGGGTGATCCAGCAGCTGACCTGCGGCGGATGCTGCTCTCGGCTGCCGAGAAAGGACATCACCGGCAGCGGCGTGTCGCCGGGCTGCTCGGTCATCTGCGAGAAGTCCACCGAACGGCCGTCGATGCGCGGCGGCGTGCCGGTCTTCAGCCGGCCGACGCGCAGCGTCAACTCGCGCAGACGCTTGGCCAGTGCGATCGAAGGCGGATCCCCGGCACGGCCCCCTGAATAATTCTGCAGCCCGATGTGGATAAGTCCGCCGAGGAAGGTTCCAGTGGTCAACACCACGGACGTTGCAAGAAAGCGCAGCCCCATCTGGGTAACGACGCCGCGCACTTCGTTCTGCTCAACGATCAGGTCATCAGCGGCCTGCTGAAATATCCACAGGTTCGGCTGGTTTTCCAGTAGCTCTCGAATGGCCGCCTTGTAAAGCACGCGATCAGCCTGTGCGCGGGTTGCCCGTACAGCTGGGCCCTTGCGGCTGTTGAGCACACGGAACTGGATGCCGCCCTTGTCGGTAGCAACGGCCATGGCGCCACCCAGGGCGTCGATTTCCTTGACCAGATGACTCTTGCCGATGCCGCCGATGGCCGGGTTGCAGCTCATCTGGCCCAGGGTTTCCACATTGTGGGTGAGCAGCAGGGTCTTGACCCCCATGCGTGCTGCAGCCAGTGCCGCTTCGGTACCGGCATGGCCGCCGCCGATCACGATCACATCGAAACGGGATGGGAAATCCACGTGCACCTCGTGCCTTGTGGGCTGGTCTGGAAAAACGGCCAAGTATAGAGACTTACCCAGGCTGAAAGAAGCGCCTTGGGCAAAATTTGATCAACGGAGGGTTGGCAGCCGAATAGAACAGAAAAAAGAAAAGAAAATATAAAAGAGCTTGTAGATATGTTTACTAATGGTGAAGCAGTTATCTGTGGATAAACATACAGAGCCCACTGTTCTCAAGGGCTCCAACGATGGATAAGGCTGTGCTCCGCCTGCGCGATACCGGTGTGGATCAAGTGCGCGGGCTGTTGATAACAGAGTGAACTGTGCACAGGGGATGTTATCCAGAGGGTATGCCCCGCGCTTATCTACCGAGCCGAAGGATGGTTATCAACAGACCTTAGGGAAGCCCATGGCCAACAGTGAATCGACCTCAGGGTTCTTTGTCGGCTCTGGGCGGATCGCTTCTTTCAAGCCACTCATCCAGCGTTACCGGGCTGCGATCGAGCACGCCATGCAGGGCGTCTTCGCCGTGTAGGCCGTCGAGCCGCGCGCCCGACATATAGGCGGCACGGCCGAGCAGGTGGCCGGCGATGGGAATGGTCAGCATGAGGAAGATCAATGTGGCCGAGCCAATGAACACGGCCTGTGCGTCGCCCATGTGTATCATCACGCCGAGCAGAATCAGCCCGGCGCCCACCGTGCCGGACTTGGTGGTGGCGTGAATGCGTTGCAGCGGGTCGGCAAAGCGCAGCAGCCCGAGCGTGGCAGCGAACAGGAAGACCACGCCGGCGAGCATGACCACCACGGCGATAAAGTCGATCATTGTTCTTTTTTCCCCTTGCGCATGATGAATACGGCGAAGGCACAGGTGCCGACGAATCCGATCAGACCGAGGCCGAACCCCACATCGAGAAACTCACGGCGCCCGGTCATGGCCGCCACCAGCGCGGCGATGGCCACGCCCACGCCGGTGAGCATGTCCAGTGCAACCACCCGATCGACCAGTGTGCGGGCGACGATCATCCGCCAGAGCGTCACTCCCAGTGGCAGCATGACGAGAACCAGCAGTGTTTCGATCATGCTCACCACCTCTCGATACGGGCGATGCGGCGTTCGAAGACCTGCTGGATCGACGCGATGATCTGCTCCGGCGTCCGCCCATCCAGGGCGTGCACGTAGAGCAGACGGCGATCGGCACTGACGTGCAGCGCGCAGTTACCCGGCGTCAGCGAGACCAGGCTGGCCAGCACGGCGATGCCCATATCGGTTCGCAGCGCGATTGGCACGGCGATGATCGAGCTGTGCATGCGCGGCTCCCGAGCGAAGGCCGCGCGGGCCACCGTTACGGAGGACACGATCAGCTCGTAGAAATAGATGCCGAGCAATTCGACGACATCCACCACACGACGCAGCAAGCCGGTATTCATGGGCGGGCCTCCGGAATCGACGCGGACGGCAGCACTGCCGACAGGTACGCGACCGGCTCCAGCAGGGCCGCCGCCGCGGTTTGCGAAAAGAGGATCAGCGGTTGCGGCATGAAGCCGATCGCCAGGGTCAGCGTGCCGAGCGCGGCGATCGCCAGCAGCATCGGCAAGGGCACCCGGCGGGCCTCGGTCCTTGGCAGCACTGGCTTCTTCCAGAACGCCTCCATCCAGATCTTGGTCATCGAATAGAGCGTCAGCAGGCCGACGAACAGGGCCAGCCCCGCCAGCCAGTGCTCGCCAGCGCGGAAGGTGGCATCGATCACCAGGAACTTGGCCCAGAACCCCGACAGCGGCGGCAAGCCGGCCAGCGACAAGGCCGGGATCAGGAACAGTGCCGCCAGCAGCGGGTTGCGGTACATCAGCCCCCCGCTCTTGCGCAGGTCGAAGGTGCCGCTGGCGCGGTGGATCGCTCCGGCAAGGAGGAACAGGTTCGCCTTCACGATGATGTGATGCAGGATGTAGAAGATCGCTCCGGTCAGGGCCGCCTGGGTGGAGATCGCCAGCCCGAGCAGCATGTAGCCGATCTGGCTGACGATGTGGAACGAGAGAATGCGCCTGACGTCCCACTGCACCGCCGCGCCGAACACGCCGAACAGCATGGTGCCGGCGGCCAGCACGGCGACGATCTCGCGGATGCCGCTGTCCTCGACGCTGAAGATCAGGGTGAACACGCGTAGGCAGGCGTACACCCCCACCTTGGTCAGCAACCCGGCGAAGATCGCCGAAACGGTGATCGACGCGGTGTGGTAGGACGCCGGCAACCAGAAGAACAGCGGAAAGTAACCGGCCTTGATGCCGAAGCCGCAGAGCAGCAGCAGGGCCGACAGGGTCAGGTTGATCGAGGGTTCGGTCTGCGGCAGAACCCGCGCGAGATCCGCCATGTTCAGCGTGCCGGTCGCCCCGTAGAGCAGTGCCACGCCGGTGAGGAAAAGCAGCGTGGAGAACAGGTTGAGGATCGCGTAGCGCACCGTCGCATCGAGCTGCGCGCGGTTGCGGCCGATGGCCAGGAGGCCCATCGCGGTGATCAGCATTACCTCGAACCACACATAGAGGTTGAAGATGTCGCCGGTGAGGAAGGCCCCGTTGACGCCGGCGAGCATGCCCAGCAGCAAGGGGTGGAAGCCGGCCCGCTCCTCGCGACGGCGGATGTCGGCCAGACCGAAGGTCATCACCGCGGCGGCCAGAATTCCGGTGATCGCCACCATCGCTGCCGCCAGGGCATCGGCGACGAAGACTATGCCGAACGGCGCCGCCCAGTCGCCGAAGCGGATCGCCAGAATCCCCTCGCGATACACCGCAACGAGCAACAGCAGCGAAGCAGCCAGCAGCAGGGTTATGCACAGGGCGCTGACCAGACGCTGGGCGCGACGACTTTTCCACAGGCAGGCTGCCAGCCCAGCACCGAGAATCGGCAGCAGGACCGGCCAGAGTGGTGCGTGCAGCGTCAGAAATCCTGTCATGGGCGATCCTTGCCTGCGGAGGTGGGCGAACCCAGCCGTTCAGCCGCATCGATCTGCCGCAGGTCCACGCTGCCCAGGCGACGGTAGGTCTGCAACGCCAGGGCGGCGAAGAAAGCAGTCAGCGAGAAGCCGATGACGATGGCCGTGAGTACCAGCGCCTGCGGCAGCGGATTGGCCGCATCGGCGGGCAGGCTGCTCTCCCCGGCGCGGATCACAGCCGGCATGTTGGTGACGATGCGGCCAGCGAAGAAGATCACCAGGTTGATCGCCGCCGAGAGCATGGTCACGCCCAGCAGCACACGGACGATATGCCGCGACAGGATGAGGTAGAGGCTGCAGCCGGCGAGCACGGCAATGCTCAGTGCGAAGAGCAGGTGCATGTCAGAGGTCCTCGTAGAAGCGCAGGATCAGGGAAAGGATGCCGCCGAGCACCACCAGGTACACGCCGATATCGAACAGCAGCGTGGTGCCCAGGTGGAAATTGCCAAGGACCCGCCACTGGTGGGTCAGGAAGGAGCCGTCCAGCCACAGCCCCGGCAGGCCGCTGAGCAGCGCGGCGAGGATGCCGAAGCCGATCACCGTCATGGGCTCGAAGCGCAGCGTCGCGCGCGCCACCTCGACCCCGCGGGCGAGCGCCAGGGTGGCGAAGCCGGCGGCGGCGATCAGCCCGCCGACGAAGCCGCCACCCGGCTCGTTGTGTCCGCGGTAGAGCACATAGACCGAGACCACCAGCATCACGCCGAAGAGAATCCGCGAGAAGGCGGCGAAGATCAGTGAATTCATCGTGAGTCCCTCCGCCGTGGCAGCGCGCGCAACAGGCCCCACACGCTAATGGCGGCGAACGCCACCACCACCACCTCGCCGAGGGTGTCGATGGCGCGGTAGTCCACCAGCACCACGTTGACCACGTTGCGACCGTGCGCCTCCAGGTAGCTGGTGGCGGCATAGAATTCGGAGATGCGTCCGTCCAGCGGCAGCGCCACGGTGGCAGCCAGGGCGACGAACACCACCAGGGCAAAACCCACCGAGAGCAGGATATCCAGGCGTTTCTCCCGAGGCCGGCGGGTCGAAGCCGTACGCTCCGGCACCCGGAGCAGCAGCGCCACCAGGATAAGTACCAGCAGCACCTCCACCGAGAACTGAGTGAGTGCCACGTCCGGCGCGCCGTTGAGCAGGAAGATCAGCGCCGAGCCGAAGCCCACCACACCGACCGCGATCATCGCGCGCAGCAACGACGGTGTGCGCGTGGCAGCCAGCGCACCCAGGCACATCATCAGGAGCACCACGGCGGTAGGCAGGTCGAATCGTCCGCCGCTCAGGCTGAAGACCGGCCGCGTGCCGCTGGCCAGCACGCCGTAGCCGATGATCAGCAGGACGGCCGTTGCGACCGTGGCGGTGTAGCGATGCTGGTCGCCGTTCTGCAGGAGCCGCGTACAGCGTTCGGCCAGGCGCAAGGTACCGGTGAACAAGGCGTTGTAGCCGGCATCGCCTAGGCTGCGCTTCAGCCCCGTGTTCAACGACAGCGCATAGTGGATGCGATGCCAATAGGCAAGCAGACCGCCGGCGAAGGCGACCACGGTCGCGCTCAGTGCGAGCATCGGCGTAAAGCCGTGCCAGAGCGAGAACGACAGGTCTACCGTATGACCGACGAGCACATCGTTGGCCGGCTGGATCAGCCCGGTGAGCAGGAAATCCGGCGCCAGGCCGAACAGAAAACCCAGGCCGCCGAGCACCAATGGGCCGAGGTACAGGCCTGGGGTCTCCGGATGGTGAACCTCGCTGCGCGCCTTGCCCAGGTAATAGGGCCGAATCGCTGCCACCCCGGCGATCGCCGCGAACACCGCATTGACCAGCACCGCCACGGCCACCACCACCCAGCCGAAGGAGGCATTGAGCTGGCTCTCGAACAGGTATTCCTTGGTGATGAAGCCCAGCGTCGGCGGCAGTCCGGCCATGGAGATCGCTGCCATGCCGGCTGCCAGGGTGGTCATCGGCAGACGCCGGGCCAGCCCGCCGATCAGGCTAAGGCGCCCCTCGCCCACGGCATGGATGGTGGTGCCGGCGCAGAAGAACAGGGCCGCCTTGTACAGCGCGTGCGCAATGATGAAGGCGATCATCGCGGTCACCGAGTAGTCGCCATCCAGACCGATCAGCATCACCAGCACCCCCAGCGACCCCACGGTGGAGTGCGCCAGGACTTCCTTGAAGCCATCGGTGGACAGTGCTCGCACCGCCGCCACCAGCATGGTCAGGCTGCCGACGATGACCAGTGTGGTGCCGAATGCCGGGATCCCGCCAAAGACCAGATCGAAGCGCGCCAGCAGATACACGCCAAGCTTGACCATGGTCGCCGAGTGCAGGAAGGCCGAGGCAGGCGCCGGGGCCTCCATCGCCTGGGGTAGCCAGAAATGGAAGGGCAGCTGCGCCGACTTGGTGAAGGCACCGAGCATGATCAGGATCATCGCCGGTACGGCCAGCGGGCTGGCCAGCAGCTCCGGTGCACGCTCGGCCACTTCCGACAGCGAGAAAGTGCCCAGGGTGATGCCGATCAGCAGGATGCCGGCGAACAGCGCCAGCCCTCCACCGCCGGTTACCACCAGTGACTGCAGGGCGGCCTTGCGCGCCTCCGGCCGGCTGGAATTGAAACCGATCAGCATGAACGACAGCAGGCTGGTGGCTTCCCAGAAAACGAACATCACCACCAGATTGTCGGACAGCACCGTACCGAGCATGGCCGTCATGAACAGCAGGATCAGCGTCAGAAAGCGTGCGGCTTCGGCAGGCGAGGAGTGCGAAAAATAGGCGCCCGCGTAGATCGTCACCAGCGTCCCGATGCCGGTGATCAGCAGAACGAACAGCAGGGCGAAGCCATCCAGGCGGAGGCTCAGCGAAATGCCCAGCGCCGGTACCCACTCAAGGGTCTCGCTGATGGCGCCGGTCTCGCCGAGGTTCGCCCCCAATGCCAGGAAGTAGAGGAACAGGCCGGCCGGCAGCAGCGCAGCGACCCATCCTCCATAGGGATAGGTGCGGCTAACGATGAACCTGGCGAGGATCGCTCCCAGGAATGAAACGAGCAGTGCAGCAAGCACGGCGCCATCCTCTTGTCGTGGATTGCTGGAAACGGCTGAGCTGGTAGCGCGTGTTTTGATAGCAAAGGTAGTTCAAACGATGCGTCGGGCGCTGTTACCAGCTATGTCAGGCGCAGCGGCAAGCCCCTGGCCAGACGCAGGCCAAGAGATAGGAGGGCGATGGGAGGGCACCGGCAAAGGCTGCGCAAGCGCCGTCTGGCGCGGGCCAGACGGCTGCCGGCGGTTCGTCGCGAAGGCGATGGAGCGACCGTGTGGGCGCGGCGCCGCACACGCTCGTGCAATTGTTACTTGCCTATGCAGAAGCTCGAGAAGATGCGACCGAGCAGGTCGTCGGAGCTGAAGGCGCCGGTGATTTCGCCAAGCGCCTGCTGGGCCAGACGCAGGTCCTCAGCCAGCAACTCGCCGGCTCCGGCCAGCGTCAGCTGGTCATGCCCGTGCCGCAGATGCTCGTCGGCCAGACGCAGCGCGTCGAGGTGCCGACGACGCGCGCTGAAGCTGCTTTCGGCGGTCTGCTCGTAGCCCATGCAGTGCTTGAGATGCTCGCGCAGCAGTTCCAGCCCTTCCCCACTGCGCGCGCACAGGCTGAGCGTGGCCTGGCCGTCGTTATCGCAGCGCAGCACGATGGCCTCCCCGGTCAGATCGGCCTTGTTGCGGATCAGCGTGACCTTGCCCGGCTCTGGACTGAAATCGAGAAATTCCGGCCACAGCGCCGAAGGATCGCTGGCTTCGGGGGCGCTGGCATCGACCACCAGAAGGATGCGATCGGCTTCGCCGATGGCGCTCAGGGCACGTTGTACGCCGATACGTTCGACCTGATCCTCGGTATCGCGCAGGCCGGCGGTATCCACCACGTGCAGCGGCATGCCGTCGATGAGAATGTGCTCGCGCAGAACGTCACGGGTCGTACCGGCAATATCGGTGACGATGGCCGCCTCGCGCCCCGCCAATGCGTTGAGCAGACTGGATTTGCCGGCGTTGGGACGACCCGCGATAACCACGGTCATGCCATCGCGCAACAGGGCGCCCTGCCCCGCCTCGCGCAATACTGTGGATAACTCCGTGCGGACCCCGTCCAGTTGCGCCAGCACATGACCGTCGGCGAGGAAGTCGATCTCCTCCTCCGGAAAATCGATCGCCGCCTCGACGTAGATGCGTAGCTGGATCAGCCGTTCGGTCAGCTGGTGCACGCGCCGTGAGAATTCGCCCTGCAGCGAGCGGACCGCGTTGCGTGCAGCCTGGGCAGAGCTGGCCTCGATCAGATCGGCAATGGCCTCGGCCTGAGCCAGGTCGAGCTTGTCGTTGAGGAATGCACGCTCGCTGAATTCGCCAGGTCTGGCCAGGCGCACACCCAGCTCGACACAGCGCTGCAGCAGCATGTCCAGCACCACCGGGCCGCCATGGCCGTGCAGTTCCAGCACATCCTCGCCGGTGAACGAATGCGGGCCGGGGAAAAACAGCAGCAGCCCCTCGTCGATGACTTCGCCATCGTCCGCATGGAATGGGCCGTAATGAGCATGACGCGGCGTCGGTTCGCGACCACTGAGGGTGATGGCGATTGCCCTGGCGCGAGGGCCGGATACACGGACGATGCCCACGCCTCCCCGGCCGGGAGCGGTGGCGACGGCGGCGATGGTGTCGCGAGCTGGGATCATGCGGCCTCCTTTCTGGGCGACGGATAGCAAAACGCCCCAATCAAGGGGCGTTCTGCATGGGCGGGCAAGGCGTCAGGCGGGTTTCGCCCCGGCCTCGATCTGCCGCGTAATGTACCACTGCTGGGCGATGGACAGGATGTTGTTGACCACCCAGTACAGCACCAGACCGGCAGGGAACCAGAGGAAGAAGAAGGTGAAGATGATCGGCAACAGCTTCATCACCCGAGCCTGCATGGGGTCCGGCGGAGTCGGGTTGAGCTGCTGCTGAATGAACATGGTCACGCCCATGATGATCGGCAGGATGAAGTACGGATCCTTGATCGACAGGTCGGTGATCCAGAACATCCAGGGCGCCTGGCGCATCTCCACGCTTTCCAGCAGCACCCAGTACAGGGCCAGGAACACCGGCATCTGCACCAGGATCGGCAGGCAGCCACCCAGCGGATTGATTTTCTCCTTCTTGTACAGCTCCATCATCGCCTGGGACATCTTCTGGCGATCGTCACCGAACTGTTCCTTCAGCGCCTGCATCTTCGGCGAGACGGCGCGCATGCGCGCCATGGACCGGTAGCTGGCCGCCGACAGCGGGAAGAACGCCAGCTTGATGACGATGGTCAGGACGATGATCGACCAGCCCCAGTTGCCGAGCAGGGCGTGGATGTTTTGCAGCAGCCAGAAGATCGGCTGGGCGATGAACCAGAGAATGCCGTAGTCGACCGTCAGACGCAGGCCCGGCGACAGCTCTTCCAGCTTGTCCTGGCTCTTCGGACCGGCATACAGCGTGGCGCCGGTCTCGCCCTGGGCGCCGGCGGGCACGGTAACGGCCGGGCCGGTGAAACCGATGATGTAGTTGCCCTGGCTGTCCTTGCGGGTCTGCACCTGATTGGTGTCGCCGGCTTGGGGAATCCAGGCGGTAACGAAATAGTGCTGCAGCCAGGCGATCCAGCCACCCTGTACGGTTTCGCGCAGGTTCTTGTCGTCCATGTTGCTCATGGACACCTTGCGATACGGCTCGTCCTTGGTCCACAGCGCCGCCCCCAGATAGGTCGCGGTGCCGGTGGCAGTGCTGGACGACGGGTCGCCGCTCTTGTCGCGCTTGAGCTGGCCGAACAGATAACCGGTCCAGGGCTGCTGGCTCTGGTTATCGATCAGGTAGTTCACCTTCAGCGCATAGTTGCCTCGCTCCAGGGTGAAACGCTTGATGTAGTTGACGCCATCGGCGCTGTAGTTCAGGTCGACGACCAGCGCATCCTGCCCTTCGGCCAGCTGATACTCGGTCTTCTCGCTGCTGTACTGCGGACGGCCGCTGGCCTTGTCCGGGCCGTCGCCGATCAGGCCGCTCTGCGCCTCATAGGTACGCTCGCTGCTGCGCTCGAACAGCTGGAACGGCACATCGGGGCGATCCTGACGGCGCGGATACTGCGGCAGATGCAGTTCGACGATGTCGCCACCACGCGGATCGATGGCCAGGTCGAGCACGTCGGTACGGACGCGGATCAACTGGCTGCTCGGTGCGCTGGTCGGCAGGGCGCTGGCCTGCTGCTGACCGGCAACCGCCGGAACGTCGTTGGCATTGCCCTCGGTCGTTGCGCTCGGGCTGTCCGGCAGCGCCGGAGCGGCTGGCTGGCTTTGCGCGGTTTCGGTCGGCAGGGCTGCCTGACCGTAGTCCTGATTCCATTGAAGAACCATCAGGTAGGCAACGACTGCTAGTGCTACGAGCAGTATCGAGCGTTTGATATCCATGGTTACTCGGCCATCGGAGATGAATTGGAAGTGTTGTGTGTAGGCACGGGGTCGTAGCCACCGGGGTTCCACGGGTGGCAGCGCCCCAGTCTGCGCAGACTCAGCCAACCGCCACGCAGCAGACCATGGGTTTCGATGGCCTCGAGCGCGTAGCAGGAGCAGCTTGGATAGAAACGGCAGTGACTGGCCATCATAGGACTGATGGCGTACTGGTAGACCCGGATCGAAGCGATGGCCAATTTACGCATGGGTATTGTTGGCAGCTCCAGGTTCGGCAGCGGTCTTGGCTGGGTTGCGTGACAGTCGCTTCCAGAGCTTGGCGAACTGCTTCGCCAGTTCGGGATTGTCCAGATCAGCCAATCCCTTGCGGGCGATGATCACGATGTCCCAGCCCGCCAGTTCCAGCTGATGATGGCGAAAGGTTTCCCGTATCTGCCGCTTGATGCGGTTACGTTCCACCGAAAGCTTGACGCTTTTCTTGCCGATCACCAGCCCTAGGCGGGGGTGTTGCAGATCGTTCTCGCGTGCCAGCAGCAGGACGTTCCTGCCAGGCACCTTACCGGAAGGGGAGTCGAAGACTGCCTTGAATTGGCGGGGAGTCAGCAGACGCTTTTCCCGGCCGAAGCCCCGACTCACTACCTGTTCCGATATCAGACGGTCAGACGCTTACGGCCTTTGGCGCGACGGCGGGACAGAACTTGACGACCGTTCTTGGTGGCCATGCGGGCACGGAAGCCATGGGTACGAGCGCGCTTGATGGTGCTGGGTTGGAAAGTGCGTTTCATGGTGCGGTTACCTGGTGATCCATTGCGGGCCGGAATGGCCCCCTTTTAAGAGACCGGCGATTGTAGAGAAGCTGTCCGGCCAGGTCAATTTCCAACCAGTTCCATCGAGCTGAAAAATAGATAAGAAAGAAAAGAAATATAAGCTCTTAAGATGTAATGCTTATGTATGTGTGCTCGACTTTCTGTGGATACCTTTCTGAAAGCCTCGCCGTTCATGGCGTTCAGCGTTATTGAAACAGGTGGAAAAGCGGTGTGGCTCTGGTGGGAAGGCTCTGTGAAGCCTGGGGATTAAACTTCGACATATCCACAGACGGGGTCATCCGGAGGTTTCCCACAGTCTTAAACACCGCTCTCAGGCAATGTTATCAACAAGCTTGCCGAGCAGCTTTTCATTGTGCTGGACGCCGCGGATTCGCAGTGGCATGGGTCGGGTTCTTGTGGATAACCGGCCTGCGCACGGCTACAATGGCCGCCTTCTTACCTCGACAGAGTCGATAGGAGCTTCCGTGTCGGTGGAACTTTGGCAGCAGTGTGTTGAGCTTTTGCGCGATGAACTGCCTGCTCAGCAATTCAACACATGGATTCGTCCTCTGCAGGTCGAAGGCGACGGCGATGAGCTGCGCGTCTATGCCCCCAACCGTTTCGTGCTCGACTGGGTCAACGAGAAGTACCTGTCGCGCCTGCTTGAGCTGCTGTCCGAGCGCTCGACCGGACTGGCACCGGCACTCTCCCTTCTTATAGGTAGCAAGCGCACCTCCGCCGCCGCCCTGCCCTCTGCCGCCGCAGCTGCGCGTGCCCAGCCGCAGCCAGCCGCAGCCGAGTCGGCCGTGCCCGCTGCGGCGGTACAACAGCCGGCCCCCCGCTTCGAGCCGCTGGTTGCCGAGACACCGGAGCCGGAGCCGCCGCGTACCGAGCGGACCGTGCAGGTCGAAGGTGGCCTCAAGCACACCAGTTATCTGAACCGCACCTTCACCTTCGAGAATTTCGTCGAAGGCAAGTCCAACCAGCTGGCACGGGCTGCCGCCTGGCAGGTGGCGGACAATCCGAAGCATGGTTACAACCCGCTCTTCCTTTATGGTGGCGTGGGTTTGGGCAAGACCCACCTGATGCATGCGGTGGGCAACCATCTGCTGAAGAAGAATCCGAATGCCAAAGTGGTGTACCTGCATTCGGAGCGTTTCGTCGCCGACATGGTCAAGGCCCTGCAGCTCAACGCCATCAACGAATTCAAGCGCTTCTATCGTTCGGTGGATGCGCTGCTGATCGATGACATCCAGTTCTTCGCGAAGAAGGAGCGCTCTCAGGAAGAGTTCTTCCATACTTTCAATGCGCTGCTCGAAGGCGGCCAGCAGGTCATCCTTACCAGTGACCGCTATCCGAAGGAGATCGATGGGCTCGAGGAGCGCCTTAAGTCGCGTTTCGGCTGGGGGTTGACCGTAGCGGTCGAGCCGCCCGAACTGGAGACCCGCGTGGCGATCCTGATGAAGAAGGCGGATCAGGCCAAGGTGGACCTGCCCCATGATGCGGCCTTCTTCATTGCCCAGCGTATTCGCTCCAATGTCCGCGAACTCGAGGGTGCGCTGAAGCGCGTGATCGCTCATGCCCACTTCATGGGCCGCGACATCACCATCGAGCTGATCCGTGAGTCGCTGAAAGACCTGCTGGCGTTGCAGGATAAACTGGTCAGCGTCGACAATATTCAGCGCACCGTGGCCGAGTACTACAAGATCAAGATTTCCGATCTGCTGTCCAAGCGGCGTTCCCGTTCGGTCGCGCGTCCTCGGCAAGTGGCCATGGCCCTCTCCAAGGAATTGACCAACCACAGCCTGCCGGAGATCGGCGACGCGTTCGGCGGTCGGGATCACACCACGGTGCTGCACGCCTGCCGTAAGATCGCCGAATTGCGGGAAACGGATGCGGACATACGCGAAGACTACAAGAATTTGCTGCGAACTTTGACAACCTGAGTGCGACCCAATCTATAGGCAAGGGACCAGACCATGCATTTTTCCATTCAGCGCGAAGCCCTGTTGAAACCCCTGCAGCTGGTTGCTGGCGTCGTCGAGCGCCGTCAGACCTTGCCGGTGCTGTCCAACGTTCTTCTCGTCGTACAGGGGCAGCAGCTGTCGCTGACCGGTACCGACTTGGAAGTCGAACTGGTGGGCCGTGTCGCGCTGGAAGATGCCGCCGAGCCTGGCGAGATCACCGTGCCGGCGCGCAAGCTCATGGACATCTGCAAGAGCCTGCCGAGCGATGCGCTGATCAGCATTCGCCTGGATGACCAGAAGGTCGTCATCAAGTCGGGGCGCAGCCGCTTCACGCTGTCGACCCTGCCGGCCAACGATTTCCCTACCGTGGAAGAAGGTCCGGGCTCGCTGTCATTCACCGTCGCGCAGGGCAAGCTGCGCAAGCTCATCGAGCGCAGCGCATTCGCCATGGCCCAGCAGGACGTGCGCTATTACCTCAACGGCATGCTGATCGAAGTGTCCAGCGGCATGTTGCGTGCCGTCGCCACCGATGGCCATCGCCTGGCCATGTGTTCGATGCAGGCCGGCATCGAACAGCCCGATCGCCACCAGGTGATCGTTCCGCGCAAGGGTATTCTGGAATTGGCGCGTCTGCTCAACGACCAGGATGCCGAGGTCAGCATCGTGCTGGGTCAGCATCACATTCGCGCCACCACCGGCGAGTTCACCTTCACCTCCAAGTTGGTGGATGGCAAGTTCCCCGACTACGAGCGCGTGCTGCCGCGGGGCGGTGACAAGCTGGTGGTCGGTGATCGCCAGCTGCTGCGCGAGGCGTTCAGTCGCACCGCAATCCTCTCCAACGAAAAGTACCGGGGCATTCGGCTGCAGCTGGAAAGCGGCCTGTTGAAAATCCAGGCCAACAACCCGGAGCAGGAGGAAGCAGAGGAAGAAGTCGCCGTCGACTACAACGGCGGTTCGCTGGAGATCGGTTTCAACGTCAGCTATCTGCTGGATGTCCTTGGCGTGATGACTACCGAGCAGGTGCGGCTGATTCTCTCCGACGCCAACAGCAGCGCGCTGGTGCAGGAGTTCGATAACGACGATTCCGCCTACGTCGTGATGCCGATGCGTCTGTAACCCCGCTTAATGTCCCTCAGCCGTCTCTCCGTCACCGGGGTTCGCAATCTGCACCCGGTGACGCTGACCCCCTCCTCGCGCATCAACATCCTCTTCGGCGACAACGGCAGCGGCAAGACGAGCCTGCTGGAAGCCATCCATCTGCTCGGCCTCGCACGTTCCTTTCGCAGTATTCGACTGAATCCGGTGATCACCTACGAGCAACCGGCTTGCACGGTGTTCGGCCAGGTCGAGCTTCCGGATCAGCACAGTCGAGCCCTGGGCGTCTCCAGAGATCGCAGTGGCGAAGTCCGAATTCGTATCGATGGGCAGAGCGTTCGCTCTGCCGCCGAGTTGGCTGACACCCTGCCGCTGCAGCTGATCAACCCTGACAGTTTCCGCTTGCTGGAGGGCGCTCCCAAGCTGCGCAGGCAGTTTCTCGATTGGGGGGTGTTCCACGTGGAACATCGATTCATGAGTGCCTGGCAGCGCCTGCAGCAGGCCCTGCGGCAACGGAACTCATGGCTCCGGCATGGTACACTGGACGGCGCTTCGGACGCTGCCTGGAGCCGGGAACTGAGCCTGGCCAGCGACGAGATCGATGGTTATCGCCGGGCTTACATCCAAGCGCTGAAACCGGTCTTCGAGACCACGCTCAAGGCGCTGTTGGACCTGGATGGCCTGACGCTGAGCTATTACCGCGGTTGGGACAAGGATCGGCCACTGGTCGATGTACTGGCTTCGTCACTGGAGCGCGATCGCGCAATGGGCCATACGCAATCTGGACCGCAGCGCGCGGATCTGCGACTGAAGGTTGGCAGTCATAACGCGGCTGAAGTGTTGTCGCGTGGGCAACAGAAGCTGGTGGTGTGTGCGTTGCGCATTGCCCAAGGTCATCTCGTTAGCGAGGCCAAGCGCGGGCAATGCATTTATCTGGTCGACGACCTGCCCTCGGAGCTGGATGCGCAGCACCGATTGGCGTTGTGCAGGTTGCTCGAACAGCTGAACTGTCAGGTTTTTATTACCTGCGTCGATTCAACCGTTTTGCAAGAAGGCTGGGGTGAACAGACACCAGTCTCAATGTTTCACGTGGAACATGGGCAAATCACCCAGCTCCACGGCCCCTCGGGAGTGAAGGCATGAGTGAGAACCACACGTACGACTCTTCGAGCATCAAGGTACTGAAAGGTCTTGATGCCGTGCGTAAGCGCCCTGGCATGTATATCGGCGACACCGATGACGGCACCGGCCTGCACCACATGGTCTTCGAAGTCGTCGATAACTCGATCGATGAAGCGCTGGCCGGCTACTGCAGCGATATTTCCATCACCATCCATACCGATGAATCCATCACCGTGCGCGACAACGGCCGCGGCATTCCGGTGGATATTCACGAAGAAGGCGTATCGGCAGCCGAGGTCATCATGACCGTGCTGCACGCAGGCGGTAAGTTCGACGACAACTCCTACAAGGTATCCGGTGGCCTGCACGGCGTGGGTGTCTCGGTGGTGAATGCATTGTCCGAGGAGCTGCTGCTGACCATCCGCCGCGAAGGCAAGGTGTGGGAACAGCTCTATCGCCATGGCGTCCCGCAAGCGCCGCTCGCGGCCGTGGGCGAGACCGATACGTCGGGCACGCAGATCCATTTCAAACCATCCGCCGAGACCTTCCAGAACATCCATTTCAGCTGGGATATTCTGGCCAAGCGTCTTCGCGAACTGTCCTTTCTCAACTCCGGGGTGGGTATCGTCCTGCGCGACGAGCGCACGGCCAAGGAAGAACTGTTCAAGTACGAAGGCGGCCTCAGCGCCTTCGTCGCCTACCTGAACACCAACAAGACCGCGGTGAATCAGGTGTTCCACTTCAACGTCCAGCGTGACGATGGCGTCGGCGTCGAAGTCGCGCTGCAGTGGAACGACAGCTTCAACGAGAACATCCTCTGCTTTACCAACAACATTCCCCAGCGTGACGGCGGCACTCACCTGGCCGGCTTCCGCTCCGCACTGACGCGTAACCTGAACAACTACATCGAGCAGGAAGGCCTGGCGAAGAAGCACAAGATCGCCACCACCGGTGACGATGCGCGTGAAGGTCTGACCGCGATCATCTCGGTCAAGGTACCGGATCCGAAATTCAGTTCCCAGACCAAGGACAAGCTGGTTTCCTCCGAGGTGAAGACCGCGGTGGAACAGGAGATGGGCAAGTACTTCGCCGACTTCCTGCTGGAGCATCCAAACGAGGCGAAGGCGGTGGTCGGCAAGATGATCGACGCTGCCCGCGCCCGTGAGGCTGCGCGCAAGGCACGGGAAATGACCCGGCGCAAAGGCGCGCTGGATATCGCCGGCCTGCCGGGCAAGCTTGCCGACTGCCAGGAGAAGGATCCTGCGCTGTCCGAACTGTACATCGTGGAGGGTGACTCCGCGGGTGGCTCGGCCAAGCAGGGCCGCAACCGCAAGACCCAGGCGATCCTCCCGCTCAAGGGCAAGATCCTCAACGTCGAGAAGGCACGCTTCGACAAGATGCTCTCGTCCCAGGAAGTCGGCACGCTGATCACCGCGCTGGGTTGCGGCATCGGCCGCGAGGAATACAACATCGACAAGCTGCGGTACCACAACATCATCATCATGACCGATGCTGACGTCGACGGTTCGCACATCCGGACCCTGCTGCTGACCTTTTTCTTCCGCCAGTTGCCCGAGCTGATCGAGCGTGGCTATGTGTATATCGCGCAACCGCCGCTGTACAAGGTCAAGCGCGGCAAGCAGGAGCAGTACATCAAGGACGACGAGGCGATGGAGGAATACCTCACCCAGTCGGCCTTGGAAGATGCCAGCCTGCACGTCAACGATGATGCGCCAGGCCTGGCCGGCGAAGCGCTGGAGAAGCTGGTCAACGACTACCGTACGGTTATGAAGACCCTGCAGCGCCTGTCGCGACTGTACCCGCTGGAGCTGACCGAGCACTTCATCTATCTGCCTCGGGTTACGCTCGAGCAGCTGGCTGACCACTCCGCGATGCAGTCCTGGCTCGAGCAGTACAGCGCGCGGCTCAAGGGTGGCGAGCGCTCGGGGCTGGTCTACAACCTCAGCCTGCGCGAGGACAAGGAACGCCACCTGTGGCTCCCGGAGGTGGAGATCAGCTCCCACGGCCTGGCCAGCTACATCACCTTCAACCGTGATTTCTTCGGCAGCAACGATTACCGCACGGTGACCGCGCTGGGCGAGAAGCTCAACAGTCTGCTGGAAGAAGGTGCCTACGTGCAGCGTGGCGAGCGCAAGAAGCCGGTCGCCAGCTTCAAGGAAGCGCTGGACTGGCTGATGAACGAGGGCACCCGTCGGCACAGCGTTCAGCGCTACAAGGGTCTCGGCGAGATGAACCCGGACCAACTGTGGGAAACCACCATGGACCCGAACGTGCGGCGCATGCTCAAGGTGACGATCGAAGACGCCATCGCGGCGGACCAGATCTTCAACACGCTGATGGGCGATGCAGTGGAACCCCGCCGAGAGTTCATCGAAACCAACGCGCTGGCGGTCTCGAATCTGGACTTCTGATGCGGTGCGTGTAGATCCAGTGTGATGCAAAAGGAACCCCGGCCTCGGCCGGGGTTTTCGTTTTCAGCATAGACAGATCAAATCGAAGCGACTGTTTTAATCAATTTCGGAATAGCCCTACTGCGGAGTAGAGTTTGCCCCATTCGAGTCATTCATCTTAAGAGCCCCTAGGGCCAATACACTTTGACGGGGTAAGTCGCCAATGTTGGATTCCAATCTCAAGACCCAGTTGAAAGCCTACCTGGAGAAGGTCACCCAGCCCTTCGAGATCGTCGCGTCCCTCGATGACGGCGAGAAATCCCGGGAGCTGCTGAGCCTGCTGCAGGACATCGCCGGCCTCAGCGACAAGATCACCTTGAAGACCGACGGTGACGATGCGCGCAAGCCGTCGTTCTCGCTCAACCGCATCGGCGGCAACATCAGCCTGCGTTTTGCCGGCATCCCCATGGGCCACGAATTCACCTCGCTGGTGCTGGCCCTGCTGCAGGTCGGTGGCCACCCGTCGAGGACCGCACCGGAAGTCATTGAGCAGATCAAGGCGCTCGACGGCGACTACCGCTTCGAAACCTACTTCTCGCTGTCCTGCCAGAACTGCCCGGACGTGGTTCAGGCGCTGAACCTGATGGCCGTGCTCAACCCGAACGTCAAGCACGTGGCCATCGACGGCGCGCTGTTCCAGGACGAAGTCGAAGCGCGGCAGATCATGTCGGTGCCGAGCATCTACCTCAACGGCGAGCTGTTCACCCAGGGCCGCATGAGCGAAGAAGAGATCCTCGCCAAGCTCGACACCGGTTCCAGCGCCCGTGATGCCGAGAAGCTCAAGGGCAAGGACGCCTTCGACGTGCTGGTGGTCGGCGGCGGCCCGGCCGGCGCCGCAGCGGCCATCTACGCCGCGCGCAAGGGCATCCGCACCGGCGTCGCGGCCGAGCGCTTCGGCGGTCAGGTGCTGGACA
Source organism: Stutzerimonas sp. FeSN7 (assembly GCF_030263795.1). Taxonomy (NCBI): domain Bacteria; kingdom Pseudomonadati; phylum Pseudomonadota; class Gammaproteobacteria; order Pseudomonadales; family Pseudomonadaceae; genus Stutzerimonas; species Stutzerimonas sp. FeSN7. Next base: position 4,633,770 of record NZ_JARPMN010000001.1, on the reverse strand, counting down.
CCATGGCCATCGAGAACTTCATCTCGGTGAAGGAAACCGAAGGCCCGAAACTGGCCCGCGCGCTGGAAGAGCACGTGCGCGAGTACGAGGTCGACATCATGAACCTGCAGCGCGCCAGCCAGCTGATCCCGGCCGGCGAAGACGGCTTGCATCGCGTCCGGTTCGACAATGGCGGCGAGCTCAAGGCCAAGACCCTGATCCTCGCCACTGGCGCGCGCTGGCGCGAGATGAACGTGCCCGGCGAGCAGGAATACCGCGGCCGTGGCGTCGCCTACTGCCCGCACTGCGACGGCCCGCTGTTCAAGGGCAAGCGCGTGGCGGTGATCGGCGGTGGCAACTCTGGCGTGGAAGCGGCCATCGACCTGGCCGGCATCGTCGCCCACGTGACCCTGCTGGAATTCGGCGAAGACCTGCGTGCCGACGCCGTGCTGCAGCGCAAGCTCAACAGCCTGCCCAACGTCCGCGTGCTGAAGATGGCGCAGACCACCGAGGTCAAGGGCGACGGCCAGAAGGTCACGGGCCTGGTCTACAAGGACCGCACCAACGACGAGGTGCACAGCGTCGAGCTGGAAGGCATCTTCGTGCAGATCGGCCTGCTGCCCAACAGCGAATGGCTCAAGGGCACCCTGGAGCTGTCGCGTTTCGGCGAGATCATCGTCGACGCCAAGGGCCAGACCAGCATCCCCGGCGTGTTCGCCGCCGGTGACGTGACCACGGTGCCGTACAAGCAGATCGTGATCGCCGTCGGCGAAGGCGCCAAGGCCTCGCTGAGCGCCTTTGATCACCTGATCCGCACCTCCGCGCCGGCCTGATCGGGATCGGCAAACAAAAGGGGAGCAACCCTGAGGTTGCTCCCCTTTTTCGCGTTCACGGTCGGCGTTGCTTCAGCCGGCGTATAGCACGCAGCGATTGCGCCCGCCGTGCTTGGCCTGATAGAGCGCCTGGTCGGCCTGTTGCAGCAGGCGTTCGTAGTCGGGGTGACCGTCGTGCACCGCCATACCGATGCTGACCGTCACCTGCAGCACCTCGCCGCTGGACAGGCGGAAGTGCTCGCGGGCGATGCGTTCGCGCAGTTTCTCGGCAGCCGTCAGCGCCTTGTTGGTATCGATGTCCACCAGCACCAGCAGGAACTCTTCGCCCCCCAGGCGGAACGCATAGTCGCCGCCGCGGGTGTTGCTCGCCAGCAGCGCACCGACTTGCTGAAGAATCTGGTCGCCGGCGTCGTGGCCATGGGTGTCGTTGATACGTTTGAAGTGATCGACATCGATGGCGAGCACACCGAAGGTGTTGTTCGACTGGCGCGCGTAGAGCACTTCCTTGGCCATCACCACCGGCAGGAATTTTCGATTGAGCAGACGCGTCAGGACATCACGGCCAGCCTCCAGATCGTTGGCCTGCTCGAACAGGCTGTCGAGCAGGAACTTGATCGAGCGCGTCTGCTCGCGGATCTGATGCAGCTTGCCCAGGCGTCCGGCGGCATCGTCCAGCGTGGCGATGGCCTTGAGCTCTTCATCGATCTGCGTGATGTATTCGAGGATGCTCGCGCTCTCCGGCGAGCCCTGGAAGGCATGGGAAGCCTTGTGGCGGAACCACAGGCCGAACTCGGAGCCGGCCAGCTGCGGCAGCGTGCCGGTAAGGTTGCCGATGGCCAGGTCGAACATCAGCTGGTTCTCCCAGTCCAGCAGTGCCGCGCGTTGGCGCTCCTTCTCGACACCGATGTTCTGCGAGACGGAGAACAGCCGATAGGCTTCCTCGGCTCGCGAGTTGCGGTCATGGGACTGGGAATAGGCGAAGCAGATGATCTCCACCGCCAGGTCGATCAGGTCGGCCCCCATGCGCGCGGCCTTGCGCCTGATCGGCTCGGCGAGCTCGCGTTGTTCCAGCAACTGGCGCAGGCGACCCTTGAGCGAGCGGGAGCCGCGCAGCACCAGGCTGACCGGTATCTCGATACGGGCGTGGATGTCGCCGACCTTGCGCTGCAGGTCGATCACGGCATTGAGGTCGCTGTGGGCCGTCGATGAACAGACCGTCACGATCCACTTCTGCATCGATTTGCCGAGGCGGTTCTTCACCTGATCGTGGGACAGGAAGCTGGCCGAATGGGGATCGGCGAGCATCTGCGAATAGAAGTGCTCGGCCAGTTCCTGGCTCTTCTCGGCGGTCACCGCCTGCAGAGCGGCGGCGGCTTCGGCCGGATAGCCGTCCAGCAGGCGCAGCCACTCGGCGACCAGCTGATGGTTGGGTATTTGCTGCATAGGGACTCGCTAGGTTGGGCGGGCGTCCCTGCCGGCCCCGGCGTTGATCAGTGGGTCGGACGACCCTGTACTTCGAGCTGACTGACTTGCGCGTTGACCCAGTCTTCGGCGCGCTGGTTGAGTTCGGCGACAGCGCGCGGGCCTTCGCTCTCGGCCATCATCGGCGGGCCGATGACCACCTGGATGGTGCCGGGGCGCTTGCCCCAGCCTGCCTTGGGCCAGAACATGCCGGCGTTGTGGGCGATCGGCAGCACCGGCAGTCCGGCATTGACTGCCAGCGCAGCGCCGCTGCGGGAGAACTTGGCCGGCTGGCCGACCGGTACACGGGTACCTTCCGGAAAGATCAGCACCCAGGCGCCCTGCTCCAGTCGCTCGTGACCCTGCTTGGCGACCTGGCGCAGCGCCGCCTTTGGGTTGTCGCGGTCGATGGCGATGGGCTTGAGCAGCATGATCGCCCAGCCGAAGAACGGCACCCGCAGCAACTCGCGCTTGAGCACCTGGGTCAGCGGCTCGAAGTAGGCCGAAAGAAAGAAGGTCTCCCAGGTGCTCTGGTGCTTGGCCAGGATCACGCAGGGACGCGCCGGTACGTTCTCCGCTCCATGCACTTCGTAGCGCAGGCCGACCAGCGTCTTGCCCAACCAGATGGCGCAGCGGCACCAGTTCTGCACCACGAAGCGATAGCGGGCACGAAACGCCATGAAGGGCGCGAACACCAGACTCACCAGGCACCAGACGAAGGCGGTGAAGGCCAGCAGGAAATAGAACAGCACTATGCGGAGGGGAAACAGGAGGCTCATCGAGAACTCTCGAGTAGATGATCGACTACGGCGGCCAGGTCATCGAATACCTGCGTACCCGGCGGCAGCGTACCTTCCAGAGTGCGCAGGCCCTTGCCGGTCCTGACCAGGTAGGGGACGCCACCCAGCAGCATGCCGGCATGCAGATCGCGATGGCTGTCGCCCACCACCGGAACGCCCTTGAGATCGGCCAGGCCGAAGTGCTCGGCGATGGTGCGAAACATCCCGGGCTTGGGCTTGCGGCAGTCGCAACCATCGTCCGGGCCGTGGGGGCAATGCACGATCAGGTCGATGCGCCCGCCCTGCCCCATCACCAGCTGCTGCATCTTGAAGTGCATGTCGCCGAGGGTGCTCAGGTCGAACTTGCCGCGCGCCACGCCGGACTGGTTGGTGGCCACCGCCACCGTCCAGCCGGCCTTGCACAACCGCGCAATCGCCTCCAGCGACCCGGGAATGGGAATCCACTCCTCCACCGACTTGACGTACTCGTCGGAGTCCTCGTTGATCACGCCGTCGCGGTCCAGCACGATCAGCTTCACGGGCTTAGCCAAGTGCGGAAATATCGGCAACGCCAAGGAACAATCCTCTCAGCCGGGCCAGCAAGGCGTAACGGTTGGCGCGTACCGAAGCGTCTTCGGCATTGACCAGCACTGCCTCGAAGAAGGCATCCACCGGACCACGCAGGTGCGCCAGACGCTCCAGTGCCTCTCGGTACTGGCGTGCGGCGGCCAGCGGCTGCACGGCCTGTTCGGCCTGCTGGAGCGCCGAATACAGTGAGAACTCGGTGGCGTTGTCGAACCAGCGAGGTTCGACCGCTTCCGGCAGCTTGGCCTCGAACTTGGCCAGCAGGTTGGAGACGCGCTTGTTCGCCGCGGCCAGCGCCTCGGCTTCCGGCAGGGTGCGGAAGGCCTGCACCGCCTGCACGCGCTGATCGAAGTCCAGCGCCGAACCGGGCTGCACGGCACGCACCGAGAGGTAGGCGGCGACGTCGACGCCCTCGTCCTCGTAACGCGCACGCAGGCGGTCGAAGATGAACTCCAGCACCTGATCGGCAAGGCCTGCCGACTTGACCTGGGTACCGAACTGGCCGATGGCGAAGTTCACCGCCTCGACCAGGTTCAGGTCCAGCTGCTTCTCGATGAGGATGCGCAGCACGCCGAGGGCAGCGCGGCGCAGTGCATAGGGGTCCTTGGAGCCGGTCGGCAGCATGCCGATGCCGAAGATCCCGACCAGGGTGTCGAGCTTGTCCGCCACTGCCACCGCGGCACCGGTCAGGGTGCTCGGCAGCTCGCCACCGGCGCCACGCGGCATGTACTGCTCGTTCAGCGCCAGTGCAACGTCCTCAGGCTCGCCCTCGTTGAGCGCGTAGTAGTAGCCGGCGATGCCCTGCATCTCCGGAAACTCGCCAACCATCTCGGTGGCCAGGTCGGCCTTGCTCAGCAGGCCGGCACGCATGGCGCGCGCCTTGTCGCCGCCGGTGCGCTCGGCGATCAGCCCGGCCAGGCGCGAGACGCGCTCGGCCTTGTCGAACACGGTGCCGAGCTGGGCCTGGAACACCACGTTCTTCAGACGATCGTTGAAGCGTTCCAGCGGCTGCTTCTTGTCCTGCTTGAAGAAGAACTCGGCGTCGGTCAGACGCGGACGCACGACCTTCTCGTTACCCGAGACGATCTGCGCCGGGTCCTTCGATTCGATGTTGGCCACGGTGATGAAGCGCGGCAGCAGTTTGCCGTTGGTATCCAGCAGGCAGAAATACTTTTGGTTGTCCTGCATGGTGGAGATGAGCGCCTCCTGCGGCACCTCGAGGAAACGCTCCTCGAACGAGCAGACCAGCGGCACCGGCCACTCCACCAGGGCGGTGACCTCATCGAGCAGCGCCGGCGGCACGATGGCACTGCCGTTCTGCTCGGACGCCAGCTGCTCGACGCGCTTGGCGATCAGCTCGCGGCGCTCGGCGAAGTCGGCGATCACATGGGCGCCGCGCAGGTCTTCCAGGTAGCTGGAGGGTTTGGAGATATGCACCTGACCCGGGCTGTGGAAGCGGTGGCCGCGGGATTCGCGACCGGCGCGCTGGGCGAGGATCTCGCAGTCGATCACCTGCTCGCCGAACAGCATCACCAGCCACTGGGTCGGACGGACGAACTCTTCCTTGCGTGCGGCCCAGCGCATGCGCTTGGGAATCGGCAGGTCGTTCAGCGAAGCCTCGACGATACCCGGCAGCAGCTGGGTGGCGGGCTGACCTTCGATGGTGCGGCTGAACTTGAGCTTGGGCCCGCTGCGGTCAATCTCGGCCAGGTCCACGCCACACTTGCGGGCGAAACCCAGGGCAGCCTGGGTCGGCTCACCGTGGGCGTCGAAGGCGGCCTGCATCGGCGGGCCGTCGAGGTTGATGCTGCGGTCCGGCTGCTGGGTGGCCAGCTGCTCGACCAGCACGGCCAGGCGACGCGGTGCGGCGTAGGCCTGGGCCTTGGCAAAGCCCAGGCCGGCGTCCTTCAGGCCCTTCTCGATACCAGCGCAGAAGGCTTCGGCCAGCTTGGCGAGCGCCTTCGGTGGCAGTTCTTCGGTACCCAGTTCGACGAGGAAATCCAGTGCACTCATTCTGCAGCCTCCAGCTTGGCCAGCACTTCGTCACGCAGTTCGGGCGTGGCCATGGGGAAGCCGAGTTTGGCGCGGGCCAGCAGGTAGCTCTGGGCGATCGAACGGGCCAGGCTGCGCACGCGCAGGATGTACTGCTGGCGCGCGGTGACCGAAATGGCGCGACGGGCATCGAGCAGGTTGAAGGTGTGCGACGCCTTGACCACCATCTCGTAGGCCGGCAGCGGCAGCTCGGCGGCCATCAGCCGGTTGGCTTCGCTCTCGTAGAAATCGAAGAGTTCGAAAAGCTTCGGCACATTGGCGTGCTCGAAGTTGTAAGTCGACTGCTCCACCTCGTTCTGGTGGAACACATCGCCATAGGTCACGGTGCCGAACGGACCGTCGGCCCAGATCAGGTCGTAGACCGAGTCGACACCCTGCAGGTACATGGCCAGGCGCTCCAGGCCATAGGTGATCTCACCGGTGACCGGGTAGCACTCGACGCCGCCGACCTGCTGGAAGTAGGTGAACTGGGTGACTTCCATGCCGTTGAGCCAGACTTCCCAGCCCAGACCCCAGGCGCCGAGGGTCGGCGATTCCCAGTTGTCCTCCACGAAGCGCACGTCGTGCACCGAGGTATCGACGCCGATGCGGCGCAGCGACTCCAGGTACAGGTCCTGGATGTTGTCCGGGTTGGGCTTGAGCACCACCTGGAACTGGTAGTAGTGCTGCAGGCGGTTGGGGTTCTCGCCGTAGCGGCCGTCGGCCGGGCGGCGCGAAGGCTGGACGTAGGCGGCGTTCCAGGTCTCGGGACCGATGGCGCGCAGGAAGGTGGCGGTGTGGAATGTACCGGCGCCCATTTCCATGTCATAGGGCTGCAGGACCACGCAACCCTGCTCGGCCCAGTAGCTTTGCAGGGCGAGGATCAGGTCTTGGAAGGTGCGCACGGCAGGCGTAGTCTGGCTCAAAATTTCACCTGTGCTGGGCTTCGACAGAAAGCCTCGAAGTATACCCCCCGCATGGCTGCGCTTGCGATGGTTTCGGCCATCGGACGAGCCCTGCGCAAGGAGACCACATGCCACGTTGCGCCTGGTGCGGCACGGATCCGCTGTACATCGACTACCACGATCGCGAATGGGGCGTACCGGCCCGCGATCCGCAGGTGCTGTTCGAATTCCTCTTGCTCGAGGCCTTTCAGGCGGGGCTTTCCTGGATCACCGTATTGCGCAAGCGCGAGCGCTACCGGCAGGTGCTGTTCGGCTTCGATGCCGAGCGCCTGGCGCGCATGAGCGATGCCGAGATCGACGAGCGCATGCAGGATCCCGGCATCATCCGCAACCGGCGCAAGCTCGAGGCGGCGCGCAGCAACGCGCGTGCCTGGTTGCAGCTGGAGGATCCGGTAGGGTTCGTCTGGTCGTTCGTCGGCGGCGAACCGAAGATCAATCGCTTCGAGCGCCTGGATCAGGTGCCGGCGGTCTCGCCCGAGGCCGAGGCCATGAGCCGCGCGCTGAAAAAAGCCGGCTTCAGCTTTGTCGGCCCGACCATCTGCTATGCCTACATGCAGGCTTGCGGCATGGTGATGGACCATCTGATCGATTGCGAACGGCATGCCGCGCTGGTCGGCGGAGATTGAGCCGTATGCCACCAAGATATGCGCCATTGCTTGCGTCGCGCCTGAACGCCGCCGCCCGATGCAGGTAGACTAGGCGACCTGAAAATTTCGGAGTGCGGTGTGGAAAAGCTCAAAGGTGCCCTGGTCGTCGGTTCCCTGCGACTCTTCGCCCGGTTGCCCTGGCGCATGGTGCAGGGGCTGGGTTCGGTGATCGGCTGGCTCATGTGGAAGCTGCCGAACCGCTCGCGCGAGGTGGCGCGGATCAACCTGCACAAGTGCTTTCCCGAGCTGAGTGCCGCCGAACTGGATGTGCTGCTCGGAAAGACGCTGCGGCAGACCGGCATGGCCTTCACCGAAAGCGCCTGCGCCTGGATCTGGCCGGCTGAGAAGACCCTCGGGCTGATTCGCGAAGTCGAAGGCCTCGAGGTGCTGCAGGCGGCGCTGGCGTCTGGCAAGGGGGTGGTCGGTATGACCAGCCACCTGGGAAACTGGGAAGTGCTGAACCATTTCTACTGCGCGCAGTGCAAGCCGATCATCTTCTACCGGCCGCCAAAGCTGAAGGCGGTGGACGAGTTGCTGCAGCAGCAGCGCGTGCAGCTGGGCAACCGGGTCGCGCCCTCGACCCGGGAAGGCATCCTCAGCGTGATCAAGGAAGTCCGTCGTGGCGGCGCGGTTGGCATCCCGGCCGATCCGGAACCGAGCGAAGGCAGCGGGCTGTTCGCGCCTTTCTTCGCCACCCAGGCGCTGACCAGCAAGTTCGTGCCCGGCATGCTCGCGGGCGGCAAGGCGGTCGGCGTTTTTCTTCACGCGTTGCGCCTGGAGGACGGTTCGGGCTACAAGGTGATCCTCGAGGCGGCGCCCGAAGGGATGTATAGCGAGGACGCCGAAACCGGCGTGGCGGCCATGAGCGCGATGATCGAGAAGTACGTGCGGGCCTACCCCAGCCAGTACATGTGGACGATGAAGCGCTTCAAGAAGCGCCCCGCCGGCGAAAAGCGCTGGTACTGATCAGGCCAGAACAAGAACCAACAAGGACGAACCCATGCGCAACCAGCGTCAGCATCCACGTACCAACATGAAGTGCCGTATTCGCATCACCCATCCGGCCTTCGGCGAGGTGTTCGCCCACACCCGCGACCTGTCCGATGGTGGCGTCTATGTGCGGCATCCGGAGTTGGTAGTGCTGAAGCCTGGCGACGAGGTGACCGGTCAGGTTCAGGACCTGCCGATTCCAGCGCCGGAACTGCGGATGGTGGTGATGCGGGTCGATGCCGAGGGGATCGGCCTGCAGTTCCTGCGCGAGGACTGAGCGGGCGCTCAGTCAGGTGTAAGGCGGTCGAGCCGACGCAGAAAGACGCTCATTTCCTTTTCCGCCTGCTTGTCGCCGCGAGCGTTCGCTGCGGCGATGCCGCTTTCCCAGGCCTCGTGGGCGCCCTGCTTGTCGCCATCGGCCTGCAGCGCCTTGCCCAGCAGCTTCCACGCCGCCGAGTACCTCGGATCGAGCTCCACGCAGCGGCGCAGGTGCTGCGCCGCCCTGCCCGGCTGACCGGCATCCAGGTAGCCCTTGCCGAGTCCGAAGCGCAGCATCGGATTGTCCATGCCTTGAGAGAGCATCTTTTCCAGCGATTCGAGCATGATCGGACCTTGATTGGAGCACGGGCGCCCAGGGAGTCCCCTCCACTGTAGTGCAAAGCGACTGCCCGGCAAGATGGTCAGCATACGCCATTGGTCTTAGCGGGTGCGCGCAATCTTGAGCGCGCCGCGTGACAGCCGCGTGGCATCTCAGTGGGCTTCGTTGACTGCGCTGAGAAACTCCCGGGTGCGCTCTTCCTGCGGGTTGTTGAACAGCGCGTCCGGGCTGCCCTGCTCGTGGATCCGACCCTGGTGAAAGAAGCATACGCGGTCGGCGAACTCGCGGGCGAAGCCCATCTGGTGGGTGACCATCAGCATGGTCAGGTTGTGCGCCTCGCCGAGACGGCGAATCACGCTCAGCACCTCGCCGCAGAGCTCCGGGTCCAGCGCCGAGGTGACTTCGTCGAACAGCATCACCTTGGGTCGCATGGCCAGCGCCCGCGCAATTGCCACGCGCTGCTGCTGGCCGCCGGACAGCTGCGCCGGGAAATGCTCCAGCTTGTCCTCCAGGCCGACCATCGCCAGCAGCTCCTCGGCCCGTTCGCGCGCCTCGCGCTTGCTCAGTCCGAGCACCTGAACCGGGGCTTCCATGACGTTCTGCAACGCGTTCATATGCGGGAACAGGTTGAAGCTCTGGAACACCATGCCGACCTTGCCGCGCACCCGGCGCAGATGACGGGCGTTGGCCGGGACCAGTCGGCCATGGCCGTCGGGCATATGGGTCAGGGGTTCGCCGTCCACCTCGATCAGCCCGTCGTCGATGCCTTCCAGGGTCATCAGCACCCGCAGCAGGGTCGACTTGCCCGAGCCGCTGGGGCCGATGATGGCAACCTTCTCGCCCTCCTGGACATCAAGGTCGAGGCCCTCCAGTACGGTCAGCTCGCCATAGCGCTTGGTCACGCTGGCGAAACGCACCATCGGCTGCGCCGGCGCTGCGGCCGCCACGGCGGCGGTGTTCGATTCTTCTGTGGCGGGCATTGGCGTATTCATCGGGCCAGCTCCATGCGATGTTCCAGGCGGCGCACGCACCAGGCGAGGCCGAGGCTGAGAATGAGGAAGAAGACGCCGACCATGGTGATCGGCTCCAGGTAGCGGAAGCTCTCCGAGCCGATGTTCTTGGCTCGTTGCATGATTTCCACCACGGTGATCGCCGACAGCACCGGCGTGTCCTTGAGAATCGAGATCAGGTAGTTGCCCAGCGCCGGCAGTACCGGGCGCAACGCCTGCGGCAGGATCACGTCGCGGTAGGCGGTCCAGGGCTTCATGTTCAGCGCGGTGACCGCTTCCCACTGCGAGCGCGGTACCGCGTCCAGGCCGGCGCGGTAGACCTCGGCGGTGTAGCAGGCGTAGTGCAGCGCGATACCGATGATCCCCGCCTGCATGGCGCTGAGGTTGAGGCCGTAATTGGGGAAGACGTAGAACAGGAAATACACCTGGATCAGTAACGGCGTGCTGCGAATGAATTCGATCAGGCCGGTGACCGGCCAGGACAGCCAGCGGTGGCGGCTGCGCCGACCGATGGCGAGAAACAGGCCGAGCACCACGGCGATGGCGAAGCCGGCCAGGGCGATGCCGATGGTGGTCAGCGAGGCGTCCAGCAGCCGTGGCAGGATTTCGCGGGCGAATTCCCAGTCGAAGAAGTTCATGACAGGCCTCCGCGCATCCGGCCACGGGCCAGGCGCTGTTCCAGCCTGCGCATGGCGAAGTTGATCGTCTGGGCGAGAACGAAGTAGATCACTAGCGCCAGGCCGAAGATCTCCAGGGTCATCAGGGTCGCCTGGTCCAGCTGCCGGGCGCGGAAGGCCAGGTCCGACAGGGTGATCAGCGACACCAGCGAAGTGTTCTTCAGCAGTTCGATCAACAGGTTGGTGCCGGGCGGAATCGCCGCCAGCAGCGCCTGCGGCAGGATGATCCGGCGCATGCGGGTCAGCGGCGTCATGTTCAGCGCGTGGCAGGCCTCGTGCTGGCCGCGATGCACCGAGCGGATCGCGCCACGCAGCACCTCGGCGCCGTAGGCACCGATGTTCAGGCCCAGGCCGACCACCGCCACGGCGAAGGCGCTCATCTCGACGTTGAACGGTGGCAGCGGCAGCACGAAGTACAGCCAGAACAGCTGGACCAGCAGCGACGAGCCACGGAACACCTCGACGTAGATGACGGCCAGCCAGCGCAATGGTGGCAATGGCGAGAGCCGGGCCAGCGCGGCGATCAGCGCGCAGGCGATGGCCAGCAGGGAACCGAAGGCAGTCACCTTGACGGTGACCCAGGTGCCCTGCAGCAACAGGGGGAGCAGTTCGATCATGGTGGCGCTATCCGGTTGTCCGGAGCGCTGAGCGAGGCTGCGCAAGCGGCGGCGCAGCCTTGGTCAGCGTTCGCAGGCGGGCGGCGGGTCGGCGCAGCAAACCGGCCGCCCGACGGGCTTCAGGCGCCGCAGAGCTCGGCGGCGGTCTTGTCGGTCAGGTTGGAGCGGTCGAAGCCGAACGGTTCCACGGCTTTCAGATGCTCCTCGCTGCCCAGCCACTGCTTGAGCTCGGCATTCACTGCATCGCGCAGGGCTTCGTCCTGCGGGCGGAAGGCCAGCGCACCATAGCCGGCGCGCGCGGGATCGTCCTCGAAGTCGGCAATGGCCTCGACATCGTTACTGGCCTTGGCCGCCAGCCCGCGCATGGTCAGCTGGGTGCCGATGGCGGCATCGGCGCGGCCGCTGCGTACCGCCTGCAGCTGGGAGGTGGTATCCGGGACCTGGAGGATCTGCGAATCCTTGATGCCGGCCTTGCGCGCATAGCCCAGGTTCACCGTGCCGGACATGATGGCGATCTTCACCTCGGGGTTGCCGGCGATGTCCTCGTAGCTGCGCAGCTCCTTCGGGTTGCCCTGGGCCACCAGCAGGGTGTCGAGCAGGCGGTAATGCGGGTCGGTGAAAAGCACCTGCTTGCAGCGTTCCGGGGTGATGTACATGCCGGCGGCGATGAGGTCGAAGCGCCCGGCGCGCAGGCCGGGGATCAGCGAGCCCCATTCGGTGAGCACCGGTTTGATGGTGCCGATCTCCATGCGCTCGAAGACCTTGCGCACGATTTCCGGCGACTCGCCGGTGACACTGCCATCCAGCGCCGTATAGGCGAAAGGCGTCTCGTTGGCATAGCCGATGCGGACGCTGTTGCTGTCCTTGATCTTTTCCAGGGTATCGGCCTGGGTGACGCTGGCGAAACCGATGCTGGCCAGGGCGGCACAGGCGATCAGCAGCCGGCGGGGGCTTGTCGTGATGGGGCTGTTCCTCATTGGGAGTTTCTCCTGTTCCTTGTAGAGACCCGAGGAATCGGATCGTTATTTGTCTAGGAGTGGTAACTGCGTTGACCGTAGTAAAGGACGCTTGCGAAGCGACAAGGTGCCGTGAACATTACGGCGGTCATAGCTTCCTTCAATCGAAGCCCTGACGAGACGGTCATTCTGGAGGGTACAAAAGCTGCCCATAAAATGGAAATCTGAGGCCATCTGGCGCGATCTGACGCAATTGAAGGGGATGATGGAAAACACGCCGTAACGGAGCTACAGGTTTCCTGATTGAGAAAACAAAACGGCCCACCATAAGGCGGGCCGTTCGGGTAAAAGCGGCGGGCTTCAGAAGAAGGTCAGGCCGGCCTGGAACAGGCGCTCCACGTCGCGAATGTGCTTCTTGTCGACCAGGAACAGGATTACGTGGTCGCCGGACTCGATTCGGGTGTCATCGTGCGCGATCAGTACCTGGTCGTCGCGGATCACTGCGCCGATGGTGGTGCCTGGCGGCAGCGCAATCTGCTCGATGGCGCGACCCACCACCTTGCTCGAGCGCGGGTCGCCGTGGGCGATCACCTCGATCGCTTCGGCCGCGCCGCGGCGCAGCGAGTGTGCACTGACGATATCGCCGCGGCGCACGTGGGTCAGCAGGGTGCCGATGGTGGCTAGCTGCGGGCTGATGGCGATGTCGATTTCGCCGCCCTGCACCAGGTCGACGTAGGCCGGGTTGTTGATGATGCACATCACCTTGCGCGCACCGAGCCGCTTGGCCAGCAGCGAGGACATGATGTTGGCCTCGTCGTCGTTGGTCAGGGCGAGGAACACGTCCGCCTCGTTGATGTTCTCTTCCACCAGCAGATCGCGGTCCGAAGCGCTGCCCTGCAGGATGATGGTGCTGTCCAGGGTATCGGAGAGGTAGCGGCAGCGTGCCGGGTTCATCTCGATGATCTTGACCTGGTAGCGGCTCTCGATGGCCTCCGCCAGCCGCTCGCCGATGTGCCCGCCACCGGCGATGACGATGCGCTTGTAGTTCTCGTCGAGCCGGCGCATCTCGCTCATCACGGCGCGGATGTGGCCGCGGGCAGCGATGAAGAACACCTCGTCATCGGCCTCGATGACCGTGTCGCCCTGCGGCAGGATCGCGTGGTTGCGGCGGAAGATGGCCGCCACGCGGGTGTCGACGTTGGGCATGTGACGACGCAGCTGGCGCAGCTCCTGCCCCACCAGCGGGCCGCCGTAATAGGCGCGTACCGCCACCAGCTGCGCCTTGCCGCCGGCGAAGTCGATCACCTGCAGCGAGCCGGGATGCTCGATCAGGCGTTTGATGTAATTGGTAACCACCTGTTCCGGGCTGATCAGCACGTCCACCGGAATGGCTTCGTTGTTGAACAGACCCGAGCGCACCAGATAGGCCGCCTCGCGCACTCGGGCGATCTTGGTCGGCGTGTGAAACAGCGTGTAGGCGACCTGGCAGGCGACCATGTTGGTTTCGTCGCTGTTGGTCACCGCCACCAGCATGTCGGCGTCGTCGGCGCCGGCCTGGCGCAGCACGGTGGGAAACGAGCCGCGGCCCTGAATGGTGCGGATGTCCAGGCGGTCGCCGAGATCGCGTAGGCGATCGCCGTCGGTGTCCACCACGGTGATGTCGTTGGCTTCGCTGGCGAGGTGTTCGGCGAGGGTGCCGCCGACCTGACCGGCACCGAGGATGATGATCTTCACGCGGTCACTCCTGAGCGGCAGCCATCCGCTGCCGCGTCCATGTTGGGGTCGAGCCTGGCCGGCCCGGGTTCGGCTTACTGATGATGGCCACGCGGTTGAGCTGCGATCTTGATCAGCTTGGCATAGTAGAAGCCGTCGTGGCCGTCCTGCTGCGGCAGCAGCTGGCGACCGTGGGGCTGCGTCAGGCCGAAGCCGGCCGGCAGGTCCAGTTCGCGCGCGCCGGGGGTGCGTGCGAGAAAGGCACCGATCACCTCACGGTTCTCGGTCGGCAGCACCGAGCAGGTGGCATAGAGCAGCACGCCGCCGACTTCCAGGGTCGGCCACAGTGCATCGAGCATCTCGCCCTGCAGTGCGGCCAGTGGAGCGATGTCCTCGGCCTGGCGGGTCAGCTTGATGTCCGGATGGCGGCGGATCACGCCGGTGGCCGAGCAGGGTGCGTCGAGCAGGATGCGCTGGAACGGTTTGCCATCCCACCACTGCGCGGTGGCGCGCGCATCGGCGGCGAGCAGCTCGGCATCGAGCTGCAGACGCTCGAGATTCTCCCGTACCCGCGCCAGACGCTTGGGCTCGAGGTCCAGCGCAACCAGCCCGGCCAGCTGCGGCTCGCGCTCGAGCAGGTGGCAGGTCTTGCCGCCCGGAGCGCAGCAGGCGTCCAGCACGCGCTGGCCGGGCGCCAGATCGAGCAGCCCGGCGGCCAGCTGCGCGGCTTCGTCCTGCACGCTGACCCGTCCTTCGGCGAAGCCGGGCAGCTGCTGCACATCGCAGGGGCTGGCGAGTCGGATGCCGTCTTCGCTGAATTCGCAGGAGAAGGCGTCGATACCGGCGGTTTGCAGCTCGGTCAGGTAGACGTCTCGACTGGTCTGACGGCGATTGACCCGCAGCATCATCGGCGGATGCGCATTGTTCGCCGCGCAGATGGCTTCCCAGTGTTCGGGCCAGTGTGCCTTGAGGGCCTTCTGCAGCCAGCGCGGGTGGGCCACGCGAATCACCGGATCGTGTTCCAGTTCGGCCAGCAGTGCTTCACCTTCGCGCTGGGCGCGGCGCAGCACGGCATTGAGCAGCCCCTTGGCCCAGGGCTTCTTCAGCTTGTCCACGCAGCCGACGGTTTCGCCGATGGCGGCATGGGCCGGAATACGGGTATGCAGCAGCTGATAGAGGCCGACCAGCAGCAATGCTTCGACATCGCGGTCGGCGGCCTTGAACGGCTTCTGCAACAGTTTGTTGGCCAGCCCCGCCAGGCGCGGCTGCCAGCGCGCGGTACCAAAGGCCAGTTCCTGGGTCAGACCTCGATCACGGGCGTCCACCTTGCCGAGGACCTCCGGCAGGCTGCTGCCCAGAGACGCCTTGCCCGACAGCACGACGCTCAGCGCACGGGCCGCCGCCAGGCGCGGATTCATTGGCCGAGAACCAGGCCGGGGGCGAACTGCTCACGGCGGCTGTTATACAGGTCGCCGAAGCCAAGCGGCTTGCCACCGGGCAATTGCAGGCGAGTCAGCGACAGCGCGCCTTCACCGCAGGCAACGGTCAGCCCTGCCTTGCTCGCGTCGAGGATAAGGCCGGGCACGCCGCGGCCTTCGCCGAGGCGTGCGGCGTGAATCTTCAGCGTTTCGCCGTTCAGCGTGCTGTGGCAGATCGGCCAGGGGTTGAAGGCGCGAATCAGCCGCTCCAGCTCGACTGCCGGGCGGGTCCAGTCTACGCGCGCCTCGTCCTTGCTCAGCTTGTGCGCATAGGTGGCCAGGCTGTCGTCCTGCACTTCGGGCGTCAGGGTGCCGGCGGCCAGGGCGTCGACGGCCTTTACCACGGCGTGCGCGCCGAGCAAGGCGAGACGGTCGTGCAGCGAGCCGCCGGTGTCTTCGTCACTGATCGGTGTGTTGACCTTGAGCAGCATCGGACCGGTATCCAGGCCCGCTTCCATCTGCATCACCGTGACCCCGGACTCGCTGTCGCCGGCTTCGATGGCGCGCTGGATCGGCGCGGCACCACGCCAGCGGGGCAGCAGCGAGGCATGGCTGTTGATACAGCCCAGGCGCGGCAGGTCGAGCACCGCCTGCGGCAGGATCAGACCATAGGCCACGACCACCATCAGGTCCGCCTGCAGCGCGGCCAGCTCCGCCTGAGCCGCCGGATCACGCAGTGTCTGCGGTTGCAGCACCGGAATGTCGTGCTGCACGGCGAGCTGCTTGACCGGGCTGGGCATCAGCTTCTGGCCGCGCCCGGCCGGGCGGTCCGGCTGGGTATAGACCGCAACGATCGATTTGCCCGCATCGAGCAGGGCCTGCAGGTGCTGGGCGGCGAATTCCGGAGTGCCGGCGAAAACGATGCGCAAGGGCTGGGTCATGGGGACTCGCTAAGAAAAAGGCTTGCCGTAGCAAGCCTTTGAGGTTCGGGAATCAAGCCTGCTGGCGGTGGATCTTTTCCAGCTTCTTCTTGATCCGGTCGCGCTTGAGGCTGGACAGGTAGTCGACGAACAGCTTGCCGTTGAGGTGATCGCACTCGTGCTGGATACACACCGCCAGCAGTCCTTCGGCGATCAGCTCGTAGGGCTTGCCGTCGCGGTCCAGCGCCTTGATGCGCACCTTCTGCGGACGATCGACGTTCTCGTAGAAGCCGGGTACCGACAGGCAGCCTTCCTGGTACTGGTCCATCTGGTCGGTGAGCGGTTCGAATTCCGGGTTGATGAAAACCCGCGGTTCGGAGCGGTCCTCGGACAGGTCCATCACCACCACGCGCTTGTGCACATTGACCTGCGTCGCGGCCAGGCCGATGCCCGGCGCTTCGTACATGGTTTCGAACATGTCGTCGACCAGCTGACGGATGCCGTCATCGACCACGTCCACCGGTTTGGCGATGGTACGCAGCCGCGGATCGGGAAATTCAAGGATGTTCAGAATGGCCATATGCGTTTGTGATGCACTTATGGAATAAAGTCAAAAGCCGCTGCTAAGATGCCGAGCAGCATGGAAAACGGCTTAATGCCGCGTTCCAAATGGGTCCGCGGCGCTAGGGCGCTTCACGTGAAGGCACATAATAAAGGGATTCACCACATGAGGAAATCACTACTCGCCCTGCTGCTGGTGGCGGTCGGCGGGCTCGCCCAGGCCGCGGTGCAGCTCAAGGACAATCATCCGGAGCGGTATACCGTGGTGAAGGGCGACACACTCTGGGGCATTTCCGGCCGCTTCCTGCGCGAGCCGTGGAAATGGCCGGAGCTGTGGCATGCCAACCCGCAGATCGCCAACCCTCACCTGATCTATCCCGGCGACACCCTGAGCCTGGTCTATGTCGACGGCCAGCCGCGACTGGTGCTGGACCGCGGTACCTCGCGCGGCACCATCAAGTTGTCGCCGACCGTACGCACCACGCCGATGGCCGAGGCCATCCCGACCATCCCGCTGGAAGCGATCAACAGCTTCCTGCTGAGCAACCGCATCATCGACACCGCCGAGCAGTTCCAGGGCGCTCCGTATATCGTCGCCGGCAATGCCGAGCGCGTGATCAGCGGCGCCGGCGATCGCATCTATGGTCGCGGCGCGTTCGAAGCGAACATGCCGGCCTACGGCATCTTCCGCCAGGGCAAGACCTACGTCGACCCGGACACCGGTGAATTCCTCGGCATCAACGCCGATGATGTCGGCTCCGTCGAGATCGTCGAGATCGAAGGCGACATCGCCACCATGCAACTGACCCGGACCACCCAGGAAGCGCGCATCGGTGATCGCCTGTTCCCGGGCGAGGAGCGCGCGGTCAACTCCACCTTTATGCCGAGCGCCCCGTCCACCCAGGTCGAAGGCGTGATTCTGGATGTGCCGCGCGGCGTCACCCAGATCGGCCAGTTCGATGTGGTCACGCTGAACAAAGGTGCTCGTGACGGTCTGCAGGACGGCAACGTGCTGGCGGTGTACAAGACCGGCGAAACCGTGCGCGATCGCGTGACCGGCGAGAACGTGAAGATCCCGGACGAGCGCTCCGGTCTGCTGATGGTGTTCCGCACCTACGACAAGCTCAGCTACGGCCTGGTGCTGCAGGCCACCCGCTCGCTGTCGGTGAAGGACAAGGTCCGCAACCCCTGAACTAAGAAAGCCCCGCGAATGCGGGGCTTTTTCATGCTGCGATAACACCGCAAGGATGCGGTGCCAGGAGACAAGGAGTGTCTTCCATGCCTGCCATTTCCCCCGCCGAGCTTGAAGCCCGGCTGCGTCTTCATCTGTTGCCGGAACTCGGTCCGCGGCGCCTGCAGCGGTTGCTCAGTGCGTTCCCCGATGCGGCGTCGGCCCTCAGTGCGCCGGCCAGCGCCTGGCGCTCCCTGGGTCTGCCGGTCAGCTGCGCCGAACCGCGCCGCAGCAGCGAGATTCGCGAGCGGGCCAGTGCCGCCCTGGCCTGGCTGCAAGCCCCAGGTCGACATGTGATCTGCTGGGACGATCCGGCCTATCCCGCCCTGCTGGCGGAGCTGCCGGATGCCCCGCCTCTGCTGTTCGTCGCCGGCGATCCGACCTTGCTCGAACGGCCGCAGCTGGCGGTAGTCGGCAGCCGCCGCGCCTCGCGAAACGGCCTGGACAATGCCCGCGCCTTTTCCCGCAGCCTGGCCGGCGCGGGTTTCGTCATCACCAGTGGACTGGCGCTGGGAATCGACGGCGCTGCACATCAGGGTGCGCTGGATGCAAACGGCAAGACCGTCGCGGTGCTCGGCACCGGCATCGAACGGCTGTATCCGCAGCGCCATCTCAGCCTGGCCAAGCAGATCGTCGAACATGGCGGTGCGCTGGTGTCCGAATTGCCGCTGGACTGCCCGCCACAAGCGAGCAACTTTCCGCGCCGCAACCGCATCATCAGCGGCCTTTCGCTGGGCGTGCTGGTGGTCGAGGCGAGTCCGTCCAGCGGTTCGCTGATCACCGCGCGTCTGGCCGCCGAGCAAGGCCGCGAAGTCTATGCGATTCCCGGTTCGATCCATCATCCCGGCGCACGCGGCTGCCATCAGCTGATCCGCCAGGGCGCGGCGCTGGTGGAGTCGGTAGAGGATGTCCTGCAGGCCCTGCGCGGCTGGCAGCGCCTTGCACCGCTGGCTGCTGAAGCGCCGAAGCCGCCGCAGACGGATCACCCATTGCTGCGCGAACTGCTGGCGGCGTCGCGCAGCAGCGAGGCGCTGGCGGCCGCGCTCGATCAGCCGCTGGGTCAGGTGCTGGCACAACTGACCGAGCTGGAGATCGAGGGTCAGGTCAGCTGCGACAACGGACTCTGGTCGGTGCTGATGCGCTAACCAGCATCGGCTGGATGCGGCGGTGCCAGGCTTAACGGCTCACTGTTGCAGGCTGTCGCGAATCGGCCCGATCGCCCCCTGCTCGACGGCTGGCGCCTTGGGTACACTGCCGGCTTTTCATCCAGGCAGAGGTCGGCATGATTGGCGATTGGCGTGTGCAGCAGGTGGCGCGGGTGGTCCGGGCTGGCGGGGTGATCGCCTATCCGACCGAAGCGGTCTGGGGTGTGGGCTGCGACCCGTGGGACGAAGACGCGGTGTTGCGCCTGCTGGCGCTCAAGGAGCGACCCGTGGAGAAGGGCCTGATCCTCATCGCGGATACCGTGGAACAGTTCGACTTCCTGCTGGACGACCTGCCGGAGCGCTGGCTGGATCGCCTGGCAGGGACCTGGCCGGGGCCCAACACCTGGCTGGTACCGCACCGCGGCCGCTTGCCCGAGTGGATCACCGGACGGCATGAAAGCGTGGCCCTGCGCGTCACCGACCACCCGCTGGTAAAGCGCCTCTGCGCGCTGACCGGGCCGCTGGTGTCGACCTCGGCCAACCCGGCCGGGCGGCCCGCAGCGCGTTCGCGGCTGCGGGTGGAACAGTATTTCCCGCAGCAGCTAGACGCCGTATTCAATGGTGCGCTGGGCGGCCGGCGCAATCCCAGCGTCATCCGAGACCTGCGCAGCGGCGAGGTGATTCGTCCGGCCTGAGCCGGCGAATCGACGGCGGCGCGGCTGCCCTGCAGCGGCAGCCGCCACCGTGTTCAGGGCAGCAGAATGGTCGATCCGGTGGTTTCCCCCGCTGCCAGCTTGCGCTGCGCTTCGGCGGCATCGCCGAGTGCGTAGCGCTGGCCGATCTCGACCTTGACCTTGCCGCTGCCGATCATCTCGAACAGCTCGTCGGCCATGGCCTGCAGGCGCTCCGGGGTGTCGGCATAGCCAGCCAGGGTCGGGCGGGTGACGAACAGCGAACCCTTTTGCGCCAGCACGCCGAGGTTGACTCCGGTGACAGCACCCGACGCATTGCCGAAGCTCACCAGCAGCCCGCGCGGAGCGACGCAATCGAGGGAAATCTCCCAGCTGTTCTTGCCCACCGAGTCGTAGACCACCGGGCACTTCTTGCCTTCGGTCAGCTCCAGTACGCGCTGCACCACGTCTTCGCAGCTACGGTCGATGGTCGCCCAGGCACCGAGCGCCTTGGCGCGTGCGGCCTTCTCCGCCGAGCCAACCACGCCGATCAGCCGAGCGCCGAGCGCATGTGCCCACTGGCAGGCAATGGAGCCAACGCCGCCGGCCGCGGCATGGAACAGCACGGTCTCGCCAGCCTGCAGCACGTGAGTCTGACGCAGCAGATACTGACAGGTCAGGCCCTTGAGCATGACCGCGGCAGCCTGTTCGTAGCTGATGGAGTCCGGCAGCTTGACCAGGTGGCGAGCTGGCAGCGTGTGATACTCCGCGTAGGCACCCAGCGGACCGGTGGCATAGGCGACACGATCACCGGGCAGCAGATGCTGCACGCCCTCGCCCACCGCATCGACCACCCCGGCACCCTCGGTGCCCAGACCGGACGGCAGGCTTGGCGGCTGGTACAGGCCGCTACGGAAATAGGTGTCGATGAAGTTCAGGCCGATGGCGTGGTTGCGGACGCGCACCTCGCCGGCAGCCGGCGCGCTGAGGGGCACATCGACCTGTTCCAGGACTTCGGGACCGCCGTGCTGGCTGAATTGGATGCGCTGGGACATGTCTGGCTCCTGGTCATTGAAAGAGCGCCTATCGAACCTGCCGGGGCTGCGTTCGTCAATCGGCCTGATGTTATGCTTGCCGGCCGACCCCGTTTCAAGCACCGCTCAGCCACGCGCCGCTGGCTGCGTGCGGTCATTCGCAAGGTGATTTCGTGAACGACAGGACCGAAGCCGTCAAAGCCTATCTGCTGGATCTGCAGGATCGAATCTGCGCCGCCCTGGAGGTCGAAGACGGCGGTGCCCGCTTCGTCGAGGATGCCTGGACGCGGCCTGGTGGCGGTGGCGGCCGGACGCGGGTGATCGAGAACGGCGCGCTGATCGAGAAAGGCGGGGTGAACTTCTCCCATGTGCACGGCGACAGCCTGCCGCCATCGGCCAGTGCCCATCGGCCTGAACTGGCCGGTCGCAGCTTCGAGGCGCTGGGCGTGTCGCTGGTGATTCACCCGCACAACCCCTACGTGCCCACCTCCCATGCCAATGTGCGCTTCTTCATCGCCGAGAAGGACGGCGAGGAACCGGTCTGGTGGTTCGGCGGCGGCTTCGACCTGACGCCCTACTACGGCGCCGAAGAAGACTGCGTGCATTGGCACCGAGTCGCCCGGGACGCCTGCGCACCCTTTGGCGCAGAGGTCTATCCGCGCTACAAGGAGTGGTGCGACCGCTACTTCCACATCAAGCACCGCAACGAACCGCGCGGCGTTGGCGGACTGTTCTTCGACGACCTGAACCAGTGGGATTTCGACACCAGCTTCGCCTTCATGCGTGCGGTCGGCGATGCCTATCTTCAGGCCTATCTGCCCATCGTACAGCGGCGCAAGGCCACCCCGTTCGGTGAGCGCGAGCGGCAGTTCCAGCTGCTGCGCCGCGGCCGCTACGTCGAGTACAACCTGGTCTACGACCGCGGCACCCTGTTCGGCCTGCAATCGGGTGGACGCACCGAATCGATCCTGATGTCGCTGCCGCCGCAGGTTGCCTGGGGCTATGACAAGCGCCCCGAGCCGGGCTCGCCGGAAGCGCGGCTGACCGAGTATTTCCTGCAGGACCGCGACTGGCTGGCCGCCGCGCCCGCCTGAACGAAGACGGCATCCGGCCCGAGTTTCGGCGCTGGAGTCGATGCGTCTCGCACCGGGTCTGCAGCCCGAATTTGAAACAGAGGTATTGGATGGACCGCTACGGCGTCTTCGGCAACCCCATCGGCCACAGCAAGTCACCGCAGATTCATGCGCTGTTCGCCGCACAGACCGGCCAGGCGCTGAGCTATGAGCCGCTGCTGGCGCCGCTGGATGACTTCCCCGCGTTCGCGCGTGACTTCTTTCGCGAAGGCCTGGGTGCCAACGTGACCGTGCCGTTCAAGGAGCAGGCCTATCGCATGGCCGACGAGCTGACCGAGCGTGCGCGCCGCGCCGGTGCGGTGAATACCCTGAAGAAGCTGGAGGATGGTCGCCTGCTGGGCGACAACACCGATGGCGCCGGGCTGGTCGCCGACCTGCTCAATGCCGGCGTGACCCTGAGCGGCCGCCGCATCCTGCTGCTGGGCGCCGGGGGTGCCGTGCGTGGCGTACTGGAGCCGCTGCTGGCGCACCGGCCGGCGGCGCTGGTCATCGCCAATCGCACCGCGAGCCGGGCCGAACAGCTGGTGCAGGAGTTCGCCGAGCTCGGTTCGCTGTCGGCGAGCGGCTTCGCCGAGCTTGCCGAACCGGTCGACCTGATCGTCAACGGCACGTCGGCCAGCCTCGGTGGCGAGCTGCCGCCCTTGGCCGACAGCCTGATCGTTGCCGGCCGCTCCTTCTGCTACGACATGATGTACAGCGCTGAGCCGACGCCCTTCTGCCGCTGGGCCGCGGCGCTGGGTGCAACCACCCGCGACGGTCTCGGCATGCTGGTGGAGCAGGCGGCGGAAGCCTTCGAACTCTGGCGCGGCGTGCGCCCGGATACCGCGCCGGTACTGGCCGAGCTACGGCGCCAGCTGGGCTGAGAGGGCTCTTGGCCGGCCAAATGCCCGCTGGCCATTGGCTGGCCGACGCGCGCAGACATCCATAAGCCGCGCCCAGACGACCAGAAAGGGCTAGCTACGAAAATGGATGCGTTGATGCAGGTGCTGCGGGCGCTCCAGCTCGTCCACGATACCGGCAGCGATGCGCTGCAGCTCGTGAAAGGGATTGGTTTCGCCCTTGCCGGCGGCTTCGGCCAACGTCTCGATGGTCAGCTGGTTGCCGGCCGGGGGCGCATCCACCAGCGTCCACTTGAGCGGATGCGCGGCCAGCCGCTGCAAGGCGGCCTCGACCTCCGGCTGTCGCTCGATGGCCGGGAAGTCGGCGATCAACAGCAGCCGCTCGACGCCGACACGCTCAAGCCCGAGCAGCAGCGCTTCCACCGCCTGGTAGAAATCGCGCCGGGCGGACTCGCCGGTGATGGCATCGGTGCTGGGCAGGCGCGGCGTGTGGTACAGGCAGATCACCGCATCCATCCCTGCCACGCTTTCGCTGACGCTCAGCGGATCGAACGGGTCGCCCGGCTTGGTCCGCAGGCCCGGCCGGGCAGACAGCGAATTGAGATCGTCCAATAGCGCCACAGCCTCGTGCTGCCGGCTGAGCAGCTCGACCAGCAGCGCACTGCCGAGATCGTCATGCGCGCCGTACAGGGCGAACTTGAGGCGTGGCGTTTCGGCGTTGAGCATGGTCGGTCAGCGGCGGGTGACCAGATAGCCGATCAGGGCAAAGGCACCGGCCGCCAGGGCCAGCGTGCCCAGCGGATGTTCCTTGGCACAGTCGCGTGCGGCGCGGCTGGCCTCACGGGTGCGCTTGGACAGATCGGCATAGTGCTCGTCCCAGTGCTGGTCGTGCCAGAGCGATTCGGCACGCGAACGCAGGGCGCTGAGGCGATGGCGCGAGTCACGTGCGGCGTCGTGCTTGAGCTCGTCGAGCGCGCGCATCAGGCTGTCGATCTCGCGTTGGACTTCTTCGCGGGTGGTGGGCTTGTGGCTGAACATGGCGGGACCTCCCCTCGGTAAGCGTGTGGGTTTGACCCCGAAACGTTGCAGAGGTGCGGCCAGAGGCCGGCTTTGCTGGCCGAGCAGACCACATCAAGATGTGTCCGGACCGGCCAGCCGCGCTGGTCGACATCCGACGAACCGTTCATCGGGAACAGGCGAGCCGCCCGTCGATTCCCTATACTGCGTCACAGTTCCGGAGCGCTTTAGTCCGGCGCATCCCGCGCCGCAGCGCCCTTTTCCAGCGGGGAAATCCAATCGTGAAATTGCGTCGTACGGTGGCCAGCCTGTTGTTCGCCTGCCTGGCCTCGTTGCCGGTGATTCATGCCCAGGCGGCCAAGCCGATGGTTCAGGAGCTCGCCTCGGGCAGCGCCCTGCTGGTCGACCTGAACACCAACGAGGTGCTCTATTCCAGCAATCCCGACATGGTCGTGCCGATCGCTTCGGTGACCAAGCTGATGACCGCCATGGTGGTGCTGGATGCCAAGCTGCCGCTGGACCAGGCGCTACCGGTGACCATCCGCGATGCCAAGGAGATGCAGGGCGTTTACTCCCGGGTGCGCATCGGCAGCGAGATCAGCCGCCGAGAGATGCTGCTGCTGACCCTGATGTCCTCCGAGAACCGCGCGGCCGCCAGCCTCGCCCACCACTATCCGGGCGGCTATGCGGCATTCATCCAGGCAATGAACGCCAAGGCCCGGGCGCTGGGCATGAGCCGCACGCACTACGTCGAGCCCACCGGCCTTTCCGAGCGCAACGTCTCCAGCGCCAACGACCTGGTCAAGCTGATCCGCGCCAGCCGTCAGTACCCGCTGATCCAGCAATTCAGCACCACCGACGAGAAGACCGTGGCCTTCCGCAAGCCCAACTACACGCTGGGCTTTCGCAATACCAATGCCCTGGTGCGCAAGAACAACTGGGACATCCAGTTGAGCAAGACCGGCTTCACCAATGCAGCCGGCCATTGCCTGGTGATGAGCACCACCATGAAGCAGCGGCCGGTGGCCTTCGTGGTGCTCGACGCGTTCGGCAAGTACACCCACATGGCTGACGCCAACCGCCTGAAGAAGTGGCTGGAAACCGGCACGGTTACGCCGGTACCGGCCGCTGCCCTGGCCTACAAGCAGCAGAAGCAGGCCCAGCGGCAGCTCGCCGGCCAGCCGGCCGATGCTGCCCAGGCGCTGCTCGACGCCCGCTGAGCTCTACGGTTCGCTGCGTAGCGAGGTTCGCCGCGCAGCGAACCTGTCTGCAGGCCTCTCTGCAAACATTCTTGAGTTTGCTCAACTCTTTTTGCTGAGAGTCGTTCCTATCATGAACGCCATTCGCACCTGCGCCTGATCGGATCGCCGATGACACGCCGCCGCCTCCCCGCCTGGCTCGCCAGCCTGGCACTGCTGATCCATCTGCTGAGCATGCCGCTGTCTGGCCTGTTGCCGGCGGATGCCAAGCGGCTGCTCGGCTGGAGTGGGCATTGCCCGCTGATGCAGGCGCAGGTGCAGCAGGCGCATGCGCTGCACCCGCCGGCAGTCCATGGCGAGCATGATTCGGGCACCCATGGCGCGCACGGCGGGATGCCGCCTTGCTGCTGCTGTGCCGGTTCGGTGGGGCTGGCGGCGCTGCCCGGTGCAGCGCCGCAACTGCCGCAACACACCGCCGGCCAGCTGACCCGGCTCGCCGAATCACGCGTCCATCGACCGTCGCCACGGCAACAGTGGCCGGCCCTCAACCCTCGCGCTTCTCCCCTCGCCTGACGCCGCCGGCGTCACCCCTCGTTGCCACGCCTGAACTGCCTGCACCTGCCGATGGTTGCGTGTTGGCGTCTGCCTGCGGCCATTCGCCGTACGGCTCTGTCTGTTGCACAAGGAACATGCGAGATGCTCGACCATCCTGCGCACCCTTCGCGGCGCCCTGCGCTGCCCCGTTTGTTCATCGCGGTCATCGCCGCTGCCTATCTGCCGGCAAGCCTTGCCGATAGCGCCGCCTCCGCGCTTTCGCTGGGCAGCAGCACCGTCACCGCCACCCAGTCGGGTGGTGGCCTGCCGACCAGCAGCGTGGTCAGCTCGGTGGACCTGCTGGGCAGCGACATCCTCGAACAGCAGCCGGTGCTCTATAGCTGGGAGCTGTTCCGTCGTGCGCCGGGGGTGATGCTCACCGAGTTCGGCCAGGGCACCAGCTCCGGCAAGCTGTCCTTTCGTGGCTTCAATGGCGAGGGCGAGGTCAACGCGGTCAAGCTGCTGATCGACGGCATCCCGAGCAACAGCAATGACGGCAACATGCCCTATCTGGACATGCTGTTCCCGCTGGAGATCGACGGCATCGAGGTGGTGCGCGGTACCAACGATCCGCGCTACGGCCTGTACAACATCGCCGGCAACGTCGCCGTGCAGTCGCGCATCGGTGGCGACTACGGCAAGGCGCGGCTGCGCTACGGCAGCTACGACACGCAGGAGCTGCAGCTGGCCAAAGGCATCGAAAGCGGCAACTGGACGCAGAACTACTTCATCGGGCAACAGAAGAGCGATGGCTACCGCGACCATGCCGGCAGCGAGCGCACCAGCCTTTCCGGCAAATGGTTCTACTCGCCGGACACCGGAAACTGGCGCCTGGGCCTGATCGCCCGGCACTACGAGGCCGAAGCGGACGAGCCCGGGTACCTGTCCCGGGAGGACGCACGGCACTCGCCTCGCCAGTCCTATGCGCTGTCGGCCAGCGACATGGGTGAGCGGCGCATGAACCAGCTCAGCCTGCATCTGGACAGCCAGCTGGCCAGCGACCTCAGCTGGGCGACCAAGGTCTGGCTCAACACCCTGGATGACGACCGCTGGGTGCGTTTCTCCCAGGCCCAGCCGCAACAGCGCCGCTCGACCGAAGAGAAGCACTACGGCGCGCGCACTTCGCTGACCTACCGGCCGGACGTGTCCTGGCTCCATGACCTGGCCCTCGAAGGCGGGCTGGACACCGAACAGCAGCGCAACCGCAGCGAGCGCTACACCACCGTCGAGCGCCGGGTCGTGACCCAGACCCGCGACCAGCGCTTCGACTACGACAGCTACGGCGCGTACCTGCAGGCGGTGATCCAGCCGGTGGAATCGCTGAAGATCATCCCGGCATTTCGCGTCGACCGCATTCGGGGTGACTTCACCGACGAGCTCAGTGGCAACGATTACGCGATCAACGACTACGGCAGCATCGAGCAGCCGAAGATTAGCCTGATCTACACCCCCATCGAGCAGCTGAGCCTGTATGGCAACTGGGGGCGGACCTTCCAGATCGGTACCGGCGCGGCCGCCTACAAGGTGCCGCCGCGCACCAGCGATCTCTCGCCGTCGATCAATGACGGCTGGGAAACCGGCATCAAGTTCAGCCCGGTGCACTGGCTCGACGGCCGCGTCGCCTACTGGGAGCAGGTCGCCACGGACGAGGTGCGGCGCCGGCTCAACGATCCCAGTGGCGAATCGGAAAACCTCGGGCAGACCCGTCGCTGGGGCTACGACGCCCAGCTCAACCTCTACCCTGCCAGCGCTCTGAATCTGTGGCTGGCGCACTCCTGGCAGTTCTCCGAGATCGAAAAGGCCGACCCTAGCCTGCCGGCCAGCCAGGGCCAGGAGATCGATCATGTGCCGCGGCGCCTGTACTCGGCCGGCAGCAGCTATCAGGCGACGCCGGACCTGCAGCTCAGCGCCTGGCTCAACGGCCAGACCGATTACTACCTCGAGCGCGAGAACACCCAGGGCAAGTACGGCGGTTACGTGCTGTTCAACCTGGGCGCCAGCTACCAGCTGACCGAGCAGCTGGCCGTCGACCTGCAGCTGAAGAACCTCACCGACCGCTACCACGAATACGTGTGGTACGACGGCGCGCAGACCCTGCATGCGCCGGGCGATGGCCGCGCGCTGTATGCCGCCGTGACCCTGGACTTCTGACCGGCATGAAGCGTTATCTGTACCTGATGCATCGCTGGCTCGGCATCGCCCTGGGGTTGTTCGTCCTGGCCTGGGTCGTCAGCGGCGTGGTGATGCTCTTCGTCGGCTATCCCAAGCTGACACCGGCCGAGCATCTGGCGCGACTGGCACCGCTGGATGCCGGCTGTTGCATCGCGCCGGGTGCGGCGCTTGTCGCCAGTGGCGATCCGCGTACCCCGCTCAGCCTGCGCCTGACCGGTGCCGGCGGCTCACCGCGCTACCTGCTGGACTACGGCGACGGACCGCTGCTGGCGGTGGATGCGCGCAGCGGTCGGCGCATCGAGCGCATCGGTCCTGCCGAGGCGCTGGCCAGCGCGCGGCAGTTCACCCAGGGGGCTGAAGTGCGCCTGCTCTATCAGGTCGAAGAAGATGCCTGGACGCGCAACCATGCGCTGGCCCGCGAGCGCCCGTTGTATCGGGTCCAGGCCGACGATGCCGAACGGCACCTGCTCTACGTCTCCAGCCACAGCGGGCTGGTGGTGCGCGATGCCAGCGCCCACGAGCGGGCCTGGAACCTGCTGGGCGCCTGGCTGCACTGGCTCTATCCGTTGCGCGAGGTGATGCCGAAGGCCGCCTGGTCGCCGCTGCTGGTCTATGGCGCCCTGCTCGGCGCGGTGCTGGTGCTGCTGGGCATGCTGATCGGCCTGCTGCGCTGGCGCTTCACCGGGCGCTACCGCAACGGATCGCACTCGCCCTACCCGGCTGGAGCCAGCCGTGTGCACCACGTCGGCGGGCTGCTGGTCGGCGTCGTGCTGCTGGTCTGGCTGGTCAGCGGCATGCTGTCGATGGAGCCCTGGGGGCTGTTCGAGAAACGCTCGAGCATCGATGCCGCCGCGCTGCGGCAAGCGCCGCTAAACGCCGAAGCGCTGGATGCGGATCTGGCCTCCTCGCTGGCCCGATTCCGCGCGGCTGGTTTCGAAGCGGTGGAACTGCAGTGGCATATGCTCGGCGATCAGCCCTATCTGGTCGGCCTCGATGCCAGGGGCGATACGCGCATTCTGCCCGCCGCATCCGCCGGGCCGGCGCAGGAACACCTTGAGCGCGCGGTACTGGAGCGCCAGGTCCGCGAGGCCTGGCCGGAACAATCGCTGCACTTCGAGTGGCTGGAACAGGAGGATTTCCACTACTACGCTCGCAGCGAACCAAGCCTATACAGCCATCTGCCGCGCCGCTTGCCGCTGCTGCGGGTGCGCTTCGACGATCCGGCCGCCACCTGGCTGCACATCGATCCCTACAGCGGTGCCGTCATCGAACAGCTGGATCAGCGCCGGCGTGCCGTGCGCTGGGCGTTCAAGCTGCTGCACAGCTGGGACTGGCTGCCCTTGCTGCAACGGCCGCTGCTGCGCGACGGCCTGCTGCTGGCCTTCAGCGCGGGTGCGCTGGTGATCAGCCTGAGCGGGGTGTTGCTGGGCTGGCGACGGCTTAGGCCGCGGGCGCGGCGTCGCCAGGTGCGCCGGCCGGTTCAGCCGCCGCGGTTGTCGTAGGCGGCTTCGTTGCTGTCCTGCTCGCCGGCGCGTACCTGTTCGTGGGTCAGCTGCAGCTTGAGGCGCTGCAGCGCGTCGGCATTCCAGCCGGGCGGGCTGCTGACCAGGCGCCAGGCATCGACATAGTCGGCCGGCGCATAGACGTGGCCGTAGCCGGGCGGCGTCGGCGTGGTCACCGCCATGTCCACCGCCAGCTGCAACATGGTAACCAGCGGGAACCAGCGTAGCGACGGCGATACATCCGGCCCGCGCGGCTCGGCCAGCCAGTCGGGGCGGCGCCAGGCGTAGCGATGGTCGAAGAAGGTGATCGGATCGCTGGCGTACTGCAGGTAGAGCAGACGCATCGGCCCCCAGGGCGCATCGGCCGGCTCCGCTGTGCCCTGCTGGTTCATGAAGCGGACGAAGCGGCCATCGCGGAACCGTGGACGCCATTCGGGGCTGTCCGGGTCGCGGCTGTCGGTGAGCGTGCGCCACAGGTCGCTGCGAAACGGCGGACCGCTCCAAAGCGCGCCGTGGATGGGATCGCCGAGCAGTTCGTGCAGCTCCCAGGAACGTTGCGAATGCAGCGCGCCGAGGCTCAGGCCATGCAGATACAGGCGCGGTCGGCGTTCGGCCGGCAGTTCGGTCCAGTAGCCATAGATCTCGGCGAATAGCGCGCGGGCCACGTCGCGGCCGTAGTCGGCCTCCACCAGCAGCGCCAGCGGGCTGTTCAGATAGGAGTACTGCAACGCCACGCTGGCGATATCGCCGTGGTGCAGGTATTCCACTGCGTTCATCGCCGCCGGGTCGATCCAGCCGGTACCGGTGGGCGTCACCAGCACCAGCACCGATCGCTCGAAGGCGCCGCTGCGCTGCAGCTCGCGCAAGGCCAGACGCGCCCGCTGGCGCGGGGTCTCTGCCGCGCGCAGACCGACGTAGACGCGAATCGGCTCGAGCGCCGAGCGGCCGCTCAAGGCGCTGATATCCGCCGCCGACGGGCCGGAGCCGATGAACTCGCGGCCGGTGCGGCCCAGCTCCTCCCAGCGCAGCAACGAGGCCCGGCTGCCGCTTTTCAGCGGCGAGACCGGTGGCGCCGTCTCCGGTTCGATCAGGGCGTCGTACTGCGCGAAGGATGCGTCCAGCATGCGCAGCGCCCGCGCCGCCAGCACATCGCTGAGCAGCGACCAGAACAGCGCCAGCGCCACCAGCACGCCGATCACGTTGGCCAGGCGCCGTGGCAGCACGCGGTCGGCGTGCCGCGAGACGAAGCGCGACACCAGCCGATACAGACGCGCCAGCGTCAGCAGGATGAGAAAGGTCGCCAGCGCGGTGAGAATGACTTCGAGAAGGTGCGCGCTGCTCACCGGTGGCATGCCCATCAGCGCGCGTACCGCGTTCTGCCAGCCGGCGACCTGGCTGAGGAAATACCCGGCCAGCAGCAGGCAGCCGACCGCGATCAGCAGATTGACCCGCTCGCGCTGCCAGCCCGGGCGCTCCGGCAGTTCCAGATAGCGCCACAGCCAGCGCCAGAACACGCCGAGGCCATAGCCTACCGCCAGCGCCGCGCCGGCCAGCACGCCCTGGCTCAGCGTCGAGCGCGGCAGCAGCGATGGCGTCAGCGCCGCGCAGAAGAACAGCGTGCCCAGCAGCAGGCCGAAACCGGACAGCGAGCGCCAGATATAGAGGACGGGCAGGTGCAGCATGAAGATCTCCGCGGTCGGGTGACGGCGTCGCCGCCTCGGCATATCGAGGCGTGTCCGGTCGTGCGGTTCCCGTGATGGTCGCAGCAGACCAATCCGATGCAACGATGGCCGAGCGGCCGACTCAAACGTCTACATTTCCCTAGTGCTGCCGGAACCGATCGCCGATGAGCATCCCAGACAACACCTATATCGAATGGCTGGTCAGCCAGTCCATGCTGCATGCGGCCCGCGAGCGGTCGCGTCATTACGCCGGCCAGGCGCGTCTCTGGCAGCGGCCTTATGCCCAGGCCCGCCCGCGCGATGCCAGCGCCATCGCCTCGGTATGGTTCACCGCCTATCCGGCGGCCATCATCACGCCGGAAGGCGGCACGGTACTCGAGGCCCTCGGCGACGACCGCCTCTGGAGTGCGCTCTCCGAACTCGGCGTGCAGGGCATCCACAACGGGCCGATGAAGCGTTCCGGTGGCCTGCGCGGACGCGAGTTCACCCCGACCATCGACGGCAACTTCGACCGCATCAGCTTCGATATCGACCCGAGCCTGGGGACCGAGGAGCAGATGCTGCAGCTCAGCCGGGTGGCCGCGGCGCACAACGCCATCGTCATCGACGACATCGTGCCGGCACACACCGGCAAGGGTGCCGACTTCCGCCTCGCTGAAATGGCCTATGGCGACTACCCCGGGCTGTACCACATGGTGGAAATCCGCGAGGAGGACTGGGAGCTGCTGCCCGAGGTGCCGGCCGGGCGTGATTCGGTCAACCTGCTGCCGCCGGTGGTCGACCGGCTCAAGGAAAAGCACTACATCGTCGGCCAGCTGCAGCGGGTGATCTTCTTCGAGCCGGGCATCAAGGACACCGACTGGAGCGTCACCAGCGAGGTCACCGGGGTCGACGGCAAGGTGCGTCGCTGGGTCTATCTGCACTACTTCAAGGAGGGCCAGCCGTCGCTGAACTGGCTCGACCCGACCTTCGCCGCGCAGCAGCTGATCATCGGCGATGCGCTGCATGCCATCGACGTCACCGGCGCCCGGGTGCTGCGCCTGGACGCCAACGGCTTCCTCGGCGTGGAACGGCGTGCCGAGGGCACTGCCTGGTCGGAGGGCCACCCGCTGTCCGTCACCGGCAACCAGCTGCTCGCCGGGGCGATCCGCAAGGCCGGCGGCTTCAGCTTCCAGGAGCTGAACCTGACCATCGATGACATCGCCGCCATGTCCCACGGCGGGGCCGATCTGTCCTACGACTTCATCACCCGCCCGGCCTATCACCATGCGTTGCTCACCGGCGATACCGAATTCCTGCGCATGATGCTGCGCGAAGTGCACGCCTTCGGCATCGACCCGGCGTCACTGATCCATGCGCTGCAGAACCATGACGAGCTGACCCTGGAGCTGGTGCACTTCTGGACGCTGCACGCCTACGACCATTACCACTACAAGGGCCAGACCCTGCCCGGCGGACACCTGCGCGAGCTGATCCGCGAGGAGCTCTACGAACGGCTGACCGGCGAGCATGCGCCCTACAACCTCAAGTTCGTCACGAACGGCGTGGCCTGCACCACCGCCAGCGTCATCGCGGCGGCGCTGAACATCCGTGACCTGGACGCCATCGGCCCGGCCGAGGTCGAGCAGATCCAGCGCCTGCATATCCTGCTGGTGATGTTCAATGCCATGCAGCCCGGCGTGTTCGCCTTGTCAGGCTGGGATCTGGTCGGCGCCCTGCCGCTGCCCGCCGAACAGGTCGAGCACCTGATGGGCGACGGCGACACGCGCTGGATCAATCGCGGCGGCTATGACCTCGCCGATCTGGCGCCGGAGGCGTCGGTCTCCGCCGAAGGCCTGCCCAAGGCCCGCTCGCTGTACGGCAGCCTGGCCGAGCAGCTGCAGCGGCCAGGCTCCTTCGCCTGCCAGCTCAAGCGCATCCTCAGCGTGCGCCAGGCCTACGACATCGCTGCCAGCAAGCAGATCCTGATTCCCGATGTGCAGGCGCCAGGACTCCTGGTGATGGTCCACGAACTGCCTGCCGGCAAGGGCGTGCAGCTCACGGCACTGAACTTCAGCGCCGAGCCGGTCAGCGAGACCATCTGCCTGCCCGGCGTGGCGCCCGGCCCGGTGGTGGACATCATTCACGAGAGTGTGGAGGGCGACCTCACCGACAACTGCGAGCTGCAGATCAACCTCGACCCGTACGAGGGGCTCGCCCTGCGTGTGGTGAGCGCCGCGCCGCCGGTGATCTGAGCGCCCTCTTCGCGCGCCCCGGGTCCGCCGCTATAGTGCGCAGCGCCTGGGGCGCGCATCGCCCTCGCCGTCGAGACCAGCCCGTGTCGTTCACTTCGCTTTTCCGCCTTGCGCTGCTGCCGCTGGCGCTGCTTGCCGCACCCGTATGGGCGCAGACCGCCTGCCCGCCCGGCCAGCAGCCGATCTGCCTGAGTGGCAGCTGCCTCTGCGTGCCGGCCGCCGCCAGCGATCCACAGGCCGTCTACGACCGCGTGCAGCGGATGGCCACGCTGGCCCTGCAGAACTGGATCCAGCAGTCGCGCGACCGCCTGGTGGCCGGCGGTGTCGAGCCGATACCGCTGCACATCCGCTCGCAGCTCGAGCCGTATTTCGATCTTGCCGTGCTGGAGAGTGCGCGGTACCGCGTCGGCGACGAGGTGGTGCTGAATGCCGGCAACACCCTACTGCGCAACCCGGACGTCAATGCCGTGACCCTGATCGACGTCATCGTCTTTCGCCACGAGGAGGATGCCCGGGACAACGTCGCGCTCTGGGCCCATGAGCTCAAGCACGTCGAGCAATATCTGGACTGGGGCGTCGCCGAGTTCGCCCGGCGCTACACGCAGGATTTCCGTGCCGTGGAGCGCCCGGCCTATGCGCTGGAGCGTGAGGTGGAAGAGGCCCTGCGCGAGACGCAGACGGGGCGCTGAGCGAGCTGATCGGTGCTGCTGCCCGCAGTGGGCGGAAGCCCACCAATGACGCCGGCGAAAACGAAAAACCCCGCCGAGGCGGGGTTTCTGACGCGGGTTGTGCGGTCAGCTCAGAACGCCGGGACCACGGCGCCCTTGTACTTTTCCTCGATGAACTGGCGTACTTCCTCGCTGTGCAGCGCGGCAGCCAGTTTCTGCATGGCATCGCTGTCCTTGTTGTCCGGACGGGCGACCAGGATGTTCACGTACGGCGAGTCGCTGCCCTCGATCACCAGGGCGTCCTGGGTCGGGTTCAGCTTGGCTTCCAGCGCGTAGTTGGTGTTGATCAGCGCCAGGTCGACCTGGGTCAGCACGCGCGGCAGGGTCGCGGCTTCCAGTTCGCGGATCTTGATCTTCTTCGGGTTCTCGGCGATGTCCTTCGGCGTGGCGGTGATGCCGGCGCCGTCCTTCAGACCGATCACGCCGGCCTTGTCCAGCAGCAGCAGTGCGCGGCCGCCATTGGTGGCATCGTTGGGAATGACCACGGTGGCGCCGTTGGCCAGTTCGTCCAGCGACTTGACCTTGCTCGAGTAGGCACCGAAGGGCTCGATGTGTACGCCGGCGACGCTCACCAGCTCGGTGCCCTTGCCCTTGTTGAATTCATCCAGGTACGGCTGGTGCTGGAAGAAGTTGGCGTCCAGGCGCTTCTCGGCGACCTGGATGTTCGGCTGCACGTAGTCGGTGAATACCTTGACGTTCAGCGTCACGCGCTGCTCGGCCAGCTGCGGCTTGACGAACTCCAGCAGCTCGGCATGCGGCACGGCGGTGGCGGCCACGGTCAGGGTTTCGGCGGCCTGGGCGGAAAACGCCGCGACGGTGGCCAGGGCGGCAATCAGTTTCTTCATCGTTCGGTTCCTTCAGGAGTTGAGCGGGGTGCGAAGGTTCGCTCGCCCTGGTTGCGGTTCATTTGCGCGAAAAGTGGGTCACCAGCCGGTCGCCGAGGCTCTGCAGCAGCTGCACCAGCACCAGCAGCAGGACCACGGTGACCACCATCACGTCGGTCTGGAAGCGCTGGTAGCCGAAGCGGATGGCCAGGTCGCCAAGGCCGCCGGCACCCACCACACCGGCCATCGCGGTGTAGGACACCAGGGTGATGGCGGTGACGGTGATGGCGGCGATGATGCCCGGACGCGCTTCCGGCAGCAATGCGCTGAAGATGATCTGCCGGGTGGTGGCGCCCATGGCCTGGGTGGCCTCGATGATGCCGCGGTCGACCTCGCGCAGCGCGGTCTCCACCAGCCGCGCGAAGAACGGCGCGGCGCCCACCACTAGCGGCGGGATGGCACCGGCCACGCCCAGCGAGGTGCCGGTGATCAGCACGGTGAACGGAATCATCACGATCAGCAGGATGATGAACGGCAGCGAGCGCAGCACGTTGACCACGAACGACAGCGCGGCATACAGCGGGCCGTTCTCGAACAGCTGGCGCGGACCGCTGAGGAACAGCAGCACGCCCAGCGGAAGGCCGAGCAGAATGGTGAACAGCAGCGAGCCGCCGAGCATCAGCAGGGTGTCCAGCGTGGCCAGCCAGATTTCGTACCAGTCCACGTTCCCCAACAAAGAGCTGAACAAGGCTTCCATCAGCGCAGCACCTCCACATGCACGTCAGCGGCTTGCAGACGGCTCATCGCCGCCGCCATGTCACCACCGATCAGCGCCAGGGTGAGCTGGCCGTAGGGGGTGTCCTTGATGCGGTCGATGCGCCCGGACAGGATGCTGTAGTCGACCCCGGTTTCACGGGCGACGGTGCCCAGCAGCGGCTTGTAGGTGGCGTCGCCCTGGAACGTCAGGCGCAGGATGCGGCCCGGCACGTGGGCAAAGTCATCGTGCATGTCGCCCTCGTCCACCGCCTCGTCTTCCAGCACGAAACGCTGGGTGGTCGGATGCTTGGGATGCAGGAACACCTCGGTCACCGGGCCCTGTTCGACGATCGCGCCGCCGTCCATCACCGCCACGCGGTCGCAGACACGGCGGATCACATCCATCTCATGGGTGATCAGCACGATGGTCAGCTTCAGCTCGCGGTTGATCTCGGCCAGCAGTTGCAGCACCGAGGCGGTGGTCTGTGGGTCGAGGGCACTGGTGGCCTCGTCGCAGAGCAGGATGCTCGGCTCGGTGGCCAGCGCGCGGGCGATGCCGACGCGCTGCTTCTGGCCGCCGGAGAGCTGTGCCGGGTACTTGCGTGCATGGTCCTTGAGCCCGACGCGTTCGAGCAGGCTGGCGACGCGGGCGTCGATCTCGCTGCGCGAGCGGACGCCGGCCAGGCGCAGCGGCATGGCGACGTTGTCGGCCACCGTCTTGGACATCAGCAGGTTGAAGTGCTGAAAGATCATCCCGACGCGCTGGCGGAAGCGCCGCAGGCCGTCGGCATCCAGCGCGGTGACGTCCTCGCCGTTGACCAGGATGCGTCCGCCGGAGGGCTCCTCGAGGCGGTTGATCAGGCGCAGCAGCGTGCTCTTGCCGGCGCCGGAATGGCCGATCAGACCGAACACTTCACCGGAGGCGATTTCCAGCTGCGTCGGTTGCAGCGCAGGAATATCGCGGCCGGCGGTCCGATAGGTTTTATGGACTTGATGGAATTCGATCACGGGCGAACCTTGTGGGTGCGACGTTTGTTGCCGGGATGATCGGCGAAAGCCCGGCATTCTACCCGTTTGCCGGCGACGTCGCTCGCCTGCGCCGCTGCGATTGAGCAAATCCATGGCGCTGATAGGCAAAGCAAATCGTCGCAGGCGGCAACCTTGCGGCGATCAATGGGGTCACTAACCGGTACGCCGTGAATCGATCATGTGGCTGCCCCGCGTTCCGGGCCGATCGTTCGCGGTACCGCTCACCGCAAACGGAGGCCCACCATGACCGACAAGACCCCGCAACAGAGCGAGCTGGCCGGTACCGACACTGTCGACCGCGCCAATCACAACGCCAAGCTCGACCAGCTGGAAGCGTTTCGCAGCGACGCCACCGGCGAGGCGCTGCGCACCAATCAGGGCGTGAAGATCGCCGACAACCAGAACACCCTCAAGGCCGGCGGCCGTGGGCCCTCGCTGCTCGAAGATTTCATCATGCGCGAGAAGATCACCCACTTCGACCATGAGCGCATCCCCGAGCGCATCGTGCATGCCCGCGGTGCCGCGGCGCACGGCGTGTTCGTCAGCTACGCTGACCACAGCTGGCTGACCAAGGCCTCGTTCCTCGCCGCAGAAGGCAAGGAGACGCCGGTGTTCGTGCGCTTCTCCACCGTGCAGGGCTCGCGCGGCTCGGCGGACACCGTGCGCGACGTGCGCGGCTTCGCCACCAAGTTCTACACCGACGAGGGCAACTTCGACCTGGTCGGCAACAACATGCCGGTGTTCTTCATCCAGGACGCCATCAAGTTTCCGGACTTCGTCCACGCGGTCAAACCCGAGCCGCACAACGAGATCCCGCAGGCGCAATCGGCCCACGATACCTTCTGGGATTTCGTCTCGCTGACGCCTGAGTCCGCACACATGGTGCTCTGGACCATGTCCGACCGCGCCCTGCCGCGCAGCTACCGGGCGATGGAAGGCTTCGGCGTGCACACCTTCCGCCTGATCAATGCCGAGGGCGTCAGCCGCTTCGTCAAATTCCACTGGAAGCCGGTGGCCGGCGCCTTCTCGCTGGTCTGGGACGAGACGCTGAAGATCGCCGGCAAGGACCCGGACTTCAACCGCCGCGACATGTGGGAGTCCATCGAGATGGGCGACTACTTCGAGTGGGAGCTGGGCGTGCAGGTGGTCGAGGAGGCCGACGAGCACAAGTTCGACTTCGACCTGCTGGACCCGACCAAAATCATCCCCGAGGAGCTGGTGCCGGTGCAGAAGCTCGGCAAGATGACCCTCAACCGCAACCCGGACAACTTCTTCGCCGAGACCGAGCAGGCCGCCTTCCACATTGGCCATATCGTGCCGGGCATCGACTTCACCAACGACCCGCTGCTGCAGGGCCGGCTGTTCTCCTACACCGACACCCAGCTGCTGCGTCTCGGTGGGCCGAACTTCCACGAAATTCCGATCAACCGTCCGCTGTGTCCGTTTCACAACAACCAGCGCGACGCCTTCCATCGCCAGACGATCCACAAGGGCCGCGCCAACTACGAGCCCAACTCCATCGACAACGGCTGGCCCAAGGAAACCCCGCCGGCAGCTCAGGGCGGCGGTTTCGAGAGCTATCCGGAGCGGGTCGAGGGGCACAAGATCCGCAACCGCAGCGAATCCTTCGGCGACCACTTCTCCCAGGCCACGCTGTTCTGGAACAGCATGAGCGGCCCGGAGAAGGAGCACATCATCGGTGCCTATACCTTCGAGCTGGGCAAGGTCGAGCGGGTGTTCATCCGTGAGCGTCAGGTCAACGAGATCCTCGCCAACATCGACCTGGAGCTGGCCCGCCGCGTGGCCGAGAACCTCGGCCTGCCGGCACCCGCTGCGCCGACCGTAGCGGCGAAGGTACCGACCCCGCAAAGCTCGCCGGCCCTGAGTTTGATGAACCATGCACCGGGCAATATCAAGTCGCGCAAGATCGCCATTCTGGTGGCCAACGGCGTCGATGGTGCGGCGATCGATGCATTCAAGGCCAAGCTGGCCGAGCAGGGCGCGTTGGCCAAGATCATCGGTCCCTCGCCGGCGCCGGTGAAGACGGCGGACGGCAAGATGCTGCCGGTCGATGCCGCGATGGACGGCATGCCCTCGGTGATGTTCGACGCCGTGTTCGTCCCCGGCGGTGCCGATGCGGCGGCGGCCATGGCCAAGTCCGGCGAAGCCAAGCACTACCTGCTGGAGGCCTACAAGCACCTGAAACCCATCGTGGTGCTCGGTGCGGCACGGCCGCTGCTGGCATCGCTGAACCTCACTGCCGACAGCGGGCTGCTGGAGGGCGATGACGTCGATGCGGTATTCGGCAACTTCGCTCAGGCGCTCGGTCAGCACCGGGTGTGGGCGCGTGAGGCCGCGGCGGAGGCGATCCCGGCGTAACGGGTCAGGGTAGGGTGGATGGCCGAAGCCATCCACACGGATGAGGCGCCAGGTCCGGCATGAGGCGAAACCGGGCACTGGCGCGTGGAAAATCGCTTCGCGGGTTTCCATCCTACGCAGGCTCCAGGGCCGCCGGGCGGCTGGTCAGCCGTCCTGCAGCTCCCGCCAGTGCAGGAACAGCCGCAGGTCGAACTCGATCTGCCCGTAGCCGGGCAGCATGTGTTCGCACAGCTTGTAGAACGCACGGTTGTGCTCGCTCTCGCGCAGGTGGGCGAGTTCGTGCACCACGATCATCCTGAGAAACTCCGGCGCCGCGTCGCGGAACAGTGCGGCGACGCGTATCTCCTTCTTTGCCTTGAGCTTGCCGCCCTGCACCCGTGACACCGCGGTATGCAGGCCCAGCGCCCGATGGGTCAGGTCCAGCCGATTGTCGTAGAGCACCTTGTCGATCGGCGGCGTGCTTTTCAGGTACTCCTGCTTGAGCGTCTGCACGTAGCCGTACAGCGCCTTGTCGCTCTGCACCTCATGCCGTGCGGGGTAACGCCGCTGCAGATAATCGCCCAGACGGTTCTCTGCAATCAGCTGGCGCACCTGAACCAGCAGCGCTTCAGGGTAGCCGCGCAGGTACTTGAGATCGGTCATGCGCGCTTCGGCCAGGCGAAGCTGAGCAGGAACAGTGCGGCGGCGCTGACCACGATGGACGGGCCGGCCGGAGTGTCCTCATACCAGGACAGCGTCAGTCCCAGGCACACGGCGACGATTCCGAGGATGCTTGCGCCCAGCGCCATCTGTTCCGGCGTGCGCGCATGGCGCTGTGCGGCGGCGGCGGGAATGATCAGCAGCGAGGTGATCAGCAGCACGCCGACGATCTTCATCGCCACGGCAATCACCACGGCGATCAGCAGCATCAGCGCCAGGCGGATGCCGGCCACTGGCAGGCCTTCGACCTTGGCCAGCTCCTCGTGCACGGTGATCGCCAGCAGCGGCCGCCACAGCGGGATCAGCATCAGCAGCACCAGCGCGCTGCCGCCGATGATCCAGGCCAGGTCGCTCGGCCCGACGGCCAGCAGGTCGCCGAACAGGTAGCCCATCAGGTCGACACGCACATCCTTCATGAAGCTCAGCGAGACCAGGCCGAGCGATAGCGTGCTGTGGGCCAGGATGCCGAGCAGGGTGTCGGAGGCCAGCGGCTGGCGCTGCTGCAGGGTCACCAGCAGCAGGGCGAGCAGCACGCAGCCGACGGTCACCGCCAGCGTCAGGTTGACGTCCAGCATCAGCCCGAGGGCGACGCCGAACAGCGCGGCGTGGGACAGGGTGTCGCCGAAA
Source organism: Stutzerimonas sp. FeSN7 (assembly GCF_030263795.1). Classification (NCBI taxonomy): domain Bacteria; kingdom Pseudomonadati; phylum Pseudomonadota; class Gammaproteobacteria; order Pseudomonadales; family Pseudomonadaceae; genus Stutzerimonas; species Stutzerimonas sp. FeSN7. The sequence continues at coordinate 4,593,535 of NZ_JARPMN010000001.1, read as the reverse complement.
TAGGCCATGCGCCGCCAGACGACGAAGGAGCCGAGCGGGCCGGCGACCAGCGCCAGGGCCAGGCCGGCGAGCAGCGCATTGAGAAGGAAATCGGGCATCTGATGCTCTGTCTAGTGCTTGCAGTTCGGGCCGTGGACGTGGGGTTTGCCGATCACCACGCTGCCGTGCAGGTCATGGCTGTGATCGTGCTGGTGGTGGTAGATCGCCAGGCTGCGCGCATCCTGGCCGAACAGCTCGACGAAGGCCGGGTCGCTGCTGACCTGTTCCGGATGCCCCGAGCAGCAGACGTGGCGGTTCAGGCAGACCACCTGATCGGTGGCGCTCATCACCAGGTGCAGGTCGTGGGAGACCATCAGCACGCCGCAGCCGTAGCGGTCGCGCAACACGCCGATCAGCCGGTACAGCTCGGCCTGGCCGGCGACGTCGACGCCCTGCACCGGTTCGTCCAGCACCAGCAGCTCCGGTTCGCGCAGCAGGGCGCGGGCGAGCAGCACGCGCTGCATTTCGCCGCCGGAGATCTTCTGCAGCGGGCTGTCGATCACATGCTCGGCACCGACTTCACCCAGCGCAGCCAGGGCGCGTGCGCGGTCGACGCCGGGGACCAGGCGCAGAAAGCGCAGCACCGACAAGGGCAGGGTGGGGTCGACGTGCAGCTTCTGCGGCATGTAGCCGACGCGCAGCCGCGGCTTGCGCCAGACCTGGCCATGGTCGGGCTTGAGCAGGCCGAGCACGGCGCGCACCAGGGTGGTCTTGCCGGCCCCGTTGGGGCCGATCAGGGTGACGATCTCGCCGCGATGCACCTGCAGTTGCGCGCCTTCCAGCACGTTCTGGTTGGCGAAGCGCACATGGATGTCATCCAGCCGCAGCAGTACCTCGCTCATGCGGCGTTCCGGCAGTTCGAGCAGAGCCCGACGACTTCCACGGTCTGGCCTTCGACGGAGAAGCCGACGCTGCCCGCGGCGCTGTCGATGGCCTCGGCGATGGCCGGGCGCTCCAGCTCGATGGCGGTGTGGCAGAGACGGCAGATGAGGAACTGGCCCTGATGCGGATGCTCCGGGTGGTTGCAGCCGATGAAGGCGTTGAGTGAGGCGATGCGGTGCACCAGGCCGTTCTCCAAGAGGAAATCCAGCGCGCGGTACACGGTGGGCGGCGCGGCGCGTCGGCCGTCCTGCTCGCTCAGCACGGCAAGAATGTCGTAGGCGCCGAGCGGCTTGTGGCTCTGCCAGACCAGCTCCAGCACGCGCTTGCGCAGCGCGGTCAGGCGCACGCCCTGGCGCGCGCAGAGGCTGTCGGCTTCGGCCAGCGCGTGGCTGACGCAGTGGTCGTGGTCATGGGGCGTGCAGGCCAGCGGGGTCTTGGACATGGGCGGCGACGTGTTGGGGGAGAGACGTTATTATGTACCAATTCAACCCTTTCGAGTGATGCCCGTGAATCGTCTTTTCTCCCTCCCGTTGCTGGCGGCGCTGCTCGCCGGTGCCACTTGCGCCCAGGCCGAAGTGCGCGTTCTGACCAGCATCAAGCCCTTGCAGCTGATTGCCGCGGCGGTGCAGGACGGCGTCGGCCAACCCGATGTGCTGCTGCCGGCCAGCGCCTCGGCGCACTACTATTCGCTGCGCCCGTCCGACGTGCGGCGTCTGCGCGATGCCGAGCTGTTCTACTGGATCGGTCCGGATCTGGAGAGCTTCCTGCCGCGCGCGCTGAGCGCTCGTGAAGGGACGACGGTGGCCGTGCAGGACCTGCCGAAGCTGACCCTGCGGCGCTTCGGCGATGCGCACACACATGCCGAGGACGATCATCACGACCACGACCACCACCACGACCACGATGACGCGCATGACGGGCATGAGCACGACCACGCCGCCCATGCCGACGAGCACGATCACGACCATCGTCCGGGTTCGCTCGATGCGCACCTGTGGCTGCTGCCGGCCAACGCCGTGGTGATCGCCGAGCGCATGGCGGCGGATCTGGCTGCTGCCGATCCGGCCAACGCCGGGCGCTACCAGGCCAACAGCAGCGCTTTCGCCGAGCGCGTCGAGGCACTCGACGGTCGGCTCAGGCAGCGTTTCGCCAAGGTGCAGAACAAGCCGTTCTTCGTCTTCCATGAGGCCTATGACTACTTCGAGGCCGCCTACGGGCTGCGCCATGCCGGCGTGTTCACTGCCGGTGGCGAAGCGCAGCCGGGCGCGCGGCATGTGGCGGCGATGCGCGAGCGCCTGCAGCAGGCCGGACCGAGCTGCGTGTTCAGCGAGCCGCCGGCGCGCCCGCGTCTGGCTGAAACGCTGACCGCCGGCTTGCCGGTGAAGATGGCTGAACTGGATGTGCTGGGCGTCGGCCTGCCGACGGACGCCAAGGGCTACGAACAGTTGCTCGAAGGTTTGGGCGACACCCTGGCGGACTGCCTGGAGTCGCTGTGATCTGGAGGCCTGTCTGGTGAGTTCAGTTGGTCAATTTCGGCGCCCATGGCCACCCGGACTTGCCTCGATCCACTCACCGCACTGGCCACTAACGCCCGGCCTGATCTGACAGGCCGGGTCGTCTCCGGCAATGCTGTGTCAGCCGGCCTTGCGAATGCCGTCGGCGAGCAACTCCATCATCTGGTCGATCTCGGCCTTCTCGACGATCAGCGCCGGCGACAGCGCAATGGTGTCGCCGCTGGCGCGCACCAGCAGACCGTTCTCGAAACACTCGCGGAACACCTCGTAACCGCGCTTGCCGACGCCATCGGCATGGGCGTCGAACTGCACGCCGGCCACCAGCCCGACGGTGCGGATGTCGATCACGTTGGGCAGGTCACGCAGGCTGAACAACGCCTCCTGCCAGTAGGGTTCCAGGTCGATGGCCTTCTGGAACAGGTTTTCCTGCTGATAGATCTGCTGGGTCGCCAGCGCCGCGGCGCAGGCCACCGGATGCCCGGAGTAGGTGTAGCCGTGGAAGAACTCGATGACGCTTTCCGGCCCCTGCATGAAGGCGTCGTACAGCCGGTCGGCGACGAACACCGCACCCATGGGGATCGCGCCGTTAGTCAGACCCTTGGCACAGGTCAGGATGTCCGGCGTGACGCCCCAGCGCTGCGCGGCGAAGGCTTCGCCGACGCGGCCGAAGCCGGTGATGACCTCATCGAAGATCAGCAGAATGCCGTGCTTGGCGGTGATCTCGCGCAGCCGCTGCAGATAGCCCACCGGCGGCAGGATCACCCCGGCCGAGCCGGACATCGGCTCGACGATCACCGCGGCGATGTTCTCCGCGCCATGCAGCGTCACCAGCCGCTCCAGCTCATCGGCGCGCTCCACGCCATGCTGCGGCAGGCCCTTGCTGAAGGCGTTGCGCTGCAGGTCGAGGGTGTGCGGCAGGTGATCGACGCCGGGTAGCATCGGGCCGAAGGCGCGGCGGTTGTTGGCCATGCCGCCCACCGACATGCCACCGAAGCCGACGCCGTGATAGGCCAGCTCGCGGCCGATCAGGCGGGTACGGCTGCCCTGGCCGATGGCGCGCTGATAGGCCAGGGCGATCTTCAGCGCGGTATCGGCCGATTCCGATCCGGAGTTGGTGAAGAACACCCGGTTCAGTCCCTCGGGGCTGATGGCGGCGAGCTTTTCCGCCAGCTCGAAGGGCAGCGGGTGGCCCATCTGGAAGGTCGGGGCGAAATCCATCCTGGCGATCTGCTTGCTCACCGCCTCGCTGATCTCGCGGCGCCCGTGGCCGGCATTGCAGCACCACAGGCCCGCCGTGCCGTCGAGCACTTGGCGGCCGTCGCTCGCCGTGTAATACATGCCTTCGGCGCGCTCCAGCAGGCGCGGACTGGCCTTGAACTGGCGATTGGCGGTGAAGGGCATCCAGAAGTGTTCGGGCGAGGTGGCAAAATCCTGGGACATGGGCGAGCTCCGGCGACGAGCGACTATGCTGCGACGGCGCCGCAGCGTTTCGATCGAGTCTATGTTTAATAAAACGAACAAAACAAGGCGCAAAACCGGCCGTTCGTAAAAAATATTGATAGGGTCCGCGCCGCTGGTTTAGGGTGCATTTTCCATCACCCGAAGACCTGAGAGAGAGGAAGCACCATGCCCAGCCTGACCTTCGCCGATTGGCAACAGCGTGCCCGTGACCTGCGTATCGAAGGTCGCGCCTTTATCCAGGGTGAGTATTGCGCCGCGGCGCAGGGTGGCCAGTTCGACTGCATCAGCCCGGTGGACGGGCGGGTGCTGGCCCAAGTCGCCAGCTGCGACCAGGCCGATGCCGAGCGTGCAGTGGCCAGCGCCCGTACCGCATTCGAGGCAGGCAGCTGGGCGAAGCTGGCGCCGGCCAAGCGCAAGGCGGTGCTGATTCGCTTCGCCGATCTGCTGGAAGCGAACCGCGAGGAGCTGGCCCTGCTGGAGACCCTCGACATGGGCAAGCCGATCGGCGACTCGCTGGCGGTGGACATCCCCGGTGCGGCGCGGGCGCTGCGCTGGAGCGGCGAGGCGATCGACAAGATCTACGACGAGGTGGCGGCCACGCCCCACGACCAGCTGGGCCTGGTCACCCGCGAGCCGGTCGGCGTGGTGGCGGCCATCGTGCCGTGGAATTTCCCGCTGATGATGGCCTGCTGGAAGCTCGGCCCGGCACTGGCCACAGGCAACTCGGTGGTGCTCAAGCCGTCCGAGAAGTCGCCGCTGACCGCCATCCGCATCGCCCGGCTGGCGATCGACGCCGGCATTCCGGCCGGCGTGCTCAATGTCCTGCCAGGCTACGGCCACACCGTCGGCAAGGCGCTGGCGCTGCACATGGACGTCGACACGCTGGTCTTTACCGGCTCCACGCGGGTGGCCAAGCAGCTGATGATCTACGCCGGCGAGTCGAACATGAAGCGTGTCTGGCTGGAGGCGGGCGGCAAGAGCCCGAACATCGTCTTCGCCGATGCGCCCGACCTGCAGGCGGCTGCCCAGGCGGCGGCGGGTGCGATCGCCTTCAATCAGGGCGAGGTCTGCACTGCCGGTTCGCGGCTGCTGGTGGAGCGTTCGATCAAGGAGCGCTTCCTGCCCATGGTGGTGGAGGCGCTCAAGGGCTGGAAGCCGGGCAACCCGCTGGACCCGGCGACCAACGTCGGCGCCCTGGTGGACACCCAGCAGCTCAACACCGTGCTGGGCTACATCGACTCCGGACGCCAGGCCGGCGCGCAGGTGCTGATCGGCGGCCAGCGGACACTGGAAGAAACCGGCGGGCTGTACGTCGAGCCGACCATCTTCGATGGCGTCGACAATGCGATGAAGATCGCTCAGGAGGAAATCTTTGGCCCGGTGCTCTCGGTGATCAGCTTCGACAGCGCCGAGGAAGCGGTGGCGATCGCCAACGACACGCCCTACGGCCTCGCTGCCGCGGTGTGGACCGCCGACCTGTCCAAGGCGCACCGCACCGCACGGGCGCTGCGCGCCGGCAGTGTGTGGGTCAACCAGTACGACGGCGGCGACATGACCGCGCCGTTCGGCGGCTTCAAGCAGTCCGGCAACGGTCGTGACAAGTCGCTGCATGCCTTCGACAAGTACACCGAACTCAAGGCGACCTGGATTCAGCTCTGACGGCATCCGTAGGGTGGATGTCGCCTTTTACATCCACCTTGTTGCACAGCCATGGTGGATCGATGAAGCGTGATCCACCCTACGGTCTTTTGAGCGTTCAGCTAGCTTTGCCCCCACTGCCCGCTGCGGCGCATCATGCCCCACTGGTGCTTGCGCCGGGAGAACCACTGCCAGAGACCGCGGCAGCGCCAGAGGGTGTTGAGCTGGCGGTAGCCGAAGTTCTCCAGCACGGCCATCAGGAATAGCTGCAGCATGTCGCGTCGACGGCTGTAGACGCGGAAGGACATGGTTTCCAGCAGCAGGCCGTTGACCGACAGCAGGATGCCCATGCCGATCGCCACCAGCAGGAAGGCGGCCAGCGCCGCGTAGGACACCGCGCCGAAGGCGAAGCCCGCCAGCATGACGCCGTAGCCCACCAGTTCGATCAGCGGGCCGATCCACTCGAACAGCGCCATGAACGGCCAGGCCAGCCAGCCGGGCGTGCCGCCGCGCAGGCTGAAGGCCAGGCGGGCATGACGCCCGAGGCTTTCGGCCAGGCCGCGCTGCCAGCGGCTGCGCTGCCGACCGAGGGTACCGAGGTCTTCCGGGCATTCGGTCCAGCAGATTGGGTCCGGCAGGTAGCGGATGCGGTAGGGGATGCGCTTTTCGCGGTGATAACGGTGCAGCCGCACCACCAGCTCCATGTCCTCGCCGACCGTATCGGTGCGATAGCCGCCGACCGCCATCACCCGCTCGCGATCGAACAGGCCGAAGGCGCCGGAGATGATCAGCACAGCATTGAGCGGCGACCAGCCGAGGCGGCCGAACAGAAAGGCGCGCAGGTACTCGACGATCTGGAAGCGCGCCAGCCAGTTGCGTGGCAGCCCGGCCTGGATCAGGAAGCCGCCACGCACTTGCGAGCCGTTGGCAATGCGCACCGTGCCGCCCGCGGCAATGGTGCGCTCGTCCTCGAGGAAGGGCTGGACCACGCGCAACAGGCTGTCGCGCTGCAGGATGGAGTCGGCGTCGACGCCACAGAACAGTCCGTAGCGCGCGGCATTGATACCGGCATTCAACGCATCGGCCTTGCCGCCGTTGGCCTTGTCGACCACGCGCAGGTTGGTGTAGCGGCGCGAGCGATAGATGGCCTGCACCGGTTGGTGGGCGACGGCCTGGCGCAACGGCTCGGGGTGCGGCACCAGGTCGAATTCCTCTATGAGCACGGCCAGGGTGCGGTCCTTGGAACCGTCGTTGATCACCACGATCTCGAATTCGGGGTACTGCAGCTGCAGCATCGAGCGCACCGAGGTGCGGATCGTCGCCTCTTCGTTGAAGGCCGGCATGAGCACCGACACCGGCGGCTCGACGCCGAGATAAGGCGCCAGCTCGCCGGTTTCCGCGCGCTGGCGGATGTAACCCATCAGGCTGCCCATCGACAGCAGATTGAGCAGCAGGTACATGCCGTTGAGCAGCAGGAAATAGAGGATGAAGGCGACCTGCAGCCACCACAACCAGTCGACCGTCACCGGCGCACCTCCGCGATGGCCCGGCGCAGGGCATCCCTGCCGTAGCGGTCGTGCACCTGCTCGAGCAGCTGCTGCAGCGCGTCCGGGGATGCGCCGGGCAACGTCGCCAGGCTATCGGCGGCGGCCTGGCGCACCCACCAGCTGCGGTCGGCGAGCAGCGGCAGGAACAGCTCGCTGTCTTCCCGACGTGCCTGCTTGTGTAGCGCCAGCAGGGCGGCCAGGCGCACGCCCTCCTGCTCGTGGCCGAGGGCGCGCAGCAGGCGCGGGCGGTCGCGTGGGTCGCCAAGCTCGCTGAGGCAGCGCAGCGCCACCTGCAGCTGCTCGACAGGCGCCCCCTGGTCCAGCCGTGCCCGCGCCCAGGGCGCGGCATGGCGCGGGTCGCCATGCACCAGCAGGCCGACCAGTCGCTCGCGGCGCGGGTCTGGCGAGCTGGACAGCACGATCAGTAGCGGCGTGGTCACTGCCTGCTCACCGGCCTGCTGGCACAGGCTGACCAGGCGCGGCAACGCCCAGTCGGGGCGTTCCACCGCCGCCGGCAGGATCAGCTGCATGGCCTTTGCCGGGTCCATGGCCACCAGCGTCTGCGCGGCGGCCAGGGCGACGATGGCGTTGCGGCTGAGCAATAGCGGCTGCACCGCGTCCCAATGGGTGGGGTCGGCCAGATGGCGCAGGCAGGTGAGGCCGATCAGCTTGCTGCGCACCCGCCCCCGTAACAGGAGCAGCGCCTGACGATCCATCCCCAGGGCGACCAGTGCGCGGTTCATGCGCTCGCGCGCTTCACCGGCGCCCCCTCAGCAGGCGACGAATGCGTGCCAGCAGTTCCTCCGGCTGGAAGGGTTTGGTCACGTAGTCGTCGGCGCCCAGTTCCAGCGCGCGGACGATATCCACCTCGCGTGCCTTGGCGGTCAGCATCAGCACCGGCACGCTTTCCCAGCCGGCCTGTGCCCGTAACCGTTCGATCAACTCCAGGCCGTCGTGATAGGGCAGCATGATGTCCATCAGGGTCAGGTCCGGTGGGGCGGCCTGGGCGAAGTGATCGAGCGCCTGGCGGCCATCGGCGGCATGGTCGACGACGAAACCGTGGCGTTCGAGCATGTAACGGATGAGGAAGGCGATGTCTTCTTCGTCTTCCACCATGAGGATGCGCTTGCTGGCGGATTCGCTCATGCATGAACCTCGTCAGAGTGAGTGTGGCCCGGTGGCCAGTGCTGCAACAGGTGCTGGATCAGCCTGGCCAGCTCGTCGCCGTCGTGACGGGACTTGACCAGCTGGCGCAGCGCCAGGCGATTGTCCTGGATCGGGGTGTCGAGCGCGGAAAAGATGATCACCGGTGGGGGCGGAATGCTCTGCGCCAGCTGGTCGAACAGCTCGGTGCCGTCGCCGTCGGGCAGCATCAGGTCGATGATGGCGAGATCGAAGGGCTGCGCGCTGATCAGCTGACGCGCCTCCTGCAGGGTGGCGGCGCCGGCCAGTTCGACGTCGAGCATGGCGATCTGCTTGGCCAGCAGTACGCGCAGGTCGTCGTCGTCCTCCACGTGCAGGATGCGCGGTTTCGACCCGCCGAGCTGCAGGCAGGCGCGAATCACCTCCATGACGCGGGAGGGGTCGATCGGCTTGTGCAGCCAGTCGATCACGCCTACCGCACCGCCGCGCAGCAGGCCGTCATCCTCATCCCGGCGCTGCGGCTGCACGCTGACGATCAGCACCGGCAGGTTGCGGTAGTGGTGTTGGCTGCGCAGGCTCTGCAGGAAGGCCACGCTGTTCTCGTCGTCCAGCGCCGGGCTGAGGGTCAGCGCCTGGACACGGTGCTGGCCGAGCAGTTCGCGTGCTTCGGCGGCAGCATGGGCGATCAGCGTGGCATAGCCGTGCTGGTGCAGCGCCTCGGCCAGCTGCTCGGCGGCGTGGCAATCGGGTTCGAGGATCAGAATAAGGGGCGTCTGCTGCGGCGCCGAGCCGAGGCTGAGTGGCTGCGCCGGTGCCTGCGGCTGGAGCGGCTGGGCGTGTTCCTCCAGCGGCAGCTGCAGCCAGAAGCGCGTGCCCTGGTCCGGCTGGCAATCGAAGCCGATCTTGCCGTTCATCTGCTGGACCAGCGAGCGGGTAATGGCCAGCCCCAGCCCGGTACCGCCGCGCTGACGCGCATCGGACGAATCGGCCTGGGCGAAGCGCTCGAAGATGCGCGAGCGGAAGGCTTCCGGTATGCCGGGCCCGCGATCCTGCACCCCGATCTCGAGCCTTTCGCCGCTGCGTCGCAGGTCGACCGTCACGCGTCCGCTGGCGGGGGAATGCTTGATCGCGTTGGACAGTAGATTGGCCATCACCTGAGCGAAGCGGTCAGGGTCGAGGGTTGCTTCACTGGAGGCCAGCTCGGGGGCGTCGAGGAATTCCAGGGTGACGCCGTAGTCCTGCCCGTACGGCGTGATGTCCGACAGCGCCTGCTGGACGAGCGGCCGCACGTCGTGCCGGCCCAGGTTGAACGCCAGGCGGCCCGCTTCCAGCTTCTCGATATCGAGGATGTCGTTGATCAGGCGCACCAGCCGCTCGCTGTTCTTGTGAGCGATGGTCAGCAGCGGACGGGCCTCGTCGCTGAGCTGCCCGGCGATACCGCCGATCAGCATGCCGAGCGCGCCGCGAATGGCGGTCAGCGGGGTACGTAGCTCGTGGCTGACGGTGGAGATGAATTCGGTCTTCATCTGCTCCATGCGCCGGCGCAGGGAGACGTCCACCGCCACCGTGACCACATTGCAGGTGCGCGCGGAGATGCGCAGCGGTCGCTTGACCACCTGGAACCAATGCTCGGTGCCGTGGGCGTCGGTCAGGGCGACCTCGGTGGTGCGCAGCTCCCCGCTGCTGCTCGCCAGGGCCGCCAGTTCGTCGTCGCCCAGCAGCAGCGGTCGCAGCAGGCGAGCGGAAGCCACCTCGTCGGGGTGGCGCTGCTCGATATCCTGCGGTCGCACGTCGAGCAGGGCGGAAAGCGCGGTGTTGCAGAGCAGGAAGCGGCCATGGGCGTCGCGGACGAAGATGAGGTTGTCGTCGGTGTCCACCACCCGGCGCAGGAACAACTGCTGGTCGTGCAGGCTGTCACGGCTGCGCTGCAGCTCGCTGATGTCCCGTGCGATCGCCAGGTGGTCGCCCAGCCCGGTGGGCATCAGGCGAACCTCGAAAGTGCGCCGGGTCTGCACCTCGCACCAGGTGTTCTGCCGCAGACCGCTGTCTTCGTGCTGCTGGAGCAGGTCGTGCAGCAGGGGTTCGATGGCCGCGGGCTGGGGCGCCCGGCGAGCCGTTCCCGCGGCCAGGCTGGATACCTGCTGTCGGTGGTCCACCGCATAGAGGTAATCCGGAATGGCCTGTAGCAGCGCTCCGAGCCGGGCCTCGCCTGCCTGCGCCGCGCCGGCCAGCTGCTGGCGGATGCGCAGATTACGGTGTACCGCCCAGAAGGCGATGAGAAGCAGCGCGACCACCACCAGGCTGCCGATGAGGGCCAGACGCTGGGCCCGCTCGGTCGTCTGGGCAACGGCGCTGCTGGCTGCTTTCAGCTCGCGCCGCTCCTGTTGTTCCACTGCGTTGAGCAGCGCCCGCAGGCGATCCATCAGCAGGTTGCCGCCGGCGCCGCGCAAGCGCTCGGCGGCCGCCTGCAAGCCGGCGTCGCGGCGCGCCTGGACATTGCCGGCAGCCACCTGCAGGCGTTCGGCAATGGCTGCATCCAGCGTGCGGAACCAGCGCTCGTCGGGATAGCTGCGGCCTTCGACCAGTTGTTCCAGACTGCGCCGATAGCCTTCCAGCTGGTTCAGGCCGCGCTCGTAGGGTTCGAGGTAGCTGGCATCGCCGGTCAGGATGAAACCGCGCGAGCCGGTCTCGATGTCCTGCAACGAGGAGAGGATGGCCTGGACCGAGGTGATGACCTCCAGGCTATGGCTGACGGCCCGATTGGTCTGCAGCAGCGTTTCCTGGGTTCGCTTGCCCTGCCAGCCGAGGGCGGCGAGCAGCGCGAACGCAGCCAGAAATGCGATTGAATGCCAACCGATCGCGAGTCTTGCGGGCAAACCGGACTCCTTCCGCGGGGGAGACTGCATGGAACCCTGGCCGCCGCGCGATAGCGGAAACACCGGGACTCCCGAATATAGTCAGACCCCACAGACGCGGAGCGGTTCGCGACGAACGGTAGCCCCTCAGCGCTCGGCGACCTGCACCTGATTACGGCCCTGGTGCTTGGCCAGGTACAGCGCCTGGTCGGCGCGCTCCAGCAGGACGCTGGCGGCGCTGTGCTCATCGGTTTCGCAGATGCCGGCGCTGAAGGTGACGCGAAACTCCTGATGGTCGCCCGCATTGAAGGTCAGGGCGGCGAAGCGCACGCGGATCTCGTCGAAGATGCGCCTGGCCTGCAGAGCGCTGCATTCCGGCAGTACCGCGACGAACTCCTCGCCACCGTAGCGGCCGAGGCTGTCGATGCGACGCAGGCGCTGGCGCAGCAGGTTGGCCAGGGCGCGGATCACGTTGTCGCCGGCGGCGTGCCCATAGGTGTCGTTGACCTGCTTGAAACGGTCGAGGTCGAGCATCACCACGCTTGCCGGTTTGCCGCTGCGGCTGCTGCGCTGCACCTCCAGTGCCAGCTGTTCCTTGATGTCGGCGTGCATGAGCAGGCCGGTCAGGCTGTCGCGGGCCAGCGCGGTGCTCAGCGAGCGGGCACGCTGGGCATGCGAATAGACACCGGCCACCAACGCGCTGTCGCTGATCGGCTTGGTGATGAAATCGTCGCCGGCCTTGAGCAGGGCGGCCATCTGCCGGTGGGTGTCGGTTTCCGCCGACAGGTAGATGATCGTCACCCGCAGCCACTCGTCATGCAGGCGGATCATCTGCGCCAGCTCCGGGCCCGAGCATTCCGGCATGTTGACGTCCAGCAGCACGACCTCGGGGTTGAAGCTGCGCATGGCGTCCAGCACGCGGGTCGGTTCGGTGAGGGTCTGCACCTGCATCTGCGCGTTGCGCAGCACCAGGCTGTAGCGCGCCGCCAGCTCGGCGTCGTCGTCGACGATCAGCACACGGAAGGGCTCGCCCTGCTGGCGGTCGAGGCAGCGTTCCAGGCTGTTTTCCAGCTGGGTAATGTCCAGCGGGCGGACGAAGAAGCCCTGGGCACCGGCGCGCACCGCGGCCAGCTGGCTGGCGAAGTCGTTGCGATCGTGGATCACCAGCAGCGGCAGGGGTTGCTCCAGGCTCTGCTGCAGCGCCGCCAGTGCATCGAACTCGCCTTCATGTTCGATGCCGACGATCAGCGCATCGGGCAGCTCGTTGGCCAGGGCCTGCTCGAGGGCGGCGAAATCATGCCACTGGCTGACCATGTAGCCGAAGTTGCGCAGGGTCACCGCCATGCTGGTGGCGGCGATCGGGTCGCGCTTCATCAGGTAGATGCGGCAGCCCGGCGCCGGCTCTTCGTGGTGCACCGGCAGCGCCGCTGCGCCTTCGCGCTCCTGCCCGGGTGTCTCGCTGGCCAGTTGCAGCAGGGCGGCGGCGAAGGCATCGGCGGCGCGACTGCCGGGCTTGGCCGAGTCCAGCCAGCGATCGGCGCGCTGTTCGAGCTGCCGGGCGTTGTCCCCGAGGCTGGCGAAACCGAAGGTCCCGGCCGCGCCCGCCAGGCGATGGAGTCGCTCGCGCACGCTCAGCATCAGCTGGCGGCGACTGCCGGTGGCGCGGGTCTGCTGCAGGTCACGGGCGAGCGTTGCCAGTTCTGCCAGGTCCGCCTGCAGGCGTTCGCCAAACTGCTGCTCAAGCTGGGTGAGCTGTTCCTGCAGCGCCAGGCGGGCACGCTCATCCATGCTCGGCCTCCCACACCTGCTGCAGCTGGGAGGCCAGCTGCAGGGGGTCGAAGGGTTTGTTCAACACCTGGCGCACACCGAGCTGGCGCAGCTCCTGCAGCCGCTCGGGCTGCAGATGGCCGGTGAGAAAGACCACCGGAATCTGCTGCAGGTCCACCAGATCGCCGAGTTGGCGGACCAGCTCGATGCCATCCATCTGCGGCAGCATCACATCGAGCAGGATCAGGTCGGGGGCGAACGCCTGAACCTGGTCCAGGGCCGCCTGTCCGGACGGACAGCTGAGCACCTCGAAGCCGCCGATCTTTTCCAGGGCGATGCGCGTCACCACCTGAATGGAAGGAACGTCCTCGACGTGCAGGATGCGCTTGAGCTGTCTGTTCACGAACTCTCCTTGGTCTCGCCCCGGACGGGCAGCTCGAACCAGAAGCAGGCGCCCTGGCCGGGTGCGGATTCGAAGCCGATCTGTCCGCCCATGTGCTCGATCAGCTCCTTGCTGATCGCCAGACCGAGGCCGGTGCCGCCCTGCTGGCGGCTGTCGGCCGAATCGGCCTGGGCGAACTTCTGGAATACCCGTTCACGGAATTCGTCGGAAATCCCTGGGCCCCGGTCTCGGACGCTGACCCGCACATGGCCGGCACGCATGCGGGCCGACAGTTCGACCTGCTCGCCGGGCGGCGAAAACTTCGCGGCGTTCGACAGCAGGTTGCTCAGCACCTGCTGCAGGCGCATGGCGTCGATTTCCACCTGCACCGCCGGGCAGTCGCCCAGGCGCAGCTGCACGCCATGGCGTTCGGCGTAGCTGCCATTACTGCGCAGGGCCAGCTCCAGCTGCGGCAGTAGCGGCTGCTCGAGCAGGTCGAAGCGCATCTTGCCGGCATGCAGCTTGTCCATGTCCAGCAGGTCGTCGATCAGTGCCCCGAGGCGCTGGCTGTTCTGCTGGGCGATGTCCAGCAGCTCGCGCATCTGCCCGGGAACCTCGCCCATGACATTGGAGCAGACCAGCGCCAGCGCGCCGGTGATGGAGGTCAGCGGCGTGCGCAGCTCGTGGCTGACCGTGGAGATGAATTCGCGCTGCAGACGCTCGATGCGCTTGCGCTCGGTAATGTCGTGCAGCACGGCGACAGCGCCCAGCAGCTGGCCATCGGAGGTGTACAGCGGATCGGCGTTGGACAGCACATGGCGCGGCGTGCCCTGGCTGAGCAGGACCATCTCGTGATCAATCACGTGTTCGCCGCCAAGGGCGCGGCGCAGCGGGATCTCTTCCGGCTGCAGCGGCGTGACGCCATCGGCCCGGTACAGCTGGTAATGGCTGGCCCATTCGTTCGGTGACACCGGCGCGGCATCGGCGCCGTGCCATTGCTTGGCCTTCTCGTTGAACAGGGTCAGATTGCCCTCGGCGTCGCAGGCGATCACCGCCTCGCTCAACGCTTCGAGCAGACGCCGGTTCATTTCCTGCTGCTTGTCCAGCTCCAGCTGCTCGGCCTTGCGTGCGGTGATGTCGGTGACGAAACCGTGCCAGAGCACCGAGCCATCGACCTGTCGCAGCGGTGTGGCGCGCGCCTCGACCCAGATCAGGCCCTTGCGTGGGTGGTCGACGCGGTGCTCGCTGTGCCACGGCGTGAGCTCGGCGGCGGCCTTGCGGATGCTGCTCAACAGGGTGCTGCGATCGAGTGCGTGCACGCGCCCGACGATGGGCGCGAAGCTGCTGGCCAGCTGCCCCGGGCTGAGGCCGTAGATCTGCTCGACCCCTTCGCTGACGTAGGGAAAGCAGGAGCTGCCGTTGCCGCGCCAGTGAAACTGGAAAAGCATGCCCGGCACCTGCGCGGCGATCTGCTGCAGGCGCAGCTGCAGTTGTTCCTGGTAGGCCAGGTCGTAGGCGTTGATCAGGTAGCCACGCAGCTGTTCCTGTTCATCGTGGATGGCGGTGACGCCCAGCAGCACCGGCACTTCGCTGCCGCTCTGGTGGCGCAGGCGCCACTCGGACATCTCCCGGCGGCCAAGGTGCAGCGGCGCGGTGAGCACTGCGAATCCCGCTTCCACCGGCATCTCGAGTTCGCTGGAGAGCAGCTTGGCGCGCCGCTCCAGCGCTTCGTGGCGAAAGAGGGCAGTGGTCAGCGGGTGGCCGGCCAGCGCCTGCTCGCTGTAGCCGAGCAGGCGTTCGGCGGTCGGGTTGACGCTGGTGACGATGCCGTCCGGGCGGGTGATCAGCACGGCGCTGGAGGCGCTGTCGAGGATCGCCTGCTGCAATGCCGCCTGCTCGGCATGCCGGTGCGCCAGCAGGTGCTGCTCGAACAGGCGGATCACCTGGCGGCCCAGGCGTTCTAGGGTTTCCCGCTGTTCGCTGCTCAGCCGCCGCGGCTTGCGGTCGATGACGCACAGCGTGCCGAGGTTGTGGCCGTCCGGCGAGGTCAGCGGCGTACCGGCGTAGAAGCGGATGTGCGGATCGCCCTGCACCAGCGGGTTGTCGCGAAAGCGCGGATCCTGCAGCGCGTCGGGTACCTCGAAGATCTGCTCGCCGGTGATGGTGTAGGTGCAGAAGGAGATGTCACGCGGGGTTTCGCTGACGTCCAGGCCGACCCGGCTCTTGAACCACTGGCGGCGGTCATCGACCAGCGAGATCAGTGCAATCGGGGTGTCGCACATCTGCGCGGCCAGCGCGGTGAAGTCGTCGAAGGCGCTTTCTTCGGGCGTATCGAGGATTTCGTAACGCAGCAGGGCCGCCAGGCGCGAGAGTTCGCGTGGCTGCGCGGCGGATGGCAACGGCGCCGGGATTGCTTGCGGTGACTCCATCGTCGGTGCCTTGCTGGTTCGGTGAGTGGCGCACGAGCGGACAGCGTGTCGCGTCCCGGCGGATGTGCTCAGGGCCTTAGTATCGGCCAGTCAGCCAAATGCTGCGAATCTGCCCGGCCAGCTGCATCGGGTCGAAAGGTTTGACAATCACGTCGCGCGCGCCGAGCTTGCGCAGGTGCTCGATCTCGCCCGGCTGAACCTTGGCCGTCATGAATGTTACCGGAATCCGCTCCAGGTCGATTCGCTCGCGCAGCTTGAGCAGCGTCTGCGGGCCGTCCATGCCGGGCATCATCACGTCCAGCAGGATGAAGTCGGGCGCAAACGCCTCGACTTCTTCCAGCGCCTGGGCGCCGGACGAGCAGGACAGCACCTCGTAGCCGCCGATGGCTTCCAGGGCCAGTTTGGTCACGGCCTGGATCGACGGGTCGTCTTCGACATGCAGGATGCGCCTGAGCTCTGCCATTGTGCCTCCGGGGGGTCGGTTTGCCTGTGCGTCGGTCGTCATGCGCGCATCAGGGTTGGTCGGTCGCAGCCGGTGCGAGCGGCAGTTCGCACCAGAAGCAGGCGCCATGGCCGGGCTCCGAGTCGAAGCCGATCCGGCCATGCATGTGTTCGATCAGCTCCTTGCTGATCGCCAGGCCCAGTCCCGTCCCGCCCTTCTGGCGCGTGTCCGAGGAATCGGCCTGGGAAAACTTCTGGAAAATCCGTGCGTGGAACTCGGGCGCGATGCCAGGCCCCTGGTCGCGCACCCAGATCCGCACCCAGGCGCCGCGTTGCTGCGCGCCGAGCGAGACTGTTCCTCCCTCGGGTGAAAATTTGACCGCGTTGGAGATCAGATTAGCCAATACCTGCTGCAAGCGATCGTCGTCGGCGATCAGCTGCAGGGTCGGCAGCGGCTCCAGCTGCAGGTATACGCCATGCTTGGCGGCGTAGCCCTGGTTTGCCTCCGTGGCCAGCTGCATCTGCCGGGCCAGTGAATGGCCGTGCAGCTGCAGCGTCATCTTGCCGGCGACCAGCTTGTCCATGTCCAGCAGGTCGTCCACCAGGCGGCCCAGACGCAGGCTGTTCTGATGGGCGATGGTGAGCATCTGCAGCATGGTCGGCGAGGGCTCGCCCAGGGCGCCGCCGACGATCAGGCCGAGGGCACCGGAGATGGAGGTCAGCGGTGTGCGCAGCTCATGGCTGACGATGGACACCAGCTCGCTCTTCATCCGCTCGATGCGCTTGCGTTCGGTGATGTCGCGCACCAGGCCGATGAACCTGCGCTCGCCGTGGTGGCTGATCTGCGAGACGCGCAGTTCGATGGTGAAGGTCTCGCCGTTGCGCCGCAGAGCGGTGAGTTCGCGGTTCTGCTCCAGCGCGCGGGAGGTGCCGCGCCGCGTGTAGTGGTCCAAGTAACCGTCATGGGCCGAACGGTCCGGTTCGGGCATCAGCATCGAGAGGTTGCGGCCGATCACCTCGTCGCTGCGGTAGCCGAAGATCTGCTCGGCGGCATGGTTGAAGGTTTCGATGATGCCGCGACCGTCGATGATGATGATCGCGTCGATCACGTTGTCGATCAGCATGCTCAGGTAGCGCTCGCGCTCTTCCATCTCCTGCTTGGCCAGCGCCTGGTCGGTGACATCCCAGATGAAGCCGTCGCACCAGCCCACGGGGTCGTCACGCTCGCGCAGCACACGGGCCTTTTCCCGTACGTAGACGGTGCGTCCCTCGGCATTGGTGATGCGGTAGATGCGCTCGAAGCTGTCCTGCGCCGGAGATTGCTCGGCCTGCGCCTGGTCGTCCGGGTGGATCAGGCTGCCGTAGCTGCGCACACGGTCGCCGACGAAATCGCTGGCCGGGTAGCCGGTCAGGCGTTCGATGCCTTCGCTGAGGTAGCTCATGCGCCGGCGACCATCGTTGCGGCAGCGGTAGACCACTCCCGGCAGGTTGCCGACCATGGCGCGGAAGCGGCTCTCGCTCTTCTGCAGCGCGCGGGTGGCTTCCATCAGCTCGGTGATCTCGGTGACGAAGCCATGCCAGAGCACTGTGCCGTCCGCCAGCCGTTCGGCACTGGCGCGGCCCTCGGCCCAGAGCAGGCCACGCTGCGGATGCTGGATGCGGAACTCGACCGCGCCGCTGCCCGGATGCACGGCCAGGCGCAGCAATGCGCGATGCAGGCGTGGCAAGTCCTGCGGGTGGACGTGGACCAGCGCCTGGGCGGCGTCCTCCAGCAGCCGTTGCGGCTCGATGCCGTACAGCTCGCGGGCGCCTTCGCTGGCGTAGAGAAACGCATAGCGGCCATTGGCGAAGCGCTTGAGCTGGAACACCATGCCCGGTAGCAGACTGGCGATTTTCTGGGCGCGGTCGAGCAGGCGCTGGCGTCGGCGGTTCTGCTGCTGCTGGGCGAACTGATACTGCTGTTGCACGCTGATGCGCCGTTGCAGGAGGAACGCGAGCACCAGCAGCAGCGCCTCGGCGACCAGCCAGGCCAGGCCCCACTTGATCAGCAGACGGCGTTCGGCCTGCAGGTGTTCGCCCTGCATGGCGCTGATGTCGCGCCAGGCCAGCGCTGCAGCCAGGGGTGGCGTGGACGGCTCGGCTTGCTGCTCATCGTGCAGGGGAATCTGGTTGAGTATGTAGCTGCGCCCGTCGGCATCGAGCAGTCGCGAACCCTTGCCGCTGCCCGGCTCCGGCAGCACGCCCGCCTGGGCCCAGTGCAGCACCTGCGTCGCCGAATGGCCGATCAGCAGCCAGTCACTGCCCTCGCTCAGCTGTACCCCGCTGGGAGGTGTCGTCTGGCTCGCCTGCAGCGCCTCGCGGTTGATGATAAGGGCCAGGCCGGCGGCCAGCTGCGCACTCAGGTCGGGCAGTTCCGGCAATACGTTGTAGCCCACCTCCAGCGCACCGATGACTTCGCTGTCCTGCCGGTCCACGGCGCGCAGCGGCACGATGGCCCGGCTGCTGGCGCCGAGGGCGTCGACTTCCAGGCCGAACTGTTCGATGCCGTCGCGCAGTACCCGCTGCAGCATCGGTCGCTGTGCGGCCTGAGTGTCGCCGAAGCGCTCCGGTTGCTGCATGCGCAGCACGGTGACCCCGGCGTCGCCCCAGAATAGCTGCAGCTGCAGCGCCTGGTGGCGCTGCATCGAGCGCCAGGCTGGGGTCAGCGCCGCACGCAGCCGCTGGCGCGAGCGCTCGAGGCGGGGATCGTCGAGGGAGCGGCCATCACGTAGCGCGGCATCGACCAGGCGCATCTGGCGCAGCACCTCGGCGTTGCCGGCCAGGGCGGTGGCGACCATGTCCGCCTGGCGCCGCTGATTGAGCTGCGCGCTCTGCAGCGCCAGGCTCTGCAACTCGCCATGCGTCTCGATCTCCAGATGCCAGGCGACATCGCGGGCGCGGTAGTCATTGAACGCAAGGCTGCCGAACAGCAGCACGAGCAGCAGACTGCCGAGGCCGAAGATCCATCTGGGGGTCGAGAGGTCGGCGCTGTTCATCCGCGTGCCGGCCATGGGTGCGAGGTGCTGCGCTCGACGTACGACATAGGCATGAGCCGCAAGTTTCCAGGGCAAAAAGAAACAATGATAGCTCTATGCCAGCATCGCCGATAGCGCCTTTCCCGCTCGGTCGTCGGCGCTTCGGCTGCCCACCTCGAGCGTAGCGATTGCAGCCGAAGCTGGCTAAAAAAGCATCAGTTTTTAGACGGTCGGTCAGCCCTCGTTCTGGACTCGTGATGGGCTGATGTTAGTCTGCAGGCAGGTGAACGCCGGCGAAGGTCTCGTCAGCGCACCGTTATCATGAGGCACCCCGTTACCATGTGGCATACCGGCTTACTCGACCTGTCGATCTGGCAGCTCATCGCGACCACGCTGCTGCTGACTCACGTCACCATCGTCAGCGTCACGGTCTACCTGCATCGCTACTCGGCGCATCGCGCGCTGGAGCTGCACCCGGCGCTCAAGCACTTCTTCCGTTTCTGGCTGTGGCTGACCACGGCGATGAACACCCGCGAGTGGACCGCCATCCACCGCAAGCACCACGCCAAATGCGAAACCCCGGACGACCCGCACAGCCCGGTGCACAAGGGCCTGGCCACGGTGGTGCGCAAGGGCGCCGAGCTGTACATGGCCGAGGCGAAGAACGAGGAAACCCTGCGCATCTATGGCAAGAACTGCCCGGATGACTGGGTCGAGCGCAACCTCTATTCCCGCTTCCCCAACCTCGGCATTGTGCTGATGCTGGCCATCGACCTGGCCCTGTTCGGCGCCCTCGGCCTGACGGTGTGGGCGGTGCAGATGATCTGGATTCCGTTCTGGGCCGCCGGCGTGGTCAACGGCCTCGGCCATGCGGTCGGCTATCGCAACTTCGAATGCCGCGACGCCGCGACCAATCTGGTGCCCTGGGGCATCCTCATCGGTGGCGAGGAACTGCACAACAACCACCACACCTATCCCAACTCAGCCAAGCTCTCGGTACGCAAGTGGGAGTTCGACATGGGCTGGGCCTGGATTCGCCTGTTCAGCCTGCTCGGCCTGGCCAAGGTCAACCGCACCGCGCCCATCGCCCATCGCATCGAGGGCAAGCAGCAGCTGGACATGGACAGCGCCATGGCGATCCTCAACAACCGCTTCCAGATCATGGCGCAGTACCGCAAGCTGGTGATCGTGCCGCTGGTGCGCCAGGAGCTCGGCCGAGCCGACGCGACGCTGCGGCACCAGCTGCGCCGTGCCAAGCGCCTGCTGACCCGCGAGCCGAGCCTGCTGCAGCAGGAGCAGCAGGCGCATATCGATGTCATGCTCGCGCAAAGTCAGGCGCTCAAGGTGATCTACGAGAAGCGCCTGGCGCTGCAGCAGATCTGGAGCAAGACCAGCGCCAACGGCCACGACATGCTCGCCGCGATCAAGCAGTGGGTGCACGAGGCCGAGGCCAGCGGCATCCAGTCCCTGCGCGATTTCGCCGAGCACCTGCGCACCTATTCCCTGCGACCGCCCGTCACCCCCGCCTGACCTCTGATCGGCTCCTTCGCCGGGCGCTGCGGCGCCCGGAACTTTGCGCCTTGGCGCCTCTCTGAACAGCATTCTTTAATCCATGCAGTACCGCTGCCACGCGCGGCGGTCGTTTCAGGAAGAAGGCTATGCGGCTTGCGAGCAAGCAGGGTGAGGCGGGAATGAGAATGTCGCCGGGCGGGGATGCGCAGACGTTGCTGGCGCTGATGCACGCGCGGGCAGAGGTCGCCCGGCTGGGTGAGCGCGAACAGCTGTTCAGCACGCTCATGGGCGGTGTGAATGCGGTGCTCTGGGCGTTCGACTGGCAGGCGCAGCGGATGATCTACGTCAGCCCGGCCTACGAACGTATTTTCGGCCGCTCACCGGCCCTGCTGCTGGCCGATTACGGCGAATGGCGCAACGCGATCTACCCCGACGACGTGGAGTACGCCCAGAAGAGCATGCTCGCCGTGCTCGACGAGGGCGCCGTGGAAACCCGCGAGTACCGCATCATTCGCGGTGACGGGCAGCTGCGCTGGCTGAGCGACAAGTGCTTCCTCGGCCGTCCGGGCGAGAACGGGCAGAGTCCGATCATAGTCGGCATTGCCGAGGACATCACCGAGAAGAAGCAGCTCGAGGGCGAGCTGCAGCGCCTGGCGACTACCGACGTGCTGACCCAGAGCAGCAACCGCCGGCACTTCTTCGAGTGCGCGCGAATCGAATTCGAACGCGCCCGGCAGTTCGCCTCGTCGCTGGCGTTCCTGCTGCTGGACATCGACGACTTCAAGCGCATCAACGATACCCACGGCCACCCTATGGGCGATCAGGTGCTGCAGAAGGTCGCCCGCTGCGGCGCCGCCGTGCTGCGTCAGAGCGACCTGTTCGGCCGTATCGGTGGCGAGGAGTTCGCCGCCGTGCTGCCGGGTTGCCAGCCGGACCTGGCCGAGCAGATCGCCGAGCGTCTGCAGCGCGAGATCGAACGGGTGGTGTTCACCGCCGAGAACGGCGAGCGCTTCCGCGTCACCGCCAGCCTGGGCCTGACCTACCTGAAGGCCAGCGACGCAGAACTCAGCGCCGTCTTCGCCCGTGCCGATGCGGCGATGTACACCGCCAAGCGCCTCGGTAAGAATCAGGTCATCGTCGGCTGAACCGCATCGCGCTCGACGGCTCTAGTCGAGCCGCTCGTCATAGCCGCGACCGAGAAACTGGATCAGGCAGAAGCCGTGACCGAAGGGGTCGGCCAGCAGCGCCAGCCGGCCCCAGTTTTCGGTCGTGATGGGCTTCTCCAGCCGCGCACCCAGGGCGATCGCCTTTGCGGTGGCGGACTCGATATCCTCGACGACGAAGTCCAGATGCACCGGCGTCCAGTGGCGTCCGTAATGGCGGTGCTGGTTGCCCTCGGGCGTCGCAGCGCTGCCGGCGTCCTTGTGCAGCAGGTAGATGGGCGCAGGGCCGCCGAGCAACTCCACGGCGAACCCGCCGAGTCGGCGCCCGACCTGCAGACCGAACAGCGAGCTGTAGAAGTCCACGCCCCGCTCCAGGTCGTCGACGTCCAGGTTCACCAGAAAGTCCATCGGACCCTCTCTGCCTGGGCCAGCGCCCAGGCGCGTCGTTTCGCCCTCAGCGTACGAAGGGCGCCGGTTGCTGCTGGGTGATGCAGTGGATGTTGCCACCGCCCAGCAGAATCTCCCGGCCCGGTACCATGACCACGTCGTGCTCGGGGAACACCTCGCGCAGGATGCGCTCGGCTTCGCCGTCCAGCGGATCGCCGAAGGCCGGTGCGATGATGCCGCCGTTGACGATCAGGAAGTTCACGTAGCTGCCCGCCAGACGGATCGACGGATCGCGTAGCTGGCTGCCATCCAGCGCCACGACACCGGCGCACTCGGCGTCCGACGCATGCAGCGGGCCGGGGATCGGGATCTTGTGCACGGTCAGCGCGCGGCCCTTGGCGTCGCGTGCGCGCTGCAACACCGCCATAGCGGCCTGGCAGCGTGCGTAGTTCGGGTCGTTGGCGTCGTCGGTCCAGGCCAGCAGCACTTCGCCCGGGCGGACGAAGCAGCAGAAGTTGTCGACGTGGCCGTCGGTTTCGTCGTTGAACAGGCCGTGGGGCAGCCAGATGATGCTGTCGACCGCCAGGTGCTCGCGCAGGACCGCCTCGATCTGCTCGCGGGACAGCTGCGGGTTGCGGTTGCGGTTGAGCAGGCACTCCTCGGTGGTGATCAGCGTGCCTTCGCCGTCGACGTGGATCGAGCCGCCCTCGAGCACGAAACCTTCGGTGCGATAGCGATCGCAGTACTCGATCTCGAGGATCTTGCGCGCCACCTCGTCGTCGCGTTGCCAGTCGGCGTAGAGCCCGCCGTCTTCGCCACCCCAGGCATTGAAGGTCCAGTCGACGCCGCGCAGGCCGCCGTTGTCGTCGATGACGAAGGTCGGCCCGGTGTCACGCACCCAGGCGTCGTCGGTGCTCATTTCCACCACGCGGATGCGCGGGTCATCCAGTGCGGCGCGCGCCGCCAGGTACTGCTCGGCGCTGGCGCAGACGGTCACCGGCTCGAAACGGGCGATCGCCTTGGCGACGGCGGCGAAGGCCGCTTGCGCCGGCGCCGCGTTGTCCCGCCAGTTGTCCGGGCGTTGCGGCCAAACCATCCAGGTCTGGCTGTGCGGCGCCCATTCGGCGGGCATGTAGTAACCATCTTGGCGAGGGGTGCTGGTCAGGGTAGTCATGGCGATGTCCGTGAAGGGTGGAAACGGCCGCGGGCCTTTCCACCGCCGAAGTCCAACGGTGGAAAGTGCGGCGCGCTTTCGAGCTATGAAGGTCTGCTGCTCACTCGGACGGCAGCGAGCCGTCGAGGGTCTTGATCGAGCCGTACAGGTTCGGCCGGCGATCGCGGAACACGCCCCAGGCGCTGCGGATGTGCTCCAGCTGGTCGAGGTCGAAGCTGTGCACCAGCACGCCCTCGCTGGTTTCATCCATCTCCTCGACCTTGGCGCCAAACTGGTCGGCGATGAACGAGGAGCCGTAGAAGGTGATGTCGTAGCCGTCCTGCTCCTCGCGGCCGATGCGGTTGCTGGCGATCAGCGGCATCAGGTTGGCGCCGGCATGGCCCTGTTGCACGCGCTGCCAATGGTCGCGGGACGTGATGCTCGCATCGTGCGGCTCGCTGCCGATGGCGGTCGGGTAGAACAGCAGTTCTGCACCCATCAGCGCCATGCTGCGGGCGGTCTCGGGGAACCACTGGTCCCAGCAGATGGCTACGCCGATCCTGGCGTAGCGGGTGTTCCACACCTTGAAGCCGGTGTCGCCCGGGTTGAAATAGTACTTCTCGTGGTAGCCGGGGCCGTCCGGGATGTGGCTCTTGCGGTAGACGCCAAGCAACTTGCCGTCGGCATCGATGATGGCGATGGAGTTGAAGCGTGCCCGCCCGGCCAGCTCGAAGAAGCTGATCGGCAGCACCACCTGCAGTTCGGCGGCGAGCTTCTGGAAATGCTGGATCGCCGGGTTCTGCTCCACCGGGGTCGCCAGCTGCAGGTATTGCGGATTGGGCTTCTGGCAGAAGTACGGGGTCTCGAACAGCTCCTGGATCAGGATGATCTGCGCGCCCTTGGCGGCGGCCTCGCGCACCAGCCTGTCGGCATTGGCGATGTTGGCCTGGCGATCCCAGGAACAGGCCATCTGGGTGGCGGCTACGGTAACGACTCGGGACATGGAAACCTCGCGGCGTTGATGGGCGGCTATCGAAGGCGCAAATTTATTCGATAGTTATCCGGATTGATAGAGGCTGTTGAGCTCAGAAGATCAAATGAAGCGGCCGTTTATCGATATTTATCGGTCAGCGTTCCGCCTGTTCCCGCTTCGGCAGCCAGGGCGGCAGGTACAGGCCGAGATAGGCATCGAACACCCGCATGCCTTCCTCGGCCATGCGTGGCGTCAGGCTGCCGTACAGCTGTATGGATCGAGCATAGACGCGGTCGCCAAGTTCCAGGGCCAGGGCGAACACATCGATGTCCTGCGGCAGCGGAGGCAGGGCGAAATGCCGCTCGAACACCGCCTGCATGGCCTGGCCGAGTTCCAGATCCAGGCGCTGGTCGGTTTGGGTGACTTCACCGAGACCGTGTTGCGCCAGAATCAGCTGGCGCGCGGCGCTGTCCTGCTGATAGATCGCCAGCATGCGCTGTTCGATCAGGCGTGAGAGGTCGTGCCAGCTGCCCAGGCTGTCATGCTCGATGGGCCGTTCCAGGCTGGCCCGGAAGGCGGCGTGCACGTCCGCCGTCAGTGCGGCCAGCAGCGCCGGCACACCGGAAAAGAAGTGATAGACGGAAGAGGGGGGAATGCCGGCGTGCTCGGCCACGGCATACACCGATAGCGTCGCAGCGCCCTGCTCGGCGAGCAGTTCGCGGGCGCTGGCGAGGATCTGGCGAATGCGCGCCTGGCTGCTGGCGCGCGGTCGGCGACTGGCGGTCGCGGGGCTGGGCTTGGTCATCGGCCTATTTGAAGCCAGCACGGCGGCGGATGCAAACCGCCGTGGCGGTCGCCCCGCTGCACGCGGGCCTGCGGTTAGACAGTGTGCAGATACCAGTTGTACTCAAGGTCCGAGATCGAGTGTTCGAACTCGGCCAGTTCGCTCTCCTTGCAGGCGACAAAGATGTCGATGTAGTCCGGGCTGATGTAGCGCGCCATGATCTCGCTGTCGTCCAGCTCGCGCAGGGCGTCGCGCAGGTTGGTCGGCAGGCTCTGCTCGACCTGCTCGTAGGAGTTGCCCTCGATGGGGTCATCCGGCTCGATCTTGTTGGTCAGGCCGTGGTGCACCCCGGCGAGAATGCCGGCGAGCAGCAGGTAGGGGTTGGCGTCGGCACCGGCGACCCGGTGTTCGATGCGTACCGCGTCCGGGCTGTCGGTCGGCACGCGCAGTGCCACGGTGCGGTTGTCCATGCCCCAGCAGGGCGCGTTGGGCACATAGAACTGAGCGCCGAAACGGCGATAGGAATTCACGTTGGGGCAGAGGAAAGCCATCGAGGCCGCCATGGTCTGCTGCAGGCCGCCGATGGCGTGGCGCAGCGGCTGGCTGTCCAGCGGATTGTCGGTGGCGAATATATTGTTGCCATTCTTGTCGAGCAGCGAGATGTGCACATGCAGACCGTTGCCGGCCTGGCCCGGGTAAGGCTTGGCCATGAAGGTCGTGTCCATCTCGTGGTCGTAGGCGATGTTCTTGATCAGCCGCTTCAGCAGCACCGCGTAGTCGCATGCCTTGATCGGATCGGCGACGTGGTGGAGGTTGACCTCGAACTGCGCCGGGGCGCTTTCCTTGACGATGGCATCGGCCGGGATGCCCTGTTCCTTGGCGCCTTCGAGAATGTCCTGCAGGCAGTCGACGTACTCGTCCAGGTCGTCGATCAGATAGACCTGGGTCGAGTGCGGGCGCTTGCCGGAGATCGGCGAGCGCGGCGGCTGTGGCCGGCCGTTGATGTTCTCCTGGTCGATCAGATAGAACTCCAGCTCGAATGCGGCGCAGATGGTCAGGCCCAGCTCGTCGAACTTGCTCACCACCTGGCGCAGCACCTCGCGCGGGTCGGCGAAGAACGGTGCGCCGTCGCGCTCGTGCATGGTCATCAGCAGTTGCGCGGTGGGGCGCTTCTGCCAGGGTTCCTTGGACAGGGTGTTGGGAATCGGGAAGCAGATACGGTCGGAGTCGCCGATGTCCATGCCAAGGCCCGTGCTTTCCACGGTGATGCCGTTGATATCCAGGGCGAACAGCGAGGCGGGGAGGTTGATGCCCTTCTCGTAGACCTTGTGCAGGCTGGCGCGCTCGATGCGCTTGCCGCGCACGACTCCGTTCATGTCGGTGATCAGCAGATCGACGTACTGAACCTCCGGATGTTCCTTGAGAAATGCGTTAGCTTCGTTGAGCTGAACGGCACGCGGCGGGGCCATGATGAATTACCTTAATTGTTAAAAATTTCAATCATCAGATGCTTGTCTGGGAGTCAATCGAAAAGCCTGTTCACTGTCAATAGTAGCCGGCCAGCGCCCCATGAGTGCCCATGCTGGGCCTTTTTTGGGGCATCTGCCGTGTGTGTCGAGCGTCGCGCACGCGGCTGAAGTTCGGGCTATTGTCTATAAAAATGAACAAGACTACTCTCCGATATGCCCCATTCGAACGACGAGTATCCCATGTCGCGCAAGCCTCTGATCGGCGTATCGGCCTGTACCAAGCAGATCGGCCACCACAGCTTTCATATCGCCGGCGACAAGTACCTGCGTGCCGCGGCGATCGCCGGCGTGCCGCTGGTGATCCCGGCGCTGGACGAGCTGATCGATCCGGCAACGCTGCTGGAAAGCTTCGACGGCCTGCTGTTCACCGGCTCGCCGTCCAATGTCGAGCCGCATCACTATGGCGGCCCGGCGAGCGAGCCGGGCACCCATCACGATCCGTTTCGCGACCGCCTCACCCTGCCGCTGATTCGCGCGGCGGTGGATGCCGGCATTCCGGTGTTCGGCATCTGCCGAGGATTCCAGGAGATGAACGTGGCGTTTGGCGGCAGCCTGCACCAGAAGGTTCACGAAGCCGGGCCCTATCAGGACCATCGCGAGCGCCCGGACGATCCGCTGGAGGTGCAGTACGGCCTCAGCCATGCGCTGCACGTGCAGCCTGGTGGGCTGCTCGAGCGCCTTGGCCTGCCGGCGCAGATCCAGGTCAATTCGGTGCATGGGCAGGGTGTCGAGCGTCTCGGCGCTGGTCTGCGCATCGAGGCGCTGGCTCCCGACGGGCTGATCGAGGCATTTTCCGTCGAGGCTGCGCAGAGCTTCGCCCTTGGCGTGCAATGGCATCCGGAATGGCAGGTCCAATCGCATCCACATTATCTGGCGCTGTTCCGCGGCTTCGCCGAGGCCTGCCAGGCACGCGCACGACAACGCTGAGGCCGACCCTGTACGGCCATTTTCCAGCAACCCGAGGTCAACATGAGTATCCAGCTCGACCAGCTCACCGGCTGGCTGAAAGAACGCAAGATCACCGAAGTGGAATGCCTGATCAGCGACCTGACCGGGATCGCCCGCGGCAAGATTTCACCGACCAACAAGTTTCTCGACGAGAAGGGCATGCGCCTGCCGGAAAGCGTGCTGCTGCAGACCGTGACCGGTGACTACGTCGAGGACGACATCTACTACGAGCTGCTCGACCCGGCGGACATCGACATGTTCTGCCGGCCCGACCCGAACGCGGTGTTCCTCGTGCCCTGGGCCATCGAGCCCACCGCGCAGGTGATCCACGACACCTACGACAAGATGGGAAATCCTATCGAGCTGTCGCCGCGCAACATCCTCAAGCGTGTGCTGAAGATGTATGCCGATCGTGGCTGGCAGCCCATCGTCGCGCCGGAGATGGAGTTCTACCTGACCAAGCGCTGCGAGGACCCGGACCTGCCGTTCCAGCCGCCGATCGGCCGTTCCGGTAGACAGGAGACCGGGCGTCAGTCGTTCTCCATCGACGCCGCCAACGAATTCGACCCGCTGTTCGAGGACATGTACGACTGGTGCGAGGCTCAAGGTCTGGATCTGGACACCCTGATCCACGAAGAAGGCACCGCGCAGATGGAGATCAACTTCCGTCACGGCGAGGCGCTGCACCTGGCCGACCAGATCCTGGTGTTCAAGCGCACCATGCGCGAGGCGGCGCTCAAGCACAACGTCGCCGCCACCTTCATGGCCAAGCCGATGACCGGCGAGCCGGGCAGCGCGATGCACCTGCACCAGAGCGTCATTGACCTCAACACCGGGCGCAACATCTTCTCCAACGACGACGGCTCCATGAGCCAGCTGTTCCTGCACCACGTCGGCGGCCTGCAGAAATACATCCCCGAGCTGCTGCCGATGTTCGCGCCCAACGTCAATTCGTTCCGCCGCTTCCTGCCGGACACCTCGGCGCCGGTGAACGTGGAATGGGGCGAAGAGAACCGTACCGTGGGCCTGCGCGTGCCGGATTCCGATCCGCAGAACCGCCGTGTCGAGAACCGCCTGGCAGGCGCCGACGCCAACCCTTACCTGGCGATCGCCGCGAGCCTGCTGTGCGGCTACATCGGCATGGTCGAGCAGCTGCCACCGAGCCAGCCGGTCAAGGGCCGCGGCTACGAGCGGCGCAACCTGCGCCTGCCGCTGACCCTGGAAGCGGCGCTGGAGCGGATGGAAACCTGCCGCGAGCTGGAGAAGTACCTGAGCCCGAAATTCATCACCGGCTACGTCGCGGTCAAGCGCGCCGAGCAGGAGAACTACCACCGGGTGATCAGCTCCTGGGAGCGGGAATTCCTGATGCTCTCGGTGTAAGCAAGCGCAGGGTGGGCCGGCCCGTTGCCGGTCCACCGACCCCACAATACTGGCTAAGAGGTGACTGATGAGCGATTCGCAAACCCTGCACTGGCAAGCGCTGAGCCGTGACCACCACCTGCCGCCCTTCACCGACTACAAGGCGCTCAACGCCAAGGGCACGCGCATCATCACCCGGGCGTCCGGCGTCTACCTGTGGGACAGCGAGGGGCACAAGATCCTCGACGCCATGGCCGGGCTCTGGTGCGTCAACGTCGGTTATGGCCGCGAAGAGCTGATCGAGGCGGCGACCCGGCAGATGCGCGAGCTGCCTTACTACAACCTGTTCTTCCAGACCGCGCATCCGCCCGCCGTGGCCCTGGCCAAGGCCATCGCCGACATTGCCCCGGCCGGCATGAACCATGTGTTCTTCACCGGTTCCGGCTCCGAGTCCAACGACACGGTGCTGCGCATGGTGCGCCATTACTGGGCGGTCAAGGGTCAGCCGGAGAAGAAGGTGATCATCGGCCGCTGGAACGGCTACCACGGCTCCACCGTCGCCGGTGCCAGCCTCGGCGGCATGAAGGCCATGCACGAGCAGGGCGACTTCCCGATTCCCGGCATCGAGCACATCGACCAGCCCTACTGGTACGGCGAAGGCGGTGACATGAGTCCGGAGGAGTTCGGCGTGCGTGTCGCCGATCAGCTGGAGCAGAAGATTCTCGAAGTCGGCGAGGACAAGGTCGCTGCCTTTATCGCCGAGCCGATCCAGGGCGCGGGCGGCGTCATCATTCCGCCGGCCAGCTACTGGCCGCGAGTCAAGGAAATCCTCGCGCGCTACGACATCCTTTTCATCGCTGACGAGGTGATCTGCGGCTTCGGCCGTACCGGCGAGTGGTTCGGCAGCGATTATTACGGTCTCGCGCCCGATCTGATGCCCATCGCCAAGGGCCTGACGTCCGGCTACATCCCCATGGGCGGGGTCATCGTGCGCGACGAAGTGGTGCAGACGCTCAACGAGGGCGGCGAGTTCTATCACGGTTTCACCTATTCGGGGCACCCGGTGGCCGCCGCGGTGGCGCTGGAGAACATCCGCATCCTGCGCGAGGAGAAGATCGTCGAGCGGGTGAAGAGCAAGACGGCACCCTATTTGCAATCCCGCTGGCAGGAACTGGTCGAGCATCCGCTGGTGGGCGAAGCCCGCGGCGTCGGCCTGCTCGGCGCGCTGGAGCTGGTGAAGAACAAGAAGACCCGCGAACGCTTCGCTGATGCCGGCGTGGGCATGCGCTGCCGCGAGCACTGCTTCCGCAACGGCCTGGTGATGCGCGCGGTCGGCGACACCATGATCATCTCGCCGCCGCTGGTGATCAGCGAGGAGCAGATCGACGAGCTGATCGGCAAGGTGCGTCTGTGTCTGGATGCGACAGCCAAGGATGTGCTGGGCTGAGCGGTGCGGCCGGCGCTGGCTGGGCTAAGGTTGACGAATGCCGGCCGTGTGCGTTCGGGTTGTTGAAAAGACGGCCCCGACCTTGCCAGACTGCGCGCGTGCTGAAGGCCAGACCTGCCCAGGGGTGTGTCGAGCCGGCACACCGCCAGGCCGCCGCGCGGTACATGGCCTGTTCCACTGCCCCGACATTAATGATGACAAACAGGAGCTGCACGGATGAATCCCTTCGCCAAGACCCTACTTGCCATGACGCTGGCCGGCACCGTTGCCGGGGCTGCGCAGGCCCAGGAAAAGGTGCTGCACGTCTATAACTGGTCCGACTATATCGCCGAAGACACCCTGGAGAATTTCACCAAGGAAACCGGCATCAAGGTCGTCTACGACGTCTTCGACAGCAACGAGGTGCTGGAAGCCAAGCTGCTGGCCGGTAGCTCCGGTTACGACGTGGTGGTGCCGTCCAACCCGTTCCTCGCCAAGCAGATCAAGGCCGGTGTGTTCCAGAAGCTGGACAAGTCCAAGCTGCCGAACTGGGAAAACCTCGACAAGGACCTGCTCAAGGCGCTGGATTCGAGCGACCCGGGCAACCAGTACTCGATTCCCTACATGTGGGGCACCATCGGCATCGGCTACAACGTCGACAAGGTCAAGGCCGCGCTGGGCGACAACGCGCCGGTGGACTCCTGGGACCTGGTGTTCAAGCCGGAGAACATCGAGAAGCTGAAGTCCTGTGGCGTCGCCTTCCTCGACTCGCCCACCGAGATGCTGCCGGCGGCGCTGCATTACCTCGGCTACGCGACCGACAGCGGCAAGGCCGATGAGCTGAAGAAGGCCGAAGACCTGTTCATGCAGATCCGCCCGCACGTCGCCTACTTCCATTCGTCCAAGTACATCTCGGATCTGGCCAACGGCAACATCTGCGTGGCGATCGGCTATTCCGGCGACATCTATCAGGGCAAGTCGCGCGCCGAGGAAGCGGCCAACGGCGTCAACGTCGGCTACAAGATTCCGAAAGAAGGTGCCGGCAGCTTCTTCGACATGCTGGCGGTGCCGGCCGACGCGAAGAACGTCGAGAACGCCCACGTCTTCCTCAACTACCTGATGAAGCCGGACGTGATGGCCTCCATCACCAACTACGTGCAGTTCCCCAACGGCAACGCCGCGGCCACTCCGCTGCTGGATGAAGCCATCCGTACCGACGAGGGCATCTACCCGAGCCAGGCGGTGCTGCAGAAGCTCTACACCTTCCCCGATCTGGATCCGAAGACCCAGCGCGCCATGACCCGCAGCTGGACCAAGATCAAGTCCGGACGTTGATACCGCCAGGCTTTCGCGCCGGGCTCGCGCCCGTCGTGAAAGCCGGCCAATCGACCGGCAGCGCCGGTGCCGTGAGGTTCGCACCGGCGCTGCCAATGCGAGGAACAACAATGACAACGACTTCCCCGCTGCCCGTCGCAAGCCCCTGCGTCTGCGCATGCATCGCGCCGACCGCTTTCGTCATCTCAAATTTGTTGATTTTCAGAGGTTTTTCCAATAAATAGCCCGCCTTTCCCGCCGGGATCATGCGCGGCCGCAAAAGAAGAGGACTCATCCCATGCGCTCGACCCTCAAGTCGCTGATCGTCGCCGCCGCCGTCGCCGGTGCGGCCACCGCCCAGGCCGCCTCGGTGCACGTCTACAACTGGTCGGATTACATCGGCGAAACGACGCTGGAAGAGTTCGAGAAGGAAACCGGTATCAAGCCGGTCTATGACGTCTTCGATTCCAACGAAACCCTGGAAGGCAAGCTGCTCGCCGGCCGCAGCGGCTATGACGTGGTGGTGCCTTCCAACCATTTCCTCGGCAAGCAGATCCGTGCCGGTGCATTCCAGCAGCTGGACAAGAGCAAGCTGCCGAACTGGGAAAACCTCGATCCGTCACTGCTCAAGCAGCTGCAGAAGAACGATCCCGGCAATGCCCATGCGGCGCCCTATCTGTGGGGCACCAACGGCATCGGCTATAACGTCGAAAAGGTCAAGGCCGCGCTTGGCGTCGACAAGATCGACTCCTGGTCGGTGCTGTTCGAGCCTGAAAATGCGAAGAAGCTTGCCAGTTGTGGCATCGCCTTTCTGGACTCGGCGGACGAGATGATTCCCGCCATGCTCAACTACCTGGGCCTGGACCCCAACAGCGAGAATGCTGCGGACTACCAGAAGGCCGAGGAGAAACTGCTGGCCGTGCGTCCGCATGTGCGCTATTTCCACTCGTCGAAGTACATTTCCGATCTCGCCAATGGCAATATCTGCGTCGCCGCCGGGTTCTCCGGTGACGTGTTCCAGGCCGCCGCCCGCGCCGAGGAAGCCGGCAAGGGCATCGAGATTGCCTACGCCATTCCCAAGGAGGGCGGCAACCTCTGGTTCGACATGCTGGCGATCCCCGCCGATGCCAGCAACGTCGAGGAAGCCCACGCATTCATCAACTACCTGCTGCGCCCCGAGGTGATTGCCGCGGTGAGCGACTACGTCGGTTACGCCAACCCCAATCTCAAGGCGAGCGAACTGATGGATCAGGAAGTCCGTGAGGATGCCTCGGTATATCCGCCGCAGGAAGTACTGGACCGTCTGTATGTCTCGGCCGAGCTGCCGCTCAAGATTCAACGTTTGATGACCCGCACCTGGACCAAGGTGAAATCCGGCAAGTGAACCCCGGAGCCCGACCCGTCGAGCGCCCCATGGCGGCCGTGACGCGGGAAGGACATTGAAGGGTGCGTCTGACGACGCGCCCGTAGCAACGACTCATAGATAGCCCGGCTCTGGCCGGCCAACTTTTTTCATTTCGGGAGTTCGCGCATGGCCGTTGCCTCCAGCGCCTACAAGAAGGCCCTCAGTGGCGAGAGCAAGAACAAGCAGGTGCTGCTGAAGATCGATCGCGTCACCAAGAAGTTCGACGAAACGGTGGCGGTCGATGACGTCTCGCTGAGCATTCATCAGGGCGAGATCTTCGCGCTGCTGGGCGGTTCCGGCTCGGGCAAGTCGACCCTGCTGCGCATGCTGGCGGGCTTCGAGCGACCCACCGAAGGGCGCATCTTCCTGGATGGCCAGGACATCACCGACATGCCGCCGTACGAGCGGCCGATCAACATGATGTTCCAGTCCTATGCCCTGTTCCCGCACATGACCGTTGAGCAGAACATCGCCTTCGGTCTCAAGCAGGACGGTCTGCCGAAGGCCGAGATCGAGGAGCGGGTCAAGGAAATGCTCGGTCTGGTGCAGATGACCCAGTACGCCAAGCGCAAACCGCATCAGCTCTCTGGCGGCCAGCGCCAGCGCGTCGCCCTGGCGCGCTCGCTGGCCAAGCGCCCGAAACTGCTGCTGCTCGACGAGCCGATGGGCGCCTTGGACAAGAAGCTGCGCTCGCAGATGCAACTGGAACTGGTACAGATCATCGAGCGCGTCGGCGTGACCTGCGTGATGGTGACCCACGACCAGGAAGAGGCCATGACCATGGCCGAGCGCATCGCCATCATGCATCAGGGCTGGATCGCCCAGGTCGGCAGCCCGATGGACATCTACGAGACGCCGGCCAGTCGCCTGGTCTGCGAGTTCATCGGCAACGTCAACCTGTTCGAGGGCGAGCTGGTGGAGGACATGGGCGACCACGCGATCATCGCCTCGCCCGGGCTGGACAATCCGATCTACGTTGGCCACGGCATCAGCACCCGTGCGCAGGACAAGCACATCACCTACGCCCTGCGCCCGGAAAAGCTGCTGATCGGCACCGAGCTGCCGGAACTGGAGCGTCCGGGCTACAACTGGGCCAAGGGCGTCGTGCACGACATCGCCTATCTGGGCGGTCATTCGGTGTACTACATCAAGCTACCGTCCGGTGGTGTGCTGCAGGCCTTCATGGCCAACGCCGAGCGCCATGTGAAACTGCCGACCTGGGAGGAAGAGGTGTACGTCTACTGGTGGGATGACAGCGGCGTGGTGCTGCAGGCATGAGCCGCTCGCCCTTGAATACCGGACGCCGACTGGTCATCGGCGTGCCCTTCCTGTGGCTGTTCCTGTTCTTCCTGCTGCCGTTCGCCATCGTGCTGAAGATCAGCTTCGCCGAGGCCGACGTGGCGATTCCGCCGTACACGGAAATCTTCCGTTACGCCGAGCAGCAGCTGCAGGTACTGATCAACCTGGGTAACTACATCTTCCTCAGCGAGGACGAGCTGTACCTGGCCGCCTATCTGGGCTCGCTGAAAATCGCCTTCTTCAGCACGCTGCTCTGCCTGGTGATCGGCTACCCCATGGCCTATGCCATCGCCCGCGCGCGCAAGGATCTGCAGACCGTGTTGCTGCTGCTGATCATGATGCCGACCTGGACCGCTATCCTGATCCGTGTCTACGCCTGGATGGGCATCCTAAGCAGCAATGGCCTGCTCAACAGCCTGCTGCTGGGCATGGGCCTGATCGACCGGCCGCTGCAGATCCTCAACACCGACGTGGCGGTGTACATCGGTGTGGTCTATTCGTACCTGCCGTTCATGATCCTGCCGCTCTACGCCAACCTGGTGAAGCACGACCCGAGCCTGCTGGAGGCCGCCTCCGACCTGGGCGCGCGCAACCTCACCAGCTTCTGGAAGATCACCGTGCCCCTGTCGAAGAACGGCATCATTGCCGGCTGCATGCTGGTGTTCATTCCGGTGGTGGGCGAGTTCGTGATTCCCGAGCTGCTCGGCGGCCCGGAGACGCTGATGATCGGCAAGGTGCTGTGGCAGGAGTTCTTCAACAACCGCGACTGGCCGGTGGCCTCGGCACTGGCGGTGGTGATGCTGGCGATCCTGCTGATCCCGATCATCCTGTTCAACCGGAACCAGGCTAAGGCGCTGGAGGGCAAGCTATGAAACGCTGGAGCTTTTCCAACCTGATCCTGGTCCTTGGCCTGCTGTTCATCTACCTGCCGATGGTGATCCTGGTCATCTACTCGTTCAACGCCTCGCGGCTGGTGACGGTGTGGGGTGGCTGGTCGCTGAAGTGGTACACCGGCCTGCTCGACAACTCGCAGCTGATGGGCGCGGTGATGCGCTCGCTGGAGGTCGCCGCGTACACCGCGGTCGCCGCGGTGGCGCTGGGCACCATGGCCGCCTTCGTGCTGACGCGCATCCCGGTGTTCCGTGGCCGCACGCTGTTCGGCGGGCTGGTCACCGCGCCGCTGGTGATGCCCGAGGTGATCACCGGTCTGTCCCTGCTGCTGCTGTTCGTTGCCATGGCGCAACTGGTCGGCTGGCCGGCCCAGCGCGGCCTGGTGACCATCTGGATCGCGCACACCACGTTCTGCTCGGCCTACGTCGCGGTGGTGGTGATGGCGCGTCTGCGTGAGCTGGACCTGTCCATCGAAGAAGCGGCGATGGACCTCGGCGCGCGGCCGTGGAAGGTGTTCTTCCTGATCACCATGCCGATGATCGCGCCGTCGCTGGCGGCGGGCGGCATGCTCTCCTTTGCCCTGTCGCTGGACGACCTGGTGTTGGCGAGCTTCGTCTCCGGTCCCGGCTCGACCACCCTGCCGATGGAGATCTTCTCCGCCGTGCGCCTGGGCGTGAAGCCGGAGATCAATGCCGTGGCCAGCCTGATCCTGCTCAGCGTGTCGCTGGCGACCTTCCTCGCCTGGTACCTGACCCGGCGTGCCGAGAAGCGTCGCATCCGCGCCATGCAGCAGGCGATGGACGAGAGCAACAGCAATCCCACCTGGCGCCAGGTGATCGACAGCCGCAAGGTGATGGTTCCGCCCTCGGCGCATAGCTAAGGTTTGAGCAACAAAGAAAGGGCGCATTGATGCGCCCTTTCTCATCCCGTCCATCGCCCAGCATGCGAGGCCGCGATCCTTGCCTCACCGCTGCCAGTCGCAGAAGCAGGCCACCGCCAGCGAATGGGTTGCGCGTACCTTGCGGCCGGCAAGGACCGCGTCGAGGATCGGCTCGACGAAGCTGTTGTCCGAGGTGCACACCGCGCCCTCGCTGTAGGGGCCGATGTAGACCAGTTCGCCGCTCTGGTCCCAGATGCCAACTGCCGGGCTGGCCGGTAGCTGCTCGGCGCCAATGAGCCCGTCGAGTGGCTTCAAGGCCGCCAGCGGTTGCGGCAAGCGACCCTTGCTGCCGGGCTTGCGCACCTCGTAGAAGTCCACGGCCTGACCGGCGAAGCGCTGCAGCAACTCCTGCAGGTGCTGCTGGTTGCCGACGTTGCACGGGCAGCCAGGGTCCCAGAAATGCACGAAGCGCACCGGCCCCGGGCCCTGCAGCGCGGCGGGCAGGCGCAGGGCGTCGCCGGAGAAGAGTTCGGCGCGCTCGCCCTCGAAGGTGCGCAGGTAGCGCGCCTCGAACCACCAGAACGCGGCGAGCATGGCGGCGCCCCAGAGCAGGGCGATCAGGGCGGCGATCAGGTATTTGCGACGTGCGCTCATGGCAGGTTCCTGGCTGGGTGCGCAAGCTTGCCATGACGCGCTGCAGAGCTGAATATCCGGAGTCCCAGCCAGCCGAAGAAAGTCGATGTCCACGCTCATCCAGCCCGATCGATTGCGCAACAGCCTGCCCGCCCTGAGCGAGGCCACCGAGGCTTCGGCCGAGGCGCTGCACTATCAGGCCTACTACGGGCTGGACCTGCCACACCGGGGCAAGGTGCAGCGGCGTCTCGGACGCTTTCGCGTGCACGACTACGATGTCGTCGCCCAGGCCTGGTGGCCCGAGCAGCCGCACGCCAGTCTGCTGGTTCTGCATGGGTATTACGATCACATGGGGTTGTACCGGCACGTGGTCGACTGGGGCCTGGAGATGGGTTTTGCGGTGCTCGCCTGCGACCTGCCCGGCCATGGGCTGTCCAGCGGGCCGCGCGCCAGCATCAACGAATTCGATGAGTACCAGGCGGTGCTTTCCGGACTGTTCGAGCAGGCCCGTCGGCTCGATCTGCCACGGCCGTGGCATCTGCTGGGCCAGAGCACCGGCGGCGCCATTGCGCTGGATCATCTGCTGCATCAGGAGCCGCTCGACGACCTCGGGCGGACCATCCTGCTGGCGCCGCTGGTTCGCCCGCGGGCCTGGCTGCGCTCGCGCATCAGCTACGAGCTGGTGCGGCGTTTCGTTCAGCAGATTCCGCGGACTTTCAGCGAGAACTCCAGCGACCCCGGCTTTCTCGAGTTCGTGCAGACCCAGGACCCGCTGCAGCCGGACATCCTGCCCACCGCCTGGGTCGGTGCGCTGTCGCGCTGGATTCCGCGCATCGAGCGGGCCGCGGACAGTGCTCAGGCTCCGCTGATCGTGCAGGGTGAGGCGGACATGACCGTGGATTGGCAGTACAACCTGCCGGTGCTGCAGCGCAAATTTGCCGGTGCCGAGGTGCTGCGTCTGCCGGAGGCACGGCACCATCTGGTGAACGAGCGCGAGGAGCTGCGCCGGGCCTACTTCGACTTTCTGCGCGAGCGCCTGAAATAGCCCGACGCGGCGGTCAGATACCCTGCTGCGGCTCCAGCTCGGCGCCGCTCATGCCCACCGCCAGGCCCGCACGCAGGGCTTGCAGCGCGGCCTGGTAATAGGCCTTGCCGGCTTCGGACTGGGCGAACTGTACGTACTCCTCCAGCTCCGCGTCGGACAGCTCGCGATAGACGTAGAGCAGGGTATTGTCCAGATCGGCCTCGATCTGCTGGATCATTCGCTGACGCTGGCTGCTCAGCAGGTTCTGCGCCTGATTGCCGCCCAACAGGCCGGGAATCATCTGGCTGAGACTGTCGGCGGCGACACCGGCCAGCGCCAGGCTGACTTCCGCACCCGCCTCGCTGGCCGGGATGGCCTGGGCCAGATGGCGAATCAGCAACTGCCGGTTGCTTTCGGCCGTCACCCGCGGCAGGCCGTCGGTATGGCGCGCCAGCTGTTCCCGGCGTGCGGCCAGCACCTCGGCCGAGACGATCTTGCGCCCCAGCGGGGACTGGAAGAACTCCAGCGCCGGCTGCGGGTCGGCCAGATGCTCGCGCAGCGCGCGCTGCGCCCGCTGGTCGATGGCATGGGAGGCGAAGCGGCGATTGCTGTTGGTCACCAGGGCCTGGAATACCGCCGGTGGCAGGGTGTCCTTGTAGCGCTGCTGCGCGGCAGTCAGGGCATCGGCGAAGTTGGCCCGCTGTTCGGTCCAGCCGGCGGTTTCGTAGAGCTCTTCATAGGTGTCGGCGAAGCTGGCGAGGCTGAAGGTCAGCAGTACACAGGTCAAGAGGGCGCGCATGGAAGCTCCTGTCTGGCGGGCGGTTCATTTTCCGTGCCCCGACGCGTGCTTGTCGAGGCGCGCGAGTTGCTGCTGCCATTTGGCGCAGCATCGCTGCTTGTGGCGGAGTCTCAACAGACCCTAGACTCGTTCGGTATCCCATCGGAGTCACTTCCTTGCAGTTCTCTTCGATCATCGACGACCTGGCCGAGCGCGGCTGGTCGCTGCAGAGTTCTTTCCTTCCCAGTGATGTGACCCACAAGCTGGCCGACGAGTGCCGCAAGCGCGAGGCCGAGGGCGCGCTGGCCCCCGCCGGCGTCGGCCGCGGCGAGGCCCAGGCGGTGCGCGAAGGCATTCGCAGCGACCATATCCAGTGGCTGGAACCCGGCCAGTCGCCGGTCTGCGACGACTATCTCGAAGTCATGGATGGTCTGCGCCAGCAGCTCAACCGCGAGTTGTTCCTCGGACTCGAGGAGTTCGAGTGCCACTTCGCCTTCTATCCGCCGGGTGCCTTCTACCAGACCCATCTGGACCGTTTTCGCGATGACGACAGCCGCTCGGTGACCGCCGTGCTGTACCTGAATCCGGACTGGCAGCCCGCCCATGCCGGCGAGCTGCGCATGCACATGCCGGACGGTTCGCAGCTGGACGTGCCGCCACTGGCCGGCAATTTGGTGGTGTTTCTTTCCGGCGAGTTTCCCCACGAGGTGCTGGTCACCCAGGCCGATCGCCTGTCACTGACCGGCTGGTTCCGTCGTCGCCCGGCCGACCCGCTGGCGGTCTGACCCCCCGCCCGAGGTTTCTCCCGGCGAAAAAAAAGGTTCATCGCGCTTTCCCGGGGAAGGCAGCCTTGATTTTCAGGAAGAAGTATTCCGAGTCCCGAAAACCATAGGCCATACGCTTGATCACCTTGATGCGGTTGTTGACGCCCTCAAGGACGCTGGTATGCATGTGGAAGTTGGCACTGGCGAGGATGCCTCGGGCGTATTTGCGCAGGTTGCGAGCGAATCGCTGTAGCGGCGCGAGGCCGCTGTCCCGGGCGTGCCGCAACCAGGTTCGCCAGCGGCGCCAGCCCTCTCGTACGCTGGGGGCGAACCAGACATCCTTCAGCGCATCCTTGAGGACATAGACCGTAGCCAGCGGCTGGTTGGCCGCGAGTAGTTCTTGAAGCTGCACGGCTTGTCCGTCCTTCAGGTTGTTGCGATTGCGCAGCAGCAGCCAGCGGCTTTGCTTGACCGCCTTTCGTGCCGGCTTGTCTTCGCGCAGGAGGTTGGCCTGGTCAACCCGGATACGGTCGATCACATCCCGACCGTAGCGCGCGACGACGTGAAACAGGTCGTACACCACTTCGGCTTGCGGGCAATGCTTCTTCACCTCCAGGTCGAAAGCCGTGTTCATGTCCATGGCCACCGCCTCAATCTGCTGGCAGTGCTCGCCGAGCAATTCAAAGAACGGGCGGATCGCCTCACGGCTGTTGCCGTGGCCGACCCACAACACCCGCGTTCGCTCGGCGTCCATGATGACCGTGGCATAGCGATGCCCCTTGTGCAGGGCGAACTCGTCCATCACCAACCGGCGGACACCGCTTGAATCGAAGGTGCCTACCTCGGCTTGAAGGCGTCGTTTATCGAGCGTTTTGAGGGTGTGCCAGTGCAGGCCGGTGAGCTGGCTGACGTGGCTGATCGGCAGCAGCCGCAGCAGGCTTTCGAGCCAGACCCGTAACCGCCGGGTCAGGCGAGATGCAGGCTCCAGCCAGTCGATCCGCTCGGTCACCCGCCCACAACTCAGGCAATCGACTCGGCGCACGGGTAGTTGAAGCAAGACGCGCTGATCGAACAGATCACGATCGCGCACCAGACGAATCCGGCGCTCGTGAATCAACGGGCTGAGCTGACCACAACGCCCGCACCTGGGCACTGAACCGGCTTGAGGCTCAAGCTCAATCAGAAGGGAGTTGTTGGCGGATGAACGGCAGGCAACGGCGTCATAGCCTGGCCAGAACGAGGCAAGATCAATAGGATGCACGGCGACAGCAGGGACAGGTGGATGGTTGGTTTGGCGACTACCAATTTACCTGCTTCCCTGACTGTCAACTCGCTCTTCCCCCAGAGTCCGCGAAGAACCAAAAAAAAGGTTCATCGCGCTTTCCCGGGGAAGGCGGCCTTGATTTTCAGAAAGAAGTATTCCGAGTCCCGAAATCCATAGGCCATGCGCTTGATCACCTTGATGCGGTTGTTAACACCCTCAAGGACGCTGGTATGCATGTGGAAGTGAGCACTGGCAAGGATGCCTCGGGCGTATTTGCGCAGGTTGCGAGCGAAGCGTTGCAGCGGCGCGAGGCCGCTCTCGCGAGCATGTCGCAGCCAGGTTCGCCAGCGTCGCCAACCCTCTCGTACGCTGGGGGCGTACCAGACATCCTTCAAGGCATCCTTGAGTACATAGACCGTAGCCAGCGGCTGGTTCGCTGCGAGCAGTTCCTGTAGCTGCACGGCCTGTCCGTCCTTCAGGTTGTCGCGATTTCGCAGCAGCAGCCAACGACTCTGCTTGACCGCCTTTCGTGCCGGCTTGTCTTCGCGCAGGAGGTTGGCCTGGTCGACCCGGATACGGTCGATCACATCCCGGCCGTAGCGCGCGACGACGTGAAACAGGTCGTACACCACTTCGGCCTGCGGGCAATGTTGCTTTACCTCCAGGCCGAAAGCCGTGTTCATGTCCATGGCCACCGCCTCAATCTGCTGGCAGTGCTCGCCGAGCAATTCAAAGAACGGGCGGATCGCCTCACGGCTGTTGCCGTGGCCGACCCACAGCACCCGTGTTCGCTCGGCATCCATGATGACCGTGGCATAGCGATGCCCCTTGTGCAGGGCGAACTCGTCCATCACCAACCGGCG
This sequence comes from Stutzerimonas sp. FeSN7, assembly GCF_030263795.1. Classification (NCBI taxonomy): domain Bacteria; kingdom Pseudomonadati; phylum Pseudomonadota; class Gammaproteobacteria; order Pseudomonadales; family Pseudomonadaceae; genus Stutzerimonas; species Stutzerimonas sp. FeSN7. The sequence goes on along the minus strand of NZ_JARPMN010000001.1, from coordinate 4,552,074 downwards.
GACACCGCTTGAATCGAAGGTGCCTACCTCGGCTTCCAGGCGTCGTTTATCGAGCGTCTTGAGGGTGTGCCAGTGCAGGCCGGTGAGCCGGCTGACGTGGCTGATCGGCAGCAGCCGCAGCAGGCTTTCGAGCCAGACCCGTAACCGCCGGGTCAGGCGAGATGCAGGCTCCAGCCAGTCGATCCGCTCGGTCACCCGACCACAGTTCAGGCAATCGACTCGGCGCACGGGTAGTTGAAGCAGGACGCGCTGATCGAACAGATCGCGATCACGCACCAGACGAATCCGGCGCTCGTGAATCAACGGGCTGAGCTGACCACAACGCCCGCACCTGGGCACTGAACCGGCTTGAGGCTCAAGCTCAATCAGAAGGGAGTTGTTGGCAGATGAACGGCAGGCAACGACGTCATAGCCTGGCCAGAACGAGGCAAGATCAATAGGATGCACGGCGACAGCAGGGACAGGTGAAGGGTGTGTTTGGCGACTGCCAATTTACCTGCTTCCCTGACTGTCAACTCGCTCTTCCCCCAGAGTCCGCGAAGAACCAAAAAAAACCCGGCGCGAAGGCCGGGCTGAAAAGCAGGAAGGCTGTGCTGGTGGGCTACATGCCCAGCCAGTTCGGCAGGGCCAGGGAGATCGACGGCACGTAGGTGATGATCACCAGGAAGCTCAGCATCAGTGCCAGCCATGGCAGCACCGCGCGGATCACCTGGGTCACCGGCATGCCCGTCACCGCCGAGGCGACGAACAGGTTCAGCCCCACCGGTGGTGTGATCAATCCGATCTCCATGTTCACCACCATGATGATGCCCAGGTGGATCGGATCGATGCCCAGCTGGACGGCGATCGGGAACAGGATCGGTGCCAGGATCAGGATGATCGCCGACGGCTCCATGAAGGCTCCGGCGACCAGCAGCACGATGTTCACCACCAGCAGGAACATCCACGGCTGCAGGCCGGCTTCGATCACCCAGGCAGTGATCGCCTGCGGGATCTGCTCGGTGGTCAGCACGTGGGCGAACAGCATGGCGTTGGCGATGATGAACATCAGCATGATCGACAGCTTGCCGGACTCCAGCAGCACTTTCGGGCAATCGCGCAGGGTGATGTCCTTGTAGACGAACAGCGCGACGAAGGCCGAATACACCGCCGCCACCGCCGCCGCTTCGGTCGGGGTGAACATGCCGGAGTAGATACCGCCGAGGATGATCACCATCAGCAGCAGGCCCCAGATCGCCTTGCGCGCGGCGCTCAGCCACTCGCGGAAGCTCGCCCGCGGCAGGGCCGGCAGGTTCTTCTTCACCGCGATGATATAGATCGCCACCATCAGCGCCAGGCCGAGCATGATGCCCGGGACGACACCGGCCATGAACAGCTTGCCCACCGAGGTCTCGGTCGCGGCGGCGTAGACCACCATGACCACCGACGGCGGGATCAGGATGCCCAGGGTACCGGCGTTACAGACGATGCCGGCGCCGAAGGCCTGCGGGTAACCGGAGCGCACCATGCCGGCGATGGCAATGGAGCCGACCGCAGCCACGGTGGCCGGCGACGAACCGGACAGTGCGGCGAACAGCATGCACGCCAGCACCGCACCGATGGCCAGGCCGCCACGGATGTGGCCGACGCAGGCATTGGCGAAGTCGATCAGACGACGGGCCACGCCGCCGGTGGTCATGAAGGCGCCGGCCAGCAGGAAGAAGGGAATGGCCAGCAGGGTGTAGTGCTCGGAGGTCTCGAACAGCTTGATCGCCAGCGAGCGCACCGAGTCCTGGCTGAAGATCATGATGGTCAGCGAACCGGCCAGGCCCAGGGAAACGGCCACCGGCACACCGATGAACATCAGTGCGAAGAGGGCGACGAACAGGAACAGGATGGTCATTGCTTGGGCTCCTCTTCGCCGTGCTTGAGCGCATCGGCCGCTTCATCGGCGAGGCCGAGGCCGGTCTGCTCGTTGCGCAGGATGCGCACGAAAATTTCGGCGAAACGGATGAACACCATGGCGAAACCGAACGGCACGATCAGGCCGATGTGCCACTGCTTGACGCCGATGTGACCCAGGTCCTCGGCGCCGATGTTGGCGATGAACAGGGTCTGGATCCACTCGAAGCTGGCAACGGTCAGCAGACCGGCGTAGCCCAGGCAGAACAGGCAGGCGATGATGCCGATGACACGCTGGATATGACGCGGCGCCAGCTTGACCAGCGCGTCGACGCCGATATGGCCGGCGGTACGCACGCCATAGGCCAGGCCGGAGAAGATCAGCCAGGCGAACAGCGCCTTGGTCAGCGCGGTGCTCCAGGTCATGGACTGGGCCAGACCGATGATGAAGTCACCGATGGCGAACCAGAAGTCGGCGGTGCCTTCGAAGCGGTCGCCCAAGTCGTAGAACAGCGTGTAGAGGTTGTTGAGGATCACGTAGACGAAGGTCACCAGTGTCATGGCGGCCAGCAGAAAGGCGATGAAGCCTTCCTCGAAGTGGTCCCAGACGCGCCAGAGGGCGTTCATGGATGACATCTCCCGATGGACTGCGGTTGTATCGAAAGGCAGCACGGAGGTGCGCCGTGAACCAGCCGGGGCAGGCTGGGAGACAGAGCAATGAAAAACTCTTGTTGTGGCCAGTGAAGCGGCCCAGCCCGGGATCACCTCGGCATGGCCTTCCTGCCCTTGGTGCGGGCCTGGTCTTCGCTAGCGGCTTTGTTTTTTCACTGAGCTGTCGGGTATCGCTGGGTGGTACAGCCGAGGAGCGGGGTGGCCGCCCCTCGGCAAAGGCTTAGTTAGCCTGGTTGGCGGCTTCGGCGGCCTTGATCAGGTCGGCACCGATTTCGCCTTCGAACTTCTTCCAGACCGGCTTCATGGCTTCACGCCACATTTCGCGCTGCTCCGGAGTCAGGTCGATGATCTCGGTGGTGCCGGCGTCGATGATGCGCTGCTTGTCGGCCTGGTTCAGCTCGTCAGCCTGCTTGTTCACCGCGACGGTCACTTCGTCCAGGATCTTTTCCAGCTCGCCGCGTACGTCAGCCGGCAGACCGTTCCAGAACTTGGTGTTGGTGATCACCATGTAGTCCAGCAGACCGTGGTTGGACTCGGTGATGTACTTCTGCACTTCGTGCATCTTCTGCGAGTAGATGTTCGAGTAGGGGTTCTCGGCACCGTTGACCACGCCGGTCTGCAGGCCCTGGTAGACCTCGGCGAAGCTCATCTTGCGCGGGTTGGCGCGCACGGCCTTGAACTGCTCGTCCAGCACGGCGGAAGCCTGTACGCGGAACTTCAGACCACGGGCGTCCTTCGGCTCGCGCAGCGGCTTGTTGGCCGACAGCTGCTTCATGCCGTTGTGCCAGTAGCCCAGGCCGGTGATGTTCTTGTCTTCCATCGAGCGCAGCAGGCTCTGGCCGGCTTCACCTTGCTGGAAGCGGTCGACCGCTGCGATGTCGTCGAACAGGAACGGCAGGTCGAAGACCTGAACGCCCTTGGAGTAGTGTTCGAACTTGGCCAGCGACGGCGCGATCAGCTGAACGTCGCCCAGCAGCAGGGCTTCCATTTCCTTGCCATCGCCGAACAGCGAGGAGTTCGGGTAAACCTGTACCTCGACCTTGCCGGCCAGACGCTCTTCCACCAGTTTCTTGAACATCAGGGCGCCCTGGCCTTTCGGCGTGTTCTCGGCGACCACGTGAGAGAACTTGATGGTGATCGGGTCAGCCGCGTGGGCCAGACCAGCGATGCTCAGCGACAGGGCGCATGCCAGCGCCTTGGCAGTCAGTTTGAACATTGATGTTTCCTCTTGTTGTGGGTGGGAGGCCTCGGGGCATCCCGGCAGTAACCAGCTGGGCAAGTCTAGGCGCAATGGCCTGGATGCGATGCACGATCGCGACTCGATCCATCCGGTTCATCGGGTTTCAGGAGCAATGCCTGTGCCAACCGCTGGCGCAGGCACCTGAAGCCAGCGAGTTTACCCAGCAATAGATGAAGGTTTGAATGGCCAATTGCCAACAAGCGCGTCTAGGTCGCACCTTTGCGCGGGGTGAGCAGGCCATCCGCGGTTGGCATTGCAGGGAGGGACGGGATTGGCAGTCGAGGCTCGATGCGGCGGTCAAGGATGGCGGATTTCCGCCATCTAGTCGTTTTCGTCGGGCGAGCTTCCGCCAGCATCGGTAAAGCTCAGGCCATGCTTGCGCAGCTTGTCATGCAGTGTCTTGCGCGGCAGGCCGAGGGCTTCGGCAACGCTGCGCAGCGATCCGTGGGGACGGTTCAGTTCAGCGGCGATCAGCGCGCGCTCGAAGGCTTCGACCTGCTCGCCCAGGCTGCCGCCGCCGGCCAGGTCGGCGCTCGGCTCGCTGCCTGGCCGCTCCAGGCCCAGGCCGAGCCCGAGGGCGAAGCGCTCCGCGGTGTTCTGCAGCTCGCGCACGTTGCCCGGCCAGGTGTGCTGCAGCAGCGTGGCACGCTGCTCGGGCTGCAGTTCGCGAACCGGCAGGCCGTGGCGCTGGGCGGCGGCCTCGGCGAAGTGCTGAAACAGCAGAAGGATGTCTTCGCTGCGTTCACGCAGCGAAGGAATGCGCAAGGGTGCGACGTTTAGCCGGTAATAGAGGTCGGCGCGGAAGCGGCCCTGGTCGGCGGCGACGCGCAGGTCTTCCTTGGTTGCGGCGATGACACGGATATCCAGGGCGATCGACTGGTTGCCGCCGAGGCGTTCGACCACGCGCTCCTGCAGCAGGCGCAGCAGCTTGACCTGTACATCCAGGCTCATGCTCTCGATCTCGTCGAGAAACAGGGTGCCGCCGTTGGCGAACTCGAACTTGCCGATCCGGCGTTTCTGCGCGCCGGTGAACGCGCCGGGCTCGTGGCCGAACAGCTCGCTCTCCACCACCGACTCGGCCAGGGCACCGGCGTTGATGGCCACGAACGGGCCGTTGCGGCGGTTCGACAGGTCGTGCAGTGCGCGCGCCACCACCTCCTTGCCGGCCCCGGTCTCGCCAAGAATCAGCACGTCGGCCTGGGTTCCGGCCAATGCGCCGATCTGCTCGCGCAGGCGCAGCATCGCCCGGGACTGGCCGAGCAGGCGTGCCGACAACTGCTGGCGGTCGGCCAGGGCCAGGCGCAGCGAGCGGTTGTCCAGCACCAGCTGGCGCAGCGCCAGGGCACGCCGCACGCTGTCAAGCAGCGCCTCGCTGGGGAAGGGCTTTTCCAGGAAATCGTAGGCACCGGCGCGCATGGCCTGCACCGCCAGCTGGATGTCGCCGTGACCAGTGATGAGGATCACCGGCAGCTCGCTGTCGCGTGCCCGTAACTGTTGCAGCAGCTCCAGTCCGTCGATGCCGGGCATGCGGATGTCGCTGACCACCACCCCCTGCCAGTCCGCCGGCAGGCGTGCGGCCAGGTCGCGGGCGTCGCCCAGGCTGGCCACCTTGAGCCCGGCCAGGTCGAGGGTCTGGCTCAGTGCCTGGCGCAGATGCGGATCGTCGTCGATCAGCACCACCTGGGCCTGGGTACTGATCGGGGTGTCGCTGCTCATTGGAAATGGTCCTCGGTGGGAAAGGCCACGCCGGGTTCGGCGCTGCGCAGGAACAGACCGAGCTGGGCGCCGCCCTCGGCATGATTGCTCATGCGCAGCTCGCCGCCCAGGGCGCGGGTGAGGGTATCGCAGATCGCCAGGCCGAGGCCCAAGCCCTGGGTGCTGGTCTTGGTGGTGAAGAAGGGTTCGCGGGCGCGCTGCAGCGCCTCGGCGGAGAAGCCCGGGCCGTTGTCGCGCAGGGTCAGCAGCACGCCGTCGCCCTCCAGCTCGGCGCGCAGCCAGATGCGCCGCGGCTGGGGCCGTTCACCGAGGGCGTCGAGAGCGTTGGCCAGGAGATTGGCGAGGATCTGCCGCAGCCGCGTTTCGCCAGCCTGCACCCACAGCGTCGCGTCCGGCAGGTCGCGGATCAGCTCGACGCCCATGGCCTGGCGGCGCTTGGCCAGCAGCGCCAGCGCATCGTCCAGCGCCGGCTGCAGCGCGACCCGTTCCGGTGCGTGCTGATCGCGACGGGCGAAGGCGCGCAGGTGGGCGATGATCGAGGCCATGCGCGCGGTCAGCTCGCTGATCAGCCGCAGATTGTCGCGCGCCTCGTCGACACGCTCATGGTCGAGTAGTACGCGGGCGTTGTCGGCATAGCTGCGGATCGCTGCCAGCGGCTGGTTGAGTTCGTGACTGATGCTCGCCGACATCGTGCCCAGCGCCGATAGCTTGCCGGCCTGCAGCAGTTCGTCCTGGGCGCGCACCAGCTCCTGCTGGGCCTGTTCGCGCTCGAGCACCTCGACCTTGAGCCGGCTGTTCAGCGCCTCCAGGTCGCGGGTGCGCTCGAGCACTCGCTGCTCCAGCTGTTGGCGTGCCTGGCTGTCCAGCGCCAGCCGTTCGAGGAAGTGCCGGCGACGCTGCATCAGCAGGCCGAGCCAGAGCAGCAGCGCCAGCAGGGTGGCGGCGCCGATCGCGACCACGGTGCGCACCGGGCGCTCGACCAGGCTGACCGGCGCGAGGATGCGCACTGTCCAGCCGGTCTCCTTCAGCTCGCGGCTCTGGATCAGCCAGGCGTCGATATTCAGCGTCAGGTCCTGCGGGTAGAGCGTCGGGTAGGGCTGATCGAAGGCGATCTGCTCGCGCTCGTCCACGCCCAGCCCGCGGGTGGCGCGGAAACGCCAGTCGGGCCGCGAGGTGAGGATCACCACGCCGAAATTGTCGGTCACCAGCAGCTGTTCCGGGGTGCTGCCCCAGAGCGTCTCGGTGTGATCGAGATCGACCTTGACCACCAGCACGCCGAGCACCTGGTCGCCGTCGCGCACCGCCGCGCCGAAGTAGTAGCCGCGCTTGCCGGAGGTGGTGCCGAGGCCGAAGAAGCGCCCAAGACGTCCCTCCATGGCCTGGCGGAAGTAGGGGCGGAAGGCGAAGTTGCGATCGACGAAGCTGTCTTCCTCGTCCCAGTTAGAAGCGGCCAGGGTGTTGCCGTCGGTCGCCATCAGGTAGATCACGTCGGCGCTGGTCTGGTTGCGCAGGCGCTTGAGCAGCCGGTTGGCGTTGTCGCGGACCTGGGGCGAGTCCTGCTGCAGCACGGCGCGCAGCGCGGGCAGGTCACCGAGGATGCGCGGCAGCACCTCGTAGCGGTTGAGCGTGCCGAGCAGGTTGGCGACGTACAGGTCCAGGGTCTGACGGTTCTGTTCGGTCAGCTCGTTGCGGTAGTAACGCTCGGCGAGCTGCTGCAGCGGCCAGAGCAATGGCGCCAGCAACAGGGCCAGCAGGGCGAGATTGCGCCAGCGGGGGCGGCGGGGAGCGAGAAGTGCGGTCATGCATGAGGCGCCTGGATGTCGGGCGCATTATGCACGCTGCGCGAGCCGACGTTCAGCGTCGCGGCTCGTGGCAACCCGATGGAGCGAGCTGCAGGCGCAGTTGGCTCAGCGGCCGACGGCGACCGGCTGGCGCGCGTTGTCGGCTTCGAGGTCGCGGGCCCGGGTGCAGCACTCGTGCAGGGCGGTTTCCCAGTCCGGCAGCTGGACGCCCCAGTCCTGCTGCAGCCGTGCGCAGTTGAGCCGCGAATTCAGCGGCCGCTGCGCCGCGGTCGGGTAGTCCTTGGACAGGATCGGGGTGATCTCGGCACGCAGGCGTCCTTCCTGGCGCAACCGTTCGGCGATGCTGCAGGCAAAGCCGTACCAGGAGGTCTCGCCGCTGGCGGTGAGGTGATACAGCCCGCTCGGCCCGGCCTGCCCGGCGTTGCGCTTGCGCACCAGTTCGGCGGTGACGCGGGCGATGGTCGCGGCCCAGGTCGGCGCACCGACCTCGTCGCTGACCACCGACAGCGCATCGCGCTCCTGCAGCAGGCGCTGCATGGTCAGCAGGAAGTTCTTGCCATGTTGCGAGTAGACCCAGCTGGTGCGCAGGATCAGGTGTTCGCCGCCGACGGCCTGGATCGCCTGCTCGCCGGCCAGCTTGCTGGCGCCATAGACGCCCAGCGGGTTCGGCGTGTCGTGCTCGTCGTAGGGTTCGGTCTTGCGGCCGTCGAACACGTAGTCGGTGGAATAATGGATCAGCGGCACGCCGAGGCGCGCGGCTTCTTCGGCGAGCACCTGCGGGCCGCGGGCATTGACCGCGAAGGCCTGCTCGCGGCGGGTTTCCGCCGGGTCGACCGCAGTGTAGGCCGCCGCGTTGATGATCAGGTCCGGCCGCAACAGGCGCACCTGCTCGCGAATCTGCTCAGGTACGGCGAGGTCCAGCGCATTGTGCCCGAGGGCGAGCAGCTTGCCGGTATCCGCCAACTCCGACTGCAGCTCGCGGGCCAGCTGGCCCGTGCTGCCGGTGATCAGGATTTTCATGGAAACAGCTCCGCGTCGCGCAGCAGCTTGCCGGCCTGGTCCTTGGCGGACAGTTGTGGCGCCTCGTCGAAGGGCCATTGGATGCCGAGCTCGGGGTCGTTCCACAGCAGGCTGCGCTCATGCTCAGGCGCGTAGTAGTCGGTGGTCTTGTAGAGGAACTCGGCGCTTTCGCTGAGCACCACGAAGCCATGTGCGAAGCCTTCGGGGATCCACAGCTGGCGCTGGTTCTGCGCGCTCAGGTGGGTGCCGAACCAGCGGCCGAAGCTCGGCGAGCTCTTGCGCAGGTCGACGGCGACGTCGAATACCTCGCCGGCCACTACCCGCACCAGTTTTCCCTGCGGCTGCTGGATCTGGTAATGCAGGCCACGCAGCACGCCGCGCTGCGACTTGGAGTGGTTGTCCTGGACGAACTGACGCTTGAGCCCCGTGGCCGCTTCGAAAGCGGCCGCGTTGAAGCTCTCGTAGAAGAAACCGCGTTCGTCGCCGAAGACCTTGGGCTCGATGATCAGTACGTCGGGAATGCTGGTTTCGACGACCTTCATGCGTCTTCACCCGCCAGCTTGAACAGGTACTGGCCGTAGCCGGTCTTGCCCAGCGCATCGGCGCGGCGCAGCAGCTGCTCGCGGTCGATCCACTTGTGCTGGTAGGCGATCTCCTCCAGACAGGCGACCTTCAGGCCCTGGCGGTGCTCGATGGTCTGCACGTACTGCGAGGCTTCCAGCAGGCTGTCGTGGGTACCGGTATCGAGCCAGGCGAAGCCACGGCCGAAGCGTTCGACATTGAGATCGCCGCGCTCAAGGTAGGCCATGTTGACGTCGGTGATCTCCAGTTCGCCGCGCGGCGAGGGCTTGATCGACTTGGCGATCTCGATCACGTCGTTGTCGTAGAAGTACAGGCCGGTCACTGCGTAGCTGGACTTCGGCTTCTTCGGCTTCTCTTCGATGGACAGCGCCTTGCCGTCCGCGTCGAAGTCGATCACGCCGAAGCGCTCCGGATCCTTGACCCAGTAGCCGAACACCGTGGCGCCCTTCTCCTGACGCGCGGCGCGCTGCAGCTTCTCGGTGAAGTGCTGGCCGTGGAAGATGTTGTCGCCGAGGATCAGGCATACCGAATCGTCGCCGATGAACGCTTCACCGATCAGGAAGGCCTGGGCCAGGCCGTCCGGCGAAGGTTGTTCGGCGTAACTGAAGTTGACCCCGAACTGGCTGCCGTCGCCCAGCAGGTTCTGGTACTGCGGCAGATCCTGCGGTGTCGAGATGACCAGAATGTCGCGGATGCCGGCGAGCATCAGCACCGAGATCGGGTAGTAGGCCATCGGCTTGTCGTAGATCGGCAGGAGCTGCTTGGATACGCCAAGGGTGATGGGGTGCAGACGGGTGCCGGAGCCTCCGGCGAGGATGATTCCTTTCATGCGTTCTCCAGGGCGCCGAGGCGCTCGCGTTGATAGCTGCCGTCCTGGACGCGACGGCACCATTCGAGGTTGTTCAGGTACCACCGCACGGTCTTGCGCAGGCCGGTCTGGAAGGTTTCCTGCGGCACCCAGCCGAGCTCGCGCTCGATCTTGCCGGCGTCGATGGCGTAGCGCAGGTCGTGGCCCGGGCGATCCTTGACGAAGGTGATCAGGTCTTCATAGCGGGCCAGGCCGGCGGGCTTGTTCGGCGCCAGTTCTTCCAGCAGCGCGCAGATGCCGCGCACCACATCGATGTTCTTCTGCTCGTTGTGGCCGCCGATGTTGTAGGTCTCGCCAACCCTGCCCTCGCTGACCACCTTGAACAGTGCGCGGGCGTGATCCTCGACGAACAGCCAGTCGCGGATCTGCGAGCCGTCGCCGTAGACCGGCAGCGGTTTGCCATCCAGCGCGTTGAGAATCACCAGCGGGATCAGCTTCTCGGGGAAGTGGAACGGCCCATAGTTGTTCGAGCAGTTGGTGATCAGCACCGGCAGGCCGTAGGTACGCTGCCAGGCGCGGACCAGGTGGTCCGACGAGGCCTTGCTGGCCGAGTAGGGCGAGCTGGGCGCGTAGGGGGTGGTCTCGGTGAACAGGTCGTCGACGCCGTGCAGGTCGCCGTAGACCTCGTCGGTGGAGATGTGGTGGAAACGGAACGCCGCACGGCGTTCGGTCGGCAGCGTCTGCCAGTAGGCGCGGGCGGCCTCCAGCAGCTGATAGGTGCCGACGATGTTGGTCTGGACGAACTCGGCCGGGCCATCGATGGAGCGGTCGACGTGGGACTCGGCGGCCAGATGCATGATGGCGTCCGGCTGGAAGTCCAGCAGCGCCTCGCTGACCCGCTCACGATCGGCGATGTCGGCCTGGAGGAACTGATAGCGCGGGTTGTCGTCCACGCTGGCCAGCGACTCGAGGTTGCCGGCATAGGTCAGTTTGTCCAGGTTGAGCACGCTGTGCCCGGTATCGAGGATGAGGTGACGGATCAGTGCGGAACCGATGAATCCGGCTCCGCCAGTAACGAGAATGCGCATAGTGATAGGGCTTCCTTGGCGCGCTGTCGAGCATCAGGCTCTTAGCATGTCGGCACGATAGACCGGCCTTCGATACAAAAATTCCCGAAGGGTGCCGGCGGCCGGGTAACGGCTTGGTTACAGAGGTAAACACGGGCTGCTGGCCCGCCGCCAGCCCCGTGCTGCAGGGACCGCACGGCGCGGCGTTGTTGCCGGCTAGCGCAACGACACGCGCAGCCGCGACAGCGCACCGACAAAGAACACCGCACCGATCACCGCCAGCGCCAGCAGCTGCGGCCAGATCACCGAAACGCCGGCGCCGCGGAAGAGGATCGCCTGGGCCAACTCGATGAAGTGCGTGGTCGGCGCCGCCAGCATGATGTGCTGCACCAACTCAGGCATGCTCTCGCGCGGGGTCATTCCGCCGGAAAGGATCTGCAGCGGCATCAGCGCGAGGATGATCAGCAGGCCCAGCTGCGGCATCGAGCGTGCCACGGTGCCGAAGAAGATGCCCATCGAGGTGGTGGCGAACAGGTGCAGCGCGGCGCCGCCGATGAACAGCAGCAGCGAGCCTTGGATCGGGATCTGCAGCCAGCCCTCGACGATGAAGCGCAGGGCGAAGGCCGAGGCCAGCAGCACCACCAGGCCCATCGCCCAGACCTTGGCCAGCATGATTTCGAACGGCGTCACCGGCATCACCAGCAGGTGTTCGATGGTGCCGTGCTCGCGCTCGCGTATCAGCGCGGCGCCGGTGAGGATGATCGAGAGCATGGTGATCTGGTTGATCACCTCGTTCACCGCGCCGAACCAGGCGCGCGTCAGGTTGGGGTTGAAGGCGATGCGCACCACCGCCTCGACCGGCAGCACGGGGTCGGCGCGATAGCGCTGGACGAACGTGGTGACCTCATCGTTGATGATCTGCTGGATGTGCCCGGCGCCGGTGAACGCCTGGCTGACCTGGGTGGCGTCGACGTTGAGCTGGATGGTCGGGCTGCGTCCGGCCAGCAGATCGGCCTGGAAGTCCGGCGGAATGTTCAGGGTGAAAGTATAGAGCCCAGCGTCCATGCCGCTGTCCATCTGCCACAGGTCGATGGGTTCCGGCGGCAGGAAGTAGGGCAGCTGGAAGGCGTTGAGGATACGCTGGGAGACCTGCGATTGGTCCTCGTCGACCACCGCCAGGGTGGCCCGGTGCGGCGACTCGGGCTGGGCGGTGGCGGCAGAGTAGATGGCCACGGTGAAGGCGTAGACGATCAGCACCAGCAGCGCCGGATCGCGGTACAGGCTGCGCAGTTCCTTGAGGCCGAGCTGGAAGGCGTTGCCGAGTGTGCGCATGTCATTTTTCCTGCTTGCGCAGACCGGCGACGCTGAGCAGGGTCAGCAGCGGGATCGCCAGCAGCAAGGGGATGAAGTACCAGTAGAGGTCGGCCATGCCCAACGCCTTGGAGAATACGCCGCGGCTGATGATCAGGAAGTGGCTGGTCGGGTAGATCTGGCCGAAGAAGGCACTGAGGCCCTCCTGCGCCGAGACGGGGTTGGTCAGCCCGGAGAATTGCACCGCCGGCAGCAGGGTGGCGATGGCGGTGCCGAAGATCGCCGCGATCTGGCTGTTGAGCACCGAGGATATCAGCAGGCCCAGGCCGGTGGCGCAGGTGACATAGAGCAGCGCGCCGATCACCAGGGTGAGCAGGCTGCCCTTGATCGGGATGCCGAAGACGAACACCGCCACCAATACCAGGGTGGCGAAGTTGACCATGCCCAGGGCGATGTAGGGCAGCTGCTTGCCGAGCAGGAATTCCAGGCGGGTCACCGGGGTGACGTAAAAATTGGTGATCGATCCCAGCTCCTTCTCGCGCACCACGCCGAGGGCGGTGAGCATCGCCGGGATCATCATCAGCAGGATCGGGATCATCGCCGGGACCATGGCCGGCAGGCTCTGCACGTCCGGGTTGTAGCGGTAGCGGATGGCGATGTCGGCCAGGGCGGCGCTGCTCACCCCGGCGCTGCGCGCCAGGTCCTGCAGATAACTGGCATGCAGGCCTTGCACGTAGCCCCTGATGGTGTCGGCGCGCATCGGCATGGCGCCGTCGATCCAGAACGCCACTTGGGGGGCGGCGCCGCGCTTGAGGTCACGGCCGAAGTCGGGCGGGATCTCGATGGCCAGGCTGATGTCGCCGCTGCGCAGGCGCCGGTCCATGTCGGCGGGGCCTTCCAGCGGCGCCTTCTCGACGAAATAGCGCGAGCCGGCGATATTCAGCGCATAGGCCTGGCTGGTGGTGGTCTGGTCATGGTCGAGCACCGCGTAGGTCAGATCCTCGACGTCCAGACTGATGCCATAGCCCATGATGAGCATCAGCAGCACGGTGCCGAGCATGGCCAGGGTGGCACGGATCGGGTCGCGACGCAGCTCCATGGCTTCGCGGCGGGTGTAGCTGAGCAGGCGGCGCAGGCTGAAGCGGGCGTCCAGCTCGGCGCTGCTGGCGACCATGGCCGGGCGCTCGATGGCCGACGCGGTTACCTGCGGACCGGGGCCGCTGGCGGCGCCTTCAGCCGCGGCGTCCCTTAGATAGGCGATGAAGGTCTCTTCAAGGGTCCGAAGGCCGCGCTTGCGCATCAGCGCCTGCGGCGTGTCGCTGTCCAGCACGCGGCCGGCGTGCATCAGCGAGATGCGGTCGCAGCGCAGCGCCTCGTTCATGAAGTGGGTGGAGATGAAGATGGTCACGCCGTCCTCGCGCGACAGCTGCACCAGGAGTTCCCAGAAGCCGTCGCGCGCCACCGGGTCGACGCCCGAGGTGGGTTCGTCGAGAATCAGCATCTCCGGTGCATGGATCACCGCTACCGCCAGCGACAGGCGCTGGCGCACGCCCAGCGGCAACGCCTCGGGCAGGCTGTCGACCTCGTCGATCAGTCCGAAACGCTCGAGCATCTCGCGGATGCGCGGCTCCCGGCGTTCGGCCGGCAGGTGGAACAGCCGGGCGTGCAGGTCGAGGTTCTGCCACACGGTCAGTTCGCTGTACAGCGAGAAGGCCTGGGACATGTAGCCGACGCGCTGGCGGGTCTGCAGGTCGTGCGGGTCCACCGGCTTGCCGAACAGCAGCGCCTGGCCCTCGCTGGCCGGCAGCAGGCCGGTGAGCATCTTCATGGTCGTGGTCTTGCCGCAGCCGTTGGAGCCAAGAAAGCCAAAGATCTCGCCGCGCTCGATGCGCAGGTTGACCCTGTCCACCGCGACGAAATCGCCGAAGCGCATGGTCAGATCGTGGGCTTCGATGGCGATGTCGTCGTTGGCTTGGCGCGGCGGGATTTTCAAGGCGCGGTGGCGGCTGCTCTTCTCCTTCGGCAGCAGGCGGATGAAGGCTTCTTCCAGGCTGTCGCTGGCGGTGCGCGTCAGCAGTTCGGCCGGCGTGCCGGTGGCGAGGAGGCGCCCGGCGTCCATCGCCACCAGGTGATCGAAGCGCTGCGCCTCATCCATGTAGGCGGTGGCCACCAGCACGCTCATCTGTGGGCGATCCCGGCGGATGCGCTCGATCAGCTCCCAGAACTGCGCCCTCGACAGCGGGTCGACGCCGGTGGTGGGTTCGTCGAGGATCAGCAGATCGGGGTCGTGGATCAGCGCGCAACAGAGGCCGAGCTTCTGCTTCATGCCACCGGACAGCTTGCCCGCCGGGCGCTCGACGAAGGGTGCCAGGCCTGTGCTGCGGGTCAGCTCGGCGATGCGCCAGTGGCGCTCGTCGGCAGCCTGGCCGAACAGCCGGCCAAAGAATTCGAGGTTCTCGAACACCGTCAGCGTTGGGTAGAGGTTCTTGCCCAGGCCCTGAGGCATGTAGGCGATGCGCGGGCACACCGCGCGACGGTGGCCGGCATCGCCCATGTCGCCGTCGAGCACCCGCACCCGGCCCTGCTGCAGCTTGCGCGCGCCGGCGATCAGCGCCAGCAGGCTGGACTTGCCGACGCCGTCCGGGCCGATCAGGCCAACCATGCAACGGGCTGGCAGGTCGACGCTGAGATCGTCCAGTGCGCGGGTCTTGCCGTATTGCAGGCTGACACCCGCGACCTGCGCCACCGGCGCGAGCGGCTGGTTCATGGCGTGACGTTGACCTGCAGATGGGCGGGCCACTCGGCGTCGGCGTCCAGCTTGACGTAGGCCATGCCGGGCAGGCCGGTCTTGACCTGCTCCAGGCGCTTGTTCAGCAGCTCCGGGGCTATCCTCGCCTTGACCCGAAACATCAGCTTCTCGCGCTCGCTCTCGGTCTCCACCGTCTTCGGCGTGAACTGCGCCACGCTGGCGACATAGGTGATTCTGGCCGGGATCACATACTGCGGTACGGCATCGATCACCAGGCGCGCCTCCGAACCCATGGCGACACGGCCGGCGAGGCGCTCGGGCAGGAAGAACGTCATATAGACGTCGGCCAGGTCGACCAGGTTGAGCAGCTTGCCGCCAGCCGGAAGCACCTCGCCCGGTTGCGCCACGCGGTACTGCACGCGTGCCACGCGGTCGGTCTTCAGTTCGCTGTCACTGATGTCGGCCTGCAGGCGCGCGACGTTGGCCTGGGCCGCCTCCAGCGCCGACTGTGCCTCGATCACCTGGGATTTCGCCGCGGCGATGCCGGCCTCGGCGGACAGCACCTGCGAGCGCGAGGCGGCCAGCGCGGCCTGGGCGCTCTGCATGGCGGCCAGGTCATCGTCCAGCTGCTGGCGCGGCAAGGCGTTGCGCGCGACCAGGGCCTCGGTGCGCTGGTAGCGCTTCTGCGCGGCCGTCAGTTCGGCGCGGCGCTGGTGCACCACGGCTTCGGCGGTGGCCTTTTCGCTCTCGCGCTGGGCGACCAGTGCCTGTGCCGTGAGGATCGCGTTCTCCGCCTGGCGCACCTGGGCCCGTGCCTGGTTAAGCTGGGCCTCGAGCACTTCGGTGTCCATGCGCGCGATGATCTGGCCGGGCTGGACGAAGTCGCCCTCGTCGACGCTGATCTCGCGGATACGCCCGCCGAGCTTGGTCGCCACGTCGATCTCGGTGGCCTCGATGCGGCCGTTGCCGCTGGCGAAGCCATCGCCCAGGCCGTCGGTGCGCAGCTCGGACCAAGCCAGCAGGCCGACGACGACCAGCGCGGCAAGCGCGAACAGCACCCGGCGAAGGGTTTTCTGGAGTGGGACTTTCATGGTTATTCCCTTACATGAAGCGATAGCGCGCATGCTAAGCGATGGTCGGACGGGTTGCGCTTAGCCTGAATCAATGAAACCGCTGTTTCGCGCGTTTATATGACCGTTTCGCCGGACTTTACTGCGCGGGCCGCCTTTTTGCTACCTCGATCGTCCAGTCTTGCAGCTGGCGGCTCAGCTCGTCGGTGGCCTGGCCGAAGGCCGCCACCACGCTTTCCAGTTGTGGGCTCGCGCTGGGCTGACGGATCTCGAAGCGGCGGCTGGCGAGGATGCGCTGGTCGGGTGCCGAGGCCAGCTGAGCATCCAGCCGGACCAGTACCTGCGGCTGGCCATCGATGTATTCGCTCTGGAAGGCGCGCAGCTCACTGAGCAGCTCCAACTCGGCGAACAGGTTGCTGTCCTCGTTGCTTACCTTCACCGGTCCGCTCTGGCGGAAATGCTCGATCAGCCGGTCGCGCAGCAGGGTCGGTGCGGCATCGCTCCAACGTGCGCCCTGATAGCTGCTGATCTGGTTGCCAGCCGGCACCACGGCGATGCGCGGCCCGGCCAGGATGCGGCTGGCATGGGGGGTGTGGATGCGCAGCGCCTGCTGCAGTCGCTGCCCTTGCTGGACGGCCGGCGAATCGGCGGTTGGCAGCAGGTACACGCGGATCGGCTCGGCCTCGGGCAGCAGGGAGCAGGCCGCGAGCGTGCCGAGCAGGCTTGCGAGGGCAAGGGGGCGGAACAGCGCAAGGCGGCTCATGGGGTGAACTCCTGGATCTTCTCGCGGCCGAGCAGGAAGCCGCTGGGGTTGTCTTCGAGGCGCTGGGTCATGCGGCGCAGGGCACCGAGGGTGCCGCGCAGTTCGTTGATCGCCGGGCCGAGGTCGTTGAAGCCCTGCAGGCCATTGGTCAGTGCACCCTGGTTGTCGGCGAGCAGGTCGTCCAGGCGCGAGGTGGCGCGTTCCAGCGCGGCCATCGACTGGCCGGCACGGGCCAGCAGCTGGCGGCCTTCGTCGTCGAGCAGGCCGTTGGCGTTGCGCGTCAGGCGGGTGATTTCCTCCAGTGCGGCGTTGGTCTGCCGGCCCAGCTGGGCGAGCTGGGTCAGCGCCTGGCTGAGGTCGCCGCGCTGCTCGGCGAGCACGCTGGTGGCCTGCTCCAGATTGGCCAGGGTGCGGCCGATACGTCCGGCGTTGTCCTCGGAGAGCATCAGGTTGGCGCTGCGCAGCAGGTTGTTGATGTTGGTCATCAGGTCCTCGCCATTCTCCAGCAGTGCACTCAGCGGGGACGGGTCGGCGATGATCAGCGGCGGCTCGCCACGCTTGCCTTTCAGCGGCGGGCTCTGCGGCGTGCCGCTGTGCAGCTGGATGATCATGCTGCCGGTGATGTTGGCCAGCGCCAGGCGTGCGCGGGTGTCCTGCTTGATGGGCGTGCCGGCATACACGCGGATGCGCGCGCGCACCTTGCGCGGATCGTCCGGCTCCAGCCACAGCGCTTCGACGTCACCGACCTTGATGCCGCTGTACTCCACCGAGCTGCCATTGGACAGCCCGCTGACCGCGCGATTGAAGCTGATCTCGTAATAGTTGTACTCGCGGTCCATGCTCGACTTGCCCAGCCAGAGCGCGAACAGCAGGGCGCCGCCGACTGCCAGGACGGTGAACAGGCCGATCAGCACGTGATGGGCACGGGTTTCCATGTCAGTTCTCCTGCAAGTCGGCAGCCTGTTGCGCCGCCCGGCCACGTGGGCCGTGGAAGTAGTCGCGGATCCAGGCGTCGTCGGTGGCTTCCACCACCTCCAGGCGATCGGCCACCAGCACCCGCTTGCGCGACAGCACGGCGACCCGGTCACAGATGGTATAGAGCGTATCCAGATCGTGGGTTACCAGAAACACGCTGAGGCCCAGCGCGTCGCGCAGGGTCAGGATCAGCTGGTCGAAGGCTGCCGCGCCGATGGGGTCGAGGCCGGCGGTGGGCTCGTCGAGGAACAGCACCTCCGGGTCCAGCGCCAGCGCGCGGGCCAGGGCGGCACGCTTGACCATGCCCCCGGAGAGCTCGTCGGGGTACTTGCAGGCAGCATCTGCCGGGAGACCGGCCAGTGCCAGCTTCAGCCGCGCCAGATGCTCGGCGTCGCGGCGCTCGAGCCCGGCGTGCTCGATCAGCGGCAGCGCGACGTTCTCCTGCAGATTCAGCGAGGTGAACAGCGCGCCCCGCTGGAACAGTACGCCGAAACGTCGTTCCACCTGCGAGCGGCGCTCGGCCGACAGTTCCAGCAGATTTTCGCCGAACACGCTGACGCTGCCGGCATTTGGTCGGCGCAGGCCGACGATGCTGCGCAGCAGCACCGACTTGCCGGTACCCGAACCGCCGACCACGCCGAGAATCTCGCCGCGACGGATGTCCAGGTCGAGACCGTCGTGCACGGTCTGGTTGCCGAAGCGGTTGACCAGTCCGCGTACCTGTATCAGCGCGTCGTTGCCCGTCACCAGCCCATCTCCATGAAGAACAGCGCGGCGATGGCATCCAGCAGGATCACCATGAAGATCGCCTGGACCACGCTTGAAGTGGTGTGCTCGCCAACTGATTGGGCGCTGCCGGTGACCTTGAAGCCTTCCAGGCAACCGATCACCGCGATGACGAAGGCGAACACCGGTGCTTTGGCTAGCCCAACCAGAAAATGGCTGACGGCGATGTCGCGCGCCATGATGTTGAAGAACATCGTTGGTGAGATGTCCAGCGCCAGGACGCACACCACCAGCCCGCCAGCGATGCCGCTGAGCATGCCGACGAAGGTCAGGATCGGCAGCGTGATCAGCATCGCCAGCACTCGCGGCAGCACCAGCAGCTCGATCGGGCTCAGGCCGAGGGTGCGGATGGCGTCGACCTCCTCGTTGGATTTCATCGAGCCGATCTGCGCGGCGAAGGCGCTGGCGCTGCGCCCGGCGAGCAGGATCGCCGCTAGCAGCACGCCGAATTCGCGCAGGAAGGAAAAGCCCACCAGGTTGACGGTGTAGATGGTCGCGCCGAAGTCGGCGAGCACCGTCGCGCCAAGAAAGGCCACCACCGCGCCGACCAGAAAAGTCAGCAGCGCGACGATCGGCACCGCGTCCAGCCCGGTCTGCTCGATATGTACGGCCAGTGAGGTCAGCCGCCAGCGCCGCGGCCGCGGCAGCGTCAGCAGCAACGTCTGCAGGGTCAGGCCAATGAAGCCGAGCAGCGCGCGCTGCTGCTTCCACACCGCCGCGACCGTGCGGCCGATATGCGCCAGCACATAGCCGAATTCATAACCGCGTGGCGACTCGGCGGCATCCGGTTGGTCCAGGGCGGTGGCGACTGTGCGCAGCAGCGCCAGGCGTTCGGCTGGCAACTGCGGCGCCCAGGCTTCGATGGCGGCGATCCGCTCGGGGCCCAGCAGCTCCACCAGCAGGCCGGCGCCCGCCGTATCCAGCGCCCCGAGCCCGCTCAGCTCGATCTGGCTGCGCTCGTCGATTCGCGCCCTGAGCCGCTGCACCTCTCGGCGCAGTGCCGCGTAATGGGCGAGGGTCCAGTCACCGACGATGCGCGCCCGCAACGGCGAAGCCCCTTGATCGAGGGTCACCGAACCGGGAGACGAGGACAGGGTGGCGCTCATCTTCTGCAAACGGGTGCCTATGTCGGGCGATGGAGTCCTGATTGATGCTAGCAGGGTTCCGCCCGGCAAGACAGGACCGGGTGGCCCGTGGTCAGCAACAGGCGGCGCGCGTCGGCTGCTGATCCATGGACCACCACGGTGGCGTCAAAGTGCGCCGTTACGCTCGAGCCGGTAGCTGCTGATCGCCTCGTACACCGCCTTGCGCAGCCGGTTGATGCCGCCGATGGGGCGATGCTCCGGCAGTGCATGCCAGGGGTTGAAGCTGAGGTTGTCGCAGGCGAGGTTCTGCTCGGGGCTGTCGAAGTCCTGCGGCGGCAGGCGGATGTCGGCGACCGTCTCGAATGGCGCGATGGCCTCGTCCCACTCGATGCTGGTGTCCTCAATGGGCATGTAGTACTCGGTGTTCTGCCGCTGCACCTGCAGGGCGAAGCAGGCCGGTGCGCGGTCGAGGGACAGCTGCTGGTAGAGCGCGCTGCGCAGGAAGTTCGGCAGGTCGCGGTTCTGCTCGGGCAGTTGGTAGGTCGGGCAGTTTTCCGGCGTCGGGATAACCCGGTACTTGATGTTGTGCGGGCCGAGCTTGTATGGCGCCACGGAGCTGTAAGTGGTCGCGACCGGGCTTTCCGGTGCCGGCGCCAGGGTCTGCAGCGCGATGAACAGGTGGCGCAGCTCCCAGCTGCGCGGATCGATGCTGGGGAAGAACGCCAGCGCCTTCTTGCCCTGCGCCTGAGCAGCGAAGTTGCTGCGATATTCGGCAACGTCACGGACGAAGAACACCGGGTGGTTGAACATCACGAAGTCCTGCTCGCCAGCGTGGCGCGGGTCACGCGTGAGCTTTTCCCCTGGCACGTCGAGTAGCTTGATCGCCATGCCGCGGGCGTCCCGAATGCGATCGAACTGCGGGTAGGCGTTGCCGTTGGACAGCCGCACCCAGGCCTGCCAGGTCTTGCCCGGCTCGCTGAAAACGCCCTGGCGCAGTGCGGGCTCCAGGTCGGCGCGCACACTGACTTCGGCGCGCACGCAGCCGTGGGCCTTGGCATGGGCGTCGCGCAGCACGCGGGTGTTCTCGCTGTGCTGTTCCACCACGGCAATGGCGTCGGCGATGATCGCCTGGGTGTCGGCCGCTTCGCTCGGCGCGATGACCTCTTCGCTGGAGACGGGACCACGATGGGTGAGGTGAAAGTGCACGGCGGCGATCGCCCAGCCGGCCAGGCCGATAGCAGTGACGGCAAGCAGCAGCCGGCCCAGCAGGCGACCGATCCAGAGCCAGAGTCTTGTCAGCATGTGGCAGATCCTTGTGCGGGGACGAGTCAGCGGCAGCTGGGGCCGGGATTGTGGGCGCGCGCCGGCAATTCCTCGAGGCGCGGCTCGAAGCGGGGGTCGCCGAGCACCTTGAGGTACTCGACCAGCGCCCAGCGCTCGTGCGGCGCCAATGCCCGGCCGATCACGCCATTGCCGCGGCAGCCGGCGCGGAATTCGTGGCCGCGGTTGCTGTTGCCGGTGATCGCGGTATCCAGCAGAAAGCCGCCGTCGAAGCGTTCGGTGCGGACGCCCACATGCCGCGGATCGTATTCGCGGCTGCCGACCCAGAACTGCTTCTGCCGTTCGGCCACCGGTGACAGCAGCTGGAACAGCGTCGGCACCGAGCCGTTGTGCAGGAACGGCGGCGTCGCCCAGATGCCGTCCAGCGGGCGTGCTTTGTAGCCGCGCAGTTCCTGCACGCCGATCGGCAGGCCGAAGCCGTCGAATTCCGCGCGCTCGGTCTCGCCGATGCCGGCGTCACGGTAGGCGCGCTCCTCGACATAGGCGGTGATATAGGCCAGCCCCTTGGCGCTGGATAGGCTGGCGAGATCGAGCGGGCCGGATGACGCGCCATACAGCTGCACATCCAGGCGATCCAGCTCATCCTGGGTCCAGCCCAGGCGGGTCAGGTCGAAGCGGTGGTCGGCAATATTGTCGGCGGTGGTCGGATCGGTACCGACGAAGGAGGTGGGGGTCACCTTCATGCGCCACTCGGGGTCGCGTTCGGCAGCGAAACGCTTGTCGACCGGCTTGGGCCTGGCGTCGTGGCAATGCGCACAGTTTTCCTTGTACAGCGCGCGACCGAGGCTGGCCTGCTCTAGATCGATCGCGCCCAGCACGTCTTCGGGCCAGCGAGGCGGGGTCAGCTGCATGAGCGTGGTTTCCAGCCTGTGCAGGTCGCGTACGCGAACGCCCGATGCGTAGCGCTCGGCTTCGGCGACGGGCTGGCCGTTCTCGTGCAGCAGACGCAGTGTGGCGCCAACACCCAGCGCCTCGCCGATATTGCGTGCCATCGGCTGCATGGCCGAGCCGTTCCACTGCACCCAGTCGAACTTCCAGATATCCCACAGATGCGGGTAGCTCACCGGCGCGTTGGCCACGCGGTAGTTCGCCGGATCGATGGCATCGCCGAACACGCTGTTGGCGATGCGACCGAACGCATCGGTACGGCCGAAGCCTTCTTCGGTGGGGTAGAGCCCGCGGTGCCAGTCGTTGTAGGCGGTGCCGAGCAGGCGGTCGAGCACCTGCTTGAAGTCGTGGCGCAACTGCGCGCGGTCCTGCTCGTAACGCTCGCCCAGCACCTGCTCGGCGAAGCGACGGAACTTGAGCGGGTTGTAATAGGTGAAGGCCATGCTCATGCCCAGCGCCTGGCCAAAGGCGCCACCGCGCAGGGTCGGCACGGTGGAGGCCAGCGAATGCATCGCCGCGCCACCGTCGATACGAATGGCCTGCCCCCCGTAGCGCAACTCACCGGTGTGGCAGGCCGCGCAGGTCACATCCAGATAGGCGCGACCGGTCTCATCATCCTCGTGGCGGGCAAAGCCGACCGGCAGGTTGCCGGGGTTCAGCGCAGTGGCTTGTTGCGCGGGATCGACCAGAAAGCCGAAGCGGGCAAGGTAGTCGGGCGTGGCGAACTTGTCCCGGCTGAACGGCAGTTCCAGCGCACGGAACCAGTCGTACTCCAGCCCCTTAACCTGAGTGCCCTGCGGCGTGTAGTAGTAAGTCTGTCGCTGCGTGGCGTCCCACTGCTCCAGATAATGCAGCGCTTCGGGCGCTTCATACTCTGGAAGGTTCGGGTAGGCCACGAAATACAGCCCGACCCCCACGGCCAGCACAGCCAACAACAACACAGCCCCCAGGGCTCGGCGCAGCAATCGCATCGGTACATCCTTGTAGCGTCATGGCGAGTGCGCGTTTATGGCAGGGTTGTGGGGTGATGGCAAATAAATGGACCAAGGAGCACTTATTGATTGCCGGGCAGATATCAAGGATGCGTCTAAAACGAGCGTGAGGTCAGGTTGAGGCGGCCCGGTGATGCTGCGCGGCGGGTTTAACTTGCGCCGACCGGCCGTTTGCTGGCAGGCGATCCGGTCAGGCGGATGGACCAGCAGAAACGCAAAAGCCCGCAGCGAGCGGGCTTTTGCGGAGCGCTTCGAGGGGCTCGAAACGACTATCTAATATGGCGCATCCGGCGGGATTCGAACCCACGACCCCTGCCTTCGGAGGGCAGTACTCTATCCAGCTGAGCTACGGATGCGTTGCGGGGGGCAATCATACGCATGTCGTTGACGGGCGTCCATGCTGGTGCGGCTGGGCGGATATGCCCGGGTGCGGCTTTTTCGCAGCTGCCAGTGGCCGGGCCGGCTGGTACCCTTGCGTGTCGCGGCCGGGGGCCGTGGGTGTTCGATGGCAAGGGGATGGAGATGTCAGGCCATATCAAACTCTGGGACGCGCCGCTGCGGCTGTTTCACTGGCTGTTCGCCGGGGCGGTGATCGCCGCCATCGTCACGGGCTGGGTCGGCGGCAGTCTGATGCCCTGGCATGGCCGGCTCGGCCTGCTGGTGCTGGGGCTGCTGGTGTTCCGTCTGATCTGGGGCTTCGTCGGTTCGACGTACGCCCGCTGGCCGCGCATCTTCGCCGCGACGTTCGGTGTGAAGGACTATCTGCAAGGCAACTGGCGCGAAGCCGGGCACAATCCGCTTGGCGCATTCTCGGTACTGGCCATGTTGCTGCTGGTGAGCTTCCAGGTTGCCAGCGGGCTGATGGCGACCGACGACATCGCCTTCCAAGGCCCGCTCTATGCGCTGATCAGCAGCGAAACCGGCAGCGCGCTGAGCGGCCTGCATCGGCAGGCGAAGTGGCTGCTGCTAGTGCTGATCGGCATGCACCTTGCGGCCATCATCTATTACACGCTGGTGATGCGTCGGCCACTGGTGCGGGCGATGATCGCGGGACGGGCAGAGCGCGAGCATCCGACGCAGCAGGACGCGCGGGGCGGCTCGCTGCCCACCGCGGTTCTGGCGATCGCGCTGGGTGCGGCTTGCGTATGGGGTGTGCAGGCGGTGGGGGACTGGCTGAAGCCTGAGCCAGCGGCGGTAGCGCCCGGCCTGGACTGGTAAGCCAGCCGACCGGAAGGTGTCGGCTGGCTGCGCGCGATCAGTCGGCGCGGAACTTGTCGTGGCAGGACTTGCAGCTGCCGCCGACGTCGCCGAAGGCCTTCTTGATCGCGGCCTGATCACCTTCTGCGGCGACCTTGGCAAGCTGGTTGGCGGCGGCGGTGAACTTGCGGCCGATCTGCCCGGCCTCATCGAGGTTCTGGAAGAACTCAGGCTTTAGGCGGGTGGCCTTGCCCAGTTGCTCGGTGGTGGTGTCCGGGCTGTACAGGCTACCCATGCCAGAGTTGGCGATGGCGGCGATGGCATTGGCTGCGGCTGCCACCTTGGGCTGGTCGTAGGGCTCCTTGCCGTCGACTACCTGAGCCTTGATCTTGCCCATGTTCCACGACATGAACTGGTAGCCGGCCTGGCGGGTTTCGACCATCTCTTCCGGTTTCATCTGCGCCTGGACGGCAGTGCTGGCCAGCAGGACGGCGGCCACGGCGCCTGTCATCAATGCTTTCACGGTAACTCCTTATCGATCCTTGGTTGTTCGGCGGCTGTGCCGCTCGCGCGCAACTATACCCCGACCCGTACCCGGGTTTGGGTAACAAGGCGTGACAGGCCGCGCAGGCATCAGGCTGGTCAATGGCACGACAATGCCAAGCGCCATGAGCTTGCCGGCCGGCCGGCTGCGGTCCTAGCATGGTCGTTCGAAGTGCAATGCGGCGGCAGGAACCGGGCGGCGAAGGACGGTTCAGATGATCGTCGCGTTCGCCAAACTTTCCGCAGCGGGCCTGCCGCTACGATGCCCGAGGAGACTGCCATGCAACTCAAAGACACCGCGCTGTTCCGCCAGCAGGCCTATATCGATGGCGCCTGGGTCGATGCCGACAGTGGCCAGACCATCAGCGTGAACAACCCGGCCACCGGCGAGATTCTCGGTACGGTGCCGAAGATGGGCGCCGCCGAAACCCGCCGCGCCATCGATGCCGCCGAGCGGGCGCTGCCGGCCTGGCGTGATCTGACCGCCAAGGAGCGCTCGCAGAAGTTGCGTCGCTGGTTCGAGCTGCTGATGGAGAATCAGGACGACCTGGGTCGGCTGATGACGCTGGAGCAGGGCAAGCCGTTGGCCGAAGCCAAGGGCGAGATCGCCTATGCGGCGTCCTTTATCGAGTGGTTCGCCGAGGAAGCCAAGCGCATCTACGGCGACACCATCCCCGGTCACCAGAAGGACAAGCGCATCCTCGTCATCAAGCAGCCGATCGGCGTGACCGCGGCGATCACCCCGTGGAATTTCCCGGCGGCGATGATCACCCGCAAGGCCGGCCCGGCGCTGGCGGCTGGCTGCACCATGGTCATCAAGCCGGCATCGCAGACGCCGTTCTCGGCACTGGCGATGGTCGAGCTGGCCGAGCGCGCCGGGATTCCCAAGGGCGTGCTCAGCGTCGTGACCGGCTCGGCCGGCGACATCGGCAACGAGCTGACCGCCAACCCCAAGGTCCGCAAGATTTCCTTCACCGGCTCCACCGAAGTGGGCGCCAAGCTGATGGAGCAGTGCGCGCCGGGAATCAAGAAGGTGTCCCTGGAGCTGGGCGGCAACGCGCCATTTATCGTCTTCGATGACGCCGACCTGGACGAGGCGGTGAAGGGCGCCATGCAGTCCAAGTACCGCAACGCCGGGCAGACCTGTGTGTGCGTCAACCGCATCTACGTGCAGGACGGCGTTTACGACGCCTTTGCCGAGAAATTCCAGGCGGCGGTGGCCAAGCTGCGGGTTGGCAACGGCCTGGAGGAGGGCACTGACATTGGCCCGCTGATCGATGATCGCGCCGCCGCCAAGGTCCGTGAGCACATCGAGGATGCCGTCGCCCAGGGCGCAAGGCTGGTAGCCGGTGGCCAGGCGCACCAGATGGGTGGCAGTTATTTCGAGCCCACCGTGCTGGTGGACGTGCCGGACAGTGCCAAGGTGGCCAAGGAGGAAACCTTCGGCCCGCTGGCGCCGCTGTTCCGCTTCAAGGACGAGGCCGAAGCGATCGCCAAGGCCAATGACACCGAGTTCGGTCTGGCGTCCTATTTCTATGCTCGCGATCTGGGCCGGGTGTTCCGCGTCGCCGAGGCGCTGGAGTACGGCATGGTCGGCATCAACACCGGGCTGATCTCCACCGAGGTGGCGCCGTTCGGAGGGGTCAAGTCGTCCGGCCTGGGCCGTGAGGGCTCCAAGTACGGCATCGAGGACTACCTGGAAATCAAGTACCTCTGCATGGGCATCTGACGCCCCCTGCGACAGTCGGTCTCAGGGGCTGGCTGTCGCGTTCTCCTGCGGTCAGAATCGCGCCCCCAGCGGCGTGCCCATTTCTTGCGGAGCAGTCGTCGCCCTGGCCATCTGGCCAGGCTGTAGTGACCTGTTCAGCGAGTAATGCAGTGAGCGTCTCGGCCCAAGTCTCCTTCGTACTGGTCGCCTACAACGAACCGTGGCGGGCGGACCAGCTTTGTCAGCTGGTACGCGAGCTACGTCCCGGCATGCGCGTGCAACCGGCAGCCGATGGCCATGCTGCCCTGGCGGCGTGCCAGCGCCAGGTGCCCAGCCTGCTGATCGTCGATGGCGAACTGGACGGGCTTGATGGTCGGCAGCTCCTGCGCGAGCTGCGTCGCCATGGTCCGACCCAGCGCCTGCCCTGCGTGCTGATCAGTGCCCGTACCGATACCGCCAGCGTGCGCACCGTGCTGCCGCTCGCACCGGCCGCCTATCTCGGCAAACCCTACGATCTGGCTGACCTGCGCGAGCGCCTGGACAAGCTGCTGCCGCGTTCGGCGGGTCACGCCGGCGCGCCGCGCCGCGCCGTGGTCGATGACCTCGACAGCTTTCTCGAACGCATGCGTCCGCACAATCGCGGCGCGCCGCTGCTGGAGACCGTGCTGAGTGCACTGCAACGCCTGCAGGGCGGCGATCAGGACTATGCCCAGCTCGAGGAGCTGCTGGCTCGCGATCCGCAGG
The DNA here is from genome assembly GCF_030263795.1 of Stutzerimonas sp. FeSN7. Lineage (NCBI taxonomy): Bacteria > Pseudomonadati > Pseudomonadota > Gammaproteobacteria > Pseudomonadales > Pseudomonadaceae > Stutzerimonas > Stutzerimonas sp. FeSN7. The sequence goes on along the minus strand of NZ_JARPMN010000001.1, from coordinate 4,525,134 downwards.
TGACGGCGCGGCTGATCAGCGTCGCCAGCAGCGCAACACAGCCGCCGAAGTCCTGTCTGAGCCTGGCGCAGGCGCAACGGCAGCTGGGCTTGGCGCGCAGTCTGCAACTGGTGACCGAGCTGGCTCTGCAGCACAACGCCCGGCTGGTCGAGCCGCGTCTCGCCGAGCTGGCGGCGCAGCTCAGCGCCCAGGCCCTGCGCACGGCGCGTCTGGCGAGCTGGTTGGCACGCCAGCTGAAGTTGGATGTCGAGCTCTGTTTCAGCGCCGGGTTGCTGCAGAACATCGGCGAGCTGGCGCTCCTGCGCAGCCTGCAAGAATGGCTCGACAGCGGCGGCGCGCTGGATGAGGCGCAGCTGCAGCGCTGCCTGCGTGAGCGTGCAGCCGGCTTCGGCTCGGCGCTGCGGGCGCAGTGGGCGCTGCCCTTGGAGCTGCGTCAGGTGATCAGCGCCTACTACGCCCTGGGGGCTGGTGTGCTGCGCCGCGAAGCGCTGGTGCTCAATGTCACGCGGTTGCTGGTCGAGCTGCCCGAGGGCGCCGAACCTGCCTCGCTGGCCAGCGAACGTACGGTACGTTTGCTGCGCATCGACCCCGATCTTCTGGCCCGCGCCCCTCGCCACGCTGTCGGCGGCTAGCCGGCTTCTGGTCCGATATTCCCTGCATTGATAGCGGCCACCGGTCGCCTCGAGGTTGCCCGCCAGCCCTTGCGTGGCGCGGTGCTGCGCCTTCTTTTCGCGCGAACGCCCTGGCCGTGTGGTGCTATCGACACGTGGAAATGAGTCATTTATTCTGCAGTGCGAAACATGGTTCCGTGAAATAACAATTCCAATCAGCATTCACAGAAAGGGAGGCCTGCATGACGGATGTCATTCGGCTCGAACGCCGGGGCGATATCGCTCTGATCCTGGTCAATAACCCGCCGGTCAACGCCCTTGGCCATGCCGTACGAAAAGGCCTGTTGGATGCCTTTCAAGAGGCTGACGAGGCGCCCGAGGTGACGGCCGTGGTGCTGGTCTGCGAAGGCCCGACCTTCATGGCCGGCGCCGATATCAAGGAGTTCGGCAAACCGCCGCAGGCACCGAGCCTGCCGGAGGTGATCGAGGTGATCGAGGGCTGCCGCAAGCCGAGCGTCGCGGTGATCCACGGCACCGCCCTGGGTGGTGGGCTGGAGGTCGCGCTGGGCTGCCATTACCGTATCGCCCGGTCGGACGCCAAGGTCGGCCTGCCGGAGGTGAAGCTGGGCCTGCTGCCCGGCGCCGGCGGTACCCAGCGCTTGCCGCGGCTGGCCGGTGTCGAGAAGGCGCTGGAGATGATCGTCAGCGGCCAGCCCATCGGTGCGGCGGAGGCGCTGGAGCACCATATCGTCGACGAGCTGTTCGAAGGCGATCTGATCGAGGCCGGTCTGACCTATGCGCGTCGCCTTGTCGAGGAGGGCCGCGGTCCGCGCCGCAGTGGCGAGCAGACCCGCGGTCTGGAAGGCGTCGACAACGAGGCGCTGATTCGCGCCAAGCACGCCGAGGTGGCCAAGCGCATGCCGGGGCTGTTCTCGCCGCTGCGCTGCATTGCCGCGGTGGAAGCCGCCACCAGGCTGCCGCTGGCCGAAGGCCTCAAGCGCGAGCGCGAGTTGTTCACCGAGTGCCTGAATTCACCGCAGCGCGGCGCGCTGATCCATTCGTTCTTCGCCGAGCGTCAGGCCGGCAAGATCGACGACCTACCATCCGACGTCACCCCCCGCCCGATCAGGACCGCCGCGGTGATCGGCGGCGGCACCATGGGCGTCGGCATCGCCTTGAGCTTCGCCAACGCCGGGGTGCCGGTGAAGCTGCTGGAAATCAATGACGAGGCGTTGCAACGCGGCCTGCAGCGTGCCCGCGAAACCTACGCGGCGAGCGTCAAGCGCGGCAGCCTGACCGAGGATGCGATGGAGCAGCGCCTCGCGCTGATCGCTGGCGTCACCGACTACGGCGCCCTGGCTGATGCCGACGTGGTGGTCGAGGCCGTGTTCGAAGAGATGGGCGTCAAGCAGCAGGTGTTCGATCAGCTGGATGCGGTGTGCAAACCCGGTGCGATTCTCGCCTCCAACACCTCGTCACTCGATTTGAACGCCATCGCCGCCTTCACCAGGCGCCCCGAGGACGTGGTCGGCCTGCACTTCTTCAGCCCGGCCAATGTCATGCGCCTGCTGGAAGTGGTGCGCGGTGAGCGGACCAGCGATGAAGTGCTCGCCACCGCCATGGCGATCGGCAAGCAGCTGAAGAAGGTCTCGGTGGTGGTCGGCGTCTGCGACGGCTTCGTCGGCAACCGCATGGTCTTCCAGTACGGCCGCGAGGCGGAGTTCCTGCTGGAGGAAGGCGCCACGCCACAACAGGTCGACGCTGCCCTGCGCAATTTCGGCATGGCCATGGGACCGTTCGCCATGCGCGATCTGTCCGGTCTCGACATCGGCCAGGCGATCCGCAAGCGCCAGCGCGCGACGCTGCCGGCGCACCTGGATTTCCCCACCGTCTCGGACAAGCTCTGCGCCGCCGGCATGCTCGGGCAGAAGACCGGTGCCGGCTACTACCGCTACGAACCCGGCAACCGCACCCCGCAGGAGAATCCCGACCTCGCGCCCATGCTGGAAGCCGCGTCGCGGGAAAAGGGCATCAAGCGGCAGGCGCTGGACGAGCAGTACATCGTCGAGCGCTGCATCTTCGCGCTGGTCAACGAGGGCGCGAAGATTCTTGAGGAAGGCGTTGCCCAGCGCTCCAGCGACATCGACGTCATCTACCTCAACGGCTACGGCTTCCCGGCCTTCCGCGGCGGGCCGATGTACTACGCCGACAGCGTCGGCCTGGACAAGGTGCTGGCGCGAGTAAAAGAACTGCACGCGCGTTGCGGCGACTGGTGGAAGCCGGCGCCACTGCTGGAAAAACTGGCCGCCGAAGGCCGCACCTTCACCGAATGGCAGGCCGGGCAATGAACGCGACCCGCCTGCATTCCGAACGCACCATGAGGACCTTCCCATGAACGTCAACTACACGGCCGAAGAGCTCGCCTTCCGCGATGAAGTACGCGCCTTTCTGAAAAGCGAGCTGCCGGCGGACATCGCCGCCAAGGTCAAGCTCGGCAAGCACATGTCCAAGGACGATCACCAGCGCTGGCAGCAGATCCTGGTCAAGCGCGGCTGGTACGCGCCGGGCTGGCCGGTGGAGCTGGGCGGCACCACCTGGGGCCCGGTGGAAAAGCACATCTTCGACGAGGAGTGCTCCGCCTTCGGCGCACCGCGTACCGTGCCCTTCGGCGTCAACATGGTCGCTCCGGTGATCATCAAGTTCGGCACCCAGCAGCAGATCGACCATTACCTGCCGCGCATCCTCTCCGGTGAGGACTGGTGGTGCCAGGGCTATTCCGAGCCCGGTGCCGGTTCCGACCTGGCCAGCCTCAAGACCCGCGCCGTGCGTGACGGCGACCACTACGTGGTCAACGGCCAGAAGACCTGGACCACCCTTGGTCAGCACGCCAACATGATCTTCTGCCTGGTGCGCACCGACCCCGAGGCCCAGCAGCAGCGTGGCATCAGCTTCCTGCTGATCGACATGAAGAGCCCGGGCATCAGCGTGCGGCCGATCATCACCCTGGACGGCGACCACGAGGTCAACGAAGTCTTCTTCGACAATGTCCGCGTGCCGGTGGAAAACCTTGTCGGTGAGGAAAACCTGGGCTGGACCTGCGCCAAGTACCTGCTGACCCACGAGCGCACGGGCCTGGCCGGCATCGGCTCGTCCAAGGCGGTGCTGGCACATCTCAAGCGCATCGCCATGAAGGAAGTCTGCGACGGCAAGCCGATGCTCGAAGACCCGCTGTTCCGCGCTCAGGTCGCCGAGGTCGAGATGCAGCTGATGGCCATCGAGATGAGCACCCTGCGCATCCTCGCGGCGGCGAAGGAGGGCGGCGTACCCGGCGCCGAGTCGTCGATCCTCAAGATCAAGGGCACCGAGATCCGTCAGGCGATCACTCACCTCTTGCGCAAGGTCATCGGCCCCTACGCGTTGCCCTTCCTCGAAGAGGAGCTGCAGCTGGACTACGAAGGCGAGCTCTTGCACGCCGACTACAGCGCATCGTTGGCCGGCGATTACTTCAACATGCGCAAGCTGTCGATCTTCGGCGGCTCCAACGAAATCCAGAAGAACATCGTCTCGAAGATGATTCTCGAGCTGTAAGGGGACAACGCCATGGACTTCAAACTGACCGAAGAGCAGCAGATGCTGCAAGACACCGCGGCGCGCCTGGTGCGCGACGCCTATCCGTTCGAACAGCGCGAGAAGTTCAGCGAGTCCGAGCTGGGCTTTTCCGCCGAATTCTGGTCGCAGCTGGGCGAACTGGGCCTGACCGCGGTGCCGTTCTCCGAGGAGATCGGCGGCTTTGGTGGTAGCGGCGTGGAAACCATGCTGGTCATGACCGAGCTGGGCCGCGGCCTGACGCTGGAGCCGTATCTGCAATCGGTGATCCTGGCGGGTGGCCTGATCAACCAGCTCGGTTCCGACGCGCAGAAGCAGGACCTGCTGCCGCAGGTCGCCGCCGGTTCGCTGCAACTGGCGGTCGCGTTCGACGAGCCGCAGAGCCACTACAACCTGAACGATGTACAGACCCGCGCCGAAGCGGTCGACGGCGGCTATCGGCTCTCCGGACGCAAGGCCGTGGTCATCGGCGGGCACAGTGCCGGGCAGATCATCGTTTCCGCGCGCACGTCCGGCGACAGCCGCGACGAGGCCGGCATCAGCCTTTTCCTCATCGACCCGAACGCCCAGGGCGTCAGCCGTCGCGTCTACCCGACCATCGACGGGCGCAAGGGCTGCGACTTGTTCCTCGACAACGTGCAGGTGGGTGCCGAGGCGCTGCTTGGCAAGCTGGGCAATGCCTTGCCCGCGATGCGCTACCAGCAGGGCCGCGCGATCGCCGCGCAGTGCGCCGATGCCCTCGGCAGCATGGATGAAGCCTGCAAGCTGACCCTCGACTACCTGAAGACACGCAAGCAGTTCGGCGTGCCGATCGGCAAGTTCCAGGTCCTGCAGCACCGCATGGTGGACATGCAGACCGAGCTGGAGCAGGCCACCAGCATGGCGATCCTCGCCGCGACCTTTGCCGATGGCGAAGACAACGACGAGCGCAGCCGTATCATCGCCGCCGCCAAATACATCTGCGCCCGCGCGGCGCGCAAGGTGGCCGAGGAAGCCATCCAGCTGCACGGCGGCATCGGCATGACCTGGGAATACAACCTTGCCCATCACGCCAAGCGGCTGGTGATGATCGCCCACCAGTTCGGTGACGACGACCACCACCTGAAGGCCTATGCGAAGCTGATGCAGGTGGCCTGATCGCCCCGCCTGCAGCATGAAAAAACCCGCTCTCAGGAGCGGGTTTTTTATGGCCCGATGGTTGTGTGTGGTTCGAGAGTGCAGAGGGTGGAGCGTGGGCTTCACATCCGCGTGGCCGGGTCGGTGCCCCTAGCCCGACAGGGCGGACGTCGTCTTCAACATCCATGCGAAATAAATCGGTGGCGCGTTGCGGTGGTTCGGGGCGCGATCCACCCTGCGGATAAAAAGAGCGATTGCGATGCAAACAGCCGAAGGCATACGCAGCTTTTACCAGGCGGTGATCGCACCGACTGCGGCTCATTCGTTCCAGATATGAAAAAGGCCGGGCAATGCCCGGCCTTTTTAGCGACGCGATCAGCTGGCGATCAGATGCTGTCGAGTTGCGGGTTCAGGCGGTCCAGCAGGCGCTTGCTGCGGCGGCCATCCTGCAGGTCGCCCAGATCTGACAGGCGCACGCGCTCTTTCGGTTCGACCTTCAACTCCATGCCGCTGACCTTGCCGAGCAGAGCCTTCCTGAGCAGTTCGCAGCCGTCTTTCATGCCCTTTGGCAGGTCCTTGAATACACGGTTGCAGTCCTTCTCGGTCCGTTCAACGACCTTCTCGTAATGCGCTTGGCGTTGTTTGTCGGCGCTGCCTTCGCTGGGGTTCAGGGGGGTGTTGTAACGCTGATACAGCGCAATGCTGCGCTCGGCCATGCCGCGATCCTTGACGCTGAACAAGGCGCTTTGCAATTCGGCGCGCTCGACGCTCGATACCAACTCGCCCAGCTCGCTCATGAATGCCCGCTGCTCCCGGCCATTGCCACCGAAGCTCTCGCTCAGGCGCTGCAGCTTGCGATTCAAATCCCGCAGGTTGCTCAGGCGGTAGCTGACACGCGAATCGAACAGCTCTGGCAGATCGACCGCCAGCTCTGTTTCCAGCGTGCCGGCATCGTCATCGATATCCACGTAGATCTCGACGTCGTAGGGCTTGAGTTCGGCCAGGCCGCTGATCAGGGCGGGTTCGAAACCGCGAGCGGTAGCCATGCCTCGGCCGAAGCCGCCGCCGGCCATCGCGCCGAAGCTGCTCAGGCCGCCGAGGGCATGGCTGTCGGCCTCGACGCCGTTGAAGCGCAAGCGCAAGCGGGTCCGCTCGTCGTTTATGGAACGGTCGCTGATGATGACTTCAGCCACCTGCAGGCTTGGCTCGCGTTCACCGGCTTCCACTTTGAGCTCGGAGATCGTCACGCGGCCGCCGAATGGGCTGGACGAAACCGACTTCCAACGCAGGGTGTCCTCAAGCTCGTGCTCGTAAACCCAGTCTTCGATCAGCTTTTCTGCCTGGCTGCTGCTGTAGGCGCTCAGGCCGAAGTAGCCGGCCACCAGCACGGCAACGGCAGCGCCGGCGATCAGGGGTAGGCGCTTGCTCATTCGTCATCTCCTTGGAGCTCGGCACGTTCGGGCCAGGCTTGTTGTATCAGCGATTTCGCCTCTTCCGGCGTCCAGTCCGGGTCACCGATTTCATGTCGTGCGAGTTTCAGCGGATCGCGCAGATCCGCGCAGCCCTTTTCGCTGCAGGCCTGCAGCGTATTGGCGCTGATCAGCGTCAGCGGCAGGTTCTGCTCATCCTTGCGCGATGCATCCAGGCGCGCCTCGCCCTTGACCAGGAACCAGCCCTCGTCGGCGTCTTGCTCGCTGTCTCTGGTATCCAGTACGGCCGCGTACGGATAGTCGATCTTCCAGCCACCATCGGTTTTGCCATCGATATGGACGATCTGGCTGTAGCGTTGCGCGCGGCCTTGCATCATCGCGGCATAACCGCCGCCACTGAACGGCGAATAGCTGGCATCGCTGAGGATGCGGCCGTAAAGTTCTTCGGGTTTGCGAGTTTCGCGGCGTAACTGGCGATACAGCTGCAGCTGTTGCTCTGCCTGACGAGCCAGCAGCTCGCGCTGGCGCTGGGCTTCACGCTCGCGCTCCAGCTCGGCGCGGCGCTGCAGTTCAGCTTCCTTGCGCTCATATGCGAACAGGTGGTTATCGGCGCGAGCCGGGTCGTATTCCCACTTCTGCGTGCGGTAATGACGGGACAGCGATATGTCGTAGAGCCAGAAGTCCCGATCGCCCTCGTACAGCCCTTTTTCCAAATCCCGCATGCCGTAGAACTGGATCGCCCTGATCTTGGGCGCGCTCTTGTCGAGGTGTGCGGTGGCGAGGTCGATCGTCCGGCGAATACTTTCCAGGTCGCGGAAAAGGTCACGGTTTTCGGTAAGAGCGATCAGTGTGACGTTGCCACCATTCCAATGGCCGCCATAGCTATGGCCCATGCGCAGCAGGTAATGCACCTTGCTGGCAGGTTCGCTATGCAACAGCAGCAACAGGTTCTTGCGTTGGTCAATGCCCACTACCGGAAGCTGCGGCGCGTCGCCGTAGATTTCCAGGCCATCGAGGAAGCTGCCTTTGAACTGATGCAGACGCACGCCATCGCGGCGGTTGAGCGTCAGCGAGCCGTTGCCCTGCGCGTAGCCGTCCGGGCCGCATGTCACGCCGCTGGATGTCGCGGAGATATTCGCTATGTCGTCCTCCGGCTTGAACCCCAGGCGGAAGCGGCAGCCGCTCTGATCCGCGATCTCGGTGATGAAGTCGGCCTTGGCAAAAACGTCCCGGGCCAGCGGAGGTTGCCAGCCGTTGACGCTGAACTCTTTGGTGATAACCGGGGCGGGGGCCACAGCCTGCTCTATTGGGGCTGGCTTTTCTGCCGGCTCAGCGGGTTGGGCGTCGGCCACAGGTGCTGTCGGCGCTGGGGATGTAGCTGGGGGTTGTGGTGCTTCGGCTTCTGCTTGCGTCGGTTTGGCCGGTTCCGGCTCTGCGGTGGCCGGAGCGGTCTCGCGCGCAGCAGGTGAAGCGGCAGCGGGGGCTTCAGCAAGCGCTTGGGCGACGGTTGGCGCAGGGGCTTGCTCGGCGGCTGGTTGCGTGGCTACGGGGGCAGTACTCGCCGCTTGTGCCAGCCAGCCTGCGGCTTGGCTGGAGTGGCCGCGGGCTTGCGTCTTGCCAGCGCTGTCTACGCTGGTCCAGCTCAGCTGCGTAGCGCTCGAGCACTGGCTAGCGAACAGGCCGCCGAGTTTTGGCAGCAACCGGTTGATGGAGTCCTGGTTTGCTGGGCCGGCAAAAGCGAAACGCAGCTGTAGGTTGTCGCTGCACCAAGGTTCGCCATCGGCATGGTCGACAAAGACCTCGACGTTTTCCGCCTTCGAATAGGCCAGTCGGTGGCTGGCTGCCTGGGCCGAAGCCGCCACGGCCAGGCTTAAGGCCAGTAGGGAAATGTGGCGTACGTTCATCAGATCAGCTCCCAGGCACCGTCGGCCGCCTGACAGGCTTTTGCAGTCTGCTGCTCATTGCTGCCCTGGGCTGTCACGTCGTACTTGATCGTCCGGCAGGTGGCCTGTGCCGTCATGGTCTGCTCGACCGGAACAGCATCCAGGTCGATGGCGTCTAGGTCGATTCCCTTGGAGGCTGCGCTAGCGACATCAAGGCTGTCGAGATCGGTAGCCGTTTCGGCTGCAGCGGTCTGGGTCGACTGGGCGGGCTTTTTGACCTGTGCCACCAGCGGCGCGTAGACGTAGCCGATGGTTACGCCGCGGCGGCCCACCATGATCCAGTCATTTTCGGTGCGACCAATTGCAGTAAAGGTAGTGCCGACGGGCAGACCGGCAACCTTGTCGGCTTTCAGGTCGGGTGCATTACGCACGTTCGCTGACTTGACCGCCTGATAGGGCTGGTTGATCAGCGTCATGTTCGCTACCGGCTGCACCTTGGGCGTGTGCTTGACCGCAACTTCGCGTTGCACGGTTTCGGTCTTGACCGGGGTAATGGTGGCTTTGGCATCGCTATGGCTCGATGACCACTGAGTGGCTTGCCCGTCCTGAGCATGCTGCAGCGCCTGCTGAGTCTGCAGGGCCAGCGCTTCGCGGTCCCGCGCATCGAGCTTGGCGCCGATGGTCTTGCCCAGGTAACCACCGGCCAGTGCGCCTGCGATCATCGCAGCGGTGCGACCGCTACCGTTCCCGACCTGACTGCCGATGAGAATGCCTGCAGCGGTGCCGACCAAGGTGCCGATGTTCTCTTTACTCGCCCACTCGTTTTCGGCCATGTTGGCGCAACCGGCGCTGAACACGGTGGCGGTGCTGAGCAGCAGCACGCTGGTTTTTTTTGCGAAGCGCATGAGGTAGTCCTTATCTGAATGGCTGGCAGGTGGCATTCAGGACTGACGCGACGGCCGTTGCTGTGCCGACGGGGCTGCCGTTTCAATCCCTGAAATGGCCGGCAATTACACACAAATATGGCCTGCATCACAAACTCAAAAAGCGTCTAGAACGGCAGGCCGAGTTCGAGCAGCGGTAGTTTCAATCGCCTGGTAGGGCCGTGAAGGTCGGCCCCCAGCTCCGCGGGGCCGACCACTTTGGCGGGCTGAAGTTGTCGCCACACCTGACTTGTTGGGCAATGACGGCCTGACCGTTGGCGGCCGATGCGCATGATGAAAGTACAGGTCGCCATGCTTCGATTTGTCACGTTGGGGCTGGCGCAGCTGCGCTCTGCGGCTTCCATTCCTGCAAGCGATCCAGGCTGCCGCGGTAGTGCTTGAGCCCCATGCCGAGCAGGATCATCGCACCGACAAGGGCGATGCCGGTGACGATCAGCAGCGAATAGCGCAGGGCGTTGTCGTCGCCGAAGACGAAATCGGTGCCCAGCGCCACCGCGGTCGGGCCGATGCCCAGGCCGACCATGGTGATGACGAACAGGTATACCGCCGACGCCTGGCCGCGCATGGAGTTGGGCATGATCTCCTGGATCGCCGCCGGGCCCACGCCGAAGGGCATGGCGATGGTGAAGACATGCAGGGCGATCAGCGCCAGCGCCAGTTCGCCGGTGCCGGCCAGGTAGGCGAGATTGAGCGGCAGGGTCAGGGCGGCGGAGATGATGCCCACGCGCAGTGGCGCGTCGCGATAACCGCGCCGGTGCAGCAGGTCCGACAGTCGCCCGCCGGCGATGATGCCGATCGAGCCGGCCACCGCGACGACCGAGCCGTAGAGCACGCCGACGTCGCTGGCCGACCAGCCGTAGGTGCGGATAAAGAAGGTCGGAATCCATGCCGAACTGCCATAGGCGGCGAAGGCCAGGCAGGCGAAGCCGAAGTTATGGCAGAGCACGGTACGGCGGTTCTGGCGAATGTAGCCGGCCACTTCGCTCAACGGCACCTCGACGCCGGCGCCGACGCCCTTGCGCGATGGCTCGCGAATCAGCAGCAGGACGGCGGCGAAGAGCACACCGGCCGCGCCGAGCACAAGAAAGATCAGCTGCCACGGGCGCACCATGCCGAGCACCGGCAGTTCGACGTCGCCCTGTGCCGAGGCGAACTTGACCACCAGCCCGCCGAGCAGGAACGCCAGACCCGAGCCGATGTAGATGCCCATGGAGTAAACGCTCATCGCGGTACCGCGCAGCTTCGGCGGGAAGCTGTCGGCGATCAGCGAGTAGGCCGAGGGCGAGAGCGCCGCCTCGCCGACCCCGACGCCGATGCGGAACACGAGAAAGTGCCAGAAGGTCTTGGCCGTGCCGCACAGCGCGGTCATCAGACTCCAGACCAGCACGCCGATGGCGATGATGCCGCGGCGGCTCTTGCGGTCGGCCAGGCGCCCGATGGGCACGCCGCAGATGGTGTAGAACACTGCGAAGGAAAAGCCCATGAGCAGGCTCATGTGGGTGTCGGTGATATCCAGATCGCGGCGGATCGGCTCCACCAGCAGGTTGAGAATCTGCCGGTCGACGAAGGACAGCACGTAGGCGAGCATCAGGATCGCGACCGTCATCCAGGCGCGGGTGCTCGAGGGATAGCCGTTATTGTTGTTGTGCATGGCAAGCTCCGATTAGCGAGGGGGGCTGCAGCCCATCCTCACTTTTGTCGGAGATCGCCGATCCGGCAAGCGGAATAACTCTCACATATGTTCCGAAATATGCTTGATATGTTTCGCTCTGCGAAACTGTATCTGTGGTCTATTACGCAACAGCGCCCTGCTTGTCTGCCACCAGTTCCGGTAGAAGATGCCGCGTCCAGAGGCTGTCGGCGAATTGCCGGCGGAAGAAGCCGAAGTGGCCGATGCGTGTGGCGCCGATTTCTGCCGGGGCGATGCGCTGCATGGTCTTTGGCGCCGAGCTGTAGAACCCGTGGAGGGATTCGGTGTTTCGTGCCGACATCATCTCGTCGTCGCTGAAGGACAGTGAGGTCAGCGGAGTCCGCACTGCGGCGAAGGCCTGACGCACGGGCTCGCCCTCCACACCGACCAGGTATTGCGGGTGCAGGCACCAGCGCCGCCACTGGCGAATCACCCCGGCGGGCAGGTCGCCGACTGCGCCGATGCGACCGCCTGGGAAGTAGCCTGCCACCGCGGTCAGCACGGGCGCCAGGCCATGCCAGAGCAGCCAGGCCTTGTTGCGGATCTGCGGGCTGTTCTCGCGCCAGTAGCCGCTGCCGGCGGCGATGGTGACGATGCGGGTCAGGCGTTCGTGGCCGTCGACCAGTGGCAGGATCTGCGCACCGACGCTGTGTCCGATCCAGTACAGAGGCAACCCGCCGGCGACCTCGGCCGCCGCGGCGAGCACGGCGCTGCAGTCGTGACGGCCCCAGTCGAGGATGTCCACGTTCAGCTGCCGCAGCGGCATCCGACGCGAGCGCCCCATGCCCAGGTAATCGAAGGTCACCGCCAGGTAGCCCCGGTCGGCCAGCCAGTTGGCGAAATCGGTATAGAAGCGCTGCGGTACGCCCATTGCCGGGGCGATCAGCACGACGCCGGCTGGCTCCTGGTCGGGCTGGTACCAGCAGCTGGACAGGACATGGCCGTTGCCGTTGTCGATGAAGCGTTCTTCAACCTGTATCGTCGCCATCTTGTTGTTCTCCGCACTGTTGCGATTGCCACGTCGGTGCAGTATACGAGCAGTAGAAGATAATTCTAGAAAAATATTCTAGTTAGACGGGAGGCCGGATGGCCCGCAGTAGCCGCAAGCAGGAAATCCTTCAGGCCGCGCTCGCTTGTTTCACTGAATTCGGTGTCGAGGCGACGACCATCGAGATGATTCGTGATCGCTCCGGCGCCAGCATCGGCAGCCTCTATCACCACTTCGGCAATCGCGAGCGGATCATCGCCGCGCTGTATCTGGAGGGCATTGGCGAGTACGCCGCGCTGCTCGAGGCCGGGCTGATCGAGACGCTGGATGCCGAGGCCTGCGTCCGGCTGTTCGTCACCAGCTATATCGACTGGGTGGTGGCGAATCCGGACTGGGCGCGTTTCGTCCTGCACAACCGCGGGCGGGTCGAGGCGGGGGAAATGGGCGAGCAGCTACGCGAGGTCAACCGCGTGCATGGTGAACGGGTCGGAGCGATCCTGCGTCGGCATCGCGAAAGCGGAGCCTTTCGCCGCATGCCCGGCGACTGCTTCCTGGCAGTGGTGATCGGCCCCTGCCACGACATGGCGCGCAACTGGCTGGCCGGACGTTCGCGCACCTCGCTGGCCGACTGCCGCGAGCTGCTGGCGGATATCGCCTGGGTCAGCGTCAGGGCCTAATCAGGCGGGCAGGCTAGACGCCCAGGCTCTCGATATCGCGGGCCAGCATCTCCAGCTGATGCGCCAGCGAGCCCTTGAGGGTCTCCTCGCTGAGCTGGAACGACGGGGCACCGCAGGTCAACGCCATGATGCTGCCATCGGCCAGGTGCAGCGGCACGCCGGCGGCCATCACGTTGCGGTCCCAGTCACCCAGTGACAGGCAGAAGCCGTGCCGGGCGAACTCCTCGAACGAGGCCTGCAGGGAGTCGCGGATCGCCACCCAGCCCTCTCCATATTTGGCCGCCAGCGCCGCCATCAGGTGCTCACGCTCTTTTTCCGGGGTGGCGGCGAGAAAGGCGCGGCCGGCTGCGGTGGTGGCCAGCGGCAGACGCACGCCAGCGTCCATGCGCAGGGTGGTGACCTCGGCCGGGCGGCAGTTCTCCACGTAGATCATCGACAGCCGGTCGCGGCAGGTCAGACCCACCGTGGTGTTGGTACGGCGGGCGAAGTCGTCCATGTAGGGTTTGGCCAGCTGGCGCACCCGCAGATTGGACACATAGGCGTAGCCGAGCGCCAGCACGCCGGAGTCGAGCTGGTATTTCTCCAGCTGCTGGGAGTAGCTGAGGTAGCCGAGCTTGGTCAGGGTATAGGTCATGCGCGACACCGTGGGCTTGGGCAGCCCGGTGATGCGTGCGATGTCCTGGTTGCCCATCACCACCGAGCCGTGGGTGAAGGCGCGCAACACGTCCAGCCCGCGGGCCAGGGCCTCGACGAACTTGCGATCCTTGGGAGTGCCGGTGTCTTCGATGTCGTCGCTCATGGTTTCGGTCTTTCTGGCTAGTGGGCAGCGGTGGCGAACGATAGCAGATCGCCCGACCGCGAGCAGTGCGGCCAATGGCGATCATTGCGAGGAGAAAATCGATCGTCTAATATCGAATTCGACATCCAGTTTCGCACAGTAAAACAATAATTCATTTTGGAGAATGTCGATGTCCGCTCCCGTGCAAGGCTACGTGGCCGCCGAACTGGCCCGTGGCGGCTATCAGAACGTCCATGACCTCTTGACCCTGGCCTGCGCGAAGCACCCGCACCGCACGGCATTCTCCTGTGGCGATGACCGCCTCAGCTACGCCGACCTGGCCCGGCAGGCCGACGCCTTCGCCCGGTACCTGCGCCATCATGCGGGGCTGCAACCCGGTGATCGCCTGGCGCTGCAGCTGCCCAACTCGTTGCAGTACCCCATCGCCACCTTCGGCGCGCTCAAGGCGGGGCTGGTGATCGTTAACACCAATCCGCAATACACCGCCGCCGAAGCGCGCCACCAGTTCCGCGACTCCGGTGCCAGGGCGATTCTCGTGCTCGACCGGCTGTTGCCGCTGGTGCGGGCGGTGCAGGCCGACACCGCACTGGAACGGATCATCCTCACCAGCGTCGAGGATCTGCAGGCGCCGGTCTATGACAGCCTGGAGCCGGCAACAGAGCGCTTCATGCAGGCGCTGCGGCTGGGTGAACAGAGCCCGGCGCTGGACTGCGTGGTCGGGCTCGAGCGGCTGGCGCTGCTGCAATACACCGGCGGTACCACCGGTGTGTCCAAGGGCGCGATGCTCAGTCACCGCAACCTGCTGGCCAACGTGCTGCAGACCATCGAGCTGTTCGACAAGCCGGGCCTGCTGGAGCCGGAGAAGGATGTGCGCATCGCGCCGTTGCCGCTGTATCACATCATGGCTTTCGCCACGAACTGCCTGAGCTCGGTGGGCATGGGGCTGCACACCGTGTTCATTCGCGACGGGCGCAACCTGGACGAAACCATCGGCGCCATGCAGCGTCACCCATTCAGCCTGCTCAGCGGCATCAACACGCTGTTCGTCGGGCTGATGAACCACCCGCAATTTCGCAGCATCGATTTCTCGCACCTCAAATGGGCGACCTCCGGCGGTGCGCCGCTCAACAGTGAGGTCGGGCGCCGCTGGCAGGTGTTGACCGGCGCGCCGATCCGCGAAGGCTTCGGTCTCACCGAGGCGTCACCGGTGGTGGCCACCGGGACCGCGCTGAGCCCCTATCGCGAGGGTTACATCGGCCAGGCACTGATCGATACCGAGCTGCGCACCGTGGACGACGACGGCAATGACGTGCCGGCAGAAAGCCCGGGCGAGCTCTGGTTGCGCGGCCCGCAGGTGATGCAGGGCTACTGGCAGCGACCGGAGGAGACGGCCAAGGTGATCACCGCGGACGGCTGGCTCAAGACCGGTGACATCGCGCTGCTGGATGCCGAGGGTTTCGTGAAGATCGTCGATCGCAAGAAGGACATGATCCTGGTGTCCGGCTTCAACGTGTTCCCCAACGAGATCGAGGATGTGCTGATGCAGCACCCTTCGGTACGCGAATGCGTGGCGGTGGGGATCCCTGATGCGCGCAAGGGCGAGGCGGTGAAGGTCTTTGTCAGCCTGCGGGAGGCAACCGATGATCAGGCCCTGCTCGAGCATTGCCGCCAGTTCCTGACCGGCTACAAGCTGCCGAGCGCCATCGAGATCCGCGACGAGCTGCCGAAGACGGCGGTGGGCAAGCTGCTGCGCCGTCAGCTGCGTGACGAGGCGCGGGCAGCGGGCTGATCGCTGCCTATATATATGTAGCGAGGCGACGAGCGGGGCTGTTGCAGCGGGCGCCCCACGGGCTTGCCGGCGGGGCTCGGCAAGCCCAGCGCAGCCGGGCGGAAAAATCAATCCGCGCTTGTTGCTCCGGGGCCTTTCTGATATAAAGCAGCGCTCTTTTCTAGGGGCCCGGTATCTTCGCTCGCAGCGTGACCGGTAAGACCCCCATGAATCGTGGCGCTGAGCGCCGAACTGACAAGTGAATTCAAGCGGCCAACCCATGCCGGGTTGGGCATGTGGTTTTAGAGGGCTGAGGCATGTCGAGAGTCTGTCAAGTTACCGGTAAGGGTCCGGTAACCGGGAACAACATTTCCCACGCGAACAACAAAACCCGTCGTCGTTTCCTGCCGAACCTGCAGCATCATCGCTTCTGGGTCGAGTCCGAGAAGCGCTTCGTGCGTCTGCGCGTCTCCGCCAAGGGCATGCGCGTTATCGATAAGCGTGGCATCGACGTCGTTCTGGCCGAGCTGCGCGCCCGCGGCGAAAAGGTTTAAGGAGAGCAATCATGCGTGACCTGATCCGTTTGGTGTCCAGCGCCGGTACCGGCCACTTCTACACCACCGACAAGAACAAGCGCACCACCCCCGACAAGATCGAAATCAAGAAATTCGATCCGGTCGTTCGCAAGCACGTGATCTACAAGGAAGCCAAGATCAAGTAATTGATCGGCCCTTGAAGGAAGAACCCGCCTCACGGCGGGTTTTTTCGTTTATGGGCCGGCACCTGGCGCCCCGTTCGTCAGCGCTCCGGGTAATTTGACAAGAGTCATATGCTCCCCACGGAAATTCGCTATCGTACGAGCTTCCCTTTCTCCCACTTTTCGGCACGAGGATGCGCAGCGCATGGCGAAGACGGACGGGCCCATCGCGGCAGACAGCAAGAGCACTTCCAGCATCGCCCTGCAGGCGGCTTCCGAGGACATCTGGTCGCAGAAATACCGCCTGAGCAGCAAGGACGGCACGCCCATCGACCAGACCGTCGATGACACCTGGCAGCGAGTCGCCCGTGCCCTGGCCGACGTCGAACCGGCCAAGCAGCGTGAGCACTGGTACGAGCGCTTCCTCTGGGCGCTGCGCAATGGCGCCATCCCGGCCGGGCGGATCATTTCCAACGCCGGCGCGCAGGACTACAAGCCGGCCACCTCGACCATCAACTGCACCGTCTCCGGCTCGATCACCGACTCGATGGACGACATTCTCGGCAAGGTCCACGAGGCCGGGCTGACGCTCAAGGCCGGCTGCGGCATCGGCTACGAGTTCAGCACCTTGCGTCCGCGCGGCTCGTTCGTTTCCGGCGCCGGCGCGCACACCAGCGGCCCGCTGTCGTTCATGGATATCTTCGACAAGATGTGCTTCACCGTGAGTTCGGCCGGTGGCCGCCGCGGCGCGCAGATGGGCACTTTCGACGTCGGCCATCCGGACGTGCGCGAGTTTATCCGTGCCAAGCGCGAGGACGGCCGCCTGCGTCAGTTCAACCTGAGCCTGCTGATCACCGACGAGTTCATGCAGACCGTCGAGGCCGACGGCGAGTGGCCGCTGATCTTCCCGGTGCATGCCAAGGAAGCCGCCGAGCTGGATCTGGCCGACGATGCCCAGGTGATCTGGCGCGAATGGCCGGTGCACGACGGCTACATCGTGCGCGATGATGGCCTGGTGGCCTGCAAGATCTACGGGCGGGTCAAGGCTCGGCATCTGTGGGACATGATCATGGTCTCCACCTACGACTACGCCGAGCCAGGCTTCATCCTCATCGACCGGGTCAACCAGCTGAACAACAACTGGTGGTGCGAGGCGATCCGCGCGACCAACCCCTGCGGTGAGCAGCCGCTGCCGCCATACGGCTCCTGCCTGCTGGGCTCGATCAACCTGACCCACTTCGTCATCGACCCGTTCGGCGTCGAAGCGCGCTTCGACTGGGACAAGTACCGCGAAGTGGTGCGCGTCTTCACCCGCATGCTGGACAACGTCGTCGAGATCAACGGCCTGCCGCTGGAGCAGCAGCGCCACGAGATCGAGAGCAAGCGCCGCCACGGCATGGGCTTCCTCGGTCTCGGCTCGACCCTGACCTTGCTCAAGCTGCGCTATGGCAGCCCGGAAGCCTGCGTGTTCACCGAGGAAGTTTCCCGCGAGATGGCGCTGGTCGGCTGGGAGCAGGCGCTGGAGCTGTCGAAGGAGAAGGGCCCGGCGCCGCTGTTGAGCCAGAACTTCGAGGTTACCGCAGAGATGCTGCGCAAGCGTCCGGAGATGGCCAAGGACGGCTACAAGGTTGGCGACCAGATTGCCGGCCGTGTGCTGCACGCCAAATACTCGCGGTATATGCAGAAGATCGCCGAATACGCGCCCGATCTGATCGAGGCACTGGCCGAGCAGGGCGCGCGCTTCACCCACCACAGCTCCATCGCGCCCACCGGCACCATCAGCCTCAGCCTGGCCAACAACGCTTCCAACGGCATCGAGCCGAGCTTCGCCCATCACTACTCGCGCAACCTGATCCGTCCGGGCCGCAAGGCCAAGGAGAAGATCGAGGTGTTCAGCTACGAGCTGTTGGCCTATCGCACGCTGATCAACGCGCGCGCCAAGCCAGGCTCCGACGAGCCGGGCGAGAAGCTGCCGGACTACTTCATCACCGCCGATGACGTCAGCCCGACCCAGCATGTGGACATCCAGGCCGCGGCGCAGAAGTGGGTCGACTCATCGATCTCCAAGACCGCCAACGTGCCGACCGACTACCCGTTCGAAGCGTTCAAGGACATCTATCGCTACGCCTGGCGCCAGGGCCTCAAGGGCTGCACCACCTTCCGCTTCAACCCGGCGGCATTCCAGGGCGTGCTGGTCAAGGAGGCCGACCTGGAGAAGACCCTGTACCGCTTCACCCTTGAAGACGGCAGCGTGGTCGAGCTCAAGGGCAACCAGGAAGTCGAATACGACGGCGAGGTGAACACCGCCGCCAACCTCTTCGACGCCCTCAAAGAAGGCTACTACGGCAAGTACTGATTCCGCCTGAACCGCTTGTACGCCGGGCCGTTCATGGCCCGGCAGGAGAGATTGCACAATGACCGTAAAGATCACCCAGCGCATCAAGGGCTTCAAGGTCGTCGACGAGACCCTCGAGCGTCCCGCGACCGCCACCAGCGGCAGCGATGGCACGGCGAGCAAGGCCGTCAACGTGGTGGAGATGGACGAGAGCCTGCAGCGCCCGGAAACCCTGATCGGCATGACCTACAAGATCAAGTCGCCGCTGTTCGAACATGCGCTGTACGTCACCGTGAACGACATCGTGCTCAACGCTGGCACGCCGCACGAGCAGCGCCGGCCTTTCGAGATCTTCATCAACTCGAAGAACATGGACCACTTCCAGTGGATCGTCGCGCTCACCCGGATCATGTCCGCGGTGTTCCGCAAGGGCGGTGACTGCACCTTCCTCGTCGAGGAGCTCAAGGCGGTGTTCGATCCGCGTGGCGGCTACCTGAAGAAAGGTGGCGTCTACATGCCCTCGATCGTTGCCGAGATCGGCGCGGTGCTGGAGCGCCATCTGATCGCCATCGGCATGCTCGAAGGCCATGCGCTGGACGAAACCCAGCTCAAATACCTGGCCGAGAAGCGCGCCGCCTACGAGGCCAGCCAGGGTGCGGTGGCGGTGGAGCCGGGCGAAGGCTTCCCGGCCGGCGCGCAGCTGTGCAACAAGTGCAACACCCAGGCCGTGGTGCAGATGGATGGCTGCGCCACCTGCCTGAACTGCGGCAACTCAAAATGCGGCTGACCGCTTGAGCGGTCTCATGAAAAAAGGCCCGGGCTGATGCCCGGGCCTTTTTTGTTGCGCGCGAAGCGACTTGCGCTCAGGTCACCACGCGATAGCACGGCGTGTACGGCACGCCTCCCGGCAGTTTCATGCGGTGCTGCTCGACGAAGGCCTGCAAAAGCTTGTCCAGCGGCTGCATGATCGCCGCGTCGCCATGGATCTCGTAACGGCCGTACTGCTCGATGCGGCGAATGCCCTTGTCCTTGACGTTGCCGGCGACGATGCCGGAGAACGCCCGGCGCAGATTGGCGGCCAGCTCGTGGGCCGGCAGGTCGCGACGCAGCTGCAGGTTGGCCATCGCCTCGTGGGTGGGATCGAAGGGCCGCTGGAAGCCTTCCTCGATCTTCAACAACCAGTTGAAATGGAACGCGTCGTTGCGTTCGCGGCGGAAGCGGCGCACCTCGCGCAGGCCCTCGGTCATCTGCCGCGCCACCTCGGTGGGGTCGTTGAAGATGATCTGATAGCGCTGCTGCGCTTCTTCGCCGAGGGTGGCGCCGACGAAATCGTGCAGCTGCTGCAGATAGTCCGCTGCGTCGCTCGGGCCGGTGAGGATGACCGGGAAAGGCACGTCGCGATTGGCCGGGTGCAGGAGGATGCCGAGCAGGTAGAGGAACTCTTCGGCGGTGCCGACCCCGCCGGGAAAGATGATGATGCCATGGCCGACCCGGACGAAGGCTTCCAGGCGCTTCTCGATGTCCGGCAGGATCACCAGCTCGTTGACGATCGGGTTTGGCGCCTCGGCGGCGATGATGCCCGGCTCGGTCAGCCCCAGGTAGCGGCTGCCGACGCGGCGCTGCTTGGCATGGCCGATGGTGGCGCCCTTCATCGGACCCTTCATCACGCCGGGGCCGCAGCCGGTGCAGACATCCAGGCTGCGCAGCCCCAGTTCATGGCCGACGCGCTTGCTGTACTTGTATTCCTCGGTGCTGATCGAGTGACCGCCCCAGCACACCACCATGTTCGGCTCGACACCCGGGCGCAGCGTGCGGGCATTGCGCAGCAGGTGGAAGACGTAGTCGGTGATGCCCTGCGAGCTGTCCAGGTCGATGCGTGCACTGCTCAGCTCGCTCTCGGTGTAGACGATGTCGCGCAGGGCACTGAACAGCATCTCGCGGGTGCTGGCGATCATCTCGCCATCGACGAAGGCGTCGGCCGGTGCGTTGAACAGCTCCAGGCGTACACCGCGGTCCTGCTGCAGGATGCGTACCTCGAAGTCCTCATAGGCTTCGAGAATGGTCTTGGCGTTATCGATGCGGGTGCCGGTGTTGAGGATGGCCAGCGCACACTGGCGGAAGAGTTTGTGCGTGCGTCCCGAGCCGACTTCACTCAGCTGTTGCACTTCGCGCTGGGACAAGGTTTCCAGGCTGCCCTTGGGGCTAACCGAGGCGTTGATTACATAGCGTTGGGTCATTCGTCGTTCCCTGAAATGCCACCGGATCGGCTGCATTGCGATGGTGAGCCCGGGGGCTGCAAGACTACGGGGTCGCCGGTTCATGGCGTGTCGAGGCACTCGCATGGCGAGCGGCCGTGAACACGGCAGGAAAAAGGTGCGCCATCTTACCTGTGATGCGCGGCATTGCGGGTTGGCGCTTGGTCGAGCCATCGACCAGGCACTGCCTGGTCAGGTGGCTTCGCCCCTTCAGGCCGCGGCGTCAGAACGCAAAAGGTAAGACACTCTGAGGGCGCTGGCGTGCGGCGAGCAGGCGATGAAATTCGCCGGGGTCTTTCACCTGCACGTCCGCCTTGCCTTCGTGACGCTGCGCCGCGATCAGCCGCGACAACCAGAAGCGCACGCAGGCGACCCGCAGCATCGGCTGCCAGAGTTCGGCTTCGGCCGGGGTGAAGCGGCGCAGGGCCGAATAGGCCGCCAGCAGCGGCTCGCTGCGTTCACCGTCGATCTCGCCGTTGGGGTGCGAGCACCAGTCGTTCACGGCAATCGCCAGGTCGTAGAGCATCGGCCCGGAGCAGGCGTTGTAGAAGTCGATCACTCCGGTCAGGTGGCTGCCTTCGAACAGCACGTTGTCGCGGAACAGGTCGGCGTGCAGGTTGGCGCGGGGCAGGGCGAGGAGTTTCGGTCGCAGCTCGGCGATTTCCGCCAGGCCGTCGCGCAGCAGCGGCAGCTGATCCTCGGGCAGGCTCAGCGCCAGGCTCGGCCCCTGCTCCTGCATCCAATCCAGGCCGCGGTCGCTGGCGCGTTCGAGGATGTGGTCGCGGGTGGCCAGATGCAGACGCGCCAGCAGCCGACCGACTTCGGCGCAATGGTGCGGGTTGGGCTCGACCACGTGCTTGCCGGGCAGTCGCGGCTGCAGCAGCGCGGGCTTCTCCGCCAGCTCGCGCAGGGCCTCGCCCTGTTCGGTGCGCAGCGCATAGGGCACCGGCAGGCCGGCGCGGTGCAGCACGTCGAGCAGTTCGATGAAGAACGGCAGGTCCTGGCGCGGGCCGCGCTCGATCAGGGTCAGCACGTATTCGCCCTGCTCCAGGCTGATGAAGAAGTTGCTGTTCTCGCTGCCTGCGGCGATGCCCTGGAAGTCGCGCAGCCGACCGAGCCGGTAGGGCGCCAGAAAGGCCTCCAGTTCATCGCGTTGCAGGGGCGTGAATACCGACATGTTGTCCTCCGGCGGATGTCTGGATTACCAGCTGAAGATCTTCCACGCGGGGATCAGCATGTCCGGCTGGTCGGAGCGCACGAAGTTGCCGTCATTTCCGTCCGCCCGCACCAGGAAGTAGGGCTTGCCGTGCTTGGGCGTGACTTTCACGGCGTAGAGGAAGCCGTTGACGCGATATTCCTCGACGGTGCGATCGCCTTCCTGACGGATGGTTACGTCCGGCTCACCTTCGACCGACTCCTGGGCGAAGCCGGCCAGAGGGGCGCATGCCAGCAGGCTGGCCAGCATCAGGTGTTTGAGAGCGCGCATGGTAACCTTGTCCCTTTGTCGATAAGTGGTCCTTCGCATTCTAGCTCCGGGCCCGCCGAAAAGGTTGATTCCGCTCATGAGCCAAGCCCCCCTCGTCCTGGTGGACGGTTCGTCCTACCTGTACCGCGCCTTCCACGCGCTGCCTCCGCTGACCACCTCTACCGGCAAGCCGACCGGTGCGGTCAAGGGTGTGCTGAACATGTTGCTTAGCCTGCGCAGGCAGTATCCGGACAGCCCGTTCGCAGTGGTTTTCGATGCCAAGGGTCCGACCTTTCGCGACGCGCTGTTCGAGAACTACAAGTCGCACCGCCCGCCGATGCCCGACGACCTGCGCGTGCAGGTCGAGCCGCTGCATGCCAGCGTCCGTGCACTGGGGCTGCCGCTGCTGTGCGTGGAAGGGGTCGAGGCAGACGACGTCATCGGCACCCTGGCGCGGCAATGCGCGGCGCTGGGCCGTGATGTGGTGATCTCCACCGGCGACAAGGACATGGCCCAGCTGGTCTGCCCGCACGTCACCCTGGTCAACACCATGACCGGCAGCGTCTATGACATCGAGGGCGTGAAGGCCAAGTTCGGCGTCGGCCCGGAACTGATCATCGACTTCCTCGCGCTGATGGGCGACAAGGTCGACAACATTCCTGGCGTGCCAGGCGTGGGCGAGAAGACGGCATGTGGCCTGCTCAACGGCATCCCGGGCGGGCTCAAGGGGCTCTACGAGCACCTCGACCAGGTCGCCGGGCTGCCTATTCGCGGTGCCAAGTCGTTGGGCGCCAAGCTGGAGGAGCATCGCGATGCCGCCTTCATGTCCTACGAGCTGGCTACGATCAAGATCGACGTGGCGCTGGACGTCGAGGTCGGTGACCTGATGCCCGGTGAACCGCACCGCGAGGCGCTGATCGCCCTTTATCGCGAGCTGGAGTTCAAGCAGTGGCTGGACGAGCTGCTGCGCGAGGCCAAGGCGGCGGGGGAGAACTGCGAGGTGCAGCCAGAAGGCTGTTCGATCCAGGCCGAGGCCCAGTACGAGACCCTGCTGGAGCAGGCCGATTTCGAGCGCTGGCTGGCGCGTCTGAAGGCGGCCGAATGTTTTGCCTTCGATACCGAAACCACCAGCCTTGATGCGCAGCGCGCCGAGCTGGTCGGCGTGTCTTTCGCCGTAGAGCCGGGCCAGGCGGCTTACGTGCCGCTGCGCCATTCCTACATGGGCGTTCCGCAGCAGCTCGAGCTGGATGCCGTGCTCGGCGCGCTCAAGCCGCTGCTGGAAGATCCGGCCAAGACCAAGATCTGCCAGCACGGCAAATACGACATGAACGTGCTGATGCACTACGGCATCGAGATGCGCGGCATGGCTTTCGACACCATGCTCGAATCCTACGTGCTGGACGCCACGGCCACCCGTCACGACATGGACAGCCTGGCGCTCAAGTACCTCGGCCGCGGCACCATCCGCTTCGAGGACATTGCCGGCAAGGGCGCCAAGCAGCTGACCTTCGACCAGATCGCCATCGAGCAGGCCGGCCCGTATGCCGCCGAGGACGCCGACGTCACCCTGCGCCTGCACCAGACCCTGCTCGGCAAGCTGGAGCAGACGCCATCGCTGCTCAAGGTGCTGACCGAGATCGAGATGCCGCTGGTGCCGGTGCTGGCGCGCATCGAGCGCAACGGCGCGCTGGTCGATGCACAGTTGCTTGGCCAGCAGAGCGTCGAGCTGGGCGACAAGCTGGTGCAGCTGGAACGCGAGGCGTTCGACATCGCTGGCGAGGAGTTCAACCTCGGCTCGCCCAAGCAGCTCTGCGCGATTCTCTACGACAAGCTCGGCTGCCCGGTGATCTCCAAGACCGCCGGCGGCCAGCCGTCAACGGCCGAGAGCGTGCTGGCCGAACTGGCCGAGCAGGATTACCCGCTGCCAAAGGTCATCATGCAGCACCGCAGCCTGAGCAAGCTCAAGGGCACCTACACCGACAAGCTGCCGCAGCAGATCAACCCGCGCACCGGGCGCATCCACACCAGCTACCACCAGGCGGTGACCGCCACCGGCCGGCTGTCCTCCAGCGACCCGAACCTGCAGAACATCCCGATCCGCACCGCCGAGGGGCGGCGCATTCGCCAGGCCTTCGTCGCGGCGCCGGGCTACAAGCTGCTGGCGGCGGACTACTCGCAGATCGAGCTGCGTATCATGGCCCACCTGGCGCAGGATGCCGGCCTCTTGCACGCGTTCCAGAACGACCTGGACGTGCACCGCGCCACGGCCGCCGAGGTGTTCGGCGTACCGCTGGAGCACGTCAGCAACGACCAGCGCCGCAGCGCCAAGGCCATCAACTTCGGCCTTATCTACGGTATGAGCGCCTTCGGCCTGGCCAAGCAGATCGACGTCGGCCGCAAGGAAGCGCAGGAGTACATCGACCGCTATTTCGCCCGCTACCCCGGCGTGCTCGCCTACATGGAGCGCACCCGCACCCAGGCCGCCGAGCAGGGCTATGTCGAGACGCTGTTTGGTCGCCGGCTGTACCTGCCGGAGATCAACTCGAAGAACGGCGCCATGCGCAAGGGCGCCGAGCGCACCGCGATCAACGCGCCGATGCAGGGCACCGCAGCGGACATCATCAAGCGCGCCATGATCGCCGTGGACAGCTGGCTGCAGGACAGCGGGCTGGATGCGCGGGTGATCCTGCAGGTCCACGATGAATTGGTGCTGGAAGTGCGCGAAGACCTGGTCGAGCAGGTCCGCGAAGCCATCTGCCCGCTGATGAGCGGGGCCGCCCAGCTGGACGTGCCGCTGCTGGTCGAGGCGGGGGTTGGCAACAACTGGGACGAGGCGCACTGATCGAGCTGCCGAAAAATGTCGGTAGTCGACGAATTTTTTTTCGTTCGCGTTGAACTTACGGCGCAACGCTCCGGTCAGAGCATGCGAAGGGTGTAAAAGCCCTTCGATGCTCCTTGTTGTGTTAAGTGTTGGCAGATCTCTGGACCCCGCCCTAGCGGTCCGGATTCGACCTCGAACTTCCCCCTCCCCCAATGAAGTTCGAGGTTTTTTTTGCCTGGAGAAAAGTTTGCGAGCCGGATCCTCTGCCGCGATGCGTCCTTGCTCGCACGCCTGAA
Source organism: Stutzerimonas sp. FeSN7 (assembly GCF_030263795.1). Lineage (NCBI taxonomy): Bacteria > Pseudomonadati > Pseudomonadota > Gammaproteobacteria > Pseudomonadales > Pseudomonadaceae > Stutzerimonas > Stutzerimonas sp. FeSN7. Next base: position 4,499,753 of record NZ_JARPMN010000001.1, on the reverse strand, counting down.
GCGCCAAATTATGGCAACTCCAACCCACCCCCAGCCTTATGCAACCCGCGCAGTCGCTCACCGATCTGGGCCAGGTTCACTTCGATCGCTTCGAGTTCCTCGCGTCGCTCATCGCCCAGCAGCACCCGGACTTCCTGGTCCAGCTCTTCGGTTAGCTGATTCAGGCGCAGTTGGCGTTGTTCGCTTTCGCGTTCCAGGCGGGTCCATTCGCGGGTTTGGGGCAGGCCGTAGCCGTCGCCGTCGAGCAGTTCGGCCGGGCGGCTGAGGTAGCCGCTGCTGGCGAGGATTTCCTGCAGCGCGCCGTCAGCCTTGTTCAGGCTGGCGTCGCGGCCGCGGCCGTCGAGGTAGCGGTTCTTCAGCTCGTCCTGGGCCAGGAGCAGCTGGCGGCGCAGGGCGGCCTGTTCGACCAGCAGCAGGGCGGCGGCGGCACGCAGGTCGGCGCGGTCGATCCATGGCTGGCGTTCGGCAGCGTCGAGCTCGAGCCACTGCTCGACACTGTGCTGGGGTAGGCCCAGGCGTTCCTTGAGCACGGCGAACATGGCCTGGTAGCGGTCGCGGTAGGAGTCGAAGCGGTAGCCCAGACGCAGCGCCTCGCGGGCGTCGTCGAGCACGCTGGCGTCGGCCAGGCCGCGGTGGATCAGCACTTCCAGCAGTCCGTTGGGCATGATGCTGTCCAGTGCGACCAGATCACTGCGTGCCGTGCCGCTGCGCAGCAGTTTCAGGGTTTCCACCGCGCAGTTGTTGGACAGGAAGTAGTAGTCGCCGTCGTAGCTCCAGTGCAGTTCGGCGCTGCGCTCGACCAGCTGGCGAATCTCTTCGGGGTGCAGTCTCAAGGGCACCGAGGCCAGCCCGCGCAGCTCCACCTTGGTGTATTCGTCGATCACCTGGCCCAGCGGCAGAATGAACAGCCGCGAGGGGTAGACGCCGGTGAGGCCGTCCCAGCTGGAGAGCTGAACGTCATCGACGAAGGCGCGGAAGGACAACACCAGATGGTGGTCCAGATCCAGTCGACAAGCGGGGCCGGGCTCGCGGCCGGGCGCGCAGATCACCAGGCGCAGCATGCTATGCCCCCAGCGGCTGACCCAGGCGTCGTTGGCTTCGGCGAACAGGTAGTCGACCTCGTAGACACGCGCAGGGTCAAGGCTCAGCAGGGGCGTGCGGCCGAACTCGCGACCGGCGTTGAGGAAGGGGTAGCCCGGCGTGCAGTCCGCAGGCTCCGGTGCCCAGCCGAAGTGCTCGCTGAAATAGCGGTGCAGGGATGGGCGGCGGCAGGCGTAGCTGGGGTCGAGCAGGAAGTACTCGAGGTTCACCGCGACGAACTCCAGCGGGCTGGTCAGCTCGTACGGGTCGGGACTGCGCGCCAGCTGCGCGTTGTCCTGTTCGCGCAGGCCGCGCTTGCCGACCCGTTGCGGCCAGCCGGCCAGGTCGAGCAGGCGCGGGTCATCGCTGAGGGTGAAGCGGCGGTCGGTCTGCCCGCGGCAGTCGTCCGGCAGGCCGATCTGCCCGAGATTGCTGGCGCGCTGACGGCAATGGCCCTGCAGCAGGTGTTGATCCGGCGACCACAGGCGCGCGCGATCGTACAGATGCGCCACTTCATGAATGACGGTGGCGAGCAGCTCGCGGCGTACCGTGCCGTGGGGACGATTGGTCTTTTCCTCGGCAGCGCTGCCGTCGGTGAGCGCCGGCAGCAGGCGACGGTTGAGTTCCAGGCGCTTGCCGCCGGCGCGGCCATAGGCCTGTTCCGGCAGGTTGTCGCGCCATTGCACGCGCACCTCGCGATCGAGGCTCTGCACCAGGCGCGGGGGCAGGGCGGCCATGGCTTCGTCCAGCAGCGCCTGGCTGGCGGCGCGTTGCTCAGCGTCCAGCGTGCGTGCGTCGAGAACCAGGCGCAGCTCGGCATGAGCCGCGATGCTGGCCAGGCTCAGGCCGCTCGCCAGCAGCCAGGCGCCGAGGCGGGTCACAGCGCGAGGATGGCTTCGGCCAGTTGCAGATCGCTGGCGTTGCGCGCCGCGGGGAACTCGCTGCGCAGGGTGCCGATCGCCGCTTCCAGATGGGCACCGCGGATCTCGCCGGCGCTGGCGACGAAGCTGGCAGCGTCTTCACGCGCTTCGACGACGACCTTCATGTCACTGATGCGGCTGGTCACGTCGGAGGTGAAGTTGATGCTGCGGTCCAGGGCACGCACGACGATGTTGCTGGTGGCCACGAGGGTCTGCGCCTGGGCTGTGCCCGCGGCGACGGCCAGCGCCAGCGGGGCGGCGAGCAATAGCTTGTTCATCGATGAATCTCTCATGGGTCTGGGCACCGGCAGGCGGTGCGGTTATTGGACGAGGATGGCTTCGGCCAGTTCCAGGTCGCTGGCGGCAAGCTCCGGGTGTTCCTGGCGCAGGCGCGCCATGGCCGCTTGCAGGCGAGCCGCGGCGAACTGGCCTTCGCTGGCGACGAAGCCGGCCGCGTCTTCGCGGGCCTCGGTGATCAGCTTGTTGTCGAAGGGGGCGCTGGTCAGTTGGCTGCTGACGTAGCTGGTCTGCACGACACCTGCGGTGGTGACATCGAAGGCGTGCGCCGAGCCGGTGGTGAAAGCGATAAGCAGAATGGCGATGGAAAACGAACGCATGGGAACCCTGTTGCCGAGTAAAACGGCGCCAAGGCTAGCGAAACGCCTGTCCCAGAGCCAGTGCCCGGTTGCATCCGCAGGTTTCGGCAGCGTCCACTGCCTGGCTCATCAAAGCGCGAGTATCGCCTCGGCCAGCTGCAGGTCGCTGGCCTGCAATTGCGGCTGCTGGCTGCGAATGTGCTGCAGCGCCGCCTCGAGATGGGCGCCGCGCAGATCACCACGGCTGGCGACGAAGCGTGCGGCGTCGTCACGGGCATCGAGTACCAGCTTGTCGTCGCGCAGGGACGAGGTCAGGTCCGAGGTGGCATCGACGGTATTGATCAGGCCGCCGACCACCACGTCGGTGGTGGCGGTGAAACTGGCCGCCGAAGCAGCGCCACTCAGCAGCAGGCCGGCGGCGAGGAAGGGAAGCAGGATTCGGGACATGGCAGATCTCCAGTAATGAGGCTCTAGACCGTGCCATGGGCGTTGCGTTCCGCCGCCAGGGCCGTGCCGGTCAGCCTAGGCGACAGACTCTAGAGCGCGAACCGCTTCAGCGCCAGAACGGCTTGTCCAGTTCGGCGGCGCGCTCGCTGTGACTGATGCCGACATCGGCGAGCTGGCGGTCATCGAGCTGCGCCAGTTGCTGGCGGGTACGGTAGTTGCGTTGCCAGCGCTGCAGCAGCCGCAACAGCCGCAACAGCGGCTGCCAGTTGCGGCTCTGGAGGGTGGCCTGGTATGGACGGGTCAGCGAGCGGGCCATGAGCGCGTTCCTTCCCGGCAAGCCGGGTGCGGGTTATGGGCAGACAGGATCGCGCGCGGCCAGCGGCTGTTACAGCCACAGGGGAAGTCAATTGTGCCGGTTCAGTTTGATGGCGAGCGTAACTGTACTGCTCGCGCGACGAGCAACTGTTCGCTTACGGGCGCGGCGACCTTGCTAGCGCACCGGGCGTAGTGCCGAACTGTTGGCCGAATGCGGCGATGAACGCCGAGGTGGAGTCGTAGCCGCAGGCCAGGGCGACGTCGGTCACCGGTTGGCCCCGCTCCAGCAACGGCAGCGCGCTGAGCAGGCGCAAACGCTGGCGCCAGGCGCGGAAGCTGAGGCCGGTGTCGCGCTGGAACTGGCGGGTCAGGGTCTTCTCGGATATGTGCAGTTGCTCGCTCCACTGCGCCAGGCTGAAGGACAGGTCCGGCTGTTCATACAGTGCCTCGCAGATGCCGCGCAGGCGTCCGTCGTCGGGCCAGGGCAGCGAGTAGCCGAGCTCCGGGGCGGCGCGTAACTGGTCGAGGATGACGGCGGCCAGACGGCCATCTGCGCCCTGTTCGTCGTAGTCCACCGGCAGCGTGCCGAATGCTCGGATCAGTTCGCGCAGCAACGGACTCACCGCCAGCACCTGGCAATGCGCAGGCGCCCAGGGCATGGCGCGCTGGTCGATGTACAGGCTGCGCATCTCGGTCTGCGGCGAACTGATTACCTCATGCAGCAGGCCCGGCGGAATCAGGATGGCGCGCTGCGGCGGGGCGAGAAAACGCCCGCGCTCGGTATGCACGCGCAGCACGCCGCTGATGGCGTAGGACAGCTGAGCCCAGGGATGGCTGTGGCGCGGTGTGGTGGTCCGTTCGGCGAGGGACTCGCTGCGTGCGAACAGCGGTCGCGGCAGCGCATCCATGACCGGGATGCTGCGCTGGGCGAGGCTGGCCTGTCCTTTTCTCGACATTTGTCTGGCTAATGGCGTTAGTCGGATGTTCAAGCCGACAGTAGACTCCAGAGCCATTCGCTGCAAGCCACACGCATCAGGAGCATCCATGGCCAGACCCCGCCTGCTACCGGACAATTTCACCCTCGCGCTGCTCGGCGCAGTGGCCATCGCCACGCTGCTGCCGGCGCGCGGGCAGGGCGTGGTGGTGTTCGAGTGGATCACCAATCTGGCCATCGGCCTGCTGTTCTTCATGCATGGCGCCAAGCTGTCGGGCAGCGCGATTCTCGCCGGCATGGGGCACTGGCGCCTGCATCTTTTGGTGTTCAGCTGCACGTTCGTGCTGTTCCCGCTGCTCGGCCTGGCGCTGCGCCCGCTGCTGACGCCGATGATCGGCGCCGAGCTCTACCTGGGCATGCTCTACCTATGCGCGCTGCCGGCCACGGTGCAGTCGGCCATCGCCTTCACATCGCTGGCACGCGGCAATATCCCGGCGGCGGTATGCAGCGCGGCGGCTTCGAGCCTGATCGGGATCTTCCTCACACCGCTGCTGGTGCTGCTGCTGATGGGCGCCCAGGGCGAAGGCGGCTCGACGCTGGAGGCCATCGGCAAGATCGTCGTGCAGCTGCTGCTGCCGTTCATAGCCGGGCAGATCGCGCGGCGCTGGATTGGTGACTGGGTGGCGCGCAACAAGGGCTGGCTGAAGAACGTCGATCAGAGTTCCATCCTGCTGGTGGTCTATACCGCCTTCAGCCATGCGGTGGTCGAGGGCATCTGGCAGCAGGTGCCGCTGCCGCAGCTGCTGGGTCTGGTGCTGGCCTGCTGTCTGCTGCTGTCGCTGGCCCTGCTGATCACCTGGCTGGTGGCGCGCTGGCTGGGCTTCGACCTGGAAGACCGCATCACCATCCTCTTCGCCGGCTCGAAGAAGAGCCTCGCCACCGGCATCCCCATGGCGCAGGTGCTGTTCGCCGGCGGCGCGCTGGGCACGCTGATCCTGCCGTTGATGCTGTTCCACCAGATCCAGCTGATGGTCTGCGCGGTACTGGCGCAGCGCTATGCATCGCGACCGGAGACAGCAACGGTCGCAAAAGCCGGCTGAACCCGAAGCCAATCAGGGACAGATTCGTGACCGGTGAGCAAAGATGATTTGCCTGTCAGGGGCTGGGTGTGGTGCGCAGGCGTGGCTAAGCTGCGCGCCATTCTGTTGCTGAGGCGTTCCCATGAAGAAGATTCTGCTACTCAACGGCGGCAAGGCCTTCGCCCATTCCGCCGGCCAGTACAACGCAACGCTGCACCAGGCAGCCATCGAAACCCTCATGGCTGCCGGCTTCGAGGTGCGCACCACCGAGATCGATGCCGGTTACGACGTGCAGCAGGAGGTCGAAAAGATCCTCTGGGCTGACGCGCTGATCTATCAGATGCCCGGCTGGTGGATGGGCGCACCCTGGACGGTGAAGAAATACCTGGACGAGGTGTTCACCGCCGGCCACGGCAGTCTTTACGCCAACGACGGCCGCACCCGCTCCGACGCCTCGCAGAAGTACGGCAGCGGCGGTCTGCTGCAGGGCAAACGCTACATGATCTCCGCCACCTGGAATGCGCCGCAGCAGGCCTTCGACGACCCCAGCGATTTCTTCGCCGGCAAGGGCGTGGATGCCGTCTACCTGCCGTTTCACAAGGCCAACGAGTTTCTCGGCATGCAGGGCCTGCCGACCTTCCTCTGTGTCGACGTGATGAAGCGGCCGCAGGTCGAGGCGGATGTCGAGCGCTATCGCCGGCACCTGGGTGAGGTGTTCGGCTTCAGCGTCTGACCTTCGACAGGCAAAGAAAAACCCCTCGCGGCATGGCCGGGAGGGGTTTTTCGTTTAAGTACGAGGCGATCAGTCCACGGCCTTGACCATGTCCTCGACGACCTTCTTGGCGTCGCCGAAGACCATCATGGTCTTGTCCATGTAGAACAGCTCGTTGTCCAGGCCGGCGTAGCCGCTGGCCATGGAGCGCTTGTTGACGATGACGGTCTTGGCCTTGTACGCCTCGAGGATCGGCATGCCTGCGATCGGCGACTTCGGATCGGTCTTGGCCGCCGGGTTGACCACGTCGTTGGCGCCGAGCACCAGCACCACGTCGGCCTGGCCGAACTCGGAGTTGATGTCCTCCATCTCGAAGACCTGCTCGTACGGCACCTCGGCTTCGGCCAGCAGCACGTTCATGTGCCCCGGCATGCGGCCGGCGACCGGGTGAATCGCGTACTTCACGGTCACGCCCATGTGCGTCAGCTTCTCCGCCAGTTCCATCAGCGCGTGCTGTGCGCGGGCCACCGCCAGGCCGTAGCCGGGCACGATGATCACGGTGTCGGCGTTGGTCAGCAGGAAGGCGGCGTCGTCGGCCGAACCGGACTTCACGTTGCGCTCCAGCTGCGCGCCCGCCGGGCCGCCGGCATCCGCGTCGGCGCCAAAGCCGCCGAGGATGACATTGAAGAACGAGCGGTTCATCGCCTTGCACATGATGTACGAGAGGATCGCGCCGCTCGAGCCTACCAGCGAGCCGGCGATGATCAGCATCGAGTTGTTCAGCGAGAAGCCGATACCGGCGGCCGCCCAGCCCGAATACGAGTTGAGCATCGACACCACCACCGGCATGTCCGCACCGCCGATGGGGATGATGATCAGCACGCCGATGACGAAGGCCAGCGCCACCAGGATGGCGAAGGCGCCGAGGTTGCCGGTGAAGGTGTAGACCAGGCCCAGGCCGACGATCGCCAGGCCCACGGCCAGGTTGACCATGTGCTGGCCCTTGAACACCACCGGAGCGCCCTGGAACAGGCGGAACTTGTACTTGCCGGACAGCTTGCCGAAGGCGATCACCGAACCGGAGAAGGTGATGGCGCCGATGGCCGCACCGAGGAACAGCTCCAGGCGGTTGCCCACCGGAATGGCGTAGCCCATGTGCTCGACGATGCCCAGCGACTGCGGCTCGACCACCGCCGCGATGGCGATGAACACCGCGGCCAGGCCGATCATGCTGTGCATGAAGGCGACCAGCTCGGGCATCTTGGTCATCTCGACGCGCTTGGCCATGACGGTGCCGACGCTGCCGCCGATCAGCAGACCGACGATCACGTAGCCGATGCCGGCGGTGGCCAGCTCGCTGCCGAGCTTGAAGATCAGGCCGACCGTGGTGAGCACCGCGATGCCCATGCCGATCATGCCGAACAGGTTGCCGCGGCGTGAGGTGGTGGGGTGGGAGAGGCCCTTCAGCGCCTGGATGAAGCACACCGAGGCGACCAGATAGAGCAGGGTGATCAGGTTCATGCTCATGGCTTACTTGCCCTCCGCCTTGGCCGCGCTGCGGTCCTTCTTCTTGAACATTTCCAGCATGCGACGGGTGACCAGAAAGCCCCCGAACACGTTGACCGCGGCCAGCGCCACGGCGAGCGTGCCCATGGCCTTGCCCAGCGGGGTAACGGTGAGCGCGGCGGCCAGCATGGCGCCGACGATGACGATTGCCGAGATCGCGTTGGTGACCGCCATCAGCGGCGTGTGCAGGGCTGGGGTGACGTTCCAGACCACGTGGTAGCCGACGTAGATCGCCAGCACGAAGATGATCAGGTTGTAGATGCCGTCCGAAATCAGATCCATGTTCGCGTCTCCCTTAACCGTTGGTCCGCACGACCTGGCCGTCGCGGCACATCAGGCACGCGGCGACGATGTCGTCTTCGAGGTTGAGCTGGAACTGGCCGTCCTTGTCGATGACCAGCTTGAGGAAATCCAGCAGGTTGCGGGCGTACAGCGCCGAGGCGTCGGCCGGCACCAGCGTCGCCAGGTTGGCGTGGCCGACGATGGTCACGCCGTGGCGCACCACCACCTGATCGATCTCGGTCAGTGGGCAGTTACCGCCATGCCCGGCCGCCAGGTCGACGATCACCGAGCCGGGCTTCATCTGCTCGACGGTGGCTTCCTGCAGCAGTGTCGGCGCCTTGCGGCCCGGGATCAGCGCGGTGGTGATGACGATGTCCGACTGCAGCGCGCGCTCGTGCACCGCCTGCGCCTGACGCGCCATCCACGAGGCCGGCATCGGCCGCGCATAGCCGCCGACGCCTTCGGCGCATTCGCGCTCCTCGTCGGTCTCCAGCGGCACGTCGACGAACTTGGCGCCGAGCGATTCGATCTGCTCCTTCACCGCCGGGCGCACGTCCGAAGCCTCGACCACCGCACCCAGGCGCTTGGCCGTGGCGATGGCCTGCAGCCCGGCGACGCCGGCGCCGAGGATCAGCACGCGCGCAGCCTTCACCGTACCAGCGGCGGTCATCAGCATCGGCATGAAGCGCGGGTAGTGATGGGCACCGATCAGCACCGCCTTGTAGCCGGCGATGTTGGCCTGCGACGAGAGCACGTCCAGGCTCTGTGCACGGGACGTACGCGGCGCGGCCTCCAGGGCGAAGGCGGTGATACCGCGGGCAGCCATGCGCGCGATGCAGTCATTGTCGAACGGGTTGAGCATGCCCAGCAGCACGCTGCCGGACTGCATCTGCGCCAGTTCGGCCTCGTCCGGCGCATTGACCTTCAGCACCAGCTCGGCGGCAAGTGCCGCGGCCGCATCGCCGATGGTCGCGCCGACCGCTTCATAGGCGCTGTCCGGCACGCTGGAAAGCAACCCGGCGCCGCTTTGCAGCGTCACCCGGTGCCCTTGGCCGATCAGTTTCTTGACGGTTTCCGGGGTCGCGGCGACGCGCGTTTCCCCGGAGTGGGTTTCGAGAGGAACACCGATGTGCATTGTTGTTGTTCTCCTGCGTGATCATGACCGGTGCTGCGGCGGACCGCGCACCGACGTGCTTTTCACCCGCCCGCTGCTCTGGCGGACGGGGTTGGAACGGATGGAGCAGGCCGGACGGCTCGAAAACGAACTGCCCGGCGCGGCATTCTGCAAGCCCTGAAAAAATCAAACAACTGTTTCAATCAAACGATTGTATTTGACGCATCGGTCGCAGGATGACTGCCTGTTTTCCGCGCTTCGCTGCAGATTGCGTCCTGTTTGGCTCTGCGCAGCCTTGGCCAGCCCCGGTCAGGCAGACGAAGCGGCCGCATCATGAATGACGCGCCATTGACGTGGTATTCGTCAGCGGTGCCGGGCGTCTGCGACCTTGGTGCCGGGTTAAGTCGGCTAATCAGGAAAAACGCACGCACGTTGAAATGTCATCCAATCCTTGTAGTCCAACTAGGCTGGTTGGACCCGATTGGAGTGTTTCGAGCGCGGCGACGTCGGGTCGTTGCGTATCGCCGGTGGAGCTGCACGATGCCCGAACTCGATGTGAACGAGATGACCGCGCTGCTCGAGCCACCAGCCCAGCGCCGCCTGCCGTTCGCCTTTGCTCGTCGCCACGGCGTGCTGCTGCTCGAGCGCGGCGGCGAGCTGCGCCTCGGCCTGCGCGAGGGCGCCGCACTGACGGCGGTGCAGGAGGCGCAGCGGGTGGTCGGCATGCGCCTGCCCATGCAGTGGCTGGCCCAGGCGGATTTCGACCAGGCCCTCGGTGCGGCGTACCAGCATGATTCGTCGGCGGCGATGCTGATGGTCGAGGGGCTGGGCAACGACCTCGACCTGGCCAGTCTGGCCGACCAGATCCAGGAAACCGAGGACCTGCTGGAGCAGGAGGACGATGCGCCGATCATCCGCCTGATCAATGCGATCCTTGGCGAGGCGATTGCCGAGAACGCCTCGGATATCCATATCGAAACCTTCGAGAAGCGCCTGGTGATCCGCTTTCGCGTCGACGGCATTCTCCGCGAAGTGGTGCAGCCCAAGCGCGAGCTGGCGGCGCTGCTGGTCTCGCGGATCAAGGTCATGGCCAAGCTGGACATCGCCGAGAAGCGCATCCCGCAGGACGGGCGTATCTCGCTGCGGGTCGGCGGTCGCGAGGTGGACATCCGCGTTTCCACGCTGCCCTCGGCCAATGGCGAGCGGGTGGTACTGCGCCTGCTGGACAAGCAGGCCGGGCGCCTGACTCTGCGCCACCTGGGGATGAACGAGCAGGACCGCCGCCAGCTGGAGCAGGCGGTGAAGAAGCCCCACGGCATCATCCTGGTTACCGGCCCCACCGGTTCGGGCAAGACCACCACACTCTATGCCGCGCTGACGACCCTCAACGACCGTACGCGCAACATCCTCACCGTCGAGGATCCCATCGAGTACCACCTCGAAGGCATCGGCCAGACCCAGGTCAACACCAAGGTCGACATGACCTTCGCCCGCGGCCTGCGCGCCATCCTGCGTCAGGACCCGGACGTGGTGATGGTCGGCGAGATCCGCGACCAGGAAACCGCCGACATGGCCGTGCAGGCCTCGCTCACCGGTCACCTGGTGCTCTCCACGCTGCACACCAACAGCGCCATTGGCGCCGTCACGCGCCTGGTGGACATGGGCGTCGAGCCGTTTCTGATCTCCTCGTCGCTGCTCGGCGTGCTGGCCCAGCGCCTCGTGCGGGTGCTGTGTAATGACTGCAAACGCGCCTACAACGCCGATGCCGCCGAGTGCGAGCTGCTCGGCGTCAGTCCGGCCGAGGCGCCGACGCTGTACCACGCCGAAGGCTGCGAGCAATGCCGTGGCCTCGGCTACCGCGGGCGTACCGGCATCTATGAGCTGGTGCTGTTCGACGACACCCTGCGCACCATGGTGCACACCCGCGCCAGCGAGCAGGACATGCTGCGCCATGCCCGTGAGCTGGGCCCGAGCATCCGCGAGGACGGGCTGCGCAAGGTGCGCGAGGGGGTGACCACCATCGAGGAAGTGCTGAGGGTGACGCGTGAGGAGTGAGGGGATGAGGTTGATTCCGACGCGCCTGCAGAGGCATCCGCAGCCTGACCGACGTCGCATGGTGGCGCCATTCGCGGCCGCTCCCTCGGCTGTGCGGTATCTGTGTAGAGGCGCTCTCGACCGCGGATCGCCGCTGTTGGAGACCGCCTGATGGCTGCCTTCGAATACCTCGCCCTCGACCCCCGTGGCCGTGAGCAGAAGGGCCTGATCGAGGCCGACAGCCCGCGTCAGGCGCGGCAGTTGCTGCGCGAGAAGCAGTGGGCGCCGCTGGAGGTGAAGCAGGCCAAGTCCAAGGAAGACGTCAGCCGTGGCGGCTTCAGTTTCGGCCGCGGCCTGTCGGCGCGTGATCTGGCATTGGTCACCCGGCAGCTGGCGACGCTGGTGCAGGCCGCGCTGCCCATCGAGGAAGCCCTGCGCGCGGCGGCCGCGCAGTCCACCTCGGCGAAGATCAAGTCGATGCTGCTGGCGGTGCGCGCGCGGGTGATGGAAGGCCACAGCCTGGCCGCGGCACTGCGCGAATATCCGTCGGCCTTTCCCGAGCTTTACCGCGCCACCGTGGCGGCCGGGGAGCACGCCGGCCATCTCGGGCTGGTGCTCGACCAGCTGGCCGACTACACCGACCAGCGTCAGCAATCGCGGCAGAAGATCCAGCTGGCGCTGCTTTATCCGGTGATCCTGATGGTCGCCTCGCTGGCCATCGTCGTGCTGCTGCTCGGCTACGTGGTGCCGGACGTGGTCAAGGTATTCGTCAACACGGGGCAGGAACTGCCGGCGCTGACCCGCGGGCTGATCGCCACCAGCGACGTGGTGAAGAACTGGGGCTGGCTGATCGTGCTCGGCCTTGTCGGCGCGTTCCTGGCCATGCGTGCGGCCCTGCGCGACCCGGCGCTGCGCCTGCGCTGGCATGCGTTCATCCTGCGGATACCGCTGATCGGTCGGCTGAGCCGGGCGACCAATACCGCGCGCTTCGCCTCCACCCTGGCGATCCTGACGCGCAGCGGCGTGCCGCTGGTGGAAGCGCTGTCCATCGCCGCTGCGGTGATCGCCAACCTGCGCATCCGCGAGCGGGTGGTGGAGGCGGCGCAGAAGGTGCGCGAGGGCAGCAGCCTGACCCGTGCGCTGGATGCCACCGGGGAATTCCCGCCGATGATGCTGCACATGATCGCCAGCGGGGAGAAATCCGGTGAACTGGATCAGATGCTGGCGCGAACCGCGCGCAATCAGGAGAACGACCTGGCCGCCCAGGTGTCTCTGCTGGTCGGCCTGTTCGAGCCGTTCATGCTGGTGTTCATGGGGGCGGTGGTGCTGGTCATCGTGCTGGCCATCCTGATGCCGATCCTCTCTCTCAACCAACTGGTGGGTTAACGACCATGACAACAAGACTGCAGCGCCGCACCCAGGGCGGTTTCACCCTTATCGAGATCATGGTGGTGGTGGTCATCCTCGGCATTCTCGCCGCGCTGGTGGTGCCGCAGGTGATGAGCCGGCCGGACCAGGCCAAGGTCACCGTGGCCAAGGGCGACATCAAGGCCATCGCCGCCGCGCTGGACATGTACAAGCTGGACAATTTCGCCTACCCGAGCACCCAGCAGGGGCTGGACGCATTGGTGAAGAAGCCTTCCGGCAACCCGCAGCCGAAGAACTGGAACCGCGACGGTTACCTCAAGCGTCTGCCGAAGGACCCATGGGGCAACGACTACCAGTACCTGTCGCCGGGCACCCAGGGCCAGTTCGACCTGTATTCCTTCGGTGCCGACGGCAAGCCCGGCGGCAGCGATCTCAACGCCGATATCGGGAACTGGGACCTGTAATCGATGCGGCAGCGCGCCCGCGCCTTCACGCTGATCGAGCTGCTGGTGGTGATCGTCCTGCTGGGCATTCTGGTCAGCGTGGCGGTGCTCAGCGTCGGTGGATCCAGTACCTCGCGCGAGCTGCGTGACGAGGCGCGGCGGCTGGCGGCGCTGATCGGCGTGATGAGCGACGAGGCGGTGCTCGACAGCCGCGAGTACGGTCTGCTGATCAACAGCGAGGGGTATCGCGTGCTGCGCTATGACGAGACGGCCATGCGCTGGTTGGAGGTCGAGCGGCGCAAGACGCACAAGGTGCCGGCGTGGATGCGTCTGGATCTGGAACTGGACGGCACGCCGCTTGAACTGGTGGCGCCGGCCCGGCGTGAGGACGACCGTGCAGGGCTGTCGCGCGAGGGCGAGCGGACTGAACGGCGCGCACCGCAACTGGAGCCTCAGTTGCTGATACTGTCCAGCGGCGAGCTGTCGCCGTTCAGTCTGCGCCTGTCCGAGCGCAAGCCGGGCGGTGGCACCTGGCTGATCGCCAGCGACGGCTTCCGCCTGCCCGAGGCCGAGCCGCTCGGAGAGCGGCGATGAGAGTATCTCTGGCCAGGGCCGGCCGCGGTTTTACCTTGCTCGAAGTGCTGGTGGCGCTGGCAATCTTCGCCAGCGTATCGGCCGTGGTGCTCACCGCCGCCGGGCGCAGCCTGAGCAATGCCGGGCGGCTGGAAGAACTGACCCTGGCCGGCTGGATCGCCGACAACCGCATCAGCGAGCTGCAGTTGCAACAGGTTCCGCCTGCCATCGGCCGCGAGACGCGGGAACTGGAGTTCGGCGGCCGCCAGTGGCAGACCCTCAGCGAGGTCGAGGCCAGCGCCGACCCGGGCCTGCTGCGCGTCACCGTCTGGGTCGCGCTGCAGACACCGCGCGCTCGCAGCGGCTCGCTGGCCGAGCGCGCGGTCACCAGCCTGACCGGCTTCATCGGCGTCGAGCCGGGAGCCGCGCCCTGATGATCGATCGCATGCGCGCCGACGCCGGCTTCACCCTGCTGGAACTGCTGATCGCCATCGCCCTGTTCGCGCTGCTGGGGCTGGGCACCTATCGCATGCTCGAAGCGGTGTTGCAGAGCGATGAGGCGGTGCGTGCCCAGGAACTGCAGCTGCGTGAGCTGAGCCGGGCGGTGTGGGCATTCGAACGTGACCTGCAGCAGGTGGTCGGGCGGCCGATCCGCGACGGTTTCGGCGACGAGCGCAGTGCCTTGATCGGCCAGCTGGGTGGTGAGGATGGCGCGCCGGTACTGGAGTTGACCCGCGCCGGCTGGCGCAACCCCACCGGCCTGCGCCGTGCCAACCTGCAGCGGGTGCGCTGGCGACTGGCCAGCGACAACCTCGAGCGCGTCTACTGGGTGGTGCTGGACCGCGACATCGACAGCGAACCGCGCGTGCAGCGCGTGCTGGACAACGTCCAGGGCCTGCAGCTGCGCTACCTCGACGAGGAGGCCGTGTGGCACGAGGAATGGCCGCCGTTCGATTTCGGCCGCGGCAGCCCGGAGAACGCCGCCGAACGCCTGCCGGTCGCCGTGGAGCTGAGTGTCGATCACGCCCGCTACGGCCGCATCACCCGTCTGCTGCGCCTGCCCGATGCCGCCGAGCAGACGATGCAGCAGGCATTGCCCGGCGCCGAGGGTGTGCCCGAGCCGTTCGAAGGGGAGCTGCCGCAATGAGTCGTCAGCGCGGCGTGGCGCTGATCACCGTGCTGCTGGTGGTGGCCATCGTCACCGTGGTCAGCGCGGCAATGGTGGCGCGCCAGCAGCTGAGCATCCGCGCCACCAGCAATCAGTTGCAGGCGCGTCAGGCCTGGCATTACGCGCTGGGCGGCGAGGCGCTGGCGCAGGCTATCCTGGCCCGTGACCTGCGGTCCGCTGCCGGTGCTGACCCGGGCGCCAGTGGTGAGGCAGCGGCCGTCGATCATTTGCTGGAACCCTGGGCCCAGCCGCTGCCGGCGTTCGAAATCGACCAGGGCGAGATCCTCGTGCGCATCGAGGATATGGCCGGGCGCTTCAACCTCAACGACCTGCTGCGCGATCAGCAGCCCAACCCGGCTGCCGTCGAGCAGTTCCGCCGGCTGCTGCTGCGCCTGCAGATCAGTGCGCCCTATCCGGAGCGCCTGCTCGACTGGCTCGACCCCGACCAGCAGCCCAGTGGCGAGCTGGGCGCCGAAGACAACGCCTACCTCAGCCTCGACCCGCCGTATCGCAGCGCCGGACGCCGGCTCCACGACCTCTCCGAGCTGCGCCTGCTGCTGGACATGCGCGAGGAGGATTTCCAGCGACTGGCGCCCTACGTGGCCGCGCTGCCGAGTGGCGTGCCATTGAACGTCAACACCGCCAGCGCGATGGTGCTCTCCAGCCTCAGCGACAACCTCAGCCTGGGTGCCGCCGAGTCGCTGGTCGAGCTGCGGCGCAGCGCGCCGTTTCGCAACAGCGCCGCCTTCCTCGCGCAGCCGGCCATGGCCGGAACCACGCTGCAGGGCACTGCGCTGGCGGTTGGCAGTCAATTCTTCCAGGCCACCAGCGAAGTGCGCCTGGGCGACCGCCGGCTGGCGCTGGTCAGCCTGCTGCAACGTGAGCAGGACGGCAGCGTCCGCGTGCTCGCGCGAAACCTCGGTCAGCCCGCCCGGCTGGCCTCACCGAACCGGAGCAGACCCTAACCATGGATTGCCTTTTCCTGCCCGCCGATTGCCCGGCCCGGCTCTACCCCGAGACCCGCGTGTACTGGCTGCCCAAGGATGAGCCCGGGCGCTGGCAAGCGCTGGGCGACTGCAGCGCGGCCGGCGCCATTAGCCTGATCCTGCCGACGGAGGTCTGCAGCTTCTTCGCCATCAGTCTGCCGACCCGCAAGGCGCGCTGGATGCAGCAGGCGCTGGCCTATGCCGCCGAGGAACTGTTGGCCGAGAACGTCGACGAGCTGCATCTGGCCGTGGGCGAGACGCTCCCGGATGGCCGCCAGCGCGTCGTGGCGATCCGCCGCCAGCTGCTGGCCGGCTGGCTGGAGCAGTTGCGCGAACTGGGGCTGCTGATCGTGGCAATCCATGTCGACGCCGACCTGTTGCCGCGCGAGGCGACGCAGCTGCTATTCATCGGCGAGCGCGGCCTGCTCGGTGGCGAAGGCGAGACCCGGCTGGCCTTCGCCGCCGTGGACTGGCCGCAGCTCGCCACGCTCTGCCCGGCACCCTGGCACGCCCAGGGCAACGTGGCCGAGCCGCCGCTGGCACTGGACGACTATCGCCAGCTGGACGACCCCTATGCCTTTCTCGCCGCGCAGCGTGCGGCGGCACTCAACCTCGCCCAGGGCGATTTCGCGGTGGAGGTCGGCAATACCGGCCTCGGTTACTGGAAACCGCTGTTCGCCGCCGCCGGGCTGATCCTGCTGGTGCAGCTGGGCTTCAACCTGGGCCAGGCCTGGTACTTCCAGCGCCAGGGCGACGCCTACGCCGAGGCGAGCCTGGCGCTGTATCGCGAGCTGTTCCCGGAGGACATCCGCATCGTCAACATGCGCGCCCAGTTCGATGATCATCTGGCTCGCGGCAGCGGTGGACAGGCGGGCTTTCTGCGCCTGCTCGATCACGCCGCCGCGGCACTGGAAGACGGCATTCCGGTGACCATCGGCCAGCTCGACTACAACCAGGACCGCGGTGATCTGGCGCTGCAGGTGCAGGCGATGGACTTCGCCACCCTGGAAACCCTGCGCCGGCGCCTGGGCGATGCGGGGCAGAGTGTGCAGCTGGGCTCGGCCAGCCGCGAAGGTGATGGCGTCAGTGCGCGCGTGGTGATCGGAGGCTGATGATGAATCTCAAGCAGCAACTGGCCGTACGTCTTGCCGACTCGCCGCTGTGGCAGCGCTGGCAACGCCTGGCGCCGCGCGAGCGCACCTCGCTGAGCCTGCTCGGCGCCTTTCTGCTCGCCGTGCTGTTCTACCTCTGGCTGTGGCTGCCGGCGCAGCGCCAGGCGGCCGCGGCGCGCGACTACTATCAGGCGCAGCGCGAGCTGCACGCCTACATGGAGCAGAACACCGAACTGGCGCGGCAGATGGAGCGCAGCAATCAGGTCGAACTGGCGCCCGAGCAGCTGCAGGGCGTGATCACCGAAAGCGCGCAGCAGGGCAACCTGTCCATCGAAAGCTTCGACAACGGCAGCGACGGCAGCCTGCAGGTGAGCCTGCCCGGGGCCTCCTATGCCCTGCTGCTGCGCTGGTTCGACACCCTGCAGGGGCAGGGGGTGAGCGTCACTGAGGTCAGCCTGGAGCGCGCCGGCGAGGGGCTGGTCAACGCGCGGGTGAGCTTTCGTGCCGGCAACGGCTGAGGCCGCGGGGCAGCGGCGCCTGCGCGCCGGTAGCCGGTCAGTGCGAGGGGTTGAACTGCATGGCCAGCGCGCGTAGTGCGGCTTCGGCGGCGAGCACCTTGGCAATGGCGTCGTTGGCCTTCTCGCGGGTGATACCCAGGCGATCGAACAGCTGCTGCGGCACCTCGGCGTCCGGCCCGCTGCCGATACCGCGGTTGCGCAGCATGCGCACCGCCAGGCAGACCAGGTTCGGATAGGCCGCATCCTCGCCGTCATAGCCCGGGTCGTTCTGGAAGCGCAGGGCGGCCGCCAGTTCTTCGGGCATGCCCCACAGGCGCATCAGCCAGGCGCCGATCTGTTCGCGGGTGATGCCCAGCAAATGCTGCTCGACATGGTCGTGCGAAAGGTGCGGATTGGCCTCCAGGTGGCGGCAGATCAGCGAGAAATGCGGCGGGAAGACGTGCGCCAGCACCAGATAGCCGAAGTTGTGCAGCAGCCCGGCGAGGTAGCTCAGGCCCGGCTCCGGGCGTTGCTCGCGGGGGATGGCGCGGGTCAGTCCCTCGATCACCGCGGCTGTGTAGATCGCCTGCTGCCAGTAGGGCGTGGCGTCCTGCGGCTTGTCGTTCGGCAGGCTGATGGTCTTGCCCAGGGCCAGACCGAGAGCCAGGTTGATCACCAGATCGAAACCGAGCACGCGGACGATGGCGTCTTCCACCGAGCGGATACGCCCGGGTGCGGCGTAGTAGGGCGAGGCCGCCCAGCTGATCACCTGCGCCGCCAGTGCCGGGTCGGTTTCCACCACGCCGGTGATGTCGTCGACGGTGGCCTCGGGGTTGACCCGCAGCTTGATGATCTTCTGCGCCGTATGCGGCAGCGGCGGAATCTCGATGGTCTCTTCCAGGCGCTTCTGGATGCGCCGCGCGGTGAAGCTCTGCACCGCCTGGCTGATCTCCGCGCGGTCGTCGTGCGGGCGGTCCAGGTTCGGCCGGATGCTGCTCAGCGGCACGGCGAAGCTACCGGCGCTGGCCTTGCTCAGCAGACGCTTGAAGTCGCCACTGCTGACCTCCACCAGCAGGCCAGGCTGGCCGGATTCCAGCAGCAGCCGGGGCTGCTGCATCAGGCACTCTTCGTACAGGCAGGGCGAACTGGTCAGCGGCGGCAGACCGGGCAGGCGGCTCAGCTCGTGCTTGGCGAGCATGCGTGCCAGCCGCTCCGGCTTGACCGCAGCCAGCTCGCGGCCGGTGAGTTCGGCCAGTCGGGCAAGGTCGAGCAGATGATCCTGCGGGAAGAGCACCAGCATCGCGCCGATGCTATCGTCCAGCAGCACCGCCTGCACCCGCTGCGCAGCGGGAAAATTGGGGCGATCGCGCTGGATCTGGTAGTCCACACCGAGGTCTTTCAACAGCTTGGTGATCAGCAGGGGCAGTTCGGAGCAGCTTTCGGTGTCGACAGCAGTATTCATAAGCGGACCTGTTGTAGTGACCTGCCGGAGTATAGCGAAGCCGTCACGCGTGGACGCTGCGGCGACGGATGGTTGTCATACCTGGCCGTATTCCTGGCCGTGACGCAGCCAGCGCTCGAGCAGCGGGCTGACGTGCTGCGGCCAGCGTGCCAGCAGTGTCTGGGCGGCGTCGCGCACCGCCGGTAGCAGCTCGGCGTCGCGCATCAGGTCGGCGACCTTGAACTGCAGGAGGCCGGTCTGACGAGTACCGAGCATCTCGCCGGGGCCGCGCAGCTCCAGGTCCTTTTCGGCAATCAGGAAGCCGTCGCAGGTTTCGCGCATGATCGCCAGGCGTTCGCGGCCCAGCTGCGACAGCGGTGGGTGGTAGAGCAGCACGCAGTGGCTCGCCGCGCTGCCGCGGCCGACCCGTCCGCGCAGCTGATGCAGCTGCGCCAGGCCCAAGCGTTCGGGGTTCTCGATGATCATCAGGCTGGCGTTGGGCACGTCGACGCCCACCTCGATGACGGTGGTGGCCACCAGCAGCTGCAGTTCGCCGCGCTTGAACTGCTCCATCACCGCGGCCTTCTCGGCCGGCTTCATGCGCCCGTGGATCAGTCCCACGCGCAGCCCGACGAGCGCCGCGGAAAGGTCCTCGAACGTGGTTTCCGCGGCCTGGCAGGTGAGTTCCTCGGATTCCTCGATCAGCGTGCATACCCAGTAGGCCTGGCGGCCCTCGTTGCAGGCGATGCGCACCCGCTCGATGACTTCCAGGCGCCGGCTGTCGGCGATCACCAGGGTATTCACCGGCGTACGTCCCGGCGGCAGCTCGTCGAGGATCGAGGTATCGAGGTCGGCATAGGCGCTCATCGCCAGGGTCCGAGGAATAGGCGTGGCGGTCATGATCAGCTGATGCGGGCAGAGCCGGCCGTCGATGCCCTTCTGGCGCAGGGCCAGGCGCTGCTGCACGCCGAAGCGGTGCTGCTCGTCGATGATCACCAGGGCCAGGCGCTTGAAGACCACCTCGTCCTGGAACAGCGCATGGGTGCCGACCACCATCGGGCAGCCGCCGGCGATCTGCTCCAGCGCCGCGGCGCGGGCCTTGCCCTTGAGCTTGCCGGCCAGCCAGGCGACCTCGATGCCAAGCGGTTCCAGCCACTTGCTGAAGTTGAGAAAGTGCTGCTCGGCGAGGATTTCCGTCGGCGCCATCAGCGCCACCTGATAGCCGGCTTCCAGTGCCTGCAGCGCAGCAAGGGCGGCGACCACGGTCTTGCCGGCACCGACGTCGCCCTGCACCAGGCGCAGCATGGGTTCGTCCTGGGCCAGGTCATAGGCGATCTCGGCGCCGACGCGCTGCTGCGCGCCAGTGGGGCTGAAGCCGAGGTTGGCGAGAAAGCGCTGCGGCAGCCTTTTCGCCGGCGGCAGTTGTGGTGCCTGCTGGGCGCGTATCCGCTCGCGCAGGCGCTGCAGCGACAGCTGATGGGTCAGCAGCTCTTCGAAGGCCAGGCGATGCTGGGCCCAGTGGCGGCCCTCGGCGAGCTCCTCCAGATCGGCGTCCGGTGGCGGCCGGTGCAGGTAGCGCAGGGCCTGATCCAGCGGGCCGAGCCGGTACTCGCGGGCCAGCTCCGCCGGCAGCCAGTCCGGCAAACTGTGCGGGCCGAGTCGGCTCAGCGCCTGCTCGCTGAGGTTGCGCAGGCGCTGTTGGGTCAGGCCCTCGGTGGTCGGGTAGATCGGCGTCAGGGTCTGTTCCACCGGCGCCGGCTCGCCGGTCAGCGCGCGGTACTCGGGATGGTAGATCTCCAGTCCCGAGGCCCCGGGACGGGCTTCGCCGTAGCAGCGCAGCTGGGTGCCGCGCTTCATCGCTTCTTTTTGCGCCTGACTGAAATGATAGAAGCGCAGGCTCAGCGTGCCGCTGCCGTCCTGCAGGCGCACCAGCAGGCTGCGCCGACGGCCCATGACGATATCCGCGCCGGCGACGATGCCTTCGATCACCGCGTCCTGCCCCGGTCTCAGCGAGCCGATGGGCACCACGCGGGTGCGGTCCTGGTAGCGCAGCGGCAGGTGGAAAAGCACGTCCTGCAGGGTTTCCAGGCCGACCCTGGCCAGCTTTTCTGCCAGCGCGGCGCCGACGCCCTTGAGTGCGGTGACCGGAATGGTCGCCAGTTCGCTCATGGCCTCAGGCTTTCGCCGACGGCGGCTTGCCTACCGAACACAGGCGGATCGAGTCGGCGAGGATCTCGATGGCCTTGGGCCGCGGGAAGCTGGCACGCCAGGCGATCGCCACGGTGCGGAACGGCACCGGCGGCGTCAGCGGGCGGATCTCCAGCACGCCGGGGGAGTAGTGATGGCTCTCTACCGCCGACAACGGCAGGATCGACACACCCAGGCCCGAGGCGACCATGTGGCGGATGGTTTCCAGCGAGCTGGATTCCACCGTGGTATGGCTGGCCGCTTCGCCCTTGCGCACGGTCGGGCAGGCCTCGAGCACCTGGTCGCGGAAGCAGTGCCCCTCGCCGAGCAGCAGCAGGCTCTTGTCGTTGAGCATCTCCGCGTCGATGGTTTCCTTGGCGGTCCAGGGATGGTCGGCGGGCATCAGCACGTAGAACGGCTCGTCATACAGCGGCTTGGTCAGCACATCGGCTTCCTGGAACGGCAGCGCGATGATGATCGCGTCCAGCTCGCCGGTGCGCAGCTTGTCGCGCAGGACGTGGGTGAAGTTCTCTTCGATGTACAGCGGCATGTCCGGCGCCACGCGGTGCAGCTGCGGGATCAGGTGCGGGAACATGTAGGGGCCGACGGTATAGATGGCACCGACCTTGAGCGGTGCGGCCAGCTGGTTCTTGCCGACCTGGGCCAGCTCGCGAATGCTCTGCGCCTGCTCCAGCACCTTCTGCGCCTGGGTGACGATGCCTTCGCCCACGGGGGTCAGGCGCACGGCGCTCTTGGTGCGTTCGAAGATCAGTACACCCAGCTCGTCCTCGAGCTTCTTCACGCCAACCGAAAGGGTCGGCTGACTGACGTGGCAGCGCTCGGCGGCACGGCCGAAGTGCTGTTCCTGGGCGAGGGTGACGATGTAGCGCAGTTCGGTCAGAGTCATAGTCAGCATCCATCAGATTGCCGGCAAGCATAGCCTTTTGCGTAGCCCTTAACCAACCAGTGGCATGCGTGGAAAGCCGGTACACTCCAATGCATACGGCCCGCGTTCGGGTACCACTGAGGGAGCAGAAGATGGGCAAGCGCCTTAGCGTATTGATCGCCGGTTGCGGCGACGTGGGCAGTCGTCTGGGCCTGCAGCTCGGCCGTGACGGCTGGCGGGTGTACGGTCTGCGGCGCAACGCCGCCGAGCTGCCGGTGCCGATCCTGCCGGTCAAGGGCGACCTGACCGATCCCACCTGTCCGCGCTGCTGGCCCAACGGCGGGCTGGATTATCTGGTCTATGCCGCGTCCGCCACCGAGCATGATGAGGCCGGCTATCGCCAGGCCTATGTCGAGGGGCTGCGCAACGTGCTTCGCTGGCTGCGACAGCATGAACAGCAGCCGCGCCGTCTGCTGTTCGTTTCCAGCACCGGCGTCTATGCCCAGCGCGACGGCGAATGGATCGACGAGGATTCGCCCACCGAGCCGACCGGCTTCACCGGGCAGGTAATGCTCGAGGCCGAGCAACTGGCCCTCGGCTGCGGCCTGCCGGTCACCTGCGTGCGCATGGGCGGGCTGTACGACCCGAGTCGCCCCTGGCTGCAGAACCAGGTGCGTGCCGGCCTGCGGGTCGAGCGCGATCCGCCGCAGTACAGCAACCGCATTCACCGCGACGATGCCGCCGCGCTGCTGGCCTTCCTGCTGCAGGCGGACGCCAGCGGCACCGCGTTGCAGCCCTGCTACCTGGGGGTCGACGACGAGCCGGCGCCGCTGCACGAGGTGGTCGACTGGCTGCGCGAGCGGCTGGGTGTCACCCACTGGGCCGAGCAGAGCATGACCCGACGCGCCGGCAGCAAGCGCTGCAGCAACGCCCGCGCCCGCGCGCTGGGCTGGAAGCCGAGGTTCGCCAGTTACCGCGACGGCTATGCCTCGCTCGGGCGCAATCGGCACTAGTCAGCCGCCGTTGCGCTCGTGTTCTGGCGGTGCGGCGGGCATGCATCCCGTCGGTAACCGGGCACTCTCGTGCGGCGCTGCTTACTAAAACCTTGACAGCA
This sequence comes from Stutzerimonas sp. FeSN7, assembly GCF_030263795.1. Taxonomy (NCBI): domain Bacteria; kingdom Pseudomonadati; phylum Pseudomonadota; class Gammaproteobacteria; order Pseudomonadales; family Pseudomonadaceae; genus Stutzerimonas; species Stutzerimonas sp. FeSN7. The sequence continues at coordinate 4,476,899 of NZ_JARPMN010000001.1, read as the reverse complement.
CGCCGCACCGACAGAGGAGCAACAGCGAGGCAGAAGGAGAATCACCGAGACGGCGTTTCCGAAACCCGACAGGAGATTGTCCATGAGAGCCCTTCGCTGGCACGGCAAGCACGACATCCGCTGCGACAACCACGTCCCCGATCCCTCCATCGAAGACCCGCGCGACGCCATCATCAAGGTCAGTTCCTGCGCCATCTGCGGCTCCGACCTGCACCTGTACGACGGCTTCATGCCCGGCATGCAGCACGGCGACATCATGGGCCACGAGTTCATGGGCGAGGTGATGGAGGTCGGCTCGGCGAACAAGAAGCTCAAGGTCGGCGACCGCGTGGTGGTGCCCTTCACCATCGTCTGCGGCGAATGCGACCAGTGCCGGCGCGGCAATTTCTCGGTCTGCGAGCGTACCAACCGCAACAAGGACATCGCCGACAAGGTGTTCGGCCATACCACCGCCGGGCTTTATGGCTATACCCATCTCACCGGCGGCTATGCCGGCGGCCAGGCCGAGTATGTGCGCGTGCCCTACGCCGATGTCGGCCCGGTGGTGATCCCCAATGGCCTGACCGACGAGCAGGTGCTGTTTCTCGGCGACATCCTGCCCACCGGCTGGCAGGCCGCGGCGCAGTGCGATATCCAGCCCACCGACACGGTGGCGATATGGGGCGCCGGACCGGTCGGCCAGTTCGCCATCCGCAGCGCGATCATGATGGGCGCCGAGCAGGTCATCTGCATCGACAACGTGCCCGAGCGGCTGTCCATGGCCCGCGCCGGCGGCGCCATCACCATCAACTTCGACGAGGAAAGCGTGCTCGAGCGGCTCAAGGAGCTGACCCGCGGCAAGGGTCCGGAGAAGTGCATCGACTCCGTGGGCATGGAGGCGCACGCGGCGCGTTCGATCGATTCGATGTATGACCGCGCCAAGCAGGCGCTGATGCTCGAGAGCGACCGGCCGCACGTGCTGCGCGAAATGATCTACGTCTGCCGCCCGGCCGGGATCATCTCGATTCCCGGCGTCTACGGCGGGCTGATCGACAAGATCCCGTTCGGTGCCGCGATGAACAAGGGCCTGACCTTCCGCATGGGCCAGACCCACGTCAACCGCTGGACTGACGACCTGCTCAACCGCATCCAGGAGGGGCAGATCGATCCGAGCTTCGTCATCACCCACAGCGTCAGCCTCGAGCAGGGCCCGGAGATGTACAAGACCTTCCGCGACAAGCATGACGGCTGCATCAAGGTGGTGCTGAAGCCATGAACCGGTCGCGATCCCTGCAGTAGGGATCGGCCGAGCCACGATATCGAGCGAGGAGTCTTATGAGCATTCCACGTCAAGTCACCCGGCCCAACCATTCGGCGCGCTCGCTGGCGCGGGGACTGGGCTGGTTCAGCATCGGCCTGGGCGTCGTCCAGCTGGTGGCGCCGCGTCAGGTCGCGCGTTTCATCGGCATGCCCGGCAGCGATGGAGTGATCCGTGCCTGCGGTCTGCGCGAAATCGCCACCGGCGTCGGCATTCTGCTGGCGGATGATCCCAAGCCCTGGATCTACGGCCGTATCGGCGGTGACGCGCTGGACCTGGCCGGCCTCGGCTGGAGCATCGAACACGGCAACGAGCCGGCCAATGCGGCCATCGCCGCCGGTGCGGTGGCCGGCATCACCGCACTGGACCTGAGCTGCGCCAAGGGTCTGGATGCCGAACGGGTGCCAGTGGTCGAGTGGGACTACAGCGATCGCAGCGGTTTCCCCGCAGGCACGCAGCAGGCTCGCGGCTGCGTCGAGGCGGAATTCGCTGCGGCCCGCGCCGAACCCAACGGCTACTCGCCCTCGCTGCACTGACGTACTGCGCCGAGCCGGGGCGCCTGCGCTCTCGGTTCGGCGAAGTTTTTGTTAAGGTGGCCGGCAGTTCCGGTCGTCCGCCCGCTGGGCTCAGCGACGACGCTTCAGATGAGAGCCCATGTCTTCGGTCATCAACGTTGTCCTGCCCGTCTTCGCCCTGATCCTGCTCGGCTACCTGTGCCGCCGCAGTGGGCGCATGGGGCCGACCGGCGCTTCGGAACTCAACCGTTTCGTGGTCTGGCTGGGCCTGCCGGCACTGCTGTTCAGCGTGGTCGCCACCTCCACCTGGGAGCAGCTCTGGCAGCCGGGGTTCATCGCCGCCTTCGCCATCGGCTGCCTTGGCGTGTTCGCCTTCACCCTTGCGTATCGCCTGCTGCAGAAGCAGCCGCTGGTCGATGCCAGCCTGGATGCGCTGGGCGCGTCCTATGCCAATACCGGCTATGTCGGGATTCCGCTGTGCATGCTGGTGCTCGGCGACGAGGCACTGCAGCCGGCGATGGTCGCTTCGATCATTGTCGTGTGCGTGCTGTTCGCCATCGCCCTGGCCTGCGTGGAGACCGGGCTGCACGCCGGCCAGGGGCTGCTGCGCACGCTGGGCAAGGTGAGCGGGGCGCTGGTGCGCAATCCCCTGGTGATCGCGCCCATGCTCGGCGCGCTATGGGCTGCCGGCGGTGTACAGCTGCCGGTGCCGCTGGCCACCCTGCTCAAGTTGTTGGGCGCAGCGGCGGCACCCTGTGCGCTGGTCTCGCTGGGCCTGTTCCTCGCCCAGCCACAGCCGGCCGGTCGGGTGCAGGGCGTCTGGCCGCTGGTGGGGTTGAAGCTGGTGGTACAGCCGCTGATCACCTGGTACCTGGCGTTTCAGGTGTTCGAACTACCGACCCTGTGGGCCTATTCGGCGCTGCTGCTGAGTGCGCTACCGACCGGCACCGGGCCGTACATGCTTGCCGAGTTCTATGGCCGCGAGGGCTCGCGGGTATCGCGGGTGGTGCTGTACTCGACGCTCGGCTCGCTGCTGACCCTGTCGCTGATCCTGCTGCTGTTGCCGGTCTGAACTGCGTGCGCTTGCTTGTTGCGTGGATAAGCCTGGCGGGGTTATCCACGGGCCACCCTTCGCCCTGCTGTCAGCTCGCTGGTCGCGTCACTTCCAGCACCACGGCGGCGATGCGGTCGCATTTGACGTAGGCGCCGCCGAGTAGCTCCTCGCCGAACACGTCCGGGTCCAGCTCGCGATAGGTCCAGCTGAAGGCGCCGCCCGGCAGGCGTCGGCGCACCTCCGCGAGGAACGGATCCTGGTTGTCCAGCATCGCCACGCCGGTATACAGCAGCAGCGTTCCACCCGGCGCCAGGCGCTGCAGCGCGGCATCGAGGATCGCCAGCGACAGCCCGGCGCCCAGCGGTCCACCGCCGTGGCGATAGGCGCGCTGGTCGGCGTCGACCAGATAGGGCGGGTTGGCCAGGATCAGATCGAATTCGCCGTCCACCGCGCTCAGCAGGTCGCTGTGCAGGGCGCGCAGGTTGTCGGCACCGGCCAGCGCCGCGTTGATGTGCGTCAGGCGCAGCGCCTCTGGATTGATGTCCACCGCCAGCACCTCGGCCTGCGGCCGCGCCAGCGCGGTGAGAATCGCCCCGGCGCCGGAGCCGCAGCCGATGTCCACGGCGCGGCGAATCATCCCGGTGTGCTGGTTCAGATGGCAGCGGATGGCGTTGGCGAAACGGTAGGTATCCGGGCCGAAGAACACCGCGTCGCTGGCGGTGGTGGGAAATGCCGAGTGCAGGAACAGCTGGCCGTCGAGGCTCGACAGCCGCACCTTCGAACGCCAGCGCGAGCCGCAGGCTTCCAGCACCTGCGCCTGATCCATCAGGCTGAACAGCGGGCCCGGCAGCAGCTCGTGCTGGAAGGGCCGGCTCCAGCCGAACACCCCGTGCAGGTCGTCGGCCAGCGCATTCTCCGGCCGCTGGTTGACCCGTTCGTGGGTCAGCGGGGTGGGCGTGATGAAGTGATAGCCGCGATCGCGCAGGGCCTGGCCCAGATGCAGCAATGCGCGGTCCTGCGCAGTGTCCATGGTCATGGTGCTTTCCTTGATCGATCCTTTCAGTTGAACAGGCCGTTGAACAGCCGCGTGGCCAGCAGGCCGGCGGCGCTGTGATGGCGTTGCGGCGCCAGCAGCGGCAGCAGCAGGCGCATGCGGGCAGCGCGGTCGGGCAGGCGGGCGACCTGCTGTTCGAGCAGCTGCAGCTCCTCATCGAAATCGTTGCCACTGACGTGTTCGGCGGGTTGCGGCATGGCCGGCGCCGAGGCGGCGCGGCGCCCGTTGAACAGCGCCTGGCGCTGCAGCAACGCACCGCGCGGGCTGCGCTTGCCATCGGCCTGCCAGTCGTCGGCGATCCAGTCATGGATCATCTGCTGCTCGTAGGCGCTGAATACTCCGAACATGGGCGCCTGTTCGCCGACGATGAGCTGCCAGAAACGACTTTCCTGCGGGTCGTGGCCGCGCTTGATCCAGCCGCGCTTGTCCAGCACCGCGAGGAACTGCTCGACGTCTTCACCGAGCCACTGGTTGACCGTGCGGCCTTCGAAGCGGCAGTAGTCGGAATGGACGAACTGGCCGACCGCGGCCTTCTTCTCGAAGATGCGCTGCACCTCGCGGCCGAGGTCGAAGTTGCCGATCACCGAGACGGTGCTGGCGCCCAGGTCGTTGAGGCGATAGCCATCGCGCACGCGGCGATAGAACTCGGCGCTGTCGCCCACCTGCGGCCAGGCATCCAGCAGACCTTGCACGGCTTTCTTCGCGTGGCCGTTGTCGGCGTTGTCGACGGTGACGTGCAGGGTGAAGTAGTAGGGGTCGATGCCCAGTTCGGTCAGCTCATAGGAGGTGATCAGCAGGTGCAGTGGCAGCTGCTCGTAACCGAGGTTGAAGCCGATGATTTCCGGCAGGAACTGCTCGGCGTGCTCGGCCAGCGCCAGCTGGATGGCACCCTGGACGAAGTGTTCGTCGTCCAGCTCCTGCCAGTCGTCGCAACCCTGACTCGCCAGCAGCTTGCGGTAGAGCACCACGTGGTTCTTCTCCGGCAGCCCGTCGCCGAGCTCCTCCAGGTAGGTCTGGATCAGCGCGGTGAAACGCGCATCGTCCCACCGCTGCAACAGGCCGTAGAGCCAGGCACCGTCCACCAGCTTGGTCGGCGCCACGCCACGCAGAAAGTGCAGCGCATGGGCCTTGCTCGGGAAATAGCGGCGCGGCCCGCCGACCCGGCGCTGTTCCAGGTAGGCCTGGTACTGATGGCCGACCGCCTCGGTACGCTGCAGCACCCAGGCGTCCAGATCGGCGGGGTCCGCCGGCAGGTCGCAGGGCAGGGCAGCGGCCGCTTCGAGCTGCGTGCGCAGGTAATCGGCGGCGTTCTCCCGCGCGTGCTCGTCGACCTCGCGGACGAGGGCGAAATACAGCGCCCGTGACGGCTGATCCGGCTCCGGGGTGATGGCAGGGGTGATCGGCAGGCTGCGGGAAGTCAGTTGCATGATTCTGTTCTATGGCAGTTCCAGTTGAGTTTTGGCTGCCCCGCCACTGGATTAGTTCAGCTGCGCCGCCGAGCGGCCATTGGTCCAGAAATGGCCTCACGGCCCTGCACCTTCTGCCGGCCCCGCCATCCTAAAAACCATGGCGCTCCGGATCGGCCGGGGTGCGGCGACGAACGAGGAACTGCTGATGAGCCAGAGCGAACCGGGCCGCGAGAGCATCGAGTCCATCGATCAGAGCGGCGATGCCCACGAACAGAATCCCGAAACCACCACCACTCATGGGGATGTCGCCGGCGGCAGCGAAAGCGACGTGCCGGGCGGCGCCTACAACGTGCCGCCGGGTATGGCCGAGGAGGTGAGCGACGAAGAGGCACTGCCCGATGGCGAGCAGCCGGAGCGCTGAACGCGCGCGGGGTGATCGACGTCACGCTCGACGCATTTGCCGGGCGTTGATGCCGCCATCGGCTTAATTCAGGGCGCGACCGGGTCGCCTGCTGGCTGTCCTGAAACGTCGCGGATCAGTTCGGCGTGAGCAGCTTGATATCCGAAGGCCGCCCGACCGCCAGGGTCTGCAACGTCTCGCCGAGCTTCCCGCTCTCCGGGTCGCGGCGGATCACCACCAGCGCATCGCTAAGCTGATTGGCGATCAGCATGAAGCGACCGTCCGGCGTGATGGCGAACTCCCGCGGTTCGCGGCCTTCGCTCGGGCGGCGCTGGATTTCGCGCAGCGTGCCGTCGGCCTCGATGGCGAAGACGATGATGTGGTTGTAGTCGCCGCGGTCGCTGACATAGAGAAAGCGGCCATCGGCCGAGGTGTGGATCGCGCCGGGTGAATGACGCACTTCGCTATCGGACTCTTTGAGGTCCAGCAGTTGCCGGCGGGTCAAGGTGCCATTGGTGTAATCGAAGCCAGCCACCTGGGCGCTCAGTTCGAGGGCGAGGTAGGCGTGTTTGCCATTGGGATGGAACACCAGATGGCGCGGGCCGCTGCCCGCGGGCAGCTCGATGCTGGCTGGCTCATCCGGCCGCAGCGGGCGTTCGGCATGGCTCGGGTCGTAGCGGTAGACGAACACCCGGTCGGCGCCCAGGTCGCTGACCAGAAGGCGCGTGCCGTCCGGGCTGGGCACCGCCGAATGCACGTGAGGCGATGCCTGGCGTTCGGGGTGCACGCCGCTGGCCTGATGCGCAGCGATCTGCGTGACCGGCAAGGGGCGGCCATCCTCGTCCAGCGGCAGCACCGCCAGGCTGCCGCCGGGGTTGGGTCGCGAGCCATAGTTGCTGACGAACAGGTAGCGGCCATCGGCGCTCAGGCTGGCGTGGGTGGGCTCATCGCCGAGGCTGATGGCCTGGCCGATGGGCTGGTAGTCGCCCTTGGCGTCGCGCTGCCAGGCGCCGACGCGACCGACCGGATCGGCATGGGCCGGGCCGTTCTCATGGGTGGCATAGAGCCGCCCGCGTCGCTCGTCCAGCACCAGCCAGGAGGGGTTGTGGCTCGTCAGCGCCTGCAGCGGCTCCGGCTCGAGCCGTCCCTGCGAGGGGTCGAAGCGCAGGCGCAGCACGCCGGGGCTGTCGCTGTCATGCGTGTAGCTGCCGATCAGGATCTGCATGTCGTTGCTCTCGGCCTGGGCGCCATTGGCCAGCAATGCCCCGGTCAGCAGAGCCAGTGCGAGTCGAAGGCGCATGGGCCGCTTGCCCTTTGTCGAAGAAGTCATGCCACTATGACCGCCAATCTCACGTGGCGCTCCCCACATGGAGCCGCCGCGTTCGAACAAGATCCGACCAAAACGGTCAGATATTCGGCTGGGTGGATGCCGGCCTCCCCAAGATTCCAGGAAGACTCATGGACCATTTGCTCCCCGTTCAGCTGGTCGAATTGCAGAGCATCGCCACCGATCTGGCAGAAAATGTCATCGCGCCCCTGGCCGCCGAGGTCGACGCCGAGTGTCGCTGGCCGGCCCATTCCATGCGCGCGCTCGCCGAGGCCGGCCTGCTCGGCCTGCAGGTTCCGGTGGATCAGGGCGGGCTGGGTCAGGGGCTGCTGGGCCTGTGCGTGCTCACCGAAGCCATTGCCCGTGCCTGTCCGTCCTCTGCCTTGTGCTATGGCATGCATTGCGTGGCCACTGCGGTGATCGCCGCCAAGGCCACCGACCATCAGCGCGAGCACTACCTGAAGGAAATTGCCGCGGGCCGGCATGTCACCACCCTGGCGCTGTCCGAGCAGGGCACCGGTGCGCATTTCTATCTGCCGGAGACCCGCCTGGATGCCGACGGCGAGGATTTCATCGTCGAGGGCACCAAGCAGTTCGTCACCAATGGCGGGCATGCCGATTCCTACGTGGTATCCACCGTGGCGGCCGGCGCCGAAGCCGGGGATTTCAGCTGCCTGATCGTCGACAAGGGCGGGGAGGGTATGCACTGGCTGGATGCCTGGGCCGGTTTCGGAATGCGCGGCAACTCGTCGCGACCGCTGCAGCTCGATCGGGTACGGGTGCCGGCGCGCAACCTGCTGGGCGAGCCGGGCGACCAGGTCTGGTATGTCTTCGAGGTGGTGGCACCGTTCTTTCTCATGGCCATGGCCGGCACCTACCTGGGCATCGCCCAGGCTGCGCTGGACGAGGCGGGCCTGCACCTGCACTCGCGTCGCTACAGTCATTCCGGCGAGTCCCTGCGCGACGTGGAGACGCTGCAGGTGCGCTATGGCGAACTCTGGACCGATCTGGTGAAAACCCGCGCGTTGGTGCGTGAGGCCGCACGCCGTGGCGATGCCGCGCATCCCGAGGCGCTGCCGTACATTCTGGCGTGCAAGACCGAAGCGGCGGAGACGGCGGTACGCCTGGCCAACGAGGCGATGACGCTGTGCGGTGGGGCGGCCTATCGGGAAAACAGCCGTGCTGCCCGGCTGCTGCGGGATGCCCGCGCCGGCCACGTGATGACGCCCACCACCGGGCTGCTCAAACTCTGGACAGGCCGCAGTCTGCTGGGGGTGCCGCTGCTATGAGCGACCTGCTGCTCGATCGGGTCGCGCTGCTGGAGGTCGATGACAGCGGCCTGCATGAGCAGGTCGCCCGGTGGGCGGCGGCGCACGGCCTGCAGCTGAGCCGCCTGGATGCCGGTGCATTGCCGCCGGACGACGAACAGCCGGCGCTGGTGCTGTTGGCGGCCGCTCTGCCGCGCCCGGTGACCCTGGCGCGACAGCTGCGCAACCACTGGAAAACGGCGCAGATCCTCTTTCTCAGCGAGGATGGCGAAGCCGACGCGCTGCACCGCGCGCTGGGCCCGGCGCCCCTGCTCGGGCCCCACTGGTCCATCGTCAACCTGGGTGCCAATCCACAACAGCAGCTCGATCAGGCGCTGGCCAGCGTGCGGCGACGGGCGCGTCTGCGGACCACGCTGGACCGGGCCAATGCCACGGTGCACGGCAGTCAGTCGAGCAGGCGGCCGCTGCCAACGGCGGAGCTCTATCTGCATCACTTCATCGATGCCGCGCGCGATGCGATCGTCGGCCTCGACCGGGCCGGCGCGGTGCTCTACTGGAGTGCCGGCGCGGCCGAGCTGTTCGGTCTCGCGCGCGCCGAGGTGCTGGGTCGTACCGCGAGTGGTCTGCCGTTCTGGAGCCCGGAGCTGGGCCAGGCGCTGGCACGCGCGCTGGACTGCGACACGACGCAGACGCTGCAGCACGAGGACGCCGTCAGCGGCCGCGCCCTGGAGATCGTCGTGGCCGCGGTCTGTGCGGCGGATGGTGCCGTGGTGGGCGCTGCCCTGACCCTGCGCGATGTGTCGGCACTGGTGGCCGAGCGCCGCGCCAGCGAGCTGCACGGGCGCCGACTCGACGAGGAGCGCGCGCATCTGCAGCGGCTGTTCGACCAGGCACCGGGCTTCATCGCCATCACCGAAGGGCCGCGCCACGAACTGAAGATCGCCAACCGCGCCTTCCATCAGCTGGTTGGTGCCCGCGAACTGCTCGGCCGCCCGGCATTCAAGGCCTTTCCGCAGCTGGAGAGCCGTGCGCTGTCCGAGCTGCTGCAGCAGGTCTACGTTACCGGGCGGCCCTATCTCGGCCGTGACCTCGCCGTGCGCGTGCGCCCGCAGACCGGTGGCAAGGCCGAGCGACGCTACCTCAACTTCGTTTTCCAGCCGGTATTCAGCGAGGACGAGCGGGTCACCGGTATTTTCTGCCAGGGTCATGACGTCACCGCCCAGGTGCTGGCGCAGCAGGCCTTGCAGCGCTCCAGCGAGCGGCTGCAGGAACTGGTCGAGGAACGCACCCGCGAGCTGGAGCTGAGCCGGCAGGCGCTGTACCAGTCGCAGAAGCTCGAGGCCATCGGCAAGCTCACGGGCGGCGTGGCCCATGATTTCAACAACGTGCTGCAGGTGATCGCCGGCAATCTGCAATTGCTGCAGCCGCTGGTGGAGGAGCACCGCAGCGCGGCCAAGCGCGTCGATGCTGCCAGCTCGGCAGTCGAACGCGGTGCCAAGCTGGCGCGCCAGCTGCTGGCCTTTGCCCGCCGCCAGCCGCTACGGCCGCAACCGACCAACCTCGGCCGGCTGTTGCGCGATCTCGACGAGCTGCTGCGCCAGGCCATCGGCGAGCACATCGAGATCGAAACCGTGGTCGCCGGCGGCCTATGGACCACCATGGTCGATCCACACCAGCTCGAGCAGGTGGTGCTCAACCTGGCGATCAATGCTCGCGATGCCATGCCCGAGGGCGGCAAGCTGACCCTGGAATTGGGCAACGCCATGCTCGACGAACTTTATGCGGGCACCCAGGCCGACGTGACGCCCGGTCAGTACGTGCTGCTGGCGGTGTCCGACACCGGCATCGGCATGCCTGCCGAGATCATCGAGCAGGCCTTCGAACCCTTTTTCACCACCAAGCCGGAAGGCCACGGTACCGGCCTGGGCCTGAGCATGGCTTACGGTTTCGCCAAGCAGAGTGGCGGGCATATCCGCCTCTACAGCGAGCCGGGCTCGGGTACCACGGTCAAGCTCTACCTGCCGCGTACCGAGCAGCCCGAAGTACAGGCGCTGCCAGCCACCGTCGGCCCGGTGGTGGGCGGCAGCGAAACCATTCTGGTGGTGGAGGATGACCTGCCCGTACAGGCCACGGTGATCGAACTGCTTACCGGTCTCGGCTATTCGGTGTTGCGTGCCAACGATGCGCAGAGCGCCCTGAGCATCCTGCAGAGCGGCATCGGTATCGACCTGCTGTTCACCGACGTGGTCATGCCCGGGCCGCTGAGCAGCACCGAACTGGCGCGCCAGGCACGGCTACTGCAGCCGGACGTCGCGGTGCTGTTCACGTCCGGCTACACGCGCAATGCGGTGGTTCATGGCGGGCGCCTGGACCCCGGCGTGGAGCTGCTGAGCAAGCCCTACCGGCAGGAAGACCTGGCGCGCAAGGTGCGTCAGCTGCTGGGTGCCCAGCATGGGGACGACAAGACCGCGCCGCGGCAGTGGGTGATGGTCGTGGAGGACCAGCCGCAGCTGCTGACGCTGACCTGCGAGATGGTTGAGGAGCTGGGTTACGGCGTGCGCGGCTATCCGGACGCGGAAACGGCGGCAAAGGCGCTGCACGAGCAGCGTTTCGACCAGCTGCTGCTGGACGTCAACCTGCCCGGCCGCTCGGGCCCGGAATTCGCTGCCGAGGCGCTGAAGGCCCAGCCGTGGCTGCGACTGGTCTTCGTCTCCGGCGAGGGCCGTATCGACAGCCGCCTGCCGGCGCGTTCGTTGCCCAAGCCGTTCAGCTTCGATCAGCTCGCCGAGGTGCTGCGCCCCTGAAATCGTCGCTGCGCGCCTGAGCCCGGGCGCCGCAGCGGGTCAGGCCATGCACGCCGACGGCGACCGGTGCTGCCAGCGCCAGCCAGCTCAGCCAGTCGCCGGCGCCTTCGGAAACCAGGCCGGCGATCAGTCCGGCGGCGGACAACACGGCGATCACCACCGGCCACAACCAGATGCGCATCATGTGCGCACCTCGGTCGCGCCGCGCTTGAGCCAGAGGTACAGGCCGCTGCCGAGCACGACGATGGTGAGGATATCCAGCAGCGCCCAGAGCACCTTCAGCGGCAGGCCGCCGTAGTCGCCGAAGTGCAGCGGCTCGGACAGCTGCAGCGTGGTGACGTACCAGGGCCGCGCGCTGGCCTCCAGCACCTCGCCGTTGGCGGGGTCGACCAGCAGCGCCTGGCTCAGACGCGAGGTCAGCGGTGTGTCGCCATGCAGCATCACCGCGACATGCTCCGGCGTGGCGCGCAGGGTACCGGGGTAGGCGATCATCGCCACCGCCATGCCCGGCGCGGCGGCCAGTACACGGTCGACGGCAGTCTGCAGCGAGCCGTCCGCGGCCGGTGCATCACTGGCGTCCTTCGGCAGCAACACGCGGGTCTTGCCGGCCTGCAGGGCGGCGACCTGTTCGGCCTGCCAGGCCTGGAAGATCAGGTCCGCCCAGGTGTTGATCACCCCGGTGAAGCCCACCGCCAGCGCCCAGACCAGGGTGACGATGCCGAGCAGGTTGTGCAGATCCAGCCAGCGGGTGCGGGCGGTGCGTTCCTGACGCACTTCGCCGAAGCGCAGCTTGCGCATGAAGGGCGCGTAGAGCACCACGCCGGAAATGATCGCCACCATCAGCAGCAGGCCCATGAAGCCGAGGAACAGCTTGCCCGCCAGCCCCGCGTAGAGGTCGACGTGCAGGCGGTACATGATGCTCATGAACCCCTCGTCGAAGTTCGGCGCGCCCAGTACCTCGGCCGTGCGGGCGTCGGAGAGGATCAGCGTCGACCCGCTTTCATCGGTATCGACGCGGGTATCGAGTTTGACGTACCAGACATCCGGATCGTCTTCTTCGGCGAAGAAATACAGCGGCACCAGCCCTGGATAGGCCTCGACCGCCTTGGCAGCCACCTGATCGACCGGAGCGCGCGGCGTGCCTTCGGGCATCGCCGGCGCCTCGATCTCGTTGCCGGTCAGGTGATCGATCTCATGCGAGAAGATCAACGGCAGGCCGGTCAGGCACAGCATCAGGATAAACAGCGTGCAGACCAGGCTGGACCACTTGTGGACCCAGCCCCAGCGACGAAGCGTGGCTGCCTGCATCAGAAGTCGACCGTGGCGCTGACCGACAGGGTGCGCGGGGCGCCGAGGACGAGGTAGTTGGCGTTCGGATAGCCGCCCACCGAGGCCCAGTAGTCGCGTCCGGTCACGTTGTCCAGGCGGGCACGCAGGGTCACGTCACGCTCGTCGATCACCATACGGTAGCGGGCGCCAAGGTCCAGGCGGGTCCAGGAAGGGATTTCGAGATCATTTGCCGTATCGGCATACTGGCTGCTGGTGTAGACGACACGGCTGGTCAGGGTCAGGCCATTGCTGCCGGGTACGTCCCACTCACCGCCGATATTGGCCTGGGTGCGTGGCACGCCGATGGCGCGGTTGCCTTCGTTGACGCCGTCCTGGGTGCTGGTCAGCTCTGCATCGAGCAACGTCAGGCCGCCCAGCAGGCGCACACCGTAGGTCGGTTCACCGAACACCGACAGCTCGATACCGCGGTTGCGCTGCTCGCCGCCGTCGGTATAGACGCCCCTCGTGACGCCGCCAATGGTTTCGATACCTTCAACGGTGCTGAATGGCCGGTCAGTGGTGAACACGGCCAGGCTGCCGCCGAGGTTACCGCCGTCATACTTGATACCGACTTCGGTCTGCTTCGAAACGTAAGGCTCCAAGGCGTCGCCAGCATTGTTGATCGTGACGCCTCCGCTCGTAACCGGTGCGATATCACCTTTGACCAAGCCTTCGATGTAGTTGGCATAGACCGAAAGCTCGTCGGTCAGCTGATACACCACGCCGGCGACCGGGCTGTTCTTGTAGCGGTTGTAGGAAGGCAAACGGTCACCGCTGTTGTAGTCGTAGCTCTTGGCTTCGATGCCCTGGCGGCGGGCGCCAAGGGTGACCAACAGACGGTCATCCATGAAGCCCAGGGTATCGGCGATGGCCAGACTCTGGGTGTGGGTTCGCTCTGTGACGTTGGGGTTAGACATCGAGCCGCCCAGCCAGACAGCATCCGGCATCGCGGCGGCGAACGGCCGGTAGATATCTGCTGCATAGTTGCCCGACATGGCGTAGGCGTTGCGGGCTTCCAGATCGAACATGGCTGCCGACATCACCCATTCGTGGGACACGTCGCCAGTTCTGCCGCGGGCGCGCAGGCCCACTTCGCTGGTGAATACCTCCTCCTCACGTACGTTGTCGAAGCGGTAGAAGGTGCCGGCGCCCGAACTGCCTGCAGTCATGCTTGCCAACCGATTCTTTTCCTCGCCCTCACGCACGCCGGCTGCGAGCCAGCCGGTTACGGCATCGGAGAAGTCAAATTCGGCGCGGAAGGTGCCGAAAGTCTGCTTCTCCTTCGAGTAGGTCCAAGGCTGGGCAAAGTTGTCGTCGGCATCCGGCGCGCTGGGAATGCCACCGCTCGGCGTGACGCTCGGTCGTGGCTGGTCGATGAAGTGGTACTGGTGACCGATGTCACCGGAGAGGCGGAAGTTGTCGCCCTGGTAATCGAGGCCAAGGGCGAACATGTCGAGGATGCGATCCTCGTCTTCGACCGTGGTCTCGCCGGCACGCTTGGCCGCGTTCAGGCGCACACCGAAGCGCTCCTCTTCGCCGAAGCGACGGGCGATATCGGCGTGGGTCATGGCCTGGCCACCGTTTTCGGCACCGACGGTCAGTCGCGTCAGCGGCTCGTTCGGCGCGCGCTTGGGCAGGATGTTGATCGCGCCGCCAATGCCGCTGCCACCTGGGGCTGCGCCGTTGAGGAAGGTGTTGGCGCCGCGGAACACTTCCACCCGCTCGATGAACTCGGCGGCTACATACTGGCGCGGTAGCAGGCCATAAAGGCCGTTGTAGGAAATGTCATCGGAGTACACCGGGAAACCGCGCACCACGTACAGCTCCTGGAAGTTGCCGAAGCCGCGGGCAACGCGCACCGAGGGGTCGTTCTGCAGCACGTCCGACACGCTGCGAGCCTGCTGATCCTGGATCAGCTGCGAGGTATAGGACGTCGAGGTGAACGGCGTTTCCATGTAATCGCGGTTGCCGAGAATACCCACACGCCCGCCGCGGGCGACCTGTTCGCCGGCGTAGGGTTGGGTCAGCCCGTCTGCAGAGGCGTCGGCGCTGGCGGTGATCTCCACCGATTGCAGCTCGACCGGCTCGGCCGCACTGCTCTGTGCTCCCTCTTCGAGTTGTTCCTGGGCCATGAGCGGCGAGCCAGCGAAGCTGGCGGCAAGGCAAACGGGCAGCAGTGCGGTTTTACGCGAGAAGCGAAGAGTGGGCATGACGGACCTGACCGGGCATTGGACTGTAGGTGGCGGAGGACGGCTCGGCTGGCGATGCGAGCCTGTGCCATCTGAGAGCCACTATCGTATATAAAGGATAACAATTCGCAACTGTATTCCGCCTGGCGGTGCCGTGCCATGGCGGCGCGCTAGGCATGCCAAGGCGTCTGGCCCGCGGCCCGTCGCCTGTCGGTCTTCTGAAAAAAAAGATTCGCCCGGCCTGTCGATCCATGGGCGCGCCGAACGACTACTGGCTGAACCCACCCGTTCAACCCGATCACAGGAGACGGACATGAACACCGAAACCCGTCAGGATGAAACCGCCATTCGCCAGCTGCACGAAGACTTCGAGCAGGCCATTGGCGCCAAGGATCTCGACCGGATCATGGCTCAGTACGCGCCGGAGGTGGTCGCCTTCGATGCTGTGGGCGCGTTGCAGTTCAAGGGCGTGCCCGAGTACCGCGCGCACTGGCAGCGCTGCTTCGAGTTCTGCCAGGGCGAAGGCTTCTTCGAGACCCACGAGCTGCACGTGGACGTCGGCGGCGAGCTGGCCTGCAGCCGCATGCTCAGCCACTGCGGTGGCCCCAACGCCGAAGGCGAGATGCAGAGCGCGTGGATGCGCGGCACCCGTGTCTGGGCGCGGCGCGGCGGCGACTGGAAGGTCATCCATGAGCACTTCTCGATGCCCTTCGACATGGAGACCGGCCAGGTATGCATGTCGTCGACACCTCCGGCGGCGCAGCAGGCCGGTTGAGCGCTGCGGAGCTTCGTCGTTCGATCGGGCAGGCTTTGCTCCCGGCTGCTAGCTTTTCTGCGTCCCCAGCAGCCGGAGCCTCGCCATGAAATACCTGTGTCTGATCTATTACGACGAGCAGCGCGTGGATGCGCTGACCGATGAACAGTGGCAGGCGCTGGTTGCGCGCTGCCTGAGCTGTGGCGAGGAGCTGCGTGCCAGCGGGCATATGCTCGCCGGGGAACCGCTGCAGTCGGTGCGCACGGCTCGCACGGTGCGCGTGCGCGATGGCATCACTTCGGTGGTCGATGGTCCTTTTGCCGAAACCCGCGAGCAGCTGGCCGGCTTCTACCTGATCGAGGCGGCTGACCAGCGGGAGGCAGAGGCCATCGCGGCGAAGATTCCGCCAGCCAGCCTCGGTTGTGTCGAGGTCCGGCCTTTGCGCCAGCTGCCGCAGCGCTGAGCATGCCGCTCACTGGAGCCATTGCGGCGGCGCAGGTCGAGGCGGTCTACCGCCGCGAATCGCGTCGGGTCCTGGCCACGCTGATCCGCCTGCTGGGTGATTTCGATCGTGCCGAGGAAGCACTGCAAGACGCCTTCGCCGCCGCGCTGCAGCAATGGCCACGCGATGGCGTCCCGGACAACCCGCGCGCCTGGCTGGTGTCCACCGGTCGCTTCAAGGCCATCGATGCCCTGCGCCGGCGGGCGCGCTTCGATGCCTCGCTGCGGTTGCTGGCCGAGCAGCTGGAAGACGCAGCCGAGGCGGCGGAGGTGGACGAGATGGAAGACGACCGTCTGCGGCTGATCTTCACCTGCTGCCATCCGGCCTTACCGGCGGATGGTCGCGTGGCGCTGACCCTGCGCGAGGTCTGTGATCTGACCACCGAGGAGATCGCCCGGGCCTTTCTGGCGCCGCCCAGCACCATCGCCCAGCGCATCGTGCGGGCCAAGGCGAAGATCCGCGATGCCCAGCTGCCCTATCGGGTGCCGGAGCGCGCGGAACTGCCGGCGCGCCTGGAGAGCGTGCTGCGGGTGATCTACCTGGTGTTCAACGAAGGGTATTCGGCATCGGCCGGGGCATCGCTGACCCGCGCCGACCTCTGCGCCGAGGCCATTCGGCTGGGTCGCCTGCTCTACGAGCTGCTGCCCGACGTGGAGGTCGCCGGGCTGCTGGCGCTGATGCTGCTGCATGATGCCCGGCGCGCCGCACGCACGGATGCCTACGGCGAGCTGGTGCGGCTGGACGAGCAGGATCGCAGCCTGTGGGATCGGCAGCAGATCGCTGAAGGCGCATTGCTGGTGCAGCGTGCCCTGAGCACGCGTGCCTTCGGCCCCTACGCATTGCAGGCAGCCATCGTTGCCGTGCATGCCGAGGCGCCGAGCGCCGCGCAGACGGACTGGACGCAGATCGTGCGGCTCTACGATGTGTTGCTGCAGTTCAGTCCGTCAGCCGTGGTGGAGCTGAACCGCGCGGTGGCGGTGGCCATGCGCGACGGCGCTGAAGCGGGATTACTGCTGGTGGATGCGCTGTTGGCCCAGGGGCACCTGCAGGACTATCACCTCAGCCACGCCACCCGCGCCGACCTGCTACGCCAGCTGGCGCGCCTCGACGAGGCTCGCGAGGCGTACCGCAGCGCCTTGCGGCTGGTGCAGCTGGAGCCGGAACGCCGTTTTCTGCAGAGGCAGCTGGATGGGCTGGACAGTTGACTCGACGGGCTCGACGCTTGCGGATGCGTGCGCTCAACGCCCGCAAGGCTCCCATTCGGAGCGGACGACCCATGCTACATGGCGTCGCGCTGCGACGGTTTGCAGAGGCGACGAGGGCGGCTGCCGTGATCAGTTGTCGCAACTTCCGGCCGGCAAATAGTCACTGCGGCTCAAGCCGTGGCGCTGCATCTTTTCGTTGAGGGTTCGGCGCGGCAGCTGCAGCTGGGTCATCACCTCGGCAATGTTGCCTTTGCATTGCTGCAACGCATTGTGCAGGCACTGCGCCTCGAAGGCTTCCATCTGCTCGGCCAGCGACTGTCCGCCGCTGCTCGCCGGGGCCGGCGCGCTGAGGCCGAGGGCGTGGCGTTCGGCAGCGTTGATCAGTTCGCGCACGTTGCCCGGCCAGTCGTGGGCGAGCAGCTGCGCCAGTTCGCCGGGCGTCACCGGTGGTGCGGCACGGCCGTGGCGCTGGGCGGCCTGGCTGGCAAAGTGTTCGAACAGCAGCGGAATGTCCTCGCGCCGCTCGCGCAGTGGCGGGATATGCAGCTCGGCGACGTTCAGCCGGTACAGCAGGTCCTCGCGGAAGCGCCCGCCACGCACCTCTTCCAGCAAATCCGGCTTGGCCGCGCTGATCACCCGCAGATCGACCTCAATGCTGCGGTTGGAGCCCAGCCGCTCCAGGGTCTTCTCCTGCAGCACGCGCAGCAGCTTGACCTGCTGCGCCAGCGGCATGCTTTCGATCTCGTCGAGAAACAGCGTGCCGCCGGCGGCGTGTTCGATGCGGCCGATGCGCTTGCCCTGGGCGCCGGTGAAGGCGCCGCTTTCATGGCCGAACAGCTCGCTCTCGAAGATGGTTTCCGGGATCGCCGCGCAGTTCAGCGCCACGAACGGCCCGCCGGCGCGCGGGCTGAAGTCGTGCAGGCAGCGCGCCACCTGCTCCTTGCCGCTGCCGGTTTCGCCGCGGATCAGCACGTTGACGTCGGTTCCGGCCAGCTCCAGCACCTGGCGTCGCAGGTTATCCATGGCGCGGGATACGCCCAGCAGCTGCGATTCGATACGCCCCTTGCGGGCGAACTGCTCGCGCAGCTGGCGGTTCTCGCAGACCAGCCGGCGCTTGTCCATCGCGCGGCGCACGCTGTCCAGCAGGCGCTCGGGGGTAAAGGGCTTCTCGATGAAATCGTAGGCGCCCTGACGCAGCGCCTGCACGGCCATGGGCACGTCACCGTGGCCGGTGACCATGATCACCGGCAGGTCGGCATCCAGTTCGATCAGCCGCTCCAGCAGGCCGAGGCCGTCGAGGTCTGGCATGCGCACGTCGCTGATCAGCACACCGGGAAAGTCGCGATCCAGTACCGACAGCGCTTCCCGCGCGCGGGAAAAGGTGCGCACCTGGAAGCCGGAGAGCTCCAGCCATTGCTGCACGGCCTGACGGATCGCCGCCTCGTCATCGATGAAGATTACCTGCCCGCTCATTGCCAGCTCCTCGCGCTCGCGTCGCCGCAGTTTACTCGGCGGCGTGCACTTCGGCAGCCGGCAGCGTCAGGGTGAACACCGCGCCCTGTTCGTCGTTGCTCACCTCCAGGGTGCCGCCCATGTCGCGCACGATGCCATAGGACACCGCCAGGCCCAGGCCCAGGCCCTGACCCACCGGCTTGGTGGTGAAGAAGGGCTCGAACACCTGATCCAGATGCTCGCTGGCAATGCCGCCGCCATTGTCGGCAACGCTGAGCTGCCAGGCGTCGCCGACGCGCCGACAGAGGATGCGCAGGCGCCGTTGCGGCCGCTCGGCCATGGCGTCCAGCGCGTTGTGCAGCAGATTGATCAGCACCTGCTCCAGGCGGATCGCATCGCCACGCACCGTGGCCTCGGTCGGCACCTGGCGGAATACCTCCACCTGCTCGCTGCGAATGCGCGGCGACAGCAGCTGCAACGCCTGTTCCAGCACATCGGCCAGCGCCAGGTGCTGTTGCAGGCCGGCAGGACTCTTGCGGGCAAAGGTCTTCAGATGGCCAGTCAGCGCGGCCATGCGCTCGAGCAGACCTTCCACGTGCCCGAGCCCTTCGCGCACTTCGCCCTCGCGGCCGTTGTCTAGCAGCAGGCGCAGGCTGGCCAGTTGCATTCGCAGGGCGGTAAGCGGCTGGTTGATTTCGTGGGCCAGCGCGGCGGACATCTGCCCCAGTGCCGCCATGCGCGCAGCATGCACCAGCTCGTCCTGGGCGGTGTGCAGCTCGCGGGTGCGTTCCTGCACCAGGCGCTCCAGCTCACTGCGGCTGCGCAGTTCGAGGCGGCGGGTCTTGCGTCGCTGTGCCAGGTAGAGCAACAGGAACGCCAGCGTCATCCATACGCCGGCCGCGGCCAGGCGATAGCTGCGCACACTGGCGGCGATCGACTGCGGGTCATGCAGCAGGTGCAAGGTCCAGTCTTCCTCGGGCAATGCCAGACGCTGCCAGAGGTACTCGCGGCGGCCATCCGGGCCGTCCACCAGGCGGCGCTCGCTGCCCTCGTCGAGCTGCTGCACCCGGCTGCTCTGCAGCGGCTGCAGGGTCTGCTCGGCATAGCGGCGCACATCCACCAACCGGCTGCGCACCTCGTCGCTCAGCGGGCGCAGGTAGCGAAAGCGCCAGGCCGGGCGGTTGGTGAGGATGACGATGTCCAGCGAGTCGGCGATCAGCAGGATACCCGGCTGGCCGACCCAGTCGCGCTGCATGTCCTCCAGTTCGAGCTTGACCACCAGTACGCCGAGCAGCTCGCCGGCAGCGTTCTTCACCGAACTTGAAAGGAAATAGCCGGGAATGCCGGTGGTCACGCCGACCGCGAAGTAACGCCCGCTGCCGTTGGCCACGGCGTCGCGGAAATAGGGGCGAAAGGCATAGTTGTTGCCGACGAAGCTGCTCCAGTCACGCCAGTTGCTGGCTGCGATGGTCTCGCCGTTACGATCCAGCAGGTACAGCACCGAGGAGCCCGCGGCGTGGTTCTGCTGCTCCAGGCGCTGGTTGAGCTGGCCGCGCAGCTGGCGGTTGCCCGGGTCGGCGAGTAATGCCTGGATGTCGCTATCCAGCGCCAGCAACGCCGGCACCGAGCGGAAGCGCTCGACCTGGGTGTGGATGGCCTGCGCATAGAGCTCCAGCTGCCCCTGCGATTCTTGCCCGCGCTCGGCCCAGGCGCGCTGCTCGGCCAGCCGCCCGGCCCAGTACATGCTGAGCAGCAGACCGACGAGGATCAACGCCACGATCAGGCTGACGCGGCTGCGGTTGGAGATGACAGGCATTGGCGACGCTCGCGAAAGGACGCGACGATGGTAAGCGAAAGCCGTAGTCCCTGTGGACCGACCGGCGAGCCGATCGACACCAAAGTCTTGATCCAGACATGTAGAGGCAAAGTGCCATCACACATATACTGTGGGGAGTTCTTGTAGTGGCGAGCATGGAACGCTTGCGCGGCTACCAGCGCCGCTCACGAATCGAGGTGCGCCTTGCTCAGAAAAATCCTTGTCAGTCAGCTTCGCTTCGGCATGTACGTACACGCTCTGGAGGGCAGCTGGTTCGACCATCCGTTCTGGCGCAGCAAGTTCCTGCTGACCGATCCCGCCGACCTGCAGACGCTGCGCAGCAGTGGCGTCAAGGCGCTGTGGATCGACGTGGAGAAGGGCGTGGATGTCGAAACGGCAACGCCGGCCGCCGCCGATGCGCCACCGCTGGTGCAACCACCGGAGCCCTCCAGCCTGCCGTCGGATGCCACCACCTCGACGCAGCAGTGCAGCGTGGATGACGAGTTGCAGCGCGCGAGCCGGCTGCTCAAGCGCTCCAAGGAGCAGGTGACCTCGATGTTCAACGAGGCTCGTCTGGGCAAAGCCGTCGATCCGCAACAGTGCCAGCCCCTGGTGGAGCAGATATCCGCCTCGCTGGCGCGCAACGGTTCGGCGCTGCTGAGCCTGGCGCGCCTGAAGACCAAGGACGAATACACCTACATGCATTCGGTGGCGGTGTGCGCGCTGATGGTCGCGCTCGCCCGTCAGCTGGACCTGCCCGAGGATCAGGTGCACGAAGCCGGGATGGCCGGGTTGCTGCACGACATCGGCAAGATGGCCATGCCGCTGGATGTGCTCAACAAGCCGGGCAAGCTGAGCGACGACGAGTACGCCATCATGCGCAGCCACCCGGAGCGCGGCCATGCCATGCTGCTCGCCGCGCAGACCGCCGTATCCGACGCGGTGCTGGACGTCTGCCTGCATCACCATGAAAAGGTCGACGGCACCGGCTACCCGCACCGGCTGGCGGGCGAAGAGATCAGCCTGCTGGCTCGCATGGGTGCGATCTGCGATGTGTACGACGCCATCACTTCGAACCGCCCGTACAAGACGGCCTGGGATGCCTCGGGCTCGCTGGCACGCATGGCCCAGTGGCAAGGGCATTTCGATACGCAGCTGCTGCACGCCTTCGTCCGTACCGTGGGCATTTATCCGCTGGGCTCGCTGGTGCGGCTGCAGTCGGGTCGGCTCGGCGTGGTTATCGAGCATCATCCGCAGCAACTGACCGCGCCGCGGCTGAAGCTGTTCTATTCGGTACGCACCCGGGCGGCGATTCCCGCCCAGGAGCTGGATCTCTCCAACCCCCAATGCGGCGACCGCATCGTCGGCCGGGAAGATCCCGCCGCCTGGGGTTTCAACAACCTGGACGAGCTCTGGACCTAGCTCGGCAGCCCGGCTCGCCAGTCGGGCCTTCGTCGTTCCCGATGGCCAGACGACTGCCGTCCTGGCGGTGGTCATCCCCTGCGCCCTGGCCTACCGTGTTCGGGTAGACGAGCCGTTGGTGAGCAGGCAGCAATGACCGCCGCGACGGCACCGATGCCCGGGTGCCGGGTCTCAACAAGCGAGCGCGACGATCGCCTCGACGTGCATGGCGAACCCGCGGCCATCGACCCGATCGTGTGAGCTACTGACCAGGAGAAGCACCATGACCCATGTAATGGCTTGTATCGACGGCTCTCCGCAGGCCGCGGCGGTCTGTGATTGCGCGGCCTGGGCCAGCCGGCGGCTGGGCGCGCCGCTGACGCTGCTGCACGTGCTGGATCGCCAGCAGTACCCGATGTCGGGCGACCTCAGCGGCATCATCGGGCTCGGCAGCCGCGAGTTCCTGCTGCAGGAGCTGGCGACGCTGGACGAAAAGCGCGCCAAGCTCGCCCTTGAGGAGGGCCGCATGATGTTCGATGCGGCGCGCCAGCGGGCGATTGCCGCCGGTGTCGCCCAGCCGGAATGCCGGCAGCGTCATGGCGACCTGGTCGAAGCCCTGCGCGATCTGCAGAACGAAACGCGCCTGCTGGTGATCGGCCGCCAGGGTGAGGACAGCGACGATGCCCTCCAGCACATTGGCAGCCAGCTGGAGAATGTCATCCGCACCATGCAGCGACCGATCCTGGTGGTACCCGGCGAATTCAGTGCGCCGCAGAGCGTGATGCTCGCCTTCGACGGCAGTGCCACCAGTCGCAAGGGCATGGAAATGCTGGCCGGCAGCCCGCTGTTCAAAGGCATGCCGATCCATCTGGTGATGGTCGGGCAGGATGGCGCCGAGCACCGCGCGCAGCTGGAAGATGCGCGCGCCGTACTGGCGTCGGCCGGTTTCGCAGTGCAGATCGCCATCCGCGACGGTGAGGTCGAGCAGACCCTACATGCCTATCAGGCCGAGCACGGCATCGATCTGCTGGTGATGGGCGCCTACGGCCATTCGCGCATTCGCCAGTTCTTCGTCGGCAGCACCACCACCAACATGATCCGCACCACCCGCACGCCGCTGCTGTTACTGCGTTGAAGGCAGCACACCGCGCCCATCGACGTCGGGCGCAGCGGCCAGCCTCTTCAGCGGTACAGGTCGGCGCGTGTCCAGGGCAGCTCGTGGGAGCCGTCCGGCAGCGGCTTGGTCGCCAGAATCTGATGCAGGTCGATCCAGTCGCGGCGGAAACCATAGGCGCAACCCGCCAGATACAGCCGCCAGATACGCAGCGCCCGCTCGGGCACCAGCGCCTGGGCCTCGGCGAGCCGGGCTTCCAGCCGCTCGCTCCACAGCTGCAGCGTACGTGCGTAATGCAGGCGCAGGCTTTCCACGTCGACGATCTCCAGCCCCGCTTCGCTGATGCAGCCGCTGATGTTCACCAGGTGCGGCAGCTCGCCATGGGGAAACACGTAGCGATCGATGAACTCGCCGGCGCCATGGCCCACCGGCCGGCCATCGAGATGGCGCGAGGTGATGCCGTGGTTGAGTACCAAGCCACCCGGACGCACCGCGCCGAACAGCCGCTGGCAGTACAGCGGCAGATTGGCGTGGCCGACGTGCTCGAACATGCCGACGCTGACCACCTTGTCGAAGCGCTCGTCCTGCGGCAGGTCGCGGTAATCCATCAGCTCCAGTTGTACCTGATCCTGCAGCCCCTCGGCCGCCACGCGCTCGCGGGCCAGCGCCAGCTGCTCGCGGCTGAGGGTGATGCCGAACACCCGGGCGCCGAACTCGCGGGCGGCGAAGCGGGCCAATCCGCCCCAACCGCAGCCGACATCCAGCAGGCGGTCGCCGGGCTTGAGCCGCAGCTTGCGGCAGATCAGGCGCAGCTTGGCCTGCTGCGCCTGGTCGATAGCCTCTTCGCCGGTCTCGAAATAGGCACAGGAATAGACCATGTCGCGGTCCAGCCAGAGCTGGTAGAAGTCGTTGGACAGGTCATAGTGGTAGGAGATGGCCTCGGCGTCTGTCGCCTTGTCATGGGCCTCGCGTGCCGGTGTCGAGAAATCGTCCTGGCTCATTGCCCGACTGATCACGTCGCCGATACGGATGACCTCATCCACCGGCCCGTGCAGGTCGATCTGACCTTCGACATAGGCGGCGCCAAGCACATCCAGACTGGGACTGGCCAACTGAGTGACGAGGCTGGGGTCCCTGATGACCAGCGTGACGGAAGGGGCGGGGCCGATGTCGATCTCCTTGCCATCCCACAGCTGCAGTTTCAGTGGCACGGCGAGTTCTTTCAGGGCCGGTAGCAGTGTCGCCAGCATGCTCGATCTCCTATCTGTGCATCCGTGAAAAATCCTAGACCATGAAATCGAGACTGTAGGCTATGGTGATGATAGTTTCATGCAATGGCCCGAACGGCGGCGAACGTGCGCTTGACGGCTTAACTCGTCGGCCTGGTCCAGAAGAGGCGTTATGCAGCAGTCTCCCTCACCACGCGTGCTGATCCTGGTAGCCAGCGGCCCCAGTACCCCCGCCCGTTGCGCCGCGCCATTCCACATCGCGACGCTGCTCGCCTGCATGGATGCCGAGGTCACCCTCTACCTCACCGGAGAGGCCACGCAGCTGGCGCACCCCGAGGTCGCCGCAACGCTGTGCGCGGTGGACGGGGGCGAACCGTTGCTGCACTTTATTCGCAATGCCAAAGCGGTGGGCGCGCGGCTGCTGATGTGCCGCCAGCCCGGCGCCCAGTTGGAGGCCTCCGCGCTGATCGCCGAGCTGGACGACATCTCCAGCGGTGGCGAGCTGGCGCAGATGATCTTGGAGTACGAGCGGGTGCTGACCCTATGAATGTGCAGGGCCTGGAATTTCCCGACACGCTGCGTTACGCGCCGGAGCACAGCCTGTGGCTGCGCGAGGAAGCCGACGGCAGCGTCACCCTCGGCCTGACTGCCTACGGTTGCGCGCTCTACGGCCAGATATTCGCCTTTACTCCCAAGCGCGTCGGCGCCCGCATCGAGCGCGACCGCAGCTTCGGCGTGGTGGAATTCGCCAAGGCCGCGTCCTCGGCACGCTGTCCACTTAGCGGCACACTGTTGGCGGTGAACGAAGCGCTGCTGAAGCGCCCCGGGCTGATCAACCAGGACTGTTACGGCGAAGGCTGGATGGTCCGCCTGCAACCCGAGAACTGGGCTGCTGCGCGCGACGTCTTCCCATTGGGTGAAGCAGCCAAGCCGGCAATCGCCGAACGCATGCGCCTGGACAACTTCGACCCGGCCAACGCCCATGTGCAGGCGTTGCAGTGGAAGTAACGGTGCTGCAGGCTGCTCGGTACGGTGGGCTTCAGCCCACCCTCAACAACATGCCCAGGCGCAATCTCAGGATTTATCGGGCGTCGAACAGCCCAGTACCTTGTCGCAGCTTTCTTTGATCGCCTGATCGAGCTGGCGGATGCAGAGTTCGATCGCCATATCGCGGGTGCGCTTGTTCGACCATTCCAGCTCGGCCAGCGTCTCGATCAGGTCCTGATGACCATTCTCGTTGACCAGCATTCCATGCCGTACCGTCAACGTGCGGCCCTGCAGGCTCAGCTGCACCGGGTCCCGGCCGACCAGCGAAGCACCTGCCGCCAACAGGCAATCGATATGGTCTCGCAGTGCATGAAACGCACGCCGCTCATCGATCCGATCGTTCACAAGCGTCTCTCCCGTCCCTGGAAAGAAAAACGCTGATTGTGACGCGCTTCGCATGATAAGGCGATGGCTTTTTGATATCGCGATATGGGTCAGACTGTCGCACACCGATCTGGCGGCTGGAGAGAGGGTGGAGGCGAGGGAGATTGGCGGAAGGCAGTGAGAGTCGAACTCACCCGGGAGCGGCTGCCGCCCCCAACCGGGTTTGAAGCCCGGCCGCACCACCGGGTGCGATTGCCTTCCTTATTGATTTACAAAGGATTTTCCTGCCCCAACTGTAGCTCAGAGGCGGGAGTGTCGAAGAAGTGTCGAAAATCCCTAGCAGGACCAAAGGCTAACACGTCTTGCAGATGATCGGGCGCAAGGTGCGCGTATCGCATTGTCATTGCCAGGGACGAGTGACCGAGAATTTTCTGCAAGGTCAGGATATTGCCACCGTTCGCGATGAAGTGTGAGGCGAAGGTATGCCGCAACACATGCGACTTTTGTCCCGCAGGCAACCCCAGCCCGGCTCGCGAAACCGCCTCATCGAACCGATCCCGGCAGTTGGTAAACGCACCGTGTTCCCGAAGATGTTGGCGAATCCGCTCCGCCAGCTTCGGATCGACCGGCACCACACGACGACGCTTCGACTTCGTGTTGACGAACTGGAGCATGCCATCGCCCACCCGGCTGATCGTGAGCCCTTGCGCTTCACCCCATCGGCAACCCGTTACCAGACAGATCATGGCGATCAGTTCGACATGCGGGTGCGTCATGCTGCGCAGTACCTGGAACAGTCGGTCGATCTGATGGCTGTCGAGGTAGGACAGTTCCCTTTCCTGCACCCGAATCGCTCTGAGCATCGAGAGCGGGTTATCGAACTCGATTTCACCAAGTCGCCGCAGCTCATTGAACATGGCCCGCAGGTACGAAAGCTCGTTGTTAAGCGTTTTCGGGCTGATGCCGGACGCGAGGCGCTTCGCGCGGTACTCCGCGAAATCGGTAGCAGTGAAGGCTATGGCCACAGGGTCTTTCAGGCGTTCGACCATACGATCCATGATGACGCGGCGACCTTCGTAGTCGGACAGCGAACCGCCATGCAGACGACCCCAGCATTCCACCAGTTGGGACAGGCGACGACGATCCTTCGGCTTCGGTGACCATTGCGGGCTTTCGATCAGCTTGGATCGGCACGTCGCTTCGAAGCGCTGAGCCTCGCCCTTGGTCTTGAAGGTCTTACGGAATCGCTTGCCCTTGATCGGCTCAACATCGACCCGCCAGCGTCCGTCAGAGAGTGCCTGTATCGCCATCAGACGGCACGCCCCCAGCGCACGTGTCGTTCCTGCAACAGGTTCTTGATGTGCTTGTACAGGTCACGCTCGCTCATATCCTTGGCGGCGTAGTGGTCGCGGATCACTGGCCAGCATTCCCATTGCTTCAATCGATCAAATGCGGTCTTAGCGCCCACTCGCTCCCTTGCCAGCAGGCTTACGAAGTTTCCCAGGAACAGCTCGACGTTCTTGCCGCTGAATCCACGGCTGGTCTTGTAATAGCGCTTGTACTCCGTTTCCTCGACCAGGGAATCGACTGGTAGATCGACCCTCGCGTCATCCCGCATTAGCGTCCAGATCGGCTCGTAATAGCCGGGGCGGGCGATCAGCTTGAACTGGCTCAGGCCATAGCGCCACAGGCCGTCCAGATGCGCCGAGAACGCCGCAAACGAATCCGTATCGATGGCCTCGCCGGTCTTCGCACTGATCGAGCCGCTGGCGAACTGCTGGATTACGGAGTGGTGATAGCGCAGCTCGACGCGCCAGACGTCTTGGGTCGGATCGTAGTTATCGGGATCGGTAGGATCGAAGGAATCCCGACGACGCCACACGCTTTCCCAGTAGTCGAGCTTGTCATTGGCTCGCGCCTGAAGCGTTTTGTTGTAGATGCCGAGCTGCACACCGCTGGCCGAGCCAAACAGGAAGGATTGGCCCTTGCCATAGGTGGCCGACTCCATGGTCCACTGAATTTCCTTGATGCCAGAAATATCGCGGGTTGCGCGCGCGCGACAGTGGAGGCGGGCAACCAGATCAGCTGGAGGGGTCCACCCCTGAAGGTCCAATGCCAAGTGAACGGCACACTGATTGCGCTCGCGATTGGTCATCACTGCTGCAGCGTAGTAGTCCATCCGCTCTTGCAGACGTTCCGGCGACAGCGCGTCGATGGCATGCGGCGACACCTCGATTTTCAGGTGTGGCCCGATGTTTTCGAGCTTGGCGTTGAAATTCTTGATGAGCAGGATGAACCCGAGGTCAGCGTTCTGGAGCTTGTACTGGTAGCCAGAGTCCCGGCCGACCCGTCCCGAGTGCCAGACTTCGCCAGCAAACTCCACCATCGCGCCCGGTTTCTCGAACAGCGCCATGATCTCTGGACGGATCAGCCCGCGATACAACTGGCGAACCGTATCGACGCCGCAACGCAGCAACCGGACCTTCGACAGATCGGTGATAGCCGCAGTCCCTGGATCAACGAAAAGCCGTCCCCGCTTGGTCGGGTTGCCCGTGATGTGGTCCAGCCTTGCTTGATCTTTAACGCTCATCTTCGAAACTCCAACAATGTCCAATAACGGACGGTTTCAACTGGATTTATCTGACGTGCTACAGGGACGTCAGCGCGCGCGTTTGCACGCCGGCTCGTGCCTCGCCGCGCGTGCAAAGAGCGCGGAGCGCACGCGCGCTGACGGTCATCACCACAGGAAACGCCCCTTCTCGTAGGGCACGCGCGTAAGCGTGGTAGCCGCTTGCTGCTGGCTCGGTTGATAGGCCGGTGCGGTGGTCGGTGGTGGTGGCTGGTTGCGCATGTCCTGCGGCGAGCCACGGTCGGGCTTGGTGTCGTCGAAGTAGCCGTTCTGCACGACCGACATACAGAAGCGAAACGACACATCCAGGCGGGTGCCCTGCTGGGTGTTGCAACGGCACCCCGTCAGCCCTTCATCGCTGTCACCGACCTGCATGCGCTTGTAGTTGCGGGCGATCAGATCGCGGTCGTTGGTGGCGATGCATACAGGCTTGGGAAAGGTTTGCGGGCCGGTCAGGCCGTCATACACCGGCGCAGATGCTGGCAGGTCCTGCACCCTCGGCACTCGCCTGCCCAGGTACTGCTCGACGGTGAGCGGCGCGGCCTGTTCGGCGTCGGAGGCGCTTGGCCGGATAAACGACCCGACCGTATCCCTTACCTGATCAACCATGCTCCCGGCCGGCGCGCTGCTGGTGGCTACGAGCGCGGTTTTCTCGGCGTTGTAGCGCTCATAGGCGCGATAGACGAGGATGCCCGCACCGATCAGCACGCAGATGGCCAGGATGAACTTGGTCGGCACCTTGGCCTGGAAGTGGTGCTTGGCGTTGGTGCTGGTGTAGGCGCCGAAGTAGCGCTTATCCAGGCGCAGCGACTTCTTGTCCGCGTCCTTGAAGCTGGTCTTCAGCTCGACCTTCTCTACGACGACTTCCGACTCGAAGCGCAGCAGCTGGGCGGACTTGAACACGCGCCAGTAGTGGATGTGCGTGTTGCACAGCCGACGCAGATGCACATCGAGATAGCGCGGGTCCTGGGTGACGAGGTGCACTTCGTGGCCCTGGTGGCGCATTGTCTCGAAGCGGGTGATGTGCTCCGGTGGCCGCGCCCGTGGATCGCGTGCGCCGAACCAGCCCTGCGCTTCGTCCACGACGATGATCGAGTCGTTTGGCAGCTCGAACCACTTCTCCGGATCTTCGAACTCGAACCACTGCGCTTGCAGCTGATCGGGCTTGAGGCCGTTGATGTTGTGGAAGTAGACGACGCGGCCTTCGGCGTGGGCCTTTTGATCGACCTCCCGAATGGTGTTGAGGGTCTTGCCATGGCCGGGCTTGCCAGTGCGGATAACGAGCATGACGGCGTCTCCTTAGGCTTCGATGGAGGTGCCGCCCGGCTTGCGCCAGACCTGATTGCGTTTGCGGTCGGTGGCCTTGTCGATCCCCGCCAGGATGAAGCGCGTGGAGATGGCGGCAAAATACAGGTTCACCACCACATCGAACTTGGCCAGCCCGAGAATGCCCTGGATGACCGGCCCGACATCCCCTATCAGGCCGAACAGGTAGTCCTGCGCCTGGCCAATGATGAGGTTGAAGCCCATGTACGAGACGAAGCCGAAACCGATCATTTTCAGCACCATCTTTACCAGCGGGCCAAGCACGATGATCAGCATCTGAACGATGAATAGGAATTGCATTACTGACCTCCTACACCGCGGCCTACATACAGGGCGGCAAGAACGGTGGCCACAGCCACGAACAGGCCGCTCAGGTCACTGGCGGCGCGGCAAAGCGGTTCGTAGCTGAGCTGGAAAGTGCGACCGCCGGCCGTGGTCAGGCTGAAGCTCTCGGCGGCAGGACAGGCGGACGGCAGAAAACGGGTGCCCTGGTTGATGAAGGACGGCAGCTGAATCTCGGAACCTTCCTCAAGCTGGAACTTGTCGCCCTGGACGGCGGCTTCGATGGCGGGCTTATGCTTTTCGAAGTCGGCCTGCTTCTCGGCGTGGCAACGCAGTTCCTTTTGCTGGCGGAGAATCGCGCATTGCACGGCGTCGCCGGTGCACTTCACCTCAGCGTCACAGGCTTCGCCCTCTACGCTAGACTTGCCGCACTTGTTTGGGTCCTTGGCCGGGTCGCATTCGGCCCCATCCCCGTCTCCTTTGCCATCCCCGTCGCCGTCTCCTGACCCATCACCGTCTCCTGACCCATCACCGTCTCCATCGCCGGAACCGTCACCGTCTCCATTGCCGTCACCATCCCCTTCGCCGTCACCGTCACCGTCACCGTCGCCAGGGTTGTCAGGATCGGGGTTCTCGTTGCCATCGCAGCCGCCGACTTCAACTTCGGGATCGCACGGTTTGGGCGGTTCCTTGCTGCAGAAGGTGCCGTTCCAGACGTAGCCGTCCGGGCATTTGTTGTCAGGATCGGGGGTTGGGGTTTCGTCGGGATCGGTCTGCTGGCCGGGGTTGCCCGGTTCCTTGCGGGTGTCTTCGTTGCATTCGATGCCGTTGCCGGTATAGCTGTAAACACCGAAGACGCCGGGCGGATTGCCGCTGCTGTAGACGTAGACGTTACTGGCCGGCGTAAAGCCGAAGGCGTACTGGCAGCTATTGGCGCAGACCGAGCCAGGCGGATCGATCACCGGCTGACCGACCGCTTCCTTCATCTTGTGTTCGTGGGTGACGACCTGGCCGATGGTGGCTTCGCAGGCATTGGGCGGCGCTACGCATTCGCCGGTTGTGGGGTTGTATTCTGTGCCAGACGGGCAAGCCGACCCATAACGGTAGATAGTTGCAGAATATTCAACACCATAGGATATCCCCTTACAGAAACCTGATGTTGGAGTAGTAAGTGAATAAGTTACAGAGTGAATAGGGTACTGAAGTGTTTTTGATCTGTCCGCGGCCCACAAATTGCACGTTTCAGCAGGGGAAGAAGCAGCGAATATCCGTGCAGTAGTATCCCAATAATAATCCTCAGCACTAACGGGCGAGCACCAAATCCCCGCAGCCAGCAATATCAGAAGCATCCTTTTCATATTCACACCCGCCCAAAAAACACGAGGTAAAACGCCAGGGTAGTGAGGATCAGGACGTACAGTTCGTAGCTCATGGCATTTCCCTGGAAGAGAAAACCCCGCCGGAGCGGGGTTTGTTTGCTTCGGAACATGCAGTGCGCGGTTCCCGGTTACAGGGCGCGGCGCATGTACTTGAACACCATCGCAGCGATGATCACGGCGAACACCGCCCAACCGATGGTGCCGACGTCGGCGCCCGCGGTATCCAGCGCTTGGGTGGCTTCGGGCGGGACTGCCGCGTAGACGGAGCCGGCAGCAGCCGAGAGAGCAACGGCAGCGCCGAGGCCGATTTTCTTGATGAAGTGCTTGTTCAGTTGCATGGGTGATACCTCACTGTTTCAGGGCTTTTTTCAGGACCAGGAAGCCGAACACGGTGGCGAACAGAACAATCGCTTCGCCTTGCAGCTCGGAGACTTGGTCCCAGGTCAGTGCAGAGCCGTAGAGGCTTTGCATTTCCTCGACCGTGAGGGCGACCAGCGAGCCGGAGCAGATGGGCGAGCCATCGGCGCTTTGCAGCCAGTCACCGTCACAGGCGAGGAAATTCATTCGCCGGCCTGCTCGAGGTCGGCGGATTGTTCGGAGGGTTCGCAGTCAGGGCAGACGGCGAAGTGGGGCGGCAGGCTGAGGTCGGGCAGCAGGTCGCTTTGCGGCGCGGGCAGCGCCATGAGCTTGCCCATGTCGTTTCCGCAGCAGTCGCAGTACACCCGGTCATCGATCAGCATGGCCGCCCCTACCGGTTAGTTGGCCTTGGCCTGTTCCGGCTGGGTGCCGGCTGGCTTGGCGGTTGGGGTCGGTTGCTGAGTCGGCTTGGGGGCTTGAGCAGCGGCTGCTTTCACAGGCTCAACGTGCAGGACGATGAACTTGCCGGCGTTCTTGGAGCCTCGCTCGATCTCGGTGGTAACGCGGATCGGCTCAAGCACATCGAGGCTTTCGCAGGCGGACCACACTTCGTCCAGGGCATCTTCGGAGACATTCATCGACAGGATGGAAATGCCGAGGTCACGCTTGCCGTCCGGCTCGTCACCGACAAACAGCTTCACCAGCTTCACGTTGTCGAACTCGACTTTCTCGGCGCTGAGAAATGCAACTTCCATGATCGAACGTGCCATTTGTGTTTCCTCTCTCTAGTTGCGCTTTATTGCGCTGCTTTGCTTTCTGCAGGCCGAGCGATCCCGAACCGGTGAACTCGCAAGTTCGCCGAGGTGATCTGTTACTTGGCCTACTGGTTAAAACGTCGCGTTGTGCGTGTTCTCTAGTTGGTTAACACCAAGGGCTTTGCCCTTGTCATCCCACTCTCGCCGCCGAGGGCTCGGGAGCGCGGGGCGGTGAAGCTGCCCCACACTCACGAGCGGAGGCTGTTTCTGTTCGTGCCGGGTCAAGGGTGCGCTTCGCCCGTGCTTCCGTTCGCCGGATCGGTGAAGCGTGATCCGACGAGCCGGGAGCGCGGCCCTGGACCAGGACAGGTCGCATGGGGTTGGCGAGCTGGTCCATCACGTATCTGCCCCATTGCATGGCAATTGCCTCTGCGACGCACTGATAGGTACGCGAGCGGTTCTTCCAGCGGTCCGGTCCCGGCGCCATGTAATGCACAGTCGGTTCGCGGCCGTCGACGATTTCGGTCGGTACCAGGAGCGGCAGGTTCTGGAGCCAGAAATGCGTTTCCTTGCGTTCGCCATGACCGAACATCCAAGGCTGGATGATCTGGTCCGGTTTGCGGATCCGGCTGGAGATGACGGACTTCGGATTTTCGAGTGCCTTGAAAGGGATCGGCGCAGCCAGCAGGGTGCGGACGAAATCCAAGGCGCGGGCTTGACGACCATCAGCGATCTTCTCAGGGAACCAGCGTGCGCCCGATGTAGCGAGATCAGTGCAGGGCGGATGGGCAATCAGTAGATCCCATCCCCAGTCGAGTACTTCCAGCACATCGCCCTGGATGTGCTCGCCTTCGGTTTCGGATGGCAGCAGGTCGCAGCTGACGGCGTAGAACCCGGCGCGGGTCAGCGCATCACGAACGCGCCCGGAGAACTCGCAGGCAACGAGAGCGGTTGGCTGTCTCATGCCATCACCCCACCAATTCGAACGGTTCGTGAATCGGGACGAAGGGCGTTGGCTTGCCCGGGTCGTAGATAACGCTCCACCACTTCGCGGGGCGGTCGGGTGGCGTGTGCTTCTCGCAGATAAAGGCCGGTTCCACTGTCCAGTCCGAGAGCAGAGGCTTCCAGGTTCCACCGACGCAGCCCATTTGCAGCGTGCGAATCGGCCGCGCAGAGGCGGGGCGGCAAAGGGCGCATGGTGTGGACCGGGAGGGATCGGGTTTCGCCACTTCGCGTCCGGACCAGCAGACAGAGCAGTCGCAGTTCGGGGCATGAGGTAGGCGCAAGTACTTCGCCAGGACAATCATCAACAGGCACCTGGGTCGATGGCTTTACCGGAGATTGACGACGCATATAGGCAACGTAGGAGGGCATTACCGGACCCACGTTGCGCTCATCGGGGAACGGCTTCCCTGAATTTTCAGAGGCGTTCAGCAGTAAGTCAGTAAACAAACAGTGCTGATCCCAGGTGATAACACCGAGATCCCAAAGAGCATGTAGCTGGCCTTGAACCAAACCAAATTTTGCGTGGCGCTGATAATCAGGAGTGCTTTCAGGGCCACTCAAGCGGACATCGACGAGAGCGAGCAGAAGCGAGCGGAACGCGCGATCAGTAGACAAGCTCATTCGTCCCACTCCTTTTCCATGAGCTGCTTAACCAGCAACGCCACGTTAACCATCACGTACTTGCCGACCTTGTGCGACGGGATGTAGCCATTGCGAATCCAGCCCCACACCACGTCGTGTTCATCGCCCATGCGAATCCAGTCCGCGAACTGGCGCCACGGCATGACCGGGGGCGCGTTGAGCAGGTCTATCGGCGGTAGGTTTCCTTCCATGTCCTTGGCCTTTGTTGCACTATGTTGGTCTATATCAGCAATGCTGTTATCTGCGTAACATTTACTCTTGCGTAAAAGTTACACCTTCTTTCAGCATGCGTAAATATTACGCAACATGAAATTTACCTATATGGATTCGGTCCGAGATAGAGCGCTTCGATTGATACGTGTTGTCGGTCCGAAGCGCCTGAGCGAGAAGGGCGGGAAGAACTACGACCGCTGGCGCAACATCAGCAGCGAGAAAATCCGCATCGGGACGGAGGAAATCGGCATCCTGGCTGACTCGTTTCCTGAGTACGCCCTTTGGCTCGTTAGCGGCCGGATTGAGCCAGAGCATGGCCACCGAAGCCCGGAATACGACGAGGCCAACCGAAACTTGACCAGTCAAAGCGCGGGATAGCGATTACCAAGGAAGTGACTAGGCGCTGGTACGCCCGAAGGACAGGGAGAGGGAGATATGAAGGCTGAATGGAACGACGCCCCGGACTACATCAGAAGGCGCCCGCGCAAGGGAGCCGTAGCATGGCTGATACCAGGGCTGATCGGCACCGTAATCATGCTAGCCGCGCTACAGATGGTGGGTTCGGCATTCCTCAAAGGCACCGTCCAGGGCATCGCCGATAAGCGCATCCAACCCAAGCCAGCCCCCGTTGCCGAAATCAGGCGAGCAGAGCCGACAGCGACCAAGGATTGGGACAGAGTAGTAGAGGAAGTGGCCGCTAGAGGTGCAACGCCTCAGCCGCGAGCAGCTCAGCCAAAGGCCGCTACGGCAGAACCACCGCCCAAGCAAACCGTATTCAACGACAAAAACTACGTTCCCCAGGGTGCGACCAATATCGTTCCGGCTACTCGGGTTATCCCCGAGCCGGCCGTAGCGATCCCAACCCGGCAAAAAGAAATTGTAGTTGTAGGCAAAGAGCGACGGATCAGCGACTTTTGCCCAGGCGGAGAAGGCAGTATTCAACGCCGAAACTGCAAGGCGAGCGTAAACCTAAACACCAGAAACTAACCGACAGCGGTGTCGAAAAAGTGTCGAAGGCACTGCCCGAAAAAGACCAGCAATCGCCAAAACAGTAACCAGCAGATTCGCACAACGCCCGGCATTGGCCAACATAGGCCATTGATGAATAAGGCAAAAACAGGATTTGAAGCCCGGCCGCACCACCGGGTGCGATTGCCTTCCTTATCTGGTCTTGATGTGGGAAAGGAAGCGGCGACCAGCCTACCCCAGGGCTGACTGGATCGCCAAGGCGCTGTCCTGGCGGACTTTGCGTTCGTTGCCGAAGCGGCGGGTGAGGCCGATGCGGTCGAAGTGTTCGAGCAGCTGGATGCTGCGTTTGCGGCCGAGCTGGATGCGGTCGCGGAAGGCGGCGGCGCGGATCACGCCGCTTTGCGCTTCCAGTTGCAGTACATGCCCCGCGAGTTGGCGAATGGTGAACTCGGGGTAGAACAAATCTTTCACCACCTGTTGCAGCAGGCCGAGACGGGCGAGCTTGCGTAGCAGGTTGCGCATCTGCATTTCGTCGACACCGAGGTCGTGGGCCAGGTCGCGGACCCAGGGTGGGTCGAAATGGCCGGCTTCGAGCAATGGCCACAGGCGCGCTTTCAAATCTTCTTCCGCATCGCTCAGGCGCACCCGGTGATCGGGGCGGTGCAGCCACGGGCCGCTGGTTTCGATGCGGCCGGCGGCCAGTGCCTGTTCCAGCAGGGCGGTGAACACCGGCCGCTCCAGCTGCGGCAGGGCGTAGCGACGCAGGCGGTCGCGGTCGGGGCCAAGTTCGTCGGGTTGCTCTTCGTGAAAACGCTGAAGTGAGTCGAGCAGCGCGGTTTCGAGTTCGCGCCAGCGGGCCTGGTCGAATAGCCGTGGGCCCAGCCGTGTGCTGATCTCCAATACGCCGTGCGGCAGCTGCCAGCCATCGCGCGGGCGGTTGAACTGGCGTTCCAGGCCTTGCGGGTCGATGCCATTGGTGGCGCTGGCGAGCAGTGGCGGCAATGCCTGCTCCAGGCTCGGCTGGTTGAGGGCGCGAAGTTGCTCCAGCCGCGCGGCACGACGGCGATTGCGTGGCGGTGCAAAGGGGTCGAGCACACGGCCACCACCAAGGGTGCGCTGGGCGGACTGGTCGCGCAGGACGATGCGGTCGCCATGTACCGCGTGGCTCGGTGTGTTGAGCAGTAGCTGGGCGAAGGCGCGTTCGCCCGGCGCCAGGCTCGTGCCTTCGAGCAGGGCGACGCGGGCGGTGACGTCCTGGGCGCCGAGGTGCACGTGCACGGGCGTCCGGTGCTTGAGTTCGTGGGCTTCGCCGGGCAGCAGCTGGAAGTCGACGTCGATGCGTTGGGTCGGCGCGTGCAGCAGTGGGTGCAGCAGCCAGTCGCCGCGATGGATCTGCTCCAC
The DNA here is from genome assembly GCF_030263795.1 of Stutzerimonas sp. FeSN7. Lineage (NCBI taxonomy): Bacteria > Pseudomonadati > Pseudomonadota > Gammaproteobacteria > Pseudomonadales > Pseudomonadaceae > Stutzerimonas > Stutzerimonas sp. FeSN7. The sequence goes on along the minus strand of NZ_JARPMN010000001.1, from coordinate 4,440,451 downwards.
GGCCAGCCGGTCGCCGGCAAGATTCAGGGCCACGCGCTGGCCGGCATGGGCTTCGTCCGCTTCGCGGTTCTGTGCGTGCAGGCCTCGGACGCGCACGCGTTTGCCGGCGGGGCCGAGCAGCAGTTCGTCGCCGATTCGCACGCGCCCGGCAAAGGCGGTGCCGGTGACCACCACGCCAGCGCCGGTGACGCTGAAGGCGCGGTCGATGGCCAGGCGGAAGTGGCCGCTGTCGCTGCGGGCGGCGGTGCGCGCGGCTTCGTCGATCAGCGCGGCGCGCAAGGCGTCGATGCCATCGCCGCGGATGCTGGAAACCGGAAAGATCGGCGTTCCGGCCAGTGCTCCGGCGGCCAGCAGGTTTTCGATCTGTTGCTCGACTTCGGCGATGCGCGCCGGCTCGACGCGATCGATCTTGGTCAGCGCCACCAGTGCCCGGCGGATGCCGAGCAACTCGACGATGGCCAGGTGTTCACGGGTCTGCGGCATCACGCCGTCATCGGCGGCCACCACCAGCAGCACGCAGTCGATGCCGCTGGCGCCGGCCAGCATGTTGTGCACGAAGCGCTCGTGGCCTGGCACGTCGATAAAACCGGTGAGGCTGCCTTCGCCGAGGTCGGCGTAGAGGTAGCCGAGGTCGATGGTGATGCCACGCTCGCGCTCCTCGCGACGGCGGTCGCCCTGTTGCCCGGTGAGGGCGTGGAGCAGTGCGGTCTTGCCATGGTCGATATGGCCGGCGGTCCCGACGATCAACGGGCCAGCTCCTCTTGCAGGTGCGCCAGTTGCTGGAGGAAGGCCGGTTCGTCGTCCAGTTGGCGCAGGTCGAGCCAGAGGGCGTCGTCGTCGATGCGCCCGAGGACCGGAATCGGCAGGCAGCGCAGCGCTTCTTCAAGCTGACGCAGGCTGCGGCCGCGCAGGCGCTTGGGCTGCTGCGGACGGATGCACAGGGCGGCGCTGGGCAGACGGGCCACCGGCTGCGCGCCGCTGCCGATCATGCCCAGGGCATCGGTTACTGCGACTTGCCAGCTCTCGCCGAGCACGGCGGCCAGCGCCGGAGCGATGCGTTCAGCCTGGGTGCGGATCTCCGCCTGCGGGCGGCTGAGCAGGCGCAGGCTGGTGAGGCGTTCGGCCAGGCGGTCGGGGTCGCGATAGAGGTTGAGCACCGCTTCCAGCGCCGCAAGGGTCAGCTTGTCGACGCGCAGGGCGCGCTTGAGCGGGTTCTTCTTGATCTTCTGGATCAGCGCCTTGCTGCCGACGATCAGCCCGGCCTGCGGGCCGCCGAGCAGCTTGTCGCCGCTGAAGGTGACGATGTCGGCGCCGTCGCGCAGCGCTTCCTGCACCGTCGGCTCCTTGGGCAGGCCCCAGCGCGAGAGGTCGAGCAGGCTGCCGCTGCCCAGATCTTCCAGCAACGGCAGATCGTGGGCATGGGCGATGCGCGCCAGCTCGGCGGTGGCGACGCTGGCAGTGAAACCCTGCACGCTGTAGTTGCTGGTATGCACGCGCATCAACAGCCCTGAGCGAGGGTTGATGGCCGCTTCGTAATCCTTGGCGTGGGTGCGGTTGGTGGTACCGACTTCATGCAGCTTCACGCCGGCGCGGGCCATGATGTCCGGGATGCGGAAGGCGCCACCGATCTCGATCAGCTCGCCACGGGAAATGATGCCTTCCTTGCGCGCGCCGAGGCTGTTCAAGGCCAGCAGCACGGCGGCGGCGTTGTTGTTGACCACGGTGACCGCCTCGGCGCCGGTCAGCTCGCGGATCAGTCCTTCGATGAGGTCGTCGCGATCGCCGCGCTTGCCGGTGGCGAGATCGAATTCCAGGTTGAGCGGGTAGCGCGCGGCAAGGGTGATCGCCTCGATGGCTTCATCCGGCAACAGGGCGCGACCGAGGTTGGTGTGCAGCACTGTGCCGGTGAGGTTGAACACTCGGCGCACGCGGCTCTTGTGCTGGCTGGCCAGGCGTTCGCCGGCGCGCCCGGCGAGCACCGCTTCGGACAGTTCCAGCGCGGCCAGCTGGCCACGGCGAGCTGGTTCGCGCAGTTCGTCGAGCAGGTCGCGCAGCGTCGCCAGCAGCGCCTGACGGCCATAGCGCTGCTGCAGTGGCTGGCAGGCCGGATCGCGCAGCAGCTTGTCCACCGAGGGCAGATGGCTGCTGCTCATGCCTCGTTCCCCGGTGCCAGCAGCAGGTTGGGTGCCTGGCGGTTATAGCCCTGATCGGCCAGCAGCAGGTCGAGGTCCAGCGTCGCCAGATCGGCGGACAGGCTTTCGCCGTCCGGTGCCAATTCGAGATAGAGCTGCTTGAGGTAGCCGTTGCATTCGGGGCACGCCTCGGCCTTGATGCCGTTGGGCGAGCCTTCGAAGTGCAGGTAGTCGAGCTTCTTGGTGCTGCGGCAGTGGCTGCATTTCAGGCGCACGTAGTGCCATTCGCAGGCGCACAGGGAGCAGACCAGGTAGCGCAGGCCGTTGAGCTGCCCGCGGTGGCGAATCACCCCGGCCATGGGCGGTGCGCCGCAGCAGGGGCAGAGCGTCTGGTCTTCGCGTTCGCGCAGGTCGGAGAGGTCGAGCTGGAGCAGCCAGTGGGTCCAGGCCAGTTGCAGCGCGGCGCCGAGAAAGGGCACCAGCGCCGGCGGCAGGCTGTCGTACTGGCCACTGACCAGCGCCACGGCCCAGGCCTTGCGCTGGCCGCTGTCGGCGCGGCGCAGCTGGTCGAAGGCAGCGATGACCGACAGGTTGTCCGGCACCGCGAAGGCATCCAGCCAGGCATCGAGCAGCGGCAGCCACGCCCCCTCGCGCACCAGGGTGTCGGCGGCCAGCGGCGGCATGGCGTGCTTGAAGCATTCGCGGGTGCGCGCAGGGTCGAGCGGTGCGCTGGCAGGCGGGTTGTCCAGCACCTGCTGCTGTGCCTGGCATACGCCGGCGAGCAGGCGCAGGTAGTCGGCCAGCGGATGATCTTCGGCGAGCTTGGCGAGGCGCGCGCTGCGCAGGGCGAACAGATCGCGTGGTGGCAGGTTGGTGAAGGGTGGTTTGCTGGCAGCGGCTTCGATCTGCCCGGGCTCTAGAATGGTGCCTGCCACGCAGGACTCCTTTTCTTGTGGTTATGCCGAACAGCATAGTCCGTCACGGTTATAGCTCGGCTTTCGATGGCATGCACGGGCGAAGATTCCCACGGCGGCGGGAATCTCCGGCGTGCTTGGCGGCGCTTACTTGCGCTGGTTGATCTCCCGGTACCAGGCCGGATGGTGCTTGCGCGCCCAGGCCCGGCTGACGGTGCCGTAGAGCATCGAGCCCATCGACCCCTTGATCCAGATGGCTGCGTAGATGTGCACGATGATGCTGACGATCAGCACGAAGGCGGCGGCCGCATGCAGCAGGCTGGCCCAGCGCAGCGAGACGATGCCGAAGAAGCTGCTGAAGTACTCGCGCCAGATGACGATGCCGCTGAGCAGCAGCACCAGCATGCTGAGGATCAGCACCCAGAACAGCACCTTCTGCCCGGCGTTGTAGCGGCCGACTTCCGGCAGCTTTTCCTCGCGGTTGTGCACCACGTCGTTGATCTGCCGGAGCCACTGGCGGTCGCGTGCTTCGATGCGGTTGTGCCCAGCGAAGCGGATCGCCAGCCAGAGGAAGAAGACGAACATCGCGACCCCGATGAAGGGGTGCAGGATGCGCGTCCAGGTGCCGCCGCCGAACAGCCCGGAGAGGCCGAACAGCGCCGGATGGAACAGTGCCAGGCCGGACAGCGCGGCGAGCACGAAGAGAATCGCGACGATCCAGTGGTTGGTCCGTTGCGAGGGGTTGTAGCGTTCGATCTCGTTGTTGTTCATCGTTGACTCCTTGAGCGAGCGGACACCGAAGGCGGCCCCGCGAACGGGGCCGCGCGGTCAGGGTCGCGGCTCCTTGGGATCGACCACATGCACCGAAGGATCGACCTGATGCACCACGGGCTCGCTGAGCTCGGCCTTGTCGTCCTCTTCCTCGACGCGAATCGGGCCGACCCGCGTGTAGTGGAAGAAGCCGGCCAGCACCGCCGCGCCCATGCCCAGCAGGGCGAGGGGCTTGGTCACGCCCTTCCACAGGCTGACCAGCGGGCTGATGGTGGGCTCGTTCGGCAGGTCGTTGTACAGCGAGGGCTGATCGGCATGGTGCAGCACGTACATCACGTGCGTACCGCCGACGCCGTCGGGGTCGTACAGGCCGGCCTGGTCGAAACCGCGTTCCTTGAGGTCGGCGATGCGCCCGGCGGCATGCTCCTTCATGTCCTCCTTGCTGCCGAAGACGATGGCGCCGGTGGGGCAGGTCTTCACGCAGGCCGGCTCCAGCCCGACCGACACGCGGTCGGAACAGAGCGTGCACTTGTAGGCCTTCTTGTCCTTCTCGGAGATGCGCGGGATGTCGAACGGGCAACCGGTGATGCAGTAGCCGCAGCCGATGCAGTGGTCCTGGTTGAAGTCGACGATACCGTTGGCGTACTTCACGATCGCCCCCGGCGCCGGGCAGGCCTTGAGGCAACCCGGGTCGGCGCAATGCATGCAGCCGTCCTTGCGGATCAGCCATTCGAGGTTGCCGCTGCCGGGGTTCTCGTACTCGGCGAACTTCATCACCGTCCAGGATTCGGCGGTGAGGTCGATCGGGTTGTCGTAGGTCCCGTGGCTGGTGCCGACCTCGTCGCGCAGGTCGTTCCATTCCGAACACGCCACCTGGCAGGCCTTGCAGCCGATGCACTTGGAGGTGTCGATCAGTTTCGCCACTTCGCCGATCTCGCGGATCGACGGCCGCTCGGTGGTCGTGGCGGAGCGGGCAATCACGTCTTGAGTAGCCATCATGCCTTCTCCACGTTGACCAGGAACGACTTGAACTCCGGCGTCTGGGTGTTGGCGTCACCGACGAACGGCGTCAGCGTGTTGGTCAGGTAACCGTTGCGCGCCACGCCGGCGAAGCCCCAGTGCAGCGGGATGCCGATCTGGTGCACCGTCTGCCCGTCCACCGTCAGCGGCTTGATGCGCTTGGTCACCACCGCCACCGCCTTGATGAAGCCGCGGTTGGACGACACCTTGACCCGCTCGCCGGCCTTGATGCCCAGCTCGTTGGCCAGCACCTCGCCGATCTCGACGAACTGCTCGGGCTGGGTGATCGCGTTGAGCCGGCAATGCTTGGTCCAGAAGTGGAAGTGCTCCGTCAGCCGGTAGGTGGTGGCGGCATAGGGGAAGTCCTCCGCCGTGCCGAACAGCTCCATGTCGTTCTTGAACACCCGCGCGGCGGGGTTGCTGATCGCCTGCGCGTTGCCTGGATGCAGGGGGTTGCGTCCGATCGGCGTTTCGAACGGCTCGTAGTGCTCGGGGAATGGCCCCTCGTTCATCTTGTCCACGGCGAACAGCCGTGCCACCCCTTCGGGGTTCATGATGAAGGGGTTCATGCCATCTTCCGGCCGTGAATCGACCTTGAAGTCCGGCACGTCGGTGCCGCCCCACTTGCCGCCATCCCACCAGACCAGGCGCTTCTTCTGTGCATCCCACGGATTGCCCGCCGGATCGGCCGAGGCGCGGTTGTAGAGGATGCGCCGGTTGGCCGGCCAGGCCCAGGCCCAGCCCAGCGTCTGGCCCATGCCGTAGGGGTCGGCGTTGTCGCGGCGGGCCATCTGGTTGCCGGCCTGGGTCCAGGAGCCGCAGAAGATCCAGCAGCCACTCGAGGTGGTGCCGTCGGCGCGCAGCAGGCCGAAGCCCGGCAGCAGCTCGCCGGCCTTGGCCAGCTGGGCGCCTGTCTGCAGGTCGAAGACGTCGGCCAGTGCCTTGCCGTTGTACTCCTGGGCAATTTCCTCGGCGCTCGGTTCTTCCGGCTGGCGATAGCCCCAATCGATGTTCATCAGTGGCTCGGCATAGGCGCCGCCTTCCTTGCGGTAGAGCTCGCGCAGGCGATGGAACAGCCCGCCCATGATCACCACGTCGGTCTTCGCCTGTCCCGGTGGCTCGGCGGCCTTCCAGTGCCACTGCAGCCAGCGGCCGCTGTTGACCAGCGAGCCGTCCTCCTCGGCGAAGCAGGTGGTCGGCAGGCGGAACACCGTGGTCTGGATGCTGGCGGTGTCGACGTCGTTGTACTCGCCGGCGTTGCGCCAGAACTCCGAGGTCTCGGTGGCCAGCGGGTCCATGATCACCAGGTACTTGAGCTTGGCCAGCGCCGCGCTCACCTTGGCCTTGTTGGGGAACGAGGCGGTGGGGTTGAAGCCCTGGCAGAAATAGCCGTTGACCTGCCCCTGGTACATCATGTCGAACACCTTGAGCACGTCGTAGCCGGGGATATCCAGCTTTGGCAGCCAGTCGTAGCCCCAGTTGTTCTCCGCGGTGGCGTTCCTGCCGTACCAGGCCTTCATCAGGCTGACGTGGAATTTCTCGTAGTGCTGCCAGTAGGACAGTTGCCCCGGGCGCAGCGGCTTGGCGGTGCGCTTGGTGATGTAGGCCGTGTAGTCCTGCTCGGCCTCCAGCGGCAGCGTCATGTAGCCCGGCAACAGGTTGGAGAGCAGGCCCAGGTCGGTCAGGCCCTGGATGTTGGAGTGGCCGCGCAGGGCATTCATGCCGCCACCGGGCATGCCGATGTTACCGAGCAGCAGCTGCACCATGGCGCCGGTGCGGATCATCTGCGAGCCCACCGAGTGCTGCGTCCAGCCCAGGGCGTACATGATGGTCATGACCTTGCCCGGGGCCGAGGTCTCGGCGATGGTCTCCCAGATCTGCAGCATCTTGTCCTGCGGCGTGCCGCAGATGTTGCTGACCACCTCCGGCGTGTAGCGGCTGTAGTGCTGCTTGAGCAGGTTATAGACGCAGCGCGGATGGGTAAGGCTCTTGTCGACGCGGGCGAAGCCGTCCTCGTCCAGCTCGTAGCTCCAGGTGGATTTGTCCGGGTAGCTGCGTTTCTCGGCGTCATAACCGTTGAACAGGCCGTTCTCGAAGCCGAAGCCTTCCTTCACGATGAACGAGACATCGGTGTAGTTGACCACGTACTCGTGCTGGATCTTGTCGTTTTCCAGCAGGTAGTTGATCAGCCCGCCGAGGAAGGCGATGTCTGTGCCGGTGCGGATCGGCGCATACATGTCGGCCACCGAGGCCGAACGGGTGAAGCGCGGATCGACCACGACCAGCCGGGCCTTGTTGCGCGCCTTGGCTTCGGTGACCCATTTGAAGCCGCACGGGTGCGCTTCGGCGGCGTTACCGCCCATGATCAGGATCAGATCGGCGTTCTGGATATCACTCCAGTGATTGGTCATCGCGCCGCGGCCAAACGTCGGGGCAAGACTTGCCACCGTCGGGCCGTGTCAGACACGTGCCTGGTTGTCGAACGCCAATATGCCGAGTGATCGAACCACCTTGTGGGTGATGTAGCCGGCCTCGTTGGATGATGCCGAGGCGGCGAGGAAACCGGTAGTCAGCCAGCGGTTGACCGTCTGGCCCTTGTCGTTGCGCTCGATGAAGTTGGCGTCGCGGTCGTCCTTCATCAGCCGGGCGATGCGGTCGAGGGCTTCGCTCCACTCGATGCGCTTCCACTCGTTGCTGCCGGCTTCGCGGACTTCCGGATGGGTCAGGCGGTTGGGGCTGTGAACGAAGTCCAGCAGGCCCGCGCCCTTCGGGCAGAGCGTGCCGCGGTTGACCGGGTGATCGGAGTCGCCTTCGATGTGGATGATGTTCTGTGCGACGTTCTTGCCGCCGCTGCCCTGGCTGTAGAGGATCAGCCCGCAGCCGACGGAGCAGTAGGGGCAGGTGTTGCGTGTTTCACGGGTGTTGGTCAGTTTGAAATGCCGGATCGACTCGGCATACGCCGTCGGCGGGGCCATGCCCAATGCCGCCATGCTCGACGCCCCAAGGCCCACACCGCAGACCTTGAAGAACTGTCGACGGTTCATGTCCATCGGAGGTTCTCCTTCTTATCAGGCTGAAACGCCGATGCTTTGCCGGCGTCTGCTAAAGCAGCTTAGCCAAGCTTTCGGAAAGTGAAGGATTAATTCCGGGTGCCGCCGCTGCCCTTGCAGCCAGCCGATCGGTCACATGGCGGCTTCAGGCGCCTGTCGAGGCGGCAAGCTGGTTTTTCCATTCCCGCGGCGATTGTCCGGCTTGGGCCTTGAATGCGCGCGAAAGCGCCGCTTCGCTGCCGTAGCCGACCTCGGTGGCGATCACCTTCAGCGGCCGCCCGCGCTGCAGCGCCTTCTGCGCCAGGCGGACGCGCCAGCCCAGCAGATACTGGCCGGGCGTCTGCCCGAGCGTTTCGCGGAAGGTGGTGGCGAAGGCGCTACGCGACATTCCGGCGACGCCGGCGAGGTTGTCGAGCGTCCAGTCCTGTGCGGGCGCTTCGTGCATGGCCACCAGCGCGTTGCGCAGACGCGGATGGGCGAGGCCGGAGAGCAGGCCGCCGCTGACCTCGTCGCTTTCCATCAGCTGACGCAGGATCTGGATCATCACCACCTCCACCAGCCGCTCCACCAGCGCCATGCGCCCGCAGCGCTGTTCGAAGGCTTCTTCGAACAGCAGTGAGAGCACCGGCTCGGCGCCCCACACGCCATCCAGCGGCAGGCAGACCAGATCGGCCAGGGCAGAGGCGATCGGGTTGGCCCTGCCCCCCTCGAACGTCAGGTTCGCGCAGACCATGTCCACCTCGCAGTCCGGCGCGGTGATGAAGCGATGCGTCAGCGGTCGCGGGAACAGCAGCAGGCTCGGCTGCGTGACGTGCAGTGTCTCCCGGCCGTAGCGGACCTCCACCGCACCGCGGCGAATCAGGTGCAGTTGTCCGTGCACGCCATCGCTCTGCAACGTGTTGATGCCGCACAGCGGCCCGGTGTTGAACACCTGGGCGCGCATCGGGAAGTGCGTCATCAGTGCAGCGAGACGGTCAGCCATCTTTGTACTCCTGATCAAGTTTCAAAGACTTTACGTCACCAATAGTTTTTCGTGCTGGAGGAGAATAGCGCTTACCGGGCAACACCGCTCCGGCAACCCGAAACAGGAGTCACCACCATGTCCATCGAGAAGATTCTCTACACCGCTACTGCCACCGCCACCGGCGGCCGCGAAGGCCGCGCCAGCTCCTCCGACCAGGCGCTCGACGTGCAGCTGTCCACGCCGCGCGAGCTGGGCGGCGCCGGTGGTGCCGGGACCAATCCCGAGCAGCTGTTCGCCGCCGGATACTCGGCCTGCTTTCTCGGGGCGCTGAAGTTCGTCGCCGGCAAGCAGAAGGTCACTCTGCCGGTGGAAACGCGCATCACCGGCAAGGTCGGCATCGGCCAGATCCCCACCGGCTTCGGCATCGAGGCCGAGCTGACCATCAGTGCCCCCGGCGTTGCCCGCGACCTGCTGCAGAACCTGGTCGAGCAGGCCCACATCGTCTGCCCCTATTCCAACGCCACCCGCGGAAACATCGACGTCACGCTGGTCATTGCCGACTGAGCCGGACCGCCACCCTTTCGAACAGGAGACCCATGCCATGAATCCGATCACCCGTACCCTCGCCATGCCGCTGCTGCTGGCCATCGCGCTGCAGCCCGCCTTCGCCGCCCAGGCCGCACAACCGGCGAAGCCCGGCAGTGCCGCTGTTGTCGCACATACAGCCAGCACCATCACTACCGCCGATGGCGTGCAGCTCTACTACAAGGACTGGGGCCCGAAGGACGGCCCGGTGGTGACCTTCAGCCACGGCTGGCCGCTGAGTTCCGACAGCTGGGAATCGCAGATGCTGTTTCTCGCATCCGAGGGCTATCGCGTGGTCGCCCATGACCGCCGCGGCCATGGCCGGTCCAGCCAGCCCTGGGAAGGCAACGACATGGATCACTACGCCGACGACCTGGCCGCGGTGATCGACACGCTCGACCTGCAGGACGTGACCCTGGTGGGTTTCTCCACCGGTGGTGGTGAGGTGGCGCGCTACATCGGTCGCCACGGCACCGGGCGGGTGAAGAAGGCCGTGCTGGTCAGCGCCGTGCCCCCGATGATGCTGAAAACCGCGGATAACCCGGGTGGCCTGCCGCTGGAGGTGTTCGACGGCATTCGCAAGGCCTCGCTGGAAGATCGTGCGCAGCTCTACCTGGACCTTGCCTCCGGCCCGTTCTATGGCTTCAACCGGCCGGGCGCGAAGGTTTCCCAGGGGCTGATCGATAACTGGCGAGCGCAGGGCATGCAGGCCGGGCACAAGAACACCTATGACTCCATCGCCGCCTTCTCGGCCACCGACTTCCGCGAGGACCTGAAGAAGTTCGACGTGCCGACCCTGGTGATCCATGGCGACGACGACCAGATCGTGCCGCTGGACATCTCCGGCAAGGCATCCGCAGCGCAGATCAAGGATGCGAAGCTGATCGTCTACCCCGGTGCGCCGCACGGCCTGACCGACACCCACAAGGTGCGCTTCAATCAGGACCTGCTGGACTTCCTCAGGAAATGATCGCATGCGTCGCTGTGCCGGCCGCGGTTTGCTCCGCGGCCGGTTTTTTTTGCGCAGCAAAAGGTCGAGGAGGGCGCGGCAGAAACGAAAAACCCCGCCGGAGCGGGGTTATCGTGGCCTGTCCGGAGGCAGGCCGGTGTGGGTTCCGGAACGGTGCCGATCAGGCGTTCTGACGGATACCGGCCACCAGCCAGGGCTGGTTCTCGCCCTGCTCACGCTCCATGCGCCAGCTCTCGCTGAAGGGTTCGCCCTGGTCGAAGCGCGAGGTCTTGGCCACGCCGCTGAAGGTCAGCGTTGCGGTGGTCTTCTCGGCATTGTCGTCGACGCCGTCGAGCTGGATCTGCAGATCGTCGATGTAGGTCGACTGATAGGCATCACCGATCTCGGCGCGCTCCTGCTTGAGGAAACCCAGCAGCTGGGGGGTAACGAACTCGGCGATCTTGTCCATCTCGTTGGCGTCCCAGTGCTGCTGCAGCGAGAGGAAGTGCTCGCGCGCGGCGGCGACGAAGCTCTGTTCGTTGAACCAGGCCGGGGCATTGATCACCGGAGCAGCGGCGACCGGGGCGGCGCTGCCGCCGAAGATGGAGGTCGCCGGCTGCTGCGGCATTTCACGCTGCATCGGCGCATGGCCGGCCATGGCGGGCTGCTGCTGGCGACGGCGGGCGGCGAGGAAGCGGAACAGCAGGAACGCGATCAGGCCGAAGATCAGGATATCCATGAACTGGATGCCTTCGAAGCCATCGCCCATGAACATCGAGGCGAGCAGGCCGCCGGCGGCCAGACCGGCCAGCGGGCCGAGCCAGCGCGAGGCACCACTGGGCGCAGCCGCAGCCTGCTTGCCGGCCTGGGACGGTGCGGCCTGGGTCTGCTGGGGCGCCTGGCGGGTCTGGTGGCTCGGTGCCGAGCCGAAGCTCTTGCCGCCGCCAAAGCGCTTGGCGTGGGCATCCAGCGCGAAGGTCAGGCTGATACACAGCGCCATGAAAATGCTAAGCACACGTTGCATTGAGTGTTCCCGCTTGAATTAAGTGGAGGTACGCGCGCCATCCTGCCGAGCCGGGCAGGGGTTGGCGAGGGGCAGTATGTTACGAGCTTTTGCTTGCGACCGTTGGTCGCGTCCGGCGGTGCCGGCAGACGCTTGCGCTGGTCCTGCCTGGTAGGCGAACGGAGCCCGGTGCTCCGTTCGTCAGGGCAGTCAACGCCAGTTGTACAGTTCCTTCTCGGAAATCTCGTGCATCGGCTTGACCTGCTCCTGGAAGGCTTTCATCGAGGCCCAGATGCGGCCGTTCAGCTCGCTCTGCGCGGCCAGCTCGCCGAGCACCAGCTCCGACTGTTCCTGCATGGCGTCCAGCACTTCGTCGGGGAAGCGCTTGAGCTCCACACCCTGCTGCTTGAGCTGATCGAGCGCCAGTGCGTTGTTGTAGACGTAGTCATCCATCATGTCGCGGCTGGCGGCACGGGTCGCCTCGGTGAGGATGGCCTGCAGGTCCTCGGGCAGGGTATCGAGGGCCTTCTGGTTGACCAGCAGTTCCAGCACCGCCTGCGGCTCCTGCCAGCCCGGGTAGTAGTAGTACTTCGCGGCCTTGTGCAGGCCGAAGGCCAGGTCGTTGTACGGGCTGACCCAGTCGGTGGCGTCGATGGCACCGGTCTGCAGCGCGGTGAACACCTCGCCCCCGGGCAGGTTCACGGTGGTCGCGCCGAGACGCGCCAGCACTTCGCCGCCCAGGCCCGGCATGCGGATCTTCAGGCCGCGCAGGTCGCCCAGCGAATTGATCTCCTTGTTGTACCAGCCGCCCATCTGCATGCCGGTGTTGCCGACCACCATGGGCTTCACGCCGAACGGGGCATAGGCCTCGTCCCAGAATTTCTGGCCTTCGCCCTTGCTCAGCCAGGCGTTCATCTCGATGGCCGACAGGCCGAACGGCACGGAGGTGAAGAATTGCGCGGTGGGCACCTTGCCCTTCCAGTAATAGGCAGCGCCATGGCCCAGTTCGGCGGTGCCGCGGGAGACGGCATCGAACACTTCCAGCGCCGGCACCAGTTCGCCGGCGGCGTAGACCTTGATGGTCAGGCGGCCGTCGCTCATCACCTTGACGCGCTCGGCCAGGCGTTCGGCGGCGGTGCCCAGCCCCGGGTAGTTCTTCGGCCAGGCGGTGACCATCTTCCAGGTGTAGGTCTTGGCGAGTTCGCTGGCGGCCTGCTGGCCTGTGGTTTCGACTTTCTTGTCATCGTTGCAACCGGCGAGGCCGAGGGTGGCAAGCAAGGCAGCGGCAGCACCGAACAGATGGCGGCGTTTCATGGGTCGGTATCCTTGGAAGATTCTTCTTATAGGAATGACTGGTTGGTATGGCGGGTTGACGTTAGCGTCAACCTCACAGGGCTTCAAGTTTTGCGTAGCTGAGCATCAGCCATTTGCTGCCCTCGTCCTCGAAATTCACCTGCACCCGAGCCTGGGCGCCGGAGCCTTCGAAGTTGAGGATGGTGCCTTCGCCGAACAGCGAATGGCGCACGCGTTGGCCGAGGTTGAACGGTGTTTCCGGCACGCCGGCGCCGTCGAACAGCGACGAGCCGCTCATGCTCTTGCCACTGAACGAGCGCGTCACCGTGTTGCTCAGCCGCACTTCCTGCACCAGCGCCGGTGGAATTTCGCGGACGAAGCGCGAGACCTTGTTGTAGGTCTCGCTGCCGTACAGCCGGCGCGTTTCGGCGTAGGTGATCACCAGCTGCTGCATGGCGCGGGTGATGCCGACGTAAGCCAGGCGGCGTTCCTCTTCCAGACGGCCGGACTCCTCCAGGCTCATCTTGTGCGGGAACAGGCCTTCTTCCATGCCGACCAGGAACACCAGCGGAAACTCCAGACCCTTGGCGCTGTGCAGGGTCATCAGCTGCACGCTGTCCTCGTGGTCGCCGGCCTGCTGTTCGCCGGCCTCCAGCGAGGCGTGGTCGAGGAAGGCGGCCAGGGGCGACTGGATGTCGTCTTCCTCTTCGCTGTAACTGTCGAAGGCGCGGGCGGCGGACACCAGTTCCTCGAGGTTTTCCACTCGCGCCTGGGCCTTCTCGCCCTTCTCGTCGCGGTGGTAGGCCAGCAGTCCGGATTCCTCGACGACCAGTTGCGCCATGCTGTGCAGCGGCAGTTTCTCGACCTTCAGCGCCAGGGTGTCGACCAGTTCGACGAAGCCGTTCAGAGCGCTGGCGGCGCGCCCGGAAACCGCCTTGGTGCCGACCGCCTGATGCAGCGCAGCCCACATCGACAGGCCCTGTTCACGGGCCAGCTGACGCAGGCATTCGACGGTCTTCTCGCCGATGCCGCGGGCCGGCACGTTGATCACCCGCTCCAGCGCCGCGTCGTTGTCGCGGGTCTGGATCAGGCGCAGGTAGGCCATGGCGTTCTTGATCTCGGCACGCTCGAAGAAGCGCTGGCCGCCGTAGATGCGGTAGGGGATCTTCTCGCGCAGCAGCGCCTCTTCCAGTACCCGCGACTGGGCGTTGGAGCGGTAGAGGATGGCGATCTCGCTGCGGCTCATGCCGTCGCGGATGGCTTTCTCGATGCTCTCGACCACGTAACGCGCTTCGTCGTGCTCGTTGAAGGCAGCGTACAGGCTGATCGGCTCGCCCTCGCAGCCGGAGGTCCAGAGTTCCTTGCCGAGGCGACCCTGGTTGTTGGCGATCAGCGCGTTGGCGGCCTTGAGGATGCAGGCGGTGGAGCGGTAGTTCTGTTCCAGGCGGATGGTTTCGGCATCCGGGAAGTCGGCGCTGAACTGGTGCAGGTTCTCGATGCGCGCGCCGCGCCAGCCGTAGATCGACTGGTCGTCGTCGCCGACCACCATCAGGCTCTCGCCACCCTTGGCCAGCAGCCGCAGCCAGGCGTACTGGACGGCGTTGGTGTCCTGGAACTCATCCACCAGCACATGGCGGAAGCGCCGCTGGTAGTGCTCGAGCAGGCCGGGGTGGTCGCGCCACAGATCCAGCGCACGCAGCAGCAGCTCGGAGAAGTCGATGACGCCAGCGCGGGCGCAGGCCTCTTCATAGGCTTCGTAGATCTTCAGCTGGGTGGCGAGGAACAGATCACCGCCGGGCTGGATGTTGCGTGGACGCAGGCCTTCGTCCTTCTGCGCGTTGATCCACCACTGCGCCTGGCGCGCCGGCCAGCGCTGCTCATCGAGGCCGAGCTCGCGGATCACCCGCTTGACCAGGCGCTGCTGGTCATCGGAGTCGAGAATCTGGAAATTCTCCGCCAGCTTCGCTTCCTGCCAGTGGGCGCGCAGCAGGCGATGGGCCAGGCCGTGGAAGGTGCCGACCCACATGCCCTGCGGGTTGGCGTGCAGCAGCTGCTCGATGCGCTGGCGCATCTCCGCGGCGGCCTTGTTGGTAAAGGTCACCGACAGGATCGAGTGCAATGATGCGCGCTCGACCTGGTGCAGCCAGGCGATGCGGTGCACCAGTACACGGGTCTTGCCCGAGCCGGCGCCGGCCAGCACCAGTTGCCGGCCCAGCGGCGCGGCCACGGCCTGGCGCTGGGCATCGTTGAGGGAATTCAGGAGAAGGGAGAGATCGTCATGCATCGCGGCATTCTATTGGAAATGCCCGCGCTGCGCTCGCCCTGTGGTCCGTTCGGGCGCGGCATTTGCGGCAATCCGGCGCAGCCGCAGCACAGGCGGCATCACGTCTGGTGGCGACGATCCGCTGGTCGGTTCGGATGGCGATCATGGCATTTCCGACGCAGCGCGATATGACGTGAGGCTAGCAACGTGCCATTATCGGCCGTGTTGTGGTTCCGCCGGAACCTGATTCGGGTGCAGTTACCACTAGAACAATATTCATGACCGATTCCATTCGAGCCGCCTGCCCGGCGTCAACGCAGCATGCCACTGACCAGGCTTCGGCGGCCGAGCAGGCTGCCGAGCACACGCGGTTGCTGTATCGCGGTTCGCGCACTCCCGTCCTGCTGTTGCTGCTCACCACGCTGATCTGCGGGGTGGTGCTCTGGCCCGAACAGGGCGGTATCGAACTCGGGGTCTGGCTGGGCTGGATGGCCGCGCTCGGGCTGTTGCGCCTGCAGCAGATCGGAGCCTTCAATCGAGCCAGCCCCGAGGCGCAGGCGGCGCCGCACTGGCGCTGGCGCTTCCTGCTGGGCAGCAGTGTCTCGGCGTTGAGCCTGTGCTACGCCATGGTGGCGCTGGTGCCGGCCGATACCTTCGTCACCCAGGCCTTGCTCTACGGCTTGATGGGCTCCGTGGTGCTGGCCGCCAGTGTCGCCTACGGCGTCAGCCTGCCGGCCTTTTTCAGTTTCGCCGTGCCCTGTCTGTTGCCGGCGGGGCTGCTGCTGATGACCAGCGGCGAGCCGCTGCAGCAGGGCTGGGGCGTGCTGGCGATGATCGTGCTGGCGACGCTCAGTCTGATCGCCTGGCAGCTCAACCGGCTGGCCACTGACAGCATCGAACAACGCCTGCACCGCCAGCGGCTGATCGAGCGGCTGGAGAAGGCCGGCCGCGAAGCCGACCTGCTCAATGGCCGCCTGGTCACCGAGGTCGAGCAGCGCCGGCATGCCGAACAGCAGCTGCGCAGCGCCTACGACCGCCTCGAACAGCGCACCGCCGAACTCGGCGAGAGCGAGGCGCGGCTGACCCTGGCGCTGGAGGCCAGTGACCTCGGCCTGTGGGATTGGGATCTGCAGAGCAACCGTGTGCATCATTCGCCCATGCAGGTGGTGTTCGGCATCGACCTGGAAAATCGCTATGGCAAAGACGGTTCGCGACTGCCGGATATCCATCCCGACGACCTGCAGCGCGTGCGGTCCGCCCTGATCGCCCATCTGAAGGGCGAAACCGAATCCTTCGTCATCGAGTACCGTGCCCTGTGCGCCGATGGCAGCGAGCTGTGCCTGGAAGACCGCGGGCGGGTGATCCAGCGTGACGCCAATGGCCGTGCGCTGCGCATGATCGGCACGCGCCGTGACATCAGCGAGCTGCGCAGTCAGGCCGAGCAGCAGCGCCTGGCCGCCACGGTGTTCGAGGCCGCCAGCGAAGGCATCGTGATCATGAACGATCGCTACCGTGTCCTGGCGGTGAATGACGCCTGCTGCACGCTGTCCGGCTACAGCCGCGAGGAACTGCTCGGTCACAGCGTGGCGCGTATCGCCGGCTCGCCGGAGAGCCAGCGGCAGTACGAGACCATGCGCGAGGCGCTGGAGCGGCACGGCCACTGGCAGGGCGAGCTGATCGAGACGCGCAAGAGCGGCGAGGTCTATCCGCAGTGGGTGCAGCTGCGCGAGGTGCGTGATGCCAACGGCAGCGTCACCCATGTGGTCGCCTTCGTCTCCGACCTCAGCGTGCGGCGCAAGATCGAGGAGCGCTTGCGCTACCTGACCCATTACGACGATCTCACCGGGCTGGCCAACCGCGGCCTGCTGAAGGAGCGGCTGCAGGAAGCCTGTCAGCGGGTTCGCCGCAACGGCCGCAACATGGCGGTGCTGTATATCGATCTGGACCGTTTCAAGCTGCTCAATGAAAGCCTCGGCCACGAGGCGGCCGATGCGTTGCTGCGCGAGGTGTCTCGACGGCTGAGCCAGACCCTCGGTGAGGCCGACACCATTGCCCGCCTGTCCGGCGACGAATTCGTCGTGCTGCTCGATGCCTACGGCAGCCTCAGCGGTCTGGCGCACCTGGGCAGTCGTCTGCTGCAGCGCATCCGCAAGCCGATCGTCATCGGCGAACAGGAGCTGGTGATCAGCGCTTCCATCGGTGTCAGCCTGCTGCCGGACAACAGCCGCGATGCCGAGGTCCTGCTGCGCCAGGCCAGCACCGCCATGCAGCAGGCCAAGCACCTGGGCGGCAACACCCTGCAGTTCTTCACCGACCGCCCGCAGGCATCCGGCATGCACTACCTGCAACTGGAAAACCAGCTGCGCAAGGCGCTGGAAGTCGGCCAGCTGGAAGTCTTCTACCAGCCGCGTCTGAGTCTGGCCGACGACAGCCTGGAGGCCGCCGAGGCATTGGTGCGCTGGCGCCATCCGCAGCGCGGACTGGTCACGCCGGCGGACTTCATTCCGCTGGCCGAGGAAACCGGGCTGATCATTCCGCTGGGCGAGTTCGTCCTGCGCGAGGCCTGCCGCCAGGCACGCCGCTGGCAGCAGGAAGGGCTGGCGGACATCCGCGTGTCGGTGAACCTCTCCGTGAAGCAGCTGCGTCAGGGCAACTTCGTCAGTCTGGTGCGCCAGGTGCTGGAAGAGACCGGGCTGCCGCCAGCGATGCTGGAACTGGAACTCACCGAGAGTCAGCTGCTGGACGACATCGATAACGCCATCAGCATCAGCGAGCAATTGCGTGCCCTGGGCGTGAAGTTGGCGATCGACGACTTCGGCACCGGTTTCTCGTCGCTGAGCTACCTCAAGCGCTTCCCGGTGGACTACGTGAAGATCGACCGCTCGTTCATCAGCGAGGTGGAGCATTCCACCCAGGATGCGGCGATCACCCGCGCCATCATCGCCATGGTTCACAGCCTGGAACGGCGAGTGGTGGCCGAGGGCGTGGAAACCCAGGCGCAGATGGACTTCCTGAAGGCCAACCTGTGCGACGAAATCCAGGGCTACCTGCTCAGCCCGCCGGTGCCGGCCGAGCAGTTCGCCGAGCTGCTGCGCTAGCGGGCGGTTGCCCGCCCAGCTTCAGCCGCGGGTGCTGCTGCCGCCCTCCAGCTCGCGCATCAGCAGGCCGAAGTGCAGGTCCACGTCCTGCGGGACCGGCAGATAGACGGTGTGGCCGTCGCCCGGCGCAACCTCGATGGCCTCGCCGCGGCTGCTTTCCAGGGTCTCCAGGCGCAGGTTGAGATTGCCTTGCGGTGTCATCAGCTCCAGCCTGTCGCCGACCGCGAAGCGGTTTTTCACTTTCACCTCGGCCAGGCCGTTGCGCCGCTCGCCGGTGAGCTCGCCGACGAACTGCTGGCGCTCGGAGAGCGAGAAGCCGCGTTCGTAGTTCTGGTATTCGTCATGCACGTGACGGCGCAGGAAACCCTCGGTATAGCCGCGGTGGGCCAGGGATTCGAGGGTGTCCATCAACGACTTGTCGAACGGCCGGCCGGCCAGTGCGTCATCGATGGCCTTGCGGTAGACCTGCGCGGTACGCGCCACGTAGTAGTGGCTCTTGGTGCGGCCTTCGATCTTCAGCGAGTGCACGCCCATCTGCACCAGCCGCTCGACATGCTGTACGGCGCGCAGGTCCTTGGAGTTCATGATGTAGGTGCCGTGCTCGTCCTCGGTCGCCTCCATGAACTCGCCGGGCCGCGAGACATCCTCGAGCAGGAACACCTTGTCGGTGGGCGCTCCGACGCCCAGGGTCGGGTTGCCCTGCGCCTCGACCTGCTGCACGGCGATGGGCTCGTAGAGGTGAACCGAGTTGCCCAGTTCGTCCTCCTTGGCCTCGTGGGTCTTGTATTCCCAGCGGCAGGCATTGGTGCAGGTGCCCTGGTTGGGATCGCGCTTGTTGATGTAGCCCGACAGCAGGCAGCGACCGGAATAGGCCATGCACAGCGCACCGTGGACGAACACTTCCAGCTCCATGCCCGGCACCTGCTCGCGTATCTCGCCGATCTCCTCCAGCGAGAGCTCGCGGGAAAGGATCACCCGGGAGACGCCCTGGCTTTCCCAGAACTTCACCGTCGCCCAGTTCACCGCATTGGCCTGTACCGAGAGGTGGATGGTCTGCTGCGGAAAATGCTGGCGCACCAGCATGATCAGGCCCGGGTCGGACATGATCAGCGCGTCCGGCCCCATCGCCACCACCGGCTCCAGGTCCTTGATGAAGGTCTTGAGCTTGGCGTTGTGCGGGGCGATGTTGACCACCACGTAGAACTGCTTGCCCAGCGCGTGGGCCTCGTCGATGCCGACCTTTAGGTTGGCGTGGTCGAACTCGTTGTTGCGTACGCGCAGGCTGTAGCGTGGCTGCCCGGCGTACACCGCATCGGCGCCGTAGGCGAAGGCGTAGCGCATGGATTTCAGCGTGCCGGCAGGCGACAGCAGCTCGGTGCGGTTGGGGGTGTTCATGGCGCGGGACTCGCAGGGGTATCGAAAGCGCGGCATTTTACTGCGCTTGCCGGGCGATTGCGCGTCGAGCGTTGTCCGCAACGACGCGGCAGGCAGCGCCCAGCGAGCGGGGCGCGCAGAGGGTCAGGCGACGGATGCCTCCTTGAGCATGTCGTAGAGGCGATCCTTGAGCTGCAGCTTCTGCTTCTTCAGGTTTTCCACCTCGCTGTCGGTGCCCGGCACGATGTGCGCCTCGATGTTCTTCACCCGCTGGTCGAGGTCGTTGTGCTCGTCGAACAGGCGGGCAAAGGTCTTGTTTTCAGCCTTGAGACGGGTGATCAGATCGCGGTACTCGGGGAACATGGCAACTCCTGCTTCATGGGGGAGCGATGGGGCGCCTCGCGCGTCTTGCGACCGGCAGGCGCCGCTTGCAGCCATGGTCCTCCCGCCCCGAGCGGGCGGTATTGATCGGCGTCATACGGGATGGGCGGTCGCGCAGACAGCAAAACGCCGGGACGAGCCCGGCGTTTTGTGTTGCAAGCCCGAATCAGGCTGCGGCGATCACGTCGCCATGGTTTTCCGGCTCGATCAGTGCGCGGTGCAGCGCGGCGATGGCGGCGTCGTAGTCTTCCTCGTTGACCACGCACTGCATCTCCACCTGACGGATCGACTGGTGGATCGCCTGGATGCTGATGCCGGCCTCGGCCAGGGCGGCCACGGTCTTGGCCAGAATGCCCTTGACCTTGAGGTCGGAGCCGATGGCCGAAACGATGGCCAGGTTGTGCACGGTGACCTCGGCGGCCGGGTACTGCTCCTCGATCAGCCGCGCGGCGCGGTTGATCAGCTTGCGCGAACCGGAGGCGTAGTAGGTGATGCTGTTGGCGTCGGAATCCTTGTTCACCACATAGAGCTTGAGCTGCTTGAGCAGCTTGCTGATCTCCATGTCGTAGCCGATGTCGCCGAGCATGTCCTGGTCGAACACCTCGATGCCGAAGACGTCTTTGCGCCCGGCGATGATCTCGACGCAGGGCTTCTCGGACTTGTAGTCCTGGCTGATCAGCGTGCCGCCATGCTCGGGCTCGAAGGCATTCTTGATGCGCAGTTCGACGCCGGCGCGACGCAGGGTCTTGGCGGCGCGCGGGTGGATCGCCTCCATGCCGAGGTTCGACAGCTGGTCGGCGACGTCGTAGTTGGTGCGGCCGATGGTGACCACCTTGTCGGCACCCACCAGATTCGGGTCGGCCGAGGAGAGGTGAAATTCCTTGTGGATGATGGCCTCGCGTGCGCCGGTGGCGGCGGCGATCTGGGCGAAGGTGATCTCGCTGTAGCCGCGATCGAAGGTATTCATCAGACCTTCGGCGCAATGGGTGTAACCGGTGGCGACCACCAGTTCGCGGCTGAAGTCGAAGCCGGCGAAGTGGCTGGAAATCATCTCCTCGAACGGCAGCGGTGCCTCCTGCTGCCAGCCGGTGAGGTCGGCCAAACGCGCGTTGACGCCGCGCTGCTTGAGCGCCAGCACCGAGTTGAAGGCGCTGTGGGCTTCGCCGAGGGAAGCGAGCATCTCGCGCACCTTCATCAGGTGTTCGGAGAGCTGGAAGTGGCCGTAGGCGCAAAGCTTCTGCAGGCTGTGCATGCACTCGCTGGCATCGTCGATGCGCGAGTTGATGAACTGGTTGGCGGCGTGCAGTTCGTACTCGGAACTGAACAGCTCGGCGTTCTTGGCGAGCATGCGCTGGCGCACACCCTCCAGCGCTTCGCGCCAGGCACCTTCGCTCTGCGCATCGGCGAAGCGTTGGTAGACGCCGGGCTCGCCGGTCTTCTTGTGCTCCAGCAGCAGGTTGGTCATGCCGCTGTAGGCCGAGACGACGAAGATACGCTGGTATAGCGCTGCGCCTTCCCGGCGGCCGATGAAGATATTGTCGAGAACTTCCTCGAAGCGGCTCATCGACGTGCCGCCGATCTTTTCCACGGTATGCATCTTTTTATAGCGTCCGAATCTGGCAGGCCGTTGACGGGCCCGGCGCGCAGCTGGCGCACCTGTCGATCAACGAGCTGGAGTGAATTTCCCTGGGCCGGTAGCGATCGGCCAAGCCGGGGGAAGGGGCCCGTCATCAGACGCGCCCCATCGCCTCAGAGATACTGTTGCGGCCGAATGTCCAGCGGCTTGAAATTCTCGCGTTCGGCGACAAAGGCCGGGCGCGGTTTCTGCTCGCAGAACGGAGCCTGCACGGCATTATCCACGTGGTTGTAGACGTAGAACAGATTGCTCCGCGCGCTGGGCGTGATGTTGCCGTTGGAGCCGTGCATGGTGTTGCAGTCGAAGAACACCACGCTGCCGGCGGGGCCGGTGGCGCAGTCGATGCCGAAGCGGCTGGCCAGCTCGCTCAGGCTGTTCTGGTCGGGGATGCCGATCTCCTGCTTGCGCAGGGACTTCTCGTAGTGATTTTCCGGTGTGGCTCCGACACAGCGCACGTAGTGCTTGTGCGAGCCGGGCATCAGCATCAGCGGGCCGTTGTGCGGCTCGTTGTCGGTCAAGAGGATCGAGCAGGACAGGCAGCGCATGCGCGGCATGCCGTCCTCGATGTGCCAGGTCTCGAAATCCGAGTGCCAGTAGAACTCCTTGCCGGTGAAGCCGGGCTTGAAGTTCATTCGCGACTGATGCACGTACAGGTCGCCGCCAAGGATGAAGCGGGCGATGCCGGCGGTGCGCTCGTCGGCTGCGACGCGGGCGAACAGCTCGTTGTCCTTGTGGATGGCGAACACCGAGCGGATCGCACCGCTGTCGGGTTCCTTGATGGTCTTGCCGGAACCGGCGACGGCCGGGTCCTGGCGCATGCGCTCGAGTTCGGCGCGAAACAGCGCGACTTCGTCGGCGCTGAACAGATTGGGGATGACCAGGTAGCCGTCGCGCTCGAAGCGTTCGACCAGCTCTGCCGCGATTGGCGCATTCTCCAGGTCGCTGCGGTAGACGACCGGATCCAGGCGTTCCTGCCAGCTGGGCTGGTCTTCCTGGCGCGAGGGATACAGGTCGGCTTGCATAGGGTTCACGCTTACCTCCTTTCTTGTAATGGCGGGGCGGCGCGGTGGCCGCCCCGGTTGAACCGGTATCAGACGGTTTCGGCCTCCAGCGGATAGACGCCGCTTTCGTCATGCACTTCGCGCCCGTTGAGCGGCGGGTTGAAGACGCAGGCCAGCTTCATGTCTTCGCTGCCACCGCGCAGCAGGTGCTCGTCATGCTTGTCCAGCACGTACAGCGTGCCCGGCTCGATCTTGTAAATCTTGCCGTCGGCGATGGTTTCGATCTCGCCATTGCCGCTGATGCAGTACACCGACTCGAAGTGGTTCTGGTAGTGGATGTGCGTCTCGCTGCCGGCGTAGATGGTGGTGATGTGGAAGGAGAATCCCACCTTGTCGTCCTTGAGCAGCATGCGCGTGCTGTCCCAAGTGCCGGTCTGGCTGTGGACCTTGCGGTCGGTCTTTTCGCACTCGGCGAGGGTTCTGACGATCATTGCGGATACCTCAGGAAGCTTGGTTCTCGGTCTGCTCGCTCATCACGGCGGCAAAGGCCTTGTCGAGGATGGAAAGCGCCTTGTCGATCTGCTCATCGCTGATGATCAGCGGGCAGAGGCACTTGACCACTTCGCTGTGGGCGCCGCTGGTCTCGATCACCAGGCCGTTTTCGAAGGCATGGCGGCACACTGCGGCGGCAATCTCGCCATCGGGGCAGCTAATGCCGATCATCATCCCGCGGCCCTTGAGAAACAGCGAATCCGGGCCGTGGCGACGGATGATGCGCTGCATGCCGTCGGCGATGCGCTTGCCCTTGGCCTTCACGCTGTTGGCGAACGTGTCGTTCTGCCAGAAGTGCTCGACCGCCGCGGCCGCCGTGACGAATGCATGGTTGTTGCCGCGGAAGGTGCCGTTGTGTTCGCCGGGCTTCCACTGGTCCAGCTCCTGGCGCAGCAACACCATGGCGAACGGCAGGCCGTAGCCGGACAGCGACTTGGACAGCGTTACGATATCCGGCTGGATGCCCATCTCTTCGAAGCTGAAGAAAGTCCCGGTGCGGCCGCAGCCGGCCTGGATGTCATCGACGATCAGCAGCATTTCGTGCTTGCGGCAGAGCTTCTCGAGCTTGCGCATCCATTCGGCCGACGCGGTGTTCAGGCCGCCTTCGCCCTGCACCACCTCGACGATCACCGCGGCGGGCTTGTCGATCCCGCTGGATGGGTCGGACAAGAGCTTGTCCATCATGCCGATAGTGTTGGTCTTGTCGCCGAAATAGTTGGCGTAGGGCATGCGGCTGACGTCGGAGAGGCCGATGCCGGAGCCGCCGCGGTGATGCTGGTTGCCGGTGGCGGCCAGCGCGCCAATGCTGCAGCCGTGGAAGCCGTTGGTGAAGCTGATGATGTTGTTGCGCCCGGTGACCTTGCGCGCCAGCTTCATCGCCGCCTCGACCGCGTTGGTGCCGGTCGGGCCGGTGAACTGCATGCGGTAGTCGCCCATGCCGCGCGGCTCGAGGATCAGCCGGTTGAAGGTCTCGAGGAAACGCTCCTTGGCCGCGGTGTACATGTCCAGGCCGTGGGTGATGCCGTCGCTCTCGATGTATTCGAGCAGCGCCTGCTTGAGCACCGGGTGGTTGTGCCCGTAGTTGAGCGTGCCGGCACCAGCGAGGAAGTCGATGTAGCGCTTGCCGTCCTGGGTGACCAGTTCGGCGCCCTGGGCCTGCTTGAAGACCACGGGGAAGGAACGGCAGTAGCTGCGAACCCTGGATTCATTCAGTTCAAAAGTTTTCATGCGTGCTCCTTGAGCTCTTCTTCTAGATGGGAAACGGTGAACGGGCCGGCGCGGTAGAGCACCTCGTCCTCGTGCTGACCGGCGAAATGCGTGTCGCGGGCGAACAGCGTGCGCGTCGTGCAGTTGGCATCGAGGCGGTCGAAGGCCCGCTTGAACAGCGCCTGTGACGCCCCGTTGTCCGGCGAGATGGTGGTTTCCATGTAACGCACGCCGTACTCGCGAGCGACCCGGGCGGTCAGTGCCAGCAGCATGCGCAGGGCCAGCCCCTGACCGCGCATCGAGCTGTCGACGGCGACCTGCCAGACGAACAGCGTGTCCGGCCGCGAAGGGGGGCGGTAACCCGAGATGAAACCGACCAGCTCGCCTTGGGCGTTCTCTGCGGCGATGGCGGTATCAGCGAAATCGGAACACTGCAGCAGGTTGCAGTAGACCGAATTGGTATCGAGGGGCTGGCAGCGCGCCACCAGCTGATGAAGGTTGTAACCGTCGCCGTCGGTTGGGCGACGGAGCATTACGGTGGGGAAACTCAAAACAATGCCTTTGGGGTTGTTGATTGAATTCCTTTTTAGGGTAGGCATATCCGCACAAGTTTCTCAACCCATGTAACGGAATATGGGAAGTTTGCGTTGCTGTATATGCCGCTGAAACCCGCATGATAACTGCGCTGGCGCGCAGAATGTTTCTGTGTATTGCGGTGGTCAGCTTGCCGGGCAACTTAGCTGTCACCGAAATGCAATTTGAATTCAGGCTGGAAGTTCGAGCGCCGAGCGCGTCAGAAGTTCTCTGACTGACGGTCTGCCTGGCTGAAAGCCGCGCCGGGCGAGGGCTGTGGCGGTGCTTGGCGCGGCGGATTGGTAGCTTGCGCGGGGCGTCTGGGACAAACGAAGGGGCTGGGCGGATAAGGCCGCGCTGGGCGATTCGATATTCGTAAGACTTCTGTGATCGAGTCCGGAATATATGGCGCTAGTGTGACGCCCATATATTCCGCAGTTTTCCCGGCTCCCACTCTTAATTGTTTGAGTCACGCTTCGTAGTCGCCGCAAAGTTCTCGCTGCCCTCTAGCGCGCATTATTCGGGCGCTCCGGGCTAATTCGCGAGAGAACACTTGCGAGCATCTCATCCGGTAACTTCCCGGTCACGAAAAAAGGATCATTGCCACCAGCTGTGGCCTTGCCGTTCGATGAACTGGTGCGCCTGTTCCGGACCGTCCTCGCCGGCCGGGTAGGGTCGCGGTTTGCGGTAGTAGCTGCTCCAGCCGCGCAGGATCGGATCGACCCAGTTCCAGGCGGCTTCCACCTCGTCGCGGCGCATGAACAGCGTCGAATCGCCTTCGATGACATCCAGCAGCAGGCGCTCGTAGGCCTCCCACCGGCGGGTGCTGCTGAAGGCATGGGCCAGGTTGAGGTCCAGTTCCACCGGCTCGAGCTGCATGCCCTTGCCGGGTGCCTTGGCCATCAGTTGCAGGCTGATGCTTTCCTCCGGCTGCAGGCTGATGACCAGGCGGTTGACCTCGCCCTTGGCAAACAGCAGGTGCGGCACCTGCTTGAAGGTGATGATGATCTCCGAGCGCTTGCGCGCCATGCGCTTGCCGGTGCGCAGGTAGAAGGGCACGCCGGCCCAGCGCCAGTTGTCTATCTCGGCCTTCACCGCGACGAAGGTTTCGGTGTCGCTGTCGTTGTCGATGTTGGGCTCGAAGTAGTAGGCCGGCACGTCGTGACCGCCGATGCGCCCGGCGCCGTATTGGCCGCGTACGGTCTTGTCCAGCACGTCGTTGCCGGTGATCGGCTTGAGCGCTTCGAGCACCTTCACCTTCTCGCCGCGGATGTGCTTGGCATCGAAACGCACCGGCGCCTCCATCGCCACCAGGCAGAGCAGCTGCAGCAGGTGGTTCTGCAGCATGTCGCGCATGGCGCCGGCATTGTCGTAGTAGCCGCCGCGGTTCTCCACGCCAAGGGTTTCGGCCACGGTGATCTGCACGTGATCGATATGCCCGGCGCGCCAGATCGGTTCGAACAGGGCGTTGGCGAAGCGCAGCGCCATGAGGTTCTGCACCGTTTCCTTGCCCAGGTAGTGGTCGATCCGGTAGATGCGCGCTTCGGGGAACACCGCGCCGATGGCTTCGTTGATCTCCAGCGCCGAATCCAGCGAATGGCCGATGGGCTTCTCCAGCACGATGCGCGCATCGTCACCGGCAAGCCCTGCGCTTTCCAGGTTGGCGGCGATGGGTTCGAACAGATCGGGCGCAGTGGCCAGGTAGTAGACCCGCACGCGGCCGTTGGCTTGGCCGAGGTGCTGGGCCAGACGCAGGTAGTCGCTGCGCTGGGAGGCGTCCATGGCGAAGTAGTCGACGCGCTGGGCGAAGGTCTGCCAGGTGTCCGGGCTGAAGTCGCCGCGGGCGACCTGCGCGCGACAGTGGCGCTCGGCCAGGGCCAGGTAGCCGTCGCGGTCGAGCTTCTTGCGCGCCAGGGCGAGAATCCGCACGTCGGCATGCAGGCGGCCGTCGCGGTGCAGGTGATACAGCGCCGGAAGCAGTTTGTGCAGCGTCAGGTCACCGGTCCCGCCGAACACGAGCATGTCACAGGAAATCGACATCGAATCTCTCCCAGGGGCAAAAAATGGGCGTCATGGCGAGGCTTGTAGTATAACTACCGCCCCACTACAACCCGCTGATGGCCGAGCGGTGCCTGTCGCGCCCGAACGAGTCCTCAGTCGTGAGCATAGCGAGCCCGCCACGTGAATCTGCTGCAACACATCGCCCAGTCGAGAAGTCTGCTACGGAAGTCGGAGTTGAAGGTGGCCGACCATGTCCTGCTCGATCCGGCCTCGGTGATGCACAGTTCCATGGCCGATCTGGCCCACACCGTCGGCGTCAGCGAGCCGACCATCGTGCGCTTCTGCCGGGCCATCGGCTGCCTCGGCTTCCAGGACCTCAAGCTCAAGCTGGCGCAGAGCCTGGCCGCCGGCGCCAGCTTCGGCCAGTTCGCCATCAGCGAGAACGACTCGGTGGCTGACTTCGCGCTGAAGATCTTCGACACCACGCTGCACACCCTGATGGAGGTGCGTGAGCGCCTCGACCCGGATGCCCTGCAGCGCGCCATCACCGCCATGGCCAAGGCCGAGCGGGTCGAGTTCTACGGCTTCGGCGCGTCCGGTGCGGTGGCCACCGATGCGCAGCACAAGTTCTTCCGTCTGCTGCTGTCGGCCGCGGCCTATTCCGATCCGCACATGCAGGCGATGTCGGCGGTCACGCTCAAGCCCACCGATGTGGCGATCTGCATTTCCCAGTCCGGTCGCTCCAAGGACCTGCTGATCACCGCCAACGTGGTGCGTGAGTCGGGCGCTACCCTGATCACCCTGTGCCCGAGCCAGACGCCGCTGGCCGAGCTGGCCACCATCAACCTGGCCATCGACGTGCAGGAAGACACCGAGATCTATACCCCGCTGACTTCGCGCATCGCCCACCTGGTGGTGATCGACGTGCTGGCGATGGGTGTCGCGATGGCCCGCGGGCCGAGCCTGGTCAATCACCTCAAGAGCGTCAAGCGCAGCCTGCGCAGCCTTCGTCTGTCGCCGCAGAAGGTCAAGTCGCACGACGACTGAAGCTGCGCCGCGTCTTTTCATCGGCGCGTCATGGCGCTGACTTCAGGTTGTCATTCACGGCGTCGATGCTGATCTCCCGTTACCTGTTCTGGGAGATCACTCATGCTCCGGCACACCGACGACAACAGCCAGCTCGACAGCAAGTCCCGCCGCAAGCAGCAGGATGAACGCCGCATGCGTTTTCGCCGCGCCATCGAGAGCTACACCGAGCAGCGCCAGCTGCATGCCGAACTGAACGATTACGCCGATGCGCTTGTGCTCAGTTCGTTGCGGCCGTCGTCGGCGACCCGGCGAAGCGCTCCGCCAGCACACTGATCTGCGCACGCTCTTCACGGAGGAAGGCGAAGAATGCCTGGGCCACCGGGCTCAGGCGCTTGCTGCGCGGATGCACCACGCACCAGCTGCGGTACAGCGGCAGCTCCGCCACCGGCAGTTCGCGCAGCAGTCCGCTGGCCAGTTCGAGGTGCACCGCGTGCCGGGGTAGTAGTGCCAGGCCAAGGCCTGCCACCACGCATTCACGCAGCGCGTCCAGCGACGCGACCTGGATGGTCTGGGCGAAATGCGCGCGTTTCTGGCGCAGATAGTCTTCGCCGGCCCGTCGCGTACCTGAGCCGGGTTCGCGCACCAGTAGCGGGTAGCCGGTGAGGTCCTGCAGGGAAAGCGTGGCGGCGTGGCACAACGGATGTCCGGGGGGCGCCACGGCGATGATCGGGTTGTTCAGGAAGGGCATGAACTCCAGGTCCATGTAGGTGGGCACCTGGGACATGATCAGCAGGTCGTCACGGCTGACCGACAGGCGCTTGACCGCCTGGGCATGGTTCACCACCACCAGTTGCAGGCTGACCTCCGGGTGCAGGCGTTTGAATGCGGCGAACAGATGCGGCGTGACGTACTTGGCGCTGGATTCCACGGCGAGGTTGAGCTGGCCCTGCAGCGAGCCCTGCAAGTCGGAGAGCTGCATGTCGAGGCTGTCCAGCCGACCGAAGATGTCGGTGCTGGCGCGCTGCAGCGCCTCGGCCGCGTCGGTGAGATAGAGCTTCTTGCCGACATATTCGAATAGCGGCTGGCCGACCAGTTCTTCCAACTGGCGGATCTGCAGACTCACCGCCGGTTGGGTCAGCGCCATCTCCTCCGCTGCGCGGCTGTAGGAAAGCGTCTCGCAGACCGCGCGGAACACCTGAAGCTGGCGCAATGTCATGCGCATCAATGATTTTCGCATCGTTTTACCAGTAGTTCGCCTGCATTTCGCGGAAGAGTCAAACCTGCGGCGTTTCTGTCTGACTGGTCAAGAAACAGTCAGTCCTGACGCATATATAAGTAAATACTTATCCCAAAGAAAACAATTATTCATTTTCAGTAATCCCCCTCACGGGCGTAGGGTGAAACGACTCGCCAGCAAGGCGAGTGATCCTGACCCGCTCGCGGGTCGCCTGCTCAACGATCCGAGGGAAGACAGCGTGATCAAGAAGCTGCTGATCGCCAACCGCGGGGAAATCGCGGTGCGCATCGTTCGCGCC
Source organism: Stutzerimonas sp. FeSN7 (assembly GCF_030263795.1). Lineage (NCBI taxonomy): Bacteria > Pseudomonadati > Pseudomonadota > Gammaproteobacteria > Pseudomonadales > Pseudomonadaceae > Stutzerimonas > Stutzerimonas sp. FeSN7. The sequence continues at coordinate 4,411,121 of NZ_JARPMN010000001.1, read as the reverse complement.
TGTGCCGAAATGGGTGTCCGCTCGGTGGCGGTATTTTCCGAAGCCGACCGCCATGCCCTGCATGTCAAACGCGCGGATGAGGCGCATTTCATCGGCGAGGACCCGCTGGCCGGTTATCTGAACCCGCGCAAGCTGGTGAACCTGGCGGTGGAAACCGGCTGTGATGCGCTGCATCCGGGCTACGGCTTCCTCTCCGAGAATGCCGAGCTGGCGGACATCTGCGCCGAGCGTGGAATCAAGTTTGTCGGTCCTTCGGCAGACGTGATTCGCCGCATGGGCGACAAGACCGAAGCGCGGCGCAGCATGATCAGGGCCGGCGTTCCGGTCACGCCGGGCACCGAAGGCAACGTCAGGGACCTCGCCGAGGCGCTGCGCGAAGCCGAGCGCATCGGTTATCCGGTGATGCTCAAGGCCACCTCCGGTGGTGGTGGCCGCGGCATTCGTCGCTGCAACTCGCAGGCAGAGCTCGAGTCGGCTTACCCGCGGGTGATCTCCGAAGCGACCAAGGCCTTCGGCAGTGCCGAGGTGTTCCTGGAAAAGTGCATCGTCGAGCCCAAGCACATCGAGGCGCAGGTGCTGGCTGACAGTTTCGGCAACACCGTGCACCTGTTCGAGCGTGACTGCTCGATCCAGCGGCGCAACCAGAAGCTCATCGAGATCGCCCCCAGCCCGCAGCTCACCCCCGAGCAGCGCGCCTATATCGGCGACCTGGCGGTGCGTGCCGCCAAGGCGGTGGGTTACGAGAACGCCGGTACCGTCGAGTTCCTGCTCGCCGATGGCGAGGTGTACTTCATGGAGATGAACACCCGGGTGCAGGTGGAGCACACCATCACCGAGGAAATCACCGGCATCGATATCGTCCGCGAGCAGATCCGCATCGCTTCGGGCCAGCCGCTGTCGGTCAAGCAGGAAGACATCCAGCATCGCGGCTTCTCCCTGCAGTTCCGCATCAACGCCGAAGACCCGCGCAACAACTTTCTGCCCTGCTTCGGCAAGATCACCCGCTACTACGCGCCCGGTGGCCCCGGCGTGCGCACCGACACGGCGATCTACACCGGTTACACCATTCCACCGTATTACGACTCCATGTGCCTGAAGCTGGTGGTCTGGGCGTTGACCTGGGAAGAGGCGCTGGCCCGCGGCTCGCGCGCGCTGGATGACATGCGCGTGCAGGGTGTGAAGACCACTGCCACCTACTACCAGCAGATTCTCGCCAATCCGGATTTCCGCAGCGGCCAGTTCAATACCAGCTTCGTCGACAACCATCCGGAACTGCTGAACTACTCGATCAAACGCAAGCCGGGCGAACTGGCCCTGGCCATCGCCGCCGCCATCGCCGCCCACGCAGGCCTGTGAGGAACGCACCATGACTGCCCAGAAGAAAATCACCGTCACCGACACCATCCTGCGTGACGCCCACCAGTCGCTGCTGGCCACCCGCATGCGCACCGAAGACATGCTGCCGATCTGCGACAAGCTCGACCGCGTCGGCTACTGGTCGCTGGAAGTCTGGGGTGGCGCCACCTTCGACGCCTGCGTGCGCTTCCTCAAGGAGGACCCATGGGAGCGCCTGCGCCAGCTCAAGGCAGCGCTGCCCAATACCCGCCTGCAGATGCTGCTGCGTGGCCAGAACCTGCTGGGCTACCGTCACTACAGCGATGACGTGGTCGAGGCATTCTGTGCCCGCGCGGCGGAGAACGGCATCGACGTGTTCCGCATCTTCGATGCAATGAACGACGTACGGAACCTGGAAACCGCCATTCGCGCGGTGAAGAAGAGCGGCAAGCACGCCCAGGGCACCATCGCTTACACCACCAGCCCGGTGCACACCGTCGAGCTGTTCGTTGAACAGGCGCGGGCCATGCGTGACATGGGCGTCGACTCCATCGCGATCAAGGACATGGCTGGCCTGCTGACCCCGTTCGCCACTGGCGATCTGGTCCGCGCGCTGAAGGCCGAGATCGACCTTCCGGTGTTCATCCATTCCCACGACACCGCTGGTGTGGCCAGCATGTGCCAGCTCAAAGCCATCGAGAATGGCGCCGACCACATCGACACCGCCATCTCCAGCATGGCCTGGGGCACCAGCCATCCGGGCACCGAGTCCATGGTCGCCGCGCTCAAGGGCACGCCGTACGACACCGGCCTCGATCTCGAGCTGCTGCAGGAGATCGGCCTGTACTTCTACGCCGTGCGCAAGAAGTATCACCAGTTCGAAAGCGAGTTCACCGGCGTCGACACCCGCGTGCAGGTCAATCAGGTGCCCGGCGGGATGATTTCCAACCTCGCCAACCAGCTCAAGGAGCAGGGTGCGCTGCACCGCATGGACGAAGTGCTGGCGGAGATTCCCAAGGTGCGCAAGGACCTCGGCTACCCGCCGCTGGTCACGCCGACCTCGCAGATCGTCGGCACCCAGGCGTTCTTCAACGTGCTCGCCGGTGAGCGCTACAAGACCATCACCACCGAGGTGAAGTACTACCTGCAGGGCCGCTACGGCAAGGCGCCGGCGCCGGTCTGCGAGCACCTGCGCTTCCAGGCCATCGGCAGCGAGGAGGTCATCGAGTGCCGCCCGGCCGACCTGCTGGCGCCGGAACTGGACAAGCTGCGCAAGGACATCGGCGAGCTGGCCAAGAGCGAGGAAGACGTGCTGACCTTCGCTATGTTCCCGGACATCGGCCGCAAGTTCCTCGAGGAGCGCGAGGCCGGCACGCTGCAACCCGAGGTGCTGCTGCCGATCCCCGACGGCAAGGCCGCGGCCGCCAGCGTCGAGGGCACGCCGACCGAGTTCGTCATCGATGTGCACGGCGAGACCTACCGCGTCGACATCACCGGCGTCGGCGTCAAGGGCGAGGGCAAGCGGCACTTCTATCTCTCCATCGACGGCATGCCCGAGGAAGTGGTGTTCGAACCGCTGAACGCGTTTGTCGGCGGTGGCGGCAGCCAGCGCAAGCAGGCCAGCGCGCCGGGCGACGTCAGCACCACCATGCCGGGCAACGTGGTCGACGTGCTGGTCGCCGTCGGCGACGTGGTGAAGGCCGGGCAGACCGTACTGGTCAGCGAGGCGATGAAGATGGAGACCGAGATCCAGGCGCCCATCGCCGGCACGGTGAAAGCCGTTCACGTCGCCAAAGGTGACCGGGTGAACCCGGGAGAAGTCTTGATAGAGATCGAGGGCTGAGTGAAGGGTGGCGTGGCGATTCGATCGCGCCACGCCAGCGTCGTTTCGATCCATCTGCTCGCGCTGTGCAGCGGGCGGCGGAACGCAAGGCGCTGGCAATGTGTCCCCTTTGGGAGCCCCAGTGGCTCCTTTTTTTCGAGCCAGTGTCTGCCAGGGAGCGGTTCAATTTCCGAGCTGTGGAGAATCTAGATGGGTATCGACCCGGTAGTGCTGTTCTTCGTCTTCGGCCTGTTCGCCGGACTGGTGAAGAGCGAGTTGAAGTTGCCACCAGCGCTCTACGAGACGCTGTCGATCGTGCTGCTGCTGGCGATCGGTCTGCATGGCGGGGTGGAGCTGGCCGAGCAGGCCAGTGCCGCGTTGCTCGGCCAGTCGCTGCTGGTGCTGGCGCTGGGCGTGCTGCTGCCGATCCTGGCGTTCGTCCTGTTGCGCGGCCTGCGCTTCGATCGGGTCAACGCCGCGGCGGTGGCGGCGCACTACGGTTCGGTGAGTGCCGGTACCTTCGCCGTGGTGGTGGCGTACCTGGCGGCGCGCGAGGTGTTCTTCGAAAGCTACATGCCGCTGTTCGTGGCGATCCTCGAGATCCCGGCGATCCTGGTGGGCATCCTGCTGGCCAAGGGTGTGTCGAAGGACACCGACTGGAAGGAGCTGGGCCGCGAGATCTTCCTCGGCAAGAGCATCATGCTGCTGCTCGGCGGCCTGCTGATCGGCGCCATTGCCGGCAAGGAGGCGATCAAGCCCCTCGAACCGCTGTACACCAGCATGTTCAAACCGGTACTGGCGTTCTTCCTGCTGGAGATGGGCCTGATCGCCTCCGGCCAGCTCGGCTCGCTCAAGCGTTACGGCGTCAAGCTTGCCGCCTTCGCCCTGGTAATGCCGCTGATCGGTGCGCTGATCGGCGCGCTGCTGGCGCGCTTCATGGGGCTTTCGCTGGGCGGCACGGCAATGCTCGCCACGCTGGCGGCGAGTGCGTCCTACATCGCGGTGCCGGCGGCGATGCGTCTGGCGGTGCCGGAGGCCAATCCGTCGCTGTCGCTGACCGCATCGCTGGGCATCACCTTTCCGTTCAACATCCTGATCGGCATTCCGCTCTACCTGGCCTTGGCCGAGCGGCTGATCGCCTGGGGGTTCTGACATGAACGCGCACAACCGAACACTGCTGACCGTGATCTGCGAGGCGGCTCTGGAACACAAGCTGGAAGCCGACCTGAAAACCCTGGGTGCCCCGGGCTGGACCCTGTCCGACGCCCGCGGCAGCGGCAGCCGCGGGGTACGCAGCGCCGGCTGGGACACCGATGGCAACATCCGCCTGGAAGTGATCTGCAACCGCGAGCTGGCCGAGCGGATCGCCGAGCACCTGCAGGCGCGCTACTACGCGAACTTCGCCATGGTCTGCTACCTGGCCGAGGTGGAAGTGCTGCGCCCGGAGAAGTTCTGAGCCGCGCTGTGATGCCATGGCCCGCGCGGGCGTCCATCCTCCACCAGGACCGATGGAGCTGACGATGCACGCGCTGTTGCAGGAGATTCTCGACGAGGTGCGCCCGCTGCTCGGGCAGGGCCGTGTGGCCAGCTACATCCCGGCCTTGGCCGACGTGGCGCCGGATCAGCTGGGCATCGCCGTGTGCAGTGCCGATGGCGAGGTGTTCGAGGCCGGCGACGCGCAAACGCCGTTCTCGATCCAGAGCATTTCCAAGGTGTTCAGCCTGGTGCAGGCCATCGGACACCGCGGTGAGTCACTGTGGGAACGCCTCGGCCACGAACCCTCTGGGCAGCCGTTCAATTCGCTGGTGCAGCTGGAATTCGAGCGCGGCCGCCCGCGCAACCCGTTCATCAACGCCGGCGCGCTGGTGATCTGCGATGTCAACCAGTCGCGCTTCGCCACGCCCGAACTGTCGATGCGCGACTTCGTCCGGCACCTGTCCGGCAACCCGCTGGTCATCTCCGACACCCGGGTGGCCGAGTCCGAGTACCAGCATCGCGCACGCAATGCCGCCATGGCCTACCTGATGCAGTCGTTCGGCAACTTCCACAACGACGTCGAGGCGGTACTGCGCAGCTACTTCCACCACTGCGCGCTGCGTATGAGCTGCGTCGATCTGGCCCGTGCGTTCGGCTTCCTCGCCCGCGACGGCGTCTGCCCGCAGGGCGGCGAGGCCGTGCTCACGCCGCGCCAGGCCAAGCAGGTCAACGCCATCATGGCCACCAGTGGCCTCTACGACGAGGCCGGCAACTTCGCCTACCGGGTCGGTCTGCCCGGCAAGAGCGGCGTCGGCGGCGGCATCGTCGCGGTGGTGCCGGGGCGCTTCACCGTCTGCGTCTGGTCGCCCGAACTGAACGCCGCCGGCAACTCACTGATTGGCATGGCCGCGCTGGAGGCGCTGTCGCAGCGCATTGGCTGGTCCGTATTCTGACGCGCCGTGATGGCGCCTACCCTTGCAACTGGAGAGAACTGAACATGAGCGACGACAAGACGGGCGAAACTGCCCAGGAGGCCCTCGACCACATCGTCTCAGGCGTCAAGCGCTTCCGCGAAGAGGTGTATCCGCAGCAGCGCGAACTGTTCGAGAAGCTCGCCTACGAGCAGAAACCCCGGGCGATGTTCATCACCTGTGCCGACTCGCGGATCATTCCGGAGCTGATCACCCAGAGTTCGCCCGGCGACCTGTTCGTCACCCGCAACGTCGGCAACGTGGTCCCGCCGTACGGGCAGATGAACGGCGGCGTGTCGACCGCCATCGAATTCGCCGTGATGGCCCTCGGCGTACAGCACATCATCGTCTGCGGCCATTCCGACTGCGGTGCCATGAAGGCGGTGCTCAATCCGGCGCAGCTGGAGCGGATGCCGACGGTCAAGGGCTGGCTGCGACATGCCGAGGTGGCCAAGATCGTCGTGGAGCAGAACTGCGGCTGTGCCGACCACAACACCCTGGGCATCCTCACCGAGGAGAACGTGGTCGCGCAGCTCGACCACCTGCGCACCCATCCTTCGGTGGCGGCGCGGTTGGCCAGCGGTCAGCTGTTCATCCATGGCTGGATCTACAACATCGGCACCAGCGAGATCCGCGCCTACGACGCCGAGAAAGGCGAGTTCCGCATGATCGGCGACGGCCCACTGCCAATGGCCACGCCACGCGCCCGCTATCAGGCGAGCTGAGGGCTCAGCGGCTGCCGGCCAGCGTCTTGCCGCGGTTCTGGATCAGGTAGCAGAGGTCCGGTGTCTTGCTGCAGCCGGCGTAACCTTCGGCGATCACCTCGTCGAGGGCTTTCTGCAGACGGTTCACCACGGCATCGGGGGTATCCGGACTCAGCGCCAGGTACAGCGGTTCGCTGCGAAAGCTCAGCGCCACCTGCAGCTGGCCTTCCTCGACGCCCTGCTGCCGGGCGAAGTAGCGCCACACCGGATCGGCCACGGCCCAGAGGTCGATGCGCCCGGTCAGCAACTTGCGCAGGTTTTCGGCGTCGTTGAGGCTGTTGCTGGTGCGGATGCCCTGGCTTTCCAGAAACAGGCTGACGGTGCCGTTGGCATGTCCACCGATCTGGTAGCCCTGGGCCTGGGCCAGGCTGTCGAACTTCAGGCCTTTGCCGGCCGGCGCCAGCAGTACGCTGTCATGGTGCGCCAGCGGCCCGACCCATTTGAACTGACCGGCGTTCTGCGGCGTGCGCGCCACCGAGAACAGACCGTGGGCGGGCTGCTGCTGGGTCTGTTCGTAGAGCCGGCTCCAGGGGCCACGCAGGGTCAGGTTGTAGGAGACGCCGGCGCGCCGGAAGATGTCGCGCACTGTATCGGCAGCGATTCCCTGCACGTCGTCGCCCCGGGCGAAGCCCTTGCTGTTGGGCCCCATGTTGAAAGGCGGGAAGCTGTCGGTCTGCAGGGTGATCGGGTAGTTGGCGGGCAGTTCGGCCCGGACGCTGAACGCAGCACTGACGAGCAGGGCGAACAGCGCCCGGGCAGTTCGGGATCTGGCCATGGCATCGGCTCCTTGACGCATTTTTTTGTAGTTGTTGGCGCATCAGAGAGTAGCGGTGCCGGGCGGGTCTCGCCAGTCGCCAGTGCGGCTGCCGATCGGCGCCGCAGGCGTGTCACCGGGGGCTGGCGTCAGCCCGCCATTTCGCCGCACAGGTCACGGCAGAACCAGTGTTCCACCTGGGCCTGGTCGAGGCCGGCGGCGAGCAGGGCGAACAGCTTGCCCAGAGCCGCTTCGCGGGTCATACCGCCGCCGGAGACCAGCCCGGCATCACGCAGCGCGCTGCCGGCGGCATAGACCCCGAAATCCACATGGCCGCCCGGGCACTGGCTGATCGCCGCCAGCACCACGCCCTGGCGGTGTGCCTGGCGCAGCGCCGCGACGAACTCGGCGTCGTCCGCCGGCCCGGTGCCGCTGCCGTAGCACTCCAGCAGCAGCGCCTGGGCTCCGCTGGCCACCAGCGCCTGGACCTGTGTCGCGCCGACGCCGGGATACAGCGGCAGCACCATGACCTGTGCCGGGCGCCGGGGCAGCAAGGCCGGCGGGCGCTCGGCTGTGGCGTTCGCCAGGCGCTGGCGCGGCGCTTCGGCGAAGGCATCAAAGGCGTCGCTGCGCAGCTTGCTGACCCGCGCGCCGTGCAGCAGTGCACCGTTGAAGTACAGCTGCACACCGCTCACCCGGCCGGCCTGCAGGGCACGCATGGCGCCGAACAGATTGGGCCAGGCATCACTGCCCTCGCTGCCGGCCGGCAGCATGGCGCCGGTGAGCAGTACCGGTACGGGCAGATCGAGCAGCAGAAACGACAGCGCGGCGGCACTGTAGGCCAGGGTGTCGGTGCCATGCAGCAGCAGGACGGCATCGCAGCCCTCCGCCGTCACCGCGCTGCGGATGCGCTCGGCCATCTGCTGCCAGTGGCGTGGATGCATGTTGGCGCTGTCCAGCAGCGGCTGCAGCTCGTGGAAGGTCCAGTCCGGCAGCGGCCCGGCCTCGTGCGCCTGCTGTTCGCGCATGCGGGCTTCGAAGCCGGAGGCCGGCATCAGCCCGGCGGCGCTTTGCTGCATGCCAATGGTGCCGCCAGTGTAGAGGACCAGCAGGCGTTGGATAAATGGGTTCACGCGCGCTCCTCGCTGGTCGGCGCAGGTCGTCGGGAAATCGGGCGGGTGGGCTGGCCACCCGCCGTCGCATGTTAACGGAGCGGCGGGTGACCGGCCTGTCGCGTCGCGGTCAGCGCCGCGCGGAGGCGTCCGTCGTGGCAGAGGCATTGGCCTGCCACACGGCCGGATCGAGGTCCAGATCGGCGTAGTTCTTCGGATCGAGCACGGGCTGCTCGATGCCGGCGCGGATCTGGCTGTCGTAGTCGCGCATCAGGCGCAGGCCGACCTTGAACAGCAGGGCCACGGCGATCAGGTTGGCGATGGCCAGCAGGCCCATGGTGACGTCGGCGAAGGCGAACACGGTGCCCAGGTCCTGCACCGACCCCCAGAGCACGAGGATGATCACCAGCACGCGGTAGATCACCACCGGGGTGCGCTTCTCGGTGAAGAAGCCCAGCGCGTTTTCGCCGAGGTAGTAGTTGTAGATCAGCGTGGTGAACACGAACAGCAGCAGTGCGACGCTGACAAACACCCGGCCCCACTCGCCAACCACGGCAGCGACGGCGGTCTGGGTCAGCACCACGCCGGCCTGGTCCATGCCCGGCTCGTAGACGCCGGAGAGCAGGATGATCAGCGCGGTGCAGCTGCACAGGATGATGGTGTCGATGAACACCGACAGCGACTGCACGATGCCCTGCGCCACCGGGTGCTTGACCTCGGCCACCGCAGCGACGTTCGGCGCACTGCCCAGGCCCGCCTCGTTGGAGAACAGGCCGCGCTTGACTCCCATCAGAATGGCCGCGCCGATGCCGCCGGCGAAGGCCTGCTCGAGGCCGAAGGCGCTACGGAAGATCAGGCCGAAGGTTTCCGGAATCGCGCTGAAGTTACTGCCGATGACGAACAGCGCCATGCCCAGGTAGGAGAACGCCATGACCGGCACCAGCACGTCGGCCCACTTGGCGATGCGACGGATACCGCCGAAGATGATGCCGCCGATCACCAGGGTCAGGGCGATGCCGCTGGCCACGGTCGGTACGCCGAAGGTGTCGTGCAGCGAGCTGGCGACGGTGAACGACTGCACGGCGTTGAAGCCGAAGCCGAAGGTCATCAGCAGCAGGATCGACACCAGGATGCCCAGCCAGCGCTGGCCGAGGCCGTGCTGGATGTAGAACGCCGGGCCGCCGCGGTAGGTGCCGTCGGGTTCGCGGCGCTTGTACAGCTGGGCCAGCGAGCATTCGAAATAGCTGGTGGCCATGCCCACCAGGGCCACCACCCACATCCAGAAGATCGCGCCCGGGCCGCCGAGCATGATCGCCACGGACACGCCGGCGATGTTGCCCGCGCCGACCCGGCCGGCCACCGAGAGCATCAGCGCCTGGAAGGAGGAGAGCTGCCCCGGCTGCCGCTCGAAGGCGTGGCCGAAGATCGTGAACATGTTGCCGAAATAGCGGAACTGGACGAAGCCGGAGCGGATGGTGAAGAGCAGACCCAGGCCGATCAGCATGACGATCAGCAGTTTGCTCCAGATAAGGTCGTTGAGAAGGTCGAGCATGGCGATGTTCACCTTGTTGTCGTTGTTAGGGTGCCGACGCGCGCCGCTGCGCCGTGCAAGCGGGGGATGTTTCAACAGTAGGGGCGGCAGGACAATTTCGCAGGTGGCCGCGATGTGACGCGACCTGATGCTAGAATGGCGTCATTCGCGCCAGACTTCAGGGCATCGCTGTGACCTCCCACCTCGCCGAAAACCTCAAGTTGCTCTGCAGCCACTACCGCTCGATTGCCGAGGTGTGCCGCAAGCTCGCCATCAATCGGGCGCAATTCAACAAGTACCTGGGCGGGCAGAGCCGGCCGACGCCGTTCAACCTCAAGCGCATCGGCGATTTCTTCGGCGTCGAAGGCTACGAGCTGGAGATGCCGCCGGAACAGTTCGCCCGGCTGGTCGGCGCCCGCCATCCGGAAGCCCAGGCAATGCCGCGCAGCGACCCGCTGCTGAGCCTGCTGCAGCCGTTGCGCGAGCACGCCTCCAGCCTGTCGCGCTACTGCGGCTACTACTTCGAATACGCCAACTGCATGTCGGTACCGGGCAGCGTGCTGATCTCCCTGGTGCACCTGCGCGAGGAGGACGGCCTGTACCTGTTCGAGCGCCAGGAGCGCCAGGAGCGCGCAAGCCCGACGCTCGGCCAGGCCGAGGACTGGGTTCGCTGTCGCTACCTGGGTGCTGCGTTCGGCCTGCAGGACCGCCTGTTCCTGATCGATTACGAGTCGCTGACGCTCAACGAGATGAGCCAGACCATCCTCATTCCCAGCTTCAAGAGCCGCATCACCCGCCTCAATGGGCTGAAGACCGGCGTCTCCTCCGGTGACCGCCGTACCCCGGCCAGCACGCCGGTGGTATGGGAATATCTGGGCAGCGAGATCAACCGCGTCAGTGCCTACCGCCAGGTGATGCTCTACAGCCCGGACGACCCGCGTATCGACCCGGACATCCGCGAGCGTCTGGCGACTCCGCGTGTGGAGAACGGGCTGTTCGGCATCGAGTGAGTCGTATGTCCTCACTCCTTGTTGCTACTGTCGTATACCGCGCGGTCGAGCTCTTGCTCGCTGCGACCGACCAGGGTGGTGGTCATCAGGTCGCCGGCGACGTTCACCGTGGTGCGCGCCATGTCGAGGATGCGGTCGATGCCGGCGATCAGCGCCACGCCTTCCAGCGGCAGGCCGGCGGCGGTGAGCACCAGGCCGAGCATGATCAGCCCGGCGCCGGGAATGCCGGCGGTGCCGATGGAGGCCAGCGTCGCGGTGAGGATGATCATCGCGTACTGCCCGGCGCCCAGGTCGATGCCGAAGGCCTGGGCGATGAACAGCGCGAGTACGCCCTGATAGATCGCCGTGCCGTCCATGTTGATGGTCGCGCCCACCGGCAGTACGAAACCGGCCACACCCTCGGACACGCCGAGGTTCTTGCGGGCGCATTCGATGGACACCGGCAGCGTGCCGGAGCTGCTGGACGTACTGAAAGCCACTGCCAGCGCCGGGGCGATACCCTGGAAGAAGCGCAGCGGATTGAGCCGCCCCAGCAGGCCGAGCAGCCCGCCGTAGACCAGCAGCACATGGGCGATGCTGGCCAGGTAGATCACGCCGATCACGCCCGCCAGCGGCAGCAGCACTTCGGCGCCATGGCTGCCGACCACGCCGGCGGTCAGGGCGAAGACGCCGATGGGCGCGACGCGCATCACCAGGTCGGTGAGCTTGTAGAAGGTCTCGGCCAGCGCATCGAACAGGCGCACCGCCGGCGCGCCGCGCTCGCCGATCAGGTTGATGCTCACACCCAGAGCGATGGCGAAAACGATGATCTGCAGAATGTTGCCTTCGGCAAAGGCGGTGACCGGGTTGGATGGCACCAGGCCGACCAGGATCGACACCAGCGAGGGCGCCTGCTTGGCCTCCTGGGTGCCGCTGGCGACCATGTTCATCCCTTCGCCGGGGCTGAACAGCGCGCCGAACAGCAGGCCGATGCTCACCGCGAAGGCGGTGGTCACCAGATAGATGGCGATGGTTTTGAGACTGATGCGGCCAAGCTTGGCGCTGTCCTGCATCGAGGTGATGCCAGCCACCAGCGAAACGAACACCAGCGGCACGATGAGCATCTTGATCGCGTTGAGAAACAGCGTGCCGATGGGTGCCAGCAGCTGCGCGTCTGCGCCGAAGGCCATGCCGGCGGCGACGCCGAGGGCCAGGCCGATGAGAATCTGCTGCCAGAGCGGCAGGCGGACAAGCAGGCGCAGGGGAGCGGAGAGGGTCGTACTCTGAGTCATGGGTCTTCCTGTTGTTTTTATTGTGCGAACGGGCCGGGCTGGCGGCCCGTAAAGCAAGCGCCCGGCTATATGCCGGGCGCAGGGAGCGATCACACCGCCAGCGGGGCCAGGCGTGGCGCGATCATGTTTTCAGGGCGCAGGATCTCGGCCAGCATGGCCTCGTCCAGCAGCCGCTCTTCGCGCACCAGCTCCAGCACGCTGCGGCCGCCGAGCAGGGCCTCGCGGGCCAGGCGGGTGCTGTTGTCGTAGCCGATATAGGGGTTCAGCGCGGTGATCAGGCCGATGGAGCTTTCCATCAGCTCGCGGCAACGCGCTTCGTTGGCGGTGATGCCTTCGATGCAATGCTCGCGCAGCATGTCCATGGCGCGCTGCAGCAGGCGGATCGAATCGAACAGCTTGTAGGCGATCAGCGGCTCCATGACGTTGAGCTGCAGCTGTCCGCCTTCGGCGGCCATGGTCAGCGCCAGGTCGTTGCCGATCACTTCGAAGGCGACCTGGTTGACCGCCTCGGGGATCACCGGGTTGACCTTGCCCGGCATGATCGAGCTGCCCGGCTGGCGCGGTGGCAGGTTGATTTCGTTGAAGCCGGTGCGCGGGCCGCTGGAGAGCAGGCGCAGGTCGTTGCAGATCTTCGACAGCTTCACCGCCAGGCGCTTGAGCATGCCGGAGAACAGCACGAACGAACCCATGTCAGAGGTGGCCTCGATCAGGTCGGCGGCCTGGCGCAGCGGTTGGCCGCTGATCTGGGCCAGGCGTTGCACGGCGATGGCCTGGTAGCGCGGATCGGCATTGATGCCGGTGCCGATGGCGGTGCCGCCGAGGTTCACTTCCAGCAGCAGCTCCGGGGCGAATCGGCGCAGGTGCTGCAGGTCTTCGCCCAGGGTGGTGGCGAAGGCATGGAATTCCTGACCGAGGGTCATCGGCACCGCGTCCTGCAGCTGGGTGCGGCCCATCTTCAGCACATGGGCAAAGGCGTGGCCCTTGCCGGTCAGCGCCTCGCAAAGGCTCTCCAGGCTGGCCAGCAGCGTGTCATGGCCGAGCAACAGGCCCAGGCGAATGGCGGTGGGATAGGCGTCGTTGGTGGACTGCGCCATGTTCACGTCGTTGTTCGGGTGCAGGTACTGGTATTCACCCTTGGCGTGGCCCATGGCCTCAAGACCCAGGTTGGCGATCACCTCGTTGGCATTCATGTTGGTCGAGGTGCCGGCGCCGCCCTGGATCATGTCCACAACGAACTGCTCGTGGAACTCGCCGCGAATCAGTCGCGCGCAGCCCTGGCTGATGGCCACGTGCTTGGCTTCGGGCAGGTAGCCCAGCTCGCGATTGGCATCCGCCGCCGCCTGCTTGACCATCGCCAGGGCGACGATCAGCTTCGGGTAGTGCGACAGCGGCACGCCGGACAGGCGGAAGTTGTGCAGTGCGCGCAGGGTCTGGATGCCGTAATAGGCCTCGGAGGGAACGGGGAGGGTGCCAAGCAGGTCTTTTTCGATTCGCGATGATGCAACTTCGGACATGATGGTAACGTGGCTCGGATAGGCGCAGGCAGTGCTGCAGTGGCCCTAAAATAAGGCCTGCGGGGCGTGTGCGGCCAATGCCGTTGCTGGCTGTCCCATGCCGAAACGGCATAATGAGCGTGTGACTTCCCGTTCGTCGCCATCGTATCGAGGAGCTTCGGATTGAATCTGGAAACCAAGTGGCTGGAAGACTTCGTCGCCCTCGCGGCAACCCGCAGCTTCTCCCAGGCGGCGCAGCGCCGCTTCGTCACCCAACCGGCGTTCAGTCGGCGCATCCGTTCGCTGGAAGAGGCCCTGGGCCTGCAACTGATCAACCGTTCGCGCACGCCCATCGAACTGACCGAGGCCGGCCAGCTGTTTCTGGTCAGTGCGCGCAACATGGTCGAGCAGCTCGGCGAGGTGGTGCGTCACCTGCACCATGTCGAAGGCCAGCAGGGCGAGGTACTGCAGATTTCCGCGGCGCACTCGCTGGCGCTGGGCTTCTTCCCGGCGTGGATCGCCGGGCTGCGCCACGAGGGCCTGAACCTGGCCACCCGGCTCATCGCCACCAACGTCGGCGAGGCGGTGCATGTGCTGCGCGAGGGAGGTTGCGACCTGATCCTGGCCTACTACGATCCGGATGCCGCGCTGCAGCTCGACCCGGAACTGTTTCCCTCGCTGCACCTGGGGCGCACCGAGATGCTGCCGGTCTGCGCGGTGGGGCCGGACGGCACGCCACTGTATGACGTCGACAGTGGCCAGACCGTGCCCTTGCTGGCCTACAGCGCTGGTGCCTTTCTCGGCCGTTCGGTGAACCTGCTGCTGCGCCAGCGCGCGTTGCGCTCGACCACCGTCTACGAGACAGCCATGGCCGACAGCCTGAAAAGCATGGCGCTGCAGGGGCTGGGGATCGCCTGGGTGCCGCGGTTGAGTGTGGAGCCGGAACTCGAGCGCGGCGAGCTGGCGATCTGTGGCGGCGAGCAGTGGCGAGTGCCGCTGGAAATTCGCCTGTATCGCTGCTCGCTGATGCGCAAGGGGGCGGTGCGCCTGCTTTGGCGACGACTGGAGAGCCGCGCCATCGCTACCGAGTGAGTTGCCGCCGGAGCGCAGGCTAAAGCCCTTCGGTGGCGCCGTCGGGATCGGGGCTGACGGTAAATTGGCGAATTGTGCCGCCAACGGCAAAGTTTTGTTGCTTAACAAGCGGCAACTTTTTTGAGGGGTGCTGTCTTAGGTCTGCAATCCGCGCCATGGCCAGGCCGGACCCTAGCCAAGGAAAGACAGCCGTGAACCACGACTTCGACGCCGCCGTGCCCCAATCGGGGTCGGCTTTCCCTGCGCCCGACTCCGACTCTGTCAGCGCCGAGGCCACCACCCTGTACGCGGCGTTCGCCCAGCTGGCGAGCCGCGTACCGGAGCAGCCCGCCGTGCTCTCCACGCGCTACGCAGCGCTGGATCACCGCGGCCTGCAGCAGGTGATCGAGCAGACCCGCCGGCAGCTGCGCCAGGCCGGTTTCGGCCGCGATGCGCGCATCGGTGTGATGCTGCCGGAAGCGCCGCAGGCCGCGGTCGCCATCATCGCCATCGCCTGTTCGGCGGTCGCCGTACCGCTCGATCCGCGCCTCGGCACGGCCGAGCTGGACCAGTTCCTCCAGCAGCTTCCGCTCGATGCGCTGCTGATTGCCAGCGATGGCGACCAGCAGGGGCGACGCGCCGCCGAACGCCACGGCCTGCCATTGATCAGCGCCGAGGCGGCGGAAGACGGCTCGCCGGCGCTGCAGCTCGCGATGCCGGTCGCGGCACGGCCTGCACCGGATGAGCTGCCGGAACCGGACGCCCCGGCATTCATCCTGCGCAGCTCGGGCACCACCGCGCTGCCCAAGCTGATTCCCTTCACCCATCGCAACATGCTGACCGCCGCGCGCAAGTGGCAGCGCTGGTTCGGCCTGAATGACGGCGATCGTTGCCTGTGCGTTTCGGCGCCTTACTACTCCCACGGCCTGAAGGTCACCATCCTCACGCCGCTGCTCGGCGGCGGCAGCGTGGCCTTTCCGCTCAGTCCGGCGGTGGTGGACGTGCATGAATGGTTCGAGACGCTGCGGCCGAGCTGGTATTCCGCCGGGCCGGCGTTGCACCTGGCGATCCTCGAGGCGGCCCGCGCGCATCCCGAGGGCCTGGGGCGGCAGCGGCCGCGTTTCGCTTCTTCCGGCGGCGCCCCGCTGGGGCAGGAGATCATCGACAGCTTCGAGCGCACCCTGGGCTTCCCGCTGCTGGAACACTACGGCTCCAGCGAGGCCGCGCAGATCGCCGCCAACACCCCGGACGCGCGCAAGCCCGGCACGGTCGGGCGTCCCTGGCCGGAGACCCTGAGCATCGTCGGCGAGGACGGTCAGCCGGTCGCCCCTGGCGAGCGCGGCGAGATCCGCGTGCGCGGCGCCACGGTGATGCCTGGCTACCTCGGCGACGAGACACTCAACCACGAGGCGCTGCGTGACGGCTGGTTCCACACCGGCGACATCGGCAGCCTCGATGAAGAAGGCTTCCTGCACCTGCACGGGCGTCTGCGCGAGGTGATCAACCGCGGTGGCGAGAAGGTCAGCCTTTCGGAAGTCGATGCAGCGCTGCTGCGCCATCCGGCCGTGGCCGAAGCCGCGGCGTTCGGCGTACCCCATCAGCGCCTCGGCCAGGACGTCGCCGCGGCCGTGGTACTGCGTCCGGCAATGGCGGTGACGGGCGCCGAGCTGCAGCGTTTCCTGCGCGACGAGCTGGTCTACTTCAAGGTGCCGCGGCGTGTGCAGATCGTCGAGGCATTGCCGCGCGGGCTGACCGGCAAGGTGCTGCGCCATCGCCTGGCCGACGACTACGTCCAGCAGCGCAGCGAGCGTGCCCGGCTGGCGACCGGCGCGGTCGCGGCTTCGCAGCTGGAACAGGACGTGCTGGCCATCTGGAGGCGCCTGCTGAAGACCGATGCGGTCGGCCCTGAGGACAACTTTCTCGACAGCGGCGGTGATTCGCTGCTGGCCACCGAGATGCTCACCGAACTGGAACAGATGCTCGGTCGGGTGATTCCCGAGTCGGTGCTGGTGGAAGCCGAGACGGCCCGCGAGCTGGCGCTGCGCCTGGAAAACCTGGCTTCGCACGTCATCCCGGTGATCGACTTCAACGCCCAGGCCGGACGGCAGTCGCTGTTCTGGTTCCACGGCGATTTCGCCCACGGTGGCTATTACATCCGGCGCCTGGCGCGCCTGCTCGGGCCGCAGCAGCCGCTGACCGCCATCGCGCCGCATGGCATGGGCGACGAGGCGATCCCCGAGTCGGTGCAGCAGATGGCCCGCGAGCGCCTGCCACTGATCCTCGAACGCCAACCGCAGGGGCCATATCGCATCGGTGGCTACTGCAACGGCGCGCTGGTGGCCTTCGAGGCCGCGCGCATGCTTCGCGAGGCCGGCCACAGCGTGGAGATCGTCGCGCTGATCGATCCGCCGACGGCCAACGTGCGGCCCTGGTCGCGGGTGATCCTGCGCAGCCTCGATCGCGTCCTGCCGGACATGTACCTGGCGCGGGCCTACGAGGTCCTCAGCCGTTTCGGTGAAACCAGCAAGTGGCCCTATCCCAAGCGCATCGCCAACCTGGCCTGGAAGGTCGCGCGGCGCAGCGTGCGCATGGTGCGCGAGCGCCTGGCCGGCCATGTGCCGACGCCGCCCACCGCGCGTGACCGCGAGGTGCGCGCGCGCTTCCTGCGCTACTCGCTGGTGATGGCGCGCTACCTGCCCGAGCGCATCGACGCACCGGTGGTGTACTTCTCCGCCGATTACACCAGCCGCGCCTGGCGCAACATGGGCACCAGCTTCGAGAGCTACGACGTGCTCGGCGGCCACCACCGCTGCGTGAAGGACTACACCGCCTCCATCGCCACGCCATTGCGGGCGCTGCTGGAAGACTCGGCCGCCGCGATGCCCGGCCAGAGCGGCCTGATCCTGCCGCTGACCGAGCCGGCCAAGCGTGATGGCATGGCGCCCTGAGCATGGTCGCGGCAATCACAGGCCGGTGGCCGGCAGGGCCCCGACACCCCGGTAACAGGAGTAACCGCATGAAGCGCTCGATCGCCACCGTATCCCTCAGCGGGACCCTGCCGGAGAAGCTCGAGGCCGCGGCGGCCGCCGGCTTCGACGGCATCGAACTGTTCGAGAACGACCTGCTCTACCACTCCGGCAGCCCGCAGGACATCCGCCGGCGCTGCGAGGATCTGGGCCTGGCGGTCACGCTGTTCCAGCCGTTCCGCGACTTCGAGGGCTGCCCGCGCGAGCGCCTGCAGCGCAACCTCGACCGCGCCGAGTGCAAGTTCGATCTGATGCAGGAGCTCGGCGCCGAACTCATGCTGCTGTGCAGCAACGTGCAGGCCGACGCGCTGGGCGACCGCGAAACGCTGCTCGGCGACCTCGCCCTCATCGCCGAGCGCGCCGGCGCTCGCGGGCTGCGGGTCGGCTACGAAGCGCTGGCCTGGGGCCGCCACGTGAAGACCTGGCGCGATGTCTGGACGCTGGTGCGGCAGGTCGATCATCCGGCGCTGGGGGTGATTCTCGACAGTTTCCATACCCTGGCCCTGGGCGACGATCCGAGCGGCATCGTCGAGATTCCCGGCGAGCGGATCTTCTTCGTGCAGCTGGCCGATGCGCCCGTGCTGGCCATGGACGTGCTGGAGTGGAGCCGGCACTTCCGCTGTTTCCCCGGTCAGGGCGAATTCGACCTGGCAGGGTTCCTCGCGCCGGTGCTGCAGGCCGGCTACAGCGGGCCGCTGTCGCTGGAGGTGTTCAACGACGGGTTTCGCGCCGCGCCGCCCAGGGGCATCGCCGCCGATGGTCTGCGTGCGCTGTTGCACCTGGAGGAGCTGACCGGCCAGCGTCTGGCGACCAGCGCCAGCTCGGCGCCAGCCGCCCAGGCGCTGTTCGCACCGCCACCCGCGCCCCGTTACGAGGGTATCGACTTTCTCGAGTTCGCCGTCGACGAGCCTCATGCCGCGCGCCTGGGCAACTGGCTGCAGCAGCTGGGCTTCGCCCACGTCGGCCAGCACCGCTCGAAGGAGGTGCAGCTGTACCGCCAGGGCGAGATCAACATCGTGCTCAACGCCGAGCCGTATTCCTTCGCGCACAACTACTTCGAGGCGCACGGCCCCTCGGTGTGCGCCATGGCGCTGAAGATCGATGACGAGGCCTCGGCCCTGGCGCGCGCCTGCGCCTTCGGTGGTCAGCCCTATCGTGGGCTGATCGGGCCGAACGAGCGGCAGATTCCGGCCGTGCGGGCGCCGGATGGCAGCCTGATCTACCTGCTCGAATCCGGCGCGCCGGGCCAGAGCAACTACGACATCGATTTCCGCCTGCATGCCGTGGCGCCAGTGGGCGCGGGCCTGCAACGCATCGACCACATGGCCACGGCGCTACCGGCCGAGAGCCTGGCCAGCTGGGTCCTGTTCTACCGCAGCCTGTTCGACTTCGAGGCCGATGATGAGCTGCTGCTGCCCGACCCCTACGGGCTGATGCGCTGCCGTGCCGTGCGCAGCCCCTGCGGACGGGTGCGGCTGCCGCTCAACACCTCGCAGGACCGCGACACGGTGATCGCCCAGGCGCTGTCCAGTTACCGCGGTGCCGGCGTGCATCATGTGGCCTTCGCCTGTGACGACATCTTCGCCGAGGTGGCTCGGGCGCAGGCGGCCGGGGTGCCGCTGCTGGAAATTCCGCGCAACTACTACGACGACCTGGCCGCCCGTTTCGACTTCGATGATCGGCTGCTCGCCGAACTGGCGCGCTACAACGTGCTGTACGACCGCGACGCCGAGGGCGGCGAGCTGTTCCACGTCTACACCGAGCCCTTCGAGGGACGCTTCTTCTTCGAAATCCTGCAGCGCTGCAACGACTACGCCGGTTACGGAACGGCCAACGTGGCGGTGCGGCTGGCGGCGATGGCCAAGCAGTGTCGACGCAGCGCGAGCCCGGCCGCGAGTCTGGCCAGCGCGTCCTGATCGCCGCGCCGGGCATGCGGCCAAGGCCGTAGTCCGCCGCTGCGGTGGCGATGTTATGATCGCCGCCGGCCGCCCCTCTGCTGATTGCCTGCCCTGCGCGGCCGCTGGAGCCCAGTCGTGCCCACCGCTAACCCAATCGGCCTGCGTCAGTGGATCTGGCGGGCCTTCGTCCGCAGCGCCCTGATTCCGCTGGTTCTGGTGGAAACCGCGCTGATCGCGATCTATCTGCTGACCAACAACGCGATTCGCGATGCGCAGATCGAGTACCTGCGCGACACCGCGCTCAATGATCTGCAGGCAGCGGTCAGCCTCGAATCGCGCCTGGTCAGCGAGCAGCTCAGCCAGATCGGCGCGCTCACTCAGGTGTATCGCAACCTCACGGCCCAGGCGCTGCACAGCGGCGAGCCGGCGGCACTGCCGGAGCTGGCGCTGAGCGCCGATGGCGTGCGCTACAGCCCGGAAAACAATGGCGGTGCCGCGGTCTTCTACTCCGGAGCGACGCCCGCCGAGCGCCACGATCTGGAGAAGATCGCGCGGCTGCGACAGCTCGAGCCGCTGATGAAGGAGATCGAGGCGCGCAATCCGCTGATCGCCAGCCTCTACTTCAACAGCTGGGACAGCTTCAACCATATCTACCCGTGGTTCTTCACCCTCGACCAGTACCCGGCGGATATGGACATCCCCAAGTACAACTTCTATTACCTCGCCGATGCCGAGCACAACCCGGAGCGCGGCGTGGTCTGGACCGATGTGTACCTCGACCCGGCCGGACACGGCTGGATGATGTCGGCGATCGCACCGGTCTACCGCGACGATTTCCTCGAAGGCGTGGTGGGCATCGACATCACCGTCAGCGGCATTCTCGAACAGATCGGCCAGCTGCAGGTGCCCTGGGGCGGCTACGCCATGCTGGTCAGCGACGACCTGTCGATCATGGCGCTGCCGGAGCCCGGCGAAGAGGATTTCGGCCTGGCCGAGCTGACCGAGCACTCCTACCTGGATGCGATCCGCAGCGAGATGTTCAAGCCCGAGGACTTCCGCCTCGATCGCCGCCGCGAAACCGCCGAGCTGGCTGCGGCGATATCTGGCTCCGACCGTGGCGTACAGCAGGTGATGCTCGGCGGCAGGCCGCAGCTGGTGGCCTGGACTACCGTGGCGCAGACCGGCTGGCACCTGCTGACGGTGGTGGACGAGGCCGCGGTGTTTCGCCAGACCAATGCCCTGGCCAGCCGCTATCGGCAGATCGGCTATCTGCTGATCGCCGGGCTGCTGCTGTTCTACATCGGCTTCTACGCGGTTATGTGGCTGCGCGCGCGCCAGCTCAGCCAGGCATTGCGCGATCCCATCGCCGGTATCTCGCAGATGATGAAGGAGATCGGCCGCGGCCGCTGGCGACCGGCTGCGGTGCACGCCGATATCCGCGAACTTGACGATATGTCGCGCCAGACGCTGGAGCTCGGCACTCGCCTGGCAACCAGCGAGGTTCAACGCGGCGACACCCAGCGACGTCTGGAACTGGTGCTGGAAAGCGCCACCGAGAGCCTCTGGGAATACGACATGGTCAACCAATCGCTGCGCGTGCGCGGCAACCTGGTGGCGAGCTTCGGGCTGCCGGCCGCGCAGCTGTCGGACAGCCAGTTCCGCCAGCGTATCCATCCTGACGACCTGCAGCAGGCGCTGGCCCAGATCGAGCGCATCAAGCTGGGTCTGCAATCGCGCTACGAGGCCAAGTACCGCTTCGCCGACGCGCTTGGCGAATATCACTGGCTGCTCAGCCGCGGGCGGGTTCTCGAGCACGACCCGGATACTGGTGCGCCGCGGGTGCTGGCCGGTACCCACGTCGACATCGATGCGCTCAAGCGGGTCGAGGAGGAGCTGCGCGCCGCCACTGTGCAGGCCCAGGCCGCGAGCGAAGCCAAGGGCCGGCTGCTGTCGGGCATCAGCCACGAACTGCGCACGCCGCTCAACGCCATCCTCGGCTTCGCCCAGTTGATGCGGATGGACTGCGATGACGAAAGCCAGACCGAGGCGGCCGAATACCTCGACGAGATCCTGCTGGCCAGCCGCCATCTCAACCAGCTGCTGGGCGAGATCCTCGAATGGTCGAGCCTGCAGCAGGAAGCGCCTCAACTGGAACTGCAGGCCGTCGATGTCTGCGGCCTGATGCGCGAATGCGCCGAACTGGTTTCGCTGGAAGTGCAGCAGCGGGGCCTGCAGCTCGAGCTGTCGCTGCCCGACGAGGATCTGCAGGTGCTGGCCGAGCCGCGGCGCCTGCGTCAGGTGGTGCTCAACCTGCTGTCCAACGCGATGAAATACAACATCCCCGAGGGCCGCATCGCCTTGCGCGCCGAAACCACCCCGACGCTGGTTCGCCTGCTGGTCGAGGACACCGGGCTGGGTATCGACCCGGCGCAGCAGGGGCAGGTGTTCGAGCCTTTCCAGCGGCTCGGGCGGGAGAACAGCATGATCCAGGGCACCGGTATCGGCCTGTCGCTGTGCCTGGAGTTCGCCCGCCTGATGAACGGCCAGATGGGCCTGCACAGCGAGCCGGGTGTGGGCAGCCGTTTCTGGATCGAGCTGCCACGGCTGGCGCCGGCTGCATCGAGCTAGCGGCCCGACCATGCGGGGTACTGGCCGGTCACGCCTTGCGCTATACTGCGCGGCTTTCGCGCGGGCGGCCTGTGGCCGGTTCGCGCCCATCCAGGCCACGCTCTTTTGCGTGGTTTGTTGTTATTGACGCGCCCGCGGGCGCCCGACGAGAGGCACGACGATGAGCGCACTGGTAGGCGTGATCATGGGCTCCAAGTCCGACTGGTCCACCCTGAGCCACACCGCCGACATGCTGGAGAAGCTGGGCATTCCCCATGAAGTGACGGTGGTGTCCGCCCACCGCACCCCGGATCTGCTCTTCCAGTACGCCGAACAGGCCGAAGCGCGCGGCCTGCGCGTGATCATCGCCGGTGCCGGCGGTGCCGCCCACCTGCCGGGCATGTGCGCCGCCAAGACCCATCTGCCGGTGCTCGGCGTGCCGGTGCAGTCGTCGATGCTCTCCGGAGTCGATTCGTTGCTGTCCATCGTGCAGATGCCGGCCGGCGTACCGGTCGCCACCCTGGCCATCGGCAAGGCTGGCGCGATCAACGCCGCGCTGCTCTCGGCGAGCATCCTCGGCCACGAATTCCCCGAGTATCACCAGGCGCTGAAGAAATTCCGTGACGAGCAGACCCAGACCGTGCTCGACAATCCGGACCCGCGCGGTTGAGCCGGGACTAAACTCTGCTTCCCAGCGACGCGCGCGTCGCGCGCTGAATCTGCCGCCTAGAAGGGCCGTTGATATGAAAATTGGTGTGATCGGTGGCGGCCAGCTGGGCCGCATGCTGGCCCTGGCGGGCACTCCGCTGGGCATGAGTTTCGCCTTCCTCGACCCCGCGCCGGATGCCTGCGCCCAGGCCCTCGGCGAGCACATCCGCGCCGACTACGACGACAAGGACCACCTGCGCCGGCTGGCCGACGAAGTGGACCTGGTCACCTTCGAGTTCGAGAGCGTGCCGGCCGAGACGGTGGCCTTCCTCTCGCAGTTCGTGCCGGTCTACCCGAGCGCCGAATCGCTGCGCATCGCCCGCGATCGCTGGTTCGAGAAATCCATGTTCAAGGAGCTCGGCATTCCCACCCCGGCGTTCGCCGACATCCAGTCCCAGGCCGATCTCGACGCCGCGGTAGCGGGCATCGGCCTGCCCGCCGTGCTCAAGACCCGCACCCTGGGCTATGACGGCAAGGGCCAGAAGCTGCTGCGCAAGCCGGCCGATGTTGCCGGTGCGTTCGCCGAGCTGGGCAGCGTCCCGTGCATCCTGGAAGGTTTCGTGCCGTTCACCGGCGAAGTCTCGCTGATCGCCGTGCGTGGCCGCGATGGCGAAACCTGCTTCTACCCGCTGGTGCACAACAGCCACGAGAGCGGCATCCTGCGGTTGTCGGTGGCCAGCAGCAACCATCCGTTGCAGGCGCTGGCCGAGGACTATGTCGGTCGCGTGCTCGCGAAGCTCGACTACGTCGGCGTGCTGGCCTTCGAATTCTTCGAGGTGGACGGCGGCCTGAAGGCCAACGAAATCGCTCCGCGCGTGCACAACTCCGGCCACTGGACCATCGAAGGTGCCGAGTGCAGCCAGTTCGAGAACCACCTGCGTGCCGTCGCCGGCCTGCCGCTGGGCTCGACCGCCAAGCTGGGCGAGAGCGCCATGCTCAACTTCATCGGCGAAGTGCCGCCGGTGGACAAGGTGATCGCCATCGAGGATTGCCATCTGCACCACTACGGCAAGGCCTTCAAGGCCGGGCGCAAGGTCGGCCACGCCACGCTGCGCTGCCCGGATCGCGCCACCCTCGACCGGCAGATCACCGCCGTGGAAAGCCTGATCCCGCATTCCTGACGGCCGACCGTCCGGCGCCGGCGAACGGCGGCGACGCCCTCCGGTCCATTGGTTACCCACCTTTCGGACCTGAGGAGCACAACCATGGGCATCATCGGCACCATCATCATCGGCCTGATCGTCGGCCTCGTTGCGCGTTTCCTGAAGCCGGGCGACGACAGCATGGGCTGGATCATGACCATCCTGCTGGGTATCGGCGGCTCGCTGCTGGCGACCTACGGCGGCCAGGCGCTCGGCCTGTACCAGGCGGGCGAGGGCGCAGGCTTTATCGGCGCCGTGGTCGGTGCGATCATCCTGCTGGTGATCTACGGCATGGTCACCAGCCGCAAGCACTGACC
Source organism: Stutzerimonas sp. FeSN7 (assembly GCF_030263795.1). Taxonomy (NCBI): domain Bacteria; kingdom Pseudomonadati; phylum Pseudomonadota; class Gammaproteobacteria; order Pseudomonadales; family Pseudomonadaceae; genus Stutzerimonas; species Stutzerimonas sp. FeSN7. Next base: position 4,386,813 of record NZ_JARPMN010000001.1, on the reverse strand, counting down.
CGCCGCGGGGCCGCGCCCTGCGGCCCCGTTCTCTTCTCACGTAGTGACCTCATGCGTTCATTTCTCGCCTCGCTGTTCTGCTGTTTCGCCCTCGTTGCCACCGTTCATGCCGCGCCATCGGAACTCGACTGGCTGGAACTGATGCCGCCCGAGGATCGCCAGGCGCTCGAGGAGATGCCGGAGATCGACCATGCGACGCCCGAGGACCTGGGCTTCAGCGATCAGGGCGGGCTCAAGCAGGAGGCCGGACTGCCGGCGGTGATGTATTCGGCCAAGACGGTCGCCGAGCTGAACGGCCGCGAGATCCGTCTCGGTGGCTACCCGGTGCCGCTGGAAAGCGATGCCCGCGGGCGCAGCACCGAGTTTTTCCTTGTCCCTTATCCCGGTGCCTGCATACACGTGCCGCCGCCACCGCCGAACCAGATCGTGCTGGTGCGTTACCCCAAGGGCATCGCCCTGGAGGACATCTACGCGCCGCTGTGGGTCGACGGCCGCCTGCAGATCGAGCCGGTCAGCAACGATATGGCCGATGCCGCCTATGCCCTGGACGCCGCGGCGGTCGAGCTGGTCGAAGAAGACGACTATTGAACCGCGTGCCTGCATCGCTGCGCCAGGCGCTGCGTGACCTCGCTGCCGACACCGACGGCATCGATACGGCGATCTATGCAACCTACGACCGTGATCCGCTGGAGCCGATCATCGGCCTCGGTGACGCCGACGCGCCGCTCTGCTTCTTCGGCCGCGACCCGGGGCGCGAGGAAGTGCGTCACGGCGAGCCCTTCATCGGCGCCGGCGGGCAAATCGTCCGGCGCGTGCTCTATCGCCACCTGCACGGCGCAGAGATGCCGGACTTCGAGGCGGGACGGGCGCTGGGCCGGCACTACTTCTGGATCAACACCGTGCCGTACAAGCCCATCGGCAACAAGGCCTGGTCCATGGCGGTGAAGCGCCGCTTCCAGCCGCTGATGCGCCAGTTGCTGATCGACAGCTGGCATGGCCGGCACATCGTCACTCTCGGTCGCGAGGCCTTTCTCTGGTTCGCCATCGACCAGCCGCGCGAGGCGCGCCAGCGCCTGGAGGCGTTCTGGCAGCGTGAGGATCGCTTTACGGCCAACCTCGATATCGACCTGCAGGACGCGCAAGGCCACGAACGAACCTTCACCCTGCACCCGCTGCCGCACCCCTCACCGCTGAACCAGAACTGGTTCAAACGCTTCCCCGCGTTGCTGGAAGCGCGCCTGCGCCAGCTCGACGCTAGTCGCTGACCTGATTGGCGAGCTGCCCGGCCTGCCAGGCAGCGACGTTGCCCAGGGTGGTGCCGGCGATGGCTGCCAGCGCCTCCTCGGTGAGGAAGGCCTGGTGGGCGGTGACGATCACGTTGGGGAACGACAGCAGCCGCGCCAGCACATCGTCCTGCAGCGGCAGGCCGGAGTGATCCTCGAAGAACAGCCCGGCTTCTTCCTCGTAGACATCCAGCCCCAGATAGCCGAGCTGGCCGCTCTTCAGCGCGCCGATCAGCGCCGGCGTGTCGATCAGCGCGCCGCGGCCGGTGTTGATCAGCATGGCGTGCGGTTTCATGGTCGCCAGGCTCTGCTGGTTGATCAGGTGACGGGTCTCTTCGGTGAGCGGGCAGTGCAGGCTGACGATATCGCTGCCGGCCAGTAGCTCGTCGATCGCCACGTAACGCATGCCGAGGCGCTCCAGCTCCGGGTTGGGGTAGGGGTCATAGAGCTGCACCTCGCAGCCGAAGCCCTGCATGATCCGCGCGAACACCGCGCCGATCTGCCCACTGCCGACCACGCCGACGCGCTTGCCGACCAGATCGAAGCCGGTCAGCCCCTGCAGCGAGAAGTTGCCTTCGCGGGTGCGGTTGTAGGCACGCGGCAGGCGGCGGTTGAGCGCCAGGATCAGTGCCACGGTGTGCTCGGCCACGGCATGCGGCGAGTAGGCCGGCACTCGCACCACCGGCAGACCGAGACGCCTGGCGCAGGGCAGATCGACGTGGTTGTAACCGGCCGAGCGCAGTGCGATCAGCCGCGTGCCGCCGGCCGCGAGCTGCTCCAGCACGGGGGCGGAGAGCACGTCGTTGACGAACGGGCAGACCACTTCGGCGCCCGTCGCCAGGGCCGCGGTATCAGGGTCCAGGCGGGTCTCGAGAAAGTGCAGCTCGAAGCCGTGGGAGCGGTTGGCGGCCTGGAAGCTGTCACGGTCATAGGGCTTGCTGCTGAACAGGGTGATGCGCATGGGAGCCTCGCGATAAGGGGCGACTGCCGACAGGGTGCGACAGTTGCCCGCCGCGGCCAAGTCGCTTCTGTCGCCCGATATGACCGGCGGCACGCATCAGCCTGCGCGCAGTGCCTGCCCCTTGGGCTGGAGGTACAGCGTGCTGCCGCGTTGCACGCCCACCAGGCTGGCGTGGTCGTTGCCGACCTCCGCTTCGATCGGCTCGGCTTGCCCTGCGACTTTCAGTGTGACGCGGGTCAGCGCGCCGAGCGGGCGGATGTCGCGCACCTCGCCGGCCAGGTGCTCGGCCACCGCTTCACGGCTCAGGGAAACCTCATGCGGGCGGAACAGCACGCTGCGCTGTTCGTCCAGCTGCAGGCGATTGGCGTCGCCGAGGAAGTGGTAGACGAACTCGCTGGCGGGATTGGCATACACCTCCGCCGGTGTGCCGATCTGCTCGATCACACCCTTGTTCATCACCACGATGCGATCGGCGACCTCCATCGCCTCCTCCTGGTCGTGGGTGACGAACACGGAGGTCAGGTGCACGTCCTCGTGCAGCCGCGCCAGCCAGCGGCGCAGTTCCTTGCGCACCTTGGCGTCCAGCGCGCCGAACGGCTCATCGAGCAGCAACACTTTGGGCTCCACTGCCAGCGCGCGGGCCAGGGCAATGCGCTGGCGCTGGCCACCGGAGAGCTGTTCGGGGTAACGGTCCGCGAGCCAGTCCAACTGCACCAGATTCAGCAGCTCGTGCACCTTGGCGGCGATCACCGCTTCGCTCGGGCGCAGCTTCTTCGGCTTCATGCGCAGGCCGAAGGCCACGTTGTCGAACACCGTCATGTGGCGGAACAGTGCGTAATGCTGGAAGACGAAGCCGACGTTGCGGTCGCGCACATCGCGGCTGGAGACATCCTCGCCATGGAACACGATGCTGCCGCTGTCCGGCGTTTCCAGCCCGGCGATGATGCGCAGCAGGCTGGTCTTGCCGCAGCCGGACGGGCCGAGCAGGGCGACCAGTTCGCCGCTCTGGATGTGCAGGTCGATCGCCTGCAGCGCCTGGAACTGGCCGAAGCGCTTGTTGACGTCACGGACTTCGATACTCATGGCTGTGCTCCGGTTTTCAGGCGCGCAATGCGCGATTCGCTCCACTGCTTGAGCAGCAGGATCACCAGCGCCAGGGCCAGCAGCAGGCTGGCCACGCTGAACGCGGCGACGTGGTTGTATTCGTTGTAGAGAATCTCGACGTGCAGCGGCAGGGTGTTGGTCAGCCCGCGGATATGCCCGGAGACCACCGACACCGCGCCGAACTCGCCCATTGCCCGCGCGGTGCAGAGCACCACGCCGTAGATCAGGCCCCATTTGATGTTCGGCAGGGTGATGTGCCAGAACATCTGCCAGCCGCTGGCGCCGAGCAGCCGCGCGGCTTCCTCTTCGGTACTGCCCTGCTCCTGCATCAGCGGGATCAGCTCGCGGGCGACGAAGGGCACGGTGACGAACAGCGTCGCCAGGACGATGCCCGGCACGGCGAAGACGATCTGGATATCGCGATCACTCAGCCACTCGCCGAAATAGCCCTGGGCGCCGAACAAGAGCACGTAGATCAGGCCGGCGATGACCGGGGAGACCGAGAACGGCAGGTCTATCAGGGTCACCAGCAGGCTCTTGCCGCGGAACTCGTACTTGCTCACGCACCAGGCGGCGGCGACGCCGAACACCAGATTGAGCGGCACCGAGATGCCCACGGCAAGCAGGGTGAGCTTGAGCGCGGCCAGGGCATCGGGCTCAAGGATCGCCGTGAAGAAGGTGCCGACCCCTTGCTTGAAGGCTTCGCCGAGGACGATCAACAGCGGCAGGAGAAGGAACAGCGCGAAGGTCAGCCAGGCCGCGCCGATCAACAGGCGGCGGGCCGTTTGCTTGCCGCGACGGGTAGTGGCGGCGCGGGCATTCGCCGACACGGGCAGGGAAGCGGTAGTCATGCTGGCCTCCTCAGCCGTGGGCAATGCGGCGCTGCAGCAGGTTGATCGCCAGCAGCAGGATGAAAGACACCACCAGCATCAGCACGCCGATGGCCGTGGCGCCGGCGTAGTCGTACTGGTCCAGCTTGACCATGATCAGCAGCGGCAGGATCTCGGTCTTCATCGGCATGTTGCCGGCGATGAAGATCACCGAGCCGTACTCGCCGACGCCGCGGGCAAAGGCCAGGGCGAAGCCGGTCAGCCAGGCGGGCAGCAGCGCTGGCAGCAGCACATGGCGAACGATCTGCAGCGGACGCGCGCCAAGGCAGGCCGCGGCTTCTTCCACTTCACGCGGGATATCGGCGAGCACCGGCTGGAGGGTGCGCACCACGAAGGGCAGGGTCACGAAGGTCAGTGCCAAGGTGATGCCCAGCGGACTGTAGGCGATCTTGAAGCCTAGGTCGGTAGCGAACTGGCCGATCGGTCCGTTCGGCGCGTACAGCGCGGTGAGGGCAATGCCTGCCACCGCGGTCGGCAGGGCGAAGGGCAGGTCGATCATCGCCTCGATGATCTTGCGGCCGGGGAAGCGATAGCGCACCAGCACCCAGGCCAGCAGCGTGCCGATCACGCCATTGAGCATGGCGGCCGCGAAGGCGGTGCCAAAGCTCAGCTTGAGCGCCGCCAGCACGCGCGGCGCGCTGACGATGGCGATGAACTGCGCCCACGAGAGTTCGGTGGTCTTGAGAAACAGCGCACCCAGGGGAATCAGCACCAACAGGCTGAGGTACACCAGGGTGTAGCCCAGCGTCAGCCCGAAGCCGGGTATGACGGAGGTAGATCGGGACATGGACGTTGCCTTTTATTCGAGCGTCTGGCGGCTGAAGTGTCACGAGCGCAGCGTGCAGGGAGGACGCCCACCACCGCTTTCCTCACGGAAGGCAGCGGTGGACCGGTGAAGCCTGGTCCACCCTACGAAGCCAAGGCCTACTGCGCCTGATAGATCTGGTCGAAAACGCCGCCATCATTGAAGAACTTCGGTTGTGCGGCCTTCCAGCCACCAAAGTCCCCGTCGATGGTGACCAGCTTCAGCGCCGGGAACTGATCCTTGAATTCGGCCGCCACGGCCTCGTTGCGTGGCCGGTAGAAGTTCTTCGCCGCGATGCGCTGGCCTTCCTCGCTGTACAGGTAGTTCAGATAGGCTTCGGCCAGCGCCCGCGTGCCCTTGCGCTCGACGTTCTTGTCCACCACTGCCACCGGTGGCTCGGCAAGGATCGACAGCGAAGGCGCGATGATCTCGAAATCTTCACCGCCCTGTTCCTTCAGGGCCAGGAAGGCCTCGTTCTCCCAGGCCAGCAGCACGTCGCCGATGCCGTTGTTGACGAAGGTGACGGTCGAGCCGCGGGCGCCGGTATCGAGCACCGGCACATTCTTGTAGAGCTTCTCGACAAAGGCCTGGGCCTGCTGCTCGTCGCCGAATTTCTGCTGGGCGTAGGCCCAGGCGGCGAGGAAATTCCAGCGCGCGCCGCCGGAGGTCTTCGGGTTCGGCGTGATCACCTCGACGCCCGGCTTGACCAGGTCGTCCCAGTCCTTGATGCCCTTCGGATTGCCCTTGCGAACGAGGAACACGATGGTCGAGGTATAGGGCGTGCTGGCGTCCGGCAGGCGGGTCTGCCAGTTCTCGGGGATCAGTTTGCCGAGGCGATGCAGCTCGTCGATATCGCCCGCCAGGGCCAGGGTCACCACATCGGCGCGCAGGCCGTCGATCACCGCGCGGGCCTGCTTGCCGGAGCCGCCATGGGACTGCTGGATCTTGATCGGCTCATGGCCCTGGGCCTGCCAGTGCTTGTTGAAGGCGTCGTTGAATTCCACATAGAGCTCGCGCGTCGGATCGTAGGACACGTTGAGCAGGGTATCGGCGGCCAGTGCAGGGCCGGCGATCAGCGCGCTCGCCAGGGCGGCGAGGGCGAAGCGACGAATGGACATGGTGCAGCTCCTGAAAAAACTAATTTGGTATGTGTTGGCGCTTCAGGGGCGGTCGCTGAAATCACGCTGGAAGACAGGCAGGGCGAGGCAGAAGCAGCCTGGCGGGTTGCAACCTGGTCTAGCTGTGTCAGGTGGTTTTCAGTGACTCGATTAGCTCCGCATTCGCGGGCGACAGCTGCAGTACCGGTGCGTGTTCATGGTCTCGGCTCGTTTCATGGTCACGCCCTCCGGTGGTCCAGTCGGGCTGATGGATGGGGTAGTCGGGGTCAGGCGTTCTTGCCGGTCGGCTGCAGGCGGAACTTCTCCTTGCGCTCGATCTGCACGACCTGGCCGTTGTGCACGGTGATTTCAACCGAGCCGAACTTGAGGCCGCTCAGGGCACTGTGGATCTCGCGCAGGATGCTGGCTTCGTCCTGCCCCTCGAGGTTGCGAATGGTCGCGGTCATTGCTGTTCTCCGTGAAAGCCTTTCGTGACGACCGGAACGGCCGTAGCCAGCAAGGCGTGGAGCGGATGATAAGTTCGGCCGAAATATTCTTAAAAATATTGTTTAAGAACATTTATAGATCCTTATGGAATAAGGAAGCGGCTCGTTATCAGGTGGTCTTATAGATGAAAAAAATATAAATAAAGAATTCTTTATTCTTTTTAAGTGAATCGATCTGCTGTCTAGACTGGCCGCCATGAATCACAGGAGGCGCCGATATGCGCAGCATCCGATATCTGATCGTGCCGGGCTGGCACGGCTCGCCCGATGAGCATTGGCAGAGCCATTGGCAACGCACCCTGCCGGGCAGCGCCCGAGTAGAGCAGCAGGACTGGCTCCTTCCGCGTCGTGAAGACTGGGTCGCCGAGCTGCAGCGCAGCATTGCCGCCCATGCCGAACCGGTCATTCTGGTGGCGCACAGCCTGGGCTGCATCACGGTTGCGCACTGGGCGGCTCAGGCACCTGCGCAGCTGCTGCAACGGGTGCGCGGCGCCCTGCTGGTGGCCCCCGCGGATGTCGAACGCAGCGGCTGCCCGGAACCCTTGCGCAACTTCGCCCCGATCCCTCGCCAGCCTTTGCCATTCGCCAGCCTGCTGATCGGCTCGGACAACGACACTGCCGCCAGTGCCGCGCGTGCCGTCGAGATGGGCCACGCCTGGGGCAGCGAGACCACGATCCTGGCCGGCGCCGGGCATATCAACGTGGCCTCCGGACATCGGCGCTGGGAGCAGGGCTTCGCCAGCCTGTACCGCTTGCAGAGCCGGATCGAGCGACAGGCGCAACGGCGCGCCTGAATCGCTATCAACCAATGCCGCAACCCACGCAAGAAAGGAGAACGAAGATGAGCATCCGCCTCGGCGACATCGCCCCCGATTTCGAACAGGATTCCAGCGAAGGCCGCATCCGCTTCCACGAGTGGCTGGGTGACAGCTGGGGTGTGCTGTTCTCGCACCCGGCCGACTTCACCCCGGTGTGCACCACCGAACTGGGCTTCACCGCCAAGCTGAAGGACGAGTTCGCCAAGCGCAACGTCAAGGCCATCGCCCTGTCCGTGGACCCGGTGGATTCGCACATCAAGTGGATCGACGACATCAACGAGACGCAGAACACCCGCGTCAACTTCCCGATCCTGGCTGATGCCGACCGCAAGGTCTCCGAGCTGTACGACCTGATTCATCCCAATGCCAACGACACCCTGACGGTGCGCTCATTGTTCGTAATAGACCCGAACAAGAAGGTGCGTCTGACCATCACCTACCCGGCGAGCACCGGGCGCAACTTCCACGAGATCCTGCGGGTGATCGATTCGCTGCAGCTCACCGACAACCACAAGGTCGCGACCCCGGCCAACTGGCAGGACGGCGACGAGGTGGTGATCGTGCCCTCGCTCAAGGACGAGGAGGAGATCAAGCAGCGCTTTCCCAAGGGCTATCGCGCGGTCAAGCCGTACCTGCGCCTGACGCCGCAACCTAACCGCTGAGCGAGGACGATCACCGATGATGGTCGTTTCCCTGGCCGGCAGCCCCAGCCAGCGCTCGCGCTCCGGCGTGCTGCTGGATGCGGCGGGTGACTGGCTGCAGCGCCACGGCGTGGAGGTGGTGCGCTACGCCGTACGCGATTTCGAGCCGGCCGACCTGATCCACGCCCGCTTCGACAGCCCGGTGGTGCAGCGTTTTGCCGAGCACGTCGAGCAAGCCGATGGTCTGCTGGTGGCCACGCCGGTGTACAAGGCGTCGTTCGCCGGTGCGCTCAAGACGCTGCTGGACCTGCTGCCGGAGCGGGCGCTGGCGAACAAGGCGGTGCTGCCGCTGGCCAGCGGTGGCAGCGCGGCGCACATGCTGGCGCTGGACTACGCGCTCAAGCCGGTGCTGGCGGCGCTCAAGGCACAGGAGATCCTGCACGGCGTGTACGCCGTGGACTGGCAGATCGCCTATGCCGAGGGCAACCAGCCGGCGCGACTGGATGACGAGCTGCGTGAGCGCCTCGACGCCGCCGCGTCGCAGCTGCTCGCGGCGCTGGCGCGATGTCCGCGGCCACTCGATCCGCACCTGCTTAACGACCGGCTGGCCAACGCCCGCTGGAGTATCTGAAAACCCGGGCTCCGGCCCCTGACGCTTCACCCCGCCTTACTCCCCCGCCAACGGGTGAGCAGGTCGCTTCCCAATCCGATCGCAGAGGAGCGTGCCCATGAGCACTCGCAACCTGCGTCGAGGACTGGTCGCCCTGCTTGCCGCGACCCTGTCCATCGGCGCTTTCCATGTCCAGGCCGAAACCCTACGGATCGGCTACCAGAAATACGGCACGCTGGTGCTGCTCAAGGCCCGTGGCACGCTGGAGCAGCGGCTTGCCGGGCAGGGCTTCGACGTTCAGTGGACGGAGTTCCCTGGTGGTCCGCAGCTGCTGGAAGGGCTCAACGTCGGCTCCATCGACTTCGGCGTGACCGGTGAAACCCCTCCGGTGTTCGCCCAGGCCGCCGGTGCCGATCTGCTCTACGTCGCCCATGAGCCGCCGGCGCCCAGTGGCGAGGCGATCCTGGTGCCGAAGGACTCGCCGATCCGCTCGGTGGCCGAGCTCAAGGGCAAGAAGATCGCGCTGAACAAGGGCTCCAATGTGCACTACCTGCTGGTCCGCGCGCTGGAATCGGCGGGGCTGCAGTACCGCGACATCCAGCCGGTGTACCTGCCGCCAGCCGATGCCCGCGCCGCCTTCGAGCGCGGCAGCGTCGATGCCTGGGTGATCTGGGATCCGTTCCAGGCCGCCGCCGAGGCGCAGCTGCAGGCGCGCACCCTGCGCGACGGCCAGGGGCTGGTCAGCAACCATCAGTTCTACCTCGCGGCGCGCCCGTTCGCCGAGCGCAATCCCGCGGTCATCAGCACCCTGATCGGTGAAATCCGTGATATCGGCCGCTGGGTCGAGGCCAATCCGGACCAGGCCACCGAGCAGGTGGCGCCGCTGCTCGGCCTGTCCCGCGAAATCACCCGCAAGGCGGTGATCCGCCAGGGATACGGTGCCCGGCCGATCACGCCAGAGGTGGTTCGTGCCCAGCAGCGCATCGCCGACACCTTCGCCGAACTCAGGTTGATTCCACGAAAGCTGGTCATCCAGGACGCGGTCTGGGCGGCGCCAAAGAGCATCGCCCAGTACCCGGAATAACCCTCCTTGCCCTCGGTTCGCCCGACGAACAAAACGGAGTTCTACCCATGAGCCTCAACATCTTCTGGTTCCTGCCCACCCATGGCGACGGCAAGTACCTCGGCACCAGCGAAGGCGCCCGCGCCGTCGACCACGGCTACCTCGGCCAGATCGCCCAGGCCGCCGACCGCCTCGGTTTTGGCGGCGTACTGATTCCCACCGGCCGCTCCTGCGAGGATTCCTGGCTGGTGGCTGCCTCGCTGATCCCGCTCACCCAGCGCCTGAAATTCCTCGTCGCACTGCGCCCGGGGATCATTTCGCCCACCGTGGCGGCGCGCCAGGCGGCAACGCTGGATCGGCTCTCGGGCGGTCGCGCGCTGTTCAACCTGGTCACCGGCGGCGACCCGGACGAGCTGGCCGCCGACGGCCTGCACCTGTCCCACGCCGAACGCTACGAGGCCTCGGTCGAGTTCACCCGCATCTGGCGTCGCGTGCTGGAAGGCGAAACCGTCGATTACAACGGCAAGCATCTGCAGGTCAAAGGCGCCAAGCTGCTCTACCCGCCGATCCAGCAGCCGCGCCCGCCGTTGTATTTCGGGGGTTCATCCGACGCCGCGCACGAGCTGGCCGGGGAGCAGGTAGACCTGTACCTGACCTGGGGCGAGCCGCCGGCCGCGGTGGCCGAGAAGATCGCCCAGGTACGCGAGAAGGCCGCCAGGCTCGGACGCACGGTGCGTTTCGGCATTCGCCTGCACGTGATCGTGCGCGAGACCGACGAAGAAGCCTGGGCGGCCGCCGAGCGCCTGATCAGCCACCTCGACCAGGACACCATCGACCGCGCCCAGGCCTCCCTGGCGCGCTTCGATTCGGTCGGCCAGCAACGCATGGCCGCGTTGCATGGCGGGCGGCGCGACCGCCTGGTGGTGGCGCCGAACCTCTGGGCCGGTGTCGGCCTGGTTCGCGGCGGCGCCGGCACCGCGCTGGTGGGCGACGGCCCGACCGTGGCGGCACGGGTCAGGGAGTACGCCGATCTCGGCATCGACACCTTCATCTTTTCCGGCTACCCGCACCTGGAAGAGAGCTATCGGGTCGCCGAGCTGCTGTTCCCGCATCTGGACATCGCCCAGCCCGAGCGCCCGGCGAGCCGTGGCTATGTCAGCCCGTTCGGCGAAATGATCTCCAGCGACATCCTGCCGAAGGCGGCGGCAGCGAGTTGAGTCGGCGGGGTGGGCTGAACCCGGGCCTACGGGGTAAGCCCCCGCCCCTGCGGTCGGCCTGTGCACATCGAGCCGCTGGCGAAAGCCACCGACCGCAAACCTTACGTCAGCGAAATTCGAACATACGGACCATAAGCATGACCTTTATTTCTCTTGGCCGGCGTCTGGCGCCGTGGGTCTTGCCGGTCGCGCTGCTGGCGGCCTGGCAGGGCGCGGTGGTCCTCGGGCTGTTGTCCACCCGCATCCTGCCGGCGCCCAGCGCTGTGCTTGCGGCCGGCTGGGAGCTGCTCGGCAGCGGCGAGCTCTGGACCCATCTGGCCATCAGCGGCTGGCGCGCCGGCGTCGGCTTCGCCATCGGCGGCGGCATCGGCCTGCTGCTCGGTTTCATCACCGGTTTGTCGACCTGGGGCGAGCGTCTGCTCGACAGCTCGGTGCAGATGATCCGCAACGTGCCGCACCTGGCGCTGATCCCGCTGGTGATTCTCTGGTTCGGCATCGACGAGAGCGCAAAGGTCTTTCTCGTTGCGCTCGGCACCCTGTTCCCCATCTATCTGAACACCTACCACGGCATCCGCAACGTCGACCCGGCGCTGGTGGAAATGGCGCGCAGCTACGGACTCAGCGGATTCGCCCTGTTTCGCCAGGTGATCCTGCCCGGCGCGCTGCCGTCGATTCTGGTTGGCGTGCGCTTCGCCCTCGGCTTCATGTGGCTGACGCTGATCGTCGCCGAAACCATCTCCGCCAGCGCCGGCATTGGCTACCTGGCGATGAACGCCCGCGAATTCCTGCAGACCGACGTGGTGGTGCTGGCGATCCTGCTGTACGCCGTGCTCGGCAAGCTGGCCGACGTCGCCGCCCGTGGGCTGGAGCGCGTCTGGTTGCGCTGGCATCCGGCCTACCAGGCCAGGGGAGGTGCGCAATGACCGCGCTGCACAGCATCCGTCAGGGCATCCCGCTGGCGATCGAAGGCATCGGCAAGGCCTTCGGCGCGCGCGAAGTAATCCGGGGCATCGATCTGAACATCCCGGCCGGCCAGTTCGTCGCCGTGGTCGGCCGCAGCGGCTGCGGCAAGAGCACCCTGCTGCGCCTGCTGGCCGGCCTCGACCAGCCGAGCCGGGGCGCGTTGCTGGCCGGCAACGGTCCGCTGTCCGCCGCCCATGACGATACCCGGCTGATGTTCCAGGACGCCCGTCTGCTGCCCTGGAAGCGGGTGATCGACAACGTCGGCCTGGGCCTTTCCGGCGACTGGCGGCCCAGGGCGCGCGAGGCACTGGCCGCGGTCGGCCTGGCCGATCGCGCCGGCGAATGGCCGGCGGCCCTGTCCGGTGGGCAGAAGCAGCGCGTAGCCCTGGCCCGCGCGCTGATCCACCAGCCGCGCCTGCTGCTGCTCGACGAACCGCTCGGCGCCCTGGATGCGCTGACCCGCATCGAGATGCAGCAACTGATCGAGCGGCTCTGGCAGCAGCACGGCTTCACCGTGCTGCTGGTGACCCATGATGTGGCCGAGGCGGTGGCCGTGGCCGACCGGGTGATCCTCATCGAGGACGGCCGCATCGGCCTCGACCTGCCGGTCGACCTGGCGCGCCCGCGGCACCGCGGCGATGCGCGTCTGGCGGCGCTGGAAGCCGAAGTGCTCGACCGCGTCCTGCAGCGCCCGGCATTGCCGGAACAACCCGATCCCGTATCCCCCTTGCCCATGCAATTGCGCTGGGCGCTTTAGAGCAGCGGCAAGCGGCAAGCCACAAGCTTCAAGCAAGAGCAGCGCGCTTCTACTTAGAGCTTGCAGCTCGAGGCTTGCCGCTAATTGCGACCCCAGGAGAAATACCATGACCATCAAGGCCATCAACGTACGCAACCAGTTCAAGGGCACCATCGAGGCCATCATCCTCGGCGACGTGCTGTCGGAAATCGACGTGCAGACCGCTGCCGGCATCGTCACGTCGGTGATCACCACGCGCTCGGTGAAAGAGCTGGAACTCGGTGTCGGCAGCGAAGTGATCGCCTTCGTCAAATCCACCGAGGTCTCGATCGCCAAGCTGTAGCATTTTTGTCCGATGGGTTCGCACCGCCGGTCGCAGCTGAGACCCGCGGTACCTGCCGGTGGATGCGAGCCATGACGCGCATGCCTGCTTCGGCGAGCGGGCGACCGCCTTGTCGTTCAGCGGTGGCTGCTGCACAGGCGTTCGGCGACGTGATTCTGTTCATGCACTAGCAGTGAGGCCGCAGACGCATCCTGGCGACATGCTGTCTTGAGGTCGGGGCGTTTCTCGACGCGTTTGTCGGTAACATGCGCGTCACGCTTACCGAGCTTTTATCGAGCAGTCGCTATGGCAAAATCCGGAACGACCGGCACAATCGGCAAGGAACGCCCCGAGGCGACCGACCCCCTGTTCAATCAATCCCTGGAAAAGGGGCTTGCCGTGCTGCGGGCGTTCGATCCCGCGCATCGAACCCTGACCCTGGCGGACATCGCGCGCATCGCCGACATGAGCAAGGCGTCCGCGCAGCGTGCCGTGCACACCCTGACGGTGCTGGGCTACATCGGCCGCGACCCGTACAGCCGGCGCTTGCGCCTGCTGCCGAAGGTGATCGAACTCGGCTTCAACTACCTGGCATCCCACCCCCTGGTACGCCTGGCTCATCCGTATCTCGCCCAACTGGCCAGAACCAGCGGGGAAACCGCCAGCCTGACCGAGCCGGTGGATCAATACATGGTCTACATGTCGCAGATCATGACGACCCAGTCCATCCCGGTACTGACGCCGGTCGGCATGCGGATCCCCATGTATTGCACCAGTTCGGGGCGCGCCTATCTCAGTCGCCACACGGACCAGCAGGCCCGCGAACTGCTCGAGGCGTCGATCCGCGAGGCACGAACCCCGGCGACGCTCACGGACGTGGACGACATTCTGCAGACCATTCGCACCTGCCGGCAGGTGGGTTATGCGCTCAATTGCGAAGAGCTGTTCCTGGGCGACATGGGCATCGCGGCGCCGATCATCGATCGCTACGGCGAGGCAGTCGGCGCCGTGCACCTGGCGCCGCCGACCAGCCGCTGGAGCCTGGAGGAGGTGACCTCGCGCCTCGCTCCATTGGTAATCGAGTGTGCCCGGGGCATTTCCGAGTCGCTCGCGCACTGATGAGGGGCATGGGCGGGGCCTGACGAAGCGCCACTTGCGCGATCACCCCTTGGGTACGGCGGGGCTGTCCACGTCGATTCGGCTCGGAAGGGCCGGATTCCCTCGTTTTTGGATCGATAATCGATAACTCAAAATCGATTGGCATATAGGTTGCTTCGGCAGATGTCGGTTAGGTTCCCTTTTGATGAGGTCTTCCGATGAGCATGAAGCTGCCGAAACAAACCCCGGCGACCGCGCTTTCCCGATTCGCACTGGCACTATCCCTGGCGATTGGTTGCACCACCGCTGCCGAGGCCGCGGAAAAGGTCCTTCGCATCGGCATGACGGCCGGCGACATCCCCCGCACCCTGGGCCAGCCGGACCAAGGCTACGAAGGTAACCGCTTCACCGGCATCACCCTGTACGATTCGCTGACCCAATGGGACCTGAGCTCCGGCGACAAGGCGAGCGTGCTGATCCCGGGGCTGGCCGAGTCCTGGTCGGTCGACCCGGCAGACCAGACCAAGTGGATCTTCAAGCTGCGTCCCGACGTGACCTTCCATGACGGCTCGCCGTTCAACGCCGACGCGGTGGTGTGGAACGTGGACAAGGTGCTGAACAAGGATGCGCCGCAATACGACCCTTCGCAGATCGGTGTCACCGCCTCGCGCATGCCGACGCTACGCTCGGCGCGCAAGGTCGATGAACTCACCGTCGAGCTCACCACCTCCGAGCCGGACTCCTTCCTGCCCTACAACCTGACCAACCTGTTCATGGCCTCGCCGAGCCACTGGCAGGCCAAGGCAGACGCACTGCCGGCCTCGGTCGCCGACCCGGCCGCACGCAGTCAGCAGGCCTGGGCGGCCTTCGCCGCCGACTCGTCCGGCACCGGGCCGTTCAAACAGGCCAGGTTCGTACCCCGCGAACGCCTGGAGATCGTGGCCAACACCGATTATTGGGACGCCAAGCGTCGGCCGCAGATCGACCGCGTCGTACTGCTGCCGCTTCCCGAGGCCAGCGCCCGCACTGCCGCACTGATGTCCGGCCAGGTCGACTGGATCGAGGCGCCCGCGCCGGATTCGATCGATGCGATCAAGGCGCGCGGCTACAAGCTTTATTCCAATCTCCAGCCACACCTGTGGCCCTGGCAATTCTCGCTGTTGCCCGAGTCGCCTTTCCATGACAAGCAGGTACGCCAGGCCGCCAATCTCTGCGTCAACCGGGAGGAGTTGAAGGCGCTGCTCAGCGGCCAGATGGAACCGGCCACCGGCGTCGTCGAACCGGGCGACCCCTGGCGCGGCAACCCGAGTTTCCAGGTTCGCTATGACGTCGCCGCCGGCCAGAAGCTGATGCAGGCCGCCGGCTATTCGGCGTCCAAACCGGCGAAGGTGAAGGTGCAGACCTCGGCCTCGGGTTCCGGCCAGATGCAGCCGCTGCCGATGAACGAGTACATCCAGCAGAACCTCAGGGACTGTTATTTCGATGTCGAATTCGACGTGCTGGAATGGAACACGCTGTACTCCAGCTGGCGTCTGGGTGCCAAGGACCCGGCCGCCCACGGTGCCGACGCCACCAATGTCAGCGCCGCGGTCATGGATCCATTCTTCGCCATGGTCCGCTTCGTCAGCAGCAAGGCGCTGCCGCCGGTTTCCAACAATTGGGGGTATTACATCGACGAGAAGACCGACGCCCTGGTCGAGAAGGCCCGCACCACCTTCGACGAGCAGGCGCGCAACGAAGCCCTGGGTGAACTGCACGCGAACATCGTCGACGAGGCGCCGTTCCTGTTCGTTGCCCATGACGTCGGGCCGCGTGCGCTCTCGGCGAAGATCGGCAATGTGGTGCAGCCCAGGAGCTGGTTCATCGACATCGCCACCATGACCCTGGACTGATCGCCGCCAGGCGACGTCCAGTCCGCGCTGCGGCACAGGGAGCAGCCGCAGCGCCCCCATCGAGAGGCCCCCACGATGATTGGCTATCTTCTTC
The DNA here is from genome assembly GCF_030263795.1 of Stutzerimonas sp. FeSN7. Lineage (NCBI taxonomy): Bacteria > Pseudomonadati > Pseudomonadota > Gammaproteobacteria > Pseudomonadales > Pseudomonadaceae > Stutzerimonas > Stutzerimonas sp. FeSN7. Next base: position 4,370,713 of record NZ_JARPMN010000001.1, on the reverse strand, counting down.
GCCGGCTGGGCTATGCGCTGCCCATCATGCTCGGCGTGTCCTTCCTGTGCTTCATGCTGGTCTATCTGGCACCGGGCGACCCGCTGGTTTCCATCCTGCCGGCCGATGCTTCCGCCGAGCTGCAGAAACAGATGATGCAGCTCTATGGTTTCGACAGGCCCCTGATCGAGCAATTCGTACGCTGGTTGTGGCGGGCGCTGCAGGGTGACCTGGGCCATTCGATCGCCACCAGCCGGCCGGTGGTCGACGAGGTGTTCAAGGCGGTGGGCAATACCCTGATGATCGCCGTGCTGGCGACTCTGATCGGCTTCACGCTGGGCGCGCTGTTCGGCTTCGTTGCCGGCTATTTCCGCAACTCCTGGGGCGATCGGCTGGCGTCGTTCGTCTCGGTGATCGGTGTCAGCCTGCCGAACTACTGGCTGGGCATGGTGCTGGTGATCGTGTTCTCCGCGCAATTGATGTGGCTGCCGGCCACCGGCGCCGGGCCGGGCGGCTCGGGTAGCTGGACGTGGGACTGGGAACACGTCCAGTACCTGATCCTGCCGGCGCTGACCATGTCCTTCATTCCCATGGGCATCGTCGCCCGTACCGTCCGGGCGCTGGTCGCCGACATCCTGTCGCAGGAGTTCGTCGTCGGCCTGCGGGCCCGGGGGCTCGGCGAGTGGGGCGTGTTCAAGCACGTGGTGAAGAATTGCGCACCCACGGCCCTGGCGGTGATGGGCCTGCAGCTCGGCTATCTGCTGGGCGGCTCGATTCTCATCGAGACGGTGTTTTCCTGGCCGGGAACCGGCTTTCTGCTCAATCAGGCGATCTTCCAGCGCGACCTGCCGCTGTTGCAGGGGACCATCCTGGTCCTGGCGCTGTTCTTCGTGGCGCTCAACCTGCTGGTGGACGTGCTGCAAACCATCTTCGATCCACGCATCGAGAGGGGCTGACCATGACCGCTGCCACGTTTACCGACACCCGCGGCAGAACGCCGGTGGTGCGCTCGCGCGGACACGGCGCCAACGTGCTGCGCCGCTTGCTGCGCAACCCCGTGGCGATGATCGCCGCCACCATCATCCTGCTTCTGGTGCTGATGGCGATCTTCGCGCCCTGGCTCATGCCGGCCGACCCTTACGCCACTTCCATGCTCAAGCGCCTGAAGCCGATCGGCACCGAGGGCCTGCCGCTCGGCTCCGATGAGCTGGGGCGCGACCTGCTGTCGCGGCTGATGCTCGGCGGCCGCCTGTCGCTGTTCATGGGCATCGCCCCGGTGGTCATGGCTTTCATCATCGGCGGCGGCATCGGCATCCTCGCCGGTTACGCCGGCGGCTGGCTCAACACGGCGATCATGCGCTGCATCGACGTGCTCTATGCCTTCCCTTCGGTGCTGCTGGCCATCGCCCTGTCCGGTGCGCTGGGCGCCGGCATCACCAACGCGTTGGTGTCGCTGACCGTCGTGTTCATCCCGCAGATCGCGCGGATCGCCGAAAGCGTCACCACGCAGGTGCGCCGCAGCGACTACGTCGATGCCGCACGCGCCTCTGGCGCATCGTCGCTGCTGATCATCCGCAAGCACGTGCTCGGCAACGTAATCGGCCCGATCTTCGTCTACGCCACCAGCCTGATCTCGGTCTCGATGATCCTCGCTTCGGGCCTGTCCTTCCTCGGCCTGGGAGTCAAGCCGCCACAACCGGAATGGGGACTGATGCTCAACACCCTGCGCACCGCCATCTACACCCAGCCCTGGGTCGCGGCGCTGCCGGGGCTGATGATCTTCATCACCTCGGTGTCCTTCAACATGCTGGCCGATGGCCTGCGCTCGGCGATGGAGGTCAAGCAATGAAGCCAACGCATTCGGCAAGGGACCCGCGAGACCTGGGCGGACCACGCCAACCGCTGCTCAGCGTGCGCGAACTGAAGAAACATTTCCCCCTGAAGAAGACCGGCCTCGGCCTGCGCGGCCCGCGCCTGGCGGTGCGTGCGGTGGATGGCATCAGCTTCGACATCCTCAAGGGCGAGACCCTCGGCGTGGTGGGCGAGTCGGGCTGCGGCAAATCCACCACCGCCCGGCTGCTGATGCAGTTGACCCCGCAGGATAGCGGCGAGCTGGTGTTCGACGGACTCAGCCTGGGCTCGCCGGGACTGTCGTTGCGCGATTACCGGCGGCAGACGCAGATGGTCTTCCAGGACAGCTATTCCTCGCTCAACCCGCGCATGACCGTCGAGGACTCCATCGCCTTCGGGCCGACGGTGCACGGCGTGTCGCAGCGTGAGGCCCTGTCCCGCGCCCATGACCTGCTGGCGCGGGTCGGGCTGGAGCCGGCGCGCTTCGCCGGCCGCTATCCCCACGAACTGTCTGGCGGCCAGCGCCAGCGGGTGAACATCGCCCGCGCCCTGGCGCTGGAGCCGCGCCTGATCATTCTCGACGAATCGGTGTCGGCGCTGGACAAGTCGGTCGAAGCCCAGGTGCTCAACCTGCTGCAGGACCTCAAGCAGGCCTTCGGGTTGACCTACGTGTTCATCAGCCACGATCTGAACGTGGTGCGCTATATGTCCGACCGGGTGCTGGTGATGTACCTCGGCGAGGTGGTGGAAGTGGCGAGTGCCGACGCGCTGTTCGAACAGCCGCTGCACCCCTACACCGCTGCACTGTTGCGTTCGATGCCCACTACCGACCCGCTGCGGCGTACCGAACAGGCACCGCTGTCCGGCGATCCGCCGAACCCCATCGACCCGCCGTCCGGTTGCCGCTTCCATACCCGCTGCCCGGACGCCCAGGCGATCTGCCGTACGCGCACGCCGGTGTTCGGCGAGGCCATGCCGGGGCGCAGTGTCGCCTGCCTGAAATACGAACCCGGCTCCGGTTACGCAGCCTCGACCATTGCGCTGAAGGAGGTGACCCATGCCTGACATGCAGACGGCACACAGCCCGATGATCCGCTTGCACGATCTGCAGGTGGAGTTTCGCGTGCCTGGCAAACGCGTCCAGGCGGTCAATGGGGTGAACCTCGAAGTCGGCCCGGGCGAGGTGGTTGCCCTGATCGGCGAATCCGGTTCCGGCAAGAGCGTGACCCTGCGCGCCCTGATGCGTCTGCATCCCGAGCGCACCACCCATTACGCCGGCACCCTGGAAGTCGCCGGCCGCGACGTGCTGAAAATGGGCAAGCGCGAGCTGGCGCAACTGCGCGGCAGCAGCGTCGCGATGATTTTCCAGGAGCCGTTGCTCGCCCTGGACCCGGTGTACACCCTGGGTCAGCAGATCACCGAGGCGATCCGCCAGCATGCGCCGGTAAGCAGGGCCGAAGCCCGGGCACGCGCCCTGCGGCTGTTCGAGAAGGTCCGCATTCCGAGTCCCGAGCGGCGCCTCGATGCCTACCCCCACGAGATGTCCGGCGGCATGCGCCAGCGGGCGATGATCGCCCTGGCCCTGGCCTGCGAACCGCAGGTGCTGCTGGCGGACGAACCCACCACCGCGCTGGATGCCACGGTGCAGATCCAGATCCTGCTGCTGCTGCGCGAACTGCAGCGGGAGCTGGGGTTGTCCATCGTCTTCGTCACCCATGACATCGGTGCTGCGGCGGAGATCGCCGATCGCATGGCGGTGATGTATGCCGGGCGCATCATCGAGCAGGGGCCGGCCGCCGAACTCCTGACCCGGCCGCGCCACCCCTATACCCGCGCACTGCTGAAGAGCCGCAGCGAGGGCGCCATGCAGAAAGGTCGCCGGCTGGACACCATCCAGGGCGCGCCGCCGGACCTGTCCCGGCTGCCGGCCGGCTGCGCCTTCGCCGAACGCTGCGCCTTTGCCGCCGAGACCTGTCTGGGGGGACAGCCCGAGGAGACCCGCGTCGGCCCCGAACACAGCGTGCGGTGCTGGCGGCTGGACGAGCTGCCCGCGCAGGGCGGTCCCGTCCAGCGGGCCGAACCGGTGAACGGATGATCCCTTCCGGCGGCCGGCAACGGCCGCTGCCCCTTTCCCTGACAGCCTGACGGTGCGACTGCCATGACGACCCCTGCACACTGCTACCTGCCTTACCCCGACGCGCCGGTCGCCTCCGGTGACGGTCCCCTGGCGGACCTGGAATTTTCCGTCAAGGACATCTTCGACCTGGCCGGCTACCCTACCGGCTGCGGCAACCCGCACGCGCTGGCGCGCTCCGGGATCAAGACCACCACCGCACCGACCGTGCAAAGGCTGCTCGACAGCGGCGCGCGCTTCACCGGCAAGACGCTGACCGATGAGCTGGCGTTCTCGATGAACGGCAAGAACGCCCATTTCGGCACCCCGCGCAATGGCGCGGCGCCGACCCGTATTCCTGGCGGCTCCAGCTCGGGCTCGGCCTCGGCGGTCTCCAACCGTCTCTGCGACTTCGCGATCGGCACCGATACCGGCGGCTCGGTGCGGGCGCCGGCCAGCCACTGCGGCCTGATCGGCCTGCGTCCGACCCATGCCCGCATCAGTCTCGAAGGCTGCATGCCGCTGGCGCCCAGCTTCGACACCTGCGGCTGGTTCGCCCGCGAGATCGACTTGTTCGCCCGTGTCGGCGAGGTGCTGCTCGGCGAGGACAGCATGCCGCTGCCCGCGTCACCGCGCCTGCTGCTCGCCGCCGACGTCATGGAGCAGGTCACGGTCAGCGCGCGGGCGACCACCGCCGAACTGCTGGGTCAGCTGGCGGCGGCCTTCGATACCGGGCTCGAGCCGGTCGCGAGCGCCTTGTTGCCGGCCAACGAGCTGTACTGGGCGTTCCGCCATATCCAGGGCATCGAGGCCTGGCAGAGCCAGGGCGAGTTCCTCTGTCGGCACGACGTGCAGCTCGGCCCGGGAGTGAAGGAGCGCTTCGCCTGGTCCAGCACGCTCGACGAGGAACAAGTGGCGCCGTATCGAACTATCCGCGCCGAATTCAGCCGCCGCTTCGATGAGCTGCTTGGCCACGATGGCGTACTGGTGATGCCGACCATGCCCGACGTGGCCCCGCTGCTGAGCAGCGACGAGGCCACGCTGGAGGACTATCGCAACCAATCCATCCGCATGCTCTGCCTGGCGGGACTCGCCGGCTGCCCGCAGATATCCCTGCCGCTGATGCAGCTGTCCGGTGCACCGCTGGGGCTGTCGCTGATCGGCCCGCGCGGCTCGGACCAATCCCTGATCGCTCTGGCCCGCCGCTTCACGGCCTGAGCGGCGCGCTTTTCATTTGCCCTATCACCTGGAAGACTCCCATGACCCCGCACATCGATTCCAACCGTCTCTGGCAATCCCTCATGGACCTGGCGAAAATCGGCGCCACCGACAAAGGCGGTGTCTGTCGCCTGGCGCTGACCGAGCTCGACCGCCAGGGCCGCGAACTGTTCGTCGGCTGGTGCCGCGAGGCCGGCCTCTCTGTCCGGGTAGACGCCATCGGAAACATCTTCGCCCGGCGTGAAGGCACCGACCCGACACGGCGCGCCATCGCCATGGGCAGCCACATCGACACCCAGCCGACCGGCGGCAAGTTCGACGGCAATTTCGGTGTGCTCGCCGGCCTCGAGGTGCTGCGCACACTCAACGATCACTGTATCCAGACCGCGGCGCCGCTTGAGGTGGTGGTCTGGACCAACGAGGAAGGTTCGCGCTTCGTGCCGGTGATGATGGGCTCGGGCGTATTCACCGGCGCCTTCGGTCTCGAGCACGCGCTGGTGCAGAAGGACATCGACGGCGTGAGCGTAGCCGACGCACTGACGCGCATCGGCTACGCCGGCACGCAGATGCCCGGCGAGGTACCGGGCGGCATGTTCGCCGCCTATTTCGAGGCACACATCGAACAGGGCCCGGTGCTGGAGGCGCACGGCCTGCCCATCGGCGTGGTCCCCGGCGCGCTGGGCCAGCGCTGGTACGACGTTACCGTGACCGGCATGGAGGCGCATGCCGGCCCGACCCCGATGCAGCAGCGTCACGACGCCCTGCTGGCCAGTGCCCACCTGATCCAACGCATCAACCGGATTGCCCTGGAGCACGCCCCGCATGGCCGGGCCACGGTTGGTTTCATGCAGGTATCGCCCAACTCGCGTAACACCATCCCCGGTAGCGTGACCTTTTCGGTCGATTTCCGGGCGCTCGACGACGACGCCCTTTCCGCCATGGATGCCGAATTGCGCGATGCCTGCACGACCCTGGAAGCCAGCGATGAGCGCCTGACGATCCAGGTCGAGCAGGTGGTGTACTTCCCGCCCTGCCATTTCGACCCGGCGTGCATCGCCAGCGTGCGCGAAGCGGCCGAGGCGCTGGGGCTGGACAACATGGAAGTGGTCAGCGGCGCCGGCCACGACGCGGTCTACCTGGCCGACGTGACGCCCACCGCGATGATCTTCGTACCGTGCCGGGACGGTATCAGCCACAACGAGATCGAGCATGCCGAGCAGGCGCACATCGCCGCGGGTGCCGACGTGCTGCTCAACGCAGTGCTCAGGCACGCGCGCTAGGGGTTGTTCCCCGTTTCATCGCGAACTGCGTTGCAGCGCCAAATGGCGCCAGGTCGGACGGCGTTCCGCAGGCGCGGGACGCCGCTGGGGCTGAATCTAGCCCATGATGAGGTGCTCGGCCATCGGAGCTCGAAGGCGCCGATCAGCGCAAGAGAAGCGGTGACCAAAAAGCCCACAAATGAAAAAGGCCCACCTTGCGGTGAGCCTAAGTCGTTGATTTCTATGGTGCGGCACCAGGAGTCGAACAGTAGGGCTTAAGACCACGTAGATACGGCGATAAAGCCTGTTTATGTCGTTCATGTATACCTAAACGTATACCCATCGGTTGACGCACATCCGTACTCGAAGGACCCGGCGTCCGGATTAGATAACGAGACTTGAGTGGTGTCATTGTCCCGCTATTAGCATTTGTATATAAGGGCGCGGAACTGTCAATCGAAGTGGCCTAAGGCCTACGTACTGACAAATATGCCAAGGAGGCGATCCGATGAAATGTTTCACCATCCTATGTGCACTCGCAGCGGCCATGCTGCTTTCAGGATGTGTCTCCGACCCTTGGATGAAAGACGTTTCGGTGAGGTTGCCGGCGACTTCGTTTGATAACCAAGACGAGCAAATTCGCATTGGCTACCTAGCACGGTATCTGGCGGACGCGGATGCGCGGGCCCGCATAGAGAGCCGTGTCTTAGAAACGGAGTATGTGCGGCAATGGGATGCAGTTGATCATTCAACATTCACATCCATGTCGGCAGATTTGGCTGTGGGGCAGTTTGGCTCGGCAGCAGGTGATGCGTTGGGCGCCTCTGTTCTAGTGCTCGGAATGCTGAGCGGAGACGGAAGCCTGAAGTATATCAGCCAGGCATTTATGCCTGATGAATTCGATGGCAAGCCGTTACGTACCTCTGAAGAGGTACGGGGCGCGCTGATGACAATGATGGATCGCCGCCTGCAGTCGGTTGCTGGAGCGCTGAACGCTAAGCTCGCTTGCTTCTACGGGTGTGAATCATCAAGCCGGATTTACCGCATGGTCCTCGGTGGGCAAGTGTTGGCGAGCCGTTATCCGTACCTGCCAGAGCAATTTCTTGTGGCGGTGAATATCGGAGAAGTTGAAGCTGTTACGTCGACCGACCCTATCAGCGCATTGGTCGGCTTCCCTGTGAAGTGGAAGACCCAGCAGGGAAACAGTGCTTCTGTTCGGATGTTCGACAAACCGGCCTTGCTGACCAGGGGGGCTCTCGAAATCGCTAGGGACAGTAATGGGTTTGTTAGTCCAGTAGGTTGGCGATCCATGGACCATACGACGATTGGCACGCAAATTATAGCGACGCTTTACGCCTCTCCTCATTTGATATGGGGCGCGCAGCGTGGGCTTCCGAACCGGATCTTCTACAACGGCCACGCGTACGGCTTCATATCTAATGGGCGCCCTGAGTTCGTTAACAAGCGCCTCTCAGTGCCACTCCTCCCAGTCACCGGGCCCGCACTTGATACGAAGCGATAGTCTCACGACTTGCTAGTTCATCTTGATAGGCCACCATCCGCTTGAATGGCTTGTCGGGAGAGAATACATGCGGGATTTTTCATTGCGGCTCAATGAGATTTTGGAGATGGCCGAGCGGACGCCAGGCTTCTTCGAGGTGGAAATAAGCTTTTGCATCAGGCTGCACGAGGGAAACGAGAGTTATTTTCTGCGCCTGGTCTCTGACGCTGATAGCTTGGAAGTGCCACATCAAGCTTGCTTGGCTTCGCCGTCTACCAATAGCTGGTTCTAGGAGCTGGCATGATTAAGCAGCTATTAAGAGCATGGCTACGGCCTAAAAGTATCGGTGAAGGATATATAACAATCATTTACCCTCAGCGAGGTCGAGGCGTGGTCATCCATGACACGCTTACCAAGGGGTCAACGTACAGCGGGTCCGGCATCGCCTACGCTGAAGAGCTTGAAGAGCTTGAAGAGCTTGAAGAGCTTGAAGAGCTTGAAGAGCTTGAAGAGCTTGAAGAGCTTGAAGAGCTTGAAGAGCTTGAAGAGCTTGAAGAGCTTGAAGTACTCAAACCAATGTTTGAGTTCAACCCGGCGACAGGCCTCCCAATGGTCAGCGATTGCTTCGATGCTGGAGGGAACGCGTTCGGCTTCGGGGATGATTGAGCAGTAGTCTGTGAAGACACAGTCCGAAGCCGACAGTAAAAACGTGAAGTTCCTCTTGTTCTTAGTGATAATCCGAGCTTGCTCTGCTTGGATGGTTACGCCTCATGGAACTGATCGACAACATCAACGCGCTGCTCGGCGAGGATCTCAAGGGCCAGCTCAAGCCCGGTGCCAAGCTGAAGATCGCCGCCTCCTGCTTCTCGATCTACGCCTATGTGGCATTGAAGAAGGAGCTGGAGAGCATCGACTCCCTGGAGTTCGTCTTCACCTCGCCAACCTTCGTGCCCAGCGAAGCCAGCGACAAGCTGAAGAAGGAGCAGCGCGAGTTCCACATCCCCAAGGCTGAGCGCGAGCGCAGCCTCACCGGCAGTGAGTTCGAGATCCAGCTGAAGAACAAGCTCACCCAGAAGGCCATTGCCCGCGAGTGCGCTGACTGGATTCGGCGCAAGGCGACCTTCCGCTCCAACAGAGGCCAGGCACCGATGCAGCCGTTCATCGGAGTGAAAGGCCAGGCAGGCGATGCCGTCTACATGCCGGTGCAGGGCTTCACCGCCGTGGACCTGGGCTACCAGAGGGGCAATGCGCTCTCCAACATCGTCACCCGCTTCGACGAACCGGCCCACACGGGCATGTTCCTCAACCTGTTCGAGCAGATCTGGAACGACCCGGACAAGCTGGAAGATGTCACCGCGTGCCTCTGCGAGCACATCGCCTCGGTCTATCAGGAGAACGCGCCCGAACGCATCTATTTCCTGATGCTCTACAACATTTTCCGCGAGTTCCTGGAGGACGTCAGCGAGGACGTGCTGCCCAACGAGCTCACTGGCTACCAGGACACCCTGATCTGGCAGAAGCTGTTCAACTTCCAGCGTGATGCGGCGACCGGGCTGATCAACAAGCTGGAAACCTACAACGGCTGCATCCTGGCCGACAGCGTGGGCCTGGGCAAAACCTTCACCGCGCTGGCCGTGATCAAGTACTACGAGCTGCGCAACAAGTCCGTCCTGGTGCTCTGTCCGAAGAAGCTGGCCGACAACTGGCTGAACTACAACCAGAACCTCAAGACCAACATCTTCGCCAAGGACCGCTTCAACTACGACGTGCTGTGTCATACCGACCTCAGCCGTACCCGCGGCACCTCGCTGGGCATTCCGCTGGACCGGGTCAACTGGGGCAACTACGACCTGGTGGTGATCGATGAGTCCCACAACTTCCGCAACAACGACGCCTACAAGGACAAGGAAACCCGCTACCAGCGGCTGATGAACCAGGTCATCCGCCAGGGAGTGAAGACCAAGGTGCTGATGCTCTCGGCCACCCCGGTCAACAACCGCTTCAACGACCTGAAGAACCAGCTGGCCCTGGCCTACGAAGGCGACAGTGAAGCGCTGAGCAAGCGCCTGCGCGGCGACCAGGACATCGAGCAGATCTTCCGCCGCGCCCAGGCCGCCTTCAACGCCTGGTCCAACCTGCCAGCAGAGAAGCGCACCGCCACGGCGATCCTCAACAGCCTCGATTTCGACTTCTTCGAGCTGCTCGACAGCGTGACCATCGCCCGCTCGCGCCGGCACATCGAAACCTTCTACAACACCGCCGAAATCGGCCGCTTCCCCGAGCGCCGCAAGCCGCTGTCCTTCCACTGCCCGCTGACCCAGCGCGGTGACGTGATCGGCTTCAACGAGATCTTCGACCAGCTCTCGCTGCTCAAGCTCGCCGTGTATGCGCCGGTCAGCTACATCCTGCCCAGCCGGTTGAAGAAATACGAAGAGCTGTACGACACCCAGACCGAGGGCGGGCGCGGCAAGCTCAAGCAGGCCGACCGCGAGAAGAGCCTGCAGGCACTGATGACCACCAACCTGCTCAAGCGCTTGGAAAGCTCGGTGGAAGCCTTCCGCCTGACCCTGCAAAGCCTACAGGCCAGCCATCGCAACGCGCTGGAGAAGATCGCCAACTTCCGCAAGACCGGCCTGGAGAGCGGCTTTGCCGACGTCTCGGCGGCCTTCGAGGACGTCGATTTCGACGATGACAGTCTGCCGGTACCGGGCGACTTCAGCATCGGCAAGAAGATCACCATCAACCTGGCTGACATGGATTTGCCCTCCTGGGAGCAGGATCTGCAGACCGACCTGCTCTACATCGACGAACTGCTCGGCGAGATGCGCAAGGTCACCCCGGCCGACGATGCCAAGCTGCAGCACCTAAAAACTCAGATCGCCAGCAAGCTCGCCTCACCGATCAACCCCGGCAACCGCAAGGTGCTGATCTTCACCGCCTTCGCCGACACCGCCAATTACCTCTACGACAACCTGGCCAGCGATCTGCAGCGCCACCACCAGGTGCATACCGGCAGGGTCACCGGCAGCGATGCGCCCAAGTCGACTCTCGGCAACATGCCCGGTAGCCGGCAGAGCTACGACTTCCAGGGCCTGCTGACCCTTTTCTCGCCACGCTCCAAGGAGAAAGCCGCGATCTACCCGGACGAGCCGCGGGAAATCGACATCCTGATCGGTACCGACTGCATTTCCGAGGGCCAGAACCTGCAGGACTGCGACTACCTGATCAACTACGACATCCATTGGAACCCGGTACGCATCATCCAGCGCTTCGGCCGGGTCGACCGGATCGGCTCACAGAACGCAAGCATTCAATTGGTCAACTACTGGCCAGACATCAGCCTCGATGAGTACATCAACCTCAAGGAGCGAGTGGAAAACCGCATGATGATCGCCGACGTCACCGCGACCGGCGACGACAACGTGCTCAACGCCCAGGCCAACGACGTGGCCTACCGCAAGGAGCAGCTGCGCCGCCTGCAGGACGAAGTGATCGAGATGGAAGACCTCAAGACAGGCGTTTCCATCACCGACCTCGGGCTCAACGATTTTCGCATGGACCTGCTCAACTACATCAAGCAACACGGCGAGCTGGACCACCTGCCCAATGGTCTGCATGCCGTGGTGCCGGCGCATCCCGAGGTGAGCCTACTGCCCGGCGTGATCTTCACCCTGCGCAACCGCAACCATAGTGTGGACATCAACCAGCAGAACCGCCTCTACCCCTACTACCTGATCTACATCGGCACCGATGGCCGGGTCATCAGCGACCACACCGAAGCCAAGCGCCTGCTGGACCTGGCCCGTAGCGCCTGCAAGGGTTACAACCAGCCGATTGCCGAAGCCTACCAACGCTTCAACCAGGCCACCGATGATGGCCGCCAGATGCAGGCCTACTCCAACCTGCTCGATCAGGCCATTCGCGCCATGATCGAGGTGCAGGAAGAGAAGGACATCGACAGCCTGTTCAGTGGCGGCCGGACCACCGCGCTGTGTGACAGCATTACCGGCCTTGACGACTTCGAGCTCATCGCTTTCGTCGTGGTCATCTGAACCCCGCTCCTTGCCTTCATGGATGAATCCAAATGAAAAAAACACTCGCCGCAGCCATTCTTTCCGGCCTGTTCGCCACGGCGGCGACCGCCAGCACCGTGCCGTCCGAAGCGGACATCAAGCGCCAGGCCCTCGCGGTTGCCTACAAGCATGCCGAGAGTATTGGCTGCACGGACCCCGAGTACGTGAATCAGGAATTCATGACCCTGGTACCCTGGGCGGACTTGTACGACAGGGAGCTGGCCGAGTATGCCGTCATCTGGAACGGTGACATTGGCTGTGCCGGAGGCAGCGGCACGACCGGCGTCCACCTGTCGATCGTCAAGGTCGGCGCAGGCAACACCTTCTATGTAGACCCACACAAGTCGTCGCCGGTGACCGAGTTCGAGTTCTACTCCAGCACGGGGTACGATGCCGTGGTGGCCAATACCGAAGATGTGATCGTCATCGACGGTCGGGACTATGCCGAGAACGATGGCCGCTGCTGCCCGAGCTTGAAGGTGCGCTACACCCTCAAGCGCAATGAGCAAGGGCACTGGAAACTGTTCAACAAGAAGGCCATCTAGGCCCGTTCGTCGGCATGAGCCTCATGAGCTGCGTACAGTTGTTCAAATTTCCGGAAAAGGCCAGGTTCGACCGGGTGATACCGAAGTCGAAGATCTACGAACGCGCCGAGCCGGACAGCGCCCTGCGTGACAAATTCGTCAGCCAGGTCGAACAGATCCGCTGGGCCTACAAGCTGGCCCCCGAGACCCTCAATCTGCCGGCGACTCGCACGGTCAGCGAGATCCAGGTGTTCCACATTGAACTGCGCAGCGCGAGGTTGGATCATGCCGTGCTGCGCGCCATTGACAAGGCCATCCCGTTACCGTTGCTCTTCGAGCTGAGCTACCACAGCCAGATCAAACTGACCGCGGCCTGGAAGCGCCCGAGCGAAGCCAACAGCAGCCACTGGGTGGTGGGGAACTACTTCGAGAGCGAGTGGCTGCCGGAAGACTCGCCCCGCCAGCCACTGCCCGTGGTGCTGGACATGGCCGCTCTCTATGAGCGGCTGCTGAGCCCATTGGTGGCGGGCCACAGTCAGCCGGAGCCCATGCCTGTCTCCACCGGAGAAGCGCCTGCCCCGTACTCAACCACAGTGCAGGTCGCTGCTGGCTCGGTCAGCCTCAGCCTGGAGCAACGTATTTCCCTGGCCGAGCGCATCGCCGCCCAGAGCAAGGAGATCGAGCGGATCAAGGCGCGCCTTGGCCGCGAAAAACAGTTCAACAAGCGCGTAGCCATCAATGCCGAGCTGCGCGATGCCAGACAGGAATTGGAGCGGCTGACCCGTCAGCAGGCCGCTGCCGCACAACATTGAGAGAGACCCGATGGACAAACTGAAGATGCACAGCCCCGACCTGAGCCAGGAGAACATCGCGAAGATTCGCGAGCTGTTTCCCGGCTGCGTGACCGAGGCTCGGGACGACAAGACCGGCAAGCTGCGTCTGGCGGTGGATTTCGACCAGCTCAAGCAGGAACTGAGTGACCATATCGTGGAGGGGCCGCAGGAGCGCTATCGGCTGGACTGGCCGGGGAAGCGGGAAGCTTTGATAGTTTCAAATACGCCAATTGGGAAAACACTCCGCCCTGCGGAGAGCGAAAGTGTCGACTTCTCAAAAACCCGGAACCTACTCATTGAGGGAGACAATGCCGATGCGCTGAAACTGCTTCAGGAGAATTATCTTGGCAAGATAAAGCTTATCTATATTGATCCTCCGTATAATACGGGAAGTGATTTCATCTATGAGGATCGCTTTGCGCAGGGGGCTCAAAGGTACTTGGAGGAATCTCTTCAGAAAGACTCCGAGGGTAATCGGTTAGTATCAAATACAACTGCAAATGGCCAATTTCATTCCGACTGGCTATCAATGCTATATCCGCGAATTAGATTGGCAAAGAAGCTGCTATCTGATGATGGGGTGATTGTAATAAGCATTGATGATGGTGAGGTCAGTAATCTCCGTATCGTTTGTGATGAGGTGTTTGGGCGGGATAACTTTATTGCGCAGTTTGCTTGGAAATCTCGTGTCAGCGAGGATACTAGGGCTACTACTGGGGTATCAACGGATCATGAGTATCTTGTCTGCTACTCTCGCGGAGATAGTGCGCGCTTTCGCGGAACCGAGAAAGACTTTGACAAGTTCTCGAACCCAGATAACGACCCGCGTGGGCCTTGGAGGTCCGCAGATCTAACTGGTCTAGCTACCAGGGATGCAAGGCCAAACTTGCATTACGACCTAGTTGATCCAGAGACGGGAATTAACTATGGGTGCCCGCCTAAAGGGTGGCGCTATGAGCCTAAAACAATGAGCCTAAAGATCCAAGAAGGGCGCATTATATTTCCTGAGAACGCTGAAGGCAGGCCCCGGCATAAACTTTTCCTTAATGAAATGAAGAGCCTATTCAAGAACATTTCATCCGTTCTGAGTGGCTTCAGTACTGCCGATGGGACCAGGGAGTTAAATTCACTAATGGGAGGGGTTGCATTTACCTTCCCCAAGCCAACAGCCCTCATTCAGCTTTTTATTGAGCAGCTAACAGAGTGCGGAGATGTTGTTGTCGACTTTTTTGCTGGCTCAGGAACTACAGCGGACGCCGTATTCAAGCAGTGCGCAGCAGATGGGCATTCGAGAAGCTTTATCTTGGTTCAGCTTCCGGAGCAGCTTGATCGCGAAAACTCAGTTCAAGGTACTGCTGCTAAACTTTGCGACACACTTGGGGTTCCTAGAAATATCGCTGAGCTCACAAAAGAACGAATCCGCCGTGCTGGCAAGAATGTCCTCGAAGGCAATTGTCACCCCGACTGGAATCGTGATGTCGGCTTCCGCGTCCTCAAGGTCGACACCTCCAATATGAAGGACGTCTACTACCGCCCGGATCAGCTGTCGCAGGCCGACCTGTTCGAGTCGGTGGACAACGTCAAGCCTGACCGTACCGCAGAAGACCTGCTGTTCCAGGTGCTGGTGGACTGGGGCGTGGACCTGACCCTGCCGATCCGCCGCGAAACCCTGCACGGCAAGACGGTGTTCTTCGTCGACGACAATGCGCTGGTCGCCTGCTTCGATCAGGGCATCAGCGAGGAGCTGGTCAAGGAGCTGGCCAAGGTTGAACCGCTGCGCGTGGTATTCCGCGACAACGGCTTTGCTTCCGATGCGCTGAAGATCAACGTCGAACAGATCTTCCGTCAGCTGTCGCCGAGCACTGAAGTCAGGACGCTTTGACGGAGGCCGTAATGGATCATCAGGCTTTGCAGGCGTTGCTGGAGTCACTGGTCGAGCGCTGGGAAGGTGAGGTGGTGGAGTTCAAGCGCGCTGGTGATGACTATTCCAGCGACAAAATCGGCCGCTATTTCTCTGCCCTGGCCAACGAGGCGAATCTGCGCAATCACGACCGGGCCTGGCTGGTCTTTGGCGTGGATAACCGCACCCGATGGATTGCATGCGGCGGCACCGACTACCGTCCGCAGCCCGAGCGCCTGCACAACCTGAAGATGGAGGTTTCCGACTCTACGGAGCCGAGCGTCACCCTGCGTGAAATCCATGAGTTGAAGCTGGACGAGGGTCGGGTACTGCTTTTCGAGATCCCCGCAGCACCGCTTGGCTTGCCGATTGCCTGGAAGGGGCATTATTACGCCCGCTCCGGGGAGAGCCTGACTCACCTGGGGCTCGATAAGCTCGACGAGATCCGCGCTCAGGTGGGCGCCGCCGATTGGTCGGCCCAGTTGGTGCCGGGCGCGAAGTTGTCCCACCTGGACAGCGTTGCCCTGAATACGGCTCGCGAATCCTTTGCCAAGAAGTACGCCAACCGGTTCGACCTGGACGAGGTGATGGGCTGGCCGGTTACTACTTTCCTCGACCGCGCCAAGTTGACGCGTGACGGGCAGATCACGCGGACGACCTTGCTGTTGCTTGGCAAGCTGGAGGCCGCCCATCTTTTGTCTCCCCACCCCGCGCAAATGACCTGGAGGCTGGAGGGGCCGGAGCGGGCCTACGAGCATTTTGACCCACCGTTTCTGCTCGCTAGCAGCGACTTGTATCGCAGGATACGCAACATTCAGGTGCGCCTATTGCCGGATGACCAATTGCTGGCGGTGGAACTGGCCAAGTACGACCAGAAGATCGTCCTCGAAGCGCTGCACAACTGCATTGCCCACCAGGATTACAGCCGCAATGGCCGAATCGTGGTGACGGAGTTTCCTGATCGTCTGGTGTTGGAGAATGAAGGTGGCTTTTTCGAGGGACAGCCTGCCGACTACATTGCTGGCACCCGCACGCCACGGCGCTACCGTAATCCTTTCCTGGCCCAGGCGATGGCTGAGCTGAACATGATCGACACCATGGGCTACGGCATCCATGACATGCACGCCCGCCAGGCCCGGCGCTTCTTTCCCATGCCGGATTACGACCTGAGTGAACCGCAGATGGTGCGGCTGACCATCCATGGTCAGGTGGTGGACCCGGCTTATAGCCGTCTGTTGATCCAAAAAACAGACCTGCCGCTGGAAGACGTGCTCGCCCTCGATCGAGTCCAGAAGAAGCTGGCGATTCCGGACGATGCGGTTTCGCGCCTCAAGCGCGCCGGGCTGATTGAAGGCCGCAAGCCTAACTTCCATGTCTCCGCAAGCGTTGCCAAAGTCACTGCCAGTAAGGCGGACTACATCCGTACCCGCGCCCAAGACGACGAGTTCTACGCCAAGCTGCTTACAGATTATCTGGAGCGCTTCGAGCAAGCCAGCCGTGCAGAGATCAACCAGCTCCTGCTCGACAAGCTTAGTGATGCGCTGGACCCGCAGCAAAAATACAACAAGATCAGCACGTTGCTGACGAAGCTGAGGCGCCGCGGGGTCATTGTGAACACGGGTTCAGATACCGCATCTTGCTGGAAAATTGCAGAGAGCTTCAAAAGAGAAAAATAGAGAGCCTGCAAAGAGATCTTGGTAAAGCCATTAAAAATCAATAGGTTACAGTTATTTGTAGGCTGCAGCCTGCAGAGAGCTTGCAGAGAAGGTCAGTGGTGAGATGAAACTCAAATTCAAAGTACAGCCCTACCAGACCCATGCTGTCGAGTCCGTGGTGGACTGCTTTGCCGGCCAGCCACTGAGCAATGGCTTGACCTATCGCATTGATCCTGGCCAGCAAAGCCAGGCGAACGCTTTCGAGGATGGCTTCAAGAACGTCGACCTTGTCTTGAGCGACATGCAGTTGCTGGAGAACATCCAGAAGGTTCAGCGTCGGCAGAACCTGCCGGTATCCCAGACTCTAGTCGAGTTCACCACGTTCGATGCCAAGGGTGCCCGCGTGCCGGTCAAGGCGACCTACAAGAAGGAGGCACTGGCGGCTTCGCGGATCCACCTCGATGTAGAAATGGAGACCGGCACCGGAAAAACTTACTGCTACATCAAGACGATTTTCGAACTGAACAAGCGCTACGGTTGGTCGAAGTTCATCATCATGGTGCCGTCGATTGCCATCCGCGAAGGTGTGCAGAAGTCGCTGCAGATCACCGCCGACCATTTCACTGAAGGCTACGGCAAGAAGGCTCGGTTTTTTACCTACAACTCTAAGCGGCTGCATGAGCTGGAGAGCTACTCCTCAGATGCCGGCATCAACGTGATGGTGATGAACATCCAGGCATTCAATGCCCGTGGTGCTGACAATCGCCGCATCTACGACGAGCTGGATGACTTCCAGTCGCGCAAGCCCATCGACGTGATCGCCGCCAACCGTCCGATCCTGATTCTGGATGAGCCGCAGAAGATGGAAGGTGCCGCCACCATGGAGGCTTTGCCCAAGTTCAAGCCGCTAATGATTCTGCGCTACTCGGCCACCCACCGTACGCTGCACAACCGTATTCACCGCCTCGACGCACTGGATGCCTACAACCAGAAGCTCGTAAAGAAGATCGCCGTGCGTGGTATCCAGACGCGCGGGCAGGCCGGCACCAATAGTTATCTGTACCTGGAG
The DNA here is from genome assembly GCF_030263795.1 of Stutzerimonas sp. FeSN7. Lineage (NCBI taxonomy): Bacteria > Pseudomonadati > Pseudomonadota > Gammaproteobacteria > Pseudomonadales > Pseudomonadaceae > Stutzerimonas > Stutzerimonas sp. FeSN7. The sequence goes on along the minus strand of NZ_JARPMN010000001.1, from coordinate 4,352,738 downwards.
GGCATCGACATCTCCAGCAAGGCGCCAGTGGCGCGCATCGAGCTTGAGGTGAAACTGAAGTCTGGAGAGATCAAACGCCAGCTGCGCCGCCTGGCATTTCGCGATGATTTGTTTGTGCTATCCGGCGAGCTGGACCAGTACCGCGACGGTTTTGTCATCAGCCAGATCGACGCCAATAGCGATACCGTGGAGTTCACCAACGGCCTGGTGCTGAAGGCCGGTGAGGCCAATGGTGATGTGTCCGAGCGCGACATCCGCCGCATTCAGATTCGCGAAACCATCAAGGCCCACCTGGACCGGGAGAAACAGCTGTTCGCCCAGGGCATCAAGGTGCTGTCCCTGTTCTTTATCGATGAGGTGGTGAAGTACCGTGACTACAGCCAAGCCGATGAGAAGGGCGATTATGCTCGGACCTTTGAAGAGGAATACCAGCAGCTGAAAGACGAGTACCTGTCGGAGCTGGACCTGGACAATCATGCTTATCGCCAGTACCTCTCAGGAATCGACGCGCAGGCCACCCACAATGGCTATTTCTCCATCGACAAGAAAACCAACCGCCTGAAAGACCCGGCCGTAGGGGCCAGGGCGGTCGATTCGGGTGATGTAGACGCCTATGACCTGATACTCAAGGACAAGGAGCGGCTGCTGTCGTTTGCCGAGCCTACCCGCTTCATTTTCTCTCATTCCGCGTTGCGCGAAGGTTGGGACAATCCGAACGTTTTCGTCATGTGCATGCTCAAGCACAGCGACAACAGCATCTCCCGCCGTCAGGAAGTGGGGCGCGGCTTGCGGCTATGTGTAGACCAGCATGGCGACCGTGTAGACCATCCGGCCGTGGTACACGACGTTAACGTGCTCACGGTGATTGCCAGCGAAAGCTATCAGAGCTTCGTGGCCGGGCTGCAGCAGGAGATCGCCGAAACCCTCACGGCACGGCCTCGCCAGGCTACCGAAAGCTACTTCACCGGCAAGGTGTTGAGCACCGAGCAAGGGCCGGTCGAAGTGACGCCGGCCATGGCTAAGCAGATCTATCGGTACCTGGCGAAAAATGACTACACCGACGATACGGACCAGATCGCAGAGGCATACCACCAGGATAAAGCCGCTGGCACGCTGGCATCCTTGCCGGCAGAGCTGCAGCCGTATGCCGATCATATTTTCGAGCTGATCGACAGCGTGTTCAGCGATGGGCAGTTGCCCAGGGTGGACGACGGCCGCAAGCCCAAGACCAATCCGCGCAACGCGAATTTCGACAAGAAGGAGTTCCAGGAGCTCTGGAACCGGATCAACCGCAGGGCGGTGTACCGCGTCGAGTTCGACTCGCCCGAGCTGGTGCGCAAGTGCATCGCTGCGCTCGACAGCAAGCTGCGTGTTACCCCACTGCAATACTCGGTGCACAAGGGCATCCAGCACAGCGGCCTGACGGATGAGCAACTGCGTGCTGGCGATGGCTTCAAGGTGGAAGAAACGGCGACCGAGTACGCCGACTCCATTCATTCGACGGTTCGCTATGACCTGCTAGGCAAGGTTTCCGCGGCTTCACAGCTGACCCGCCAGACCACAGCTGAGATTCTGCAAGGTATTCAGCCTGCGGTGTTCAAGCAGTTCAGCCAGAACCCGGAGCATTTCATTGCCGAAGCGTCGCGACTGATCATCGAGCAGAAAGCCGCGATGGTCATTGAGCGGCTGGTGTATGACGAGCTGGATCAGCAGCACGACGTGTCGATCTTCACTGCCAACCAGGTAGGCCAGGACTTCTCCCGTGCCTCGGCAAAGCTGAGCAAACATATTTACGACTACGCCATCGTTGACTCCGATATCGAGCGCCGTTTTGTGCAGGAGCTGGATACCAGCAGCGAGGTGGTGGTGTACGCCAAACTCCCGCGCGGCTTCCTGATTCCGACCCCGGTGGGCGATTACAACCCGGACTGGGCAATTTCGTTCCGCGAGGGTAGCGTGCGGCATATTTATTTCGTGGCTGAAACCAAGGGGTCCATGTCCTCGCTGAAGCTGCGAGAGATCGAAAAGACCAAGATCGAATGCGCGCGCAGGTTCTTCGATGAGATTAGCCAGCGTGTCACGCAGGACCGCGTCAGGTACGACGTGGTGACCGATTACGCACAGCTGATGGACATCGTGGCGCCTGTAGTTTGCTGATAGTCCGAGCCGCCCGACTTGGGCCAGTTTGGGTTCGCGCGCCCCAATTAAGCCCCAAGATGGCAAAGGTAGGGGGTGTTGCTTTGCAATTCTCCCCGTCTCTGCTACCCCCACTCGGCACTATATTATCTAGTTGCCGCATGGGGGCGACTCGGCACAAGGGAAATTTCCTGCCGACTCCCCCTCCACTCGGCATATGTTCACGCATCTTCATCACTTGGCTTCTTTATCGAGCCTGATTAGCCGGAGCATTACTCCGGTAAGTGCCTTTCAAGCCGAGTTCCGTTCCCTGCACTGTCTGTAATAACCGCAACGCGCCCGTAGTCTGGCCAGCGGATCCTGGAAGTTCGGAATGTCGCGGAAAGCTGAGTAATTACAGTAATTCCGCAATTTGACGGAACACGGCAGGAGCGCCATGTAAAAAACTGTGTGACGTAACCCACCGTTCACGCAGGACTTTTATGGATATCAAAGGTAAGTTCCACGTTGATGCCCTTACCCAAGAAGGCGTTCGCTCCGAAATCGCTGCGCTGCTTGGTTGTGATCGCGATGAGTTGCCCATCGTGTTAAGGCCTGACGAGGTCGCGAGGATTCTCGAAGTGGAGTCGGTTGAGCTTGAAGCTTGTCCGCCTCATCACGGCCTCCCTTTCATCATGTTTGGCAGCTCAGTATGGTATCGCCTGAACGATATCATCAGGCTTTTGGCCAACCGTCATCGGGCTCGCACTAATGAGGTCGGTGACGATGGCTGATGTCCGCACGCAGTTTCAGGAAGAAATTCGCGGAAAGCTCGGCCCGGTTGATGTTTTGCCCGTCCCCGACGGTGGAGTGCATCGATTTCATGTGCCGGGTGATCGCGCTGGGTCGAAGAACGGCTGGTATGTCTTGCACGCCGACTCCGCCGATCTGGCGTACGGCGCTTTTGGGAGCTGGAAGAGCGGCGACAGGCATGCATGGAGCAGCCGGCAGTCTGAGGCGCCCATCGACGCCGCAATTCGCCACCAGCGAGCAGAGCAATGCCGTAGTCAGCGAGAAATTGAGTGTAGTCGGAGGCAGCAGGAAGCCGCCCAGTTTGCGCGGCGGCTGTGGTGCCAGGCGGGGCATGCTGACCCGCACCATCCTTACCTGGTTAGTAAACGCTGTGACGTGCACGGGTTGCGTCAGCAGGGCGAAGTCTTGTTAGTCCCGCTCTGCTACCAAGGCCAGCTCGTGAACGTGCAGCGTATCTTTCTTGACGGTACCAAACGGTTCCTGGGTGGGGGGCGGGTCAACGGTTGTTACTCGCCTATTGGGGCGTTCACAAAAGGTATGCCGCTTTATATCTGCGAAGGCTGGGCAACCGGGGCGACCATTCACGAGACGACTGGAGCCCCGGTAGCCGCTGCCATGAATGCCGGCAACCTGCTGCCAGCCGGCCAGGAGCTCAGTCGGCGCTACCCTCAAATGACTTTGATCGTTGCAGGTGATGATGATCGGGGAACAAGTGGTAATCCTGGCCGTGCTGCTGCTACGAAAGCAGCTGATGCCCTCGGCATCGGTTTGGTTTTCCCTGCATGGCCTGAGGGAGCCCCGCTGACGCTGACCGACTTCAACGACTTGCGCCAGTGGCAGGAGGGGCGAGCATGAACGCACCGTTGATGACCGAGCCCACCTACCCTGAACCGCTAAGGTTATTGCCTGACCACGAAGCGGCGGCTCCTTTTCCGCTTAAGGCGTTGGGGGAAGTTTTGGGGGGCGCCGCTGCCGCTATCGTTGAGGCGGTGCAGGTGCCTGAAGCGCTGGCTGCGCAATCGATTTTGGCTGCGGCGGCGCTGGCTGCACAGCCTCACGGCAATGTCGCGCGAGATGGTCAGCTCATCCCAGTTTCGCTTTTCGCTCTTACCATCGCGGAATCTGGTGACCGAAAAACGGCTGCAGATCGCCTGGCACTGCGAGCTCATCACTTTTACCAGCAGGCTCTGCTGGAAAGCCACGGCGAAAACCTGAAAAGATATCAAAATCGCCGCGATGCCTACTTGAAAGCTCGCGCCGCTGTTCTGGACGCTAACAAGGGCGACCCTGATGTCATCGCCGCCAAGTTGGACACGCTGCAGGAGCCCAAGGCTCCGCCTCTGCCATTTGTGCTTTCCGAAGAGCCAACATTGGAGGGGCTGCAGAAGTCTCTATTACAAGGTCAACCCTCCCAGGGGCTATTCAGTGACGAAGGGGGGCAGTTTTTCGGCGGATATTCGAACAAGCCGGAGAACCTGCTGAAGAGCGTCGCGGGTCTGTCGAAGCTTTGGGACGGTGCGCCAATTAGCAGGATGCGCGCGGCTGAAGGCGAGAGCGCAGCCCGTTGTGGATGTCGGCTAAGCGCTCATTTGATGATCCAGCCAATCGTGGCTGAGAGCGTGCTGCGTAACCCCGTAATGCGAGGGCAAGGCTTCTTGGCTCGCTTTTTGATCGCTTGGCCGCAGTCGTTAGCGGGGACTCGGCTTTACCGCAGTGCTGACCCGAACAACGACCCACGCTTCGTGCGCTACTGGGAGCGTATGAATCAGCTTTTGAGCCTAGGCCCTCGCATCGATAGTCGGGGGGATCTGGATCCACCAACGCTAACGATGGATGCGCCGGCAAAAAGAGCTTGGGTCGAGGCTCATGATGAGATCGAGACTGCTCTCGGGCGAGGAGGTGACTTCCAAGAAATAAAAGGCACCGCTGCGAAAGGAGCAGAGCACATTTTGCGTATCGCAGGAATTCTGGCGATCGTTGAAAACACCACTCTGCTGGCTGAGCCGCATTTGAGCCAGGCTACCGAACTCGTTCGCTGGTATCTGACCGAGGCACTACGCCTGACAAGCCCGGTGGTCATCGACCCTGATCTGCTGCTATCGCAGCAGCTGCTCGACTGGTTGCTTGAAAAAAACGGGTAAGCGGATTAAATGGTTGATCTTACCTTTGCATGAGAGTGAGACAGACCGGCATCTCATCGGATTATCTGGTTGATGCTTCACCTACTGCTGGTGCATGTTTCCTTCGCTAATTCCAGCAAGAACCCCACACGCCTCAACTTCCCGGTCATCGTTGCAACTCGCTCTCAGTGAAACGAGTTGTTTCTCAAGCGCTTGCAGAGCGGTTATCTGCGACCGCACATGAGAGATGTGATCATCGAGCAAGGCGTTGACGGCGGTACAAGGCTGATGAGGGTCGTCCTGATAGCTCTGTAGTTCGTGAATCTCAGCCAGTGACAGGCCCAGGATTCTGCAGCGACGGATGAAGGCCAGCCCCTCACCATGCTTCTCGGTATAGACACGGTAACCGTTGCCCTGCCGATCAGGCGGCGGCAACAAGCCCTGCTGTTCATAGAAGCGGATCGTCTGTGTTTCGACCCCTACCAACTGCGCCAACTGACCAATGCGCATCAGCCTCCTCCCCAACGGATTCTTTACTCTATTGACCTTATAGTAGCTTTATAGTTTGGGTATCCGGATTTTTTGGTTGATTGGCTCATATCATGATGACGGAACCAACCATCAGCTCAGCGGATTACCTGGTTGATGACGACTCTTCTTCACGGCCCCTGCAAGTTTGCAGCAACGCCCAGGTTCGCATGCCGAGATACGCAGTGAGGCTTCGCGATCAACACACCATGCATTCACAATGTCACTGCAAGGTCCGGCATGTCTCTGCTCAGTCCTTACGGCCTGAGCTAGCCCTATACAGCTGTTGTTTGCTCTCCTCGCTGATCCCCGTCAGGATGCCGCAGGCATTGATCTCCCGACCCTCGTTGCAACTCGCCCTCAGTGAAACGAGTTGTTGCTCAAGCGCTTGCAGAGCAGTTATCTGCGACCGCACATGAGAGATGTGGTCATCGAGCATGGCGTTGACGGCGGTACAAGGCTGGCGAGGGTCGTCCTGATAGCTCTGTAGCTCGCGAATCTCTGTCAGTGACAGGTCCAGAATTCGGCAGCGGCGGATAAAGGCAAGCCACTCGCCATGCTTCTCGGTATAGACACGGTAACCATTCTCCTGCCGTTCTGGCGGCGGCAACAGGCCCTGCTGCTCATAGAAGCGGATCGTCTGCGTGTCGATACCCGCTATCTGGGCTAACTGACCAATGCGCATCAGGCTTACTCCTCAACGGATCATCTGTCCCATTGACCTTATAGTAGCTATATAGTTTTTAATACTAGCAATCTATGTTGGTTAACTGGAGCCGTATCGTGAGTAAAGCCTGTGGTGGCCCATGTAGCTGCGATGCAACGCCTGCAGCGGATACCGATATGCCGGTCTCCTCCGAAGCGTCAGGGGAATGGGTCAGCGTGTATGCTGTGCCGAAGATGGATTGTCCCTCAGAAGAACGGATGATCCGCTTGGCGCTGAACGGCTTTGATGAGATTCGAACGCTGTCCTTCGACTTGTCGAACCGCCGATTGGAGGTCGTGCATGACGGCGAGGCTGAGCCCATTACCGCGAAACTGGCGACCTTGGGGCTAGGCGCCTCTCTTCAGGAAACCGTCATTGCCGACCCAGAGACGATCAAGGCCGCTGAGAGCTCGGCAGTCTCTGCTACGCAGGAGTCAGGCACTCTGCGCGTGTTGCTCGGTATCAATGCGATCATGTTCGTGGTGGAAATGACTGCTGGCCTGATCGCCCAGTCTACCGGCCTGATCGCTGATTCCCTGGATATGTTTGCCGATGCAGCCGTCTATGGCCTGGCTCTCTATGCCGTAGGGCGCAGTGCGAAAATGCAGGTACGTGCCGCGCATCTGGCAGGGGTACTGCAACTGATTTTGGCTATCGGCGTACTCGTCGAGGTGGTGCGACGCTTTGTTTTCGGTAGTGAGCCTGAATCGCTGATGATGATGGCGATCGCCTTCGTCGCGTTGATCGCCAATACCGGTTGCCTGCTGTTGATATCCAAGCACCGCGAAGGCGGCGCGCATATGAAGGCAAGCTGGATATTCTCGGCCAATGATGTGGTGATCAACATGGGCGTCATCGCCGCCGGTGCCTTGGTCGCCTGGACGGGGTCCAGCTACCCTGACCTGATTATCGGTACCATCGTGGGCCTGATCGTCCTCAACGGCGCTCGGCGCATCCTGGCGCTCAAGGGGTGAGGCTGCACGGTACGCAGCTATCGATGCCTGGGACACTTGATCGAAGTGGCTGTACAAGCGCGCTAGGCCTGAACGACAGCATATAGCGCGAAGGCTCGGAGCCAGCAAGGTAGCGTATCTAGGAATCAACCAAGGAAGGAAGATGATGGATAGTATCTGGCTGGTACTCGGCCTGGCGCTGTTGCCCGCCTTAGGCAATTTTAGTGGTGGGCTCGCTGCGGAGGCCTCCCGAACTACCGGGCGCCGTCTCAATTACGCCCTTGACGGCGCTGCCGGCCTCGTCATTGCGGTGGTGGCGGTTGAAATCATGCCGCGCGTGCTAGAGAACCTCTCAGCCTGGGTAATCGCCCTCGCTTTCGCGCTGGGCGGCATTGCTTACGTAGGTATCGAGAAGCTCGTTGAGAGTCTCCAGAAGCGACAAGGCCAGCAGGGAGAAGGCGGTCAGACGAGTGTCTGGATGATCTATATCGCCGTATCCATCGACCTGTTCAGCGATGGCCTCCTGATCGGGGCGGGGTCGGCGGTCTCACCGTCGGTCGCGATAATCCTGGCGGCGGGTCAGGTTCTCGCCGATGTTCCTGAGGGCTTTGCGACGATCGCCACCATGAAAGATAAAGGAATCCCTCGTAGCAAGCGGATACTGCTCTCTGCTTCCTTCGCGATTCCTGTGCTCTCGGCAGCCGTCTTTGCTTACTTCGTACTCAGGAACCAGCCGGAGGCATTTAAGCTAGCGGCACTGACGTTCACGGCAGGCCTTCTCACGGTCGCTGCCATCGAAGATATGGTCTCCGAGGCTCACGAGAGCGGTGACGATACGCACATCTCACCGCTGGCTTTCATAGGCGGCTTCGTCCTGTTCGTTCTGGTATCAGCGGGCTTGGAAGGGGTGGTATCGCAAAGCTAACGTACTGCTCCCCAACACAGCCACTGTCGTGCTGGCCGAATACGAAGCAGCTCCCAGCTTACGGCGCACCTAGTCGAGTCCAGAAACATTCACTTTGCCACCCTGGCCAGCCGGCCGAATGAATTGACGCAGCTTGATTAAGCGGAGCAAGAAAGCATGAGCCACAGGGTTGATCCTGGATTCGGAGGCGAGAGAGCATTGGGTGATAAGTGCGCGCTACCCTCTAGCCTATACACGGGCGTGCGCTATAAGCCGCTTCTGACAGGGGGGATGGCTCTACTTGCTGGAGGCGCCATGCCGCTTGCCTTTGCCCCTGTGGGCTGGGCATGGCTTGCGGTGATCGCTCTGGCAACATTTTTTGTCCTGACCGCGCAGTCTTCAAGGCGTCAGGCGCTGTGGTCGGCCTACCTCTTTGGCCTCGGCTACTTCGGCGTGGGTGTCTCCTGGGTCTTTATCAGCATTAGCCAGTACGGCAATGGCCCCGTGGTGGCGGTGTTAGTCACGGCGGCCTTTGTCTCGCTGCTCGCCCTCTTTCCATGGGGCGTCGCGTACCTCGTGCGCTGCCTGCGCCCTGAGATGGATGCAATGGCACTCTGGCTAGGGCTACCTGCGGCATGGGTGCTGAGTGAATGGATGCGCACCTGGTTCTTGACCGGCTTTCCCTGGCTCTTCATTGGCTACAGCCAGACCGACACCACACTTGCCACTATCGCTCCCGTCTTTGGCGTGCTTGGCGTGAGTTTACTGGTGGCACTTCTCGCTGGCGGGCTTGCCTGGGTTGTCCAGGGGCCAAGCCAGCGCCGTGCTGCGGTAGTCGGTGCCGTGTTAGTCGCTACCCTCGCCGGCTTGCAACTGCTGGATCGTGAATGGACGCAGCCAGCCGCTGACCCGATCGATGTCGTCCTCTTGCAAGGAAACATCGCGCAAGACAAGAAATGGGACCCGAGATACCGGGACATCACACTTGAGCGCTATCAGGCGCTTACCGCGCAGCATCTCGGAGCCGATATCGTGATCTGGCCAGAAGCGGCAATCCCGATGTGGCATGACCAGGCCAAAGCATATCTTGCTGAGCTTGAGGCGTTAGCCGATCAGGCAGGCACATCGTTAATGATTGGCGTCCCGGTACGCGAGGCGGAGGGCCGTACCTACAACGCCGTGGTAAGCCTCTCCGATCCCTCAGGCTTCTACTACAAACGCCACCTGGTGCCCTTCGGTGAATATGTTCCGTTTCGGGATCTTTTGGGGTCGGCCCTCGACGTGCTCGGGGCGCCCATGTCCGACTTCACACCGGGACGGGAAGCGCACGTCCTGAATGCAGCAGGGGTGCCCGTAGGGGCACTCATCTGCTACGAGGCGGTCTTTGGTGCCGAAGTCACTGAGCTTCTGCCCGAAGCGCAGTTACTGGTGAATGTCAGCAACGATGCCTGGTTCGGCAGCTCGCTCGGCCCCCTCCAGCATTTCCAGATGGCACGCATGCGTGCCATCGAAACCGGACGTGACCTTCTTCGAGCCACGAACACCGGTATCACAGCAGCCATCAATCATGAGGGCAAAGTGCTCAAGCGTGCTCCGCAGTTCGAAGTGGCCACCCTCAGCGCCGAAGTGACACCGCGAACTGGCGCGCCCCCTTATGTGCGCTGGCGGGATTGGCCTGTCCTTGGCCTGACCGCACTCGGACTCGGCCTGCTCCTGCTCCGTCGAATTCGTCGGCATCATCGGTTGGGTACATGACGCTTGTTATTTAGCAGCGAGCAAATTCTAGATTGGGTCAGGAGGAAGGGGATATGTCTACTTATGGCAGTCGGCTCGCAGAGAAAGCCCACGAGCCGGGAAAGGCGATGCGCTGGCTGTGGCTCTCGCTCCTGTTACTGTTTGTCGATCAGGCGAGCAAGTACCTTGCCAGCACCATGCTAGCGCATGGTGAAAGCGTGCCTGCCGCACCCTTCTTCAATTGGGTCCACCGCCACAATACGGGGGCGGCCTTCAGCTTTCTCGCGGATGTCGGCGGTTGGCAGCAGCCGCTTTTCATCGGACTGGCCCTGGTTATCTCGATATTACTGGTGTACTGGCTTTGGCGTTCACCACGCGTACTGAGTTATCGGCTCGCCCTCAGTGCGATCCTCGGCGGCGCGTTGGGCAATGTCGCAGATCGCTTGCGGTTAGGCTACGTAGAGGATTTTCTCGATTTTCACTATGCCCAGTGGCACTGGCCATCGTTCAACCTAGCGGACGTATGGATCTTCCTCGGTGTCGCCCTCTTTATTTGGGCGGAAATACGACATCAACCAGGCAGCCGCCGCCGCTGAATCGCCTAGCGTCTTCGCTATCGCATGCTTGACTTCCGGAATAGGCGCGTCCTGGGCCTTGATAAGGCGGCACGCCTTCATGAGCCAGCTGTACGTTCCTGATGCACGACTGCTGCCAAGGGCTCTGCTGCATCCTAACCAATCTGGAAGAGCGCACCCTGCTGGACCTGCTACCCGGTCGTCAGCAAGAGAGGGTGACAAGACGCCTCATGAGCATGGCCAACCGCCACCAGGTCGAGATCGTCAGCATGGACATGTGGAAGCCCTACCGCCGCGCCTTCCAGACGGTGCTGCCACAGGCCCGTATCGTGGTCGATAAGTTCCACGTCGTGCGCATGGCCAACGAGGCCTTAGAGAAGATCCGCAAAGGCCTAAGGAAGGAGTTGAAGCCCAATCAGCGCCGGACCCTCAAAGGTGACCGGAAAATCCTGCTGAAGCGCGCTCACGACGTTTCAGACCGCGAACGGCTCATCATGGAGACCTGGACAGGAGCATTCCCCCCAGCTCTTGGCGGCTTACGAGCACAAGGAGCGCTTCTACCATATCTGGGACTGTACCAATCGGCGTGGTGCCGAACAGGCTCTCGCCACCTGGATTGACAACATCCCTCAGGGGCAGAAGGAGGTTTGGAAGGATCTCGTCAGCGCCGTCAGTGGCTGGCGTGAAGAGATGCTGACCTACTTTGAGACCGACATCCCGATCACCAACGCTTTCACGTAGTCGATAAACCGCCTAGCCAAGGACAAAAACCGTGATGGCCGGGGCTATTCGTTCGAGGTAATGCGAGCCCGGATGCTCTATACCACCAAGCACAAGAAGAAGGCGCCACAAGTCAAGGAATCCCCGTTTCTGGGCAGAGCCACCATGACCTACAACATGGGACTCCCCGAGCCTGAGAAGAACTTCGGTGTCGATCTATCAACCTTCTGGAAGGACTAAGGGTTGGATGGGGCTGGAAGGCCCATCAACCACTTAATCCGGATACCCAAAAAAACTGGCTAATGTTCGACGCAAGAAGTTTGCAGCGCGATGGACCTCGCTTCGTTCGGAAGAGCGCAAAAAAGCGCGACCTTCTGCTGACCGTGCTGGCACAACACCGCCAGGTTTTAACGGCGGATGGTAAGCACTTCCGAGTGAACCCACTGGCGACTTTGGCGACATCGGCGACTGAACCGCGAACGGTGGTCTAATGATGGCGACGCGCTGGCGACCTACTGCGACAGGGACACGGCCTTACCCATATGTCGCCGGGTGTCGCAGCTATCTCGCTCACGATGCCCGCCGTAAAAGGGGGCTTGTCGCCGCCGTCGCCGCTGTCGCAGGACTGTCTGGTGTGCCGAATGCGTGCTCCACGTGCGTATTCCACGCCATTCAGTCACCCGTTCCACGGCCATCCGGCCAGGCAGTCGGGGCGCAACGACGCAGCGGCGGCATCGTAGGCCCGGGGTGGCTACGCGATTACTTAGCCATGGATTCCCAGGGAACCATCGATTCGCCCTACAAGTTGTTCCGGCAAGCGTCGTACGGCAGCCGGTCGAGATGGCATAGGTAGAGTCGGATCGTCTGTCGGGCCTGTTAGTTGTTCGCCAGCATTCAGCTGGCCGCCTAGGTGAAGCGCTGGCTATAGCGATTACACGATTATTCAGCGCGTTGCCGCTTTGTGTGTCCGAGGCAAGAGGATTCGGCCCCGGCCCTTGCGGATAACCAGATCGGTTTTTGGTGTGGCGGCTCATAAACTTGGAGAGAACGCCCAGTCGGATAGTAGAAACTATGCGGTGCTGTCTGTCTGAAGCAGACCGGATGGCTGCTCGGCGAGCGAGATCGTGACGCAACTGGCCAGCTTCCAGAGCCGCTCTTGCTACAGCTGCGAGTTCCGATAAATTGAGCGCAATTGCAGCCGAAGTCGCCGGTTAAGCGGCTGGGCCAGCCGGCGGTGCCCTTAACACCGGCAGCGCGCCATGAGTTTAAACCTGAATGGTTTGCCTCCGACTCAGGGGCGCGCGCACTTTTCGCGATATGACGAGTCGTTATCGACTGACGTGACCGAAAGCCCAGCTACGCCGGCAGACAGCGTTGCTCGTTCGCAACCATGGACTCAAGGCGCATCAACGTCCAATTCAATACTGCGTTGGCGGTATCCCTGGGTAGAATCTCCGGGCAACCAGAAACCATGCTTCAGTTCGCCGAATCCCGCTCCTTGATCTTACCGAGCAGCCAGGCGTCAAGTTCGCGAGCGACGTAGTAGCACGCGGCTTGGCGAGTATCACCGAACTTGATGCGCTTCGGGAAGGAGGGGTCGTTTTTGCGAAGCGTTTTAATACGGCCGGGGGTGAGACCGTAAATTTCTTTCAGCTGCGCTTGGGGAATCAGAGCCTGCTCGTGGTAAGCGATCGGTGATGACATTTGAACGTCTCCATAGTGATGACGCTCGTTATTTTCCGCATGCGCAGAGGCTCAGAGTCACGGCTAATTGCGCATCTCACGAAGTTTCCCCCCTTGCTTTTCTCAGCATGCTGAGCCTGTTTGCATGCGACTGACTTGCGATGAGCTGCCGGCAATTCCATATCACGCGCCTTGGCGAGGGATCTTGAGCCTCACTACGTTTCGAGAAACTGTCGCCTGGTTGGCAAAGTCATAGGGCGTTATGAAACCTCCCTGGATGGCATCCAGATAATCAGACCACCACTGGCACATTAGCCTCCGCTCCTCCAAGTGTTCCGCCTTATGGATATAGGCAGCACGCACCCCGTTGCGCTCCTGGTGACTCATCTGTCGTTCTACTGCATCACGGCTCCACAATCCTGACTCCATGAGTGCCGAGCAAGCCATAGCTCGGAAACCATGACCACAAACCTCGGATCCGGTGTCATACCCCATGCGCCGCAGGGCAGCATTTACCGTGTTCTCGCTCATCGGTTTCCAGTACGAATGGTCACCTGGGAAGATCAACTCGAAACGCCCGGTAAGCTGATGAACACGTTCCAGCAGCGCCAGTGCTTGCCGGCTCAGGGGCACAAGATGTGGAGTACCCATTTTGGCTCCTCGGCCGGAATGTTTTACGCCCTCGATAGCCTGGCGCTCGGCGGGGATCGTCCACAATGCGCGTGCAAAATCAACTTCATCCCAACGCGCAAAGCGCAACTCACTAGAGCGGATGAATACCTGCAGAGTGATCTGAACAGCCAGGCGTGTTAGCGGTCGCCCGCGGTACGTATCCAAGCGCGCTAGCAACTCAGGCAGTCGCTCCATCGGCAGAGCGGGTCGGTGAACGGTTTTGCGGGTCGCAGTAGAGCCGTGCAAATCGTTGGCAGGATTAGTATCGATAAGTCCTTGTTGTACGGCCATACGCAAGATACTGGTGATGTACTGACGGAGTCGGCTGGCCGTTTCCAGGGTATCGCGACCCTCAGCTACCTTAAGTGGCGCCATCAGGTCCCGCGTTTTCAGTTCCGAGACAGGGCGCGCTCCGAGAGTGGGGAACAGGTGCTGCTCCATCCGACGTAAAACGGTGGTGGCGTGGTGTGGCTTCCATTTCCGAGCGCAGACGCTGTGCCAGGCTCTGGCTACGGCCTCGAAGGTATTGATACGGGCATTAGCTGCCTGAATTTTTGCTTCCTTGGCCGCTTCCATGGGGTCATGCCCGGCCGCCAGCAACCCCAGGGCTTCGGACCGACGAGCACGAGCGGCTTTCAAGCCAAGGGCAGGGTAATTGCCAAAGGTCGCCAGCCCTGCACGGCCATCAGGCCGTCGGTACTTGAAGCGCCACACCTTCGTGCCATTTCTCCTGACCAGCAGGAAAAGTCCCTGTCCATCGAACAGGGTGTAATCGCTGTCGCGGGGTTTGGCAGCTTCGCATTTGGGATCGGTTAGCGGGGTTACAACACGTGCCATAGGTATATGAATCCTTGTCGAATCGACATATACCCACTCGTATACCTTAGTCGGCGCGCTGTACAACCCCATATGAACGCTTACAGACCTACCTAGAAACGACAAGCCCCGCACATGGCGGGGCTTTGAGCACGCTTTCGGATCATACGAACCCATCTGAAAGCATAGAGATGGTGCCGGCACCAGGAGTCGAACCCGGGACCTACTGATTACAAGTCAGTTGCTCTACCAGCTGAGCTATACCGGCAAGTGAGGGTCGCCATTATATCCATTGCGGGCGGCGAGTAAACCGTTAGCTGACGGTCACTTGCGCTGGCTTATTCAGGCCGCTTCACATTTGGTGCGCTGTGGCTGCGCTCGGCCAGCAGAAGGATGTTGCGCGGTGTCAGCTCGCTGGGGCAGAAGGTGCCGAGGTGCACGCGGTAGCCCTGTTCCTCCAGCAGCAGGGCGCGATCGAGCAGTAGCCAGAGTTCCAGCGGGCGGCGGAACAGGCCGCGCACCAGTTCGAGGTTGCGCACTTCGGCGAGGCGTTGCCAGCCGGCCCGCTCCAGTGCGGTCCAGTCCTGCTCGCCCGGGGCGGGCAGTTGCTTGAGGGCGGCCAGATCGCGGCAGTAGTCGGCGAAGCCCTTTTTCAGCCAGGCGCTGGGCAGCGAGGGCGTCGGCAGGTAGTCGTCCTGCTGGCGCAAGCGTCGCTGCAGCAGATCGAAACCCAGCCGCCAGGCCATCGAATGGTCACGGTTGCGCCGTTCTCGCGCGCCAGCGGTGACGGTTTCGCTCAGCGGCAGGCCGAGGTCGTCGCGGCTGAGTTGCAGCGCCGTGGCCCGGCCGGCTTCGGAGAGTGGCACGTAGATTTCGTCCCGGGTGCGGTTGTAGCAGCAGGGGGCGATGGCGAGCTGGCGACAGCCCTTGGCAATGCTCAGGCGCAGCAGGCGTACATGCAGATCACCGCAGGCGTGCAGTGCGACGGGCGTGTGCGTGGCCTGTAGCTGGTCGCCGGCATCGGCTGCGAGCACGTCCTGGCAGCGGTGTCGGGCCGGGATGCCGAGCCGCTCGCTCATATGCGCGCCTGTCCGTACCAGTGTTTCATCCCATTCCAGGCAGGTCAGCGCGGCGCCATCGCGGGCGAGATAGCGCCCGAGATGGCCCTTGCCGGCACACCAGTCCAGCCAGTGCGTCGGCGCTTCGGCGAACCGTAGGCGGGCGCCGAAGGCCTGAATCTGCAGGGCCTTGCGGCCTGGCACGTCCACCGCGTGGCGATGGTCCATGGCTGGCGATTCGCCGGCGGGCAGCGCGTCGAGATGGCTCAGCCGGTCGGCGAGGTCAGCCAGCTCAGGAAACGGTGCGGGTGCACCGAGCGTTGTCGGCTGGTTGTGCGCGGCCTCGGCATCGGCCAGCGAGCGGCTTCGCAGCCAGGCGGCCAGTTCGGGGTGCTCGGCTTCCCATGGCAGCGTTTGGCAGACGAACGGCCGCGGCCGCCAGAGCGACTGGTGCGCAGTGAGGAAGCGGTCCAGTGCCTGGAAGCGCTCGAGCAGGTTGGGGGCGGCGGACATCGGCGGGGCGGGTATATGAACAGGCGCCGATTGTAGCGGGAGCGCCTGCCATAAAGCACAACGCCCGTCGAGGACGGGCGTTGTGTCGGGCTACTTGCCGTAGACCTGTTCCGGCAGCCAGGTCACCAGGCCCGGCCACATGTACGCCACCACCAGCATGCCGATCTGGATTATGATGAAAGGCAGCACACCCTTGTACATCACGCTGGTGGGCACGCTGCGTGGCGTGACGCCGCGCAGGTAGAACAGCGAGAAGCCGAAGGGTGGGGTGAGGAACGAGGTCTGCAGGTTGATGGCGAACATCACACCGAGCCAGACCGGGTCCAGGCCCATGGCGAGCAGGATCGGGCCGACGATGGGCACCACCACGAAGATGATCTCGATGAAGTCGAGGATGAAGCCCAGCAGGAAGATGACCAGCATCACCACCAGGAAGGCGCCGAGCACGCCGCCGGGTAGCGAGTGCAGGGCATCCTCGATCAGCGCTTCACCGCCGAAGCCACGGAAGACCAGGGAGAACAGCGAGGCGCCGATGAGGATGAGGAACACCATCGAGGTGATCTCGGTGGTACCGAAGGCGACCTGCTTGAGCTGGGCGAAATTCAGCTGACCCTTGGCGATCGACAGCAGCGTCGCGCCCAGCGCGCCGATGGCGGCGGCCTCGGTCGGTGTGGCGTAGCCGGCGAGAATAGAACCGAGCACCGCGGTGATCAGCGCCAGCGGTGGCAGCAGCGCACCGATCAGCTTGCCCCACTCGATCGGCCCCAGCTCTTCCTGCGGCAGCGCCGGCAGCTTCTTCGGCTGGAAGATCGCCACCGCGACGAGGTAGAGGATGTACAGGCCGACCAGCACCAGGCCGGGGATCAGCGCACCAACGAACAGGTCGCCGACCGAGACGGTCTTCGGCGAGAAGATGCCCATCTTCAGCTGCGCCTGCTGGAAGGCGCTGGACATCACGTCGCCCAGCAGGACCAGGATGATCGATGGCGGGATGATCTGGCCGAGGGTGCCGGTGGCGGCCAGGGTGCCGGTGGCGATGGCCGGGTCATAGCCGCGGCGCAGCATGGTCGGTAGCGCCAGCAGGCCCATGGTGACCACGGTGGCGCCGACGATGCCGGTGCTCGCGGCGAGCAGCGCACCGACCACGCAGACCGAGATCGCCAGGCCGCCGCGCATGGTGCCGAACAGGCGCGACATCGACTCCAGCAGGTCCTCGGCAACCCTGGATTTCTCCAGCATCACGCCCATGAAGACGAACAGTGGCACGGCCAGCATCGTCTGGTTGTTCATGATGCCGAAGATGCGGTTTGGCAGCGCATGCAGGTAGCCGACGTCGAATGAGCCAGTGACCACACCGATGCCGGCGAACAGTAGCGCCATGCCGCCCAGGGTGAAGGCCACGGGGTAGCCCGACATCAGGGCCAGGCAGATGCTGATGAACAGCGCGATAGCCATGAACTCAGCCATGCTTCACCTCCGGCTCCGGCAGGCGACCCGCGATGCGATAGGCCACCTTGACCAGATCCGAGAGTGCCTGCAGCGTCAGGCTGCCGACCAGCAGGAGGATGATGCTCTTCTGCAGGTAGACGAACTTCAGCCCGCCGGACTCGTTCGAGCCCTCGCGCGTCGCCCAGGAGTTGCTGACGTAGTCCCAGCTGTTCCAGCCGATGAACAGACATACCGGCAGCAGGAACAGCAGATGGCCGAGGCCGTCCACCGTCGCCTGCCGGCGGCTGCTGAACTTCTGGTAGAAGATGTCGACGCGCACGTGACCGTTGCGCTGCAGGGTCCAGGCCGCGGCGCCCATGAACACCAGCGCATGGCCGTACATCACCGCTTCCTGCAGGGCGATGGCGCCGATGCCGAAACCGTAGCGCAGCACCACCACAATGGCGGTGCCGATGACGAGAAACAGGGTGATCCAGGCACAGAGCTGGCCGAGGCGCATGTTGAACGCATCGATGAGGCCAGCCACGCGCAGCAGGGGCGGGGGGCTCTGGGACATTTTTAGTCCTTCTTAGGTAGACGCAAGGTTGGCGGGAGACGGCGATTCTTGCAGTACTGGCGCTTTGCAGCAATCGGCCTACGACTTTTAGCTTATGCGCTAGGCTTGAGACGCCGAAGGCTCTAATGTTAGTCGAGCCCGGAGTGGTGTCTGCACCTCCGGCGCAGGTTTCGCCGCATGAGCCCGCTGCCAGTCAGGCTGGTGGGCGCACACGGATCGAGAAGCGCACGCGGTCCGGCAACAACGCGTGGCCTTGCCAATGCGCAATAAGAACAAATAACAAGGAGTTACCTTCATGAAACGTCGTGACATTCTCACCGCTGCTGGCGTGGGCCTGGCGGCTACCGCTCTGGCCGGTTGCAATGACAAGAGCGAAAAACCAGCCGCGGGCGAGAGCAAGCAGGCGAGCGAGCAGCAAACCTTCAATTGGAAAATGGTCACGTCCTGGCCGAAGAACTTCCCGGGCGTGGGCGTCGGTGCCGAGCGTTTCGCGCAGCTGGTCAACGAGATGAGCGGCGGCCGCCTGAAGGTCAAGGTCTACGCGGCGGGTGAGCTGGTTCCGGCGCTGGAAGTGTTCGATGCGGTGTCGCGCGGCACGGCGGAAATGGGCCACGGCGCGCCTTACTACTGGAAGGGCAAGGTTCCGGCGGCGCAGTTCTTCTGCGCACTGCCGTTCGGCCCGAACGCCCAGGAAATGAATGCCTGGCTGCACCGCGGCGGCGGCATGCAGCTGTGGGAAGAGGTCTACAAGCCGTTCGGCGTGCTGCCGATGGCTTGCGGTGCCACAGGCGTGCAGACCGCGGGTTGGTTCAACAAGGAAATCAACTCGGTCGACGACTTCAAGGGCCTGAAGATGCGCACCCCGGGCCTGGGTGGCGAAGTGCTGACCAAGATGGGCGGTACCGTGGTCAACATGCCGGCCGGCGAAATCTTCACCGCGCTGCAGACCGGTGCCATCGACGCCACCGAATGGATCGGTCCGTACAATGACCTGGCGCTGGGTCTGCACAAGGCGTCCAAGTACTACTACACCCCGGGCTGGCAGGAGCCGAACGTCACCTTCGAACTGGACGTCAACCTCAAGGCCTGGGAAACCCTGCCGGACGACCTGAAGGCGATCGTTCGTGCCGCGGCACGCGACGTCAACGGCGACATGCTCGACGACTACAACGCCAAGAACATGGAAGCGCTGGAGCAGCTGCGCGAGCAGGGCGTGGAAGTCCGTCGTCTGCCGGACGAAGTGCTGGCTCGCCTGAAGGAAGTCGCCGCGGAAGTGGTCGATGCTTCCGCCAAGGCCGACCCGGTGGCCGCCAAGGTGTGGGAGCAGCAGAGCGCCTATCTCAAGCGGCTGTATGAGTACGCCGAGCTGAACGAGAAGGACATCTACAACATCCGCGGCTGATCACGGCGGATGCAAGAACGCCACCCTGGCAACAGGGTGGCGTTTTTTTTTGCGGGGCGGAACGTCGCCGTGTCGGTCAGCCTTCCAGCGTCGCGTTCAGGCTGATGCGTGCGTTGAGTACCTTGGACACCGGGCAGCCTTCCTTCGCCTGGTTGGCGATCTGCTGGAACTGCGCATCGTCCGCACCCGGAATGCGGGCCTTGAGGGTCAGGTCGATCGCGGTGATGCTGAAGCCCTCGCCGTCCTTGTCCAGGGTCACCTCGGCGCGGGTCTCGATGCGCTCGGCGGTGAGGCCGGCCTGGCCGAGCATCATCGACAGGGCCATGGAGAAGCAGCCGGCATGGGCGGCACCGATCAGTTCTTCCGGATTGGTTCCGGGTGCGCCTTCGAAACGGGTGTTGAAGCCATAGGGGTTGTCCTTCAAGGCACCGCTTTCGGTGCTGATGGTGCCCTTTCCATCTTTCAGGCCGCCTTGCCAGACGGCGGAAGCGCTCTTCTTCATGTTCGGTCCTCGCGTGGGTGGGTGGATGGTCAGCGCACCGCTCAGCGAGGCTGTTCCGCCGCCAGAATCGCGCTGGCCAGCTCCATGTCGGTCGCCTGCAGCTGCGGCTGTTCGCTACGCAGTTGCTGCAGCATCGCTTCCAGATACGGACCACGGATCTCGCCATTGCTGGCAACGAAGGTGCCGGCATCCTCACGGGCCGGAATCACCAGCTTGTTGTCCTTGAACGTCAGGTAGGTGGACGCCGTGGTCGCGCCCGAGGACAGGATGTCACGTACCAGGCCATCGGCCATGGCACTGCCGAGCGGCGCCAGGGCCAGGGCGAATGCGGCGATAAATGTCTTGCGCATGAGCGGAAACCTCCTTGCTATCGTCCTCTGTTGAGAGTGCGAGCCGTTGCGCAGAGTTCCGGTTGCCGCTCAGACGCCCGTGTCGATGAGGCTGCGGATGCGCGCCGCGAGGATGTCGATGCTGAACGGCTTGGCGAGGATATCCATGCCGGGGCCGATGAAGTCGTTGCGCATTTCGTCGTCCGGCACGTACCCGGTGATGAACAGCACCTTCAGCTCCGGGCGATGCTGCCTGGCGCTTTCCACCAGCTGCCGACCGTTGAGCCCGGGCAGACCGAAGTCGCTGACCAGCAGATCGAGGCGCTGATCGCCGTGCAGGTAGGGCAGCGCACTGGTCGCATCGCAGGCTTCCAGCACCTGGTAGCCGAGCTCCTGCAGTACTTCCACCACCAGCATGCGTACCGCCGCTTCGTCCTCCACCACCAGTACGATCTCGCCACTTCTGGCACCTGGCATGTCGGTCGCTTGCGCCGGCCCGGGCTGGGCCTGGTCGTCGCTCAGATTGCGTGGCAGATAGAGCGTGACCCGGGTGCCTTCGCCGAGGGCGCTATCGATGCGTACATGGCCGCCGGTCTGCTTGGCGAAGCCGTAGACCATCGACAGGCCAAGGCCGGTGCCCTGGCCGATCGGCTTGGTGGTGAAGAACGGATCGAACGCCTTGGCGATGGTCTGCGCCGACATGCCGGCACCGTTGTCGGTGACGCAGAGCACCACGTAGTCGCCGGGCTCCGGCGCGTCGGGCTGGTGCTGCTCGATGCGCTGGTTTTCGGTGTGTACGCCGAGGCGGCCGCCGTTGGGCATGGCATCGCGGGCATTGATCACCAGATTGAGCAGGGCGTTCTCCAGCTGATGACCGTCGGTGTAGGCGAGCCAGGCATCGGCCTGCAGGTCCACTTCCAGCTGGATGTGCTCGCCCATGGTGCGGCGCAGCATGTCTTCCATCGACACCACCAGCATGTTCACGTCCACCGGTTTGGGGTCCAGCGACTGGCGCCGGGCAAAGGCCAGCAGGCGATGGGTCAGCGCCGCGGCGCGGTTGGCCGAGGTGGTGGCGGCGTCGATGTAGCGGTCCAGGTCGCCGGTGCTGCCGCTGGCAACGCGGCGCTGGATGAGGTCCAGCGAGCCGAGCACGCCGGTCAGCATGTTGTTGAAGTCATGGGCCAGGCCGCCGGTCAGCTGGCCGATGGCTTCCATCTTCTGCGCATGGCGCAGTGCTTCCTCGGCGCGTTCGCGTTCGGCCATCTCGATATGCAGGCGGCTGTTGATCGCCGCCAGCTCGCGGGTACGTTCGGCCACGCGCCGTTCCAGGCTTTCGTTGAGTTCGCGCAGGGCTTCTTCGGCGGCAACCTGGGCCGTCACGTCGGTGTTGGTTCCGAACCAGTGGGTAACCTGGCCGAAGTCGTCGCGAATGGGCAGCGCCCGGGAGAGGAACCAGCGGTACTTGCCGTCCTTGCCGCGCAACGGGAAGGTCTCCTCCCAGATGGAGCCGATGGCGAAGGCACGCTTCATCGAGGCGCTGACCCGCTCGTGATGATCGGGATGGTTGACCGCGCGCCAACCCAGCGCGCGCATGGCCTCGCTGGTGGTGCCGGTGTAGTCGTACCAGCGCTTGTTGTACCAGTAGATGCGCCCGGCGGGGTCGGCCATCCAGGCGAACTGGCTCATGTTGTCGGCCAGGGTGCGGAACTGCTCTTCGCTCTCACGCAATGCGCGTTCGGCGCGCATGCGTTCGTCGGCGGTCCAGGCGCGGTCGGCCACTTCGCGGATGAACGAAATGTCCTCGTCGAGCCAGGCGCGCGGCTGCTCCTCGAGCAGCATCATCACGGCGGAGATGCGGCCCTGCTCGAACAGTGGCACGCAGACGATGCTGCGGATCAGGCTTTCGGCGAAGTTCTCGGCGTGGCTGGCGGTGCGGGCGTCATGCAGCACGTCCTCGATGACCACCAGTTCGTTTTCCTGCAGGTCGTAGAAGAAGTCCCCGTAATCGGCGAAATAGACCATCTCATTGCTGCTGTCGGAACCGCCGTCGCTCCAGTAGCGCTCGATGGTGGCGCTCTGGCTGGAGGCGTCGACACTGGCGAACAGCACCCGCGATACGCCGATGGTCCGGCCGATCACGCTGACGGCGGCATGGGCGATGGTCTGGCTGTCGTGCTGTTCGCGCAGCAGGTCGCCCAGTTCGATCAGCGCCGTCTGCCGCTGCTCGGCCTGCTGACGATCCTTGATCTGCTCTTCGAGCATCTCGTTCATGCGCAACATGCGCTCGGCGGCGTTGCGTTCGGCAGTGATGTTGCGCGCCGTACCGAGGATGCGGACCTCGCCGCTGGGGTCGAGCAGCCGGCGGCCACGGTTGGCCAGCCAGACGAAGTCGTCGATGCGGGTGTCGTAGATTCGGTAGTCGAGCTGGAACTCGCCGTCGCCCTCACCGGCCAGGGTTTCACCCAGCGCCCGGATCAGCTTGCCGCGATCGTCCGGATGCACCCGTGCCAGCACCTCATGCACATCCAGCCCCGGCTGCTCGGGTGGTATGCCGGCCATCGCCTTGAGCTGGGCGTCCCAGTGCAGGGAATGCTGATGGTCGCGGTACTCCCACACGCCGATTGAGGCGATCTCGTTGGCCAGGCTGATGCGCTGTTCCGCCTCGCGCAACGCCTTGTTGGCGCGGATGCGCTCGGCACTGCTGCGCAGCCGTTCGAGAACTTCACGCACCAGGGTGACGTCATCGCCGGTCCAGGCTTGCGCCTGGCCTCGCATGAACAGCAACACCAGCGGCTGGGTGCCGATCGTCGGTAACTCGGCCATCAGCAGCCCCGTGCTGGCCAGCCGCTCGTGCAGCCCAGGTTGCGACTCATCCGGGTCGAGTATGACCAGATGCTCGCGGCGCAGGCGCTCGGTCAGCGTCGCGCCGTCCGCCAGGGCGTGCCGGCCGAGCCGGCTCGGTGTACCTGGCGCCAACCATTGTTGCTGTACCACCAGTGCATCCTGTTCCACGCAGGCCCAGGCGATGCAGTCGCTGCGTGTCAGACGTGCCAGGCGTTCATCCAGTACGCAGCAGAGGTCCACCTGTTCGCTGTTGGCCTGCAGGCAGTCGCTCAGTTCCAGCAGGAACGCCTGCAGGGCCTGGTGCTGGGTGCGCTCGCTGATGTCGCTGAAGGTGCAGATCGCCCCCTGCAGTTCGCCGTCACGGAAGATCGGTGCGACCCGGTATTCGACGGGCAGGCTGCTGCCATCGACGCGGAAGAACAGCTCGTGTTCCACATGCCGCGGCTGACCGGTGACCGCCGTATGCTGGATCGGACACTCCTGCACCGGATAGGGGCTGCCATCGGGGCGACTGTGGTGGATCACATGGTGCAGGTGCCTGCCCAGTACCTCTTCACGGCTGGCGAAGCCGAGAATCTTGAGAAAGGCGTCGTTGCACAGGGTAACGGCGCCGTTGCGGTCGATGGAGTAGAAGCCTTCATTGGCCGAATCCAGCAGCAGGCGGGTAAAGGCCTCGCTCTCCAGTCGCTGCATTTCCGAACGCCGGCGGCTGTCGATGTCCTGGGCGACACAGACCCAGCGCAGCAGCTGTCCGTCGGCGTCGTAGGTAGGCGCCGCGTTGGCCTGGAACCAGCGCAGGTTGCCGTCGACATCGCGCAGCGGCAGCTCCAGCTTGAAGGGCAGCTCCCGGCGCAATGCGGCTTGCCATTGCTCGGCGACGCGCTGGCGATCACTGGTCGACACAGCGGCCAGCCAGCCTTCGCCGGTGGAGCTCGCCTCGCCGAGCCCGGTGAACTCGCACCAGTAGCTGTTGCAAAAGGTGAGGCCACCCGCGGCATCGCATTGCCAGATGATCTGCGGGCTGAGGTCGACCAGGGCGCGGTAGCGCTCCTCGGTTTCGCGCGCCGCCGCCTGCTGCTGACGGGATTCGGTCAGGTCGCGCAGGATCTTGACGAAGCCCTGCGTCTGGCCGTCGTGCAGCAGTGGCGTGAGGATGCCGCTGGCCCAGAAGCGTGAGCCGTCCTTGCGCAGATGCCAGCGTTCGTCGCCGGCACGCCCCTGCTCCAGCGCCGTGCGCATTTCGGCCTGGGGGACCTGTGCGGTGCGATCGGCTTCGCTGAAGATGCACGCCACGTCACGGCCGATGGCTTCCTCCGACGACCAGCCCAGCAGCCGCTGCGCACCGCTGTTCCAGCTGGTGATGCGGCCCTGCAGGTCGGTGGCGAGAATGGCGTAATCCTGGGCGCTGTCGATGATCTGCCGGCTGCGTTCCTGCTCGCCGCGCAGTCTGCTGAGCTCCAGCAGGGCCATGACCTGGCGCGCCACCGCCAGCAGCTGAGTGCCCTGGCGCGGCGTGAGTTCGCGGGGCTGGTGGTCAAAGACGCTCAAGGTGCCCAGTGGCAGCCCGTCACTGCTGCGCAGGATCACCGCGGCGTAGAAACCGGTGGTCTGGCCATCGGCCAGCCGCGGCAGTTCGAACTGGGCGAGGGTGTCGGTATGGGGGAGAACCAGCGCGCCTTCCTGACGGATCGCCCAGGCCGACGGTGACCGTTCGCGCACGACAGCTTCGCGCTCCAGTGCGAACGCAGCCATGCAATGCTGGTACTGGTCGTCGACGAAATGAATCGCTGCCGCCGGACAGGCGCAGAGATCTGCAGCCATGGCGGCCAGCGCCTCGAGGTCCGTTATGCACAGAGCGTCGAGCGCGGTGTAGCGAGCCAATGCGATCAGCCGTTCAGCTTCATTCCAGGTCGCTGCGGGAGCGCAGTGTTCGGCGTTCAAAGTGTCCTGCTCGGCTATCCATGGCACTGAGTAATTCAGACGGTTTCGGTAGTTAAGCACCCGGCAGCGGCGGTCGTTGTCGAGTGGTCAGCAAAAGACTACGCCGAGGTCGCGAGGTTCAGACGGCGGGTAACAAAACTCCCGACGAACGGAGCACGTCGAAGTCACCCGAATCGCGCATTCAGCGGGCCGCGTCCAGGGCCCGCAGCAAGGCTGCATCGCGCTTGTAGATGTCCGGGCGGTAGCGGGGCAGGCCGCTGTCGTCGGCATCCGCCGTCCAGTAGGCCATCAGGATCGGTGTCTGCCGGGCGAGCCGGTATTCGTGGGTCTCGCCGCTTTGCAACAGCCTGGCGACGGTGTCCCGCTCGTCCTCCTCGAGCAGCAGATCGACCAGCTGCAGGGCGGACTCGACCCGTACGCAGCCGGAGCTGACCGCGCGGGCGGCACGTTCGAACAGCGGCTTGCTCGGCGTGTCGTGCAGGTACACCGAAAACGGATTGGCGAAGCGGATCGCCACCTGGCCGAGAGGGTTGGCCGGGCCGGCGTCCTGGCGCAGCAGGATGCCGCGCGGGTTGGCCCAGTCCACGGCGTAGGGGTCCACGGCATTGCCTTGGGCGTCGATCACGCGCATCTGGTGGCGCGCCAGGTAGGCGATGTCCTCGCGAATCAGCGGCAGCTTGTCTTGCTTGAGAATGGTTGGCGGCACGGTCCAGGTGGGGTTAAGGGTGAGGCGTGAGATCCGCGATTTCAGCAGCGGAGTCTGCCGCGCCTCGCGGCCGACCTGGGTGCGCGTCTGCCAGAACGGGCAGCTGTCGCGGAAATAGATCAGCCGTGCCCCGGCGATGTCCACCAGCAGCGATTGCGGCTCGAGGTCGCGGCTGATCCAGCGCAGGCGCTCGAGGTTGATGCGCAACTGATCGAGGCGGCTGGCCGGGCTGACATTGAGCGCCACCAGGGTGGCGGCGCCGACGACGCCATCGGCCTCAAGCCCGTGCTGCAGCTGGAAGCCACGTACGGCCTCGACCAGTTCGTCGTCGTAGCGCAGGTCCAGCGCGGGCGTGCTGCCGGCACCGGCGAGCAGCAGTTCGCGCAGCAGCGGGCTGCGCTCGTCACGCATTCCGGGGCGCAGCGTCGGGCCGCTCGGCAACGGGCGCCAGGCCGGCAGGGCTGCCTGGCGCTGCCTGGCATAGGCCGCACGCAGGTCGCGGTACAGGGCGTGCGGCGGGCGCGCGCGATCGAATGCCCCAGGCAGATCGGTGAGGCCCTGCACGGCGATCTGCAGAAGCCGCTGGCGATCATCCGCCTCCGGCGCATCCGGGCTGCGCCAGATGGGTTCGATGTCCGCCTGTCGCAGCCGTCCGCGGGCCAGGTGGTGCAGCGCTTGGAGGTAGGCCTGGCTGGCAAGCAGGTCGTCGCATTCGGGCCGGCGTGGGGAAGACGCGACCGGGTAGAGCTGCTCGCGTATCCGCTCCGGCTGGTAGTAGGCAGGGTCCAGGCCGTCGTCGGCCAGCTGCGCGAGCTGCTGCAGCAGGCCTTCGAGCAGGGAGCGGGAGGTCCAGGCGGGCTGGAACTGGCGGGCCTGGTAGAACGCGTTCAGGTGTTCGCTAATCGCGGACCTGACCGGCAGCTGCGGGCAGCTCTGCGGCAGGCCTTCCAGCACGCTTTGCAATGTCGCCTGCTGGGCGGAGGCAGACGTGGCGAGGGCCAGGCCGGAGGCGAGGCATAGCCAGATGGCCAGACGGGATGCACATTTTCTGAACAACGTTTCGCTCCAGACCGCTGCGGTGGCTGCTAGACTGCGCCGCTATAGGGCTGCGGCTCCGGCATCGACCGGTGACCGTTCGGACCATAAGAACATATCGTGCCGGACATGTGGGCTTCACTCGTCCCGGCTTCGTCGCGCTGCTGCATTGGGTAGCGAGTATAAGGCGCCGACCAGACAGGAAGTCGTCAGGTCGTGCCCGTGGGGTTGCTTGTGATGATTTCAGTGCTTCGACGTGCCTGCCTGGCGGCGGGCCTTCTCGTCTTCGCCGCGCCGCTCTGGGCGGCCACCGCCACCTATCAGCCGAT
This sequence comes from Stutzerimonas sp. FeSN7, assembly GCF_030263795.1. Taxonomy (NCBI): domain Bacteria; kingdom Pseudomonadati; phylum Pseudomonadota; class Gammaproteobacteria; order Pseudomonadales; family Pseudomonadaceae; genus Stutzerimonas; species Stutzerimonas sp. FeSN7. The sequence continues at coordinate 4,325,735 of NZ_JARPMN010000001.1, read as the reverse complement.
GGTCGACAGCCTGGCGCGGCTGGCGCCCAAGCTGGACCGGCAGGTCCTGACCCACGCGGTCGCAGCGATGCAGTGCGCGGTCAACAATGGCGCCGGAGCCGCGCAGCGTCTGGCGGTGATCGATTATTCACTGCCTTCCAGCGAGAAACGCCTGTGGATCTTCGACCTGGAGAGGGAGCAGCTGTTGCTCGAGGACCTGGTCGCTCACGGGCAGAAATCCGGCGATAACCACGCCACGCGTTTCTCCAATGCGGTGGGCAGCCACCAGTCCAGCATCGGCCTGTTTCGCACTGCCGAAAGCTACAGCGGCAAGCACGGCTACTCGCTGCGCATGGACGGGCTGGAGCCGGGCATCAACGACCGCGCCCGTGAGCGCGCCATCGTCATTCACCCTGCCGACTACGTGAACCCCTCCTGGATCGCTACCCAAGGCCGCATCGGCCGCAGCCAGGGCTGTCCGGCGGTTCGGCCCGAGGTGGCACGGATTGTGGTCGACAGCCTCAAGGGTGGCCAGTTCATGTTCTCCTGGTACCCGGACCAGCAGTGGTTGCAGTCCTCGGCCTACCTCAACTGCAAGCCCAATCAGGTGGCGAGCATCCTCGCGGCGCGATCGGACGGCTGAATCGTCGTTCCGCATGCAGGCAGGCGCCTCAGATCGTTCGGTGCTGCGCTGAGCGGTTCGCGGCCGAGGCCGCTCTTACAGCGCCCGCTTGAATGGGCTACTTCTGCTCGCTCTGCGGCGTCACCCGCAACACTTCCTCGACGGTAGTCAGGCCGGCAGCGATCTTCTGCGCGCCGGACAGGCGCAGGCTGCGCATACCGTCCTTGAACGCCTGGCGACGCAGGGCGACGATATCGGTATCGGCGGTGATCAGCGGCTTGATCGCGTCATTGAGCAGCATGATCTCGTAGACACCGGCACGCCCGCGATAACCGGTGTCCCGGCATTCCAGGCAGCCGACCGCCCGTTGCGCGGTGCTCGGTAGCGGGGCGTTCCAGGGTTTAGTCAATGCACTCCAGTCGTCTGCATCGAGCTGCATCGGCGCCTTGCAGTGCGGGCACAGCGTGCGCACCAGGCGCTGCGCCATGACGCCGAGCAGGGTGGCCTTGAGCAGGTAATGCGGCACGCCCAGCTCCAGCAGGCGGGTGATGGCACTGGGCGCGTCGTTGGTATGCAGCGTGGAGAGCACCAGGTGGCCGGTCAGCGCGGCCTGGATGGCCATCTCCGCGGTTTCCAGGTCGCGAATCTCGCCGACCATGATGATGTCCGGGTCCTGACGCATCAGCGCGCGCACGCCGCTGGCGAAGGTCAGGTCGATGTTGTGCTGCACCTGCATCTGGTTGAAGGCGCCTTCGATCATCTCGATCGGGTCCTCGATGGTGCAGACGTTCACCTCCGGCGTCGCCAGCTGCTTGAGCGTGGTGTAGAGGGTGGTGGTCTTGCCCGAACCGGTCGGCCCGGTGACCAGGATGATGCCGTTGGGCTGGCTGGTCATGCTTTGCCAGCGACGCAGATCATCGGCGGAAAAGCCCAGCTGGTCGAAGCCCTTGAGCAGCACCTCGGGGTCGAAGATGCGCATCACCATCTTCTCGCCGAAGGCGGTCGGCAGTGTCGACAGGCGCAGCTCCACCTCGCCGCCATCCGGCGTCTTGGTCTTGACCCGACCATCCTGCGGCTTGCGCTTCTCGGCCACGTTCATGCGGCCGAGGGATTTCAGCCGGCTGACCACCGCCATCGTTACCTGCGGTGGGAACTGATAGACGTTGTGCAGCACGCCATCGATGCGAAAGCGCACGGTGCCCTGCTCGCGGCGCGGTTCGATGTGAATGTCGCTGGCGCGCTGCTGGAAGGCGTACTGGAACAGCCAGTCGACGATATTGACGATGTGCGAGTCGTTGGCGTCCGGCTCCTGATCGCTGGCGCCGAGGTTGAGCAGCTGCTCGAAGTTGCCGACGCCGCTGATCTTCTGATCCGTGCTGCTGGCACCGCTGACCGACTTGGCCAGGCGGTAGAACTCGACGGTGAAGCGTTGAATGTCCGTCGGGTTGGCCACCACACGCTTGATCGGCCGCTTGAGCACGTGGGTCAGGTTGGCTTCCCAACCGTGCACGAAAGGCTGGCTGCTGGCGATGGTCACGGCGCTGGCATCCACCGCCACGGCCAGAATGCTGTGGCGCTGGGCGAAGGCGTAGGACATCAGTGGAGTGACGGCGGCGACGTCGATCTTCAGCGGATCGATGCGCAGGTAAGGCTGGCCGGCACGTTCGGCCAGCCAGACGGTGAGGGTTTCCAGATCGAGCTTCTTGCCCGGCCGCTGCAGGTCGTCAAGCTGCTGGGCGGCGAGGAATTCCAGCGGATGCTGCTGGTTGGCCACCGCGCTGCGGCGTACCGTCAGGCACTGCTCGGCGCTGTCCTGCGCGACCCGCCCCTGGGCAACCAGCTCGCGCAACAGGTCGGCAAGATCGAGAGGGCGGTCCTGGGTGGGCGAGTTCAGCACGGACATGGTGTTCCTTCGACGTGGCGCGCAAAAATCCAAGCTTGCCGTTAAACACCCGGCGTTGTCTGCCGTCGGGGTTCAACTTTGCGCAGCGTTATGCCGTTATTTTTCCAGCAGCTTCCAGGCCTTGAGCGTCCATACCCGATGGGCCTGCTCGACGCGTTGCTCGCGCGCTGCTTCGTCCAGCGGCTGACGGGCCATTTCGTGGAGCTTGGCCAGTTCGCCGTAGAGACGGTCGGTTTCCGGCAGCTCCAGCACGCCGCGCGCCAGGTGCAGCCATACCAGCATGCGCTCCATGCGTGGGCTCTGCTCGGCCAGGTCTTCCGGCTGCTGCTGGTAGCGCGGTAACTGCAGAGCCTTGGCTTCTTCGGCCAGCAGGTGCGGCAGCCATTTGCCCAGCTCGGCGGCACCCTGGCGATCGCCACGGGCGTTGCGGCCTTGGGTCCAGCTGCGTTGCAGCAGCCAGAGGGACGCCTTGAGCGACAGCAGGCCCCAGCGGGTCTGACCCAGTTCCTCGGTGAACTGCGTCGGTGCGGCCTTGCGCACCCCCTCATCGTCCTGACCGGCTTCGACTCGCGGACGCCAGTCCTGGATCAGCATATCGAGCAGTTCGCGCAGCTCTCGGCTGCTGGCACGTGGGGCGGCCTGGCCGAGGCTGCCGAGCAGGGCGCGCAGTTCGACGAGCTGCTGCAGCCATTCGCCCAGCAGCTTCCAGCGGCCATTGAAGCGGTACTGCTCGGCCAGTCGCTGGCTATTGCCGAGCAGCTGCCAGCCAAGCGCGACGACGGCATCGTCCAGCGGCATGCTCGCCACCAGTTCGGGTACGGGCAGCTGCAGGCTGTAGCCATCGGCGTCATACAGGCGGTAGCCGCGTTCGGCCTTGCTGATGTCGCAGGGCATCAGCGGCAGGTCGGCGGCCAGTTCGGCGGCCAGTTCCAGCAGCGCTTCGGGCTCGCCCTGGCGCAGTTCCAGCTCCAGCTCGCAGATCTCCTCGGACTGCTTGCCGGCCTTGACCTGGCCCAGGTCCAGTGCGGCTTCGATGACGACCCTGGTCTTTCCGCGGCCCCAGGCGATCTCGGCCTTCTCGCGGACGAAATCGGTGGTGAAGATCGGTTTCAGGGTCTTCTTGTCCAGGTCGGCGAGGCTGGCCGGCCAGCAGTCATCGCCGAGCTTCTTGATGTCCAGCTTGGCCTTGTCCAGGTACCAGTCCCACTCGTTGCGTTCGGACAGGCCGGCGACGCTCTGGCCGCGGCTTTTCAGGGTCTGGATGAACTGCTCGCCGTCGCGCCGCAGGCGCAACGCCACGCGGGCATGAGCCAGATCGCGCTCGGCGGTGTCGTAATACTGGTTGAACAGCTCATGGCGCGACCAGCCGCTCTTGTTGCGCTTCTTCAGCAGCGGATGTTCGCGCAGGGCGAGCAGGGTCTCGCGGCTGGCGCGTAGCTTGATTTCGGTTTCTTTCTGCATGGTGCCGACTGGGTGCCTATGATGTGTTGATGTTGCAGCCTGATGACGCACGGTAGCAGGCGTGATGGCCTGTCCGTATACTTGCCGCCTCTTTCAAGCCGGGGCCATACCCTATGCCAGTCAATCCTTTCGTCAGCTTGTTCGGACGTTCGCCAATCGGCCCGATGCAGCAGCATATGGCCAAGTCGCATGAATGTGCAGCGAACCTGGTGCCGCTGTTCCAGGCGGTAATGGCCGAGGACTGGGAAAAGGTCGAGCAGATCCAGCAGCAGATGGCGCAGCTGGAGAACGAGGCCGACAAACTGAAGAAGAGCGTACGCCAGCACCTGCCCAAGAGCCTGTTCCTGCCGGTGCCGCGCTCCGATCTGCTTGATCTGCTGAGTGTACAGGACAAGATCGCCAACCGCGCCAAGGACATCGCCGGCCTGATGCTGGGTCGCTGCATGACGATCCCGCAGCCGCTGCAGCCGCAGATGCTGGCCTATGTACAACGCACCGTCGACGCCAGCGCTCAGGCGCTCAAGGCGCTCAAGGAACTGGATTCGTTGCTGGAAACCGGTTTCAGTGGCCGCGAAGCCACACTCGTCGAAAAGATGGTCGAGGAGCTCGAGGAGATCGAGCGCGAAACCGACCGCATGCAGATCACGGTACGCCGTGCGCTGTTCAATCTGGAAAAGGACCTGCCAGCAGTCGACGTGATCTTTCTCTACAAGATCATCGAATGGATCGGTGATGTAGCCGACCGCGCCGAGCGCGTCGGCAACCGTCTGGAACAATTGCTGGCGCGCTGAGGCGCCAGCGTCCTTTCTGGGTTCAACAGGTAGTTTTCCTTATGTCTCTTATTGCGGATTACGGCTTCGTACTCCTGATTCTCGCCTGCGCATTCGGTTTCTTCATGGCCTGGGGTGTCGGTGCCAACGACGTCGCCAACGCCATGGGCACTTCGGTGGGTTCCCGTGCGTTGACCATCAAGCAGGCGATCATCGTGGCGATGATCTTCGAGTTCTGCGGCGCCTACCTGGCCGGTGGCGAGGTTACCGAGACGATCAAGAACGGCATCGTCGATGCCGAGGTCATCTCGCCCGATCTGATGGTGCTGGGCATGATGTCGGCGCTGCTGGCGGCTGGTACCTGGCTGATGATCGCGACGATGAAGGGCTGGCCGGTTTCCACGACGCATTCGATCATCGGCGCCGTCATCGGCTTCGCTGCTGTCGGCGTATCCACCGATGCGGTGCACTGGGAGGCTATCGGGCCGATCGTCGCCAGCTGGGTGGTCACGCCAATGCTTTCGGGGGTCGTCGCCTTCGGCCTGTTCATGAGCGTGCAGAAACTGATCATCAACACCGATCATCCCTTCGAAAACGCCAAACGCTTCGTCCCGCTGTACATGTTTCTCACCGGTTTCATGGTCGCCCTGATGACGGTGACCAAAGGTCTCAAGCATGTCGGTCTGCACCTGAGCAGCCAGCAGGGCGTGGTCATCGCCTTCGGCATCGGCCTGCTGGTAGCTCTGCTCGGCGTGGCACTGCTCAGCCGTATCAAGCTGGACGTGGAGGCGGACAAGACCTTCCACTTCGCCAGCGTGGAGAAGGTCTTCGCCGTGCTGATGATCTTCACCGCGTGTTCGATGGCCTTCGCCCATGGTGCCAACGACGTCGCCAACGCCGTCGGCCCGCTGGCCGCCATCGTCGGTGTGATCGAATCCGGTGGTGCTGCCGACATCGCCGCCAAGTCCGCAGTGCCGGGCTGGGTGCTGCTGCTGGGCGCGCTCGGTATCGTCATCGGTCTGGCCACCTACGGCTACAAGGTGATCGCCACCATCGGCAAGGAAATCACCGAGCTGACCCCGAGCCGTGGCTTCGCCGCCGAACTGGCCACCGCGACCACCGTGGTCGGCGCCTCGGCCATCGGCCTGCCGGTTTCCACCACCCATACGCTGGTGGGTGCCGTGCTTGGCATTGGTATCGCCCGCGGTATCGGTGCGCTGAACCTGGGCGTGGTCGGTTCGATCTTCATGTCCTGGCTGATCACCCTGCCGGCCGGCGCCTTCCTCGCGATCGTCTTCTTCACCGTGCTCAAGTTCATCTTTACCTGAGTCGAGCCGACGCGATCGACGCCCCGCCTCGGCGGGGCGTTTTCGTTTGCGGGTCCCGCCGTCGCGCGTTTCGTGCTTCACTGCACCTTCGTTCCGATCGCATCACGGGAGGTCACCGGTGCCCATTCCTTCGCTCAAGGAGCAGTTCGCCGCGCTCATTGCCGCGCCCTCCGTCAGTTGCACGCAGCCTGGCTGGGATCAGAGCAACCGTCCGGTGATCGAGCTGCTGGCCGCCTGGCTCGGCGAGCTGGGCTTCGCCTGCGAGACGCCGGAGGTCGCGCCCGGCAAATTCAATCTGCTGGCCAGCTACGGCAGCGGTCCCGGTGGCCTGGTGCTGGCCGGACACAGCGACACCGTGCCGTTCGATGGTGAACTGTGGACGGCCGATCCGCTGCGCCTTCGCGAGGCCGATGATCGCTGGTACGGGCTCGGCAGTTGCGACATGAAGGGCTTCTTTGCACTGATCATCGAGGCGGTACGGCCTTTGCTGGAGCAGCCGTTCCGTCGTCCGCTGCTGATCCTTGCCACCTGCGACGAAGAAAGCTCGATGTCCGGTGCCCGCGCCCTGGCCGCAGCCGGCCAGCCGCTCGGCCGCGCGGCGCTGATCGGCGAACCCACGGGGCTGAGGCCGGTGCGTCTGCACAAGGGCATCATGATGGAGCGCATCGACATCCTCGGGCAGAGCGGACATTCTTCCAACCCCGCCTATGGCCACAGCGCGCTGGAAGCCATGCACGGCGTGATCGGCGAGATGATGACGCTGCGTCGGCAGTGGCAGGCCGAGTACGACAATCCGCTGTTCGACGTGCCCAAGCCGACCCTCAACTTCGGCTGCATCCACGGCGGCGACAACCCCAACCGCATCTGCGGGCAATGCGCGCTGGAGTTCGACCTGCGCCCGCTGCCGGGCATGGACCCGCAGCAGCTGCGCGGGATCATTCGCCAGCGCCTGCAGCCGCTGGCCGAGCAGCACCAGGTGAAGATCGACCTGGCGCCGCTGTTTCCGGCGGTGCCACCCTTCGAACAGCCGGCCGAAAGCGAGCTGGTGCGCCTGGCCGAGCGCCTCACCGGGCACCGTGCCGAGGCGGTGGCGTTTGCCACCGAAGCGCCTTATCTTCAGCAGCTCGGCTGCGAGACCCTGGTGCTCGGCCCCGGCGACATCGCCTGCGCGCACCAGCCCGACGAGTACCTGCAGCTCGAGCGCATCGAACCGACCGTGCAGCTGCTGCGTCGGATGATTGAGCACTACTGCCTGCAACCCCAGGCCTGACCGGCCGCCCACCCGACGAACAAGACCTGCCACAAAGGCTTTTCCATGCACGACTACGTCACCTGGCTCCGCGATTCCTCGCCCTACATCAACTCGCACCGTGATCGCACCTTCGTCGTCATGCTGCCGGGCGACGGCGTGGAGCATGCCAACTTCGCCAATATCGTCCACGACCTGGTGCTGCTGCACAGCCTTGGCGTGCGCCTGGTGCTGGTGTTCGGTTCGCGGCCGCAGATCGAGGCGCGGCTGGCGGCGCGCGGTATCACGCCGCGCTTCCACCGCGACCTGCGCATCACCGACGGTCCGACCATGGAATGCGTGATCGATGCCGTCGGCCAGCTGCGCATCGCCCTGGAGGCGCGGCTTTCCATGGATAAGGCCGCTTCGCCCATGCAGGGCGCACGCCTGCGGGTGGCCAGCGGCAACTTCGTCACCGCGCGACCGATCGGCGTGCTCGATGGCGTTGACCTGCACCACACCGGCGAGGTGCGGCGCATCGATCGCAAGGGCATCGGTCGACTGCTGGACGAGCGCACCATCGTGCTGCTCTCGCCGCTGGGCTACTCCCCCACCGGAGAGATCTTCAACCTGGCCTGCGAGGACGTCGCCACCCGCGCCGCCATCGATCTGCAGGCCGACAAACTGGTGCTCTACGGCGCCGAGACCGGCCTGCTCGACGAAAGCGGCAAGCTGGTGCGTGAGCTGCGTCCGCAGCAGATCCCGGCCTATGTCGAGCGCCTCGGCAGCCAGTACCAGGCCGAGCTGCTGGATGCGGCGGCGCAGGCCTGCCGCGGCGGCGTGCGGCGTAGCCACGTGGTCAGCTATGTCGACGACGGTGCGCTGCTCAACGAACTGTTCACCCGCGACGGCGCGGGCACGCTGGTGACCCAGGAGCAGTTCGAGCAACTGCGCGAGGCGACCATCGAGGATGTCGGTGGGCTGATCGACTTGATCACCCCGTTGGAAGAGCAGGGCATTCTGGTGCGGCGCTCACGCGAGGTTCTGGAACGCGAGGTCGAGCAGTTCAGCATCGTCGAGCGCGACGGGTTGATCATCGCCTGCGCAGCGCTCTATCCGATCGCCGACTCGGATGCCGGCGAGCTGGCCTGCCTGGCGGTCAATCCGGAATACCGTCATGGCGGGCGCGGCGACGAGTTGCTCGAACGCATCGAGGAACGTGCCCGGGCGCTGGGGCTGAAGAAGCTGATCGTGCTCACCACGCGTACCGCGCACTGGTTCCAGGAGCGCGGCTTCGAGCCCATCAGCGTCGACCGTCTGCCGGCCGCGCGGGCCTCGCTGTACAACTTCCAGCGGAATTCGAAGATCTTCGAAAAGCCGCTCTGAACCGAAGGCGGGCCCATGGGCCCGCCTTTTCCGTCAGTGCAGGGGCAGTTCGACCGTTCCGCTCAGTTGCACGGTACTCGGTACGCGGGAGAAGCTCAGCGTGTACTGGGGATGGAAGCCATAAAGCATCAGCCCCACTTGATCGCCGTGATTGAGGCGCGTGCTGACGCCGATCAGCTCGGTCTGTCGGCTGCCGACTCCGCGCAGCGGTAGCACCTGATCGTTCAGCAGTTCGGTGCGGCCGCTGCCCATGCGCTTCACGCCAATGCCGACGAACACGCGCGGATCCAGCTTGCCGAGACCTTCCATTTTGAAGTCTGCCAGGGGAATGCCTGCCAGGGTCTGCTCGCCGCTGGCCTGGTACAGCGGCACGAAGCGTGGAGCGGTACCGAGTTCGGCGATCAGATGCGGAGGCAGCGTGGTGACCAGTTCGGTGAGGATCTTACTGACCTGATCCGGACTGCCGGAACCGATGCCGCTCAGCGCCCCGAGCAGCACGCGTGCCGCGTCTGCCGAGACGCGGCTGAGGACGTCCGACAGCGTCGCGGGATCGAGCTTGCGCAGCAGGTTCAGCACCAGATCGATGGACGGCGGACCGACCAGCAGACTGCCGCTCTGCGTGGCGAAGCGCTGGCCGCCGCGCATGACCTCATCGCCAATCACGCCGTGCTCGTTGCCTTGAGTGAAGCACACCCGCGGCATCTCGATGCGCTGTTGCAGCTTGCGCAGCTTGCCATCGAGAAAGCCATACGCCAGATCAGCGACCTGATGGTCCTGCGCGCCGCAGCGCACCCGGGCGGCCACCGAGCCGATCTGGCCGATCTGCAGGCCCGGCAGTACATGGCCACCGTCGGACATCAGCAGATAGGCATCATTGCCGGCTTCGCGCAGGCAGTCGTAGTTCCACACCGCCTCGTTGCCGTTGAACAGGGTGTCGTTGATGCCCTGAATGATGAAGGCATCCACCCGTGGCGTGTTCATGCCACAGAATGCCCCGAGGCCGTGACCGGCCAGGCGCTGGCGGGTACTTTCGTCGACGTTGCCGCCTAGCGACTGGGCGTAGGCCTGCGTGACCCAGGGCGCCTGGTCGTCGATCGCGATCGCGCTGAGGAAGGTCAGCCAGAGGGTTTTCGGCACCGTGCCGGGCGTCAGGCTGTAGGACAGGTCATTCCAGGTGATCATCGGCACCAGCGCATCGAAGCGCGGATCGACACCTGCGCCGATCAGCTGGAAGCCGCCGCCGTAGCTCAGACCGATGCCACCCACCAGCGGGTCGCCACGCAGATAGGCCAAATGCGGCGTCAGCGCGCCCTCGGCCCAGTCGAGCAGGGTCTTGATGTCACGGCCTTCTATCTGAGGATCCTGAACATTGGCCCGACCGCCGCTTTCGCCGAACCCGCGCTGGTCGAATGTCATGACGAAGTAGCCGTTTTCCCAGGCCTTGCGTGCCGTGGCGGTAAGCGAGTCGTTTTCGCTGAGATCGGTGGAGCGGCTGCCGCCCCAGCCATGACTGTACATCAGCAGTGGCGCGGCCTGGCCTTTGCTCAGTGCAGGCTGGAAGACGGTGACTGCTATCGGGGTGCCATCGAAGGATGTGATGGTCAGGTCGTAGCGCAGGGCCGAGAGTGCCGGTCCGCCGCCGCTGATCGCACCGGCGATCGGGGGGCTGGCGGCGTCGACGGTTGCAGGCTGGCTCAAACCCAGCAGACCACCCAACAGGACGGCGACAGATGTGCCACGCAGGCGGCGCAGCATCCAATGCAGGGACATAACGCACCTCTTTTTGTTGTTGTTCTGGCTTGTTTCGGTTGACCGGGCAGACGCGCCGAGGCGCCCCGGATGCACGCATGACCGAACGTTAGAGCGAGGCTGGGCGGGGAAAATTTCGTAGAGCGGCGTCGCCGCGCGGGGCTGGTCACGCGGCGCTCAAGCTAGAGCGTCTATGACGCCCTATAAGTCTGGCTGATGAAGGCTGAGATCAGAGGCTGAGGCTGCGCTGGTAATCGGCGACGAAGCTGTCGAAGTCCGGCTCGTCTGCAGCTTCCATCGCCGCCTGGCGCTCCAGCGACTGCCGCGCCGCCGTTTCGAACTGCTGCAGTTCATCGGCGCTTGGCGCCTGGCTGCGGAAGTAGTCGGCGTGGGCAAGCGTCTGGCGCATGGCGAACTGGCTGAAACTCTCGCCGTTCGTGCGCAACTGCTCGAGCACGCGCGCCGAGGGCGTCAGGCTGCTGTCGGCGACCTTGGCGCGCTGTTCGGCCAGTGCTTCGGCATGCCGGCTGTCGCCATGGCTGCGGTCGAGCAGGGCGGCGACTTCGGCGATCTCGTCGAGCAGCTGGCCGGCCCACTCGCCGAGCGGCACGGGCTCGCCGCAGCGCTGCAGCTGCAATCCGGGGCGTCGGCCCTCCTTGACCACCTTGAGGAAGTTGTCGGTGGCCGCGCCGCACTCGCCATCGGCCAGGCAAGGGCTGTCGGCCAGCGCGCAGAACAGCAGGAAGGCGTCGAGGAAGCGCGCTTCGTTGAGGTCGATGCCCAGCGGCAGGAACGGGTTGATATCCAGGCAGCGCACTTCGATGTACTGGATGCCGCGGGCGCGCAGGGCCTGCAGCGGGCGCTCGCCGGTGGCGGTGACGCGCTTGGGGCGGATGTTCGAGTAGTACTCGTTCTCGATCTGCAGCACGTTGGTGTTGAGCTGCTGCCAGTTGCCGGCGGCGTCCTTGATGCCCTTTGCCTCGTAGGGTGCATACGGCGTGGAAACTGCGCGGTAGAGGCTTTCGGTATAACTCGACAGGTCGTCGTAGCAGGGCGTGAGGCCGGCCTGGGCATTGTTCTGGTAGCCCAGGTCGCTCATGCGCAGGCTGGTGGCGTAGGGCAGGTACAGGGTGTCGGCGTCGAGCGCTTCGAGCTGATGCGGGCGCCCGCGGAGGAAGCCGGCGTCCAGTGCCGGCGAGGCGCCGAACAGGTACATCAGCAGCCAGCTGTAGCGGCGGAAGTTGCGGATCAGCCCGATGTAGCGCGCGGAGCGGTAGTCCCGCTCGGTGCGGGTATCGCCATCATCGGCCTGCAGCACTGGCCACAGCGCCTCCGGTAGCGAGAAGTTGTAGTGGATGCCGGCGATGCACTGCATGGTCTTGCCGTAGCGCAGCGCCAGGCCCTGGCGATAGACATGCTTGAGCCGCCCGATGTTGGAGCTGCCGTATTCGGCGATGGGGATGTCCGCTTCGCTCGGCAGCGGACAGGGCATCGACGGGCTCCACAGGTATTCATCACCGAGCTTGGCGTAGGTGAAGCGATGGATCGCTTCAAGCTCGGCCAGGGTATTGCGAGGGTCCTGGTCGGTGCCGGTGATGAACTCCAGCAGCGCCTCGGAATAATCGGTGGTGATCTGCGGGTGGGTCAGCGCCGAGCCCAGCGCAATGGGGTGCGGCGTCATGGCCAGATGGCCGTGGGCATCGACGCGCAGGCATTCGCGCTCGATTCCGTGCAGGCATTGGTTGAGCAGCGGCAGGTGTGGAGCCTTGGCCAGCAATGCCAGGCGGTGGGTGAGAAGAGCGCTCAACTTGTGGATTCCTTCACGCGACAGTCGCCCCAATATGGGGATGGAAACGCCGCTTCACAAGAGGCAGCGTTGCTTCGACCACAGGCCAGGCGTGCCGACTCCGCGAGCGGCTGGTGGCACAGGCCGCTAGAGGCAGGCGAAGGTCGCCTGAGCCTTGGCGATCAGCTTGTCGCCCTGATGGACCTCGGCTTCGAGCACCTGGGTCCGCCGGCCACCGTGCACCACCCAGGCGCGACAACGCAGCTCGCCATCGGTCACCGGGCGGATGTAGTTGACCTTGCATTCGAGCGTGACGCTGTTCGGCGAGCCATCGCCCAGGCTGTGGCTGGCCTGGCCCATGGCGGTGTCGATCAGTGAAAACAGCGCGCCGCCATGCAGTTTGCCGTGCAGGTTGCGCAGGCCGTCGTGCATGGACAGGCCGAGCACGGCCTCGCCGTTGCCGACCTGGTGAATCTCCAGGCCGAGCAGACGGCCGAAGGCGCTGGAGTTACCCACCGCCTCGACTTGAATGCTCATGCTTATTTCCTCAGCTGCTTGGCGTTGGCGAACAACGCCGCCATGGCGGCATTGGCCGGCGCCGGCTTGTCCTCCCTGGCGTGGCGCTCGCTACGCGGCGCATTGCCCCGTGGCTTGCCACCGCTGCGCTGCGGGCCGTCGGTCTTGGCACCGGGCGTGTCGCTCATGCGCATGGACAGGCCGACGCGGTTGCGAGGGATGTCCACTTCCATGACCTTGACCTTGACGATGTCGCCGGCCTTGACCACCTCGTAGGGATCCTTGACGAACTTCTCCGAGAGCGCGCTGATGTGCACCAGGCCATCCTGGTGCACGCCGATGTCGACGAAGGCGCCGAAGTTGGTGACGTTGGTCACCACGCCTTCGAGCACCATGCCCGGCTCCAGATCGCTGAGCTTCTCCACGCCGTCCTGGAACTCGGCGGTCTTGAACTCCGGACGCGGGTCGCGGCCGGGCTTGTCCAGCTCGCCGAGAATGTCGGTGACGGTGGGCAGGCCGAAGGTCTCGTCGGTGAACTGCTTGGGGTCCAGGCGCTTGAGGAAGGCCGAGTCGCCGATCAGCGAGCGGATGTCGCGGCCGGTGTCCTGGGCGATGCGTTGCACCAGCGGATAGGTTTCCGGGTGTACGGCGGAGGCGTCCAGCGGGTTGTCGCCGTTCATCACGCGGAGAAAGCCGGCGGCCTGTTCGAAGGTCTTCTCGCCCAGGCGCGGGACCTTTTTCAGCTCGCTGCGGGACTTGAACGCACCATTGGCATCGCGGAACTGCACGATGTTCTGCGCCAGCGTCGCGTTGAGGCCGGAGATGCGGGCCAGCAGCGCGGCGGAAGCGGTGTTGACGTCGACGCCGACGGCATTCACGCAGTCCTCGACCACGGCATCCAGCGAACGCGCCAGCTTGAGCTGGGACACGTCGTGCTGGTACTGGCCGACGCCGATGGACTTCGGGTCGATCTTCACCAGCTCGGCCAGCGGGTCCTGCAGGCGGCGGGCGATGGAGACGGCACCGCGCAGGGAGACGTCCAGATCCGGGAATTCGCGGGCGGCGAGCTCCGAGGCCGAATACACCGAGGCGCCGGCTTCGCTGACCATGATCTTGGTGAGCTTCAGACCCGGTACCTTCTTGATCAGCTCGCCCGCCAGCTTGTCGGTCTCGCGGCTGGCAGTACCGTTGCCGATGGCGATCAGGTCGACGGCATGCTTGGCGCACAGCTTGGCGAGGATCGCCAGAGTGCCGTCCCAGTCGTTGCGCGGGGCGTGCGGGTAGACGGTGGCGGTTTCCAGCAGCTTGCCGGTGGCGTCGACCACTGCGACCTTGCAGCCGGTGCGCAGGCCGGGGTCCAGCGCCAGGGTCGCGCGCGGGCCGGCGGGCGCAGCCAGCAGCAGGTCATGCAGGTTACGGGCGAACACCGAGATCGCCTCGTCTTCGGCCTTGTCGCGCAGCTCGCCGAGCAGGTCGGTTTCCAGGCTGGTGTAGAGCTTGACCTTCCAAGTCCAGCGCACCACCTCGGCCAGCCACTTGTCGGCGGCGCGGCCGCGGTTGGCGATGCCGAAGCGCTCGCCGATCATGCCTTCGCCCGGGTGCATGCTGCCCGGGGTCTCGTCGCCGACCTTGAGGCTGACGCTGAGGATGCCCTCGTTGCGTCCGCGGAAGATCGCCAGTGCCCGGTGCGAGGGCGTGTTCTTCAGCACCTCGTCATGTTCGAAGTAGTCGCTGAACTTGGCGCCTTCGGTTTCCTTGCCTGGTACGACGCGGGCACTGAGGGTGGCGTTGTGCTTGAGGAAGTCCCGCAGCTTGGCCAGCAGGTCGGCGTCCTCGGCGAAGCGCTCCATGAGGATGTACTTGGCGCCTTCGAGCACGGCCTTCACATCGGCGAAGCCCTTCTCAGCGTCGATAAAACGGGTGGCTTCGCTTTCAGGATTCAACTCGGGATTGCCGAACAACGCATCGGCCAGCTCGCCGAGACCGGCTTCCAGGGCGATCTGGCCCTTGGTGCGGCGCTTCTGCTTGTAGGGCAGGTAGAGGTCTTCGAGGCGGGTCTTGGTGTCGGCGAGGTCGATCTCGCGCTTGAGCTCGGGGGTCAGCTTGCCCTGTTCCTCGATGCTGGCGAGGATCGAGACGCGTCGCTCGTCCAGCTCGCGCAAGTAGCGCAGGCGCTCTTCCAGGTTACGCAGCTGGGTATCGTCGAGGCTGCCGGTGACTTCCTTGCGATAGCGGGCGATGAAGGGGACGGTGGAGCCTTCGTCGAGCAGCGCCACGGCGGCGGCGACCTGTTGCGGGCGTACGCCCAGCTCGTTGGCGATACGGGAATTGATGCTGTCCATGTGGTGTCCTGCGGGCGGAATGACGGCCGGCCGGCCAGAAAAGCGGGCAAGTATAACTGCGCCCGCTTGAACTGGGTCGGTCAGGACGACCGCTTCGTCAGCGGAAATCCGCGTATGGCGTCAGAGGCTCGACCGGCAGAGGTAGGTTTCCACGCCAGGGCATCAGGTTGTAGCGCAGGTAGAGCAGCGCGCGGCTGGGTGCGTAATCGTCGCTGTGCAGCAGGCTGACGCCGCCGCCCAGGACGAAATGATCGCTCAGGCGCCGTTCGAACAAGCCCTGCAGACGATAGCTGATGCCGCGATTGGTGGAGCCTTTGCTTTCACCATTTGCTGCGGCAGCTGCTCTCTGCTCGGTGCTCAACAGCGAACGCAGCGGATAGTCAGGGCTGCCATCGCTCTGCGATACCGACCAGCCGACGCTGCTTTCCAGCAGCACGGACCAGTCTTCGTTACGCCAGGCGTAGCTCACCGGCACGCTGATGGAGTTGTAGTTCTGCGGGCTCCAGTAGCCGCCCTGGCCCAGGGTGTAGCCGCTCAGGTCCTTGTCGTAGCCGAAATGGATGAACGTCAGGCCGGTACGCACGCGCTCGCTGGGGCTGTCGACCAGCTTGTAGTAGTAGCCGGTCATTGCCGTGGTGCGATTGTTGCGCGCGACGTTGTCGCCAAGCAGCCAGTGATAGCCCAGCGAGGCCCATACGCCATGTGCGCCGCCCTGGTCCCAGCTCAAGCCAAGGCTGCTGCCGTTCGCGGTCACGGCGCCCCACTGCTCGCCTGTCACCGGATCGCGACTGCCGCCATAGGACAGCAGGGAGTTGCTCATCGGTCGGCGCGACGCAGTGAGCGACAGGCCGAAGGGCCCGGCGTCGCCGCGGCCGGTGATACCGCCATAGACATTATTGATCTCGAACCCCTGGGTCAGGCCCAGATCGGCTTCCCAGCGCTCGTCGCGCCAACCGCCGGCCAGCAGCGCCGCCTCGGCCTGCTGGCTTTTGCCATCGCAGGGTGACGCTTCGGTTGTTTCCAAGGCGCAGGTACCGAAGGTGGGACGGCTCGGTTCCGTAGGTGTACTTCGATCTACCTCCAGCTTGCCGGCATCCAGCGCCAGCCGCTCGGCGCGGACAAAGCTGCGCCCATTGGCTGCCGGCCATTCCACGTGCAGCAGCGTCGTGTCGGTCAGCAGTTCGGAGATGCCCGGGGTGCCGTCGTCGTTGCGCCAGCCGTGGTCATGCAGCAGCGTCACGGTGACATCCTGCTGCTGGTGCAGGTTCGCCACATCGCTGCGCAGGCTGCGGATCAGCCAGTCGTCCGTCTCGTTCTCACGGGTAGCCTGGGTCAGATCGGCGTCGCTCGCGCCTTCCGGCACCAGTTCGGCATCGACCATGGCCTTGCGGTAGTAAGCCATCGCACGGTCCGGCTCGGTCCTGGCCAGCAGGCGTGCCGTATCGCGGCGCAGCAGCGGGTCCGGCGCCTCGACCTGAGCCTCCAGCTGCTCGAGCATCTGCCGGGCCTTTGCCACTTCGCCGACCGCCGCCCAGCTGTTGGCCAGGCGCCGAATGGCGTTCGACTCATCGTTGCTGAACTGTGGCGGTGCGTCATGCAGGGCCTGGCTGGCTTCGTTCACCTGTCCCGCGGCGAGCAGCAGCTCGATCTGGGCGAGTCGTGCCGCGGCGTGTTCCGGATCGATGCGCAGCGCGCGTGCCAGATAGGACTGTGCTGCGGCTGGCTCGCCGCGCTCCACCGCCCAGTCGGCCAACAGCAGGAGGTCGTCCACCGAGTCTCCATGGCTGCGCAGGCGCTGCTGCATCAGATCGGCCGCCGCGGTTTCTCGCCCCGCCGCGCGCAGCTTGGCTACACGCGACATGAATTCGCGCCGCTCGACACGCGTCGCAAGCGCGCGGATGTCATCGTTCCAGTCGCTCGCGGGGACCTGTCGCAGGCTGGTCAGGGCCTGGGTATCGCGTTCGGCCGCGGCGAGATAGAGCGCATGTGCATAGCGTGTGGTCGGATCAGCGGGCTTGCGCGCGAGCAAGTCATCGAAGGTGCTGTCCGCCTCGTAGAAGGCGCCCTGCGTACGTAGCGAATTGGCCAGCCGGTAGGTCAGCCAGGGGTCGTTCGGGTCGAGCCGGCGAGCCTGGCGCAGTGCCTCGCTCGCCGCAGCCTGGTCGCCGCGCTCCAGTGCCTGGTCGGCCTGGAGCTGATAGCGAGCCAGGAGCAAAGCATTGCGCAGTTCGTTGAATTCCTGGCGCTGGGGTGCAGCAAGGGTTTCGATGAATGCCAGCGCACGCTCCGCGGATTCTGCTCGATAGAGGCGCACCAGCCCGCGGATCGCGCCGCCGTTGGCCGGGTCACGCGCAAGCAGGCGGCGATAGGCGGCTTCGGCTTCGTCGGTGCGGCCTTCGGCTTCGGCGACCTGGGCCAGACCGAGCGCGGCGAAGAGGCTATCGGGTTGTTGCCTGAGCGCACGGGTATACAGCGCCGCCGCTTCGCGGGGCCGCTGTTGTTCCAGTGCCTGGTCGGCCTGCTCGAGGGCGAGCCAGTAGCGGGTCGAGTCGATCAGGTCGCTCCACTTGCTCAGGTTGTCGATGTCTGCCTCGTTGTCCTTGGCGCGCTGGAAGTACACCAGGGCTTCCGGGCGGTGACCGGGGCGCATGAGGGCAAGGCCCAGGCCGCCGAGCAGTTCGGGGTCCTTCGGGTAGCCGCGCAAGGCCTGGCGGAGTTTGGCTTCCGCGGCTTCGTCCTGGCCCTGATCGAGCAAGCGCAGGCCCTCTTGGCCAGCCCGCCAGAGCGGGTCGGCGAGCAGCCGCTGCTGCCGCTCCAGGTGTTGCCGGGCGTCACCAGCGAAGCGCCCGTTCGGATAACGCTCGAGAAAGGCCTTCCAGGCCTTGGGTCCGTTGTCGTCGATCCGCCTGGTAGCCAGGTACTCGAACTCCCGCTGTGCCGCGGCATCGGTCGCCACCGGGTTTCGGCCCAACTCGGCCAGCAATGCCAGCGCCGCCTTGTCTTGCCCATCGGCAAACAGCAGATTCGCCAGCAACTGGCGTAGCTGGGGGTTGCCCGGGTACTCGTCGTCCAGGCGGCGCAACGCACCGATCGCCGACGTGCGCTGCCCCGGCTGGGCGCTGCGCAGGCGCCAGTATTCGACGGCCAGCTCCAGTGTCGGTGGCTGGTCGCCATAGAGGGCTTTGAAGCCCTGCAGCGCGTCATCCGGCCGGCCGGCCAGGGCTGCCAGACGGGCCTGCTGCAGGCGCTGTTGGCCTGCTTCACTGCTCAGCTCCACGAGCATCCGCCCGGTGCGCTCGGCCTCGCTGCCGGCGGCGGTACGCTGCAGGTTCTGCTGCAGCGCCTCGAGCTGCTGCAGGTCACGCTGACGCAAGGCAAGCCGCATCTGCGCCAGCGTTGCCTGAGCATGGCCGGGCGCGACACGTTGCAGCCGTGTCAGGGCGTCACGAACCAGCTCGTCACGGTTGACGGCTTCGGCGGCACGTACCTGTGCCAGCAACCACTGGGCCTGCTCGGCGCGATCGGCCGGGATCTCGGCATGGCTCCAGATCGGCAGCAATGCCGCGAGCAGAAGAAGCGGGGGCTTGCGCATGGCGGATTACCCGGCATCGCTCAGGCGGCGCCCGGCAGCCCAGCGCAAGGCCCGCCACAGCACGATGGCGAACAGCACGACACTGGCTGCGGCCAGAAACGCCAGCAGCACGGGGTGTGCGGAAAGGTGGAACCACAACAGCAGCCACCAGGGCAGCTTGCCCACGTAATAGGGTTCGCCCACGACATGGCTGCTGACGCCGCTGGTGCGAATCAGGGTAACGGCGCCGGCGAAGGCTTCCTGCTTGCCCGAATCGGTCAGCGCATCGCGCAACAGGCCGTAATCCGTCGGCGTCGAGGCAAGCAGGGCGACGAGACTGCGCTGTGCATGGAAGGGTGACTGCTGACCGACGACCGCCGCCAGAGGACCGTTGGCGCTCATGCCCAGCTTGCCGCCGGCGGACCGTTCGTCCGTGCCGGCAGCGCCGTGCTGCAACCAGCTGCGTGGCGATTCGAGCAGGAACGGCAGGGAGGCATCGTTGACCAGCTCATTGGGCAGAGGGCCCAGCAGCAACAGGTCGGCGTCGGCCTGCGCCGCGGACTTCCAGTTGTCGGTGATGCGCACGCCGAATGCCGGGTAGCCGGTATGAGAGCCGATCAGCGCAAGGGTATCGAGCAGGGTGCCGACCTGCGCCTCGTCGGGCTGGGCCGAGGTCAGCACCAGGGTCTCGGAAAGATCAGCCATCCGGCTGAAGGGGAAGCCGCTGCGCGAGAAGGCCTTCAGGTCGGGCATGGCCATGTAGTGGTGATAGCCCGACAGGTCGATCGTCGATTGCTCGTCGATGGCGGCCTGGATGTTGGTCGGCAGGTAGGTCTGGCAGCGATCGCGCTGGGCATTGCCCAGTTTGCTGGCGAAGTTGAATTCGAAGCGCACCTTGTTGCGCATACCCATCTTCAGCGCAGGCACCAGCAGCTTTTCGCTTTCGGCGGTGGAGTCCGACGCAAGAACGGTCAGGCGCAGGTTTTCCACGCTGCTGCGGCTGTCGCTGCCCTGCAGGGGGATGCTGCTGATGTATTGGTCGTTGACGCTGATGTTCAGGCGGGACTCGTCCGTCGTCACCGGCGGCGTATAGCGATAGCGCGTCTGCAGCGGGATGCCCTGGTTGCGCCAGACGAACAGGTCCGGCGGCAGGTTGACATCCAGTGTGATGGGATAGGGCTGAAGGCCGCTTACCTGCAGTTGCTGCGGGTAGTCGATCAGCTCGGCGAGCTGTACGGCGCGGTCAGTGCGGATCCAGTTGGGGGCGTCGTAAGGCTTGCGTGCCGGCGGTTCGACCTGCTCCAGGCGAACCCTATTTCCGCGCAGCTGGCCGCGATCCAGTGCCAGCGCCGTCGCCGCGACCACCAGATCGTCGTCGTTACGGCCGCTAATCAGCAGCAGCTTGCTGTAGCGGTCCTGAGGATGGTCGATCAGTTCGACGGTCGGCCCTTCCGCCGCTGGATGCTCGGCGAGGAACGACGGACGACGGTCGTTGGTGGCGAACACCAGCGCAGGTTGCGGACGTTCCTGCGTCGACGGCAGGGCATCGAACAACACCGGGAAGGTGGCGCTTCGCCAGGCGGCCAGGCTGCCGAAATAGGACGAGAGAATGCCTGCGGCCCGCTGCTCGCCAAGGGTAGGCGTGCCGGTGAAGACGACCGGCAGATTGAGCTGCTGGGTGTCGCGCTCGTCGAAGAAGGGCAGCGGGAACCAGGCCAGGTCGCCGGTGACGTCCAACGCCTGCTCATGCAGGCTGACCCGGCTCTGACGACCCAGGTTCAGCCACAGGCCGCTGTGCGCGGGGTCTTCGCAGACATCGCTGTAGTGGCCGACGAATTCGATTCGCACCCGGTTGAAATCGCCCAGCAGGCGCGGGTCCAGGGCCAGCTCTTGACGAACACGCTGGCCGATCTGCTCCTGGGTGATGGGCAGCGTGCCCATCAGCTCATCGTTCAGGTACACGCGCAGGTGCGACAGCACCGGGATCAGCGCCGGCGATGGCGTGTAGTCCAGGTGCAGGGTGGCGGCGGTGGCGATCCGGTCATGACGCAGGCGGAACTCGACCTGCTCCGCGTTGCGTATGCCAAGCAGCAACTGGTCGCGGGGACGGCCCAGGTCGCTGAAGCTGCGACTGGAGTTCCAGCTCGGCGGCGTGCTGTCGGCGTCGAGGCTCGGCTCAGCGAAGGCGGCAGCGCTGAATGCCCACAGCAAGGCGGTGAGCAGCGTCCGGGAATAGGTTCGGGTGATCATGACGGGGTTACCAGGGATTTAGAGGCTGGAGTACGAGGGCAATAGCTCAGTAGCCAGGCGGCTAACCGAAGAAGCGGGCGAAGGGGTCTGCTCAGGACGCTCGGCAGTTGTTCGTAGAGGCGGTGGTAGCCGCGTCCGCCGATACGCAGCACTTCGATGAAGCTGTGCAGCGGCCGGTCCGTCTCGAAATCCTGATGGCGGTTCAGCCAGACGTCGGCCCGGGCGAAGGTGCACTGGACCAGGTCGATCTGCTGCGCGAGGTCGAGGTTGTCGAGGCGGATACCCAGGCGCTCGCCGATCTGCCGGGAGGCTTGACCAGGAAACATGAACGAGCGATCCCCGCGCTGAAGGATCAGGGAGACCGGCTGATCCATGTCCACCTTCAGCCCCGGCGGGATCTGCAGGCCCGCACCGCCTTCGGCGAAGTCCAGCAGCGTGCAGGGGTAGGCGTGACCGTCGGCGAGCTTCAGCGAGGCCGGCAGCTGGGCCATGACACGGTGGGCGCGACGTATCTGCCGGACTTCGGATGCGACGGCCACCGCGGCGCCGATGATGAGCAGGTTGTAGATGACCCAGGCGGAGCTGACCAGAACCGTGCCGATTTCACTGACCGGACCGGTGAACAGGCGCCAGACGGCGAATCCGAGACCGGCCACGTTCAAGGCCGCCAGAACCAGGTAGGGGCGCGCGATGCGCCAGTCGAACTGATCGTGATCGATCAGCCCGCCTTTGGCCGTGACGTTGAACTTGCCCTTGCCCGGGTTGAACAGCGCCACCGTGGTGGGCCGCGCGATGTACCAGGCCAGTACCGTCTCGTACACCTCGCCCCAGAACGAATGCCGGTACTCGCCCTGCATCCTGGCGTTGGTCAGGCTGGCGTGAATCATGTGCGGCAGCACGTAGAGCACGATCATCAGCGCCGGCGCGTAGATGATGTAGGCGTGCAGCAGGAGAAACGCGAGCGGTGCCGTCAGGTAGATCAGGCGGGGCAGGCCCGCGAGAAAATGCAGCATCGCATTGGCGTAGCAGAGGCGCTGGAAGATCGTCAGGCCCGGACCGAGCAGCGGGTTGTCGGTGCGGAAGATCTGCGCCATGCCGCGTGCCCAGCGTATCCGCTGGCCGATATGCGCCGAAAGGCTCTCGGTGGCCAGGCCCGCCGCCTGCGGCGTGCCCAGGTAGGCGGAATTCCAACCGGCACGATGCAGGCGCAGCGCCGTGTGGGCATCTTCGGTGACGGTTTCCACGGCGAATCCACCGATGCTTTCCACTGCGTCGCGGCGCAGCACGGCGCAGGATCCGCAGAAGAACGAGGCGTTCCACATGTCGTTGCCGTTCTGCACCAGGCCGTAGAACAGCTCGCCTTCGTTGGGCTTGCGGCGGAAGGATCCCAGGTTGCGTTCGAACGGGTCGGGCGAGAAGAAGTGGTGCGGCGTCTGCACCAGCGCCAGTTTCGGGTCCCGCAGGAACCATCCCGTGGTGACCTGGAGAAAGGAGCGCACGGGTATGTGGTCGCAGTCGAAGATGGCGATCAGCTCGCTGTGGGTCACGGTCAGCGCATGGTTGAGGTTGCCTGCCTTGGCGTGCTTGTTGTCGGGGCGGATGATGTAGCCCACGCCGACTTCCTCGGCGAACTGCTTGAAACTGTCCCGCCGGCCGTCATCGCAGATGTACACGTTCAGCTTGTCGCGTGGCCAGTCCAGGCCCAGCGCCGCGAGCACCGTGGTGCGCACGACCGAGAGATCTTCGTTATAGGTCGGGATGAAAAGGTCGACAGACGGCCAGCTGCTGCTGTCTTCCGGCAGCGGGGCGGGTTTGCGATCCAGCGGCCAGCAGGTCTGTACGTAGCCGAGGATCAGGACGATCCAGGAGTAGGTCTCCGCCACCAGCAGGGTGATGCCGCACGCCAGGTCGAAATAGGAATCCCAATGCAGCGTGGCGGTGTAGCGCCACCACAGGTAGCGGCAGGAAATGATGGCCGACAGCACGATCAGCATCAGCACCGCGAAGCGCCCGGGAACGCGCCGGACCAGCAGGGCCAGGCCCCAGAGCAGGAGCACGAAGGTGACCTGCGCGGTATAGCCGAACGGTTCGGTGATACAGAGAATGCCAAGCAGTATGGCCAGCGCGCCGATGGCGATGTTGAACGCGTAGCGGACGGGTCTCGATAGGCTGGAAAGCCAGCGTTCGGCCTTTCCGACGCGCGCTTCGGCATTGCGCAAGCCAGGCAGGTCGAACGTCCGCCTGTGCCGCAGGCGCGGTGGCCTGGGCAGCTGCTGCGCGACGCTGCGCAGTCGCTGCCAGGTCGAGCGGAGTCGATCGCCCAGCGAGCGCGCCGGCGCGGACCCGGGCGCGCGTGCGACGAGCAGCCAGATGCTCTGGATGACGATCCGCAGCGGGTCGCCGGCGGTGGGCCTTTTGCCCGCGACGTGCGGATACAGCCTGCGGCGCTCGGCCATGACCCACTGCCAGCCAGGAGCATCCAGGCGCAGCAGCAGCCAGGCTGTCATGTAGGCGATCAGCCAGCTCAGCGCAGCAATCGGGCTGGCACCGTGCCGATAGCGGATGTACTGGTAGTAGCTCAGTGGGTTGGGCATATCAGCACTTCGCTCGCTGGGCCAGGCACCAGAGCGCCAGGCTGCGCAGGTCGCTGGCGGCCTGGCTCTTCGGTGCGTAATGACCTATCGGCAGCTTGTGCGCCAGGGCTTCCGGCAGCGCTTCGTCCTCGTGGATCAGTTGCGGTTGCCGGTTGCTCCTCGGCTGGCTGCGCCAGAGCAGCAGCAGATCGCGCTGCAGCTGGCTGGCCGGATTGAAGCGATTGATCAGCAGGAGATCCGCATCCGGGCGTGGGCGCTGCTGTAGCAGTACATGACACCCGGGATCGGGTGTAGCCAGATCGATCAGCACGTCGGCCCGATTCGCTTCCGACACAACGGCGCGATGGCCCGGCAGCCGCTGCGGCAGGTCGAACAGCACCCAGTCGTAGTTGTGCGCGATCAAGTCACAGCGCTGCGCCCAGCAGCTCGAATCCGCGCAGAGCTGGCCTTCGATCTGGGAAATCTCCGCCCCGCCAAGCTCGCCGTACGGCAGCAGGTGCAGGCTCGGGAGCAGTTCCAGGGCACTCTCATGCCATGGCGCAGCATCCAGCTGCGCGCGCGCCCAGCCGGAGGCGTACGCAACGTCGACACTGAAATGCAGGCGCAGCATGTTGTCCGGGCTGAGATCGATCAGCAGTACCCGCTCACCCTGTTCATGCAGCGCGATGCCGAGGCCAGCCAGCAGCGAGGTGGCGCCGATTCCGCCGCGCAGGCCGCGCAGCACGAGCTGCTTCATGCCGGACGCCTGCTGGCCACGGCCACACTGGCGTTCTCGAGCGAGACGCTCTCGATCGCGCTGTTCAGGTGGGCGACGACGGAAAGCTCGCTCAGCAGCGGCCAGCGCTGAACTGCCTTGTCCAGTGCCAGCGATGCGGAGATGTCCTGATAGCCGAGCTTCGGCATGCCCAGATGGCGTTTCAGGTTGTCGACATCGTCTTGTGGCGACGGCAGGACCAGAGATTCCATAGGCGTGCTACTCGAACCGGTTTGGATAAGGAAGCCAGATGGTCTGGCCGCTGAGACGTACATACGGTTTTCCTGCGCGCTCGATCACCTGCGCGCCGGCCGTTTCGGAGACCAGCTCGGTCTGCGGCAGGTCAGCGACCAGCGCCTCCAGGTTCGGGGTGCTGCCTTGCTGACGGGCGGCGTAGAGCCGGGAAACCAGCTCGGAAAGCGCCAGGAAGCTCGTTGGCTGCTGGATGTGCACGGGCTGCGTGCCGTGAGAGGCTTCCATCCCGATCAGTTTCAGGCCGACGGGCACCTGGGTGATCGATGGCCGGGGAATCTCGCGCATGCCGGCGATCTGCATGCGGTCACCATGCAACGCCGCTCCGTGCTCGGGTACCAGCAGCAAGGCGACCGGTCGACCGCTGCGCTCCAGCTCATCGATGAAACGGTTGAGGTCATCCAGCAGGCGCTGTGCGCGAGGCCTATATGCCGCCGATTGGGCATTGCCATCCGCCCCGACGATGCGGTTCCCGTCGTGCAGGCTGATGCTGTTGTAGAAAAGGCTGACCTGTGGCTCCGGCAATGCCTGACGACGCTGCCACCAGCCGTTGAGCACGTCGAAATCCCTGGCGATCGGCGAGCCGTCGAAGCCTGCCAGCGCACGCGCGAACTTCTGGCTCGCCAGCACCGGCTGGGGCATGCCCTGGGCTTCGATTTCACCGGCGAAGCCGTCGAACTTGCCGTTGTGGTTCATCAGGGTTTCGGCGTGGAAGCCCAGGTTGGCCAGGTTCTGGAACAGCAGGCATTGTTCCGGCGCGGGTTCGTACAGGGCCTGATGACGGGGCTGACCGCAGCTGGCTCGCAGCAGCCGGATTGCCGCCGGCCCGCTGTAGGAAGTGGCGGAGTTGAAACGATCGAAGATGACGTCCATGCGTTTGAGCAGAGCGTTGTCGCGTAACTCGACCGCGTCCAGATCGTCCCAGGCCAACGAGCAGACATTGATGAACAGCACGTCGAACGCCGCGGTTTGCTCGCTGCGCAGGGGGAACTGCGTCTGGCGCGTGGCCTCGGTGCGGAAGAAATTCTCGAGCCAGGTATCCAGCGCCACATTGTCCTGAAGGGCCGGCGCGTCGTTGCCCTGTGCGGACGCCACGACGGGGGCGGCATCTGCACGCGGTGGTGATGCCAGCAGAGGGATGCTGCCCAGGTTCAGCCAGATCAGACCGCCCAGGCAGATCGTGGACAGGCGAATCCAGTTCGCCATGTAGCTGTAGCCAATCACCAGCAAGGCGCAGAGGCCGAGCACGGTCCAGTCGACGAAGCGTCCGGCTAGTTCCACGAGATACGCTGGGGAAAAATCCAGCACCCCCGGTTGTGCCAGCAACCGGTCGAACGGGGGCAGCCAGGTGTCGTGGTACAGCAGCGCGATACCCACGGGAATCGCGATCAGCTGCCGTACGATGCGCCACGGGGCGCCCGGAAGGGGCACCACGAGAAACGCCGCGAATACCAGGTTCGGCAGAGCCTGGAAGTTCAGCAGGCCAAGGCCCAGCAACAGGAACTTCAGCAGAAAATACAGATTCCACACACCCAGGCCCGGCCAGCGGGTAACCGGGGGCGCGGGTACGATCAGCCGCTCCGGCGCATTCATGGCGTGTCTCCCGATCCAGTGGAACGACGGCGTATCGCTGTCCTTTTCAGGTAGCGGGGCGGGAGCATTCGATCGAATGCACGCAGCGCCCTGTGGCCGTACCGGGTCAGCAACCAGCCGATACCGATGCCGATCGCCAGGAACAGGCTGGCGACCTCGAGGAGTTGCTCGAGCGTCATGGTTGCGTCACCAGCGAAAGGGTCAGGGGGCGGGGTTGAAGCTGTCGACCCGGTGCCGGCTCGTTGACGAGCGTTTCGTTGCCGGGCAGTGACAAGGTTTCGCCGTGGAAGCCGGGGCCGGACAGGGGCTCGAGATCCGCCAGCTGTTCGAGGCCGAGGAACAGCTCCTGCCAGGTGACGCCAAAGATGTTGTCCAGAGCCGCCTCGAGCGATTCCGCGCGGCAGGCGAAAAGAAAAAGATACAGCGCCTTGTCGACGATGCAGGCTATGTCGCCGTTACGCCGCAGATGAGCCTGACCAAGCACCTGCTCCAGGCTCAGTCCGGGTACCGGTTGCAGCCGAACCAGCTGATGAACGATCTCACCCGTTGTGCTGCCGGCCCACATTTCCTGGGCGGCTTCGGCAAAGCGGCGCGGGCTCAGCTGGCCACGCAGGGGAAGCGGTTTGAGCTTGTCGAGGCTGGCATCGATGTCGCTCAGCTGACGCTGCCAGATATGCCCCTGAGCGCTCTCGACCATCGTCAGGAAGCGTGGCAGCGAGGTGCCGAAAGGCACGACCAGCGACGCGCCACCGGCCAGCAGCAGCTGTTCGTCCCGATAGCGCAGGCAGGGCGCCGTTTCCCGGATGATCAGCTTCAGCTGATTGCCGCAGGTGCGGCGCAAGCCATTGAGCTGATGGGCGAGCTCGTCGACCTGCTCGTTATCGGTGATCGCGAAGAGGATGCTCGCAGCCTTGGCGGTTTCGGCATGCGCCAGTAGGGCCGCTCTGCTCTCGAACAGGCGCCACTGCGTGGACAGGTTGTGCACCCCTTCCAGCACGCTGCGCTCCGCGTAGAAACGCCCCTGATCGGGGTGCTCGAGCACCTCGCCGAGTTCTCCGCAAGCCGTCAGCTGGAACCCGTCGGCCTGGTGGCGCAGGGCGAATTGGCGGGCGCTGGTCATGCCGCGCTCGTTCTGCCAGTGATGCAGATACAGGCGGGTGCCGGACGGGGTTTGAGTGAGCGAGGCGAACCCGGCCAGGCAATGGCTGAGTCGGAGCAAACCCTCGCTCAGGGCGTCGCTGACACCATCACTGATGATCAGCAGGGTCGCGCGGCGCTCGAGCAGCCAGGCGCCGATCCGCGTCAGCCAGCTTGAGAGGCGCGGCCCTGCAAGGCGCTCCCAGGCCTGAGTGGGGAGGTTGAGCAGGATGTACCGGGTGCGCATGTTGCCCGAGCGATCCAGTTCGGAATCCAGGCGCTGCAGCATCGCTTCGAAATGGTCCGGCGTCAGAGTCAGGGCCAGCAGTTCACCAGGGCCCGCGTCAGCCGGCAGGTCGGCCAGTGCGTGCCGCTGGCGGGCTGCGTCCGCTATCATCGCCGCCCGCTGACCGGCCGCCATGTTCCCGATGACCTGCCGGGTCAGCAGCGCCGCATCGCTCGCTTTTTCCGCCATGATCCAATGCAGGCGTCCGTCATTTAGCGCAAAAATCGGCCATTCGATACCGTCCAGTCCGAGCGGGGCCGGAAGCTGCTGGTTTTGGCGGAAGAGAAGCAAGAAGTCACCTGCGGCGGTTTCGGGCGCGACCTGTAGCGTCCTGAACAGCGTGTCGGCCAGGCGCTAAAGCGCTTTAAACCGTCACCAGACTGTTCGTCGGAAACTGAATCGTCCTTGATTGATGCCAATATGATATCAAGCGGCTTCGGCGTACGACAGTGGGGGTCGATGGCCGGTCACGAGTCGAATGAGCAGTCACGAACGAGCGGATGAGAGATGAAAGTCGAAACGACCAACGAGGCGTCTGCCTTCAAGAGCAAACCGGGGCTTGGGCGCATCGCCAAGGCGGCCGGCTATTCCTTTGCCGGCCTCGCCGCAGCCTGGCGGCATGAGGCGGCCTTTCGTCAGCTGGCCCTGCTTGCCTGCGTGCTCATTCCTGTCGCCTTCATGGTTGGCAGCACCCCCGTGGAGCGTGCTCTGCTGGTCCTGCCGGTGCTGATGTCGCTCGCCATCGAACTGGTGAATTCAGCCATCGAGGCAGTGGTCGATCGGGTGTCGCTGGAAATCCATCCGTTGTCCAAGCGCGCGAAGGATCTGGGAAGTGCGGCTCAGCTGCTCGGACTCATTTCCATTGCCGTCGTCTGGCTCGCCGTCCTGCTCTGAAGCCTCCGAGGCGCGCGGGGCAAGACGGTTGCGCGAAAAATCTGCTAACAATGGCTGTCAGTAGGGCCGAACCACACTGCGCAATAATGCGCCGTCGACCATCTGGGAGTTTCCATGAGCAGCACTGCGCAAGCCAACGAAGGCGAAAAGATCCTTATCGTCGATGACGATGCCCGTCTGCGGCGTCTGCTCGAGCGCTTTCTCGACGAGCAGGGCTACCGCGTCCGTACCGTGGAAAACACCGAGCAGATGGACCGCCTGCTCAGTCGCGAGCTGTTTCAGCTGGTGGTGCTGGACCTGATGATGCCGGGCGAGGACGGGCTGTCCGCCTGCCGCCGGCTGCGTGAGGCGAACAACCAGATCCCGATCATCATGCTCACCGCCAAGGGCGACGAGGCCAGCCGCATCCAGGGCCTGGAGCAGGGCGCCGACGACTACCTGGCCAAGCCGTTCAACCCTCGTGAGCTGCTCGCGCGCATCCGTGCGGTGCTGCGCCGGCAGGCGCCGCAGGTGCCGGGCGCTCCGGCCAGTGAGGACGAGACCGTCACCTTCGGCGAGTACGAGCTGTCGCTGGCCACGCGTGAGCTGAAGAAGGGCAACGAAGTGCACATGCTCACCACCGGTGAGTTCGCCGTGCTCAAGGCGCTGGTGCAGCACGCCCGCGAGCCGCTGACCCGGGACAAGCTGATGAACCTCGCCCGCGGCCGCGAGTGGGATGCGCTGGAGCGCTCCATCGACGTGCAGATCTCCCGCCTGCGCCGGCTGATCGAGCCGGACCCGTCCAAGCCGCGCTACATCCAGACCGTCTGGGGTGTGGGTTACGTATTCGTGCCGGACGGCAACAAGTGAGTCGACCACGGCGTGCCACCGGCTGCGGGCGCGATAGCCTCGTTACCCGCAGCCCGAGGCGTGCCGCCGCTTTTTCATGAAGACCCCGCTCTGGTTCCCGCAAAGCTTCTTCGCCCGCACCCTGTGGATGGTGCTGATCGTGGTGCTGTTCTCCAAGGTCCTGACGCTGGTCTATCTGATGACCAACGAGGACGTGCTGGTTGACCGCCAGTACAGCCACGGGGCGGCGCTGACCCTGCGCGCCTACTGGGCTGCCGACCTGGAGGACCGCGACCGCATCGGCCGCGCCGCCGGCCTGCAACTGGTGGCCGAGCAGAACGTGCCGCGCAGCGAGTATCACTGGCCCTACACCGAGATCTTCCAGCGGCAGATGCGCGACGAGCTGGGCGACGACACCGAGGTGCGCGTGCGCATCCAGCCGTCCACGGCGATCTGGGTGCGCGCGCCGAGCCTGGGGCCGGATTGGGTGCAGGTGCCGCTCTATGCCTATCCGCTGCGTGGCCAGCGCATCTGGAGCGTACTCGGCTGGTTCCTTGGCATCGGCCTGCTGTCCACCGGTGCGGCGTGGATCTTCGTCAGTCAGCTCAACCTGCCGCTCAAGCGGCTGGTCTTCGCCGCTCGGCAGATCGGCAAGGGCCGCCGCGTGCGCCTGCCGATCGGCGACACGCCGAGCGAGATGACCGAGGTGTATCGCGCCTTCAACCAGATGGCCGAGGACGTCGAGCAGGCTGGCCGGGAGCGCGAACTGATGCTGGCCGGGGTTTCCCACGATCTGCGCACGCCATTGACGCGCCTGCGCCTGTCGCTGGAGCTGATGAGCAGCGATGACGAGCTGACCGACGACATGATTCGTGATGTCGAGGATATGAACGCCATCCTCGACCAGTTTCTCGCCTTTGTCCGCGATGGCAGTGACGAGCCGGTGGAAACCACGGACCTTGCCGAGCTGATCCGCGAGGTTGTGGCGCCCTATAACCAGCAGCAGGAAACCGTGCGCCTGTGCGTCGAGCCGATGCCGCCGTTCGCCCTGCGCCGGGTGTCGATCAAGCGCCTGCTGGTTAACCTGATCGAGAACGCCCTGCGTTACGCAGGCGGCGGCGTCGAAGTGGCTGCCTATGTCTCCGGCGACCAGCACGCGCCCTACGTGGTGCTCAGCGTGCTGGACCGTGGCCCGGGGGTCGATCCGGCCGAGCTGGAAGGCATCTTCAATCCGTTCATTCGCGGCGATCGTGCCCGTGGCGGGCAGGGCGCCGGGCTGGGCCTGGCGATCGTCAAGCGCATCGCCTCGCAGCATGGCGGGGTGGTCGAGTTGCGCAATCGCGAGGGCGGTGGTCTGGAAGCGCGGGTCAGCCTGCCGCTGGGGCTGCTGCTGCCGCGCGATGCGGTGCAGGGCAAGCCGGCCGAATAAGCCGGCTCGCAGCGCGGTGGGATCAGCCCTTGCCCTTGGTTCGGGTCAGGTGCGGGCCGCCGTTCTTTTCCAGGTACTGGATGATCAGCCCGGCGACGTCCTTGCCGGTGGTTTCCTCGATCCCGGCCAGGCCCGGCGAAGAGTTCACCTCCATCACCAGCGGACCGTGGTTGGAGCGCAGGATGTCGACGCCGGCGACGTTCAGGCCCATCACCTTGGCGGCACGAATGGCGGTCATGCGCTCTTCCGGGGTGATCTTGATCAGGCTGGCGGAGCCACCGCGATGCAAGTTGGAGCGGAATTCCCCAGGCTTGGCCTGACGCTTCATCGCGGCGATGACCTTGTCGCCAACCACGAAGCAGCGGATATCGGCGCCGCCGGCTTCCTTGATGTACTCCTGCACCATGATGTCCTGCTTGAGGCCCATGAAGGCCTCGATCACCGACTCGGCGGCCTTCTCGGTTTCGCAGAGCACCACGCCGATGCCCTGGGTGCCTTCCAGCACCTTGATCACCAGCGGGGCGCCGTTGACCATGCGGATCAGGTCGGGGATGTCGTCCGGCGAGTGGGCGAAGCCGGTCACCGGCAGGCCGACGCCGCGGCGCGACAGCAGTTGCAGGGCGCGCAGCTTGTCGCGCGATCGGGCGATGGCCACCGACTCGTTGAGCGGGAACACCCCCTGCATCTCGAACTGGCGCAGCACCGCGCAGCCATAGAAGGTCACCGAGGCGCCGATGCGCGGGATCACCGCGTCGAAGCCCTCCAGCGGCTTGCCGCGGTAGTGGATCTGCGGCTTGTGACTGGCAATGTTCATGTACGCACGCAGCGTATCGATCACCACCACTTCATGGCCACGCTGCTCGCCGGCTTCGACCAGACGACGGGTGGAATACAGGCGCGGATTGCGCGACAGCACGGCGATTTTCATTGAGCACCGGAAGAAGTGAGGATCTGGGGTTTGTCCTGGATATAGGTTCGCGACGGATCGATCAGCCATTGGCCGTCGACCAGCGCCTTGGAGCCGAGCAGCAGGCGGTAGCGCATGGTCTTGCGGCAGGTCAGGGTGAACTCCACCGGCCAGACATGGCTGCCCAGCGCCAGCAGGGTGCGCACCACGTAGCGGGTCTGGACCTGGCCATTGGAACTCTTGATGAGCTTGCGGGTGACCAGCGGCGCCTCGCAGCGATGGCGGCGTTGCACCAGCGTGCCCAGGTGCGCGGTGAAGCGAACCCAGCGCTGCCCATCGCGTTCGAATTCGCTGATGTCGGTGGCGTGCAGCGCCGAGGTGCTGGCCCCGGTATCGACCTTGGCGCGCAGGCCCACCACGCCGAGATCCGGCAGGGCGATCCATTCACGCAGACCGATCACGGTATGGGGGTCGAGTTTCTTCAATGGGAGAGTCCGAAGAATTTGCCGGCATTCTAGTCGGCGTGCATGACAACTGCATCCGTCTGTAACACCCTGGAACGACCGATACGAGACTGAGTTGGACGATGGCCGAAAAAGACGACGACAAGGTACGCCTGGACAAGTGGCTATGGGCCGCACGCTTCTTCAAGACCCGTGCACTGGCCAAGGCGGCCATCGAAGGTGGCAAGGTGCACTGCCGGGGCGAGCGCTGCAAGCCGAGCAAGGAACCGAAGGTGGGCGATGAACTGGTGATCCGCAGCGGCTTCGACGAGCGCACGGTGGTCATCCGCGCGTTGTCGGCGGTGCGCCGTGGTGCTCCCGAGGCGCAGACGCTCTACGAAGAAACCGCACAGAGCATCGCGGCGCGCGAGGAGGCGGCTGCGCTGCGCAAGGCGGGTGCCCTCGGCATGCAGACCGACGGCCGGCCGAGCAAGAAGCAGCGCCGGCAGATCCAGCTGCTGCGTGACTTCAAGCCCGGTTAGTCACGCAGCACCGCCAGCTGGCGCAGCAGTGGCAGCCTGGCGGCCAGCTGCATGGGCGCACGGGCCAGCCACTGCAGCAGGGCTGCGAGGTGTGCGCCCAGTGGTGTGCAATAGCCCCAGCCGATGGCCAGCAAGGCGATCAGAAGTCCGCCGACGAAGTCATCGCTGACCCAGTGGGCGCCGGCCACCAGCCGCGGCAGCATGAACAGTACGGTGATGCCGAGCACCAGTGCCAGACGGCCGCCGCGGGCGAACAGCGCCATGAACAGTCCCCAGATCAGCAGCACCGAGGCGTGATCGCCGGGGAAGCTGCGGCTGGAACGATCCTTTAGTTCGAACACCCGCTCCAGCAGCGGAAAGTGGTCGCTCAGGTGATGGGCGCCAGCGATCTCGAGCGATGGACTGGCGTGCTGCCAGCCGAAGTGGCCGGCCAGCTTGGTCACCAGCACGCGAATTACCAGCAACACCAGCAGCAGGGCGACAAAGGTGAACAGCGCCGGACGCAGCTGGTGCTGCGCGAACAGCCAGTCGCGGCGGATCAGCAGGGTCAGCAGCAGGGCGCCGACGAGGATGTCGAACACGCGAACGCTGGCCAGTGCCCACAGCCAGTCCCACCAGGCCTGGTGGCCCAGCGAGCCGTTGAGCAGATGAAAGGCCGACTCGTCGAGAGCATCCCAGAACGGGCGGCTGACGGGCGAGAGCCAGCTGAGCAGCAGCAGCCCGGCGAGCAGATGGCTGATGAACCAAGACAGTGGGCGCCAGCGCGCCTGGGGCGTGGTCACGGGCATGAGGATCGTCCCTGGGGTTGCGATGGCGCGCGATGCTAGAGCCTGCCGTTGCGGCTGTCCTGACTACCTGCGAGCCGTTCAGCCAGCGTTCAGCTTGCGGCTGTCTGGCAGCCCGTCCGGCGCCCGCCCTTGGTCCGGGCCGGCTTTGCGCCTAAAATTGCCGCTTCCTCCGCCGTACCTGCGAGCTTTCCGGCTATGCCCGATCAAACCCAGCGTTTTCTCTTCGATGATTCCGATGTTCGCGGCGAGATCGCCACGCTCGAGGAAAGCTACCAGCACGTGCTGGCCAAACACACCTATCCAGAGCCTGTGGCCCAGTTGCTCGGCGAGCTGCTGGCCGCGGCCGCGCTATTGGTCGGCACGCTCAAGTTCGACGGGCTGCTGATTCTCCAGGCCCGCTCCAGTGGCGCCGTGCCGCTGCTGATGGTCGAGTGCTCCAGCGCCCGCGAGGTGCGTGGCATCGCCCGCTATCACGCCGAGCAGATCCAGCCGGACGCCACCCTCACCGAGCTGATGCCCGAAGGCATGCTGGCGATCACCATCGATCCGGCCAATGGCCAGCGCTACCAGGGCATCGTCGATCTTGAAGGGGCCACGCTCGCCGAATGCCTGACCAACTACTTCGCGGCCTCCGAACAGCTGCCGACGCGCTTCTGGCTCAATGCCGACAGCCGCCGCGCCTGCGGCCTGCTGCTGCAACAGCTGCCGGCCGACCGACTCAAGGATCCGGAGGAGCGTGACGCCAGCTGGGAGCACCTGCGTACCCTGGCCGACACCCTGACCGCCGAGGAACTGCTGGGGCTGGACAGCGAGACGTTGCTGCATCGGCTCTATCACCAGGAGCAGCTGCGCCTGTTCGATGCACTGCCGATTCGCTTCCGCTGCAGCTGCTCGCGCGAGCGCTCGGCCCGCGCGCTGGTCAGCCTGGGCGAGGAAGACGCCCTGCAGCTGGTGGCGGAGCAGGGCGGTTCGGTCAGCATCGATTGCCAGTTCTGCAACGAGAAATACACCTACAACGCGGCGGATGTGGCTCAGCTTTTCGCCGGTGGCGGCAGCGACGCGCCGTCGGATACCCGGCACTGATCGGCGTGCGGCGTTCCGGTCGTCTGCCTGCTGCCGCGGCGGCCGGGAATGAGGCAGGGATGGACCTGCACTCGGGCAGTGAACTATTTGGCCATCACGGCCTCATACCCAGCGCGGCGCATTATCTGGCATAATCGCGCGCACTTTTTTCGATGTAGTTCGCTCTTTGGCGGGCTACAACAGCATGGAGGAATCGGCCCAGGGCCGACGGGAACACTCATGACGCAAGCCACCAACGCCGTGTACACCGACATCAGCACCGCTCAACTGATTGAAGAAGCCGTCAAGCGCGGAGAGGGCGAACTGTCCGCCAATG
Organism: Stutzerimonas sp. FeSN7; assembly: GCF_030263795.1. Taxonomy (NCBI): domain Bacteria; kingdom Pseudomonadati; phylum Pseudomonadota; class Gammaproteobacteria; order Pseudomonadales; family Pseudomonadaceae; genus Stutzerimonas; species Stutzerimonas sp. FeSN7. The sequence continues at coordinate 4,290,998 of NZ_JARPMN010000001.1, read as the reverse complement.
GCTCTCTGGTGGTGAAGACCGGGCACCGCACGGGTCGTTCTCCGGCTGACCGCTTCATCGTCGAAGAGCCGAGCACCCAGCACAAGATCGCCTGGGGCCCGATCAACCGTCCGTTCCCGGCGGGCAACTTCGAAGCCCTGTGGAGCCGCGTCGAAGCCTATATCGGCGAGCGTGACAGCTTCGTGTCCCATGTCCATGTCGGTGCCGATCCCGAGCACTACCTGCCGGTCAAGATGACCACCGAGACCGCCTGGCACAACCTGTTCGGCCGCTGCCTGTTCATCACCCCCGAGCAGTTCAACCCGGCCGGTCTGAGCGAGTGGCGCATCCTCAACGCCCCGTTCTTCCAGTGCGTACCCGAGCGTGACGGCACCAATTCCGATGGCTGCGTGATCATCAACTTCGCCGAGAAAAAGGTGCTGATCGCCGGCATGCAGTACGCCGGTGAAATGAAGAAAGCCATGTTCTCCGTGCAGAACTTCCTGCTGCCGGACGTGGATGTGCTGCCGATGCACTGCGCCGCCAACATCGGCGAAGACGGCGACACCACCCTGTTCTTCGGTCTGTCCGGCACCGGCAAGACCACCCTGTCGGCCGACGAGAGCCGCTACCTGATCGGTGACGACGAGCACGGCTGGGGCGTTGGTCGCGTGTTCAACATCGAGGGTGGCTGCTACGCCAAGTGCATCGACCTGTCCGAGAAGAACGAGCCGGTAATCTGGAAGGCCATCAAGTTCGGCGCTGTACTGGAGAACGTGGTCCTCGACGAGCGTACCCGTCTGCCTGACTACGCCGATGCCAGCCTGACCCAGAACAGTCGCGCCGCCTACCCGCTGCAGCACGTCGAGAAGCGTTCCGAGAAGAATCTTGGTGGCGAGCCGAACGCGGTGATCTTCCTGACCTGCGACCTGACCGGCGTACTGCCGCCCGTGTCGATCCTGAACAACGAGCAGGCTGCCTACCACTTCCTCTCCGGCTACACCGCGCTGGTCGGTTCCACCGAAATGGGTTCGGGCAGCGGCATCAAGTCGACCTTCTCCACCTGCTTCGGTGCGCCGTTCTTCCCGCGTCCGGCCGGTGAATATGCCGAGCTGCTGATCAAGCGCATCAACGGCTTCGGCTCCAAGGTCTATCTGGTCAACACCGGCTGGACCGGCGGTGGCTACGGCGTTGGCAAGCGCTTCAACATCCCGACCACCCGTGCGGTGATCGCTGCGATCCAGAGCGGTGCACTGGTAGGTGCCGAGACCGAGCACCTGCCGATCATCAACCTGGACGTGCCGAAGGCCGTTGCCGGTGTCGACACCCAGCTGCTCAACCCGCGCAATACCTGGGCCGACAAGAGCGCCTACGACCAGGCTGCGAAGGAGCTGGCTGGCAAGTTCATCGAAAACTTCAAGAAGTTCGACGTCTCCGATGCCATCCGCAACGCCGGCCCGCAGCTCTAAGCTGCCTGCCGCGTGATCGAAAGCCGCCTTCGGGCGGCTTTTTCGTTTGAGCCGGGTGGTGAGTTAGATCAAAGGTGTCGATGATTCTTATCGGTCAAGACGCATGGATTCGATTGGTCGGCGCCCTTAGCATGGCGCGACTGTTCATTACGAGGAACCGCGCGCCATGAATACCGAAGAAGCCATTCGCACCCGCCGCGCCGTCAAGGCCTACGACCCCAGCTTCCAGCTGAGCCGTGAAGAAAAGGACGAGCTGCTGCAACTGGCACTGCTGGCGCCTTCTGCCTTCAATCTGCAGCATGTGCGCTTCGTCGAGGTCAGCGACCCGGCGCTGCGCGCGCAGATCCGCGAGGTGGGCTGGAACCAGGCGCAGATGACCGACGCCTCGATGCTGGTGGTGATCTGCGCCCAGGTCGACAGCTGGGAAAAGAATGTCCGCCGCGTCTGGGAAGGCGCACCGAGCGAGGTGCAGGACTACATGGCCGGCGCCATCGATGCCTATTACCGTGGCAAGCCGCAGGTGCAGCGTGACGAGGCCATGCGCAGCTGCGGTCTGATGGCGCAGACGCTGATGCTCGCGGCACGGGCCAAGGGCCTGGATTCCTGCCCCATGGATGGCTTCGATTTCGACGCGGTCGGCAAGCTGATCAACCTGCCGGACAACCATGTCATCGCGCTGATGGTCGCGGTGGGCAAGCGCGCCGCCGAGCCGAAGCCGCGTGTCGGCAAGCTACCGTTCGACGAGGTGGTGATTCGCGACCGCTTCTGATCGCGCTCAGGAAGACCGGGCGGAGGGCGCGTTGCGTGCTCCCGCCCGGCCCCGGCGTCCTTGTTCGTGGCGCTCAGTTCTGATTCCTGCAGGCCTCGGACAGCGTCCGGTAGGCCAGCTTGCGTTCGGTACCGGTGGAATCGCGGTAGGTCATCTCCGCATCGGTCACCTCGCAGTAGGGGGTCGGCTTGATCTTCACCGACAGCACCGAGGCGACATCCAGTCGGGTGCCGTAGGTGTAGGGCTGAGCCTTGGCATCATCAGCCTGGGCCAGCGAGGTAAACAGCAGGGCAGTGGCAATAAGGGTTGCACGCATGGCGGGGCATCCTGTTCTGGTTCATAGGTCCGTCCTGTTTTTGCCTGCCGGACCACCTGACCCGGCGTTGCTTGTGCTTGTTGTCAGGAGCCCAGGCATCGTAGAAGTAGATAGGCGCCTAACGGTAATTGCGGATTCCAATCCGCGCGATTGACGGAAATGCCTGGCCGTTCCGCTGCTGCACCGTCCCAAGGATCCTCGGCGTCGCACCCGGCCGACGAGGCGGGTCGATGCGCAGTGCCCTCTGCTGTCTTTTGCTACCCTCCTGCCTCCCGTCACAGGAGCGACGCCGCATGATCGAACAGACCCTCAGGCAGACGTTTGGCTACGACAGCCTGCGTCCGGGCCAGGAACAGGCCATTCGCGCCGTAGTGGCGGGGCGCTCTGCGGCGGCGATCTTTCCTACCGGCTCGGGCAAATCCCTGTGCTACCAGCTGCCGGCGCTGCTGTTGCCGCATCTCACCCTGGTGGTCTCGCCGTTGCTGGCGTTGATGCAGGATCAGCTGGCCTTTCTGCAGCGGCATGGCATCGTCGCCGGCAGCATCGACTCGGCGCAGAGCCGCGAGCAGGCCAGCGAAACCATGGCGCGGGCCAAGTCCGGCGAACTGAAGATCCTGATGATCTCGGTGGAGCGACTGAAGAACGAGCGTTTCCGCCACTTCATCAGTCAGGTGCCGATCTCGCTGCTGGTGGTGGACGAGGCGCACTGTATTTCCGAGTGGGGGCACAACTTCCGTCCGGATTACCTCAAGCTTCCCGACTATCAGCGCCAGTTCAATATTCCCCAGGTACTGCTGCTGACTGCCACGGCGACGCAACCGGCGATCGCCGACATGCAGGCCAAATTCTCGATTGCAGCGGATGACGTGGTGACCACCGGCTTCTACCGGCCCAATCTCAATCTGCTGGTGGAGCCGGTCAGCGGCTTCAACAAGCAGCGCCGGCTGGTGGAATGGCTGACGGGCAAGGCGGGGCAACCGACCATCGTTTATGTCACCCAGCAGAAGACCGCCGAGCAGATTGCCGAACACCTGGCGCAGCGGGGGTTTCCGGCCAGCGCCTACCACGCGGGCATGGCACACGAGCAGCGTGAATCGATCCAGCGTCGCTTCATGGCCGGCGAGCTGAACTGCATCGTCGCTACCATCGCCTTCGGCATGGGCATCGACAAGGCCGATATCCGCAACGTGGTGCACTACGACCTGCCCAAGTCGGTGGAAAATTACAGTCAGGAAATTGGTCGGGCAGGGCGCGACGGCAACGCTTCGGATTGCCTGGTGCTGGCCAATCGCGACAGCCTCAGCGTGTTGCAGAACTTCGTCTACGGCGATACGCCGGAACGCGAGGGCATCCGCTGCGTGCTCGACGAGCTGCTGCAGGCCGGCGCCGGCGGGCAATGGGAGCTGATGCTCAACCAGCTATCCGATCAGAGCAACATCCGCCAGCTGCCGCTGAAAACCCTGCTGGTGCAGCTGGAGCTGCGCGGCATCATCGCACCGCGTTTTGCCTACTTCGCCGAGTACCGCTTCAAGTACCTGCTCGAGCCCGAGGCGCTGGTAGCGAAGTTCGACGGCGAGCGGCGACAGTTCGTCGAAGCCATCGTGCACACCTCGGCGCGGGCGCGAACCTGGTGCACGCTGGATTTCGAAGCGCTTTACGGGCAGCACGGCGCCGACCGCGCGCGGGTGGTAAAGGCGCTGGAATATTTCCAGGAGAAGGGCTGGATCGAGCTGGAGAGCAAGCAGATGACCGAGGTCTACGCGCTGCTCGACACGCGCTTCGATGCCGAGGCTCTGAGCCGCGAGCTGCACGCCTACTTCAAGGAGCACGAAGCCAGCGAGATCGCCCGCATCGACAACATGCTGGCCCTGTTCGAATCCGCCGAATGCCTGAGCCAGCGACTGGCCGCCTATTTCGGTGATCGCCAGGCACCACAGCGCTGTGGGCATTGCTCGGTCTGCAACGGACAGGTCGCGAAGCTGCCGGAACCGCCGACACTGGCGCCGCTGGAGCAGATCGACCTGGCCGCCCGCTGCGCAGAGTTCAGTGAGCGTTACGCGCAGCTCAAGGGCGGTGCGCCGAGCGCCGAGTGCCTGACGCGCTTTCTCTGCGGCATCAGCGTGCCGGTGTTCACCAAGCTCAAGGCGCGCCAGCTCCCCGGCTTCGCCTCGCTGGAGGCCTATCCCTATGCCGAGGTTCGTGCGCGCTTGGCGGTTTAGCGCGCGGTCAGGCCGATCAGCCGGTCGGCGACGCCCTTGGTCTGGCGTGAGGTGTCCGCCGTCAGGTTGCTAGAGTTCTCCAGCGCGTCGAGCAGGCCGGTCAGCGAGCCGACGCCCGCCGATTGCGCCTCGATGTGCTGCGCCACCGCGCGGATTTCGCTTGCCAGACGGTCGATATCCGTACCGATCTCCTCGGCGTTCCTGCCGGTGATTTCGGCGAGCTTGCGCACCTCGTCGGCCACCACCGCGAAACCGCGCCCCATGTCGCCGGCCCGCGCTGCCTCGATCGCCGCATTGAGCGCCAGCAGGTTGGTCTGCCCGGCGATCTGCTGGATGGTCTGCACCACTGATTGGATTCGCTGGCTCGACTGCGCCAGGTCGCGGGCGCTGCTGACCACCTCGTCGGCCTGGTGAACCATCTGCTTGACCGAGCTGCCGGCCTGCTCGATGACGGTGCCCTGCTGGTTGATGTTCAGCGTCAGGTCATCCATCGAACCGTGCAGCTCGGTGGCGCACTGGCTCAGCTGTTCGGACATCGAGCGACGCTCCTCGTCAGCCTGCGAGAGCACCTGGCCAAGGTCGGCCAGGCCGCGGAACACCGGGCGGATGTGTTCGTCGAGGCCGTTGATGTCCACCGCGCTGCTGTAGTCCTGGCGCTTGAACTGCTCGATCTGCTTGACCACCACCTGGCTCAGGCCGGTGAGCTTCTTGATCTGCCGACGCAGGAAGAACGCCTTGAATTCACCGTGATAGGCGATGAAGTTGTCGGTGTATTCGTCGTGGAAGTCGTCCTTGCCGTTGGTGCGGAAGAAGAACACCGCGGTCAGCGTCTGGTTGAGATTTAGGCCGAGGATCTCGCCGAAGGTCGAGTAGCCGGCCACCGGCACGTCGTCGAACACCGGGTCCATGCCACCGAGTGCCTGCTCGTTATTCAGCCGGCGCAAGATGCAGTCGTTGAGGATGCCCACCAGCGGCTTGCCGGGCTTGTTGCGCATGAACTGCTGATAGTCGCGGCGGGTGGTTTCGGCCAGCGGGGTGCGCTTGACCATGATCAGCTCCTCGCCGGGGGCGACGTCGCAGAACAGATGCACACGCTCGTTGGCGAAGTCGATCTTCGAGATCGATCGGACGAAGACTTCCTCGCCGACACGGATGGCGAATGAGTAGTCGGCCAGCCGCTGCTCCAGCTCCTGCGGCGCGCACCGCAGCGCCTCGCACAGCGCCTGGACCATGCTGCGAATGTTGCCGCGGGCATCGACCACCTGGCTGATGTAGCGATCCTCCAGGGAGGCGCTGAGCACGCTCAGACTGAGCGGCGTGGGCTCGAAGTTCTGGCTCTTGAACACCCCGAAGCGGACGTTACGGGCGCACTTGAGAAAGACGATCAGTGCGTGGTTCTGGTAGCTGCGCTGGCCGTCGTGCAACTGCGTGCGCTGGAAATCCAGCTTGCCGCCCGCCGAGCCGCCGACAAACAGACAGGGGAAGCGTCCGGACTCGTACAGCGCTTCCATGAAGAACGACTCCGAGGCGGACAGGCCGTCGAAGAAGATGTTGGCCAGGGTGTCGCGGTAGTCGATCTTCATCGATACCTGCACGCGCTTGATCGATGCCGTGAGCCGGGCGATGCGCTCGCTCATGGGCAACCGCTGGCCCTGGCCGCGGATATCCTCGCACTCCAACGGTACCCGGACGATCTCCGCGGCCGCGATGACGCTGGCGTCGAACAGCTGCAATACCACCCGATCCCATTGCGCGCCGGCGGCGCAGTAGAGCCGCTGGCCCTCGCTGGACAGCTCGCCGGCAGTGGTGCACAGGCTGATCGTCGCCCGTGGAAAGCGCTGCGATACCTGCCGCGCGACAGCGTCCAGGTCGACGTGCGGCGAGACGAAACCGGCGATGTATGTCGGCTCGAAGCGCAGGGCCGTTAACTGCTGGCTCAGTTGCGACGCCGTGCAGAGCAGGCTCGCCGTACCGCTGGATTGCGTATGGCCAGGCTTGAAACGGGAGAACGAAATCATGGGCAGTACTCACGCTTGAGGGACGGAGCGGGAAACTCGGCCGCTCCCGCACTAGCCATCGCAGGCTGTTCATCGTTATCGGCAGCCGGAACGGCGCTCTGTAGGCCGTGCGGTGGCGTCGCTGACAGCCAGGTTATCGGCCGCCGAGCCGGGGATCGCCATACCACCATGGTCTTCATCCGGAAGTACTGAATGGGCAACCTGGCCACGCTTTTGTCAGTGACGGCGTTTGATATGGCTCAACTGCCGGTTGCTGTGGTTATGCAATTGTCGACCAGCGACCTCTTGCCGCAGACGTTGCGGCCGATAGCCAAGGACAAGCCTCCCAAGGAGCGATGCCATGACTCGCCTGTTCAGTGATCTCGGATTCCGTTGGAAAATCACTCTGCCTATCTCTGCGCTTGCCATTCTGCTGGTGCTGATGGGCGCCGTCGGTATGCGTGGCATTGAGCGAGTCGCAGATTCCAGCGAGTTGCTGGCTACTCGGCATCTACCAGCGATCGGCTTGCTGCTCAATGCCGACCGCGATCTCTATCAGGCTTTCGTCGCCGAGCGCAGTTTGCTGGACAGCGATGCCGGCGCACACGTCCAGGCGCTCAAAGCCAGCCACGCGGAGAACCTCAAGCAGGCCTACGATCGGGTGCAGAAATATGCTGCCATGCAGCCCGGCCGCGACGCGCTGGCCCTGGTCGAGCAGTTCAACCGCGGTTTCGAGCAATGGTCGACGGTGTCCAAGCGTGTAATAGAGCAGGTCGAACAGAATCCTCAGGCTGCCAGTGCATTGAGCTTTGGCGACAGCGAATCGCGCTTCGACGCCATGCGCGATGCCATCGACAAGCTCGGCGAACTGGAAGAGGCTGCAGCCGATGCCGAGGGCCAGGCCGCGTTGGCCGAGGGCGCGGCCACCGCGACCCAGCAAGGGGTGGTGTTGCTGATCGGCCTGCTAGGCTGCGTTGTGCTGGTTCTTGGCCTCCCGTTGGTGGTGCTGCGGCCGATGCGGCGGCTGCTTGACCGCCTGCAGCAGATCGCCGAAGGCGATGGCGACCTGCGGGCTCGCCTTGAGGTGCGCTCTGCCGATGAACTGGGCCAGCTCGGCACAGCCTTTAACCGCTTTCTCGACAAGCTACAGCCGTTGATCGCGGAGGTTGGACGCGTCACTGCCGAGGTCGAAACCGCTGCTCGTGGCATGGCCAGCATGGCTGAGACCAATGACCGCCTGATCAGCAGCGAACACGCCGCCGTCGATCAGGTGACTACGGCAGCGACCGAAATGAGCGCGGCGGTGCATGAGGTTGCGCTCAACGCGCAGCATGCTTCGGACGCCGCGCATGCGGCACATATGCAGTCCAACCAAGGCGCGGCGGTGGTCGGCAGCACCATTCAATCGATCCGCCAACTGGCGCAGGATGTCGAAGGCGCGTCGCAGACCATCGGCGCGCTGGCCGACGAGACCGCCAGCATCGGAGCGGTTCTCGAGGTGATCCGTGGTATTGCCGAGCAGACTAATCTGCTCGCGCTCAATGCTGCCATCGAGGCGGCGCGCGCTGGCGAGCAGGGCCGCGGCTTTGCTGTCGTGGCCGATGAGGTGAGGGCGCTGGCGGCGCGGACGCAGGACTCGACCAAGGATATCCAGTCCCGCATCGAGCGGCTGCAGAGCGGCGTCGACAAGGCGGTGCAGGCGATGCATACCGGCAGCAGCAAGGCGCGCGACAGTGTCGAACGGGCCGAGGGGGTCGATCAGGTGCTGGCAGAGGCGTCGGCGTCGGTACAGCGCATCAACGACATGGCCGCGCAGATCGCTACTGCATGTGAGGAGCAGAGCTGCGTCACGGAGGAGATTGCCCGCAACATCACTGACATCCGCGATCTGTCGAATGAGGCGGCGACCTATTCATCCCAGGGCAAGCTCGCCAGCCAACAGCTTTCCGGCTTGGCTAAGACGCTGGCTGACCTAGTCGGGCGGTTCCGTACGTGATCGCGTCGTACTACAACGACCCCCACAACAACCTGCCCAAGCCGCTGTCCGCAGGCAGCAGGAGTAGGCTCAGGACAAGCACCAGCAGCAGTCCGACCGCGTAGCTGAGGGCGCCTAACCCGACGGCAGGGTTCGTCTGTTTTGCGCGAAGAGGTGACTGCGAGCTTGTTACTGTGTTCTGTTCGCGTGGCTGGCGAAGCGAAAAGGACATGGCGGCCTCATCTATTGTGCCCGCTGTTCTGCTGCGGACATCGAGCGGCGCAGTAGAACCTAAATGGAGGCTTATTGCCACTACTCGTCGCGAGTGTCTGGGTTGGGTGTAGCTACCCAGCGTGACTGAAACATCGAGAAAAGCTCCGGTACGCCAGCTGGCTCGCGAGCCTGCATGGCTCGACCATACTCATGGGCCGGGTCATGCAGGTCAGCTTGCCAAATTTGGAGGATTTGCTCATGTTCACGCGCCGTCAGCTGCTGCAACGTTCCGCCCTTATCGCCACGCTCTCTGCCCTCGGCCCGCTGCTGCCTGCGCTGAGCTTCGCTGCGCAGGGCGTGCTGCGGCGAGCCATTCCTGCCACCGGTGAAACGCTGCCGGTGATCGGTCTCGGTACCTCCATTACGCATAACGTGAGCCTCGATGACCCACAGATGGACCGCCTGCTGGAGGTGCTGCGGGTGATGGTGGAAGGCGGTGCCTCGCTGATCGACACCGCGCCGAGCTACGGCAATGCCGAGCGCGTCGTCGGCGAACTGGTCAAGCGCCAGGGCCAGCGCGACAAGGTCTTTCTTGCCAGCAAGGTGTCTTCGACCGGACGCGAGCGCGGCCTGGCGCAGATCGAGGCGAGTTTCGAGGCACTGCAGACCGACACCATCGACCTGATCCAGGTGCACAACCTGCAGGACACCCGCACCCAGCTCGGCCTGCTGCGCGAGCTCAAGCAGGAGGGGCGGGTGCGTTACATCGGCGTGACGCACTATGTGGAGTCGGCCCACGATCGCCTGCTGGACACGCTGAAACAGGAGCAGGTCGACTTCGTGCAGTTCAACTATTCGGTCAGCGAGCGCAACGCCGAGAAGCAGCTGCTGCCCTACTGCGCCGACCACGGCATCGCCACCCTGATCAACCGGCCCTTTACCCGCGGCAACCTGCTGTCGAAGGTCCGGGACAAGCCGTTGCCGGACTGGGCCGCCGAGATCGACGCCAGCTCCTGGGCGCAGCTGCTGCTCAAGTTCATCCTCGCCGAGCCGGCGGTGACGGCGGTCATTCCGGCCACCTCCAATCCGCGCTACATGGCCGACAACCTGCTCGCCGGCCAGGGCCGTCTGCCCGACGCGCGGCAGCGGCAGATGATCGTCGACGCCTTCCGCTGAGCCGGGTCGCATGCCCGTCGCCTCCGCCGCGCTGATCAACGCCCGCCCCGGCGAACTGCGCGCGGCGCTGGCCGGCTTCGGCCTGTTCTTCTGCCTGTTCGCCGGCTACTTCATGCTGCGCCCGATCCGCGAGTCCATGGGCATTCAGGGCGGCGTGGAGAATCTGCAGTGGCTGTTCACCGCGACCTTCGTTGCCATGCTGGTGGCGGTGCCGCTGTTCGCCTGGCTCAACTCGCGGGTGGCGCGCATCCATTACATCGACTGGGTGTACGGCTTCTTCTGCCTCAACCTGCTGCTGTTTGCCGCGCTGTTCTTCGCGTTGCGTGACAGCGTCTGGCTGGCGCGTGTGTTCTATGTGTGGATCTCGGTCTACAACCTGTTCGTGGTCTCGGTGGCCTGGAGCCTGATGGCTGATGTGTTCGATGCGCCGCAGGCACGCCGGCTGTTCGCCTTCATCGCTGCCGGGGCCAGCGTGGGCGGCCTCGTCGGCCCCGCGGCAAGCGCGCTGTTGGTCGGCGTGCTCGGGCAGTTCGGGCTGATGCTGCTGGCGGCGCTGCTCCTGCTAGCCGCGGTGGCGCTGAAGCACTTCCTGATGACCTGGCGCGAGGTACACGGCGCCGGTCGGCCCGGTGCCGAGCACGCGGAAAGCCCGAAGCGGCCGGTGGCCGGCAACCCGTTCAGCGGCCTGACACGGGTGCTGAGATCGCGCTATCTGCTGGGCGTCGCGGTGTTCGTGCTGTTGCTGACCACAGCCAGCACCTTCCTCTATTTCGAACAGGCGCGCCTGGTTGCCGAGCTGTTTCCCGACCGCGTCGAGCAGGTGCGGGTGTTCGGCGCCATCGATTTCGTGGTGCAGGCCGGGGCGCTGCTGTCGCAGTTGTTCATCACCGGGCGCATCGCCCAGCGTCTGGGCGTGCGCGTGCTGCTTGCCGCCGTGCCGGCGCTGGTCTGTTTGGGCTTCGTCGGGTTGGCGCTGGCGCCGACCTTCGCCGTGCTGGCGGCGGTGATGATCGTGCGCCGGATCGGCGAATACGCCTTCGTCCGCCCGGGGCGCGAGATGCTTTTCGCGCCGCTGGATGCGCAGAGCAAGTACAAGGCGAAGAACTTCATCGACACCGTGGTCTATCGCGGCGGCGATGCGCTGAGCGGCTGGGCCAAGAGCCTGCTCGACAGCCTCGGCCACGGCGCCTGGCTGGTGGCCGTGGTGGGCGCTGTCTGCGCCGCGATCTGGGGCGTGGTGGGCTGGTTTATCGGCGGCCAGGCCGATCGTAAAGCGGCGGTACAGTCTGCTCCCGGACGAAGCCGCTGAACCTCGACCCCGCGTACGCCTCGAACTCTAGTAGGTACGTCATCTATCAGGAGTACTCGTATGCATGTTCAGGTCAACAGCAACCACATTCCCGGCAGTGTCGAATTGCATGAGTGGGTCGGCACGACGGTAGAGGATCGGCTCGAGCGCTTCGACGATTTTCTCACCCGTGTGGAAGTGCATATCAGCGACGAGAATGCGCAGAAGGCGGGTGCCGACGACAAGCGCTGCCAGATCGAGGCGCGGCCGAAGGGGCATCAGGCGGTGTCGGTCACGCATAAGGCCGAATCGCTGCAGCTGGCGGTCGATGGCGCGGCCGACAAGATGCAGCACGCGTTGGAGAACCTGATGGGCAAGTTGGACACTCGCGTGCAATCCAGCGGCGAACTGAACGATCCGCTGCTGGACGAGCCGCCGCAATCCGTCAAGGACGCGATGCTGGAAGAGGAGTTCCTGGAGAAGCAGAGCGAGCTCGACAAGTGAGCACGACGCCCCGGCTGCGGTCGGGGCGACTCGCACTACTCAAATCTTCCCGCGTCTCGCATCGCGATGATGCAGCAGGCGATATCACTCGATCCGTCCCGGTTTACCGACATGCAGATCATCCTCGTGCGGCACGGCAGACCCGACCATGGCGCGGCACGCTGGAGCACGCCGATCGGGATGAAAGCCTGGGTTGCGCGCTACAACGCCGCGGCGGTGGCCACGGGCGAGCGTCCGGATAGCCTGGTGGAGCTGGCCGGGTCGGTGGGCATCGTGGTGTGCAGTTCGTTGCAGCGCTGCGTCGAATCGCGTTCCCAGCTGGCCTGCGATTGTTGCCAGGAGCCCGACCCGCTGTTTGCCGAGGCCCATCTGCCCTATCCGGACTGGGGCCTGCCATTGCTGCCCTCGCGGTTCTGGCGACTGGTATTCCGTGGCGCCTGGTTTCTCGGCTTCTCCAGCCACACCGAGCCTGTCGGCGAATCAACCGACCGTGCCCGGGCGGCGGCGGATCGGCTGATCGCACTCGCTGAGGAACATGGCAGCGTGCTGCTGATGGGCCATAAGATCATGAACGCGCTGATCGCTCGCGAGCTGCGCCGACGGGGCTGGAAGGGCCCCATGTTTCCGCTGCTTTCGGGCTACTGGCAGCCGAGCCGTTACACCCGGGCATAGCTCAGAAAAACATCAGGTCGATGGCCCCGTCACAGCCGCTAGGCGGCGAGAGCCGCTTTGGCTTGCCAGATGAAACGTTTCAGCTAACGTGTGCGGGAGGCATAACAACAAAGGGAACACTCATGACACGTTTGCAACGCCTGCTCGGCCTGAGCATCTGCCTGGCGACTCCAGCCATGGCCTGGGAACAGGTTCTGATCGACCACGACAAGCCCGCGAAAAACTGGCGCGTCACCAGCGAGGAACTGGGCATCGATTCGGCAAAGCCGTTTTCGGTCAGCATGCGCACGCTGCACGGCGGGCGGCAGGAAGGGGTCAGCCTGATCGAGATCGACAATGGCACCATGCGCATGACAGTCGTCCCCACGCGTGGCATGAACGTGCTCGAAGCGGTTGCCGGTGACGTCCGGCTGGGTTGGGATTCGCCGGTGCAGGAGGTGGTCAATCCGGCCTTCATCGAACTCAACGGGCGCGGCGGTCTGGGATGGCTCGAGGGCTTCAACGAGCTGGTGACCCGCTGTGGCTTCGAATGGGTCGGGCATCCGGGCGAGGACAACGGTGAGCTGCTTACGCTGCATGGCCGTGCAGCCAACATTCCGGCTTCACGCGTTGTGCTGACCATTGACGAAAAGCCGCCGTACGCCATCCGCCTGCGCGGCGAGTTGCAGGAAAAGGCTTTCAAGAAGCTCGACTTCGCCATTCACACTGAGCTCAGCACCGAGCCGGGGCGCGCCGGCTTCTCGCTGCACGACACCCTGACCAACCAAGGCGACTATGCCAAGGAATATCAGGCGCTGTACCACACCAACTTCGGCACGCCGCTGCTGGAGGAAGGGGCGCGCTTCGTTGCGCCGGTCAAGCAGGTATCGCCGTTCAACCCGCGCGCGGCGAAGGAACTGAACGACTGGCAGCGCTACCGCGGGCCCACCAGGGACTACGACGAGACGGTATTCAACCTGGTGCCGTATGCCGACGAGCAAGGCGAAACCCTCACCATGCTGCACAACCGTGCCGGCAGCCTGGGGGTCAGTGTGGGCTTCAATACCGGCGAGCTGCCGGTTTTCTCGCTGTGGAAGAACACCGATACCGAGCAGCAGGGTTACGTCACCGGATTGGAGCCGGGCACCAGCTATTCCTACAACCGCCGCTATCAGCGTGCCCTCGGCCTGGTGCCGAAGATCGAGCCGGGCGAGCAGAAACATTTCCGGGTGAGCTACGAACTGCTGGCCGACAGTGCTGCGGTGGAACGCGTGCGCCAGCGAATCGAGGCATTGCAGGCAGGACGGGAAACCGAGGTGCGCGAGCAGCCGCTGGTCGACCTAAGCAAGGACTAGGCGGCCATGGTCGGCTCCGGCAGGGTTCAGGCCGCTTCGTTGTCTGCGTGCAGATATAACCGTTCGTCGCTATGGCAAATGGCTTACAAATACCCGCGCCGTTTTCCACTTCTGACCGCTCTGCCGGGTAATTAATCTACACCCACTCTGATGCGCAGGACGCGCTCAGGATCAGGATGATCGACCTAAGCCAGGAAGGCATTCGAAGGGAATTCGGACCGGTCAGAAAAAACCCGCCTCGGCGGGTTTTTGCTTTTTCAGCGGAACACGCGGGCGATGCAAGACAACGAAATGCTGTGCCGGTTCCATCTATGGCAAAAGGCTTACACGGATCGAAGTTTTTGGCTGTTCTAACGTCTTAGGCGGCTGCGTATTCTATGCCCATCTCTGCAGCGCAGGACGCGCTCGGGATCATGGATGATCGACCACTGCCAGGAGGCGCGCCGAAGGATTCGGAATGGTCACAAAAACCCGCTTCGGCGGGTTTTTTGTTGCCTGCAGGAAAAGCGGCCGCCACGCATTCGAAACGGCAAGGAACTCGCTGCTGCCTCAGCCGTTGTCCAGCAATGCGCGGATCTTGCCGAGCAGGCCGGCACCCTCGAACGGCTTGAGTACCAGCTCCATGCGCTCGTCGACGAATCCCTCCCGGCTGGAGGCCTTTTCGGCGTAACCGGTCATGAGCACCACGGGCAGCGCCGGTCGCGAGCGCCGGGCCCATTCGGCCAGCTGTCGACCGGACAGGCGTGGCAGGCCGACGTCGGTCAGCAGCAGATCGATGGATGGGTCGGCCTCCAGCAGTGCCTGGGCGGTTTCCACATCGCCGGCCTGGCTGCAGCGATAACCCGCCTCGATGAGGGTCTCGGCGATCAGCATGCGCACGCTGGGCATGTCTTCCACCACCAGCACGTGCTCATGGCCGGCCAGACGCGCCGAATCTTCGGACGCCGCGCTGGGTACCAGGCTCGTTTCGCCGTCGGCGGCTGGCAGCAGCAGGGTCACGTCCGTACCGACGCCCAGTGTGCTGCGAATGTGCGCGTCGCCGCCCGACTGCAGGGCGAAACCGTAGATGCTCGACAGTCCCAGGCCGGTGCCGCGGCCCTGAGGCTTGGTGGTGAAGAAGGGGTCGAACACCTTGTCGAGGACGGCGGGATCGATGCCCGTGCCATCGTCGCTGACGCACAGACCGATGTAACGGCCGGCGGCCAGTTCAGGGTGCTGGCTGGCATCGGTGGAAAAGGTCCGGATGCCGATGTGGCCGCCTTCGGGCAGGGCGTCGCGGGCATTGATCACCAGGTTGAGCAGCGCGCTTTCGAACTGGCTGACATCCACCCGTGCCACGGCCGGCCCCTCGGTGAAGTCGACGCTCAGGGTGATGCGCTCGCCGATGGTGCGCCGCAACAAATCCTCCAGCGAGCGGATGCGCTCGTTGATGTCCAGCGCGCGGGCGTCCAGCGGCTGCTTGCGAGCAAAGGCCAGCAGGCGGTTGGTCAGCGATGCGGCACTGCGCGCCGAACTCAGTGCGGCGTCGGCGAAGCGCAGCACGCTGTCGGCGCGGCCTTCGATGATGCGCTGCTTCATCAGCTCGATGCCGGTGATGATGCCGGTGAGCAGGTTGTTGAAGTCATGGGCGATGCCCCCGGTCAGCTTGCCCAGGGCATCCATCTTCTGCGCCTGCAGCAGCTGCTCTTCGGTACGCGCGCGCTCGGCCACCTCATGGGCCAGCTGGCTGGTGGTGGTGGCGATTTCCTGCCGCTGGGCGCGCTCACGGTGACGCTGCTCGGTGACGTCCTCGACGAACACCAGGCCCAGCCCCTGAGTGCGATAGGGCGAGATCTGCCATTCGGTCTCCCGCGTTTCGCCGTTGACGCGCATCGCCAGGGAGGTGCGCCAGCGGTTGCCGGCCTGAAGCTGGGTGCGCAGCTCGTCCAGCACGGCGTCCTGCCCGGGGAGGACGCAGTCGGCCAGCGGAGCTGAACGGTCCTCGGCGCCGACCAGGCGCTCGAAGGCATGGTTGCATTCATGCAGCTGCAGCTGGGCATCGAGCACCGCGATGGGTGCCGCAACGTGAATGAATATCTCGCGAAAGCGCGCCTCGCTTTCGCGCAGGGCGCGCTCGGTGTCACGCACCCGCAGCAGCGTGCGCAGGGTCGCCAGCAGCACATCCGGGTCGACCGGGTGAATCAGGTAGGCATCGCCGCCGGCATCGAGGCCGGTGATGATGTCGCCGGTCTCGATGGAGGCTGCGGACACATGGATCAGTGGCAGCAGCGCGGTATTCGGGTCGGTGCGAAGCTGGCGCGCGATGTCGAAGCCGCTCATGTCCGGCAGGTTGACATCGAGAATCAGGGCATCAGGCATGGCGCCGGCCACCAGCGCCAGCCCGTCGCTGCCGGTGCCCGCCTCCAGCACCTGGTAGCCATGGCGCTCCAGCACCCGGCGCATCGCGTAGCGGGTAGTGGCGTTGTCGTCGACGATCAGCAGACGGCTTTCACGCCCCATCGCTTCCCTCCGCCTCGATGCTGAACGGGATGATCACGTAGAACTCCGAACCCTTGCCGGGCTCGCTCCGCAGGCCGACCCGACCGCCCAGCAACTCGGCGAAGCGTTTGCACAGGGCGAGTCCCAGACCCGTGCCGCGCAGGCGCTTCTGCAGCGGGGAATCGACCTGGGCGAAGTCCTCGAACAGGCGATCGTGCAGCTGTGGTGCGATGCCGATGCCGGTGTCGGTGACCGCGAAGCGCACCTGCTGCGGGGTCTCCATCCGTGCCGAGACACGCACTTCCCCTTGGGTGGTGAATTTCAACGCATTGGAAATGAAGTTGCGCAGAATCTGCGCGAGCTTCTTGTCGTCGGTGTAGAAGCGCGGCAGCCCCTGCGGTTCTTCGAAGATGAGGTCCACCGGCGAGCCCTCGACGATGGGCCGGAACATGCCGCGCAATGCCGAGAACAGGTCGAGCATGTCGAACCAGGCCGGCGAGATGCTCACGCGACCGGCCTCGATCTTCGCCAGATCGAGCAGATCGTCGACCATCTCGCTCAGCTCGCTGGCGGCCGAGCTGACGAAACGCACCTGCGTGTGCTGTTCCGGGCTCAACGGGCCGTCCAGTTCGTCGCTGAGCAGGCGGGTGATGCTGAGGATCGAGCCCAGCGGCGTACGGAACTCGTGGCTCATGTACGACAGGAAGCGGCTCTTCAGGTCCGAGGCCTGGCGCAGCTGCTCGGCCTGGGTGTCCAGCTCGGCATACAGCGCCAGTACACCCTGATTGGTTTCTTCCAGTTCGGCGCGCAGCGATTCATTCGCCCGGCGCAGCTGTTCGAGCTGGCCGGCGTCGCCGGTCTCGGGGGACGTCGGATCAGCCACGGGGAGCCTCCAGATTGAGTGCCAGCACGGTCACGTCGTCGCGACCGCGGCAGAAGTCGCGATGCAACAGTGCGGCGATGATGGCCGGGTGACGGTGAACGAGACCGGGGTAGTCGCGCAGATTCCAGCGTGTTTGCAGACCATCGCTGTAGAGCACCAGGAGCCGCGCCTCGCCCAGCGGGTAGTCGAAGACATGCGCCTTGCGAAAGCGCACGCCGACGATGCCTGGATGTGAGGCCAGGCCACGCGAGCCCTCGCTAGCGATCAGGCTGGCGCCGATATTGCCGATGCCGGCGAAATCCAGCGTCTGACGCTGGCCGTCGAAGTGCGCGATGGCTGCGGCGCCGCCACGAGTGCCGTTCATCGCCTGGTGCATATTGCCGAACAGGGCGAAGGGGGAATCCAGTGGGGATTCTGCAAACGCCACCGCACCTGCCAGCGCGGCCTGCTGGGCAAGCTCGCCATGGCCGATGCCATCGATGACCAGGGCACTGCAGCGCTGCCCATCGAAGGCCAGCTGCCAGGCGTCGCCACAGGCTGTTTCGCCTGGATAGGGATGCTGGCTGACGCCGTAGCGCCATGGCGGCGGCTGCACGCCGCGAGGAAACAGCTGCGCCAGCACCACCGAGCCGCGGGCATCGGAATAGGCGTCGAACACCTGGGCCTGACGCGCCAGCGCGCCGAGCCCGATGCCCTGGGTGCCGCGGGTGGAAAATCCGTCGGTCAGGCATTGATCGAGGTCGAAGCCTGGTCCGCGGTCGACCGCGATGATTTCGACGCCGCGCCCCTCTCGCCCAGGAACTACGCGCAGGTGCAGTTCGCCGCGCCCGGCGTGCTTGAGCAGGTTACTGCCCAGCTCGGTGGCGAGCAGGGCGACGCGCCCGGCATCGGTGGTGTCGAAGTCGTGCTGTTCGGCCAGCCGCTGGGCGACCCGGCGGGCGTGGCCGATCTGGCTGTTGTCTTCGATCAGCAGGACCTGGGTGACGCTTCCCTGAACGTTCATGTCCACCGCGTGATGGTGATTCGGGTGCCCGCGCCGACCGTGCTGTCGAGTTCGAACTCGTCAACCAGCCGCTTGGCGCCGGTCAGCCCCAGGCCGAGCCCACTGCCGGACGTCCAGCCGTCGGTCATGGCCAGCTTGATGTCGGCGATGCCCGGGCCTTCGTCGCGAAAGGTCAGGCGCACGCCGACCCGCGTGCCGTCCTCGATCAGCTGCCAATCCATATCGCCACCGCCGCCGTAGACCACGGTGTTGCGCGCCAGCTCGCTGACCGCCGTGACCAGCTTGGTCTGGTCGATCAGGCGCATGGCGCATTCCTGGGTCAGCTTGCGCACGGTCTGCCGCGCCAGCACGACATCCTGTTCGAGGCGCACCGGCTGGCTGCCGCTGCTGCGTACGATCATTGCGCGGCCACGCGGGCGCGCAGCAGCTGCATGCCGCGCTCGACGTTCAACGCGGTGCTGACGCCGGGGAGGTCGAGACCGAGTTCGACCAGGGTGATGGCCACGGCCGGCTGCATGCCGACCACTACGGTCTCGGCGTCCATGATCCGTGACAGGCCGGAGATGGTGCCGATCATGCGGCCGATGAAGGAGTCGACCATGTCCAGTGCGGAGATATCGATCAGCACGGCCTTTGCCGACGTCGCGCTGATGCGTTCGGCCAGGTCGTCCTGCAGGGTCAGCGCCAGTTGGTCGTGCATGTCGACCTGGATGGTGACGAGCAGGAACTCGCCCATCCGCAGAATAGGAATTCGATCCATCAGGCGGTCCTGGTGACGGTGAGGCCGGAACGGCGCAGGGCGAGCGCGAGGGCATCGGCCAGGCTGGCCTTGGTGACGATGCCCTGCAGGTCGAGTCCGAGGTGGACGATGGTCTGCGCGATCTGCGGACGCACGCCACTGATGATGCAGTCGGCGCCCATCAGGCGAATGGCAGTGACGGTCTTGAGCAGGTGCTGGGCAACCAGGGTATCGACGGTGGGCACGCCGGTGATGTCGATGATGGCGATTTCCGAGCCGGTGTCGACGATGCGTTGCAGCAGCGATTCCATCACCACCTGGGTGCGCTGCGAGTCGAGGGTGCCGATCATCGGCAGGGCGAGAACGCCATCCCACAGCTTGACCACCGGGGTCGAAAGCTCCAGCAGCTCTTCCTGCTGGCGCTTGATCACGTCTTCACGCGACTGCTGGAAGGTGCGTACGGTGTGCAGGCCCAGATGGTCGAGCAGCTCGGACACGGCCCACAGCTGCTCGGCGAATACTGCGGGTTCGTTGGCGTATTCGCTCTGCAGCAGGGGCATCAGCGGGCGCTTGGCGGCGAAGATGAAGCCGGCGGTCTGCTGCGAGTCGAAACCCAGCAGGGCGCGGCTGCGCGACAGGCGCTCCAGGTAGGAACGCATGGCGTCCCAGGCCGGGCCGGCGATGTCGGCCGAGCCGTCGGCGGTGCCGCTGATCAGCAGGCGGATGAATTCGGCGGTCTGCTGGGTCAGTTCTTCGGGTTTTACGTTATGGAATCCGCCCATCTCCTGCAGGTCGCTTTTCCAGCTGCCGAGCAGCTCGGTCTGGTTGCGTGCAATGGTGTCGATGGTGCGTTGTAGCAGGGCCGCCATAGGGTAATAGCTCCGGAGTTGTCTGGGTCGTCCATGTCACCATGGCGAAGTATCAGGGATAGATTTCGGCCTTGCGTCGATGTTCCGCGAATCGCAGCGGAACGTGAAAACTTTCCGAGCGTTGCCGATGAAAGTGGGCCGGATGGTAGCAAATAGATATTGGCGGCAGGCAGGTCGTTCCGCTTAAGCGCCGTTAGGCAGGCGCGACGCCGTCGATCTGCTCGATCAGCCATTGCAAGGCTGCATCGTTCTGCCGCTGCGCCACGCTGACGATGTCCAGGCCGAAGGGGCCGAGGTCGAACGGCAGATCGAACAGCTCGAGCGGCAGCAGCCTGGCGAAGTGGCGCGCCAGCTGCGTTGGCAGCACCGCGGCGAGGTCGCTGCTGGCGACGATGTGCGCGGCCTGCAGGTAGTTTGGCGTGGTGTAGACCACCTCGCGCTCCAGCCCCTGGCCCTCCAGCCACTGGTCGACCATGCCGCGGGTCTGACCGCCGTGCACCCACAGATGCCGCAGGCGCAGGAAGGCGTCGAGGGTCAGCCGCCCGGAGAGCAGTGGATGGTCGCGGCGCACCGCCACCTGCAGCGTTTCGCTGGCCCAGTGGCGCACATGAAAGCGCGAAGGCACGTCGAGGAAACGCCCCAGCACCAGGTCGACCTCACCATTGTCCAGCGCGTCGGTGGGCAGGGTCGGGGTCAGGTGCTGGATCGCCAGTTGAATGCCGGGTGCATGCTCGGCCAGGCGCCGCATCAGTGCCGGCATGCAGATCAGTTCGACGTAGTCGGTCACGGCGATGCGAAAACGCTGCTGGCTGCACGCCGGATCGAAGGCCTCGCCGGCAATCAGGCTGTGTTCGATCTGCTGCAGCGCATGACGGATTGGCGCCTCCAGCGCCAGGGCTCGCGGCGTCGGCTGCATGGCCCGGCCGACGCGCACCAGCAGCGGGTCGTCGAGCAGTTCGCGCAGGCGGGCCAGGGCATTGCTGACCGCCGGCTGGCTGAGCGAAAGCCGCTCCGCCGCCCGCGAGACGTTGCGCTCGCGCAGCAGGGCGTCCAGCACACGGAGCAGGTTGAGGTCGAAGTTGTAGATATTCATTTGGTGAATCCGAAACATCACAAGACTAAATTTCAAAAATAGTAGCGTCTTCGTCTATGGTTGGTCTCCAGTTTTTCCAGCCTTGCAACGAGGACAGCTGCAATGAGCCAAACCCAATTCGATATCCAGACCGCAGCCGTGATCGGCGCGGGCACCATGGGCCGCGGTATCGTCATGAGCCTGGCCAACGCCGGCGTGCAGGTGCGCTGGCTGGACAACAATCCCGAGATGCTGGAACAGGCGCTGGGCGCGGTGGCCGACACCTACGCACACAACGTGCGCCAGGGGCGGATCGACGAGACTCAAGCGGCTGCGCGACGGGCCTGCATCAGCAAGGCGGCTGATTACCAGGCGCTGGCCGATGTCGATCTGGTGATCGAGGCGGTCTACGAAAACCTCGAGCTCAAGCAGCAGATCTTCCGCGAGCTGGACGGCATCGTGAAGCCGAGCGGCATCCTTGCCAGCAACACCTCCGCGCTGGATATCGACGCCATCGCCGCAGTCACTGGCCGCCCCGAGCAGGTTGCGGGTCTGCACTTCTTCAGCCCGGCGCACATCATGAAGCTGCTGGAGATCGTCCGCGGCGCGAAGACTTCCAAGGCCGTGCTAGACGCCTCCACCGAACTGGGCAAGCGCATGGGCAAGGTCAGCGTGATCGCCGGCAACTGCCCGGGCTTCATCGGCAACCGCATGCTCGCCACCTACGTGCGCGAGGCGCGGATGATGCTGCTCGAAGGCGCCTACCCGCATCAGGTGGACGCCGCGCTGCAGGGCTTCGGTTTTGCCATGGGGCCGTTCCGCATGTACGACGTGGTCGGCATCGATCTGGAATGGCGTGCCCGCGAACTGTCCGGCAAGGGCCAGGATGAGCCTGAGGTGCAGGTGGATAACCGTCTCTGCGAGCTGGGCCGCTTCGGCCAGAAATCGCGCATGGGCTACTACCGCTACGCCGAAGGCAGCCGCCAGGCCGAGCAGGATCCGGAAGTGGATGCCCTGGTGCAGCGCGAGTCCGAGCGCCTCGGCTATGAGCGCCGCGAGATCGGCCCGGAGGAAATCCTCGAGCGCTGCCTGCTGGCGCTGGTCAATGAGGGCGCCAAGATTCTCGAGGAAGGCATGGCCGAGTCCAGCGCCGATATCGACACCGTCTACCTCTACGGTTACGGCTTCCCGGCCGAAGTTGGTGGCCCGATGACCTGGGCCGACCGTCAAGGTCTGCCGGCCATTCGTGAGCGCCTCAACACATTGGCCGAGCGCCACGGCGAGCACTGGCAGCCGGCCGGACTGATCGACAGCCTGGCCACACTCGGCGGCCGCTTCGCCGACTACAAGAAGGAGGCATGAGCATGGAATACAAGGCTCCCCTGCGTGACATGCGCTTCGTGCTGCACGAGCTGTTCGACGCCACCGGCCATTGCGAATTGCTCGGCAACGGCCTGGACCGCGAGCTGATCGACGGTGTGCTGGAAGAAGCGGCGCGCTACACCGGCGGCGAGATCGCGCCGCTCAATCGCAACAGCGACGAAGAAGGCGTGACCCTGGAAAACGGCGAAGTGCGCACGCCGCAGGGCTTCGTCGAGGCCTACAAGCAGTACGTCGACAACGGCTGGGCGAGCATGACCGGGCCGACCGAATACGGCGGCCAGGGCTTCCCGCAGCTGGTGGCCTGCAACTTCCACGAGATGCTGATGGGCGCGTCGCTGTCCTTTCGCATCTATTCCGGCCTCACCGAAGGCGCGGTGCTGGCGCTGTACAAGCACGGCAGCGATGAACTGAAGAATGCCTATCTGGAGAAGCTGGTCAGCGGCCGCTGGAGCGGCACCATGTGCCTGACCGAGCCGCAGGCCGGTACCGACCTCGCCCTGCTGCGCACCCGCGCCGAGCCGCAGGCGGACGGCAGCTACAAGGTCAGTGGCAGCAAGATCTTCATCTCCGGCGGCGAGCACGACATGAGCGAGAACATCGTGCATCTGGTGCTGGCGCGCCTGCCGGATGCGCCGGCCGGGGTGAAAGGCATCAGCCTGCTCTTGGTGCCCAAGTTCATCGCCAATGCCGACGGCACGCCGGGCGCGCGCAACGCGCTGAGCTGCGGCGCCATCGAGCACAAGATGGGCATCAAGGGCGCGGCGACCTGCGTGATGAACTTCGACGGCGCCACCGGCTGGATCGTCGGCGAGCCCAATCAGGGCCTGGCGTGCATGTTCACCATGATGAACGACGCGCGCTTCCAGGTCGGCTTGCAGGGGCTTGGCATTGCCGAACAGGCCTATCAGGGCTCGCTGGCCTATGCCCGCGAGCGCCTGCAGTCTCGTGGGCTGGCAGGCGCGCAGCATCCGGACAAGCCAGCCGACCCGATCATCGTGCACCCCGACGTGCGCCGCATGCTGCTGACGCAGAAAACGCTGGTCGAAGGCAGCCGCATGCTGGCGGCCTACTGCGCCCGCCAGCTGGACCTCGAGCATGGCCATCCCGAGCCGAGCTACCGCAAGGCGGCGAGCAAGCGCGCTGCGCTGCTGATCCCCATCGTCAAGGCATTCTTCACCGACATGGGTCAGGAGGTGGCGAGCCTCGGCGTGCAGGTCTACGGCGGCCACGGCTATATCCGCGAATGGGGCATGGAACAGCTGATGCGCGACAGCCGCATCACCCAGCTCTACGAGGGCACCAATGGCATTCAGGCGCTGGATTACATCCGCCGCAAGCTGCTCGGTGACGGCGGCGCGGAACTGTCGGCGCTACAGGCGGAATTCAGCGAGATTTGCGACCGGCAGATCGATCGCCCTGCGCTGCACGCTCTGGCCAGCAAGGTGCAGATGCGTCTCGGTGAGTGGCGCGAGCTGACGGCCGAGCTCATCGCTGCCACCGGTCGCGATCCCCAGGAGATCGGCGCGGTGTCGGTGGATTTCCTGCAGTACTCGGCCTATGTGTTGTTGGCCGGTCTCTGGCTGCAGGCCGCGGCGCGTGCACAGGATGCGTTGGAGCAGGGCGCCGGTGAGGAGGCTTTCTATCAGGCCAAGCTGGCCAGTGCGGATTTCTATCTGCGCCGTGTGTTACCGCGGGCGAGTGCGCATCGGGAAGCCATTCAGGGTGGCGCGGATTGTTTGATGGCGCTGCCGGAAAGCGACTTCGCGTTTTGAGCTAATTGATCACTGGAGGCACCGATGCATCCGTTCAGCTTTGCCACAACCGCTCAATTGATCTGCGAGCCTGGCTCGTCGCGCCGGCTGGCCAGCCTCTGCAAGGAGCGTGGGGCGCGCTCGGTGCTGGTGGTGACCGACCCGGGCATCACCCGTTTCGGCCTGCTCGACGAAGTCCTGCCGGGCTTCGAGACGGAAGGCCTGCAGGTCGCGGCTTACGATCAGGTCGTTGCCGACCCGCCCGAGCACATCGTCCTGGCGGCGGTGGCGCAGGCCAGGGCGTCCCGGGTCGATCTGATCATCGGCTTCGGCGGCGGCAGCTCCATGGACGTGGCCAAGCTGGTTGCGCTGTTGGCCCATCCTGATTGCGCGCAGTCGCTGCAGGATATCTATGGTGTCGGCAACGCCAAGGGCCAGCGCCTGCCGCTGATCCAGGTGCCGACCACCGCCGGCACCGGCTCGGAAGTCACGCAGATCGCCATCATCACCACCGGTGAGACGACCAAGATGGGCGTGGTCTCGCCCCTGTTGCTGCCGGACCTGGCGTTGCTCGACGCCGATCTCACCCTCGGCCTGCCACCGGCGGTGACCGCGGCCACCGGCATCGACGCCATGGTGCATGCCATCGAGGCCTACACCAGCGCGCTGAAGAAGAACCCCATGTCCGACCTGCTGGCCCGCGAGGCGCTGCGCCTCTTGGCGGGCAATCTGGACGAGGCGGTGCACAACGGCAGCAACCGCGAGGCACGCCAGGCCATGCTGCTGGGCGCCTGCCTGGCCGGACAGGCGTTCGCCAATGCGCCGGTCGCTGCCGTGCACGCGCTGGCCTATCCGCTGGGAGGCAATTTCCACATTCCCCACGGCCTGTCCAACGCCCTGGTGCTGCCGCAGGTGTTGCGTTTCAACGTCAGCGCGGCGGCCACGCACTACGGCGAACTGGCACCGATCATTCTCGGCGAGCGCCTGCGCACGGATGATCCGTCCACCTACGCCGAGCAGCTGATCGAGGAGTTCGAGCAGATGAGTGCCCGCGTCGGCCTGCCGACCCGCCTGCGCGACGCCGGCGTGCCGGAGGACATGCTGCCGCAGCTGGCGAAGGAGGCGATGCTGCAGCAGCGGCTGCTGGTCAACAATCCGCGCGAGGTCAGCGAGGCCGATGCGCTGGCGATCTATCAGGCTGCCTACTGAGCCAGTCTTCCTCTTCATTGCGTACCGCGAGAACGACCATGCCCGAGCAACCCAAACACCTGCGCCGCGACTACAAGCACTTTCAGCCCATCACCACGCGCTGGCACGACAATGACATCTACGGTCATGTGAACAACGTCGTCTATTACGGGTTTTTCGACACGGCGGTGAACAACTATCTGATCCGGCAGGGCGGGCTGGATATCCAGGATGGCGACATCGTCGGCTTCGTGGTCAGTTCGGCTTGCGACTACTTCGCCTCGATCACCTATCCGGACCTGATCGAGGTAGGTCTGCGGGTGGCCAGGTTGGGCAACTCGTCGGTGCAGTACGAGCTGGCGATCTTCCGCGAGGGCGAGCAGGAGGCCTGCGCGGCGGGCCGCTTCGTGCATGTTTTCGTCGAACGCGCAAGCAATCGTCCCACTGCCATCCCCGGGCGCCTGCGCGCCGCGCTGGAGGCCTTGAGCTAATCCGCTCGGCGCGGAAAGCTGAAGCCGTAAACGAGATCGCCCGGAGCGGCTGGGGCGATCCGGTGGTTGCTACGAGACGGCAACGGTGCCGTCTGCGGCACTCAATGGTGCTTGTGTTTGTGCTTGTAATGGCCTTTGGCTTTGCCTGGATGGCCGTAGTAGCGGCGATCATCCCGGTAGCGGCGGTCGCCCCGATAACGGTCGTCGTCATCGTCGCCGTAGGCGTTGCCGATCGCGCCGCCGGCACCGCCGCCAACGGCCGCGCCAATCAGGCCGCCGGTGCTGCCGCCGACCTTCTGGCCGATGACGTTACCACCTGCCGCGCCCAGGCCACCGCCGATGGCCGCTTCGGTGCGGCTGCGCTTGTCGGCGCCGACCATGCCACCTGCCGCACCGCCGACGCCGGCGCCGATGGTCGCGCCAGTCGAGCCACCCAGATGCTCACCCACCACGGAACCGAGCGCGCCACCGAGGGCACCGCCAACGGCGGCTTCGGTGTTGCTGCCGGCAAAGGCGGCGGCGCTGAGCAGGCTGGTGGACAACAGGAAAATCGAGGCGTACTTCATGGTGTGATCCCGTATGAGGAATTGCGGCGTGATCCTCACGTGCCGCTTCGCTTCCGGCAAGGGCTTCCCGATGAAATGCGTGACCCAGTTCCTGTTTGCTAACTCTTTGATTTCTGGCTGGAACCTGGTCCTGAAAAGCAGGTCTCAGCTCGCTTGTGCGGGTCAGGCGCAGCCGTCACCTGCGGCCGGGCTGTAGACCCGCGGCGGGCTGTGCTGTGGCAGGTGGATCAGGTTGAGATTGTGCCGTTGAGCCCATTGTGCGGCGAGCCCTGTGGGCGAGGACAGGCTGACCAGCGTCGGGATGCCGGCGCGCTGAACCTTGTGCACCAGCTCCAGGCTGCAGCGGCTGGTGACGATCGCCAGGCCGCCAGCGGGCTCGCAGCCGACGCGCGCCATGGCGCCGATCAGCTTGTCCAGCGCGTTGTGTCGGCCGATGTCCTCGCGGCCCAGACGCAACTCGCCGGTGGCATCCATGAACAGCGCGGCGTGCACCGCGCCGCAGTCGCGACCCAGTGGCTGGAACTCGCCGATGCGTTGCCGCAGATCCAGTAGCCAGTGGGAAGGCGGCAGGGCCGAGGGCGGCAGCTGGGCCAGCTGCGGCAACGCCTGCTCCAGCGCTTCGACGCCGCACAGGCCGCAGCTGCTGGTGCCGGGCAGTTGGCGGCGCTGCTGCTTCAGCCGCCAGAACGCGCGGCTGGAAATCTCCACTTCCGCACGTCGCGCATTGCCGCGCCCATGCAGGCGGATGTCATAGATGTCGCTCAGCGACTCGACGAAGCCGTTGGCCAGGCTGAAGCCGACCACGAAATCTTCCAGGTTGGCCGGTGAGATCATCATCACCGCCTGGCTGAGCCCGTTGTAGGCGATGGCCAGGGCGCACTCTTCGGCGAGGTCGACGCAGCACGATCCGTCCTCGTCGATGGGCTGGTAGCAGTAGCGCTGGCTGGCGCCGGATGGCGCGCGCGCCGTGCCGGCGAAGGAGGCGGTCAGGCGAGACGGGGCATTCATCGGCAGGCTCGTTCAGTGTGGTGGATGCCGAGCCAGTCGACGCCTGTGACAGCGGCGGCCGGCGGATAGGGTTATGACCCCGGCCGGCCGCGGACGATTCACCGTTGGTCGCGCTCCATCAGCATGTCGCTGACCCGCTTGGCCAGAGCGTCCAGGTTGAACGGCTTGCTGATCATGTCCATGCCCGGCTCGAGGAAGTCGGAGCTGGCGGCCTGCCTGGCGTAGCCGGTCATGAACAGCACCGGCAAACCCGGGTACTGCTGGCGCGCCACATCGGCGAGCTGGCGGCCGTTCATTCCCGGCAGGCCGACATCGGTGACCAGCATGTCCACCGCTGTCGCACTTTCCAGGATGCGGATCGCCGCATTGCCATCCGCCGCCTCCAGCGTCTGGTAGCCGAGCATCTGCAGCACGTCGATCACCAGCAGCCGCACCGCGGGATCGTCCTCGACCACCAGCACCGTTTCCCCCTGCTGGGCCCGGAGCGGCCCCTCGGTTTCCGCTGCCGGTGCCGCAACGGCGTCCTGCTCGTCGAACACCGGCAGGTACAGGCTGACCTGCGTGCCGACACCCGGTTCGCTGGCGATCTGGATATGACCGCCGGCCTGGCGGGTGAAGCCGTAGACCATCGACAGGCCGAGGCCGGTGCCCTGGCCGATCGGCTTGGTGGTGAAGAACGGTTCGAACACGCTGGCCAGCACCTTGGCGCTCATGCCGCAGCCAGTATCGGTCAGGCAAAGGCTGACGTAGCGGCCAGCGGCAAGGTCGCCCACCTCGCCCTGGCGCAGCTCGGTGTTGCGGGTTTCCAGCAGCAGCGTGCCGCCGTCGGGCATCGCGTCACGGGCATTGATGACCAGATTGAGCAGAGCGCTCTCCAGCTGGTTCTCGTCGCTGGAGACCGGCCACAGGCCGGCCTGCAGCTGGTTGCGGATCTGGATATGGCGGCCCAGCGTGCGGCTGAGCAGGTCGTGCATCGATTCGATCAGCTGATTGAGTTCGACGCGCTTGAGGTTCAGTGGCTGACGCCGGGCGAAGGCGAGCAGGCGGTGGGTCAATGCCGCGGCGCGGTTGGCCGAGGTCACCGCGGCATCGATGAAGCGCTGGGTTTCGCCGTGCCGGCCTGACTGGATATAGCGCTGGATCAGGTCCAGGCCACCGATGATCCCGGTCAGCATGTTGTTGAAGTCGTGGGCAATGCCGCCGGTCAGCTGGCCCACCGCTTCCATCTTCTGCGATTGGCGTAGCGCTTCCTGCGCCTGTTCGCGGCTGGCCATCTCCTTGAGCAGGCGCTCGTAGACTTCGGCCAGCGCCTGGGTGCGCTCCTGGATGCGGCTTTCCAACGTCTCGTTGAGCTCGCGCAGGGCCTGCTCGGCGCGCCAGCGCTCGGTGACGTCCAGGGCCATGACAAAGAAGCCGAGCACGGCACCCTGTGCATCGCGGCGCGGCAGATAGTGCACCAGCATCCGACGGGCCTGGCCGTCGCGGTGCGGGCTGTAGGCTTCGAACACCACCTGCTGGCCGGCCAGTGCGGCACGAATGCTTTGCTCGCGTTCGGCATAGCCTTGCTCGCCCAGCACCTCGCGGGCGGTCTTGTCGAGCAGCCACTGGGTCGGATAGCCGAACCACTCGGTGTAGTAGCGATTGTTGAAGCGGAAGCGCTCCTTGTGGTCGAGGTAGCCGATCAGCACCGGCAGGGCGTCGGTGATCATCTTCAGTTCCGCTTCGCTCTGGCGCAGCGCATCTTCGCTGGCCTGCTGGCGGCTGATGTCCATCACCGCGCCGGGAAAGCGCAGCGGGCGGCCCTGCTCGTCGCAGTGACAGCGGCCGCGCGCCAGGGCCCAGCGTGTCTCGCCATTGGGCAGCTGCAGTCGATAACGCTGGTCGAGGGCGCCGCGCTCGGCGATGCAGCGTTCCAGCGCGGCACGCAGCCGGGGCGCGTCCTGGGGATGGACATGATCGAAGAAGGCCTCGCTGCTCAGGCCCTTGGGGCCCGATTGCTCCACCGGGAGGATGCGCGACAGCTCGGCGCCGGGCGGAATCCCCTCGCTGCCGAGGGCCCAATCCCAGATGCCTATCAGGTCGCTGGCCTCGAGCGCCAGCTGCAGGCGCTGCTCGCTCGCCCGGTGCACCTCGGCGCTGAGCTTGTAGTGCAGGGCGGTCTGCGACAGGCGGGTTTCGGTGCGCACACGCTCGCTGGTTTCGCTGAGACAGAGCAGCAGCCCGCCGATGCCGTGCGGTGCGTTGCGGATGGGGCTCAGGGCAAGGTCGAACCAGGCATCTTCCGCGGCGCCGCCGCGCTCGATCGCCACGTGCTGGTTGCGCAGCAGTCTCGGCTCGCCTCGCCGGGCCGCATCGCAAGCGGGGTTCAGCAGCTCCCAGGTGGCACCCCAGCGACGACAGGCAGGCTGGCCGAGTTCGGCAGGATGACGATCACCGATCAGTGCGGCGTGTGCATCGTTGTAGAGCTGCAGTGCCTGCTCGCCCCAGAGGATGCACATGGGCACGGGCGCCTCGAGGACGGTCTCGAGCAGCAGCCGCAGGGCCGCCGGCCAGCTGTCGGGCACGCCGAGCACGGTCACGCCCCAGTCGTGCCGGCGGATCCGCTCGCTCATTTCGCTGTGACTCTGGGGCCAGAGCTCCGCGCCTACTGCCATGTTGCTTCCTATCGATCATCCGTGGCTGAACTACGAATACAGGCATGCAGTGCCTGCGGGTCGCGTTTCGATGCGTGTCGGCCCGCGCTCTTCCTGAGCCGGTTCCCGCCGACGGTAACCGTTGCGTAGTGTAAAGCTTCCCGCTGCCCGGCGGCAGCGCCGGACGTCACGCCTGATTGCCGTGCAGGCTGGCGATCAGCTCGCGGTAGTCATCGACGGCGACGAATTCCTCGGTGTCCTTGGGCGCGCGTCGGCTGTCAGGCTCACGCACCGCGAGCAGATGGGCAACGCCGAAATGCCGGGCACTGCGCAGGATCGGCAGGCTATCGTCGATGAACAGCGTACGAGATGGGTCGAACGCCAGATCCTGGCGCAGCGCGTACCAGAACTGCGCCGCCTCCTTCGGATAGCCATAGTCGTGGGAGCTGATCAGGCGATCGAACCAGGGCGCCAGTTCGATCTTCTCCAGCTTGAGCGACAACGAGTCGCGGTGGGCGTTGGTGATCAGCACCACGCGCTTGCCAGCCTGGCGCAGCGCCGAGAGGAACTCGTCGGCGCTGGGTCTGAGGGCGATCAACTCGGCTATCTCACGCTTCATCTCGCGGATCGGCAGGTTCAGTTCGCGTGTCCAGTAGTCCAGGCAATACCAGGTGAGCTTGCCGACGTGTTCGTTGAACAGCGGCGCGAGCTCCAGTTCGGCCATGGCGCGGCTGATGCCGTGCAGTTCGGCGTAGCGCTGCGGCAGCAGCTCGAGCCAGAAGTGATTGTCGAAGTGGAGATCCAGCAGGGTGCCGTCCATGTCGAGCAGGACGGTATCGATGTCGGGCCAGGGCAGGGTGGCGATCATGGGCGGCTCAAGTGACCTAGTGAGGGCGGGCAGGGCGTTCAGCTGGTCGCAAAGCGCTCACGGCCAGTGCAGGAACACGGGTTATGATAGCCGCTCGCGTTTCCAGGAGTTCCCCATGCGCCAGAAACCCACCGTGCTCGCCCGTGAAATCGTCGCCAGCAGCCGCCTGTTCCGCGTCGAGGAATTGCAGTTGCGCTTCTCCAACGGTGTGGAACGCACCTACGAGCGCCTGGTCGGCAAGGGCAGCGGCTACGGAGCGGTGATGATCGTGGCGCTGGCCGACGCCGAGAATGCGCTGCTGGTCGAGGAGTACTGCGGCGGTACCGACAGCTACGAGCTGTCGCTGCCCAAGGGGCTGATCGAGCCGGGCGAGGATGTGCTGGAAGCGGCCAACCGCGAGCTGAAGGAGGAGGCCGGTTTCGGCGCCCGGCGTCTGGAGCTGCTCACCGAGCTGTCGCTGTCGCCCGGCTACATGAGCCAGAAGATCCAGGTGGTACTGGCGCGCGATCTCTACCCGGAGCAGCTGCCCGGCGACGAGCCGGAGCCGATGCGCCTGGAGCAGGTCAGCCTGCATGAGCTGTCGAGCCTGGTGCAGCATCCGCAGTTCAGCGAGGGGCGCGCGCTGGCCGCGCTGTATCTGGCGCGGGATCTTCTCACCCAGCGTGGGGAGTTCGGCCAATGAGTCATCCCTACCTGTCGGCAGTGATCGATCTGGTGCGTCAGGCTGGCGAGGCGATCCTGCCGCACTGGCGCAGCGAACTGGAGGTGCAGGCCAAGGCCGATGCCTCGCCGGTGACGGCGGCGGACATGGCGGCTCATCATGTGTTGCTGGACGGCCTGCAGGCCTTGGACGGCAGCATCCCGGTGCTTTCCGAAGAAGATTGCGCGGTGCCGCTGGCCGAGCGCGCCGGCTGGACGCGCTGGTGGCTGGTCGACCCGCTGGACGGCACCAAGGAATTCATCGCCGGCAGCGAGGAATTCACCGTCAACGTGGCGCTGATCGAGCAGGGCGAGGTTCGCTTCGGTGTGGTTGGCATTCCGGCGTCCGGGCGCTGCTATTACGGCGGCAAGGATTTCGGCGCCTGGCGCAGCGAGGCCGATGGCGCGACGCAGCCCTTGCGCGTGCGGCCGCATCCCGCCGGGAGATTTACCGTGGTGGCCAGCCGGCGCCACAGCAGCCCGGCGCAGGAGCGGCTGCTGGACAGCCTGCGCGGACGCTTTGGTGAGCTGGCGCTGGCCAATGTCGGCAGCTCGCTGAAGTTCTGTCTGCTCGCCGAGGGCTCGGCGGACTGCTATCCGCGGCTGGCGCCGACGTCGCAATGGGACACAGCGGCGGCACAGGGGGTGCTGGAAGGTGCCGGTGGCGAGGTGCTGGAGGTGGCAGGTGCGCCGCTACGCTACGAGGCGCGGGAGACGTATCTCAATCCATCGTTCCTGGCGCTTCCGGCCGGCGTGGACTGGCGCGAGCTGCTGATCGAGCTGGCCAACCGCAGCTGACCGCGCTACGCCCGAGGCAGGATAAGCAGGGCTGCGCCGCTCGGGCGCAGCCGAGCAGTTACTTGTGCAGCACGAACTGCCCGGTGAAGCGCACGGCGTCGCGACCGTCGGAGGCGAGGATGCGGCTGTGCAGCTCGAGGCGCGAGCGCCCGCGCCGGCGGTAGATCGACTCGAAACGTTCCCAGGCCTCGGGGCTCGGTGCCGAACAGATGGCCATGGCGTCGTCGACCACCGGCAGCGGGTATTCGATCTTGCCTTCGTGGATGACGATGTGGCCGTCTTCGATGCCGGCTTCGCGCAGGCGCAGATGCAGCCAGCCCCAGCCTGCCAGTACGGCGGCGCAGTAGAGGCTGCCGCCGAACATGCTGCTCTTGTGGTTGATGTTCGGCTGCAGCGGGACCTGCAGGCGCAGCTCGTGGTTTTCCCACTGCTCGACACGCAACCCGAGCGAGCGGGTCAGCGGAATGTCGTGGTGAAGGATGGCTTCCAGGTAGCGGCTATCGCGGCTCATGCCGGGCAGGTTCCTAAATGTTACGAAGATACAGACAGACGCCAAGCATGACTCCTGAGTCACGGTTTGGCCAGTCCGTTCACGGCATTTGCCCGGCCCGGTAGAGGTCGCTGTGCGGCGGTGTTCCGGATCGGTGCCCGGCGCGCTGTCGGCGGCGTTCGCTGGTGCGCCGCTCAGCCACCGCTCTTGCTGCGATAGGCGCAGTAGCCGGGGCGTGGCCCGATGCGCGGATGGTTGCGGCAGGTGTCCGGCCGCTTGGCATAGACCGTGCAGAGGCGCGTCTTGCGGTCCAGATAGAGGCAGTCGCCATTGGTCAGGCGCGTCAGCGTGAACATTTCGTGCTTGTGATTGAAGTGCTCGACGATGCCCGCCTTGCTCAGGCGCTTGGCGATGTTCTTCGCCGGCTCGTCGCGCTCGAAGGCATCGACCAGTTCCAGGCGGATCAGGTCGTCGATGCGCACCTCCACCGGCAGGGTGCAGCAGGTCGCGTGGCAGTCACGGCACAGGCCGGCGCTGTAGCGTACCCAGGTTTCCAGGCGTTCCGGGTCGGCGGAGGCGATCAGTCTTGTCTTCACGGGATGTCTTCAGGTGCGGTTGGGCGCGCGGATCATAGCGGCTCGCGCGCCAATTGCCAGTGCCTTCCGGCGCCGGCCACCGGACAGGCGGTAGCGCAGATGTAAAGGAAACCTGCAACCCTTTTTCAGGAACGCCGAACGGAGGTGAACGGGCGCGGCTGCCGCGAGTCCCTCTTGTGTGTCTTCGCTAACCGAGGTCTGTCCATGACGCAGGAATCAGCCAACGCCACTGCCCAAGAAGTCGCCGCTTTCCGTGAGCGGGTTTTGCGCAAGCTCACCTACTCGGTGGGCAAGGATCCGGAGAACGCCTCCGACTATGACTGGTTCCATGCGGTCGCCCTGGCGACCCGCGACAGCACCATCGATCGCTGGATGGATTGCACGCGCGAGGCCTATACCGGCGGGCAGAAGCGGGTCTACTACCTTTCCCTGGAGTTCCTGATCGGCCGTCTGCTGGTGGACAGCCTGAGCAACCTGGGCCTGTTCGAGGTGGCGCGGGAGGCGCTGGCCGGACTGGACGTGGACATCGATCGCATCCGCCTGCTGGAGCCGGACGCGGCGCTCGGCAATGGCGGCCTCGGGCGGCTCGCGGCCTGCTTCATGGAAAGCATGGCCACCCTTGGCGTGGTGTCCCATGGCTACGGCATCCGTTATGACCATGGCCTGTTCCGCCAGGCGATCGTCGATGGCTGGCAGCACGAACAGACCGAGACCTGGCTGGATTTCGGCAACCCCTGGGAGTTCGAGCGCTCCGAGGTCAAGTACCTGATCGGCTTCGGCGGCAGTGTCACGGCGACCACCAACGAGCAGGGTGAGGTTCAGCATTTCTGGCACTGGGCCGAAGGCGTGCGCGCGATCGCCTATGACACGCCCATCGTCGGCTGGCGCGGTGCCGGGGTGAACACGCTGCGCCTGTGGCGCGCGCGGCCGGAAGCGGACTTCCACCTGGCGCGCTTCAACGCTGGCGATCACATCGGCGCCGCGGCGGAGGAGGCGCGTGCCGAGAGCATCTCGCGGGTGCTCTATCCGGCCGACAGCACCGAGGCGGGGCAGGAGCTGCGTCTGCGCCAGGAGTACTTCTTCGTCGCCGCCTCGCTGCAGGACCTGCTGCGCCGCCATCTCAAGCAGCGCGGCTCGCTGGACAGCCTGCCCGAGTACACCTCGATTCAGCTCAACGATACCCACCCGGCCATCGCCGTGGCCGAGCTGATGCGGCTGCTGGTCGATGTGCACAGCTACGAATGGCAGCACGCCTGGAGGCTGACCACCGCTACCCTGTCCTACACCAACCACACCCTGCTGCCCGAGGCGCTGGAGACCTGGCCGGTGGGGCTGATGGAGCGGCTGCTGCCGCGGCACATGCAGATCATCTACCTGATCAACGCCTACCATCTGGACAACCTGCGCGAGCGCGGCATCCACGACGCCGAGCTGCTGCGTTCGGTATCGCTGATCGAGGAGGACCATGGCCGCCGGGTACGCATGGGCAACCTGGCCTTCCTCGGTTCGCACAGCACCAACGGTGTGTCGGGGCTGCACACTCAGCTGATGCGCAAGACCGTGTTCACCGACCTGCATCGCCTCTATCCGCAGCGCATCAACAGCAAGACCAATGGCATCACCTTCCGCCGCTGGCTCTATCAGGCCAATCCGCAGCTGACCCAGTTGCTGGTGGAGCATCTCGGTGAGGAAGTCCTCGACGAGCCGGAAACCCGCCTGCGCCAGCTCGAGCCCTATGCCGAACAGGCGGCCTTCCGCCAGCGCTTCGCCGAACAACGGCTGGCCAACAAGCGCCATCTGGCCAATGTGATCCAGGAGCGGTTGGGCATCAGTGTCGATCCGACCGCGCTGTTCGACGTGCATGTCAAACGTATCCACGAGTACAAGCGCCAGCTGCTCAACCTGCTGCACACCGTGGCGCTGTACCAGGCCATCCGTTCCGATCCGGGTGGCAACTGGGTGCCACGGGTGAAGATCTTCGCCGGCAAGGCGGCGGCCAGCTATCACCAGGCCAAGCTGATCATCAAGCTGACCAACGACATCGCCAATACCATCAACGCCGACCCGACCGTGCGCGGGCTGCTCAAGGTGGTGTTCCTGCCCAACTACAACGTCAGCCTGGCCGAGGACATCATTCCCGCGGCCGACTTGTCCGAGCAGATCTCCACCGCCGGGCTCGAAGCCTCCGGCACCAGCAACATGAAGTTTGCCCTCAACGGCGCACTGACCATCGGCACCCTGGACGGCGCCAACGTGGAAATGAGCGAACAGATCGGCCTGGAACACATGTTCATCTTCGGCCTTACCGCGCAGGAGGTGAATGCGCGCAAGCAGGGCAACGAGTACAACGCCGAGGCCATCATCGCGGGGTCGCATCGTCTCAGCGAAGTGCTGTCGGCGATCCGCGGCGGCGGTTTCTCACCGGGCGATCCGGGTCGCTACGTCGGCCTGGTGGACGGTATCAGCTGGCACGATACCTTCATGGTCTGCGCCGACTTCGAGGCCTACTGGCAGGCCCAGCTGGAGGTCGAAGAGCGCTGGCGCGACCCGGCCCGCTGGTGGCGCTCGTCGGTGCTCAATACCGCGCGCACGGGTTGGTTCTCCTCCGATCGCACCATCCGCGAATACGCCCGGGAGATCTGGAAAGTGATGTAAGTGGCTGGCCTGTCGGCGCTTTTCCGCCGGCGGTCAGCCAGAACCTGCGGGGTGACGCGCTCGTGCTGGCAATCTGCTCGCCGCTGCGCTGAACTCTGCGGGGGGCCGACCGGTCTGAGGGGAGTTAGTTTTCCTACGGCCTGCTAAACTGCGCGGGTTTATCCTTCCTCCGGAGCCATTTCCATGTCACGCGTAACCCTCAGTCGCTTCCTCATCGAGCAGACTCGCAGCAACAACACCCCGGCGGATCTGCGCTTTCTCATCGAGGTCGTGGCGCGCGCGTGCAAGGCGATCAGCCACCAGGTTTCCAAGGGCGCGCTGGGCGGCGTGCTGGGCAGCGCCGGCAGCGAGAACGTGCAGGGCGAAGTGCAGAAAAAGCTCGACGTGCTCTCCAACGAAATCCTGCTGGAAGCCAACGAGTGGGGCGGCCACCTGGCCGGCATGGCTTCCGAGGAAATGGACAACGCTTACCAGATTCCCGGCAAATACCCGAAGGGCGCCTATCTGCTGGTCTTCGACCCGCTGGACGGCTCCAGCAACATCGACGTGAACGTCTCGGTCGGCACCATCTTCTCGGTGCTGCGCTGCCCGGATGCCTGCTTCAGCCAGAACGACGCCCTCGGCGAGGAAGCCTTCCTGCAGCCGGGCACCAAGCAGGTCGCCGCCGGTTACGCCATCTACGGCCCGCAGACCATGCTGGTGCTTACCCTTGGCCACGGCGTGATGGGCTTTACCCTCGATCGCGAGCTGGGCAGCTTCGTGCTCACCCACGAGAACCTCTGCGTGCCGCAGAGCACTGCCGAATTCGCCATCAACATGTCCAATCAGCGCCACTGGGAAGCCCCGGTGCAGCGCTACGTCGGCGAGTTGCTCGCCGGCAAGGAAGGCCCGCTGGGCAAGAACTACAACATGCGCTGGATTGCCTCGATGGTCGCCGACGTGCACCGCATCCTCACCCGCGGCGGCATCTTCATGTACCCGCGTGACGCCCGCGAGCCGGACAAGGCCGGCAAGCTGCGCCTGATGTATGAAGCCAACCCGATGTCGATGATCATCGAGCAGGCCGGCGGTGCCGCCACCACCGGTACCCAGCGTATCCTCGAGATCCAGCCGCAATCGCTGCACCAGCGCGTGCCGGTGTTCCTCGGCTCGAAGGAAGAAGTCGAGCGCGTCACCGGCTACCACCAGGGCTGACCGGTGCAGGCGCCCTGGCAGGACTTGCTCCACTGGTGGTTCGGCCAGGGCACCAGCGCAACCGAGATCGCGGCTGAAAAACAGCGGCTCTGGTTCGGCTACCGTCCACAACAGGATGCCGAGGCGCGCGAGCGCTTCGGCGCGCTGGTCGAGCAGGCGCTGAACGGCGACCTGCAGGACTGGGCCGAACTGCCCGAGGGCTGGCTGGCCCTGGTGCTGCTGCTTGACCAGCTGCCCCGGATGATCCATCGCGACACCCCGCGGGCCTTCGCCGGCGATGAGCGCGCACAGCAGCTGGTTCGCGATGGTCTTGCCCATGGCGGCGACATGCTGCTCTCGCCGATCCAGCGCGTATTCATCTATCTGGTGCTCGAACACGCGGAGAACCTGGCGGTGCAGGATCTGGCAGTGGCGCACTTCACCGCCCTGCGCGACATTGCCGCCGAGCACGAACAGGCGCTGTTCCGCGACTTCCTCGACTATGCCGAACGCCATCGGGAGGTCATCTCCCGCTTCGGGCGCTTCCCGCATCGCAACGCCATTCTCGGACGCGACAGCAGCGATGCCGAACAATCGTTCCTGCAGCAGCCAGGTTCGTCGTTCTAGCCCCGCCGCCGCCGTCGTTGGGCTGGCGCCGCAGAACCCCGCTCTGCAGCGCTGAACTTAAAAAGAAGCAAGGAGCTCGATATGTCATTGCGTACCCCATTGTTGATCGCCTGCACGGTTCTGCTGGCCGCCTGCAGCCCGATCACCCAGGAGAACTTCGCCAAGCTCAAGCCCGGCATGGAACGGGTGGAAGTGGAGAAGCTCTTGGGCAAGCCTTCGGAATGCGCCGGTGCGCTGGGCATGTCCAGCTGTACCTGGGGTGAGAAGAACCGCTTCATCAGCGTCCAGTTCGCCGGCGACAAGGTGATGATGTTTTCCGGCAAGGGGCTGAAGTAAACGCCGAAACCGTCTGGAGATTCCCATGCGTGCGAGTGTCGCCCTGCTGTGCCTGATCCTGTTGAGCGGCTGTGTGGGAGGCGGGCGTGAGCGGCCGCCGGAAACCGTGGGCGAGGTGGATCTGGCGCGCTACCAGGGCACCTGGTACGAGCTGGCGCGCCTGCCGATGTTCTTCCAGCGCGACTGCCTGCGTTCCGAAGCGCATTACCAGCTGCAGGCCAACGGCAAGGTAGCGGTCACCAATCGCTGCGAGACGGAAGATGGCCAATGGCAGGAAGCCAAGGGCGAGGCGGTACCGCAGCAGGCCGGTCGCACCGATCGGCTGTGGGTGCGCTTCGATAACTGGTTTGGCCGTCTGTTCCCGGATCTGACCAAGGGGCATTACTGGGTGCTCTACCTGGATGAAGGGTACAGCACCGCCCTGGTCGGCAGCCCCGACCGCAAATATCTCTGGCTGCTGGCCCGCGATGCCGAGGTCGACCAGGCGACGCGCGCCCGTCTGCTCAGCGAGGCCGAACGCAGAGGCTACGACACCTCTGAGCTGATCTGGCGCCAGTGAGGTGGCCTGCAACCGGCGCTGCTCACTGCCACTGCAGACGCGCCAGTTGCCAGCTGCCGTTCTCCTGTCGCCACTCCAGCCTGACCTGATAGTGCCCGGCCTGCTGCGGCAGCAGGGCCTCGGCACCGGTCAGCGCGACCTGCGCTTCGGTATGACCGCGGTCCGGGTAGGTTGCATCGATCCAGCTGCGCTGGCTCAGGGCGATCACCCGGACGTTGCGATGGCGCATGAACATCAGCGTCGCCGTGCGCCGGGCCCAGTCGCGATCGTACTGCTGCTGGGCCTGGAAATCGGCGTGCAGCAGTGCCATCAGCTCTCCGGTCTGCTTGCTTTCCAGGCTCGCCTGCAGCTGCTCTGCCGCCTGCTGCAACGCCGCCTGCGGATCGTCCCGACCGCAGCCGACAAGTGCCAGCAATACCGCCAGCGCCGCTATTTTCCATGCTGACATGCTCAACTCCCCGAACCTCGCTATGATGCCGCAAACGTCATGCGGGCCGGCCGGCCCGCCGCAGATCAGGAGTGTGCCATGCAGACCTTGTATCCGGAGATCAAACCCTACGCCCGGCACGAGCTGGCGGTGGAAGAACCGCATGTGCTCTACGTCGACGAGAGTGGATCGCCGGATGGCCTGCCCGTGCTGTTCGTGCATGGCGGCCCTGGCGGTGGCTGCGATGCCATCAGCCGGCGCTTCTTCGATCCGAGCCTCTATCGCATCATCACCTTCGACCAGCGGGGCTGCGGTCGCTCGACGCCGCATGCCAGCCTGGAGAACAACACCACCGCGCACCTGATCGCCGACATGCAGCGCATCCGCGAGCATCTGGGCATCGACAAATGGGTGCTGTTCGGCGGCTCCTGGGGTTCGACGCTGTCACTGGCCTATGCCCAGGCCTTTCCCGAGCACGTGCACGCGCTGATCCTGCGTGGCATCTTCCTCTGCAGGCCGGAAGACCTGTCCTGGTTCTATCAGGAAGGCGCCAGCCGGCTGTTCCCGGATTACTGGCAGGACTTCGTCGCGCCGATTCCGCCCGAGGAGCGCGACGATCTGATGCAGGCGTTCTACCGCCGGCTCACCGGCAGCGACCAGATCGCCCAGATGCATGCGGCCAAGGCCTGGTCATGCTGGGAAGGCCGCACGGCGACCCTGCGACCCAATCCCAACGTCGTCGAGCGTTTCGCCGATCCGCACCGGGCATTGTCGATGGCGCGCATCGAGTGCCATTACTTCGTCAACCAGGCCTTTCTCGAACCCGACCAGTTGCTGCGCGACATGCCGAAGATCGCTCATCTGCCAGGGATCATCGTGCATGGTCGCTACGATGCCATCTGCCCACTGGACAATGCCTGGGCGCTGCACCAGGCCTGGCCCAACAGTGAGCTGCAGATCATTCGCGATGCCGGACACTCGGCTGCGGAGGTGGGCATCGCCGATGCGCTGGTCCGCGCGACCGGCGAGATCGCCCACCGCCTGCTCGACCTGCCGCCGGCGGATGCCGAATGAAGGGGCTGATCCAGCGGGTCCGCCACGCGCGGGTCGAGGTGGCCGGCGAGACAGTCGGTGCCATCGATCAGGGTTTGCTGGTGCTGGTCGGTGTCGAGCGCGAAGACGATCAGGCGCGCGCCGACAAGCTGCTGCACAAGCTGCTCAACTACCGGGTGTTCGGCGACGAGCAGGGCAAGATGAACCGGTCGCTGAAGGACATCGGCGGCGGCCTGCTGCTGGTGTCGCAGTTCACCCTTGCCGCGGACACCCGCAGCGGCCTGCGCCCGAGCTTCTCCAGTGCAGCGCCGCCTGCCCACGGCGAGGCGCTGTACGACTACCTGCTGGCGCGTGCCCGCGACCAGCATCCAGAGGTGGCCTGTGGGCGTTTCGGCGCCGAGATGCAGGTGCACCTCGTCAACGACGGGCCGGTGACATTCCTCCTCGAAAGCTGAGTGTCAGTGGCGGACCGGCTCCAGATCGTTGTCGCGCAACCAGGTGATGGCGTATTCGCGTAGCTGTACGGTCTGGTAGCGCAGCCAGGCCTCCCTGACGTCGGGGAAGTCCTCCAGCTTGAAATCGAAGGTGCGTAGCGGCTTGCGCCCCTTGAGCGCATTGCTGAGCACCGCATGGGCGATGGGATCGTGCTGGGTGAACAGGAAGGCCTCACGCATGGCGATCGATTGCGCGAGATCCAGTGGTTCGATGTGCAGGTAGCGGTCCTCCTTGACGCCATACTTCTCCATGGCCCCGGGAGGAGGATCACCGGGAAAGATCGCGCGAATTTCGCCGCTTTCCAGATCCAGGTAGTACTCGGCGATGTCGCGTCCGTCCAGAGCATATTCCAGACGGTGCATGTCGATGGTCAGTGGTCGCATGGCAAGAACGGCTCTTTTTAGGGATTCGTTGAAATGTCTAGGCCGCGGCGCAGATGCGTCGAAGCGTGAGCAGTCCCAATCTCTGACTCTCTCGCACCGGGTGGGTGCGCTACGTTCATCGGAGTGCCGTCTGCGTCGGTCGTCGCGCCCGTCGCGGGTGCAGCGCCGCGCCGCCTCCAGGCAGCGCTAGAACAACCTGGCCAGCAGGGCGCTGACCGCCGTCTCCACGCGCAGAATGCGTTCGCCCAGCTGCACCGGTTGCAGCCCGGCGGCGGTGAATTTCTCCACCTCGTAGGGAATCCAGCCGCCTTCCGGACCGATCGCCAGGGTGACCGACCCCCCGACCGCGCGTGGGCAGGCCGGGAAATCGCCGGGATGACCGACCAGCCCGCAGGTACCTGCCGCGAGCTGCGGCAGACGGTCCTCGACGAAGGGCTTGAAGCGCTTTTCGATGATGACCTCGGGCAGCACGGTATCGCGCGCCTGTTCGAGGCCGAGGATCAGCTGTCCACGGATGGCGGCCGGTTCGAGGAAGGGCGTCTGCCAGAAGCTCTTTTCCACCCGGTAGCTGTTGAGCAGGACCAGTCGTGGCACGCCCATGGCAGCGACGGTCTGCAGCACCCGGCG
Source organism: Stutzerimonas sp. FeSN7 (assembly GCF_030263795.1). Taxonomy (NCBI): domain Bacteria; kingdom Pseudomonadati; phylum Pseudomonadota; class Gammaproteobacteria; order Pseudomonadales; family Pseudomonadaceae; genus Stutzerimonas; species Stutzerimonas sp. FeSN7. The sequence continues at coordinate 4,249,237 of NZ_JARPMN010000001.1, read as the reverse complement.
CAGCATCTTCGGTCGTGGCAGTGCCAGCAGCAGGGTCACCGGCAGCTTGGCCGGCGGCGGCTGGTCGAAGCTCACCTGCAGCTCGGCCTCGGTGGCGTCCAGGCGCAGCAGCCGACCGCTGCCCATCTGGCCGCCGAGCCGGCCGACCCTGAGGCTCTCATTGACTTCGACGCGGTGCACGTCGCGCATGTAGGTCAGGCGGCGGTCGCGCAGCCGTACCCGGTCGGCGGCGACGAAGTCGCCTTCCTCGAGCAGCAGCAGGTTCACGGGCGTGGTGCGGGCGGCTGGTCGCCGGATGGCGGGACGTCATCCTCGGCATCGCCGCGGAAATGCTCCTCGCGCTTTCGGATCACGCTGCCGCAGATCACGCCGGCTTCGAACAGCAACCACATGGGCACGGCCAGCAGCGACTGTGAGAACACATCCGGCGGCGTCAGCACCATGCCGACGGCAAAGCAGCCAACGATGACATAGGGGCGGCTCTTGCGCAGGGTGGCAACGTCGACGATGCCGACCCAGATCAGCAGGAAGGTCGCCACCGGGATTTCGAAGGCCACGCCAAAGGCGAAGAACAGCGTGAGGACGAAATCCAGGTACTGGCCGATATCGGTCATCATCGACACGCCTTCGGGCGTCACGCTGGCGAAGAAGCCGAACATGATCGGGAACACCACGAAATAGGCGAAGGCCATGCCGGCGTAGAACAGGAAGATGCTCGACACCAGCAGCGGCACGGCGATGCGTTTCTCGTGCTTGTACAGGCCGGGTGCGATGAACCCCCAGATCTGGTGCAGGATGATCGGCATCGAGAGAAACAGCGCGACCATCAGGGTCAGCTTGAATGGCGTCAGGAACGGCGAAGCGACGCCGGTGGCGATCATCGTCGCGCCTTCGGGCAGGTAGGCCCGCAGCGGCGCGGCGACCAGCGCGTAGATCTGTTGCGAGAAGTAGAAAAGCCCGGCGAAGAGCAGGGCGATGGCCACCACGCAGCGCAGCAGGCGCTTGCGCAGCTCGGTCAGGTGCGCGACCAGCGGCATTTCCTGGTCGTCGATGGAAGGCTTGCTCATGGTTCGGATGGTCTGTCGGAGCGAAGGGGCTGAGCGGTCTCGTTGCTCGGCGCGGGCGGGTTCGCAGCGGGCGTCACCGTATCGCCGGGACTGCTGCTCGCGGCATTCGCGGGCTGGCCGGCGCCCTCGCTGGGGGTCGACGGCGGCGTGGCGGCCGGGTTGCTGGCGGGCGGCGGCATGATGCTCTGCTTCATCTCCCGCTCCAGGTCGAGGATGCGCTCGTTGTGCAACTGCCGGCGGATCTCGTCGGCGCCGATTTCGCGCTCCACTTCGGCCTTGATGTTGCTGAAGCTGCGCTTCAGCCGGCCAACCCAAAGCCCGGTGGTCCGCACCGCACCCGGCAGGCGCTCCGGGCCTAGCACCATCAGCGCCACCAGGCCGACCAGTAGCAGTTCGGTGAAACCGATATCGAACATCAGGACGTGCTCACATCAATAGAGAGAGCGGTCGCGCAGCAAATGCGCGCCCGCGTCGAGCCAGGGACTAGTCTTTCTTGGTCGGTTCTTCGACCTTGCGCGCCTGCGCATCGATGGTGTGGTTCTGCTTGTCTTCCACGCCAGGCTTTTCCTCGTCGGTGCCCATGGATTTGCGGAAGCCCTTGATCGCATCACCGAGGTCGGAGCCCAGGCCCTTGAGGCGCTTGGTGCCGAACAGCATGATGACGATGAGCAGGATGATCAGTAGTTGCCAGACGCTGATGCCGCCAAAACCCATGGTGATATCTCCGATGTGAATCAGGTTTGCGGACGCGCGGCTTTTTCCGCGTGTCCGGAGAGACCGAAGCGTCGATCCAGTTCATCCAGCACGGCCTGCGGGTGCTGGCCGAGAGCGGCGAGCATGACCAGGCTGTGGAACCAGAGATCGGCGGTTTCGTAGATCAGATCGCTGGAATCGCCACTGACGGCGGCGTCCTTGGCGGCGAGTATGGTTTCCACCGATTCCTCGCCGACCTTCTCGAGAATCTTGTTCAGGCCCTTGTGATACAGGCTGGCGACGTAGGAACTGTCCGGCGCCGCGCCCTTGCGGGCCTCCAGCACCTCGGCCAGGCGGGTGAGGGTGTCACTCATGCTTGTGCTCCGCGTAGATGGCGTGCGGGTCCTTGAGCACCGGCTCGACGACTTTCCAGGCGCCGTTCTCGAACACGCGGTAGAAGCAGCTTTCGCGACCGGTGTGGCAGGCGATGCCGCCGATCTGCTCGACCATCAGGATGATCACGTCGGCATCACAGTCCAGGCGCAGCTCGTGCAGTTGCTGCACATGTCCGGACTCCTCGCCCTTGCGCCACAGCTTGCCACGCGAACGTGACCAGTAGATGGCGCGGTTTTCCTGTGCGGTCAGCTGCAGCGCCTCGCGATTCATCCAGGCCATCATCAGCACGCGACCGGTCTTGTGGTCCTGGGCAATTGCCGGGACCAGGCCATCGGCGTTCCAGTTGATTTCGTCCAGCCAGTTCATCGGATTCTCCGCTCAATGCGTCAAGTGTGCCAGCCCCCACCAGCGATGGCTATCGGCGCACCACGATGAAGGTGCCGGCCACGAGCATGATCCAGGCCGGCCAGGCGTTGAGGGCGGTAAAGCTCTCGGCGCCGGCGGCGAGCGTCGCGCCGCTGCCGAGCAGGATCGCGCCGACCAGGCGCAGCGGCCAGTGGCGGCGCTCGCGCCATGGTGGCGGCGGGTTGTTGGCGTGGGGATGCGACATGCGTTCGAGCAGTTCGCGGGTCATGTGCGCCAGGTGCGGCAGCTGTTCGATCTGCGCCTGGGCGTTCTTCAGCAGCTGGCGCGGGCCCATGCGCTCGCGCATCCAGCGCTCGAGGTAGGGCTGGCCGGTGCTCCAGAGGTCGAGGTCGGGATACAGCTCGCGGCCCAGGCCCTCGATATTGAGCAGGGTCTTCTGCAGCAGCACCAGTTGCGGTTGCACCTCCATGTTGAAGCGCCGCGCCACCTGGAACAGGCGCACCAGCAGCTGACCGAAGGAGATGTCCTTCAGCGGCTTCTCGAAGATCGGCTCGCAGACGGTACGGATCGCCGCCTCGAACTCGTTGACCTTGGTTTCCGCCGGTACCCAGCCCGAGTCGATGTGCAGCTGCGCCACCTTGCGGTAGTCGCGTTTGAAGAAGGCCATCAGGTTGCGCGCCAGGTAGTCCTGGTCCTCCGGCGTCAGGCTGCCGACGATGCCGAAATCCACCGCGATGTACTGCGGGCTCCACGGCTGATGGGTGCTGACGAAGATGTTGCCGGGATGCATGTCGGCATGGAAGAAACTGTCGCGGAACACCTGGGTGAAGAAGATCTCCACGCCGCGTTCGGCCAGCTGGCGCATGTCGGTGTTCTGCCGTGCCAGACCGGCCATGTCCGTCACCGGTACGCCATAGATGCGCTCCATGACGAGCACTTGCGACCGGCAATAGTCCCAGTACACCTGCGGCACGTAGAGCAGTGCCGAGCCTTCGAAGTTACGCCTGAGCTGGCTGGCGTTGGCCGCTTCGCGCAGCAGGTCGAGTTCGTCGTAGATGGTCTTGGCATAGTCGTCGACCACTTCCACCAGGTGCAGGCGGCGCGCGTCGATGGAGATGCGTTCGGCGGTATTGGCCAGCATGAACAACCAGGCCAGGTCCTGGCTGATGATCGGCTTGAGGTTCGGCCGTACCACCTTGACCACCACTTCCTCGCCGGAACGCAGCTTGGCGGCATGCACCTGGGCCACGGACGCGGAGGCCAGCGGTTTGCTGTCGAAGCGGGCGAACAGTTCGCCGACCGGGGCACCCAGCTGCTGCTCGATCAGCGCCGTGGCGACGGCCGAGTCGAATGGGGGTACTCGGTCCTGCAGCATCGCCAGTTCTTCGGCGATATCCGGCGGCAGCAGGTCGCGACGGGTCGAGAGAATCTGCCCGAACTTGATGAAGATCGGCCCCAGCCCTTCCAGCGCCAGGCGCAGACGAGCGCCCCGCGACAGCGCGCTGCGCCGCCGCGGAACCCAGCGCCAGGGCAGCAGATAGCTGGTGCCGCGCAACCACCAGGGCATCGGCAGGTCGAGGATGATGTCATCGAGGCGGTAGCGGATCACCACCAGCAGGATGCGGAACAGGCGGCGTGCGGCGGCGAACAGCTTCATTCGGAGCGATCTGGATTCAGGTTGAGGGCGAGGCGCTCGATGCGCGCCTCGAGTCGGTCGAGGGCGAGTTTCATGTCATCCAGTTCGTCGAAGCGCGCCTGGGCTTCGGCCTGGCCGACCAGCGTGCGTGACTCCTCGCTGAGATAGTCGGCCAGATCCTGGCGCAGCGAGCCCGCGCTGTCGCGCAGCCAGTCCAGCGGGTTGCGCAGGCTGGAGCCGAGCAGCTGTGCACCGACCGGACCGAGCCAGCGGGAAATCTCGTACTCCCAGTCCAGCTCCAGGTCCTGCAGCACCTCCGCGAGGTTCATCAGCAAGCCGCTGTCGCCCTCGATCTCGACGTCCGGACCATGCAGCACCGCGGTCTTGTTGCGGCTGACGGCCAGGCGCAGCAGGCTGCTCGCCGGCGCGCGCAGCCGGCAGTCGGCGTCGCTACCCCAGGTGCCGGCCAGACGCAGTCCTTCATCGTCGGCGAGGATGAACAGGCGCCAGGCCGGGGCCGTGCAGTCGATCTCGATGACCCGGCCACTCAGGCGCGCCAGCCGCGGCAGTGCGGTCGGGTCCAGACGCAGGACGCGATTGATGCCGCGCTCGGCGCCGGCCAGCAGGGCAGCGCGCAGCATCAGGGCTTGATGCCGCGGTGCAGGGCGACGATGCCGCCGGTCATGTTGTGGTAGCTGACGCGCTCGAAACCGGCAGCTTCCATCATGCCCTTGAGGGTTTCCTGATCCGGGTGCATGCGGATCGACTCGGCCAGGTAGCGGTAGCTGTCGGCATCGTTGGTGATCAGCTTGCCCATCATCGGCAGCAGGCTGAACGAGTAGGCGTCGTAGGCCTTGGAGAACAGCTGGTTGGTCGGCTTGGAGAATTCCAGCACCAGCAGCCGGCCGCCCGGCTTGAGCACGCGCAGCATCGAGGCGATGGCGTCTTCCTTGTGGGTGACGTTGCGCAGGCCGAAGGCGATGGTGACCACGTCGAAATAATTGTCCGGGAAGGGCAGCTTCTCGGCATCGGCCTGGACGAACCTGACGTTGCCGGCCACGCCCTTGTCCAGCAGCTTGTCGCGGCCGACCTTGAGCATTGAGGCATTGATGTCGGCCAGCACCACTTCACCCGTGGGGCCGACAATGCGGGAGAACTGGCGGGTCAGGTCGCCGGTGCCGCCGGCGATGTCCAGAATCCGATTGCCGTGGCGCGCGCCGGACAGCTCGATGGTGAAGCGCTTCCACAGTCGGTGGATGCCGCCGGACATCAGGTCGTTCATCAGGTCGTACTTGGCGGCAACGGAATGGAACACCTCGGCCACCTTCTGCGCCTTCTGGCTTTCCGGCACGTTCTTGTAGCCGAAATGGGTGGTCGGTTCTGCGTCATGCGCTTTGCGAGGATCGGTCATGTCACTTTCACCCGAAGAATGTGCCCGGCATTCTAAACCTAAAAAGGCGGCTGATAAGCGTCGAGCAGGTGGCGGCCGGCAAAAGGTCTAGCGGCGACATGTCGCAGGGTCGAGCTCGGGGTGCCGCGGAGCAGACTTGCCACTTTGCTATAGTGCGCGCCTTTTCGGGCGCAGCCAGGAGCCGTCATGGCGCAGATCATCGTCGAACGTTCCCACAACCTCGGCCGCGACGCGGCCCGCGAAAAGGCCGACGAGCTCGCCGCACGCCTGGCCCGCGAGTTCGGCGTGAGCTGTCAGTGGCAGGGTGATGTGCTGGCGGTCAGGCGCAGTGGCGCGGACGGGCGCATCGAAGTGCGCGAGGACAGCGTGAAGGTGCTGCTCAACCTCGGCCTGCTGCTTTCGGCCATGGGCAGCAGCATTCAGGGCCAGATCGAGCGGGCACTGGACAAGGCGCTGGCCTGAACGGCGGCGCAGGGCCACGTGGCCCTGCGCCTGGCAGTCAGAGGCGGAAGCGGCCGATCTGCTGCTGGAGCGCGTTGCCCAGCTGGGCCAGTTCGGTGCTGGCGCGCGCCGTCTCGTCACTGGCGGTGGCGGTTTGCAGGGAAATGTCACGCACGCTGACCACGCTGCGGTTGATCTCCTCGGCCACGGCGCTCTGCTGCTCGGCCGCCGCCGCGATCTGCTGGTTCATGCTCTGGATGGTCGACACGGTACGGGCGATGACGCTCAGGGCGTCTCCGGCCCGGCGGGTCAGTTCGACCGTGCTGTCACTCAGCTGCTGATTGTCGCGCATCAGTTGGCTGGCGCTCTGGGCACTGTTCTGCAGGGTGCCGATCAGCTTCTCGATCTCCTCGGTCGATTGCTGGGTGCGTTGCGCCAGGGCGCGTACTTCGTCTGCCACCACGGCGAAGCCGCGGCCGGCTTCACCAGCCCGCGCCGCCTCGATGGCGGCATTGAGCGCCAGCAGATTGGTCTGCTCGGCGACTGCCTTGATCACGTCCAGCACACTGCCGATGGCATCGCTGTCGCGGCGTAGGTGCTCCATCGCCTCGCCGGTATTGGCGACCTGCATCGCCATGCGCTCGATCTGGGCGACGGCGTCGCCTGCCAGCTTCTCGCCCTGTACCGCCTGCTGGTCCGCTTCGGCAGTGGCCTGTGCGGCATCGACCGCATTGCGCGCCACTTCCTGAACGGTGGCGGCCATCTCGTTCACCGCCGTGGCCACCTGATCGGTCTCCTGGCGCTGATCGTTGACGCCGGCGCTGGTCTGCTCGGTGACGGCAGACAGCTCCTCGGCAGCGGCGGCGATCTGCGTCGAGCTGTCGCCGATGCTGCCGATCAGCTTGCGCAGACTCTGGCGCATGTCCTGCATCGCGCTTTCCAGCTGGCCCAGCTCGTCGCGGCGTTGCGCGCTGTCCTGGCCGGAGAGGTCGCCGTCGGCGATGCGCCGGGCCATGGCCAGGGTGTGGCGCAACGGCAGAATGATCTGGCGGGCGATGAACCAGGCCGCGAGCAGGCCGAGCAGTGCACTGGCGAAGGCGGTCAGCATCGTCTGGATGCGCGCCTGCTGCGTTTCGCCGAGCATCTTGGTCTGCTGGTTGCGGTACAGATTGCCGTTGATTTCCAGCAGACCGCCGATTTCGGAGGCCAGCGCCGTGCGAGCCTGGATGGTCGCATCCATGCCGACCTTGAAGGTCTCGATCGCTGCACGGTAGCGCTGCAGGGCGCTGGTCATGCGGTCGAGATGGCTGTGTTGATCGACGGGTAGCAGGCCGCGCAGCAGATCGGCCTGTTCACGGGAGCGATCGAGGCCGGCATAGGCGAGCTGCGCAGACTCTTCGGTGTGCTGGAAGATGTAGCCACGCACCAGGTAGCGGCTCTCCAGTACGCGCCGGGTTAGTTCGGCGAGGGCGCGGGCCTGCTGTACGACGAGCGGGTCGTCGGCGGACTGTTCGAGGGTCTGGTAGATCTGCTCTTCCAGTTCGCCGAGCGCCTTGAGGGCCTCGCCGGCGCTGCTGACCATCACGCCCCGGCTCTGTTCGCGGCTTTCGCGGGCCTGCTTCAGCTCCTGGAAGCTGCGCTCGATGCGCTCGGCATACTGGAGCGCGGAGGCGATGTCGCGCTGGTCATCGGCGGCAGTCAGGGTGGTGCGGATGTCCTGCAGGTGGTTGCGGACTTCGCCGATCTTGCCGGTCACCTGCTGGGCGTGGGCGTCGCTGCCGCTTTGTTCGAACAGGGTGCGTGCGGTATCCACCGCGTAGGACGCTTCCTGGACCTGGGACAGGCGGGTCTGCTTCTGGTTGCGCTCCAGCAACCCGTTCAGGCTGGTGACGGCGATGGCGGCAACCAGAAGTGTCAGCAGGACCATGAAACCGAAGCCCAGGCCAAGCTTGCGCGTGACGGCCAGGTCGGTGAAAAAGCGGGAGATCATGTGTGAACGCTCCAGAAAGTCGAGGCAGGCGCAGTCGCAAGAACACTGCAGCGAGGCGTCTTGTGCCGGGTCGCCGCATTAGCGGCGCGTAAGTGTCCCTGCACTTAGCGGCCGGCCTCGGAGGTTTCTTAAGCGCTTGTGCGGCTCGGCTGTCGTTTTTCGACCGCAGGGTCGCGCTGTGGTCGTGTGGCTCTGGAAGCGGTGGGGCAAGGCATGAAGCAGGCGGGGAGGCGCCGGCGGTTACGACTTTGAATCGGTCAGGCGCGCAAGAGCGGGAGGGTGCAATCCTCGCCACGGCGGCTCAGAGCATCAGCTTGACCACGGACTCATCGGGGTCGCGGGACTTGCCGGCGGCCGCCAGTGCCGCGAGATAGGCGTCCCACAGCGCCTGCTGATTCAGCGCCAGGCGTTCGAGGTAGTCCCAGGTGTAGAGGCCGCTGTCGTGGCCGTCGCTGAAGGTCAGCTTCAGGGCGTACTGGCCGGCCGGCTCGATCTGCTCCAGCGCGACCTTCAGCTTGCCGGTCTGCAGCACCGGGTTGCCGTGGCCCTGGACTTCCGCCGATGGCGAATGCACGCGCAGGAACTCGGCGGGCAGCACGTAGCGCTCGTCGGCGCCGTATTCCAGTTCCAGCGTTCTGGACGCCTTGTGCAGTTTGATGGCAGTGGGGATGCGCATGCGACGCTCCGGAAAAATCGGCCGTGGCAATGGCCACGGCCGTGACGGTCAGAGGATGTAGCGCGACAGGTCTTCGTCCTGAGCCAGTTCGCCGAGGTGCTCGTTGACGTAGGCGGCGTCGATGCGGATCGGTTCGCCCTGCTGCTTGCCGGCCAGGTCGGCTGCACTGAAGGAGACCTCCTCCAGCAGACGCTCGAGCAGGGTGTGCAGGCGACGGGCACCGATGTTCTCGGTCTTTTCGTTGACCTGCCAGGCGATCTCGGCGATGCGCTTGATGCCGTCCTCGAGAAACTCGATGTGCAGCCCTTCGGTCTTCAGCAGCTCGCGGTACTGCTCGGTGAGCGCCGCATGCGGCTCGGTGAGGATGCGCTCGAAGTCCTGCGGTGACAGCGCTTTGAGCTCCACGCGGATCGGCAGGCGACCCTGCAGTTCCGGCACCAGGTCGCTGGGCTTGGACAGGTGGAAGGCGCCGGAGGCGATGAAGAGAATATGGTCGGTCTTGACCATGCCCAGCTTGGTGTTGACCGTGCTGCCCTCGATCAGCGGCAGCAGGTCGCGCTGCACGCCCTCGCGGGAAACGTCGGCGCCGCTGGTATTGCCGCGCTTGGCAACCTTGTCGATCTCGTCGATGAAGACGATGCCGTTCTGCTCCACCGCCTCCAGGGCGCGGGCCTTGAGGTCTTCTTCGTTGACCAGGCGCGCGGCTTCCTCGTCGCGGATGAGCTTGAAGGCTTCCTTGATCTTCAGCTTGCGGCTCTTCTTCTTGCCCTTGCCCATGTTGGCGAAGAGGTTCTGCAGCTGGTTGGTCATCTCCTCCATGCCGGGCGGGGCCATGATCTCCACCCCGGCCGGGCTCTCGGCGACCTCGATGTCGATCTCCTTGTCGTCCAGCTGGCCTTCGCGCAGGCGCTTGCGGAACAGCTGACGGGTGTTGGAATCACCGCTCTGCACCGGCTCTTCGGAAAAGCCTACCGGGCGCGCCGGCGGCAGCAGGGCGTCGAGGATGCGTTCTTCGGCGGCGTCTTCGGCGCGGTGGCGCATCTTGTGCACCTCCTGCTCGCGCAGCATCTTCAGCGCCGCGTCGGCCAGATCGCGGATGATCGATTCGACGTCACGGCCGACATAGCCGACCTCGGTGAACTTGGTGGCTTCCACTTTCAGGAACGGCGCGTTGGCCAGCTTGGCCAGGCGGCGGGCAATTTCGGTCTTGCCGACGCCGGTGGGGCCGATCATCAGAATGTTCTTCGGGGTGACTTCCTGGCGCAGCTCGGCGGGCAGCTGCATGCGCCGCCAGCGGTTGCGCAGGGCGATGGCCACGGCGCGCTTGGCGTCGTCCTGGCCGATGATGTGGCGGTTGAGTTCGTGGACGATCTCGCGGGGCGTCATGGACATGGTGCGGTACTCCGGAACGACAGGCGATTAGACCGCGCTGTCGAGCTCCTCGATGGTCAGGTTCTGATTGGTGAACACGCAGATGCTGCCGGCGATGTTCAACGCCGTCTCGGCGATTTCCTGGGCCGACATGTCGGCGCCGGCCTTGAGCAGCAGGGCCTTGGCCGCGGCCTGGGCGAAGCCGCCGCCGGAGCCCATGGCGATCAGGTCGTCTTCGGGCTGCACCACGTCGCCGTTCCCGGTGATGATCAGCGAGGCATCCTTGTTGGCGACGGCGAGCATGGCTTCCAGACGGCTCAGGGAGCGGTCGGTGCGCCAGTCCTTGGCCAGCTCGACGGCGGCGCGCACCAGATGGCCCTGGTGCTTCTCCAGCTGACCTTCGAAGCGCTCGAAGAGGGTGAAGGCATCGGCGGTGGCGCCGGCGAAGCCGGCCAGGACCTGGCCGTGATAGAGGCGGCGGACCTTCTTGGCGTTGCCTTTCATGACGGTGTTGCCGAGGGAAACCTGGCCGTCGCCGCCCATGACGACTTTGCCGTTGCGGCGCACTGAAACGATGGTGGTCAAAGGAAAATCTCCACACTGCGGGGCGATGAATGCCCGAATGCGGTTGATATGGGGGACTGCTGCCGGCTTTTCAACGGCTGTCGGTGAGGTTCATCGACAGCCGTGGTTCTGCACGAGGCGCTACGCAGGCCCTGGTTGTTCGCTGCGTTGCGGGCGGCTGGGCTGGCGCGGCACGTCGCCGGCTACCGCCGCGGCGATCATCTTGCGCAGCCGGACCGGAATCGACTTGGCCGCCGGCACCTTGCTGCGTTCGGCATGGTGCCAGACCGGCAGCAGGGCGTTGCATTCGGGGTAGTAGCCTGCGCAGCAGCCCTCCGGAATGCTGTAGGGCGTCACCCGCAGCGGGCCGACCGCGCGGTGTACGCCGTCATCGACCACGGTGATCGCCTCGATGCGGTCGTTCTCGGCCAGGCCCAGGCGGACGATGTCGTTGCGGTTCATCAGGATCACCGCGCGGGTGCCGTGAATGCCGCGGAAGCGGTCGTCGTACCCGTAGACCGTGGTATTGAACTGGTCGTTGCTGCGCAGCGTCATCATCTGCAGCACGTCGTGCCGTTCGTGGCCGCCTTCCTCGGTATCCGGGTCCATGCTCAGCGAAGGCGGGTTGATGAAGTTGGCCTTGCCGGTCTCGGTGTCCCAGCGCCGCTGGCTGGCGCCGAGCGGGCGATGGAAGCCGCCGGGTTCCATCATGCGCACATTGAAGTCGTGGAAGATCTCCGGGTAGCTCTCGGCGATGGCGTCGCGGATCAGACTGTAGTCCGCGACCCAGGCGTCCCAGTCCAGCATCGGATTGGGCGCGAGCGTGGCCTTGGCCAGTCGCGCGATGATCGCCGGTTCCGATAAGAGCAGTTCGTCAGCCGGCTCGGCGGCGCCGCGCCAGGCCCGGATGCAGCCGGTGCTGTCCTCGGTTGTGTGGCGTTGCTCGCCGGTGGCCTGGCGGTCGATCTCGGTGCGACCGAGGCAAGGCAAGATATAGGACACTTCGCCGGTGATCAGGTGATTGCGGTTGAGCTTGGTCGACACCTGGACCGACAACCGCAGTTTGCGCCAGGCCGGCTCCATCTGCAGGGTGTCAGGAATGGCGCGGACGAAGTTGCCGCCCAGGCCGATGAAGCCGCGGATCCTGCCGTCGAGGATGCCCTCGCAGGCCTCTACCGTATTCACGCCATCTTCGCTCGGCGGCTCGAAACCGAACTGCCGACGCAGGTTGTCCACCGGCACCTTCGCTGCCTTTTCGGTGATGCCGACGGTGCGCTGACCCTGCACGTTGGAGTGGCCGCGCACCGGCAGGATGCCCGCGCCCTCCTTGCCCATGTTGCCGCGCAGCAGGAGCAGGTTGACCAACATCTGGATGGTCTGCACGCCGTGGCGGTGCTGGGTCAGGCCCATACCATAGGGGGCGATCACCCGCTCGCAGCGGGCATAGGCGGTGGCCGCCGCTTCCATCGCTGCGCGGGTGAGGCCGGAGCGACGCTCCAGCTGCTCCCAGGTGTAGCTGCGGATGCGTGCTTCGAAGGCCTCGAAGCCATGGGTGTGCTGCTCGATGAAGGCGACATCGAGCACCCTCTGACGCCCTTCGGCCATGGCCAGGTCGTCCATGGCGAACAGCGCCTTGCACATCCCGGCGATGGCCGCCATGTCGCCGCCGATGGCCAGCTGGTGATACTGGGTGCTGATCACCGTGCTGTCCGGCGTCAGCATCTCGCGCGGCGACTGCGGGTTGACGAAACGCTCCAGGCCACGCTCACGCAGCGGGTTGAAGGTGACGATCTCGGCCCCGCGCTCGCGCGCGGCCTGCAGTTCATGGAGCATGCGCGGGCTGGAGGTACCGGTATTCTGGCCGAAGAAGAACAGCCCGTCGGTGTGCTCGAGGTCGTTCAGGGTGACCGTGGCCACCGGTACACCAATGCTTTCCGGCAGCGCCACCGAGGTGCTCTCGTGGCACATGTTGGAACTGTCCGGCAGGTTGTTGGTGCCGTACAGGCGCGCCAGCAGGCCATACATGTAGGCCGTCTCCAGCGCCGCACGCCCGGACATGTAGAACACCACCTGGTCGGGATCGTCCATGGCCTTGAGTTCGGCGCCGATCTCGGCGAAGGCGCTGTCCCAGCTGACCGGCTGGTAATGGTCGCTGGCGGCATCGTAGCGCAGCGGATGGGTCAGCCGGCCCTGTTGTTCCAAGTCGAAGTCGCTCCAGTTGAGCAGCTCGCTGACGCTGTGCCTGGCGAAGAATTCCGGGCCGCAACGCAACGAGGTGTTTTCCCATGCCGTGGCCTTGGCGCCGTTCTCGCAGAACGACAGCGGCCGCGAGGGGTGCGGCTTGGCCCAGGCGCAGCTGACGCAGGCGAAGCCGTCGATCGGCTTGTTCTGCTTGAGCAGCAGGCCGATGCCGGCCGGCGAGACGCGTTCACGCAGCAGGATGTTGGCGACGGAGTAGGCCGATCCCCAGCCACCGGCCGGTGCACGGTAGGGTTTGAACTTGGTCTGGGACACGTCGTTCCTCCTTTCGCAAGGGAGCTTGTCTGTGTACGACGGGACCCGCGCCGGATCGTTCAGGGCGCTTTGTCACAAGGTTGTGCGATTCACTCCATGGCGAAACCGTGCTGACGCCAGGCCTCGTACACCGCGATGGCCACTGTGTTGGACAGGTTCAGGCTGCGGCTGTCGGGACGCATCGGCAGGCGCAAGCGCTGCTCGTTGGGCAGGGCATCGCGGATATCTGGCGGCAGGCCGCGGCTTTCGGGGCCGAACAGCAGGGCGTCGCCGCGCCGGTAACGCACCTCGTGAAAGGGCTGCGAGCCCTTGGTGGTGAAGGCGAATAGCCGTGGGCCGTCCGGGTTGGCGGCGTCGATGCCGATCCGCGCGAGGCAGCTCGGCAGATCGGCGTGGCGCTCCAGCGTGGCATATTCGTGATAATCCAGGCCGGCGCGGCGCAGGCGTTTATCGTCCAGCTCGTAACCCAGCGGCTCGATCAGGTGCAGGTGGCAGCCGGTATTGGCGCAGAGCCTGATAATGTTGCCGGTATTGGGCGGTATTTCCGGTTGGAACAGGATCACGTGAAACATGCGCAGCACCGAGGTTGAAGACCGGCGGCATTCTACCGGGGCGAAGGACCCGATGCGCCGCATACGCCGGACCTTTTTCGGTTCGCTGGTGCTGATCGGGCTGCTGGTGGGGCTGATGATCGGCCGGCTCACCGCGCCCGGGCCGGTGCAGCTGGAGGCGGTGCAGGTGCTGCCACAGGGGCTGTCGCTGCGCTTCGACCGCAAGCCGGAGACCTATGACGAGCATCTGGAGGGGGCGTTCGCCCTGTTGTTCCAGGCCGAGGGCGAGGCGCAATCCGGGCAGCTGCAGATCGACGGCATGCCTGTGGCCTGGCGCGTGCAGCAGACCGAGAAGGGCCTGCTGTTGCATCTGGTGGCGGCGCGCCGGCTGCAGGGGCAGTGGCAGGGCGCGCGCGTCGACGGCGGCTGGCAGGTGGAGGTCAGCGTGTCGCCCTGGCGGCCATGACGGATTCGCACATGGCTGGTGCGTCAGAAAGAAGAACCCCGCCAGTGGCGGGGTTCTTTGTCGCAGGTCGGATCAACGTCTGATCAGCTGTCGTCGCCGTCGTCGTCATCGCTGCCATCGACGCGCATGCCCAGCTCCTTGATCTTGCGCGTCAGGGTGTTGCGACCCCAGCCGAGCAACAGGGCGGCATCGCGTCGGCGACCGGCGGTGTGCTTGAGCGCGGTCTCGATCATGATGCGCTCGAAGGCCGGCACCGCCTCGTCGAGCAGGTTGCTCTGGCCGCGCGCCAGGGCCTGATCCGACCAGTTGCGCAGCGCCTGTTCCCAGTTGTGCGCCGGCTGCGCCTCGGCCTGCTGGTTGAGCAGCTCCGGTGGCAGGTCGTCGACATGCACTTCGCGCCCGGACGCCATGACCGTGATCCAGCGGCAGGTGTTCTCCAGTTGGCGCACGTTGCCCGGCCAGGGCAGATGCTGCAGGTATTCCTTGGTTTCCGGCTTGAGCACCTTGGTCTCCACCGACAGCTCCTGCGCGGCGCTGGCGAGGAAGTGTTCGGCCAGTGCCGGAATGTCTTCGCGGCGATCGGCCAGGCGCGGAATGTGGATGCGGATGACGTTCAGCCGGTGGAACAGGTCTTCGCGGAACTTGCCGGCCTGCACCAGGGTTTCCAGGTCCTGGTGCGTCGCGGCGATGATGCGCACGTCGACCCGCACCGGCGTGTGGCCGCCGACCCGGTAGAACTCGCCATCGGCCAGCACGCGCAGCAGGCGGGTCTGGGTGTCGGCCGGCATGTCGCCGATCTCGTCGAGGAACAGGGTGCCGCCGTCGGCCTGCTCGAAGCGGCCGCGGCGCTGGTTGGCCGCACCGGTGAAGGCACCTTTCTCGTGACCGAACAGCTCGGATTCCATCAGGTCCTTGGGAATCGCCGCCATGTTCAGCGCGATGAACGGCGACGCCGAACGCGGGCTGTGGCGGTGCAGGGCATGGGCGACCAGCTCCTTGCCGGTACCCGACTCGCCGTTGATCAGCACGGTGATGTTGGAGTGGCTGAGGCGGCCGATGGCGCGGAACACCTCCTGCATCGCCGGTGCCTCGCCGATGATCTCCGGTGTGTGATGACGGTTGGCCGGCTGCTGCTGGTTCTGCTGTTCCTGGGCGTGCTGGTTGGCGCGCTTGACCAGCGACACGGCGTCGTCGACGTCGAACGGCTTGGGCAAGTACTCGAAGGCGCCGCCCTGGTAGGAAGCCACCGCGCTGTCCAGGTCGGAGTGCGCGGTCATGATGATCACCGGCAGGCGCGGGTACTGCTCGCGGATCTGCGAGAGCATGTCCAGGCCGCTGAGGCCGGGCATGCGGATGTCGGAGATGATCACATCCGGCTGCTGGCGGGCGAGGCGGGCCAGCACGCTGTCAGCGCTGTCGAAGCTCTGCGTGGCCATGCCTTCCTGTTGCAGGGCCTTTTCCAGGACCCAGCGGATGGAGCGGTCGTCGTCGACGATCCAGACGTTTTCGCTTCGGCTCATGCTGATGTGGCTCCTTGTTCCAGCGGAAGGAAGATCGAGAACACGGTGTGGCCAGGATGACTCTCGCATTCGATCAGACCCTGGTGCTGACTGATGATGTTCTGGGTGATGGCCAGGCCCAGCCCGGTTCCGTCCGGGCGACCGCTGACCATCGGGTAGAAGAGCGTGTTCTGCAGTTCGGCGGGAATGCCCGGGCCGTTGTCGATGATCTCGATGCGCGCCACCAAGCGATGACGGATATGGCCGATGGTGAACTGGCGCAGCGTGCGGGTGCGCAGGGTCAGGCGGCCCAGGCCCAGCTCGTTCTGCCCGGCGAGGGCCTGCATGGCGTTGCGCATGATATTGAGCACGGCCTGGATCATCTGTTCGCGGTCCATCAGGACCTCGGGAATGCTCGGGTCATAGTCGCGCACCAAAATGATGCTTCCCTGGCATTCGGCGTCGATCAGGCTGGCCACATGTTCGAGCACTTCGTGGATGTTGGTCATCGCCAGCGACGGCAGCTTGTTCGAGCCAAGCATGCGGTCGACGAGGTTTCTCAGCCGGTCGGCTTCCTCGATGATGACTTCGGTGTAGTCCTTCAGGTGTTCTTCCGGCAGCTCGCGGGCCAGCAGCTGCGCCGCGCCGCGAATGCCGCCCAGCGGGTTCTTGATCTCGTGGGCCAGGCCGCGCACCAGCATCTTGGTGGTTTCCTGCTTGGACAGCTGGGCCTCTTCCTTGGTGATGCGCAGCAGCCGGTCGCGTGGCAGCACTTCCAGCAACAGCATGGTCTCCTGGCGCGTCAGCACCGGTGTCACCGCGTAGTCGACGGTCAGCGACTGGCCGGTGGCGGAGGTCAGGGTTGCCTCGCGTTTGGTGAAGGGGTGGGCTTCTTCCACAGCCTGGCGCAATGCCGCCAGGGCTTCCGGTGATTCGGTGAACAGTTCGCTGATGAATTGCCCATGGCTGCGCTGACCGCTGACGGCCAGCAGCATTTCGGCTGCCGGGTTCATGTATTCCAGACGCAAGCGCGAGTTGAGCAGCAGCGTTGCGGTGGTCAGGTTCTCGATCAGCAGGCGTTGCAGGGCTTCGTTGATCATGGCTGGTCTGCATCCGAAGGTTCGTGCAGGAAATGCAAGAACCAAACCAAGCGCGCCATTGCGGCGCGGATCGGTGTGATGCTGCAGCCCTACGGGCTGTTCGGTGACCCAATTTGGTGACGAACGATCGGCTCGTTCATTGGGCGCACCAAACAGGTGCACTCAATGATCATAGAAAGGGCACGAAGGGAATGTCGCGTTTTTCTACCGGTTTGTCCTTGAGCGGGCATTCCGGGCGCACGCCGTAATCGGCTTTCTTGCACGGATTGACCATGCGCCGCTGGGCCAATGAGGTGCGAATCAGATGGAAGGACCGGCTTTCTGACTGTTGCAGGACCCGCTCCTGTGCGTCTACCACCGCGACCGCCAGCTGATGGGTGCCGTGATCGACATTGCTCAGCTGGAAGCTGGTCTGCTCGCCGGGGGCGCCGAATGGCTCGCCGTCGAGCAGCAGCTGGTAGAAATGGCCGGGCTGCAGCGCGGGCTCGGCCTCTACGGTGACGCTGACCGTGCCGGCGTTGTTGCGGATCGCCTCGTCTGCGGCCGGGCTGAGGATCTGTAGCTGATAGCGGATGGCTGCCGCCTGCTGCTTCGGCCGCTGGACCACACGCGGGGCGGTTGTCGGCTGGGTTGCCATGCTGTTGGAGAGCTTTAGCTGCACCTCTTCCACTGCCTGGCCGCTAGGTCGGTCGGTAAAGACCCGGTTGCCCTCGGCATCCGTGTAGGAATAGATGCCGCCCAGCGCAGGCAGGGCGGTGCCGAGCAGCAGGATGGTCGTCACCTTGCGAAGGATGCTCAAGGAGCTGGTCTCGGCTTCGGTGGCGGCGGACGCAGTGCGGGGCTCGAGGTATTGACCCGCTGCACGGTGAACAACACCGGCTCGCTGCGCTGGATGATGCGCTCGCCGCTCAGTACCTCGACGTGCAGGCGATGGTCGCCGCGTTCGACGTTGTTCAGTTGCAGCGAGGTCGCCGGGCTGGGTGCGGCCTGGGGGATGCCGTCGAGCATGAAGCGCAAGGTATGGCCCGGTTGCAGCGGCGGTTCCAGCAGGGCGCTGACGACGAAGGTACCGTTGTTGGCGCGCAGTGCCTCGGCGTCGGGAATGCCGCTCAGCATCAGCGTCTGGTAGGGCGCCTGCTGATTCTGCTGACGGTCCGGCAGAGGAGGCGGCGGCTCGGGCGTGCGGATGTTCACGGTGTTGGCCGGCGGCAGGTCCACCGTGTCGGCCTGCACGCCTTCGGGCGGCTGGTTGGTGAACACCGTATTGCCTTGCGCGTCGGTGTACTTGTAGATCTCGGCGAAGGCCGGGACGCTGAGGATGAACAGCAGGCTGAACAGGGCGCTACGCATGGGAGGCTCCGCGGAGTTTGACTGCCGAAGCCTTGCACTGCAGCGGCCTTCAGGCAAGCACGATCGCTGCGATTTGCGAGGCGTGACAAGCTGCACGGATGACGGTCGCCGGGCAGAAACGAAGAAGGCCACCCGAGGGTGGCCTTCCTGTCACGCGAACTGGATCAGACGCTGTAGTACAGGTCGTATTCCAGCGGGTGCACGAAGGTGCGCACCTTGATCTCTTCCTCGGACTTCAGCTCGATGTAGGCATCGATGAACTCGTCGGAGAACACGCCGCCCTTGGTCAGGAACGCGCGGCCCTTGTCCAGCTCTTCCAGGGCTTCCTTCAGGCTGCCGCAGACCTGCGGGATCAGCTTGCCTTCTTCCGGCGGCAGATCGTACAGGTTCTTGTCGGCGGCATCGCCAGGATGGATCTTGTTCTGGATGCCATCCAGGCCAGCCATCAGCAGTGCAGCGAAGCACAGGTACGGGTTGGCAGCCGGGTCCGGGAAGCGCGCTTCGATACGACGGGCTTTCGGGCTGGAAACGTACGGAATACGGATCGAGGCCGAGCGGTTGCGCGCCGAGTAGGCCAGCATGACCGGTGCTTCGAAGCCCGGGACCAGACGCTTGTAGGAGTTGGTCGACGGGTTGGTGAAGCCGTTCAGCGCCTTGCCGTGCTTGATGATGCCGCCGATGAAGTACAGAGCGGTCTCGGACAGGCCGGCATAGCCTTCGCCGGCGAAGGTGTTCTTGCCGTCCTTGGAGATCGACATGTGTACGTGCATGCCCGAGCCGTTGTCGCCGTACAGCGGCTTCGGCATGAAGGTGGCGGTCTTGCCGTAGGCGTCGGCGACGTTGTGCACGCAGTACTTCAGGGTCTGAACTTCGTCGGCCTTGGCGACCAGGGTGTTGAACTTCACGCCGATTTCGTTCTGACCGGCCGTGGCCACTTCGTGGTGGTGCACTTCGACGACCAGGCCCATCTCTTCCATGGCGTTGCACATGGCGGTACGGATTTCGTGGTCGTGGTCGCACGGCGGAACCGGGAAATAACCGCCCTTGACGGCCGGGCGGTGGCCCTTGTTGCCGCCTTCGACGTCCTGGTCGGTCATCCAGGAGCCCTGCTCGGAGTAGATCTTGAACATCGAGCCGGAGATGTCCGACTTGAACTTGACCTGGTCGAAGATGAAGAACTCCGGCTCCGGGCCAACGAAAACGGTGTCACCGATACCGGTGGTCTTGAGGAATTCCTCGGCGCGCTTGGCGATGGAGCGCGGGTCGCGGTCGTAGCCCTGCATGGTGCTCGGCTCGACGATGTCACAGACCAGGATCAGGGTCGGCTCTTCGGTGAACGGATCGAGTACCGCGGTCTCGTCGACCGGCATCAGGATCATGTCGGAGGCTTCGATGCCTTTCCAGCCATGGATGGACGAACCGTCGAACATCTTGCCGTGCTCGAAGAAGTCTTCATCCTGGGCATCACGAGCCGGGACGGTGACGTGGTGCTGCTTGCCTTTGGTATCGGTGAAGCGCAGATCAATCCACTTCACATCGTAATCTTTGATCAGTTGAAGCGACTTCGACATGGTGTTCTCCAAGTGGTGGAAGCGTGACAGTGAGCTTCCGAATCAGGGTGAAGCCGGGCGGCGATGTTCCGCCAAGGCGACCTGCCTCACAAGAGAGCAAATTGCATGCCAGTGCTCCTTCTTGGGACTGCAGGCCCGCAACAGCGCTGCCGCGGCGTTTGGCCGTGCTAAATGCTAGTCGTCATGGCCAAAGCGTGCGCGTTAATGGTGCGAGCGGTCGTGGCTGCGCATTGTTTTGGTGCGCGGCGCCCGGCCTCAAAGAAAGCGATTAAATCTTGAGCAGTTTCCGCTATACTCCGCGCCCCTCTTTTCCAGCCATACCGGCACCCGCGCTGTTTCCATGAAGCTGATCGTCAAGGTTTTTCCCGAAATCACCATCAAGAGCCCGCCGGTGCGCAAGGGCTTCATTCGTCAGTTGGCGAAGAACATCCGCACCGTGCTGCGCGAGCTCGACCCCGAGGTGCGGGTCGAAGGCGTGTGGGACAACATCGAGGTGGAAACCGCGCTCAGCGAGCCCAAGCCGCTGCGCGAGATGATCGAGCGCCTGCGCTGCACGCCCGGCATCGCCCATTGTCTGGAAGTGCACGAATACCCGCTGGGTGATCTCGACGACATCGTCGCCAGGTGCGAGGCGCATTACGCGGAACGCCTGCCGGGCAGGATCTTCGCCGTGCGCTGCAAGCGCGCCGGCAAGCACCCGTTCAGCTCCATGGATGTCGAGCGTCATGTCGGCAGCCAGCTGCGTCAGCAGTGCGGTGCCGCCGGCATCTCGCTGAAGGCACCGGAGATCGAGGTGCGCATGGAAATTCGCGACCAGCGCCTGTTCGTCGTACACGAGCAGCACGATGGCATCGGCGGCTACCCGCTGGGTGCGCTGGAGCAGACCCTGGTGCTGATGTCCGGTGGTTTCGACTCCACCGTTGCCGCCTACCAGATGATGCGTCGCGGCCTGATGACCCACTTCTGCTTCTTCAACCTCGGCGGCCGCGCTCATGAGCTGGGCGTGATGGAAGTGGCCCACTATCTATGGAAGAAGTACGGCAGCTCGCACCGCGTGCTGTTCATCAGCGTGCCGTTCGAGGAAGTGGTCGGCGAAATCCTGCAGAAGGTTGACAACAGTCAGATGGGCGTGGTCCTGAAGCGCATGATGCTGCGGGCCTCGACCGAGATCGCCGAGCGCCTGCATATCGACGCGCTGGTCACCGGCGAGGCGATTTCCCAGGTGTCCAGCCAGACCCTGCCGAACCTCTCGGTGATCGATTCGGCCACCGACATGCTGGTGCTGCGCCCGCTGATCGCCAGCCACAAGCAGGACATCATCGATACCGCCTTCCAGATCGGCACCGCCGAGTTCGCCAAGAACATGCCCGAGTACTGCGGCGTGATCTCCAAGAACCCCACCACCCGCGCCAAGCGCTATCGCGTCGAGCACGAGGAAAAGCAGTTCGACATGGCCATCCTCGAGCGCGCTCTGGCCAGTGCCCGTCAGGTACCGATCGACCGGGTGATCGACGAACTGGGCGAAGACATCAAGGTCGAGGAAGTCAGCGAGGCAATGGCCGGCCAGGTCATCCTCGACATTCGTCACCCCGATGCCGCCGAGGACGAACCCCTCGAACTGTCCGGCATCGAAGTTCAGACCCTGCCGTTCTACGCGCTGAACAACCGTTTCAAGGAACTGGATGAAAACCGCCAGTACCTGCTGTATTGCGACAAAGGTGTCATGAGCCGCCTGCATGCTCACCATCTGCTGAGCGAGGGGCATGTAAATGTTCGCGTCTATCGTCCGGCCTGACGCATCGGTGAAACAGCCGGGGCTATTGGGTGGCAGCATTCGCCACCGCCCTCCCGACCGCTGCTGATCGCAAGGCCCCAGTCGTAACCAATCGGACAGCCTGACGTCGTCCGGACTATTCCCAGCTTCCAGCCCGAGCTCGAAGCCATCTACAGAGAAACGAATCAGTGATCGAGAATCTTCGCAACATCGCCATCATCGCCCACGTCGACCATGGCAAGACCACCCTCGTCGACAAGCTGCTACGCCTGTCCGGCACCCTGGACCGCAAAGAAGCGGAAAACGAGCGCGTGATGGACTCCAACGACCAGGAAAAGGAACGCGGCATCACCATCCTGGCCAAGAACACCGCACTGAAGTGGAACGGCTACAACATCAACATCGTCGACACCCCCGGCCACGCCGACTTCGGCGGTGAAGTCGAGCGCGTGATGAGCATGGTGGACTCCGTACTGCTGGTGGTCGACGCCCAGGACGGCCCCATGCCGCAGACCCGCTTCGTGACCCAGAAGGCGTTCAAGGCCGGCCTGCGTCCGATCGTCGTGGTGAACAAGATCGACCGCCCGGGCGCGCGTCCGGACTGGGTCATCGACCAGATCTTCGACCTGTTCGACAACCTCGGCGCCAGCGACGAGCAGCTGGACTTCCCGATCGTTTACGCCAGCGCCCTGAACGGCATCGCCGGCATGGACCACGAGAACATGGACGACAACATGGATGCCCTGTTCCAGGCCATCATCGACCATGTTCCGGCGCCCAAGGTGGACGTCGACGGCCCGTTCCAGATGCAGATCTCCCAGCTGGACTACAACAGCTTCCTCGGTGTGATCGGTATCGGCCGCATCGCTCGCGGCACCATCAAGGCCAACAGCCCGGTGACCGCCATCGGCGCCGACGGCAAGAAGCGTAACGGCCGTATCCTGAAGATCATGGGTCACTCCGGTCTGCAGCGCGTGGAAGTCCAGGAAGCCACCGCCGGCGACATCGTTTGCGTATCCGGCATGGACGAGCTGTACATCTCCGATACCCTCTGCGACCAGAACACCGTCGAGGCGCTGCCGCCGCTGACCGTCGACCAGCCGACCGTATCCATGACCTTCCAGGTCAACGACTCGCCCTTCGCCGGCAAGGAAGGCAAGTTCGTCACCAGCCGCAACATCAAGGACCGTCTGGACAAGGAACTGCTGCACAACGTGGCGCTGCGTGTCGAGCAGGGCGACAGCCCGGAGAAGTTCAAGGTCTCCGGCCGTGGTGAGCTGCACCTGTCGGTACTGATCGAAACCATGCGCCGCGAAGGCTTCGAGCTGGCCGTCGGCCGCCCGGAAGTGGTGATCATCGAGAACGAGGCCGGCGAGAAGCAGGAGCCCTACGAGAACGTCACCATCGACATCGAGGAGCAGCACCAGGGACCGGTGATGGAACAGATGGGCCTGCGCAAGGGCGATCTGACCAACATGATCCCCGACGGCAAGGGTCGCATCCGCCTGGAGTACACCATCCCGGCGCGCGGCCTGATCGGTTTCCGCAACAACTTCCTGACCCTGACCTCGGGTACCGGCATCCTGACCTCGACCTTCAGCCACTACGGCCCGATCAAGGCCGGCGAAGTGACCAACCGCCAGAACGGCGTGCTGGTCTCCATGGCCACCGGTACCGCACTGACCTACTCGCTGGAAACCCTGCAGGCTCGCGGCAAGCTGTTCCTCGAGCCCGGCCAGGACATCTACGAAGGCCAGCTGTGCGGCATCAACAGCCGTGACAACGACCTGGTGATCAACCCCACCAAGGGCAAGAAGCTCGACAACATGCGCGCGTCCGGCAAGGACGAGGTCATCGCCCTGGTTCCGCCGATCAAGTTCACCCTCGAGCAGGCGCTGGAATTCATCGCTGATGACGAGCTGGTGGAAGTGACGCCGAAATCGATCCGTCTGCGCAAGAAGATGCTGAACGAGAACGACCGCAAGCGTTACGAGCGCAGCAAGGTGTAATCCCCGTTGCGAAACTGCAAAAAGGCGCCTTCGGGCGCCTTTTTGCGTTTTCACGCACGCCGCACATCGGCCAGCGCAGCGGCGCCGGAATCTGTGAGGACGTTGCATTGAAAGTTGTACAACCCTTTTGCAGCAGTATCGCTTAGTTAGATTCCTATCAGCCGGGCTCATCGCCAGCAGTCAGCGCCCGTCCAGGCGGCAATAAAACTTGTACAAGTAATGTCACAATGACATGATGTTGTACAAGTTTTGGCTCGGTGCAAATGTGTCCGGGTCCTCGATGACTGACCGATTGGCTGCCGAGCAGCCTCGCAAAGGGAGTGTTCGATGAACAAGCAGATGTCGGTTTCCATGCGTCTGGGCCTGGGATTTTTCGTGATTCTGGCGTTGATGGTGGCGGTCGCCGTGGTCAGCGCGCTCAAAGTCGACGTCATCGACCGGAGCATGAGTCAGATCAGCTCGCAGGCTGGTCTGAAACAACGCTATGCGATCAACTTCCGTGGCAGCGTGCACGACCGCGCGATTGCCGTGCGCGACGCCGTCAGTGCTGCTGATCCCGCGTTCGCTCGCGGGCAGGTGGCGGAGATCGAGCGCCTGGCGCAGCTGTATGCTGACTCGGCGGCGCCGATGAAGACGATGCTCGCGCAGCCCTCCGCCGATACCGTAGAAAAGCAGCTGATGCAGCAGATCGAGACCATCGAGGCGAAGACCAATGCGCTGACCCGGCAGGTGGTCGAACTGCGCTTCAGCGAGGATTCGGCGCGTGCCCACGAATTCCTCTTGGACAATGTCGCCGGGGCCTATACCGAATGGCTGCGGCTGATCAATGCATTCATCGATCACCAGGAAGCGAGCATCAATCAGGACGTGGCCGTGGTCCGGGAAACCGCCAGCGGCTTCCTCGCGCTCATCGTCGCGGTGACTGGCGTGGCGGTTCTGCTCGGGGTGGCCATTGCCGTCGTAATCATCCGCAAGCTGCGCTCGACCCTCGGCGCCGAGCCCGACGAGGTGGCCCGCGTGATCGGCAACCTGGCCAATGGTGATCTCGGCCAGGTAATCGTCACCCCGTACCCGGACAGCGTCATGGGGGCGACCGCCAAGATGGCCAGCCGCCTCACCGCAATTATTGCCGAGGTGCGCGCTGCCGCCGACGGCGTCGGTGTCGCTTCGGGTGAGCTGCGTACCTCGTCGGCGAACAGCAATCAGCAGATCCAGCATCAGTCGGCCGAGGCCGAGCAGGTGGCCACGGCGATCAATCAGATGGCCACGACGGTGAACGAGGTGGCGAGCTTCGCCGCCCGCGCCGCCGCAGCGGCGAAGAGCGCCGACGAGCAGGTCGAGACCGGAACGCGAATCGTCGGCGAAACAGCCGTCTCCATCCATAACCTGGCCAAAGTGCTGGAAAGCGCGACCGAAACCGTCAACCAGGTCTCGGCGCAAAGCGGCGATATCGAAAAGATCCTGCAGGTCATCACCGCGATCGCCGAGCAGACCAACCTGCTCGCGCTCAATGCGGCGATCGAGGCGGCGCGTGCCGGCGAGCATGGTCGCGGCTTCGCAGTGGTGGCCGACGAGGTGCGCTCGCTGGCCAACCGCACGCAGCTGTCGTCCAGCGAAATCAGCGAGATGATCGCCTCGCTGCAGGCTGGCGCCGGCAGAGCGGTGGAGGTGATGCAGTCGAGCAAGCAGCTGGCGCAGCAGACCGTCGAGCAGACGCTGCAGGCGGAGAATGCGCTGGCCAAGATTCGTCAGGAAGTGGGTTCGATCAACGAAATGAACGCGCAGATCGCGACGGCTTCCGAGGAGCAGGGCGCAGTGGCGGAAGAGGTCAATCAGAGTGTCACGCGTATCCACGACTCCACCGTCGCCAGTTCCGCCGCCTCGAACCAGGTGGCGTCTTCCAGCCAGGACCTGACCCTGCTCGCCGAAGAGCTGAATCGCAAGGTCAACTACTTCCGCGGTTGACGACCCGTTGGCTGAACAGAAAAGCCCCGACCACAAGGCCGGGGCTTTTCACTTTCCGACGATCTGGAATGCCGGTTAGGTAAAGAACAGCGGCACCACGACGCTGGAAATCAGCAGGATCAATGCACCGCCCAGGCGCGAGGAGATCTGCGCGAAGGGCATCAGCGACATGCGCCGGGCGGCGGAGAGCACCGCGACATCACCGGTGCCGCCCATGTTGGCCATGCACAGGCCGGCGGTGATGGCCGACTCGATCGGATAGAAGCCCACCAGTTTGCCCACCAGGCCGGCGCCGAACGCCGCACCGGCAACCACGGCGAAGACGATCAGCACATAGGTCAGCGAGATGGCGTCGATCACCTGGCCGAGGTCGGTGAAGGCCACGCCGATGCCGAACAGCAGGGCGAAGGTCCAATTGCGCGCGACGAAGCGGAACCACTGGGAGGCGGCGTCGTTGATCGACTCGGGCACCAGGTTGCTGATCTTGAGCAGCGCCACCAGCACGATCATCAGTGCATAGGGATGCAACGGCACGAACTTGCCGAGGATCTGCCCGGCGATGAAGAAGCTCAGTGCCGCGACCAGACCGATGCCCAGCGCGGGTAGGGTGATCGGGCCTTCCTTGTCGCTGACATCCACGCCCGGCATCATCTGGCCGTTGCCGGTTAGTGACGGGTAGCGATTGCCCAGGCCGTTGAGCAATCCGGCGATGATGATCGCGAAGACATTGCCCAGGGCCAGGGCCGGCACCAGGATCGAGATGTAGTAGCTGGCCGGCTGGCCGAGCAGCTGCTCGTAGATCTGGCTCATCGGTACCGCACCGGCACCCATGCCGCCGCCCATGATCGGCATGGCGATGACCACCACCGCATCCTGCGGCGAGAAACCGAGCAGCGCGCCCACGGCCATGGCGAACAGCGCCGCGAACAGCACCGAGCAAAGCAGCGGCAGCGCGTAGCGCGAGCCGACTTTCACCAGCACCTTGGCATCCATGCCGAGGATGCTGCCGGTGATCAGCGCGGCGATATAGAAGTCGAGAAAGCCGCCGCCCTTCATGAAGCTGGCGACGTCGTCCGCCACCGCCTTGGGCAGCCAGCCGAAATAGACCATGGCCGCGGCACCGAACAGCGCCAGGATCGCGCCGCCGCCCAGGTAGGTCTTGATGATCGGCAAGCGGTCGCCGGCAAAGCCGAGCAATTCGCCTAGCAGCATCATCACCAGCAGCGCGCCGATCATCCCGCTGGGCAGGGTATCGGTAGCGATGGCGGCGGCCATGACGAGCAGGGCGATGGCGAACAGTGGCAGCGGCAGATTGAAGATGCGCTGGGAAAACACGGACAGGGACGGGTTGCAGTCAGGCACGGCAGTGCTCAACGGGGTCCGATTCATTGTTGTACTCCTTCGAACGCGGCAGCCAGGCGGCGCGCGTACGGGTCATGGTTGCGATAGCGCCCGATGCGGGCGGACGTGCACAGCCGGACAACCGTGCGCGGCTACCTTAAGCAGAGATGCTTCGCGGCCAATGTTTGGCGAAGTTAAAAAAGCATTACGAAACTAAAAAAAGCGCCGCCGAGCTTGACCCGCCGGCGCCCCGCTGGCTCGATCCAGCCCTCTATCGCGGCCCTTGAGCGCCGCTCAGCCACTGGAGAACGACCTTGCGCCTGCGCCTGAATACCCTGATCTCGCTGCTGGTCGCCGTCATGCTGGTGCTGGCCCTCGGTCTTGCGCTCTGGCTGTTCAACGTGCAGCTGCAGGACACCCTCGAAGAAGGCCAGGCCGCGCGGGTGACCAACGTCGCACAGAGCGTTGCGGCGCGTGACGACGTGCGCCAGGCGCTGGTCGGGATGACCATGGATTTCACCGCCGACAACCCGCTGCAACGCGATATCGACAATCTGCGCCAGCGGCTGGGGGTCGATTTCATCGTGGTGATGGATCGGCATGCCCTGCGCCTTACCCATCCGGAACCGGCACGCATCGGCCAGGCCTTTCGCGGTGACGATGAAGGCCCGGCGCTGGCCGGCGAAACCTACAGTTCGCGCGCTGAAGGCAGCCTGGGTACCAGCATCCGCGGCTTTGCTCCGGTGCTGGACGCACAGGGCGACGTGCTCGGCGCGGTATCGGTCGGCGTGACCCTGGCCTCCCTTGGTGAGCTGCTCAGCGAGCATCGGCGCGACGTGGTGGTCGGCGTGCTCGTACTGATGCTGCTGACCGTGCTCGGCGCGCACCTGCTGGCGCGCTATATCAAGCGCGTGCTGTTGGGGCTGGAGCCCTACGAAATCACCCGCCTGGTGGAAGAGCGCCAGGCGATGCTGGCCTCGGTGCGCGAGGGCGTGCTGGCGGTCGACGATCAGGCGCGCATCACCCTGGTCAACCCGGCCGCGGAGCGCCTGCTGGTCAGCACCGGGCTGGGCAAGCCTCCGCTGGGGCGGCCGATCGCCGAGTATCTGCCCACCAGCGGCCTGCCCGAAGTGCTGGCCAGCGCCAGCGAGCAGCTGGATCGCGAGTTCAGCCTCAACGGCCTGGCCATCCTTGCCAACCGCGCGCCGATTCGTCACCAGGGCCGGGTGATCGGGGCCATCGCCACCTTCCGCGACAAGAGTGAAGTCAACGCGCTGGCCGAACAGCTGACTGGCGTCAGCCGCTATGCCGAAGCGCTGCGCGCGGCGACCCACGAGTTCAAGAACAAGCTGCACGTGCTGCTCGGGCTGGCGCAGATGGGTGATCTGGATGCGCTGCGCGCCTACCTGCGCGACCTCGCCGATCACCAGCTGGCGCCCGCCACGGCGCTGGTGGAGGGCATCGGCGAACCGGTCCTGGCCGGCTTCCTGCTGGGCAAGCAGAGCGAAGCCCGCGAGCGCGGCATCGTTTTCCAGGTGGAGGTCGAACATCCGGTGCCGGCCGCCGCGCCGGAACGGATCCACGGCCTGGTGACCATCCTCGGCAACCTGCTAGAGAACGCCTTCGAGGCCGTCGCCGAGCAGGCCGAGCAGCGTGTCAGCCTGACCCTCGACTACGACGAGGCGCTGCTCTCGCTGCACGTACAGGACAGCGGCGGCGGCATACAGCCCGAGGTGCGCGAGCAGATCTTCGAGCGCGGCGTATCGACCAAGGGCGAGCGGCGCGGCATCGGTCTGGCCGCGGTGCGCGAACAGGTCGACGCCTGGGGCGGTACCCTGGCGGTCTACTCGGAAGCGGGCCGCGGCAGCCTGTTCGAGGTCGAGCTGCCCTATCGCACCGCCGCCACGGAGGGAACACCATGAAAACCGCCCTGCGCGTGCTGATCGTCGAGGACGACCCGATGGTCATGCGCCTGAACGTGGACTATCTGGCCCGTCTCGACGGCATCGAGCTGGTCGGCCAGTGTGCCAGCGTGCCGGCGGCACTCGAACTGCTGGCGGACGAGACGGTGGACCTGCTGCTGCTCGACGTCTACTTGCGCAACCGCTCCGGCCTCGAGGTGCTGCGCTACCTGCGTGCCGAGGACCGCAACACCGATGCCGTGTTGATCACTGCGGCATCGGAGATCGAGACGGTACGTGCCGCCCAGCGCCTCGGCGCGCGGGATTACCTGGTCAAACCGTTCAGCTTCGAACGCTTCCGCGATGCCGTGGAGAGCTGCCGGCGCGCCCGTGATGCGCTATCGCGGTTGCCGGAACAGCTCGGCCAGGGCGACATCGACCGGCTGTTCAGCCAGCCTGCCGCGGCGGACGTGCGTCGTCCCGGCGACCTGCCCAAGGGGCTGACCCCGGCATCGCTGGCCCAGGTGGCGCAGGCGATCCTGGCGCTGGAGGAAGACAGTTTCACCAGCGAAAACCTGCTGACCGCCACCGGGATGTCCCGCGTCTCGGTGCGCAAGTACCTCAAGCACCTCACGGACGCGCAGCTGCTGGAGGAATCCTTCCACTACGGGCAGATCGGCCGGCCGTCGTTCCGCTATCGCTGCCTCGACCGTGTTGCGCTGCAGCGGCTGGCACAGGGCTGATGGTGGCCCGCCAGCCGGCTAGCCCGTTGAAGACGCCTGACCCGCGGCATGGCCAGCCGGGGCGACGGTGGCGTTACTGGCGCACCCAGGTCTGGCTGCGACCCAGCGCCTCGATGCCGATGTAGCCGCGTACCTCCAGCTTGTTGCCGCCATCCAGCAACCTGGCCTTGGAGCGGTAGGTCTTGCCCTTGGCCGGGTCGAGGATGGTGCCGTTGCTCCAGACCTGCTCGCCGTCCGGCTTGAGGTCCCAGAGAATGGTCATGCCGGTGATGGGCTGGTCCTTGCGCTCGCCTTCGCACTCGGTGCACAGCGGGTTCGGGCCATGGTCCGACTGCAGGATTTCCACCACCTTGCCGGTCAGGCTGCCATCGGCCGCCTGCTGGATCTCGACGATGGACTTGGGCTTGCCGGTTTCGTCGTCGATGGTCTGCCAGCGCCCGGCGGGCGAGTCGGCGGCTGAGGCCAGCGAAGAGAATGCGAGCGGCAGGGCCAGCAGCAGGGCGTTGAACAATGGGCGCATGGTTTCTCCAATGATCGAATAGGTGGCACCGACTCTATCACCGGCGATACAGCCCGGTTGCGGCTTGCCGGCTGACCGGTTGGTTCTCGTCACATACGCCCTTTTAGTCGTCCTGTTTCGGCTGGGTTCGGCATGGCTGAGACCAAATGGCGGTGAAGGCGATGTCACGCCTGCGCGCGTGGCTGACTCGCGGGGCCACTAAGCTGGCCGGCAGCGCGAGTCTGCATGCCATTCCGTACCGCTAGACTGTTCCGTCGCCAGAACAAGAAGAGAAACCCTCGTGACCGTCGCCCTTACGCTGCATCCGCTTCATCTCAACGAAAAGACCTCTATCGAGGGGCAGCCCCGTATTGGTCTGCCTGCTGGTTTTCGGCCGGTTACTGCCTTCACCTGGAAGGGCACGGCCGCAGGCGCGGGCGTGCCGGGGAGCGCTGGCAGTAGTGACGCGAGCGACCGCGTATGAGCACCGAAGGCATGGCACTGGACACGTGGCGCGCGAACGCTCGCGAATTCTCGTTCGGCGGCAAGCGCATTCGCTACTGGACGGCCGGCGAAGGTGAGCCGCTGCTGTTGATCCATGGCTTTCCCACCGCCAGCTGGGACTGGCACAAGGTCTGGCAGCCGCTGGCGGCGCGTTACCGGCTGATTGCCTGCGACATGCTCGGCTTCGGCTATTCGGCCAAGCCGCGCGGGCATGCCTACAGTCTGATTGAGCAGGCCGACCTGCAGCAGGCACTGCTGTCGGAGCTGGGCATCGGCGGTGCGATCCATGTGCTGGCGCATGACTATGGCGACAGCGTGGCTCAGGAGTTGCTGGCACGGCATTGCGAAGGACGCATCGCGCTGGCCAGCTGCGTGTTCCTCAATGGCGGGCTGTTCCCTGAAACCCATCATCCGGTGCGGGTGCAGAAACTGCTGCTCGGCCCGTTCGGCTTTCTGCTAGGCCGGCTGTTCTCGCGGCGTACGCTAGGGGCGACGTTCGGCCGGGTGTTCGGTGCGCAGACGCAGCCGAGCGATGCTGAACTGGACGATTACTGGCGACTGATCGCCGAAGGCAACGGACCTGCGGTGATGCACCGGCTGATCCGCTACATGCCGGAGCGGGTCGCACAACGCGAGCGATGGGTGGCGGCCATGCAGCGCGGCGATGTGCCGATGCGGGTGATCGACGGCGCGGCCGATCCGATCTCCGGCGCGCACATGGTGGCCCGCTACCGCGAGCTGATTCCCGCGCCCGACACTGTGCTGCTGGAGGGCATCGGTCACTACCCGCAGGTCGAGGCGCCGGAGCGGGTGCTCGAACACTACTTCGCCTTCAGGCAGGGACTGCACGGGCGGTGACCGCGCCGGACCTCTGCCCAACGCTTCTCGAAGCACGCCGCTGTTGAAGCGTGGCGCATCAGGTTGTCGTTATCAAAAACCCAAAGAGCCCCGCCGGCATCGGCCGGGCGGGGCTCCGATCGTTCGGGCGAGCTGCTTTGCCAGCAGCGCCGGGACGGCTTACTGCATCATCGCAATCACGCGGTTGCGCAGCTCCGGGTCGGTCTGCACGGCTTCGTTGATGGCGTTGTATTCCTCGATGCTGATGTTGTTTTCCTCGATCACACCAAGCATTTTCTCGTTGGCCTGCTGCTGAAGGTCGCGGGCCTTGTTGGCGTCTTCGGTCTGTTGCAGCTTGCCGGTGAACTCCTCACGGATCTGCATGATCTCGCCGAGCGACTCGGCGAAGCTTTCCAGTTTCTTTTCGCTGAACTGCTGCGTTTGCGCGCCAGCGGCGGGCTGGGCAGCCGGTGCCGGGTTGGCTGATTGGGCCGATGCGAGGGGGGCGGCCAGGCCGAGGAACAGCGAAAAAATACCGGCGAAGGCGAGACGAGCGTTGTGCTGGGTCATGTTCATTCCTGCTTCGGTTAAAGACGGGTTCGCTGGTGCAGTAGCCGTGCCAGCTTTTCGATCAAAGGTTCATGTCATTGATTTGAATGGCATTTTTCGTTTCGTCGGGGTGCGGTGGACCTGTCGGGCAGCGGTCTGTAGTGTGCCGGTATGACACATGTATCACTCTGGCAGAGGCCAGCCAGCCTGCGCGGCGCGCTGTTGCTCAAGGTCATCGTGCCGCTCATGGCAATCATGTTCGGCTTCAGTTCGGTGGTGCTCTGGACGGTGGAGCGCAACAGCGAGCGGCGGCTGCAGGCCGAGGTGGAGCTGGTGGCGCGGGCGGTGCGCCTGCCGCTCAGCGCCAGCCTGGAGAAGAACCATGAGCGCACCCTGCAGCAGGTGCTGGAATCGGTGCTTGGCGTCGGCCGCGTCTATGGCGCCTACGTCTACGACCGTGACGGCAAGCTGGCTGCCTATGCCGGTGCGGTGGAGCCGGATCAGGATGCGTCGGCGATTCAGCAGCTCACCGAAGGCGGCGAGCTGACCGGCGAGTACCAGCGCATCAACGGTCGCCCGGTGTATTCCTATTTCGTTCCGCTGGAAGAGAGCGGTGGGCAGATCAATGGCCTGCTGCAGGTGACCCGGCGCTGGGGTGACTTCGAACGCGACATCCGTCGCCTGCGGCTGATCGCTGCCGGGCTGGGTGGGCTGCTGGCCGGCGTGGCGCTGGTGGTGATCCTGCTTGGCCACCGTTCGGCCGTGGGCAAGCACCTGCAGCAGCTGGCGCGTAGCATGGCGCGGGTCGCGGCCGGCGACCGCGAGCATCGTGCACCGCGCAGCGGGCCGCAGGAGATCATGGTGCTGTCCGGCGCGCTGAACCAGATGCTCGACAGCATCGCCGCCGCCGAACGCCAGGTCGCCGAGCAGCAGGCCCGCGAGGAGCAGTTGCAGGCGCGCCTGCGTCAGAGCCAGCAGCTGGCGGCAGTGGGGCGGTTGGCAGCCGGCGTGGCCCACGAGCTGGGCAGCCCGCTGAGCGTGATCGATGGCAAGGCGCAGCGGGTGTTGCGCGACGACGAGCTGGCCGAAAGCCATCGCCGCGCGCTGTTGCAGATTCGCCAGCAGGTGGCGCGGCTTAGCGCGATCGTCCGTCAGCTGCTGGATTTCGGCCGGGCCGCCGGCTCACCCCCGCGCCGTGTGCCGGCCGAGGTGCTGGCGCATTCGGCCGCTGCGGCGGTGGCCGACGAGCTGGCCGTGCTCGAAGTCCGCCTGCAGCTGCAGGCGCCGCCGCAGACACTGCATTGCCGGGTCGACCCGCCGCGTTTCGAGCAGGCGCTGACCAATCTGTTGCGCAACGCCGCCCAGGCCAGCCCGGGAGGCGAGGTACGGCTGAGCTGGTGGGGCGACGGTCGCGAGTTGTTCATGCAGGTCGAGGATGACGGCCCGGGCATTACTGAAAGCCATCGCGGAGCGCTGTTCGAGCCGTTCTTCACCACCAAGGCGGTGGGCGAAGGCAGCGGCCTCGGCCTGGCTGTGGCCCATGGGGTGGTCAGCGAGTGCGGCGGGCGTATCGAGCTGGTCCACGGCCGGCTGCCGGGTGCGGCATTTCGCATCGCGCTGCCATTGAGCGAGGAGGAGAATCATGACTGACGCGGTGCAGGAGCGTGTGCTGCTGGTCGAGGACGATGACAGCCTGCGCCAGCTGCTGGTTGAGGAGCTGGAGGATCGCGGGCTGCAGGTGCGCGCGCTGGCCAGCGCCGAGGAGGCGGTGGGTTCCCTGGAAAGCTGGGAGCCGGCGCTGGTGGTCAGCGACCTGCGCCTGCCCGGCGCTGACGGCATGGCGCTGCTGCGGCGGGTGAAGAGCATGCAGGCGGCACCGGCCTTTCTGGTGATCACCGCGTTCGGCAGCATTCAGCAGGCGGTGGCGGCGCTCAAGGAAGGCGCCGACGAGTTCCTCACCAAGCCGCTGGACCTCGAGCACTTCGCCCTGGCGGTCGGCCGCGCGCTGGAGACGCGGCGCCTGCGCGACGAAGTGCGGCGCTTTCAGCAGCTGCTCAGCGATGATCGCTTCCACGGCATGCTCGGACGCAGCCGGGTGATGCGCGGGCTGTTCGACCAGATCCGCCAGCTCGCCCGTGCCGAAGGGCCGGTACTGGTGATCGGTGAGAGCGGCACCGGCAAGGAACTGGTGGCCAGGGCGGTGCACGCCGAGAGCGAGCGCGCCGGCGGCCCGTTCCTGGCCATCAACTGCGCCGGGTTGCCGGCCGAGCTCCTGGAAAGCGAGTTCTTCGGCCATGTCGCCGGTGCCTTCACCGGCGCCAATCGCGCGCACAAGGGGCTGTTCCAACAGGCCGACGGCGGTACGCTCTTTCTCGACGAGATCGGCGAGATGCCGCTGCCGCTGCAGGCCAAGCTCCTGCGCGTGCTGCAGGAAGGCACGATCCGCCCGGTGGGTGCCGAGCGCGAACTCAGCGTGGACGTGCGCATCATCGCCGCCAGCAATCGCCCGCTGGAAACCGAGGCCGGGCGCGAGGCGTTCCGCGAAGACCTGTTCTTCCGTCTGGAAACCTTCATTCTGCAGGTGCCGCCGTTGCGTGATCGCGAGGAGGATCTCGAATTGCTGGCCGCCGGCTTCGTCGCCCACTTTGCCGCGCGCGGCGGACGGCCGGTGCGCGGCATCGCGCCGGCGGCGCTGGAGCAGCTACGCCGCTATCCGTTCCCGGGCAACGTGCGCGAGCTGCAGAACGCCATTGAGCGGGCAGTGACGTTCTGCCACGGGCGCAGCATCGAGCTGGAGCACCTGCCCAGCCGCATCGCCAGCTACCGTGACGACAAGGCCCGCAGCGCCGGGGCCGAGCTGCTCGCCGAGCTCAGCGATGGCCCGTTGCTGCCGACCCTGGAAGAACTGGAACTGCGTTATATCGAGCACGTGCTCAAGCTGGTGGATGGCAACAAGCGCCGCGCGGCGGCCTTGCTCGGCATCGGACGGCGCACGCTGTACAGACGCCTCGGCGAGCGCGAGGAAGGCTGATCGGGCTCGCCGCAGGGCGCCCGAAGGCGCACACTGCCGGCCTTTTCCCAGTGAGGAGCGAACATGCTCAACAACGACGTCCTGCGCAGCCTGCGCTACACCCTCAAGGTCAGCGATGCGCAGATGGCCGAAATCGCGGCCCTGGGTGGTTGCACGGTTGCCGAGGCCGAGGTTCGCGCCTGGCTCAGCCGCGAGGACGAGGACGGCTATCAGGAATGCCCGGACGAGGCGATGGCGCGTTTTCTCGACGGGCTGATCTATTTCAAGCGTGGCAAGGATGAAAGCCGCCCGGCACCGCCGCTGGAACTGCCGGTCAGCAACAACCAGATTCTGAAGAAACTGCGGGTGGCCTTCGAACTGCGCGACGAAGACCTGCAGGCGATCCTGCATGCCGCCGACCTGCAGCTGTCGAAATCCGAGCTCGGCGCGCTGTTCCGCAAGCCCGGGCACAGCAACTATCGGCCCTGCGGCGACCAGCTGCTGCGCAATTTCCTCAAGGGGCTTTCGCTGCGCCAGGGCTGAGCTGCACCGCAGGGCACCTCAAGTGGTAAATGGCCGGGCGGCCGCTACGCTGAAGCAGGCAGCTAGCCGCATGCCCGGTGCGCAGCTCGGCGCCGGGAACGCCATAACAACAAGATGACCGCCCCCAGTGGCGGTGCCCCGAGGTGCGTGCCATGAAGACCTTCCGCCTGACCCTGAGCGCCCTGCTCGCGCTGAGCTGCGCCGCTGCCATCGCGGCGCCGACCAGTGACGAAGCCCTGGAGCGCATGCGCTCGATGAAGACCACCGACCAGTCCCTGGACATGAAGACCATTGCCCAGGACGGCCCCACCGCCGATGCCATCCGCGAGAACCTCAAACGCATCAAGCTGCCCGAAGGGTTTCGCATTGACCTCTACGCCGTAGTGCCCGATGCCCGCCATATGGCAGTCGGGCCGTCCAGCGGAGTGGTCTTCGTCGGCACCCGCAAGACCGACCTGTGGGCGGTCACCGATCGCACCAAGAACCGCACCGCCGACGAGGTGAAGCGCTTCGCCCCGGCGATCTCCTTCACCCAGCCTGGCCCCTGTTTCAGCCCGGACGGCTTTCTCTTCGTCGCCGAGCACAACCGCGTGCTGGTGTTCCCGGCCGCCGAGTTCTTCTACGAGGGGCCGGACGTGGCGGCGGACATCGTGGTGCCGACCGGCGAGCTGATCCCCAAGGATGAAGAGAGCTACAACCACGGCGCGCGGGTCTGTGCCATCAGCCCGGACAACAAGCTCACCATCTCCCTCGGCCAGCCGCACAACGTGCCGCCCAAGGACAAGCTGGAGCTGTACGAGCGGCACGGCATCGGCGGCATCGTGCGCATGGAGCGCGACGGCAGCAAGCGCGAGGTCTACGCCACCGGCGTGCGCAACTCGGTGGGCATCACCTATCACCCGACGACGAAGGAGCTCTGGTTCACCGACAACCAGGTCGACGGTATGGGCGACGACACGCCGCCAGGCGAGATCAATCGTGCACCCAAGGCCGGAATGAAGTTCGGCATGCCCTGGTACGGCGGCGGCCAGGTGCGTACCAACGAGTACGCCGACGAAACGCCGCCGGAAGGCCTGACCCCGCCGGTGGTGGAAACCATTGCCCACGCCGCCGACATGGGCCTGACCTTCTACACCGGCAAGCAGTTTCCCGAGCAGTACCGCGGCGGGCTTTTCAGCGCCCAGCGCGGCAGCTGGAACCGCACCGTGCCGGCCGGTGCGCGGGTGATGTTCACGCCGTTTGCGGCCGATGGCAGCGGTCCGTCCGGCGAGACGGTGCCCTTCGCCGAAGGCTGGCTGGACGAGGAAACCGGCGAGTACTACGGCCGCATCGTTGACGTCGCCCAGCTCAAGGATGGCTCGTTGCTGGTCAGTGACGACACCGCCGGCGCCATCTATCGCATCTCCTACCAGGGCAAGTGAGCCGCCGCGCCGGCCCGTGCCTCGCCGCGGGCCGGCGCCCATCCGAGGAGTACCGCATGCCCATCGCTCTCGTTTCGCACCGGCGCCTGTGCCGCATGCTGCCGTTACTGTTGTGCCTGGCGCCGTCGCTGCAGGCCGCCGACCTTGCGGCGGACAAGGCCAAGGCGAAGATGTGCGCCGCCTGTCATGGCATCGACGGCCTCGCCAAGGTCGCCGACGCACCTAACCTGGCCGGCAACGGCGAGCTCTACCTGGCCCGCCAGCTGCAGGCGTTCCGCTCCGGCGAGCGCAAGCATCCGCAAATGAGCGTGATCGCTGCGGGGCTGGGCGATGACGACATCGCCGCGGTGACGCGCTGGTACTCCTCGATCAAGGTCAGTGTCGAGCTGCCGGAATGAAACACGGGGCCGCCTGAACGTTTGCCCCTCGGCGTCGGCCTAACGTGCGACCAGTCCAGAGAGCACGCCCATGACCTTTTCCATCGTCGCCCGCTGCCCGCGCACCGGGCAGATCGGTGTCGCCGCCGCCACCGCCATGCCAGCCGTGGGCAAGCTGCTGACCCACGCGGCGGCACGTGTGGGCGCGGTGGCGACCCAGGCGCAGATCAATCCGTACCTGGGCATCGACGGCCTGCGCTTCCTGCGCGAGTTCAGTCCGGCCGGCGAAGTGCTCGAGCGGCTGCGGCGCACCGATCCGTGCATGGAGCTGCGCCAGTGCGCGGTCATCGACAGTAGCGGGCGCACCGCCTGCTGGACCGGCGAGCACTGCCTGCCCTGGGCCGGCTCCATCGCCGGCGAGCAGTTCTGCGTGCAGGGCAACCGGCTCAAGGGGCGGGAGGTATTGGAGGCGGCTTGCGAAGCCTATGTCGGTAGCGTGCAGCTGCCGCTGGTGGAGCGCCTGATGGCCGCGCTGGCGGCTGGCGACGCCGAGGGTGGCGACCGCCATGGCGAATCCTCGGCGACGGTGTATGTGGTCGACCAGGAGCAATACCCGCTGTGGGATATCCGCGTCGACCATCATCGTGACCCCTTCGCCGAGCTGCGTCGGTTGCACGAGGTGTTCGCCCGCGAGGTGGTGCCGGAAATCCTCGCCATGCCGACCCGCGCCAATCCGGCCGGGGCGGCCGGCGAGGAGACCATCTGAGCCGGGGTTCGCAGGCTCAGTCGCGCAGCCAGTGCACGTCGACGTAATACGCTTCACCGTCGTAGAGGATCTTCAGTTCGCCGTCGTAGGCGGCTTCCAGCGCGTGGCCGATGCGCTGAGCCAGGTGCAGGCCGGTGGTGGTCACACGCAACCCATCGGGTTCGTCGCTGATGGCCATCAGGCGCTCGAGCGGATGTTCGCCCTTTTCCTTTTCTTCGGTGTTGCGGATCAGTCCGCTGAGTTCGTCGGTATGCGCTTTGACGAACGCGCCGCGCAGGCTGATGGTGCCGGCCGGCACGTCTTCGACGATGCGCTGGCAGGCAGGACAGAGGGCTTCCTGGGCGTTGCTCGCATCGACCAGTCCGTGCCAGGTCCAGCGTCCGGCCTGGTAGGCGGCGCCGCATCGTGGGCAAAGGGTGTCGCTGCGCTGGTGCCACGCCTTGAGGTAGGGGTCGTGGTGTTCGGGTTGTAGAAGCTTGTCGCGCGTCTTGTCCATGGCAAAGGCCTCAATGATAGGGAGGGTGCCTTTGCAGCGTAGATCAGCCCACAGCGCTCTTCCGCCTGCGGGACGTGGCGGCCGCCGGTTGCGATGATCGGTCGCGCAAGGGCTCGCGCGACTCGCTCATAAGGGTTGCGGCAGCACCCGCGGCGCCAGCTGTTCCAGGCGAAGTGCACCCTGGGCGCGGTTGCGCACGGCCATCCAGTCTTCCAGTGCCGGCAATGCCCGTGGCGGCGAGATCAGGTAGCCCTGGAACAGGTCGCAACCGGCCTGAAGCAGCGCCGACTGCTTCTCCATGTCATCCACGCCTTCGGCATTCACCCGCTTGCCCTGGGCATGGCAGAAGGCGACCAGGGCGCTGAGGCTGTGCTGCATGTCCGGCCGTGTCAGCCGCGTGATGATCGCCATGTCCAGCTTGATGGTGTCGGCCGGGTACTCCAGCAATTGCTGGATCGACGTGTAGCCGACGCCGAAATCGTCGATGGCGACGCGAAAGCCGGCCCGGCGAATTGCCTGCACCACGGCCATGGTGTCCTTGTTCAGCTCGGCCGCGTAGGTCTCGGTCAGCTCGATCTCGATCCTGCCCGGGGCCACCCCGTGATGGGCGGCGCGCTCGGCCAGATAGCGGCAGATGCGGTCGTCGGCCAGCTGCGCGGAGGACACGTTGATCGCCAGGATCACCTGCTCGCCGAACAGCCGCACCAGCTGCGGGTACTCGGCCAGTGCGTGGTCGATGACCCAGCTGTCGATCTTCGGGAACAGCCCGGCACGCTCGGCAATGGGGATGAACTCGGCGGGCGAGACCGTGCCCAGCACCGGCGAATGCCAGCGCAGCAGCACTTCGCAACTGACCACCGCACCGTCGCGGTTGAGTGCCGGCATGTAGACCAGCCGCAGCTGGTCGTCGCCGTCCAGTGCGCGCAGCTGGTCCTCGATCAGGCGGATTCGCTCGTTGCGCTGTTCCAGCTCGTTGCTGAATGCCACCGCCATGCACTTGCCTTCGGCCTTGGCCTGGTACATGGCGGTGTCGGCGCGGGTGAGCAGCTGGGTGATGGAGTCGGCATCGTCCGGATAGCAGGCGGTGCCGATGCTGAGGCTGACCGGGTAGGTGCGCTCCTCCAGGCGGAATCCGCCGCGGCACAGGCCGAGCAGCGCGTTGCACAGTGCGTCGAGGCCGGGCTCGGCATCGCTCAGCAGGAGGATGGCGAATTCGTCGCCGGACAGCCGGGCGAACGCCGAATAGGTGTGCGGATGCTGCTGGCGATGCCGTTCCAGCAGCGTCTGGGCGCGCTGGGCGAACAGGCGCAGCAGGGCATCGCCGGCATCGTGGCCGTGGCGGTCGTTGACCTGCTTGAAGTTGTCCAGGTCGATGAACAGCAGCGACAGGCGCTTGTCCTCCTGCAGACATTGTTCATACATGGCGTTGGCCAGCATGCCGAAGTGCGCGCGGTTGCTGATCTGCGTCAGGCTGTCGGTCCAGGAGATCTCCTGGATGCGCTGCAGCGCGGCGGTGCTGCGATCGTGCAGGGTCTTCATGTTGACCGTCAGACGGCCGATCTCGCCGCCGTCACTGGGCTCGTCGAGGGCCGCGCGTTTGCACAGCAGCAGGTCGGTGAGCTGGTCGTCCAGCTGGCTGATGGGTGTGGTGATGTAGCGGCGGATCAGCCACAGCAGCAGCCCGATGGACAGCAGGCCGATCAGCGAACCGCCCGCGAGAAAGGCCAGCCCGAGCTTTTGCAGACGCTCGGCGGTGTAGTCCGGCGCCGGCGTCAGGCGGGCGTGCAGCGAGCGCGACAGCGGAATCTCGGCGGACAGGCCGACGTCCACCGGCAACTGCTGGTCGGCGATCTCCACCGGCGCACCGTATTCGCTCTCCAGTGCCCGCTTGAGCTTGATGAATCGCTCGGGGCGTACCGCCAGCTGGATGGCGAAGGCCTCACCGCGCTGGCTCGGCAGCGGCCGGCTGCCGCTGGCCGGCAGGACGAAGTCGGTGTTGACCAGCAGCGGAGCGCCATCGGCCTGTTCGAGGTAGGTCGTCGCGCTGGAAGCCGATTGCCGGGCCTGCTGGACGATCCGTTGCTGCGAGGCATCCATCGAGCCGAACGGCGACAGGCTGCTCTCGAAGTAGTAGGCCGGCTGGCCATCGGGCTGCACGATGGCGAAGGAAACGAACGACAGTTCGGTGTTCGACAGCGAGCGAATGCTTTGCTGCAGGCGAAGCCCGAGGGTGTCGTTGCGAAAGGCGGTGTCCGACTCGCGCAGGAAGTGCAGCAACGCCTCGCTGTCGATGATCGAGTAGAGCACGCTGCGGTTGAACGCCTCGTAGTCCAGATAGGCCGACTTCAGCGCCGACAGCTGCTGCTCCAGACGCGCCTGCTTCAGGCCCAGCAGCGAGGC
Source organism: Stutzerimonas sp. FeSN7 (assembly GCF_030263795.1). Classification (NCBI taxonomy): domain Bacteria; kingdom Pseudomonadati; phylum Pseudomonadota; class Gammaproteobacteria; order Pseudomonadales; family Pseudomonadaceae; genus Stutzerimonas; species Stutzerimonas sp. FeSN7. The sequence goes on along the minus strand of NZ_JARPMN010000001.1, from coordinate 4,208,440 downwards.
GCGCTGGGTCAGGTAGGCGGTGGTCGAGGCAACCAGCTGGATGATCAGAATGACCGGGAAGATCACCAGCAGCGCGCGTTTACCGAGCGTCATGGGCGTTGATCAGTGCGCTGATGATGCGCCGCCGGGTCTGCGTGCCCTCCAGCGGCCGCTCCTCGTAGACCTGGCTGCGGGCCAGGACCGCCTCTGGCGGGTAGATGGTCGCATCCGCGCGCACGTCCTCCGGCAGCAGCGCCCGGGCTGCGGCATTCGGCGTGGCGACGCCCAGGTCCTCGGCATTCAGGGCGGCGATCTCGGGTCGGTTGAGGAAGTCCAGGAAGCGGTAGGCCAGCGCCTGGTTCGGGCTGTTGCTCGGCACCGACAGGCAGTCGACCCAGAGCAGTGTGCCTTCTTCCGGCACCACGTAGCGCCAGGGCTCGCCGTGCACGCCCTCGACCGCGTTGAGCACCTGCTGGTCGCCACTGTAGGCCAGCGCCATGTCGGCGCGGTCGAGATGCCGCTGGCTGCGCAGCGCGGTGATCACGTACTCGTAGGTGAGCACTGCCTCGGATTGGCTGCGCAGCAGCTCGAACGCTGCCTTGAGCTGGTCGAGGTCAGAGGTATTGATCGAGTGGCCGAGCAGGATCAACGGGCTGGCGAGGATGTCCTCGTGGTCTTCCATCATCACGATGTGCGGCTCGTCCGGTCGCGCCGGTTTGAGCAGGTCCGCCCAGGAGCGTGGCGCCTGCTCGATGCGGTCGCTGCGATAGGCGATGCCCAGCGTGCCCCACAGGTACGGCACGGCGTAACGGCCGCAGCTGTCGCGCCAGCGCCGGGCCACATGACGCAGCGCCGGCAGGCGGGCTTGCTCGATCGGCTCCAGCAGTTTGCGCGCGCCGAAGCGCGACGAGCTGATCAGCTCGGTGAGGGCGATGTCGATCTGGTGGTCGGGTTTGGCGAGGATCTCGTCACGCTTGTCGCCGCTGTCGAAGAAGATCTGCTGGATCTCGACCCCGGTCTCGGCCTGCCAGCGCTCGATCACCGCCTCGCTGAGGTACTCCTCCCAGGTCAGCAGCGTCAGGCTTTGTGCCGCGTGCAGCGAGGTAGAGGGAAACAGCAGGCTGACGGTCATCAGCACTGCGCTGCGTACACACCAGGCGACCCGGGGTTTTTTGTTGTTCGGCATGGGCATCCTTCCGCTGGCAGAGGTCGAACCGGCCGGCGTCCCGGCATGGCTGCAGTACTGGCACTTTAATGGCGCCAGACATATGACGGCAATGCCTTTCGTCGACCGCCGCTTACGCCCCGATCGGCGGCGGTTCTGCGTTGTTTGTCGCAGCGGCCGACGGACCTCCCATTCTTGAGCCAGACTCCAATGCATTCGGCAGCGTAGCGAGGAACCGGCCATGACCCTGATGATCCCTTTCCCCGATCGAATACATGCAGGCGAGGCACTGGCCGAGCGGCTGGCGCAGGAAGGCGACTGGACCGATGCCCTGGTGCTGGCGCTGCCGCGCGGTGGTGTGCCGGTGGCGTTCGAGGTGGCGCAACGCCTGGGGCTGGAGCTGGACATTCTGGTGGTACGCAAGCTCGGCACGCCCGGCAATCGCGAGCTGGCCATGGGCGCCATTGCTAGCGGTGGTGTGCGGGTGATGAACGAGGACATCGTGCGCTACGTTCACGCCTCCAGGGCCGAGATCGACGGCACCATCGCTCAGGAGAGCCACGAGTTGCAGCGCCGCGAACAGGCTTATCGCGGTGACCGCCCGCGGCCGGTGGTCGCCGGGCGTGCGGTTATCCTGGTGGATGACGGACTGGCCACGGGCGCCACCATGCGCGCCGCGGTGAAGGCGGTGCGCCAGCTGGAGCCGTCGAGCATCACCGTGGCGGTGCCGGTGGCAGCTCCGGACAGCGTCGCGCAACTGGAGCCGCTGGCCGACCGCATCATCTGCCTGCACATGCCCCATGACCTCTATGCAATCGGCCGCTGGTACCAGAACTTCGATCAGACCCCGGACCGCCTGGTGGTCGATCTGCTGCAGCGCGCCTGGAGCCGGGGAGGGCAGCCGGCATGAGCCAGTCATCCGCGACCCCGATGCGCTTCACCCTCGGCAAGGCCCGCCTGCACGGCGACCTGTGCGTGCCGGCTGCGGCGCGTGGACTGGTGGTCTTCGTGCACGGCAGCGGCAGCAGCCGGCACAGCCCACGCAACCAGAGCGTGGCGCGCTGCTTCAACGAAATGGGCCTGGCCACCCTGCTGTTCGACCTGCTGACCAAGCACGAGCAACCCATCGACGAGATCACCCGCCAGCTGCGCTTCGACATCCCCTTGCTCAGCCAACGCCTGACGGGCGTGATCGATCAGCTGAGCAGCGATGCACAACTGCGCGAGCTGCGCATCGGCCTGTTCGGTGCGAGCACCGGTGCGGCCGCGGCGCTCACCACCGCGGCTTCCCGCCCAGCCGACATCGCGGCAGTGGTCTCGCGCGGGGGGCGCGTCGACCTGGCCGAGCCGTCGCTGGCACGAGTCCACGCCGCTTCGCTGTTCATCGTCGGCAGCCGCGACCTGGAGGTGCTGGAGCTCAATCGTGCCGCGGCGGCACGACTGCAGTGCGAGCACCAGCTGGTGGTGGTGCCCGGCGCGAGCCACCTGTTCGAGGAGCACGGCACGCTGGAAGAGGTGGCGCGCCTGGCCGGCGACTGGTTCGTGCGGCACCTGGTATAGCCGCACGCCGGCCACCGCCCGATCAGCCGCGGCGTCGCAGCAACGAGAACACCGTCAGCGCGCCCAGCGCCAGGGCGGCGGTGGTCGCCACCGGGTGTTGCGAGGCGCGGGTATACAGGCTGTGCTGCAGCACCACCCCGGGGTAGGCGCCATGGGCATGCCCGGCGCCGCCCTGGCTGCTGTCGGCTTCGTGCAGTTGGCCGCGACGGTTGGCATCCGGACGGCCGCTGACGATTGTCGGGGCGATGAAGCGGCGGCGCAGCCAGTCCACCAGGCGCGGCGCGTTCTGTTCGAGGCGGCTGAGCAGCTTGCCGTTGCCGATGTAGACGTCGCGCTGTGGGTGTTCGGCCGCATGCAGGATGGCCTGGGCGACCACCTCCGGCGCGTACACCGGCGGTGGGAAGTTCGGTGCGCTCTCCAGCTCGTTCTTCGAGTGATCCATGAACGGCGTATCGGTCGCCACCGGCCGCACCAGCGTCACCGAGACCGGAGCGCGATCCTGTTCCAGCTCCAGCCGCAGCACGTCGGTCAGCGCCTTCACCGCGTGCTTGCTGGCGCTGTAGCTGGCGTGGAAGGGCAGCGCCACCACCGACTCCAGGCTGCCTATGTTGATGATCGAGCCGCCACGTGGGCGCAGGTGCGCCGCGGCGATGCTGGAGCCATAGAAGGTGCCCCAGAAGTTGGTCTGCATGACGCGCTGGTGATCCTCGTCGCTGACGTCGCCGAGGCGACCCCAGACCGATGATCCGGCGTTGTTGATCCAGGTGTCGAAGCCGCCGAAACGCTCGATCACCTGGTCGGCAGCATGTTGCAGCTGCTCGCGCTCACCGACATCGGCCACCACGTGCATGACCCGTTCGCCGGCGCCCAGCTGTTGTTCGGTCTGCGCCAGTGCTTCCTCGTTGCGGGAGATCAGCGCCACGCGGGCGCCCTGCTCGACGGCCATGCGTGCGGTGGCCAGACCGATGCCGCTGGAGCCGCCGGTGATGACGATGACCTGTTGGTTCAGGGGTTTGAGATGCAGCTTCATGGAACCCTCCTCTCGCGCTTTGCAATGGATATGGCATGGCGTATGGAAAAGGGCGCGACGAGGCCGTTCAGTCGGTGTGACGGGCGGTCCGGGTCAGTCGGCCAGCCTGTGGGCGAAGGCCTCCAGCGCCGCTTCGCCGACCACATCACCGGGCAAAAGCGGCAGCTCCAGCAGTGGTAGCTGGCCCAGCGCCTGGCGCAGGGTGGCGAGATGCTGTTCCTCCAGGGCGTGGCGTTCAGCTAGAAAGGCGCCGGCATCGGCCGGCGAGCGCTTGTTCACCACCAGCGCGCCGACCGGCGTGCCGGCGCGCTGCAGCTGCGCATGCAGTTCGATGGTTTCCAGCACCGGCAGCCGCTCGGCGGCGAGCACGATGACGAACGCGCACTGCTGCGCATCACCGAGCACCTCGCGCAGCCGGTTGAAGCGCTCGCGGCGACGGTCGAGGATCTGGCGAATACGACTGTCGCGATCCGGCGCAGCCTCGCCATCGCCCTGGCCGAGTATGGACTGGCCGAAGCCGCGATCGTCCTGGCCGAGGTTCTTCAACACCTGGCTGAAGCGCGAGCCGCGCTCCTGCCGGCGCAGCAGGCCTTCGGTCCAGGCGCTCATCATTTCCGGCAGCGCCATCAGCCGTGCCGTGTGCCCGGACGGGGCGGTATCGAACACCAGCAGGTCGTAGTCGGCCAGGCCCTGCTCCAGCGTCTCGGCGATGCGTTCGAGCAGCGCCGCCTCGTGCATTCCAGGGGCATCGCGCGACAGCGCCATGTGCTTGTCCACTTCGCCGGCCAGGTGCGCCGGCATCAGCTTGCGCAGGGCGGCGCCGACGTCCTCGAGGTGCTGCTGCACGGTGAGTTCCGGGTCCAGCTCCAGGCCGTCCAGCCCGGCCGCCAGGCGCACCTTCTGCGGGCCCACCGGGCGCTGCCAGAGGTGCCCGAGGTTGTGTGCCGGATCGGTGGAGACCAGCAGCACGCGGCGCCCGGCCCGCGCCTGGGCGAGGGCGGTAGCGGCGGCCACGGTGGTCTTGCCGACGCCGCCCTTGCCGCCAAAGAACAGCACGCGACGCTCGGCTGCCAGCTCTAGCAGCATGCGATATGGTCCAGTGGCGAGTGCTCCATTCCCATGCGCCGGTGCCAGTCGTGGAAGCGCTCGTACAGCGCCGGCATCAGCTCCAGGGTGTACCAGGCGGCCGGGTTCGGCACGCCCAGGGTTTCGCTGAACACCAGCAGCATGAACAGGTCGTCCTCGTCGCGCCGGGCCCGGGCGAAGGTTCGCCGATAGGGCGCGACGTAGAACTCGCGCAGCCCCGCGGAAACCTTGCCGAGGATGCTCAGCGGCTCGCTCACGGCTGCGCCTCGAAGGCGCGCTCGGCCGGGTCGCGGCCCTTGCGCATGGCGATGATCGCCTCGAGGGTGACCCACAGTGCGGCGATCAGGATGATCACGTCCATGCCCAGCAGCAGCCAGTTTTCGGCGCGGTAGAACTGGCCCATCTGCACCAGCAGCGCGTAGATCGACATGGCCAGCAGGAACACCAGCGGCACCAGGGTGTACACCGGCGAGCGGCCGAGCTTGATCAGGATGACGGTGATCACCGCCAGGGTCAGGCCGGCCAGCAGCTGGTTGGTGGTACCGAACAGCGGCCAGATGACCATGCCGCCGGTGCCATCGGAGCCGGCGCCGAAGGCCAGCGCCATGCACACGCCGACGGCGATCAGCGTGCCCACCAGGGTGTTGACCTTCATTCCGGCCAGCTCGCCGGCTTCCTGGATGACGAAGCGCTGCAGGCGCAGGCCGGTGTCCATGGTGGTGCCGGCGAAGAGAATCGCCATCACTGCGAGAATGGTCCCGCCAAGCTCGGCAGGCAGGCCCAGACCGTTGGCCAGCAGCGTGCCGCCACCCTGCACGAAGGCGGTGACGCCGCCGCTGCCGAAGGCGGTGTAGACCTGCTGCCAGTCGGTCAGGGTGGCGAAGCCGGCGGTGCAGCAGATGATCGCCGCAAGTGAGAGCATGCCTTCGCCCATGGCGCCGAAGTAGCCGACGAAGCGGGCGTCGGTTTCCTTGTCCAGCTGCTTGGAGGTGGTGCCGGAGGCGACCAGGCCGTGGAAGCCGGAGATCGCGCCGCAGGCGATGGTGACGAACAGCAGCGGCACGATGCTCGGGGTATCGGCCGGCAGCTCCTGGTTGAAGGCCGGCGCCACCAGCTCCGGCGCGCCGAACAGCACCGCCAGGTAGAGCAGGCCGAGGCCGACGAACAGTTGCAGGCCGTTGATGTAGTCGCGCGGCTGCAGCAGCACCCACACCGGCAGCAGCGAGGCGATGGCGGCGTAGACGAACAGCAGCAGGATCCACAGCGACTTGGCCGACAGGCCCATGACCTCGTCCGGCAGCACGATGGGGTACTGGTTGCCGATCAGGATCAGCGCGTAGAGCACGATCACCCCGCCCAGCGAAGGCCAGAGCAGCTTCATGTTGTAGCGGTAGATCATCTGGCCGATCACCAGCGCCACCAGGATCGCGCCCCACACCGGGATCACCGAGGTCGGCGTCGACACCAGCAGGTTGGAGATCACCGCGGCAAAGGCGCCGTTGACCATCAGCAGCACGAGGAAGATCACCACCAGGAACAGACTGCGCCCGCGCGAGCCGATCAGCCGACCACTGAGCATGCCCACCGACTGGCCGCGGCTGCGGGCGCTGGCCCAGAGCGCGCCGAAGTCATGCACGCCAGCGAAGAAGATGGTGCCGAAGACCACCCAGGCGAAGGCCGGACCCCAGCCCCAGATCACCGCGATGGCCGGGCCGACGATGGGCGCGGCGCCGGCCACCGAGGTGAAGTGGTGGCCCCAGAGCACGAATTTGTTGGTCGGTACGTAGTCCACGCCGTCGCGCATGGTGTGCGCTGGCGTCCGGTAGTTGGGATCGAGCCGGTAGATTCGTTCGGCGATGAACTTGGAGTAGAAGACGTAGCCCAGCGCCATGGCGCCCAGGCCGACCAGCAACAACGCGATTGCACTCATCTGGGGATTCCTCGGCGTGCCGCCCGCCGGCGACAACGCAGTCCTGTTTGGCCCTCATGGGGTGATTGTTATGACCGGGCGTCCACGCCGCGGCCTCAGGGGACAGACCAGCGCTCGCCACGGACGTTCCGCCCGCGCGCGAGCGGGCGCGCGGGCAAGCCCAGCGGCAATCTGCTGATACAAGGCTTTTCGCCGCCGCCTGTGGACAGCGGCGAACTCTTGGCCTCGACTTGTTACAAAGATCGGACTGCCATGGAGGATGTGATGACTCAGGCCACACTGCGTCGCGGAGCCACCGACGCGCTCTTCTGGTCACTGATCTATACCGCGCTGTGGGCACTGTTCGCCGCTGGCCAGGGCTGGCTGCTGGGCGTGCCGACGGTGGCGCTGGCGGTTGCCCTGAGCCTGTGGTTGGGCCTGCGCCCGCCGGCCATGCGCCTTGGCGCGTTGCCAGGGTTTCTCACGTTCTTCCTCAGGCACATGCTGCTCGGCGGCTGGGATGTGGCGCGCCGTGCCTTGCAGCCGCGCTGCCAGCTGCAGCCGGCATGGCACCCGTATCCGCTCACCAGCCGCTCGCCACGGGTACGTCTGCTGCTGTCGGCGCTGGTCGGGCTGCTGCCCGGCACGCTGTCCTCGCGCATCGAAGGCGATCATATGCAGGTGCATGTGCTCGACGAGCGCCTGGCCTGGCAACCCACGGTCGCCGAGCTCGAACGGCGGCTCGAGCGCCTGCTGGGCGGCCTGGAGCGACGCTGATGGCCCTGTACGCGGCGTTGCTGCTGCTGACCCTGATCATCGGCCTGTGGCGCGTGCTGCGCGGACCGGGGCGGGTCGATCGGCTGCTGGTCGTGCAGCTTTTCGGTACTTCCGGCACCGCGCTGCTGCTGGTGCTGGCGCAGTGGCAGGGGGCCCCGGCGCTGCGCGATGCCGCGCTGGTGCTGGCGCTGCTGGCGGCGATGGTGAGCGCCGCGCTGGTCCAGCTGCTGCGCCGGAGCCGCCATGAATGAGCTGCTCGCCGCGCTCAGCTGGCTGCTGCTGGCCGGCGGCCTGCTGTTCTTTGCCGCGGGCAGCATCGGCCTGCTGCGTTTTCCCGACACCCTGAGCCGGCTGCACGCGCTGACCAAGGCCGACACCCTCGGTTTTGGCCTCGTGGTGGCCGGGCTCGCGCTGCGCGCCGGCAGCCTGCTGGAAGTCGCGCAAATGCTGCTGATCTGGCTGCTGGTGCTGGCCTCCGGCGCCACCGCCTGCCAGCTGCTGGCACGTCAGCGCGAAGATCAGGGCGCGGCCGGGGAGCGTGATGATGACTGACTGGCTGCTGGACGGTGTGCTCGGCCTGCTGCTGCTCGGCCTGGCCGGCGGCGCCCTGCACGTGCGCCAGCTGTATGCCGGCGTGCTGCTGTTCGTCTCGTTCGGCCTGGTTCTGGCGCTGGTATGGGCGCGCCTGGGCGCTGCCGACCTGGCCCTGGCCGAGGCCTCCATCGGTGCCGGCCTGACCGGTGTGCTGCTGTTCGCCGCGCTGGCCCGGCAGCCATTGGCAGGCAGCGAACCTCGTCTGTCCGGCCGGCGCCGCCTGGCTGCGGTGCTGGTACTGCTGCCGTTGCTGATCGTCCTGTTGCCGCAGCTCGCGCCGCTGGCCGAACAGACCTCGCGGGTGCCGATGCAGATCGATGCGGCCATGGCGCAGAGCGGCGTCGACCATCCGGTGACCGCCGTGCTGCTCAACTTCCGCGCCTGGGACACCCTGCTGGAGCTGGCGGTGCTGCTGCTGGCGCTGCTCGGCGCGCGCCAGCTCGGTCCGCTGCGCATGCAGCTGAGCGAGCCCTGGCCTCTGCTGCAGGCCTGGGGCCGAACCCTGGCACCGTTGCTGGTGCTGGCGGGCGGCTATGTGCTCTGGCGCGGCGCGGCGTCGCCGGGTGGCGCCTTCCAGGCCGGCGCCTTGCTCGCCTCCGGCATCGTCCTGCTGCGCCTGGCCGGCGCGTTGCCGGTGCTGCGCTGGAGCCAATGGCCGCTGCGGCTGCTGGTGCTGGTCGGCCTGTTGCTGTTCGTCGCGGTGGCGGCGGCCTGCGCCTGGTTCGGTGCGGGCTGGTTGCAGTATCCATCCGGCTGGGCCAAGCCGCTGATTCTCGTCATCGAAGCCGCGGCAACGCTGTCCATCGCCGCCAGCCTCAGCCTGCTGGTGATCGGCGACGAAACGGAGACCGAGCGATGAACGCCACGCTGTTCTGGATCGCCATCGGTTTCGCCCTCTGGCTGCTCGGCCTGCATGGTCTGCTGACGCTGCGTCATGCCCTGCGGCGGATCATCGCGATCAACCTGATGGGCAGTGGCGTGTTCCTGGTGATGATTGCTCTGGCGGCGCGTCATGATCCGAGCGACCCGCTGCTGGTGGCGCTGGTGGTCACCGGGCTGGTGGTGGCGGTGAGTGCCACCGCGCTGGCGCTGCGGCTGAGCAGTGCGCTGGCCGCAGCGAAGGAGCACGAGCGATGAACGCCGCGTTGGCCAGCCTGCTGCTGCCCCTGGGCGGCGGCCTGTTGCTGATCCTGCTGCGCCCGGCCCGCGGCGGGCGCTGGGTGATCGCGCTGAGCCTCGGCGCGCTGCTGGCGGCGATCATGGCGCTGCAGGTGGTGCTCGATCATGGCGAACGCAGCCTGTTCATCGGTGGCTGGGAGGCCGGGCTGGCGATTCGTTTCCGCCTGACGCCTCTGGCCGCGCTGTTGCTGGTGTTCACCGCCGGGCTGCACCTGCTGGTGGCGCTGTATGCCGCGCGCATCGCCCATGCCACCGGCAAGGCGGACTACTGGCCGCTGTCCTGCCTGCTGCATGCGGCGCTGGCGGCGCTGTGGCTGTCGGCCGATCTGTTCAACCTCTACGTGACCCTGGAACTGCTCAGTCTGGTGGCCGTGGCGCTGGTGTCGCTGGCCGGGCGCAAAGCCTGGAAGCCGGCGCTGAACTATCTGCTGCTGTCGCTGGCTGGCTCGCTGGCCTACCTGCTCGGTGTGGCGCTGCTCTACGGGCGCTACGGGCTGCTCGATCTGGCCCTGCTGGCGCGCCTGAGCGAGGCCGACGGCGCGACCCATCTGGCGCTGCTGCTGATGAGCGTGGGGCTGATGCTCAAGGCCGCGCTCTGGCCGTTGCACCTGTGGTTGCCGCCGGCCCACGCCGCGGCGCCGACAGCGGTCAGCGCGCTGCTTTCGGCGCTGGTGGTCAAGGGGCCGCTGTACATCCTCTGGCTGATCTGGAGCGAGATTGCCCCGGCTGAATTCGGCCGCGACGCCGGCCTGCTGTTCGGCACTGCCGGGGTGCTGGCGCTGGTCGCCGGTGGCTGGTCGGCGCTGCGCGCGCCGCGGCTGAAGACGCTGGTGGCCTATTCCACGGTTGCCCAGCTGGGCTATGCGCTGCTGGCCCTCGGCCTGCTGTTGCATCTGCCCGAGCCGCGGCTGCATGCGGCGCTGTGGCTGTTCGTGCTGGCCCATGGGCTGGCCAAGGTGTCGATGTTTCTTGCCGCTGGCGAGTTGCAGACCATTCTCGGCAGCAAGCGGGTCAAGGGCATGAAGGGCGCCAGTCAGAACGTGCCGATCGCCCTGGCCGCGTTCGCCGTGGCCGGCGGCAGCCTGGTGGGCCTGCCGCCCAGCGGCGGCTTTCTGGCCAAATGGTTGCTGCTGCAGCCGCTGTTCGAACAGCCGCAGCACTGGCCGTGGGCGCTGGGCGTGCTGTTCGGCACGCTGATGTCGGCCGCCTACGTATTCCGTGTAGTGGCCCATGGCTTCGATCGCGCGCGGCCCAATCCGCCGAGCATCCATCCCGATCGCCTGGCGCAGTGGCTGGCGCTGCTGCCGGCGTTGCTGGTCTGGGGGTTGGCGCTGATCAGCGAGCCGCTGCTGCTCTGGCTCGGGGGGCTCGGACGATGAACTGGCACGGCCTGCTGCCGCTCGGCATCGTACTCAGCTCGCTATTGCCGGGCCTGGTGATCTTCGCCCTGCGCGAGGACCAGCAGCGCCTGCGGGTCACGCTCAACCTGCTCGGCGTGACGCTCAAGCTGCTGCTGGTGGGTGGCATGCTCTACGGCGTCAGCCAGGGCAGCGAGTATCGTTTCAGTGTGCCGCTGCTGCCAGGCGCACCGCTGGTGCTGCAGGCCGATGCGTTGTCACTGCTGTTCGTCGCGCTGTCCTCGCTGCTCTGGGCGGCCACCACCATCTACGCCATCGGCTACCTGGAAAACTCGCCGCTGCGCTCGCGCTTCTTCGGCTATTTCAGCCTGTGCGTCAGCGCCACTGTGGGCCTGGCGCTGGCGGGCAACCTGGTCAGCTTTCTGCTGTTCTACGAGCTGCTGACCCTGGCCACGTTCCCGCTGGTGGTGCACCGCGGCACGCCGGAGTCGCTGACCGCCGGGCGCGTCTACCTGGCCTATACGGTGGGCGGCGGCACGCTGGTGCTGATGGGTGTGGGGCTGCTGCACAGCCTGGCCGGCACGCCGGATTTCCAGGCCGCCGGCTATCTGCTGGAGCAGGTCGACGAGCACGAGGTGCCGCTGCAGGTGGCCTTCGTCCTGCTGATTCTCGGGCTTGGGGTGAAGGCCGCGCTGATCCCGCTGCATGGCTGGCTGCCGCAGGCGATGGTCGCGCCGGCGCCGGTCAGCGCGCTGCTGCATGCGGTGGCGGTGGTGAAGGCGGGGGCGTTCGGTATCGTGCGGGTGGTCTATGACGTCTTTGGTGCCGAAGCGCTGACCCGGCTGGATCTCACCAGGCCGCTGTGGCTGGCCGCGGCCACCATCCTCTACGGCTCGCTGCGCGCCTTGCAGCAGCAGGAGCTGAAGAAGCGCCTGGCCTACTCGACCATCAGTCAGGTGTCCTACGTGACCCTCGGCGTCGCGCTGCTCGGACCGATCGCCGCGGTGGGCGGCCTGGTGCATCTGGTGCATCAGGGGCTGATGAAGGTGACGCTGTTCTATTGTGCGGGCAACTTCGCCGAAACCCTGGGGATTCACCGCATCCGCGAGATGGATGGCGTTGGCCGACGGATGCCCTGGACCATGGCGGCGTTCTCCATCGGTGCGCTGGGCATGATCGGCATTCCGCCAATCGCCGGCTTCATCAGCAAGTGGACGCTGGGCCTCGGCGCGCTGGAGGTCGGGCAGGACTGGGTGCTGCTGGTGCTGCTCGGCTCCGCGCTGCTCAACGCTGCCTACTTCCTGCCGCTGCTGTGGCGCGGCTGGTTCGCCGAGCCGGCCGACTGGCACGAGGACCGTTGGGCCGGCGAGCGCTTCGAGACTCACTGGATGCTGCTGCTACCGCCCCTGCTCACCGCGCTGCTGTCGCTGCTGGTCGGGTTGCTGGCAGCCACGGCGCTCAGCCCGCTGGGCTGGAGCCAGTTGATCGTCGAGCGGGAGTTCGCCATATGAGCGCCTGGCTCTGGCTGCTGGTGCCCTTCGCTCCGCTGCTGGGTGCGGCGCTGCTGCCATGGCTGCGCGAACGCGCCCTGCCATGGCTGTGGCTGAGCGGCCTGCCGGCGCTGCTGGCCGCGCTGCAACCGCCGGTGGCGCTGGAGCTGCCCTGGCTGTGGGAGGGGGTGCGCTGGGGCACGGACGATGTCCTGACGCGCGCCTGGCTGGGCTTTTCCGCCGTGCTCTGGACCTGCGCGGCGATCTTCGCCAGCAGCAGCCTGGGCAACGGGGCGGGGCGATTGCGCTTCTGGATGTTCTGGCAGCTGGCCGTGGCCGGCAATCTGCTGCTGATCATCGCCACCGATGCGCTGAGTTTCTACCTCGGCTTCAGTGCCATGAGCCTGTCCGCCTACGGACTGATCGTCCATCGCGGTGGGCCGGGGCCACGGCGAGCGGGGCGGCTGTACCTGCAACTGGCGATCTGCGGCGAAATGCTGCTGCTCGCCGGGCTGCTGTTGCGCACTCACGCCGCCGACCAGGCCTTCGACTTCGCCAGCTGGCAGGCGCAACCGATCGATCATCTGACCCTGGCCCTGCTGCTGCTCGGCCTCGGTCTGAAGGCCGGCTTCTGGCCGCTGCACGTCTGGCTGCCGCTGGCCCACCCCGAGGCGCCGGCGCCGGCCAGCGCGGTGCTCTCCGGGGCGATGCTCAAGGCCGGCATTCTCGGCATCTGGCGCTGCGTGCCGGAGACCGACCCGACGCTGACCGCCTGGAGCATGCCGTTGCTCCTGATCGGCCTGTTCGGTGCGCTCTATGCCGCGGCGCTGGGACTCTGTGCCGGCAAGCCCAAGGCCGTGCTGGCCTGGTCGTCGGTGAGCCAGATGGGCTGGCTGCTGATGGTCCTGGCGCTGGCCTGGAGCCTCGAGGCGCCGCCCCCCGCGCTGCTCACGCTGCTGGTGCTGTTCGGCGTACATCACGGGTTGGCCAAGGGTGCGCTGTTCCTGGCCGCCGGGATGGTGCACGAGGGGCGCCTGCCACGCCCGGGCTGGCTGCTGCTGGTCCTGCCGGCGCTGGCGATCATGGGGGCGCCGCTGACCAGCGGGGCGGCGGTGAAATACCTGTTCAAGGACGCCCTGCACGACAGCCTTTTCGCCGCCTGGGCGCCCTGGCTGACGCTGGCCAGCTTCGCCACCGCGCTGTTGCTGTTGCGCGCGCTCTGGCTGATGTGGCGCGATCAGCAGCCTGCCAGCGCACCACCGGCGGCCGGGCAATGGCTGCCCTGGGCGCTGCTCAGCCTGGCGTCGGTGGCGCTGCCATGGATGTGGTCGGCCCTGCGCGAGCCGTTGCTGGCGGGGTTGTATCCGGCTGGCCTGTGGGCAGCGCTGTGGCCATTGTTGCTGGCCGTCGTGCTGGCGGGGCTGGCCTGGCGGCGCCAGTGGCGTGTGCCGGCGCGCCTGGCCCGGCTGCCGAATCCGGCACTGTCGGCTTCGCTGGCGCTGACCCGGCTGCTGCGGCAGCCGCCATTGCCCGAGCCGTCGGTCCGCCTCGATGGGAGCCGCTGGCGACAGCGTGAACGGCGCTGGAATCGCCGCTGGGAAGGCGGCGCGCTGACCCTCAGCGCCTGGCTGCTGGTGCTGTTGCTCTGGCTGGGCTGGTGGTGGTGATCAGGGCAACGCCTTGTCGGCGTAGGGGCGGGTATCCAGGCCCAGCTGGGCGCGGAAGCTTTCCATGTCGAACATGGTGCAGATCTCCTGCACCTGCTGCGTCGGGGTGATGGTCCAGAACGCCATGGCGGAGATGCTCAGCACCTTGTCGCTGGGCGGGTAGCCGAACGCCGCATGCTCGATGGTGCCGATCAGCGTGCTCCAGGTGACCACCCGGTTGCCTTCGGCGATGCATTCTTCGACCACCACTTCCAGCTCCGGCATGGCGTGACGGATCTGCCGGACCATGTCGAGAAACTCGGCACTGACCAGCGGCCGGCCGATAAAGGAGCTCTTGTAGAGAAAATCCTTGCTGTGGAGATGCTCGGCGAGCGCCAGGTGCCCGCGGTTCCAGGTCAGGTCGATGTGCTGACGGACGAGTTTCTTGCGGTCATCCAGTGACATGCGCGTTCCATGAGGCTGCGGGTGGCTCGGTAGCGAACTCTAGCAGCGGTCGGGACGCAACGGGAGTGCCGTTCGTTCAGTCGGCGCGCAGCCGTACCTGGAAAGCCGCGCCGCCCAGGGGCGACTCGCCCAGGCTGAGTTCGCCGCCGTAGCTGTCGAGGATGTCCTTGACGACGGCCAGGCCGATGCCCTGGCCGGGATGCTGGGCGTCGAGGCGTTCGCCGCGACGGATGATCCGTGCGCGCTGGTCCACCGGCACGCCGGGGCCGTCGTCCTCGATGCCTAGCAGCAGGTCGCCGTCATGCGTGCGAGCGCTGATGCGGATCTGCCCAAGGCACAGCCGGTAGGCGTTTTCCAGCAGGTTGCCGAGCAGCTCCATCAGCGCGCCCTGTTCCATCGGTACGACACAGGGCTCGACCAGCTGAGCGTCGATCTGCACGCGCTTGTCGCGATAGACCTTGTCCAGCGTGCTGCACAGGCTGTCGAGCAACGGCCGCAGTTCGACCCGGTGGCGCACCAGGCCGCTCTTGCCGAGGCTGGCACGCTGCAGCTGATAGCCGATCTGCTGGCTCATGCGCTCGATCTGCGCCTGCATCACGTGCGCCTGCTCGCGGCTCTGGCTCTGCGCCGAGAGCGTCTCGCCGACGCCCTGCAGCACGCTGAGCGGGGTTTTCAGGCTGTGCGCCAGATCGCCTAGGGAGTTGCGGTACTGCTCGCGCTGGCGACGTTCGCTGTCCAGCAGGCGGTTCAGCGAGCGGGTCAGGCGCAGCAGTTCGCGCGGGTGGTCGTCGCTCAGACGCTCGCGCTGCCCGGCTTCGACCTGGTCGAGTTCGGCGCTGACCCGCTTGAGCGTGCGAAAGCCCCAGGTCAGGCCTAGCCAGAGCAGGGCCAGCAGCACCAGCAGACCGCTGCCCAGCCAGAGATAGAGCTGCCGGCGAAATTCCTCGAACAGGCTGAGGTACTCGCTGGTCGGCTGCATGGTGACGAAGCTGAAGGCGTTGTCGCGGCTGCCGGCCAGGTGCAGTTCCACGTCGTAGACGAAGTACTCCACGCCATCGGCATCGCGCACCCGCAGGAATTCGGTGGCGCCGCCCTCATAGCGCGGACGGTAGTCGATGCGTTCGTCGGCAGCCGAGCGGGAATGCCAGATCAGCTCGCCGCGGCGGTCGTAGATGAAGCCGAGCAGCTGTGCATCCGGCAGGTCGAACTCCTCGTCCGGCAGCCGCTCGGGCATCTGCAGCCGGCCGCCTTCGACCTGGGCGGCGGTGATCAGGGTGCTGGCATCGGCCGCCAGGCGCTGTTCGATGACCTTCTCGAAGGTCAGGCTGAAGGCGCCCTGCAGTGCGGGCAGCAGCGCCAGCATGAACAGCGCGGCCAGGCTCGCGGCGCCGAGCATCAGCCGCAGGCGCAGCGACATGGCGCCGGTCAGGCGGGTTCGCACGCGCGCCTGCAGCCGGCGCCAGCGTCGGCTCATCGGCAGCGCTCGGTGAACAGATAGCCGAGGCCGCGTACGGTTTCGATGGGTTTCATCGCGCACTGCGCCTCGAGCTTGCGACGTAGCCGTCCGACCAGCACCTCGATCACGTTTGGATCGCGCTCCTCGTCGCCGCTGTAGAGCTGCTCCATCAGCCGCTCCTTGGCCACCACCTGCTGCTGATGACGCATCAGGTACTCGAGGATGCGGTATTCGTAGGCGGTCAGCGCCAGCGGCTCGCCGTTGGCTGTGGCCTGTTTGCGGTTGAGGTCCAGCAGCAGCGGGCCGGCTTCGATGGTGGCCTGGGTGAAGCCGCTGGAACGGCGCAGCAGGGCGTTCAGCCGGGCTTCCAGTTCCTCGAACTGGAACGGCTTGACCACATAGTCATCGGCGCCGGCCGCCAGCCCCTCGACCTTGTCCTGCCAGTTGCCGCGGGCTGTGAGGATCAGGATCGGAAAGGTCTTGCCGCGGCTGCGCAGCTGGCGGATCAGGTCCAGCCCGCTGATGCCCGGCAGGCCGAGGTCGATGACGGCAAGGTCATGATTGAATTCGTGGGTCTGATACAGCGCTTCTTCGGCATTGGGCACGGCATCGACGATATGCCCGCTTTCACCGAGCCGCGTCTGCAAGTGGTGACGCAGCAGCGCCTCGTCTTCCACCACCAGCACTTTCATGTTTTGTGCTCCCAGTGCAAAAAACGGCCGGGTTCGTCCCGGCCGTCGTTCGACATTCTGTCAGCGAAACGCCATCAGAAGTGATAGTTCAGACCCAGGTAGGCCTGCTTGCTGCTGTGCACGTCGATCGAGCCCAGCTTGCCGACCCCTCGCTCGGAGACCTCGGTTCCGGCGTTGCTGCGCAGGTAGCGGTAACCGGCTTCCACCGAGGTGTTGTCGCCGAGCTTCTGCAGGATACCGGCCTGCAGGCCGACCAGGTAGCCGATGTCGGTGTCACGGCTGTAGCCCTTGGACTCGTTCTCCAGCTTGGTCAGACCGGCGCTCGCACCGCCGAACAGGCGGGTGGTGTCGCCCAGCGGGACGAACATGTCGTAGCTGCCGATCAGGTTCTGCTGACGCAGCTTGAGGCTGCTGCCGTAGTCGTCCGAAACGTTCTCGTAGGTCATGTAGTAGCGGCCTTCGTCGGTCATCTGACCGGCGCGCACGCCCCAGGTGCCGCTGTTCTTGATCACGTCATCGAAGCGGTTCTTGCCGTCCATGTTCTGCTTCAGCGAGCTGGAACGGTCGGTATTGACGGTGCTTTCGCCCCAGGTGAAACCGGCGAAGTTCTCGGCGGCATGGGTGCCGAGGCTGAAGATGCCGAAGGTGGTGGCGATGGCCAGGGTGCTGAGTTTTTTCATCGGTGACTCCTTTTCAGGCAGCGGGATACTGACGGCCCCTAGCCTGAACGGGTATCACTGAACCCAGACTGAACCTTGCCTGAACCTGCGCTGAACGGATGCCCCATGGGCTGCCATTGGTCGGTCGCGACCTTCAGGCCAGCTGTTGCGGCTGGTCCGGATCGGGCTCTTCGTCGCTGTCGCCGCCGCGCGGCGGATAGCGCTCGAGCAGCGGCGGCTGCTCCTGATCATCGATCCACCACTGCAGTTCGGCCTCCACGGCGGTATCGGCGGCGATGCCGAGCCGGTTGCGCAGCGGGCACTGTTCGCTTTCGCCGGCAGTCAGGCTGCCGCTCTGGGTGGTCTGGCCCGTGCCGGCGGTGCCACTGGAGCGGACCTTGAGACGGTAGCGGACCTGCTGGCCGCTGCCCTTGAAGCATAGCGAGAGCGTCAGTCGTTGCTCGGCGGCGGCGGGCTGCAGGTCGAGGCGGACCTGCACCGGAGCGTCGGTTGTCGCGGCGGCGGCGGCCGCCAGCAGCCAGGGGACGAGGGTCATGACGAGCATCCTTGTGGTTCCTGCGAGCCGGTCCGTGGCCTTGGATGATGGTACTACTGCTGGATGATGGTGGCGCTGTTGCCGGTGCCGCTCTGATGAATCGTCGCGACGCCCGGCAGGCGCGTGTTGTCGTTCGCCGGGAAGCCCTGGCGAATCATCGCCTCGTTGGCGCTGCCCAGCTGCGTGATGGTGGCCTGATGGCCCCAATTGCCCTGCTCGATGCTGGCCAGGTTGTCGTCGCCGTTCTGGGTCACCGATGCACGGTTCGAAGCAAAACGCTGATCGATGTCCACGCTGTTGCGGTTGCCGGTGGACGAGCCGCTGATGACGCCGCCATAGCCGTTCTGGTCGACGGTCAGGCGGTTGTCGTCACCGCTCTGGGTGAAGCTCAGTTCGTTGTGGTAGTCGCCTTGGCGGATGTCGGCGTCGTTGTAGTTGCCATCCTGCACGAGCGCCAGGCGATTGCCGTCACCCTGCGCGATCTCGGCCTGGTTGCTCACGCCGTCCTGGCTGACGCTCAGCCGCGAACCTTCGTAGTAGGTCTGCTGGCTGAAGCTGAGCGAGTTGTTGTCACCGCGCTGGGTGATCTCGGCCACGGCGAAGCCGGTCTGGCTGCCGCTGAGCTGGTTGCCGTCACCGGTGCTGCTGGCGGTCAGGGTGTTGGCTCGCCAGGTCTGCTCCAGTGAGGCGACGTTGAGGTTGCCGGTCTGCTGCAGATTGGCGACGTTGAAATGGCTTTCGCCAACCTGGGTGACACTGGCGTCATTGAAGTCGCCCACTTGGCTGACGGCGATGTCGCTGGATTGCATCAGGCCGATCTGCTGGAGCACGGCGACATTGCCGGTACCCGTCTGCTCCAGCTCGGTGCTGTTCTGCGCCATGACCTGGGTGGCGCCGAAGGCGAGCAAGGTAGCGATTGCTGCGGGTTTCAACATGCGATTCTCCATGGCCTCTAGCGGCCCTGCACGATATTGATCTGCTGGCCGTAGCCATATTGCGTGACGGTGCTGCGCAGGCCGTCGCCGACCTGTTCGATACGCGCGTCGTTGTAGGCGCCGTACTGGCTGATGCTGGCCTGGTTGTCGCTGCCGGTCTGGCGGATCTCGGCGTAATTGCCGTGGCCGACCTGTTCGATGACGGCCAGCAGGTCTTCCCCGTGCTGCAGGATAAAGGCTTCCTGGTCGCTGCCCTGTTGCAGCACCTGGGCGCTGAGCGCCTGACCGTTCTGCCGCAGTTCGGCCAGGTTGCCCTGACCCAGCTGCTGCAGATAGGCCTGCTGCGCACCTGCCGCCTGTGTCAGTCGGGACGGTGCGGCGCCGAGCGGGATGCCGCCCGGCGCGAGGTCGCCGTTGTCCATCATGTCGGCAGCGAGCAGCGGGGAGCCGATCAGGCTGAGGATCAGGGCCAGCAGCAGTGCGGCGCGGGGCGGAGAGCAAAGGGTCATTGGTAGATACCGGATGACAGTGGAGGCGATTCTTGAACGCCGCGCGCGACCTTGGATATCCATCGGATGATGTAAAAGTCCGCCTGGATAACGCGTTTCATGGATTAATCCCAGCGGTGCCATGGAGCTCCACTCAGCTCGAGCGCGCCCCGGCAATGCCGCCTGCTCGGCGTGCGCTGCCGGGGCGGCCCGCGCTCAGACGCTGCAGGACTTGTCCCAGTCCAGATGGCTGCGCAGCAGGTAGGCCGCCTCGGCGCGGTTGGAGGCGCCGATCTTGCGCAGCAGGTTGTGGATATGACTCTTGATCGTGTGCGGGCTGAGGCACAGCTGCTCGGCGATCTCGGCATTGGACAGGCCCTTGCCGGCAAGGCTGAGGATTTCCCGCTCGCGCAGCGTCAGGCTGGTCTTGCTTTCCGCCAGCTGGCGCATGCGCCGCCACTGGCCCAGTAGCCGCTCGGTGAGCACCCGCGGCAGCCAGTCGCCGCCCTTGAGCAAAACGCGAATGCCTTCGAGCAGGTGTTCGCGGGTGGCGTGGCTGTAGAACACCCCGCGGATGACCGGGTGTTTCTCCACCAGCTGTTCGGCCTGTTCCGGGACGATGTTCACCAGTGCCACCGGGGTGTGGTCGTCCAGTTGGTCGATCAGGCTGGAAATCTGTTCGGCCTCGCTGTGGCCGGCGTCCACCAGAAACAGATCGGCATCATGCTGCTCCGGCGGTTCCAGGCCGGCGAGGGAGACTTCGACCTGGGCCTGTTCGCCGAGGAAGTGGCGGAAGAACAAGCCAAGCAGTTCGTTGCCGGTTAATAGCGTGACGGTTGGGGATGTGTTGCCCCGCGTAAGATCCGCGTCCATGTTCGGTACCTAGTCAGTCGGGCGTAATCGTTTAAAAAGCTACTAAACGACCAGCACCTTGCAGCGAAGTTCAGCCCAGAGATGGCGAACGGGCACTATCCGGCCAGCAGGTGCGCAACCTGGCCCAGAGACGGGCGAGCCGCCGGTAAGGCCGCGCGTTTTTGCACGGAACGGCTGCTAAGGTAGCTGCATGAGCCAAACCTCTGCTGCCGTTTCACCTCGCGAACTCAGCGCACGCGCTCTGGCGACCGGGTTGTTGCTGGGGGCGCTGCTGGCGCCATCGAATGTCTACTCGGGCCTCAAGATCGGCTGGTCGTTCAATATGTCGATCATTGCGCTGCTGGTCGGCTTCGCCTTCTGGCAGGGCATCGCCAGGGCATTCGGGCGCCCGCGCTGGTCGTTGCTGGAGAGCAACATCAACCAGACCACCGCCTCGTCCTGCGCTTCGATCATCTCCGGCGGGCTGGTGGCGCCGATTCCCGCCTACACGCTGCTCACCGGTCAGCAGCTGGACAGCCTGGCGCTGATGGCCTGGGTGTTCTCGGTGAGCTTTCTCGGCATCTGGGTGGCCTGGTACCTGCGCCCGGGGCTGATCGCCGGCTCCGGGCTGCGCTTTCCCGAAGGGATGGCGACGCTGGCCACCCTGCAGCAGATCTACAGCCAGGGTGCCGAAGCCGGGCGCCGGTTGTGGGTGCTCGGCAGCGCTGCGCTGCTCGCCGCCGGCACCAAACTGATCGATACCTTCTTCTGGAGCCTGCCGCGCTGGGCACCCTCGGCGCAGCTCGAGCGACTGACCTTCACCTTCGAGCCGTCGCTGCTGCTGGTGGGCTTCGGTGGCATTGTCGGCCTGCGCGTCGGCTTGTCGTTGCTGCTCGGCGCACTGCTGGCGTGGGGGCTGCTGGCGCCCTGGCTGCTTGCCGAGGGTCTGGTGCGCCTGCCAGCCGCTGCCACGGGTCCGCAGTTCGCCACGCTGATCGAGTGGCTGCTGTGGCCCGGGGTCAGCCTGATGGTCTGCGCCACGCTGACCTCGCTGGGGCTGCGCCTGCTGCGTTCGCGCACGGCGACACGGCGCGGCTCACCCCGGTGGCGTCTACAGGGCTGGCCGGCCGCTGGCCTGGCGCTGGCGATCACGCTGGTGGTGGTGCTGCAGATCAGCCTGTTCGGCATCGCCCCGGCGCTGGCCTTGCTTTCGATCCCGCTGGCGCTGCTGCTGGCGATGGTCGCCGCGCGAGTGGTCGGCGCTACCGGGATTCCACCGATTGGCGCAATCGGGCAGCTGTCGCAGCTTGGCTTCGGCGTGTTCGCACCCGGGCAGGTGCCGGTCAACCTGATGAGCGCCAACACCGCCGGCGGCGCGGCCGGGCAGTGCACCGACCTGCTCAATGATTTCAAGGTCGGGCACGCCATCGGTGCCACGCCGGCGCGCCAGGCGGTGGCGCAATGCGTCGGCATCCT
The DNA here is from genome assembly GCF_030263795.1 of Stutzerimonas sp. FeSN7. Taxonomy (NCBI): domain Bacteria; kingdom Pseudomonadati; phylum Pseudomonadota; class Gammaproteobacteria; order Pseudomonadales; family Pseudomonadaceae; genus Stutzerimonas; species Stutzerimonas sp. FeSN7. The sequence goes on along the minus strand of NZ_JARPMN010000001.1, from coordinate 4,187,088 downwards.
GCTCGGCAGTGTGGTGGGGGTGCTGGCCTATCAGCTGCTTATCCCGGACCCGCAGGCGATGCTGATCACCCCCGAGTGGCCGGCGCCGGCGGTGGCGACCTGGAAAGCGGTGGCCGAAGCGCTGACCGGCGGGTTGGGTGCGCTGGCGGTCGATGTGCGCTGGGCGATGCTGGTCGGCGCGCTCTGCGGGGTCCTGCTGGGTGCGCTGGAAGGTCTGTTGCCGGAGGCGCAGTTGCGCTGGCTGCCAAGTTCGGCAGCGCTCGGCCTGGCGTTCATCATTCCCGCTTCGATCTCGCTGCTGATGACCTTCGGCGCCGTGCTCGCCTGGGCCTTCACCTCGCGCTGGCGCAGTCTCGGCGAGCGTTTCGTGATCGTCGCCGCCGCGGGGCTGGTGGCCGGCGAAAGTATGGCGGGCGTCGGTGCATCGCTCTGGCAATTGCTGCGCTGATTTAGCGAAACGCCTGAATTAAAGCGCCGCGTGGTCGGTCGTACCCCTTGTACTCATCTGGGGGAGAGGCATGACCAAGCCAACATCGCCGGACGACAACAAGCAGGTCGCCAACCGCGCCATGGTGCAGGCGGCCGTCCTGGCCGCTGTGGTGCTGCTGTGCATCGTCGCCTGGCTGGCCTTCGACTTTCTCTTGCTGCTGTTCGCGTCCATCCTGTTCGGCGTGTTGATCCACGGCGTGAGCTGCTGGCTGAGCAGGCACAGCCCGTTGCCCTACAAGGCTTCGATGGCCGCATTCTTCGTGGTCCTGCTGCTGGGCCTGGGCGGCGGGGGCTGGCTGGTGGCGCCGAGCATCGCCGAGCAGGCCGACGCGCTGTCCGATTCGCTGCCGGAGGCGGTCGAGCGGCTGCGTGAGCGTGCCGAGCAACTGCCCTGGGCCAACGAGCTGCTGCAGCAGAGCGATCGGCTGGCGGATTCGTTGCCGGAGGGCTCCAGCGCCTTCAGCGTGGTGACCAAGGTGATGGGCTCGGTGGCGGGCGCGCTGAGCAGTTTCGTCATCGCCTTCGCCATTGGCATCTGCCTGGCGATCGACCCGCGGGTCTACCGCAGCGGGTTGCTCAAGCTGGTGCCGCAGGGCTATCGCCCGCGTGCCGCCGAGGTGCTCGACGAGAGTGGCGCGACGCTGCGTGCCTGGTTGCTGGCCAAGCTGCTGGAGATGCTGCTGATCGGCGTGCTGACCACCCTCGGCCTCTGGCTGCTGGGCATCGAGCTGGCCCTGGTGCTCGGGCTGATCGCCGGATTGCTGTCGTTCATCCCCAACATCGGCCCCGTACTGGCGGTGATTCCCGCGCTGTTGCTGGCCTCGCTGGAGAGTGGGCGCACGGTGCTCTATGTCGCCGGGCTCTACCTGTTCGTCCAGGCGCTGGAGAGCTACGTCTTCACGCCGTTCATGCAGCAACGCATCGTTTCGATCCCTCCGGCGCTGACCATCGGCGTTCAGCTGCTGTTCGGCTTGCTCGCCGGCACCCTCGGTCTGCTGCTGGCCACACCGCTGGCGGCGCTCGGCATGGTGCTGGTGCGCATGCTGTACGTGGAGGATCTGCTCGGTGATCGCGAGCAGGTGACCGACGGTTCGTCGTAGCGGCCGCTCTGCGCCGCCGCCTGGCGGGCATGTCATGTTTTGTAAAGGCTGGCGAGGAAACCCCTGGCCAGCCCTGCTGCCGGAACCTGTGTACCCCCTGAAAAAATGGCAGGAGACGCATCATGAACATGCACAAGATCGCGGCATTCACCCTGGCGGGTCTGCTTTCCGGCGCGGCGTTCGCGGCGGACAACACCGGCACCGGCACGCACAATTCCATGGATCACGGGACCCATGAGCAGGGCACCATGGGTGGCACTGGCACTGGCACTGGCACTGGCACTGGCACCGGCGGCATGGACAGCGGAACCGGTACGGGCACAGGCACAGGCACAGGCACAGGCACGACCGATATGCCGGGTTCGGCAGATCGTCCGGCCACCACGACCGGCAGTGACCAGGGCACCGGTGCCGATACCGGTGCGGATAGCGCCACCGGTGCGCCGGGTACCACTGGTACCGGCGGCGAGGGCGGTGCACGCGGCGCCTACTGATCCCGGCAATACGACGACCTGGCAAGGCGCTCCCTTGCCGGGTCGTTTTGTGTCTGGCCTGCGACCGCCCGACCGACAGTCGCGGCGCCGCTGAAACCTTGGCGGTGTGGGCATGCCGAAAGCGTTATAGAGACGCTCGGAGGTGCGACGATGAGCATTCTGCGTGACGGCATGCTGCTGCTTTCGCTGGCGTTCGCTGCCGGCGCCATGGCCGATGGCACCGGCCCCACCCAGCCGGACAAGGCGCGCCAGCACCCGCTGGACAACAGCGCGCCGCGTGACGATTCGGTGGAGCAGCCGAGGCAGGGACCCCAGCGCGATCAAACTCCCGTGCTGCAGCCGCGTCAGGCGCCGATCGAAACCGATGTTCCACCCCGGCTCGATCCGGCGGACGAGCAGCCCGGCACCGATGTGGATGCCGCGGCCCCGCGTGCGCTGCGCAGCTAGTCCGTCGCGGTGCGCCGGGCGGAAGTCGCAGCAACGAAAAAGGGAGGCCGAAGCCTCCCTTTCAGTGCACCACGTCAGCGAATCAGAACAGCACGCGGCTGCGGATGGTGCCGTTGACGTGCTGCAGCTTCTCCAGCGCCAGGTCGGAGTATTCCTTGTCCACGTCGATGACGACGTAACCGACCTTCTCGTTGGTCTGCAGGAACTGGCCGCAGATGTTGATGCCGTTGTCGGCGAAGACCTTGTTGATCTCGCTCATCACGCCCGGAATGTTCTGGTGGATGTGCAGCAGGCGATGCTTGCCCGGGTGCGACGGCAGGGCGACTTCCGGGAAGTTGACCGAAGACACCGAGGTGCCGTTGTCGCTGTACTTGACCAGCTTCTCGGCGACTTCCAGGCCGATGTTGGCCTGCGCTTCGGCGGTGGAACCACCGATGTGCGGGGTCAGGATCACGCGATCCAAGCCACGCAGCGGGCTTTCGAATTCCTCGTCGTTGGACTTCGGCTCGACCGGGAACACGTCGATGGCGGCGCCGATCAGGTGCTCGTCCTTGATCGCGGCGGCCAGGTGATCCAGCTCGACCACGGTGCCGCGGGCGGCGTTGATCAGGATGGCGCCTTTCTTCATGGCGCGGATTTCCTTCTCGCCGATCATCCACTGGGTGGACGGCAGCTCCGGAACGTGCAGCGAGACGATGTCGCACATGCCCAGCAGCTCGTACAGCGAGCCGATCTGGGTGGCATTGCCCAGCGGCAGCTTGGTCACCACGTCATAGAAGAAGACCTGCATGCCCAGCGCTTCGGCCAGTACCGACAGCTGCGTGCCGATGGAGCCGTAGCCGATGATGCCGAGCTTCTTGCCGCGGATCTCGAAGGAGTTGGCTGCCGACTTGATCCAGCCGCCGCGATGGCAGGAAGCGTTCTTCTCGGGGATGCCGCGCAGGAGCAGGATGGCTTCGGCCAGCACCAGTTCGGCCACGGAACGGGTGTTGGAATAGGGCGCGTTGAACACCGCGATGCCGCGCTCGCGGGCGGCGTTGAGGTCGACCTGGTTGGTGCCGATGCAGAAGCAGCCGACGGCGATCAGCTTCTTGGCGCAGTCGAAGACTTCCTCGGTGAGCTGGGTACGCGAGCGGATGCCGATGAAATGGGCGTCGGCGATCTTTTCCTTCAGCTCATCGCCGGACAGCGCGGTCTTGAGGTACTCGATGTTGGTGTAGCCGGCCGCCTTCAGGGTATCGACAGCGTTCTGGTGCACGCCTTCGAGAAGAAGGAACTTGATCTTGCTCTTGTCGAGAGAGGTCTGGCTCATCTGCATTAAAACCTTAAGGCCGAAGGATAGGACTGAAGTGTCCAGCGAAGGCTGGCCGACCCGGCAATGCCGGTGCCGGGAGTCTGCCGAGGCACGTTTCAAAGGGGTGCGTATGCTAGCATACGAGCCCCTCGAAACACCCCCACCCCTGTGCTGAAGCGTGCTCAGGGTGACCATGAATCGTATGAGAGTTCCCGTGATGACCGACCCCGCCCTGATCGATGAGCTGAAAACCCTGGTCGAGCCCGGCAAAGTGCTGACCGACGCCGATTCGCTAAACGCCTACGGCAAGGACTGGACCAAGCATTTCGCTCCCGCGCCGTCGGCCATCGTCTTCCCCAAGAGCATCGAGCAGGTGCAGGCCATCGTGCGCTGGGCCAACGCCCACAAGGTCGCGCTGGTGCCGTCGGGCGGTCGCACCGGACTCTCGGCCGCCGCCGTGGCAGCCAATGGCGAGGTGGTGGTGTCTTTCGACTACATGAACCAGATTCTCGAATTCAACGAGATGGATCGCACCGCCGTCTGCCAGCCCGGCGTGGTCACCGCGCAGCTGCAGCAGTTCGCCGAGGACAAGGGCCTGTACTACCCGGTGGACTTCGCCTCCGCCGGCTCCAGCCAGATCGGCGGCAACATCGGCACCAATGCCGGTGGCATCAAGGTGATCCGCTACGGCATGACCCGCAACTGGGTCGCCGGCATGAAGGTGGTAACCGGCAAGGGCGACCTGCTGGAGCTGAACAAGGACCTGATCAAGAACGCCACCGGCTACGACCTGCGCCAGCTGTTCATCGGCGCCGAGGGCACGCTGGGCTTCGTTGTCGAGGCCACCATGCGCCTGGAGCGTCAGCCGACCAACCTCACCGCGCTGGTGCTGGGCACCCCCGATTTCGATTCGATCATGCCGGTGCTGCACGCCTTCCAGGACAAGCTGGACCTGACCGCCTTCGAATTCTTCTCCGACAAGGCGCTGGCCAAGGTGCTCGGCCGCGGTGACGTGCCGGCGCCGTTCGAGACCGACTGCCCGTTCTACGCGCTGCTGGAATTCGAGGCCACCACCGAGGAGCGTGCCGAGCAGGCGCTGGCGACCTTCGAACATTGCGTCGAGCAGGGCTGGGTGCTCGACGGCGTGATGAGCCAGAGCGAGCAGCAGCTGCAGAACCTGTGGAAGCTGCGCGAGTACATCTCCGAGACCATCAGTCACTGGACACCGTACAAGAACGACATCTCGGTCACCGTCGGCAAGGTGCCGGCCTTCCTCAAGGAAATCGATGCGATCGTCGGCGAACACTACCCGGATTTCGAGATCGTCTGGTTCGGCCATATCGGCGACGGCAACCTGCATCTGAACATCCTCAAGCCCGACGCCATGGACAAGGACGAGTTCTTCGGCAAGTGCGCGACGGTGAACAAATGGGTGTTCGAGACCGTGCAGAAGTACAACGGCTCGATCTCCGCCGAACACGGCGTCGGCATGACCAAACGTGACTACCTCGAGTACAGCCGCTCGCCGGCGGAAATCGAATACATGAAAGCGGTCAAGGCGGTGTTCGATCCGAACGGCATCATGAACCCCGGCAAGATCTTCGCGGCCTGAGTCGCCCACCGACCCAAGGAGTCATCGATGAGCTACCAGCACCACTACACCGACGGCACGCCGATCCACTACCCGCTGGGCAAGGTGGTCTGCATCGGCCGCAACTACGCAGAGCACGCCAAGGAACTGAACAACCCGGTGCCCACCGAGCCGCTGCTGTTCATCAAGGCCGGCAGCTGCACCGTGCCGCTGGAAGGCGGCTTCAGCATCCCGAGCGATCGTGGTGCGGTGCACTACGAGGCTGAAATCGCCGTGCTGATCGGCAAGCCGCTGTCGCGCAAGCCCAACGAGGAAGAGGTGCGCGATGCCATCTCCGGCTTCGCCCCGGCGCTGGATCTGACCCTGCGCGACGTGCAGGCCAGGCTCAAGGAGAAGGGCCACCCGTGGGAAATCGCCAAGAGCTTCGACGGCGCCTGCGTGCTGGCACCGTTCGTGCCGGGCGACGCGGTGGAGGATCTGGGCGACATCGGCATCCGCCTGACCATCAACGGCGAAGTCCGCCAGGACGGCAACAGCAGTCAGATGCTCAACGCCATCCTGCCGCTGCTGCAGCACATCGCCGGGCATTTCAGCCTGCAGCCGGGCGACGTGGTACTGACCGGCACGCCGGCCGGTGTCGGCCCGCTCAACCAGGGCGATGAGCTGGTGCTGGAGCTGGTCGGCCTGTCCCGCTTCGAGAGCCGCGTGCTCTGATCCATCGACGCGGCGGGATTCACCCGCCGCGTTTGCCGCTTCTTTGCGAAACGTTCTCGTGTTGTAATCCGGCACCCTCCGCTGGAACGCTTTTCATGCCCGTTCGTTATTCCCGTTGGCGCCTGCTCGTCGCTGTCGTCCTGTTGCTGCTGTTCGTTGCGCTGCTCGTCGCCGGTCGGCTGCTGCATTGGGATGACCAGCTGCGGCTGTACTGGAGCGAGCGCTCGGTCACTGCCGAACAGCGTGCCGCCGGCATCTGGCTGCCGGACTATGAGCTGGCGCTGGAGACCACGCTGGCCGGGCTCGAGGACGACGAAACCTCCGGGCTGACCTGGAACCCGCTGACCGGCACGCTGTTCACTGTTACCGGCAAACATCCGCAGCTGATCGAGTTCACCCCGGCCGGTGTCGTATTGCGGCGCATCGCACTGACCGGCTTCTCCGATCCGGAAGCGGTGGAGGCGCTGGATGATGGCCGCCTGGCGATCGTCGACGAGCGCCGCCGGCTGGTCGCGGTATTCCGCCTGAAGCCGGGCGTGGAAAGCCTGGAGCTGGACGACCTCGCCAGCTATGACCTCGGGTTCGCCGAGGCCGGCAACAAGGGCTTCGAGGGGCTGGCGTGGAATCCGCATACGCAACGCCTGCTGCTGGCCAAGGAACGCGACCCGCAGGGGCTGTTCGAGCTGCCATTCCCGGGTGAGGACGGTGCCGTCGGCGCGCTGAAGGCATTGCCCAGCCAGCCGCTGCTGGTGCGCGACCTGTCATCGGTGACGATCGATCCGCGCAGCGGTCATACGCTGCTGCTCTCGGACGAGTCCCGGCTGCTGGTGGAGCTGGACCTGCAAGGCAAGCCACGCAGCTTCATCGCCTTGTTCGGTGGTCTGAATGGCCTGGTGCAGGGCATCGAGCAGGCTGAGGGCGTCGCCATGGACGGCGAAGGCAACATCTATGTGGTAGGCGAGCCGAACCGCTTCTACGTGTTCAGCCGCAAGCGCTGAGACGTTGCGCCCGTTAAGCCTGGTGTAAGCCGGGCCCGACACAATCGCGATTTCAGAATTAGAAGAAAGTGGGTGTCATGCGTGCGTTGAAAATCCTTCTGGCTGCGCTGCTCGGCGTTGCCCTGTTACTGGCCGTGGCGGCCGGCGTTCACTACCGTCTGTTCGAGCGCGGCTGGTTCCACTTCACCCAGTGGCAGCAGGGCGGGCAGAGCGGCAGCGCCTCGTTGTGGCTGCCGGACTACCGGGTCGCGATCCAGGGCAAGGTCGTCGCCGGTATCGACGATGACCTGTCGGCGCTGACCTTCGATCCGGATCGCAACAGCCTGATCGCCGTCACCAACGGTGATCCGCACTGGCTGGAGCTCAGCCTGGAAGGCGATCTGCTGCGCGCCATTCCGCTGGTCGGCTTCGGCGATCCGGAGGCCATCGAGTATATCTCCGAAGGCGTCTACGTGATCAGCGATGAACGCCTGCAGCGGTTGCTGCGCGTCGAGGTCAATGAGCAGACGAGCGTCATCGATGCCGAGCAGGCGCAACAGCTGTCGCTGGGGATCGACCTCAACGGCAACAAGGGCTTCGAGGGGCTCGCCTACGATACGGTGGGCCAGCGCCTGTACGTCGCCAAGGAGCGCAACCCGGTGCGCATCTACGAGATATCCGGCTTTCCATTTGCCGAGCCGACGCCCTCGGTGCATATCAGTGAGCACCAGGCGCGACTGTTCGTGCGCGACCTTTCCAGCCTGCAGTTCGACGAGCAGACCGGCCACTTGCTGGCGCTTTCCGACGAGTCCCGCCTGGTGGTCGAGCTGGACGCCGATGGCCAGCCGCTCAGCAGCCTGTCGCTGAGCGCGGGCCGGCACGGGTTGGAGCGGGACGTGCCGCAGGCGGAGGGGATGGCGATGGGACCGGACGGCACGCTCTATCTGGTCAGCGAGCCGAACCTGTTCTACGTGTTTCGCAAACCGGCCAGGTGATCGGACGACCAGCCGATCACCTGGCACCAGCGATCAGGCGACCGGCGAGGCGCTTTCGTCCTGCAGGGCGGCGTTCGGGGCGTGGCGACGGACCGAGTCGCAGCCCTGCTCGGCGCTGTGCAGGCTGGCGTACATCTGGCTCTGACCGATGACCTGGCCATTCGTGGCCTTGAGCACGAAGTAATGCTTGCCGTTGCTCGACTCCCTGACCTCGAACGCCTCTTCGCGCACGGCATTCTTACGTACCGAATCGATGCCGTTGAGCGCCGAAGCGTGGGCCTTGTACTGTTCGCTGGACAACACGACCTGGCCGTTGCTGGCCAGCAGATTGAAATGAAACTGGCCATTGCTGGCGCGTTTCAGCTGGAATTTGCCGGACATGGCGACACCTCCTGTGAATTGCTGCGACGGACTCGGCGCAGCAATTCAAGCGTAGTCGCCCGTGGCGAGAGGCGCCGCTGTGTCACGGTCAGCGCGTGAGGGTCTGCACGCCGTCCTGGGTGCCGAGCAGCAGCAGGTCGGCCGGGCGCATGGCGAACAGGCCGTTGCTGACCACGCCGACGATGTCGTTGATCTTGCCTTCCAGCTCCGGGGCGAAGCCGATCATCAGGTTGTGCACGTCAAGGATGACGTTGCCGTTGTCGGTCACCACGCCGTCGCGGTAGACCGGGTCGCCGCCGAGCTTGACCAGCTCGCGCGCCACATGGCTGCGCGCCATCGGGATGACCTCCACCGGCAGCGGAAAGGCGCCCAGCTGCTCGACCAGCTTGCTGCCATCGGCGATGCAGATGAAGGTCTTGGCCACCGCCGCGACGATCTTCTCGCGGGTGAGTGCCGCGCCGCCGCCCTTGATCAGCTCCAAGTGCTTGTTCGCCTCGTCGGCGCCATCCACGTAGAACTCCAGTTCGCTCACTGAGTTCAGGTCGTAGACCGGAATGCCGTGCTGCTTGAGACGTTCGGCGGTAGCTTCGGAGCTGGCCACGGCACCGTCGAAGAAGCCCTTGTGCTTGGCCAGCAGGTCGATGAAAAAGTTGGCGGTGGAGCCGGTGCCGACGCCAACGATGCTGCGATCGTTGAGCTTGGGAAGAATATGGTCGACAGCGGCCTGGGCGACGGCCTGCTTGAGCTGGTCCTGGGTCATGGGGGAATCCGGGCGGGAAAGACGAAGCGCGGATTATAGCCCCGCGCCGGCGACCGGTCTCGTGTGCTGCGGCAATGCCGAGGCCTTCGCGGATTGCCGGTGGTCGCCGGGGCGCTCGCGAGGGTAGACTCGGCGTTCACCGCAAGGCCCGCCCAAGATAGCCAGAATGCTCGAACACTACGTCAAGAAGATCCTCACTTCGCGCGTCTATGACGTCGCCGTCGAAACGCCGCTGCAACCCGCCCGCCAGCTTTCCGAACGGATCGGCAACCAGATTCTGCTCAAGCGCGAGGATCTGCAGCCAGTGTTCTCCTTCAAGGTGCGAGGCGCCTACAACAAGCTGGCGCAGCTTTCGCCCGAGGAACTGGCGCGCGGTGTGGTCACCGCGTCGGCCGGCAACCATGCCCAGGGCGTCGCGCTGGCGGCCAAGCAACTGGGGATCAAGGCCACCATCGTCATGCCGCGCACCACGCCAGAGCTGAAGGTGCAGGGCGTGCGAGCCCGTGGCGGCAAGGTGGTACTGCATGGCGATGCCTTCCCCGAGGCGCTGGCCTATTCGCTGAAGCTGGTGGAAGAGAAAGGCTACGTCTATATCCACCCGTACGACGATCCCGACGTGATCGCCGGACAGGGCACCGTGGCGATGGAAATCCTCCGCCAGCATCAGGGGCCGATCGACGCGATCTTCGTACCGGTAGGTGGTGGCGGTCTGGTGGCTGGCATTGCGGCTTACGTGAAATACCTCTATCCGCAGACCAAGGTGATCGGCGTCGAGCCGGACGACTCCAATTGCCTGCAAGCGGCGATGGCCGCCGGCGAGCGCGTGGTGCTCGAACAGGTCGGCCTGTTCGCTGACGGCGTAGCAGTGGCGCAGATCGGTCAGCACACTTTCGAGCTCTGCAAAGATCATGTCGACGAGGTGATCACCGTCAGCACCGACGAGATATGCGCGGCGATCAAGGATATCTACGACGACACCCGTTCGATCACCGAGCCCGCCGGCGCGCTGGCCGTGGCAGGGATCAAGAAGTATGTCGAGCGCGACGGTGTAAGCGGGCAGGTGCTGGTAGGCATCGACTCGGGCGCGAACGTCAATTTCGATCGCCTGCGCCATGTCGCCGAGCGCGCCGAGCTGGGCGAGAAGCGCGAGGCGATCATCGCGGTCACCATTCCCGAGCAGCCAGGCAGCTTCAAGGCCTTCTGCGAAGCCATCGGCAAGCGCCAGATCACCGAGTTCAACTATCGCTATCACACCGACCGCGAAGCGCACATCTTCGTCGGCGTGCAGACCCATCCGGAAAACGATCCACGCGCGGCACTGGTGCAGGGGCTGCGTGACAAGGGCTTCCCTGTGCTCGATCTGACCGAAAACGAACTGGCCAAGCTGCACACGCGGCACATGGTCGGCGGCCATGCGGTCGGGGTCAGCGACGAGATGGTGCTGCGCTTCGAATTCCCGGAACGGCCCGGCGCGCTGTTCAACTTCCTCAACAAGCTGGGTGGGCGCTGGAACATCTCGATGTTCCACTACCGCAACCACGGTGCGGCCGATGGCCGGGTGGTCGCCGGCCTGCAGGTGCCGGCCGAGGAGCGCCATCTGGTACCCGCGGCGCTGGACAAGATCGGCTACCGCTACTGGGATGAAAGCGATAACCCCGCCTACAAGCTGTTTCTCGGCTGAGCGCAGATAAAGGAAAGCCAATGGAACACTACCTGACCCTCCGCATCGTGCATGGCGCCACCGCAGTGCTCTTGCTGCTGGGCGTGATCGTGCACTTGCTGATGCTGTGGAAGGCGGCCCGCGGCGGCGACCAGGCCGTGCTGCAGCGCAAGTTGCAACGCACCCGCCGGCTGTCCCTGCCGCTGTTGGCGGTGATCGGCCTGTCATTGCCGCTGACCGGATGGTGGATGACACATCTGGCCGGATGGCCGCTGGGGCAGCTATGGCTGCTGGCCAGCTCCGTGCTGTTCGTCGTGCTGGTAGCGCTGGTGCCGCTGCTGGCCGGCCGCCTCGCCGCCTGGCAGGCACCGGGCAACGCCACCGCCGCACGCAATGCCGGCATCTACGGCGTGCTGGTACTGCTGGTGCTGATCGCAATCACGGCGCTGATGGGCGCCAAGCCGGTCTGATCAATCGCCCGCACGGCCCCTGCGGCGCAGCCAGGCCAGGGCCAGCAGCAGGTAGATCGCCGAGCCGCCCCAGTACAGCCAGGCGAAGCCGTCGGCCAGCCCGATCAGCAGGTAGGCGAGCAGCGGCCCGAGGGCGGCGCCCAGGTCCTGGGCGATCGAATAGCGCGTCATGAAGGCGACGACGTTGCCGGCGCTGGCGACGTCGCTGGCCAGCGCATCGGTAAGGGTGGTCAGCGCCGTCGCCAGCAGCATCACCAGCAGGGTCACGGCGAGCCAGGGCAGCAGCGGCAGGCCGCTGGCCATCAGGCCGAAACTCAGCGCCGCCACCAGCAGCGTTCCGCCATAGAGCCGCGAGCGGCCGCGCGGGCCGTCGGACCAGGCACCGAAGCGCCGACCCAGCCAAGGCTCCCATGACCAGCGCAGCGCCTGCAGGATGCCAGACAGCGCGGTCGCGCTGAGCAGCAGGCCGAACAGGTCGAGCCGGTTGCCGTAGAAGCGTTCGATCAGTGCGCTCAGGGTCGCCGCCAGCACGCCCTGGATCAGCATGGCGGTGCAGAAGCCGCTGACGATTACCCGGTATTTGCCGTTCAGCCGTGCGGACCGTCGCGGGGTGTCGGCGGCGGGCGCCGCCGGCAATTGGCGCTCGTCGAGCGCCGCCGGGGGCTGGAAGTGGCGCAGCAGCAATGGCAGGCCCAGCAGGGCCATGGCGGCGAAGCTCAGGGCCAGTGCCGGCAGGCCGTAGACCGGCACCAGCAGGCCGCCGAGCAGCATGCCGACGAGGCTGCCGAGTCGATAGAGACCGTTGTACAGGCCCATCGCCTGGCCGCGCGACTGGCCGGCGGCACAGTAGACCACCGCCGATAGGCCGCCGATGCGGAAGAACGACCAGCCGATGCCCCACAGCGCGCGCAACAGCAGCCAGGCGATGAACCCCTTGGCGATGCCGTAGCCCAGGGTGGTCAGGGTGCCGAGCGTGGTGGCCAGCAGCAGGCCGGCGCGCAGACTGATGCGCTGGTACAGCCACCCGATCAGCGGGTTGAACGGCAGGCGGATCAGGCGGTTGACCGAGAGCAGTACGCCCACCTGCCAGAGCGCCTCGAGGCCGACTTCGTGCCAGTAGATCGGCAGGGCGATGTACAGCATGGAATCGCCGGTCAGGCACAGTGCGGTGGCCAGGGCGACCACCACGATCGGTCGGGAACTGGGTTGTTCGAGGGACGCGGGCATGCTGCTCCTCTTGTGAGCGTGCGAGCGGTGTCCCGGGCAGGCTGACCGCGGTGTCGGGTTCCTTTGGGGTGTCGCATTAGCGCCGCGCCGCAGCACGGCGCGTAATTCGTCGGATCACGGGCGCAGCGAGATGACCTGCCAGCCGCGCTCCTCGGCGATCGCCCGCAGCACCGGGTCGGGATCGACCGCCACCGGATGGGTGACCCGCTCGAGCAGCGGCAGGTCGTTGCGCGAGTCGCTGTAGAAATAGCTGCCTTCCAGGCTCTGCTCGGTTTCCGCCAGCCAGCGCTCGATACGCTGGACCTTGCCTTCCTGGAAGCAGGGGATGTCGGTCAGGCGACCGGTGTAACGGCCGTCGCGCATCTCGCATTCGGTGGCCAGCAGGGTGTCGACGCCCAGGCGTGCGGCGATCGGTCCGGTGATGAAGCGATTGGTGGCGGTGACGATCGCCACCTTGTCACCGGCTTCCAGGTGCTGGCGCAACAGCGCTTCGCCCTTGCTCAGCACGATGGGCTCGATGTGCTCGCGCATGAACTCCTCGTGCCAGGCCTGCAGCTGCGTCATTTCGCTGCGCCCCAAGATTTCCTGGCAGAAGTTCTGGTAGGCGTGCACGTCGAGGTTGCCGGCCAGGTAGTCCTGATAGAAGGCATCGTTGCGGGCCCGGTAGTGGCTCGCATCGACGATGCCGCGCTGGCAGAGGTATTCGCCCCAGGCATGGTCGCTGTCACCGGCCAGCAGGGTGTTGTCGAGATCGAATAGAGCCAGGCGCACGGAAGATTTCCTCGGGGATGGTCAGGGCAGCGCCAAGCATAGCGGTTAGATCGTCCGCGGTGCAGTCTCGGCCCATCTGCCAGGCGGTGCAGCGCGGGTCAGGAGCGCGGGCCGAACGGCGGCTTGCTGCGCTTTCGGCTTGTTGCGGTTTTGTGGAACAATGCCGCGACATGCGTCTGCGAGGTGGTATGCCGTGATCGATTCCGATGGTTTTCGCCCCAATGTCGGCATCATCCTGACCAATGATGTCGGTCAGGTGCTGTGGGCTCGGCGGATCAATCAGGATGCCTGGCAATTCCCCCAGGGCGGTATCAACGCCCGTGAAACGCCGGAAGAGGCGTTGTTTCGCGAACTCAACGAAGAAGTGGGCCTGGAAGAGCAGGATGTGAAGATCCTCGCCTGCACCCGTGGCTGGTTGCGTTATCGTCTGCCGCAACGCCTGGTGCGAACCCACAGCCAGCCGCTGTGCATCGGCCAGAAACAGAAGTGGTTCCTGCTGCGCCTGACCGGCGCCGAGGACCGTGTACGCATGGATCTGACCGGCAAGCCCGAGTTCGATGGCTGGCGCTGGGTCAGTTACTGGTATCCGCTGGGGCAGGTGGTCACCTTCAAGCGCGAGGTCTATCGTCGCGCACTCAAAGAACTTGCGCCGCGTCTGCCGGTGCGGGACTGAAAAATCGGGGAGAAAGCCTCTGAGCATGCTCGGCACGCTGCGCAAGATTGTCCAGGAAGTGAATGCCGCCAAGGACCTCAAGGCGGCGTTGGGCATCATCGTGCTGAGAGTCAGGGAGGCCATGGGCAGCCAGGTCTGCTCGGTCTATCTGCTCGATCCGGAAACCGAACGCTTCGTCCTGATGGCCACCGAAGGTCTCAACAAGCGCGCCATCGGCAAGGTCAGCATGGCGCCCAACGAGGGTCTGGTGGGCCTGGTGGGCACCCGTGAGGAGCCGCTCAACCTCGAACACGCCTCCGAACATCCGCGCTACCGCTACTTCGCCGAGACCGGCGAGGAGCGCTACGCCTCCTTTCTCGGTGCACCGATCATCCACCACCGTCGGGTGATGGGCGTACTGGTCATCCAGCAGAAGGAACGCCGCCAGTTCGATGAAGGCGAGGAAGCCTTCCTGGTGACCATGAGCGCGCAGCTCGCCGGGGTTATCGCCCATGCCGAGGCGACCGGTTCGATCCGCGGCCTCGGCCGCCAGGGCAAAGGCATTCAGGAAACCCGCTTCATCGGCATTCCCGGCGCCCCGGGCGCCGCGGTGGGAACCGCGCTGGTGGTGCTGCCGCCGGCCGATCTGGACGTAGTGCCGGACAAGCACATCGATAATATCGAGGCCGAGCTGACGTTATTCGAGGCGGCGCTGGAGGCGGTGCGCGCTGACATGCGCAACCTGTCGGAAAAGCTCGCCACGCAGATGCGCAAGGAAGAGCGCGCGCTGTTCGATGTGTACCTGATGATGCTCGATGACTCGGCGCTCGGTGGCGAGGTGACCAAGGTCATCCGCACCGGCCAGTGGGCCCAGGGCGCGCTGCGCCAGGTGGTCACCGAGCACGTCCGGCGCTTCGAAATGATGGACGATGCCTACCTGCGCGAGCGCGCCTCGGACGTCAAGGACATCGGCCGGCGCCTGCTCTCCTATCTGCAGGAGGCACGCCAGCAGGCGCTGGTGTATCCGGACAAGACCATCCTGGTCAGCGAGGAACTGTCGCCGGCCATGCTCGGCGAGGTGCCCGAAGGCAAGCTGGTGGGGATGGTCTCGGTGCTGGGCTCGAGCAACTCCCACGTCGCCATCCTGGCCCGTGCCATGGGCATTCCGACGGTGATGGGCGCGGTCGACCTGCCCTACTCGAAGGTCGACGGCATCGAGCTGATCGTCGACGGCTACCGCGGCGAGATCATCACCAACCCCGGCAAGGTGCTGCGCGAGCAGTACGAGGTGCTCGCCGAGCAGGAGCGGCAGCTCTCCGAAGGCCTCGACGTACTGCGCGAGCTGCCCTGCGAAACCACCGATGGTCACCGCATTCCGCTGTGGGTCAATACCGGATTGCTGGCCGATGTGGTGCGCGCCCAGGAGCGTGGCGCCGAAGGCGTGGGGCTGTATCGCACCGAAGTGCCCTTCATGATCAAGGAGCGCTTCCCCAGCGAGAAGGAGCAGATGGCCATCTACCGCGAGCAGCTGGAAGCCTTCCATCCGCTGCCGGTGACCATGCGCAGCCTCGACATCGGCGGTGACAAGTGCCTGCCGTACTTCCCGATCAAGGAAGAGAACCCGTTCCTCGGCTGGCGCGGCATTCGCGTCACCCTCGATCATCCCGAGATCTTCCTTCTGCAGACCCGCGCCATGCTCAAGGCCAGCGCCGGGCTGAATAACCTGCGCATCCTGTTGCCGATGATTTCCGGCATTCGCGAGCTGGAAGAGGCGCTGCACCTGATCCATCGCGCCTGGTGCGAGGTGCGCGACGAGGGGCTGGACGTGATCATGCCGCCGGTCGGCGTGATGATCGAGGTGCCGGCGGCGGTCTACCTGACCCGCGAGCTGGCGCGCATGGTGGACTTCATCTCGGTCGGCTCCAACGACCTGACCCAGTACCTGCTGGCGGTGGACCGCAACAATCCACGGGTCGCCGATCTCTACGACTATCTGCATCCGGCAGTGCTCGAGGCGCTGCAGCGGGTGGTCAAGGAGGCCCATGGCGAGGGCAAGCCGGTGAGCATCTGCGGCGAGATGGCTGGCGATCCGGCGGCGGCCATGCTGCTGCTGGCGATGGGCTTCGACAGCCTGTCGATGAACGCCACCAACCTGCCCAAGGTGAAATGGCTGCTGCGTCAGATCAGCATGGACACCGCCCAGCAGCTGCTCACCCGCGTCATGCTGCTGGACAGCCCGCAGGTCATCCACAGCACGGTGCAGCTGACGTTGCGCAACCTCGGCCTTAACAAGCTGATCAACCCCTCCGCCGCGGTCTGAGCCCGCCGCGGTCGCGCGCCATCATCTCGCGGGTGGGTGGCGGTAGCGCACCTCGCCCGAGGGACCGGCCGGGCCGAAGCTGCGTTCGATGATGTCCAGCGAACCGTCTGCATGGCGGATCAGCGCCGTACTGGCGCGAGTGCCGTACTCAGGGCTGGCGATGAAGATGCTCGACAGCCGCCGCTCCCACTCCAGTGGCACCCCAGTCTGTGGGAGCTCATGCTCGGCGGCCGGCTCGGCATCGGCGAGCAATGCCAGCAGGCGTTCCGGCTCCGGTTGCTGAAGGATGGCGGTGAGTGCTGCGCGGGCTCTTCTCAGCTTGGGCCAGGGCGTATCCAACCCGGCGTTGGACAGGCCGTAGACGCCAGGCTGCAGTTCCTTGGGCTCGCCGTCATGGGAGTTCAGATGCCACAGCGTCTGCCGATCGCCTACCAGCAGGTTGTAGCCGGCGTAGTCGCCGCGACGCTCGGCCAGTTCGGCCAGGTAGTCGGCCGGCGGCAATTCACCCCGCAGATAGCGCTCCGGCAGCTCGCCCCGTGAGCGCGCGCCGATCGGCTGGTCGGGTGCGCGGATGTTGGTCAGCGCGGCGAAGCGGCCGCGGGCGGTGACGCCCATCCAGGTGCCGCCGGCTTGCAGATCGCGTCCGCCGATGATCCAGGGTGCGTCTTCCCAGCAGCCGAGCGGCAGACTGGGACGCGCGTGGAACTCGTCGCGATTGGCCGCCACCACCAATGGCTGGGAGTGGTCGGGGCGCCAGGCGAAAACGATCAGGCACATGGGACACCTTCGCAGTTGCAGACCTGCAAGGGTACAGGCGCGGCGGCGGAAAGGGCCATGGCCAGCCGGCGGCAGCGCGTCGGCGAGCAAGCGCCAGTCGGGCATTTTCGCTACCATGCCGGTTTGTTTCGCCGGGACGGGGCGCATGGAGTTTCTGCTTTATCTGCTGCTGGGCGGCTTCGCCGGAGTGCTGGCCGGTCTGTTCGGCGTGGGTGGCGGGCTGATCATCGTGCCGGTGCTGGTGTTCAGCTTCAGCGCGCAGGGCTTTTCCCAGGACATTCTCACCCACCTGGCGGTTGGAACCTCGCTGGCGACCATCGTTTTCACGTCGGTCAACTCGATTATCACCCACCATCGCCTGGGTGCGGTGCGCTGGCCGATGGTGCTCTGGATGACCTTCGGCATCCTGCTCGGCGCGGCGCTGGGCAGCCTGACCGCGGCGGCGATCCAGGGGCCGATGCTGCAGAAGATCATCGGCGTGTTCGCCCTGGCGATGGCGGTACAGATGGGCTTCGACCTGCGTCCAAAGGCCACCGGTCGTGTACCGGGACGACCCGAACTGTCGCTGGTGGGCGTGGTGATCGGCTGGGCTTCGGCGATCTTCGGCATTGGCGGCGGCTCGTTATCGGTCCCGTACCTGACCTGGCGCAGCGTGCCGATGCAGCAGGCGGTGGCGACCTCGGCGGCCTGCGGGCTGCCGATCGCCGTCGCCGGGGCGTTGAGTTTCATGGCGGTAGGCTGGCACGAGGCGCACCTGCCACAGTGGAGCCTGGGTTTCGTCTACCTGCCGGCCCTGCTGGGCATCGCCGCCACCAGCATGTTCTTCGCACGGCTCGGCGCGCGGCTGGCGCATCGCCTGTCGGCCAAGGTTTTGAAACGGCTGTTCGCTCTGCTGCTGCTGAGCGTCGGCATCAACTTTCTGGTTTGAGGAGTAACGGATGCTGCCCTATCCGCAGATCGATCCGGTGGCCATCGCCATCGGCCCCTTGCAGATTCACTGGTACGGCCTGATGTACCTGATCGGCATCGGCGGCGCCTGGTGGCTGGCCTCGCTGCGGGTGCAGCGCTTCGCGCCGGAATGGCCGAAGGACAAACTTTCCGACCTGGTGTTCTGGGTCGCCATGGGAGTGATCGTCGGCGGCCGCCTGGGTTACGTGCTGTTCTACGACCTGGCCGCCTACATCAATCAGCCGAGTCTGATTCTGCAGGTGTGGAAGGGCGGCATGTCGTTCCACGGTGGCCTTATCGGCGTGCTGCTGTGCAGCTGGATCTTCGCCCGGCGCAACGGCAAAAGCTTCTTCGAGCTGATGGACTTCATCGCACCCTTCGTGCCGATCGGCCTGGGTGCCGGGCGCATCGGCAACTTCATCAATGCCGAGCTGTGGGGCAAGGCCACCGATGTGCCCTGGGCGATGGTCTTCCCGACCGATCCGCAGCAGCTGGCGCGACATCCGTCGCAGCTCTACCAGTTCGCCCTGGAAGGCGTCGCGCTGTTCGTCATCCTCTGGCTGTATTCGCGCAAGCCGCGGCCGACCATGGCGGTGTCCGGACTGTTCGCGGTGTGCTACGGCATTTTCCGTTTCATCGTCGAGTTCGTCCGCGTGCCTGATGCGCAGCTGGGCTACCTTGCGTTCGGCTGGCTGACCATGGGCCAGGTGCTGTGCATTCCCATGGTGCTGCTGGGCGCCGGGATGATTGCCTGGGGTTACCGGCGCGAAGCCGGCCGGGCACCGGCCTGAATCTGATCCCGGCTTGTCGCCGCACACGCGACAAGCCGGGCGTCGCCTTTTACTATTCGCGCAGCCTTTTTTCACCGCGCTTTGGCGCCTGCTTCGAGTCAATCGATGAAACAGTATCTCGACCTGATGCGCCACGTGCGCGAACACGGCACCTTCAAGAGCGACCGCACCGGCACCGGCACCTATAGCGTGTTCGGCTACCAGATGCGCTTCGACCTGGCCGAAGGCTTCCCGCTGGTGACCACCAAGAAGTGTCACCTCAAATCCATCATCCACGAGCTGCTGTGGTTCCTTCAGGGCGATACCAACATCAAGTACCTGAAGGAAAACGGCGTGCGCATCTGGGACGAGTGGGCCGACGAGAACGGCGAGCTGGGCCCGGTCTACGGCTACCAGTGGCGCTCCTGGCCGGCGCCGAACGGCGAATCCATCGACCAGATTGCCAACCTGCTGGCGATGATCAAGAAGAATCCTGATTCGCGCCGGCTGATCGTCTCGGCCTGGAATCCGGCGCTGGTCGAGCAGATGGCGCTGCCGCCGTGCCACGCCCTGTTCCAGTTCTACGTCGCCGACGGCAAGCTCAGCTGCCAGCTGTACCAGCGCTCGGCCGACATCTTCCTCGGCGTGCCCTTCAACATCGCCAGCTATGCCCTGCTGACGCTGATGGTGGCGCAGGTCTGCGACCTCGAGCCGGGCGAGTTCATCTGGAGTGGCGGCGATTGCCACCTTTACGCCAACCACCTGGAACAGGCCGATCTGCAGCTGACCCGCGAGCCGCTGCCGCTGCCGACCATGAAGCTAAATCCCGCGGTGAAGGACCTGTTCGCCTTCCGCTTCGAGGACTTCGAGCTGGTCGGCTACGAGGCGCATCCGCACATCAAGGCGCCCGTTGCCGTCTGACTTTGGTCGGGTTTGCCGCCGCGGATAACGCGGCTGTCATATTTGCCGTATAGACTCGACCGCTCAGGGCCTTTTCACGATCTCGCGAGCTAGAGTCCTGCAAGGCAAAAACCGGTGAGGAAGCGGAATTTACTTATGTAAATGAGCATTCCGAGCCGGTTCTTTAACGCAGCAGGGCCGACGCGCAGCAGATCGTGAGCAGGCCCTCGGGGTTTCTTGGGAGCCAAGTCATGCGCAGGGTCGTGTTCAATCAGAAGGGTGGTGTCGGCAAGTCGAGCATCGCCTGCAATCTGGCCGCGGTCAGCGCATCGCAGGGCTACCGCACACTGCTGGTGGACCTGGACGCCCAGGCCAACTCCACGCACTACCTGACCGGCCTGACCGGCGATGACATTCCTACCGGCATTGCCGACTTCTTCAAGCAGATTCTCGCTGGCGGCAACGCTGGCAAGAAGGCGCGCCCGCCGATCCTCGAAACCGCGTTCGACAACCTGCACCTGATCAGCGCCACGGCCGAACTGGCCGACCTGCAACCCAAGCTGGAGGCCAAGCACAAGATCAACAAGCTGCGAAAGCTGCTCGAAGGCCTCGCCGAGGATTACGACCGGATCTACCTGGACACCCCGCCGGCGTTGAACTTCTACACGGTTTCGGCGCTGATAGCGGCCGACCGCTGCCTGATCCCATTCGACTGCGACAGCTTTTCCCGTCAGGCCCTGTACGGCCTGCTGAACGAGATCGAGGAGATGAGGGACGACCACAACGAGGCGCTCGAAGTCGAGGGCATCGTGGTCAACCAGTTCCAGCCACGGGCCGCGCTGCCGCAGCAGATGATCGACGAGTTGCTGGGTGAAGGCCTGCCGGTGCTGCCGATCAACCTGATGAGTTCGGTGAAGATGCGCGAGTCGCACCAGGCCTGTACGCCGCTGGTGTACCTGGATCCGCGGCACAAGCTCAGCCAGCAGTTCGTCGAGCTGCACGACCTGCTCGAGTCTGCCGGCTGAGGCTGAGGAAGTCAGTCCTCGGCGCGCCGCTCCAGCTTCTTGCCCAGCCGCGAGGCATAGAGTTCGCCGATCATCCCACGGCGGAACACCAGCACGCAGACCATGAAGATGATCCCGGTGACCAACGTCACCGGCAGTTCCGAGGTGGCGAAGTAGTTGCCCAGCGTGGTCACCAGTGCGGCGCCGAAGACCGGCCCGACCAGTGTGCCGATGCCGCCGAGCAGCGTCATCAGCACCACTTCGCCGGACATCTGCCAGCTGACGTCGGTCAGCGTGGCGAACTGGAACACCAGCGCCTTCAAGCCGCCGGCGAGCCCTGCCAGCGCGGCGGACATCACGAAGGCGCCCAGCTTGTAGCGCGACACCGTGTAGCCGAGGGAGATCGCGCGGTTTTCGTTCTCGCGGATCGAGCGCAGGATCATGCCGTACGGCGAATGGATCACCCGCCAGATCAGCAGCATGCCGGCGAGGAACACCGAGAGCACGAAGAAGTACATGTACAGCGGCTCTTCCAGGTCGATCAGGCCGAACAGGTGGCCGCGCGGGATATTCTGGATGCCGTCCTCGCCGTGGGTGAACGAAGCCTGCAGGCAGAAGAAAAAGAACATCTGCGACAGTGCCAGGGTGATCATCGTCGAGTAGATGCCCTGCCGGCGTATCGCCAGGAAACCGATGATCAGCCCGAGAAACGCCGCGCCGGCAACGCCGACGAGAATCCCCAGTTCCGGCGTCAGTCCCCATTCCTTCACCGCATGGGCGGTGAAATAGGCGGAGCCGCCGAAAAAGGCCGCATGGCCGAACGAGAGGATGCCGGTGTAGCCGAGCAGCAGGTTGAAGGCGCAGGCGAAGAGGGCGAAGCACAGCACCTTCATCAGGAAGATCGGGTAGAAGTAGAACGGCGCCAGGGTCAGGGCGACCACGCCGATCAGGATCAGCACGGTTTCCAGGCGCAGCAGCGGGCGTTTGGTGGTCGGGGTGACGCTCAGCTGGCTGTTCATCAGGCATCCCTCCCCATCAGGCCGGCCGGGCGTACCAGCAGCACGATCGCCATGATCACGAAGATCACGATATTGGACGCTTCCGGATAGAACACCTTGGTCAGCCCCTCGAGAATGCCCAACATGTAGCCGGTAATGATGGCGCCAAGAATCGAGCCCATGCCGCCGACCACCACCACGGCGAACACCACGATGATCAGGTTCGAGCCCATCAGCGGGCTGACCTGGTAGATCGGCGCGGCGAGCATGCCGGCCAGCCCGGCCAATGCCGCGCCCATGCCGTAGGTGAAGGTCAGCAGCAGCGGCACGTTGATGCCGAAGGTGCGCACCAGGGTCGGGTTCTCGGTGGCGGCACGCAGGTAGGCGCCGAGCTTGGTCTTCTCGATCAGCAGCCAGCTGGCGATGCAGATCACCAGCGACGCCAGCACCACCCAGGCGCGGTACTTGGGCAGGAACATGAAGCCCAGGTTGTAGCCGCCGGCCAGCTCCTTGGGCACCGCATAGGGTTGCCCGGAGGAGCCGTAGAAGTAGCGGAAGGCGCCCTCCAGGGCGAGCGCCAGGCCGAAGGTGAAGAGCAGGCTGTAGAGGTGGTCGAGGTTGTACAGCCGCGAAAGCGCCAGGCGCTCGATCACCGCGCTGCACAGGCCGACGACGATCGGCGCAAGGATCAGCGCCGGCCAGTAGCCGATGCCCAGGGTGGCCAGCAGCAGGTAGCCGGCGAAGGCGCCGATCATGTACTGCGCACCGTGGGCGAAGTTGATGATCTTCAGCATGCCGAAGATGATCGCCAGGCCCAGGCTGAGCATGGCGTAGAACGAGCCATTGATCAGGCCGATCAGGAGCTGGCCGAGAAACGCCTGGATCGGCACATCGAAAATCGTCGTCATCAGACCCACAGGGCTTCGTTGAGCATGCTCATGCGGCCAGGCAGATCGGCAACGTCGAAGGTGTCGATGACCTGGCCATGGTCCACCACGTAGAAGCGGTCGGCCACCTTGCTGGCGAAGCGGAAGTTCTGCTCCACCAGCAGGATGGTCATGCCGCGCTGCTTGAGCGTCTGCAGCACCTCGCCGATACGCTGGATGATCACCGGCGCCAGGCCTTCGGTGGGCTCGTCGAGGAGTAGCAGCCGGGCGCCGGTGCGCAGGATGCGCGCCATGGCCAGCATCTGCTGCTCGCCACCGGAAAGCTTGGTGCCCGGGCTCTTGCGGCGTTCCTCGAGGTTGGGAAACAGCTGGTAGATCTCCGCCAGGCTCATGCCGCCCTTGGCGATCACCGGCGGCAGGGTGAGGTTCTCCTCGACGGTAAGCGTGGAGAAGATGCCGCGCTCTTCCGGCACGTAGCCGATGCCGTGGCGGGCAGTGCGGTGCAGTGGCACGCGCAGCATGTCCTTGCCGTCGAAGCGGATCGTCCCGCTGCGCTTGCGGATGATGCCGACGATGGCGCGCAGCGCGGTGGTCTTGCCCACCCCGTTGCGGCCGAGCAGGGTCACCGTCTCGCCCGCATGGACGTCCAGGTCGATGCCGTGCAGGGCATGGCTTTCGCCATACCAGGCATTCAGCTCGCGCACGCTGAGCAGCGGTTCAGTCATCGTCGGTCCCCATGTAGGCCACGCGCACGCGCTCGTCCTGGCTGACTGTGCGGTAGTCGCCGGAGGTGAGGATTTCGCCGCGCTGCAGCACGGTCACCTGATGGCAGAGGTCGGCCACCACCTTGAGGTTGTGCTCGACCATCAGCACCGCACGCTGGGTAGCCACTTCGCGGATGATCTCGGCCACCACGTGCACGTCTTCATGGCCCATGCCGGCCATGGGTTCGTCGAGCAGCAGCACCTTGGGCTCCAAGGCCAGGGTGGTGGCGATTTCCAGCACGCGCTTGCGCCCGTAGGACAGATCGGCGGCCGGTTCGTGGCGCTTGTCGGCCAGGCCGACCGACTCGATCAGCTGCATGGCACGTTCGTTCAGCCGGTTCAGCGAACGCATCGGCAGCCAGAACTGGGTGGCCAGCCCGCCCGGGCGCTGCAGGGCGACGCGCACGTTGTCCAGCACCGAGAGGTGCGGGAACACCGCGGAGATCTGGAACGAGCGAACCAGCCCCATGCGCGCCACCTTGGCCGGGTCGGTGCGGGTGATGTCATGGTCGAGCAGGCGGATGCTCCCGGCGGTGGGCTGCAGGAACTTGGTCAGCAGGTTGAACACCGTGGTCTTGCCCGCCCCGTTGGGGCCGATCAGGGCGTGTACCCGGGCATGGTGCACGTCCAGATCGACGTTGTTGACCGCGACGAAGCCGCCGAACTCCTTGCGCAGGCCGCGCGCCGAGAGCATCACGGGCGTATCCCGTCCGGCGTCGCCAGTCGCGCTGGGCTGAACGGCGGCCATGCTCATTGCCCGACCAGCTCGCAGCCGCTGTCGGCCGGCTTGATGTAGGCCTCATCGCCCGGCACGGTGGCCAGCACCTTGTAGTAGTCCCAAGGCCGCGAGCTTTCCTCGGGTTTCTTCACTTCCATCAGGTAGACGTCGCTGATCAGCCGGCCGTTGGCGCCGACCTTGGCGTTGCGCGCGAAGACGTCGTCCACCGGCAGCTCGTGCATCGCCTTGGCCACCGGCTCGGTGGCGTCGGTGCCGGCCTTCTCGATCGCCTTGAGGTACTGCATGACGCCGGAATAGGTGCCGGCATGGACCATGTTCGGCATGCGCCCGGTGCGCTTGAAGAAACGCTCGCCGAACTCGCGGGACTTGTCGTCGCGGTCCCAGTAGAAGCTCTCGGTCAGGGTCAGGCCCTGGGCGGCGTCCAGGCCCAGGCCGTGCACTTCGGCGAGGGTGAAGAGCAGCGCGGCGAGGCGCTGACCGCCGGCGACGATGCCGAACTCGGCCGCCTGCTTGATGCTGTTGGCGGTGTCCAGACCCGCGTTGGCGAGGCCGATGACCTTGGCGCCGGAGGATTGCGCCTGCAGGAGGAACGACGAGTAATCGGTGCTCGCCAGCGGATGGCGCACCGCGCCCTTGACCTCGCCCCCCTTGGATTTGACGAACCTGGAGGTCTGTTCCTCCAGCGAATAACCGAAAGCGTAGTCGGCGGTCAGGAAGTACCAGCTGTCTCCGCCCTGGGACACCAGCGCACCGCCGGTGCCGACCGCCAGCGCGTGGGTGTCGTAGGCCCAGTGGAAGCCATAGGGCGAGCACTGCTTGCCGGTCAGTTCGGTGGTGGCGGCGCCGGTGACCAGATTGATCTTCTTCTTGCTCTTGGAAATGCCCTGTACCGCCAGCGCCACCGAGGAGGTGGTCAGCTCCATGATCGAGTCGACCTGCTCGCGGTCGTACCACTGCCGCGCGATATTGGAGGCGATGTCCGGCTTGTTCTGGTGATCGGCGGTGACGATCTCGATGGGCGCGTCGAGCACCTTGCCGCCGAAGTCTTCGGCCGCCATCTTCGCCGCTTCGAACGACCACTTGCCGCCGAAGTCCGCGTACACGCCGGACTGGTCGTTGAGGATGCCGATCTTCACCTTGCCGTCGGAAATCTCGGCCGAGGCGGGAACGGCGACCGCGGCCGTCAGGGTTGCCGCTGCGATTGCTGAAAGCTTCATGCGTATCTCCTTGCACGGGTTGCTCGACATACGGGCGCGCGCCGATGCGAGGCGAGCCGTACGGACGGGTTAGGGGAAAGCTGGGGAGGCGGGTAACAACGCAACGCCGGGCTCGCTCCGCGCGAGGGCCGCCGTGGTGCACCGGCGGACGACGGTGCGTGGCAATCCGAGCATCAGGCAGGCTGCCGCCGTCGCGTCATGCTGCGAAGTCGAATGGCTGGATAGCGAAAGGGTAGGGCGAGAATCAGTCGAAGCAGGGCACATGGGCGTCTTCTTCTTATTGTTGTTCTGGCTCTAACCGTAGCAGGGCTTCGACGGGACGCAACTCGATGCCGCTGCGATGATGGCGCTGCGGCGCAGATTCACGCCCGTAGCGGGGCCACGGGCGCAGGCGGGCGGGGGATCAGCGGGCGATCAGGATGTCGCAGGGCGGCTGGTCGAGAAACTGCCGCGCCAGGCTGCCGAGTAGCGCACTGCTCATCTCGCCACGGCTGTGGCTGCCCAGGGCGAGCAGCTGCGGTTGCCAGTCGCGCAGGGCGGCGTCCAGGCAGTTGCTGCGCTCGCCCTGATGCAGGCTGTAGCTCAGCAACGCACCGGTTTGCGGCAGTTGCTGCTGGATATCCTCCACCAGCTGATCGAACAGCTCCTGCTGCAGCACCAGACCCTCGGGGTCCGGGCCGTGCACCTCGGCCATCTCATGCACGTGCAGGGCATGCAGCTCGGCGCCGCCATCCAGCAGCTGCCAGGCGCACTGCATGGCGCGGGTGGCGCAGCGGGAGAAGTCCAGCGCGGCCATCGCGCGACGGTACGGCGCCTCGGCCGGCGCGACCACCAGCAGCAGCGGCGAGGTGCTCTCGAGCATGATGCGTTCCAGCGTGGTGCCGGCGAAGCCCTGGCTGGAGCCACGGTGGTGGCGGCCCAGGACCAGCAGGTCGGCTTCCAGCCCTTCGGCCTGGGTGAGGATTTCCTCCACCGCCGGGCCGCGGCGAATCCAGGGCTCGAGCTGGTCCAGCTGCTGCTCGCGCAGACGCTCCTGCAGCCAGGCGCGTGCCGCGTGCTCGTCGGCTGACGGGTCGCGCTCGTCGAGCACGTGCAGCAGGCTGAGCCGTGCGCCTGTCTGTCGCGCCAGCTGGACGGCACGCTGCAGGGCCAGATCGGCGTCCGGGCTGAGATCGTGAGCGACGAGAATGTGCTGGAACATGACTGGCCTCGCGAAGCTGGAGAAGAGGCGAGTATGCCGCGCCGCGGCAAGGCTGTCCTGCTGCAAGCCAGCAGCGGAGGGGGCGTCGCGGCGGTTTCTGGCTGATCCGGCGCAACAACTTGCGCATCCATGCCCTTGCGCGCTTTTGTCGATACGCTCCTGCGGCTATGCTTGCCGGCATTCGAGCAGGAGTGAAGGATGAGCAAGGTCAGTGTGCTGGTAGTGGATGACGCGCCCTTTATCCGCGACCTGGTGAAGAAGGCGCTGCGCAGCCAATTTCCCGGGATTCGCACCGAGGATGCAGTGAATGGACGCAAGGCCCAGCAGATGCTCGCCCGTGAGCGCTTCGACCTGATCCTCTGCGACTGGGAGATGCCGGAGATGTCCGGCCTGGAGCTGCTGACCTGGTGCCGCACTCAGGACGCGCTGAAGGCCGTGCCGTTCATCATGGTCACCAGTCGTGGCGACAAGGAGAACGTGGTACAGGCCATCCAGGCCGGCGTATCCGACTTCATCGGCAAGCCCTTTTCCAACGAACAACTGACCAGCAAGGTGCGCAAGGCCCTCGGCCGTGCCGGCAAGCTGGATGCGTTGGCTGCCAGCGCACCGACACGGGTCCTGTCCACCGGCGTGGCCAATGACTCGCTGGCCGCACTGACCGGCGGCAAGGCGGAGGTCGTCCGTCCCGCTGCCGCTCCTGCTCCGGAAGCGAAGGCTGCGCCACTGATCCAGCCGACAGCCCCTGCCGCTGCCCCGGGTGCCGCCTCGTCCGGGCGCGGCCAGGGCCAGCTGCGGCTGGCCCATGGCAGCGTTGCCTGTGTGATCAAGGCGCTGAGCCTCAAGGAAGCGCTGCTGGTGGTCAAGCGTGGCGAGCCGCTGCCGCAGGTGCTGGAAAGCGCCGTGCTCGACCTGGAGCAGGGCGAGGGCGGCGAGATCGCGCGGCTCAACGGCTATCTGCATGCCGTCGCGGCCTTCGAGCCGAAACCTGACAGCGACTGGCTGCAGCTCTCGTTCCGCTTCGTCGATCGCGATCCGCAGAAGCTCGACTACCTGTCGCGCCTGATCGCCCGCGGCACCGCTCAACGACACTTCACGCCCGGCGCCTGAATGCGGACCAGGCGACCATTCGGCGCCTGGTCCACGCGACAAGCTGACAAGCTTCACACCCCGACGGTCGGTGGCTCGCGCAGGCCAACCGCCACTGCTAGTCTTTGCGCTCCAACACCATAATCACTAGAAATCTGCCGTTATGCTGGGGCGCATTCTTCTGTTGCTCGGGCTGCCGCTGCTGGCCTCGCCGGCCTTGGCCCTGACCATCTACAAATACACCGACGCCAATGGAGTCGTGACCTATAGCGACCAGGCCGCGCCTGGTGCGCAGGTGTTCGTCTTCCGCGACCGCATGGTGGAAAAGCTCGACACTCAGGTGAAGCTGGAAACCCGCAAGCACGATGCGGGCGAAACGCTGCTAGTGCGCAACGACCTGTTCGCGCCGGTGGATATCGAGCTGAAGCTGGAGAACGTCGAGAACGCCGTGGGCGCACCGACCAAGCCGATCCGCTGGGTGCTGCCGCCACGCAGCCAGATCCGCCTGGCGACCCTGGCGCCGCGTGACGCCAGCAAGCCGCTCAAGTACACGCCCAAGCTGCGTCATGCGCTGGGCGATCCGCGGCTGATACCCAAGCCCTACAAGTACCCGCTGCCCTGGCGCGGTGGCCCGTTCCGCCTGACCCAGGGCGCCAACGGCCAGTACAGCCACTTCACACCCAAGGGCCGCTATGCCGTGGATATCGCCATGCCCGAGGGCACGCCGATCGTCGCGGCGCGCGGTGGCATGGTGGTGAAGATCGAGAACGAGCAGAGCGGCCGCGGCAACAACCCTGCCGGCAACTTCGTGCGCATCCTGCACGACGACGGCACCATGGGCGTCTATCTGCACCTGATGAAAGGGTCAGTGGCCGTGCGCGAAGGCCAGCGGGTCGAGACTGGCACCCGCATCGCGCGCTCCGGCAACACCGGCAACAGCACCGGCCCGCACCTGCACTTCGTGGTGCAGCGCAACGTGGGCCTGGCCATCGAGTCGATCCCGTTCGACTTCTCCCAGCCGGTCAACAGCCTGCCGAACTTCGCCGTGGGTGGGGAGTAGCCGCTGGCTACCCCCCAAAGCATGATCCGGCAGGCTGGTATCGCCTAGAGGCTTAGAACGCCAGACCAACCTTCAGGCCGACCTGCTCCTGCTTGAGCTTGCTGTTCTCGGCGAGCTCGCTGTTGCTGTCGAGTTCGTAGCGGGTCTGGGTGTAGTACAGGCTGGTGCTGATCGGCATGTTGTTGATGCCCTTGTTCCACAGCACGGTCAGCTCGCCGTAGGGGTTGACCTTGTCCTTCAGGTCGACGGTATCGCTTTCACCGCCGACCTTGAGCTTGCTGTCGGCCTCGATGGAATAGCGGGCTCCGACCTCCAGGCGCACGGTGTAGTCGGGCGTCAGGTAGTTGTAGCCGAGGCCGGCCTTGGCGAAAGGTGAGCGCGTGGTCAGCTTGACGTCTTCCTCGAACGGACCGACCCGAACGTCGTCCTGCTCGATGCGGCCCCAGTCGTAGCCACCGCCGACGATCACATCCACGTAGTTGTTGGTGCTCAACGCTGCGCGCAGGCCCAGGTCGAGATCGGCGCGAGCGGAGAGGAACTCGACATCATCCTTGTCGCGGTACTGCCCCTCGATGCCGGCCTGGTAGATGAAACCTTCCTGGCCGGTGAGCTTGTTGCCGAAGTTGTAGTACAGGCCGCCCTGGTTCAGGCGCTCCTTGTCACTCTCGTCATCGATGGTCAGCTTGTACTGATTGTGCGAGCCGATGACGCCGATGTTGGAGATCGGGCCGGTAGCGGACTGGGCGAAGGCGTGGGACGTGCCGGCCAGGCACAGGGCCAGCGCCGCCGTGGTGGTCAAACCGTTGATGCGCATGAGATTGCTCCATCGTCACTTGAAAGCCATGGCGCCCCGGGCGAGGCGCCTATGCCGAGGAGCAGGGCGAGGCGGCAAAATTCTCGAGATCACGATGAGCGGTCGTAAATTCTTGTAAATCAAGTATTAGCGAGCGGCATGTAAAGCAGAATGTAAATATCGGGCCAGCGACGCTAGCCCTGATATTTCAGCACCTTGGCCAGTACGATCTTGGGGCCGCGCATCTTCTTGATGACGATCTGCAGGCCTTCGACCTGCAACACTTCATCTTCGTCGGGAACGCGCTTGAGCGTTTCGTAGACGAGTCCGGCCAGGGTCTCGGCCTCCACATGATCGAGGTCGATGTCCAGCAGGCGCTCCAGCTTGAACAGCGGCGTGTCGCCACGCACCAGCAGCTTGCCGGGCTGGTAGGCGAGAACCCCGCGTTCGGTCTTGCGGTGCTCGTCCTGGATGTCGCCAACCAGCACTTCCAGCACATCCTCCATGGTCAGGAAGCCGATCACCTTGTGGTCGCCTTCTTCCACCAGCACGAAATGCGCGCCGCCCTGGCGGAACTGCTCCAGCAGGCTGGCCAGCGGCATGTGCTTGGACACCCGCTCCAGCGGACGCAGCAGCTCGTCCAGGCAGAAATGCTCGGCCAGGCGATCGTCGGCCGCCAGCGCCAGCAGCAGGTCCTTGATGTGCAGCAGGCCGACGTACTCGCCCTTGATGCCGTCATAGACCGGGTAGCGGCTGTACTTGTGGCGGCGGATGACTTCCAGAATCTCGCTCAGCGGAGCGTCGTGCTCCAGCTGCAGCAGGTCCTCTCGGGAGTTGGCCCAGTCGACGACCTCCAGTTCACTCATCTCTACCGCCGAGGCCAGCACCTGGATCTGCGGGTTGCTCGGGTCGCGGGCGCGGTTGGAGTGCAGGATCAGCTTGAGCTCCTCGCGGCTGTAGTGATGGTCGTGGTGTGCGCCTGGCTCGCCCTGGCCGGCGATGCGCAGGATGGCATTGGCGCTGGCGTTGAGCAGGTAGATCGCCGGGTACATCAGCCAGTAGAACAGGTACAGCGGCACGGCCGTCCATAGCGACAGCAGCTCGGGCTTGCGGATCGCCCAGGACTTGGGCGCCAGCTCGCCGATGACGATGTGCAGGTAGGAAATGATGAAGAACGCCGTGAAGAAGGCGATGCCGTGCACCAGTGCCGGCGACTGGATGCCGAAGCTGGCCAGCACGGGTTCGAGCAGGTGGGCGAAGGCCGGCTCGCCGACCCAGCCAAGCCCCAGCGAGGCCAGGGTGATGCCCAGCTGGCAGGCCGAGAGATAGGCGTCCAGTTGCTGGTGCACGGTGCGCAGGATGTGTCCGCGCCAGCCGTGACGGCTGGCAATGGCTTCCACCTTGGTGGCGCGCAGCTTGACCATGGCGAACTCGGCGGCGACGAAGAAGCCGTTGAGCAGCACGAGGAACAGGGCAAAGAGAATCAGACCGAAATCGGCGAAGTAGGAGGAGGCGGCGTAACTAGGGGAAGGGTCCATGAAGGGGTCGGGTGGCCAATGATCGCGACAGGATGGCGGCGGCGCAGCGGCTTTTCAAGCGACGAAGCGGGAAATTCCCGCCTCGCCGTCGGCTGATCGGTCAGCGTCCGGGCACCTGGGCGGTGGGGAAGTGGCAGGAAAAGCAGCTGCCCCGGCCCGGCGCGCTGGTGATGTCCAGACGGCCCTGATGGCGCAGCAGCACGTGCTTGACGATGGCCAGGCCAAGGCCCGTGCCGCCGGTGCTGCTGGCACGGCTCGAGTCGACGCGGTAGAAGCGCTCGGTCAGGCGCGGCAGGTGCTTCTGTTCGATGCCGATGCCGCTGTCCTCGACGCTCAGGTGCGCACCGGCCTCGTCGCCCCACCAGCGCACATGGATGGTGCCGCCGTCGGGGGTGTATTTCACCGCGTTGAAGACCAGGTTGGAGAAAGCGCTGCGCAGTTCCGTCTCGCTGCCCTTGAGCTGCAGCTGCGGATCGGCATCCAGACTGATCAGGTGGGCGCGGGCTCCGGAGAGCGCGCGGGCATCGCTGATGATCGACTGCAGCAGCAATCCGACCGCCACTGGCTGGTTGTCGGTCGGGCGGCTGCTGGTCTCCAGTCGCGCCAGCAACAGCAGGTCGTTGAGCAGGTGCTGCATGCGCCCGGCCTGCTGGTTCATCTGCTGTAGCGCGCGGAGCCAGCGCGGGTTCACCCCCTCGGCATGCTCCAGCAGGGTTTCCAGATAACCCGCGATGACGGTGAGCGGCGTGCGCAGTTCATGGGAGACGTTGGCAACGAAATCCTTGCGCATCTGCTCCAGCTGATGCAGCCGGGTGACATCGCGGACCAGCAGCAGGTGCTCGCGATTGCCGTAGCGGGTGATGTTGAACTGCAGGCGGATGCGATCGTCCACCGGCGAGGCCAGCTCCAGCGGCTGGTCGTAGTTGCCGCTGTCGAAGTACTCCTTGAACGCCGGGTGACGCACCAGATTGCCGATCGGATGGCCGGCATCCTGGGGCTTCTTCAGCCCGAGCAGGCGGTTGGCGGCTGGGTTCCACCACTCCAGGTTGCCGTCGCTGTCGAGCATGATCACCGCATCCTTGAGCGCTGCGGTGGACCCCTGGGCGCGATCGATGATGCCCTGCAGCTCGCCTCGCAAGCGCAGGTCGCGGCGCTGCAGCTGGTAGAGGTTGTCGAACACGTCGCCCCAGATGCCGGCCGAATCGGGCGGTGGTTCGTCCGGATCGCTGCGGTGCAGCCAGCGCTGCAGGCGCAGCAGCTGGCGCAGGGTCCAGATGAGGTAACCGCTCAGACCGAGCACCAGTGCCCAGGCATATTCGCCACTGATCAGACCGAGCAGCAGGCAGCCGCCCAGCAACAGCAGCAGGCGGCGAACGAGGGCTCCTTGCCAGTCCTGATTCAAGCGATGTACTCCGAAGAGAACGCGACGGTGCGCGGTTGGGAACGCATGCTAAGGCGGCGCGCTCAGCTCTTGCTGGAGAAACGATAGCCGGTGCCGCGTACGGTCTGCACCAGGTTCTCGTAGGCCTCGCCGAGGGCCTTGCGCAGCCGGCGGATGTGTACATCCACGGTGCGTTCCTCGACGTAGACATTGCCGCCCCAGACCTGATCGAGCAGCTGGCTGCGGGTGTAGGCGCGTTCCTGGTGGGTCATGAAGAACTGCAGCAGGCGGTATTCGGTCGGGCCCATCTCGGCCGGTTTGCCGTCGATGGTGACTCGGTGGCTGACCGGGTCGAGCAGCAGGCCGCCGATCTCGATGGGCGCCTCGCTGTCCACCGGCGTCGCGCGGCGCAGCACGGCCTTCAGCCGGGCCACCAGTTCGCGTGGCGAAAAGGGCTTGGTGATGTAGTCGTCGGCGCCGACCTCCAGGCCCTGGATCTTGTTGTCCTCTTCGCCTTTGGCGGTGAGCATGATGATCGGCGTGTCGGCGGTCAGCTCGTCGCGCTTGAGCCGTCGCGCCAGTTCGATGCCCGATGTGCCGGGCAGCATCCAGTCGAGCAGGATCAGGTCCGGTTTGCGGTCGATGATCAGCGCGTGGGCCTGTTGGGTGTTTTCCGCTTCGAGACAGTCATAGCCGGCCATTTCCAGGGCGACGACGATCATCTCCCGAATCGGCGCCTCGTCATCGACGATCAGTATGCTCTTGCCATTCATGGTCACGCCTCGGGTCCGTTCTTGTCGCTCGGCATTAGATAACGGAAATATTGCAGCCATGTGACAGGCAGACGGCAAGCCGGAGCAAGAAAGATTGCCTTCGATAGTGGCGTTTTGCTCAGGCCTTGGTCGCGTAATCCAGCACGATGCCGGCGAGAATCGCCAGGCCCGCCCAGTGATTGTGCAGGAACGCCTTGAAGCAGGCCTGTGGCTTGCGCGAGGCGGTCTTCCAGTATTCCCAGGCGAAGCAGCCGGCTGCGACCACCAGCCCCAGGTGGAACCACTGGCCCAGCTCGAAACGCACTCCGGCGAGGATCAGGCAGAACAGCGCCAGCCCCTGCAGGGTGACGATGATGATGCGGTCCGCTTCACCGAAGAGGATGGCGGTGGACTTGATGCCGATCTTCAGGTCGTCTTCGCGATCGGCCATGGCGTAGTAGGTGTCGTAGGCCACCGTCCACAGGAGGTTGGCGATGAACAGCAGCCAGGCTTCCGGCGGCAGGCTGCCGGTCTCGGCGGTGAAGGCCATGGGCATGCCCCAGGAGAAGGCCGCGCCGAGCACCACCTGCGGATAGAAGGTGTAGCGCTTCATGAACGGGTAGCAGGCGGCCAGCGCCAGGGCGCCGAAGGACAGGTAGACGGTGGTCGCGTTGGTCAGCAGCACCAGGCCGAAGCTCAGGCCCACCAGCACGGCGAACAGCGTCCAGGCCTCGCGCGAGCTGATCTTGCCGGTGGCCATGGGGCGCGCCTGGGTGCGTTGCACGTGGCCATCGAAGTTGCGGTCGGCGAAGTCGTTGACCACGCAGCCGGCGGCGCGCATGAGGATCACGCCGGTGACGAAGATGAACAGGTTCTTCGCGTTGGGCACGCCTTCGGCAGCGATCCACAGCGCCCACAGCGTCGGCCATAACAGCAGATAGGTGCCGATGGGCCGGTCCAGGCGCATCAGCTGGATGAAGTCCCAGGCGCGCGGGTGCAGGCGATTGCACGATTGCAGCAGTTTCAGATACATCAACGGCTCTCCTTGGCGGAAGGGGGCATGCAGAGCGGCGCGCTCAGGGCGTGACGGCGGCGGCCTGCCACAGCTCGGGGAGGAACACCTCGGCGACCAGCACGCCGAGCCGATTCTGGCGGAAGCACGAGCGCCGCGCCCAGAGGCCGTCGACACGGCACGCATCCGGTAGCCAGCGCGCGGGGTAATGACAGGCCTCGAGCGTGCCGCGGGCAAAGGGCGGATCGCTGAACAACAGCTCACCCAGGGAACGATTGCCCAGGCGCTGCAGGTCGAGGCCGGAGTCCTCCAGCTGCGCTCGCGCGGCGACGCTGCGGGCGAACACCCAGGGCTGGCCTTGACCGCACAGATAGACCTCACGCACCCAGCCCTCGCTGTCGGCCGGAACGCCAAGCGCGGCGCACTCGTCGGCGCGCAGGGGCTGCCAGGCTTCGTGTAGCGGCGTCACGCTGAAGGCGCCATCGGCCAGCTCGGTCAGGCGGCGGGTCAGTGAGCCCTTGTCGACGTAAAGCCAGTCGTGCAGGGCGGGGTCGAGCGGGAAGGGCAGGCGGTCGGGGCTCAGCCAGTCTGGATTCGGGGACACGGCGATTCGGGCATGACGGAAAGAGCGGCGAGTCTAGCATGCGCCTGGCTGCCGGGCGGCTGCATGCGTCCCTGTGCCGGCGCGCGGCCTGTAGCGGCGCGGGCGGGACGCTACAGGGGGTCAGGTCCAGCCTTCCAGGCGCATGGTGGCGCGCACCAGGCGCTGTTCTTCCTGCTCGATCTCCTTGAGATTGTCGCGAATGCCGTGGATATGGTCGCGTGCGGCACGCTGGGCCTGCTCGGGCAGGCGTTCGATCACCGCGTGGTAGAGCCGCGAGTGCTGGCGGTCGATCTGTCGTTTCTGCGCCGGCCGGTGATAGAGGTTGTTCACCGAGGCGAACACGGTGCTGAGCATCAGGTCGGTCAGCGACTGCAGCGTATGCACCAGTACCGGGTTGTGCGAGGCCTCGCAGATGGCCAGGTGGAAGGCATGGTCCAGGCGCGCGTGTTCACGCGGGTCGGCACCCTGCTCGCTGGCGTGGGCGGCGAGCATCTCCTCGTAGCGCCGACGCAGCAGGACGAAATCCGCGTCGGTGCCGCGCAGTGCGGCGAGCCGTGCCGATTCGCTTTCCAGCAGCGCGCGCACTTCCAGCAGGTCGTAGAGGGTGCGCGGCTGCGAGTTGAACAGGTGCATCAATGGGCTGGCATCGTGGTTGCCGGACAGCTCGGCGACGAAGGAGCCGCGGCCCTGGGAGGTCTCGATGATGCCGCGCCCGCGCAAAACGCGCAGGCCTTCGCGCAGTGCCGACCGGGAGATGCCGAGCTTCTCGCACAGGCGGCGCTCGGAGGGCAGCGCCTGGCCGACCTTGAGCACACCGTCGACGATCAGCCGTTCGATGCGCTCGGCCACCACGTCGGCGACTTGACGGCGGTCATTGTTGGGTTCGTTCGACATGCCACTTCTCCAGCTGGTAGGACCAGTTGGCGGGCAGTTTACCTCGAATGCTGAAAAGCACCTAACGGCGCGGTCTGGAGGGGCTTCAGGTAGTGCTTTGAACGGGATGACTACAAAAAACTGGTAGGACCAGTTGGTGCGGGCATGGACGGCTCGCGGCCATCGGCGCTAAAGATGCGTCATTCCACCGCAGCTGCCCGCGCTGGCGGTGACTCACGAAAGCGGAACCTGCCATGAACATTCTCTACGACGAACGCGTCGATGGTGCGTTGCCCAAGGTCGACAAGGCCGCCCTGCTGGCCGAGCTGCAGGCGCAGTTGCCCGATCTGGACATCCTCCACCGCAGCGAGGACCTCAAGCCCTACGAGTGCGATGGGCTGTCCGCCTATCGCACCACGCCGCTGCTGGTGGTGCTGCCCGAACGTGTCGAACAGGTCGAAAAGCTGCTCAAACTGTGCCACCAGCGCGGCGTGCCGGTGGTTGCCCGTGGCGCCGGTACCGGGCTGTCCGGCGGTGCGCTGCCGCTGGAGCAGGGCATCCTGCTGGTCATGGCGCGCTTCAACAAGATTCTCGAAGTGGACCCGGCCGGTCGTTTCGCCCGCGTCCAGCCCGGTGTACGCAACCTGGCGATCTCCCAGGCCGCGGCTCCCTTCGATCTGTATTACGCACCGGACCCCTCGTCCCAGATCGCCTGCTCCATCGGCGGCAACGTCGCCGAGAACGCCGGTGGCGTGCACTGCCTGAAATACGGGCTGACCGTGCACAACCTGCTCAAGGTGGACATCCTCACCGTCGAAGGCGAGCGCATGACGCTCGGCTCCGACGCCCTGGACTCGCCGGGCTTCGACCTGCTGGCGCTGTTCACCGGCTCCGAAGGCATGCTCGGCATCGTCACCGAAGTCACGGTCAAGCTGCTGCCCAAGCCGCAGGTGGCCAAGGTGCTGCTGGCCGCCTTCGACTCGGTGGAAAAGGCCGGCCGTGCGGTGGGCGACATCATCGCCGCCGGCATCATCCCCGGTGGCCTGGAAATGATGGACAACCTGTCGATCCGCGCCGCCGAGGACTTCATCCACGCCGGCTACCCGGTGGATGCCGAGGCGATCCTGCTCTGCGAGCTGGATGGCGTGGAAGCCGACGTGCACGACGACTGCGCGCGCGTCAGCGAAGTGCTCAAGCTGGCCGGCGCCACCGAAGTGCGCCTGGCCAGGGACGAAGCCGAGCGCGTTCGCTTCTGGGCGGGGCGCAAGAATGCCTTCCCGGCGGTTGGACGTATCTCGCCGGATTACTACTGCATGGACGGCACCATCCCGCGCCGCGAGCTGCCGGGCGTGCTCAAGGGCATTTCCGATCTGTCCGAGCAGTTCGGCCTGCGCGTGGCCAACGTGTTCCACGCCGGTGACGGCAACATGCACCCGCTGATCCTGTTCGATGCCAACCAGCCCGGTGAGCTGGAACGCGCCGAAGACCTGGGCGGCAAGATCCTCGAACTCTGCGTGAAGGTGGGCGGCAGCATCACCGGCGAACACGGCGTCGGCCGCGAGAAGATCAATCAGATGTGCTCGCAGTTCAACGCCGACGAGCTGACGCTGTTCCATGCGGTCAAGGCGGCCTTCGACCCGAGCGGCCTGCTCAACCCGGGCAAGAACATCCCGACCCTGCATCGCTGCGCCGAATTCGGCCGCATGCACATCCACAACGGCCAGCTGCCTTTCCCCGAACTGGAGCGTTTCTGATGTCCGTAATCGCCAACGACGCCAGCGCGCTGTTGCTGGACCAGGTCAACCAGGCGCTCGCCGCCAAGACCCCGCTGCGCATCCAGGGCAGCGGCAGCAAGAGCTTTCTCGGGCGGCAGGCCGACGGTGTACTGCTTGATACCCGCGAGCACCGCGGCATCGTCAGCTATGACCCTACCGAACTGGTGGTCACCGTTCGCGCCGGCACGCCGCTGACGGAGCTGGAAACCGCGCTGGATGAAGCTGGGCAGATGCTGCCTTGCGAGCCGCCCCACTTCGGCGAGGGCGCCACCGTCGGCGGCATGATCGCCGCCGGGCTGTCCGGCCCGCGTCGCCCGTGGAGCGGTTCGGTGCGCGATTTCGTGCTCGGCTCGCGGGTCATCACCGGCCAGGGCAAGCACCTGCGCTTCGGTGGCGAGGTAATGAAGAACGTCGCCGGCTACGACCTGTCGCGCCTAATGGCCGGCAGCTTCGGTTGCCTCGGCGTACTCACCGAAGTCTCGCTCAAGGTCCTGCCCAAGCCGCGCCTGTGCACCAGCCTGCGCCTGGAGATCGATCTCGAACGTGCATTGCTCAAGCTTGCCGAGTGGGGCCAGCAGCCGATCCCGATCAGTGCAGCCAGCCATGATGGCCAGGCGCTGCACCTGCGTTTGGAAGGCGGCGAAGGCTCTGTTGGTGCGGCCCGCGAGCGCATCGGTGGCGAGGATCTCGACCCCGGCTACTGGAACGATCTGCGCGAGCAGCGCCTGGCGTTCTTTGCCGATCCGCGCCCGCTGTGGCGCCTGTCGCTGCCGAACAACACGCCAGCCGTGGCGTTGCCGGGCGACCAGCTGGTGGACTGGGCCGGTGCCCAGCGCTGGCTGAAGTCCGATGCCGATGCGGTGACCATCCGCGGCATCGCCATTGAGGTGGGCGGCCACGCCACCTGCTTTACCGCAGGCGCCACGAGCAATCCGTTCCAGCCGCTGTCGGCGCCGCTGTTGCGCTATCACCGCCAGCTCAAGGCCGCGCTGGATCCGCAGGGGATCTTCAACCCCGGCCGCATGTATTCCGAGGTCTGACGACGTATGCAAACGAATCTGAGCGAAGCCGCGAAAAAACTGCCGCGCGCCGAGGAAGCCGAAAGCATCCTGCGCTCCTGCGTGCACTGTGGCTTCTGCAACGCCACCTGCCCGACCTACCAGCTGCTGGGCGACGAGTTGGACGGTCCGCGCGGGCGCATCTACCTGATGAAGCAGATGCTCGAGGGCGGTGAGGTGACCGAGAGCACCCAGCTGCACCTGGACCGCTGCCTGACCTGCCGCAACTGCGAGACCACCTGCCCGTCCGGGGTGAAGTACCACAACCTGCTGGACATCGGCCGCGACTTCATCGAGCAGCAGGTGCAGCGCCCGTTGGGCGAGCGCGTCGTGCGCGGCGGCCTGCGCACGGTGATCCCGCGACCGGGCCTGTTCAAGGCACTGCTGGGTGCCGGCAATGCGCTGAAGCCGTTGATGCCGGCCTCGCTGAAGGACCACCTGCCGCGCGAGATCCGCCCGGCCAAGCCACGCCCGCAGGTGCTGCACAGCCGCCGCGTGCTGATGCTCGAAGGCTGCGTGCAGCCGAGCCTGTCGCCGAACACCAACGCCGCCGCTGCACGGGTGCTCGACCGCCTGGGCATCAGCGTCAGCCCGGCGCGTGAGGCCGGCTGTTGCGGTGCGGTGGACTACCACCTCAACGCCCAGGAGGCCGGCCTGGACCGCGCGCGGCGCAATATCGACGCCTGGTGGCCGGCCATCGAGGCCGGTGCCGAAGCCATCGTGCAGACGGCCAGCGGCTGCGGCGCCTTCGTCAAGGAATACGGCCATCTGCTCAAGGATGACCCGGCCTACGCGGCCAAGGCCGCCCGTGTCAGCGAGCTGGCCAAGGACCTGGTCGAAGTGCTGCGCAGCGCCGAGCTGGAAAAACTCGACGTGCGTGCCGACAAGCGCATGGCCTTCCATTGCCCGTGCACCCTGCAGCACGCACAGAAGCTCGGCGGCGCGGTCGAAGACGTGCTCACCCGTCTGGGCTACCAGCTCACTGCGGTGCCCGATGCGCACCTGTGCTGCGGCTCGGCCGGCAGCTATTCGATCACCCAGCCGGAGATTTCCCACCAGCTGCGCGACAACAAGCTCAACGCGCTGGAGAGCGGCAAGCCGGAAGTGATCGTCACCGCCAACATCGGTTGCCAGACCCACCTCGATGGCGCCGGCCGCACGCCGGTCAAGCACTGGATCGAAGTGGTCGAGGAATCGATGCAGTAGCAATGCCTCATGGTTCGGCCGCCCAGACAGGGCGGCCAACGAACAACCGAAATACGAAGACAGGAGAATCGAGATGAAAAGCAAAGCCGTACTGAGCCAGACCGAAGTCGCCACCATCCTCGCCGCCGCCCGTGCCGAAGCGCAGGCCAACGGCTGGGCCGTGACCATCGTCGTCGCCGACGACGGCGGCCATCCGCTGGCGCTGGAGCGTCTGGACGGCTGCGCGCCGATCGCCTCCTACATCGCCACCGAGAAGGCCCGCAGCTCGGCCCTCGGTCGCCGCGAAACCAAGGGCTATGAAGACATGGTCAACAACGGCCGCACTGCCTTCCTCTCCGCGCCGGTGGTCTGCTCGCTGGAGGGTGGCGTGCCGGTGGTGGTCGACGGCCACGTCATCGGTTCGGTCGGCGTATCCGGTGTGACCGCCGCGCAGGACGCCCAGATCGCCAAGGCCGGCGTCGCCGCCCTGGCCAACTGAACAGACAAGGAGAACGACAGATGACCGAGCGTGTAACCCTGGGCCGCCTGCAGGTCGCGGCCAATCTGCAGCGATTCATCGAAGACGAAGTCCTGCCGGGCACCGGTATCGAAGCCGCCGCCTTCTGGCAGGGGCTGGACACCCTGGTCCACGACCTGGCGCCGAAGAACCGTGAGCTGCTTGCCGAGCGCGACCGCATGCAGGTCGAACTGGACAGCTGGCACAAGGCCAACCCGGGCCCGATCAAGGACATGGCGGCCTACCGCGCCTTCCTCGAGTCCATCGGCTACCTGCTGCCGGTGCCGGGTGAGGTGAAGATCGAGACGGCCAACGTCGATAGCGAGATCGCCACCCAGGCCGGACCGCAGCTGGTGGTGCCGATCATGAACGCGCGCTATGCGCTGAACGCCGCCAACGCCCGCTGGGGCTCGCTGTACGATGCGCTCTACGGCACCGACGCCATCTCCGAAGAGGGCGGTGCGCAGAAGGGCCCGGGCTACAACGAAGTCCGTGGCGCCAAGGTCATCGCCTATGCGCGCACCTTCCTCGATCAGGCCGCGCCGCTGGCCGAAGGCAGCCACGCCGACGCCACCGCCTATCGCGTGCAGGACGGCCAGCTGAAGGTCACCCTGGAGAACGGCAGTGTCACCGGCCTCAAGCAGCCAGAGAAGTTCGTCGGCTTCCAGGGCGAAGCGGTCGAGCCGAAGGCCGTGCTGCTGAAGAACAACGGCCTGCACATCGAGATCCAGATCGACCCGAACAGCCCGATCGGCCAGACCGATGCCGCCGGCGTGAAGGACCTGCTGATCGAGTCCGCGGTTTCCACCATTCTCGACTGCGAAGATTCGGTCGCCGCGGTGGATGCCGACGACAAGGTGCTGGCCTACCGCAACTGGCTGGGCATCGTCCAGGGTACCCTCAGCGAGGAAGTGGCCAAGGGCAGCTCGAGCTTCGTCCGCCGCCTGAATCCGGACCGCGAATACAGCGCGCCCAACGGCGGCGAGCTGAAGCTGCACGGCCGCTCGCTGTTGTTCATTCGCAACGTCGGTCACCTGATGACCAACCCGGCGATCCTGCTGGAAGACGGCCGCGAGATTCCCGAAGGGATCATGGACGGCGTGTTCACCAGCCTGATCGCCAAGCATGATCTGGCGCGCAAGGGCAACTCGCGCACCGGCAGCGTCTACATCGTCAAGCCGAAGATGCACGGGCCGAAGGAAGTCGCCTTCGCCGACGAATTGTTCGGTCGCGTCGAGGACCTCATCGGTGTGCCGCGCTACACCCTGAAGATGGGCATCATGGACGAGGAGCGCCGTACCAGCGCCAACCTCAAGGCCTGCATCGCGGCGGCCAAGCACCGCGTGGCGTTCATCAACACGGGCTTCCTCGACCGTACCGGCGACGAGATGCACACCTGCATGGAAGCCGGACCGGTGCTGCGCAAGGGCGACATGAAAACCACGCCGTGGATCCAGTCCTACGAGCGCAACAACGTACTGGTCGGCCTGGCCTGCGGCCTGCGCGGCAAGGCGCAGATCGGCAAGGGCATGTGGGCCATGCCGGACCTGATGGCGGCCATGCTCGAGCAGAAGATCGGCCATCCGAAGTCCGGCGCCAACACCGCCTGGGTGCCGTCGCCCACCGGCGCCACCCTGCATGCGCTGCATTACCACCAGGTGAACGTGCAGGCCGTGCAGAGCGAGCTGGAAAAGGTCGACCTGGCCGCCGAGCGCGAGCAGCTGCTCAACGATCTGCTGACCATCCCGGTGGTCGCCGAAGACAAGTGGAGCGCGGAGGAGAAGCAGCAGGAGCTGGACAACAACTGCCAGGGCATCCTCGGCTACGTGGTGCGCTGGGTCGAGCAGGGCGTCGGTTGTTCCAAGGTGCCGGACATCCACAACGTCGGCCTGATGGAAGACCGCGCCACCCTGCGCATCTCCAGCCAGCACATCGCCAACTGGCTGCACCACGGCGTGGTCAGCCGCGAGCAGGTGCAGGAAACCCTGGAGCGCATGGCCAAGGTGGTCGACCAGCAGAATGCCGGCGATCCGCTCTATCGCGCCATGTCCAGCGACTACACTCAGTCGATCGCCTTCCAGGCGGCGTCCGATCTGGTGTTCAAGGGCCGCGAGCAGCCGTCCGGTTATACCGAGCCGCTGCTGCACCAGTGGCGCCAGCGCTTCAAGGCCGCCCAGGGCTGATGAACAGGGGGAACCGCGTGCGGCCGGAGGTTCGGCCCCCGCGGTGAGGACAGGAGCCCCAGGCGTCCAACGGCGCCCGGGGCTTTCGAGCATGAGCGGCACGGTTTCGGCCGGGCCGTCGGGAAGCGCACCGCCTGGCTGCGCTTCATGCGAAGCACCGGGCACGCCCGGACACAATAGAAGTGGTTCACAACAAAAAACGCAGGGACCCAACAAATGAGTCAAACACTACTGTCCATCCTGGCCTTCGTGCCGCTGGTGCTGGCGGGTGTGCTGCTGATCGGCTTTCGCTGGCCGGCCAAGTACGCCATGCCGCTGGTTTTCGTCCTCACTGCGCTGATCGGCCTGCTGGCCTGGGACATGACCCTCAACCGGGTCATCGCCTCGACCTTCCAGGGCCTGATCCTCACCGCGGCGATCCTCTGGATCATCTTCGGTGCGATCCTGCTGCTCAACACGCTGAAACATTCCGGGGGGATCAGTTCGATTCGGCGTGGCTTCTCCAACATCAGCCCTGACCGTCGTGTCCAGGTGCTGATCGTCGCCTGGCTGTTCGGCTGCTTCATCGAGGGGGCCTCGGGCTTCGGTACGCCAGCGGCGGTGGCGGCACCGCTGATGGTAGCGCTGGGCTTCCCGGCGTTGGCGGCGGTGGTGATGGGGATGATGGTGCAGTCCACGCCGGTGTCCTTCGGTGCGGTGGGCACGCCGATTCTGGTGGGTGTCGGTGCCGGCCTGGACAAGACCGGCATCAGCGAGCAGCTGGCGGCGGTGGGCAGTAACTGGGAGGTGTTCTTCCACCTGATCTTCTCGCGCGTCGCGATCATTCATGCGCTGTGCGGGATTCTCATGCCGCTGATCATGGTCAGCATCATGACCCGCTACTTCGGCCGCAACAAATC
Source organism: Stutzerimonas sp. FeSN7 (assembly GCF_030263795.1). Classification (NCBI taxonomy): domain Bacteria; kingdom Pseudomonadati; phylum Pseudomonadota; class Gammaproteobacteria; order Pseudomonadales; family Pseudomonadaceae; genus Stutzerimonas; species Stutzerimonas sp. FeSN7. Next base: position 4,143,825 of record NZ_JARPMN010000001.1, on the reverse strand, counting down.
CTGGACCGAAGGCCTGGCAATCGCACCGTTCGCGGTGTTCACCGGCCTGGCCTTCGTGATTCCGTATGCCGCGGCCGGTGTGTTCCTTGGGCCGGAATTCCCGTCGATGATCGGTGCGCTGGTCGGTCTGGCCATCGTCGTGCCCGCGGCCAAGGCCGGTTTCCTGCTGCCGAAGGACAGCTGGGATTTTGCCCCGGCGAGCGAGTGGCCATCCGAGTGGATGGGCAAGATCGAGATGAAGATCGAGGACGTCGCCGGCAAGACGCCGATTTCCGTGCCGATGGCCTGGGCGCCGTACCTGATCCTGGCCGGCTTGCTGGTGGCCTCGCGGGTGTTCCCGGACTTCAAGGCCTTGCTGATGTCGCTGTCGTTCGGCTGGAAGGACATTCTCGGTGAGACCGGCGTCTCCGGCACGCTGGAGCCGCTGTACCTGCCCGGTGGCATTCTCTGCATCGTGGTGCTGATCACCTTCTTCCTGCATCGCATGAGCGCGCGGGAACTGGGCGCGGCGATCTCCGAGTCGAGCAAGACCCTGCTCGGCGCAGGCTTCGTGCTGATCTTCACCATCCCGATGGTGCGCATCCTGATCAACTCGGGCGTGAACGGCTCCGACCTGGTGTCCATGCCGGTGGCCATGGCGCAGCTGGTGGCCAACAGCGTGGGTGACGTCTATCCGTTCTTCGCGCCGGCGGTCGGTGCGCTGGGCGCCTTCATCGCCGGTTCCAACACCGTGTCTAACCTGATGCTGTCGCAGTTCCAGTTCAACACCGCGGGCCTGCTGGGGCTGTCCGGTGCGCTGATGGTGGCGCTGCAGTCGGTCGGTGCGGCGGCGGGCAACATGATCGCCATCCACAACGTGGTGGCGGCCTCGGCCACCGTCGGCCTGCTCGGTCGCGAAGGGATCACCCTGCGCAAGACCATGCTGCCAACCCTGTACTACCTCATCCTGGCCGGCACCATCGGCCTGATCGGGTTCTACGTGATGGGCATCAGCGATCCGCTGGTGGGTGCCGCAGGCTAAGCCAGGCGGTAGTTTGACGGGCGGCCCAGGCCGCCCGTTTTCATTTGTGCAGTTGGTGCGGCGCGCCGTTCTGGTATAGCGTGCGTCGCAGTCGACGGAACATCGAGGTTACCCATGAAGAAATGGCAATGTGTGGTGTGCGGCTACATCTATGACGAAGCGCTGGGCGCGCCGGAAGAGGGCATCGCCCCCGGCACGGCCTGGGAAGATGTGCCGGAAGACTGGGTCTGCCCCGATTGCGGCGTCGGCAAGCTGGACTTCGAAATGATCGCCATCGGCTGATTCCGTTTCGCCAACCTACCCCATGAGGACCTGACGTGAGCGCACCCGTAGTCATCATCGGCACCGGCCTGGCCGGTTACAACCTGGCGCGGGAGTTCCGCAAGCTGGACCCGCAGACGCCGCTGTTGCTGATCACCGCGGACGACGGTCGTTCCTATTCCAAACCACTGCTGTCCACCGGTTTTGCCGCCAACAAGGACGCCGATAGCCTGGGTATGGCCACCGCTGGGGCCATGGCCGAGCAGCTGAACGCGGAGATTCGCACGCACACCCGCGTCACCCGTCTGGACCCGACGCACCGCCGTGTCTGGATCGGCAACGAGCCGGTGCCATACCGGGATCTGGTGCTGGCCTGGGGCGCGCAGACGATCCGTGTGCCGGTGGAGGGCGATGCGGCGGATGCGGTCTATCCGATCAACGACCTGCACGACTATGGACGCTTCCGTGCCGCTGCCGCCGGCAAACGCCGCGTGCTGATCCTTGGCGCCGGGTTGATCGGCTGCGAGTTCGCCAACGACCTGCTGCAGGGCGGCCACGAGGTGGATCTGGTCGCCCCCAGCGAGCAGGTCATGCCGGGCCTGCTGCCGCTGCAGGCCGCCGAGGCGGTGAAGCGCGGCCTGGAGGGCATCGGCGCGCGCTTTCATCTCGGGGCCACGCTGGAGCGCCTGCAGCGCAGCACCGACGGTCTGCAGGCGACCCTGTCCGACGGCTCGCAGCGGGCCTGCGATCTGGTGGTCAGTGCCGTCGGCCTGCGCCCACGTACCGAGCTGGCCGCCGAGGCGGGGCTTGAGGTCAAGCGCGGCATCGTCGTCGATCGCCTGCTCAAGACCTCGGCGGAGCACGTCTATGCCCTGGGCGATTGCGCCGAGGTGGAAGGGCTCAGTCTGCTCTACGTGATGCCGCTGATGGCCGGCGCACGGGCCTTGGCTAAAACGCTGTTTGGCAATCCGACCTTTGTCAGTTATGGCCCCATGCCGGTAACCGTGAAGACCCCGGCCTGTCCGGTAGTGGTCTCGATGCCCGCCGTGGGCAGTGCCGGCAGCTGGTCCGTCGAGGCCCGGGACAACGACGTCAAGGCGCTCTATCTCGGGGCTTGCGGGGAGTTGCTCGGCTACGCGTTGACCGGCGCGGCGGTGCAGGAGCGACTGGCACTGAACAAGCAGTTGCCACCGGTATTGGCGGAACTACCGCAAATTCTGTCGCTAAAGTCCCCCAACTGAGCTTGCAGGGCGTCTGCGGGGACTGGCGCAGGTGCTAGCGCCGTGCCATTCTCCATGGGTCTGCCCCAGCCTAGAGCTGTTGCAGCGCCTTTAGCGCTGTTCTTGTGAACAGTACGGACACAACAACAAAAACGTCTCAGAGGCTCCCAATGCGTAAACCGGAACTCGCCGCAGCCATTGCCGAGAAGGCTGATCTGTCCAAGGACCAGGCCAATCGCGTACTCAACGCCGTGCTGGATGAAATCACCAATGCGCTGAACCGCAAGGACAGCGTCACCCTGGTCGGTTTCGGCACCTTCGTTCAGCGCCACCGTGGCGCCCGCACCGGGAAAAACCCGCAGACCGGGCAACCGGTCACCATCAAGGCCAGCAATACCGTCGCGTTCAAACCGGGCAAGATGCTCAAAGACGCCGTCAACTGACGCTGCGCCGACCCGGAGCCGATCGGCTCCGGGTAAACCTGACCGACCGGTCTTCCCCGGACCCGTTCGTACCCGTCCTTCCCCCCGCCGACCAAGCCACTACAATGCGGCCTTCCTCTCGTACCGGTCGGGACAACACGTCATGAAATTCCGCTTTCTGCTTTGGATGCTGGGCCGCCTGATGGCCAAGGCCAGCCGCACCAACCCCGAGTTCCAGCAGCAGCTGGGCGACAAGGATCTGACCTTTCAGCTGCACACCTTGGATGGCAAGGTCGCCCGGCACTTCGTGGTGAAAGACCAGCGCGTCACCAGCAAGCGCGGCCCGGCGAGCGAGCCGGCGTTCTCCCTGGGGTTCAAGGATGCCGCCTATGGCTTCGCCACCATGACGGCGAAGAACAAGCAGCTGGCGTTCATGCAGGGGATTCAGAACAAGGACATCCAGATCCAGGGGAACCCGGCGCTGGTGATGTGGTTCCAGGGGCTGACCAAATACCTGAAGCCGAAAAAGAAGAAGTAGTGTCGCCCTGAGCCCGCGATTCGGCGCGCTCATTTCTGGATGTCCGGCACCCGGCTCGTCAGACCCAAGCCTGCACGCCACCTGTGGTGGAAAACGCTGCGCGGCTTCCACCCTGCCGCCTTCCCGGTGCCAGATTCCTACACCTTCCTACGCCCCCTCCCGCCAGACCCTCGCCTCATCCTTCAGCCAGTCCCGAAACGCCACCAGCCCCGCCGACTCCACCTTGCGCTCCGGAATCATCAGGTAGTACGCCCGCGTCTCGCTGCGATAGGCGTGGGGATGCGCCAGCACCAGCCGCCCCTCGGCCAGTTCCCGCTGGATCAGGAACGGCGGGATCAGCGCTACTCCCATGCCATGCTCGGCCGCCTGCGCCAGCATGGAGAACAGCTCCAGCCGCGGGCCGGTCATGTCGCGGGCGACTTTCAGCCCCAGCGAATCGAACCACTGGCGCCAGGCATAGGGTCGGGTGGTCTGCTGAAGCAGCGGCAGTTCGGCCAGGGCTTGGGTCGTGAACGGCTGACCGTCGCGCAGCAGGTCGGGGCTGCAGACTGGCTGCAGGTCCTCGGGCATCAGGTAGTGCGCCTCGGTACCGGACCAGTCGGCATCGCCGAAGTAGATGGCAGCATCGAACTCGGTATCGGCAAAGAGAAAGGGCCGGGTGCGGTTGGTCAGGTTCACCGTGATTTCCGGATGCAGCGCCTGGAAATGCCTGAGGCGCGGCACCAGCCACTGGGTGCCGAAGGTCGGCACCACGGCCAGCTCCAGGCTCATGGCGCCCTGCTGGCCCATCACCGACAGCGTGTCGCGCTCCACCGCGTCCAGCTGCGCTGCGATGCGGCGGGCGTAGGACTGGCCGGCGGCGGTGAGCTTCACGCCGCGCCGCGAACGACGGAACAGCGCCAGGCCAAGGAATTCCTCCAGCCCGCCGATCTGCCGGCAGATGGCGCTCTGGGTCAGTGCCAGCTCGTCGGCCGCGCGGGTGAAGCTCTCGTGGCGGGCGGCGGCCTCGAAGGCGATCAGCGCGGCGGTACTAGGGATCTTGCGGCGCATTATGCAAAGACCTCACGGGATAAGCCTGATAATGGACGCGGAGCTTATCTCGGAGTGAGCGAAACGCACAGTTTGGTGCGAAATCCTCGTTTGCGACACACCGTTGCGGCGCCTAGGATCAGCTCATCCCGCCCGCGCGCCCGCGGTGCCGAAGACAACAAAAGAGGAGCCTCCCGAATGGCCGGCAAAGCAAGCTTCAACTGGATCGACCCGCTGCTGCTCGACCAGCAGCTGACCGAGGAAGAACGCATGGTGCAGGCCAGCGCCGCGCAGTTCGCCGCCGACAAGCTGGCGCCGCGGGTGCTGGAAGCCTTCCGCCATGAGCGCACCGATCCGGCGATCTTTCGCGAGATGGGCGAGACCGGTCTGCTCGGCGCGACCATTCCCGAAGCCTACGGCGGCAGCGGGCTGAACTACGTGTGCTACGGCCTGATCGCCCGCGAGGTCGAGCGCATCGATTCGGGCTACCGCTCGATGATGAGTGTGCAGTCCTCGCTGGTGATGGTGCCGATCTTCGAGTTCGGCAACGAGGCGACTAGGCAGAAGTACCTGCCCAAGCTGGCCAGCGGCGAATACATCGGCTGCTTCGGCCTCACCGAGCCGAACCACGGCTCCGACCCTGGCTCGATGGTCACCCGGGCGAAAAAGGTCGACGGCGGCTATCGCCTGTCCGGCAGCAAGATGTGGATCACCAACAGCCCGATCGCCGATGTCTTCGTGGTCTGGGCCAAGGATGACGCCGGCGAGATTCGCGGCTTCGTGCTGGAAAAGGGCTGGGAAGGGTTGTCCGCCCCGACGATTCACGGAAAAGTCGGCCTGCGCGCCTCGATCACCGGCGAGATCGTCATGGACAACGTGTTCTGCCCGGAAGAGAACGCCTTCCCCGACGTGCGCGGGCTGAAGGGCCCGTTCACCTGTCTGAACAGTGCCCGCTACGGCATCAGCTGGGGCGCGCTGGGCGCCGCCGAGTTCTGCTGGCACACCGCGCGCCAGTACGTGCTCGACCGCCAGCAGTTCGGCCGGCCGCTGGCGGCCAACCAGCTGATCCAGAAGAAGCTGGCCGACATGCAGACCGAGATCACCCTGGCCCTGCAGGGTTGCCTGCGCCTCGGCCGCATGAAGGACGAGGGCACCGCCGCGGTGGAAATCACCTCGCTCATGAAGCGCAACAGCTGCGGCAAGGCACTCGACGTGGCGCGCATGGCGCGCGACATGATGGGCGGCAATGGCATCAGCGACGAGTTCGGCGTGGCCCGGCACCTGGTCAACCTGGAGGTGGTGAACACCTACGAGGGCACCCACGATGTGCATGCACTGATCCTTGGCCGTGCGCAGACAGGCATTCAGGCGTTCTTCTGAAACTGCACCCCTCTCCCAGGAAGGAGAGGGTGCTTGCTCCATCCAATAGCCTTCGAGGTTTCGTCCATGCCCGGCGCCTTGTCCCATATCCGTGTTCTCGACCTGTCGCGCGTGCTCGCCGGGCCCTGGTGCGGGCAGATCCTCGGTGATCTCGGCGCCGAGGTGATCAAGGTCGAGCGCCCTGGCACGGGCGACGATACCCGCCACTGGGGCCCGCCCTATCTCAAGGACCAGCACGGCGAGAACACTTCGGAGGCCGCCTATTACCTGACCGCCAACCGCAACAAGCAATCGCTGACCGTCGACTTCACCCGGCCCGAGGGCCAGCGCGTCATCCGCGAGCTGGTGGCGCAGTGCGATGTGCTGCTGGAGAACTTCAAGGTCGGCGGGCTGGCCGCCTACGGGCTGGATTACGAAAGCCTGAAGGCGATCAATCCGCGGCTGATCTACTGCTCGATCACTGGTTTCGGCCAGGACGGCCCCTACGCCACACGTGCCGGCTACGACTTCATGATCCAGGGCCTCGGCGGGCTGATGAGCCTGACCGGGCGCAGCGATGCGGAGGAGGGCGCCGGGCCGGTGAAGGTCGGCGTGGCGCTGACCGATATCCTCACCGGCCTGTACGCCACGGTTGGCGTGCTCGCTGCGCTGGCACATCGCGAACGCAGCGGCGAGGGCCAGCATATCGACACGGCGCTGCTCGACGTGCAGGTCGCCTGCCTCGGCAACCAGGCGCTCAACTATCTCACCACCGGCGTGGCGCCCAGGCGGATGGGCAATGCCCATCCGAACATCGTGCCCTATCAGGATTTTCCCACTGCCGACGGCGACATCATCCTCACCGTCGGTAACGACGGTCAGTTTCGCAAGTTCTGCGAGGTGGCCGGGCGTCCCGAGTGGGCGGCTGATGCCCGCTTCGCCACCAATCGCGCGCGCGTTGCCCATCGCGCCGAACTGATTCCGCTGATCCGCCAGGTCACGGTGTTCCGCACCACGGCCGAATGGGTCAGTGCGCTGGAGCAGGCCGGCGTGCCCTGCGGGCCGATCAACGACCTGGCGCAGGTGTTCGCCGACCCACAGGTGCAGCATCGCGGGCTGAGCGTGGAGATGCCGCATCCGCTGGCCGGCCGTGTGCCGCAGGTGGCCAGCCCGCTGCGGCTGTCCGCTTCGCCAGTGGCGTACCGCAACCCGCCGCCGCTGCTCGGCGAGCACAGCGAGGCGCTGTTGCAGCGCCTGCTGGGCATGAACGACGAGCAGATCGCCGGCCTGCGCGCGGCCGGAGTGATCTAGCCTGGAGGCTATCTAGCTCAGAAGCCTTCCAGCACGATCTTGCCTTTGGCCTTGCCGCTTTCCAGCAGGGCATGGGCGCGGCGCAGGTTGGCCGCGTTGATGGTGCCGAAGTGCTCGCCGAGGGTGGTGCGCAGCACGCCCAGATCGACCAGCTGGCTGACGCGCTGCAGCAGGTGGTGCTGCTCGATCATGTCCGGCGTCTCGAACAGTGAGCGGGTGAACATCAGCTCCCAGTGCAGCGACAGACTCTTGCGCTTGAGCTTCATCACGTCCAGCGGCTGGGCCGGATCGTCGATCAGCGCCAGGCGGCCCTGGGGCGTCAGTGCCTCGACCAGCTGGTCGAAATGCTGATCGGTCTGGGTCAGGCTGGCGACATGGCTGACGCTGGCGAAACCGGCGCGCTGCAGCTCGGCGTGCAGCGGCTGGCTATGGTCGATGACATGATGGGCGCCGAGTTCGCGGGCCCAGGCCTGGGTTTCCGGACGCGAGGCGGTGGCGATCACGCTGACCTTCGTGAGCTGACGGGCCAGCTGCAGCATGATCGAGCCGACGCCGCCGGCGGCACCGACGATCAGCAACTGCTGCCCGGCGCCCTGGCCTTCCACCAGTTGCAGGCGTTCGAACAGCAGCTCCCAGGCGGTGATGGCAGTCAGCGGCAGTGCGGCGGCCTCGGCAAAGCTCAGGCTCCGCGGCTTGCGCCCGACGATGCGCTCGTCCACCAGATGGCGTTCGCTGTTGCCGCCGACGCGGGCGATGGAGCCGGCGTAGAACACCTCGTCGCCGACCTTGAACAGGCTGACTTCGCTGCCCACCCCGACGACCACACCGACGACGTCCCAGCCCAGCACCTTCGGCTGACCGCCCTCGGGCTGCGTGTTGCGGCGTACCTTGGTATCCACCGGGTTGACCGAAATGGCGCGCACCTCCACCAGCAGATCGCGCGGGCCGGGTACCGGCTCGGGCAGTTCCACGTCCTGCAGTGCGCGAGGATCGTCGATAGCGAGGGATTCGAAGTAGGCGACCGCTTTCATGCTGTTGCTCCGTATGGATTCGGTGGGAGGGCATGCTCAGCTATTTGACTCGGGAGAAAAACGGGGCGATAAGCGAGTCTCTTTCAACAGGATTTTGAAAATGCTGCGTATCGACGATCTGCAGCTGTTCGTCCGTACCGCCGACAGCGGCAGCCTTTCCGCGGCCGCGCGCACGCTCGACGTGTCGCCGGCGGTGGCCAGCGCGGCCTTGAAGCGCCTGGAGGCGAGCCTGGGGGCGCGACTGTTCGCGCGCTCCACCCGCAGCCTGCGCTTGACTGCCGAGGGTGAGGCGTATCTGCTGCATGCCCGGGCAGCACTGGCCAGCCTGCACGAGGGTGCCCAGGCGCTCGCTGGCGGGCGCGAGGCGATCAGCGGCGTGCTGCAGCTGTCGGCGCCGTCCGACTTCGGGCGCAACGTTCTGCTGCCCTGGCTCGACGAATTCCAGGCGAGCCATCCGCAATTGCAGCTGCGCCTGCTGCTGGGCGACGGGTTGACCGACCTGTTCCGCCAGCCAGTGGACCTGGTCCTGCGTTACGGCGAGCCGCAGGATTCGAGCCTGGTGGCGCTACCGGTGGCGGCCGGCAATCGCCGGGTGCTGTGCGCCTCACCGGCCTACCTGCAGCGCCATGGCGCGCCGCAGCGGCTGGACGAACTGGCCGGGCACAACTGCCTGCGCTTCATGCTCGCCGGACGCGTGCACGACCGCTGGTGCTTTCAGGAGGGCCGCCGGGTGCGCACCGTGCAGGTAAGCGGTGATCGGGTCAGCGACGATGCCGACGTGGTGCGACGTTGGGCGCTGGCCGGCGGTGGGCTGGCCTACAAGTCCTGGCTGGATATCGCCGACGACGTGGCCGCGGGCCGTCTACAGGTGTTGTTGCCAGACTGTCTCGGCGAGGCGGCGCCCTTGACCCTGCTCTGCGCCCATCGCGCGCAGTTGAGCAAACCGGTGCGGCTGCTGCATGAACATCTGCAGACGCGTTGCAAGGCGCTGCTGGTGCGCGCGCCCTGGCGGAAGCTGTAGCTCGTTTTGAGCCACAGCCAGGCACGTTCGTTGCCGGCCTGAACTCTTATGGCGTTTGGCTATTCTTATCTGAGTACTGGTTAACACAATGGACAGGCGCATCATGCATACGCAGCGTTTTCGCTACACCTGGCAACTGACGGTTGTCGTCCTCATGTCCTGGCTGCTGGCCGGCTGCGGGATCAACAACATCCCCCGCTATGACGAGCAGGTGAAATCCGCCTGGTCGCAGGTAGAGAACCAATATCAGCGGCGTGCCGACCTGATTCCCAACCTGGTTGAAACGGTCAAGGGCTTCGCTCGTCAGGAGCAGGAAACCCTCACCGCGGTGGTGGAAGCGCGGGCCAAGGCCACGTCGATTCAGGTCGATGCCAGCACCCTGGATGATCCGCAGAAGCTGCAGCAGTTCCAACAGGCGCAGAATCAGCTGACCGGCGCCCTGAGCCGGCTGATGGCGGTATCCGAGCGCTATCCGGAGCTCAAATCCAATCAGAACTTCCTCGCCCTGCAATCGCAGCTCGAAGGCACCGAGAACCGCATTGCGGTGGCCCGGCGTGATTTCATCGCGGCGGTAGAGCGCTATAACACCGAGATCCGCACCTTCCCTGGCCGCATCTGGCACACGCTGATGTACAGCGACATGCCGATTCGCGAGAACTTCGAGGCGACGGCCGAGAACGCCGAGCAGGCGCCGCAAGTGCAGTTTCAATGACGCGCCGGTTTCCGCTGCTGCTGGCCCTGCTGCTCTGGGCCGGCAGCCTGTTCGCGCAGCAGGCCGAGCTGCCGGCGCTGACCGGTCGCGTGGTCGATCGCGCCGAATTGCTCGATACCCAGGCCGAGGCGCGCCTGACCAGCATGCTGGCGGCCCACGAGCAGGCCACCGGCGAGCAGGTGGTGGTGGTCACCGTACCGGACCTGGGCGGGCGCAGCATCGAGGAATTCGGCCTGGAGCTGGGTCGCACCTGGGGTATCGGGCAGGAGGGCGAGGACAACGGCGCACTGCTGATCGTCGCCCGTGACGACCGCAAGATCCGCATCGAGGTCGGCTACGGGCTGGAGGATCGCCTGACCGACGCGCAGTCTTCGGTGATCATCAACCGGGTCATCGCGCCGGCCTTCCAGCGCGGCGACTTCACGGCCGGCATCACCGAAGGCACGCAGGCGATCATCACCGTGCTCGGCGGCGATCCGCTGCCGGCGGAGCTGCGGCCGGTCATGCCGATGGGCCAGCAGGAACCCGGTGGCTTCGGCGTGCTGGCGTTCTTCCTGATGCTGGTGGCGATCTTCGTGCTCGGCGGTGGCCGTGGCGGTCGCGGCGGTGGACGTCGCGCCCTGCTGCTCGGCGCGCTGCTCGGTGGCATGGGGCGCGGAGGCGGCTTTGGCGGTGGCGGTTTCGGCGGCGGAGGCTTCGGTGGAGGCGGTGGTGGCTTCGGTGGCGGCGGCGCTTCCGGTGGCTGGTAAACGGACGATGGACGAACGATGACCTTACTCAGCGAAAGCGAACTGCGGCAGGTGGCCGAGGCGATCGAGCGCGTAGAGCGCAGCACCGACGCCGAACTGGTGACGGTGCTCGCCGCGCAGGCCGACGACTACCACTACATCCCACTGCTCTGGGCCAGCCTGATCGCGCTGCTGCTGCCTGGTGCATTACTGTTCTTCAGCGGCTGGCTGAGCGCCTGGCAGCTGCTGCTGGTGCAATGGGCGACCTTCATCGTGCTGGCGCTGCTGTTCAGGCTGCCCGGGGTGACCAGCCGACTGATTCCGCGTTCGGTGCGCTGCTGGCGCGCCTGCAATCTGGCGCGGCGGCAGTTCATCGAACTCAATCTGCACCACACCGAGGCCGATACCGGCGTGCTGATCTTCGTCTCCGAAGCCGAACGCTATGTGGAAATCCTGGTGGATCGCGGTATCTCCAGTCGCATCGACAACGCCGCCTGGGAATCCATCGTCGGCTGCTTCACCGAGCGGGTGAAGCAGGGACAGGTGCTCGAAGGTTTCCTCGGTTGCATCGAAGCCAGCGGTGCACTGCTGGCGCAGCATGTACCCAAGACCCACGAGCGCAACGAACTGCCCAACCGCCTGGTGCTGCTGCCTTAGCGTCACGCAAGGGGGAGGCGTCCATTGCCTCTCCCTCACTCCCTTCCTTCACTGCATGCGCCGCTGCTCGGCCAGCATCAGGCGCTCGCGCTGCAACGCACGAGCGAGACCCTGCTGGCCTGCACGCTGGGCGGCGACGATCAGCGTCTGGTCGATCAGGTCACGCTGGGCGTGGCTGCCGCCGAACAGCTGCGCCTGATTGCGGATGCCCCGCAACCGATCGATGCAGCGCGCATGGTCGCCCTCGACGAAGGCTTCGACCGCCCCGACTCCCGGAGCGCCGACCAGGGCGGTAAAGCGTGCGTTGTCGTCAGCGCGCCCGCAGGCCCGCCGCTGTGCGTCGTGCAACAGGTCGAGCAGGTCGTCGCGACCGGCGCAGGCGAAGGCCATCGCCGCATGGAAGTCGTTGAAGGCGTAGCAGCCATCCGCGGCCATCGCCGCCCAGCGCTCGGCCACGCCGGACCAGCGCTGGCCGACCTCCACCCCGCGCAGCTGCAGGCGCCACAGCAGCGCGCTGGCGTCGATCAGCTCCAGCGCCAGGGTGCTGCCGTGACCGTTCAGCGGGCCGTCGAACAGGGCCAGGACGCTGTCGAAGTCATCCATTTCCAAATGGTGCAGCGCCAGGTGCCACCAGTTGTGCACGGCGAGCATGCTGTCCTGCTGCCAGGCCGGATTGCCGCGCATCCAGGCGATGCCTTCCTCGCGCCGCCCCTGCATTTCCAGTACATGCGCAACGGCGTGCTGGGCCCAGGCATCGTCGGGCTGCAGCGCCACCGCTTCACGGCCCAGGCGCTCGGCAAGGCGGTAGTCGCCGCTTTCCTCGAGGCCGAACGCGTACAGGCCAAGCAGGGCGTGGTAGCCCGGCACTTCCAGCGACCAGTCCGGCAGCACGCGGGCGATGCGGTCGCGCAGCATGCGGGCGTCGCCGGTGAAGAAGTCGATCTGGTGGCCGGCCTGCAGGGCGAGCAGGTCGTGGGGATAGTCGACGCTGAGGTCTTCCAGCGCGCGGCCGGCGGCGTACCAGCGGCCATCCATGAGCAGCCCCAGGGCGTGCAGGTGACGGGCTTCCCGCTCGTTGTGCGGCAAGGCCAGGGCGCGGTCACGCGAGGCCCGGGCCACCGGGAGGGCAGCTGCCTCCGTGCCAAGCAGATAGAGCCAGGCGTGCAGGACATGGCCCATCACCAGTTCAGGCGAGGCCTGCAGCGCGGCCTCGGTGGTTGCCAGCGAGGCGGCGGTCCGTTGGCCTACGCGGCGATGATGCGCACCGGTCAGCTGGCCGATCCGATCATCGCCCGCTGCCAGGAATGGGCCGCACAGCATTACGAGGAGGAGGCGCCGGTGAGTGCCATGGTGCGCATCAGCGGCCTGCCGGAGCGCACCTTCCAGCGCCGCTTCGCCCTGGCCACCGGGCTGACGCCGCTGGACTACATCCACACCCTGCGTCTGGAGGAGGCCAAGCAATTGCTGGAGAGCGGCGAGCTGTCGGTGGAGGCGATCGCCTGGGAGGTGGGCTATCAGGATGCGGGCTTTTTCGGCCGGCTGTTCCGGCGCAAGGTCGGCCTGACCCCGGCACAGTACCGCCGACGCTTCGGCGTGCTGTCGCGGCGTCTGGCCGGTATCGCCACGCTGCAGGAGGAGCGGGCGCCGGCCTTGCACTGAGCGGGCCGGCACCCGGTTATACCCGACTCAGAGCCGGGTCGGGCCTTCGTCGTCCTCGTCCGGCGAGACCACCGGAGCCAGTTCGAAACGGTCGGCCCCCTCCATGGCGCTGGCGGCGACACGGTCGATGCTGCTCAGCGCATGGCCGATGATGGAGCTGACGCTGGCTTCGTGATGCTGCGCCGGCAGTCGCTCGATGGCCGCCAGCACGTCTTCGCCCGGCACGGTTTCTTCGGCCAGCAGCTTGTCGGCGATCTCGTCCAGGGCCGGCTTCAGACGCTGCAGCAAGGCGATGCAGTCGCTGTAGAGCTGCTGCAGCAACTGGTCGGCGGCGCGGATGGACTCGCCGGAATCGAACTCGATATGGGCGTCGCGCACGGCCTGCAGGCTGAGCAGCGAGCCGTTCGGTCCCATGCCCAGCGCGCCGACCATCGACAGCGCGATCTTCGAGGCTTCCTGCAGATCCTGGCCGGCGCCGGAGGAGACTTCGTGGAAATACAGCTGCTCGGCACCGCGCCCGGCCAGCAGCATCTGGATGCGGTTGCGCAGCTCGGAATACATGTGCAGGCGCTTGTCCTCTACCGGCGTCACCAGGGTCACGCCCAGTGCCTGGCCGCGCGGCAGGATGGTGACCTTCTCCACCCGGCCGACATTCAACGCCGCGGCCACCAGCGCGTGGCCGGCCTCGTGCACGGCGATGCGCTTGCGGTCGGTGGGCGACATCGGCGTCACGCCGGACGGCTGCTCACCGATGCGGCAGGTTTCCACTGCATCGACGAAGTGGGCCATGTTCACCTGCTGCGCGCCGGTACGGGCGGCCAGCAGTGCGGCATGGTTGGCGATGTAGGCGATCGCCGCCGGCGTCAGGCCGACGGTATTGCGCGCCAGCTGCGGGAAATCCAGGTCGTCGGCAGCGTTGAGCTTGCCGGCGTAGAGGCGGAACAGCGCCTCGCGGTCATCCAGTCCCGGCAGGCCGACGGCGATGGAGCGGTCGAAGCGGCCTTCGCGCACCAGCGCCGGGTCGAGCGAGTTGGGGAAGTTCGTGGCACCGAGCACCAGCACGCCGCTGGCGCCGTCGAAGCCGTCCATCTCGGCGAGGAACTGGTTGATGATGCGGTTGCTCTCGGCATCGCTGGAGCGCGTCTGCTCGGCGCGCTTGCCGATGCCGTCGATCTCGTCGATGAAGATGATGCATGGTGCCTGCTTGCGCGCGGTGCGGAACAGCGCCTTGACCTTCTGGATGCCGACGCCGAAGTACATCGAGGAGAAATCGCTGCCGGTGACCTGGATGAAGCTGGCATTCGATTCACTCGCCAGCGCCTTGGCCAGCTGGGTCTTGCCGGTGCCCGGCTCGCCGGTCAGCAGCACGCCCTTGGGCGGACGGGCGCCGAGACGTGCATAGGCGCCCGGGTCACGCAGGTAGGCGGTGACGTCGCTGAGCGCCTGCTTGGCCTCGGCGGCGCCGATCACGTCGGCGAAGGTGATGCCGCTGCCCTTGCGCTGCACCTCGAAGCTGCGCGTCTTCATGGCGAAGAAGATTGCCGCGCCGAGCAGCAGCAGGGCGATCGGCGAGTAGGGCAGCAGGTAGGTGTAGAAGGGCTTTTCCGCGTCGGTCTGGAACATCGCCAGCGGGAACAGCTCGCCGTTGCTCTGCGCGTACTGCTCGAGCAGCAATCCAGCCACGCGTCCGGACTGGTCCGGCACCCAGTAGCGCAGGCCGTCGTGCAGGCTGACGTAGACCGCATCCTTGCCCAGCGCGGCGCTGGCGATGCTGGCGCCACGCAGGTCGGCCAGCAGTACCGAGAGATCGCGGCGATTGGCCTGCCAGGGGGCGGTGGACTCCTGCAGGGCTTCGAGCATGCTCGCCGCCGCGCCAGTGGCTGGCGTCGACGGCGCGGCTGGGCGCAGCTGCCAATAGGCCACGCAGGCGGCGATCAGCAGAAGCAGGAAAACGGAGAGCACAGGGCCGCGACGACCTTGTAGCAGACGTGGTGTTTTCATTTCACATCCAATCGGGAAGGCCCGATGTTTCGACAAACCACCGCCCGCAGGCGGACCACAGTTGTTGTGCGGGAAACCCGCGGCGCCAAAGGTATGGCGCGCCACAGTTCGGATGTGTTGGATGCGATTTATATGCCCGACTGTGTCTCGGATCGGCAGACTCCGATAGCCGGCGAGAATACGGCAAGTGCCACCATGGGGGCGGCTGTGCGACGAACGGACGGCAGGTTTTCGACGAATGACCGTTCGCGCCGGGAACGAAATCGTCGCTGTACAAGCACGGCAGGGCTGCTGGTGCAGCGCCATCGCGTCGACGCGCCGCAGCGGCACGTGCCACATAAGTGACCGGCTGCAGAGATTGCCGCGCAAGGGCCTGTTACCGTTCGACGCCGCATGGACGTCCGTCACGCTCCGTTGCGGACATGCGACACACTGCCGACAGCCGACCCTGCCACGATGCCGGGCGCGCTCATAAAAACAACGTTCGATCGACCCGAGACTTCAACATGCCAACCCGCAACAAGACCCTGCGCTCTGCCGTTCTGGGCGCGCTGTTCGCACTACTCCCGTTCGCCTCGGCCAACGCCCAGGATACGGTCAACCTGCTCACGCAGAACTTCCCGCCGTTCAGCATGGCCAATGACGGCAAGAACTTCGCGAAGGAGGAGGCCATCAGCGGCATCGACGCCGAGGTTGTGGCCGCTCTGTTCAAGCGTGCCGGCATACCCTACACGCTGACTCTGCGCTTCCCCTGGAGCCGCCTGCAGCAGCTGGCGGAAAAAACGCCCGGCTTCGCCGTGTTCTCCCTCAGCCGTACGCCTGAGCGTGAGCCGAAATACAAGTGGGTCGGCCCGCTCAGCGAGATCCAGATCGTGCTGCTCAAGCGCCCCGACAGCCCGATCCAGATCTCCAGCCTGGAGGAGGCCCGGCAGTACCGCATCGGCTCGAAGGACGGCAGCGTCGGCAGCCAGTACCTGATCAGCCGGGGTATCGAGGTGCAGAGTTCGCTGATCGATACGCCGGCCAAGCTGAAGGCCGGCCAGTTCGATCTCTGGGCGACCACCAACCCCTCCGGCGAATACGAAGCCAAGCAGGCCGGCGTCGGCCCGCTGGCGGTGGCCCTGACCCTGAGTCGGGTCGACCTCTACCTGGCGATGAACAAGGAAACTCCCGACGAGGTCGTCGAGAAGCTGCAACGCACCCTCGATCAGATGAAGCAGGAAGGCCTGCTGCAACAGGCTGCGCGCCGCTACGTGAACTGACGTCAGCCCGCGCCGCGGGGGCGGCGCGATGGGCTTCAGCGCCGCTCGGAAATCGTCCCTGCGCTCAGCGCTCCGGGCTGCGCACCGAAATGCTCGAGCATGAAGTTGGCCAGCTCCGCCACTTCCCGATCGTTGAAGTGCCGGTTGAAGGCCGGCATCAGGTGATGCCCGCTGGGCCCGTGCAGGGCGTCGCCATCGAGGATGACCCTGACCAGATTCAGGCCCTGCGGGTCGTTCAGCGTGCGCAGGCCGCGCAACGCGGCGTAGTCGCTCTGGCGGCCGCTGCCGTCCCACTGGTGGCAGCTGGCGCAGGCGTCGGCGAAGAGCTTCTGCCCCAGCGGGTGCTCGCTTTCGGTGGGCGGCTGATTGGCCAGTGAGCGGGCTTCGGGGCGTTTCACGTCCGCCGGCTGGGCGGGCACCGATTTGAGATAGACGACCATGGCCTGGATATCCTCGGGTGTGAGGTGGCGCAGGCTGTGGTTGACCACCTCGGCCATCGGCCCTCCCGCCACGCCGTAGCCCGGCGCGACGCCGGTGGCCAGGTAAGCCGCCAGGGCGTCGTCCGGCCAGCCGCCGATGCCGCTCTGCTCGTCGCCGGTAATGTTCCACGCCGCCCAGCCCTGGATGGTCGCGCCACCGAGCGCCTTGGAGCTCTGCTTCGCCTGCATGACGTTGCGTGGCGTATGGCATTCACCGCAGTGCCCCGGACCTTCCACCAGGTAGGCGCCGCGGTTCCATTGCGCGGACTGCTGCGGGTCCGGCTCGAAGCGTTCGTCGTCGAGAAACATCAGGTTCCACAGGGCGATGCCCCAGCGTTGGTTGAACGGAAAGCCGATGTCGTTCTCCCGGTTCGGCTGGTTCACCGGTTCCAGGCTGAACAGGTAGGCCTTGATGGCGAGGATGTCCTCGCGCGGCATCAGGGTGTAGGAGGTATAAGGAAAGGCTGGGTAGTAGTGGCGGCCATCCGGGCCGACGCCCTTTTGCATGGCCTCGACGAACTCATCGTCGGCCCAGTTGCCGATGCCGGTTTCCTTGTCCGGCGTGATGTTGGTCGAGTACAGCGTGCCGAACGGCATCTCCACCGGCAGGCCGCCGGCGTAGGGCTTGCCGCCTTCGGTGACGTGGCAGGCCAGGCAGTCCGCGGCGCGGGTCAGGTATTCGCCGCGTTCGAGCAAGGCGTCGTCCGCCTGCTGCGCCATGGCCGCCGTGCCGAACAGGGCCAGGGCAGCGCCCAGCAGGCTGCCGGTTGTGAATCGATTGTTCATGCTGGGACTCCTCAGATCACGTAGTAGCCGGCGCGTGCCAGCGGCAGGCGGCGGATGCGCGTGCCGTTGGCGGCCGCCAGGGCGTTGACCAGCGCGGGGGCGATCATCGCCGTGCCGGCCTCGCCGACCCCGCCGGGCGCCTCGCGACTCTCGACGATGTAGGTTTCCACTGGCGGCGCATCACTGATGCGCAACTGCCGGTAGTCGTGGAAGTTGGTCTGCTCGACGCGGCCCTCGCGCACGGTGATTTCGTTGAACAGCGCGGCCGACAGACCGAACAGGGTGCCGCCCTCGATCTGCGACTTGACCGATACCGGGTTCATCACCTGCCCGCAGTCGATGGCGACCACCAGTCGCTTGAGCCTGACGCCCTTGTCCTCGCTGACCTGCAGCTCGACCACCGTGGCGAGAAAGCTGCCGAACACCTCCTGCACGGCCACGCCGCGACCGTGCCCGGCCTCGAGCGGTTCGCCCCAGCCGGCCTTTTCCGCAGCCAGACGCAGAACGCCCTGGGCACGGGGATGGCTGCCGAGCAGGGCCATGCGGTAGTCGACCGGGTCCTGCTCGACGCTGCGGGCCACCTCGTCGATGAAGCTTTCCAGCATGTAGGTACTGCGCAGCGGGCCGACGCCGCGCCACCAGGACTGGTGCAGCGCCCGGGGTGGTACCGGCACGTAGTTCACCCGCAGGTTCGGCATCGCGTAGATCGGATGCATGGCGACTTCCACCGCATCGCCGTCCAGGCCGTTCTCCGGCACCGCCTCGGGCGCGAAACGGGCCAGCACCGAGGCGCCGGCGATGGTGTGGCGCCAGCCCTGCAGGCGACCTTCGGCATCCAGCGCGGCAGCGAAACGGTCGATGTAGTGCGGGCGGTACATGTCGTGGGTGGTGTCTTCCTCGCGCGTCCAGGTCAGCTTGATCGGATAATCGACCTGGGCCGCGATCGCCACCGCCTGGCTGATGAAGTCCACCTCCAGCCGCCGGCCGAAGGCGCCGCCGATGAGCTGGTTGTTGACGATCACCTGCTCGGCCGGGCGCCCGGCGGCCTCGGCGGCGGCCGTCTGCGCGCGCACCGGCACCTGGGTGCCGACCCACAGCTCGACGGCGTCGGCGCGCACCTCGGCGACGCAGGTCATGGGCTCCAGCGCGGCGTGGGCGAGGAAGGGCATTTCGTATTCGGCTTCGAAGGTGTTGGCTGCGTCCTTGAGTGCTGCATCGATGTCGCCCTGCTCGTTGGCGATGGCGCCGGGCTTGTCCAGCGCCCCCCTGATCTCGCGCTCCATCTGCGCCGAGTCGATGCCGGCGTTGTCGCCCAGCGCCCAGTCGATCTCCAGCGCGCGCACGCCAGCGAAGGCAGCCCAGGTGTGTTCGCCGATGACCGCCACGGCATTGTCCAGCCGCACCACCTCAATCACCCCCGGTATCTGCCGGGCCGCGCGTTCGTCGACCTCGCGCAGGGCGCCGCCGAGCACCGGGCAGGCGCGGATCGAGGCGTATTTCATGCCTGGCACCACCAGGTCGATGGTGAAGCGCGCGGTGCCGTCGACCTTGGCCGGTGTATCCAGGCGCCGGGTCGGCTTGCCGATCAGCCTGAACTGATCGGCCGGCTTGAGCGGAATGTCTTCGGGGACCGGCAACTTCGCGGCGTCCTCGACCAGCTCGCCATAGCCGAGGCTCTGGCCGTCCGGGCCCAGTACGCGGCCGTTCTCGGCGCGCAGCTGATCGGCGCCCAGCTGCCAGCGCTGGGCCGCGGCCTGAATCAGCAGCAGGCGCGCCGCCGCGCCGGCCTGGCGCAGCGGCTCCCAGTTGCTGCGGATCGAGGTCGAGCCGCCGGTGGCCTGGAAATTCAGCAGCTTGTCGTTGTAGATCTGCTCGTTCGGCGGGGCTTCCTTGAGGGTGATCTGCTCGAGGCCGATCTCCAGCTCCTCGGCGACCATCACCGCCAGGCCGCTCTGCGCGCCCTGGCCCATCTCGATCTTCGGCACGGTGAAGGTGACCTGGCCGTCGCGGTCGATGCTGATGAAGGCATCCAGCGCCGTGGCGTTGGACATCGGCTGGTCTTCCGGGCCTTCGTTCAGGATCTGCTCGGCGAAGCTGCGTCCGGCGAACGGCAGGGTGAAGCCGATCACCAGCCCGCCCAGGGCGAGGCTGCCGACCTTGAGCAAGGTGCGGCGCGAAGGGGACTGCAGGGTCGTGTCGGGTTGGCTCATCTCGCGCTTCCTCATGCCTGGGCGACGCGCTTGATGGCGCTGCGGATGCGGGTATAGGTGCAGCAGCGGCAGAGGTTGCCGGCCATGCCCTGGTCGATGGCGCGGTCGTCGGGCTGCGGGTTTTGCTCCAGCAGGGCAACGGCGGACATGATCTGCCCGCACTGGCAGTAGCCGCACTGCACCACCTCATCCTCCAGCCAGGCCTGCTGCACCTTGCGGCCGAGCTCCGTGTTGCCGATGCGTTCGATGGTCACCACCTTGCGGCCCTTCACCTCGCCGACCGGCAAGACGCAGGCGCGCGCCGCCTGGCCATCCAGGTGCACGGTGCAGGCGCCGCACTGGGCGATACCGCAGCCGTACTTGCTGCCGGTGAGCCCTAGCACGTCGCGCAGGACCCAGAGCAGGGGCATGTCTTCGGGCACGTCGACCTGCAGGTCGGTGCCGTTGATGGAAAGCGTCAGCATGGAACGGGGACCTCACGTCAGGCTCGGAAACGGCGCGCTTATGTCTGGTTGGATGCGCGCGTTAGATCGAGACAACGGGAGCGGCAAAAATCGCGAAATTTTTCTGCTCCGCGCAGCCGGCGCCATGGCATTTGCGAAGCGCTGCCAGCGGTGGAGCGCAGAAAACGGAACGCTGCGGGATTTTTTGCCGATTTGGACTGCCTTAGTTCTCTGGAGTCGAGCGGGACCCTTCCCTTGTGCAATTCTGTCGATTCGAGAGCTTCGATGACCTGTCTGGATCATTACATGCGCGCGTTCTGCACGTTGGCGGCCGCCTGGCTGGTGCCGGCCTTCGGCAGCACCTTGCCCGAGCCCGTCGGCCACGTGGCCCGTGTGGAGGGTGCGGCCTTCGTCAGCAGCCGCGGCCATACCAATGCGGCCAAGGTCGGCCAGGCGATCATCCCGGGCGTTGCCCTGAGTACCGGTGCCGAGGGTGGGCTGGGGGTGATCATGGGCGACGGCAGCGTGTTGTCGTTCGGCCCGGACAGCGAGCTGACGCTGGACGATTACCGCTTCGCACCGGCGAGCGATGAGCTGCGTCTGCGCGCGACGCTCAACCGCGGCACGCTCAGCCTGATCGCTGGCGACATGGCTCGGCTCGATCCCCAGGCCATCGCCGTCGAGACCCCGGAGGGCCGGGTCGGAGTGCGTGGCGGGCAGGTGCTGCTGAAGGTGAAACCGTGAAAGCCCGGTTGATGAGCGGCACGCTGCTGCTGGCAATGGCCGCGCTGGGCGGCTGCGCGCAGCATTCCTACGTGATGCTGGCGGATGATTCTGGCGGGCGTGGCGCTGCCGTGCTGGGCGACGAACAACGGGTGCTGGACATGCCGGGGCAGGGCATGGCGATTGCTCCTGGCGGGCAGGCCTTTGCGGTGTCGGACATGCAGCGCAAGGCCGATTTCGCCAAGGCGCTTTCGGCGCAGCCCGCATTGCCGGAGCGTTTCACCTTCCATCTGGCGCCTTCCGGCGAATTGGATGCCGGTGCGGAGCAGCTGCTGGACAGCGTGCTGCTTGCCGCGCGCCGCCGGGATTATCCGGTGGTTACCGTGATCGGCCATACCGACACCCTGGGCCACCGTGCCGCCAACGAGCAGGTCGGCATGCGCCGAGCCCAGCGCATGGCCGAGCTGCTGCGCGCCCGGGGGCTGGAGGCGATGGAGCTGCGGGTGGAGTCCCACGGCGAGCGCAACCTGCTGGTGGCGACGCCGGATGCCACCGCCGAACCGCGCAATCGGCGGGTCGAGGTGCTGGTGCGCTGAAGGGCACCGGCGCGGCGCGGGCCACGCCGGCAGGAGCGGGTCAGTCGATGACCAGGATCGCGTCCATCTCGACTTGCGCGCCTTTCGGCAGCGCAGCAACGCCAATGGCGGCGCGCGCCGGATAAGGCTGCTGGCAGTAACGACTCATCACCTCGTTGACGGTGGCGAAGTTGCCGAGGTCGGTGAGGAAAATGTTGAGCTTGGCAATGTCCTTCAGCGAGCCGCCAGCCGCTTCGGCCACCGCCTTGAGGTTCTCGAACACCTGCACGGCCTGCGCCTCGAAGCCTTCCACCAGCTCCATGGTCTTGGGGTCCAGCGGGATCTGCCCGGACAGGTAGACGGTGTTGCCGGCCTTGATGGCCTGGGAGTAGGTGCCGATGGCGGCCGGGGCCTTGTCGGTGTTGATCACGGTCTTGCTCATGGAAACTCCTCTGGGAATTGGGCAACGGGCAGCCAGCATAATGGCTGATGCCGGCAGCGGCCACCCGCGACAGCCGTCTGGGTGGACAAGTATCAGGGCAGGCGGGCGCGGCGGGGCGACAGCACCGCCGCCGTGAGTGGGGTAGGCGATCAGGCCTTGACGCGGGTGATGCGGGTGACGCCCTTGATGGTGCGCAGCTTCTTGATCACGCGGGCCAGATGCACGCGGTCATGCACACTGACCACCAGCTGGACCACGCTGATGCGGCCGTCGCGCTCGTCCATGCCGATCTTCTCGATATTGCCGTCGGCGGCATTGACGCTGCCGGCGAGCAGGGCGATCAGGCCGCGCTGGTGCTCCAGTTCGACGCGCAGTTCGACGTTGAACTCGCCGGTGACGTCCTTGGACCAGGACAGCTGGATGCACTTGTCCGGATTGTGGCGGACGTCGGCGATGTTCCGGCAGGTTTCCAGGTGCACCACCATGCCCTTGCCGGCCGACAGGTGCCCGACGATGGGGTCGCCGGGGATCGGTGTGCAGCACTTGGCGTAGTTGAGTACCAACCCTTCGGTGCCGCGGATAGCCAGCGGCCCTTCGAGCGCTGGTGCCTGTTCGTCGTCCCGGGCAATCAGACGCCGGGCGATGACATAGGCCATGCGGTTGCCCAAGCCAATGTCTTCCAGCAGGTCCTCGACGTATTCCATGTGGTATTCGGCAAGCACCTGCTGGATGCGCTCGGGGCTGATCTTGTCCAGGCTCGTCTCGAAACCGCTGAGGGCCTTGCTCAGCAGCCGCTCGCCGAGATTGATGGACTCCGAGCGGCGCTGCAGCTTGAGCGCATGGCGAATGTGTGTGCGCGCCTTGCCGGTGACGACGAAATTCAGCCACGCCGGGTTTGGCCGAGCCCCCGGTGCGGTGACGATCTCCACCGTCGAGCCGCTTTCCAGCGGTTGCGACAGCGGCGCCAGGCGACGGTTGACGCGGCAGGCGATGCAGGTGTTGCCGACATCGGTGTGCACCGCGTAGGCGAAGTCGACCGCGGTGGAACCCTTGGGCAGTTCCATGATGCGGCCCTTGGGCGTGAAGACATAGACCTCGTCCGGGAACAGGTCGATCTTGACGCTCTCGATGAATTCCAGCGAGTTGCCGGCGCGCTGCTGCAGCTCCAGCACACCCTTGACCCATTGCCGTGCGCGGGCGTGGGTGCCCTTGGGCACTTCATCCTCGTTGGACTTGTACAGCCAGTGCGCAGCGATGCCGTTGTTGGCCATCTCTTCCATTTCGCGGGTGCGGATCTGGATCTCGATGGGCACGCCGTGCATGCCGAACAGGGTGGTGTGCAGCGACTGGTAACCGTTGGCCTTGGGGATCGCGATGTAGTCCTTGAATCGCCCTGGCAGCGGCTTGTACAGGCTGTGCACCGCGCCGAGCACGCGGTAGCAGGTATCGACCTTGTCCACCACGATGCGGAAGGCATAGACGTCCATGATCTCGTGGAACGCCTTGCGCTTGCCGCGCATCTTCTTGTAGATGCTGTACAGGTGCTTCTCGCGACCCAGCACCTCGCCTTCCAGACCATCGCGCTCGAGGCAGTGAATCAGCGACTGCTCGATCTTCTCGACGATCTCGTTGCGGTTGCCGCGAGCGCGGCGCACCGCGGCGCGGATACGCTCGGAGCGCATCGGGTGCATGGCTTTGAAGCCGAGGTCCTCGAACTCCACGCGCATCGTGTGCATACCGAGGCGATTGGCGATCGGTGCGTAGATTTCCAGGGTTTCCTTGGCGATGCGCCGGCGTTTCTCGCCGGCCAGCACCTCCAGGGTGCGCATGTTGTGCAGGCGGTCGGCGAGCTTGACCAGGATCACGCGGATGTCGCGGGCCATGGCCATGGCCATCTTCTGGAAATTCTCGGCCTGGGCCTCGGCCTTGGTCTCGAAGTTCATCTGGGTCAGCTTGCTGACCCCATCGACCAGCTCGGCGACGGTTTCGCCGAACTGGGCGACCAGAGCTTCCTTGGGAATGCCGGTATCCTCGATGACATCGTGCAGCATCGCGGCCATCAGGCTCTGATGGTCCATGTGCATGTCGGCGAGGATATTGGCTACCGCGAGGGGATGGGTGACGTAGGCTTCACCGCTGCGCCGGCGCTGCCCGTCATGGGCCTGCTCGGCATAGAAATAGGCTCGGCGAACCAGGTTGACCTGGTCCGGGCCGAGATAGGTCGACAGGCGATCCGCGAGTGCGTCTATGGCTGGCAAGGTCGTACTCCCTGCCGGCTGACTTCGATCTTCTCGGTTCGACTTCGACCTGGCATTTAATCAGATGGCCTCGTTCGGCTCTTCCTCGTACTGGGTGAAGAGCGGTTCATCGTCAACGATTTCGTCCTGAGCAATGACATCGTAGTCGACCAGGCCGGAAGCGATCTCGCGCAGCGCGACAACGGTCGGCTTGTCGTTTTCCCAGGCCACTTTCGGCTCCTTGCCGCCGGTCGCCAGTTGACGCGCGCGCTTGGTGGCAAGCATGACCAGCTCGAAGCGGTTATCAACGTTGTCCAGGCAGTCTTCAACGGTAACGCGGGCCATGGTGTTCCTCGTGATCAGTAACGGTAGAGCATGCCCGGATGGGCGAGCGGACGGAGTAGTCTAAAAAATCACCAGCCGTAATGGAAGCGCTGTTTCTCAGGCGGTAGCGCCGTGCCGGCTTAGGCCAGCAACTCGCTGAGCAGGCGCGCATGGCGCTGCTGCTGGGCCTGCTGCTTGAGCTGATTGGCGCGGAAGATCGACTGCAGATCGATCAGCGCGTGGGCGAAGTCGTCGTTGATCACCAGGTAGTCGTACTCGACGTAGTGGCTCATCTCGCTGACCGCTTCGCGCATGCGCTTCTCGATGATCTCGTCGCTGTCCTGGCCGCGGTTGTTCAGGCGCTGGCGCAGGGCCTCCTGGGTCGGCGGCAGGATGAAGATCGATTTCGCCTGGGGCATCAACCGGCGCACCTGCTGCGCGCCCTGCCAGTCGATCTCGAGGATCAGGTCGTAGCCCTCGGCCAGCGTCTGTTCCAGCCAGCGCTGAGAGGTGCCGTAAAGATTGCCGAACACTTCGGCGTGTTCGAGAAACTCGTTGCGCTCCAGGCGCGCGAGGAATTCCTCGCGGCTGACGAAGTGATAGTTGACCCCGTCTACCTCACCCGGACGCATGGCGCGGGTCGTGTGGGAGACCGACACCCGCACCTGCGGCTGTGCATCGACCAGGGCCTTGACCAGGCTGGTCTTGCCGGCCCCGGAAGGCGCGGAAACGATATAGAGCGTACCGGTGGTGGCGGACATGACGGCTTCCTGGAAAACGCTGTGGGACAAAAAATAGACCAGCCGCAACGGCTGCTGGCAGTTATTCGAGGTTCTGTACCTGTTCGCGCATCTGCTCGATGAGGACTTTCAGGTTTACCGCGGCCTGAGTGCTGCGCGGGTCGAAGGCTTTCGAGCCGAGGGTGTTGGCCTCGCGGTTGAGTTCCTGCATGAGGAAGTCGAGGCGGCGCCCGGCGGCACCGCCGGCCTTGAGCACCCGCCGCACTTCGCTGACGTGGGTGCTCAGGCGGTCGAGTTCCTCGGCGACATCGCTCTTCTGCGCCAGCAGAACCATTTCCTGCTCGAGGCGCTGCGGATCCAGCTCGGCACGCACCTCGCTGAAACGGTCGAGAATCTTCTGCCTCTGGGTGGCGAGCATCTGTGGCACTTGCTCACGCAGCGTGGCGACTTCCTCGAGGATGCTGTCCAGGCGTTCGCCGAGCAACTTGGCCAGCTCCTCGCCCTCGCGGCGGCGACCTTCCTTGAGCTGCTCCAGCGCCTTGTGGAACAGCTCGAGTGCGCTCTGGTTGAGCGCTTGCGGATCGAGCGCATCGCCGACCAGCACACCAGGCCAGCCGAGCACCTGCAGCGGATCGATGGCGGCAGGCTGGCGGATCAGCGCGGCAACGCTTTCAGCGGCGGCGATCAGCTGGCTGGCGCGCTCCTGGTCGACCTGCAGGTTGCCGCGCTGGCCTTCCTCCGCGAAGCGCAGGGTGCATTCCACCTTGCCGCGCGAGAGTCCTTTGCGCAGGGCATCGCGCACCTGGCCTTCGAGGTCGCGAAAGGCTTCCGGCAGGCGCAGGTGCGGCTCCAGATAGCGATGATTGACCGAGCGGATTTCCCAACTGAGGGTGCCATGGGCGCCGGCCTGCTCGCTGCGGGCAAAGGCCGTCATGCTGTGGACCATCGGGTTAACCTCTCGGATGCGGACTGCGAAAGGCGGAGGATTGTAAAGGAAACCGGCAATCGCTGCAGAGACGACCGGACTGTCGCGACCCTTTCCCGGCCAAGGGGCTCTATAATGCCGCTCACATTCTTCTCTAGCAGGACCTACCCATGAAGCGACCCAGTGGCCGTGCCGCCGACCAGCTGCGCTCGATCCGCATCACCCGCAACTACACCAAGCATGCCGAAGGCTCGGTGCTGGTGGAGTTCGGTGATACCAAGGTGATCTGCACAGCCAGCATCGAGACAGGCGTACCGCGCTTCCTCAAGGGGCAGGGCCAGGGCTGGCTGACCGCCGAATACGGCATGCTGCCGCGCGCCACGGGTGAGCGTAACCAGCGCGAAGCGGCGCGGGGCAAGCAGGGCGGACGTACCCTGGAAATCCAGCGTCTGATCGGCCGTTCGCTGCGGGCCGCGCTGGACATGAGCAAGCTCGGCGAGAACACCCTGTACATCGACTGCGACGTGATCCAGGCAGACGGTGGTACGCGCACCGCCTCGATCACCGGCGCCATGGTGGCCGTGATCGACGCCCTCAAGGTGCTGAAGAAGCGCGGCGGTCTGAAGGGCGGCGATCCGGTCAAGCAGATGATTGCCGCCGTATCGGTCGGCATCTATCAGGGCGAGCCGGTGCTCGATCTGGACTATCTGGAAGACTCGGCTGCCGAAACCGATCTGAACGTCGTGATGACCGACGCCGGTGGCTTCATCGAGGTTCAGGGCACGGCCGAGGGCGCGCCGTTCCATGCCGACGAGCTCAACGCCATGCTGGCGCTGGCACACGATGGTGTGCGTCAGCTGTTCGAACTGCAGCGCGCGGCGCTGGCGGACTGAGCGAGAGGTAAGGCGAAATGAGCGATCAGGATCTCGTGCCGTTGCCCAGCCGCGAAGCGCGTCAGTGGGCGATGTTCTGCCACTACTCGGCGTTCTTCTGGTTCCTGGCGCCGATGATCGGCAACGTGCTCGGCCCGCTGATCGTCTGGCAGTTGAAGAAGGACATGGACCCCTTCGTCGACCAACAGGGCAAGGAGGCGCTGAATTTTCAGCTGACCTTCAGCCTTGCGATGATGATCTGTGGCGTGCTGGCCTGGATCCTCATCGGTTTTCCGCTGATGGTGCTGGTGAGCGTGGTGGCGCTGGTGCTGGTGGTGATCGCCGGCATCCGTGCCAACGAAGGCAAGCCCTATCGCTACCCCTTCTGCTGGCGGATCGTCAGATAGGACGGTTTCGATTCCCTGACAGCTGAGCGGTGGCCGACACATCGCGTGCCGGCCGCCGTTGCGAATCGCGGGATTACAGGCTCAGCGTCCAGTCGTAATCGACGATCAGTGGGGCGTGCTGCGAGAAGCGCGGTTGGCGCGGCAGGCGGGCGCTGCGCACGAAGCGGCGCAGGCCTGAGGTCAGGATCTGGTAGTCGAAGCGCCAGCCGAGGTTGAGCATCTCGGCCTGCTCGGTATCCGGCCACCAGCTGAACAGGTCGCCTTCGCGATTGACCTCGCGCAGCGCGTCGATATAGCCCATGTTGCCGAAGATCTCATCCAGCCAGGCGCGCTCGGGCGCGAGGAAGCCCGGATCCTGCTGGCAGTCGCGCCAGTTCTTCACGTCCAGCTTCTGGTGGGCGACGTACAGCGAGCCGCAGTAGATGTACTCGCGGCGCTTGCGGCGCTGCTTGTCCAGATAGTGGGCGAAGTCATCCATGAACTTGAGCTTGTGGTTCAGGTTGGCATCGCCGCCCTGACCCGAAGGCACCAGCAGGCTGGCGATACTGACCTTGTCGAAGTCGGCCTGCAGATAACGCCCGTAGCGATCCGCCGTCTCGAAGCCCAGACCGGTGATCACGGCTTTGGGCTGCAGCCTGGAATAGAGCGCCACGCCTCCCTGCTCCGGAATCTCGGCATCGCAGGCGTAGAGGAAGTAGCCATCCAGTTGGTAGGCGGGGTCGTCGAGTTCCAAGGCGGAGGCGCGGGTATCCTGCAGGCAGATGACATCGGCATTCTGCGCTTGCAGCCAGCTGAGCAATCCCCGCTGTGCCGCCGCTTGAATGCCATTCACGTTGACGCTGATGATCCGCATAAATGGCCCCTAAAAACACGTGCGTGTATGATAACCCAAGCTCTTCGCAATTAGCTAAAACAGTGGTTTTCCGGGAAATTTCTTCATGCAGGCGTACCAGCGCGAGTTCATCCGCTTCGCCATCGAGCGCGGCGTTCTGCGTTTCGGTGAGTTCACCCTCAAGTCGGGGCGTACCAGTCCCTATTTCTTCAATGCCGGCCTGTTCAACAGCGGCAGCGCGCTGGCACAGCTCGGGCGGTTCTACGCCTCGGCGGTGATCGAGAGCGGCCTGGATTTCGACGTGATCTTCGGTCCGGCCTACAAGGGCATCCCGCTAGGCGCAGCCACGGCCATCGCGCTGGCCGAGCAGCATCAGCGTGACCTGCCGTGGTGCTTCAACCGCAAGGAAGCCAAGGATCACGGCGAGGGCGGCACCTTGGTCGGCGCCCCGCTGACCGGCCGCGTGCTGATCGTTGACGATGTGATTACCGCCGGCACCGCCATCCGTGAAGTCATGCAGATCATCCGGGCACAGAATGCCGAGGCGGCAGGTGTGCTGATTGCTCTGAATCGGCAGGAAAGAGGGCAGGGCGAGCTGTCGGCGATTCAAGAAGTTGAACGTGATTATCGAATGCCGGTGATCAGTATTGTGTCCCTGGAGCAAGTGCTGGAATATCTCGCCGATGATGTTCAGCTGAAACAGCACCTGCCCGCGGTTCAGGCTTATCGCGAGCAGTACGGAATCTGACCCAGGGTAGGTATTGCACATGCGTAGATCGGTAGCCACTCGAACGATGCTCCTGTTGGGGGTCATCTGTCCGGTAGTGGCCTCGGCTGCCGAGCTTTATCGCTATGTCGACGAACGAGGCGTGGTGGTTCTCGATCGCCACGGCGTGCCGCCGCAGCATATCTCCCGCGGTTATCAGGTGCTCAACGAGCAGGGACGCGTGGTCCGCGAGGTGCCGCCGGCGCCGACCGCCGAAGAGTTCGCCCGGCTGCAGGCGAAGAAGGCGCGCGATGCGTCGGATGCACAGCTGCTGCGTCTCTATGCCAGCGTAGAGGATGTCGAGCGAGCTGAAACGCGCAAACTGGCCGAGCTCGATAGCGTGATCGGCTTGTCTCAGGGCAACCTGCAATCCATCCGCAGTCAGCACAGCAGTCTGCGCAAGCAGGCGGCGAACCACGAGCGGGCGGGGCGCAATGTCCCTGAGAACCTGCTGGCGCAGATCGAAAACCTCGAGAAGGAAGAGCAGAGCCTGTTGCGAGACCTGGCGCGTTTCGAGAAGACGCGTGCCGAGGCGGAGGTCAGCTTCGCCCAGGATCGGCAGCGAGTCGCCGAGCTGCTCGGGCAGAATCCATAAGCGCGTCGACCTGGCGCGCCCCTTCGAAACTTCCTGCTGAAAGCAATCTCGACGCATTAATGGCGTTTCGCCATTTTTCCGGATGAATGCGTAGCTTGCTTACTATCACAAAAGACCGCTCTAACTCAATAGTTTCAAGGTCGTGATGAGTTGCTTGGAGTCAGTCTGTACCGTTGCGCAAAATTTTCGGTATGGCTGACTGGCATGAATGATAGGAACCTACGCAGTTATCAGGAGCTTCACAAGCCGAAGGGAAATTTCGCGACTCGCGCTGAATACCTTGAACACGAATTGGAGATCATGGCGCCGAAACGCTGGGGCGTGAACCTGCCGTTTCGTGACTACCGTTTCGAGTACGAAGACTGGGTGCCAGCCATGGCGGCAACCATCGGCAAGATTGTCATGGTGGCCGCAGTGGTCGCAGCGTTCGCCGGTCCGATGGGGCTGTCCAACGAGTTCGTGATCGAGAACGCGCGCTACGAGATGCTGATTGCCGCGCTGCTGTTCGTGGTGCTGTTTTCCGGCTTCCTCAATCCCACCGCCAACCTGGCCGGAACCCATGGCCCGCTGATCCCGCTGATTCCACTGATCGTCGCCTCGGGCGGTCATCCGATGGCGCTGGGCATCATGGTTGGGGTGCTCGGTTTTACCCTCGGCGTGTTCAAGGGTGGCAGCCTGCTGGCGCGGCTGACCAGCGACGGGGTGTGCGGCGGTCTGTTGCTCTACCTCGGCTTCATCGGCATCACCTCGCAGATCAAGAAGCTGTTCGGCTGGGCGGACAGTTTCGACATGGGTTATATCGCCTTTGTCGTGGTCTTCGCGACCATCGTCATGTATGCCTATCTCGAGCATATCCGCATGCGCTGGCTGGCGATTCCGCTGGGCTCGGCTCTGGCTGCGCTGATCGCCTTCGTGATGGGCGCTCCGTTCGAGTTCACCACCGAGCCGGGCGTGCCGAATCTCAATCCAATGTATTGGTGGGGCGAGGACACCGGCTGGCAGATCGGCCTGCCGGACCTGCATCATTTCATCGCGGTCGCGCCTTTCGCCGTGCTGGCGGTGGCCATGTGGTCACCGGACTTCCTCGGTCATCGGGTGTTCCAGCAGCTCAACTATCCGCCCAAGGCGAAGAAGGTGCTGATGAACATCGACGACACCATGTGCGTCGCGGCAGCGCGGCAGATCGTCGGCACTTCGCTGGGCGGGGGCAATCTGGCGTCGTCCTGGGGTACCTTCATGGTCCCGGCGGCCATCGCCAAGCGTCCGATCCCCGCAGGTGCGCTGCTCACCGGCCTGCTCTGCGTGGTCGCCGCGCTCTGGGGCTATCCGATGGACCTGGCCATCTGGCCGCCGGTTCTGAGCGTGGCGCTGATGGTCGGCGTGTTCCTGCCGCTGCTGGAAGCCGGCATGCAGATGACCCGCGAGGGCAAGACCTCGCAGTCGGCAGCCATCGTGATTTTCTCTTCGGCGCTGGTCAATCCGGTGTTCGGTTGGTCACTCACCGTGCTGCTGGACAACCTCGGACTGATCGGTGACAAGGAGCGCGGTCAGTCGCTGAGCCATCTGCACCGCTGGGTGATTCCGACGATTGTGTTCATCGTGCTGTGCGCGGTGATGCTGGGCATCGGCATGTTCCCAGGCATTCCGGCGATGCTCGAATCGTTCCGCATCGATCTCTGAGGTTCTAGCGCACACGAAAAAGGGGAGCCTGGGCTCCCCTTTTTCATGTACAGGTATCAGCGCTGACTGTTGGTGATCAGCGTGCCGACCCCAACGTCAGTAAAAATCTCCAGCAACACCGCATTGGGCACGCGGCCGTCGATGATATGCGCGCTGTTGACGCCGCCCTGCACGGCTTCCAGTGCACAGCGGATCTTCGGCAGCATACCGCCATAGATGGTGCCATCGGCAATCAGCGCATCGACCTGAGCGGTGGACAGCCCGGTCAGCACGTTGCCCTGCTTGTCCATCAGGCCGGCGATGTTGGTCAGCAGCATGAGCTTTTCGGCCTTCAACGCCTCTGCCACCTTGCCGGCCACCAGATCGGCGTTGATGTTGTACGACTCGCCGTTCTCGCCCACGCCGATCGGCGCGATGACCGGGATGAAGTTGCCCTGCACCAGCATTTCCAGCAGCTCGGCGTTGACGCCGGTGACCTCGCCTACATGGCCGATGTCGATGATTTCCGGCTTGGTCATCTCCGGCGTCTGACGGGTCGCCTTGAGCTTCCTGGCGCGGATCAGGCCGGCATCCTTGCCGGTCAGGCCAATGGCGCTGCCGCCATGCTGGTTGATCAGGCTGACAATGCTCTTGTTGACCTGGCCGCCGAGGACCATCTCCACCACATCCATGGTCTGGCTGTCGGTGACCCGCATGCCGTCGATGAAGTGGCTTTCGATGTTCAGGCGCTTGAGCAGATCGCCGATCTGCGGGCCGCCGCCGTGCACCACCACCGGGTTGATGCCCACCGCCTTCATCAGCACGATGTCGCGGGCGAAGCCGGTCTTCAGCTCCTCGCTCTCCATCGCGTTGCCGCCGTACTTGATGACCAGCGTCTTGCCGACGAATCGGCGGATGTAGGGCAGCGCTTCGGACAGGACCTTGGCGAATTGGGTGGCAGCTTCACGGCTGAGGGTCATGCAGGACTCCGCAAAATCAGAACGGCAGTTTGAGGTCGGGTGCAACGCTGAGCAGCTGGCCGCGGAAGACGTCCTGGATGCGGCTGAGCTCTTCTTCGCTGTCGGCCTCGAAGCGCAGTACCAGCACCGGGGTGGTGTTGGAGGCGCGGATCAGGCCCCAGCCCTTGGGATAGTCGACCCGCACACCGTCGAGGGTGATCAGGTTGGCTTCGCCCCATTTGGCGTCGCGTTGCAGGGCGTCCATGATGGTGAATTTGCTTTCCTCTGTCACCGTGATGTTGATCTCCGGCGTCGAGATATCGCAGGGGAAGGCGGCAAACACCTGTTCGGCGTCACGCTTGTCCTGACTGAGGATCTCCAGCAGGCGTGCAGCACTGTAGATGCCGTCGTCGAAGCCGAACCAGCGTTCCTTGAAGAAGATGTGGCCGCTCATCTCGCCGGCCAGCAGCGCGCCGGATTCCTTCATCTTCTTCTTGATCAGCGAATGGCCGGTCTTCCACATCACCGGGCGGCCGCCATAGCCGCTGATCAGCGGGGTCAGGCGGCGGGTGCATTTGACGTCGAAGATGATGTCGGCGCCTGGATTGCGCGAAACCACGTCCTTGGCGAACAGCATCAGCAGGCGGTCCGGGTAGATCATGGTGCCGGCGTTGGTCACCACGCCGACGCGATCGCCGTCGCCGTCGAAGGCCAGACCAAGATCAGCCTTCTCGGATTTCACCTTGGCGATCAGGTCGACCAGGTTCTCCGGCTTGCCGGGATCGGGGTGGTGGTTGGGGAAGTTGCCGTCGACCTCGCAGTACAGCGGGATCACGGTGCAGCCCAGGGCCTCGATCAGCTTGGGCGCGATGACGCCGGCCACACCGTTGCCGCAGTCGACCACCACCTTCATCGGCTTGGCCATGGCGATGTCGCTGCGGATCTGCTCGAAGTAACGCTCCAGTACATCGACCTGTTCGACCTTGCCGACACCGCTGGACAGGTCGTTGGTCTCGATCCGCTTGCGCAGCACCTGGATCTGCTCGTTGGCCAGGGTGTCTCCGGCGATGACAATCTTGAAGCCGTTGTAGTCCGGCGGGTTGTGGCTACCGGTGAGCATCACCCCGGACTTGCCGGCGAGGATGTTGGCCGCGTAGTAGAGCACCGGCGTCGGCACCATGCCGACGTCGCTGACGTCGCAGCCGCTGTCGAGCAGGCCCTGGATCAGGTGCTGGACCAGCTCCGGGCCGGACAGGCGACCGTCGCGGCCGACGGAAACGTTGGGTTCACCCTTGGCGAGGCTCTCGGACCCGATGGCGCGGCCGACCCAGTACGCGGTTTCGGTGGTCAGGCTGTCGCCGACAACGCCACGGATGTCGTAGGCGCGGAAGATACTGGCGGGCAAGTTCGGGGCTTTGGCGCTGCTCATTGCGGTTTCTCGCTCCTTGGTGTCGAGGCCGAAGATGTCCTGGTCCTCGTCGAGAATGTCGATGTCGAGAATATCGGTCTCCGGCAGGGGCGGAGCGACGTACTCGGTAGGTTTGGCGGGCCGTACGGCGGGGGCCGCGGCAGGTGCCTGAGTCGGAGCCGATCCGGCGGGGCGGACGGGCAGTCGGACCATGTTCCTGGCCAGTGCGTCGAGGACCGGCAGGCTCAAGGCCGGTATTTGGATGGTCTTGCCCGTGGAGAGTTCCTGCAGCAGGCGACTGATCCGCAGCACGTCTTCGCGCAGCTTGCGTTGCTGGCTGCCGAGCACCAGTTGCAGGCCGATCAGTACGCCGGCCAGTGCCAGCAGCGCCGCGGCGATCAGGTGCAGGGGCGTCAGCATGGCCGGCGCGGCTTCGCTGCCCGGAACGTAGCTCAGCGTCCAGTTGGAATTGCCGCTGGGCAGTGTCAGGGCCGTGGCATTGCCCGGGGTGCCGCGCTGCAGCAGCACTTGCTCCGGTGCGCCGGCGAACTGCTGGCTCAACCGCAGTTGCCCGGCGCCGGCGGGCAGCGTCGGGAGGCCGGCGAAGAGGCGTTCGAGGTCAGTCACCAGCAGCAGCGTGCCGCGAATCGCCTGCTGACCTTCGCCGCGCAGGGCGACAGCGCTGTACAGCAGCCAGCGGTTGTCGACCTTGTACGCTTCGGGGGCGGGCGCCTGGCCGGCTTCCGCACGCTGCAGCAGATCGAGCGCGGCGAAGTTCAGCGGTCCCGGGCGGCTGGTGTCGGGTACGGCGCGGCCGCGGACATTCAGATGCGCGTCGACTACGCCGGGCAGGTCCAGCAGGCGCTGCTCGGCATCGCGTCGACGCTTACCGTCGCCACGCGGTGCTTCGACCAGCATCAGTCGCTCCGTCACCGCCTGGGTATCGCCCTGCAGCTGACGCAGCGCTTGCTGCAGCGCGCTGGCCTGGCTCTGGCCCCAGGCGCTGGCCAGCTGCGTCCGTTGCTCCTGCTCGGCATTCTGCAGGCCCAGCCAGAGCAGCGCTGCCGCTGCGCCGAGGCCGATCAGGCTGCTCGCCAGGCCACCGAGCAAGGGTTTGATGTTGATGCCGCTGCGCTTGCTGCGGGTCTCGGCCGGGTTCAGTACGCCTGAATCCTTGGCGGTGCGCTTGAAGAGTGCCATGAAGCTCCTCGGATCATCCTGAAAGAAGTAAGCGGGGGTATCGCTCAGTGGCTGCCGGAGTGGCCGAATCCGCCGGCGCCGCGATCACTGCTGTCGAAGCTGTCGACCAGTTCGAAACGCGCCTGCACCACCGGCACCAGCATCAGCTGCGCGATGCGCTCGCCGACGGCGATGGTGAATGCGCTCTGGCCGCGGTTCCAGCAGGACACCATCAGCTCACCCTGGTAGTCCGAGTCGATCAGCCCGACCAGGTTGCCGAGCACGATGCCGTGCTTGTGGCCGAGGCCCGAACGCGGCAGGACCAGCGCGGCCAGGGTCGGGTCGGCGATGTGGATGGCCAGGCCGGTGGGGATCAGCAGGGTCTGGCCGGGTTCCAGGACGGTGTCCTGCTGCAGCATGGCGCGCAGGTCGAGACCGGCCGAACCGGGTGTGGCGTATTCGGGCAGCGGGAAGTCCCGACCGAGGCGCGGGTCGAGGATCTTGGCTTGGAGTGCGTGCATGTCAGGACTCTTTGTAGCGCTCGGCGATGAAGGCCACCAGCGCACGGGCAATATGCCCCTTGCTGGCCTGGCCGAAGCGGGTTTCGTGCTGTTGGCGGTCGATCACGCTGACCGCGTTGTCTTCGCTGTTGAAGCCGATGCTGGGGTTGGCCACGTCGTTGGCGACGATCAGGTCGAGGTTCTTGTCGCGCAGCTTGCGGGCGGCATATTCGAGAAGATTCTCGGTCTCCGCGGCGAAGCCGACGCAGAACGGGCGATCCGCACGGCCTGCAAGGGTGGCGAGGATGTCCGGGTTGCGCACCATCTGCAGCAGCAGGCCATCGCCAGTGCTGGGGTCTTTCTTCAGTTTATGGGGTGCCACCACTTCCGGACGGTAATCGGCGACGGCTGCCGCGGCGATGAGGATGTCGCAGGGCATCGCCGCTTCGCAGGCCGCGAGCATGTCACGGGCACTGACCACGTCGATGCGCTGCACACGATCGGGAGTGGGCAGGAACACCGGGCCGGTCACCAGGGTGACCCGCGCGCCGGCTTCGGCAGCGGCCTCGGCGAGGGCGAAACCCATTTTTCCCGAGCTGTGGTTGGTGATGTAGCGCACCGGGTCGATGTTTTCCTGGGTGGGGCCGGCGGTGATCAGCAGGTGCTTGCCGGTCAGCATGCCGGTCTCGAAGCAGTCGGCGGCGGCGCGCGCCAGCTCCTCGGCTTCGAGCATGCGCCCCATGCCGATGTCGCCGCAGGCCTGGCTGCCAGAGCCGGGTCCGAACAGGCGAATGCCACGTGCCAGCAGCTGCTCACGATTGGCCTGGGTAGCGGGGTCGGCCCACATGGCCTGGTTCATGGCCGGTGCCAGGGCGACCGGGGCGTTGGTCGCCAGCACCACGGTGGTCAGCAGATCATTGGCGACGCCCTGAGCAAGGCGGGCCATGAGGTCGGCGGTGGCCGGCGCGATCAGCACGAGGTCTGCCCAGCGAGCCAGTTCGATGTGCCCCATGGCCGCTTCCGCCGCGGGGTCGAGCAGGTCCAGGTGGACGGGATGGCCGGAGAGCGCCTGCAGGGTGAGGGGAGTGATGAACTCGCGCCCGCCCTGGGTCATCACCACCCGGACTTCGGCGCCATGGTCGCGCAGGCGGCGGACCAGTTCGGCGCTCTTGTAGGCGGCGATGCCGCCGCCGACGCCCAGGACGATGCGTTTACGATACAGCCGCTGCATAGGCCTGCCTTGTTATCTGGTAGGGATGTCCGGAGTGAGAACCAGGTCTGAAGTTGCCCGGTGCCCCGGAAAAATGACGGGCTAAGATAGCACAGCGCCCACAGCGGAAAAGTGGGCCTGCTCGACAGGGAGATGACATGAGCATACGTGACTGGCCGGCGTCGGAGCGGCCGCGGGAGAAGCTTCTCGATCAGGGCGCGGCCGCGCTTTCCGATGCCGAATTGCTGGCGATATTCCTGCGCACCGGCGTCGCCGGAAAGAGCGCGGTGGACCTGGCTCGCTACCTGCTCGCCGAGTTCGGCAGCCTGCGCGCGTTGCTGGAGGCGGATCTCGATCAGTTCAGCGCACACCTGGGGCTTGGGCCGGCCAAGTTCGCCCAGTTGCAGGCCGTGCTGGAGATGGGGCGCCGGCACCTGGCCGAACGGCTGCGCCGCGATTCGGCGCTGGAATCGCCGCAGGCGGTACGCGATTACCTCAAGGCGCGCCTGCGCCACGAACCGCACGAGCTGTTCGGCTGCCTGTTTCTCGACGCCAAGCACCGGGTCCTGGCCTTCGAAGTGTTGTTCCACGGCACCATCGATGGCGCCAGCGTCTACCCTCGGCAGGTGGTCAAGCGTGCCCTGGCGCAGAACGCGGCGGCGGTGATCCTCACCCACAACCACCCGTCGGGCGTGGCCGAGCCGAGCCAGGCCGACCGTCAGCTGACCCAGCGGCTGAAAGACGCCCTGGCGCTGATCGACGTGCGGGTGCTCGATCATTTCATCGTCGGTGACGGCGAGCCGCTGTCGATGGCCGAATATGGCTGGATGTGAGCGTCGCTACGCCAGCAGCGGTACCAGCAGCAGCGGACCGAGCACCAGCAGCACGAAGCGGCCGTTCCAGCCGAAGGCGATGCGCCACGGGGAGATCCCCGCGTGGCGCGCCAGCATCAGCGCCGACGGCCCATAGGGCGACAGCAGCATCGCCAGAGAAAAACCCACCAGCAGCGCCACCGCCGGCTGCATCACCGCGACGCCGTGGCCCGCCAGCTGGGCCAGCAGTGCGGCGCACAGGCTCAGCGAGATGATCGGCGCGACACCCAGCAGCGCCAGCGCGATGATGGCGAGCATGCCGATGGCGCCGAGGCCGAACAGCGCCAGGGGCGTACTGCTGAAATGACCTGCCAGACGTTCGACCGGAATCAGGATGGCGGTCAGCCCGCCCAGCAAGGCGGAGCAGGCGAAGATGAAGGTCTCGTTACGCATTCCGGCAAGGGTGTCACGTACCTCGCCATAGACGGCGGTTGGCGAGCCGCCCTGGTGCAGTAGCAGGCCGATCACGGCGAGCGGCACCAGCAGCATCGCTGCCTGGGTCGCTGACAGCCAGGTCAGGCTGGCCAGCAGGGCGATCAGCGCAATGCCCAGGAGGCTGCCATACAGCAGCCTGCGCAGCTCACCGGCCGGCGCGGGCGGCCGTTCGCTGCCCATCTGCAGTTGATGCAGCCGGTGATTGTCCATCGTCCAACCGACCACTAGTAGGATTGCCGCACAGAGCAGCCCGAACGGCAGCAGTGCGCTCCAGCTGAGCCCCGGCAGCTCGCGAGTGAGGATCGCCACGGCAACGCTGGTGGGCGCCAGCAGAG
Organism: Stutzerimonas sp. FeSN7; assembly: GCF_030263795.1. Classification (NCBI taxonomy): domain Bacteria; kingdom Pseudomonadati; phylum Pseudomonadota; class Gammaproteobacteria; order Pseudomonadales; family Pseudomonadaceae; genus Stutzerimonas; species Stutzerimonas sp. FeSN7. Next base: position 4,105,680 of record NZ_JARPMN010000001.1, on the reverse strand, counting down.
GCACCAGGGCGAAGCCGCGCAGTGCCGTGACCATCACCCCGCGGGCGCCCTCGCGCCGCTGCGCCGGACTGTAGCCGCGGCCGTCCAGATGACGTTCCAGCGAGCCGCAGACCAGGTTGAGCATGCCGAAGCTCAGCACCGAACTGATGGCGAAGGTGCTCAGCAGATAGCTCGGGTAGAGACGCCGGGGCGGTTGTCGCAGCAGCAAGCGGTGCAGCTCGCCCAGTTGTGGCAGCCGCTTGACTGCGCAGTGCGCGAGCCCCAGCGCGCCGATGAACGCGCCGTAATAAGCAGCGGCAGCCAGCATCCGCTGCGCTTGTTCCCAGCTGGGCGTGCCAAGCAGCAACCAGTAGGCGAGCAGGCCGAGCGTGACCAGCCCCAGCCGGCGCGGGTAGGGCATCAGCGAGCGCCAGTGCCACAGGAAGAACAGTACCAGCAGGGCGCCGCTGATCACGCTCGGCCATTGCAGGCGGGAGACCAGCGCGAACAGCTCGCAGGCGAGCGCCAGTGGCAGCAGGGCCAGCATCGGTCAGGGCAGCTCGCTGCGCAGCTTGCCGCGCTGGTAGACGCCTTCACCAAAGGCCAGCAGGCGATCTTGCTCGTCCAGCAGGTCGCAGCTGGCCATGAATACCTTGTGCCCGGAGGAGCGGCAGCATGCCACCGCGCGGATGCGGCTGCCGGCTGGCGCCGGTGCGCTGAAGTTGACGTTCATCGACAGGGTGGTCGCCACGCGGCGCTGGTCCGCCTGCTCGGTCCAGGTGCCGCACAGGCCCATCGCCACGTCGAGCAAGGTTGCGCTGACGCCGCCGTGCAGCTTGCTGGCGTTGTTCAGGTGGCGCGGCTGCAGCAGCAGTTCGATCACCACCCGCTCGGGGCCGTACTCGGTCAGGCGGCAGCCGAGATCCTGAAAGAAGCCGGTTATGGAGGCTTCGACCTGCTGGCGTGAATGCTCGGACATAAGGGCGTATCGGTAGGAAGTTGCGCCGCAGAGTGGCAGCCTTTAGCCTGCTGGTCAATCTGACGGAATGCCATTCCGCACTGCGGAATATGCGGTGTGTGAGGAGGGTTTGGGATGTTCGAACGTATCGGAATCATCGGTGCCGGCGCCATGGGGCGGGGCATCGCTCAGCTGTTTGCCAGCGCGGGCAAGCAGGTGTGGCTCTACGATGCGCTCGGCGAGTCGGTCGCCGAGGCGCTGCGTTTCAATCGCGAGCTGCTGGAGCGCAGCCTGGCCAAGGGCCGCCTGAGCACCGAGGCGCTCGACGCAACCCTGGCGCGGATGCGGCCGGCGTCGACGTTGCAGGAGCTGGCCGGTTGCGACCTGCTGATCGAGGCCATCGTCGAGAATCTCGAGGCCAAACAGGCACTGTTTGTCGAGCTGGAGGCGCTGGTTGCCGAGGACGCGGTACTGGCGACCAATACCTCGTCACTGTCGGTCACGCGGATCGCCGCGGCCTGCCGGCACCCGCAGCGGGTGGCCGGTTTTCATTTCTTCAACCCGGTGCCGTTGATGAAGCTGGTGGAAGTGGTGCGCGGCGAGCGCAGCGATCCGCAGGTGATCGAGCGGCTGGTCAAGCTGGCCGAAGAGGCCGGGCATTTCCCTGCGATCACACCGGATACTCCCGGTTTTCTGGTCAACCATGCCGGTCGCGCCTACAGCACCGAGGCGCAGCGCATCCTCGCCGAGGGCATCGCTGATGCCGAGCAGATCGACCGCATCCTGCGCGACGGCCCGGGCTTTCGTATGGGGCCGTTCGAACTGCTCGACCTCACCGGCCTGGACGTCTCTCACGCCGTGATGGAGTCGGTGTACCAGCAGTTCTACCAGGACCCACGCTATACGCCGTCCTACCAGGCAGCGCAGCGGGTCGCCGCCGGTCTGCTCGGGCGCAAGAGCGGCCAGGGCTATTACCGCTACGACAATGGCCAGCAGATGCGAACGCCGGCGCCGGCCCTCGAGCCAGTCTCGGTGGACCGCCCGTTCTGGCTGGACAGCCAGGACGCCGAGCTGCGCGGTTGGCTGGCAGCCTTGCTGGGCCAGACGGGTGCGCAGCTGGAGTCGGGTGAGACGCCGTCGGAACGGGCCATCTGCCTGATCACTCCTTTGGGTGAGGACGCCAGCTCGATGATCGCGCGTCTGGGTTTGCCGGCGGCGCGTTGCGTCGCCTACGACCTGTTTTGCGATCGCGAACGGCGGCACGTGCTGATGCGTACGCCTGCGCTCGACCCCGCGCTGGAAGCCCAGGCGCGGCAGGCGCTGGGTGGCGACGGCGTGCCGGTGGAGGTGATCAACGATTCGCCGGGGTTCGTCAGTCAGCGCGTCGTGGCCAGCATCGTCAACCTGGGCTGCGAGATAGCGCAGAAGGGCATCGCCGATCCGCATACGCTGGACCGGGCAATTACCCTGGCGCTGGGCTACCCGAAGGGACCGCTGGGTTTCGCCGAGCATTATGGTGCGGCGCGCGTCCTCGCCATTCTTGAGGCGATGCAGGCCTGCTATGGCGGTGAGGCGCGCTACCGGCCGAGCCCCTGGCTGCGTCGGCGGGTACAGCTCGCGCTGCCCCTGAGCGCGCCGGAGCGGACGTCGGCACCCTAGTTATCGAGGCGACCGGAGGCGCCTTCAGTTTGTCCGGCCGCGGCCGTTAAGCCTGGGGTGAACCTTCGATAACGGCACGGTGCTACTAAGGCACTACTGTTCTTTGTCGGAGGCTGTGGGTACAACGTCGGATCAATCCGACAAGAACAAGAGGCCCGTCCATGAGCCCCGCCAACCGCCACCCCAAGGCCATCGTGTTCCATGTAGCGCTGATCGTCGGTCTGCTGCTCATGCATTACTGGCTGGCCCCGCCCCTGCTGTTGACGGCGCTGTTGCTGCTCGCCGCGGCGCTATGGCCCTGGTTCACCGTCTGGCGCGCGGCAGACGACGGCGCGACGGCTGCCGATACGCCGCCGGCGTTCAGTGAGCTGACCAAGAATCTGTCGCGCAACACCTGCCACAACGCGCTTTCCGCCGCTCAGGTCGCCTTCAGCGCCGAGCAGCTCGCCAGCCGCCTGCAGTCGCAGCTCAAGGCAGTGAGCGAAATCGCCAACGGTGCCGAGGCGATTGCGGCCACCGAGCAGGACAGCGCCGAGCGCGCCCGACACACGCTGGACGCCGCGCAGTCGGTGCGTCAGCGCAGCGATGCCGGTCAGGCCGAGTTGCAGCGCGCCATCGAGCGGATGCAGCAGCTCAGCGCGCAGACCCATGCCAGTCGCGAGCTGATCGACGGCCTGTCTGCCCGCACCGAAGAGATTCGCCGGATCACCGACGTGATCCAGTCCATTGCCAGCCAGACCAATCTGCTCGCGCTCAACGCAGCCATCGAGGCCGCCCGCGCCGGCGAGGCGGGGCGCGGCTTTGCCGTGGTGGCCGACGAGGTGCGCAGCCTGGCGGCGCGTACCTCCAGCGCCACCGAAGAAGTGGGGCGCATGGTGGCCGACATTCGCCAGCAGAGCGAAGCGGTGGTCAGCTACATCCAGCGCCAGGCCAACGAGCTGGACGCCGCCGCCGAGCAGATCGCCACCACCGGCGAGCAGCTCAGCGGTATCGCCGGGCTGGCCGGCAGCGTCGAGTCCCAGGTGGAGCAGATCACCACCGGCACCGCCGACAACCATCAGCGCCTGACCGGGCAGTTCGTCGCCCTCGACCAGCTGCGCGCCGACGCACTGGACAGCGAGAAACAGACCCGCCAGCTGGAGCAGGCCGCCGAGCGGCTGGTGGCCCAGGCCGAGAGTGCCAGCGAGCAGCTCGCCGAGGTGCAGCTGGACGACTATCACCAGGCCATGTTCGACCTGGCGCGGCAGGGTGCTGCGGCCATCGCCGAGCGGTTCGAGGCGGACATCCAGGCCGGGAGGGTCAGCCTCGATGATCTCTTCGATCGCAACTACCGGGCGCTGCCCAATACCGACCCGGTGAAGTACCAGACGCGCTTCGACAAGTATGCCGACGAGGTTCTGCCTGCGATCCAGGAGCCGCTGCTGCAGCGGCATCCGGCACTGGTCTACGCCATCGCGACGACCCCGGAAGGCTATGTGCCGACCCACAACCGGGCCTTCAGCCAGCCGCCGGTGGGCAATCCGGAGATCGATCGGGTCAAGAGCCGCAGCAAGCGGCTGTTCAATGATCGCACCGGCGGCCGCTGCGGCAGTCATCAGCGGCGCCTGCTGTTGCAGACCTACAGTCGCGACACCGGCGAGCTGATGCATGATCTGTCGGTGCCGATCATGGTTCGCGGGCGCCACTGGGGTGGGCTGCGGCTGGGCTATCGCCCCGAGCAATAAGGCCGATCCCGAGGTTGGCGCGATCGCCCTGGCCCTGTGCAGCTGCACGGGCCAGGGAGCGACTAAGCTTGCTGGCTACTGGTTCTGCGGAGATGCAGCCGATGAAGACGCTCACCGATCACCTCGCGCAATACGCGGCCTACCACCGCGACCCGCGCAACCTGCTCACCCATTTCGTTGGCATTCCCCTGATCGTGGTGGCCGTGGCCGTGCTGCTGTCGCGCCCCGGCATCGCCTGGGCGGGCCTGTGGCTCAGTCCGGCGGCGCTGGTGTCGCTTGTCGCCGCGCTGTTCTATCTGCGTCTGGACCTGCGCTACGGCATGCTGATGAGCGCCGTGCTGGCGCTCTGCCTGTGGCTGGGTGCGCTGGCCGCCGGAGCGGGCACGGCGCTCTGGCTGGGTATCGGCGTGGGGTTGTTCGTGGTCGGCTGGATCATCCAGTTCATCGGCCACTATTTCGAGGGGCGCAAGCCGGCGTTCGTCGACGACCTCAGCGGGCTGATCATCGGGCCGCTGTTCGTCGCGGCCGAACTCGGCTTCATGCTCGGGTTGCGCGAGCCGCTGCGCCTCGCCATCGAGGCGCGGGTCGGGCCGGTGCGTCTGCGCCACACGGCCGCTCACGGCTGACGGTTCTCAAGGCTTGGCGGCCATCCACTGGTCGCTGAGGCTGCGCGTATGGCGGTCGACCATGATCGGCGCGAACGGGCGGCCCGAGGCGGTGGTGAGGTTGTTGCTGGCGCTGTTCATGTCCTGCAGCGCCACCCGGAGGAAATCCCAGCGGGTCTTGAGCTTGGCCAGCAGCGGGTCGCGCTTGCCGTCCAGCTCGGCGAGCTGGGCGTCGATGGCCGGCACCAGGTGGCGCTCATCCTGGCCGAGGTAGGTATCCGGCTGTTCGCGGGCGATTTCGAAGGAGCCGATATAGGCGCGGCTGAGGTATTGCACGGCAAGGTATTCGACCTTGGCCGGCAGTTCGGCCTGGCTGTCGGCGCCCTGCTGGGCGCGCACGGCCGTGAGGAAATCGCGTAGCGCCTTGCTCATCTGCAGCGGAAAGCCCCAGGGCATGTCGTCTTCGGCGGTGCCGAAGCTCGCACCTTCGCGAAGCCGGGCCAGCAGTTCCTGATGGCTTTCGCGTAATGCGCTGGTGGGGTTGGGTACCTGCATCAGGGCGGCGTTCAGCGCCCGCAGATCGTCTTCCAAGCGCAGCAGGTGTGCCTTCTGAAACCCTTCGCCACGGTAGAGCAGCAGGCTGCTAGTGGCGCGGTTGGCGTGAATCTGCATGTTCTGCAGCGGGGTGGTCGGCTCGGCCGCCTCGGTGAGGCCGGGCAGCATGCCGAGGATCAGCAATAACCAGAAGCGAGTGAAACGGTCCATTGTCGTGCTCCTTTTTTATTTTTATAGAAGCGATGCGTGCGTGGCAGCAGCATTCCTGAGCCTAACGGACCACTGGCTATCTGGTATCACCCCAAAGAATGATTTGCAGGGGGAGGACAGAAGGGCGGAGATGTGCTGCAGCTGACGCGCCGGCAGGTACTCGCTGCGCAGTCACCGGCGGCAGGGCGGTCCAGAGCGGATGCTAGAGCATCTTCTCCAGTCCGATCACGTCGGCGAACCAGGCGTTGAAGCGTCGCCAGAGCCCGCCGGGCTCCTTCTCCAGCACGCGCAGGCGACCGCCGTCCTCGGCGATCCAGACCAGCTGCTGGCGCCCGTCGCGCTCCTCCAGGCGTACCTCGTAGCTGAGCGCGGGCGACATGCCCTCCAGGGTCAGGCGATGGACCTCGCGGGCCAGCTCATGGCTTTCCACCAGCACGCCGACTTCGCTGTTCCAGAGCACCGAGCGCGGATCGAAATTCAGCGAGCCGATGAACACCTTTTCCTGATCGAACACTGCCGCCTTGCTGTGCAGGCTGGATTCGGACTCGCCGAGAAAGCTGTAGGACGGCTCCTGTTGCGGCTGCCGGCGCAGCTCGAACAGGCGCACGCCATGCTCCAGCAGTTCGCGGCGGTAGGGTGCATAACCACCGTGCACGGCCGGCACGTCGGTCGCCTCCAGCGAATTGGTGAGGATGCGTACCGTCACCCCCGCACCGGCGCGCTCGGCCAGGTACTCCACGCCACTGGCGGTCGGCACGAAGTAGGCCGATATCAGTGTCAGCTCGCGGCTCACCGCTTGCATGGTCGGTGCCAGCTGAGTGGTCAGCAGCAGCGAGGTGGCCGGTATGCCCTCGGCGAGCAGCTTCTCCGGGGCATCCCACATCGCCTCGCCCGGTGCCCAGATGAGCTCATCGAGCCATTGCTGCAGCTGCGGCTCCTGTTTGTACTGCATCAACCGCTGGTACTGCTCGCTGTTGTCCTGCCGCGCCTGCTGCAGGTAGTCGCGCAGCTGCCGGCGGGCCTTGTCCAGGCCGCTGGCCTTCGGCTGCCACCAGAGAAAGCGCTGGATCGGCACGCTCAGTTGATTGTTCCAGTACTCGTCGAAACTCCGCGCCAGCTGCTCGGCCACCGGGCCGGCGCCAAGCAGGTCGATGTCGGTGAAGTTCATCGCCTGGTCGGCCTCGAAGTACTCGTCCCCCAGGTTGCGCCCGCCAACGATGGCCAGGCTGCCGTCGACCAGCATGAGCTTGTTGTGCATGCGCCGATGCTGCAACGACAGGTGCAGCAGGCGGCCCATGGTTCGGGTAATCGCGTTGCTGCGGCCCAGGTGCAACGGGTTGAAGACGCGGATCTGGACGTTGGGATGGGCGGCGAGGGCGCCGATGCGGTAGTCCTGGCCGTCGCTGGTGGTGTCGTCCAGCAGCAGGCGTACACGAACGCCACGGTCAGCCGCCTGCAGCAGCTCGTCGATGAGTGCGCGGGTGGTCAGGCCGTCATGGACGATGTAGTACTGCACGTCCAGGCTGAGCTGGGCGGCGCGGATCATTTCGCTGCGGGCCGTGAAGGCCTCGGTGCTCTCGGCCAGCAGGCGAAAGCCGGAGTAGCCGTCCGGCTGGGTGGCAGCGAGCTGCTGTATCCGCCGGCCGAGGGGAGAGGCGTCCGGGGCGACCGAGTAGGACTCGGTCGGGGCTGGATGGCTGGCGCAACCGGCCAGCAGCACGAGCAGCAACAGCGTCAGATAGGCGCGCAAGGTTTCTCCGGGTCTGCATCCATTCATTCCATGCTTGGACGCTGCGCTTCGTCGGAAAATTCAGAAGCGATCCTTCAGCCGATACCAGAGCATGCCCATGGCCAGCAGCGGCGAGCGCAGCAGGCGACCACCGGGGAAGGTCGGGTGCGGCACCTTGGCGAACAGATCGAAGCCATGGCTCTGCTGCGCCATGATGGCTTCGGCCAGCAGGCGACCAGCCAGATGAGTGGCATTCAGCCCGTGCCCGGAATACGCCTGGGCGTAGAACACGTTGGGCTGCTCGGGCAGGCGCCCGATCTGCGGCAGGCGATTGGCGCCGATGCCGATCATGCCGCCCCACTGGTAGTCGATGCCAATGCCGATCAGCTGCGGGAACACCTCGAGCATCTTCGGCTGCATGTAGGCGGCAATGTCTTTCGGGTCGCGGCCCGAATAGTGGCAGGCGCCGCCGAACAGCAGACGGCCGTCGGCCGAGAGGCGGAAGTAGTCGAGCGCCACGCGCTGGTCGCAGACTGCCGTATTCTGCGGCAGCAGTTCGCGGCACAGCGGTTCGGGCAGGCGCTCGGTGGCGATGATGTAACTGCCGGCCGGCAGCACTTTGCCGGCGAGCTTCGGCTGCAGGCCGTTGAGGTAGGCGTTGCAGGCGAGCACCAAGGTTTCTGCCTGCACCACGCCATTGGCCGTGTGGACCTTGACCTGCGGGTCATACTCGATGCGTTCGACCTTCGACTGCTCGAACAGGCGTACGCCCAGCGACTGCGCCGCGGCCGCCTCGCCAAGCGCCAGATTCAGCGGGTGCAGGTGCCCGGAGCCCATGTCCAGCAGGCCGCCGAGGTAACGCTGTGAGCCGATCACGGTGGCCAGGTTCGGTCGCGATACCCGTTGCAGCGGATGCGGATAACCCAGGCGCAGCAGGTCGGAATAGTCTTCGTCGAAGCCCTTGAGATGACGCGGCTTGGTTGCCAGGTCGCAATAACCCCAGGTCAGGTCGCAATCGATGGCATAGCGTTCGATGCGCTGGCGAACGATCTCCACCGCCTCGAAGCCCATGCGCTTGAGCTCGTCCACACCCTCTTCGCCGAGGATGTTGGTGAACTGCTCGACATCATGGCCGACGCCGCGGATCAGCTGGCCGCCGTTGCGCCCGCTGGCGCCCCAGCCGATGCAGTGCGCTTCCAGCAGGATGACGCTGAGCCCGCGTTCGGCCAGTTCGATGGCGGTATTGAGGCCGGAGAAGCCGCCACCGACGATGCACACGTCGGCCCGCTGTTCGCCCTGCAGGGGCTCGAAGGACAGCTCGCGGTTGACGCTCGCGGCATAGTAGGAAGGTGCATGGTCGCTGGTGTTCGAAGCGGATGCACGATGATTCACTGAAGTGTCATGAAAGGTCTGCATCTTCCTAGGGTAGACCGGAGCGGTGCCGCGGGGCAAAGGCGAGCTGGACCGACGGTGCCACGACTGGCTTGTCGCGGCACATCCAGATATGCACCCGGAGGCTCTAGTCCGGGACCGGCAGGTCGAGGGACTCCTTGATCTCTTCCATCACGATATAACTCTTCGATTCCCGCACGTGGGGCAGCTTCAGCAGGATGTCGCCAAGCAGCTTGCGGTAGGAGGCCATCTCCGAAATCCGCGCCTTGACCAGGTAATCGAAATCACCGGACACCAGATGGCACTCCAGTACATGGGGTAGCTTGAGCACCGCGCGGCGGAATTCCTCGAAAATGTCGCCGGACTTGTACGCCAGGCTGATCTCGACGAACACCAGCAGACCGGCCTTCAGATGCTGCGGATTCAGCCGGGCCGAATAGCCCATGATGATGCCCTCGCGCTCAAGGCGCCGGACCCGCTCGGTGCAGGGCGTGGTGGACAGGCCGACGCGCTCGCCCAGTTCGGTGAACGGCAGACGCCCCTCGGCTTGCAGGATGCGCAGGATATGACGATCGATCTTGTCCAGTTCGCGTCGGGTCTGATGGCGAGTTCGCAAGGGAAATACGCTCCAAATAAAGCGGCTCTGGCGTGAATTATGGCCAAAGATAGCTTTTTATATGGTGAATAACACTGCTTCAGCCTTTTTATACTCCGAATCAATAGTGAATCCGGAAAAGCCTGTTCGAGCGGGCGGGAGGCTGCAATGCGTGTACTGGTACTGGGTAGCGGAGTCGTCGGCACCGCCAGCGCCTACTATCTGGCGCGGGCCGGTTTCGAGGTGGTTGTGGTCGATCGGCAACCGGCCGTGGCAATGGAAACCAGCTTCGCCAATGCCGGCCAGGTGTCGCCGGGTTATGCCTCTCCCTGGGCCGCGCCGGGTGTGCCGCTGAAGGCGATGAAGTGGCTGCTGCAGCGTCATGCGCCGCTGGCCATCAAGCTTACCGGTGATATCGACCAGTACCTGTGGATGGCGCAGATGCTGCGCAACTGCACTGCGGCGCGTTATGCGGTGAACAAGGAGCGCATGGTGCGATTGTCCGAGTACAGTCGCGACTGCCTCGACGAGCTGCGCGCCGAAACCGGTATCGCGTACGAAGGGCGCCAGCTCGGTACCACGCAGCTGTTCCGCACTCAGGCCCAGCTGGATGCAGCGGCCAAGGATATCGCCGTGCTGGAGCGCTCCGGCGTGCCGTACGAACTGCTCGATCGCGCCGGTATCGCACGGGTCGAACCCGCCCTGGCCAAGGTCTCGCACAAGCTCAGTGGGGCCCTGCGTCTGCCCAACGACCAGACCGGTGACTGCCAGCTCTTCACCACCCGTCTGGCGGAGATGGCCCGAGCCCTGGGCGTCGAGTTCCGTTTCGAGCAGAACATCCAGCGTCTGGAACATGCCGGCGACCGCATCGCCGGGGTGTGGATCGACGGCAAGCTGGAAACTGCCGATCGCTACGTGCTGGCCTTGGGCAGCTACAGCCCGCAGATGCTCAAGCCGCTGGGCATCCGCGCGCCGGTCTACCCGCTCAAGGGCTATTCGCTGACCGTGCCGATCAGCGATCCGGCGATGGCGCCGCAGTCCACCGTGCTCGACGAGACCTACAAGGTCGCCATTACCCGCTTCGACCAGCGCATCCGCGTCGGTGGCATGGCGGAGATCGCCGGCCACGACCTGTCGCTCAACCCGCGTCGGCGGGAGACCCTCGAAATGGTGGTGGGCGACCTCTATCCGCAGGGCGGGGATCCGTCTGACGCGGTATTCTGGACCGGCCTGCGACCGGCCACGCCCGATGGCACACCGATCATCGGCGCGACCCCGTATCGCAACCTGTTCCTCAACACCGGTCACGGCACACTGGGCTGGACCATGGCCTGCGGCTCTGGCCGGGTGCTCGCCGATCTGCTCGCCTCCAAGCGCCCGCAGATCAGCACCGAGGGCCTGGATATCTTCCGTTACGGCAAGCACAAGGAGAATCACAAACATGCCCATCCGGCGGCTGCACACTGAGACGCGCTACAGCGAGGCGGTGATCCACAACGGCGCGGTCTATCTGTCCGGGCAACTGGCCGATGACCTGACCGGAGACATCCGTCAGCAGACCCGCGAGACGCTTGCCAGCATCGAGCGCCTGCTGGACGAGGCGGGCACCAGCAAGGCCCGCCTGCTCTCGGCGACCATCCACCTCAAGGATATCGCGGGCGACTATGCCGGGATGAACGAGGTATGGGACGCCTGGTTGCCCTCGGGCACCGCGCCGGCGCGGACCACCGTTCAGGCACTGATGTACGCCCCTGATGTGCGGGTGGAAATCACGGTCGTCGCTGCGATGCCCGACTTGGCAGGCCCGGTACTCTGAACATCGGCCGCGTGCCGCGCGACGAGCCGCCCGGTACGCGTGTTGTAAATTCTGAACGCCATTGCCATCATAAGCCCCCTTATCGCTTCGCTCTTGAAAGGGGGCTCCCGTATTGGACGTCGGTGTTCGACTGCAAACCATCCGCAAGCTCAAGGGCCTGTCCCAGCGCGAACTCGCCAAGCGCGCCGGCGTCACCAACAGCACCATTTCCATGATCGAGAAGAACAGCGTCAGCCCGTCCATCAGCTCGCTGAAAAAGGTGCTGAGCGGCATTCCGATGTCGCTGGTGGAATTCTTTTCCCCTGACTTCGATCAGGACAGCGATACCCAGGTGGTCTACAAGGGCAGCGAACTGATCGATATTTCCGACGGCGCGGTGAGCATGAAGCTGGTGGGCAAGGCGCACCCCGGTCGTGCCATCGCCTTTCTCGACGAAACCTATCCGCCGGGCTCCGATACCGGCATGGACATGCTGTCGCACCAGGGCGAAGAGGCCGGCATACTGGTCGAGGGGCGCCTGGAGCTGACGGTGAGCGGCCAGGTCTACGTACTGGAAAGCGGCGACAGCTATTACTTCGAGAGCAGCAAGCCGCATCGTTTCCGCAATCCGTTCGATGTACCGGCGCGGCTGATCAGCGCCACCACACCGGCGAATTTTTAACGCGACCGCGCGTCTCGTTCGAAAGTTCGATGCGACAAAGCGTCGCTGGGAATAGCTGGGCCTTTCGTATTGTTTCAGCCGGCATGGCTTGCCGGTATACTGACCGCCGCTCGCGATACCGTGGCCGCGGGCGTGTCTAGCCACAATGAGGGTGTAAGGTGAACCTGATTAAGAAGATCCTGGTAGCACAGACTGCCGTATTGGCCCTGTGGGCAATGAGCGCTCAGGCTGCGACCGACGAAGCAATCGCCGAGCGCCTCAAGCCGGTGGGCGAAGTATGTATCCAAGGTGAAGAGTGCGCAGCCGCTGGTGCCGGTGCTGCCGCAGCCGCCGGTGGTGCAGCTCGCAGCGGTTCCGACGTGTATGGCAAGTTCTGCACTGCCTGCCACGGCTCCGGTCTGTTGAACGCACCGAAGACCGGTGACAGCGCCGCCTGGTCCGCCCGTGCCGACGCTGCCGGTGGTCTGGACGGCCTGCTCAAGCACGCCATCAGCGGCATCAACGCCATGCCGCCGAAGGGCACCTGTGGCGACTGCTCCGATGACGAGCTGAAGGCCGCCATCCAGCACATGTCCGGCCTCTGATCGAGCGCCGCGTCATCAGCAAAGCCGCCTCCGGGCGGCTTTGTCGTTTCTGGAGGGAGCAAAGCGCGGCTGCCTCGAGTCGAAACCGATAGGCCGATCGGCCTGACTCATCGACCCGAGCAGGAGGCCCCGCATGCCCAGTACCGCGCCGCATCCCGAACAGCTGCAGCTCTGCAGTGACGGGCGCACGCCCAACAGCCCGCACCCGGTGCTGATCTATCGCCAGCTACCCTTGGCCGGGCCGAGCCGGGCCGAGGCGTTCGAGCGATTGTTCGACAGCCATCTGTGGCCCTCCGCCTGGCGCGGAACGGTTTACGACTACCACCATTACCATTCCACCGCCCACGAAGTGCTCGGCGTGGCCAGCGGCTGGGCGCGGCTGATGCTCGGCGGGGAGAAAGGCGAGGAAGTCGAGCTGCGTGCCGGCGATGCGCTGGTAATGCCTGCCGGCACTGGCCATTGCGCACTGGAGGCCAGCGAGGATTTTCAGGTGGTAGCCGGTTATCCGCTGGATCAGCAGTACGACATGCAGCGCCCCGATGCGGCCAGCCATGATGCCTCGCGGGCACGCATCGCCCGCGTCGGCGTGCCCGTCAGCGATCCGCTGGCCGGCACGCAGGGCGCACTGGTGACGCTCTGGCGCGGGGAGGCCGCGCCGGTCAGCCGATGAGTCGGCGCAGGTCGCGCTCAGTCGATGAACTGCACGGCGCCATCGGCCAGCGAGGCGACCCGGGCAAGTGACTCGACGCGGTAGCCAGCCTCTTCCAGTTCCTTGCGACCGGTCTGGAAGGATTTCTCGATGACAATGCCGAGACCGGCGATGCTGGCACCGGCCTGGTTGATGATCGAGATCAGACCCTTGGCGGCTTTGCCGTTGGCCAGGAAGTCGTCGATGATCAGCACGCGGTCGTTGGCAGACAGGTGCTGCGTCGATACAGCGATGGTGCTTTCCACCTGCTTGGTGAACGAATAGACGGTCGCGGTGAGCAGGTTGTCATGCAGGGTCAGCGACTGATGCTTGCGGGCGAAGATCACCGGTACGCCCAGCTCCAGGCCGGCCATCACGGCCGGTGCGATGCCCGAGGCCTCGATGGTGACGATCTTGGTGATCCCGTCATCGCGGAAGCGACGAGCGAATTCTCGGCCGATGGCCTGCATCAGCACCGGGTCGATCTGGTGATTGAGGAACGCGTCGACCTTGAGAACCCGGTCGGAAAGCACGATGCCATGACTGCGAATCTTATCTTTCAGCTGTTCCACGAACGCTACCTCAAGCGTGGGCGGCCGCGGCTTGCCTGACGCTCGGCGCGGTGGCGCTTCTGCCGTCACTGCGTTTCGCAGCCTGGAAAAGCCGCGCATTCTCGCTCAATTCGCGGCGCCGATCCAAGGGCGACGTTCAGCTGAGCGGTTCGATCGACAGGCGGCGAAAGCGCACGGCCTCGCCATGGTGCTGCAGCACGATGTGGCCAGCGGTGGCCTGTGCGTACAACGGCTTGTCGGCGAACTTGCTGGCCCGAATCTGCATGCGCAGATCCGGGTCATCCAGGCGATAAGAAAGCACCATGCGGTTGTCCAGCCAGTGTTCGACGTCCGCGTCGCGAACCACCAGCGCACCTTCCATGAAACTGCCCGGTTCGATCGGCGTTTCCTGCTGCGTTGCCCGCAGGCCGTACAGGGCGCCGTTGCGTGTGGTCGGCTCGGCGCCGTCGGGATGCACGGCATCGTCCAGCAGCTGCATTTCCGGCCCGCTGTGCCAGGCGAGTTCGGCGGCCTCGTCGACGCGGTAGAACACCCCGGAGTTGCCGCCGACCGGCAGCGCGTATTCGAAACGCAGGATGAAATTCGCAAAGCACTCGCGGGATATCAGGTCGATCCGCGGCGCACCGACGATGGCGCACAGCTGCTCCTCGTCGCGGTACCAGCTGCCCTCGGGAAAATCGGCGCCGTGCCAGGCGCGCCACTGTGTTGCGTCGAGAATCATGCGTCGCTCCTATCCGAACAGTTGCTGCTTGCGCCGCAGCCAGCGGTAGCCGTACGGACCCAGCCGCAGCTGGAGCGGGGTGCCCTCGGGCTGCCCGTAGTCGCAGTCGGCGAGTACATCGACCATGTCCTGCAGGTCGTCGTCGGTGATCGTCACGGTGGTCTCGCGGTCCGCCAGATTCACCAGCATCAGCACCGTGGAGTCGTTGTCGTGGCGAATGGCGAACACGCTCGGGTCGTCCACCTCCACCGTGCGCCGCTTGCCGATGCCGATCTCGCGCAGGCCGATGCGGGTGCGGATCATGTTGCCGGTGCGCGCCATCAGCGAGTCGCTGCGCAGGGTCTGGGCGAATACGTTGACCCTGTCGAAGGCGAAGGGCCCTTCATCGATCACCGGGGCGATCAGCCGTTGCGCGTCGATGCAGGAGAAGCCTGCGTTGGGCTCGTTGGACCACTGCATCGGCGTGCGCACCGCCAGCCGTTCCGGGCGCTCGAGATCGTCGCCCATGCCGATTTCCTCGCCGTAGCGGATGATCGGCGTGCCGGGCAGGGAAAAGAGCAGGGCGTGGGTGGCGGCGATGCGTCGCTCGTCGCCGTCGAGCATGGGCGCCAGGCGTCGGCGAATACCGCGGTTGTAGGCGCGCATGTTCTGATCGGGGGCAAAGGTATCCAGTACCTCGTTGCGCTCATCCTCCTCCAGCCGGTCCAGGCTCAGCTCATCGTGGTTGCGAATCCACAAGGCGTATTGCGAATGGCTGGGTGGCAGCGGCTGGCTGTTCAGCGCGCGACAGAGCGGCTCGGCCTGCTGCCTGGCGAGGGCGAGGAACAGGTGGTTGTTGACCCAGAAGTCCAGCAGCAGGGTGACGCGGTCGGCCTCGTCACCGAAGTACTCGATGTACTTCTCCGGATCGGTATCGATCTCGCCGAGCAATACAGTCTCCGGGCGGCGCATGGTGACGAAGTCGCGCATGTGTTCCAGCAGCCAGTAACCCTGGCGCAGGTCGCCACCGCCGGCCTGGCGCACCATGTGCACCGCGGCGTCGATGCGAAAGCCCGACACGCCCAGGCGTAGCCAGAACGACATGATCCGCTCGATCTCGTGGATTACCCGCGGGTTGGTCAGGTCCAGGTCCGGCTCATGCTTGTAGAACAGATGGCGATAGTACTGGCCGGCCTGCTCGTCCCAGGTCCAGACGCTGTCTTCCACCGTGGGAAAGATCGGCTCGATGGCGTCGTCCGGCTCGTCGGCCCAGATGTAGTAGTCGCGATAGGGCGAATCGCGGTCGCGGCGCGCTTCCTGGAACCAGCGGTGTTCGCTGGAGGTATGCTGCACGACCAGCTCGATGATCACGTGCAGACCCAGTTCCTCGGCCTTCTCCAGCAGGGCAACGATGTCGGCCAGGTCGCCGAAGCGCTCGGCCACCTGCAGATGGTCGCTGATGTCGTAGCCGGCATCCTCGAATGGCGACTGGTAGAAGGGCATGAGCCAGATCGCGGTGCAACCGAGGCCGCGAATGTAGTCGAGGCGCTCGGTGATGCCGCGCAGATCGCCGCAGCCATCGCCGTTGCTGTCACGGAACAGCGAGGGGTCGATCTGATAGATCACCGCGTTGCGGTACCAGAGTGGGCGCATGGTCAGGCCTCCGTGGGGCGCAGTACGAGTGCCTGGCCCGGGTTCAGGGTGCCGGCATAGGGCTCGCCTTCGCCGAGGCCGTCGCTGGCGATTTCCACCGTCCAGTCGCCACTCTGCGGGCAGGCATGCGCCGCTTCGGCGAAATTGATGCAGACCAGCCGCAGGTCATCGCCCAGCTGCCGGCGGTAGGCGAGCACCTCGGGGTGCGAGGGCAGTTCCTCGAAGTCGCCGTGCAGCAGCGCCGGGCTGGCCTTGCGCGCTGCGAGCAGGCGCTGATAGAGGGCGAACATCGAGTTCGCCGCGCCGACCTGCCGTTCCGCGGCCAGCTTGTCGGCATCGGGCGGAAAGGGCAGCCAGGGTGAGGCGCCATTCCAGTCATGGGGCGGTTCGGCCAGCCAGGGAATGGGAGCACGACAGCCGTCGCGGCCGCCCGGGTCGATGCGCGCCTCGTCGGCGATGTGTGCGTCTTCCAGGCCCAGCTCCTCGCCCTGGTAGATGAACGGTGTGCCGCGCAGCGTCAGCAGCAGCACCGCGGCAGCGCGGGCGGCGCGCTCGGAGCCCTGGTAGCGGCTGCGCTGGCGCACATTGTCGTGGTTGGACAGCACCCAGGTCGGCCAGGCGCCGGCCGGCTGCAGCCAGTGCTCGACCTCACGGATGCAGGTGCGAAACAGCACCGGGTCCCAGGGCGCATCGAGCGGATTGAAGTTGAAGGCCAGGTGCAGCTCATCGCCGGCGCCGTAGTACTGCAGCACGCGCTCGGTGGAGCGGATGTTCACCTCGCCGACCAGCATGCGATCACCGGGATAGCTGTCGACCAGCTTGCGCAGGCCGCGCAGCACCTCGTGGCTGTAGGGCTGGTCGTTGAAGTCCGACAGCGGCTGACCGGCCTGGCAGCGCGGATCGTCGGCGAAGCTCGGATCCTTGCCGGTGCAGTGAATGACGTCGATGCGAAAGCCATCGATGCCGCGATCGAGCCAGAAGCGCAGCACGTCGTGCATTGCCGCGACCACTTCGGGGTTGCGCCAGTTCAGGTCCGGCTGCTTGGCCAGGAACAGGTGCAGGTAGTACTGCTGGGTGTGCTCGTCCCAGGTCCAGGCGCTGCCGGCACCCAGCGCAGCGCGCCAGTTGTTCGGCTGGTCCCGCCAGATGTACCAGTCGCGCTTGGGGTTGTCCCGCGAGCTGCGCGACTCGACGAACCAGGGATGCTCGTCCGAGGTGTGATTGGGCACGAAGTCCAGCAGCACGCGAATATCGCGGGCATGGGCCTCTGCGATCAGCCGGTCGATGTCGGCCAGCGAGCCGAACAGCGGGTCGATGTCGCAGTAGTCGCTGATGTCGTAGCCGGCATCGGCCATCGGCGAGCGGAAGATCGGCGATAGCCACAGAGCATCGACCCCCAGCCGCTTGAGGTAGTCGAGGTGCCGCAGTACGCCCTGGAGGTCGCCGATGCCGTCGCCGTTGCTGTCAGCGAAGGATCGCGGGTAGATCTGATAAACGGTCGCACCCATCCACCACGGCGTTCGCGTTGTCTCGCTCATGCAGCGTACCCCCTGATTCGTCTGAGGTCGCGGCGGCTCGGCAACGCCGCCTCGTCAGCCATACGACTGGCAAGCGGGACACGGGTTCGCCACTTCCCTTGATCCCGGTCGGTTCATGGAGAACGCAAGGGTGGATACTGCGCCTAAGCTAACGACTGACTTTCAACCCCTCCGAGGAGATTTGCCATGCTGCGTATTGCCATCAATGGGTATGGGCGTATCGGTCGCGCGGTGGTGCGCGCGTTGTTCGAGCGCGGACTGCAGAATCAGGTGCAGGTGGTCGCCATCAACGACCTCAGCGAACACAACACGCTGGTGCACCTGACCCGTTTCGACTCGACCTTCGGTCGTTTTCCCGAGCCGGTGACGCTCGAGGGCGATTCGATGGTGGTGCGCGGTCAGTCCATCCGCCTGCTGGCCGAACGCGACGCCACCCAACTGCCGTGGAAGGAGCTGGGCGTCGATGTGGTGCTCGAGTGCACCGGCAAGTTCAAGCAGCGCGCGGCCATCGAGCAGCACCTGCAGGCCGGTGCCGGCCGGGTGTTCGCCTCGCATCCGCTGGATGGCGGCGACCTGACCGTGGTCTACGGCGTGAACCATCAGCTGCTGGCCGACCAGCGGGTGATCTCCAACGCTTCGTGCACCACCAATTGCCTGGCACCACTGGCCAAGGTGCTGCACGAGGCGGTCGGCATCCGCCAGGGGCTGCTCAACACCGTGCACTCCTACACCAACGACCAGAACCTGCTGGACAAGGCCCACAAGGACCTCTATCGAGCCCGCGCCGCCGGGCTGTCGATGATTCCGTCCACCACCGGTGCGGCCAAGGCCATCGGCCTGGTGCTTCCGGAACTGGCCGGGCGGCTGGACGGGCTGTCGGTGCGTGTGCCGACGCCGAACGTCTCGCTGGTGGACCTGACCTTCATCGCCGAGAACGCGCCGGCAAGCGTCGACGCGATCAACCAGATCCTGCGCGACGGTGCGCAGAAGCTGCCGGCCGGTGTGATGGAGTGCAACGACGAGGCGCTGGTGTCCTGCGACTTCAACGGCTATCCCGCCTCCTGCGTCGCCGACCTCAGCCAGACCCGCGTGCAGGGTGAGCTGGTCAAGGTGATGGCCTGGTACGACAACGAGTGGGGCTTCTCCAACCGCATGCTCGATGTGCTGCTGCACTGGCAAGGCGCCAACGCGGGATGACCGACGCCGACCGGCCTGGTGTGGGGCAGGGGCTCTGGCAACTGCCCCTGGGGCAGTTTCGCGACGCCGCGGCCGAGCGCGCCCTGCCCGGCTGCGGCGCGGTCGCGGCGGTGACCGCGGACCTCGCCGTAGCGCTGATCGTCAAGGCGCTGCGGGTCACGGCCGGGCAGCGCGACGATGACCGCTGCAGCGCGTTGCTCGACGAGGCGCGGGCACTGCTCGGCCGTCCTGGTGCCTTTGCCGACGACGATGTGGCGGTGTTCCGTGAGGTGCTCAAGGATCAGCACGATGATCGCTTGGCGTCCTCGGCGGCGCGCCAGGCCTGTGCCGTGCCGCTGGCCACGGCCCATGCCTGTATCGAGGCGCTGGGCATAGCCGAGCGTGCCGTGCCGCTGGTCGACCCCGCGCTACGCTGCGACGTCGAGGCTGCCGTCCTGTTGCTGGTTGCCTGTGTCGATGCCGTGCTGCTCAATGTCGGCGCCGACCTGCAAGGGCTGGGCGACGCGCAGGTGCGCGCGCGAGTGCAGGTGCGGGCCGAGCGGCTGGCCATGACAGTGGAGCGGCACCGGCAACGTTCGGTTTGATCAGCACGCGCACTGCGCAGCGAATAAAACGAGACCATCGGTCTCGTTTTTTATTGACGTCTACCCATTCGCTTTCTACTCTCCAGGCTCGATAGTGAGACATAAAGTCTCATAATAAGAAGCCGCCATGCCTCAGGCGGCCCACCTCGGAGAATGCTCATGAGCCACCGCATCGTCCTGCCGCGCCTGATGGAAGTCGGCGCTGGCGCCAGCGGGCAACTCGCCCGCGTGCTGCAGGAGCTGGGCTGCAGTCGCCCGCTGATCGTCACCGACCGCATGATGGTCGAGCTCCGCTATGTCGCGCGCATCGCCGGTCAGCTGGAAGAGGCCGGCATCGCCAGCCAGTGCTTTGCCGATACCCTGCCCGAACCGACCGCTGCCTCCATTCGCGCCGGCGTAGAAATGGTCCGCCAGGGCGATTTCGATTCCATCGTCGCCCTCGGCGGCGGCAGCCCGATCGATTCGGCCAAGGCCATCGGCATCCTCGGCAAGTTCGGCGGCGAGATGCGCGACTACCGCTTCCCGCGCGATGTCAGCGAAGCCGGCCTGCCGCTGATCGCCATCCCCACCACCGCCGGCACCGGCTCGGAGGCGACGCGTTTCACCATCATCACCGACGAGACCAGCGACGAGAAAATGCTCTGCGCGGGCCTCGGCTTCATGCCCATCGCCGCGCTGATCGACTACGAGCTGACCCTCTCGCTGCCGCCGCGGGTCACCGCCGACACCGGCATCGACGCGCTGACCCACGCCATCGAGGCCTATGTCAGCCGCAAGGCCAGCCTCTACAGCGACTCTCAGGCGCTGGAAGCCATGCGCCTGCTGGCGCCGAACCTGCGCACAGCCTTCCACCAGCCGGACGACCGCGCCGCGCGTGAAGCGATGATGCTCGGCGCGACCCTGGCCGGAATCGCCTTCTCCAACGCCTCGGTGGCGCTGGTGCACGGCATGAGCCGGCCGATCGGTGCCTTCTTCCACGTGCCGCACGGGCTGTCCAACGCCATGCTGCTGCCGGCGATCACCGCCTTCTCGATTCCCGCGGCGCCCGAGCGCTACGCCGACTGCGCGCGGGCCATGGGCGTCGCCGCACAGACCGACAGCGTCGAAGTGGCGAACGACAAGCTGCTCGCCGAGCTGCGGGCGATCAATCAGGAACTGAAAGTGCCGAGCCCGGAACAATTCGGCATCGCCCGCGACCGCTTCTTCGAGCTGCGCGCGACCATGGCGCGTCAGGCGCTGGCCTCCGGCTCGCCGGGCAACAACCCGCGCGTGCCCACGGAAGCGGAAATCATCGACCTCTACGAAACCGTCTGGAACCAGGAGTGAAGCCATGCAGACCCTCGGCAACCTGATCAACAACGAGGCCGTCGCCGGCCGCTCCGAGCGCCATGCCACCGTCTACAACCCGGCCACCGGCGAGCCGCGCCTGTATGTCTCGCTGTCCTCGGCGGACGAGACCCGTGAGGCCATTGCCGCTGCCCAGGCCGCCTTCGATGGCTGGTCGAAGACGCCGCCGCTGGTGCGCGCGCGGGTCATGTTTCGCTTCAAGGAACTGCTCGAAAAACGTCGCGACGACGTCGCCCGGCTGATCACCAGCGAGCACGGCAAGGTGTTTTCCGACGCCCAGGGCGAAGTGACCCGCGGGCTGGAAGTGGTGGAGTTCGCCTGCGGCATCCCGCATCTGCTCAAGGGCGAGTTTTCTTCCAACGTCGGCCGTGACATCGATTCGAATTCGCTGATGCAGCCGCTCGGTGTCTGCGCCGGGATCACCCCGTTTAACTTCCCGGCCATGGTGCCGCTGTGGATGCTGCCGGTGGCCATCGCCTGCGGTAACACCTTCGTCTTGAAGCCCTCGGAAAAGGACCCCAGCGCGACGATGCTGATCGGCGAACTGCTGGCCGAGGCGGGGCTGCCGGCTGGTGTGCTGAACATCGTCAACGGCGACAAGGAGGCGGTGGACGTGCTGCTCACCGATGAGCGGGTGCAATCGGTCAGCTTCGTCGGCTCGACGCCCATCGCCGAATACATCTATGCCACCGCCTCGGCCCACGGCAAGCGCTGCCAGGCGCTGGGCGGGGCGAAGAACCACATGGTGGTGATGCCCGACGCCGATCCGCAGCAGGTGGTCAGCTCGCTGATGGGCGCGGCCTACGGCTCGGCCGGCGAGCGCTGCATGGCGATTTCCGTGGCGGTGTGTGTCGGTGACGAGGTGGCTGACAAACTGGTCGAAATGCTCAAAGGCGAAATCAGCCAGATGCGCACCGGCCCGGGTCTGGGCATCGAGCCTGAGCCGCACATGGGCCCGCTGGTGACCCGCGAGCACCAGCAGAAGGTCAGCAGCTACATCGATCTGGGCGTGGAGGAAGGTGCAACGCTGGTCTGCGACGGCCGCGGCATCAAAGTCGAGGGCCATGAGAACGGCTTCTATGTCGGCCCGACGCTGTTCGACCGGGTCATGCCGAGCATGCGCATCTACCGCGAGGAGATCTTCGGCCCGGTGCTGGCCTTGGTGCGGGTTGCGTCGTTCGACGAGGCGCTGCAGCTGATCAATGACCACGAGTTCGGCAACGGCACTTCGATCTTCACCCGTGACGGCGACACCGCGCGGCAGTTCGAGGAGAACGTCAAGGTCGGCATGGTCGGCGTCAACGTGCCGATTCCGGTGCCGATGGCCTTCCATTGCTTCGGCGGCTGGAAGCGCTCGGTGTTCGGCCCGCTGAACATGCACGGCCCGGATGGGGTGCGTTTCTTCACCCGGATGAAGACCGTGACCCGGCGCTGGCCCACCGGTATCCGTGCCGGCACCGAGTTCGCCATGCCGACCATGAAGTAGCCCGCGCGGTACCGTTGCACTGGCGGTGCCGGTCGCTACACTCCCGGGCGCCCTGTGGGGCGTCCATCTTCATCGAACGACAAGGCAGACGATGCGCAGCACTCCCCGCGAGAAAGGCTCTTCCATCACCCGCGTGCTGGAAATCATCGAGGCGGTGGCGGCGGCGAAGGAGCCGCTCAGCCCGACCGCGCTGGCCGAGCGCCTGGACATCCCCAAGGCCAGTGCCCACCGGCTGGTGCAGACCCTGGAGAAGGAAGGCTTCCTGCAATTCGGCCTGCGCGGCGGGCTGCTGCCGGGCGAGCGCCTGCATGTCGCGGCGCTGAACATTCTGCGCAGCAGCCGGCACAAGGCGCTGCGCCAGGCGATCCTGCGCCAGCTCTCCGAGGCCATCGGCGAGACCTGCGGTCTGGCGATTCCGGACGGGCTGGACATGCTCTATTTCGATCGGGTGCAGACCAACTGGCCGCTGCAGATCAACCTGCCGATCGGTAGCCACACGCCGCTCTGGTGCACCGCCAGCGGCAAGCTCTATCTGGCGTCGCTGCCGCCGGAGCAATTGGAACGGGTGCTGCCGCACCTGCCGCTGCAACGGATGGCGCGCAACACCCTTACCGATCTCAGCGCGCTGCGCGATGACCTGGCCCGCGTGCGCGAGGAACAGCTGGGTACCGACTGCGAGGAATTCATCGACGGCATGGTCGCCTGTGCGGTGCCGGTACGTGCCTCCGACGGCGAACTGCTGGCCTGCCTGTTCAGCCACGCGCCGGTGATCCGCTGTTCGATGGCGCAGCTGCTGGCGTTCGTGCCACGAATGCGTGCCGCTGCACGCGAACTGGAGGCGGTGCTCGGCAGCGCGGCGGCGCTGGAGGCCGATCAGAGCACGTAGAACAGAATGGCGATGAAGTGCAGCAGGCTGCCGACCATAACGAAGATGTGCCAGATGCCGTGCCAGTGCTGGAAGCGGTCGTCGAAAACGAAAAAGACGATGCCCACCGTGTAGCAGATGCCGCCGGCCAGCAACCAGCTGAAACCGGCGCCACCCAGGGCGGCGAACAGCGGCTTGACCGCCACCAGCACGATCCAGCCCATCACCGCGTAGATCACCAGTGACAGCACCCGTGCTTCGGAGCGCGGCTTGATCTCCTGCAGCATGCCGATCACGGCGAGGCTCCAGACGATGCCGAACAGCGTCCAGCCCCAGGTGCCAGCCAGGGTGACCAGACAGAACGGCGTGTAGCTGCCGGCGATCAAGAGGTAGATCGACAGGTGATCGAGCTTGCGCATGACCACCTTCGCCCGCCCGCGCAGGCTGTGATAGAGCGTCGAGATGCTATACAGCAGGATCAGGCTCAGACCGTAGATCGCAACGCTGACGATCTTTACCGGCGAGCCGTCGAGCGCGGCGAGGACCAGCAGCCAGATCGCGCCGAGACACGCCAGCGCAGCACCGACCAGGTGCGTCCAGGCATTGAAGCGTTCGCCGTGATACATCCCAACCCTCCCGAAAACCACGATGCCAGCAGCATGCCGCGTCAGCGTTACGGGATTCAAACCGGCCGCGAAAAAAAGATCGGCGCGGCGAGCCTTCAGCGCTTGAGCATCGCCCGCATCGCTGCCAGGGCGTCGTTGCCGCGCGCGGCCTTGACCTCCACCGGCGCTTCTTCCATGCCTTCCCAGACCAGATCCTCGGGCGGCAGCTCGTCGAGGAAGCGGCTCGGCGTGCAGTCGATCACCTCGCCATACTGCTTGCGCTTGGCGGCGAAGGTCAGCGCCAGGTTGCGCTTGGCGCGGGTGATGCCGACGTAGGCCAGGCGCCGCTCTTCCTCGATGGTGTCGGCCTCGATGCTGGAACGGTGCGGAAGGATTTCCTCCTCGAAACCGATGATGTACACCGAAGGGAATTCCAGGCCCTTGGAGGCGTGCATGGTCATCATCTGTACGCCCTCGGCACCTTCTTCCTCTTCCTGCTGGCGCTCGAGCATGTCGCGCAGCACCAGCTTGCCGATGGCATCCTCGATGGTCATGTCGCCGTCTTCGTCTTTTTCCAGGGTGTTCTTCAGCGCATCGACGAGAAACCAGACGTTGCCCATGCGCGCGTCGGCCACCTTGTCGCTGGAGGCGTTCTGCCTGAGCCAGTTCTCGTAGTCGATGTCCATCACCATGCTGCGGATGGCGGCGATCGGGTCGTTCTGCGCGCACTGCTGGCGCACGTTGTCCATCCAGTGCTTGAAGCGCGCCAGGCGCTCGGCGTAGCGGCTGTCCAGATGCGCGCCGAGGCCGATTTCGTCAGCGGCGGCGTACATGCTGATGCCGCGCTCGCTGGCGTAGTTGCCGAGCCTTTCCAGGGTGGTGGAGCCGATCTCCCGTCGCGGCACGTTGATCACCCGCAGGAAGGCGTTGTCGTCGTCCGGGTTGACCAGCAGGCGGAAGTAGCTCATCAGGTCCTTCACCTCCTGGCGGGCGAAGAAGCTGGTGCCGCCGGACAGGCGATAGGGAATCTGGTGGTGCTGCAGCTTCAGCTCCATCAGCTTGGCCTGGTAGTTGCCGCGGTAGAGGATGGCGAAGTCGCTGTAGGGGCGCTGGGTGCGCAGGTGCTCGGTGAGGATTTCCAGCGCCACCCGCTCGCACTCGGCCTCTTCGTTGCGCGTGCGGATCACGCGGATCTCGTCGCCATGGCCCATTTCCGACCACAGTTGCTTCTCGAACACGTGGGGGTTGTTGGCGATGAGGATGTTGGCGCACTTGAGGATGCGGCTGGTGGAGCGGTAGTTCTGCTCCAGCATCACTACCTTCAGGGACGGGTAGTCCTCCTTCAGCAGCATCAGGTTTTCCGGACGCGCGCCGCGCCAGGCGTAGATCGACTGGTCGTCGTCGCCGACCACGGTGAACTGGTTGCGCATGCCCACCAGCATCTTCACCAGCAGGTACTGGCTGGCGTTGGTGTCCTGGTATTCGTCCACCAGCAGGTAGCGGATGCGGTTCTGCCACTTCTCGAGGATGTCGGGGTGTTCTTGGAAGAGCTTGACCGGCAGCAGGATCAGGTCGTTGAAGTCCACCGCGTTGTACGCCTTGAGCGTGCGCTGGTAGTGCAGGTAGACGATGGCGGCGGTCTGCTCCTTGGGGCCGCGCGCCTTGGCCAAGGCCTCGTCGGGCAGGATCAGGTCGTTCTTCCAGCTGTCGATGAGGTTCTTGATCTCGTCGGCGCCGTCATCGCCGGCGTATTCCTTCTGCATGATGTCGGTGAGCAGCGTCTTGATGTCGCCGTCATCGAAGATCGAGAAGCCGGGCTTGTAGCCCAGGCGCGCGTATTCCTTGCGGATGATGTTCATGCCCAGGTTGTGGAAAGTGGACACGGTCAGGCCGCGCGCCTCGCTGCCCTTGAGCAGGGTGCCGACGCGCTCCTTCATCTCCCGCGCCGCCTTGTTGGTGAAGGTCATGGCGACGATGTGACGGGCCTGGATGCCGCAGTTCTGCACCAGGTGGGCGATCTTGCGGGTGATCACGCTGGTCTTGCCGGAGCCGGCACCGGCGAGCACCAGCAGGGGGCCGCCGACGTAGTTCACGGCTTCCTGCTGCCGAGGATTGAGTCGGGACATGTTGTTCAGGTCGTTCGAAACGGGGGCGCGAGTTTAACAGGCCGAAAGGGTGATGCAGGCGCGTTACAGACGCAATAAAACGCCGGTCGTCGCGCGTGGGGCTTGGCTAATGGCAAGAATCGATTAGTCTTGTCGCGCTGCAGGATGCTGGGGTGGTTGCACAGGGACTGGTGGGATCGGAGACCCTTTGGTGTCTTCAACAGCTCAAGAGTCCGGAGGCCGCTTGCCAGCGCCTGCCCAACCCATGCCACTGTTGCTGTTGGCGCATCGCCCAGACTGGGCGGTGCGGCTGCGCGCCTGCCTGCAGGGTTCGGCCCACGCCGAACAGCTGGTCGTGGCGACGGACTGGCAAACCGTCAGCCAGCAGCTCGAATCTCCCTGTCTGGTCCTGGCGACGCCGCAATGCCGGCCCGCACCGGGGCGCTTTCCCTGGCCGCTGATCCTGCTGCTCGACGAGGAGCCGGAAGAAACCCCGGAAGGTGCGGTCGACTGGCTGGTGGCCGACCAGCTCAGCGCCGAGGTGCTGCGCCGTTGTCTGCGCTACGTGCGCGAGCGCTGCAACCTGCAGGGAACCCTGCAGAAGCTTGCGGTGCGCGACCCGCACACCGGCATCGCCAATCGTCAGGGCTTCCAGGCGCAGCTGCTCGACGCCCTGAGCGAGCACGACGGTCATGGCCTGGAGCTCGGCTACCTGGACCTGGACAATTTCCGCCACGTCAACGACGCCCTCGGCCACGATGCCGGAGATCGCTTGATCCTGCAGGTGGTCGCCCGGCTCAAGGCGCAGCTGGAAGTGGGCGATCTGCTGGCGCGGCTGGGCGGCGACGAGTTCGCCTTGCTGCTCGACACCCGTGACGATGCCGGGCGCGCCGATGCGATCGCCGATCGCATCGTCGAGGCGCTGGCCGAGCCCTACTGGGTGGACGGCGAAAGCCTGATGCTCGGCTGCAGCCTCGGGCTGGCGCGAGCCAGCGCCGGAACCTCGGCCGATGCGCTGCTCTGGCATGCGCAACTGGCGATGCGTCAGGCCAAGGCCAGCCAGGGCTGCACCTGGTGCCTGTACGACGAGCACGTCAGCCGCAGTGCCCGCAGCCTGGCCGACCAGGAGGGCGAGCTGCGCCGCGCGCTGCGCCGTGGTGAGCTGGAGCTGCACTACCAGCCGCGGCTGTGTCTGGACACGGGCCGCGTGGTCGGCATCGAGGCGCTGGTGCGTTGGCTGCATCCCGAACGCGGTCTGCTCGGGCCGGACGCCTTCATTCCCATGGCCGAGGAAAGCGGCCTGATCGTGCCGCTCGGCTACTGGGTCATCGCCCGCGCCCTGCGCGACCTGCAGAGCCTGCACGAGCAGGGTGCGGACTCGCTGCACATGGCGGTCAACCTGTCGTTCCGGCAGTTCCAGGACAGCCAGTTGCTGCCGACACTGACGCGGCTGATCGACGAGCGCGCCATCGACCCGCACTGGCTCGAGTTCGAGCTTACCGAAACCGCCGTCATGCGCCGCAGCGAGCAGGTGCAGACTGCCATGCAGGCGCTTGGCCAGCTGGGCGTGCGCTTCTCGCTGGATGACTTCGGCACCGGCTTTTCCTCCTTCGTGCACCTGTCCAACCTGCCGATCACGCTGCTCAAGATCGACAAGAGCTTCGTCGCCAGCATGGGCGCCCGCCCGGAAAAGCGGCAGCTGGTGGAGGCGATGGTCGGGCTGGCGCACAACCTGCGGCTGGAGGTGGTGGCCGAGGGCGTGGAAACCGCCGAGCAGCTGGAGCTGCTGCGCCAGTTTGGTGCGCAGCAGGTCCAAGGCTATCTGGTCAGTCAGCCGCTGCCGCTGGCCGAACTGCTGAGCTTCATGAGCGCCGAGCGCCAGAGCGCCGGCCTGGCGCACTGAGGCGAGGCGCCCCGGCACCACGGCCGGGGCGCGCCGCTATCAGCGCACCATGTGCAGGAAGTGCATGTGCTTCTCGTACTGGCCGAGGATGTCGCCAATGACGTCTTCGCGGCTCCAGCCCATCACGTCGTAGTCCTGGCCGCCTTCCTTGAGATGCACCTCGGCGCGGAAGTACTTGCGCTCCTCGCGCTCGTCGTCCTCGCTGGTCACCACGAAGCTGGGCATGGCGTAGGCCCGCGGGCGTACTTCGTAGATGAAGTCCGGCTCGCCTTCGTGGGTGATCTCGAAGCGCAGGCGGCGGTCTTCGCCTTCGCTGATCTCCACCTCGTAGCCCTGCTTGCGCATTTCTTCGGCGATGGCCTCGTAGGCCGGACGCACCACCTCGGCGATGAAGCGCACCACATGGGCGCGCCGCGGGAACAGCATCAACGTGCGCAGGCGCCGTTGCCAGCCTCCGGCCGTTGGCGCTGCGCTCGGCGAGATGCTCAGCGCCTGATAACGCAGGCCCTGCTTGGTGGCGTCAAGGCGTAGGGCCTTGAGCAGACCCCACATGGAGCAGAGCAGGGCGATGGTGAAGGGCAGGGCGCTGGCGATGGTCGCTGTCTGCAGCGCGGTCAGGCCATCGGCCAGCAGCAGCGCGATGGCCACCCCGCCCATGGACAGCGCCCAGAAGATGCGCTGCCAGATCGGCGTGCCCTGCTTGCCGCCGGACGCGAGCATGTCCACCACCAGTGCGCCGGAGTCGGCGGAGGTGACGAAGAACACCACCACCATGATGATCGCCACGAGGGAGATCAGTGCCGAGAACGGAAAATGTTCGAAGAAGGCGAACAGTGCCAGTGAGCTGTCCTGTTCGATGGCCTCGCCGAGGCTGCTCACGTGCTCCCAGAGGATCATGTGGATGGCGGTATCGCCGAACACGGTCATCCACAACAGGGTGAAGGCGGTGGGTACCAGCAGCACACCTGCAACGAATTCGCGGATGGTCCGCCCGCGGGAAATGCGCGCGATGAACAGGCCGACGAAGGGCGACCAGGCCAGCCACCAGCCCCAGTAGAACAGCGTCCAGCCGCCGATCCAGTCGTTCGGCTCGTAGGCGTAGAGGTTGAAGGTCTTGTTGACGATGTCCGACAGGTAGCTGCCGATGTTCTGCACGAAGGTCTGCAGGATGAACACCGTCGGCCCCGCGATCAGCACCATCAGCATCAGCAGGCCGGCCAGTGACAGATTCAGCTCGGACAGCCGCCGCACGCCCTTGTCCAGCCCGGTCACCACCGAAATGGTGGCGAGCAGGGTGGTGGCGACGATCAGGCCGATCTGCACCGGAATGGTCACCGGCAGGCCGTAGAGGTGGTTCAGCCCGGTGTTGATCTGGGTGACACCCAGGCCCAGCGAGGTAGCGACGCCGAGCACCGTGCCGATGATGGCGAAGATGTCCACCGCGTGCCCGATGGGACCGTAGATGCGCTCGCCGATCAGCGGGTAGAGCGCCGAGCGCAGTGTCAGCGGCAGGCCGTGACGGTAGGCGAAGTAGGCGAGGATCATCGCCACGATGGCGTAGATCGACCAGGCGTGCAGGCCCCAGTGAAAGAAGGTGATCTTCATTGCTTCGCGGGCGGCGAGCGTCGTGCCGCCTTCGCCCACCGGCGGCGAGAGGAAATGCATGACCGGCTCGGCTACGCCGAAGAACATCAGGCCGATGCCCATGCCGGCGGAAAAGAGCATGGCGAACCAGGTCAGGGCGCTGTAGTCCGGTTCGCTGTGGTCCGGGCCGAGCTTGATGTCGCCGTAGCGACTGAAGGCCAGCAGCACCACCATCAGCAGGATGAGTGCGACGGCGAGAATGTACAGCCAGCTGACATTGGCGATGATCCAGGCCTGGGCGTCGCCGAACAGGGCCTGCGCGTGTTCCTGAAAGGCGACGCTGTAGATCACCAGTGCCAGGATGATGACTGCCGAGCCGTAAAAGACCGGGGCGTTGAGGTGAGAAGACGAGGGCTGTTTTGCCTCCATGCTGCGCTCCTTCGGTTGTGTCTGGGGAGTGGCCGCCTGTGGCGAAAGCCAGGCAACTTAACACAGACCGCAAAAGCGTCCGCTTGTCAGCAGGCATCCGGCAACGTCGAATGCCCCGGCCGGAGGGGCTCAGGCCTGGCTGCCGGGGCGATATTGCAGCGCTTCGGCCAGATGTTGCCGGCCGATGCGTTCGGCCTGCTCCAGGTCGGCCA
The DNA here is from genome assembly GCF_030263795.1 of Stutzerimonas sp. FeSN7. Taxonomy (NCBI): domain Bacteria; kingdom Pseudomonadati; phylum Pseudomonadota; class Gammaproteobacteria; order Pseudomonadales; family Pseudomonadaceae; genus Stutzerimonas; species Stutzerimonas sp. FeSN7. The sequence continues at coordinate 4,075,745 of NZ_JARPMN010000001.1, read as the reverse complement.
GGGTGCGTGCGACCTTGAGCAACCGGTGTGCGGCGCGCAGGGACAGTGCGAGACGCTCGCAGGCGCGCTCCAGCCAGGCCTGGTCCTCGGCGGTCAGCTGGCAGTGCTCACGCAGGCCGACAAGGTCGAGAAAGGCGTTGGCGCAGCCCTGGCGGGCGAGTTGCAGTCGCCGCGCCTCGGCCACCTGTGCGGCGAGCACGGCGCTGCTCTGGGCGGTCTGTGGCGCTGCGTTGAGGGCGGTGGCCTCGCGCGCCACGGTCAGATGCAGGTCGATGCGGTCGAGCAGCGGTCCGGAGAGCTTGTTGCGGTAGCGCTGGATTTGCTCCGGCGTGCAGCGGCAGCGACCATTAGGGTCGCCCAGATAGCCGCACGGGCAGGGGTTCATTGCCGCCACCAGCTGGAAACGCGCCGGAAAACGCACCTTGTCCCGCGCCCGGGCGATGACGATATGGCCCGATTCCAGTGGCTCGCGCAGCACCTCCAGCACCTTGCGGTCGAACTCCGGTAGCTCGTCGAGAAACAGCACACCCTGATGCGCCAGGGTGATCTCGCCCGGTTGCGGCCGGCTGCCGCCACCCACCAGCGCCGGGCCCGATGCACTGTGATGGGGCTGGCGGAACGGGCGCTGCGGCCAGTGCTGCAGCGGGCTGTGGCTGGCCACCGAATGAATCGCGGCCACTTCCAGCGCCTCCTGCTCATCCAGCGGCGGCAGCAGGCCGGGCAGCCGGCTGGCCAATAGCGTCTTGCCGGTGCCGGGCGGCCCGGAGAACAACAGGTTGTGTGCGCCGGACGCGGCGATCAGCAGGCCGCGTTTGGCCGCCTGCTGGCCCTGTACGTCGGCCAGGTCGGGGTAGGGCTGGACCTGCCGCAGCAGCCCCTGGGCCACGTAGGGCTCGAGCGGGGTAACGCCGTTGAAGTGGGCGGCAACTTCCAGCAGATGCTCGGCGGCAAACACGGTCAGGCCCGAGGCGAGGCTGGCCTCCTCGGCATTGGCTCGCGGCACCAGCAGCGCACGGCCGGCGGCACGCGCGGCGAGGGCGGCCGGCAGCACGCCCTGGACCGGGCGCAAGGCACCGGACAACGCCAGTTCGCCCAGGCATTCCAGCTGCTCCAGACGTTCGCCGGGCAGCTGTCCGCTGGCGGCGAGGATGCCCAGCGCGATGGCCAGGTCGAAGCGACCACCGTCCTTGGGCAGATCGGCAGGGGCGAGATTGAGCGTGATGCGTCGGGCGGGGAAATCGAAACCGGAGGTAAGGATGGCGCTGCGCACCCGGTCCTTGCTCTCCTTGACGGCGGTTTCCGGCAGGCCGACCAGGGTCAGCGCCGGCAGGCCGTTGGCCAGATGCGCCTCGACGGTCACCGCCGGGGCTTCGACGCCGACCTGAGCGCGGCTATGGACGATGGCCAGGGACATTCGATCACTCCTTTGATCGTGTCACGGCCCGGTCGGTCAGGACGCGGGCGGTGTGAGCTTCTCTTCCAGTTCGGCGACCTTGGCTTCGAGCGCCTCGAGCCGGGCGCGGGTGCGGGCGAGCACCACCATCTGGCTGTCGAACTCGTCGCGGCTGACCACGTCGAGCTTGTTCAGTGCACCCTGCACCACGCCCTTGAGCTGGGCTTCGAACTCGCCACGCGGCAGCGGCGTTTCACCGTTGAACAGGCGCGAGGCCTGGGAGCCGATGGCATCTAGGAAAGCTTTTGGCGGCAACATTGAAAACACCTGTCATTGAACGGGGCGCAGTGTAGCACGGCGTTTTTTTCGCCTTTCCCGGCTGCGGTGCACAAAAAATGAGCAGGTCATGGTGCAGCTGCGCACCATTTTCGTGCGTTCGTTGTGCTCAACCGTCCGTCGGACCGCTCCGTTTGCGGCCGAGCGCCCGCAGCAAGCGGCTCGCGCAAAGCTGGCATCGATTCTGCTTTGTCCCCGTTGACGCACGCACCGGTTCGTTGCGGTGCATGGGCGATTCGCGACGCTTCGTCGGCGAGATTGGTGGTGTCGGTCCGCGGCCCGGCTGAAGCCGGAGCGTTACAAGAGCCAGACACTGAGCTTAGACTTGAGCCGGGTTCGTACTTCTGGGGCAAGTCCACCTAAACGGGAGAAGTTTTCATGAAACTAGTCACTGCCATCATCAAGCCGTTCAAGCTGGACGACGTGCGCGAGTCGCTGTCGGAGATTGGCGTACAGGGCATCACCGTCACCGAAGTCAAGGGCTTCGGCCGTCAGAAGGGTCACACCGAGCTGTACCGCGGCGCCGAATACGTTGTCGACTTCCTGCCAAAGGTGAAGATCGACGTGGCCATCGCCGACGATCAGCTCGATCGCGTGATCGAGGCCATCACCAAGGCGGCCAACACCGGCAAGATCGGTGACGGCAAGATCTTCGTGGTCAACCTGGAACAGGCCATCCGCATCCGTACCGGCGAAACCGATACCGACGCGATTTAAGCAGCACCTCCGAACCCCACGCCCCAGGAGTAAAACCATGACTCTGCGAAGATTCGCAGGGCTAGGAGCCCTTTTGTCTCTGTTAAGCCCAGGCCTGGCCATGGCGCAGGAGGCAACGCTGGATTCAGGCGATACGGCATGGATGCTGACGGCCACTGCGCTGGTGCTGTTCATGACCATCCCCGGACTGGCGTTGTTCTACGGCGGCATGGTCCGCTCGAAGAACATCCTCTCGGTGATGATGCAGTGCTTCGCCATCACCGGCCTGATGAGCATCCTCTGGATGGTCTATGGCTACAGCCTTGCATTCGATACCACCGGTATGGAAGCGGGCGTCACCAACTTCAATTCCTTCGTCGGTGGTCTGGATCGTGCGTTCCTCAGCGGCCTGACTCCTGACAGCCTGGTCGGCGCCTTCCCGGAAAGCGTCTTCATCACGTTCCAGATGACCTTCGCCATCATCACCCCGGCGCTCATCGTCGGCGCCTTCGCCGAGCGCATGAAGTTCTCGGCGATGCTGGTGTTCATGGGCGTGTGGTTCACCCTGGTCTATGCGCCGATCGCGCATATGGTCTGGGGCGGTGACGGTGGCCTGATGTGGGACTGGGGCGTGCTGGATTTCGCCGGTGGCACCGTGGTGCACATCAATGCCGGTATCGCCGGTCTGGTGGCCTGCCTGGTCCTGGGCAAGCGCAAGGGCTTCCCGACCACGCCGATGGCACCGCACAACCTGGGGCTGACCCTGGTCGGCGCGGCGATGCTGTGGATTGGCTGGTTCGGCTTCAACGCCGGTTCGGCCGTGGCTGCCAACGGCACCGCCGGCATGGCCATGCTGGTCACCCAGATCGCCACCGCCGCGGCTGCGTTGGGCTGGATGTTCGCCGAGTGGATCGGCCACGGCAAACCCAGCGCGCTGGGCATCGCCTCGGGCGTGGTCGCCGGTCTGGTCGCCATCACCCCGGCTGCCGGCACCGTCGGGCCGATGGGCGCGCTGATCATCGGCCTGGTCTCGGGGGTGGTCTGCTTCTTCTGCGCCACCAGCCTGAAACGCAAGCTCGGCTACGACGATTCGCTGGATGCCTTCGGCGTGCACGGCGTGGGCGGCATCGTCGGTGCGCTGCTCACCGGCATCTTCGCCGCACCCATGCTGGGCGGTTTCGGTGAGGTGGAGAACATCGGCCTGCAGCTGTGGATTCAGTTCAAGGGCGTGCTCTTCACCGTCGTCTACACCGGCATCGTCACCTACCTGATCCTCAAGGCGATCGACCTGGTGATGGGCCTGCGGGTGAACGAGGAGCAAGAGACCATCGGCCTCGACCTCAGCCTGCACAACGAGCGCGGCTACAACCTGTAACCCATTTCAGCGCAGTACCCCGGAGCCAACACCGGGGTCAGGGCAGGCCCGCCGGAGCAGCGTGCGGCGGCCTGCGGACCGAACAGCGCACACAGCGCGACAGCAAGAGGTGACACATGGATAGCACTGCATTGATACCCGTCCAGTACGGACTCGATACCTTCTACTTCGTGATCTGCGGAGCGCTGGTGATGTGGATGGCGGCGGGTTTCGCCATGCTCGAGGCCGGTCTGGTGCGGGCCAAGAACACTGCCGAGATTCTGACCAAGAACATCGTGCTCTACGCGCTGGCGTCGATCATGTACCTGCTGGTCGGCTACTACATCATGTACTCCAGTCCGGAAGGCGGCATTTTCCCGAGCCTGGGCTTCCTCATCGGTGACGAGCATGCGGTCGACCTGGTCGCCGCCGGCGGCGAGGACGCGCCTTACTACTCGGCCCGCGCGGACTTCTTCTTCCAGATCGTCTTCGCCGCGACCTGCATGTCGGTGGTCTCCGGTGCGGTGGCCGAGCGCATGAAACTGTGGGCCTTCATCGCCTTCGCGGTGGTGATGACCGGCTTCATCTACCCGATCCAGGGCTTCTGGAAATGGGGCGGCGGCTTCCTCGACGCGGCCGGCTTCCTCGACTTCGCCGGTTCCGGTGTGGTGCACATGGCCGGTGCCGCTGCGGCCCTGGCCGGTGTCCTGCTGCTCGGGGCGCGCAAGGGCAAGTACGGCCCGAACGGTCAGATCAATGCCATTCCGGGTGCCAACATGCCGCTGGCGACCCTCGGGGCATTCATCCTGTGGATGGGCTGGTTCGGCTTCAACGGCGGCTCGCAGCTGAAAATGAGCACCATCGAGGACGCCAACGCGGTGGCCCAGGTCTTCGTCAACACCAACATGGGTGCCGCTGGTGGCCTGATCGCGGCCCTGATCACCGCGCGCCTGCTGTTCGGCAAGTCCGACCTGACCATGGTGCTCAACGGCGCCCTGGCCGGCCTGGTGGCGATCACTGCCGAACCGCTGACCCCGAGCGCGCTGCAAGCCACCCTGATCGGCGGTGTGGGCGGTGTGCTGGTGGTGTTCAGCATCCTCGGTCTGGACAAGCTCAAGCTCGATGACCCGGTCGGTGCCATCTCCGTGCATGGTGTCGCCGGCATGTGGGGCCTGCTGGCCGTGCCGCTGACCAATGCCGACGCTTCTTTCGGCGCGCAGCTGCTGGGCCTGGTGTCGATCTTCCTCTGGGTGTTCATCGCCAGCCTGATCGTGTGGGGCATCATCAAGGCGGTGATGGGCCTGCGCGTCAGCGAGGAAGAGGAGTACGAGGGCGTGGACGTGGTCGAGTGCGGCCTGGAGGCGTACCCGGAGTTCACTCGCCAGTAATGTTTCGCTGATACATGACAAGGGCGCCTTTTGGCGCCCTTTGTTTTTTCCGGCGCCACGCTAGAATGCGCGCGACCAGCCGTCGAACATGAGTGCTGCACATGTGGCAACAGACCCTGATCACCTTGCGCGCGCGCCCACGCGGTTTTCATCTGATCACCGACGAGCTGCTCGCCGCGCTGCCGGAACTGCGGCAATGTCAGGTCGGTCTGTTACACCTGTGGCTGCGGCATACCTCGGCCTCGCTGACGATCAACGAGAATGCCGACTCAGCGGTACGGCGCGATTTCGAACGGTTCTTCAATCGTCTGGTGCCGCAGGGCGAGGACGGTTACGAGCATGACTACGAAGGGCCGGACGACTTGCCGGCACACTTCAAGGCCAGCCTGCTCGGCTGCCAGCTGAGCCTGCCGGTAAGCGCGGGGCGCCTGGCACTGGGGACTTGGCAGGGCGTCTATCTCGGAGAGCACCGCGACCAGGGTGGCGCGCGGCAGATAGTGGCAACGCTGCACGGGACGGCAAGTTGAATTTTTTTTGGTGATGTCGGTCATTCCGCATCGCTGGGCTATAACTTACTCCGCTTTGGCAAGCCATGAGGTAGAACATGAGCGACGAAGAACTAGAACAAGACGATCTGGAAGTGGGCGACGAGGAGGAAGGGGAGGAGCTGAACGCTGCCGATGACGGCGACGACAGCCTCGACGAGGAGGGCACCGACAGCGAGCGGGCCACGCCGACCAAGAAGGCCAAGGCCAAGTCCGCCGAGCCGGACGAGCTGCCGAGCCTGGAAGCCAAGCAGAAGGAGCGCGAAGCGCTGGCGCGGGCCATGGAGGAGTTCCTGGCACGTGGCGGCCGCGTTCAGGAGGTCGAACCCAATGTGGTCGCCGACCCGCCGAAGAAGCCGGATAGCAAGTACGGCAGCCGTCCTATCTGAGCTGCACGGATCACGAAGAAGCCCGCTATTGAGCGGGCTTCTTCGTTTCAGCGGCGCGCTGGCGGTGGCTCAGTTGTCGCGCCAGGCGAGCAGCAGCTTGGGCAGGTCGGCCAGGCGCTGGATCTCGGCGTCGGGCTGGTAGTCGTGCGCCCAGGCGATCCGCTTCGGGTTGAACCACACCGCGCGTAGCCCAGCCTGCTGTGCGCCGGCGATGTCGTCCAGGGCATGGTCGCCGATGTGCACCGCCTGTTCCGGGCGCGCATCACCCAGGCGCAGGGCCTGCTGGAATGGATGCGGATCCGGTTTGCCGACGCCCAGATCCTCAGCGCACAGGGTGAACTGGAAGTAGTCCGCCAGGCCCAGGCGGCGCACATCCGCATTGCCGTTGGTGATCACGCCGAGGGTGTAGTGATTGGCCAGGAATTCCAGGGTGGGTTGCACGTCGGGGAAGATCTGTACCTCGTGACGAGCATCGAGGAACACCTGGAACGCCTGCTCGGCCAGGCCGTTCGCCTCGTCGGCAGGGTAGCCGGCATCCTGCAGGGCATGTTGCAGAATGCGCCGGCGCAGCTCGCTGATGCGGTGGCGCAGCGCCGGCTCCCGCTCCACCAGCATGCGACGTATTGCACCCAGCGCTTCGATGGGAAAATCGCCGAGCCGCGGTGCATGGGCGGCGAGCCAGTCGCGCAGTGCGGTTTCCGCGCTCTGGATGGCTGGCGTGGTTTCCCAGAAGGTGTCGTCGAGGTCGAAGGTGATCAGGCGGATGCTCATGTGTCGGTGTCCTGCTTGCGCTTGGCGCGCGGATGCGCATGGTCGTAGACCTTGGCCAGGTGCTGGAAATCCAGGTGCGTGTAGATCTGCGTCGTGCCGATGTCGGCATGGCCGAGCAGCTCCTGCACCGAGCGCAGGTCCTGCGAGGATTCCAGCAGATGGCTGGCGAAACTGTGGCGCAGCATGTGCGGGTGCAGATGCTGACCGAGTTCGCGCACACCGGCCTGGCGTACCCGCAGCTGCACGGCACGGGCGCCGAGGCGACGCCCTTGCTGGCCGATGAACACCGCACCGTCGGCGGGCCCGGCCAGCGTTCGCAACGGTAACCAGGCCTGCAGCGCCTCACGCGCCTTGCTGCCGACCGGCAGTTCGCGCACCTTGTTGCCCTTGCCCAGTACCCGCACCAGACTGGCGGCGAGGTCGAGCTGATCGAGGTTCAGACCGACCAGTTCGGACAGGCGCAGACCGGAGGAATAGAACAGTTCGAGCATCGCCTGATCGCGACGGGCGATGAAATCGTCCTCGACACCGCCATCGAGCAGCTGCATGGCGCGATCGGTATCCAGCAGGCGCGGCAACCGGCGTTCGCCCTTGGGGGCGGACAGGCCGGTGGCCGGGTCGTGCTCGCAGAGCCCTTCCTGGTTGAGGTAGCGATACAGTCCGCGCACCGATGACAACAGGCGTGCCAGGCTGCGGCTGGACTGTCCCTGGCGATGCTGTTCGGCGATCAGGTGGCGCAGATGGCGGCCCTGCAGGTCACGCCAACCGGCGATGCGCTCGCGCTCGCAGTAGGTGAGAACCTTGTCCAGATCGCGACGATAGGCATCCAGCGAATGGCCGGACAGCTGTCGCGCGCTGCGCAGGTATTCGAAGTAGGCGTCGAGTTCGTTCTGCACCGGGCTCCCTCGCTCGCGAAAAGAACGGCCACGCCAGCCGACGCCGGCGGCTGCGCTCAGCGTACCGAGCGCAGCGGGGTGCCGAAGCGCGGCAAGACGCGCGCGAGCACTTCGGCGATATAACCGAGGAACAGGGTGCCCAGCGAGCTCTTGTAGTGCTGCGGGTCGCGGCTGCCGATGGCGAGAACCCCCAGCTGGTCGTCGAGGCTGACCACCGCGGCGGAGCCGACGCTGGGGCCATCCTCGCCGAACAGAAAGCTGAGCTCGTGGGGACGCAGCACGCCGCAGATGGTCTTGCCACCCTCGAGCAGGCCACCGATGTTCTGCTTGGCCTCGGCGGTGCTGACGCAGCGGCCGACCGGCAATGTCGCCTCGCTGAACAGGATCAGGCTGACGTAGGGCACCTGAAACTCATGGCGCAGGCTGTCTTCCACCGCGCTGACCACCTCTTCCAGGCTACCGGCGTCGAGCAGGTCGAGCACCAGGCGGCGGGTCTTGTCGAACAGGCGATCGTTGTCGCGGGCCACGTCCATCAGCTGTGACAGGCGATGGCGCATCTCGATGTTGCGCTCGCGCAGCAGCTTGACCTGGCGTTCCACCAGCGACACGGCGGTGCCCGGCTGGTGTGGGATACGCAATTCCGGGATCAGCTCGTCGTGGTCGACGAAGAACTCCGGATGGGCGCGCAGGTAGGCGGCGACGGCTTCGGCGTCGGGTAGCGGAGTGCTGCCCTGGGTCTGGTCGGTCATAGGCGAACCTGTCCTTCAAAAACGCGAACGGCGGGGCCGGTCATCATAACCGGCTGCCCCGGACCTGCCCATTCGATGGACAGACGGCCGCCGGGCAGTTCGATCTGCACCGGCGAGTCCATCCAGCCCTGGCGAATGGCGGCTACCGCGGCCGCACAGGCACCGGTGCCGCAGGCCTGGGTCTCACCGGCGCCGCGCTCCCATACGCGCAGCCGCGCATGGCGGCGATCAACCACCTGCAGGAAGCCGACGTTGACCCGCTGCGGAAAGCGCGGGTGATGCTCGATCTTCGGCCCCAGTTCATGCACCGGCGCACGCTCGACACTGTCCACCCGCAGCACTGCATGGGGGTTGCCCATGGATACCGCGGCCAGTTCGACCTGCTGCCCGTCCACCTCGAGCGAATAGCTCAGGGCTTCTCGCTCGGCCTGAAACGGTATCTCGGCAGGCACCAGGCGCGGCGGGCCCATGTCGACGCGGATCTGTCCATCGGGGCGGATGTCCAGCTCGATGATGCCGCCCTTGGTTTCCACCTTGATCTTGCGTTTGACAGTCAGGCGCTTGTCGACCACGAAGCGGGCGAAGCAGCGCGCGCCGTTGCCGCATTGCTCCACTTCCGAACCGTCGGAGTTGAAGATGCGGTAGCGAAAATCCACATCCGGATCCTGCGGCGGCTCGACGATCAGCAGCTGATCGAAGCCGACGCCGGTGTGACGATCGCCCCATTGCTTGGCGTGCTTGGGCTGGATGTGCGCGTGCTGGCTGACCAGGTCGATGACCATGAAGTCGTTGCCCAGACCGTGCATCTTGGTAAAGCGCAGAAGCATGATCGTGGCCTCAAGTGGGCAGCAGGCTTTCGCCGGCGTACAGCTCCTGAACGCTCTCGCGACGGCGCACTTCGAAGGCCTGGTCACCATCCACCAGCACCTCGGCGGCGCGGCCGCGGGTGTTGTAGTTGGAGCTCATGACGAAGCCGTAGGCGCCGGCCGAGCACACCGCCAGCAGGTCACCTTCGGCCAGTGCCAGCTCGCGATCCTTGGCGAGGAAGTCGCCGGTCTCGCAGATCGGCCCGACGATGTCGTAGCGGCGCGTATCGCCTTCGTGCGGTTGCACCGCGATCACGTTCATCCAGGCCTGGTACAGCGCCGGACGGATCAGGTCGTTCATCGCTGCATCGACGATTGCGAAATCCTTGTGCGCGGTGTGCTTGAGATACTCCACGCGGGTCAGCAGCAGGCCGGCGTTGGCGACGATGGAGCGGCCCGGCTCGAACACCAGCGCCAGGCCACGGCCTTCGATGCGCTGGCGCACGGCCTGGATGTAGTCACCGGCCAGCGGTGGCTGTTCGTCGCGATAGCGCACCCCGAGACCGCCGCCCAGGTCCAGGTGACGGATCTGGATGCCGCGCGTGGCGAGCCGATCGATCAGCGCCAGCAGGCGGTCAAGGGCATCGAGGAAGGGCGGCAGGCTGGTCAGCTGCGAGCCGATGTGGCAGTCGACGCCGACCACTTCCAGGTTCGGCAGCTCGGCCGCGCGGGCGTAGACCGCCTCGGCGTTGTCGATATCGATGCCGAACTTGTTCTCTTTCAACCCGGTGGAGATGTAGGGATGGGTGCCGGCATCCACGTCTGGATTGACCCGCAGGGAAACCGGCGCCTTCATGCCCAGTTCGGCGGCGACCTGCTGCAGACGCTCCAGCTCGTCGGTGGACTCGACGTTGAAGCAGTGCACACCGACCTCCAGTGCGCGGCGCATGTCGTCGCGAGTCTTGCCGACGCCGGAAAAGACGATGCGGCCCGGCTCGCCGCCGGCGGCGAGCACGCGCTCCAGTTCACCGCGCGAGACGATGTCGAAGCCCGCGCCGAGACGTGCCAACACGTTCAGTACACTGAGGTTCGAGTTGGCCTTGACGGCGAAACAGACCAGGTGCGGCATGCCTTCCAGCGCATCGGAGTAAGCCCGGTACTGGGCTTCGATGTGGGCGCGGGAATAGACGTAGGTCGGCGTGCCGAAGCGTTGCGCGAGTGCGGGCAGTGCCACGCCCTCCGCGAAGAGTTGACCGTCGCGGTACGAGAAGGCCTCCATGAACAGCCTCCTTTAGAGTTCGAAACGGTCTTTGGAACGTTCTTTGACGGTCTGCTCGTCATCCGGCAGATACAGCGGACCTTTCTGGCCGCAGCCGCTGAGCGCGGCGGCGAAGACGGCGAGAGCGATGAAGGGAAGCAGAAGGCGCTTCATGGGGACTGGAATCCTTGAAAAATCTAATCGCCGGAGTATACCCAGCACCCGCCGGATTGCCTATGCGAGCCGCACGTCACACGGCGGCTGACCTGGCGGTCGGCTCGCTTGACCCGTCCGCGCCCTGCTAAGCTCGCCGCCGTCGAGCGCGACCTGCGTCGCGCGCAGAATCATCGAGGAAAGTTGCATGAGCCTGAGCGAAGCCCGTTACCACGACCTGGTCGATGCCGTGCAGGAGAGCGTCGAGGACGTGTTCGACGACACCAGTCTGGATGTCGACCTGGAGAATTCCGGTGGCGTACTGACCGTGCGTTTCGACAACGGCAGCCAGCTGATCCTCAGTCGGCAGCCGGCGCTGCGTCAGCTGTGGGTGGCGGCACGTTCCGGCGGCTTTCATTTCGACTATGACGAAGGCAGCCAGCTGTGGCTGTGCGATGCCAGCGGCGAGCGCCTCGGCGAACTCCTGACGCGGGTTACGCAGGAGCAGGGTGGTGAGGCGCTTGAGTTCGAGGATATCTGATCCGGCTGGTCTGCAGTCCGCGAGTTTACTGGCCTGCGGGCTGGGGTCTTGCTTATTCGGGCTGCTGTGATAGTGTCTCCGGCAGGTCAGCAAAACCCCGCCTTCGGGCGGGGTTTTGCTTTTTTCAGCATTTCATTTTCCCAGGAGCTAGCCAGAGCCCATGACCAGTGCACCGCCGATCATCCTTACCAAACTCGACCTGCAGCGCCTCGAGCGGCTGCTCGACAGCCTGGACGATTACGGTCCGGCCGCCGAAGCGCTCGAGCAGGAACTGTCGCGGGCGCAGGTCGTGGAACGCAGCGAGATGCCTGCCGGTGTCGTGACCATGAACTCGCGCGTGCACTGCCGCGACGAGGGCAGCGGCAAGGACTACCACCTGACGCTCGTCTACCCCCACGATGCCGGCAAGGAAGGCACCGTGTCCGTCCTCGCTCCGGTCGGCACCGCGCTGCTGGGCATGAGCGTCGGTCAGCACATCGACTGGCCAGCCCCGGGCGGCAAGATGATCAAGCTCACCCTGCTAGCCATCGAGTATCAGCCCGAAGCAGCCGGCGATCCGTTCTGATCCTGCGGTTGTCCGCTCTATAGGACCGGCGTCCCGCCGGTTCCCATCGATGTGGGGCGGCGCCTGCTGCAAGGGTGGGTGCGTCAGGCTCGCCGAGCGCGACGGCAGAAGGTCCTGACGATCCAGGCGCCAGCGTTCTCGTCAGTTCGTGGCGGCCGTTGGGCTTCCGACGGAAGCTGTCCGGTCAGCCGCCATATCTGCTCCGCTCGTTGCCAGGCGCTGGCATTGACAGGCGAGGCCCGCTGCCAGGCCTCGCAGGCAGCACGCAATTCCTGGTCGTCGGGCGAAGCCTGCAGCCAGATAAGCCATTCCATGGCGCAATTCCATTGAGGTGCGGGAATTTCACTCATTCGAGTTCACCGGCGGTTGGAATAAACCCAGATTTGGCTTGTTACGGCCGCTTTGTCGCTCCGTCCAACGCGGCCGCGCAGCGGCTGAGTGCCGTGCGTATCGCCTGGTGGGCCATGCCGGCGGTGATGTCCAGTTCCCTTGCGACTTGCTCCAGCGTGTAGCCGCGCAGGCGATGCAGTTCGAAGGCCATGCGGGTATGCGCCGGCAGCTGTGCCAGAGCGTCGGCGATCAGCCTGAGCTCGTCCGGCTGTGCAGATACCTGCTCGGCCCTATGCTCTCGTACGCGAGGCGCGTGGTCGTCCGCCCTGGTGGGCGCGGGTTTGGTCACGATATGCAGGAAGATGCTCATGGCCTTGCTCAGCCAGAAGCGGGCTTGAGCGACCCGGCGCGACGTCTTGTGGCCATCCATGGCGGTTTGGCTTGTCGGCGCTCGGTTCGCCGGCAATGAGCCGACGAGGATGCCGTGATCAGCCGCGAACAGATCGGTTTTGTTGTCTTGCTCGTTCACGATGGTGCGCTCTCGAAGAAATGCGCGGATGGCCCGGGCATCCTAGCTTGAAGGCAAAATGACATCAAGCAAGAATAGTTATCATTCAGGCGTCCATGGCGGCGTTCAGCGCGGCCTCCAGCCGCGACTTGTAGCGCAGGTACTGGACGGTCTGGCTGCGCCCATTGCCGTGCAGCCCGGACAGATCGATATCGGTGATGTAACAGGGGTAGCGTTCGCCGTCGCGGCGGCGGGCGACGATCGTGCGTGTCACGGCGGCGAACAGGTCGTTGCCGTATTCAAGGCCGGAGAATTCCTGCTGGTTGCAGTACAACGTGACCTGCGAACGACCGTTGTCGCCGGCTTCGACGATCGCCTGCACCTCATAGAACGGATCGGTGACCTCGCCCAGGGGGGCTGGACGCCGCTCCAGCGTCGATGGCTGCGGACCCTGACCGGGCTGGATGCGGTAGACCAGAATCGTCGGATCCAGCGGGGCGACACCCTCACCCGGCTGCTGCGCGGCGCGGCGGAACATCAGTGATTCGAGAAAACGCAGCAATGGGCGCAGCAGCGTGCGTTCATCGCGATAGGGCAGTTGCTGGTGCCACAAGGCGTTGCACTCGTCGAGCACGCTGAGTTCGGCGCTGCCGTCCTCCGCACGGTAGAACACCTGCAGGCAGCCAGGCCGCCCCTGGGTAAGGATCAGCGCCAGGTCGTCGCCGGCCAGCGCCGCGCGATCGAGCTGCAGTGGGCTGTAGAGATGATGGGCCTCGCCAAGGTATTCCAGCAGTGCCGCCCGGTCGACCAGGCTGGTCAGCCGCAGGTCGCTCCCGTCGCGCTGCAGCACATGAAAGTGCTGGCGGATCTGCAGGAGATAGCGGCCGTGAGTAGCGCCGGCCAGGCTGCGTCGAGCGTCATCGAAGATCTGCTCGAGGCGTCGCGCAATGGCTTGCCCACGGTTGCGGGCAAAGCAGAACACCTGCAGTTGCGGGGGCTGGTCGCTGGCTCCGAGGTCGGCGAGGTTGTCGCGCAGGCACAGGGCGAGCGCTTTTGGCCCTTCGTAGCGCGTTACCAGCATCTCGTTCCAGCTGTTGAGCGTCACCTGATCCACGCTCTGCACCAGATTCTCAACGGCGCCGGCGAGGATCGACTCGCTGCTGGCCAGTCCGGCGGCATGCAGCGCGGGATCCATCCCGATGTTGACCAGCAGCAACACACGGCTGGCCCTGCTCGGTGCGAGCAGCGCCTCCTCGTCCACGGCCGGTAGCGGCATGGGCAGCGCACGGCGCAGGTCGCTCAGCAGCGCGAACAGCTCGGCTTCGCTCAAGCCGCTGTCGCCGGGGAAGAGCGACAGATGGGTGCCGGTATCCACCACGCCGTTGCGGTGGCCCCAGGCGAGTAGCGCCAGCAGTTCGCGGGCGCGCTTCAATGGCGCGTAATTGGGCAGTTCCGGCGCCGTGAGCTGGCCCTGGTAGAGCGACCAGTGCACGTCGCCCGCACCGTCATAACCGTGCACCAGCGTCAGGCTGTCCTCGGACATGTCCGGCGAGATGCCGAGGTTGACCACCTCCACCTTGCCAGCCTTGCGTTCGATGGCCGCGTACAGGCGGCGGCCTAGTACGCCGAGATCGCGACTGGTGAGCGGGCTGGTCGCTTGCACGCGCCGGGTGAAATCGCTGAGGAAGCGATAGCCATAGGTCAGTTCGTTGACCAGCGCGCGGCGTTCCTGGCTGACCTGGCGCACCTTCCACTGGCTGCGATTGTCGAGCAGAGCGAACTGTCGCTCGTCCCAGCGCCAGTCGCGGGTCAGGCGTTCGAGCAGGCTGCGTTGCCAGCTCTTGTTGCGGTTGGCCGGTGGGCGACTCAGCGGTCGGTTGATCTTCAGGTACAGGCAGCGTCGGGCGAGCTCCAGCCGCTCCTGAGCGCCGCGCTCGCACAGGTAGCGTTCGATGGCGTGATAGGCGGCGATATACGGATCGAGCTCGTCCAGGTCGGTGCGACCATGATAGATGGCCTGCTTGAAATCCAGCGCCAGGCAGCGCAGCTGCGGGTACCGGCTGGCGTAGACCTCCACCAGCAGCAGCTTGAACAGCGACTTGTACGGCGAGTCGATGGCCTTGTACAGCTGCCACAGGCCGGCGCCGACGAACTCGCCTGGCGGTACCTGGCCGAGATGGCCGAGATCGAGCACCTCGTCGGCGCGCACGAAGCGCTTGGCCAGCAGCGTCGCCACGTAATCGTCGTAGCGATGCTCCTCGTAGTCGGGCACCAGCCACCACAGTGGCGTTCGCCCGCCGAGCCACAGCGCGGTGCGGTAGAACTCGTCGAGCAACAGATAATGTTGCGTGGTGCCGCAGTCGTCGGAGGTCAGCTTGGCGTCGCGCTGGCCCTGGGTGAAACGTTCGGGGTCGACCAGAAAGAAGTGCGCCTCGCTGCCCTGGCTCGCCGCCCAGGCTCGTAGCGACTCGCATTTGCGGCGCAGTTCCTCGAGTTGCCGTTCGTCGAGTTCCGGATCATGGCAGACCCATACGTCCAGATCGCTGTGCTCGTCCTGGGCAGCGGTGCCCAGGCTGCCCATCAGAAACAGGCCGAGAATCGGCTGAGGTGCCTTGCTGCGCACGGGCTTGTAGGCGAAGGAGCGGCTCAGGCGCTGCGCCTCGGCCAGCTGCTCGGCGTCCGGCTCGAAGTTGGCGAGACCGGCCGGCGTGGTGGCCGAGATGTAACCGGGCAGAATCGGATGATTGACGTGAAACAGCAGCGGCAGGAGCTTGAGCACCTGCTGCTGACGGGTCGACATGGCGGCCAGAGCCCGTTCCAGGCGTGCAGCGTTGACTGCCAGAAAGCGCGTGCGCAGCGTGGCCAGCACCTTGCGGTCGATGCCTTCTTCGAGAACCAGGTGGATGTGCTGAGTACGGGTCATGGGGCTTCGTGCAGGCGAGGCTAACCCTGTTGATCGGCCGGTATGGGCAGGGCTTGAGCCCGGCAGGGCGCCCGCCGACCGGTGGCTGCCCCTGCCCGCGGCCGCACATTATCCGCGGCCCGGGCAAGCGAAGCAAAATGCAGTGGCGGATCAGGCCGGAACGGTCTCCGAAAGAATGGTCAGCAGCGTCTGTGCCTGTTCGGCGGCGTCGCGCCCGAGGCTGGTGAGATAGCCGCCGTCGGCCTGGGTGATCAGGCCCTTGGCATGCAAGCGGCTGAAGGCGGCGATGGTGGAGGGGCTGGCGTTGTGGTGCACCTTCAGCCCTTCCTGCAGGTTTTCCAGATTGAACTGGCAGAGGACTTCCAGCTCGGCGACCAACTCAGGGGTGTACGACATGCTCGCTCCTCGGATGGTGGGCTCATGCCCTGTTCGCTGAGTGTAGATGCTGTCGGCGCCCCTGCCTTGATCCAGATCCTATTCGGATGCTTCCGGCAATTCCGGCAGCTTGCGCAGCATGGTTTCATAGGCGGCGCCGTCGAAGGGCCGATCGTCGCGCAGCATGGCGCGGATCTCGTGCGCCAGCACCAGCGCCATCATCTGCAGGCACTCGTCGCGCTCGTAGCCGACCAGGGTCAGTTTGTTCAGCGTCGCCTGGGTGGCCGCCGGCTCGCCGCTCTCCAGTTGGTTCTCGATGGCCTGGAGCAGGGCTTCTTCGGCGAAGGCTTCGTCTTCGTCGCTGGTATGCGTGTCGTTGGTCATGGGATTCCTATCGAGCGGCGCCGGATTTTCCTCGTCCAGCTGACAGAGCGTACAGCTGCCGTCGTCCGGCCGGTTGGTTTCGACGTAGCGTACCCGCCGCTGGGCGGCCTGGCGATCGGCATCGACGCGGTAACGCGGGCGGTCTGGGGCGGTCATGGTGCATCTCCTGGC
This sequence comes from Stutzerimonas sp. FeSN7, assembly GCF_030263795.1. Classification (NCBI taxonomy): domain Bacteria; kingdom Pseudomonadati; phylum Pseudomonadota; class Gammaproteobacteria; order Pseudomonadales; family Pseudomonadaceae; genus Stutzerimonas; species Stutzerimonas sp. FeSN7. Next base: position 4,059,214 of record NZ_JARPMN010000001.1, on the reverse strand, counting down.
TCTTTCCAGCTAAGCACCCGCACGCGCCGAGAGCAATGCATGCCGTGCCGCGGGCTCAATCCATGAAGCTTAGCGCCAGGCAGAGCAGGCCGAACGCGCCCCAGACCAGCGAGAAGATGATCGGCGTGCGTAGCGAGAAAAGCAGCGTGCGCTTGTAGCGATGCCCGCCGACCGGACTGTTGCCCTCGCCAAACAGTGCCGATTCGTTGTTCGGCAGCATGCCGACCCGGCCTTCGATCTGCAGCAGCTCGGCCTGTTTCTGATGCCAGCGCTCGATGACGTCGAAGTTGGCCTTGATGCCAGGCATGGCGTGGATCGAGGTGAGCAGGCCGAGCAGCGACAGGATGGCCGGCACCACCAGGCGGAACAGGTCGCCCCATTCGGGGTTGCTGTTGGCCATGGACGACGCGAACGCGATCATCAGGAACGACTGCGAGGCCAGGTAGGCGCTGGTGCGTTCGGCCAGCAGGCTGGACTCGAAGTGGATTTCGGAGCGGTAGAACAGCAGGCGCTCCTTGGGCGACTCGAAGAGCTCGCCGCCCTGGGTGTCCTGATTCAACAGCAGGGTGCGCAGGTCGGGCATGCGGGTTCCGTGTCATCGGTGAATGGCGGTTGCTGCATGTAGGTCAAGCGCGGAGCGCGAGAGTTCCGAGCGATGCGCTATAGGTCAGGCTGGGCGCGCGGGCTGTCGACGTGCGCAGCGCGGCACTGCCAGAGCAGCAAGGCCAGGCTGAGAAAGGCCAGGGACCAGCAGCCTGCCGCGATCAGCAGCCAACCCGGCTGTGGCAGCGCCAGCAGCGCGGGCACGACGCGGGCGAGGGCGGCCAGGCTGATCAGCAGCGCCATAGCCTGGATCCAGGGCCGCGCAGCCGGGTCGCGGAAGCGGTAGAGCAGACGCGTGCGTGCCATCACCGCGAAGGTCAGGCTGCCCAGAGCGCCTACGCTCAGCGCATGCAGCGTCGCGCTCAGCGACAGCGCTGGCAGCAGCAAGCCCAGCCCGAGCAGCAGCAGGCCGAACGCCAGCCAGGCGTAACCGAGCAGCAGGATCAGCAGGTCCGCGCGCGCGCAACGCCACGGCTGCCAGCGCAGCAGGCGGATCGCGCTGAGCACGCCGGCGCTGATAACCAGCGCGGCCGCGAGTTGACGCAGCAGTGGCCAGGGCAGCGGATTCAGCACGAAGGCGAGGCCCAGCAGAATCAGGACGGCGCCTTCCAGGCCAGGCTGTACCCGAGCATCGAGCCGCCGACCCTGACTCTGCGCATAACCGGCCATCGCCGGCGCGATGATCCGGCCGCCCATGAAGGCCATCAGCGTGGCGAACAGCAGCAAGGCTTCGACCAGCAGCATCCGCTCGACGGCCACCCCCAGTCCGCTGCCGGCCATGGCGCTGAGCATGGCGAGCCCGGCCAGCAGTGGCGCGACGCTCTGGTTGCGCCATTTCTTCGCGGCGCCGAAAAAGCGCGGCAGCACCTTCCAGGCCACTGCGCCGGCGAAGGTCGCGGCGCTCGCCAGCGCCAGCCAGGAGCCCGGCCAGAGCAGGAAGCTCAGGCGCGCCAGTGCCCAACTGCCGAGCAGGGAGAGGATCAGGCGCAGTGGTTGCGGACCGAGCAGGTAACCGGCGACCACCGCCAGGGCGAAGCCGAAGAGCATTTCGTGGGCGTGCCCGCTGGGCGTGCTCAGGCCGGGCGGTGCGGGGATCAGGCCGAGCAGCGCGAATACCGAGATCGGCAGGATGAAGGCCGCATAGAGTGCGGCGACGGGGAAGAACCAGGCGTTGGCGAACGGCAGGCGCGGTTGGCGTGGGTGCATTGCGCACCTCCTGCGGGATGCGTGACGGGGCCTGAGCCCCGTCACCGAATGGCCATCAGCGGTCGGCGAGCAGCGCCTGACCGCGCTTGACTGCGGCGCGCACCTGCGCCGGCGCGGTACCGCCGATGTGGTCGCGGGCGTTGACCGAGCCCTCCAGGGTCAGCACGGCGAAGACGTCGTCGCCGATCTCTCCGCTGAACTGGCGCAGCTCGTCCAGCGTCATCTCGGCCAGATCCTTGCCGGTCTGCACGCCGTACTTCACCGCGTGGCCGACGATCTCGTGACAGTCGCGGAACGGCAGCCCCTTGCGCACCAGGTAGTCGGCCAGGTCCGTGGCGGTGGAGAAGCCGCGCAGCGCCGCTTCACGCATGATTTCGCGCTTGGGCTTGATCGCCGGGACCATGTCGGCGAAGGCCCGCAGCGAGTCGCGCAGGGTGTCGGCGGCGTCGAACAGGGGTTCCTTGTCTTCCTGGTTGTCCTTGTTGTACGCCAGCGGCTGGCCCTTCATCAGCGCGAGGAGACCGGTCAGCGCGCCGAACACGCGGCCGGTCTTGCCGCGTACCAGCTCGGGCACGTCCGGGTTCTTCTTCTGCGGCATGATGGAGGAGCCGGTGCAGAAGCGATCCGGCAGGTCGATGAACTGGAACTGGGCGCTGGTCCAGAGCACCAGCTCTTCGGAGAAACGCGACAGGTGCATCATCGCCACGGAGGCGGCGGCGCAGAATTCGATGGCGAAGTCGCGATCGGAGACGCCGTCCAGCGAGTTGCCGGAAATCGCTTCGAAACCCAGCAGCTCGCAGGTGATTTCCCGCTGGATCGGGTAGGTGGTGCCGGCCAGTGCGGCCGAGCCGAGCGGCATGCGGTTGGTGCGCTTGCGGCAGTCGACCAGGCGCTCGTAGTCGCGGCTGAGCATCTCGAACCAGGCCAGCAGGTGATGGCCGAAGGTCACCGGCTGGGCGGTCTGCAGGTGGGTGAAGCCGGGCATGATGGTGTCGGCTTCGGCCTCGGCGAGACCCAGCAGACCCTGCTGCAGACGGGTGATTTCGCCGAGGATCACGTCGATTTCGTCGCGCAGCCACAGGCGGATGTCGGTGGCGACCTGGTCGTTGCGGCTGCGTCCGGTGTGCAGCTTCTTGCCGACGATGCCGATGCGGTCGGTCAGACGCGCCTCGATGTTCATGTGCACGTCTTCCAGGTCCACGCGCCAGTCGAAGGTGCCGGCCTCGATCTCGCCCTGGATGTCCTTCAGGTTGGCGATGATCTGGTCGCGCTCGGCATCGGTCAGCACGCCGGCCTTGGCGAGCATGGTGGCGTGGGCGATGGAGCCCATGATGTCGTGGCGGTAGAGGCGCTTGTCGAACTCGACGGAGGCGGTGAATCGGGCGACGAAGGCGTCGACGGGCTCGCTGAAACGGCCGCCCCAGGACTGGTTGGTCTTGTCGGTGCTCATGAATGCGCTCGCTGAAATCCGAAGGCTGTGGAAAGGCGGCGATGATAGCAGGGATGGCGCCCTTGGCGGGCACGGCGGCAGGCGTCGGCGAAGGGTGAGCTGGCTGGCATTTTCGCATTATTCCGCCCGCGCAGCCCGACACGCGGCTTGCCGTTGTCCGGGCCTGCACGGAAACTGCCGGGCAGTCGAACCGCCGGGTTGAACCTGTGAAATCCACTGCCGTATCCGATGATTTTTTCGTGCCCGAGCTTTGCCAGCCCGAGGCCTTGCTCGGCCTCGTCCTGCTCGCCGAGCTGCTGGTTTTCGTGCTGGTGCTGGCCGAGCCTATGCAGCCGGGCTTCAACTGGATGCGCCTGGCGCTGACCTCGCTGTTTGTGCAGTGGATCGTGCTGCTGTCCGCCGGCACCATGTGCCTGCTGCGTCCTCTGCTGGCGAGGCTCAGAGCGGCATTCGCCGGGCTGGCTTGCTGCGCGCTGGTGGTCGGGCTGACGCTGGCCTGCACCGCCGTGGCGGACATCTACCAGCTCGGCGGCCCGCTTTCGCGTGACGGCGAGGTCAATCTCTACCTGCGGCACGCGCTGATCAGCCTGATCATGTCGGGTCTGCTGCTACGCTATTTCTATCTGCAGAGCCAGTGGCGGCGCCAGGAGCAGGCCGAGCTGCGGGCGCGGATCGAATCGCTGCAGGCGCGCATTCGTCCGCACTTCCTGTTCAACAGCCTCAACAGCATCGCCGCACTGGTGGCGAGCGATCCGGCCAAGGCGGAGCAGGCTGTACTGGACCTGTCCGACCTGTTCCGTGCGAGCCTCGCGCGGCCGGGCACACTGGTGGCCTGGCGGGATGAGCTGGAGCTGTCGCGGCGTTACCTGTCAATCGAGCAATACCGCTTGGGCGACCGTCTGCAGATGGACTGGCGGGTCGATGGCGTGCCGGACGACTTGCCGATTCCGCAGCTGACGCTGCAGCCGCTGCTGGAGAACGCATTGGTCTATGGCATTCAGCCACGTATCGAGGGGGGCGTGGTCAGCGTAACCGCCGATTATGTCGACGGCATGTTTCAGTTGGTGGTCAGCAACCCGTTCGACGAAGCCGCTCAAGCGCAGGCCTCACGGGGCACACGGCAGGGTTTGCAGAACATCGACGCACGATTAGCGGCACTTTTCGGTCCGCTAGCGAGTCTCAGCGTGGAGCGCCGTGAAGGCCGCCATTACACATGTCTACGCTATCCGTGTGCGAGACAACCGCAGGAAGCCAGATCTATATGAATGTCCTGATTGTCGATGACGAACCTCTAGCCCGCGAGCGCCTGAGCCGACTGGTAGGTGACCTCGACGGCTATCGTGTCCTCGAGCCTGCCGCCAGCAATGGCGAAGAAGCACTGACGCTGATCGAGGAACTGCGCCCTGATATCGTGCTGCTGGATATCCGCATGCCCGGGCTCGATGGCCTGCAGGTCGCAGCCAGGCTCTGCGAGACGGATGCGCCGCCGGCGGTGATCTTTTGTACTGCCCATGATGAATTCGCCCTGGAGGCGTTCCAGGTCAGCGCGGTTGGCTACCTGGTCAAGCCGGTGCGCCCGGAGCATATGTCGGAGGCGCTGAAGAAGGCCGAGCGGCCCAACCGCATGCAGCTGGCGGCGCTGACCCGACCGGCCGCCGTTTCCGGTGCCGGGCCGCGCAGCCATATCAGCGCACGTACCCGCAAGGGCATCGAGCTGATTCCGCTGGATCAGGTGATCTACTTCATCGCCGACCACAAGTACGTCACCCTGCGCCATGTCGGCGGTGAGGTGCTGCTGGACGAGCCGCTCAAATCCCTGGAAGACGAGTTCGGTGAACGCTTCGTGCGCATCCATCGCAACGCGCTGGTGTTCCGCGATCGGATCGAGCGTCTGCAGCGCACGCCGCTCGGGCACTTCCAGCTGTTCCTCAAGGGACTCGATGGCGAGGCGTTGACTGTGAGTCGGCGTCACGTGGCCGGTGTGCGCAAACTGATGCAGAACCTCTGAAGCATCCCGCCGGTGGCGCTGGCTTCCGCGGCCCGAGGGGCGCGGGCGCCAGCGCTGACGCTGCGTCGCGCCCACGCTTTCCTTGATTCCGGCCAACCCAGCCCGGACGTCCGGCCTGTTATCATCGCCGGCAATTCACTGTTCTGGAATTGCCCATGTCTCGCGAAATTCGCATCGCCACCCGCAAGAGTGCCCTGGCCCTGTGGCAGGCCGAATACGTCAAGGCACGCCTGGAGGCGTCGCATCCAGGGCTGAAGGTCAGCCTGGTGCCGATGGTCAGCCGTGGTGACAAGCTGCTCGATGCGCCGCTGGCGAAAATCGGCGGCAAGGGGCTGTTCGTCAAGGAACTGGAAACCGCACTGCTGGAAAACGAGGCGGACATCGCCGTGCACTCCATGAAGGACGTGCCGATGGAATTCCCCGAAGGGCTGGGCCTGTATTGCATCTGCGAGCGGGAAGATCCGCGCGATGCCTTCGTCTCCAATCGCTTCGACAGCCTTGACGCGCTGCCGCCGGGAAGCGTGGTCGGCACCTCGTCGCTGCGTCGCCAGGCCCAGCTGCTGGCGCGTCGACCTGACCTGAAAATCCAGTTCCTGCGCGGCAACGTCAACACCAGGCTGGCCAAGCTCGACGCCGGCGAATACGACGCCATCATCCTCGCTGCCGCCGGGTTGATCCGCCTTGGTTTCGGTGAGCGCATCCGTTCCAGCATCGGCGTCGATGAAAGTCTGCCGGCCGGCGGACAGGGTGCGGTGGGCATCGAGTGCCGCACCGGCGATAGCGAAGTGCATGCGCTGCTGGCCTGCCTCAACCACGCGCCGACTGCCACCCGCGTCGTCGCCGAGCGCGCGCTGAACAAGCGCCTGAACGGCGGCTGCCAGGTGCCGATCGCCTGTTATGCGGTGCTCGAAGGCGAGCAGCTGTGGCTGCGTGGGCTGGTCGGGCAGCCGGACGGTACCCTGCTGTTGCGCGCCGAAGGTCGTGCGCCGGCCGCAGAAGCCGAGGCGCTGGGCGTGCAGGTCGCCGAGGAACTGCTGGACCAGGGCGCCGAGCAGATCCTCAAGGCAGTCTATGGCGAGGCTGGACACGCGTGACCGGCTGGCGCCTGCTGCTGACCCGGCCGGCCGAGGAATGCGAGGCATTGGCCGCGACTCTTGCCGAGGCTGGTGTGCACAGCTCCAGCCTGCCGCTGCTGGCGATCGAGCCGCTGCTGGAGTCCGCCGAGCAGCGTGCAATGATCCTCGAGCTGGATCGCTATTGCGCCGTCGTCGTGGTCAGCAAGCCGGCCGCCCGCCTGGGCCTGGAACTGCTCGATCGCTACTGGCCGCAGCCCCCGTTCGGTCAGCCCTGGTTCAGCGTCGGTGGCGCCACCGGGGCGATCCTCGAAGCCTACGGGCTGGACGTCAGCTGGCCCGAGCGGGGTGACGACAGTGAAGCGCTGCTGGCGCTGCCACGATTGGCGCAGGCGCTGGCCTGGCCCGATCCCAAGGTATTGATCATGCGCGGCGAGGGCGGCCGCGAGTTCCTCGCCGAGACGCTTCGCGGGCGCGGCGTGCAGGTCGACTTTCTCGAGCTGTACCGTCGCAGCCTGCCCGACTATCCGCCTGGAACGCTGGTGCAGGTCGTTCGGTCGGAACGGCTCAACGGCCTGGTGGTCAGCAGTGGGCAGGGTCTGCTGTCGCTGCATGAGCTGGCAGCCGATACCTGGCCCGAATTGTGTGAGCTACCCTTGTTCGTACCCAGTCCGCGGGTGGCGGAGATGGCTCGACAGCTGGGCGCCAAACGAATTGTGGATTGCCGTGGCGCAGGAGCTGCGGCCTTGCTGGCGGCCTTGCGGGAAACCGCGGTGGCCGCTTCCTGATGCAAAGGATGGAAACGTGAGCGAAGCAGATTCCAAGAAAGAACCGCTGCAACCCCCCGCCAGCGAGCCGGCCCCCGCGACCGAGCCTGCGAAACCCGCAAAGCCCGCCAAGCCCGTCCCATCCAAGCCTGCCGCCAACGGCGGCGCCAAGTCCCTGGCAGCCTTGGCGCTGCTGGTCGGCCTGGGCGGCGTGGCGCTCGGTGGTTATGGCATCTGGCAGCTGCAACAGCTCGGTGCTCAGCAAGACCAGCGGCTCGAAGCCATGCAGGGGGCTGCCGAGCAGACGCGTCAGCTGGCCGAGCGCGAACGCCAGTTGGCTGCGCGGCTCGGTCGGCTGGAACAGCTGCCGTCGGCCAGCGAGCTGGAGGAGCGCCGTCGCCTGCTGGCCGCGCTGCAGAGTGATCAGCAGCGCCTTTCCGGGCGGGTCGAGCAGGTGCTGGGCGCGAGCCGCGAGGAGTGGCGCCTGGCCGAAGCCGAGCACCTGCTGCGCATGGCGATGCTGCGACTCTCGGCCATGCAGGACGTGAAAAGCGCCGAGATGCTGGTTCACGAAGCCGATCTGATTCTGCAGAAGCAGGACGATCCCGGTGCCTATGGCACCCGGCAGAAGTTGCTCGAAGGTCTCGAAGCGCTGCGCAGTCTGCCGGAGCTGGACCGTACCGGGCTGTTCCTGCAGCTGGGGGCGTTGCGTGGGCAGACCGGCCAGCTCAGCGCGCTCGCCCCGGAATTCGTCAACGGCGAGGCGCTGCCGGAAAACGCCCAGGACAGTCGCTGGCAGCGCTGGCTGAACGAATTGACGCGCTACGTGCGGGTGGACTTCGATGCCAGTGCCGACGTCAAGCCGCTGCTCGCCGGCCAGACCCTGGGCCAGGTGCGCCTGGCACTGTCGCTGGCCATCGAGCAGGCGCAGTGGGCCGTGCTCAATGGCAACACCCGGGTCTATCGGCAGTCGCTGGAGCAGGCGAGCACACTGCTCAAGGATCATTTCAGCGATGATAGCGGCCAGGCCCGTGGCCTGCGCGAGCGCCTGGAAGCCCTTACCGAGCGCGAGGTCGAGGTGAGCCTGCCCGATCTCGCACCCGCCCTGCAGGCGCTGCAGGCCTACGTGCAGAAGCGTGAGCGCCGCGATGAAAGCGACGCGGGCGAGACGTCCGCTCAGCCCGAGGCGCAGGACGCGGAGCAGGAGGCCCAGCGCACATGAGACGTCTGGTTCTGGTCTTCATTTTGCTGCTCGCGATCGCAGGTCTGCTCGGCTGGGCGATCAGCCAGAGCGCCGGTTATGTGCTGATCACCTATGACCGCTTCCGCTACGAATCGAGTTTCTGGGTCTTCCTCGCGCTGATTGGCTGTCTGTGGTTGCTGGCGCTGGCGGTGCACTGGGTGCTTGGGCTGCTGCACGTGTCCGGCGCGCTGATCAATCCCTGGTCGCGCCGCCATCGTGAGCGCCGTGTCGAGAAGGCCTCTCGACGAGGCCTGCGCGAACTTGCCGAAGGGCAGTGGGGGCCGGCGCTCGGCCATCTGCAGTTGGCTGCGGAAAGGGATCGTCAGCCGCTGGTCCACTACCTGGGCGCGGCGCGGGCAGCCAACGAGCTGGGCGAGTACGCACAGAGCGACGAGTTGCTGCAGAAGGCTCGCGAGCGCGAACCCGAAGCCGCACTGGCGATCGGCCTGACCCAGGCGCAGCTGCAGATCGCCCGTGGCCAGTATGTCGAAGCGCGGGCGTCTCTCAGCGCACTGCAAAGCGATCATCCACGGCACCCCTACGTGCTGACACTGTTGCAGCAGCTCTACGTGCAGCTCGAGGACTGGGCGGCGCTGTGCCGCCTGCTGCCGGAGCTGCGCAAGCATCGAGTGCTGCCACCGGCGCGCCTGAGCGAGCTGGAGGTACTGGCGTGGACGGCGGCGGTCGAGCAGGCCGGGCAACCTTCCGAACTGTCCGCGGAGGCGAGCCTGGAGGCGCTGAATCAGCGCTGGCAGACCGTTCCCAGCGCGCAGCGCGGGGAGCCATTGGTGGTGCGTGCCTATGCCGACGGGCTCGCCCGTCTGGGTGCGCAGGCGAAGGCCGAAGAGGTGCTCTACGCGGCGATCAAACGGCAGTACGACGATCGCCTGGTGGAACGCTATGGGCGTGTGCAGGGCAGCGATCCGGCGCGCCAGCTGGCCAATGCCGAGGGCTGGCTGAAGGATCACCCACAGAATGCCGTCCTGTTGCTGGCTCTCGGGCGGCTCAGCCTGCGCAACGCGCTGTGGGGCAAGGCGCGCGACTATCTGGAGGCGAGCCTGCGTTTCGATCATCGTCCGGAAACCTGCGCCGAGCTGGCGCGTCTGCTCGCGCAGCTGGGCGATACCGAAAGCAGCAACCGGTTGTTCCAGCAGGGCGTCGGTCTGCTCGATCGCAATCTTCCGGCTACGCTGTGACCGTTTCGTCAGGTCCGCCATGCGGCGGGCTTGACGGCTTCCTGCAGGCCTGCGAGCGCTTGTAACCACGACGGGGTTTCCACTACCGTAGCGAACTTTTCCTGCTAGCGGAGCCTCCATGCGCCTGGCCAGCCCTCGTTCCCTGTTCGTCATCGCCTTCCTGGGCAGCGCCTTGCTGATCGCCATCGCGCTCTACATGGAGCACGTGATGGGCCTTGCGCCATGCCCGCTGTGCATCGTTCAGCGCATCTGCGTGATCGGCTTCGGCCTGGTCTGCCTGGTGGCGGCGATCCACGGGCCGGCGAAGGTGGGGCGTCGCGTCTATGCGGCCATCGCCGCGCTGTTCGTGGCCGCCGGTGCCGCTACCGCAATCCGTCAGATCTGGCTGCAGAGCGTGCCGGCCGATCAGCTGCCGAGTTGCCTGCCAAGCCTGGAATACATGATGGAGGCGCTGCCCTTCCAGGAAATCGCCCGCCTTGTTCTGCACGGCACCGCCGAATGCGCCGAGGTCAGCTGGACCATGCTCGGCATGAGCATCCCCGAGTGGAGCCTGCTGGGCTTCATCGGTATGGCGATCGTCTGCCTCTGGCAGCTGCTGCGCCGAGACTGATCGGACTTTTCTCTTTCCCCCGCCGAACTCCTGCTGCTTTTGCACGGTCTTCTCATGGACGTGCGGCGCAGCTGCGGCTGCCTGTGCGCTCGCGCGATTCGTTGGGCATTTTGCTTGATGCATCGAGCGGCGCGGCATAGTCTGCTCGTGCGGTGACGGATTCTTGCCATTCGCGCCGCCACTCACCCAAGGCCGCTACCGAAAGACAAAAAAACGTCTCGGAATGGCGTACAAGCATCATCGATTAGGGAAGTGAGGTCATCATGCTCGAGAGCTGTCGGAATGCCCAGGAACGCTGGGGCGGTGTACATCTGCTGATCGACCGTTGGCTGCATGAACGCCATGCGCTGATCAACGCCTACGACCGGTTGCATATCGAGCGCGACGACGCTCGCCAGGCCCTGCAAAGGTTCTGCGAGTATCTGGTCGACTACGTCTCGGCCGGCCATTTCGAAATCTACGAACAACTGCTCGCCGAGGCCGAGGCGTTCGGCGATGCGCGCGCCATCGAACTGGCCAAGCAGATCTACCCGCGCATCGAGACCATCACCCAGGTGGCGCTGAGCTTCAACGATCGTTGCGAAAAGGGTGACTGCCTCGGCAGCCCCGGTCTGGCCGATGAGCTGAAGAAGCTCGGGCAGCTTCTACACGAGCGTTTCGAACTGGAAGACTGCCTGATCGAAGTGCTGCATACGGCGCACAAGCAAGCGGCTGCTCCGGCCTGAGAACCGAGCCACCCGCTGCGGCGGGTGCAACGCTTCGCGTCCCCTGGCGGCCACCTGGCGGGCCGTCTAGTATGGGTGCACCGTTCCTGCCAGGAGGCACCTTCATGCCCGCGAAGAAGAAGTCGGTTACCACCCCGCTGCATCTGTTGCAGCAGCTTTCCCACAGCCTTATCGAACATCTGGACAAGGCCTGCAGCCAGGCGATCAAGGACGCCGAGGGCGCGCTCGCCAAGCTGCAGAAGCAGCGCGGCAAGGCGCAGGACAAGCTGACCAAGGCCCGGGCCAAGCTGGACGAGGCGGGCAGCACTGGCAAGCCCAAGGCGCAGACCAAGGCACGTGCCCGACTCGGCGAACTGGAAGAATCCCTTACCCTGCTGCAGACCCGTCAGAGCGAAACGCTGAATTACCTGGCGGAGCTCAAGCGCGACGCCGAGCACAGCCTGAAGCTGGCGCAGGGCATCCGTCAGGTTGCCGATGCTGCAGACCAGGCACTGCAAGGCCGTCAGCAGCCAGCCAAGCCTGCAGCAGCGCGCCCGGCGGCCGGCAAGTCCGCGCCGGCGGCCGCCAAGCCCCGCACCTCTACGACCAGAGCTTCCGCAGCCAAGGCTGACAGTGCCCCAGCGAAAGCCGGCACGACCACGACTGCCTCCAAGCCGGCCGCCAAGCCTGCGGCAAAGTCGCCAGCCAAGGCTGCGGTCAAACCGGCTGCGAGAGCGCCCGCCAGTGCCGCGGCCAAGCCCGCCACGACGGGGGCGAGCGCCAGCAAGGCGCCGGCCCGTTCACGTGCGGCTGCTGGTTCGAAGGCACCCGCGTCGGCGGAGAAAAAGGCCGCCGCGTCGGCAGAGGCGCCGGACAGGGCGGCAGCTGCCAAGCCTGCAACCAAGGCCACAGCCAAGAAGCCGGTGGCGCGCAAGCCAGCGGCCAAGCGCGCCGCCGCTCAGCCAGCAGCCAGCTCCAGCTGAGTCTGCAGCGCCGCGCTGCGCAGGACTTCCAGCGCGGCGCGGTTGTGCGCTACCGGGACGAGGGTTTCCAGCCAGGCGTCGGCAGCGCCGTTCGAAGGCCAGTCCTGGCTGATCTTCTGCAACCGTTCGAGCAGTTCGCGCTCGGCTTGCAGTTCCAGCGTTTTCAACGCCTCACGCAGGCTGTGTAACGCCAGGTCCTGTTCGGCCTGCGATCGCCATGCCTGACGCAACCCCCGCAGCGGCTCGATCACGTCCCCGCGCCAGGGCGCAGCAAGCGCCGTCAACGCCTGCAGACGCGCCTGGCTGCAGGCGACGCCGCGTGCCTGCAGCCAGGCGCCACACAACAGCAGGCACACGTCCGCGCCCTGGTTTTGCAGCTCCAGGCAAGCCGTTTCGACACCTGGTCGGGCATAGCAGGCTAGGGCGAAGGTCCAAAGGTCAGGGGTTCGCATTCGAGTGGCGCCTTTTTTTGTCGACCGCCCGGCTGGCTTTCCAGGCGAACTGATAAACTCGCGGCCATTATGATCCGACTTCAGAACCTGACTCTACAGCGCGGGCCCCAGCGACTGCTGGAAGGCGCCGAGCTGACCCTGCATCCCGGCCAGAAGGCCGGCCTGGTCGGCGCCAACGGTGCCGGCAAATCCACACTCTTCGCCCTGCTGCGTGGCGAGCTGGTGCCCGATGGTGGCGACTGCCAGCTGCCGCCGGACTGGCGCATCGCGCACATGCGCCAGGAGATCGAGACCCTCGAGCGCCTGGCGGTGGACTATGTGCTCGATGGCGATGTTGAGCTGCGGCGCATCCAGACCGAACTGGCTGCCGCCGAGCAGGCCCATGATGGCAACGCCCTGGCGCGCCTGCACACCGAACTGGACAACGCCGACGGCTACAGCGCCGATGCGCGGGCGCGCAAGCTGCTCGCCGGGCTGGGCTTTTCCAATGAGCAGATGGTGCTGCCGGTCGGCAGCTTTTCCGGCGGCTGGCGCATGCGTCTGAACCTGGCGCAGGCGCTGATGTGCCCGTCAGACCTCCTGCTGCTGGACGAACCGACCAACCACCTGGATCTGGATGCGATCCTCTGGCTGGAGGACTGGCTCAAGGGCTACCCCGGCACGCTGCTGCTGATTTCCCACGACCGCGACTTTCTCGATGCGGTGGTCGACCATGTGATCCACCTGGAGCAGCGCAAGCTGACCCTCTATCGGGGCGGCTACTCGTCGTTCGAACGCACTCGCGCCGAGCGTCTGGCCCAGCAGCAGCAGGCCTTCGAGAAGCAGCAGGCGCAGCGCGCGCACATGGAAAACTTCATCCGCCGCTTCAAGGCCAAGGCGACCAAGGCGCGCCAGGCACAGAGCCGGATCAAGGCGCTGGAACGGCTGGAAGAGCTGGCCCCGGCGCACGTGGATTCGCCGTTCGACTTTCGTTTCCGCGAAGCGGACAAGGTCTCCAGTCCGTTGCTGGATCTGGCCGAGGGCCGCCTCGGCTATGGCGACAAGCTGGTTCTGGACAAGGTCAAGCTGCAGCTGGTGCCTGGCGCGCGGATCGGCCTGCTGGGTCCCAACGGTGCCGGCAAGTCGACCCTGATCAAGACGCTCTCCGGCGAGCTTTCGCCCCTCGGCGGCCGCCTGCAGCGCGGCGAGAACCTGGTGGTCGGCTACTTCGCCCAGCACCAGCTCGACTCGCTCGACCCCAAGGCCAGCCCGCTGCTGCACCTGCAGCGCATCGCCGCCAACGAGCGCGAGCAGACCCTGCGCGATTTTCTCGGCGGCTTCGATTTCCGCGGCGATCGTTGCGACGAGCCGGTGTTGAACTTCTCCGGTGGCGAGAAGGCGCGCCTGGCGCTGGCGCTGATCGCCTGGGGCAAGCCCAACCTGCTGCTGCTCGACGAACCGACCAACCATCTGGATCTGGAGATGCGCCTGGCGCTGACCCTGGCGCTGCAGGACTTCGAAGGCGCGGTGCTGGTGGTGTCCCACGATCGGCATCTGCTCAAGAGCACCACCGACGAGTTCCTGCTGGTGGCAGACGGCCGGGTGCAGGAGTTCGACGGCGATCTCGAGGATTACGCGCGCTGGCTGGTGGACTACCGTGCGCGGCAGCAGCCGGCTGTTGCCGCTGAAGCGATCGCCGACAAGACCGACAAGCGCGCCCAGCGCCAGGCCGCCGCCGCGCTGCGCCAGCAGCTGGCACCACACAAGCGCCAGGCTGACAAGCTGGAGAAGGACCTGGCTGGCGTGCACGAAAAGCTGGCCGCCCTGGAAACGCGACTCGGCGACAGTGCACTCTACGAAGCGGCGCGCAAGGACGAGCTGCGCCAGTTGCTGGCCCAGCAGGCCGAGCTCAAGGTTCGTGAAGGCGAGCTTGAGGAGGCCTGGCTGGAGGCACTGGAAACCCTGGAAGCCTTGCAGGCGCAGCTGGAGGCCAGCGCATGAGCGAACCCTGGCTGACCCTGGTCGAGGAATGGCGCCTGCAATGGATGCTGGGCTTGCAAGTATTGCTGATCCTGCTGGTGGCCTACGTGCTGCAACGGCTGGTGGTACGCGGTCTGACGCGGGTTTCGTCGCGCTACCCGCTGCCACCGGAGTTGCTGATCCCGGTGCGCGGCGGCATCCGCTGGTTCATCATCGGCGGCGCGCTGATCATGGTGCTGGAGCGCTTCGGGGTGTCCGCCACGGTGCTCTGGACGGCCATTTCCGGTTTCGTCGCGGTAGCCGCGATCGCCTTCTTCGCCATCTGGAGCGTGCTGTCCAACCTGCTGTGTGCGGTGCTGATCCTGACTGTCGGGCCGTTCCGTCTGGGAGATGTGGTGGAAATCGTCGAGGCGTTCGACAAGCCGATCGTCAAAGGGCGTGTCATCGATATCAACCTGCTCTATACCACCCTGGAAGAAGTGGCCGAGGCGGGTACCGGGGCTATCGTCCAGGTGCCCAACAGCCTGTTCTTCCAGAAAGCCGTGCGCCGCTGGCGTGGTGCCGACGTCCAGCTCTTCAACCGTAATCTCAACGAGTAGAACACCATCATGGAATGGCTCAGCAACCCGGAAATCTGGGTCGCGTTTCTGACGCTGACTGCCCTGGAAATCGTCCTGGGCATCGACAACATCATCTTCATCTCCATTCTGGTCAGCCGCCTGCCCAAGGAACAGCAGCCCAAGGCGCGCTTCTTCGGCCTGGCGCTGGCGATGGGCACACGCATCCTGCTGTTGCTGTCGATCGCCTGGGTAATGCGTCTAACCAACGACCTGTTCACGGTCCTGGGGGAGGGCGTATCCGGGCGTGACCTGATCCTGTTCTTCGGCGGCCTGTTCCTGCTGTTCAAGAGCACCCTGGAAATCTGGCACAGCGTCGAAGGCGAGGAGGAAGAACAGACCGCCGGCGGCGCGGCCAAGGCGGGTTTCGTTGGCATCATCCTGCAGATCGCAGTGATCGACATCGTCTTCTCGCTGGATTCGGTGATCACCGCGGTAGGCCTGGTGCAGCATGTGCCGGTGATGGTCGCGGCAATCGTGATCGCGGTGCTGGTGATGATGGTTTCGGCCGGGACCATCGCCGATTTCATCGACAAGCATCCGACGCTGAAGATTCTCGCGCTGTCGTTCCTCATCGTCGTCGGCACGCTGCTGATCGCCGAAGCCTTCGATGTGCACGTGCCCAAGGGCTACGTCTACTTCGCCATGGCCTTCTCGCTCGGCGTCGAGGCGCTGAACATCCGCATGCGCAAGGCCATGAAGCGCAAGCTCAAGGAACCGGTGAAGCTGGGCAAGGGCTCGCCGGACTGAACCCACGCGTCTGAAACGGAGGGCATCACGATGACACTGGAAACCTGGCTCGCATTCTTTGTCGCCTGTTGGGTGATCAGCCTGTCGCCGGGCGCCGGGGCCATCGCGTCGATGTCCTGCGGCTTGCAGTACGGCTTCTGGCGCGGCTACTGGAACGCCATCGGCTTGCAGCTGGCGCTGGTACTGCAGATTGCCGTGGTCGCCGCCGGCGTCGGCGCGGTGCTGGCCACCTCGGAACTGGCGTTCGGCCTGATCAAGTGGTTCGGCGTCTGCTACCTGCTCTGGCTGGCCTGGAAGCAGTGGCAGGCGCAGCCCGAAGCGCTGGACGATTCGGCGGCGCCGCGGCCCATCGGCCGGCCGCTGAGCCTGGTCTTGCGTGGCTTCCTGGTCAATGCCAGCAACCCCAAGGCGATCGTCTTCATTCTTGCGGTGCTGCCGCAGTTCCTCGATCCGCAGCGGCCGCTGCTGCTGCAGTACAGCGAGATGGCCGCGACCATGGTGGTGGTCGATCTGGTGGTCATGGCCGGCTACACCGGGCTTGCCGCCAAGGTGCTGCGCCTGCTGCGTACGCCGCGTCAGCAGCGCCTGGTCAACCGCAGCTTTGCCACCATGTTCGCCGGGGCGGCGGCCCTGCTGGCGACCGTTCGGCGTGCCGCGGCATGAGCGAGGCGGTTACGATGCGCGTATGGATCGACGCCGATGCCTGCCCGCGCGCAGCCAAGGATCAGGTGATCAAGTTCGCCCTCAAACGCAAGTTCGAGGTGCTGCTGGTCGCCGGGCAGAGCCAGGTCAAGCCGGCGTTCGCCTGCGTGCGTCTGATTGTCGTGCCGAGCGGGCCGGATGCCGCGGACGACTATCTGGTCGAGCATGCCGAGCCCGGTGACCTGGTGATCTGCAGCGACGTGCCACTGGCCGACCGGCTGGTGAAGAAGGGGGTCGCCGCGCTCGACCCGCGCGGGCGCGAGTTCGACGAGCGCAACATGGGCGAGCGCCTGGCGGTGCGCAACCTGTTCACCGATCTGCGGGATCAGGGGCAGGTGGGTGGCGGCCAGGCGGCTTACGGCGAGCGTGACCGTCAGGCGTTCGCCAATGCGCTGGACCGCTTGCTTACGCGGTTGTCACGGTCGCAGTGAGTGGCCGCTCGGCCAGCCAGTCGCGCAGCGCCGTTAACGGCAGCGGCCGGCTGTAGTAGTAACCCTGGATGAAGTCGCAGCCGTTTTCGCGCAGATAATCGAGCTGCACTGCCTCTTCCACCCCTTCGGCCACCACCTTCAGACCCAGCTTGTGCGCCATGGCGATGATCGCTGCGGTGATGGCGCGGTCGTTGGCCTGCTCGGCAATTTCCCGAACGAACGCACGGTCGACCTTGAGCGTATCGACCGGCAGCTGACGCAGGTAGGTCAGCGAGGAATAGCCGCTGCCGAAGTCATCGATCGAAACCTTCACGCCCAGCTCGCGCACCGCGTCCAGCGTGCGGATCGCCGCGCCGAGGCTGTTCATCAGGGCGTTCTCGGTGACTTCCACGGTCAGTCGCGCGGGCTCCAGCCCCGTGCGCTCGAGGATCCGCGCAACCACCGCGGGCATCTGCGGGTTGGACAGGTTGAGCGCCGAGCAGTTGACCGCCATGCGCAGATCATGGCCTTCCTCCAGCAGCCCGACCAGGTCGGCGCAGGCGCGGCGCGCCACCCAGGTGTCCAGCTCGGCGACGAAGCCATGCTGTTCGGCCAGCCCGACGAAACGCTCCGGACTGATGAACCCCTGCTGCGGATGCTGCCAGCGCACCAGCGCTTCGAGGCTCACCGGGCGCCCGCTGCGGCCGTCGACGATGGGCTGGTAGTGCACGCTGAGCAGATTCTCGTTCAGCGCTCGTCGCAGGTCCTGCTCCAGCGACAGGTCCTCCTGGGCGCGCAGTTCCAGTGCCGGATTGAAGCGCAGGCTGCGGTTGCGGCCGCTGGCCTTGCACTGCCCGACGGCCAGGCCGGCGTGACGGAACAGGGCATCGAAGTTGAGGCCGTCCTCAGGGTATTGGCTGATGCCGATGCTGGCTGTCAGGCGCAGTTGGGTGTCGCCCAGGACGAACGGCGGGCGCAGCTGGTCGAGGATCCGCTCGGCGGTCGCCTGGGCATGCTCCCAGGCGCCCAGGGTGAGCACGCAGAACTCGTCGCCGGAGAAGCGCGCCAGCATGTCGTGCTGACCGAGCACCGCGCGAATGCGTTGCGCCGCCTGTTGCAGTGCCAGGTCGCCGCTGCGGTGACCGAGGCTGTCGTTGATGCGTTTGAAGTTGTCCAGGTCCACCACCAGCACCGCCAGTGCCTGGCGCTCCTCGCGTGCGGCCAGCACCTGGGTGACCATCTCGGTGAAAGCGCGGCCGTTGAAAAGGTTGGTCAGTGGGTCGTAGTGGGTCATGGCGTTGAGCTGGTGCTCGGCCAGATCGAGCGCCTCGCGCTGCTCGCTGAAACGCTGTTCGGCCCAGCTCGCAGCAATGCCGGTGACGATCACCAGCAGGGCTACCAAGCCGATCGCCGAGGCGAGTGCGCCCTGGCCGGTGTGGCTGCCGAATGGTGCGGCGTGCTCCACGAGACCGGCGGGGACTGCCAGGGTCAGCGCGTGCATGCCGGTGTAGTGCATGGAGACGATTGCCGCACCCATCACCAGGCTGCATAGCAGGCGCTGCCAGCGCTGATGGCGGCTCTGGCTGGTGCGAAAATGAAAGCCCAGTACCAGCGCGGCGATGGAAGCGCCAATGGCAATCAGCACCGAGGCGGCAAAAGCCAGCGGCGCGTAGTACAGCGTGGCCAGCGAACGGATCGCGGCCATCCCGGTGTAGTGCATCGCCGCAATGCCGATGCCGGCAGCGGTTCCGGCCAGGGCATACTGCGCCACGCTCAGGTGATCGCGGCCGAGCACGCGCATCACCACGTAGGACACCGCCACGGCGATCAGTAGCGAAAGGGCAGTGATGCCGTGCTCGTAGCGAATGTCCAGCGGCGCGCGGAAGGCCAGCATGCCGATGAAATGCATCGACCAGATACCGCCTCCCAGGGCGAAGGCGCCGACCCAGCGCCATAGCTCACGCCCGCGCGGGCTGCTGCTGCGGCTGACCCGCTTGGCCAGGGCCAGGGCCAGGGCGGTGAAGGCCGCGGCGCTGGCGATCAGATAGGAGAGCACGACCAGCATCGGGTCGTGGCTGTGCCCGAGCAGGGCAACCTGGTCGGCGGGCAGGTCGGAAAACAGCAGTCTGGACACGCGGCGGCACTCGAACTGTCGGGCGTCCTGCCTCGTGGAGATGATGGCTCATGGCCATGTTCGTACAGAGTGTACGAGAGCGCACCCCGGCCGCCAATCTCCTATCGGCCGTTCAGCCGCAAAGATAAGTGCCGGTGCCCACGGCGATCAGCGTGTCCGATTCGTTGTGCAGCTCCGAACGCACCACCGCGACCTTGTTCCCCGAGCGCAGCAGGGTCGCGCTGGCAGTGAAGCGCGTACCGCGGCCGGGGCGCAGATAGTCGATGCGCAGGTCGATGGTGCCGAGGCGGGACAGGCGGGCGGCGCGTTCCTGCATGGTCAGGTGACGATGCTTGTCGAAGGCGCCCAGCATCGCCATGGCGCCACCGGCGACGTCGAGCAACGAGGCGATCACGCCGCCGTGGAGGATGCCATGGACGAAGTTGCCGACCAGCTCGGGCTTCATTGGCAGGTGCATCACCACCCGCGACGTGGATATCTCATCGAGCTCGATGCCCAGGGCCTGGTTGAAGGGGATGCGCTCGAACATCTGGCGTACCGCCTGGGCCTGCTCGGCGAGCAGCGCATCGTCATGGTTCATGGTCGGCATTCCTGAAAAGGGTCGGACCAAACTGCCCGAGGTCGTCCGGACTGAACAGGTCGACGGCAAGAGCACCCGCGGCTTTGGCGACTTTCGCGCAAAAAAATCCCGGGTTGCCCCGGGATTACGGTCTGTTCGAAGACTCAGTCCTCGGTGGTCATCTCCAGCACTCGGTCGACCAGCTTGTAGATGCCGGACGCCGCTTCGCTGATGGACTGCGCCAGCATGTAGGCCGGAGTAGTGACCAGGCGGTGCTGCTTGTCCACCACGATGTCGCTGACCTCGCAGGCCTGGTGGCTGGCTCCCATCTGGCCGACCGCCTTGGCGGCGTCGGCGTCGTCGCTGCCGAGGGTGCAGATCACGCCAGCGCCGAAGATCTCCGCGGCCATGGTCGGCGCGATGCACATCATGCCGACCGGCTTGCGCGCCTCGGCGAAGGCCTTGACCAGCGCCACCACGTCCGGCAGGGCCTTGCTGTTCGCACCTTCGGTGGCGAAGGTGGAGAGGTTCTTCGCGGCACCGAAGCCGCCAGGCATGATCAGCGCGTCGAAATCCTCGGCGCGTGCCTCGCGCAGATCCTTGATTTCGCCACGGGCCAGGCGTGCCGATTCGGTCAGTACGTTGCGCGATTCCGGCATTTCCTCGCCGGTCAGGTGGTTGATCACGTGCATCTGCGCAATGTTGGGTGCGAAGCACTGCACCTTGACGCCGCGCTGGTCCAGGCGCAGCAGGGTGATGACGCTCTCATAGATCTCCGAGCCGTCGTAGACGCCACAGCCGGATAGGATCACGGCGACTTTCTTGTTCATAGCGATACTCCTGGTCAGTTTCAACGGCCCTGGGGTGGGCGCTGCGGATGGGCTCGATGCTAATACCTGGGGCGGTTCCAGGTAAGCCCCGCATGCTGGTTTGGATTCGCCTGACCCGCCGGTGTTCATTGCCGCAGGTCTGGCACGAGACTTTGCGCCCGCTCAAAGCACTGGCAGTCGTGGGCGGGGCTGGCGACAATGGGACGATTTCGCTGGTCCGGCGGCATGGCGTTGTCATCATTTCGTCATGCGCCGGGCCTATAAAACGTCATATTCGCCCGTTTTGCGGGCCAGGAGTCCGTTGTGAGTTTCGTTCCTGCCAGCCGCCTGTTCCCCGCCACCCGCCTGCGCCGCAACCGTCGCGACGAGTTTTCCCGCCGTCTGGTGCGCGAGAACGTGCTGACGGTCGATGACCTGATCCTCCCGGTGTTCGTGCTCGATGGCGAGAACCGTCGCGAAGCCGTGCCGTCGATGCCCGGCGTCGAGCGGCTGTCCATCGACCTGCTGCTCGAGGAGGCCGAGGAGCTGGTGGCGCTGGGCATCCCGGCACTGGCGCTGTTCCCGGTGACGCCGCTGGAAAAGAAGTCTCTGGATGCCGCCGAAGCCTGGAATCCGGACGGTATTGCCCAGCGTGCCACGCGTGCGCTGCGTGCGCGCTTCCCGGAGCTGGGCATCATCACCGACGTCGCCCTCGATCCGTTCACCACTCACGGCCAGGACGGCATCCTCGACGACAACGGCTACGTACAGAACGACGTCACCGTCGATGCGCTGGTCAAGCAGGCGCTCTCCCATGCCGAGGCCGGTGCTCAGGTGGTCGCGCCGTCTGACATGATGGATGGCCGCATTCAGGCGATCCGCGAGGCGCTGGAAGTGGCCGAGCACCACAACGTGCGCATCATGGCCTATTCGGCCAAGTACGCCAGTGCCTACTACGGCCCGTTCCGCGATGCGGTGGGTTCGGCAGCGAATCTCGGCAAGAGCAACAAGAACACCTACCAGATGGACCCGGCCAACGGCGACGAGGCACTTCACGAGGTGGGCACGGACCTGGCCGAAGGCGCCGACATGGTCATGGTCAAGCCCGGCCTGCCGTACCTGGACATCGTCTGGCGGGTGAAGGAGGCCTTCAAGGCGCCGACCTTCGTCTATCAGGTCAGCGGCGAGTACGCCATGCACATGGCCGCCATCCAGAACGGCTGGCTGAGCGAGGCCGTCATCCTTGAGTCTTTGGTCGGCTTCAAGCGCGCCGGGGCCGATGGCATCCTCACCTACTTCGCCAAGCAGGCGGCACAACAATTAAAACGGGGCCAGTGAGCCCTTTTCGAGGCAAAGCGATGATCAACCAGGGACTCAGCGAAAAGGATCTGCAGGACGCCGTCGTCAGCGAGGTGCTGGAGGTGGTCGAGCCGGAAGCGGTAGCGGTGCCTTCCGCGCCGCCGGAAGTCGTCGAGGAGGCGCCGGTCGCACCGGTGACCAATCTGGATGACAGCGCGCTGTACATCCACCGCGAGCTTTCCCAGCTGCAGTTCAATATCCGCGTGCTGGAGCAGGCGCTGGACGAGTCCTATCCGCTGCTGGAACGGCTGAAGTTCCTGTTGATCTTCTCCAGCAACCTCGACGAGTTCTTCGAGATTCGCGTGGCCGGGTTGAAGAAGCGCGTCACCTTCGCCCGCGAGCAGGCCGGCGCCGATGGTCTGCAGCCGCATCAGGCGCTGGCACGCATTTCCGAGCTGGTGCATGAACAGGTCGACCGCCAGTACGCGATCCTCAACGACGTGCTGCTGCCGGCGCTCGCCGAACACCAGATCCGCTTCATCCGCCGCCGGCACTGGACGGCCAAGCTCAAGACCTGGGTGCGTCGCTATTTCCGCGACGAGATCGCACCGATCGTCACGCCCATCGGGCTCGATCCGACCCATCCGTTCCCGCTGCTGGTGAACAAGAGCCTGAACTTCATCGTCGAGCTGGAGGGCGTCGATGCGTTCGGTCGCGATTCCGGTCTGGCGATCATCCCGGCGCCACGGCTGCTGCCGCGGGTGATTCGCGTGCCGGAGTCGGTCGGTGGTCCAGGCGACAATTTCGTCTTCCTCTCCTCGATGATCCATGCCCACGCCGACGACCTGTTCCATGGCATGCGGGTCAAGGGCTGCTACCAGTTCCGCCTCACCCGTAACGCCGACCTCTCGGTGGACACCGAGGACGTCGAGGACCTGGCCCGCGCGCTGCGTGGCGAGCTGATCTCTCGGCGTTACGGCGACGCCGTGCGTCTCGAGGTGGCCGACACCTGTCCGCAGCATCTTGCCGACTTCCTGCTCAAGCAATTCAGCCTCGGCGAGAGCGAGATGTACCGGGTCAACGGCCCGGTCAACCTGACCCGGCTGTTCAGCATCACCGGCCTGGACAGCCATCCGGAGCTGCAATACAGCCCGTTCACCCCGTCGATTCCGAAGCTCCTGCAGAACAGCGACAAGATCTTCAGCGTGATCAACAAACAGGACATCCTGCTGCTGCACCCCTTCGAGTCGTTCACGCCGGTGGTCGACCTGCTGCGCGAGGCCGCCAAGGACCCCTGCGTGCTGGCGATCAAGCAGACGCTGTACCGCTCCGGCGCCAACTCCGAGATCGTCGACGCGCTGGTGGATGCAGCACGCAGCGGCAAGGAGGTCACTGCGGTGATCGAATTGCGCGCCCGCTTCGACGAGGAATCCAACCTGCAGCTGGCCAGCCGCCTGCAGCAGGCCGGCGCGGTGGTGATCTACGGCGTGGTCGGCTACAAGACCCACGCCAAGATGATGCTGATACTGCGTCGCGAGAACGGCGAGCTCTGCCGCTACGCGCACCTGGGCACCGGCAACTACCACGCGGCCAACGCGCGGCTGTACACCGACTACAGCCTGCTGACCTCGGACGACGCGCTATGCGAGGACGTCTCCAAGCTGTTCAGCCAGCTGATCGGCATGGGCAAGACCATGCGCATGAAGAAGCTGCTGCACGCGCCCTTCACGCTGAAGAAGACGCTGCTCGACCTGATCACCCAGGAGACCCAGCATGCGGCCGAGGGCCGGCTGGCGCACATCATCCTGAAGATCAACGCACTGACCGATCCGAAGATGATCAAGGCGCTGTACAAGGCCAGCCAGACCGGCGTGCGTGTGGACCTCATCGTGCGCGGCATGTGCTGCCTGCGCCCTGGCATCGCCGGGGTCTCGCACAACATTCATGTGCGCTCGATCATCGGTCGCTTCCTCGAGCACAGCCGGGTGTTCTACTTCCAGAACGATGGCGACGAGAAACTCTATCTCTCCAGTGCGGACTGGATGGAGCGCAATCTCGATCGGCGGGTGGAAACCTGCTTCCCGGTCGAGGGCAAGAAGCTGGTGATGCGGGTGAAGAAAGAGCTGGAGGGCTTCCTCAGCGACAACACCCAGAGCTGGATCCTGCAGCCTGACGGCAGCTACGTGCGCAACAGCCCGACCGGCAACCAGAACGCGCGCAACGTGCAGAGCACCTTGCTCGAGCGTCTGACCGGACCGTAGGTCGGGACGCGTTGAGTTCGGACTGGCTGCCGGTTGACTGAATGAACAAGGGCCCCTGCGGGCCCTTGTTTCATTTCATGCGCAGGTCGTAGCCCACGCGCGCGAGCCAGGCGGCTTCGGCCTCGAAGTCGGCGCGGGTCAGCGGGTTGGCGTTCAGCCAGTCGGTCGGGAAGATCAGTTCCAGGCTGCGTTCGTCGGCCTTCAGTTGCACGTCAGAGACGGCATTGGCGCCGCGGATGTGGTGGAACAGGATCGCGAAGCGCAACAGGATGCACAGACGAACCAGGGCGTCGGCGTCGGCCCCGGTTTCACCGAACTTGTCCTGCGGAATATTGCGCCGGTGGCCGCGCACCAGCAGCGCCAGCATGAGCTGGTCCTGCCGCGAGAAGCCGGGCAGGTCGGAGTGCTCGATCAGATAGGCGCCGTGCTTGTGGTAGTGATAGTGGGCGATGTCCAGACCCACTTCATGCACGCGCGCGGCCCAGGCGAGCAGCTCGCGGTGCCAGTCCTGATCCAGGTTCCAGGCTTCGGCCACCTGGTCGAAGGCCTCCAGCGCCTTGGCTTCGACCCGTGCGGCCTGCTCCATGTCGACGTGATAACGCTCCATCAGGAAGCTCAGCGAGCGATCGCGAATGTCCTCGTCGTGATGGCGGCCCAGCAGGTCGTAGAGCACGCCTTCACGCAGCGCGCCTTCGGAGTGGGTCATGCTGCTGATCTCGAGGGCATCGAAGATCGCCTCCAGAATCGCCAGGCCCGCCGGGAATACTCCGCGGCGGTCCGGCTTGACGCCGTCGATATCGATCTTCTCCACGTCACCGAGCTTGAACAGCTTGCGCTTGAGCCAGCCGATACCTTCGGCGTTGACCTCACCGTTGCCGAAACCACCGCTCTTGATCGCCAGACCGACGGCGCGAATGGTGCCGGACGCGCCGATGGATTCCTGCCAGCCAAGCCGGCGCAGGCCGTGTTCGATACCCATCAATTCGACGCGTGCCGCCGTGTAGGCCTGGGCGTAGCGCGCCGGGGTGATCTTGCCGTCGCGGAAGAAGCGCTGGGTATAGCTCACGCAGCCCATCTGCAGGCTTTCACGCAGCTGCGACTCGAAGCCTTCGCCGATGATGAACTCGGTGCTGCCGCCGCCGATGTCGGCGACCAGGCGCCGGCCCTGACTGGCCGGAACGGTATGTGACACGCCGAGGTAGATCAGGCGCGCCTCTTCGCGGCCGGAAATGACTTCCACCTGATGGTTGATGATCTCTTCGGCGCGGCGAATGAAGGTGGCGCGGTTGCGCGCCTCGCGCAGGGCATTGGTACCGACGATGCGTACCGCGCCCTGGGGCAGGTGGTTGACCATCTGCGCGAAGCGCCGCAGGCAGTCCAGGCCACGCTGCATGGCGGCCTCGTCGAGCAGGCGGTTCTCGTCGATGCCGGCAGCCAGCTGCACCTTTTCGCCGAGTCGTTCGAGGATGCGCATTTCACCGTTGCTGGTGCGCGCGAGCACCATGTGAAAACTGTTCGAGCCCAGATCCAGGGCGGCGATCATGGGAAAGGATTCAGCGGTGTTCTGGCGCATTGGGCGGTCTCGATGCAAAACCCCGACATCCTGACACGATCGACCCCATCCGCCAACGCAGTCATCGCCGCAGCGGCCTGCTCCGGACGGGCGCTCGTCGGCCGCCGACCGGTCTGCAGCTTTCGGTCCGCACGCAGTAGGGCTATGATGGCGACCTTTCCGTTCCGACCCTGGAGAAAATCCATGAGCGACTACATCAACAATGTCAGCGACAGCAGCTTCGAGCAGGACGTCCTCCAGGCCGACGGTCCCGTGCTGGTCGACTACTGGGCTGAGTGGTGTGGCCCCTGCAAGATGATCGCGCCGGTACTCGACGAGATCGCCAAGGACTATGAGGGCCGTCTGAAGGTCTGCAAGCTGAACATCGACGAGAACCAGGAAACCCCGCCGAAGTACGGCGTGCGCGGTATCCCGACCCTGATGCTGTTCAAGAACGGCAACGTCGAAGCGACCAAGGTCGGTGCGCTGTCCAAATCGCAGCTGGCCGCCTTCCTCGACAGCAACATCTGAGTACGACGAAGATCGCCTCCAAAGCCCTCGCAGATGCGGGGGCTTTTTTAAGGTTCATCGCGCTTTCCCGGGGAAGGCGGCCTTGATTTTCAGGAAGAAGTACTCCGAGTCCCGGAATCCATAGGCCATGCGCTTGATTACCTTGATGCGGTTGTTAACACCCTCAAGGACGCTGGTATGCATGTGGAAGTGAGCACTGGCAAGGATGCCTCGCGCGTATTTGCGCAGGTTGCGAGCGAAGCGTTGCAGCGGCGCGAGGTCGCTCTCGCGAGCATGTCGCAGCCAGGTTCGCCAGCGTCGCCAACCCTCTCGTACGCTGGGGGCGTACCAAACATCCTTCAGCGCATCCTTGAGCACATAGACCGTAGCCAACGGCTGGTTGGCAGCAAGCAGCTCCTGTAACTGCACGGCCTGTCCGTCCTTCAGGTTGTCGCGGTTGCGCAGCAGCAGCCAACGACTCTGCTTGACCGCCTTTCGTGCCGGCTTGTCTTCGCGCAGAAGGTTGGCCTGGTCGACCCGGATTCGGTCGATCACATCCCGACCGTAGCGCGCGACGACGTGAAACAGGTCGTACACCACTTCGGCCTGCGGGCAATGCTTCTTCACCTCCAGGTCGAAAGCCGTGTTCATGTCCATGGCCACCGCCTCAATCTGCTGGCAGTGCTCGCCGAGCAATTCAAAGAACGGGCGGATCGCCTCACGGCTGTTGCCGTGGCCGACCCACAGCACCCGTGTTCGCTCGGCGTCCATGATGACCGTGGCATAGCGATGCCCCTTGTGCAGGGCGAACTCGTCCATCACCAGGCGGCGGACACCGCTTGAATAGAAGGTGCCTACCTCGGCTTGCAGGCGGCGCTTGTCGAGCGTCTTGAGGGTGTGCCAGTGCAGGCCGGTGAGCTGGCTGACGTGGCTGATCGGCAGCAGCCGCAGCAAGCTTTCGAGCCAGACCTGTAACCGCCGGGTCAGGCGAGATGCAGGCTCCAGCCAGTCGATCCGCTCGGTCACCCGACCACAGTTCAGGCAATCGACTCGGCGCACGGGTAGTTGAAGCAAGACGCGCTGATCGAACAGATCACGATCGCGCACCAGACGAATTCGGCGCTCGTGAATCAACGGACTGAGCTGACCACAACGCCCGCACTTGGGCACTGAACCGGCTTGAGGCTCGAGCTCAATCAGAAGGGAGTTGTTGGCGGATGAACGGCAGGCAACGGCGTCATAGCCTGGCCAGAACGAGGCAAGATCAATAGGATGCACGGCGACAGCAGGGACAGGTGAAGGGTGTGTTTGGCGACTGCCAATTTACCTGCTTCCCTGACTGTCAACTCGCTCTTCCCCCAGAGTCCGCGAAGAACCTTTTTTAATCTGCAGGGTGGACGCTTCGCCTGCACGGTGCTAAATTCGGCCACGCGACGCTTTCTTCCGTCGCCCTCTGCATGCCGTCGCCGACGCACTTCAGCCTCATAAAGCACAACGAACCTCGTTCGTCTCCTGCTGCGCGGCTTCTCAAGCTAATCGCTTTCTACATCCTTCCTGATCTCTTTCTATGAATCTGACTGAACTCAAGCAAAAGCCCATCACCGAACTGCTGGAAATGGCCGAACAGATGGGCATCGACAACATGGCCCGTTCGCGCAAGCAGGACGTGATTTTCTCCCTGCTGAAAAAGCACGCGAAAAGCGGCGAGGAAATCTCCGGTGACGGCGTGCTGGAGATTCTCCAGGACGGTTTCGGCTTCCTGCGCTCCGCGGATTCTTCCTATCTGGCCGGCCCGGACGACATCTATGTGTCGCCCAGCCAGATCCGTCGCTTCAACCTGCGTACCGGCGACACCATCGTCGGCAAGATCCGCCCGCCGAAGGAAGGCGAGCGCTACTTCGCCCTGCTCAAGGTCGACTCGATCAACTACGATCGGCCGGAAAACGCGAAGAACAAGATTCTCTTCGAGAACCTGACCCCGCTGTTCCCCAACGAGCGCCTGAAGATGGAGGCCGGCAACGGCTCCACCGAAGACCTCACCGGTCGCGTGATCGACCTCTGCGCACCGATCGGCAAGGGTCAGCGCGGCCTGATCGTCGCGCCGCCGAAGGCGGGCAAGACGATCATGCTGCAGAACATCGCCAGCAACATCACCCGCAACAACCCCGAGTGCCACCTGATCGTCCTGCTGATCGACGAGCGCCCGGAAGAAGTGACCGAGATGCAGCGCACCGTGCGCGGCGAAGTGGTGGCCTCCACCTTTGACGAGCCGCCGACCCGCCACGTGCAGGTCGCCGAGATGGTGATCGAGAAGGCCAAGCGCCTGGTCGAGCACAAGAAGGATGTGGTCATCCTGCTCGACTCCATCACTCGCCTGGCGCGTGCCTACAACACCGTGATCCCGAGCTCCGGCAAGGTACTCACCGGTGGTGTCGACGCCCACGCGCTGGAGAAGCCCAAGCGTTTCTTCGGCGCCGCGCGCAACATCGAGGAGGGCGGCTCGCTGACCATCCTCGCCACCGCGCTGGTGGAAACCGGCTCGAAGATGGACGAGGTGATCTACGAGGAATTCAAGGGCACCGGTAACCTGGAGCTGCAACTGGACCGCCGCATCGCTGAAAAGCGTGTGTTCCCGGCCATCAACATCAACCGCTCCGGCACCCGCCGCGAGGAGTTGCTGACCGCCGAGGACGAGCTGCAGCGCATCTGGATCCTGCGCAAGCTGCTGCATCCGATGGACGAGATCGCCGCCATCGAGTTCCTGCTCGACAAGCTCAAGGACACCAAGACCAACGACGAATTCTTCATGTCCATGAAGCGCAAGTAAGCGATTCGTTGTTGCCAACAAGGCCGGGGAAACCCGGCCTTTGTCTGTCTGCAGGTTTTGGAAAACCCGGCGCTGGCGCTAAACTCTGCGCCCCGACCTGCCGGCCCATGCGAGGCTCAAGCATGCAGTATCGCGATCTGCGCGACTTTATCAGCGGCCTGGAAAAACGCGGTGAGCTCAAGCGCGTCAAGGCTGCTGTGTCTCCCGTCCTGGAAATGACCGAAATCTGTGACCGCACCTTGCGCAGGCAAGGCCCGGCACTGCTCTTCGAAAATCCGACCGGCTTCGACATGCCGGTGCTCGGCAATCTGTTCGGCACGCCGGGGCGGGTGGCGCTGGGCATGGGCGCTGAGGATGTCTCCGAGCTGCGCGAGATCGGCAAACTGCTGGCCTTTCTCAAGGAGCCGGAGCCGCCGAAGGGGCTGAAGGACGCCTGGAGCAAGCTGCCGATCTACAAGAAGGTCATCAGCATGGCGCCCAAGGTGCTCAAGGATGCGCCCTGTCAGGAAGTGATCGTCGAGGGCGACGACGTCGACCTGACGAAGATTCCGGTGCAGCACTGCTGGCCGGGGGACGCCGCGCCGCTGATCACCTGGGGCCTGACCATCACCAAGGGGCCGAACAAGGAACGGCAGAACCTCGGCATCTACCGTCAGCAGGTGATCGGCCGTAACAAGGTCATCATGCGCTGGCTGAGCCACCGCGGCGGAGCGCTAGATTTCCGCGAATGGTGCGAGAAGTACCCTGATCGACCCTACCCGGTAGCGGTGGCGCTGGGTGCCGATCCGGCAACCATTCTCGGCGCGGTCACGCCGGTGCCCGATACGCTCTCCGAGTACGCCTTCGCCGGCCTGCTGCGCGGCTCGCGTACCGAGCTGGTCAAGGCCATCGGCTCCGAACTGCAGGTGCCGGCCTATGCCGAGATCGTCCTCGAAGGGCATATCCATCCCGGCGAGATGGCCGATGAGGGGCCCTACGGCGATCACACCGGCTACTACAACGAGGTGGACCGCTTCCCCGTGTTCACCGTCGAGCGCATCACCCACCGCAAGAATCCGATCTACCACAGCACCTATACCGGGCGTCCGCCGGATGAGCCGGCGATTCTCGGTGTGGCGCTGAACGAGGTGTTCGTGCCGATCCTGCAGAAGCAGTTCCCGGAGATCGTCGACTTCTATCTGCCGCCGGAAGGCTGCTCCTACCGCATGGCGGTGGTGACGATGAAGAAGCAGTATCCCGGCCACGCCAAGCGGGTGATGCTCGGCGTGTGGAGCTTTCTGCGGCAGTTCATGTACACCAAGTTCGTCATTGTCACCGATGACGACATCAATGCCCGCGACTGGAACGACGTGATCTGGGCCATCACCACGCGCATGGACCCCAAGCGCGACACGGTGATGATCGACAACACGCCGATCGACTACCTGGATTTCGCTTCACCGATCTCCGGGCTGGGCTCGAAGATGGGCCTGGATGCGACACACAAGTGGCCGGGCGAGACCAGCCGTGAGTGGGGGCGGGCCATCGTCCAGGATCCGGCAGTAAAGCGGCGGGTCGATGAACTCTGGTCGCAGCTGGGTATCGACTGACATAACCGAAGAGGCGGGCCCGAGCCCGTCCGAAGCCTTGGCGGGTTATCCCGTTCACAGAAAAGACGTGCAGATGAAAGTGACCTTGCAGCCCTCCGGCGCCGTGCTCGATGTACGCCCCGGCGAACGCCTCCTCGATGCAGCCAAGCGGCTGGGCTACGAATGCCCGCAGAGCTGCCGCAACGGCAATTGTCATATCTGCGCCTCGCTGCTGGTCGAGGGCAGCATGCGGCAGGCCGGCGAGGTGCGGGATCATGGCGAGCTGCTGGCCTGCCTGGCCGAGCCGCTGGAAGACTGTGTGTTGCTCTGGGATGGCGTGCTGGCACCCGGCAAGCTGCCTGTGCGCGAGCTGAGCTGTCAGATCAGCGGCTACGAGGATGTGGGTGGCGACGTGGTGCGCCTGCGCTTGCGCCTGCCGGCCGGGCGTCAGCCGCGCTACCACGCCGGACAGTACCTGTTGCTGCAGCGCGAGGACGGCGAATGGTCGGCCTTCTCCCTGGCGTCGGCGCCGGGCAGTGGCCGCGAGCTGGAACTGCACGTGCTGGCTCGCGAGGAGTCGGCCGTCGAACTGCTGGCCTTCCTGCGTCGCCAGGGCTTCGCCCGAATCCAGATGCCCTTCGGCGACACGCACCTGGCCGAGCTGCCGGAGGGGCCGCTGGTGCTGATCGCCGCCGGTACCGGCATGGCGCAGATGCACAGCCTGATCGAGTACTGCCGGGCTGCCGGTTTCCCGCATCCGGTGCATCTGTACTGGGGTGTGCGGCGGCCGGAGGATTTCTACCGATTGCCGCATTGGGAAGAGTGGCAGGGCATGAGCAATCTGCACCTGCACCGTGTGGTCAGCGACGTCTGCGGCTGGGAAGGGCGCTGCGGCATGCTGCACGAGGCGATTCGCGAGGATTTCAGTGACCTCAAGCCGCTGCATATTTATGCCAGTGGCTCGCCGTCGATGGTGTACGGCACGCTGGATGCGCTGGTGGCCGCGGGGATGGACCCGCATCAGATGCGTGCCGATGTCTTCGCTTATGCGCCTCGGGAAAGCTGAGCGGAGCCTTCCCGCTAACTTAGAAAAACGCCGGGGCATGCCCGGCGTTTTATTGTCAGCGCGCTTGCCGTTGCTGCAGCAGTAGATTCTTGTAGCCGCTGGCGGCCAGCGTCTTCTGCGCAGCGTTTAGCTGCTCGCGGCTGCCGAACGGGCCGACCAGCACCCGGTACCAGGGCTCGTCACGTACCTTGACGCTTTCCACCCGCACATCCTGGCCAAGCAGGATGATCTGTGCGCGTACCCGGTCGGCCTCCGCCTGTTGGCGGAACGAGCCGGCCTGCAGGAAGAATTGCGTCACCGGCGCCTTGGCCACGGTCGGTGGCGGCGGTGGCACCTGACCATTGAGTGCGGCCTGGGCGCGAGCCTCGTCGATCTTCGCCGCTTCTTCCGGTGTGACCGGCGCGCTCGGCGGCTCGGGCTGCTTGGCCTCCGGCGGCAGGATCACTTCGGACTCGGGCAGCAGGGTGTAGAAATCATACTTCGGCTTGGGTGGCTGCTCAGTGGCTGGCGTGCGCTTGGGCTGTTCCTTCACGGCGGTCTTGGGTGCTTCCTTGGCGCGTTTGACCTCTTCACCGCCCGGTTCGAGGCTCATCAGGAACATGATGAATCCGCCGATGACCAGGCCGCAGACCAGCCAGACCCAGCCAGGCACGGGCTGCTTGGCCGGCGCCTGGTAACGGCTGGCGCCCCGCTTGGGTGCGGCTTTCTTCCTTGCTGCCACTTACATGCGCTCCAGTGGTTCCAGGCCGAGGAGTTCCAGGCCCTGCTTGAGGGTACGGCCGGTCAAGGCAGCCAGGCGCAGGCGGCTCTGCTTTTGCGCATCCTGTTCGGCACTGAGAATCGGACAGTGCTCGTAGAAGCTGGAGAACAGCCCGGCCAGGTCGTAGAGGTAAGCGCATAGTAGATGCGGTTCGCCTTTCTCGCCGACGCTGTTGAGCACCTCGCCGAACTGGGCGAGTTTGGCGGCCAGGGCGAGTTCCTGCTCGGCGTCGAGCTGGATCTGTCCGCTGATCTCGTCGATACCCTTGCCCAGCTTGCGGAACACACTGGCCACGCGGGTGTAGGCATAGAGCAGGTAAGGTGCAGTGTTGCCTTCGAAGCTCAGCATCAGTTCGAAGTTGAAGCGGTAATCGCTGGTGCGATGCTTGGATAGGTCGGCGTACTTGACCGCGCTGATGCCCACCGCACGGGCGATCTGACGCAGCTCGGCCTCGTCGAGTTCGGGGTTCTTGCCCTTGACCAGGGCGTAGGCGCGCTGCTCGGCTTCGTCGAGCAGGTCGATCAGCTTGACCGTGCCACCATCGCGGGTCTTGAACGGGCGACCGTCGGCGCCGTTCATGGTGCCGAAGCCCATGTGCTCCAGCTGCATGCCTTCATGGACGAAGCCTGCGCGGCGGGCCACTTCGAAGGCCATCTGGAAATGCAGGGCCTGGCGCTGATCGACGAAATACAACACGCGATCGGCGTGCAGTTGCTGGCTGCGATAGCGCATGGCGGCCAGGTCGGTGGTGGCGTAGAGATAGCCGCCACCGGCCTTCTGCACGATCACCGGCAGCGGGTTGCCTTCGGCGTTCTTGAATTCATCGAGGAAGACGCACTGGGCGCCATTGTCCTCGGTCAGCAGGCCTTTCTCGCGCAGGGCCTCGACGATGTCCGCCAGATCGGCGTTGTAGGCACTTTCGCCCTTGACGTCAGCCGGGGTCAGCTTGACGTTGAGGCGGTCATAGATCTTCTGGCAATGCGACAGCGAGATATCGTTGAAGCGCGTCCAGAGGCTCAGGCACTGGGCATCGCCCGCCTGCAGCTTGACCACCAGCTCACGGGCGCGATCGGCGAACTCGGGCGACTCGTCGAAGCGTTGCTTGGCGGCGCGGTAGAACTGCTCGAGGTCGGCCAGCTCGCTTTCCGCGGCGGCCGGCTTCTCCTCGAGGTAGGCCAGCAGCATGCCGAACTGGGTGCCCCAGTCGCCGACGTGATTCTGCCGGATCACCTCGTCGCCGAGGAACTCCAGCACCCGGCCAACCGCATCGCCGATGATGGTGGAGCGCAAATGCCCGACATGCATCTCCTTGGCCAGGTTCGGCGAGGACAGGTCGATCACCACACGCTGCTTGGCGCTCGCCTTGTGCACCGCAAGTTGCGCATCGGCCAGCGCGGTTTCGAGGCGCTGGGCCAGGGCGTCGCTGTTCTGGAAGAAGTTGAGAAAGCCCGGGCCGGCGATCTCGACCTTGCTGATCTGCGCGTCCTGGGGCAATGCGGCGATGAGCTTCTCGGCCAGCTCCCGCGGCTTCATGCCGGCCGGCTTGGCCAGCATCATGGCGATGTTGCTGGCGAAGTCGCCGTGACTCTTGTCCTTGGTGTTTTCCACCTGGATCGCGGGCGTCAGTCCCTCCGGCAGCACGCCCTCGCTGGTCAGGCGGACAAGGGCTTGCTGGATCAGGTGGCGAATGCTGTCTTTCATGGTCGGCTCGGTCCGCAGGAAGTGCGCGAAAACCCGGCATTATCGGGGCGTGATGGGTGCGGCTTCAAGCCGTGTGGTTCGCGCTGCCGGAAAGTCATGGTTCGGACGGCATGATCAGAACAGATCGATCGGGTCGACATCCAGGCTCCAGCGCACGGCGCGTCCGCCGGGCAGCTGCTCGAGCAGCGGCACCCAGGCATCCATCAGACGATGCAGGGCTGCGCGGGCGTTGCCCTGCAGCAGCAACTGCGCCCGGTAGCGCCCGGCGCGACGCTCCATCGGCGCCGGCACCGGACCGAGCAGCTCGATGCCGCTGAGCTGCAGCTGCCCAAGCGTCTGCTCCGCCAGCGTGCAGGCTTCGTCGAGAAAGGCCTCGGCCTGGCCGGGCTTCTGCGCTTCGGCGCGCAGCAATGCCAGGTGGCTGAAGGGCGGCAGGCCGGCCGCGCGCCGTTCGGACAGCGCCTGCTCGGCGAAGGCGAAATAGCCTTGGTCGGTCAGCTGCACCAGCAGCGGGTGATCGGCCAGGTGCGTCTGAATGATCACCTTGCCTGGCTCCTCCGCGCGTCCGGCGCGCCCGGCGACCTGCACGATCAGCTGGGCCATGCGTTCGCTGGCGCGGAAGTCGGCGGAAAACAGCCCGCCGTCGGCATCGAGAATCGCCACGAGGGTCACCCGGGGGAAATGGTGACCCTTGGCGAGCATCTGGGTGCCGACCAGCAGGCAGGGGTCGCCACGGTTGATGGTGGTGAACATCTTTTCCATCGCGCCCTTGCGCGCCGTGCTGTCGCGGTCGATGCGCAGCACCGGGTAATCGGGGAACAGGACGCCAAGCCGCTCTTCTGCGCGCTCGGTCCCGGCGCCGACCGGGCGCAGGTCTACCTTGCCGCAATCGGGGCAGTTGCGCGGCGGGCGCTCGACGTGCCCGCAGTGGTGGCAGCGCAGTTCGTTGTGCCGCTGGTGCAGGGTCATGCGCGCATCGCAACGTTGGCATTGGCTGAGCCAGCCGCAGTCGTGGCAGAGCAGGGTTGGGGCGAAGCCGCGGCGGTTGAGATAGACCAGTACCTGCTGCCCGGCAGCGAGCGTCTGGCCGATGGCCTGTTGCAGCGGGCCGGATATGCCGGCGTCCAGGGGTCGACTTTTCACATCCAGCCGCAGGAAACGCGGCTGCTGGGCATTGCCGGCGCGCTGGCTCAGCTTAAGTAGTGCATAGCGTCCGCTGTGGGCGTTGTGCAGGCTTTCCAGAGAGGGCGTCGCCGAGCCGAGCACGATCGGCAGGTTTTCCTGGCGAGCACGGACCATGGCCAGGTCGCGAGCGTGATAGCGCAGGCCTTCCTGCTGTTTATAGGAAGCGTCATGTTCCTCGTCGATGATGATCAGGCCGGGACTCTTCATCGGCGTGAACAGGGCTGAGCGGGTGCCGATGATGATGTCCGCTTCGCCATCGCGGGCCGCGAGCCAGGCATCGAGCCGCTCGCGGTCGTTGATGTTGGAGTGCAGCAGCGCGATCCGGGCATTGAAACGCTGCTCGAAGCGGGCCAGTGTCTGCGGGCCCAGGTTGATTTCCGGAATCAGCACCAGGGCCTGCTTGCCGGCCGCGAGCACTCGATGGATCAGCTGCAGATAGACCTCGGTCTTGCCGCTGCCGGTGACGCCGGCCAGCAGGAAGGCCTGAAAGCCACCAAGGCCGGCGCTGATCGCCTCGAACGCCGCGCGCTGCTGCGCATTCAGCGTCAGCTCGGCCTGCAGCAGCCAGCTGCCGCTGTGCTGTCGCGGCGGGCTGCAGCGACGCGATTCGACTCGCACCAGGCCTTTTTCCAGCAGCAGATCGAGGCTGTCCTTGTTCAGCTGCAGTTTGCCCAACAGGGCGTGGGGCAGGCCGTGGGCATGCTGCGCGATGATCTTCAGGGTTTCGCGCTGACGCGGAGCGCGCGCCAGTCGGGGATCGTCCGGGTTGGCGCCTTCCGCCAGGCGCCAGTAGCGCTCCAGACGGGCTTCGGCCGGTTCACCCTGGCGCAGCAGGACCGGCAGTGCCCAGCTCAGGGTGTCGCCCAGACTGTGCTGGTAGTACTGGGCGGTCCACAGACAGAGCTTGAACAGGGAGGGCGGCAGCGGCGGCGTGCTGTCCAGCAGCTCGATGGCCGGTCTGAGCTTTTCCAGCGGCACTTCGCTCTGATCGCTCAGCTCTACCAGCACACCGATGACCTCGCGCCGGCCGAACGGCACGCGCAGGCGCATGCCCGGCTGCAATGAGCCGGCAGTTGCGCCGTGCGGTGGCAGGTAGTCGAACAGGCGGCGCAGCGGCGAAGGCAGCGCCAGACGGAGGATGCAGGAAGGCACGCGGTGATCCTTGATATTGAGCGACGATGGTAAACGATCGCGGCGCTCGCCGCCGTCCCATAGCGCGATCCGGGTGGCGGGACGCCGGTCGCCTGCGCTTGCATCACCTTTTTGCTCTGGTATGATTCGCGCCCTACTTCGTGCGGTACTCGACATAGGGTCGGGTGGCGGCACGCAATCCCAGAGGATTCACCATGAAAGCCGATATCCATCCGAACTACGTCGAAATCGAAGCCACCTGCAGCTGTGGCAACGTCATCAAGACCCGCTCCACCCTGGGCAAGAACCTGAACATCGACGTCTGCTCCGAGTGCCACCCGTTCTACACCGGCAAGCAGAAGGTGCTGGATACCGGCGGCCGTATCGATCGCTTCAAGCAGCGTTTCGGTGTGTTCGGCGCCAAGTAAGCCGACACGGCGGGAATCCGATGAGGTTTTCCGAACACATGAAAAAGGCGTCCCTCGTGGGCGCCTTTTTCGTTTCCATCTTCTGCAGCCTGCAGGCCCTTGCGTTCTGTCCCTCGCCCGGGACACTGCCGCTGGTGGGCGTGGCAAAGGTGGTCGATGGCGATACGCTGCGTCTGGTCGATGGGCGAAACGTGCGCCTGATCGGTATCAACACGCCGGAATTGGGGCGTGATGGGCGCAAGGCCGAGCCGTTCGCCGTGGCGGCGCAGCGCCGGTTGCGCGCGCTGGTCGAGGCTAGTAATGGGCGGGTGGGGCTGGTCCCCGGGCGCGAGTCAAAGGATCGCTACGGTCGTACCCTGGCTCACGCCTATGACGAGCAGGGCCGTAATCTGGAATCGGCCTTGCTGGCCGAGGGGCTTGGCCTGATGGTGGCGATCGCCCCCAACACGGCGCTGGTGGCTTGCCACCGGCGGGCCGAGCAGCAGGCGCGTCAATCTCGCCTGGGTGTCTGGCGCAAGTTGACGCCGCGTTCGACTCGCGCCGTGAGGCAGGGTGGGTTCGCCTTGTTGCAGGGGATGGTCGAGCGGGTCGAGCATAATCGCGGCGGCTACTGGCTGGAGATGGAGGGCCCGCTGGTGGTTCACATTCCGCCGCAGGCGTTCAGTGCCTTCGACCTGGCGCAGCTACCCAGGCTTGCTGGCAAGACACTCGAACCCAGAGGTTGGCTGGTAGATCGGCGCGGACGGGCTGGGGCAGGGCAGGCTCGCTGGATGTTGCGGGTGACCCATCCCGCAATGCTCGGGTTACCACGCTGACCGGGCAGTCAGTGCTCTACCCGAAAAGTCGTATGGGCCTGGGCTTGACAGCCTGCTCCGCACGTTGGCTTGTGAGCGCGCTCGTTCTTGGCGTATGCTCGACCGCCTGTCTGTCCCAGTAAAAATAAGCGGAAATGCCACATGACTGACCTGAAAACTGCCGCGCTCGAATACCATGCCCAGCCCCGTCCGGGAAAGTTGAGCGTCGAGCTCACCAAGCCGACCGCCACCGCTCGTGACCTTTCTCTGGCCTATAGCCCGGGTGTCGCCGAGCCGGTTCGCGAAATCGCTCGCGATGCGGAGCTGGCTTACCGCTACACCGGCAAGGGCAACCTGGTGGCGGTTATCTCCGATGGCACCGCTATTCTCGGTCTGGGTAATCTCGGTCCGCTGGCTTCCAAGCCGGTAATGGAAGGCAAGGGCGTTCTGTTCAAGCGCTTCGCGGGTGTCGACGTGTTCGACATCGAAGTCGACGCCGAGAGCCCGCAGGCCTTCATCGATACCGTCAAGCGCATCTCGATCACCTTCGGTGGCATCAACCTTGAAGACATCAAGGCGCCGGAGTGTTTCGAGATCGAGCGCGCGCTGATCGAGCAGTGCGACATCCCCGTCTTCCACGACGACCAGCACGGCACCGCCATCGTAACGGCGGCAGGCATGCTCAACGCACTGGAGATCGCCGGCAAGACGCTGGAACAGGCGAAGATCGTCTGCCTTGGTGCCGGCGCTGCCGCTACCTCATGCATGAAGCTGTTGGTCAGCATGGGCGCGAAGATCGAAAACATCTTCATGATCGACCGCAAGGGCGTGATCCATGCCGGCCGCGACGACCTCAACCAGTACAAGGCCGTGTTCGCCCACGAAACCGACAAGCGCACCCTGGATGACGCGCTCGATGGTGCTGATGTCTTCGTCGGCCTGTCGGGTGCCAACCTGCTGAGCCCGGAAGGCCTCAAGCGCATGGCGGCCAATCCGGTCGTGTTCGCTTGCTCCAACCCGGATCCGGAGATTAGTCCTGAGCTGGCGCATGCGACCCGTTCGGACGTGATCATGGCGACCGGTCGTTCCGATTACCCGAACCAGGTCAACAACGTCCTCGGCTTCCCGTTCATCTTCCGCGGTGCGCTGGACGTTCGTGCCAAGCGCATCAACGAAGAGATGAAGATCGCCGCCGCGCTGGCTCTTCGTGATCTGGCCAAGCTGCCGGTACCGGCCGAAGTTGCCGCTGCCTATGGTGTGGACAGCCTGGAGTTCGGTCGCGAGTACATCATTCCGAAGCCCATGGATCCGCGTCTGATCACGTTGGTATCGGATGCCGTGGCCAAGGCGGCGATCGAGAGTGGTGTGGCCACGCTGCCATACCCATCGCACTATCCGCTGCAGTCGGTCGGCGATGTGTTCAACGGCTGATTCGCTCTGAAAAGAAAAACCCCGCCGAGGCGGGGTTTTTTTTGGCTGCGAAGTCCGCCTCTGGATCAGAACAGATCGAGTGGCGCGGCTTCGTCAGCGGGCAGCGGGCTGCCCGGCGCCTGGTAGCCAGGATCGAACTCGCCCATCGGCGGTGGTGAGTCTTCGCTCTTGAACACTTCGAAGTACGCATCGGGTGTGCTAGGCGTGGCAGCCCGGCCGCTGACAGGATCGATCCGCAGCTTGAGCAGTCCGTCGGGCTCAGCCGGAGGATGCTCAGGCATGTCCTTGAGCACGGCGCCCATGTAATTCATCCAGATCGGCAGCGCGACCGTTCCGCCATACTCGTTGCGTCCGAGGCTTTGCGGTTGATCGAAGCCGGCCCAAACGGTAGTGACCAGATCGGCGTTGTAGCCGGAGAACCAGCTGTCGATGGAGTCGTTGGTCGTGCCCGTCTTGCCGGCGATGTCGTCACGGCCCAAGGCTAGCGCGCGACGCCCGGTGCCTCGTTTGATCACATCCTGGAGCATGCTGGTCATGATGTAGGCGGTGCGTTCGTCGAGTACCTGTTCGGCAAAGCGCGGCGCGGCTGGCATTTGTTCACCGTCCGCAATGACCGGGTTGCTCTGCACCGGATGGACCTCGACATCTGCAGTCTGCGTTTCTCGCGGCGGGACGCGTGCCGGATTGGCTTCGAACAGCAGGTTGCCCTCGCGATCCTCGATGCGCTGGATCAGGTAGGGCTCGATCTTGTAGCCGCCGTTGGCGAAGGTGGTCCAGCCGGTGGCGATCTCCATTGGCGTGAGCGTTGCCGTGCCTAGCGCCAGGGAAAGATTTCGCGGCAGGTCCTGCGCGTTGAAGCCGAAGCGGGTGATGTAGTTGATCGTGTAGTCGACCCCCATGGTTTGCAGCAGCCGAATCGACACCAGATTCCTGGACTTGTACAGCGCTTCGCGCATGCGGATCGGCCCCAGGAATGTGTTGTTGTCGTTCTTCGGCCGCCAGATGCGGTCCATGCCCTGCTCGACGAAGACGATGGGCGAGTCGTTGACCAGGCTCGCCGCGGTATAACCGGCGTCCAGTGCGGCGCTATAAATGAACGGCTTGAAGCTGGAGCCAGGTTGGCGCTTGGCCTGGATGGCACGGTTGTAATTGCTCTGGCCGAAGGAGAAGCCGCCCGCCAGCGCTTCGATCGAACCATCCTCAGGGTCGAGCGAAACCAGTGCCGCTTGTGCCTGCGGAACCTGGCTGAACACGGCGGCTTCGTCCTGCCAGCGAATGCGCACCACGTCTCCCACCTTCACCACGTCCGCCGGACGCTGCGGGCGAGGCCCCATGCTATTGATGCCGAGGTACGGCCGGGCCCACTTCATACTATCCCAGCTCACCGTGTGTTCCTGACCATCGCGGGTGATGACGAGAATTCCACTGGTCTCTACCTGGGTGACAGCGGCAGGCTGCAGGCCGGAAAGGCTTCGGTACTTGGCAAGTTCCTGAAGCCAGGTATCGCGGGACGCGTTGGCCAGATTGGCTTCCGGCCCGCGATAGCCATGGCGCTGGTCGTACTCGATCAGTCCGCTGTTCAGCGCATTATTGGCCGCGATCTGGCGCTCGCTGGAAACCGTCGTGTAGACCCTGAAGCCATCCGTATAGGCGGCGCTGCCGAAGCGGCCGACCATTTCTGCGCGTGCCATCTCGGCGATATAGGAGGCGTCGAGCTCCGGCGTTGCTCCGTGGTACCGAGCGGTCTCAGGTTCGGCCAGGGCCTGCCGATAGCTTGATTCATCCAGGGAGCCAAGGCGATACATGCGACCGAGGATCCAATCCCGTCGCTCCTTGCTGCGCGCCGGATTGACCAATGGGTTGAATGCGGATGGGGCCTTCGGCAGGCCGGCGATCATCGCCAGCTGGGCAACGCTCAGCTCGGAGATGGGCTTGCCGTAATAGACCTGAGCGGCGGCCTCGATTCCATAGGCGCGATTGCCGAGGTAGATCTTGTTGACGTACAGCTCGAGGATCTCGTTTTTGCTCAGCTCTCGCTCGATCTGCAGGGCCAGCAAAATTTCGTTGATTTTGCGTGAAAAGCTCCGCTCACTGGTCAGGAAGTAATTCTTTGCAACCTGCATGGTGATGGTGCTGCCACCGGTCTGAATCTGCCCGCTTTTCAATAATTGCGTGGCAGCGCGCATCAGGCCGGTTATGTCGACGCCATAATGATTGGCGAAATTGTCATCCTCTGCGGCAAGCAGCGCGTGGATGAAGGCTTGCGGTATGTCGTCGAAGCGAATGGGCGAGCGCCGCATCTCGCCAAACTCTGCGATCAGCTTGTCATCGGCGCTGTAGACTCGCAGCGGGATCTGGAGCTGGATGCTGCGAAGGGAATCGACCGAGGGCAGGTTAGGGCTGAGGTAGAGAAATGCACCGCTGATGCTGAGCAACAGGGCGCAAAAAACTGCGAAGCACGACCAGATAAGAAATTTCAAAAAACGCATCGGGGTTCTTGGAATCCAGGATTTGGGAGGGGGAGCGGCGACGATGCTGAAAGGGAAAACCGTTCACATTATATGCGCTTTTTTTGCCGGGTAGCCATTTGCGCTTCTGTCAAGGCTGTTATCTAATGTGGATAAACATAATTAATCCGTAAGTTGCGGATAAAGATAGGAAATCGGTCGTGCTAGGGCTCTTCACTAAGAAAGCGAACACGCTGCTTGGGATCGATATCAGTTCGACCTCAGTCAAGCTCCTCGAATTAAGTCGATCGGGTAATCGGTACCGCGTCGAGGCTTATGCCGTCGAGCCGCTACCGCCGAATGCCGTCGTCGAAAAGAACATCGCCGAACTTGAGGGTGTCGGTCAGGCCCTGCAGCGAGTCGTTGCCAAGGCCAAGACCGGCTGCAAGTCCGCTGTTGTCGCTGTCTCCGGGTCTGCCGTCATCACAAAGATGATTGAAATGGATGCCGGGCTTTCTGATGAAGAGCTCGAGAACCAGCTCAAGATCGAGGCGGATCAGTACATCCCCTACCCACTGGAGGAAGTCGCGATCGACTTCGAGGTGCAAGGTCCTGCGCCTCGCGCGCCTGGCAGGGTAGAGGTTCTCCTCGCCGCTTGCCGTAAAGAGAATGTCGAGATCCGTGAAGCCGCGCTGGCCTTGGCCGGGCTTACCGCCAAAGTGGTGGATGTCGAGGCCTATGCGCTTGAACGCTCCTATGGGTTGCTCGCTTCACAGCTGGGTACAGCGCACGGCGAGCTGACCGTTGCCGTCGTCGACATCGGCGCGACCATGACAACCCTGAGCGTGCTGCATAACGGGCGTACCATCTACACGCGCGAGCAGCTGTTCGGTGGTCGCCAACTGACCGAAGAGATCCAGCGCCGCTACGGTCTGTCTCAGGAAGAAGCCGGCCTTGCCAAGAAGCAAGGCGGTCTCCCAGATGACTACGACAGTGAAGTCCTGCTTCCGTTCAAGGAGGCGGTGGTGCAGCAGGTATCCCGCTCGTTGCAGTTCTTCTTCGCTGCAGGGCAGTTTCACGACGTCGACTGCATCCTGCTCGCGGGCGGGACGGCCTCCATTCCGGGTCTCGATCACATGATTCAGCAAAAGATCGGAACGCAAACTCTAGTGGCTAATCCCTTCGCCGATATGGCTTTGAGCGGCAAGGTGAACGCCGGGGCGCTGGCCAGTGATGCGCCTGCGTTAATGATTGCATGCGGTTTGGCGCTGAGGAGCTTTGACTGATGGCTCAGATCAACCTACTTCCGTGGCGTGAACAGCTGCGGGAAGAGCGTAAGCAGCGCTTTCTGGCTTCCCTCGTGGGCGTACTTGTCGTCGCCGCCGGCCTGGTATTCCTAGGCGATCGCTATTTGCAGGGTGCGATCGAACAGCAGAATGCGAGGAACGAGTTCATCAAAAAAGAAATTGCAGTTCTGGATGCTCGGATCGCGGAAATCAAAGAGTTGAGGGAGCGTCGCCAACAACTTCTGGAGCGAATGAAGATTATCCAGGATCTTCAGGGGAATCGCCCCATCATTGGCCGGGTATTCGATCAGCTCGTTAGAACGCTGCCGGACGGTGTTTATTTCACGTCGCTCAAAATGACCGGAAAGAACATCGCGATCGTTGGTGCTGCCGAGTCGAACAATCGGGTTTCAAACCTCATGCGTAATCTCGACGGCTCCGATTGGCTTGAAGCGCCGAATCTGAACGAGGTGAAGGCGGTTACTGCGGGGGCCGTCGATCAGGAAAATGTCTTCCAGTTGACAGTGCAGCAGACCCAGCCGGGCGCATCTACGGAAGGAGCTAAGCCATGAGTCTGGCTGAGTCGTTGGAAAGTCTTCGCAAGGTTGATCTTGCCGATCTGGATTTGAATAACCTGGGATCGTGGCCAGCGCCGGTTAAATTTATTACTGGTGTGATAGTGCTCGCGGCAGTGCTCGGCCTGGGGTATTACTTTCACTTGCAGGATCTGCAGTTGCAACTCGAGCAGCACCGTGCTCAAGAGGTAACTCTAAAACAACAGTTTTCAACCAAGGCGTTTCAGGCCGCTAACCTGGAAGCTTACAAAGAGCAGATGGCCGAAATGGAAACATCATTCGGTGCGCTGCTTCGACAGCTGCCAAGCGATACCGAGGTCCCGGGGCTGCTGGAAGACATCACTCGTACTGGTTTAGGTAGCGGGTTGGAGTTCGAGGAGATCAAGTTGCAGCCCGAAGTGGCTCAGCAGTTCTATATCGAACTGCCGATCAATATCAAGGTCATTGGCGGCTATCACGACCTGGCGACATTCGTAAGCGGCGTATCAAGTCTTCCGCGAATAGTTACGCTGCATGATTTCGAGATACTTCCCGAAAAGGGTGAAGCTGCTACATCGAAATTGCGCATGAGCATCGTTGCCAAGACTTATCGCTATAACGACAAGGGGCTGCAGAAATGAAGGGGGGGCGACTGACTGCGCTGGGTCTGACCCTGGCGGTGCTTTCGGGCTGCAGTGGCAGTTCT
The DNA here is from genome assembly GCF_030263795.1 of Stutzerimonas sp. FeSN7. Taxonomy (NCBI): domain Bacteria; kingdom Pseudomonadati; phylum Pseudomonadota; class Gammaproteobacteria; order Pseudomonadales; family Pseudomonadaceae; genus Stutzerimonas; species Stutzerimonas sp. FeSN7. The sequence continues at coordinate 4,015,473 of NZ_JARPMN010000001.1, read as the reverse complement.
GACTTCAACGACCTACAGCAGTATATGGATGAGGTGAGAACCAAGCCGAAGGGCACGATCGAACCTCTGCCGGCCTTCATCCCTTATGAGGCGTTCACCTATAGCGCAGCAGCGTTGCGTCATCCATTCCAGCCGCCCGTGAAGCTTGACTTGGCGCAGCGGCAGCGAGGGTCGAAGGACATCCAGCCCGACGAGTCACGAGTCAAGCAGTTTCTCGAGGGGTTCAATATCGAGAACTTTTCCATGGTCGGCACGCTGGCCAATGGAGGTGGCCGGTATGCGCTGATCAAGGGGGGCGATGGTGTTCACCGGGTCAAGATTGGCGATTACCTGGGGCGTAACCACGGGCGCATCGTCGAAATCAGCGAGGCCGCAGTGGATGTGGTTGAAATCGTCCCTGATGGAGAGGGTGGGTGGCTTGAGCGCCCGCGCAGTCTGACCTTGAAAGAGCGCACCTAGCGCGGGGCAAAAGAATGGAAAACCTTTACCGGTCTGCACAACGGAAGCAATTTATGAACACTACCCTTTCTCGCCTGGGCGTATCTCTGCTGGCGGCATTTATTTCGCCAGCACTGCTGGCGGCCAATCTCAACGCCTTGGATGTGGCTGCTTTGCCGGGCGATCGGGTTGAGTTGAAACTGGCATTTGACGAGCCTGTCGCGTCACCTCGTGGCTACACGCTGGATCAGCCTGCACGCATTGCCCTGGATCTTCCAGGCGTATCCAACAACCTAGGGGCCAAAAATCGGGAGTTGGGCGTTGGTAATGCGCGCAGCGTAACGGTCGTCGAGGCTCAAGGGCGCACCCGGCTCATCGTCAATCTGACCGCGCTTGTTCCGTATTCCACTCGAGTGGATGGGAACAATCTGTTTGTCGTGCTGGGAGAGAGCTCGGGGGCGACCAGCTCTGCGGCTGCATCCGCCGCGGTCACTGCCCCGATTGCCAAGCCTGCTCCGGTTAAGCCGATGGCGGCCGGCAAGGCGATCGACAATATCGATTTTCGCCGCGGTGAAGATGGTGCCGGAAACGTGGTAATCACACTGTCCGATCCGTCGGTAGGTTCGACTATCGAAGAGCAGGGAGGAAAGATCCGCGTTGTGTTCGCCAAGGCGGAGCTGCCTGAAGCACTGCGTGTTCGGCTCGACGTCCAAGATTTCGCTACGCCGGTGAAGTTTGTCGACTCGACCGCTCAGGCAGGCGGTGCCAGTATCGCCATCGAGCCTACTGGGCGATACGATTATCTCGCCTACCAGACAGACAATAAGCTGACCATCAGCGTAAAACCTCTTACAGAAGAAGAGGCCGATAAGCGCAAGGCAGACCGTTTTGCCTATTCCGGAGAAAAGCTGTCGCTGAACTTCCAGGATATTGATGTCCGTTCCGTACTGCAGTTGATCGCTGATTTTACCGACCTGAACTTGGTTGCCAGCGATACCGTCAGTGGCAATATCACTCTTCGTTTGCAGAACGTGCCATGGGATCAAGCGCTCGACCTGGTTTTGAAAACCAAGGGGCTGGATAAACGGCAAGTCGGGAACGTGCTGCTCGTTGCGCCAGCTGACGAAATCGCTGCGCGTGAACGCCAAGAGCTCGAGTCGCAGCGCCAGATTGCCGAGCTTGCACCGTTGCGTCGTGAGGTCGTGCAAGTCAACTATGCGAAGGCTGCAGACATTGCTCGCCTGTTCCAGTCAGTGACGAGCAACGGCGCCGTCGCAGAAGATCGTGGCTCTATAGCGGTGGATGATCGCACCAATAACATCATCGCTTATCAAACGCAGGAGCGACTTGACGAGCTGCGTCGCATAGTCGCTCAGCTCGACATTCCTGTGCGACAAGTGATGATCGAGGCGCGGATCGTCGAGGCGAACGTTGACTACGACAAGAGTCTCGGCGTTCGCTGGGGGGGAAATCTTGGAGCTGGCAACAAATGGAGCGCTTGGGGAAAGAACGGCAATCTGGATATTGAGGATGGTGAAGACGGCGGCCAACAGATTACATGGCCTATGAATACGCCGTTTGTAGATATGGGGGCTGTCGGTTCTACTTCTGGCATTGGACTCGGATTTGTAACGGATAACGCGATCCTTGACCTCCAGCTTTCGGCGATGGAGAAGACGGGAAATGGCGAGGTGGTTTCTCAGCCTAAAGTGGTTACTGCCGATAAGGAAACTGCAAAAATTCTCAAAGGCTCGGAAGTTCCCTATCAGGAAGCTAGTTCCAGTGGGGCAACTAGCACATCCTTTAAAGAGGCTGCGCTTTCGCTAGAGGTGACGCCGCAGATTACGCCGGATAACCGAATCATCATGGAAGTAAAGGTCACAAAGGATGAGCCGGATTTTTCACAGGCAGCGACAACCGGCGTGCCGGCTATCCGCAAGAATGAAGTGAACGCGAAAGTGCTTGTCACTGATGGCGAGACGATTGTTATCGGCGGAGTCTTCTCTAATACGCAAAGCAAATCGGTCGATAAGGTGCCATTCCTTGGGGATTTGCCATATCTTGGACGCCTTTTCCGTCGCGACCTAGTGCAAGATCGAAAATCTGAGCTGCTTGTGTTCATTACTCCTAGGATCATGAATAATCAGTCAATCCAAGCTAGCCGCTCATATTGACCGTTAATGCACAACTTCATCCTCATAGGCCCGATGGGAGCTGGTAAAAGCACCATCGGGCGCTTGCTTGCCAAAGAGCTGCGTTTGCCGTTCAAGGATTCCGACAAGGAAATCGAGCAGCGGACCGGCGCCAGCATTCCTCTGATCTTCGATGTAGAGGGTGAGGCCGGTTTTCGCGAGCGTGAACGTGCAGTGATTGCCGATCTTTGTCAGCAGGACGGGGTGGTGCTCGCTACGGGTGGGGGCGCGGTGTTGCGCGAGGACAATCGCAAGGCACTTCGCTCCGGTGGTCGCGTCGTCTATCTCTGCACTTCTGTCGATCAGCAGCTCGAGCGCACGTCGCGCGACCGCAATCGTCCGTTGCTTCAGGCAAGCGATCCCCGTAGCGTTCTTGCTGCGCTCATGGCTATTCGCGACCCGCTGTACCGCTCCATTGCGGATATCATCATCGAGACAGACGAGCGTCCGCCGCGGCTGGTGGTCATGGAAATTCTCGATAGGCTCGCTTCATTGCCTCCCCGTGAAAGCCAGGATGAATCTGCGCTATCCTAGCCCTCTTTATTGTTGGGGGCCCCATGCAGACTCTTCAGGTCGATCTCGGCGAGCGTAGCTATCCCATTCATATCGGCGAGCGATTGATCGATCGCAGCGATCTTTTTGCAAGCAAGATTCGCGGCCGCCAAGTCGCCATCGTGACCAATGAAACGGTTGCGCCACTGTACCTCGATCGTCTGACGAGCACGCTTTCCGGCTATTCCGTTACCCCCATAATCCTGCCTGATGGCGAAAGCCACAAGAATTGGGAGACGCTTCAGCTTATTTTCGACGCACTGCTCGGTGCTCGGCACGATCGCAATACAACGGTCGTGGCGTTGGGCGGCGGCGTCATCGGCGACATGGCGGGATTCGCGGCCGCCAGCTACCAGCGTGGTGTGGACTTCATCCAGGTGCCGACCACGCTTCTCTCGCAAGTGGACTCCTCGGTTGGTGGCAAAACCGGCATCAACCACCCGCTGGGCAAGAACATGATCGGCGCGTTCTACCAGCCTCGTGCGGTGGTCATCGATACCGCCACGTTGGCGACGTTGCCGTCTCGCGAGCTGTCTGCAGGGCTGGCCGAAGTTATCAAGTACGGGCTGATCTGCGACGAGCCCTTCCTGACCTGGCTTGAAGCCAATATCGATCGGATTCGCTCGCTGGATTCACTGGCGCTGACCGAGGCGATCCACCGTTCCTGTGCAGCCAAGGCCAAGGTGGTCAATGCGGACGAGCGAGAATCGGGTGTGCGCGCCACCCTCAACCTGGGCCATACCTTTGGCCATGCTATAGAGACTCATATGGGTTATGGGGTCTGGCTGCATGGTGAGGCGGTATCGGCGGGAACCGTGATGGCGCTTGAGATGTCCTCTCAGCTCGGCTGGATCGGCCAGGCGGATCGTGATCGCGCCATCCGGCTTTTGCAGCGAGCCGGGCTGCCGGTGGTGCCTCCTGCCGAGATGCAGCCGCAAGATTTCCTTGAGCACATGGCGGTGGACAAGAAGGTCCTGGATGGTCGCCTCCGTCTGGTGCTGCTTCGGCAGATGGGGGAGGCGGTTGTCACAGGCGACTTCCCTCGCGGCGTGCTCGAAACCACCTTGAGCGCCGATTACGGTGCTATGACGGAACACTTGGGAGCGTAAGAAAATTTCCATGAACAGTTTGTCCGCGGACGACGCGTTTCTGACTCACTATGGCTTCAGCCATGACCCTTTCGCGGCCCGTGTTCCGGGGTTCAAGTTCTTTCCCGCTCAGCGCAAGCCGGTGCTTGGGCAACTGCACCACTTGGCCCGTTACAGCCAGTTGCTATTGTTGGTGACCGGGCCGGAAGGCAGCGGCAAGACGCTGCTACGCCAGGCGCTTGTCGCCAGCAGCAACAAGCAGGCTGTGCAGAGCGTAGTCGTCACACCGCAGAGCACCATGGACGCCAGTGCGCTGCTGGCGCAGATCGCTCAGGCGCTCAACAGTCAGGACGCCGATTTCGATGGCATCATGGCGCAGGTGGTCCAGCTGGCTCTGACGGGGCAGGAAGTCTATCTGTTGGTGGATGATGCCGAGCGCCTGACTGGCGCTGCGGTGGAGACCCTGCTGCGTCTGGCTGCGGGGACACCTGAAGCGCGCCCGCACGTCTTTCTGTTTGGCGAGCCTGCGCTGGCCGGGCGACTTGAAGCCCTGAGCGAAGGCGAAGAACGCCATCACGCCATCGCCTTGCAACCTTATGAAGAAGATGAGACGCGCGAGTATCTGGCGCTGCGGCTCGAAGGTGCGGGTAGCGGCATCGAGTGCCTGAACGAGGAGCAGATTGCGCGTATCCATGATCAGTCGGGCGGCTGGCCTGGAGCGATCAACCAGGTGGCGCGTGACGAACTTCTCGCGGCGATGCAGAGCAGTCGCGGACGGCGGAAGTCCACCGGCATGGCATTGCCGCTGCCGAAGAAACATCTGTTGGCGGCGCTGGCCGTGATTGTGGTGGTCGCGATTGGCTTTCTGGTTCTGCGTGGTGGCGAGGGTGAGCGGTCGGTTGCGCCGCAAGCCACTCAGTTGCCGCTCGATGCTCCGGCGGGCTCATCAGCGGCTTCGTCTGAGCAGGGCGGGCAAACCGCGATCGAGTTCGATGCTGAGGAGCGGCCGTTGTCGCTGCCGCTGGGCGGTGATGCGCAGCCGGTGATTCGAGAGCCGCTCGCTGCCGCTGCAGGTGGCGAAGACGATGCTGAGGTTGCGCTTCCCGGTGCGCGCGAATCGACAATTCCTGCACCTGCACCTGCACCTGCACCTGCACCTGCACCTGCACCTGCACCGGTGGAGCGTGCCCAGCCTGCTCCGCCTGTTGCAACGGTGCCGACGCCGGCGCCGACACAGGCGCCTGCTCCGGCATCGCCGCAGGTGCGGCAGAATGTCGCCGAGCGTACGCCAGCGCCTACTGCTGCGCCCAGCGCTTCAGGCAATCGGTCTTGGTATGCCAGTCAGCCGGGCAGCAACTATCTGGTCCAGATCCTCGGGACACGTGTCGAAAAGAATGCCCAAGCGATCGTTCAGCAGCACGGCGCCAGCTATCGCTACTTCACCAAGACGCACGAAGGCAAGCCGCTCTACGTCGTCACCTACGGCAATTTTGCCAACCGAGCGGCAGCGGTTGCAGCGGTGAAGTCGCTGCCCGCTTCGCTCCAGGCCGGCAAGCCGTGGGTACGAAGTTTCGCCAGCGTCCAGCAGGAATTGGCGCCAGCTCGATAAAAAATGCCCCAAAAAAGTGCGCAATGCACTGTTTTGGGGCTTGCAAAAATAAATTGTGCCGATCTAGCGGGCTTTGTAAACTGCTCCCCCTTTTGCCCACGTGAATGACGGGGTGAGTCGCTGCGCCGTCAATAAGGGGTTGATTTACAACGCATTTAGCTGGTGGAGTGCCTATGAGAGCAGGTCTGTTTCGTCCTGAAGAGTTCAAGGATAACTGCGGCTTCGGTCTGATTGCCCACATGCAGGGCGAGGCAAGCCATCACCTGCTAAAGACTGCCATTCAGTCCCTGACATGCATGACTCACCGCGGCGGCATCAACGCCGATGGCAAGACCGGCGACGGCTGCGGTCTGTTGATGCAGAAGCCTGACGCCTTTCTGCGCGCGAAGGCCCTGGAGCATTTCAACGCCGAGCTGCCGGCCCAATATGCGGTTGGCATGGTCTTCCTCGATCAGGACGCCAGCAAGGCGGATCGCGCTCGCACTCAGCTGAGCGAGGAAATCCAGGCGCAGGGGCTTACCCTGGTTGGCTGGCGTGAGGTTCCGGTGGATACCAGCGTTCTCGGGCAGCTGGCGCTCGAGCGTCTGCCGCGCATTGAACAGGTATTCGTTTCCGGCGAGGGCCTCGATGAGCGTCAGTTCGGCATCAAGCTGTTCTTCGCCCGCCGCCGCGCCGAAGTCACACTGGCCGACGACAGCGCCTTCTATGTCTGCAGCCTCTCGGACAAGGACATCATCTACAAAGGCCTGATGATGCCGGCCGACCTGGCCCAGTTCTACCCGGACCTGGGTGACGAGCGCCTCGCGACCGCGATCTGCGTGTTCCACCAGCGTTTCTCCACCAACACCATGCCGCAGTGGCGGCTGGCTCAGCCGTTCCGCTTTCTTGCGCACAACGGCGAAATCAACACCATCACCGGTAACCGCAACTGGGCCCAGGCGCGCCGCCTGAAGTTCGCCAACGAATTGCTGCCGGATCTCGAAAGCCTGTCGCCGCTGATCAACCGCACCGGTTCTGACTCCTCGAGCATGGACAACATGCTCGAACTCTTGGTCACCGGAGGAATGGATCTGTTCCGTGGCCTGCGCATGATCATTCCGCCGGCCTGGCAGAACGTCGAGACCATGGACCCCGACCTGCGTGCCTTCTACGAATTCAACTCCATGCACATGGAGCCCTGGGATGGCCCGGCCGGCGTGGTGCTGACCGATGGCCGCCACGCGGTTTGTCTGCTCGACCGCAACGGGCTGCGTCCGGCGCGCTGGGTAACCACCAAGAACGGCTATATCACCCTCGCGTCCGAAGTCGGCGTCTGGGATTACAAGCCGGAAGATGTGCTTGCCAAGGGTCGTGTCGGCCCGGGGCAGATCCTCGCGGTGGACACCTACACCGGCAAGGTGCTGCACACCGATGACATCGACAACCACCTGAAGGCGCAGCAGCCTTACAAGAAGTGGCTGCGGCAGAACGCGCTGCGCATCCAGTCGACGCTGGATGACAACGATCACGGTTCGGCTTTCTACGATGCCGACCAGCTCAAGCAGTACATGAAGATGTACCAGGTCACCTTCGAGGAGCGTGACCAGGTGCTGCGCCCGCTGGCCGAACAGGGCCAGGAAGCGGTCGGATCGATGGGCGACGACACGCCCATGGCCGTGCTGTCGCGCCGCGTGCGTTCGCCCTACGACTACTTCCGCCAGCAGTTCGCCCAGGTGACCAACCCGCCGATCGACCCGCTGCGCGAAGCCATCGTGATGTCGCTGGAAACCTGTCTGGGTGCCGAGCGCAACGTCTTCGAGGAAACCGCCGAACACGCCAATCGGGCGATCCTGACCACGCCGGTGATCTCGCCCGCCAAATGGCGCACGATCATGAACCTCGAGCGGCCCGGCTTCGAGCGTCTGGTCATCGACCTCAACTACGAGGAAGGTACCGGCCTCGAGGCGGCGATCCGCAACATCGCCGATCAGGCCGAAGAGGCCGTGCGCGGGGGCAAGGTGCTGCTGGTGCTGAGCGATCGCCGCATCGCTCCGGGCAAACTGCCGGTGCATGCTTCGCTGGCGGTCGGTGCGGTACACCACCGCCTGGTCGAGACCGGGCTGCGCTGCAGCTGCAACATCCTGGTGGAAACCGCCACCGCTCGCGATCCGCATCATTTCGCAGTGCTCATCGGTTTCGGTGCGACAGCTGTCTACCCGTTCCTCGCCTACGAAGTGCTGGGTGACCTGATCCGTACCGGCGAGGTGCTGGGCGATCTCTACGAAGTGTTCAAGCACTATCGCAAGGGCATCTCCAAGGGGCTGATGAAGATCATCTCCAAGATGGGCATCTCGACCATCGCGTCCTACCGCGGCGCGCAACTGTTCGAAGCCGTCGGCCTGTCCGACGAGGTCGTGGAGCTCAGCTTCCGCGGCGTCGCCAGTCGCATCAAGGGTGCCCGCTTCGAGGACCTCGAGGCCGAGCAGAAGGCGCTGGCGGTCGAAGCCTGGAGCAGCCGCAAGCCGATCCAGCAGGGTGGCCTGCTGAAGTTCGTCTACGGCGGCGAGTACCACGCCTACAACCCCGACGTGGTCAGCGCGCTGCAGCTCGCCGTGCAGAGCGGTGACTACAGCCGCTTCAAGGAGTACACGGCGCTGGTCGATCAGCGCCCGGTGGCGATGCTGCGTGACCTGCTCAAGGTCAAGCTGGCCGATCAGCCGCTGGCGCTGGAGGAGGTCGAGCCGCTGGATGCCATCCTCAAGCGCTTCGACTCCGCTGGTATTTCCCTGGGCGCACTGTCGCCGGAAGCCCACGAAGCCATCGCCGCGGCGATGAACTGCATCGGGGCGCGTTCGAACTCCGGTGAGGGCGGTGAAGACCCGGCCCGCTACGGCACCGAGCGCAGCTCGAAGATCAAGCAGGTCGCAACCGGCCGCTTCGGTGTGACCCCGGAATACCTGGTCAACGCCGAAGTGCTGCAGATCAAGGTCGCCCAGGGCGCCAAGCCGGGTGAAGGCGGCCAGCTGCCCGGTGGCAAGGTCAATGGCCTGATCGCGCGTCTGCGTTACGCCGTGCCCGGCGTGACCCTGATCTCCCCGCCGCCGCACCATGACATCTATTCCATCGAGGACCTCGCGCAGCTGATCTTCGACCTCAAGCAGGTCAATCCGCAGGCGCTGGTGTCCGTCAAGCTGGTGGCCGAGCCGGGCGTGGGCACCATCGCCGCCGGCGTGGCCAAGGCCTACGCCGACCTGATCACCATCTCCGGTTACGACGGCGGCACCGGTGCCTCGCCGCTGACCTCGATCCGCTATGCCGGTTCGCCGTGGGAGCTGGGCCTGGCGGAAACCCACCAGACCCTGCGCGGCAATGACCTGCGGGGCAAGGTCCGGGTGCAGACCGATGGTGGCCTGAAGACTGGCCTGGACGTGATCAAGGCCGCGATCCTCGGCGCCGAAAGCTTCGGCTTCGGGACCGCGCCGATGATCGCCCTGGGCTGCAAGTACCTGCGTATCTGCCACCTGAACAACTGCGCCACCGGTGTCGCAACCCAGAACGAACAGCTGCGCAAGGATCACTTCATCGGCACGGTCGACATGGTGGTCAACTTCTTCCAGTTCGTCGCCGAGGAAACCCGCGAGTGGCTGGCCAAGCTGGGCGTGCGCAGCCTCGGCGAGCTGATCGGCCGTACCGATCTGCTCGAAGTGCTGCCGGGCGACACCGCCAAGCAGAACAACCTCGACCTGACGCCGCTGCTCGGCGGCAGCAACATCCCGGCCGACAAGCCGCAGTTCTGCGAAGTGGAGAAGAACCCGCCGTTCGACCAAGGGTTGCTGGCAGAAGAAATGGTCAAGCTGGCCAAGAGTGCCATCGACGCCAAGAGCGGCGGCGAGTTCGAACTGGAGATCTGCAACTGCGACCGTTCCATCGGTGCGCGCGTCTCCGGCGAGATCGCCCGTCAGCATGGCAACCAGGGCATGAAGGATGCACCGATTACCTTCCGCTTCAAGGGCACGGCGGGGCAGAGCTTCGGCGTCTGGAACGCCGGCGGCCTGAACCTGTACCTGGAAGGCGACGCCAACGACTACGTCGGCAAGGGCATGACCGGCGGCAAGCTGGTGGTCACCCCGCCGCAGGGCGCTGCCTATCGTTCGCAGGATTCGGCCATCATCGGCAATACCTGTCTGTACGGCGCCACCGGTGGCAAGCTGTTCGCCGCCGGTACTGCCGGTGAGCGTTTCGCCGTGCGCAACTCCGGCGCCCATGCGGTCGTCGAGGGTACCGGTGACCACTGTTGCGAGTACATGACCGGCGGTTTCGTCTGCGTGCTGGGCAAGACCGGGCACAACTTCGGCTCCGGCATGACCGGTGGTTTCGCCTATGTACTGGACATGGACAATAGCTTCGTCGACCGCGTGAACAACGAACTGGTCAACCTGCAGCGCATCACCGGCGAGGCGATGGAAGCCCATCGCAGCCATCTGCAGGATGTGCTGCGCGAGTACGTTGCCGAAACCGCGAGCGAGTGGGGGGCAGAACTGCTGGATAATCTTGACGACTATCTGCGTCGTTTCTGGCTGGTCAAGCCCAAGGCGGCCAACCTGGCCTCGCTGCTGTCGAGCACCCGGGCCAACCCGCAATAACAAGAAGCCGCTTCAGGCAGCGGCCCCGCCTTGGCTGGGGCCGCTGCTTACCCTGATTGTCTTGCAGCCGTATGTATCGTCTACGGCCGCTGTTGAGAGGTTATGAAATGACTGAACGTCTGAATAACGACTTCCAGTTCATCGAGGTCGGGCGCAAGGATCCGAAGAAGAAGCTGCTGCGCCAGCGCAAGAAGGAGTTCGTCGAAATCTACGAACCCTTCAAGCCGCAGCAGGCTTGCGAGCAGGCCCATCGCTGCCTGGGCTGCGGCAACCCTTATTGCGAGTGGAAATGCCCGGTCCACAACTACATCCCCAACTGGCTCAAGCTGGTTTCCGAGGGCAACATCCTCGCCGCTGCCGAGCTGGCTCATCAGACCAACACCCTGCCGGAAGTCTGTGGCCGCGTATGCCCACAGGATCGCCTCTGCGAAGGTGCCTGCACGCTGAATGACGGTTTTGGTGCGGTGACCATCGGCTCGGTAGAGAAGTACATCGCCGACACCGCCTTCGCCATGGGCTGGCGGCCGGACATGTCCAAGGTCAAGCCGACCGGCAAGAAGGTCGCCATCATCGGTGCCGGCCCGGCGGGCCTCGGTTGCGCGGATATCCTCGTGCGCAACGGCGTGACCCCGGTGGTGTTCGACAAGAACCCCGAGATTGGTGGCCTGCTGACCTTCGGCATCCCTGAGTTCAAGCTGGAAAAGACCGTGCTCAGCCGCCGCCGCGAGATCTTCAGCGGCATGGGCATCGAGTTCCGCCTGAACACCGAAGTGGGCAAGGACATCAGCATCGATCAGCTGCTGGCTGACTACGATGCCGTGTTCATGGGCATGGGCACCTACACCTACATGAAGGGCGGCTTCCCTGGCGAGGATCTGCCGGGCGTGTACGATGCGCTGGATTTCCTCATCGCCAACGTCAACCGCAACCTCGGCTTCGAAAAGTCCGCCGAGGACTTCATCGACATGAAGGGCAAGAAGGTCGTGGTTCTGGGTGGCGGTGATACCGCGATGGACTGCAACCGGACTTCCATCCGCCAGGGCGCCAAGAGCGTGACCTGTGCCTATCGTCGTGATGCGGCAAACATGCCGGGTTCGCGCCGTGAAGTGAAGAACGCCAAGGAAGAGGGCGTGAAGTTCCTCTTCAATCGCCAGCCCATCGCCATCGTCGGCGAAGGCAAGGTCGAAGGTGTGAAGGTAGTCGAGACCCGTCTCGGCGCGCCGGATGCCCGTGGCCGCCGCAGCCCCGAGCCGATCCCGGGCTCCGAGCAGGTGTTGCCTGCCGATGCGGTGGTCATCGCCTTCGGTTTCCGGCCGAGCCCGGCACCGTGGTTCGAGGGCCAGGGTATCCAACTGGATAACCAGGGCCGCGTCGTCGCCCCGGAGCGGGGTCAGTTCAAGCACCAGACCAGCAACCCGAAGATCTTCGCCGGCGGCGATATGGTTCGCGGCTCCGATCTGGTGGTGACCGCGATCTACGAAGGGCGCCAGGCTGCCGAAGGCATCATGGACTACCTCGGCGTCTGATCGGTGTTGATCGAGCGCCGACAGGGGCTCGGAACGGCCTGATTTGAATCAAGCCCAAAGGTAAAAGGCACGGCACTCGCCGTGCCTTTTTTTTTCCGCTTTGCGACAATGCACGGCACTTTTTCGCTGGAACCCTGCCATGACTGCCTTGAAGAACGACCGCTTCCTTCGTGCCCTGCTCAAGCAGCCTGTCGACGTCACCCCTGTGTGGATGATGCGCCAGGCCGGCCGCTATCTGCCCGAATACCGGGCCAGCCGCGCCAAGGCCGGTGACTTCATGAGCCTGTGCATGAATCCGGAGCTCGCCTGCGAGGTAACCCTGCAGCCGCTGGATCGCTATCCGCTGGATGCCGCTATCCTGTTCTCCGATATCCTCACCGTGCCGGACGCCATGGGGCTCGGCTTGTACTTCGAGACCGGTGAAGGTCCGCGCTTCAAGAAGGTGGTGAGCAGTGCGGCGGACATCGAGGCGCTACCGATTCCCGATCCGGAGAAGGATCTGGGCTACGTGATGGACGCGGTGCGTACCATTCGCCGCGAACTCAACGGCCGCGTACCGCTGATCGGTTTCTCCGGAAGCCCTTGGACCCTGGCGACCTACATGGTCGAAGGCGGCTCCTCGAAGGACTTCCGCAAATCCAAGGCGATGCTCTACGAAAACCCGCAGGCAATGCACGCCTTGCTGGACAAGCTGGCCCAGTCGGTTACCAGCTACCTCAACGGCCAGATCCTGGCCGGCGCCCAGGCGGTGCAGATCTTCGATTCCTGGGGTGGCAGCCTGTCGGCCGCGGCCTATCAGGAGTTCTCCCTGGCCTATATGCGCAAAATCGTAGACGGTCTGATCCGCGAACATGACGGCCGCCGCGTGCCGGTGATCCTGTTCACCAAGGGTGGCGGGCTGTGGCTGGAGTCCATGGCCGACGCCGGTGCCGAAGCGCTGGGGCTGGACTGGACCTGCGACATCGGCGAGGCGCGCCGCCGCGTCGGCGACAAGGTGGCGCTGCAGGGCAACATGGACCCGAGCGTGCTCTATGCCAAGCCCGACGCCATCCGCGCCGAGGTCGCGCGTATCCTGGCGAGCTTCGGTCATGGCAATGGCCACGTGTTCAACCTGGGCCACGGCATCACGCCGGAAGTCGATCCAGCCCATGCCGGCGCCTTCATCGAGTCGGTGCACGAACTGTCCGCGCAATACCACGCCTGATTTTTCAACGGCTCGAAACGAAACGCCCCGCATCAGCGGGGCGTTTTGCATTGCGGGTTCAGTGTGCCGTCTGCGGCTCCGGCAGCGGACGCAGGCGCGCCAGGTGCAGCGCCACGGCGAAGGCGATCAGCAGCAGCGAGGCGATGAACAGGCCGACGCCATCCCAGCCGGCGGCGTGCCAGAAGACCCCACCCAGCGTGCCGGCGATGCTCGAGCCCAGGTAGTAACTGAACAGATAGAGCGAGGAGGCCTGGCCGCGCGCCTGCCGGGCGCGGCGGCCAATCCAGCTGCTGGCGACCGAGTGGGCGCCGAAGAAACCGAAGGTGAACAGCAGCATGCCCAGCAGCACCAGCGGCAGCCGGTCGAACAGGGTCAGGCCCACGCCCGCCAGCATCAGGGCGATCACCAGCCAGAACACCCGGCGCCGGCCGAAGCGATCGGCCAGTGCGCCGACTTGAGCCGAGCTGTAGATGCCCGACAGGTAGAGCACCGCCAGCAGACCGATCATGGTCTGGCTGAGGTGGAACGGCTCGGCAATCAGCCGATAGCCGATGTAGTTGTACAGCGTGACGAAGCTGCCCATCAGCAGAAAGCCCTGCAGGAACAGCCAGGGCAGGCCGGCATCGCGGAAGTGCAGGCGGTAGCCCTGCAGCAATCCCTGCGGGCGCAGCGGTCGCGGACGGAAGTGCCGCGATTCCGGTAGAAAGCGCCAGAGCAGCAGGGCCGCCAGCAGCGCCAGCCCGCCCATCAGTCCCAGCACGCTATGCCAGGACAGGTAGTCCACCAGCACGCCGCTCAGCAAGCGTCCGCTCATGCCGCCGATGGCGTTGCCGCCGATGTACAGCCCCATTGCCAGGCCCAGATGGTGGGGATGGATCTCCTCGCTCAGGTAGGTCATGGCCACTGCAGCCACGCCGCTGAGCGCCAGGCCGACCAGTGCGCGCATCAGCAGAACGCCATGCCAGCTGGGCGCCAGCGCACTACCGACGGTGAACACCGCGGCAGCGAGCAGGGAGGCGACCAGCACCTGCTTGCGGCCGATGGCATCGGAGATCGGCCCGGTGATCAGCAGGCCGACGGCCAGGGTCAGCGTCGAGAGCGAAAGGATCAAGCTGCTCTGCGCTGCGTTGATGCCGAATGCCTGCGACAGCATGGGCATCATCGGCTGCACGCAGTAGAGCAGGGCGAAGGTGGCGAAGCCGCCGGCGAACAGCGCCAGGGCGGTGCGCGTGAAGCGCGGGGTGCCTTTCTCTGTATGGCTGATGGGCGCGCCAGGCGCCGGTATCTCTGCTGACGCGTCGCTGGCGTCGTGCGTACTGCTCACGATGAAGACCTCTGTCCGATTCGCTTTTTCCGGCCAAAAGCGGCCCGTTACGCCTGTGATCGCTTTTTCGATCGACGGGCGCGATTGCTGTTGTTTGGGTTTATGGACGAAATGATAGGAAGCTTTGTTTAAGCTATCCAATATATTATTCGACCTGAATGATATGTTTTGCGACTCATAAGGAATCCTCATGGAGCTGCGTCATCTCCGCTACTTCGTGGCGGTCGCCGAGGAACTGCACTTCGGTCGCGCCGCCGAACAGCTGCGCATTTCACAGCCGCCGTTGAGCCAGCAGATCCAGGCGCTGGAACAGGAACTCGGCGTAAGGCTGTTCGATCGGACCAACCGGCGCGTGGCGCTGACCGACGCGGGCCGGTTGTTTCTCGAGGAAACGCGGCGCACGCTCGCGCAGGTCGACAAGTCGGTAGACGTGGCCCGGCGCGCCGAACAGGGCGAAATCGGTGAGCTCAAGGTGGGGTTCACCTCATCGGCGCCGTTCACCTCGATCCTGCCGCGGGCGATTCTGGCCTTTCGCCGCACCTTTCCTGCGGTGCATCTGGATTTGCAGGAGATGACCAGCAAGCAGGTGGTCGATGCCGTCCAGGACGAGACGCTGCAAGTGGGCATGATTCGCCCGTTCGCGTTGCCTGCGGGCCTGCAGACCGTCGAGCTGTTCAGTGAGCCGCTGGTGGCGCTGATGCATGCGGGACACCGGCTGGCGGATGCCGGGGACGAGGGGCTGACGTTGGCTGATCTGGCCGAGGAGCCCTTCGTGTTCTTCCCGCGCAGCTACGGTACGGGGCTGTACGACCAGTTGCTCAGCCTGGCGCGCCGTGCGGGCTTCAATCCACGCATTGCCCAAGAGGCGAACGAGGCGCTGACCATCATCGGCCTGGTCGCCGCCGGGCTGGGAGTGTCGGTGTTGCCGGCGTCGTTCCAGCGCATCCGCATCGACGGCGTGCGCTTTCTCACCCTGCAGGACAAGGATGCGACCACCGCCGTCTGGCTGGTCAAACGCCGGCAGGAGCAGTCGCCGTTGGCGCAGGCCTTCATGGAGCTGGTAACGCGCGAGGCCTCCGCGCAGCGCTAGGCGTTCGCTCAGGGCTGCTTGTAGTGGCCGGGTGTATCGCCTTTCTCGTGCTTGTGCACACGGGTCACGCGGATGTCGGTGATGCCCAGGACTTCGGCCTGCTCCAGCAGCTGCGCCTCGTCGGCATCGGCCTTCGGCATCACCAGGCTGTTCTCGGCGTCGGCATTGTGCAGCTGGATGAGGTGCCGCGCCGCCTCGCCCTGGGACAGGCTGTCGACGTCGGCGTCATAGGTCTCGGCGCGCGGGTCGTTCTGGTAGATGTAGTTGATTTCGAAGGTGTGCGAAGACTTGCCGAACATGAGGCGCTCCCGTGGAGGTCACTGATGTTCAGTGGACTCGACGGCAACGGCAAACGTTCCAGCAGACGGTCGGCCCCTCACCGCACGCCCTGCTGTGCCAGCCAGGCGAGCAGTTGCGGCAGTGGCATGGCACCGCTCTGTCGTGCCACTTCGCGACCGTCACGGAACAGGATCAGGCTGGGAATGGAGCGGATTCCGAGCTGTGTCGACAGCTGGGCATTGGCTTCGCTGTCGAGCTTGGCCAGGCGGCAGCGGCCCTGCAGCTGGCGGGCGGCCTGGGCGAAGGTCGGGGCGAAGCTGCGGCAGGGGCCACACCAGCTCGCCCAGACATCCACCAGTAGCGGCAGGTCGCCCTTGATCTGGTTGGCGAACTGGCTCTGTTGCAGCTCGAACGGTTGGTCCGGTAGCGCCTCGGACTTGCAGCGCCCGCAGCGTGGCGCGTCATGTACGCGCGCGGCAGGGATGCGGTTGAGGCTGGCGCACTGTGCGCAGGGAACGATCAACGAATCGGTCATGGCGAGGCTCCACGGCGGTATGCCGATAATGTGGAGCCTCGCCGGCGGATATCAAGCCGCGGGCGCTCTCAGCCCCTGGATGCGCTCAGCGCCTGGGCCAGGTCGGCAAGGATGTCGTCGATATGCTCGATGCCGATGGACAGCCGGATCAGATCCTGCGACACCCCGGCGCGGGCCAGCTCCTCGGCATTCAGCTGGCGGTGCGTGGTACTCGCCGGATGGCAGGCCAGGGACTTGGCATCGCCGATGTTGACCAGGCGCACCACCAGCTTGAGTGCATCGATGAACCGTGCGCCGGCCTCCATGCCGCCTTCGATGCCGAAGCAGAGGATCGAGGCCGGCGTGCCGCCCATGTAGCGGCGTGCCAGTTCGTGTTCGGGATGATCCGGCAGGCCGGCGTACTTGACCCAGGCTACCTGCGGGTGGGCCTGGAGGAACTCGGCGACCTTCAGCGCATTCTCGCAATGACGCTCCATGCGCAGCGCCAGGGTTTCCAGCCCCTGCAGGATCAGAAACGAGTTGAACGGGGAAATCGCTGCGCCCATGTTGCGCAGCGGCACCACGCGGCAGCGACCGATGAAGGCGGCCGGGCCGAAGGCCTCGGTGTAGGTGACGCCGTGGTAGGACACGTCCGGCGTGTTCAGCAGGGCGAAGCGCTCCTTGTGCTGTGCCCAGGGGAATTTGCCGGAGTCGACGACGATGCCGCCAATGCTGGTGCCGTGGCCGCCCATGTACTTGGTCAGCGAATGCACGACGATGTCGGCGCCATGCTCGAACGGCCGGCAGAGCATCGGCGTGGCGACTGTGTTGTCGACGATCAGCGGCACACCGTGGCGGTGCGCGGCCTCGGCCAGGGCGGCGAGATCGATGACATTGCCCGCCGGGTTGCCGATGGATTCGCAGAACACCGCCTTGGTGCGATCGTCGATCAGCGCTTCCAGCGCTGCGATGTCATCGTGGGCGGCGAAACGCACCTCGATGCCCTGGCGCGGCAGGGTGTGGGCAAACAGGTTGTAGGTGCCGCCATAGAGTTTGGCCACCGAGACGATGTTGTCGCCTACTTCGGCGATGGTCTGGATGGCGTAGGTGATCGCTGCCATGCCCGAAGCTACGGCCAGTGCCGCCACGCCGCCTTCAAGCGCTGCGACGCGCTGTTCGAGCACGTCGGTGGTGGGATTCATGATGCGCGTATAGATGTTGCCCGGCACCTTCAGGTCGAACAGGTCGGCGCCGTGCTGGGTGTCATCGAAGGCGTAGGAGGTGGTCTGGTAGATCGGTACCGCCACCGCCCGGGTGGTCGGATCTGGGCTGTAGCCAGCGTGGATGGCGAGGGTTTCCAGTTTCATGGCGCGCTCCTTTTTCTTGTTCGTCGTGGCAAAGGCCCGAGAGCATGAAACTGAACACCTGGCCGGTCAATGATCCAGCGCAAGCCTTGCCGTCAAATCGGCGTGAGCGGCCAGAACAGCGGGATCACCAGGGTTCCGACCAGCCAGAGCAGCAGGTTCAGCGGAATGCCAATCTTGAGGAAGTCGGCGAAGCGATAGCCCCCGGCGTTGTAGACGAAGGTGTTGGTCTGGTAGCCGATAGGTGTGGCGAAGCTGGCGCTGGCAGCGAACATCACCGCGACCACGAAGGCGCGTGGGTCGACGCCCAGGTGCTGCGCCAGGCCGATGGCGATGGGGGTGATCAGCACCGCCACGGCATTGTTCGACAGCATTTCGGTGAGCAGCGAGGTCAGCAGATAGATGAACGACAGCATGAACAACGGCCCGGCCCAGGGCGTCAGCGTCGTCACGTTCTGCACGATCAGCTGCACCAGCCCCACCTTGTCCATCGCGATGCTGATCGCCAGCATGCCGAAGATCAGGCTGAGGATCTTCCAGTCCACGGCCTTGTAGGCGTCCTCGACATCGAGGCAGCGCGTGGCCAGTACCGTGGCGGCGCCGATGATCGCCAGGCCTTCGATCGGCATCACGCCGAAGGCGGCGAGCCCCATCACTGCCAGCGTGGCGATGATGGCGATCGGCGCCTTGTCACGGCGGAATGCGCGTTCCTGTACGGCGTTGAGGCTGATCAGCTCGCCGTTGTCGGCGAAACGCTTGATCTGCGCCGGGGTGCCTTCGACCAGCATGACGTCGCCGAACTGCAGCTGGAAATCATCGAAGTTGCCTTGAATGTTCTCGTCCTGGCGGTGCACCGCGAGCACGCTGATGCCATAGCGGGCGGACAGGTCGAGGTCGCGCATCGGCCGGTGGCTGTAGCGCGAACCGCGGCCGACGATGGCTTCGGCGAGAATCACGTCTTCGCTGCTGATGGTCTCGAAGGCATCGCCGCGGTTGAAGGTCAGGTGGCCGCTCTCGCGCAGCTCCACCACATCCTTGACCTGCCCGTGGATCATCAGCAGGTCGCCGGCGCTGAGGACGAAGTCGTGCTCCGGGCGGCTGAACAGCTGGCTGTCGCGGTTCACCTGCAGCACCTGCAGGCCGCTGCCGCCGTTCAGGTTGGCCTCGGCGATGGTCTTGCCGATCACCGGGGAGTTGAGCGGCACGCGCAGTTCGGTCATGAAGTTGCGATCCAGGCGCGGGCCGAGCAGCTTGGACAGGGTGTCGCGCTCCGGTAGCAGATGCCTGCCGACCGTCAGCAGGTAGATCATGCCGGCAGCTGCCATGATCAGGCCGGCCGCAGTAATCTCGAACATGCCGAACGGCGCCAGGCCGGCCTTGCGCGCCACGCCATCGACGAGGATGTTGGTGGACGTGCCGATCATCGTCAGCGTGCCGCCGAGAATCGTGGCGTAGGACAGGGGAATCAGCAGCTTCGACGGGGTGGTCCCGGCACGCTTCGCCAGGGAAATGGCGACCGGCGTAAGGATCGCCACCACCGGCGTGTTGTTCAGGCAGGCGGAGATCACCAGCGCGGTGATGGTCAGGCCCGCCAGCACCCGCGTAGGGCTGGTGCCGACCAGATTGCCGAGCCAGTTGCCCAGTGCATCGATACAGCCGGTGCGCTCCAGTGCCGCCGAAATGATGAACATGCAGGCGATAGTGACCGGGGCGGAATTGGACAGCACGCCCAGCACTTCACCAGGCGTCAGCAACTGCGTCGCCAGCAACACCGCCACGGCAATCGCCACGACGATATCGGGGCTCCAGCTTTCCCTCACGAATGCCACCAGCACCCAGATCAGCAAGGCGCAGACGAACAACAGCGGCAGCGATTCTGGAAGCATGGACGTCCTTAAGGGTGGCGGCTATGGCGAGTCGAAACAGCGGCTCCGCGGCGCACGATAGAGAGGTCGGCTTAGAGAGTCCAGAAACCTTTCCTGATGTTTATATTCCTTATAGTTATTAACGGCGAGGGCCCTGGCCTGCTTCTGCAGCGCGGCGGCTTGAGGCTGCTGGCCGTTGTTTGGCGGTGACAAAGAGGTGAGCCTGGACTGGCCGCGGATTGCCGTCAGCACGGCGCTCGATCCGCTACCTAAGGCGGCGAGGCGCGGCAGGACGTTGCGTGCCTGGCGGACTTCATGTGGCGGAACCAGCGAACGGCGACGTCTTGTCCCGTTGCGGGATGGCTATTCAGGGCCTGCTGAGGTTCGGCGTTCCGTGGTCCGCCAGCCGCTGCCGAAAATCGAAGCCGTCGTTGGCTTAATTGCGGCGCGGCTGGCCACCAGCCCAGGCTGAGACAGGCTCGTCTGTCAGCGCTGTGCTTCGCGGATCATGTTGCGGGCGATGATGACCTGCTGGATCTGGGTCGTGCCCTCGTACAGGCGGAACAGCCGCACGTCGCGGTAGAAGCGCTCGATGGCATATTCGCTGACATAGCCGGCGCCGCCGTGGATCTGCACGCCTCGGTCGGCCACGCGACCGCACATCTCGGTGGCAAACATCTTGGCGCAGGAGGCTTCGGTGCTCACGTTCAGGCCTTCGTCGCGCTTGCGCGCGGCGTCCAGCACCATGCAGCGGGCGGCATAGATCTCGGCCTTGCTGTCGGCCAGCATGCCCTGGATCAGCTGGAACTCGGCGATGGGCTGGCCGAACTGCTTGCGTTCGATGGCGTACTGCAGCGAGTCGGCGAGCATGCGTTCGGCGGCGCCGACGGAGAGCGCGGCGATATGCAGGCGGCCTTTGTCGAGCACCTTCATGGCGGTCTTGAAGCCGACGCCTTCCTTGCCGCCGATCAGGTTCCCGGCCGGTACGCGGACGTTCTCGAAAATCACGTCGGCGGTGTGGGCACCTTTCTGGCCCATCTTGTGGTCGCGCTTGCCGACGGTGACACCAGGCGTGTCGGCCTCGACGATGAACGAGCTGATGCCACCGGCGCCCTTGATTTCACGGCTGGTTCGAGCCATCACGGTGAAGATGCCGGCTTGCGGTGCGTTGGTGATGAAACGCTTGGTGCCGTTGATGACGTAGAACTCACCGTCGCGCACGGCAGTGGTCTTCAGGGAGGCGGCATCGGAGCCGGAGTCCGGCTCGGTCAGGCAGAAAGAGCTGAGGAACTCGCCGGCTGCCAGTTTGGGCAGGTACCTGGCCTTCTGCTCCTCGGTGCCGTCGAGCAGGATGCCGATGGAGCCAATGCCGTTGTTGGTGCCGATATAGGAGCGGAACGCCGGGGACGTGCGACCCAGTTCGAAAGCGATGTTCACTTCCTCTTCCATGGTCACGCCCAGACCGCCGAATTCCTCCGGAATGGTCAGGCCGAACAGGCCCATTTCCTTCATCTGCTCGACGATGTCCGCCGGCATCGAGTCGGTTTCGGCGACCTCGTTTTCGCGCGGGATCAGCGCTTCGTTGACGAACTGGCGGATGGAATCCAGCAGGATTTGCAGCGTTTCCGGATCGCGGATCATGTGTGCTCCTCGGGGGTCCGATGGTCGGACGCGTCATGTCGTCGAGGCACGACCCGCATCTCCATCAGCGGGTGCTGGCCTCGATGTTGCTAACCATGTGGACCAGTCGCGGTCCGATGTCCTCTTCCAGCTTTTCGCGCGAGAGCTGGAAACTCGGGCCGCCGCAGTTGAAAACCAGCAGCCCGTGCTGCGCATGCACCATGGGCACGGCAACCGCATTCACATCCCGGTGCCATTCGCCGATCGACAGGCAATAGCCATAGTCGGCGTAGTCCCGGAAGGCCTTTTCCAGGCTCTTGCGGATCTTTGGCCAGTCCTCCGCATGCCGGGTCCGGATGTGGTCCAGCAGAAAATCGCATTCGCTTTCCGGCAGGCCGGCCAGGCATGCACGTCCCGCCGAGCTCAGATGCAGGGGCAGATGGGTACCCACCTGGCGCCGCATCGTGAGGTTGCCCTGACCGTGCACGACGTCTAGGTAAACCATCTGTAGCCGGTCCCGAGCCGCCATCGCCACCGCCGCATTGGCGTGGTTGGCCAACTGTTCCATCAGCGGATGCGCCACAGCCCGAATCGACAGGTTGGAGAGCATCCCGTAGCCGAACGACATCACACCGACGTCCAGCTGGTATTTGCCCTGGGGCAACTGCTTCAGATAGCCCAGGCGCGTCAGCGTGTAAGTCAGCCGGCTGACGGTCGGCCGCGGCAGGTTGGCCTTGCGGGCCAGCTCCTGATTGCTCAGCACGCTTTCACGCGGGCTGAAGCAGCGCAGCAACTCCAGGCCCCGGGCTAGAGCGGTGACGAACTGGCGGTCCTTTTCCTCCTCATCGAGGGTCGACATCGGATCGATCAGTACCCGTTCGATCTCCGAAGCTGCGTCCTTGTCCGGGGACCGATCCTTGATCTTGCGTTGCATGGTAGAGCCTCCATTTTCATAAAATCAAGTTTTCGAAATTGTATTCCGCATAGCGGACATTCAGCAACTACGACATACGGAAAGTTTTTTGTCTCTCAAAAGCCCGTGCAATGGGCCTTTGCTGAGGATAACGACGTATCGACAAGAAGTGACATTTACAAAAAACGAAGTTGGAACCTATTATTTGGTCAAAGTGTGGAATGGCATTTCGCATAGCGGACATTGCTGCATGATCAAACCGGAGCCGAAATGAATCAACCAATCGATCCAGTCGTGCTGCTGGAGTACCCGGCCGACGGTGTCGCCCTCGTGCGTATCAACCGCCCCGACGCCAAGAACGCGCTCAATGCGGCCGTTCGCCATCAGCTGGCCGAGCACTTCCGCGCGCTGGCCCGGCGCGACGACATCCGCGCCGTCGTGCTTAGCGGGGATGAGCAGTTCTTCGTGGCGGGGGCGGACATCAGGGAATTCGCCAGCGCCTCGCCGATCGAGATGTATGGCCGTCACACCGAGCTGCTATGGGAGCCGATTGCCCGCTGCCCGAAGCCGGTCATCGCCGCCGTCAACGGCTTCGCCCTGGGCGGCGGCTGCGAACTGGCGATGCACTGCGACATCATCGTGGCCGGCGAGTCGGCCCGCTTCGCCCAGCCGGAAGTCAAGCTCGGCCTGATGCCGGGCGCCGGTGGTACCCAGCGCCTGATTCGCGCGGTCGGCAAGTTCCAGGCCATGCGCATCGCCTTGACCGGCTGCATGGTCAAGGCGCCCGAGGCGTTGGCCATTGGCATGGTCAGCGAAGTGGTGCCGGACGACCAGACCCTCGGGCGCGCCCTGGCCCTGGCCGGCGAAATCGCCGCGCTGCCGCCGCTGGCGGTGCAACAGATCAAGGAAGTGATGCTGGCCGGCGCCGATCTGCCGCTGGACAGCGCACTGACCCTGGAGCGCAAGGCGTTCCAGCTGCTGTTCGATTCCGCCGATCAGAAGGAAGGCGCCGCCGCCTTCTTCGAGAAGCGCAAACCCACCTACCGCGGAGAATAGGCATGGCTCGCTCGATCAACATCATGGGGCTGGTCGGCACCGGCGTAATGGGCGCCGGTATCGCCCAGATCGCGGCACAGGCTGGCGTGCAGGTGCGTCTGTACGATGCCCGCGAAGGCGCGGCCGGCGACGCTCGCGACAACCTCGGCGCAACCCTCGGCAAGCTGGTTGCCAAGGGCAAGATCGGCCAGGACGCCGCCGACGCCGCCCTGGCACTGCTCAAGCCGGTCGCCACCATCGAGGAGCTCTCGGGATGCGACATGGTGGTGGAAGCCATCGTCGAGAATCTGGATGCCAAGCGTGGCCTGCTGACCCAGCTGGAAGGCATCGTCGACGCCGAGTGCATCCTGGCGACCAACACCTCGTCGCTGTCGGTGAGCGCCATCGCCACCGCCTGCCGGTATCCGCAGCGGGTCGCCGGCTTTCACTTCTTCAACCCCGTTCCGTTGATGAGGGTGGTGGAAGTCATCGACGGCATCGCCACCGATCCGGCCGTCAGCGATGCCCTGCTGGAGCTGGCCGGGCGCATGGGGCACACCGGTGTGCGCGCCAAGGACACTCCCGGTTTCATCGTCAACCACGCCGGCCGTGCCTACGGCACCGAAGCCCTGAAGATCCTCGGCGAGGGTGTCGCCCAGCAAGGCGAGGTGGACCGCATCCTGCGTGAGGGCGCCGGTTTCCGCATGGGCCCGCTGGAGCTGTTCGACCTCACCGCGCTGGACGTTTCCCATCCGGTGATGGAATCCATCTACAACCAGTTCTACCACGACCCGCGCTACACGCCGTCGCCGCTGACCCGCCAGATGCTGGTGGCCGGTCGCGTCGGCCGCAAGGTGGGGCAGGGCTTCTACCGCTATCAGAACGGCCAGATGGTCGATGCGCCGCAACCGCAACCGGTGCCGAGCGTCGAGCAGTTGCCGCCGGTGTGGGTCGCCACCGAAAACGCGAACGACCGGCAGAAGCTGGTCGAGCTGCTCGACCAGCTGGGTGCGCAGGTGGAGACGGGGGAGCGTCCCTCCGAGCAGGCGCTGTGCCTGATCGCCCCCTACGGCTATGACGCCACCACCGCCGCCGGGCGCTTCGGCGTGGATGCAGCGCGCACCCTGTGCATCGACCTGCTGACCGACCTGTCTCGCCATCGCACGCTGATGATGACCCCGGCCACCCATCCGGACATGCGCGCTGCCGCCCATGCCCTGTTCGCCCGCGATGGTGTGGGCGTCAGCGTAATCCGCGACAGTGTCGGCTTCGTGGCCCAGCGCGTGCTGGCCATGGTGGTCAACCTGGCCTGCGACATCGCTCAGCAGCGGATCGCCAGCCCCGAGGACATCGACCAGGCCGTGCGCCTGGGCCTGGGTTACCCGCAGGGTCCGCTGGCCTGGGGCGACAGCCTCGATCCACGTCGCCTGCTGACCATACTCGAGCGCATGGTGAGCGTGACCAACGATCCGCGTTACCGCCCGAGCCCCTGGCTGCGTCGTCGTGCCCAACTGGGGCTGTCGTTGCGCCTGGATGAGCCGTCCGCCGTTTAACCGCTTTCTATACAGGTATCGTCATGTTGAACGCCTACATCTACGCAGGTCTGCGTACACCCTTCGGACGCCACGGCGGTGGTCTGGCGCCGGTGCGCCCGGATGACCTGATTGCCGACGTGATCCGCGAGCTGATCGCCCGCAGCGGAATCGACGGCGCCGCCGTCGATGACGTGATTCTCGGCAATACCAACCAGGCCGGCGAGGACAGCCGCAACATCGCGCGTCACGCCGTGCTGCTCTCCGGCCTGCCGGTCAGCGTGCCCGGCCAGACCGTCAATCGCCTGTGCGCCAGCGGCCTGGCCGCGGTGGTCGATGCCGCCCGCGCCGTCACCTGCGACGAGGGCGAGCTGTTCGTGGCCGGCGGCGTGGAAAGCATGTCCCGTGCCCCGTTCGTCATGGCCAAGGCGGAAAGGGCCTACAGCCGCGACTTCACGATGTATGACAGCACCATCGGCGCGCGCTTCCCGAACCCGAAGCTCATCGAGCAGTTCGGCAACGACAGCATGCCGCAGACCGGCGACAACGTGGCCCGCGAGTTCGGCATCAGCCGTGAAGCGGCCGACACCTTCGCCGCCGCGTCGCAAGCCAGGTTCGAGGCCGCCCGCCAGGCGGGTTTCTTCGCCGAGGAAATCCTGCCGGTGAGCGTGCCGACCGGGCGCAAGACCCCGCCGAACGTGATCGCCGAGGACGAGCATCCGCGTCCGCAATCCGACATGGCCGCACTGGCCAAACTGCGCCCGCTGTTCGAGAACGGCGTGGTCACTGCCGGTAACGCCTCGGGCGTGAACGACGGCGCCGCCGCGCTGCTGATCGGCAGCCAGGCCGCGGGCGAGAAGCATGGCCTCAAGCCCATGGCGCGCATCCTGTCGGCCGCGGTCGCCGGCGTCGAGCCACGCATCATGGGTGTCGGCCCGGTGGACGCCATCAACAAGGCGCTGGCCCGCGCCGGCCTGAGCCTGGCCGACATGGACATCATCGAAATCAACGAAGCCTTCGCTTCCCAGGTGCTGAGCTGCCTGAAGGGCCTGGACGTGGCGTTCGACGACCCGCGCGTCAATCCCAACGGTGGCGCCATCGCCGTAGGCCACCCGCTTGGGGCTTCTGGCGCGCGGCTGGCACTGTCCACCGCGCGTGAGCTGCAGCGCAGCGGCAAGCGCTATGCGGTCATCAGCCTGTGCATCGGTGTCGGCCAGGGCCTGGCCATGGTCATCGAGCGCGTCTGAGCAAAAGGCCTTTGGCCCTGTGAACCAGGCCGGCGGAGTTCTGCGCCGGCCGCGTTAGAAAGGTAAGAGACATGGGTGCATTGAGTGGGATTCGGGTGCTGGACCTGAGTCGTGTATTGGCGGGTCCCTGGTGCGGTCAGGTTCTGGCCGACCTGGGCGCCGAAGTGATCAAGGTCGAGCGCCCGCGCGTGGGCGACGATACCCGTGGCTGGGGCCCGCCCTACATGAAAACCCCGGACGGCGAGAACAGCATCGAGGCGTCCTATTACCAGTCCGCCAACCGCAACAAGCTGTCGGTGGCCGTCAACATCGCCACGCCGGAAGGCCAGGAGCTGGTGCGCGCACTGGCTGCTACCTCCGACGTGCTGATCGAGAACTACAAGGCAGGCTCGCTGGCCAAGTACGGTCTGGATTACGCCAGCCTGTCCCAGGTCAATCCGCGCCTGGTGTACTGCTCGATCACCGGCTTTGGCCAGACCGGCCCGCGCGCCGAGGAGCCCGGCTACGACTTCATCATCCAGGGCATGGGTGGCCTGATGAGCGTCACCGGCGAGAAGGACGGTGTGCCGGGTGCCGGCCCGCAGAAGGTAGGCGTGGCCGTGGCCGACGTGATGACCGGCCTGTACTCGACCGTCGCCATCCAGGCCGCGCTGCTGGCTCGTGAGAAGACCGGCCGCGGCCAGCACTGCGACATGGCGCTGCTGGACGTACAGGTGGCGGCCCTGGGCAACCAGAGCCAGAACTACCTGAGCACCGGCCGCTCGCCGGGGCGCCAGGGCAATGCCCACGTGAACATCGTGCCGTATCAGGTGTTCACTGCCAGCGACATGGATTTCATCATCGCCTGCGGCAACGACACCCAGTTCGTCGCCTTGTGCGATGCCATCGGCCTGCCGGAACTGCCGCTGGACCCGCGCTTCACCAGGAACGCCGATCGCGTGCGCAACCGCGAGGCCATCGTCGGGTTGCTCGCCGAACGCTTCCTGAAGGATACCGCCGACAACTGGGTCAGCCGGATCCACGCGGCAAAGGTGCCGGTCGGCGTGATCAACGACATCGGCCGTGCCCTGGCCGAGCCGCAGGTGCTGGCCCGCGACATGCTGGTCAACATCCCGCACGCCATGAACCCGGACTTCAGGATGGTCGGCAGCCCGGTGAAGCTTTCCGAGACCCCGGTCGAGTACCAGCGGCCGGCACCGATGCTCGGCGAACACACGGAGCAGGTGCTGAAGTCCCGGCTTGGGCTTTCGGCCGATGCGCTGGAGGTTCTGAAAAGCAAGGGGGTCATCGAGCAACTCGAATAGCCCATCTCGTCCACCGGTACGGGCTCACTGCCCGAGCCGGACGTCCAACCGGTCATGTCGCGGCATGCACCGGATCAGCAAATACCCAACCATAAGAGAGACAATATGAACAAGCTGATGAAAATGCTGGTGGCGGCAAGCACCGCCGTATTCCTTCCGCTGATGGCCTCGACTGCCCAGGCTGCCGACTGGCCGGCCAAAAACATCACGCTGGTCGTTCCGTATGCCGCTGGCGGCTCCACGGATATCCTGTCCCGTCGGGTGGCCGACCTGCTGGGCACCGAACTGGGTGTAACGGTGATCGTCGAGAACCGTCCAGGTGCCGGTACCACGGTTGCCACCGCGCAGCTGGCCCGGGTTTCCAAGCGCGATGCCGATTACCGCGTGCTGATGGCCTCGCCGGGGCACACCGTTGGCGCGAGCCTGTATCCGCTGTCCTATGACCCGGTAAAGGACTTCCGCTTCATTCAGAACGTCATCGACATCCCCAACGTCCTGGTCGTACCGGCCAAGAGCAAGTTCCAGACCTTCCAGGAGTTTGTGCAGGCGGCGAAAACCGAGCAGCTCTCCTTCAGCTCGCCCGGCATCGGCAGCTCCATCCATATGTCGGGTGAACTGTTCAAGGCCAAGATCGGCGCGCAGAACATGACCCACGTTCCGTTCCGTGGGAGCGGCGAGGCACTTCCGGCGCTGCTGGCCGGCGACGTGGATTTCTCGTTCGAGAACCTGCCGACCGTGTACCCGATGATCAAGTCCGGGCAACTGCGAGTTCTGGCTGTGACCACCAGCGAGCCGTCGCCCTTCCTGCCTGACGCGCCGACCGTGCAGTCCGTTGGCGCCGAGCAGGGGCTGTCTGACTTCGCGACCTCAGCCTGGTTCGGTCTCATCAGTAGCGAATCGATGTCCGACGAGGCCTACGGCAAGCTCCAGGCCGCGGTGGGCAGCGTCATGCAAAGCCAGGCGTTCAAGGACTTCCTGCCTCAGCTGGGCGCTGTCGCCGGCAAGGAGTCGGGTGACGCGTTCAAGGCCATGGTCGAGCGGGATATCAAGCAGTGGGCTGATCTGGTTGAAGCCGCCGGCCTCGGCGAATAAACCACTGCAGCTTCGCAGGGCGTCGCCGCAGGCGACGCCCCTGTCTGACTGGGTAGATTATGAAAAACACGACTATTCGCCAGAGAGCGTCCAGGCTTGCCAGCGCCGATGCGGCTGTCAGCCTGATTCTGATCGCGACATCCCTTGCGTTTCTGTTTTATCTGGTTCCGGAGTACATCGTGGAGCCTCGCCGGCTGCAGTCTCCTCTGCTGTCGCCGCTGATCCTTCCGCAGATCATGGGTTGGCTGATCCTGTTGCTCGGCATCGGCCTGGTGCTGGGCATGCTGTTCGGCCCGGAGCGCGCCCGGGTTGAACGCAACTCTCGCCTGCGTGATCTGCCGGTCCGCCAGTGGCTGCTGCCGATACTGGCCTTCGCCGTTTACTACTTCGGTTTCGAGCCGATCGGCGCGGCGGTATGCGGTGTGCTGGCCACCCTGTTGCTGTTCATCGCCATGGGCGTCAGGCGCATCGGCATCTATCTGCTGGGTGTCGCGATGCCGGTCGGCATCTGCCTGGCCTTCGACTATGGCCTGAATGTTCCCCTGCCTTACGGCTCTCTCTGGGGATATTGAGTCCCGCCTGATGAGACTATGAAATGGACCAGATCCTCGAGGTGCTCAGCCTTTTCCTGAGCGTGGAAAACATCCTGATGATCGCGCTCGGCGTGGTCATCGGCGTCGTGATCGGCGCCATTCCCGGGCTGACCGCAACCATGGCGGTAGCCCTGGCCCTGCCGTTCACCTTCGGCATGGAGCCGGTCACCGCGATTCTGCTGCTGGTCGGGATCTACAAGGGCGGCATGTATGGTGGATCGATCACCGCCATCCTGATCCGCACCCCCGGTTCCCCGGCATCGGCCAGCACCCTGCTGGACGGTTACCCGATGGCGCAGAAGGGTGAGGCCAAGAAGGCACTGTCCATGGCGCTGTACGCGTCCTGCATCGCCGACTTCATCTCCAACCTGTCGCTGATCTTCCTGGCCGGCTACCTGGCCAAGCTGGCGCTGAGCTTCGGGCCGCCGGAATACTTCTGGCTGATCTGCTTCTCGCTGACCATCATCATCTCCGTTTCCGGCGACTCGGTGATGAAAGGGCTGATCGCCGCGGCGTTGGGCGTGATCCTCGCGCTGGTGGGCATGGACCCGGTCTACGGCACCGAGCGCCTGACCTTCGACAACTACAACCTGATGGATCGCATCAACTTCATCCCGCTGTTGATTGGTCTGTTCGCCATTCCCGAAATCCTCGAGTTCTATCTGTCGCGCGCTCGTGAGCACATCCAGACCGCCGTGTCCGGTGCCGACGTGACCTGGCAGGAACTCAAGGGCAGCATGCGCAGCATCATTCGCGGCAGCTTCATCGGCGTGATCATCGGTGCGATTCCGGGTACCGGCGCGACTGCCGCCTCGTTCATCTCCTATTCGGAAGCACGCCGCAACTCGCCCAACCGGGACAATTTCGGCAAAGGTGAAATCGAAGGTGTGGCCGCGGCCGAGGCGGGCAACAACGCAGTCGCCGGTGCGACCATGATTCCGTTGCTGTCGCTGGGCATCCCCGGCGACGTGATCACCGCGATCATCCTCGGCGCCTTCATGATCCATGGACTGACTCCCGGACCGATCCTGTTCCAGGAAAACATGAACCTGATCTACGCCCTGTTCTGCGGCATCATGCTCAGCTCCGTGGTGCTGTTCGGTACCGGCAAGCTGGCGATCCGGTATTTCTCCCGCATTGCCGATGTGCCCAAGCAGATCCTGTTCCCCATCGTATTGATGTTCTGCATCTACGGCGCCTACGCCGTGAACAACAGCACCTTCGATATCGCGGTCATGCTGGTGTTCGGCCTGGTCGGCTTCATCTTCAATCGCACCGGATTCGCCTCGGCGCCATTCCTGATCGGCTTCATCCTGGGGCCGATGCTGGAGGATAACTTCCGCCGCTCGCTGCTGATCAGCAACAACAATTTCGATGTGTTCGTTCGTGGCCCCATCGACTGGTTCTTCATCGCCCTGACGGTGCTCTCCCTGGGCTTTGCCTTGCATCGCTACATTCAATCGCTACGCACCCATTGATCGCCACCACCCCTGTGGTGCCTGCAATCGGAGACATTCATGAAAATACTGGTAACAGTCAAACGAGTGGTCGATTACAACGTCAAGGTTCGCGTCAAGGCGGACAATTCTGGCGTTGATCTCGCCAACGTCAAGATGTCGATGAACCCCTTCTGCGAAATCGCCGTGGAAGAAGCCGTACGCCTGAAAGAGAAGGGCGTGGCGAGCGAAATCGTCGTCGTCTCCATCGGTCCGAGCGCTGCCCAGGAGCAGCTGCGCACCGCGCTGGCACTGGGCGCCGATCGCGCCGTGCTGGTCGAGTCCAATGACGAGCTGAACTCGCTGGCGGTCGCCAAGCTGCTCAAGGCCGTGGTCGACAAGGAGCAGCCGCAACTGGTCATCCTCGGCAAGCAGGCCATCGACAGCGACAACAACCAGACCGGCCAGATGCTCGGCGCACTGACCGGCTATGCGCAGGGCACCTTCGCCTCCAAGGTGGAAGTGGCGGGCGACAAGGTCAACGTGATCCGTGAAATCGACGGCGGCCTGCAGACCGTCGCGCTCAGCCTGCCAGCGATCGTGACCACCGACCTGCGCCTGAACGAGCCGCGCTACGCGTCGCTGCCGAACATCATGAAGGCCAAGAAGAAGCCGCTGGAAGTGCTGACCCCGGATGCACTGGGCGTCGCCACCGCTTCCACCGTGAAGACCCTGAAAGTCGAAGCACCGGCTGCCCGCAGCGCCGGCATCAAGGTCAAGTCCGTGGCTGAACTGGTCGAGAAACTGAAGAACGAGGCGAAGGTAATCTAAATGACGATCCTGGTTATCGCTGAACACAACAACGCCGTCCTCGCGGCCGCGACCCTGAACACCGTTGCTGCCGCTGCCAAGATCGGTGGCGACATCCACGTACTGGTCGCCGGCAGCGGTTGCGCTGCCATCGGCGAGGCCGCCGCGCAGATCGAAGGCGTGGCCAAGGTACTGGTTGCCGATGACGCAGCCTATGCCAACCAACTGCCGGAAAACGTCGCGCCGCTGATCGCTGGCCTGGCGAAGGATTACAGCCATGTGCTGGCGGCTGCCACCACCAACGGCAAGAACTTCCTGCCGCGCGTCGCCGCCCAGCTGGACGTCGACCAGATTTCCGAGATCATTGCGGTTGAAAGCGCCGATACCTTCAAGCGCCCGATCTATGCCGGTAACGCCATCGCGACCGTGCAGTCCAGCGCCGCGATCAAGGTCATCACCGTGCGTGCGACCGGCTTCGATGCCGTGAATGCCACCGGCGGTTCGGCTGCGGTCGAGCAGATCTCCGGCACCGGCGACGCCGGCAAGTCCGCCTTCGTCGGCGAAGAGCTGGCCAAGTCGGATCGTCCGGAGCTGACCGCCGCCAAGATCGTCGTTTCCGGTGGTCGCGGCATGCAGAACGGCGACAACTTCAAGCACCTGTACTCGCTGGCCGACAAGCTCGGCGCGGCAGTCGGCGCCTCGCGTGCCGCGGTCGACGCCGGTTTCGTGCCGAACGACATGCAGGTCGGCCAGACCGGCAAGATCGTCGCACCGCAGCTGTACATCGCGGTCGGTATCTCCGGTGCCATCCAGCACCTGGCCGGCATGAAGGACTCCAAGGTAATCGTCGCGATTAACAAGGACGAGGAAGCGCCGATCTTCCAGGTAGCCGACTACGGCCTGGTGGGCGACCTGTTCGAGCTCGTGCCGGAGCTGGAAAAAGCCATCTAAAGTTGGAAACCAATCCGCCCTGCGCTAGCGGAGCCTCGTTCCTCGTGTTGGCTTCTCAGACGAGAACGATGTATCCACGCAGGGCTTGCCATTCGCGACAGCCCCTGCTTGAAAATCCATCGACGCACTTGTCGGGCGCGTATGGCGAGCGCGCCAGGCCTGGCGGTTCGCCAGCACGCTCTGCTTCCTCTCTTCATAAATCTTCCTCCGTCCACTTGGCCGCTGTAGAGCGAACCGTGGACCAAGGGATTATGAGTTGCCTCGAAACGCCGCAAGCCCAGTAAAACCGAGAGCAGCTCAGCGCAAGTAAAATAAGCTGAAGGCAGCGTGGTTACTGGGCTTTAGCGAAATTTTGCGAAACCTGAAAAAGCTAGGGACTGTACCGCTAGCGTACTGTTTTTGTACCTCAGAAACGCTATTTTCACTTGTCACAGTGTCGCGTGCCGGGCTGACGCGAGAAACGTTGAGTATCCGTACGAATCTTCTCAACGACATCAATCAGCTGGGCACCACAGAGCCCCTGCTCGGTATCTGCACGCAACTCCTCGAGCCAGGTGGGACGCCCAGAAAAATGCGGCCATAGCTCATGGTCAGCTTCCAGCAGATGAGGGCGGCACCTGTCCAGCCAGTTGGGAATAAGCCCTTTATGGTGGCTCAGCTGATACAGGGCAGCCGCATCCAGCTGCGAGCGGCGCATGAGGGCACCGTGGTGATGGGCAATCGCCAACACCTGCAGAAGATGAATCAGGCTCGGCCAATGCTTGAGATCTCCACCTTCAGTGAGGTGGTAAAAGCGCCTGCACGCCGAGTGGTCCTCATCTATTTGCTCCAGAACCAGGGCGTAATAGCCTTCCGAGCCCGGCCCGATTTCGTGAGTATCGGGTGTTACCAGATGCAGTTTGAACTCGAAGCAGGCCCCGGGTGTGCGCTGCTACTGAAACCATTGATGTAGCCGTTCCGGCGCTTTGTAGCTGAAAAGGTGCTGGTGGGCTGAGTCGCTTTTCCCGGTTAGCCAGCCTTCTTCGAGCGCGAAATGCTGATCGAGCCAATCCAGATGTGCCTGACGCAAGGCCAGCTTGAGCTGGTCGGCGTGCGACCACTGGTAGGCTGAAAGTTGAAGGGACTCCGGCAGCAAGGCGTTGATCTCAGTGCGAGCGACGCCATGGGCTTCAAAAGTCGCCAGCACGCGTGCTGCCTGCTGGCGTACAGGGTTGCGCCGTTCACTAAGCCAGGCAAACAGGCGCTGTAGCAAATCAATCCAGTCCTTGGGGTTCATGCCGGTGCTCCTGCGTTAATGAGTGATTGGCATGTTTACGCCGAGGCTTTCCTGCCGCGCTTGGCCTTGGGGGCGGCGGTGCGTTGGGCTTTGATGCGTTCCAGCAGCACGCTGGCCGGTTCGTCGTTCGGGTCTTGCGGAACCAGTTCGCCACGGAAGGCCTTGGCCAAGATGCTTTGGGTCAGGTGGTCGATACGGCTTTTGGCGCTTTGCACTTTGCTTTCAAGCTGGTCGGCGAAGGCGAAGAGCTGTTCGACGCGGCGGACGATTTCGGTTTGTTCTTCCTCCGGCGGAACCGGAAGTGGAAGCTCTCTGCAAATCTCTAGGGTCAGATTGAATTGACCAGCTGTGGCTTTTGCTCGCGAAACCGCATGGCTTAGGACTTCTTCAGTGCGCAGACAGAGAGCCAGATATGCTGCGGAAATTTCGTCGCCTGCTCTGAACCGTGCAATAGCTTGGTTTATGTTCCATTCGGGATATGTTGCAGGGACGATTGAAACCTTGCCTAGCGGAGGGCCGACAATATTCATTAGGACATCGCCGGGTTTTACGATTGACCTTTTCAAGTCAGTCGAGTGGGTGCTTGAGTCGACAAACGTTGGATCAATGGAAAAATCTAGCGCTCCTGTAAATGTCAGGTTGTAGACCTTGATATATGGAACCTCACCATGGCCCGCAGTCATCTTTTCTTTTGAGGGGGTCGTTCCTTTGGTGATGAATCCGCAAATATCACCTGCGGTTTTTGACGACCAGCCAACTGGAAGCGAGCTACTCGCTGGCGCCGTTGTTGGGCTTCCTTCGTCAACCCAACCTACATTTTGTGCGCGCCGCTCCTCCGTCAATCGCCCGGAAACGGCGGCGGCGAGGACGGATTGGCGGAAGCGTTTGAGCAGGGCGGGGATGGCGTTGATGCGGGCTTTGAGGGTACCGACCTGAGCCAGCAGTTCATCGAGTTTTTGGGCGATGCGGGTTTGCTCGGCGAGTGGCGGAAAGGAAATCTCTGTTTTCTCGAAAGTCCCCTTGGTTACATGACGTAGGCCCACCCCACCTTGAGCTGAGCTGATTAGCTCATCCAACTTCTGATTAATCGCGTAACGAAGAAATCCACGGTTAGTCTCTCGTTCCGAAAACTCAATCTTGAAAATGTGCTGATTCAGAATGGCATCGCCGCCATGCCAAATATGCGCGCCAAAAGAAGTGCCTGGCGTGCCGGACCAAGCAAACAATAAGTCGCCATTTTTAACATGGTGCTTTGCGTCAAACTCTCCCGAGAAATGATTGAACTTTGAAGCCGGATTGTTCAGGTTTTGAATCCTGATGATCGGTAAACCGGACTCTGACCACTCTTGAGGCTTGAATGCGCGGCCATTGATCAGGTTGCATAGATCGCCAATTTCGGCGCGTCCCCACCCACTCGGCAACTCACTCATCCCCAGCCTCCTGAACCACCGAAAGCCCCATCACCTCCGCCATCAACTGCTTCTGCGCCGCCACTTCATCACCAGCCCCCAGCGCCTTCATCAGCTCTTCCAGCTCATGCAGCGCTTCGGTTAGTTCGGCCATGGCCTCGCCGGCCAGCACTTCCGGGGCAGGCAGGTCGGCGGCATCCAGGCTATCGGCATCCTTTAGCCAGCTGATATCCAGGGAGTCGCCGCGTTCGCGAATCTGTTCACGGGTAAACACTCGGAAGCGGCTCAGTTCGCCGATGCCTTCGACGTTCTCGGCACGGGGGCTGTTGCCGTTGGGGTCATCCCCATAGGCCTCTTCAAAGGGTTTGAGGTGCTGGGCACCAAAGGGGGTGCGTTTGCCGAAGCTGGGCATATTGCTGCGTAGGTCATAGACCCAGACGCGCTGGGTGCAGCCCTTTTCCTGGCGTGGGTTCTCTGCTGTGCCCTTTTGGAAGAACAGCACATTGGTCTTTACGCCCTGGGCGTAGAAGATGCCGGTGGGCAGGCGCAGGATGGTGTGCAGGTTGCATTTGTCCATCAGGTCGCGGCGTACCTCGGTGCCGACGCCGGCCTCGAACAATACGTTGTCCGGCAGTACCACGGCGGCGCGGCCGCCGGGTTTAAGGCCACGGTAGATATGCTGGAGAAAGGCCAGCTGCTTGTTGCTGGTCTTGTAGGTGAGGTCGTCACGGGTTGGGCCACCGCCACCTTTGGCCGTGCCAAAGGGCGGGTTGGAGAGAATCACGTCCACTTTGGGTAGGTTGGCCCCGCTCTGGCCCAGGGCGTTGCCCAGGTGCACCACGCCTTCTTCATCACCTTCCATGCCGTGCAGCAAGGTGTTCATCAGCGCCAAGCGGCGAGTGCCGGGCACCAGTTCGATGCCGACAAAGGCCTTGTTGCGCTGAAAGCTCCGGGCTTTCTCATCGAGGTCGTAGAGGTCGTCGGTGTGGCGCTTGATATACGCGTCGGCGGCAATCAGGAAGCCTGCGGTGCCAGCGGCTGGGTCCTGGATGGTTTCACCGGGCTGCGGCTTAAGGCAGTTGATGATGCTGTCGATCAGCGGGCGCGGGGTGAAGTACTGGCCAGCGCCAGATTTGGTTTCGTTGGCGTTCTTTTCCAGCAGGCCTTCGTAGAGGTCGCCGAGGCCATCCTGGCGGGCGCTGAACCAGTCGATGCCGTCCAGGCTTTTGATCAACTGTTCCAGGTGGCGCGGCTCTTTCAGGCGCGTTTGCGCGTCGGCATAGATGGCGGCGATCAGCGGGTCGCTGTTCTTGCCCAGATCCAGCAGCATCTGCCGGTAGTGGTCGAGCAGGTTAAGACCGGATTTGTCGGTGAGATCCGGCCAGCGCGCGCCTGCGGGCAGCTTGTGCTCGAACTGGTTGCCGCTCTGGGCCTGTTCGTATTCCATCTTGATAAACAGCAGGAGCACCAGTTCGGTGACGTAGTCGCTGTAGTTGATGCCGTCGTCGCGCAGCACGTCGCAGAGGTTCCAGAGCTTCTGGACGATATCGGAGTTGGTCATTGGGTGGTCTCTAATTGGCTCATGACGTGAGCCGAATACATCGGCTATTCGGCTCACGGGGAAATAGGGAGGCTTAGTCGGGTGTTTGCCAGAAAGGATCGTTCTGCCAGTCGGGCGGAAAGCCCATGGCCCGTAGGTTGGTCTCTGGAAAATCTGCCAGTAGGTCATGCAGACGTCTGTCCCAACTGGTATGCGGGCTAACCTGGCGCATCAGCAGGTTGAGGATGCACAGCACGGTGAACAGGCGGGCATGTTGTCCGGGTTGTTGCAGGTGTTGCGGCCATGGGAAATTGACCGCCCTGGGTAGTTCAGGGCGGATGCCCAGCTCGCGGTTCCACAGGCGTGCGTGGTGCGCACAGATATTACGAATGGTGGTCAGGGTGTGCAGCCAGGATTGCAGCAGAGGGGCCGGTAGCTTCAGGCGTTTGGCGATGGCCTTTTTGTCGGCGTCGCGGGCCAGACCCTTGAACAGGTGCGAGAGATCGCCCAGGGTAATTTCTTCCATGGCCGCCCAGGCGGGCATGAGGTCGGGGGTGTTGTAGGTCAGGGCGTAATGGCGTGCGTAGCTTTCCTTGGCGCGCATGCTCTTGAGTTGCTCTTTGCGGGCGTCAGACGCGTGGGAGGCATCGATGCGCTGGCATTCGCGCAGATGATCCTGGAACGCCTTGTCCTGCTTGCTACGGATGCTGTCGAGCAGCGCCTGGTGCCGATAACTGCGCTGGAAGAGCTTTGGCTCCAGATACCAGTGCGAGCCATATTGCGGCCCCATGTGGTTGCTAATAACGGCTCTGGCCGCGACTTCTATGCGCTCGATGGCATCCATGACCAGCAGGCGCAGGCGACGGTCGAAGTCATACAGACGGGTGAGTGCCTGCAGACGGGTGCCGGGCTTGAAACCGTGGTCGGCATCTTCCGAAAGCTGGAATGGGCGCATGTAGGGCGTGAGGCGGAAGAAGCTGACCGCTTCCAGAAAGCAGTGCGCCTTGGCTTCGTCCTGGATGGTAAGTCCGCGCTGTTTGAGCAGGGTCAGCTGCGCAGGAATATCAATGGCGGGCTTGCTGAAGGGCTTCATGCGGAAAAACAATCGGGCATAAAAAACCCGCTCAATTTGTGCGTAGCTGCCGAAGCAACCATAGGCATGGCGGGTGTGTTGCGTGAGAGGTTATGCACCAGTGCATCATTTTGCAAGAGATTTGGCATTGTTCTGCAGGGTATTTGGCACTGCTCGGATGGACGGAAGGACAGTACAGCAAAGCCTGCCGCACGTTGTGCGGCGGTTTCTCTTTGGTTGAAATGGAGGGATTGCGGACCTTTCATCCAGCAGCCGACCACAGGTTGTCATTCAACGCTTCCAATACCCGTTCCAGGTTGCCGCCCAGGTTGCGATCCAGCGCTTTGAGGCCGCCATCGTTCCGGAAGGCGTCATTGACCTGCTGCGGATCAATGACCACTTCATGCACCAGTTGCTTGGCTAGGCGATCCAGCCATTTGCGTTGCACTGGCGTCCAGGGTTGCTGGGCGTAGATGGTCTGCATGGCCTTGGCCACGCGTTGGTCGAAGGGCAGCAAGGCTTCACCGATGGCCGCCTGGCGGATATAGCCGATGATGCTGGCGGCGATTTCCTGGTTGGTCTGATTGCGCCAGGCGCTTTGCAGGCTGGCTTCGCTGAAGCCGTGCTGGTCGAGCAGCAGGCGAACTTCGCGGAGTTGCTCGCGGGTCAGATCCTTGGGGCGGTTGACCACCACGCCAAGGGCAGCGGACTGATTGAGCTGGGTGCGAATAAAGTCGTTGAAGCTTTCCAGGTAGTCCGCCGGCTTCTGGTTTTGCCCGTAGTTCTGCTCGCGCACCAGCAGTTCGTCGCTGTGGGTGGAAATAACCGGGTAGTTCTCCGAGCCGAGCAGGGCGCTGACGGCGGCGAGCTGGTTGAGCAACTGGCTGTGCTGGCGGACGAAGTTGGCCGCTTGCTGCGGGCCAAGGTCGTGCAGGTGTTTATGTAATTGGGCCGGCTCAACGCCCCACACTTCTTGCAGCTCATCGAGCTTTTTCTTGAGCGTGGGTTTGTCCTCGGCCTTGTGCTGGGCCTTGCGCAGGATACGCATGACGCGCTGGCTCAGATGATCGAGCACGTCATGGGCGTGGCTGCTGTCGTCCTGGCTGCCGGGGGCTTCATGGCTGGCTCCGCTGGTGAGCTCGCTGACCAGTTGCTCCAGGCTGATGTTGGGGTTCTTCACCAGAGGCTTCATGGTGTCGACCGCTTCCAGGCTGGCGTAAAGATCGACGGGGTCGTAGATGCGGAATACGGTTTTGCCGATGTCGTCGCAACGGCGGGTGGCGCGGCCTTTCATCTGCTCGTAGAGGATGCGCGAGCGCACCCGGCGCATGAATACCAGGTTGCAGATTCTCGGTACGTCGATACCGGTGGTGAGCAGGTCGACGGTGATGGCGATATTGGGGTTGGGCTCGTTCTTGTAGCGGCGAATAAGCTGCTCAACCTTGTCGCTTTGCCCGGTGATGATGCGCACGGCCGCTTCGTTGTATTGCTCGCCGTAGGCGGCCTTGAACGCTTCGTCGAGGAGGTTCTTCACCCGCTCGGCATGGGCCTGGTTGACGCAGAAGATCATGGTCTTTTCTTCGCCAAAGGGGTCCAACTCCTTAGCCAGCTCGTCACAGATGACTTTATCGAAGGCCGGGGTAATCACGCGGCGGTTGAACGACTCGATGTTGAAGTTGAGTTCATCTTCCAGCTCGGCTACGTCGACTTCGCCGGTCAGGGTGTTGATGACGCTGACCGACTCGCCTTTCTCGAAGCGGATACCGTGCTTGCTGAGCTGGGTTTCGTAGCGGATTGGTGGTTCGTGATCCACCAGCCAGTCGTCGGCCACAGCCTCACGGTAGCTGTAGGTGAAGACCGGTTTGCCGAAAATTTCGCTGGTGTGTTTGGCCGGGGTGGCAGTGAGGCCGATGCGGCAGGCGTCGAAGTGGTCGAGCACGCGGCGGTATTGCGAGAGGTACTGGCTGTGATCACGCACGGCCAACTCGCCTTCGGTCATTTCCTGGTCGAGGGTATAACCCCGGTGGGCTTCGTCAACGATGATGCAGTCGAATTCGCCCACGGGCGGCGGGTTATCCGAGCGGAAGATGCGGCTGACCATGGCTTGCACGGTAGCGACCTGGATGCGGGTCTCCGCCTCGGCGGCCATGTCGCCCAACTCTTTGATGTCGTAGATCTGCGCCAGGGTGTGGTTCTGCTCAAGCGTGGTGTCGTTGAACGAGTCAATGGCCTGTTGGCCGAGGGCGCTGCGGTCGACCAGAAAGAGGATGCGTTTGAAGCGTTCGGCCTTCAGGAATCGGTACATCAGGCCAATTATGGTGCGGGTTTTACCGGTGCCGGTGGCCATGGCCAGTAGGCAGTCACGCTGATTGTTGGCCAGGGCCTGCTCCACGGCCTGGATGGCTTTCTCCTGGTAGTCGCGCAGCTTGAGGTAGGAGAAGCCTTCGGCCTTGAGCTTGGCCTCGGCGTCTGCCTGGCTGCGTTTGAGCAGGTCGAGCAGGTCATTCGGGGTGTGGAAGTCAGGCAGCGGCCTGCGTGTATTAGCCTGGCTGCGCAGGTCACGGAACCAGGTGCCGGACTGTTCGGCGAGTTGCTTAATAAAGGGGCG
The DNA here is from genome assembly GCF_030263795.1 of Stutzerimonas sp. FeSN7. Classification (NCBI taxonomy): domain Bacteria; kingdom Pseudomonadati; phylum Pseudomonadota; class Gammaproteobacteria; order Pseudomonadales; family Pseudomonadaceae; genus Stutzerimonas; species Stutzerimonas sp. FeSN7. The sequence continues at coordinate 3,975,368 of NZ_JARPMN010000001.1, read as the reverse complement.
GCCGTTGCAGGCGAAGGCAAAGGGCACGCGGAAGTGACCACCCTGGCCATCGTTCCAAGGCTGAGTTTGGCCGGCCAGTAGCCAGGGCTGCTGATGCTCTGTCGCCAAGTTGAACTCACGGGCATAGCGCTCGGCCTGGGGGATGCGGTCGGCGATATTGATGCGCTTACGCTTGGCTTCAACGATGGCGATGGGCGTGAGACCGGCGAACAGTACATAGTCGGCGCATGCTTTGGGGCTGCTGGTGGGCCACTCCGCGATGGCCTTGTTCTTGCCCTTATCCGGGCGCGCTCCCTTGCCGTAGGTGAGGTCGAGGGAGTCGGCCTCCCAGCCAGCGTCGATCAGTTGCTGGTCGATCAGAATGCGGGTCAGGTCTTCGGAAAGATTAAACGTGCTGGTGGCATGCAGCGTCTTGTGCATGACCTGCTGCGCCGCCTGGGGCTGGGTTAACAGTTGCAGTTGTAGGGCTTTGATGCGTTGCTCATGCTCACTGCGTAGCCTGTGCAGAGCGGCTTCGTGCTCGGCGGCGAACTGCTTATGACTGCGCGATTCGGTATCCATCTGCTCAGCGAGTACGGCAAACTCCTCGGCTTCACGCTTGTGCAGCTCTGCTAGCTGTTGGTTGCTCTCCAGCTGCTGGCTGGATTCGCTCAACTGCGCCTTGAGCTGTTCGATCTGGCTTTGCAGATCGCGCAGCGGGGAGCTGGGATCTGCTGGCGTAACGAAGGGGCCGGGCTTGAAGGCGTGAGTGTTCTTGCTGAACGTCTGGTGGTACCAGATGGCAAGGGCGCGAGCGACCTTCAGCCCATCCATGGCCTCACGGTGCTGGGTGCGGAATTCGAGGATGGCTCGGTTACCCTCCACGCGCAGGGTATGGAACAGGCTACGGATGTTCTGATCCAGCTGGATCTCGCGGCTGAGCTTGTAGAGCAGGTCAGACTGAGTGGTGGTGGCATCAAACTCGATGCCGGCGCGGCTCGCCAAGTCCTGGGCTAGGGCTTCACCGAATTGCCGCAACTTGACCAGCGTGGTGTTGGGATCGCTGGCGAAGACCTGCTCGGCCGTGCTCGCAAGTTGCAGAAATACAGGATCGTGCTCTTGGAGAAAGGCGAAATTACTGCTGGCTGCCATGGTCGATCCTTCGGTTGCGTTCCACTCATTACGCCACACGGACTCTATTGCGCGTAAGTGTCAGCAGCTTAACGAAGGTGAGCCGAGTTTGGCCATGGCATTGGGCCACTCACCCTTTTGCATAGCGCAACCTCAGGCTGACGCTGGCTCGTCTACCCAATTCAGTTCTTCGACTGCTTACCGCTGTGGCGCCGGTGTAATGATCAGCTGTTGGGCTTTGGTGGCTTCTGCGCGCTGGGTGGTTGGCTTCTTGGTAGGGCTGATTTCGCTGAGGTAGCGTTTCAGCACCATTGCCAAGGTCATACGTTCAGAGCCGCTGCGCTGGATGTACACGCCCCTGACCATTTCGTCTTCGGTGCGACGTGCCCAGTCTTCGGCATCGCGCTTGGTGCGGAAGGTTTTGGCGTTGGTCGGCCAGCCCGCTTTTTCGGACTACGGCTTTCCACGTGCCGGCAGGGGTTTTGACGATTGTTGCCATCAGATAAGGACTCCAAAGGCAGACTGGCTAACCAGTACTGTACCGATTTTGTACTTTTGGACCATAGGCTGATCCAGATGCCACAACCCTAAAAAGCTTAAAGCCGCGCAGTGCGCGGCTTTGAAGGTGGTGGGCCCACACGGACTCGAACCGTGGACCAAAGGATTATGAGTCCTCTGCTCTAACCAACTGAGCTATAGGCCCCCAGAAGGCCGGCGGATTATACCGGTCGGGTCCCTGGGGCGCCAACTGATTGCAGGGGTTCAGCAGCAGTCGTCTTCCACGCGTTGCAGCAGGAGAGCGATTTCGTGGTCGTCGTTGCGTTCGAAAAGTTCGTGGATGACGTTTATTTGCGCGTGGAGGATGAGCCGGGCATCGGGCTCGAAGCCGTTGCGGCTGCCGATCTTGTCGCGCAGGTAGCGGCACAGGGGGCAGTTGCCGTCGTCCTGGCTGATGTAGTGCCGAATGCGCGAGTAGAGGGTGCGGATGCCGCGGTCGCACTCGATGTAGGGTAACGGCTGGTCGCCGGCGACGCTGCGATAGGTCACGACGCTGGGCATTCGCTTCTCCTTGGCCGGTTGGGCGGTGGTCGGTTTGGGGAAGCGCTGATCCTAGGGCGAGACTGGGCCGGCGTCTGTCAGCCAGCCGACAGCTTGCCGGGTTGCCGGCTGCGTGTTTTCAGCAGGTCGGGGCGGTGGATGTCGAAGGTGCCGGGGGCGACTCGGCTGAGGATGCCCCGGCGGGCCAGGCGGTTGATCAGCGAGGAGACGGTCTGCCGCGTGGTGCCTAGCAGGTGGGCGATGTCTTCGGTGTTCAGGTCCAGCTCGAGGCGCTGGGCGTCTCCGTGGGGGCGTCCCTTGCGTGCGAGCATGCCGTCGAAGAAACGCGCCAGGCGTCCTTCGACGTCACGAAAGGCAAGGTCTTCGATCAGTTGCATGGAGTTCGCCAGGGTCTGGCCCAGGGCCCGGATGATGGAGGGTGCGGCGCCGGGTAGCGCATCGAGTGTGCGAAGCATCAGGGCGGTTTCGCCAATCAGCACCTCGCTCGCTTTGGCCGCCTGGATGTAGGCGCCGCTGTGGGTGCTGTAGATATCGCCGGCTTCGAGAAAGCTGAGGGTGTATTCCTTGTCTTCCGAGGCGAGGTACACACGGATTCGCCCGTTGCGCACGATGAACACGCTGTCGCGTGAGGCGCCGGGGCTGCCAATGAGTTCTCCTTCGATCAGGTTGCGCTGACGGAAGCCCTGCAGCAGGGCGGCCTGGAACAGGGGCGAGCTGTCGGATCCGTGCATGGCGGTTCGGTCGGTCGTGGGTGAGAGCCGAGGATAGCGCGCTTGGCGGGGTGGTGCAGGTCGCGGATAGCAAAAGCCCCGGCAGGACCGGGGCTCTTGTCATTACTCGTCGAGGAATGAGCGCAGATGCTCGCTTCTCGTCGGGTGGCGCAGCTTGCGCAGCGCCTTGGCTTCGATCTGACGGATCCGCTCGCGGGTAACATCGAACTGCTTGCCGACTTCCTCGAGGGTGTGGTCGGTATTCATGTCGATGCCGAAGCGCATACGCAGTACCTTGGCTTCACGGGCGGTGAGGCCGGACAGTACTTCGCGGGTGGCTTCCTTGAGGCTTTCCACGGTGGCCACGTCGATCGGCGACTGCATGGCCGAATCTTCGATGAAATCGCCCAGGTGCGAGTCTTCGTCGTCACCGATCGGCGTTTCCATGGAGATTGGCTCCTTGGCGATCTTCAGTACCTTGCGGATCTTGTCCTCGGGCATTTCCATGCGCTCGCCAAGCTCTTCGGGCGTGGGCTCGCGGCCCATTTCCTGCAGCATCTGACGGGAGATGCGGTTGAGCTTGTTGATCGTCTCGATCATGTGTACCGGGATGCGGATGGTCCGCGCCTGGTCGGCAATGGAGCGAGTGATTGCCTGGCGAATCCACCAGGTGGCGTAAGTCGAGAACTTGTAGCCGCGGCGGTATTCGAACTTGTCCACCGCCTTCATCAGGCCGATGTTGCCTTCCTGAATCAGATCGAGGAACTGCAGGCCGCGGTTGGTGTACTTCTTGGCGATGGAGATCACCAGGCGCAGGTTGGCCTCGACCATCTCCTTCTTCGCCCGGCGGGCCTTGGCCTCACCAATGGACATGCGGCGATTGATGTCCTTGATGTCGGCGATGGCGAGTTCGCACTGCTGTTCCAGTTCGATGAGCTTCTGCTGGCAGCGCTGAATCTCTTCCTTACGGTTGCCGATGGCTTCGGCGTACTTGCTCTTGCCTGCAGCCAGTTGCTCGGCCCAGTCGAGATTGGTCTCGTTGCTCGGGAACTGACGCAGGAAGTCGGCGCGCGGCATGCGGGCATCACGCACGCACAACTGCATGATGGCGCGTTCCTGAGCACGGATCTGGTTCAGAGCATCACGCACGCGCTCGACCAGGGCATCGTACTGCTTGGGCACGAGCTTGATCGGCATGAACAGGATGGCGAGGGCTTCGAGCTCCTCGGTGGCCTGCTGGCTGGCGCGGCCGTGCTTCTTCAGGGCCTTGTTGGCTTTCTCAAGCTGTTCGGCGACCGCGCCGAAGCGCACGCGCGCAACTTCCGGATCGGGCCCGCCGTCGCCTTCTTCTTCCTCGGTATCCGACTCTTCTTCTTCGTCGTCGTCCTTGTCGTCGACTACCGGCTTGGCCGTGGTCTGTGGCGTTTCCGGCTCGACTTCCTGCGGTGCGGCAGCACCGTCGTCGTCGGGGTCGATGTAGCCGCTGAGGATGTCGGACAGGCGACCGCCTTCGTTCGTCACGCGCTCGTAGTCGGCGAGGATGCTGTCGACGGTGCCAGGGAAGTGGGCGATCGCGCTCATGACTTCGCGAATGCCTTCCTCGATGCGTTTGGCGATTTCGATCTCGCCTTCGCGGGTCAGCAGTTCGACGGTGCCCATCTCGCGCATGTACATGCGCACTGGGTCGGTGGTGCGGCCGATATCGGTCTCGACCGCGGCGAGTGCGGCTGCGGCCTCTTCGGCTGCGGCTTCATCGGTATCGGCTTCGGCCAACAACAGGGCATCGGCATCCGGAGCGGTCTCGAATACGTTGATGCCCATGTCGTTGATCATGCGAATGATGTCTTCCACCTGTTCCGGATCGGAAATATCCTCCGGCAGGTGGTCGTTGACCTCGGCGTAAGTCAGGTAACCCTGCTCACGGCCACGCTGGATCAACTCTTTGAGGCGGGACTGCTGTTGCGCTTTTCCGGACATATAACCCTATCCACTGAAGGTTCTGGCGGGCTGAAAACAAGCTGAGCATTATAGCCGAGCTAGGACCTCACGCGCCAGTTGAGGTCGGTGTAGCGGGTATTGCGTTGCGGCTCAATAGGTTACGCAGTTGGTCTTTTTCCTCTGCGCTGAGTTCACCCTGGCGAGCCTTGCGCAGCAGGCTTTCGAGGCGCCGTTCCCGCTGTCTGGCGGCAAGGCTATTAATGGTGTCGAAAAACTGCTGTTCAAGGTTATCGGCAGAGATCAGCCATTCTTTCTCTGCAAGTGCGCGTAAAAGTCGTCCCTGATCGGTGCCGTGCCACCTGGCGATCAGCTGCAGGCTGCGCAGCTTGGGGTTTTTCTGCAGGGTGCCGAGCAGCGCTACCAGCAGTTGGGCATAGGTATCGTCTTCTGCGGCGAAATGGCTGACGTCTTCGACCTTCTGCGCCAGCTCCGGGTGGTGCAGCAGGGTGCGCAGGGTGGTCAGTGCCGGAGGCTCGACCGTGGCGGGTGTGCGCGGCCCGCGTGGCATTAAGTCTGGACCCTGGCCGTTTTTTTTCCAGTCCTTTTTCCACTCTTTCTTGCCTGGCTTGCCGTTGCGCGGTTGCGGCTGCACGGGTTCCGGTGGCTCGAAATGGTCGGGCTCGCCGTAGGCCGGGCTGGCGTCGTAGTAGGTGTAGTCGTCGTAGGTCGGCGTGCTGCTGGGCGCGGATACGGGCGCGGCGGCCATGTGCTGCAGCGCCTCGCCGTTGAGCCCGGTGATCTCGGTCAGGCGCTGACGCATCAGTGCGCGCAGGTTGTTGCCCGGTATCTTTTCGATGAGCGGTGCGGCCAGTGTCGCCAGATGCGCCTTGCCTTCCAGGGAGCGCGGATCGGCCTCTTCACTCAGCTGCTGGAAGAAATAGTCGGCAAGTGGTTGCGAGTGCTGCTGTATGCGGGCGCGAAAGGCGTCGGTGCCCTCGGCGCGGACCAGGGTGTCCGGATCTTCGCCGTCCGGCAGGAACAGAAAGCGGGCGCGGCGCCCGTCCTGAAGGTTCGGCAATGTAGCCTCCAGTGCGCGCCAGGCAGCCTTGCGTCCGGCGGCGTCTCCGTCGAAGCAGAACAGCACGCTAGGAACGATGCGGAACAGGCGTTTGAGGTGTTCCTCGCTGGTGGCGGTGCCCAGGGTGGCGACGGCATTGCGCAGACCTTGCTGGGCCAGGGCAATGACGTCCATGTAGCCCTCGACCACCATGATCTCGTCGAGATCGCGGTTGGCCTGGCGCGCTTCGTAGAGGCCGTAGAGCTCCTGACCCTTGTGGAATACCGGGGTCTCCGGCGAGTTGAGGTACTTGGGCTTGTCGTCGCCCAGCACTCGACCGCCGAAGGCGATCACCCGACCACGGCTGTCGCGGATGGGAAACATCACGCGGTCGCGAAAGCGGTCGTAGCGCTTGCCGTTCTCGGCGTTCTCGATCAGCAGGCCGGCATCGATCAGCGCCTTCTGCTGAAGGGCGTCGCCGCCGAGGTGCTTCATCAGGTTGTCCCAGCCGGGCGGTGCGAAGCCCAGGCCGAAGTCGCGGGCGATGACGCCGGACAGCCCGCGTCCCTTGAGGTATTCCACCGCGGCCTTGCGCGTCGGATGGCTTTTCAGCGCCTGGCGGTAATAGTCGGCGGCGGCGGCGAGCAGTGGGTAGAGCGGTGAATCGACCAGCTGGCGGGGCTTGTGCTTGCGCCCGCTGTCCTCGCGTGGGACTTCCATGCCGGCGCGCTTTGCCAGCTCTTCGACCGCCTGGGGGAAGTCCAGCTGGTCGTGGTCCATGACGAAGCCGAGGGCGTTGCCGCCGGCACCGCAGCCAAAGCAGTAGTAGAACTGTTTGTCCGGGCTGACGCTGAAGGACGGTGTCTTTTCTTTGTGGAACGGGCAGAGGGCGCTGTAGTTCTTGCCGGTCTTCTTCAGCTGGATGCGCGAACCGACCACTTCGACGATGTCGGAGCGGTTGAGCAGGTCATCGATGAAGGATTGGGGGATCAGTCCGGCCATAGGGGTATCAGATTACGCTCGCATGCGCCGGAAATGAAAAAACTCCGGCCTTTCGCCGGCTGGCGAAGCGGAGTCTGCATGCAATGCAAAACCCGGCCGAAGCCGGGTTTGATGCGACGTCAGCTGTACTGGATCAGTACAGGCGGACGCTACGGCGCTGCTCGCGCTGCACTTTCTTGGCGTGACGCTTGACTGCGGCAGCAGCCTTGCGCTTGCGCTCGGCAGTCGGCTTCTCGTAGAACTCGCGCGAACGGACTTCGGCCAGAACGCCGGCTTTTTCGCAGGAGCGCTTGAAGCGACGCAGTGCTACGTCGAAGGGTTCATTCTCTTTAACTTTGACAGCGGGCATCCAGGACTTACCTTCACTTGATTACCGGTGGCAACGCGCTTCGGCAATGACTCGCAAGCACGCTGGTTTTAAGGGTTGCGGATGTTACCCGCTCCAATGGCGGAATGCAAAGCCCCTGATCGAAAAGCGCTGGTCGGTCGGACGGCCCGACGATTAATATGCACGGCTTCATTCGCCTTCCGGAAGGTTGAACCCATGCTGGTGCTGGGGTTGGAAACGTCCTGCGACGAAACGGGTGTCGCGCTTTATGACAGCGAGCGGGGCCTGCTGGCCGACGCGCTATTCAGCCAGATCGACCTGCATCGCGTCTATGGCGGCGTGGTGCCGGAGCTGGCTTCCCGTGATCACGTGAAACGCATGCTGCCGCTGATCCGTCAGGTGCTGGCCGAGGCCGGCCGCGAGCCGGGGCAGGTCGACGCGGTGGCCTATACGGCCGGCCCGGGCCTGGTCGGTGCCCTGCTGGTCGGTGCGTCCTGTGCTCAGGCGCTGGCGCTGGCCTGGGGCGTGCCGGCGGTCGGCGTGCATCACATGGAAGGTCATCTGCTGGCGCCGATGCTCGAAGCGCAGCCTCCGGCGTTTCCGTTCGTCGCCTTGCTGGTGTCTGGCGGGCATACGCAGCTGGTGCGTGTGGATGGCATCGGCCGCTACGAGCTGCTCGGCGAATCGGTGGACGATGCCGCTGGCGAGGCGTTCGACAAGACCGCCAAGCTCATGGGCCTGCGCTACCCGGGCGGACCGGAGATCGCACGGCTGGCCGAGCAGGGCACGCCGGGCCGCTTCGTCTTCCCGCGCCCGATGACCGACCGGCCGGGACTGGACTTCAGCTTCAGTGGGTTGAAGACCTTCACGCTCAATACCTGGCAGCAGTGCCGCGATGCCGGCGACGACAGCGAGCAGACTCGCTGCGACATCGCGCTGGCCTTCCAGCAGGCGGTGGTGGAGACGCTGACCATCAAGTGCCGACGGGCGCTGAAGCAGACCGGGCTGAAATCGCTGGTCATCGCTGGAGGGGTCAGTGCCAACCAGTCGCTGCGTCAGTCGCTGGAAACGATGCTTGCCGAACTCAAGGGGCAGGTGTTCTATGCGCGGCCACGTTTCTGCACCGACAACGGCGCAATGATCGCCTACGCTGGCTGTCAACGCCTGCTGGCGGGCCAGCATGATGGGCCGGCGATCGCCGTGCAGCCACGCTGGTCAATGGAGACGCTGCCGGCGATCTGAACCGAATCGACCTAGAAGTGCCTTTCCCGGCCAGCGAACAGATCGCGCACATTGCTGCGGTGACGCCAGACTATCAGCGTTGCCAACAGGCTCATCGGCAGCAGCGCACCGGGCTGCTGCCAGGCCAGCAGCGGCAGGCAGAGCGGCAGGGCGATCAGGGCTGCCAGCGAACTGGTGCGGGTCATGCGGAATACCAGGAGCCAGGCGGTGATGGCCAACAGCGCGGCCGGCGGGTAGAGCGCGAGCAGGGCGCCGGCGGCGGTCGCCACGCCCTTGCCGCCGCGAAAACGGAAGTACAACGGATAGAGATGGCCGCATACCGCCGCCAGACCGATCCAGGCCTGCTGCTGGACGCTCATGTCCAGCGAGGCGGCCAGCAGGACGGGCAGCAAGCCCTTGAGCAGATCGCCGAACAGCGTGCAGATCGCCAGGCGCTTGCCGGCCAGACGAAGCATATTGGTGGCGCCGGGGTTGCCGGAGCCACCGGCGCGCGGGTCGGGTATTCCGGCCAGGCGGCTGAGCAGTATGGCGAATGACAGCGAGCCGATCAGGTACGCGAGCAAGGTCAGCAGCCAGAACATGGAATCCATCCGGGGCAGGGAGTCCCTGAGTCTAACGGCGCGTTTCGAGCTTGTCGTGCCGCAGGAGAACGTTGCGTGGATACAGTCTTCATCGAAGGCCTGGAAGTGGATACGGTGATCGGCGCCTATGATTGGGAGCGCGGCATCCGGCAGTGCCTGCAGTTGGACCTGACGCTGGGCTGGGACATCCGTCCGGCGGCGCGGAACGACGAGCTGGACAAGGCGCTGGACTATGCCAAGGTCGCCGCAGCCATCGATCAGTTCGCTGCCGAGGCGCGCTTCGAGCTGGTCGAGACCTTCGCCGAACGCCTGGCGCAGCGCCTGATGAGCGAGTTCGGCATTCTCTGGCTGCGCCTGCGGGTCACCAAGCCCGGCGTCAATGCGCGCGCCCGTGCGCTGGGCGTGGAGATCGAACGCGGATGTCGCTAACTCCGGTGCTGCTCGGCCTGGGCAGCAATGTCCAGCGTGAGCCCCATCTGCATGCCGGCCTCGATGCGCTGGCCGAGCTGCTGGTGAACATGCGTTGTTCGCCGGTGTTCGAGAGTCTGGCGGTGGGCTACAAGGGCGACAACTTCTACAACCTCGTGGTCGCCGGCGATACCGAGCTGCCGCTGACCGAACTGGACCGGCGGCTCAAGTTCATCGAGGCGGACAACGGGCGTTACGCGCCGGATCGCAAGGGATTGCCACTGGATATCGACGTGCTGCTCTATGGCGAGCTGGTCGGCAATTTCCACGGTTTGCTGCTGCCGCGTGCGGAGATTCTCAAGAACGCCTTCGTGCTCTGGCCGCTGGCGCTGCTGGCCCCGACCGTACGGCACCCGGCCGCGGACGCCAGCTTTGCCGAGCTGTGGGCGCTATCGACCATCGACCAACAGCTCTGGCCGGTGCCCTTCCAGTGGCGCGGCGCGGAGCTCACGCCCCCGGAGCTGGTCCGCGCCCATCCGCCGCGTTGTGCCTGACTAGCCGTTATTCGCATTCTGCTGGCAATGCCGCCGCAGCGCCTCGAGTCGGGCAGCGGCGAGTGCCTTGCCCAGCTCGGCGCCCTGGTGACCTTGTTCCAGCAGCGGTTTGATCGCGACGTCACGAGCTGTTTTCGCCGCCGCCCGCAAGTAGTCGACCTGGGGTAAGGGTTGCGCGGCGCCGTCTGCCGGGGCGGTCATTTCGCAGGCCGCGATGAAGTGCTCGAAGCGTTCCGGGCGGCGATAGATATCGAAGTGCTGCAGCATGTCTAGCAATGCCTCTGCGGGCAGCGTGCGTGCATCGAGTGCGTCCTGATGGTAGCGGCCGAACAGCATCGCCAGTTCCTGGCAATCCCGCGGCGCCTTGCAGCGCTGGTTCAGGGCGGCGATGGCTTGCAGACGTGCCTCCTGGCTGGCGGCTGGCCCGGCGCTGCCGAGCAACAGGCAGGCCCAGCGTACCGGCAGTGGCTGGGCGTGCTTCGCACAGCGCCGCAGTGCGCCGAGCAATGCTTCGCCATGTGCGCTTTGCTGCTCGAAACTGGCAGCCAGTTCGGGGAACAGCTCTGGTAGGGCGTGACAGGCTTGCAGTACCTGAATGAAGACATCCGGACGCGGCTCCATCAAGGCGCGGGAAATCTCCTTCCAGCTGCGTTCGGCGGTGAGTGCCGACAGCTCGCCGGAGCGCGCCAGCTGACGCATCAGCTCAAGGGTTTCGTCGGCGATGCGGAAGCCGAGCTCGGCGTAACGCGCGGCGAAGCGCGCCACGCGCAGCACGCGCAGCGGGTCTTCGGCGAAGGCCGGCGACACGTGGCGCAGCAGTCGGGCCTGCAGATCACGCTGGCCACCGTAGGGGTCGATCAGTTGCCCCTGCTCGTCTTCGGCAATGGCATTGATGGTGAGGTCGCGTCGCTGCAGATCCTCCTCGAGGGTGACCTCGGGGCTGGCATGGAAGGTGAAGCCGCCATAACCGCGGCCGCTCTTGCGCTCGGTACGCGCCAGGGCGTACTCCTCGCCGCTCTGCGGATGCAGGAACACCGGAAAGTCTGCGCCCACCGGGCGAAAGCCCCGGGCCTGCATTACCTCCGGGGTGGCGCCGACCACCACCCAGTCCACTTCACTGACCGCGCGCCCCAACAGACGATCACGCACCGCGCCGCCGACTTTGTAGATCTGCATAACCACCTCCGTAGGCGCGGAGGATAAAGGATATCGGCCGTATGGCCACAGATTGGTGCTGAGGAAGGGGCCGCGGGCATTGCCCGCGACGTCGGTCAGGCGAAGTTCATGCCGGGGAAGCGGCTGTCGGTCTCCGCCTCGTTGCTGGCGCGCGGGGGCATGTGATGGGTGTTGACCAGCTTGTCGTCCTGCATCGATTGCAGGTGCACGTCGAACCCCCACAGGCGGTGCAGATGCTTGAGTACCTCGTCGGTGGATGCGCCCAGCGGCTTGCGATCATGCTGCATGTGACGCAGGGTCAGCGAGCGATCACCACGGCGGTCGACGTTCCACACCTGCACGTTGGGCTCGCGATTACCGAGGTTGTACTGCGCCGCGAGCAGTTCGCGAATGGTGTGGTAGCCACTTTCGTCGTGGATCGCCGGCACCAGCAGTTCGTCCTTGCGGTCGTCGTCGAGAATGCTGAACAGCTTCAGGTCGCGGATCACCTTGGGCGAGAGGAATTGCAGGATGAAGCTCTCGTCCTTGAAGTTGTTCATGGCGAATTTCACCGTGGTCAGCCAGTCGCTGCCGGCGATGTCCGGGAACCAGCGCTTGTCCTCTTCGGTCGGGTTCTCGCAGATCCGGCGGATGTCCTGGTACATGGCGAAGCCCAGGGTGTAAGGGTTGATGCCGCTGTAGTAGGGGCTGTCGAAGCCGGGTTGGTAGATCACGCTGGTGTGCGACTGCAGGAACTCCATCATGAAGCCGTCGGTGACCAGGCCTTCGTCGTACAGATCGTTGAGCAGGGTGTAGTGCCAGAAGGTAGCCCAGCCCTCGTTCATCACCTGGGTCTGGCGCTGCGGGTAGAAGTACTGCGCGATCTTGCGCACGATGCGCACGATCTCCCGCTGCCAGGGTTCCAGCAGCGGCGCATGCTTCTCGATGAAGTAGAGGATGTTCTCCTGCGGCTCGGCCGGGAAACGCTGGTTCCCGGCCTGCCCGTCGCCCTTGTCGGCGCCCTTGGGAATGGTTCGCCAGAGATCGTTGATCTGCCGCTGCAGATGCTCCTCGCGGTCCTTCTGCCGGCGCCGTTCTTCCTCGGCAGAGATAGGGTAGGGGCGCTTGTAGCGGTCGACGCCGTAGTTCATCAGCGCGTGGCACGAGTCGAGCAGGTCTTCCACCGCATCGATGCCATGGCGTTCCTCGCACTGCATGATGTACTGCTTGGCGAACACCAGGTAGTCGATGATCGAGCTGGCGTCGGTCCAGGTGCGGAACAGGTAGTTGCCCTTGAAGAAACTGTTGTGGCCGTAGCTCGCATGGGCAATCACCAGTGCCTGCATGCACATGGTGTTCTCTTCCATGAGGTAAGCAATGCAGGGGTCGGAGTTGATCACGATCTCGTACGCCAGCCCCATCTGGCCACGCTTGTAGTGCTTTTCGGTATGCAGGAACTGCTTGCCGTAGGACCAGTGGTGATAGCCCAGCGGCATGCCCACCGACGCATAGGCGTCCATCATCTGCTCGGCGGTAATCACCTCGATCTGGTTCGGATAGGTATCCAGCGCGTAGCGTTCGGCGATGCGGCCGATCTCGCGGTCGTACTGCCGGATCAGGTCGAAGGTCCATTCCGAGCCGGTGGAAATGGGCTGTCGTTTCATGCTGCACACCTCAGCTGGTCATGCGCCGCTGGAAGAGTTCGCGGAACACCGGATAGATGTCCGCGGCGCTCACCAGTTGCTGTTGGGCGAACGCATCGGAAAAGGCTTCGGCGACCTGGTTGTACTCGTACCAGAGCGCCTGGTGTTCGCGCGGGGTGATTTCGACGTAGGTGAAGTACTGCACGAACGGCATGATCTGGTTGATCAGGATATCGCGGCACAGCGGCGAATCGTCGTTCCAGTTGTCGCCGTCGGAAGCTTGCGCGGCGTAGATGTTCCACTCGTTGGCCGGATAACGCTCGGCCATGATCTCCTGCATCATCTTCAGCGCGCTGGAAACGATGGTGCCGCCGGTTTCGCGTGAGTAGAAGAACTCTTCCTCGTCCACTTCCTTGGCGCTGGTGTGGTGGCGAATGAATACCACGTCGATCTTGTCGTAGTTCCGCTTGAGGAACAGGTACAACAGGATGAAGAAGCGCTTGGCGATGTCCTTGGTGGACTGGGTCATCGAACCGGAAACGTCCATCAGGCAGAACATCACCGCCTTCGAGCTGGGGTTGGGATGCTTGACCAGCAGGTTGTACTTGAGATCGAAGGTGTCCAGAAATGGCACGCGGTTGATGCGCGCCTTGAGCCGTTCGATCTCTTCTTCGGCAGCCTTGATGTCGCCGAAATTGTGCGGCTCCTCCAGGCGCAGCCGTTCCAGCTCGGCCTTCAGCGCCCTGAGCTGGGCACGGCTGCTGCCCGATAGCGCAATGCGGCGGGCATGGGCCGAACGCAGGGTGCGGACGATGTTGATGCGCGACGGGTTGCCTTCGTTGGCGATGCCGGCGCGTACCGTCTTGAAGGTGTCCGTGCCGGTAAGGTGACGCTTGACCAGGTTGGGCAGCTCCAGGTCCTCGAACATGAAGTCGAGAAACTCCTCCTGGGTGATCTGAAAGACGAAGTCGTCCATGCCTTCGCCGCTGTTGCTGGCCTGGCCTGCGCCTTGCCCACCGCCGCCACCCTGCGGCCTTGGAATGCGCTCGCCGGCGACAAACTCCTTGTTGCCGGGGTGGACGATGGTCTGGCGTCCGCCGCGGCCGTGGTGAAGTACCGGCTCATCGATGTCGCGTCCGGGGATGCTGATCTGTTCGCCATGTTCCATGTCGGTGATGGAACGACGGCCAACGGCTTCCTCCACCGCTTTCTTGATGTGCCCACGGTACCGCTGCAGGAAGCGCTGGCGGTTCACCGTGCTTTTGTTCTTGCCATTCAGGCGACGGTCGATCACGTAGCTCATAGGCCCTCCGGGCTAGGCTGAAAAGCATAGACCTGAAGCCGGAAGCGGAGCGTTCCGTTCCCGGCTTCAGGCTTCCAGCCGCTTACTGCGATTTACGCACCCGCAGATACCACTCGGAGAGCAGGCGAACCTGCTTCTCGGTATAGCCGCGCTCAACCATGCGCACGACGAAATCGTTGTGCTTCTTCTGGTCTTCCTTGCTGGCCTTGGCGTTGAAGCTGATGACCGGCAGCAGGTCCTCGGTGTTGGAGAACATCTTCTTCTCGATCACCACGCGCAGCTTCTCGTAGGACAGCCACGACGGGTTCTTGCCGTTGTTGTTGGCGCGGGCGCGCAGCACGAAGTTGACGATCTCGTTGCGGAAATCCTTCGGGTTGCTGATGCCGGCTGGCTTCTCGATCTTTTCCAGCTCCTCGTTGAGCGCCACGCGGTTGAGGATTTCGCCGGTCTCCGGATCGCGGTATTCCTGATCCTGAATCCAGAAGTCGGCGTACAGCACGTAGCGATCGAAGATGTTCTGCCCGTACTCGCTGTACGACTCGAGATAAGCGGTCTGGATCTCTTTGCCGATGAACTCGATGTAGCGCGGCGCCAGGTACTCCTTGATGAAGCGCAGGTAGCGCTCGCGCACCTCGGCGGGGAACTGTTCCTGCTCGATCTGCTGCTCCAGCACGTAAAGCAGGTGCACCGGGTTGGCGGCGATCTCATGGGGGTCGAAGTTGAATACCTTGGAAAGAATCTTGAAGGCGAAACGGGTGGAAAGCCCGTTCATGCCCTCGTCGACGCCAGCGGCATCGCGGTATTCCTGGATCGACTTTGCCTTGGGATCGGTGTCCTTGAGGTTCTCGCCGTCATAGACGCGCATCTTCGAATAGATGTTGGAGTTCTCTGGCTCCTTCAGGCGCGACAGCACCGAGAACTGCGCCAGCATCTTCAGCGTGTCCGGCGCGCAATGAGCTCTGGACAGCGAGCTGTTGGCCAGCAGCTTGTCGTAGATCTTGATCTCATCCGAGACGCGCAGGCAGTACGGCACCTTGACGATGTAGATGCGGTCGATGAAGGCCTCGTTGTTCTTGTTGTTGCGGAAGCTGTGCCACTCCGACTCGTTGGAGTGGGCCAGCAGGATGCCGCTGTAGGGAATCGCGCCCAGGCCCTCGGTGCTGTTGTAGTTGCCCTCCTGAGTCGCGGTCAGCAGCGGGTGCAAGACCTTGATCGGCGCCTTGAACATCTCGACGAATTCCATAAGGCCCTGGTTGGCCCGGCACAGCGCGCCCGAGTAGCTGTAGGCGTCGGCATCGTTCTGCGGGAATTCCTCGAGCTTGCGGATATCCACCTTGCCCACCAGCGAAGAGATGTCCTGGTTGTTCTCGTCACCCGGCTCGGTCTTGGCCACGGCGATCTGGTTGAGGATCGACGGATAGAGCTTGACCACGCGGAACTTGGAAATGTCGCCGCCGAATTCCTGCAGGCGCTTGGTGGCCCAGGGCGACATGATCGAGTTCAGGTAGCGCGGCGGGATGCCGTAGTCCTCCTCGAGGATCTGCGCGTCCTCCACCGGGTTGAACAGCCCCAACGGCGATTCGAAGACCGGCGAGCCCTTGATGGCGTAGAAGGGCACGCGTTCCATCAGTTGCTTGAGCTTTTCGGCCAGCGACGACTTGCCGCCGCCCACCGGGCCGAGGAGATAGAGGATCTGCTTCTTCTCTTCCAGGCCCTGTGCGGCGTGGCGGAAGTAGGAGACGATCTGGTCGATGCATTCCTCCATGCCATGGAAATCCTCGAAGGCCGGATAACGGCGGATCACCTTGTTGGAGAAGATGCGCGACAGTCGTGGGTCGGTGGAAGTGTCCACCAGTTCGGGCTCGCCGATCGCCATCAGCAGGCGCTCGGCCGCGCTGGCGTAGGTTCGTGGGTCCGCCTTGCACAGATCGAGGTATTCCTGGAGTGAATATTCCTCCTGGCGGGTCGCTTCGAAACGTTGCTGGAAGTGGCTGAAAATGCTCATGACTTCACCTCGATCGATGCACGAATAGGCGCGTCATCAGGCACTCTGGAGCACGGCCGAAGTGGCGGCCAGTGGAGTTCCCCCGAACACCTAATGGTCGAAACCCTGAATTCCGTCAGCCGTTTCCCGGCTTCATTTATTTGGATGGCCTGAACTCAAGGATAGTTCGGATTCGGCAAGGTCAAGGTGCGCGAGGGGTTTTCGGCGCTGCCGTTCGGCTGACAACAGCGTCTGGGCCGCGGATGACGCGGCGTTGAGGCGAAATAATTTTTTACTGTTGTTCGTCGTGCTCGACGTCGCTGGGGTAGGTATGGCGCCAGAGCTCGAAGCCACCGTCGAGGCTGTAGACCTCGGAGAAGCCCTGGTTGACCAGATAGGCGGCGGCGCTCTGGCTGGAGTGGCCGTGATAGCAGGTAACGATCAGCGGATGGTCGAGGTCGGCCGCAGCGATGAAGTCCGGCAGCGAATGGTTGTCCAGGTGCCGCGAGCCGCTGATATGGCCGTTGGCGAAGCTGTGCGGGTCGCGGATATCGACGATGACCGCGCCTGCATTGCGCATGGCGTGGGCCTGTTCCGGCGGGATGCGTTTGAAGTCGGTCATGCAGGTTTCCCGTGTTCGCATTCGCAGCGATGCATTTCGCCGCTGTCGAGGTTCATCAGGGTCATGGCGTTGCCCCAGACGCAGCCGGTGTCCAGCGCGAAGACGTTCGGCTCGTCGCACTGGCCTTCCAGTGCGGCCCAGTGGCCGAAGATCAGCTTGACGTTGCGGGTCTTGCGGCTGGCGTGACTGAACCAGGGCGCGTAGCCGGCTGGCGCGCTGTCGGCACCTTCCTTGGCGTCCAGGTCGAGCGTGCCGTCGGCCTTGCAGAAGCGCATGCGGGTGAAGTAGTTCGTGATCAGGCGCAGGCGCGGCACTCCGTGCAGCTCCTTGTTCCACTTCGCCGGCTGGTTGCCATACATGCCGTCGAGGAAGGGCAGCAGCAATGCGTCGTCCTGCAGCGCCTGCTCAACCTCGGCGGCGCGGCGCAGGGCCTTTTCCAGCGACCACTGCGGCGGGATGCCGGCGTGCACCATGGCGGTATGCCGCTCGGCGTCATAGTGAATGAGTTTCTGCTGGCGCAACCAGTCGATCAGGTCGGCGCGATCCGGAGCGTCGAGGATCGCCTGCAGGGTGTCGGACTTGCGCATGCGCTCGATGTTATGGGCCACCGCCAGCAGGTGCAGGTCGTGGTTGCCCAGCACGGTGATCGCGGAGGATTCTAGGTCGCGCACGAAACGCAGGGCTTCCAGCGACTGCGGGCCGCGGTTGACCAGATCACCGGCCAGCCACAGGCAATCCCGCGAGGGGCTGAAGTCGACCCGCTCCAGAAGGCAGGTCAGGGGTTCGAGGCAACCCTGCAGGTCGCCGACGGCATAGGTGGTCAATGCAATGCTCCGGGTACGGCAAGGCGGAACGGTGCGATGACGGCATCGAAGCTGTGACCGTCCTCGGCCACCATCTGATAGCTGCCCTGCATGCTGCCGACACAGGTCGGCAGCAACGTTCCGCTGGTGTAGACGTGGTGCTCGCCCGGTGCGATCAACGGTTGTTCGCCGATGACGCCGGCGCCACGCACTTCCTGCACGTGGCCGTCGCCGTCGGTGATGATCCAGTGTCGCGACAGCAGCTGCGCCGCCACCTCGCCTTTATTCTCGATAGTTACGGTGTAGGCAAAGGCGTAGCGGTTTTGTTCCGGCTCGGACTGCGCGGATAGATAGCAGGGCGTGACGCTGACGTCGATGCGGTAGCGGCGGTCTTCGGTCATGGCGGACTCGACTCGGTAGGCGCGCCGCTAGCTGCGCAGCGCGAGTTGATCGGAGAGGCGGACGAATGCCGCGAGGTCGAGCTGTTCGGGGCGCAGGCCGCCGTCGACCTGTGCGGCCTCGATGGCCTCGGCGTCGAGCAGACCCTTGAGCGTATTGCGCAGCGTCTTGCGACGCTGGTTGAAGGCTTCGCGCACCACCCGCTCGAGCTGGCGGTGGTCGCGTGCCGGATGCGGCAGCGTCTCGTGCGGCACCAGACGGACGATGGCCGAATCGACCTTGGGCGCCGGGTTGAACGCCCCCGGGCCGACGTTGAACAGATGCTCCACCCGGCAGTGATACTGCACCATGATCGACAGCCGCCCCCAATCACCCCCGCCAGGTTGCGCGGCCAATCGCTCGACCACTTCCTTCTGCAGCATGAAGTGCATGTCACGGATCAGCTGGGCGTGTTCGAGCAGGTGGAAGATCAGCGGGGTCGAGATGTTGTAGGGCAGGTTGCCGACGATGCGCAGGCTGGCCGGCTCCTGGCTGAGCCGGCTGAAGTCGAACTTCAGGGCGTCGCCCTGGTTCAGGTTGAAGTTCTCGCGCCCGGCGAACTTGGCCTGCAGGATGGGGATCAGGTCCAGGTCGAGCTCGACGACATCCAGCTGGGCGCCGCTGTCGAGCAGCCCTTCGGTGAGGGCACCTTGCCCGGGACCGATCTCCACCAGTCGCTCACCCGGCTTGGCGTGGATCGCCCGCAGAATGCGGTGGATCACGCCGGCGTCGTGCAGGAAGTTCTGGCCGAAGCGTTTGCGCGCGCGGTGTTGGTAGTCGGACATGAAGGCAGCTCCAGGCTTCAAGCCGCAAGCGTCAAGCAAGAGCGTAAAGCGAAAAATGAAAGGTGCGAAGCTTACCAGCTGAGTCGCCGGGCCGGCACCCATTGCGAGACGGATGCCGGGGTGGACTGCCTTCCTAAGCGGCGCCTGACATCTGATAGGCCGTTTCCAGCGCGACCTGCAGGCTGCCGATGTCGACGCGGCCGGTCCCGGCCAGGTCCAGCGCGGTGCCGTGGTCCACCGAGGTGCGTACGATCGGCAGGCCGAGGGTGACGTTGACCGCTGCGCCGAAGCCCTTGTACTTGAGCACCGGCAGGCCCTGATCGTGATACATCGCCAGCACTGCATCGCAGTGTTCGAGGTGCTTGGGGGTGAACAACGTGTCGGCGGGCAGTGGGCCGATCAGCTCGATGCCCTCCTCGCGCAGACCCGCCAGCGTCGGCTCGATGACTTCGATTTCCTCGCGCCCCAGGTGGCCGCCTTCCCCGGCATGGGGATTCAGGCCACAGACCAGAATGCGTGGGCGGGCGATACCGAACTTGCTCACCAGGTCCGCGTGCAGGATGCGCGTGACCCGCTGCAGACGCTCGGCGGTGATCGCATCGGCGACATCCCTGAGCGGCAGGTGGGTGGTTACCAGCGCCACACGCAGGCCGCGCGTGGCGAGCATCATCACCACCTGTTCGGTGTGGGTCAGCTCGGCGAGAAATTCGGTGTGTCCCGAGAAGGGAATGCCGGCTTCGTTG
Organism: Stutzerimonas sp. FeSN7; assembly: GCF_030263795.1. Classification (NCBI taxonomy): domain Bacteria; kingdom Pseudomonadati; phylum Pseudomonadota; class Gammaproteobacteria; order Pseudomonadales; family Pseudomonadaceae; genus Stutzerimonas; species Stutzerimonas sp. FeSN7. The sequence goes on along the minus strand of NZ_JARPMN010000001.1, from coordinate 3,955,903 downwards.
ATCACGCCCTTGTGCACCGGGGCGGTAATCATGCCGGCGAAACTGCCGTCCAGGCAGCCGCGCCCGGCGCGGGTCAACGTCTCCAGTACATAGTGAGCGTTGCGCGGGTCGAGCTGGCCTGCCGTCACCGCTGTGGCGAGCGGTGTGTCCCAGACGTACAGACAGTTGGCTGGCGCGGGCTCGCCGGGCCAGTCCTGCGGTCCGGCATCGCGCAGTTCGATGCTCAGCCCCAGCTGTTCGGCGCGCTGGGCCAGCAGCGCGCGGCTGGCGATGGCCACCAGTGGCCGCGGTTGCGCCTGGCGTGCCAGCAACAGGCACAGATCCGGGCCGATGCCGGCCGGTTCGCCGGGGGTCAGAACGAAGGGGCGGGACGTGGGCATCGAGATTCTCCGCTAGGCATCGGGCGGTGATCCGCCGGAAATGAAAACGGGGTGGCGACCCTTCGGCCATCACCCCGCATTGCTGTTGCGTGTAGTTACAGCGTGCAGCTTAGAGCTTGACCTCGACGTAGGCCTCGTCACGGATCTGGCGCAGCCAGGCCTGCAGCTCTTCATCGTACTTGCGGTTGCGCAGCAGGCTCAGCGCCTGTTGCTCGCGGAACTGCTCGCTGGCATCGGTGGCGCGGCGGCCGAGCACCTCGAGGATGTGCCAACCATAGGGCGACTTGAATACCTGGGACAGCTCGCCACTGGGGGTGTTGGCCATGACTTCACGGAACTCGGGCACCAGCGAGGCCGGATCGATCCAGTTCAGGTCGCCACCGTTGAGAGCCGAACCCGGGTCCTCGGAGAAGCTCCTGGCCAGCTGAGCGAAATCTTCGCCGGCATTGATGCGGTCACGCAGACGCTGCACCAGCAGACGGGCTTCTTCGTCGCTGCGGATCGCGCTGGGCTTGATCAGGATGTGACGCACATGTACTTCGTCGCGCACCTGCGTTTCGCCACCACGCTTGTCCAGCAGCTTGAGCATGATGAAGCCCGGCGGCGTACGCACCGGCTGGGTCACTTCGCCGACCGACAGCTCGCGTACTTCTGTGTCGAACGGTGGCGGCAGCTGGGCGGCCTTGCGCCAACCCATGTCGCCACCTTCCAGCGCGTTCTCGCTGCCCGAGCGGGACACGGCCAGGCGGGCGAAGTCCGCGCCCTGCTGTAGCTGTTGATAGGTGTCCATGGCCGTGCGCTCGGCAGCCTGGATGGTGGCCGAGTCGGCACCTTCCGGCACGGCGATGAGGATATTGGCCAGGTGGTATTCCTCGGACAGCTGCAGCTTGCCGAGATCCGACGCGAGGAAGTTCTGCACCTCCTGGTTGGACACCTGGATACGCTCGGCGACGCGGCGCTGACGCACACGGCTGATGACCATCTCGCGGCGGATCTGCTCGCGGGCGGTTTCCAGGCTCAGGCCGTCACGGGCCAGCGCCTCGCGGAACTGCTCCAGCGACATGTTGTTGCGCTGGGCGATGGTGCCCATGGCCTGGTTGAGTTCTTCGTCGGAGATGCGGATGCCGGAGCGCTCACCGATTTGCAGCTGCAAATTCTCGGTGATCAGGCGCTCGAGCACCTGTTGTTGCAGCACGTCGGTCGGCGGCGCATCGGCGCCGCGCTTCTCGATGGTCTGCTGGACCTCGCGCATGCGCTGATTCAACTGGCTCTGCATGATGACGTCGTTATCGACGATCGCCACCACGCGATCCAGTGGTTGAACCTGGGCTAGGGCCGCAGGCGCGAGGGTCGCACCGCTCAGCAGCAGTGCGCCGAGCGCGAGCGGGCGCAGTACTTCAGAAAGCTTGGTCTTCACGTTCACGGTAGCCTTGGATGCCTTTGTCGAGGAATGTTTCGGTCGCATTGCCGACCACGCCACCCAGTCCCTTGAGCACGATCTGCAGGAAGATACCGGTGTCCGGCTCGTCGTTGCGATCGGGGTTGAGGCTGGTTTCGTCGTAGTCGATCCAGTAGCGGTTGATCAGCCGCAGCTTCCAGCAGCAGCTGTCGTACTCGAAGCCGCCAAAGGCTTCCAGTGTGCGACTGCGGCTGTAGTCGTGCTGCCAGCGCCCGATGACGCTCCACTGCGGGACCACCGGCCAGATGAACGAGAAGTCATGCTGGTTGATCTTGTAGTAGTCCTTGATGTAGTTCGGCTGGCCGGGGGTTCCAAAGTCGCCGCCGTAAGTCCAGGTACCACTGGCCTGGTCGTAACGCATGGTGTCGTTGCGGTAGCGATAGCCGATGTTGACGATCTTGTTCGGGTTGTCGGCCGGCTGGTAGTGCCACATGGCGCTGCCGGAGCGTGTACGACTGGCGTCTGGGTCCCAGTTGAACGTCGAGGTGAAGTTCCAGTCGCGGTTGTAGCGATACATGTACTCGAGGGCGTATGGCGATACCGACGATTGTTCGGTTTTCCGGGTGCGGTAGTCGATGCCCGGCATCTGAACCTTGCGGTCTGCGAAGTAGAACGCCTGGCCGATACTTAAGCGCTGGCGCTCGAAACCGCTCGACTCGATCCAACGATTGGTCACGCCAAGAGATAACTGGTTGGCGTCACCGATGCGGTCATTGCCGGAGAAACGATTCTCGCGCCACAGCGAGGAGTAACTGAAGCTGGTCTCGCTGGTGTCGAAGATGGGTATATCGGTCTGATCCTCTTTCGGAACATAGAGATAGAACAGGCGCGGTTCGAGGGTCTGGCGGTAATCCTTGCCGAACCACTGGGTGTCGCGGTCGAAATACAGCCCGGAATCGACGCTGAGAATCGGCACGCCGCGGTCGGGTGAGTCTTCGAACTGCATATTCTGACGATTCAGGTCACGCAAGCCTTTGCCGTCCAGATCCAGATCGTATTGCGTATAGGCGTACTTGATTGATGGCTTGACGAAGCCCCAGCTCCAGTCCAGCGGCAAGCTGACGCCCGGTTCCAGATGGATGCGCTCACCCTCGGCGCGGTTCAGGCCGCTTACGTAGTTGTCATACCAAGGGGTCGGGGCGCCATCTTTCTTGATGAAGTTCCCGCTGCGCAGATCGCGCTGGAAGCTGACGAACTCGGTCTTGTAGGCGAAGTTCAAGCCGCCCGGCTGGAACGGCAGTTTGCCATCCAACGTCAGTTGCGGCAGGCGCTCGTACGGCGTGGTGTCGACAACGCGGGTGGCCTCATAGGCATGCACGTTGAGGCGGGCGGTAAAGGTATCGCCGCGCCAGCTCAAGGTGCCGCGCTGATCGAGGAAGTCCGGCTGGCTGATGCCCAGATTCGTATGCAAGTCCTGGAAATAGTACGGATCGCTGAGGTCGGTGTAGTCCACCTCGGCGAGCAGGCGTGAATCCAGGCCGCTGCGGTTCTGCCAGCTGTACATCCAGCGCTGGTCTTCGTACTCCGACTGCAGTTTGCGGTCGTCGTTGCTGTCGTCCAGGTAGGCGGCGCCGATCTGGCCCTCACTGCTGCGGGTCAGGTAGCGGAATTCACCTCCCATCAGCAGGCCGCGATCGGTCATCAGATGCGGGTAGAGCGTGGCGTCGAAATTCGGCGCCAGGTTGAAGTAGTAGGGCGTTTGCAGCGACAGGCCGGTATCGCTGGAGGAGCCGATGCTCGGCGCGAGGAAGCCGGACTGGCGACGATCATCGATGGGGAAGTGGATATAAGGGGTGTAGAACACCGGAATATCCTTGACCCGCAGCGTCACGTTGGTCGCCGAACCGAAGCCGGTGGCCGGGTTCAAGGTGACGTTGTTGCCCTTCAGGTGCCAGCTGTTCTCGCCCGGCTCGCAGCTGGTGTAGGTGCCGTCCTTCAGGCGGATGATTGCGGTTTCCTCGCGCTTGGCGTACTGCGCGCTGCCGCGGACCTTGCCGGAATGCACGACGTACTCAGCGTTCTCCACCTTGGCTTCGCCGCTGTCGAGGAAGATCTCGGCGCGGTCGCCGACCAGCAGTGCATCGCGGTCGCGAAAGCGCACGTTGCCGGTCAGCTCGCCGCGGTTCTCCAACTGGTGCAGGCTGGCTTCGTCCGCCTCGACCTGAATGCTGCCCTGGCGCAGGACCACATCGCCAGCTAGGGTGGCGATCTCCTGCTCCTGCTCGTAGCGGGTGGCCTTGGCCGACACGTAGGTGGGCGCTTCGCTCATCGGCGTGGTGTCGAACTTGCCTGGGCGGTCCGGCTCGACATAGGTGCCTGCGCAGTACGGGCCGGTTTCGGCGAGCTGAGCAGGCGTCAGCTGATCGCGTGGCACCCAGTCCAGATGGCTGTAGTCGGCGCTGCGCGAGGCCAGCGCGCGGCCCTTGCTCTCGGTGACCAGTTTGGTCGTGGCTGTCGGCTGCTGCGCCTGGACGGTGCCTGGCTTGGCAGCGGGTGCAGTGCTCACAGCGCTGCCGCTATGGGCCGGGCGTGGCGGCAGAGCGGGGCTGGCCGCGTTGGAGGCGCAGTTCCAGCCCCCGGATGCGTCCGGCTGGCAGGCGAACTGTTCGGCGGCGAAAACAAAAGGAACAGCTACCGGTTGCAATGCGAGCAGACCGCCAGTAACCAATAGAGGGAATTTTTTACGAAACGCGGGGTATTTGACTGCCATCTTGTTTTTTGGTCCGTGCTTGCGGCGAGCCATCGGCCGGCTGGGCCGCACGCCTCTCGATGGGCTGAGAAAGATGCAGGATAATAAAGCATGACCCGCCTATCGGCTAGCGCCGTGGAGACCCCCTGGATGCCGCATCAAGATCAACGTCTGCTGGACCTCAGCGCCTGGCTGGACCAGCAACTACCGGAACTCTTCGCCCGTTGCGGCTGGGGCGAAGTACCGACCGCGGAGCTCACCGCGGCGAGCAGCGATGCCAGTTTTCGTCGTTACTTCCGCTGGCAAGGCGGCGAGCGCAGCCTGATCGTGATGGACGCGCCGCCACCCCAGGAAGACTGCCGTCCCTTCGTCAAGGTGGCGCAGATGCTGGACGAAGCCGGTGTGCATGTACCGCAGGTGCTGGCTGCTGACCTGCAGCGCGGCTTTTTGCTGCTGACCGACCTCGGACGTCAGACCTATCTGGACGTGATCGACGCGGGTAACGCCGATCAGCTGTTCGATGATGCCATCGAGGCGCTGCTCAAGTTTCAGCTGCAGCCGGTCGCGCAGGCGATGCCGGCCTATGACGAGGCCTTGCTGCGGCGCGAACTGCAGCTGTTTCCCGAATGGTACGTGCAGCGCCACCTGGGCCATGCGCTCAGCGAAGCGCAGCAGGGTGCGTGGGAGCGCATCTGCCGGCTGCTGATCGACTCGGCCCTGGCGCAACCACGGGTTCTGGTGCATCGCGACTACATGCCGCGCAACCTGATGATCAGTGAGCCCAACCCTGGCGTCCTGGACTTTCAGGACGCGGTGCGCGGCCCGGTCAGCTACGACATCACCTCGCTGTTCAAGGACGCCTTCCTCAGCTGGCCCGAGCCGCAGGTACGGGCGTGGCTGGAGGTCTATTGGGGCCGTGCCCGTGCGGCGGGCGTGGCGCTGCCCGAGTCGTTCGAGGAGTTCCTGCGCGCCAGCGATCTGATGGGGGTGCAACGTCACCTCAAGGTGATCGGCATCTTCGCGCGAATCTGCCATCGCGACGGCAAGCCCCGTTATCTCGCCGATGTGCCGCGTTTCTTCGCCTATATCGAGGCCGTGCTGGCGCGGCGGCCGGAGCTGGGCGAGTTGCGGCAGCTGATCGCCGAGCTGCCAAAGGCGCCGCAGGCATGAAGGCCATGATCCTCGCCGCGGGCAAGGGCGAGCGCCTGCGCCCCTTGACCCTGCATACGCCCAAGCCGCTGGTGCGCGCCGCCGGCGTGCCGCTGATCGAGTATCACGTTCGTGCCCTGGCGACCGCCGGCTTCGACGAGCTGGTGATCAACCATGCCTGGCTCGGCCAGCAGATCGAGGACTATCTCGGCGATGGCAGCCGCTTCGGCGTGGCGATCCGCTATTCGGCCGAAGGCGAGCCGCTGGAGACCGGCGGCGGAATCCACCGGGCCCTGGGCCTGCTTGGCGATGAGCCATTCCTGGTGGTCAACGGCGATATCTGGACCGACTACGATTTCGCCCGGCTACGCAAACCGCTCGATGGGCTGGCCCACCTGGTGCTGGTCGACAATCCGCCTCACAACCCCGGCGGCGATTTCCACCTGACCGCCGAGCGTGTCGTGACAGCCGAAGGAGAGGGCGGCGCGCTGACCTACAGCGGCATCTCGGTGCTGCATCCTGCCTTGTTCGAAGGCTGTCAGCCCGGTGCCTTCAAGCTCGCCCCCCTGTTGCGGCGTGCCATGGCCGACCAGCAGGTGAGCGGCGAGCGTTTCGCAGGCATCTGGATCGACGTCGGCACCCACGAACGGCTGGCGGAAGTCGAACGGATACTCGAGGCGCGGCGCTGAGATGTTCTGGCCCATTACCCTGCTGGGGCTGTTGATCGGCTGGTTGCTCGCCAGCATTCCCGGTGCCCTGCTCGGCGGTCTGCTGGGCCAGGTGCTGGATCGCCGTCTGGGGCTCGACTCATGGGCCAGCCTGCGCGAGCGGCTGGCCGGCAAACCGGCGCTGAAGGGCAACGAGCTGCTGTTCTTCCTGCTCGGTCGCCTGGCCAAGAGCGGCGGGCGTGTCAGTCCTGCTCATATCCAGGCAGCACGCGAGGAGATGCGCCGCCAGGGCCTCGATGCAGCGGCGCAGCAGCTGGCCATCGCCGCGTTCAATCGCGGCAAGGCCAGCGGCGACGGCTTGCGTGTGACCCTGCAGCGGCTCCGCGGCCAGCGTGAGGAAGGCCGCCGCCTGATCCAGGCCTGCTGGCGCATGGCGCGGGCACAGGGAAGCATGGGCGCCCGGGAGCATGAGCTGGTGTTGCTCTGGGGCAAGTGGCTGGGTTGGGATGCTGCGGAGGTGGCCGCGCTCGATCAGGGCGCAGCGCGGCGCAACGAGGCGCCGGCCGGGCGAGGAGGAGCCTACGAGCAGGCCCTGCAGCTACTGGGCGTGCGTCAGGACAGCGACCCGCAGCTGATCAAACGGGCGTATCGCCGGCTGCTGAGCAAGCATCACCCGGACAAGCAGGCCGGCGCGGGAGCGAGCCCGGCGCAGGTTCGCGAAGCGACCGAGCGCACCCGCGAGCTGCACAGCGCTTATGCACTGATCCGTGAGCGCCGCGGCTTTCGCTGAGGCGCTCAGCGCACCGGCTTGCGCTCGAGCCAGCCGCGCACCCGGCGCACCAGCTGCTCCTGATCGCCGTAGCGATCACCTTCCAGGTTCGGCAGGGCAACCTGTCGATAATCCGGATGTCCGGCGCGGCGCATGGCGTTGCGTCGCTGCATGGCCTGCCGCTGGGCAACCGGGCGGTCGCCAGTGTGGAAGTCGCCGATGCCGACCGTCAGCTTCGCCAGATCATCATCCAAGGCTTTCTCGGCGTCTGCCGGCGCGCGCGGATCGATCAGGACCAGCTGGGCGATCTCCTTCGACGGTGTCTGCGCGAGGTAGCGGGCAGCCCAGTAAGCCCCCGTACCATGGCCGAGCAGGGTGATCGTCGGTGCCTGCAAGGTCCGGGCATGTTCGATGGCGGCCGCCAGTCGCGCCTGCATGCGCTCGGCGTGGCTGGGCCGCGGCGCCTGCTCGGCTGCAGTCGCGTCAGGCTCGTCACTGTCCGCCGGGGCTGTCTGTTCGGGTAGATAGCCAGCCGAATCGGGCGGCGCAGCAGGCTGTTCGGTCTCGCTGTCGCTGTCCCCGGCGGGCTTATCGGCCGCAGCCGATGGCTCGGGTGACGGCAGGCGCGGGCCGGGACTCAGCTCCGGATCGTCGGGTGTCAGGCTGAGGGTATGCCAGCCATGTGCCGCCAGGCCCCGTCTAAGCGGGCCGACCGCCCGCGGCCAGTCGGCCGTCTCGCCTTCGCCCGGCACGATGACCACCACGCCGCGGGGCTTGGCGGTATTGGCTGGCTGCCAGAGGGCAAGAAACCTGTCGTCGCCGCCCAGCTCGATCTGCGCCGCCGTCTCGAGCTGCCGCTGCAGCCCGGCAGCCAATGCCTCGCCGCGGGTCTGCGGGGCCGGACGCGGGCGGGAGGCTGGCTCATCCGCCGGCGTCTGCTCGGCGGCTTCCGGCTCCTGGGCCTGAGCAACAGACGGCAGGCTGCCACCGAGCGCAACGCTGAGCAGGAGCACGATAGCGGGCAGGCGGCACATGGGCTCTCTCCGGATGGCGGCCGGCGCCACGCTGGCGCCGGCAGGGGTTATGCATTACAACAGCGTGTCGGCACGCCCATCAATCGCGTGAATATATGTTCGCTCTATCCCTGCGCCTCTTTCTTCTGCTCAGCCTGGCCACGCCGTTTGCCGCTGGCGCCGTGTCGCTGGATGCCGCCAGTCGTGCCTGGCTCGAACAGCATGCCGAATGGCGGGTGGGCGTGGTGATGGGCGCGCCGTATGCCGAATATGACCAGCGTCAGCGGCGCCTGTCCGGATTCCATGTGCAGCTGATGGAACAGCTTGCCGCCGAACTCGGGGTGCGGCTGCAATGGCGCCGCTTCAACGACGAGGCGGCACTGCAGGAGGCGGCGCTGGAAGGCAGGATCGACGTGGCACCCGGGCTGCGCCAGACGCCGGCCGGGTTGCGCCTGTGGCGCTACAGTGATCCTTTCCTGCGCATCCCGCGGCTGATCGTCGGTGATCGCGCTGGTCCACGCGCCGTCGACCTGGAATACCTGCATCCCAGCGAGCTGGTTGCCGCGGCGGGGCCTGGGCCGGTCAGCGAGTTCCTTGCCAGCAACTACCCCAATATCACCGTGCTCACCGCGGCGAGCCAGGCCGATGCCTTGCGCCAGGTACTGGAGGGCAAGGCCAGCTACGCGGTCGTCGACGAGCCGCTGTTCGCTCGTCTGTCGCAACAGCTCGAATACGACGCCCTGGCAGTGGTCGGCGACCTGGGCAACCCGCAGCTGCTGCGGATCGCTTCGCGGCGCGACAGCCCCGAGCTCGCCGCGGTGCTCGACGCCGCGCTGCGGCAGTTCCCGGCTCGGGAGTTCGGCCAGCTGCAGGAACAGTGGCTCAAGCCTCGCAGCATCGACCTCGGACGCGAGGTCGGGTACTGGCGAAGCCTGGCCTTGCTGCTGGGCGTACTGCTGCTGGCCTGTCTGCTGATGCTGGCCTGGCAGCGACGTCAGCATGGCCTGCTGGAAAGTCGGCTGAAGACCGCACGCCGCGACATCGAGCTGCGCGAGGCGGCCGAGGAAGCGCAGCGGCTGACGCAGTTCTGTCTCGATCACAGCACCTGTCGGCATCCTCTGGCTCAACTGGGACAGCCGAGTGCGCTACGCCAATCAGGCCGCCGAACTGCTGCTCGGGCATTCGTCCGGTGGCTTGCTCGACCTGCCGCTGGAAACCTTCGACCCGGCGCTGGGCATGGATGCCTGGCTGGCACGTTGGCGGGCCGCGCGCACGGGTGAAGATGACCGCCAGGTGCATGAATGCGAGTGGCAGCGCGCCGACGGCCAGCGCTTTCCGGCGGCGGTAACCTACAGCTTCCTGCGCTTCGGCAGCCGCGAATACCTGGTGGTCTTTCTCGCCGACATCACCGAGCGCCGCCGCGCCAGCGCCCAGCTGCAGGAGAGCGAGGCGCGCCTGAAGGCTATGGCGGGCAACGTGCCGGGCTTGGTGTTTCGCCTGGAGCGCGACGGGCCGCAGGCGCCGGTACGGGTCGCCTATATCAGCGAAGCCAGCCAGCGCCTGGTGGGCTACTCCGCCGAGCGCCTGTTGCAGCCGGGGCAGGGCATCCGCAGCCTGGTGCATGCTGATGACGAGGCCGGCTACTGGGCCAGCCAGCAGCTGGCGCTGGAGAAAAGCCAGGACTGGCGATGGCAGGGGCGCATTCTCAATCGCGATGGTGACGTGCGCTGGGCCGATATCCGCGCTTCCGTGCGCGGCCAGCCGGATGGCCGCCAGGTGTGGGACGGTATCGTCTGGGACATCACCGAGAACAAGCGCATCGAGCTGGAGCTGGATGCCTCGCGCGCGCAATTGCGCCAGCTGGCCGCGCACCTGGAGACGGTGCGCGAGGAGGAGAAGGCGCACATCGCGCGCGAGGTGCATGACGAGCTGGGCCAGGTGCTGACCGTGCTGAAGCTCGAGACCTCGATGTGCGAGCTGGGCTTCGCCGAGCTCGATCCAGCGCTGGCGCAGCGGCTGGACAGCATGAAGCGGCTGATCGCCCAGCTGTTCCAGCGGGTGCGCGACGTGGCCACGGCGCTACGCCCGCCGATCCTCGACGCCGGCATCGCTTCGGCGGTGGAGTGGCAGGCGCGGCGCTTCGAGGAACGCAGCGGCGTGGCCTGCCTGGTCGAGGTGCCCGAGTGCCCGCCCGCGCTGGGCAATGCCAAGGCCATCGGCCTGTTCCGCATCCTTCAGGAGTCGTTGACCAACGTGATGCGCCATGCCCGCGCACAAACGGTCAGCGTGCAGCTGCAGCTCGAGGGCGACATGCTCTGCCTGCGCGTCAGCGATGACGGCTGTGGCTTCGCCGACGCGGCGCGCAGCGCGGGCAGCTCGTTCGGTCTGGTGGGCATGCGCGAGCGCATCCAGATGCTCGGCGGCCAGCTCTGCATCGACAGTCAGCCCGGCGAGGGCACTACCATCACGGCACGGGTCCCGCTGGACCCGCTGCCACTTCCTTCACCTGCAAGCACTGGAGCACTGCCGTCATGATCAGGGTCATGGTCGCCGAGGATCACACCATCGTCCGTGAGGGCATCAAACAGTTGATCGGTATGGCGCGCGACATGCAGGTGGTCGGCGAGGCCGCCAACGGCCAGCAGTTGCTCGACCAGCTGCGCCAGGTCAGCTGCGACGTGGTGCTGCTGGACCTTTCCATGCCCGGCGTCAACGGCCTTGAGGCGATCCCACGGATTCGCGCGCTGAGCCAGCCTCCGGCGGTGCTGGTGCTGTCGATGCACGACGAAGCGCAGATGGCGGCGCGGGCACTGAAGATAGGTGCCGCTGGCTACGCGACCAAGGACAGCGAGCCGGCGCTGCTGTTGACTGCCTTGCGCAAGGTGGCCGGTGGCGGGCGCTACATCGATCCGGCACTGGCCGACCGCATGGTCTTCGAGGTCGGTCTGACCGATTCGCGGCCGCCCCATGCATTGCTTTCCGAGCGCGAGTACTCGGTGTTCGAACGCCTGGTGCAGGGCGATTCGGTAAACGACATCGCCGGCAAGCTGGCCCTGAGCAGCAAGACCATCAGCACCCACAAGGCCCGCCTGATGCAGAAGCTGGCCGCGCATTCCGTGGCCGACCTGGTGCGCTACGCCATGGAGCACAAGCTGGTCTGAGCTCCCGCCCGCCGACCCGTCTGTAGGGCGTTCCCTACACGCGACTCTCCTGCACGCCTAGGGCAATCGCTCCGCTGCACCGATTTTTCCGCCGCCGCTGCGCTTCTACGCTGTGGCCACGGTTCAACGGTTAGGCAGGTGCAGCAGCATGGTCGAGTCAACGACGAACGATATCCTGGTGAGCTTTCGCGGCGTCCAGAAGAGTTATGACGGCGAGTCGCTGATCGTCAGGGATCTGAACCTGGATATCCGCCGCGGCGAATTCCTCACCCTGCTCGGGCCGTCCGGCTCGGGCAAGACCACCAGCCTGATGATGCTGGCCGGTTTCGAGACGCCCACCGCGGGGGAGATTCTCCTCAATGGCCGGGCGATCAACAACGTGCCGCCGCACAAGCGCGACATGGGCATGGTGTTTCAGAACTACGCGCTGTTCCCGCACATGACCGTGTCGGAAAACCTGGCGTTCCCGCTCAGCGTGCGCGGCATGGCCAAGCCGGACATCAAGGAGCGGGTCAAGCGCGCGCTGGCGATGGTCCAGCTGGAGGGCTTTCGCAACCGCTATCCGGCGCAGCTTTCCGGTGGCCAGCAGCAGCGCGTGGCGCTCGCCCGCGCGCTGGTGTTCGAGCCGCAGCTGGTGCTGATGGACGAACCGCTGGGCGCACTGGACAAGCAGCTGCGCGAGCAGATGCAGATGGAGATCAAGCACCTGCACGAGCGCCTCGGCGTCACCGTGGTGTACGTCACCCACGACCAGGGTGAGGCTCTGACCATGTCCGATCGGGTGGCGGTGTTCCATCAGGGCCAGATCCAGCAGATCGAAGACCCGCGCACCCTGTACGAAAAGCCGTTGAACACCTTCGTCGCCAACTTTCTCGGCGAAAACAACCGCCTGCCTGCGCACCTGCTGGAGCGGCGTGGCGAGAGCTGCACGGTCAAGCTCGGTCGCGGCGAAACCGTCGAGGCGCTGGCGGTCAATGTCGGTGCGACGGGGTCGCCGGTCAGCCTGTCGATCCGTCCGGAGCGGGTGCTGCTCAACGGTGCCAGTGCCAGCTGCCCGAACCGCTTCACCGGGCGCGTTGCCGAGTTCATCTACCTGGGCGACCACATCCGCATCCGTCTCGAGGTCTGCGGCGTCAGTGATTTCTTCGTCAAGCAGCCGATCGCCGAGTTCGACCAAGCCCTGCGCGTGGGCGACGTGGTGCCGATCGGCTGGCACGTCGAGCACGTCCGCGCGCTCGACCCGCTGCAGGCGGCCTGAGCCACTCCCGCAGCACCCCAAACAACTGCATCAAGGAGCGAACTGTCATGAGCAACTACCTGAAACTGTCCGCGCTGGCGCTCGGGCTCGTCTGTGCCGGGCACGCGGTTGCCGAGAACCTCACTGCGGTGAGCTTCGGCGGCGCCAACAAGCAGGCCCAGGTGAAGGCCTTCTATCAGCCGTGGGAAGCCGCCGGTCACGGCCGCATCGTCGCCGGCGAATACAACGGCGAAATGGCCAAGGTCAAGGCGATGGTCGACACCAACAGTGTGTCGTGGAACCTGGTGGAGGTGGAGTCGCCTGAGCTGGCGCGCGGTTGTGACGAGGGGCTGTTCGAGGAGCTCGATCCGGGCGTCGTCGGCAATCCGGACGATTTCGTCGAGGGTGCGATACAGCCCTGCGGCGTTGGCTTCTTCGTCTGGTCGACGGTACTCGCCTATAACGCCGACAAGCTCAAGAGCGCGCCGTCCGGCTGGGCGGACTTCTGGGATACCGAGAAATTCCCCGGCAAGCGCGGCCTGCGCAAGGGTGCCAAGTACACCCTGGAATTTGCGCTGATGGCCGATGGTGTGCCGGCCAAGGAGGTCTATCAGGTGCTGGCCACCAAGGACGGCCAGAACCGCGCCTTCAGGAAGCTCGATCAGCTCAAGCCGCATATCCAGTGGTGGGAAGCCGGCGCGCAGCCGCCGCAGTTCCTCGCCTCCGGCGACGTGGTAATGAGCAGCGCCTACAACGGCCGCATCGCTGCCGTGCAGAACGAGAGCAACCTGCAGATCGTCTGGAGCGGCGGCATCTACGACTTCGATTCCTGGGCCATCCCCAAGGGCGCGAAGAGCCAGGAGCAGGCACGCAAGTTCATCGCCTTCACCGTCGAGCCGCAGCAGCAGAAGGCCTATGCCGAGAACATCGCCTATGGCCCGGCGAACACCCAGGCCGTGTCGCTGCTGGATGAAAAGCGCCTGGCGCAGATGCCCACCGCGCCGGAGAACATTGCCGACCAGGTGGCGATGGACGTGACCTTCTGGGCCGACTACGGCGAACAGCTCGAACAGCGTTTCAACGCCTGGGCAGCACGCTGACCCTGGAGCCCCGCCGCACTGGCGGGGCCGGTCCCAGCCATCGGAACGAATCGCGGAGTCTTCATGGCCACAGCAATATCCCTGCCGGCGAACCAGATCGCCGAGCCCAATCTGAAACAGCGACTGGCACGGGCCGAACGGGTGAACAAGCTCAAGTCGCAGGCGCTGATCCTGCCGCTGCTGCTGTTCGTGCTGCTGACCTTCCTGGTTCCCATCGCCTCGCTGCTCTGGCGCAGTGTCGAGAATCCGGAGGTGGTGAACACGTTGCCACGCACGCTGGAGGCGCTGGCCGCATGGGATGGCCGCGGACTGCCGGCGGAACCCGCCTACCAGGCATTGGCCGAGGACCTCTATCAGGCGCGCCGTGAACAGAGCCTGGGCGATCTGTCCAAGCGGCTGAACATGGAGCTGGCCGGCTACCGCAGCCTGCTGACCAAGACCGCGCGAGCGCTGCCGTTCCGCGAGACGCCCGCGTCGTATCAGGAGGCGCTGGAGTCGCTCGACGAGCGCTGGGGCGATCCGGCGTTCTGGCAGATCATCCAGCGTAACGACAGTGCGGTGACCGGTTATTACCTGCTGGCGGCGCTGGATCACCGCATCGACGAGCTGGGTGAACTGGCCAAGGTCTCGCCGGATCAGGCGGTGTATCTGGACATCTTTGCCCGCACGTTCTGGATGGGCCTGGTGATCACGGTGATCTGCCTGCTGCTGGCCTATCCGCTGGCCTATCTGTTGGCCAACCTGCCGGCGCGGCAGAGCAACCTGCTGATGATCCTGGTGCTGCTGCCGTTCTGGACCTCGATTCTGGTGCGCGTCGCCGCGTGGATCGTGCTGCTGCAGTCGGGCGGGCTGATCAACGGCGCGCTGCTCAAGATGGGCCTGATCGACGAGCCGCTGCAGCTGGTGTTCAACCGCACCGGTGTGTACATCGCCATGGTGCACATCCTGCTGCCGTTCATGATCCTGCCGATCTACAGCGTGATGAAGAACATCTCGCCAAGCTACATGCGTGCGGCGGTCTCGCTGGGCTGTCACCCGTTCGCCAGCTTCTGGCGGGTGTACTTCCCGCAGACGCTGGCCGGTGTCGGTGCCGGCAGCCTGCTGGTGTTCATCATCGCCATCGGCTACTACATCACCCCGGCGCTGCTCGGCAGCCCGAACGACCAGATGGTCAGCTACTTCGTCGCTTTCTACACCAACACCACCATCAACTGGGGCATGGCCACGGCGCTGGGCGGTCTGCTGCTGCTCGCCACCATGCTGCTGTACGTCATCTACAGCTGGCTGGTCGGTGCCAGTCGCCTGCGGCTGGGTTGAGATGGGCCACGTCGCGGCGCGGCCGCCTTTTCAGAGTCTTCATGCCGGGCAGGAGAACCGTTCATGCTGAGCCCCTACATGTCGCCCGTCGAGCGGGCCTGGTACTACGCTCTGCGCATCCTCTGCGCGCTGGTGCTGCTGTTTCTGATCGTGCCGGTGCTGGTCATCGTGCCGCTGTCGTTCAACTCCGGTTCGTTCCTGGTCTATCCGCTGCAGGGGTTCTCGTTGCGCTGGTACGAGGCGCTGTTCACCTCGGCGGACTGGATGCGCTCGCTGAAGAACAGTCTGCTCATCGCCCCGGCTGCGACCTTGCTCGCCGTGGTCCTTGGCACCCTGGCGGCGGTCGGCCTGACCCGCGCGGAGTTCCGCGGCAAGGCGCTGCTGATGACGGTGCTGATCTCGCCGATGGTGGTGCCGGTGGTGATCATCGGTGTCGCCAGCTACCTGTTCTTCGCCCCGCTGGGCATGGGCAACAGCTACCTGTCGCTGATCCTCGTGCACGCGGTGCTCGGCGTGCCCTTCGTGATCATCACGGTCTCCGCGACGCTGCAGGGCTTCAACTACAACCTGGTGCGCGCTGCGGCCAGTCTCGGCGCCTCGCCGCTGACGGCGTTCTTCCGGGTGACCCTGCCGCTGATCGCACCGGGGGTTATTTCCGGCGCGCTGTTCGCCTTCGCCACCTCGTTCGACGAAGTGGTGGTGACGCTGTTCCTCGCCGGCCCCGAGCAGATCACCCTGCCACGGCAGATGTTCAGCGGCATCCGCGAGAACCTCAGCCCGACCATAGCCGCCGCGGCGACCTTGCTGATCGGCTTCTCCATCGCTCTGTTGCTGACCCTGGAGTGGCTGCGAGGCCGCGCCGAGAAGCTGCGCACCCAACAACCTGCCTGACGGAATACGCACATGACTCTGCAACTTGGGCAACCCGATCTGTTGCGCCAAACGGCCTATCTCAACGGTGAATGGTGCGAGGCCGACAGTGGCGCGCGCACCGAGATCTTCAACCCGGCCACCGGCGAGCTGATCGGCGTCGTGCCGAACATGGGCCGTGGTGAAACCCGCCGCGCCATCGAAGCCGCGCAGGCAGCCCAGCCGGCCTGGCGCGCGCTGACCGCGAAGGAGCGCGCTGCGCGCCTGCGGCGCTGGTACGAACTGATGCTGGAGAATCAGGAAGACCTGGCGCGGATCATGACCGCCGAACAGGGCAAGCCGCTGGCCGAGGCACGCGGCGAAGTTGCCTACGCCGCATCCTTCCTCGAATGGTTCGCCGAGGAAGGCAAGCGCCTGTACGGCGACGTGATCCCGGCTCACGCGGGCGACAAGCGCATCCTGGTGCAGAAGGAGCCGGTCGGCGTCACCGCGGCAATCACGCCGTGGAATTTCCCCAGCGCGATGATCACCCGCAAGGCCGGCCCGGCCCTCGCCGCGGGCTGTGCCATGGTGCTCAAGCCGGCACCGCAGACACCGTTCTCGGCGCTGGCACTGGCCGCACTGGCCGAGCGCGCGGGCATCCCGGCGGGGCTGTTCAGCGTGATCACCGCCGATGCCGCCACGTCCCGCGAAGTGGGCGCCGAGCTCTGTGAACACCCGGTGGTGCGCAAGCTCTCGTTCACCGGCTCGACGGCGGTGGGCATCAAGCTGATGCAGCAGTGCGCGCCGACGCTCAAGAAGCTCTCGCTGGAGCTGGGCGGCAACGCCCCCTTTATCGTCTTCGACGACGCCGATCTGGACGCGACGGTCGAGGGCGCGATGATCTCCAAGTACCGCAACGCCGGGCAGACCTGCGTATGTGCCAATCGCATCTACGTGCAGGACGGCATCTACGACGCCTTCGTCGACAAATTCTCCGCGGCGGTTGCGCGGCTGAAGGTCGGCAACGGAGCGGAGGAGGGCGTGACCACCGGTCCGCTGATCGACGCCGCAGCCGTGGCCAAGGTGCAGCGCCATCTGCAGGACGCGCTGGACAAGGGCGCCACCCTGCTGGCCGGCGGCAAGCCCCATGCCTTGGGTGGCAACTTCTTCGAGCCGACGCTGGTGGGCGGCGTCACTGCCGAGATGGACGTGGCGCGCGAGGAAACCTTCGGCCCGCTGGCGCCGCTGTTCCGCTTCCGCGATGAGGCCGAGGTGATCCGCCAGGCCAACGACACCGAGTTCGGCCTCGCCGCCTACTTCTATGCACGCGACCTGAGTCGGGTGTTCCGTGTCGCCGAGGCGCTGGAGTACGGCATGGTGGGCATCAACACCGGGGTGATCTCCACCGAGGTGGCGCCGTTCGGTGGCATGAAGGCATCGGGCCTCGGACGTGAAGGCTCGAAGTACGGCCTGGATGAATACGTGGAAATCAAATACCTGTGCCTGGGCGGCATCTGACCAAGCGGCTCAAATCAGGCGTGCAAAATAATGCACGGAGTTTTACTGTAATCCGAACGCTCCGGAGGGTGCGGCAGTCGATCATCGTATGCTGCCGCGCCCGCTTCCTGGCGTTCTTTCCGACCCGTGCCGACGATGAGCGGCTACCGAGGAGCTTATGAGCAAGACCAACGAATCCCTGATGCAACGCCGTGTCGCCGCCGTTCCCCGTGGCGTCGGCCAGATCCACCCGATCTTTGCCGACCACGCGAAGAACAGCAGCGTGGTGGATGTGGAGGGCCGCGAGTTCATCGATTTCGCCGGCGGCATCGCCGTGCTGAATACCGGCCACCTGCATCCGAAGATCGTCAAGGCGGTGGAAGACCAGCTGCACAAGCTCACCCACACCTGCTTCCAGGTGCTGGCCTACGAGCCGTACGTCGAGCTGTGCGAGAAGATCAACGCGCGGGTGCCGGGTGATTTCGCCAAAAAGACCCTGCTGGTCACCACCGGCTCCGAGGCCGTGGAGAACGCGGTGAAGATCGCCCGCGCCGCCACCGGCCGTGCCGGTGTGATTGCCTTTACCGGCGCCTATCACGGTCGCACCATGATGACCCTCGGCCTGACCGGCAAGGTCGTGCCGTACTCCGCTGGAATGGGCCTGATGCCGGGCGGGATCTTCCGTGCGCAGTATCCCTGCGCAATCCATGGTGTCAGCATCGATGACTCGATCGCGAGCATCGAGCGCATCTTCAAGAACGATGCCGAGCCGCGCGACATCGCCGCGATCATCGTCGAACCGGTGCAGGGCGAGGGCGGCTTCAATGTCGCGCCGAAGGATTTCATGGCCTGCCTGCGCGCGCTCTGCGACGAGCACGGCATCCTGCTGATCGCCGACGAGGTGCAGACCGGCGCCGGGCGCACCGGCACCTTCTTCGCCATGGAGCAGATGGGCGTGGTCGCCGACCTGACCACCTTTGCCAAGTCGGTCGGCGGCGGCTTCCCGATCGCCGGCGTGTGCGGCAAGGCCGAGATCATGGATGCCATCGCGCCCGGCGGGCTGGGCGGCACCTATGCCGGCAACCCGCTGTCCTGCGCGGCGGCACTGGCGGTCATGGAAATCTTCGAGGAGGAGCATCTGCTCGACCGCTGCAAGGCGGTGGCGGAGAAGCTCACCGCCGGCCTCAAGGCGATCCAGGCCAAGCACAAGGAGATCGGCGAGGTGCGCGGCCTCGGCGCGATGATCGCCATCGAGCTGTTCGAGGAAGGCGACTTGGCGCGACCGGCCGCGGCGCTCACGTCGCAGATCGTCGCCCGGGCGCGGGAAAAGGGGCTGATCCTGCTGTCCTGCGGTACCTACTACAACGTGCTGCGCGTGCTGGTGCCGCTGACCGTTGAGGACGAGCTGCTCGAACGCGGCCTGGCCATCATCGGCGAGTGTTTCGACGAGCTGACCTGATCCGACCTGGCGCGCCGGCATTCGTGGCGGATGTCAGGCGCGCCGCAACCCTGACCCCTCGGGTACAATGCGCGGCATCTTGCCGTGCTACCCGAGGTCGTCATGCAGCCGTTCGCCATCGCCCCTTCGATTCTTTCCGCCAATTTCGCCCGCCTGGGCGAGGAAGTGGACAACGTGCTGGCCGCCGGCGCCGACATCGTCCATTTCGACGTGATGGATAACCACTACGTGCCCAACCTGACCATCGGCCCGATGGTCTGCTCGGCGCTGCGCAAGCATGGCGTCACCGCGCCCATCGACGTGCACCTGATGGTCAAGCCGGTGGATCGCATGATCGGCGACTTCCTCGAGGCCGGTGCCACTTACATCACTTTCCACCCGGAAGCCTCCGAGCACATCGACCGTTCGCTGCAGCTGATCAAGGACGGCGGCGCCAAGGCCGGCCTGGTGTTCAATCCGGCAACGCCGTTGGACGTGCTCAAGTACGTCATGGACAAGATCGACATGGTCCTGCTGATGAGCGTCAACCCCGGCTTCGGCGGGCAGAAGTTCATTCCCGGCACGCTGGACAAGCTGCGCGAGGCGCGCGCCCTGATCGACGCCAGCGGCCGCGAGATTCGCCTGGAGATCGATGGCGGCGTCAATCCGAAGAACATCCGCGAGATCGCCGCAGCAGGCGCCGACACCTTCGTCGCCGGCTCGGCCATCTTCAACCAGCCGGACTACAAAGCGGTGATCGACCAGATGCGCGCCGAGCTGGCGCTGGCGCGCCCATGACCCGCCTGGAGCAACTGTTCGACGGCAAATTGCCACGGCTGGTGATGTTCGACCTGGACGGCACCCTGATGGATTCGGTGCCGGACCTGGCCGCGGCGGTGGACAAGATGCTGATGCTGCTCGGCCGAGAGCCTGCCGGCATTGCCCGGGTGCGCGACTGGGTCGGCAACGGCTCGCGCGTGCTGGTACGCCGCGCATTGGCCGGTGGGCTGGAGCATGAAGGTGTAAGCGACGAGTTTGCCGACGAGGCGCTGGCGCTGTTCATGCAGGCATACTCCGGCGGCCACGAGCTGACCACTGTCTATCCGGGCGTTCGTGAATGCCTGGACTGGCTGCGCGAGCGCGAGGTGAAGCTGGCGATCATCACCAACAAACCGGCGCAGTTCATCGAACCGCTGCTGGAGGAGAAGGGGCTGACCGGTTACTTCGATTGGCTGGTCGGCGGCGATACCTTGCCGCAGCAGAAGCCCGATCCGGCGGCGTTGTTCTGGGTGATGGACAAGGCGGGCGTTGCGCCCAGCGAATCGCTGTTCGTTGGGGACTCACGCAACGACGTACGGGCTGCCAAGGCCGCGACAGTACGCTGTGTCGCGCTTACCTACGGCTACAACCACGGCGAGCCCATTGCGGATGAGCAGCCGGCGCTGGTGCTCGACGACCTGCGCGAGCTGGTTGCTTCGGTTCCGGGCCTGCGCTAGTGTGGCCGGACTCTTTTTGACCCACCGAAGAGATCAGCTCGTGGTGCTCACCCGCAGACAATGGATGAAAGTCATCAAGGCCCTGGCCCGTTGGCGCTGGCGCGCCTGACTTTTTCCTGCCGGCCAGGCCGGCGCGTTTGCCGTTGTTCGTTCGAACCCTCCTCAGACCACGAGGCTGACATGACCCGCGAAGAATTCCTGCGTTTGGCCGCCGAAGGCCATAACCGCATCCCCCTGTCGTTCGAAACCCTTGCCGACTTCGACACGCCGCTGTCGCTGTACCTGAAACTGGCCGATGCGCCGAACTCCTATCTGCTCGAATCCGTTCAGGGCGGCGAGAAGTGGGGGCGCTATTCGATCATCGGCCTGCCATGCCGCACCGTGCTGCGCGTGCAGGACCACCGCATCAGCGTGACTACCGATGGCGTCGAGACCGAGGCCTGCGAGGTCGAGGACCCGCTGGCCTTCGTCGAGTCCTTCCAGCAGCGCTACCGCGTCGCGCCGGTCGAAGGCCTGCCGCGCTTCAATGGCGGGCTGGTCGGCTACTTCGGCTACGACAGCGTGCGCTATGTCGAGCGCAAACTGGGCAGTTGCCCCAACCCGGATCCGCTGGGCACACCGGATATCCTGCTGATGGTTTCCGACGCCGTGGTGGTGTTCGACAACCTCGCCGGCAAGCTGCACTGCATCGTGCTGGTCGACCCGTCGCAGCCGGAAGCCTATGAGGCAGGTCAGGCCCGCCTGCAGGCGCTTCGGGCGAAGCTGCGCCAGTCGATCACCCCGCGCCTGGGCCTGGATTTCGAAAGGAGCAACGGTGCCGAACCGACCTTCCGCTCCAGCTTCAGCCGCGAGGATTACGAGCAGGCGGTCAACCGCATCAAGGACTACATCCTCGCCGGCGACTGCATGCAGGTGGTGATTTCCCAGCGCATGTCGATCCCGTTCAAGGCTGCGCCGATCGATCTCTACCGCGCGCTGCGCTGCTTCAACCCGACGCCCTACATGTACTTCTTCAACTTCGGCGACTTCCACGTGGTGGGATCGTCGCCGGAAGTGCTGGTGCGCGTCGAGGAAGGTCTGGTCACGGTCCGCCCCATCGCCGGCACCCGTCCACGCGGCGCCAACGAAGAAGCTGATCTGGCGCTGGAGCAGGACCTGCTCAGCGATGCCAAGGAGCTCGCCGAACACCTGATGCTGATCGACCTGGGGCGCAACGACGTCGGTCGTGTCGCCCAGACAGGCACGGTGCGGCTGACCGAGAAGATGGTCATCGAGCGCTATTCGAATGTCATGCACATCGTTTCCAACGTCACCGGCCAGCTCAAGGCGCCCCTGACGGCGATGGACGCGCTGCGCGCGATCCTTCCGGCCGGCACGCTCTCGGGTGCGCCGAAGATTCGCGCCATGGAAATCATCGACGAGCTCGAGCCGGTCAAGCGTGGTGTGTACGGCGGCGCCGTCGGCTATCTCGCCTGGAACGGCAACATGGATACCGCCATCGCCATCCGTACCGCGGTAATCAAGAATGGCGAGCTGCATGTGCAGGCCGGTGCCGGCATCGTTGCCGATTCGCAGCCGGCCCTTGAATGGGAAGAGACGCTGAACAAGCGCCGCGCCATGTTCCGCGCGGTAGCCCTCGCCGAGCGCGACGAGCAGGAGAACTGATCATGCTGCTGATGTTGGACAACTACGATTAGCATCCATCAAGCTCCACCGTGTTCCATGGGTAAAGTGTAAGTTGTTGATTTGTATTGATGTTACTTCCTTGATGGTCTGGTGAACGCTAGACCAATCTGCTGCAAGTGTGTATATTTCTGTGTATATAGGGCCTCAAGAGAGGTGATATACACACATGGCCATGAACCTGCTCTCGGCCAGGAAGGTCGAGACCATTCCTTCCCAAAAAGAACCGTACTGGCTCAAGGACGGGGGCAGTCTGTTTCTGTACGTCACGCCCAGCGGAAGCAAGTTGTGGCGCTACCGCTATCGGCTTGGCGGAAAGCCTGCCATCTACGCGATCGGCAAGTACCCCCAGGTCTCACTGGAGGCGGCGCGGACCGAGCGGGATCGCGCGCGGGAACTCGTCAAGAAGGGCGTACACCCCGTGGTGGAGAAGAGAGTCAACATCTCCACTCAGCTTGAAAAGAACGAGAACACCTTTGAGCCAGTGGCTCGCAGATGGATGGCGAGCAACGTGCAGTGGAGCGAGGGCTACGCCGATCAAGTCAAGCGCACTTTGGAGAACGATGTTTTTCCCAAAGTGGGCAAGCTGCCGGTCAGCTCAATCCGGACTGCTCACCTGCGCCCCGTCATTAAGGATGTTGCGGAGCGCGGCGCTCCCACCGTTGCGATCCTGATCAGGCAATTGTGCAGCCAACTCTTCGCATACGCGGCGGGTGAAGAGCTTTGCGACAGTGATCCGACGGCGCTGCTGAAACGGTCGGTCAAGCGCCCCCGAGTTCGACACCATCCACCGCTACCGTGGCAAGAGATCCCGAAGTTCTTGAGCCGTGTGGATGATGCAGGTTACCGGGTCACTGTCATTGCACTGCGCTTGATGGCCCTCACTTATGTCCGCACGGCCGAACTGCGCAAGGCGCACTGGTCCGAGTTCGATCTGGACAGTGCGATGTGGACGGTTCCTGCGGGGCGCATGAAGATGCGCGACCCTCACATCGTTCCGCTCTCGAAGCAGGCCATCGTGCTGTTGAAAGAACTCCACACGCTGACAGGCGGAAGTAAGGTGCTGTTTCCCGGCTTCAGGAAGCCGGGAACGGTGATGTCGGCTACGACGCTCAACAAGGTGTTGGAGCGCATGGGCTACGGTGGACAGTTTTCTTCGCATGGCTTCCGCTCAACAGCGACCACGCTGCTCGGCTTGTTGAGCTACCCCGAGAACCGGGTTGATCTGCAACTCGCCCACTCGAAGCGGAAGAAAGATTCGTCGCGCGCGCCCTACGACCACACCAAGTACATCGCATCGCGGAAGATCATCATGCAGGATTGGGCGGACATCCTCGATGCGATGGCTCGTGGCGATTCGATGAGCGAGGTCATGGAAACCTTCGGGCCGCTGTCGAAACGGCGCAGGGCCTTGCTGCGGGTCATCGAGCGGGAGTGAGGCGCGTGCCGGGCCGAGGCGGCTCAGGACATTGAGCGGGCGCGTCGAAGAAAGTCCTCTTGAGGCTCCGTCAGGGCAACGTCGGGTCTAATCAGGTAGGCGGTCACGATCATCGGTGCGCTCGCCAGCGGCCGCAGGGCGATGCCTTGGCATCTATACCCGGCAAGTCTCGTGGATGGGGCCACGGTGATTCCGTACCCCGCTGCGACCAGCGTCATGGCGACCTCGAACGTACTGACGGCTGCTTCGCGGTCCCACAATTCGTTCTCGAATGCGCTCTGTGCGAGCGTGCGCCACGACTCTTCGGCCGTTGATCGCGCGTAGATCAGCGGCTGTTTGAGCGCTTCCTGGCAGGGTACTTCCCGGTAGGCCAGCAAGTGGGATCGCTTTGCCACAGCGACGGCCAAGGTGTCGTGCCACAGCGGTTCGCAGACCCAGCCCGGCCACTCCCGGTGGGCGGCGGACAACGCGAAGTCGAAACCGTCACCAGGTCGTTCCTGTTGTTGTCCGGTGGCCGCTGTGTCGATCAGAACGGCCAGGGTGTCCGGGTCTTCGGCGCGCTGTATGGCGAGCACGTCGGCGAGTTGGGGAGGAACCCAATCGCCGAGGACTGCCAGACGGATTTCAGTGGAGACGTCGATCGATCTCACGTGCAACTTCCGAAGGCCTAAAGCATGGAAACTTAATCGAATGAGTTAAGTTTAACGTGGTTTATATCGTGGCCCTGATCGACGCTTTTGGCAATGCAAAAGCGATCGATCCAACGCGGCCGACCAGCCGGGACAACAACATACGAAGCGGAACCAGCGATCGCGTTTGGGGCAGTGGTGCGGGAGGAAAGAACGGACCAGGGGGTCGCACAGGAAACGCTGGCCCATCTGGCCGGAATCGAGCGGTCGCACATGGGCAAGATCGAGCGGGGCGAGCACATTCCCACGCTTCCTCTGATCCTCAAGATCGCCCGTGCTCTGAAATGCAGCTCTGCCCACCTGATGGCTGCGATGGAGGCCAAGCTGGCCGAACCGGACACGCCCAAGCGGGGCAACTGAGGGCGCCGGCGTCGCATCCTATTCCTGCTCGTCATCGTTCTTGGCATGAAACGCCGAGTCGTCGCGCTTCGCCTCAGTGTTGGCGAGGCGCAGGTAGGGATTGTTCGGGGGTATCTCATGGAACAGCGTCTCGGCGCTGGTCAGCAGGTATCCGTGCAGCCGCCTGGACTTGCGAGGCCCCGTCACTTCGCAAGTCCAGATGTTCAGCCCACTGGCCTGCTTGCGGTGCAGGCCCAGCTTCTCGAACCGCTTCTGTATCCACTGCCATTCCGGCAGCTTGTCCTGTTTGGCCAGGGCGGTGACCTGCGGGTGCTCCTGCGCATAGCGCTGGAACACGCCGGGACTGACGAGATACGCCGTGTCGGCCACCGTATGTACCAGCGCCTTGGCGTCGTTGATGATGAGCCTGCGCATCTGGATGCTCTGACGCAGCCACGCGAGAAAATGAGCACCGGATGGATCGGCGTCGTCTTGGTGTACTGCCTGGACCGGCGTGGTGTCGGCGGGCTTGTGGTCCGGCAACGGCGCGGGCTCCGGTTCAGCGAGGGGCTGATGCGGCATGGCCGTAGCAGTGGACGCGGGAGACGAATCGAGCAGTTCCAGCAGTTCCTCGACGCTGCTGTCGGCAGTCGTTGGTGTGGCGGACTCGGTAGTCGCCGGGGCGGATTCCCCTGTTCCCACGTCGATGGCCTCGGGTGCGGGTTTCTGTGCCGCCGACCCTTCCGGCTCCACCTGTACGGTGCCCGCGAAGGCTGCCGGCCGGTCGGACGCTTCCCAAATCATCGCCGGGGACAGTTTCAGAAAGGTGAAGCTGTGCGACCAGCCGGCATCGCTCGCGACCGTGGCTTTCCAGATCGCCTTGCCGTCCGGCGTGGCCAGGGCGATGCCATGGTCCTGAAGCACATTGAACACCGCCGTGTTGCTGGCCGGGATGCCATCAATGCCCTGCGATAGCAGATGCGCCCGCAGCTTGTCGGAGACGGTCTTGCTCACCAGCCAGAGCGCGTCCTGGGTCAGCCAGCCGTCCGAAGCCTGGGGCTGGTTCAGCTTGAATTCCTCCTTGAGCAGATAGCGCAGGCCGTCGAGCAGCTTGCGTTGCAGTGCGTGCTTGGGTGCGGCCAGCGCCTTGTTCGGGTCGCCGCCGAGTTCCTGGGCGACGGAGGCCTGGTCGGCCTGCACGACCAACTCGCCAAGCGTGCCGGCGTGCTCGTACTGGCCGGCCAGGACGTACAGCAGGGAAGCCCACAGATCGGAGAAGCCGTTGAGCCAGTCGAGAATCTCGCGGTCCAGCAGCCGGGTGTACAGCAGTCCGGTGGCTGCACCGTGCAGCCGATACTCGCGGTCCTTGCGGTAGCGGAAGCGATATGGCCGCTGCAACGGACCGTGCCAGGGATGCCAGAGAGTGCCATCGGCATATTCGACATGCAGATCGACAGCGATCTTGCCGATGTCGTGCAGCAGCGCCGCATAGGCGGTGCCAGCGGTCCAGGCTTCGGCCTGGGCCGTCTGCGCTTCCGGCGTGACACCGGCGGGCAGCAGATGCGACTGTCGCAGCTTCAATGCGTAGGCCACGATCTCCAGGCCGTGATCCAGCATGCCGCCCGGATAGGCGTGATGGTGACTCTCGGAGGCGGGGAACTGCTGCACCAGCTCGGCGTAGCGCTCCAGGGGCGTCAGGTACAGCGTGGCGAATTGCTTGCGCGACAGCGAGGTCCGTTGCCAGATGTGTTCCAGCAGCTTCCGCCGGCGCGGCGTCGCCAGCAGCGAGGCGGCCGACTCCGGCTTGGTTAGCCCTTGGGACATCGCTATGGAGGCGGTGGACGGTGCGCCGGCGGTTGGCACCCTTTTGCGTTGGAACAGCGAGAACATGACGACACCCGAGTGACGGACTGGCGGGAGAGCCTTTTGGCCTTTTCCGGGTAGGGCCTTTCCCCTTGACCCCGTTCCCTTGCCCCTTCCCAGCCCTTTGGCCTTTATGGAAGCCTTTGGGTATATGGCCGTTACCTCGTGGGCGCCACGATCAATGCGGTATGGGGCAATCCCGGCAAGCGGGGAACGTTGCTGAAGCGTTGTCAGGCTTGGCCCAGGCCGGCGTCGAGTGCATCGGCTTGGGCTGTGAAGTCTTCCGGGCGACGCTTGCGGAAAGTTTCGAGATTGCTGAGTTTCCAGCGCAGCGCCGGCAGTTGCGCGGCGTGCTGGCATTGCAGCAGGGACCAATCGGGCTGCGCGCGCGTCAATCCGCTCAGGAATTGCTTGTGCTGCGCGCTCAACCGCCCAGGCAATTCGTGCCGCAACCGGACGCGGGCTTCCAGCAGCGTCTCCAGGGAGCAGTCCACTTCGGTCATGCCGACAAAGGCCCGCTCGTACTCGCCAGCGATGTTCTTGTCGTTGCCGAACAGCACCTCATGGGTCGGCCGGTTGTGCCCCGCCAGGTAGACCACGAAGCATTCGACCATGCCGTCGCTGATGCCGCCCGATTCGTAGAGCTGCCACACGTCGAACAGGTCACGCGGATGCTGCCGGTCCAGCGCGGCCACCAGCTTGCCGGCGTACAACTCGTTCGGCGCCAGGATCGGCACCTCCAGTTCGACGCCGAACAGGTCGCTGGTCTTGGCGCTCAGCGAGCGTCGTTCGGCGGGCAGCACGGTGCCGCGAAACACCACGTTGACCTCTATCTTCACCTGGCTGCTCTCGTTCTCGACGATCAGCTTCGTATCCCCCAGATCCTTGCTGCGAACCAGGCGTGTCTGTACGCCGAGCGAGGCAACGCGCGTGGCGATGGCGGCCAACTCCTGGTTGATGGCTTGCAGCGCTTCGTCGCGCGGTGTTTGCCACGGGAGGTACACCACGTCGATGTCCACCGACAGACGCGGCATGTCCTGCACGACGAGATTGATCGCCGTGCCGCCTTTCATCGCAAAGATGTCGTTGGCGAACACGTCGGGCACGATGGCCAGCAGCAGGCGAACGGTGTCCGCGTAGGTCTTATCCATGAGGTCTCAGACTCAACAGGCTGCCGTCATCGAGTCGGCCCATCCAGCGCGCGGCGCTGCCGGTGCGAACCGGGTACTGTTCCAGCAGGGCATCGACCTCCACCAGCCCCGTCGCGCGCGCCCAGGTGAGAAACAGGCGCACGGCCTTCACACTGGTGCAGCAGGACAGCAGTTGCCCGAGCAACTCCTTGCGGGGTGAGCGCAGCCCATCGAAGAGATTCCGTGCTTCTTCGAGGCTTTGCTTGACGCCGACCTCGTACAGCAGTTCCAGCACGGCGCGCTCGGGAACCGCCACCCGCAGGGGGTCGGGCAGGCCCGGTGGCGTGATCAGGGTCTTGTTGGCCAGTGGCGTGTCCGGCCAATCGAACAGGCGAGCATGGACATAGCGGGCCGGAAATCGTGAGGTGAACCATCGCGGCAACGTGAAGCGGCTATCGCCCCACAGCACCAGGGTGTCCCGGCTGCCCAGGTTGTGCTGCACCCCTTGCAGGGCCAGGGCGCTCTTGCCGCCGACATGCAGGCCGGGCACGCGCTGTTGCAGAAACTTCAGGGCACCGTAGACCCCGAAGTCATCGTTCGGAAAGGCATAGACGCCCTGAGCCAGGCGCACGAGCCAACCCCCATCGGCGTAGTGGGCGGCGAGTTGGGGCGACACCCCGAACTGGTTCAGGGTGGCAAGGTCGAACGGCGCTCCACGGGGTAGCTCCGCCTGCAGACGCTTGATTACCTGATGTCTAGGATTTCCATTCATGTACGAAAAATAGCACAGAATCCAATCAATCAGAAGCGCTCCGCATGAAAAACGCATTGAAAATACCATCATGTTTTATTTTTGTCTCAATATCTAATCAAGGCGACGAGCTGCTGTCTGCCCTTCCCAGCCGTGTATAGGGCAACCATGGGTATCCAGCCACAGACAAACGGGTTCTGGCCCATGCCGCTTTGAAAGCGGAAGGCAGCCTGTGTCCTGCTTACGATGGGCCTTTCCGCAGTGGGATGGAGCACAGCTTATGCAGCACGACGCACCAAAGGATTCCTGGATTGACAAGGTAAGGAAAGTTCCTTACCATCGAGGCATGAGGATCAAAGACAGGAGCCCAACCATGCCCGGCATCCACGAACTCGCCACACTCACGTCCAAGGGGCAGATCACGTTGCCCAAGTCCATCCGGCAGGCGCTGGGTGTGACCACCGGCGGCAAGGTGGCCTTCGAGCTGCGCGGTGGCGAAGTCGTCGTCACTCGCGCCGAGGCCGAGCACGAAGACCCGGCGATCGGCGCTTTCCTGGGCCTGCTGGAAGCGGACATCCGCAGCGGCAGGAACGTCGGAGCGCTGCCGGTGGAACTCGCTCAGGCCATGCTCGCCAACGTGGGCCACGCCTCGGACCTCGATGAATACATCGAGGGAGAAGTGGCACTTTGATGCAGCGCCACGGATGGGTGCTGCTGTTCCATGAGTGCATCGTGGAGCAGCTTCAGAAGCTGCACGCAGCGGCCGGACGCGCCGAGCGCAACGACCCGAAGAGCTTCGAGCGCAACGCCAACGTCAAGCTGTTTCGTGCGTTGAGCCAGTTGATCCTGGAGACGGTGCCGAGCGATCCGGCACGGGACGAATACCGCCAGGGCAATACCCTTGGGCCAGCCCATCGGCACTGGCGGCGCGCGAAGGTCGGACGGCGGTTTCGCCTGTTCTTTCGCTATGACTCCAAGGCGAAGACCATCGTGTTCGCCTGGGTCAACGATGAGCAGACGCTGCGCTCGGCGGGCAGTAAGTCCGATCCCTACGCCATGTTCGAGAAGATGCTCGAACGAGGGAATCCGCCGGACGATTGGAACAGCCTGGTTGCCGCGAGCCGGTCTGATTGGTCCACACAGGAGAAGCGATAAACCCTCTGCATGAGGTAACAGTGATGAACGCGACGCCCCATACCACAAAAGCAGAATGCGCCGGCAGATGGCTCGGCCGTGCGTGGCGCGGCCTTGCACGGCAAGAGGCCCGCGCCATCCAATGGCTGGCGGGCAAGGGACTGCCGGCCGGCGTAGCACGGCTGCTGCTCTGGATCGTGAAGCTCGTCGTGTTCGGCGTGCTGCTGTACGCAGCGTTCTGGCTGGCCTTGCTGCTCGCGTTCGCGCTGCTCGCCGCCTGGCTTGTGCGCAACGCCGACCTGGATGAAGAGAAGCAGCCTGAACTCAGGGACGGTCATTCGGGTGCCGGCGTCTACGACAAGGACGACTGGCGCATCGACCTGGGCGATCCCGACGACCCGTAGCTGTTCCAGCAGACCGGGAACGACTCCTTACTTCGCAGCGCCTTTCGTCGCCGCCGCCATGGCGAGGCGCGAGCCGCTACTGCCCGCCGACTTCGCATCCGTCGTGCCGGTGATGAACCCGCCGAGAATGTTCCCCGTCCTGACCCCGGCCCACGTCAATGCAACGACCCAGAAGCCCGGCAGGATGATGAACATCGTCGCCATCACGAAGTTCAACAACATATCGCCGAAGGCGTTGTTCAACCCCATCAGCGGATTGAAGTTGCTGTGCGGCGAGTGCCAGCCGTAGAGCGCGTTCAAGATCGTGGAATCGATCCAGCGTGCGAGCTGGAACCAGAAATCGACGAAGAACAGCGAGAACTGCACGGCAGTCACCGTGACCACCGTTCGCAAGTCGTAGGTGCCGAAGATCAGCACCAGCGGAATGCAGATGACCATCGCCATCTTCAGGAACGACAGGATCATGGGCAACGCCTGACGCACCACATCCATGGCCGGAAACATTCCGAGTGATCCTACCGTCAGCCCCACATCCGATACGACGCGGGTGGCAACATTGGGGAGCGTCATACCGATCTGACCACCGTAGTCGGTGTAGACGTGCCCCTGGTTCATGACCTGTTGCCGTGGTGAAGCGATGGCACGGATCACGGCATCGTCGGCCTGGGTCTGGCTCCGGAAGCCGGCCCATTGGCTGAGCCGGGACAGCAGGCCCGGATCAACCTGGGCCAGCAGGCGATCGCGCAGCCCATCGCCGCTGTCCGCCCACCACTGCCGACAGGTCGGATAGCCGCCGCCAGTGGAGACTTCGGCGAGGCCGGCGTCGCGCGTGTCGTCATAGGGCCAGGCGTCGCGTGGTCCGCGCGAGCGATACGTATCGTAGAAGCCGGCCGTGTCCAGGAAGAAGCGCGAACCGATCCAGGTCACGTCGTTCATCTGCTCCTCGCCGAGTGTCGGCCGGCTCATGAACAGCCTGGCGCGGGCCGGCCCGTAGCAGTCGTGCGTGAAGTCGGCGACTTCCTGGGCCAACACCGGGTCGGCGATGCGCGTGTTGTCGATCTCCATGCGCATCTGCCGCAGGTCCGTGCCGCAGGGGATCGCCGCCACGGCGGCGCCGGTGACGGCCTTCGACAGTGAGTGCATGAAGAACCACCAGACCGGCACATGGGCACTCTGGTTGTTGATCGTCGTGAACGAAGCGGACCAGTTCGTCTCCGACGGCAGCGGCACGTTGACCTGGCATTGGGTCGAGCGCGTGCGATCGAACTGGATGGTGCTCAGGTCAACGGGAATGAAGGGAATACCGGCGAACATGATGACCACGATCGCCACCCACACGCGGTTCTCGATGCGCATGGACGAGAGCACGCCCTTGTTGCCTTCGTCCGCGCCTTCCGCACGGGCCTTGAGCCATTCCTGCACGACGATGGCGAGGAACGGCAGCGCGAAGATGCCGCTGGCCACCAGCACATTCCAGATGCCGTTGTTGATGATCCAGGCAACCAGTGTCAGGTAATACTCAAGATAGTCCGTGGTGTAGAGGGTCATGGTCGTCGTCCCGCATCGCTACGGTTGTCGCAGCAACACACTGATTTCGAGCAGCACGATGGCGGCGACGGCGCCGACCTCCGCGCGCAGCAGGCGCTGATGCGCTGCGCGGGATGTGTCGCGCTCCCGGAGTTGGCGACGCATCCATATCCACCCGTAGGCCGTGGCGCCATACAGGCACAACCGCCAGACGAGGAAGTAACCGGCATGCTCGTCCAGCCACCGGCTCCAGGTGTGCGCGTCACCGACGAGGCGAATGCCGAGGAGGTTGACGGCCACGGCGACGAACACGATCAGCGCAATCCATCCCAGCGTGCGTCCGAGTTGCCGGTTGAGCAGCCACTTCGGCAGTCTGATCCTCATGGCGGATTGCCGGGGTTCTGCGGCCGCTGGATGGCGTCGAGACGATCGCGCTCGGTGTCGCCCTGGTAGATGCCGCGCGAACCGGCACTGCGCGTGCCGTGCCGCTGGATGATCGCCATCGGCGAATTCGCCGCCAGTTCGCGCCGCAGGTCCAGTTCGGTCTTGAGGTTGTTGATCTCCTGTTCCAGCAGACCGCTTTCGTGGGCGATGGCGTCCTGCGCGAGCTGGTTGGCCGCGACGTTGGGTTCCTTGCGGCCGGCGAGCAGCGTCCGCTGCAACAGCAGGGCCTTCTCCAGCACGCTGGCCAACGCGACTTCGGAAGCCAGGCGCCGCGCGAGCACATCCTGGTCCGGTTCGTCGCGCAGCGCCTCGATGACGCCGCGCGTAATTGGCAGTGAAGCGCTGCCGGCCGCTTCCAGGTTCTCGAACGTGGTCGCGCTGGCACCCATCACCAGATCCCGCAGCGCCTCCAGCCTGGTCTCGTACTCTTCCTGAATCAGCGGCGTCAGGCCGACGCCGGCGGTCGCCTGGGTCTTGAGGCAGCCATCGCAGGTCCGGTGCTCTTGCTCGCCCAGCACGCGGGTTGCCCAATCGGTGGCGGCTTGGGGAGAAGGCCAGGTCTGGCAGCTCAGGCGATTGCCGCAGGTGATGCTGTCGATCGGCGCGGTATCGGTCGCGCCGCGGCCGTTGAGCAGGTTGTAGCCGGCACGGGTCACGTCGCTGACCACGCGGATGGGATTCTGTCCGGCGCCGCCGGCATTGCTGCCGCCGACCCAGGGCACACCGTCGTTGCCGCGACTGGTTTCGGCCTGTTCGATGGCCGATACGGCATCGGTGCTGGCCACGGCCTGTTTGAGCGCCATGCCTTCGGCCAACTGATCCCAACCGAGCTGACCGCCCGCCGCGTCGGCCATGCGGTTGGCGATCGCGCGGCAGGTGAGCTTGCTGCGGTCGAAATCGAGCCGTGCCTGCAAGATGCCGTTGGTCAGCAGGTTGTACAAACCGGGATCGGCGCGCTGGATGATGAGTGCCGGCAGTGATGCCACGGCCGCCGTGGCGTTCTGGATCACCTGGCTCATGATGGTCTGGAAGCCGTTGGTGATGCCGTTGAGCTGGTTCTGCAGCGTGGTGGTGATGCTCATGTCGCCGCAGATCAGGTTGCTGTTCCAGCCGATGCCGACACCGAGGTGCTGCATCTGGCCGACCGGCCCCATCGACACCGCCCGGCCGCCTCCGATGCTGTACAGCACGTCATCGCCGATGACGCTGCCGCGATGATGCACGCCATAGTCGTTGACACTGGTCTGCGCCCACAGCGCGTGGCTCATCGCGGCCAGCACGCCAGCGAACAGAATGCTGCGCGCCGGCAGCGTCATGGCGAAGCGTCGTGGGCGTGGGAATATTTTCATCGGCCGGCCCTCAGTTGAAATCCGTGCTGCCGAGGAACACCTGGCCGCGTCGCTGACAGCAGGAGTACGGACGCCACAGCGCCCAGGCGTAGTCGCCTTGCTGCGCCTGGATGCGGACATTGTTGTGCGGGAAGACCGCGCAGGAGGATGACAGCCGAGGCGTCAGCTCCTGCCACTTTCCGGTGGAAGCATCACTTTCCACCAAGGCACCTGCGGGCCAGTAGCCCGCGCTCGCGTTGGCAAGCAGCGGCTGATAGACATGAACCTGGCCGCGCCGGGTCACGATGTCGCCGGCACGCTGGGCGACGACGGCCGCCGCCTTGTAGTCGTCCACGTGATGCAGGAAGCCGCCGCGCGGATAGACATTGCCCCAGAGGTTCAAGCCGGTGCGGGTGCCGATTTCACGCATCCCAGGGATCAGCGCTTCGGGGTACAGGGACTCGGGGATGTTGTAGCGCCACGCCACGGTATCGAGCGTGCTCAACAGATACGGCATGAAGGCCGTTCCTGCGCCCTCGCAGGAGTAGCCCAACTGGCTGACGAACTCGCTGAAGATGGTGGCGCCCGGATGCCCGATCACGTCGGCGTTCTTGAACTTGGCGAGGTTGTTCTCGTGTTCTTCGTTCGTCGTGCCGTCACCGCCGCCTTGAGCGGTGGGGTTCGGCATGCTCATCGCACGCACTTCAACCCAGGGATTCTCCCCGGTGTTCGAGTAGCTCGACACGACGGCATCGGGCACGTAGTGCTGTACCTTGATCGAGGTACGAACGGTGCAGCCGGTGATCGTGCAATACAGCCAATAGCAGATGCCCTGGACGCGATAGGACAGGCAATCGGGCGACAGCACCGAGCCGGTAATCGTGGCGGTGTTGATGGCGAAGGCGGAAACAGCGGTGCCCAGCAGAACGGTTGCCGCTCCTGCCCGCCATGCGCGACGCGATAGCATCATGGTTGCTCCCTCCGGTATTGCTCGACGCGCGCAAGCGCGCGCGACACATCGGCTTCGCCGTAGACGACATAGCGCTGATCGACGACCACCGCGGGAACTTTGGTGATGCCGAGACTCCAGGCGTCAGTGACGCCTTGGTATGCGGCGGCGAGGCGCTGTTGCAGCGCTTTCCCGCCTTCATGCAGACGACGCTGGACCAATGCAGCGGCCTGCTCCGGTTCGTTGGGAAGCTGAGCAGAAAGCTCAGCCTCAATGCGTGTCGGGGCATCCAGTTCGATAAGGCGATCAGGCTTGCCCCGCACGGGATGCTGCTGATCCGTGATGACCCAAACCTCAGCCGCTGTTACGGCGGTAGCAGCAAGCGCGGCTGCCAGCGTCAACGCGAGCTGTAGGAATCCGATCGGCGAGCGGGAATAGTGAGCAAGCATGTCGCACCCCCTGAAGTTGATGACCAGGGGAGTGCAACGCAAAAGGATCGACGAAGCGAGAGAGAATCGGGACTCCAAACCACCCGGTTTCCCTGCGTCAGTTTCCCCTGAGCGCAGACACCTGAACCTGAGAATGCGGCCTGGATACGTCTTATGCAGGCGGTTCGTATTGCGGTCTGAGGTGGAGTGCTCGCTCGATCAAGAAGGCGTCTCTGAACTCGATGTGCGTCAGGACGGCTGGATGGTTCATTGATGCCAGGGGTTTGCGTCCATGAAATCAGGTGGGTGGCCAGTTATGCGTCTCGTGCTGGCCCTCGCGGCTCCAAGCATAGAGCGCGTCATACATTACCAGTCCGTGGCGCAGCATCTCGTGGTCGTCCGCAAACACGCGCGATAGACCGAGTGAGATTGCGTAGAGACCCGCCGACTGCGGCGTGAGATCCAAGCGCGAAGTGTCGGCGCCGCGCACGATATCGGCCAACTGCACCAGGGCCGGATCGGTTATCCGGTACTTTGCCAGGAAGGCATCGAAGCTGCATTGCTCGCCGACGTGACTCAACTCCACCCCCGGAATGTCATAGGGCGTAGCACCAGTTTTTGCAGCAACGGCCAGAACCTCTGATGCTGGCACGTAAAGGAACTCGGCATCCTGGTCGATGAAGCGCAGAATCAGCCAGGGACAAGCGATGCGGTCGATCTTGGGGCGCTCACGTGTAATCCACTTCATCATTGCCTCCTTCGTGACTCGGCTGACTTGATCCAACCCTTCGTCAATAAAGCACAGATACTGATCAGGCTGTTCGGGCGCACTGGATATATCGGTTGGCCACTTCATCCCACAGGATGTTTTTCATAAAAGCATCCACATAAGCTGCTGCCTTCGCGCCGTAGTCGATGTGGTAAGCGTGCTCATACATATCCAGGGCCAGAATGGGCGTTCCTCCCGCCATGACGTGACAGTGATCAGCGCCCCATTGATTGCTGAGCCGACCATCACGCGATGACCAGACCAACAGCACCCAGCCGGAACCACCCGCCAATGCTTTGCCCATTGCGGAGAACTCGGTTTGCCAGCGAGCCAGGCTTCCGAAGTCACGCTCGATGGCATCCCGTAAATTGCCGGGTGGCAATTGGCCGTCCCCGCCCAGCACCGCAAAGTACAATTCATGCAGAACCATCGAGTTGTAGGCCACCAGTTCTTCTCGCTTGAGGCCATTGATCAGAAAGCCAGTCTCATTCGAGTAATCAAGCTCCGCGAGTTTCCCGCGAATGGCATTTAGTCTTTTGACGGCGCCTGAATAGTTGTTTTCATGGTGGCTGATGATCAGTCGTTCCGATAGACCACTGAGACTGGCCGGGTCAATCGGTAAGGCACGTATTTCGAGAGACATGGCTTCATTCCTCACAGAATCAGGACTTTTAGAATCAGACCCACACCAGCGCAGGCAGCAATGACCTGAATGACGCTGCGCTTGTAGCGGAACAGTGCCAAGGCCGCTCCCAGCGCGATCAGCGCTGATATCCAGTCGAAGCGCCCGGCCAGTCCCTCCGGCCACAGCACGTGGTAGGCGAAGAACACCGCCAGGTTGAGGATCACACCGACGACCGCCGCTGTGATCGCGGTCAAAGGCGCGGTGAAACGGAGATTGCCGTGGGTCGATTCGACGAGCGGGCCACCGGCGAGAATGAAAATAAAGGAAGGCAGGAAGGTGAACCAGGTCACCAGCACCGCCGCTAACGCACCGGCGACGAACAGCATGTCCGGGCCGAACAGCGCCTGCACATAGGCCCCGACAAAGGCGACAAAGGCGACCACCATGATGAGGGGGCCGGGGTTGGCTTCACCCAGCGCCAGGCCATCGATCATCTGTGTGGGGGTGAGCCAGGCGTAATTGCCGATCGCGCCCTGGTAGATATAGGGCAATACCGCATAGGCGCCGCCGAAGGTCAGCAGTGCAGCCTTGGTGAAGAACCAGCCCATCTGTGTCAGGGTGTGATCCCAGCCGTAGCCTGCCGTGAGCAGCGCCATCGGAATCAACCACAGCAGAGCGCCTGCGATGGCCACGCGCAGCAGGCCGGACCAGCGGAACCGGGCGTGATCGGGCGTTGGCGTATCGTCATCGATCAGCGCTGGTCCATAGGACTTGTCCGCCGAGGAATGGCCGCCGCCGGTCTTGAACTTGTGCGGAGCAATGCGTCCACCGATATAGCCGATCAAGGCAGCGGCGGCGACAATGTACGGAAATGGCACATTCATCGCGAAAATAGCCACGAAGGCCGCTGCGGCAATAGCCCACATGGCACCACCCTTGAGTGCCCGCGAGCCAATGCGATGCACGGCCTGCACGACGACCGCTGTGATGGCGGGCTTGATGCCGTAAAACAGTCCGGCCACCAGCGCCGTGTCGCCGTAGGCGATGTAGAGCCACGACAGCAGGATCAGGAAGCACAGTCCGGGCAACAGGAACAAGGTGCCGGCCACTATGCCTCCCCAGGTTCGGTGCATGAGCCAGCCCATGTAGGTGGCCAGTTGCTGTGCCTCCGGGCCGGGCAGCAACATGCAGTAGTTGAGCGCATGCAGGAAGCGCCGCTCGCTGATCCAACGGCGTTGCTCGACCAGTTCACGGTGCATGAGGGCAATCTGTCCGGCGGGTCCGCCGAAACCGATGAAACCGAGTTTCAGCCAGAGGCGAAAGGCTTCCCAAAAACCAACCGGGGGTGGGGCCGCCAGTACGACGTCCTCCGTCAGGCTTTTTGTTGTCACGTTGTGGATGCTCCTTTGTCGAAGCTGGCGAGCAATCCGTCGAATACAGCGGATGCGGCAGTCAGCAGTGAATCGTCTTGGGTAAGGGTTTCGCGCAGGCCGGCGAGCACACTCTCGATGCCAACCGCTTCGGGCGGCTGGATACCACCCACATCAAGGCAATGCACCAGCAGGCCGAGCCGCGCGATGGCGGCCTGCTCCAGCCCGAAGCTGGCTGCCAGCACCTCGAAGGTGACGCGGCTACCGACATGGCTGAAGGTGGCGCCATCGAAATCGAAGCCCAGCGCGTCGGGCGGGCAGTCATCGGGACTGTCCAGCCATAGAATCCGCGCCTGCGGGTCGATGAAGCGGCGGATCAGCCAGGCGCTGGCCAGGCGATCCACCCAGGGCCGGCGCCGCGTTGCCCAGGTACGGCCCTGATAGTCGGACAGTTCCAGACGCTCGATCACGCCATCCACCGCCTGCGGCTCGTCCGGGGACAAAGCCCGCGCACAGGCCAGTTCCAGTTCACGCAGGGCGGTGTCCGTCTGCCGTTGCGCTTCGCCGGGGAAGAAGTCGATTTCGACCAGATTGGCGAAGGCCTTGCGCAGCTTGCGTACTTGCTTGAGCACATCCTGAACGGTCTCGGCGGTCAGCATCTCCCGCACCTGTGCCACCTCGGCCAGCAGGGCGGTGAAGTCATCGCCGCGATCGAACAGGGCGACAAAGTTCGTACCCTCCGGCTCTTCGATGTGCAGTACGTGGGCGCTCCCTCCACCCTCGCGCACCTCGGCCGCCAGTCCGTCCAGGGTGGCGCGGCAATCCTCGCGTTCCGGCATCAGGTAGACGCCATCGCGCAGAACGGCGGCGCCGGACGCCTTGAGGGCACGCCAGACCCGTTGCCGGGCTGTGGCGTTTTCGGTGGGCAAGGACAGAATCAAGGTAATCATCTTCATGGTGTAGAGATTAAATCAATATTGAAGATTACGCTACATATTTTTAGAGGCCCTAACGGGGGCGCTGGCAGCCCAAGACTGGGCCGCCATCCCTGCCCATCCCTGTAGGGAAGAAAACTTGGACGGTCTGGGCTTTTCTGAGGGGGCTACTTGCCCAGCGGCATTGAAAGAAGGCGCCCTGGTAGGGGCGCCTCTGGGACTACAGCAAGCCGGTTTCCGCGAAGGAGAAGGGTGTTCCTTTACCGACGATGAAATGGTCCAGAACGCGAACGTCCACCAGTTCGAGAACCGATTTCAGACGGCTTGTGATCTCCTTGTCGGCATGGCTCGGCTTGGTCGTACCCGAGGGGTGGTTGTGGGCGAAGATGACCGCCGAGCAGTTGTGCTCGATCGCTCGTTTGAGAACCGCTCGGGGATACACGCTGGCGCCGTCGATGGTGCCGTGGAACATCGGCTCGTAGGCAATGACGTGATGCTTCGTGTCGAGAAACAGGACGGCGAACACTTCGAGCGCTTCGCCCGCGAGTTTCAGGCGCAGGTAGTCTCGCGCGCCGTCGGGGCCAGACAGCTTGGTGCCGCGTTTGAAGATGCGTTTCTCCAGCAGGCGGATGGCCTCGCGGATCAACGGGTCGTCCTGAATGCTCGCGTACTGCGCGAGCGCTGAGGGTGTGGTGTCGGCAACCTTGTTGGATGCACTCATGGGATAGCCTCCTTGATGAATGAAACGGAGGCTCCCGTCCCGGCCGGGGGGTGAGACCCCCGTAGGACGTGATGACGAAAGCCCGAAAATCGGGCCTGGATTGATGGGCATCCTCCATCGAAGACGATGGACGTTCGCGCGAGGGATGCGGTGCGAACTGGAACGATCAGCGCGGTCGGAACCGCGCCGTAGCCTTGAAGATCGCGGCTACCTGGGCATGTCGCTGAGGTCGTCAGCAGGCATCTCGGGTATCTCGGGCAGGGTTTCGGCCATCGTCGATTCTTCGCTCGATGACGCCAGCAGATCGATGGCCGACAGCAAGGCATCGCCTTCGACGGCGCCCGGCAGCAGCAGTGTCCGGCCGGTGCGGTTGTCGATCACGCGCAGCATCGGGGTCGCGGTGATGCCGGCCAGCGCGGCTTCCTCGGCCCGTGCCCGGATCACGGCGTCGGGCCGTGCGCTGGTCAGGCACTCGCGCAGCTCGGGCGTCGCGCCGGGCGGCTGGATGCCGGGCGGAAGGCCCTGGCCGCCGCCGTGGGTATGCTGGTAAATCCAGGCGACGGTGTTCCAGAACGCTTCCCGCCCGCCGGTTTCCCCCGCGCATTCCGCCAGGCGTGCCGATTGCGTGGCGGCTGGTTCGTGCATCGGCAGTGGCAGATGGTGCCATTGCCAGTTCACATCGGGATTGGCGTCGATCCAGCGCTTCAGCACAGGGAAGTAGGCCTGGCAGTACGGGCATTCCAGATCGGCGTACTCGATCAGCGTGAACCGCGCGTCGATGCGTCCGTAGCGCCACGGCGGACCCGCTGACGCGACAGCCTCGGCGGATGCCGGATCGCCAGTGTGCGGGCTGCGTCCCAGCGACCAGTCCAGCAGCACGAGCAGCACCGCGATCCCGGCCAGCATCGGCCCCAGGTAGCGTCGTAGCGTGTGCGTAGGCAGGCCTGGCGTGCGCATGATCTTTCCCGCCTCAACCGAGGGCGTCGAGCGGCAGTGGCTCGATGCCGCGAGCCCGGTCGATTTTCTCGGCGACCTTGAAAGCGGCCTCCAACTCGCCGATGCCGTATTGCCGCATCAACTGATAGCGCTCGGCCTTCTCCTCGGGCTCGGTCATCGCCATGGCCAGGTAGAGGCTCGGCGGCACGGCGCGGAACAGGACTTCCATCGACTTCGACAGGATCACGCCTTCGCTGAACTTGCCGGACTCCTTGCGCGCCGACAGCATCAGCGCCTTCTGCGCCGGATTGAGTTCGCGGAAGCGCGCGACCTTCTCCACTTCGTCGGGTGGCATCGACAGGCAGATCCACCACTCGATCATCGACAGCATCGGTTCGGCGGCCTTGGGCAGATCGTCCAGGTTCTGCGTCGCCAGCCAGAACCAGGCGCCGAGCTTGCGCCACATCTTGGTGATCTTGACGACGTAAGGGGCGAGCAATGGATTGCGCGTGATGATGTGACCCTCGTCGGTGACGTTGACGATGGGGCGCCCCAGGAATTGATCCCGCTCGGCGATGTTGTTGACGGTGTTGATGAGCGAGATGTAGGCGATGGAAAGCTGCGCGTTGTAGCCCTCGCGCGCGAAGGTCGCCAGATCGACGATGGTGATGTCCGCTTCCGGCCATGGCGTGCCGGGTCGGTTGAACATTTCGCCATCCAGTCCTTGGCAGAACATATCCATCGCGTCCGCCATTTCCAGCAGGCGAGCGCGCCGGGCTTCCGGCAGCGCGGAATCGCTGGCGCGTTCGCGCAGGGCGTCGCGCACGTCCTCGGTCAGCACCGTGCGCTTCTCCGGCGCACAGCGATGCGCCGCGTCGAGAATGCACTGGCGGATCAGGCTGCGGTCGGCGCGGGTCATGCGCGCCTCTTCCTTGTCCTCGCCGCCGGTAATCATCAGGCGGGCGGTGATCTCCAGCTCGCCGAGCACGTCGCGCTGTTCGTCGCTTTCGCTCGATGCGTCTTCGGGTTCCTGTTCCTCGTCCAGGGCATCGGCGTCCAGCGTCCGCACCTGGCTGGGCGTATCGACCAGACGCCACGCATCGGCGAAGGGCGCGAGGCTCACCCCGGCGCCGGGCGCGAGCTTCACCCGATGCACCGTCAGGCCAAGGCGCTGGGCGAATTCGCCAAACAGACCGAAACTGTTCCCCGCCTCGACGATGAACAGCCGGGGCCGGTAGATCGCGACGAGCTGGTTGAGGATGTTGTTGAGCGTGGCCGATTTGCCCGAGCCGGTCGGACCGAACAGGAACAGGTGCGCGTTCATCTGCCGGTCGCGCCGGTTGAGCGGGTCGAAGGCGACGGTGCCGCCACCGCGATTGAAGAAGGTGATGCCGGGGTTCCCGGTGCCCTGATTGCGCCCCCACACGGGCGCGAGATTCGCCGCGTGCTGCGCGAACATGAGCTGGGTGTACCACTGGCGTCGATCCCTGGCCGGGTCATAGAGGCAGGGAAGCCAGCGCAGGTAACTGTTGAGCGGTGCGACCTCATCCTCCTCGCGCACGGGCAGGAGGCCGGCGTTGACCATGACATTGGCGAGTTGCAGGCCGCGCGCATCGAGTTCGGCCATGTCGCGCCCGCGCAGGTAGAAGGCCAGCGCGCCGCGATAGAGCTTGTGCGAACTGCCGATCAGCGAACGTGCCTGCTGCACGTCCTGGCGGGCCTGCTCGGACGCCAGCGTTTCGCCGACCGCTTTCTTGCCCAGGTAGTTCAGGTGCGCTTCCAGTGCGTCCTGCGGCGTGGCGACGAGGGTGAGACACATCACAGTGTCCTCGGGCATCTGGTCGAACAGCGCGTTGCAGGCATCGCCGCCTTTGCGCGTTTCCCCGGTCAAATGTCCGGTTGCCGGCGGCGTGCGCAGCCGGTCGAGCACCATGACCCGATGCGGCATATCGTCGAAAAACCAGATGCCGTTCGTCACGTCGGAGCGTGGCTGGCCGAAGAACAGCCGTTGCGAGAAGTCCGTGCCGCTGGCGAGTTCGACGTCGCCTTCGTTCGCTTCTTCGGGGTAGGCGGCCAACTGGTAGAAGCGCTCACGATCGGCAGCCGTCGCGCCCAGCA
The DNA here is from genome assembly GCF_030263795.1 of Stutzerimonas sp. FeSN7. Lineage (NCBI taxonomy): Bacteria > Pseudomonadati > Pseudomonadota > Gammaproteobacteria > Pseudomonadales > Pseudomonadaceae > Stutzerimonas > Stutzerimonas sp. FeSN7. Next base: position 3,914,097 of record NZ_JARPMN010000001.1, on the reverse strand, counting down.
AGGTCGGGTTCGGGTTGAACCAGCGCAGCAACCAGGCGTGGATGTCCGCCGCGCCCAGGCGACGCGCCTTGACGCCGGCATTGGCGAGACCGCCGGCCAGCCGGTCGCATACCGTTGCCAGGGCCTGTTCGGGCGATTGGCCGCGACGGTGTGAAGCGCCCGGCGCGCGACGATAGACCACCATGCGCACGCGCCGCGTCTGGCCGCGCCACGGCAGGCGGGTCACGGTGGTGTCGTCGAACAGGCCGCCCGGCTTGGTGATGGCCCGTAGGTGATGCTCGAAGAACCGCAGGTAGAAGTCGCTGAACGCGCTGCCCTGCGCGCGCGGCTGGATGTAGTCCCGTAAGACGTTCAGATAGCCCGTCCAGTCGGCTTCGTCCTGGGCATAGAGCTGTACCACCCAGGGTTGCTCGTCGAGTTCGTCGAAGCTGTCCTGCAGGGCATTCTCCAGCGCGTCTCGGGCCTGCCACAGCCAATCGCTTTCGCGTCCTTCGGTGCCGATCGGTGTCAGCTCGAAGAACGCCGCCACCGATTCACCGTCCTCCAGCAACAGGCTCTTGGTATCGGCCAGATATTCCACCCACGGCAACAGGTCCACGAAGGACGGCGCCACGTCGTAGAGAGCCTGTTCGTCCGCCTGAGTGGCGGGCCGGTGTTTCGGATCGAGGCGGGTGCCGGGCTCGGGAATGCCATGCGCTTTCAGGTCGGCCACATGGCGTTCCCAGGCGTCGGCCTGCTGTGCTTCGGATTCCTCGGATGCCGGCACAGGTTTGCGCGGCCACGGCAGCGACCACGCCATTCAATAGTCCTCCACGCGCTCGCCCGGCAGGGCGTACTGCACGCGCTGATAAAACGGGAACACCGTGCTGTAGCCGGGCACCGGCACCGGATCGGTGCCGGCCAGGTGCGGGAACACGTACATCACCAGGTCCGGGTTGGGGAGGCGGTGGAACTGCCGGTAAATCTCGTTCTGCGCCGTGCGGGTGTAACGGGTCTGCACGCCGGGCGCGGCCTGCATGTCCGTGTCGGTGAGCGGCCGCCGCAGGGTTTGCCGGGCGTCCAGCAGCTCGCGCGATGCGCGGCCGCCGCCCGCCGGTCCGCCCGTTTCCTGATTCCAGATGTCGAGCATGGTCTGGTCGCCGTGGGTCAGCAGCTTCTCCTTGCTGGTCGCGCAGCCGGCCAGTGCGATGACCATGAGCACGACGGCGAGCCGTTCAATCCAGATCCGGGACATGGGAACCTCCGAGACGGTGATCGACCCGGCGCCCCTTGGCGTCGTAGTCGATGGTGAGTGGCTGCTCGATATGCACGGCGACCTTGGCGCCCGGCTCGACGTAGACGGCGGCGAAGGCCTGGCCGTAGAGCTTGTTCACCCACTGCGACATCTCCTGCACCCCGCCGGCCAGGATGCGGCCCATCGCCTCGTTGGCGGTGATCCCGACCGTCCCGATCGAGCCGTCGCTGCCGACGTAGGACACCCGGCCGCTGTCCGAGTCGATCAGCGAGGCTGCGCCCGCGCCGGCGGCCGTGATCAGGGCCTGGGTGCCGAGATACTGCTGGGCGTTGCTGCGCCGTTCACCGCTGACACAAGGGATGCCGTGGGGATCGCTGATCCAGCCGAGGCCTCCCTGGGTGCCGGTGTCGCTCCGGTTGCTGCTGTTGCGACCGGACTCTTCCGGCAGCGTGCGGATGGTGCCGTCCTCGAACACAAAGGTGATGGAGCGGATTTGCCCGCGCACGCAGGAAAGCGTCCAGTCCCCCGAGGCCGTGCCGCTGACAACCGCGCCGGCCACATCCGGGATGTCGATGCCGTTGGCCGTCAGGTTGTCGGGGCCGATCACGACCTTGAACGGATAGGGATCGTTCACCGTGCCGTCGATGGGTACGCGCCCGATAAGCGCCGTCATCGCGATCGATCCCATCAGGGTCGAGTTCGAGGGCACGGTGTAGACCGCCTCAAGCGACGACGTGCCGACGGCGCCGCCGGTGGCGCGGCCGAGGGTCTCGGATGCGGCGTCCAGGGTTTCCCCGACCGGGCTGAAATCGTTGGGGAAGCTGAAGCCGCCGCGACTGCCGCTCCTGCCTTCGGCGGGCCTGGCGTCGTCCGGCTCGATCCAGCGCACGCCGTCACGGCCGAAGTGCTGGCCGTCGCCGTCCTCCAGCCCGAGACCGATCGGCAGGTCGGTGTGGCCGGCCCTGCCCCCCAGGCCTTCAAACTGGCGTTGCAAGTCCTGCAACAACCCCTGGGCCTGTTGCCGTTCGCTGACCGCCTGTTCGCGATCCTGACGCAGTTGGGCGCGTTCGGTGTCCAGGACATTCTGGATACGTTGCTCGATCGACCGCTCGCGCTGACGCAGGCGGTCGTTCTCCGCCCGCTGGTTGCGGTTGTCGGACAGCGCGGTCTGCAATTCGGTGCGCAACTGCCGCACCTGGGCCACCAGCGTGGCGACCGTATCGTGCGGCGTGTCGCCTTCGATGCCGAGCGCCCGCATCTCGTCTGCCGTCAGTTGGCCGCCGGCATCGCCGGGGAGCGGCGATGCGCCACGGTCGCCGGAAAACAGCTTGATGCCGATGAACACCAGCAACACCGCCATCGGCAGCATCAACCACTTGAGCAGACCGTTACTGCGCATCGCCGGCTCCTTCCGCGCTGCCGGCCGCTGCGGAGGCCGGCAAGTTGTGCGCAGCGTCGATGGGACTGATGGCCGGCAGCAGCGATTGCGCCAGGCCGCGGCCGCGCGTCACCAGGTACACCACGCTGGTGTCGCGCGAATCGCCCGCCGGTCCCAGGTCGGGGTGCTGGAACGTCGCGGTGACGAAATCGCCCTGCAAGGCGCGCGGGTCCAGGTCGATCCACCGGGCGGACGTGTTGGTCAGCCGGATCGCCGTCACCCATTGATCTTCCAGCCGCCACGCGGCCAGCGCCCTGGCGCGCACCGGCAGCGTCGGCAGCAGTGTGTCGAGCGCCAGGTCGCGGCGCAGGTTCACGCGCACCACGCCGTTCACCGGCTCCACCGTGCGCAGGGGCGCGTACAGGCTCTGCGCGGCGTAGCGCGTCAGCACCACGGGAACCGGCGTCTCCCGCGCGGGGAGCCGCGCCGTGTCGGCGGCTGGTGGCTTGCCGGTGTCGCCGTAGCGCTTGGCGTGCGATTCGCCTTCGACGATGCGCACGGGTTCCAGCGGCGCCTCGCCAGGTTCGGCGGCAATGTCGAGCAGGATCAGGATGCCCGTGTCGGCATCCTGCAATTGCAGGCGGGTCGGCTCAATCGGTTCGCTGGCAAGCAGGTAGAGGGCGCCGCCGGCGCTTTGCACGCGCAGGCGGTCGCCCAGCGAGGCGGGCACGCCGACACGCACATTGCGGTCGATGAAGATCACACGCTCGTGGCCGACCACGAGAGGCACGGCCAGCGGCAACCGCTCCCAGCGCAGAATTTCCAGCGCCAGAGCGCTCGGGATCAGGCCCAAGGTCAAGGTGGCGGTTGCCAGGATGTTAAGAACAAGACGTTTCATCGCGGGACTCCCTACGGACCTCCGGGACCATCGACGGCGGAGGCGGCTGCCCCCTGCGGCGCGATGCGTTGCGGGGTGCTGCTGTAACAGTCCAGCGCCAGGCCGAAGGGATTGCGCTCCGGGTCGATATCCAGACGCACCACCTTCAGCGGGTAGCGCACCAGCGCGCGCTTGACCTGTTCGGCGCCGTGGTACTCGTCGGCCGTCACGTCCAGCGTGACGATCCAGTCGCGGTCGGACACCACGCGGACGCGCGCCGTCGGGTCGTCGCCGAAGCCGCGACCCGGAATCTCGTAGATGCCCCGCACGCGCTGACGCAGTTCGCCCGTGCTGCGGCGCTGCTCGTAGTCGCGCCGCAGGAAGATCTGACAGCCGGGTGTCAGGTAGGCCGACAGTGCGTGGATGTTGCGCGCGTAGTCGTCCTCGCCGTTCGTCGGCCAGCGGTTGAGTTGCTGGAAGACATAGAAGGTAAAGGCGTAGACCGACTCCGGCGGCACTTCCCACCACTTGCGCACGCTGCCCGAACGCAGGTCCGGCGGCACGTGGATGGTCAGATCGCGGGGCGCACTCCACCAGCCGAAGCCCAGCACCAGAGCGACGACGAACAGCGCGGCGGCTCCCATGCGCAAGGTCTTGATGTGCGCCTGGAGGTGCGTGATCTCGTTCTTGAAGCGGCTCATGGCGCACTCCTGCGCGCCGTCCAGCAGCCCGACCGCGTGACCAGCGACCTGCCGCCCGTGTAGGGCGCGAAGGCGGGATGGCGCAGCGCGATCCACCACTGAAGGTGCCGGTACAGCCAGGTGTCGGGACGCCCCCGCTTGTGGCGTCGCAACGCGCCGCCGCCAACGAACACGCCCATGCCGATGGCCGCCACGATCAGGGTCGGCACCATCGCGAGCGTGGACGCCAGCCACGCCAGCGGAATGCCCAGCATCAGGCCGACCGTGGCGGAGAGCCCCACGCAGACCCACAGTTCGTCGGCCGTCAGCCCGCGCACCACCACGGGCTGACGGTTCAGACGGTGCGGCAGGAACGTCACCGTGCCGTCGTGCAGGCTGTCCTGGCTCCCCGACATCGCCCCGACCTCCTTACAGGACGCCGGTGGCTTCGGTGAGCAGCCAGATGCCCACGACCAGCAGGATCGCGCCGATCGCGACCGTCAAACCGAACTGACCCCAGGTCTTGCGCCCGGTGTGAATCTCCGAATAGGTGCTGTAGGCGTGGTAGCAGACGCCGACGAACATCGAGGCGACCACGAGCAGCGCGACCAGCATCACGATGTCGTAACCGTAATTGCGCAGCGTCTCCATGATGCCGCTACCGGTACCCCGCGACGGGTCTTCGATGGTCGGCAGGCCCTGGGCCTGCACGATCGGCGACAGGCTCGCGGAGATCACGGCGACGGCGGGCAGGCCGGCCAGGTGGGCGAAGCGAGTGGAGATGGAACGGAAAGTCATGGCGGAATCCTCTTTGCGTCAAGAGAGAAGGAAAAACGTCAGCACGACGTACATCGCGACGAATCGCAGCGCGACGCCGAGGAACTGGCGCTGGGAGATGCTGTGTTCGGCCCAGCCGACATAGGCCGTGCGCAGTGCCCACACGCCCCACAGCAACAGCACCACGAACACGCTGCCGACCAGGACGACGGAAACATCCGCAGGGCCGAAGCCGCTGTTGGCCTGAAAGGCGGCGACCTGATCGCTCGTCATGGCGCGTCCTCCTCCTCTTGGCGGTAATCGCCGATCAGCGTTGTGGGGTCGCGCGGCTGTGCGCGCTGCGGCGTCAGGTAGTCACGGATGCCGCTACGGACACGCTCGATGTCCTCGCGCAGCCGCGCGTAGTCAAAGTGGTAGCGGGAGGCGTCCTGCTTCGGCAGGCGCTCGCTGTGCTCGGCCAGCCGGTCGAGCATGTCGAGCTGACGCACGAGCGCGGCGAGCTGCGCATGCTCGGAAGCGGTATCAGCGGCGAACGCGCTTGGCGTGACCAGCAGCAGGCAGGCTAGGGCTGGAGCCAGTGCGCGCCACCGGACGAATGCTGTGTTGGCCGTCGTGCCCATCGCGCGATCCGAAAGTTGTATGGATGGCGTGATGCTGCGGCGAGAAGGGATGCGTTTCCGCAATCAATAAGAACGGCCGATCCACCGCATTCCTTGGGCGAACGCTAGAGGTACTTCTTGAAGCTCCCGGCGGCCACGTCCACGGCCACGCCCAGCAGGACGGCGCTGGGCAGCAGGATCAGGATTGGACTCACGCTGATCGGCAACGCGAGGTAGACCGCCCACGGCAGTACCACCAGAGGCATCAAGGCCGCCTTGGCGCGGTGATAGACGAAGCCGGATTCGCGCCCAGCGCCGAAGCGGCGGATGTCACGGCGTACCAGGCCGTCCACGAGGCCAGTGAAAGCCGCCATGAGGAACAGCGGGAGCATCAGGCACAGCACCAGCAGGCGCACGAGGAACACCAGCACCGTGTACGCCGCCGCGATCAGATAGCTTTCCAGGTGGACGTAAACTTGGCTCAGGTAGTGCCGGAAATCCCTGGTCTGACCGTGGCTGCCGGCGCTGGCCTGCGCGGAGGCGTTCTGCACCCACTCCAGCAGCCCGGTCTTGAGGAAGACCCATTCATACGCCCACTCGACAATCCGATGGGCGGTGCGCCCCGGTTCCTGCACCACCACGCTGCGCGTGAAGTAGGTCGATAGCTGGTCCAGCTCGTAGGCCACCATGTCTTGCGCGTGGCGCCATCCCTGTTCCGGCCAGAACAGGTGCATGCCGATCCACTCGACCAGGATGCACAGCAGCAGCGACCCGCACAGCACGCCGAAGAAGCGAAACGGCAAGGTGACAAGGCTGGCGAGAAAACCTCTCTGGCGTACCTGTTGGCGTTGCGCCGCGACGGCCGGATCGCTCATGCCCTTCCATCCTCGGCAGGATCGGCGAAGGCCATTTGCTTGAAGTCGTCGAGCAGGTCTGCCGGCAGCGCCTCGTGCTGCAACGCCGGCAGGCCCTGGCTTTCCCACCAGTCGCCGGCATCGACGTAGTGCTGCCGCATGTAGCCGGCCAGCTCCTGCAAGTCCTTGGGCATGGCCTCGTCGGCGTCGGGCGCGGGCAGCGGCATGCGGATCTTCCACAGGTTGCCGCCTTCGAGCAGCGCGAAGGCCTGCCCCTTCGGCAGATTGACCACGTGCGCCGGTTCGATCAGCGGCACGCTGGTGGAGGTGATGCGGTCCTGCGTGTTGGACGTGAACGCGGTGTGCCCCTCGGGATCGGAGGTATCCGTGGCGCCGCTGACGATCGAGGTGGTGTACACCTCGACCTTGGGCAACTGCCGGGTCAGCAGCTCGGCGGTGATCGTCTCCCGCACGCGCAACATGAACAGGTTGTTGAAGTTGCCGATGACCTGACCGGCCTTGGCGCGGTTGCCGATGCGCGCCTCGATGTCGCTAAGTGTTTGCGTGTACGCCGTGACCTGCATACCGGCGCCGCCGCCCTTGTTCACCATGGGGATGAATTCATCGCCCATCAATTCGTTGAACTCGTCGGCATGCACATTGATCGGCACCTTGGCGCCGGTCGAGGCGCCGGGCAGGCCGTCGTCAATGCCGAACTTGTAGATATGCCCGGCGACCGATACTAGGTCGGAGAACATCGAGTTGCCCACGGCCGCCGCGACCTCGGCGTCCGACAGCGCATCCAGGCCGACGTAGACCACCGCGCGTTTGCGGATGATCTGCAACCAATCGAAGATCGGCCGCGGATCATCGAGATCGGCATAGTTCGGTGCCAGCAGTTGCGCGATCTTGCCCGTGGTGAGCTTTTCCAGCAGCGGCAGCAGCGAGGCGACGATCTTGTCGAAGTAGGTGCGGTCGTAGCGCACCGCCGAACGCAGGCCATCGAGCACCGGGTCGTAGACGCGCACCTGCGACAGGTACTGCTCGATCGCCACCACGCGCTTTTCCCGTCCGATCATGTGACGGGGAATGTTCTTGTCGTTCAGCCTACCTTCGAGCTGGACGATGACCTCCCAGGCTTTCGGTTCGGCCTTGGCGAAAAAGTGTTGCGCGTACTCGATGAACAGCGCATCGATGTTGATGACGTGGCGCTGGATCAGCAGATAGTCGGGGCGTCGTCCCAACTCCACCAAAGCGCGCGCGATGATGTTCACGAAACGCCAGGCGAACTCGCGAAACGCCGCGCTGTTGCCTTCGCCGGAGAGTTGGCCAGCGATGCGCGTGGCGACCTCCGAAATTCGTCCGAAGCGGCCCACCGCGTTGTAGCGCGCGGAGATGTCCGGCCAGCCGAGATGAAAGCAATAGAACTCCCCTGCGCGTCCGGCGCGCTGGGCCTCCACGTACATTCTTTTCAACAGGTCCGCGTCGCCCTTGGGATCAAAGACGATCACGACCTCGTGTTCGCCATTGACCCTGCGGCGGATGTCCTGGGTGATGAACAACTCCGCGAGTCTCGTCTTGCCGACACGGGTGGTGCCGAGCACCAGCGTGTGGCCGACACGCTCGCCCAGCGGCAGCGACACATCGACCTCGTGCGGTTCAATGCCGTGTAACCGTGGCAGGCCGCCGACCGGCGGCAGCGGCCGCGCCGGGTTCAACGGGTTGTCCCACGCAGTCACGCGGGCCAGCAGAGGCAGCGGGCGAGGCGCGAACTCCAAACGCTCCTCCAGCCGGCGCACGGATCGGTAGAGCGGTGTCAGCTCGACGTAGCGGCGAAACTCCGGCCGGTATGTCTGCATCAGCCTGTGGGTGTGGCGCTGATCCCAGCGAAAACCCCGGCCCACGAACAGGCGATGCTGGCTCACCGGCACGTCGCGGCTGGCCATCACATAGCGCGGCATGCGGCGGATGTTGCGGCGATAGCGCAGGATCGCCCAGGCTTCGTAGAAGCGGATGGTGCCGAAGGTCAGAAAGGCCAGCGCACCGGCCAGGCCCACCAGCGGGCTCAGTGCCAGCGACCAGGGCGCGGCGAGGCAGAGAACGGCGGCGCCGAGGCAGACCGCGACGGTGTAAAGCTCGACCGCCGGGCGCAGCAGGACTTCCACCGAATGCGGCTGGGCCATGTCACTGCTCGACCCCCGTGGCGGTGATGAGCACGGGGTAGTGGCGGATGCCGAGCCGTCGGGCCAGGTCGTCGGCGGAGATCGGGGACAGGATCAGTTCCGGCGCCAGGCGTCGCAGGGCATTCAGCGCGACCTGGGACTCGACGTTGACCACGAGGCCGACCGCGCCGAGTTCGTGCAAGACTTCCATGCGCTGACGCAGCCAGGCGCGTGAGCGTTCGTCATCACCGACGAGGAACAGCGGGCGCAGCCCCGGCGCCTCGATCACCCGACGCTCCACCGTGCCCGGCGTCAACAGCGTCGAGCGCACTGGCAGCATGTCGGCCTCGCCGTGACGTTCCCCCGGCAGCGGCGGCACCTCGATATGCGGTGGCGGTAGTGCTTGGCGAGGGTTTCGGGGCTGGAGGTTCAGCGCCTGGTAGTAGGGCAAGGCGGACGCGCCGCCCCGATCCTCGACGACGACAAGGGTCTGGTCGGCGGCATGGGCGGTGAGGGCCAGCAGACCCAGCAGCGGCAGTACGCACAGGCGGATGTTCATGGTCGATGACTCCTCGATGCGATGGACGGAACCGGGCTGCCCTGCACGCGGGCCAGATGTTTTTGAACGCTGTGGCGGTAGCGGGCTGCCGGAGCGCCACCGGCGGGGCGGTGATAGCGGCCGATGGCGACCAGCCAGTCATCGCCGGGCCTGTGGTGTTCGCGCAGGATCGCGGCGGCGACCGCGAGATTCCGGTACGGGTCCAGCAGTTCGCAGGGGTGATCGAAACGGTGTGCCTGGTATCCGGCGTTGATCTGCCCCAGACCAACGTCGATGCGTGTCGCCGGCACATCCCGCAGCGCGCGCCGCAGGTTCGCGCAGGCGGCCTCGCGGGTCTGGAACCGGCGTGCCTGGCCGGCGACATTCAAGGTCCAAGGCCACGGAGTTCGCCGTCCACGCAGCGCGATGCCGCTTTCCTGCAAGGCCACGGCGTACAACACCGCCGAGGGAATGCCGGCGTCGTGCGCGGCCAGTTGATAGGCCGGCGGCGGAATCTCCCGCGCCTGGGCGGGCGTGGTCCAGGCGGTGAGACAGAGCAGGCACAGGACGCCTGCCCGGCAAAGGCTCACTGACGCAGCCATTGCCCGTTGACCTCACGCACGACGGCCGGCAGCTCGCCCGGTACACCGATCGACAGCCAACGGCCAGCGTCGTGATTCAGGGTGATGGTCCGTGCGCGCACCTTGGCCGGCTCGATGCCTGCCTTGGCCGCCCATTGCCGGATGCGCGCATCGTCCCGGCGGCTGCCGACCATGTAGAGATCGAAGGCCGTGCCTGCGGTCTGCAATTGCCGCACGCGCTGTTCGCAGGGCGGGCAGTCGTCCTTGACAAAGACCGCCAGCCGCCCCAGGGCGCCGGACGTGGCGGGAGGGGTGCCGGCATCGGTCAGGACGACGGGCTGAAGCGTGGGATGGAGCCGCTTCCAGGCGTCGTCGTAGGCGCGCTGGTACGCCAACAATTTTTCGACGCGGCGGGCCTCGGCCTGCACCTGAAGCTCCGCGTAGCGGCGGCGTTCCTCGTCCGTGCGCGCTTCGATGCCCAGGGCCGTGAAAGGATCGAGGCCGGGCGAGTACACGCCCAGCGGCCCCTGCATCAACTGCCGGTAGCGCGCCCACTCTTCGGTTTGCAGTCCCCAATCCCGCGCCAGGCGTTCGTCGAGATCGGCGTCGATGGCGGCCCTGTCCCGGCTCTGGACGATGCGGGAGTCGGCGGCAGGCGCGTTCTGCGCGACGGCGACCGCCGAAGTCATCGAAGTGACGGCGAACGCCAGAACGAAACGAACGAACCACGGCTTCACGAAGACCTCCTACGGCACGTTCAACCGTCGCGCCTGCCCGTTGAACAGAAAGGTCGCGGTCCGCCCTTCGAGGGATTCGAGCCGCCAACCGCTCTCGGTCTCGCCGAGACGCAGCACGCGGACCGCCGCGAGTGAGCGGGAATCGGCGGGCGCGATGGACAGGAAGCGCTCGCCGGCGCGCAATTCGATGTCCAGCAGGCGGAATGGCGGTTCGACGGTCGCGGGCCGTGCGGCCTCGGCCGGAGGCAGGCGACGTGCCGGCGCGGCAGCGGATGGCGGTGGTTGGCGGACTTCCTTCAAGCGTGCTTCGAGTTGATCGAGGCGGGTTTGCAGGTGCGCGATGTCGGTCGTGGCAGGCGGTTCGGTGTCCGCCTGTTCGAGCCGGGCGAGCCGTTCCTCCAGCGCCTGGCGAACCGTGTCGAGGCTGGCCTGGGTCAGCGGTTCCAGCTCGTGCCCGGTGCTGTCCGTCAGCAGTTCCAGTTCGGTGAGGCGGCTATCGAGCAGCGCGACCTCAATGGCCGGCGCGCTGGCTCGCGCGTCCTCGGCCAGGCGGGACAGGGACACGTGATTGACGACGACAGCCGCGCTGACCAGCAGCAGCCAGGTCGCTGCGGCGACTTGCAGCAGGCGGGTGCGGGAAGTCGGATGGAAATCGGGAGGCAGGGTCATGGCAACGGCTCCTGTTCCTGGGTGAAGCACACGCGCCGCGCCACGTCATCGACGTGAAGCTCCCAGGCCGGCCCCGCCAGCGTCAGCAGGGCGTCGCGCAGGAAAAGCGGCCCAAGCCGCAGGTGCGCGGCCGGCAAGGGAAGATGGTGGAGCGGTGCGGCGTCGGGATCGGCTTCGCAAAGGGTGTAGCCGGAACGCAGCAGCACGTAGCCCAGCGCCTCGCCGACCGTCGCGGGCAGGGTCGCCGGCATCGACACGTCGATGACCTGCAACAGCAGGTCTTGCTGGGCGGCCTCCGGGACCAGCTCCACCAGCGTGTAGCGCCCATACCGAACGATGGGAATCCAGCCGTCCGGCACGGGCCGGGCTTGTGTTTCCGGCTCCGGTTCGATGACGGGTGGCGCGACGGATGATGTGGCGCATCCGGCGGTCAGGGCGGCGGCGATCAGGCCGGCGGCAAGCGCGGCGTTTCCGGCCGGGTATGGGCGGCGAATGGATAGCATGCGGCGGCTCCCAGGGGCTTCGTGATGCCACCTTCGCAGGGGAAGGCCGTCGCATCAGCGAACAAAGGGAACTGCGCTTCAACCAATTTGTTGAAATAGTCGAGGCATCAAACTTGGTGTCGCCTCACTTCAAGGTCTTCGTGATAGCTATACGCCGATTTCCTTCATCGCCCCCGCGAGCGCATCCGGGTGAGACAGGAATGCCTGGAAACCATCGGCCCAAACGGCGGCTGTCTTGTGCGCATCAATCGTCCAGCCGCTAGCCTCCTTGAAGTGGGACTCTGGAACGTTCGCCAGATCGATCCGAAGGTCGTGAAAAAGGGCGATCTCCTGATCCTCGTAATCGAAGTGGAACCTTGAAAATAACTCCGTGGTATCACCTGGCCAGTAGCCAACATAGAGCAAGGGAAGCCGTTGCTTGTGTCTACGTGCTTCCCTGAGCCACGTGTTCAAGTGCAGGTCCGCTAAGCCACTACCAAGAATGAAGACCACGTCGGCCTCCATTGCATCTCGGCTGAGTCCTGCGTAGTAGAGTCCGTAGGGCATCTGTTGCAGGCGGCCGAGCTTGTCCAGCCCTGTGATGATGGCGCTTCGCTCGATGCCCGTGCCATCCATACGGCCAAGGCTTGACCCATTGAATCCAGAGCGTTTCAGTGCCTCCGCTCTGGATGGATACCAGGCGAGTTCGCCAATCTCACAACCATCCTGCGGTAGCGGAAATCCCATGTGGACCGAGCCATGGACATGAAAGAGGGCTGGATCGTCCCAATGCGACCAGTACGAATGCGGATCGAATAGCGCGTGAGTGCCGCGTGACCGGGTAAAGCCGGTGAAGTAGCGGTCGTCCGTGGCTTGTCCGATGAAGTCGTCATAGTTGGTGGTGTATACCCTTGGCAGGAAGTGCTCCTCCAATTGAGAGAAGAAGCTTTCCAGAGACTTGAGCGGCTTCTTCGGGTTATCGCAGATCGTGGATGCCTCCTTGTAGATGACTGCCAGCATGGTCTGACAGGCAGCCTGCAAGGACTCCTGCGAGTAGTTCTTCTGCTTGTTGAGAAACGGCAACATGACTGGGCTGAATTTCGGTACGGCCCTGGGTGTTCGGTGAAGTGCATGCAGTTCACGCATCACGTGGTATATGCGCTCAAAGTGCGCTTCGCTGGAATTGCCGTCGTAGTAGCCCTCCAGTGCCGTCTTTACGTCGCGGTATACATCGACCCCACCCACCTTGGCACAGTACCTATCTGCAGCAACACCCACTTCAATTAACGCGCCCAACTGTGTTGTAGCAGGTATTCCATACTCTACCGAGGCACCAGCGCCAACCACTACCAGAGCCCGTAGTTTTCTATTTTTATTTACCATCATTTTTCCTCCGTATAACGAAATAATACTTTTATTTATTCTGGGAGACGATTTCAGAAAAACAGCCCCCGAAGGGGCCGCCAAAGATGGGTTAATACTCAATGCACCAACTGCCGTGCCAGTGCCACTTCCACCGAGTCACCGTCCTGGTTGAGAACGTCCAACCCGGATTCCGGCACGTCTCCTGACGTGCTCTGTGACACCGTGATCTTCTTGGCCATCAGCCCCAGGCAAGTCATCTGCGAGGTGGCCGCGTAGCCGAGGTAGATCACCCGGACCGGCTGCTTCTGCCCGATACGCCAGGAACGGCGCGCGGCCTGCTGCAGCGAGTACACGTTGTAGCCCGACTGCATGAACACGATGGTCGGAAACTCCAACAGGTCCAGGCCGGTTTTCACCAGCTCGGGGTTGGTGATGAGCACGTCGATGCCGCGATCCAACTGCTCGGCGATCCAGTCTTCCCGGCGGGAGGCATCCACGCTCGCGCGCAGCACCGCCACCTTGAAGCCTTCCTGCTCCAGCAGCACCTTCAAGCGCGATGTGGTGTCGCGCGTGCCGGTATAGACGCTGTAGACCAGCACCTTGCGGCCCGCCGCTTTTTCCTCGCGGCAGATGTCGATCAGCTCCCGCTCCTTCGGCATGACCTCCAGATCGGTGAACAGCGACGGCGTAAACGCCAGCAGATTGCGGGTGCGCGGATGCTTGACCGTCTCGGACCGAAAGCACGTGTCCGGCCAGGCCAGCAGCACGTTGAGGACCACACCCAGCAGCGTCGTGTCACGGCGCGCCAGCGCCTGCTTCAGCTCGGCGGTCAGTTGCCCCGCCAGGCGTCCATAGGCCTGCGCCTGCTCCGCGTCCATCGCCACTTCGCGGAACTCCTCGTCGTAGGGTGGCAGCACGTTGCCACCGATGTCCTTCAACTTGAGGAAGACCGTGAACGGCAATACGCAGCGCAGCACGCCCTTGGGACCGAAGCCGGGGGCCTTCACGGTTCGCACCGTGATCTTGCTGCCCTTGGCGGTCTTGTGGGCCGAGCCCTTGCTCTCGGAATAGATGTCCTTGAGCACACCGTGATCGCGCATGAACGCCATCGCGGCCGGCGTCAGACTGCCTTGCTTGCTCGGCCGGTAGCCGTCTTCGATCATTCGCCCAGGCAGGGCGCGGAACAGCAGGTAGAACAGGTCGTCGCCGTAGCCGCCCATCAAGGTGCCGGTCAGCAGCAGCGTCTTGCGTGACTTGGAGGCCAAGACCCCCATCGCCTGCCCCTGGGCGGAACCCGCGTTCTTGTACTCGTGCGCCTCGTCGGCGATGAGCAGGTCGAACGTGCCTTGCGGCAGGTAGCGTTTGACGTATTCCGAAGGCTGATAGCCACCTTCGCCGAAGCCGAACTCCATCGAGGCCATCGCACGTTCCATGCGCTGGGCCTGCCGGTCGGAAAACACCAGCTCGCCGTTGTCGTCCATGAGATTGATGAACTCGTACAGGTTGTCGCCCAGCATCGAAGCCAGGAACGACTCGCCGAACTTCTTCATCAGCTTCTGTGCAGTGACTTCGCCGATGGTGGGAATACGCTTGAGCGCCTTGAGCACGGCTTGCGACTGGTCGTTGACCGACAGGCGCCGGGGACGGATCAGTGTCCACAGCGCCGAGGCGCAGTGTCCGCACTTGCGGCGGGTTTCCTCCGCTTCGAGTTCCACCGGGTTGATCGGCTCGCCGTCCAGGTCGGTGATGACATGGCCGCAATGCGGGCACGCCCCCACGTCGCCGTGACGGGTACGCCAACGCACGAACACCGGCTTCCAGTGAAAGCCCATGCGCATGCGCACACGGCCGAGGACGAAGAACTCCTGCCCCTGGGGTGGTACGCCCAACTGCTCGCGCAGTTTCAGCAGCTTGACCAGCGTGTCCGGGCCGTTGAGCACCCAGACCTTGGCGCCGGCCACCGTCTCCTGAATTTCGCGCCGCCACTTGTAGACCAGGTGGGGTGGCGAGAGCACCAGGGTGCGGCGGTAGCCTTCGGCATTGAGCACGGCGGCCGTGGCAATGCCGACGGTCGTCTTGCCGCAGCCCATCTCGCCGTTGACGATCGCGGCACGTTCGCCACGATCGACCAGCAGCTCGGTGACGGCATGGACGACTTCGGCCTGGGCGGGAAACAGCTTCCGCTTCAGGCCGGCCAGGATGGTCTGGCGATGCGCCCGTGCCTGCCCGGCGTAGACAGGCGGGTTGGCGCGATTGAGAGAGTCGAGCAGCTCATCGCCGAACTCGGTGACGAAATCCTGCAAGCTGATCGTGAGTGGAGAAGCCGCCGCTTCCAGCAGGTCGCCCTGCACGGCGGTATCGGGAACAGTTTCAAGATCGAGGGACATGGTGATGCTCCAAAAAAATGGGGCATGCACCTCCCCCGATGGGGCGATGACATGCCCCAGGGTTGGGAAGAAACGCGACGGTCGAACGTCGCGGGAAAAGCGGATCAATACTCTTCAGGCAACAGCAGCGTGGTCACGCTGCGATCCCGTTCGGTGATGATCCAGAGCTTCAGGTCGGAAGTGACTTGGTAGGACGAGAGCAATCGATCCTCGCCGGACTTCAAAGCGACATCGTTCTGCCGCCTGTCGTCGTCGCAGAGATCGCCCCAATCGCCGTTGAGATGGCGCTGGAGATAGGGTCCGGGGTTGAACACACCCCGTTGAACAAGGCCATTCACGCCTGCGGTCATGAGCAATTTTCCGGCCCGAAAGCGTGGTTGAGACAGAACTGCGAGTGCCATGGTGACTACCTCTCAAGAAAAGGGGCCACGGCACCCCACAGGGGCGACATGACCCCGGTGGGTGGATAAAAACGACGGCGAACCGTCAAGGAACAAAGATCAGCGAATGGTCAGTACCTGGCCCCATGTGGGAGAGCCAAGGGTCATGTCCCACGCCCTGATAACAGGCACGAACCTGTCGGTGAGGATGCGCGTCTCGGCCACGGAGCCATCGTCACGCTCGGTGTATTCCGTCTGGTGAGACTTCTCCTTGTGGGTATCACCTTTGACGACGAGCGTGCGGCCGTTCTTCGATTGCACGACGCCTGAAACCGCGCCTGCGGCCAGAGCCAGGGCGAGATGCCAGTGCGACAGGGCGCGCGCCGGGGGCCGTTGCAGTTGCTGCGCGGCGCCCAGGTGCGTGTCGATTGACGGCCACAGCCCTTGCAGGCGCTGTACCTCGTCGGCGAACTGCTCGGGTTCGAGCGTGACGCGATAGAAGTGCTCCGGTTCGACGGGAGACGCCGGAACCGTGTAAGGCTGGAACGGCCATTCGCAGGGCAATTCCTCGGCTTCGATGTCGCCTTGCCCGACTTGCAGCAAAAGGCTGCGCGCCGTCTTGGCGTCCTCCGGCACCTGCTCGCGCTGACGCACGCGCCGGCCGAAGATCACCACCTGCTTGAACTGCACGTCCACCGCACGGTAGATGCGCAGATCGGCGAAGTGGCGGGTCAGCCAGCCGACGAACTCGGCATCGAGTACATAGGCCGGGATGATGAGCACCAGCACACCGTCGTATTGCAACAGCGGCAGACTGCGCTGATAGAACAGCTTCTCCAACCGTGCGCGCCCCTGACCCTGGTAGCCGATGTTGCCATCGACGCCCCGCGTCAGATCGCCATAAGGCGGATTGAGCCACAGCAGTCCGAAGGACTGGCGGGAAATCAGCGAGTCCATCAGGTCGCCATGCAGACAACGATCGACGAGTCTGCGCGCATGGGTGGCGCGCTCCGCGTCGTACTCGACGGCAAATGCCTTCACCTGTTCGTGCCCGAGGGCATGAGCGGCTTCGGCGATCGCGACGCCTTCGCCGGCGCAGGGATCGAGGATGCACATGGGGCCAGAGGACGGCGCCAGTGCGGTCAGGGCTCTTTCCAACGTGGGTTCGTCTGTCGGGAAGTAGCCGTTCTTGATGAAGTTGCGCGCAAGGCGCGGAAACATGAGAGCCATGGGAATCTCCTGTGAAGAAGTGGGATGAAAGCGGGGCACGCGCGACGCACATGCCCGTGTGGTGAGCGTCAGGCCACCCGCCGCAGCGGTTTGCCCGAGGCCAGCTCGACCTGCGAAACACCAAGGGTGCCGTTGCGGATCAGTTCGCCCAGCGCCGTGGTCAGCGCCGGAACGTCCAGGGCCAGCCGATGGCCTTCCAGCGGCCCGAGGGCGAACGGAAGGCGCGTCAGCATGTCCCGTGATTGCAGCAGCTCCAGCACGGCATCGCGCCAGTGATCGAGCAGCGGCAGGGGGCAGGTCTCCCGCACCAGCGCCCATAGGCGTTCGGTGTGGTCGGTCACTGTCCTGGGCAGTAGCGCCAATGCGCTGGCGTTGGCCTTGTCGGGCTTCACGCAGCGCTTGTCGAACAGCCACAGATGAGACATGGAACCGAACAGCGTGCGCCGGAAGGCGCGCGTGGTGCGCTTCTCCAGGTTGTCGGGATTGCCGACGAAGACCGGGATCGACGCCTGATCGGTGACGAGATGGAACTGATCCAGTCCCTGCTCATTGCGCCCAAGGGTCAGGCGAGCCAGGAACTCCTGGACGGCGGTATCGCGCGCCCAGACGGACAGGAAGACCAGGTTGCCGTGCTCGTCGCCGATGCAGCCGTCGGCCATGAGGTCGGGGCATTCGTCGATGCGATAGAGCACACTGGATGATGTGGATGCAGGCATGGTGATGTCCTCGAAGTAAAAAGAGGCAGCACCGCCCGCGAGGGCAGTCACTGCCCCAGGGGGATGGAAGGAAACGCCGTAGGCGTCTTGGCAAAGAGAACGACCAGTGCGTCGCAACGCACCGTAGCCTTGAAGGTCTAGGCTACCTGGGCATGTTGTCGGCAACGCCGACGGACATGGGAAGTAGCCTGCTTCAACAGGCCGATGAGCGGGAGCGAAAAACCGCCACGCGACGCCACCCTGTTTGCAAAGGGGCTCCGAAGGGGCGTCCGCCGAACAAAAAAAGCGGACCATGCCGACATGGGCATGATCCGCTTGATGGTCAGGCTTTCAACTGACGCAGACCTTCCGCCAGCAGCCAGAGCGCCCGGTTCAGCCGGACGTTCTGGTCGATGCCTTGAACGGGCCGCGTGCGTTGCTGGCGCCCGTTCGCGGTACGTCCGGTCAGGCCGCCTTTGACGAGGTTCTCCTGCACTCGGTTGAAGGTGGACCACAGGTCCAAACGGTTGTCGTCGAAACGACGTGGCCCCAGAACCTGACTCTCCGTGATCGGCAAGGTCTTGCCGGGATCGTCGTATTTGAGGGCCAACGCCGATCTGGCGAAGACTTCGGACTCACCCTCTTCGAGTGTGATGGCACGCATGGCGTCGCGCGAGTGTTGCACTTGCTCGAAACCCTGCAAGACCTCATAGGCGCCTTCGATGACGTGATCGGTGACGTTGCCCTTGTGAGGAACGCGGACGTCGGCGAAGGTGTCGCCGCACACCAAGCCGTTCTGGCAGACGAAGCGGAACATGCCCGCCAGCATCTGATAGCTGCTGGTGCCGTCGTGCGAGTTGAGCAGGATGATCTCATTCGCCTCGGTGCCGTTGATCTGGCTCTCGTGGCGAAGCCGCAGCATGTGCTTGGTGTAGTCACGGCGATCTTCGTGGCGCACACGTGTCTGGCACACCATGAACGGTTGGAACCCCTCCTTGCGCAGCTCCGTCAACACGGCCGCGGTCGGGATGTAGCTGTAGCGCTGGGAACGGCTTTCGTGCGGGGTCTCCGCGAAGATGGATGGGGCGACGGTGCGGATCTGATCATCCGACAACGGGTGATCCGAACGCAGCACCGGAGAACGATAAGAAAAGCGGGATGCGAGTTTCATGACTATCTCCTTTTGAGGATTGGAGCAATCGGCATCGAGAGGCCAAAAGCCGGATGCGTGCGATTGCATGGGACAAAGAAAGGCCCTGCGGGGCAGGGCCTGGGTGGGTCAGGTAAAGAGGAATGCAGCCCCGTGAAGCACGGGCCTGCGGTTCAGTCCGGCTCGAATTGCCGGCTGTAGGGGTTGAAGCGAAGCGCCTCGTTCCCCTTGAGGATCGGTGTGAAACCGTCCAGGTAGAGGTTGGCGAGGTACTGGTCGCGGTAGGTCAACGCCTGCCGTGCCTGTTCTTCGGTGAGACCGTCGCTGATGAAGTGATCGAGCAGTTCCTCGTCGGAAGAAACTTCGTTGTTGGACAACTGATCTTCGACGAGGCGCAGCAACGACGCCGGGAGAGAGGCCAGGATCGGGTCCATGACGTACCTCCCGTGCTCAGGCCACTGACGCCGGCATGCGCCGACGTGCGTGATGGGCGAGCACGCCTTCCCGCCACTCGGGGGATTGCACCGGCGCCATGTCGAGATAGCGCAACGGGCACGAGTAGTAGTAGGGGTGCATGGATTCATCCAGGGGCTTGTGGCCCCATTCGCCGCCCGAGCCTTGCAGCAGGTCGCAACGGATGACGTTAATGGAATCGCCGGCAGCGAGCTTCATGAATCCCGCCTGCTTGGCGGTAATGCGCACCACGGACCACAGCACGTTGCCGCGCAGGGTGTGGGCGATGACCTCCGAGCGAGCGTTTTCACTCTCCTGCGGTTCGATCAGTTCGCGGATCAGTTGGTCGCGGGTTTGCCGCGAGAAATACCAGCCCATGGGAGTTCTCCTGTGAAAAGCCGGAGCACTCCCCCGACGGGGGAAATACCCCGGCGGGTGGTTGGAACGTCGCGGGAAGCGACGGAGGGATCAGGCGGAGGCGATATGCCAGTCCTGGGACAGCGGCGCGAACTCGTAGCCCAAGGCACCGAGACGGTCCCGTTGCTGACGCAACAGGCGGCGATCGACGGTGGCATCGAGCTTGACGATCTCGCCCAGCGGCCAGAGAGCGCCGAACAGCGTGGCGTCGTCGTCCTGTGTCACCGGCTTGGAAGCCGGCTTGGCGGGAACGTCGGCGCCGAACGGCGTGGTATCGACCAGGGGATCGCTGGACGTTGCCGCCTTCGCTTCGGCAGGTGCCGAAGTGGACGGGACAGGCGTCTGCGCTTCCTCGTCGATCGGATCGACTTCCTGCGGACTCAGCCGGTTGGCTTCATCGCGGCTCAGGTGGTCGATGTTCGATAAGGTCATTCCGCCCAGGTGCGCGCGGATCTCGATGACCATGCGGCCGCTGGTGTTGTACGTCGAAGGGCGAATCTCGGTGATGACGAAATCGCCCTCGTACTTGCCTTCGCGGTACTGGTCCAACTCGGCGTTCTTGATGACGAACTCGCCGATGGAGGTGGCGAGGCGGCCGACGTTGAAGTCGCCGTTCCTGCCGTGGATGGTCTTGATGGCCAATTGGCCGGGAAGCGTAATCATGGGTCAGCTCCTTACGATGAGGTCACGAGACGCCGACCGGAAAGACCGGCGGCTCGTTGGATGGAAAGGAAGCAAGGCCCCGGTGAGGGGGCCTTGTGGGTTCAGAACGACTCGGCCAACGCCGGTACTTCGGCTGCTTCGTCGTCGGAAACCGTCTCGGATGCGGGTGCATCCTGGACAGCGGGTTCGCTCGAAACGCTGGGCGCTTCGTCGCGAGCCGTTTCCTCGGAGGCCTTGGGTTCGGCCTTGTAGACGAGCTGGCCATCGACCTTGATCCAGCTCACGAAGAGCAGGCGGGCCTTCAGGCTGACGCTCTGTTCGCCGACACGCTTCCCCTTGCTGTAGGTGAAGATGTCGGTCCACAGATCGCCCAGACGAAAGCCGATCAGCACTTTGCGTTCGGCCTCGACGGCGGGGACGCAACGGCGGATCAGGTGCTGCGCCTCGCTGCCGGATACGCGCACGTCGAAACGGCGGTACTCCGGCTTATCGCTGGGACCATTGAGCGCCGCGACGTCGCAGGCAAGGAAGGTATCGCCTTTCTTGGGTTTCACTTCGCGGATGCGATTGAGATACCCGAGGCCGGTGATGTGCAGGTCGAAGAAGTTGGACTTTTCGGATGAAGTGGTCATGGTGAATCTCCAGACTTGAGGGACAAGAAGGCGGAGACACACCCACCCCGGCGGGGAGGCATAACCCCCGCGCGGGTTGATGGATCGAACGATCCAGGTACTGCTTGTGCATCCTTCGCCCTGGGAGGGGCGAACGTTCGCGCATGGGATGCTGGTGCGAACTGGATCGGTCACGCGGTCGGAACCGCGTCGTAGCCTCGAAGACCGTGACTACCTGGGCATGTTGCTGACGGATCAGCGGAACATGGCCGCAGCGTGGCATGGCGGCAGCGAACCGGCGACCGTCAATCGGCTTCCGCAGCCATCCCTATTTCTGTGGGGCACAAAGAGAAAGAGCCCCGTGAAGGGGCTCAAGGTGGAGAGGGTCAGTCTTCGTAGACAGGCAGGCCGTCCAGTATCGCGGCGTTCGGATCGAAGACCAGTATGCGCACGTCCGCCATGGCGGCCAGGTGCATCACGTTCAGCAGCGGCGTGGGGACGCACGCATCCGTCTGATCGTTGTGCAGCGCCTGGGCATTGCGGCCATCGACGATTTCGAGATTGGCGTCGGTCCAGGGCGTAGCGATCAACTTCACGCCCACGGCATCGCTGTCGGGAATCCTGAAGGCTTCAAACAACAGGCCGGTGAGCGTGGATGTGTCCGCGAGGTCTTCGAGGTACTGCATCGTTTCCTCGGGAAGGTGCCCGGAACTGATCTCCCAGCACCGGCTGTAGTGGCCGGTATCGAAGGTCAGCCTCCGCACCACGTCGCGGGCGGCTTCTTCGGAATAGGTATCGCCGACATGCACCGGCGTCCCGAAGTCGTCCGCCATGACGGCATAGATCACCGTGCGCGCGATGCCATGGTTCCGGCATTGAGCGTCCAGTTCATCCGGCACGGCTTGGCCTTGAGTGATCAAGGTGAAGTCGTCGCAGAAGACGCATTCAAAACGCTGGATCTGGTCGTCCCGCAGATGGGACTGCGAGGCGTGCAGCGGAAGATAGATCAGCGGGCAGTCGTCATCGTAGGCGATGGCGATCATTCGCTGAATGGAAAGGCCGTTGTAGCCACGGACGAAGGGATTGGAAACGGGATTGGCAGTGGGGTTCATGATGGTTCTCCAGTAGAGGAAAGGCGGAGCCGATCCCCTGCCGGGGATCGACCCCAGAGGGATGAAAGAAACGGTGCCCGTCACGGATGACGGTCCGCAGGTGCTGTTACCAGCCGGTGTAGTTGAGGATCAGCGCGGCGATGATCTTGCGTCGCTCCAGGTCCAGGCCGCTCAGGTCGGCCAGACCGTGGACGCCAACGCGCTTGAGCAGCGCACCGCCGTCCTTGGAGTTGTAGAAGCTCACCATCGCGGCGAGAAAAACCCTTTCGCCGGAACTCATGGTGCCGATGGTCTTCTTGATGACGGCGACGTTTGGACACAAGTCCCACTTGTCCACGGCCAGGTTCAGACATTCCTGCGTGCCGTTGCCGAACAGGCCGGGGCCGACCAGTTCGACGCCGCGCTTCCAGGCGTGGAAAAAGGCGTCGGGGGCTTTCGAGAAGTGCAGATCGTTGCGCGCGATCTCGTCAAAGATCGCCTGCTCGCTCATCGGATTCATGACGAGGTTCTCCTGATGATAGATGGATGGGGATCACGGGTACTGGCGCTGCGTCCATACGCTGGTTTCCAGGGCATGGCGAGCGGCCTCGTGGCTCGGGAAATACTCGACGGACTCGCGGGAGACGGGGCCGTCGTCGTCGAAGGTGCCGATGTAGTGCCCGGCGGCACTGCGCAGCACCTGCAAGGGCAGGCTTTTGCCCACATACGCCAGCGCCAGCAGACCCGAAGGGCCTGTGGGCTTGAGTGCGACAGGATCGAAGGACATGGTGCTCTCCTATGAAGGGATGGGAAGCGCCACATCCCGACGGGATGAAGCGGATTCCCGTGGGGTGGAACGAAGCATCGTCGCCAGGACATGGCGATCGTCCGCAGGAGCGATGCGAAGCGGACTGGATCGGTCAACGCGGAAGAACCGCGCCGCAGCTTTGAAGACCGAAGCTGCCTGGGCATGGTGCTGACGGAGGTCAGCGCGCATGGGGTGTAGGTTCGGAGGCTTGGCGTGCATTGGCGAGCCGAAATCCGCTCGCGGTGATCGCCCGATTGCTTGCCGAGCGTGGTGCGTCGGCGCAGCGAACGCTGGCGTGAAGGGAAAAGCAGCCGAAGGCGCGAGCCTTCGGCGGGGAGGAATCACCACCCGTGGGCTGTTGCAGGGCGTGGCCGTCGTCAAAGCCTGCCGCTGGTCCAGCAATCTCACCCGACCCGTTTCGTGGCTGGGGCCGGAAACCTCTGGCACACATCCGCGCACAAAGGGAACCCGTTGTTTCGCCGGCGGGCACCGGCACCGAGTACCGTGGACCCGAGGGGTCTCCTGACGATTCGCGCAGCGCCGGAGGGCCGGCAAGTCGTCAGGAGACCCCTCGCGATCAACGGAAGGAACACCGATCAATGAAATGGCGGCGAGCGCCATTCGTGGAGAAACGACCTTCTCGTCCCGTGGCCTGTATCGGCCAAGCGGAACGCGCACACCGTTGCAGAAGGAGACGCGCGCTGGGGAGTCCCACGGGGCGCGGGACGGTTTGCCTCGCCGTCAGTGAAATCCCGGCGCGGCAGAGGTGTTCGTTGGCATCAGGACGCCTTGGGCGCCGCGCGCCGCTGGCGCGAAGCCCTGCGCCTGCCCGTCGAGGATTCGGCCGGCAGCGTGCCCTTGCAGTCGGGATAGCGGCTGCACGACCAGAAGGCACCGTTCTTGCCGTTGCGCTGGCGCGTCGCCGCACCGCACACCGGGCAGGCCGGTCCTTCGGGCAGCTTGATCGACAGGACGGTGCCGCGATACTGCTGAACCAACTGCGCGACCCAGGCCGATTGCTTGTCGATGAAGGTGTCCAGCGTCATCTGGCCGGCCTCGATCATGTCCAGCGCCTGTTCCCAAATCGCCGTCGTGCCGGGGTCGGTGATCGCCGCCGGCACCGCGTCGATGAGTGTGAAGGCCGCATCCGACGCGCGGATGGCACGGCCTTTCTTCACCAGATAGCCGCGAGCCAACAGGCCGTTGATGATGCCGGCGCGCGTGGCTTCGGTGCCGATGCCCGTCGTCTCCTTCAGCTTCTGCTTCAGCCGTGGATCGGTGACCAGCTTGGCGACACCCTTCATCGCCCTGATCAACTCGCCCTGGGTGTAAGGCTTGGGGGGCAGCGTCTTCAGTGCCTTCAGTTCGACCTGCCCGACACCGCAGCGCGCCCCGATGTCCAGCGGCGGCAGGATCTGGCTGCGCTGAGCCTGCTCGTCGTCCGCCGCATCCTGCCCCTTGCCGGGGAGCGCCAGGTGCCAGCCAGACACGATCACCTGCTTGCCGACAGCCTGTAATGATTGCCCTGCGCAGTCGAGCACTACCAGCGTGCGGTCGAATTCGTGATGCGGCAGGAACTGCGCCAGGTAGTGCGCACGGATCAGCGCGTATACCGCCAGCTCCTTCTCCGACATGGCCGAGAGGTTCGCAGGCTCCAGCGTGGGAATGATGCCGTGGTGCGCCGTTACCTTGCTGTCGTTCCAGACTCGCGAGCGCTGTGTCCTGTCGAGCCGGTCGATCAACGGGCGCAGGCCGGGATCGGTGGCGAGCAGCGCGTCGAGTACGGTCGGCACTTCGGCCAGCATGCTCTCGGGCAGGTAGCCGGAGTCACTGCGCGGATAAGTCGTCGCCTTGTGTGTTTCGTACAAGGACTGCGCGATGTTCAGCGTCTCCTGTACGTCCAGCCCGAGCTGCCGCGAACACACTTCCTGCAAGGTGCCGAGGTCGAACGGCAGCGGCGCGGTTTCGCGCACACGCTCGGTTTCCACCGACAGCACCTTCGATTCACGACCCGCATGGATGCGGTCGGCGGCCTGCTGCGCCACTGGCTGCTGCAGGCAGCGACCGGCTGCATCCGTGGTGCCGTCGGGCGGCATCCAGCTTGCCGCGAAGGACTGACCCGCGTGGGACAGCGTGACGTCGATAGTCCAATAGGGCACGGAGACGAAGCGTGCGATCTCGCGGTCGCGGTCCACCACCAGTTTCAGTGTCGGTGTCTGTACGCGACCGACCGACAGCACGCCCTGATACCCGGACCGCCGACCCAGCACCGTGAACAGGCGGCTCAGGTTCATGCCGATCAGCCAGTCCGCGCGCGAACGGGCCAGTGCGGAAAAATACAGTGGCAGCGTTTCGCCACCCGGCTTGAGCTGAGTCAGCGCCTTGCGGATCGACGCATCGTTGAGCGCCGACAGCCACAGCCTCTGGATCGGGCCACGGTAGCCGCACAGATCGATGATCTCGCGCGCGATCATTTCGCCTTCGCGGTCGGCGTCGGTGGCGATCACCAGCTCGCCGGCCTGGGCGACGAGCTGCTTCACGATCTTGAACTGCGCGGCGGTCTTGGCCTTGACCTCGATGCGCCAGCGCTCGGGAAGAATAGGCAACTGCTCGATGGACCAGTGCTTGTACTGCTCGCCGTAGGTTTCCGGCGGTGCCGCCTCGACAAGATGGCCGATGCACCAGGTCACCGTGATGCCCGAACCGCTGTAGCAGCCATTGCCGCGCTGCCTGGCGTCCAACACCCTGGCGATGTCCTTGCCTTGCGAAGGCTTTTCGCACAGAAACACGCGCATGAAGCCTCCTGAGTGTGCGTGACGGTCATCGAATGATCGTCAGCATCCCAGCGGGCAATGAATGCGGCAGCAAACAACGCGACAGCGGCAGACACCAACTTGTACGGGTTCAGGGTGCGGTGTTTGCCTTTGGCTTTGCAGGTCTATGGGACCGGGCGCAGACCCTGCTGAGCAGCGTGAATCCAGCAACCGGGACTCTCGCTGTCGAAAAACTCCACCTCAACGTGCCACCCCAAGGTATCGCGGATCGTCTGGAAGACCCTGTTGCAATAGACCTGATCCCCTCGGAACACCGACACCGCCACACGATTGATCCCTGTTCCACTCATCCGTTGCAAGAGATGGAGATCTTGTTCGGAGAATCCCCAGCCGTAAACAACGAGAGTGTTCCGCGGTGACTTCAGAACTTCTCTGTAGACCGTGGAGAGGTAGTAGCTGTTCTGGATGGACGTGACCTTCTGCTGCCACGTTCCTTCGCTCACGAACAACGGAACAACGCTTTCACTCTGCCAGAGCTGAAGTATCGCTTCGAGAAGACCAGCGTCCCTGTTGTGTATCTTCAGTTCTTGCTCGACCAAATTCCTGCACAGCACAAGGCTGCCATGGGCATGGAACACCAGTGTGGTCGAGCGCTCCCTGCCGATCGGCTGCCTGAACCGTTGCCAGTCGTCGGAGAAGACGCCGCCTCCTATGAAGCAATCCTTGAACACATGCTGATCCTCGATCTCCAGGCCATAGGTCATGACCCAGTACACCACCAAGTCGTAGTTGAGTGAGATGATAGTGCTGAAGCGTTTCAGGAATTGGTAGATGCTCGGCAGGTGCGCGCTGACCTGATCGTATTCCGGGTGAATGTCGCGGACTGTCTGAATGAGGCAGTCTCTGAGACTCACGTAGGCGGCATGGGTTCGGTGGTCCGGGATTTGCAACGACCGATTGACGTTCGACGCCTGCCAGACGATCCGAAGAACCAACTCGAAATCGTTGGTCTGAAAGAACTGGAACAGTCGTTGGGCGTCGTCGGGAAGGAAGCGCTGTTCAACGGCATGCCTGAGCAGTGATCCATAGGAGAAGCTCGGGCTGACGGCAATGCTGGCGCCGTTGCCGAGCAGGATCGTGCATCCGTAGCTTCTGGAGATTTCTTCCCAAGACCTGATTTCAAACGGCATCTTGTTTTCCCTTGCGCATCGAAGTCAGTGAGTTCAAGGCTGGTGGCTTCGCGCGAGATGGTTCTTGAGCAGGAACCAGCACATATTGAGCGCGAAGGAGCGGCCAAGCCGCGTCATCTGGTCTTCCGGGATGCCAACCGGGCGATGGGCGCCAGGGCTCAGAAAACCGAACACGCCAGCCAGCCCCTTTTCCTCTTCGACCGTGATCTCGCCGCTGCTGCGCAGGAACGAAAGCACCTCGCCCCATTTTGACGGGTTGTAGGTGGTGGGACTCTGCTGCAGCGAAGCGACATGGGTGGCCACGTCAACGGCCAAGGTTTCCAGCGCCACTCGGGCGTTGACGAGCGATGCGTTGTAGTCGGGCGGCGTCGCCCGGAATGCCTCGGCCGAGTCGTTGATCTTGGCGATGATGTCCTGCGCGCGGGGGGGCGCCAGAGTTCTGCAATGCCGTAACCAGGTCATCCTCCAAGGGCGCGGCATCGGCAATCGACGGATCGGTCTGGACCAGTTTCTTTTCCTGGATGATGTAGCCGTCCAGCAGCAGGCACTGCGCCAAGTCGTGCATGCGCTCGTCAAACCGATACTTCGGATTGACTCTGGCCCGAAGATCACCTGTGGTTGCAACCACCTCGGACAGCGCCAGCATGAGCGTGCGGTCATCAAGTCCGCGCAGTGTGTTCAGTAGGTCGTACAGCAGTTGCTCCCTCGACAGCGACAGGTGCTGAACGCCGTACTTGCCCAATATCACGACACACACGGCGGGCTCCTGCAGTTCAAGGAATTGAGCAAGTGAATAACGAGTCCTGACTCCGATCATGCTGCTTATCTCGTTCTAGGAAGATGGCTTAGGGGCAAGCCATTTCACAGATTGGAAAAACAACAAGTTATAGATCGAAGTAGTGCTCAAGTCCATGACGATTGGCCTTCCATGGACGTCAATGGCGCTATACCACTGGTATAAACCGCGCACAACTGGCGCACGGTGAGCGGCTGACGGCTGGTCCAGCCGCTCACACGATCCTGCGCAGCGGCTACTCGTCGTGGGGTTGCTCCATGGCCTGCCCCTTGGCACCCAGCGTTACACCCTCGACGCGATACGGCAGGATGCCAACCCGGCGCGCTTCGATCTTGAAGGTCACGCGCTCGTTCTCGTCGGCGTCTTCCCACTCGTCGCGCACGGTGCGGCCTTCGACCAGCACGCGCATGCCCTTCTGGTACAGCGTGCTCCAGTGTTCGGCCTCGCGGTGCCACAGTTCCACCGGCGCCCAGAACCCTCCACGGTCCTCGAAAGTGCCATCCTTCATCGGCACCGGGTTGTCGAAGTAGACGTTCAGGCGCAGCAGCCGGCGCGGCTCGTCGTTGCCGTTGGCAAACTCGCGATAGTCTGGCGCAGAGCCGATGTTGCCCTCGCCGAAGAAATGCGTGCTCATGGTGACTCCTTGGAAGTGGTGGGGTTGATCGAGGCGGCGTGCCCCTGGATACGCCGCAGGTAAGCCGCTTCGGCCTGGGCCATCTTTCCGGCGCAGTCCAGGGTTTGGCGGGCAATGCTGTGCGTGAGGCTGATCTGCATGTTCAGCGCGATGCGTTGCAGCTCCATCGCGTAGAGGTCGTCGATCAGCGATGCCGGTGTCGCGGGATCGGCCAGCAGCGCCTCCCACAAGGCGACGCCCATGCTGGAACGGTCGAGATTGCGCCAGCGCAGAAAGGTCGTGCCTGCGCCAGTGGTCTGCTGGGCCAGTTGCACACCGAGCAGGCTGAAGGGATAGCCGCGTGCTTGGGGCAGCACCCGTCGCTGCGCCAGCACGATCAGGTCGTCGCGCAGCGCCGCACACTGGTTGGCCCAGGACTCCAAACGTCCCTTACCCTTAAAAGGTTGTAAAAGGCCCTTTAGGTAGGCTGCGTGTTCCAGGCGCTGGAAGTCCGCCTGTTCCAGCGGCGTGAAGCGTGTCGGTGTGTCGGTGAGAGTGGATTCCGTCATGCTGGCTCATCCTCATCGGATGCGGCGCCGTCGTCGTTCGCGTCGTCTTCCGTGGCTTCGTCGGTTGGCGCAGCGCTCGGGGTATCCGTCCTTTCCTGCTTGCCATCCTGCGATGACCGGCGGTTGATCGGCGGCGCGAAGCGCGAGCGGCGTGTGCCTTCGAGCACGTCGGTCGGCAGCTCGCCGAACTTCTCCAATGCCGCGCGCGCTGCTGCGTTCTTCGCCGCGAAGTCATCGCGCGTCGTGCCGGAGTAGCGGTACTGCTGGGCCAGGGAGAACAGGCTGCGCAGCGCGTGCGCGCCATCGTTGAGCCAGCGTTCCAAGGTGCTGCGATCGATCAATGCCGTGTGATGCGCCAGGATCAGGCGCCGCGCTAGGTCGTCGTAGTCGGCCAGCAGGTAGACCGCCATGAACCCCAACTGCGAATTGACGAACAGGGGCAGCTTGACCGGCTGCACGTTGAGGTTCTCGCCCAGGCTGAGAGCGGGCGGTACGTCGGCCAGCGCCTGGTCAACCTGTTCGCGCAGCGTTTGCAGGCGCGTCTTGGTGTCGGCGATCTTTTCCTCGATGCGCAGCATCCACCAGTCCGAGTAGGGGTCGTCCTGCTCGGCGCCGCGCTTGAGCTTGTTCATGATGGAGATGAAGCCGTTCAGGCCGATGATGCCGGGCCGGCCTTCGGCGGGCGTGCGACCGTGCCAGATGCGTGAGGCGTGATGCGTGTGCAGCGTCAACGCCATCGCGCTGCGCAGCGACCCGAGGTTCAGTTGCAGGGGTTCGTTTGCCATAAGAGCGACTCGCTGTGAATGAACGAGTCGCCAGCATCGACAAGCAGGGGAAGGCTGTCAGTCAACAAACCGCATTGCGCCGCCGCCTGTTTGCAGCGTCGGGAAGGCAGTCTGTTGCGCTATACCACTGGTATAGCGCGCTGGCTTCAAGACTCCTTGAACAGGTCGTGCAGGCGGGTCAGATGCTGCTGCGCGGCTTCGTGATCGATCGCTGGCGGAGACCAGTCGCGCTCGGGCGCGCGCAGCGATTCCAGAGACGACGGTGAAATAGCAGTCGGTGCGTGTTCCGGCTGACCAGCCCAGGCATGGAACTCGCCCTTGATCGCTTTCTGGATGACCCCGAAGAGATAACCTGCGGGATTGCGGATGCCGCCGGCCTGGCAGCGGGCCGCCCATTCGTCGAGCACCGCCTGTTGCAGGGTGTCGTCCACCCGCTGAAGTGCGACTAGTGCGCCGGACTGCTGTTCCTCCTTCAAGGCGAGAAAGCGATGAGGCAGACGAAGGTTTTCTCGCGCGCGCGGTACTGTACGTATTTTATTATTTTTAATACTTTCTTTACGTACAGTACGGTCCTGCTTCGGATTCCGAAGAAGGGCGTCTGACGGGGCTTTGCGACCCGCTTCGGATTCCGAAGGCTGCTGTTCTCTGTGCCGAAGAAGGGCTTTCGGGCCTTCTTCGGTTTCGTGAATCGTCGCGTCCTGTGGATAACTTTCGAGTGGGTTCCACTCCTGGCTTGCCAACCGCTGCGCCAGCACCTGCAGGCGCGTGGGCAGGGCGCGGCCGTTGAGCAGTGGGTCTTCAGCGACTTCCTGAAGTGTGTGGACGCCGACGTGCTGCACCGCCTTGCTCGCATGGGTCAGCGCCTGGCTTACCAGGTCCAGGTAGTCGGGATCGAGCTGCATGGCCTCGAAGGGCGTCAGCGGCTCATCGTGCAGCACGTACAGGTTGCCCTGGATGCGCCCGGTGCGCGGATCGCGCCGACGCCGCACCAGACTGAGCCAGCGCGTCAGGCGCAGCAGCGTGAGCGCGCGCGCCACCGTCTCGTGGGAGGCCTTCGGCGCGCACGGCGTCGAGGCAAGGTAGGGGCGGAGTTGTTCGTAGGTGGGAAAGGCGGTGATGCCGTCGTCGTCGAGCAGCAGCCGGAACACCTGCCAGGCGTTGCGTTCCAGTGGCGTGAGGCGATGATCGAAGAACAGCGCGCGCGGCACGCTCTCATGGCGGTTGCCGCTGAACAGGAATCCATCGCTGGCCGTCGGCCCGGTCTGTCGGGCCGGCAGCCGTTGAGCAGCCTCGTTCAGCAGGGCGGAGAGCGAGACCGGACCGCCTCCCCGATGAGGCTTGTCGATCTCCATGGCCTACACCAATCCTTGGTCGATCCAGCCGCGAATCGTCGCCCAGATGACGGAGGCCGGCAGGGCGAGTTCTTCGGCAAGATCGAGGGTGAGGTCGAGCATCGCCATGTCGTCGTCCAGCGCGATGCCGCGTTGCTCGACGGCGGGCTTCCAGCGCCCCCACAAGCCGGTGTCTTGTTCCTCGCTCAAGACCGGATGGCGGCCCTTGCGTTTGGGCAGGCCGAGAACGTCCCGGCGCAACGCCACTTCCTGGTGGGTCAGGCCGTAGAACTTGCTGACCATCTCTGTGCTCGCCCCCAGGCGGAGCATGCGATCGACGGTCGCAATCTCCTTCTCGACGTCCTCCACCTGGTGCAACAGGCGTTGCAGCACCTCGCGGTTCACCTTGACCGAGCACCAGGACACCGTGGCGTTGACCAGCATGCTGACCAGCTCCGGGTGTTTGAGTGCGTCCAGCTCCCGGTCGCCGAAACCCATGGCCTTGCAGCGGCGCAACTGGCCGTTGCGCAGATCGTGCAGCGCCTGGGCGATCACGGCCTGGTTGAGTGGATGCGGTGCCGACATCGCGTCTCCCCCAGCCTTACGGTTCGGTGGAGGCGTGCGCGCCCGATGCCGTGCCGGATTCCAGCTCCAGCAGCCGGCGCGCGAGCCGCAGCAGGCGAAAGAGTTTGACCAGGCCGCTGTCGCTCAGGCGCGAGGCCTGCGCCTTGTCGCCATTCTTCCGACCCTGCAGCAGCGGCCCCAGGGCATCGGTCAGGCGCAAGTTGTCGAGTGCGGTAGGTGCTGCGGCCGCCGGCCGGTATCCCGCACTGAGGGCGTGCAGCAGGGTGAGCGTTGCGCGGGCGATGAGCGGCATCGCCTGCGGGTCCGTCGATAGGGCGCCTATGTCGCAAAGGAAGCCGATGCCGTCGTCGATCGCCTCGATGCGTTCGGCCTGTCCGGCTTCCTCGGCGATCTCGTGCGCGAACTGCGCGATATGCACGCGCAGCCGATCCGGCGCGTCCAGGCCCGGTTCGATGTACCAGACATCGGAAATCGGGTAGAGACCGCCGGCCTGCACCGGGATTGCCTGCAAGACGTTCGCCTCGAAGTCCGGCAGCGCCTCGCCGGTCTGGTCGGCCACCAGGCGCTGGATCGCCTGCAAGCGTTCGGTGGTCGGCGCCGGCGACACGATATGGCCTCGCAGGCGTTCGTCGTGATCGTCGTCCGAAGGCTGCGCACTGCCGGGCGTTTCCGAGGGCGGGGGCGATGCCGGGGGTTCCGGCATCCGTGGTGGCTTCGGCGATGTGGCTGGGGGCTGCGCCATGGGAACTGGCGGCGCCGGGTCGGGCGAGCGCGGTGGCTGTGGCGTTACGGGTGCGGCCGCGGCATTGCCGGACTGCGGTGCGGGGGGCGCCGGATCGCTGGTCAGCGCACGCTGCCGATTCTCGGTCTCGCCGATCTCCAGCGTCAGGCTGTCGTAGTCGGCCTCTAGCAACTCGGCCATCTGCCCGATGAGTTCATCCTGCACCCGCTTGATCGAGAAGCCGTCGGTGTCGCCGTCGAACAGGGCGAGCACGTCGTTGAACAGCGATGGGAAATCGACGGCCAGCCGTTTGTTCGCGCCGCGCGCTTCCCATATCCGTGCGCTCGCCCTGCGCAGGGCCGTCAGCCGTTCCACCTGGGGCCGGCCGAGACCGCCGTAGAGCACGGCCGGGATCGCCGGCAGCAGGTAGCGCACGGCGTCCTGCATACGGCTGATGTGTGGCTGGGTGATCGGATAGCCGTCGGCACTGAGGCGACGCGCCAGCTCGCTCTGCGTCAGCGCCTGGCCCAACTCTTGTTCGTAGAGTTCGCGGGCCTTCTCCACGCCCAGGGCGCGCTCGATGAACGACAGGCCGCCGTGCAGTTCATTCTCGGCTAGGTGGCCGGTGAGCGCGATGATCTCGCCGCGTTCGGGCCAGGGCCGGAACAGGCACGGAATGCGGAAGAAGCGCTCGTCCTTCGTTTCGCTCCACAACTCGCGCAGGATGGCGAGTCGCGTGTTGCCGCCGTTACGAATGATGTAGTGCGTCCCGCCGGGCCGGCGGGTGATGGCCGGCGGCGCGTCGAGGCCACGCTCCCGGATCGATGCCTTGATTTCGTCGTAACGCGGATTGCGCGTGACGCGCGGATTGAGGTCATACGGCTGGAGCTGATCCAGCGTCACTGTCATGGGGGTGTCGGCGATGGGATCGCTCAGGACATCGGCTACCGGCCCGCTGCGCTCGAAGCGCTCGGCCAGCAATTTGGCTGCCATGTCCGGGGGAGTCAGTTCAGCCATTGGCGTTGGCCTCCCTTGTCGTCGTTTCAGGTCGGTGGCGCAGTCGAGCTCGCGCGATGAGGCCGGCGCGGAGATCGTCTGGCGTCGCGCCGGTATAGATTGGAGGCAGGCCCGGCTTGGTGAATTTCAGGTGTCCAACCGATGTGCGCGTGACCGCCCAACCTTCCTTCAGTGCGAAGTCGATGAGCAGTTTCAGTCGCTTGTTGTCACGCTTACGGGGACGCGCGGTGGTCATGGGCCGCTCCTCCGGTGTGCTCCCGCTTTCAGCCGAGTGAACGACGGTTCCCAATTTGGCAACAGTTCGCAGGCGAGTGAGCGCATCGTGTCGAAAGCGGCTGGCGTCGTCCGCCCCGTAGGGCGTCGGTGTTCTACGCGATGCACCGGCAAGGCCTGGGTCGATGCGCGCGGATAGGCTTCGATGGCGGGGATGCTGGTATCGAGCACCGCGATGCCGGGCTCGGATCGGAACAGGTCGCGCAGTGCCTGCTGTATGAGCCGCGCGTTGCTGGAAACCGGATGCACGCGGTTGATGAGCAGGCGTAGCGGCGGCGGCTCGATGCCGAGGCGACGGTATGGCGCGATGTCCCGCATCAGTTGCAAGGTGCCGCGCCGGAACTCGCGAGCGGCGAGGATCTCCGGCGTGACTGGCGACACCGCCAGATCGGAGGCCAGCACGGCCATCTCCAACAGGACACTGCGCGCGCCCTGCGTGTCGATCAGCAGCAGGTCGTAGTGTTCGCGGAACGCGGGCAACAGATTGCGCAGCCGGAGCCGCCCGTCCGGCGCGTGCAGCAACAGGGTGTTCAACTGCCCTTTGTCGTCGTTGGAGAGCACCAGGTCCAGGCCAGCGATCGCGGTACGCGACACCAGCCGGCCGATGTCCTGCTCGTTGAAAGCCAGCAATTCGTAGATGCCGGCGGGGGCGCGCGTTTGCAGCTCGAAATAGCTCGACAAAGTGGGTTGCACGTCCAGGTCCAGCAGCAGCACGCGCAGCCCTGCGTCGGCCGCGAAGCCACCCAGGTTGGCCGCCGTGGTCGTCTTGCCCACGCCGCCCTTGGTCGAAATGATGGATACCACCTGCATGGGCTTCTCCTCACGGAATGGGATGAACCGGAAAAGGAGAAGCGTCAGGCGCGTTCTTTGAGGCGATCAGCGATCCACTGGTCGATCTCGGTCGAGTCCCAGCCCACTGCGCGCACGCCCAAACGCAGTGCCTTGGGGAACCTGCCTTCTTTCATCAGGCTATAGATGTGCGCGCGCTTGAAGCCGGTCTTGGCTTCGACTTCGGCGCGGCGCAGGATGCGACGTTCAACCGGCGCCGCCGGGGCGGTGGTCTGCGAAGACATGGTGGGCACTCCTTGACGCTCATCGGCGCTGTTCGGAAAGTGCCTTGTATTCAATGGGTCACCGCCGCGAAAAACACTGCAATTGCAGAGTGCGGGACTGCAATTGCAGTCAGCGCGCGTGGCCGTCCAGGTGCCGCTTGGCGGCGGTAAACTTGGCCCACAGCGTCCGCTCGCTGATGCCAGGGCGGCCTTCGTAATGCGCGAGTAGCGCGCTGATCACGGATTCCATCGTCTCGAACGATGAGTACGGCATGCCGCCGGGTGACTTGCCGAGCATCATGTTCAGCAATCCTCCGAGGATGTTGAGATAGGTCGTCTCGCTTCTGGCCGAAACCTCACGCCCGGCCGCCCCCAAACTCTTGGCCTGCTCGCGGAGCAACTGATGTTGCTCGTACAAAATATTGAAGGACTGTTCCCGGTCCGCCAGACGAATCCTGAGTGCTTCCTTTTCAGCAATCAGCGTCTGGATGGTTTCGACGCCGATGGCCGGGTGCATTTGTCGTTCTACCGCGTCGAACAGGAATTCAGGCTTCTGGTCGGGGTAGAAGAGCGACATCCAAATTTTGAGGTCAACGTGACGGACTGTCAGTGCCGGATCGTCAAGCAGCGATGGGTCGTCAATGGTGATGCCCGCTCTGCCATACGCGAGATCGCCATTCCAAAGCGCGTCAAAGATGCGCTCGGTGTTGAGACGCAACATCGGCCACCGGGGGAAGTCATCCTGTCCGGGTATTTTCTTTGCCCCTATTTTTTGGAGAATTTGATCTTCAAACCGAATCAGATTGGACCATCTGATGGCGGCTTCCATGGGGTGATAGAACACCTTTGAATGATGAGGGAATCGGGTCTTGTGCATAATGTGCCAGCCATTCGGCTCCTCCGACAAAAGCCTCCACGTTTCACTTGGACGGATGTCGTTAGGTGTTCGCTGTCTGACCGCGACCCAACAGCAGCTACGGATGCTCGGCAGTGTTGAGGATGTATAAGCAGCGCCACATCTCCCGATTTCTTCGATATTGACCTATCCACTACCTATCCAGTGCATGACCAAGTGAGCCCGCTCCGCCAGGTTGGTGTTGGCTGGCGCGGACTTTGAAGTGTTCTTGCTTGTAACGAAACGGTAAAGACCCGTAGGGTCTTGTTCAGGTCCGATTGCGGAATGCGCCCTGGGTCAGACTTGGAAGGTCTTGAAGGTGATGCTCCTAAGAATGCTCCGCGCGCCGCGGGATTGGCGTCGTAAGTGGCCGATTGCCGCCGTGTCACGTCGAATATTGCAGAGCGAGCATATATGCAATGTTGGTTGCGGCATGGCAACGGAAAGCACTATGAGCTATGTCGTAGAGGTCTTGATGAAGATCCAAAAAGCAATAGCTTTTGACCGTGACACCTCTGCTGAGCGATGTTGTCTCAACGTCAGCCTCTCGTTGTTCGCCTGTTTTCCTGCCCCATAGTTTGGTGGGAATCAGCTTGCCACCTGCGACGACAGGTAATTAAGTATGGGAATCTGTCGGGCAGGCGTGCCGGCCTGCTCGTCGGGTAACCGTGTGCTGATGCCGATCACGACACAGAAAAGTCGGCGGCAATTTTACGAACGCGCCGGATGAAATTGGTCAACTGTTCGGAGGGCTCGTTGTCTGGCCTCAGAAGATGGGTCGTCAGCACGAATGAACGTCCGGCAAGAGGTCGCGCAATCACGTCGGTGGTGCGACACGCCTCGATGTGTGCCGCGCTTGAGAAGCCAATGCCGTACCCGGCGGCGACCAGCGCGAGCATCAGATCGTGCGTGGCCACACGCTCGGCCACGGTGGGCTCCACATCCACCGAACGCAGATAGCGTTCCACCTGAAGGCTGCAACCCGCGCAGACTTCGGGGTGGCAAAGCACCAGAGGGTAGCTCAGCACTTGATCAAGGGGTACACGCTTGTGGGCCAGCAA
Organism: Stutzerimonas sp. FeSN7; assembly: GCF_030263795.1. Lineage (NCBI taxonomy): Bacteria > Pseudomonadati > Pseudomonadota > Gammaproteobacteria > Pseudomonadales > Pseudomonadaceae > Stutzerimonas > Stutzerimonas sp. FeSN7. Next base: position 3,877,617 of record NZ_JARPMN010000001.1, on the reverse strand, counting down.
CGGATGCCTGGCCGGCAGTGCGACTACTAATGGATCGCGCCAGATTGGCTCGGTGATGATGCCTTCGTCAATCCCATCGGCGAAGGTGAAGCCAATGTCGTAGAGATCGTTTTGCAAGCCCTTCAACTGCTGGGCGAACGGCATTTCGGACAATCGGATTTCGACCTCCGGTTCTTCCTCCCGGCATAGCGCGAGCAGCGCGCTCAGACGGACGCGGGCGATGCCATCGGACAGGGCGACGCGCAACGTGCCCCGATAGCCGGTCGCGGCGGCCTTGGCATTGGCCTTGGCTTGATCGAGGGAAAGCAGGATGCGGCGAGCGTCTTCCAGAAACACTTGGCCGGCCCAAGTCAGGCGCGCACCACGGGAGGTACGCTCAAGCAGAATCACGCCGAGGTCGGATTCGAGCTTCTTGATCGTGCGAGACAGCGGGGATTGCTCGATGTGCAGACGTTCCGCGGCACGGCTGAAGTGAAGTTCCTCGGCCACGGCAATGAAGCACCGAAGATAGCGTAGTTCCATGTGCTATACCCTTGAGTCGATCGACCTCCTGGCTGTGAAGTTAAAACCGATGGACGCTGCCATCGCGCCGGTTCCTGGTAACGTCTGCCGTACCTGTCACACGGAGGCACCCTGGATCTGCTCGCGTGGCGGCCGCATCAGCGGGCAGGTCGTCTCGGGCGAAAGCCCGTCGGAGCTGCGGGATCGGCGCTCCGCGCGTAGGGGCGGTTGCCGGTCTGCGGTACTAGGATAGCAGAAACCGATTGACGGTCGGTTTTTTATGGATGATACTTGCCGCTCAAGTCAAGCGTTTGGGTGCAACAAGTTGACTAATCCCGATGTGCCGCCTCTGGGCGACCTGGAAATTGCCGTGCTTGAAGACATCTGGCGCTTCGGTGCATCCGACGCGAAGACGGTCTACGGGCGCGTGGGACGTTCGCGTTCGATTACGTTGAACACCGTGCAGTCCACGCTGGAGCGTTTGTTCCGCAAGCGCATCCTGCAACGTGAGAAGGTCAGTCATGCTTACGAATACTCGGCCAGGTTGTCACGCCCGGAGTTGATCCAGAAGTTGGTGGAGTCCACGGTGCGCCGCGTTGCAGGCCATCAGCCGGATGCGTTGCTGTCAGCTTTCGCCGATCTCGCCGCGCGAGCGGACGACGACCAGCTCAAGCGATTGGAGGAAACGATTGCGCGCCGTCGCGCCGAGCTGGATGAGAATTGATTGATGAGTCATGGGCAACTACTTCAATTTGCGCTGCTTGCTGGGTTCGTTCTGGCGATCACACTCAGCCTCCTCATTGCTGTTTGTGAGCATCCATTGCGCGGGCGATTGTCGAGTAGAACACCTGTCCAGCGAGCGCGAATAGTCTGGTGGACGCTCGTGACGCCAGCATTGGCGGGTATTGTCTACGCGGCCATGATCGTCGTCATGCCATCAGTGTTTCATGGGTCGGACCGATGGGCCGCGGCCTGTTATGAGCACGCCGGTTCTCTCTTGCATTTGTGCGTATGGCATCCGAGCGACAGTGGGCAGAGCCTCTTGTTGTGGGGGGCGCTGGCATTGCTGGCGACCTATGCGCTCTGGTTGGCGACGCGAGCAGCGGTGGGACTCTGGCGTGCTCGACGGGCCCTGGTCGCGATGTTGCGATTGAGCCGGCGTCCTGGAGAGTCGGACAAACTGCATGTGCTTGACGCGGATCAACCCATGGCGCTGGCCTGCGGCATCGGGCGTGGCCATATTCTGCTTTCGACCTCGTTATTGCAGCAGCTCGATCCCACGCAGTTGCGCGTTGTGCTGGCGCATGAGCAGGCGCATATCGCTCATCGCGACGTCCAGCACCGTTTGATTGCCATCGTGCTATCGAGCATTCAATTGCCTGGCACTCGCCGTCGGTTGCTGAGCGACTTGGAGCTTGCTCTGGAACAGCGCTGCGACTTCGTCGCCGCAACGGCTGTGGGGTGTCCGTTGGTGGTGGCCGAGACCATCGTTGCGGTGGAAAAGATATTTCGGAACCACGCCAGGGAGCACAGGCCGTTGTCGATGGCGTTTTTCTCCGATTTCATTCCCGAGCGCGTCGAGGCCTTGCTGGCGCCGGAGCGCAAAGCGGTGTCGTACCTGGGGGCGTTCCTCGGTGTCGGTGTGCTGGCGTTTTGCAGTCTATCGACCGGCTGGCTGCACTTCTTGACCGAATCGCTCATTGCCGTGCTGACAAGATAAGCGCACAGGGTTGCTCGTGGTATTTTTGTATTCTAAAAACCGATCAGTGATCGGTTTTATGATGGTTTTGCGCGAGCGTGGGGCGTCCGTGTTGGGCGGATTCGTTAGTTCACTTGTTATTGTTGCGAGGATTCTCATGAAGGTGCTCCGTTTAGTAGTGTGGGGGATCATCGGCTTATGCGGTACGTCCGCGGCCCACGCCGCTGACCCGTTGCGATTGGAAGATGCCGTCGCGCGCGCGCTGGCCGCTCATCCCTCCGTCGTCGCCGAAATGGCTCAGCTCCAGGCCGTGCAAGCCCGTGCGGATCGCGAGGGCTTGCCACCGTCTTACACCATCGGTGGCGAGGTGGAAAATGTCGCTGGCACCGGCAGCCTGAGCGGAGCCGATTCGGCTGAAACGACATTGCGTATCGGTCGGGTCATTGAACTTGGCGGCAAGCGAGAAGCCCGCCAGACGCTCGGTCGGGCCGAGGTTCGCGAGCAGGAGCACCGGGCCGATACGGTACGGATTGATCTGGCCAGCCTGACCGCCACGCGCTTCATTGAAGTGGTCGCCGGACAGCAGCGGCTGAAATATATCGAAGAACGTATTGAGCAGGCCGAGCGTACCCGCCGGGAGGTCGCTGCCGGCGTAGAGGCAGCTCGCAATCCAGAGTCGGATCTTCTGGCTGCCGAGATCGCGCTTGCGGAGGCGGAGCTGGATCGTGAGAGCGCGGAACACGAGCTTGCCAGTGCCAGGATGGCGCTGGCATCGAGTTGGGGAGCGCTGGTGCCAGACTTCGGCGAGGTTGTTGGAGACCTGAAAGCATTGCCGACGGTGGTGCCGTTCGAGACGCTGGCTTCACGGTTGCCGATGACGCCCGAGCTGCAAGCCTCACGATTGCAGGCCGACACCATCGTTGCCCGGCGCCGGGTCGCCGAAGCCAGTGCCAAGCCCGATGTCGACGTCAGCCTGGGCGTGCGCCGCATGGAGGCCTTTAATGACCAGGGTCTGGTGATGTCGGTGTCGGTACCCCTGGGCAGTCGCAAGCGCTCCGGGTATTCGGTCGCTCAAGCCAATGCGGAACTCGCCGCGCTGGAGGCACGTCGCGAAGTCTACCGCTTCGAACGTCATCAGGCGTTATTCGAGCGCTATCAGGAACTGATGCGCGCGCGCACGGAAGCCGAATCGTTGTATACGAGTTTGATTCCCAAGGCCGAAAAGGCGCTGGCGACCACTCGTCACGGTTTCGAGGCCGGCCGCTTCTCCTTCATGTCACTGGCGCAAGCGCAGAAGACGCTATTTGGCCTGCATACGCGCGTTGTCGAAGCCTCCAGTCGTTATCACCTTTTGCTGGTCGAGGTCGAACGCCTCACCGCTACCGTTGAGGATATGACCCCATGAATCGTCTACTTCTTCTGACTCTCCTCTGCCCCTTGTTGTTGGCCGCTTGCAGTCCTTCCGGCGACCCCACCAACGAGGCGGCGGGTATACAAGCGGCAAATGAAGACTACGAGCGTGGGCCGCACAACGGCCGACTACTGCGTGATGGTGACTTCGCGTTGGAACTCACCATCTATGAGACCAACGTGCCGCCGCACTATCGGCTCTACGCCTACCGAGATGGCAACCCGGTCGCCCCCGAGGATGTCACCGCAATAGTTGAGCTCTCCCGGCTGGATGGCGAGGTCAACCGATTCACCTTCACACCGGAAGGCGACTATCTGGCGGGCAGTGGTGAAGTTACCGAGCCGCATTCGTTCGATGTCGCCGTGACGGCCGAGCAGGGCGGCAAGACGTCTACCTGGACGTATGAGTCTTACGAGGGTCGTGTGACCATCCCGGCGGCCATCGCGGAGGATGCCGGCATCCGTGTCGAACCGGCGGGTCCGGCCGTCATTCATGATGCTGTGCGACTGATGGGTACCGTTGAACTGGATGCCAACCGGCAGGCATTGGTCGGGGCGCGCTTCCCCGGCATCGTGCGCTCCGTGAGTGTGCAACAGGGCGACAGTGTCCGGCGCGGTCAGACATTGGCCGTTATCGAAAGCAACGACAGCCTGCGCACCTATACCATCACCGCACCCTTCGATGGCGTGATACTGGCGCGCAACACCAACGTCGGCGACGTGGCCGGAGCAGGCGCGCTGTTCGAGCTGGCCGACCTGTCGCAGGTATGGATAGACCTGCGTGCCATCGGTACCGATGCCGAACGCTTGAAGCCGGGACAGTCGGTACGCATACGCTCGGCGACCGGGAGCGCCGTTGTCGAGGCAACGATCGGTCGTCTGCTGCCGGTGGCCGGGGCGGGCCAGAGTGTCATTGCCCGCGTCAGCGTTCCGAACTCAGAGGGTCGATGGCGGCCGGGCATGACCGTGGCGGCCGAGGTCGCGGTGGGCTCGCGCGAGGTGGCGCTGGCGGTGAAGGAGTCGGGCTTGCAGCGCTTCCGCGACTTCACTGTGGTGTTTGCGCAGGTCGGCGAGACCTATGAGGTCCGTATGCTTGAACTCGGTGATCGTGATGGCGACTACGCCGAAGTGTTGGGTGGGCTCAAACCCGGCACACCCTACGTGACCGAACAGAGTTTCCTGATTCGCCAGGACATCGAAAAGTCCGGCGCCAGCCACGACCACTGAGGACACGGATATGCTTGAGCGTATCATTCGCGCGTCCATCGCGCATCGCTGGCTCGTACTCGCTCTGGTGTTGGCGCTGTCGGGCCTGGGCATCTGGAACTACAGCCGTCTGCCGATTGATGCGGTACCGGACATCACCAACGTCCAGGTGCAGATCAACACGGAAGCGCCGGGCTATTCGCCGCTCGAAGCCGAGCAGCGCGTCACTTTGCCGGTGGAGATGGCGCTTGCCGGCATCGCGCGGCTCGACTATACCCGCTCTATCTCCCGCTACGGCCTGTCGCAGGTGACGGCGGTTTTTGAAGACGGTACCGATATCTACTTCGCGCGGCAGCAAGTCGCCGAGCGCTTGCAGCAGGCGGCCTCGTGGATTCCCGCCGGCTTGAACCCCGCGCTCGGGCCAGTGGCAACCGGCTTGGGCGAGATTTTCATGTACACCGTGGAGCCTGAGCCGGGCTACGAAGAAACGTGGTCGCCGACGGCATTGCGCACCCTTCAGGATTGGGTGGTTCGTCCGCAGCTCCGCAACCTGAAGGGCGTGACGGAAGTCAACACCATCGGTGGCTATGAACGCCAATTCCAAATCACGCCTGACCCGGCCAAGTTACTGGCCTACGGGTTGACCATGAGTGATCTGTTGGATGCGGTCGCGCGCAACAACGCTAACGTGGGCGCTGGCTACATCGAGCGTTTCGGTGAGCAATACCTGATCCGCGTTCCCGGCCAGGTCGCCGACATCCAGGGGCTGCGCCAGATCGTCGTGGCGACGCGTGACGGTCTGCCATTGCGCATTGGCGATGTTGCTGACGTGATCGAGGGCGGTGGTCTGCGGACTGGAGCGGCGACCAAGGATGGCGAGGAGATCGTGCTGGGTACGGTGTTCATGCTGGTTGGCGAGAACAGCCGTGCTGTTGCGCAGCGCACGGGTGAGATGCTCGCGGAGATCAACGAAACGCTTCCAGAGGGCGTGCGTGCGCATACCGCCTATGACCGCACTCAACTGGTTGATCGCGCCATCGCTACCGTACAGAAGAACCTGCTGGAAGGCGCTCTGCTGGTCATTGCGGTGCTGTTCCTGTTGCTGGGCAACATCCGGGCGGCGCTGATTACCGCTGCGGTGATTCCATTCACCATGCTGATGACGATCACGGGCATGGTGCAGAACAAGGTGTCGGCCAACCTGATGAGCCTGGGGGCGCTGGACTTTGGTCTGATCGTCGATGGTGCGGTGATTATCGTGGAGAACTGCCTGCGGCGCTTCAGTCAGCGGCAGCATCAGCTCGGCCGCCTGTTGACCCGCGACGAGCGCTTCGACCTGACGGCCAAGGCTGGCGCTGAGGTCATCAAGCCTAGTCTGTTTGGCATGTTCATCATCACGGTCGTCTATCTGCCGATCTTCGCGCTGTCCGGTGTCGAAGGGAAAATGTTCCATCCCATGGCGCTGACCGTGGTGATGGCGCTGACCGCCGCGATGGCGTTGTCGCTGACCTTCGTGCCGGCGGCCGTGGCCATGATCGTCACCGGCAAGGTATCCGAGAAGGAAACCAGGGTGATGCGCGGTATCAGCCGCTGCTATGCCCCTTTGCTCAAGCAGGCCATCAAGTTGCGCGTCGTGGTCGTCGCAGCGGCGTTGGTGCTGGTGGTGCTGTCGGCCATGCTGGCGACGCGCCTGGGCACCGAGTTCATCCCGGATCTGGACGAGGGTGACATTGCCCTGCACGCGCTGCGCATCCCCGGCACCAGTTTGACCCAGGCGATCGGTATGCAACGCCAACTGGAGGACCGGCTCAAGCAGTTTCCCGAGGTGGAGGAAGTGTTCTCCAAGATCGGCACGGCCGAGGTCGCGACCGATCCCATGCCGCCGTCGGTGGCCGACACCTTCATCATGCTCAAGGATCGCGACGATTGGCCTGACCCGCGCAAGCCGAAGACGGCGTTGGTTGCTGAAATGGAAGAAGCAGTCAGCGCAATCCCAGGTAGTAAATACGAGTTCCTGCAACCGGTGCAGATGCGTATGAACGAGTTGCTTGCCGGCGTGCGTGCCGAGGTGGCCATCAAGGTGTTCGGCGACGATATGGACCAACTGGCCGAAATCGGTGCACAGATCGCGGCTTTGACCGAAAGCATTCCCGGGGCGGCGGGCGTGGCAGTCGAACAGGTGACGGGCCTGCCGCTGATGACGATCACACCAAACCTGGAGGCGCTCGCCCGCTACGGCCTGGCGATCGACGACCTGCAGCAGACCGTTGCGATCGCCTTGGGCGGTGCCGTCGCTGGCCAGGTGTTCGAGGGCGACCGCCGCTTTGACATCGTGGTGCGGCTGCCGGAAGCGCGGCGTCAAGACCCGAAGGTGCTTGAATCCCTGCCGATTCCAATACCGGCTGACATCGCTGCTGGCCTGGGTCAGGCCGCCTACGTGCCGCTCGGTCAGCTCGCGTCGATTGAGGTGGCGCCCGGTCCCAACCAGATCAGCCGGGAGAACGGCAAGCGCCGGGTGGTCGTCACCAGCAATGTGCGTGGGCGCGACCTGGGTTCGTTCGTGGAAGAAGTACGCGTACAGGTGAACCGTCAGATCGAGTTGCCGGCGGGCTATTGGGTCGATTATGGCGGCACCTTCGAGCAGCTCATTGCGGCCGGTCAACGTCTGTCGGTGGTAGTGCCTGTGGTGCTGTTCATGATCTTTGGTCTGCTGTTCATGGCCTTTGGCTCGGGCCGGGATGCGGCGATCATCTTCAGCGGCGTGCCCCTGGCATTAACGGGGGGTGTGGTCGCCTTGTGGCTACGTGATATTCCATTCTCCATCTCGGCGGGTGTCGGCTTCATCGCCCTCTCGGGTGTGGCGGTGCTCAATGGCCTGGTGATGGTGAGCTTCATCCGCAAGCTGCTCGACGATGGGCTGCCGTTGCAGGACGCCATCGTCAACGGGGCCACGACGCGACTGCGCCCGGTACTGATGACCGCCCTGGTCGCGAGCCTTGGCTTCATCCCCATGGCGCTCAACGTCGGCACAGGCGCGGAAGTGCAGCGACCGCTCGCCACCGTGGTCATCGGCGGGATCATCTCCTCGACACTGCTGACACTGCTGGTGTTGCCGGCGCTGTATCGCCTGACTCATCGAAATACCGAACATGAGGCGACAAAAACGACGTGACCTGGATGGCCTGTTTCTTCGGTTCCGGTTCGTCCTCGCATTGCTCGCAATGCATGCCAGACAGGAAATTATTTTTAATCCGATTTAAGGTGCGAAGTTCATGAGTGAAAGAGTATCTGTAGTGGTGTCAGGCCTGCGACAGCAGCAGGCTTGGCTGCGAATGTCCCTGTTTCTCGCCGCCGTGGTCGTACTTCTGCTTGCGAGCACCAATGAGGCATTGGCACATGCTATTGCCGAGGGCGACAAGGGTTATATTCAGGAGATCACAGGTGTCCACCTTGTCTCCTTCGCGTACCTCGGCGCCAAGCACATGGCGACCGGGTATGACCATATTCTGTTCCTGTTCGGCGTGATCTTCTTCCTCTACAGGATGAAGCATATCGGCCTGTACGTGACCCTGTTCGCCATCGGTCATTCGACCACGATGCTGCTGGGTGTGTACTTCAATATCGGCATCAACAGCTACATTATCGACGCCATCATCGGTCTGTCGGTGGTCTACAAAGGGCTCGACAACATCGGCGCGTTCCAGCGATGGTTCGGGTTCCAGCCCGATACGAAAATCGCAACGTTGGTCTTCGGCTTGTTCCACGGTTTCGGCCTGTCCACGAAGATTATCGAGTACGACATCTCACCCGATGGGCTGATTCCGAATCTGCTGGCTTTCAACGTCGGCGTTGAGATCGGCCAATTGCTGGCGTTGGGCGCGATCCTGATTGTCATGGGTTACTGGCGTCGGACGGCGAGCTTCTGGCGCCATGCCTATACCGCGAACGTCGCGATGATGTGTGCTGGCTTCATTCTGATCGGTTACCAGCTCACCGGCTATTTCGTTTCTTGAACCGCACACGGAGAAAACCACTATGTACAACGTAACAAAGCCCACCCTCGACGATTTGCCAACCTCGAAGCAGTTGTTGCGCTCGACACTCATCGCGCTGGTTGCCGCCTTCGCGATTCTGATCGCGATCGTGTTGCCTTCCGAGTATGGGATTGATCCCACCGGAATCGGTCGCGTGCTCGGACTGAGCGAGATGGGTGAGATCAAGACACAGTTGGCTGAGGAAGCGGCTGCCGACGCAGCCAGGGATGCGGCGCTGGCGGCGGAGCAGTCGGCGCCCGCTGTAATGCCTGTTACATCGTCCGCGCAGCCTGTGGCGGGTGCTGCCTGGCGCGACGAGATACGCGTGGTGTTGCAGCCTGGCGAAGGTGCCGAGGTGAAACTCAGCATGAAGACCGGCGAGCAGGCGCAGTTCAGTTGGGTTGCCGAAGGCGGCGTGGTGAACTTCGACACCCATGGCGATGGCGGTGGCGGCGGTCAGTCGATCAGTTATGAGAAAGGGCGCGCAGTACCCGGCGATGACGGTGTGCTCGAAGCTGCATTCGATGGTAACCACGGCTGGTTCTGGCGCAACCGCGACAGTGCTGACGTAACCGTGATCATTCGTACCCGAGGCCAGTACACGGAAATGAAGCGTGTCCTGTGATTCGCCAACTGACATGGACTCCAGTCCCATGTACTCCGGCATCCCTGCCACAGGCCATGCGTCTGGCAGGAACCGGGGTGTTGTAAACCCCCTTCCGGTGTGTACACCGGATTCAGTTATCAGGAGATAGTGAAATGCAGATTCGTTCGATATTGGTTGTTGTTGCCGCCAGTGCCTCGTTGGCGTCCACGTTCGTTATGGCTCATCCTGGAGGGCATGGTTCCGATAACGACAAGTTGATGCCCAAGACCTGCGAGCAACTGGCCGATGGAGAGCGTTATGTCACCGATGTGGCTTATCCTGAAGTCAGGAAGCTGAAGGAGCAATGCGACGCCGCGAAGGAGAAAGAAGAGTCTTGAGCGCGCTCGTCCGGCAACGGTAACTGACAGCTTGGACCGTAACCGCACTGCGTTGGTGACGGTTACGTGTCTTTGCCACAATTTTTCCAGGAGCCAGTCATGCTCGCCATTCTTCAACATGCCACGTTCCGCCGGTTGTTTTTGGCGCAAGTTGTCGCACTTGTCGGCACCGGACTGGCGACCGTGGCGCTGGCGCTGCTGGCCTACGATCTGGCCGGTTCGGGGGCCGGGGCGGTGCTGGGCACGGCGCTGGCGATCAAGATGACGGTCTATGTCCTGCTGGCGCCGCTGGCGGGCGCCATCGTGCCGCCGGCCAGGCGCAAGGCGGTGCTGATTTCGCTCGATGTCGTCCGGGCGGGCGTCGTGCTGGCGCTGCCGTTCGTCACGGAAATTTGGCAAATTTATCTGCTGATTGCGGTGTTGCAATCAGCCTCGGCGGGATTCACGCCGCTGTTCCAGTCCTTGATTCCGGAAGTGCTCCCCGAGGAGCGCGATTACACCCGTGCCTTGTCCTTGTCGCGTATGGCCTATGACTTGGAAAGCCTGCTCAGCCCCATGCTTGCGGCGGCCCTGTTGGTTTGGGTCAGTTTCCATGTCCTGTTCGTTGGCACGGCTTTTGGTTTCGCGCTGTCGGCGGGGTTGATTCTGGCGGCCGCGCTGCCGACCGTCGCTGGCGACTCGCGCAGTGATGGGCTTGGCGAGCGGATGCTGCGCGGCATGAGGATCTATCTGCGCACGCCACGGTTGCGTGGCCTGCTGGCGCTGAATATGTGCGCGGCAGCCGGTGGTGCGATGGTGTTCGTCAACACCATCGTGATCGTGCGGGATGTCCTCGGCGGCAGTGAGCAACAGCTTGCGCTGGCGCTGGCGACCTTCGGTGGTGGCTCCATGGTGGCCGCACTACTATTGCCCAAGGTACTCGATCAGGTCGCCGATCGCCGGGTGATGCTGTCGGCCGCTATCGTGATGGTGGCGGTGCTGCTGATCACCACCTTATGTTGGGTCGCGTTGCCATCGGGGCGTAGCTGGGCGGTATTGCTGCCTGCCTGGGGCCTGATGGGCATCGCCTATGCCGGTCTGGTCACACCGGGCGGGCGCCTGATACGTCGATCAGCGCACGAGGAAGACCTGTCGGCCGTGTTTGCCGCGCAGTTTTCCTTCTCGCACGTCTGCTGGCTGCTGGCTTATCCCCTGGCGGGCTGGGTGGGCCTGACGTTCGGTCTCGGCGTCGCGCTGGCCGCTTTGAGTGGCCTTGCGCTGTTGGGCATGGTCGCTGCGATCCGAAACTGGCCGAGGGAGGAGCAAGCGGTTCTCGTTCACGACCATGATGGTCTGCCGGCGAACCACCCGCACTTCAGTGCGCATGGTGCCGCTCCTCATGCGCATCCTTTCGTCATCGACAGTCTGCATCGGCGGTGGCCGGGATGACAGGGCCATCTCCCTGCCTACTGTGCTGCCCCTCCGAACCACTGGCGCAGTTCATGCTCACGTGAAGACCGTGGTCGTGTAGGCGGGTCAGTTTGCCGGCTTTGAGGGTGACCTTTCGTATGCGTTAATGCGTATGGCCGGTAGACGGCAAATAGGAATACGTGTTACAATAACTCGGATATGAAGCTGCTGTGGGAGAGTTCGCTTCCGCATGTATCTTCCCCGGTTAACTGAACCTCGGTCTGCCATGACCCGTACCGCTTCGATCAACGTTGCTCAGTGGTGGCGCTTCCAGTAGGAAGCGGCACGTCGTTGCGGCCTCGACCCGCACCTTGCCGCCGTACCGGCAGGCAAGGTTCAGCAGATGGCTCTCCGGCACGGCGGCTCCAAAACTCAGGAGATTGCCCGATGCCATTAAATTTCCCCGCCATAGGTAGCGCCTCGCGCACCGCGTCCTCGTGGTGCTCGGTTGCGCACGTCGCTCACCGGCATCAAGGCCGGCGGTCTCGCAAGGAGTCCCATCGAGGCGTCTTGCAGAGACGCACCGTGAGGCAGGCCTCCATGCTTGCTGCCACCCCACAAGGGCATTCTCCGACGCTTGTGCTGCCGAAATCCGGTGCATGTGTGTATATGTCTGTGTATATAGATCGAAGCATCGGCATAAAAAATATAGAAAAAACAAGAGGTTGTTATGACTAAACTGCTGATGTTGGATAACTACGATTCCTTTACCTACAACGTCGTGCAGTACCTCGGCGAGCTGGGCGCTGACGTCAAAGTGGTGCGCAACGACGAACTGAGCGTAGCCGAAATCGAAGCGCTGAATCCGGAGCGGATCGTCGTCTCGCCCGGCCCGTGTACGCCGAACGAGGCCGGTGTGTCGCTGGAGCTGATTCGTCATTTCGCCGGCAAGTTGCCGATTCTCGGCGTCTGCCTCGGCCACCAGAGCATCGGTCAGGCCTTCGGTGGCGATGTGGTGCGCGCCCGTCAGGCCATGCACGGCAAGACCAGTCCGGTGTTTCACCATGATCAGGGTGTGTTCGCCGGGCTCAATAATCCGCTGACCGTCACCCGTTACCACTCGCTGGTGGTCAAGCGCGAAACGCTACCCGATTGCCTGGAGATCACCGCCTGGACTCAGTTCGCTGACGGTTCGGTGGACGAGATCATGGGGCTGCGACACAAGACGCTGAACATCGAGGGCGTGCAGTTCCACCCCGAGTCGATCCTTACCGACCAGGGCCATGAGCTGTTCGCGAATTTTCTGAAGCAGACCGGAGGTGTGCGCTGATGGATATCAAGGAAGCCCTCAACCGCATCGTCGGCCAGCTGGATCTGACCACCGAGGAAATGCAGGCGGTGATGCGCCAGATCATGACCGGTCAGTGCACAGACGCGCAGGTCGGCGCGTTTCTCATGGGCATGCGCATGAAGAGCGAAACCATCGACGAGATCGTCGGCGCCGTGCAGGTCATGCGCGAGCTGGCCGCTCCGGTGCGTTTCGACACCGACAAGCTGGTCGACACCTGTGGCACCGGTGGCGACGGGATGAACATCTTCAACGTGTCCACCGCTGCCTCGTTCGTCGTTGCGGCTGCTGGCGGCAAGGTGGCCAAGCACGGCAATCGTGCGGTATCCGGCAAGAGCGGCAGTGCCGATCTGCTCGAGGCGGCAGGGGTCTTTCTCGACCTGACGCCCGAGCAGGTGGCGCGCAGTGTCGATACCGTCGGTGTCGGCTTCATGTTCGCACCGGCCCATCATGGCGCCATGAAGTACGCGGCCGGGCCTCGCCGCGAACTCGGGTTGCGTACCCTGTTCAACATCCTCGGTCCGATGGCGAACCCGGCGGGTGTCCGGCATCAGGTGCTCGGCGTGTTCAGCAAGGCGTTGTGCCGGCCGATGGCCGAAGTGTTGTCTCGGTTGGGCAGCAAGCATGTGCTGGTGGTGCACGCGCAGGATGGGCTGGACGAGATCAGCCTGGCGGCGCCGACGCATGTCGCCGAGCTGAAGGACGGCGAGATCCGTGAGTACAGCATCCAGCCCGAGGATTTCGGTATCAAGAGTCAGAGCCTGATCGGCCTCAATGTCGAGGACGTCCAGGGCTCGCTGGCACTGATCCGTGATGCGCTGGGCCGGCGCAAGAGCGAGAACGGGCAGAAGGCTGCCGACATGATCGTGCTTAACGCCGGGGCCGCGCTTTATGCCGCCGATGTGGCGACCACGCTGAAACAGGGCGTGGAAATGGCCCATGACGCGCTGTGCTCGGGTATCGCCCGCGACAAGCTGGAAGAGCTGGTGTCCTTCACCGCGGTGTTCAAGCAGGAGAATCAGAAATGAGTGTGCCGACCGTGCTGGAGAAGATCATCGCGCGCAAGCTCGAGGAGGTTGCCGAGCGCAGCCGTCGAATCGGCCTGGCAGAGCTGGAGCAGCAGGCCGCGATCGCCGACCCGGTGCGCGGCTTCGCGGCGGCGCTCGAGCAGCGCGTGAACGCCAAGGAGCCAGCGGTGATCGCCGAAGTGAAGAAGGCCTCGCCGAGCAAGGGCGTCATTCGCGACCCGTTCCTGCCTGCCGAGATTGCGGCCGGTTACGAGGCCGGCGGAGCTGCCTGTCTGTCGGTGCTGACCGACATCGATTTCTTCCAGGGTGCCGATGCCTATCTGCAGCAAGCCCGTGCGGCCTGTTCGCTGCCGGTGATTCGCAAGGACTTCATGATCGATCCCTATCAGGTGGTCGAGGCGCGCGCACTTGGCGCCGACTGCATCCTGCTGATCGTGGCGGCATTGGACGATGCGCGGATGCATGAACTGGCGGCGGTGGCCAAGGCTCACGGCCTGGACGTTCTGGTCGAGGTGCACGATGGCGACGAACTGGAGCGGGCGCTGCGCCTGGAGACTCCGCTGGTCGGCATCAACAACCGCAACCTGCACACGTTCGAGGTCAGTCTGGAGACCACGCTGGACCTGCTGCCGCGGGTGCCGAAGGATCGTCTGGTGATTACCGAGAGCGGGATTCTCAATCGGGCTGACGTCGAGCTGATGGAAATCAATCAGGTCTACGCGTTTCTGGTAGGCGAGGCTTTCATGCGCGCCGAGCAGCCGGGCGTCGAGTTGCAGCGGTTGTTCTTTCCCGACCGGGCTCGAAGCCGCGGTGTGGTCGCCGATCCGGAATGACCGCCTGCCCGCGTGACGCGCACAGGCGGCGAGTCTGACGGGTCAGCGGGTTCCGAACACCACCATGGTCTTGCCTTTGACGTAGACGAGACCCTGCGACTCCAGGCTCTTCAGCACGCGGCCGACCATTTCGCGGGAGCAGCCAACAATGCGACCGATTTCCTGACGGGTGATCTTGATCTGCATGCCGTCCGGATGGGTCATGGCGTCGGGCTGCTTGCACAGATCCAGCAGCGTGCGCGCGACGCGGCCGGTGACGTCGAGAAAGGCCAGGTCTCCGACCTTGCGCGTGGTGTTGCGCAGGCGTTCGGCCATCTGGCTGCCGAGCGCATAGAGAATGTCCGGATCCTGCTGGGTCAGCTCGCGGAATTTCGCGTAGCTCAGCTCGGCCACTTCGCACTCGGTCTTTGCGCGGACCCAGGCGCTACGTTCCTTGTCCGAACCTTCCTTTTCGAAAAGCCCCATCTCTCCGAAAAAGTCGCCCGCGTTCAGGTAAGCGATGATCATCTCGCGGCCGTCATCATCCTCGATAAGGATGGTGACCGAGCCTTTAACGATGAAAAAGAGCGACTCGCATCGGTCGCCTGCATAAATGATCGTGCTTTTTGCCGTGTATCGCCGTCTATGGCAATGCGCGAGCAACTTGTCGATGTTCTTTATCTTGGGCGTAAGAGAGATAGCTACCATGCTGTGGGTCCCGGATAAGTATTTGAAAGGACTGATTATTGTTATTTTGGCTGTGATTCAGCTCTCGTCAGCTTAACGATGAAGGTAGTCCAATAGCAAAGTTGCGATATTGGAAACGTGCTGGTCAACGCACCTTTAGTCGTGTGTGTTGTCGCTGACGATCTCGAGGCCCATGTTAAGCTATTCGCCCTGATTTAAATGGAGTTGGCGATGAAAGCGCGCATTCAATGGGTTGACGGCGCTATGTTTCTGGGCGAATCCGGAAGCGGTCATGTCGTTGTGATGGATGGACCGCCGGAGAATGGTGGGCGAAACCTCGGTGTACGGCCCATGGAGATGCTGCTGCTCGGCCTGGGTGGCTGCAGCAATTTCGACGTGGTCAGCATCCTGAAAAAGTCGCGACAGGCGGTCGATAGCTGCGAAGCCTTCGTAGAGGCCGAACGCGCTTCGGAAGACCCCAAGGTATTTACCCGTATCCACCTGCGTTTCGTCGTCAAGGGCCGCGGGTTGAAGGAGGGTCAGGTCAAGCGCGCCGTCGAGCTGTCGGCCGAGAAGTACTGCTCCGCTTCCATCATGCTCGGTAGAGCTGGCGTCGAGATCACCCACGCCTACGAAATCGTCGAACTGGACTGATCGTGGCCGTGCAGGTCCGGCCAGGCTCAATAACCTGACCAAGGCATTGAACTCCGATATATATGGCTCTGCATGCCGCGACGTCTGAGATCAACTGGCGTATGTACAACGCATGGACGACACTTACGACGCCGAATGGCTCACCAGATTCTTAGCGATGTGATCGATCACAAGTGCAAATATCTCGACATTGCCGTGATCTCGCCGCTGAAGGCACTCTTTGCTGATCGAAGATTCGATCGAACATCGTCACCTTCGGCTTTTCGCGCGGGCTCATTCGGATCGAGGGAACGAACACATCGCATCGAGCATGAATTCAATTGTGTCTTCGCGGATACATGCCCGGCGTATCAGATGATCGACATAAACAAGAAAGGGCGCCGCTGCGCCCTTGTGCCCGCTCGCCTATTCAGATGCGGTAGGTGGCTTTGGTCATGACTTTAGAAACCAGGCTCATGCCGAACTTGACGGGTGCCGGGAAGCGCAGCCCGCCGGCTTCGATCGCCGCCGTGGAATGCTGTGCTTCGTCCTCGCGCATCTGCTCGAGAATGGCTCGGGATTTCTCATCCCCGGCTGGCAACTGGCCGAGGTGATCGTCCAGGTGCTTGCAGACCTGGTCTTCGGTCGCCGCGACAAAGCCGAGACTGATGCGGTCGCTGATCAACCCGGCCGAGGCCCCGATGCCGAAGGAAAGGCCATAGAAAATCGGGTTGAGCACACTGGTGTGGCTGCCCAGCTGGCGGATGCGCTGCTCACACCAGGCCAGATGATCGATCTCCTCATCCGCAGCCTGCTCCATCGCCTGGCGCACCTGCGGCAGGCGCGCCGTCAGTGCCTGCCCCTGGTAAAGCGCCTGGGCGCAGACTTCACCGGTGTGGTTGATGCGCATCAACCCGGCAACATGGCGGGCTTCACTCTCGCTGAGCTCCGCCTCGGTCTTCAGCAGTGCCGGCGAAGGGCGCGAGGGTTGACCGCTGAACGGGAGCAGCGTCCGTAATGCCGCATCGGCCTGCATGAGCAGTCGGTCGGCAGGGGAGTAGTGGCGTTGGCTGGGCATATGTCCTCCGGAAAAAGATGAGGTCGCTAGCAAGGCATCATTCGCGGTGTGGGGATTGCGCTGCCGTCAGCCGGGCGGCCAGTGCATCTGGCGTTGTCCGAGTACGTGCATATGAATGTGATAGACCGTCTGCCCGCCAAGGTCGTTGCAGTTCATTACGACTCGAAAGCCATCCTGGCAGCCCTGTTCTTCGGCCAGGCGCTGCGCCGTGAAGAGGATGTGCCCGGCGAGCACCTTGTCGTCCTTCTCGCTCAGATCATGCAGCGTGGCAATGTGCTTTTTCGGAATGACCAGAAAGTGGACGGGAGCCTGAGCGCCAATGTCGTGGAAGGCAATGACCTGATCGTCCTCATAAAGCTTGCGCGCCGGGATTTCCCCGGCCACGATCTTGCAAAACAGGCAATCCATGACGGTTCTCCGATTGCGTCGCCGTACAGTGTATCAGGGCGGTCCAGCCAGGGTGAGCCTGCACAGGGAGGTGAGGTGAAGAACGATATCCATGATCTGGGCCTTGTGCTCGAATCGCGCGTCAAACTCGTGCTGGTCGAGTCCTGGGACGAGCGGCGGGTGCTCGAAACCCTGACGGGGCTGGCCGTACGGCAAGGCCTGGGTTTTTACGTCTGGTCTGCCACCGAAGGGTTGCGGCATCTGGGTTTCGGGGGTGAGCTGCAAGGCGGCGAGGAGAGCTGTTCGCCGGAGGTGGCGCTCAAGGTGGTGAAGCAGGACGTTCGGGCGAACCTCTATGTGTTCTGCGATCTGCATCCGTACCTGGACGAGCCAAAGCTGGTGCGCTTGCTCAAGGATATTGCACTGAGCGAAGCGCCCATGGCGCCCACCGTCGTCTTGGTGTCGCATGCGCTCAAGCTGCCGCCCGAGGTGCAACGCCTCGCTGCACGATTCAGCCTGTCGTTGCCTGCCGAAGAGGAGCTGCTCGCGATCGTTCGTGAGGAAGCCACTCGCTGGAGCGAGCGCAATCGAGGGGCGAGGGTTCGCACCGACAATCGGACCCTGCAGCAGGTCGTGAAGAATCTGCGCGGCCTGAGCCACGCCGAGGCGCGAGCCCTCGCGCGCAATGTCATCTGCGATGACGGCGCCATCACGCAAGACGACCTGCCCGAACTCAACCGGGCCAAGTTCCGGCTGCTGGATCTCGACGGCGTACTGGGCTTCGAATACGAAACCGCGCGCTTTGCGGAAGTCGGAGGGCTGGCGAATTTCAAGAGCTGGCTGGCTGAGCGTCAGGGCGCATTCCTCGGCGGTCAGGGTGGCGACCTGCCACGCGGGGTGATGCTGGTCGGGGTCCAGGGTGGCGGCAAGAGCCTCGCTGCGAAGGCGGTTGCCGGTTTATGGGGGCTGCCCCTGCTGCGCCTTGACTTCGCCTGCCTGTACAACAAGTACTTCGGCGAAACCGAGCGCAATCTGCGGGAGGCTCTGGCGCTGGCCGAACAGATGGCGCCTTGTGTGCTGTGGATGGACGAGATCGAGAAAGGCCTGGCAACCGGCGACATGGATGGCGGTGTCAGCCAGCGAGTATTGGGGACGTTGCTGACTTGGATGGCTGAGCGCACCGCCCCGGTGTTCATGGTGGCCACGGCGAACGCGATCGATCGGCTGCCGCCTGAGTTGCTGCGCAAAGGGCGCTTTGACGAGCTGTTCTTCGTCGACCTGCCCGACCTGGCGACGCGCGCGGAGATCTTCCGAATTCACCTTGCTCGCCGTGAAATGGAGCCGGACGGTCTTGGGCTCATGGCGCTAGCCGAGGCCAGTGAAGGATTCTCTGGTGCGGAAATCGAGCAGGTGGTGGTCAGCGCCGTCTATGCCGCCCAAGCCCAGCAAAGACCGGTCGATCAGGCGATGCTGCTCGAAAGCCTGCGAGCGACCGCGCCATTGTCGGTGGTCATGTCCGAGCATCTATCGGCCCTGCGTGCCTGGGCGCAGGGCCGTACGGTGCGTGCTGATTGACTGCTGACCTCAGAAGGCATTCTGGCGCAGATCGACCAGCGTCGGCACGGTCAATGCTGCCGCGACGCCAATCAGGATGACCAGCAGCCAGAGGGTCGCGAGTATCTTTACCGACAGGCTGTTGGGGGGCGGCGGCGAGCCGTATCGATTGACGTCTTTGCTTCCCGGCACGAGCATCATGATGAAGGGGAATATCGTGCCGACGACTGGCACCAGGTTCAGCAGGAGCAGCCAGCCAGACCAACCAAAATCGTGCAGGCGCTGCACGCCGATCTGTACGTTGACCACCAGCATGCCGATGAAGATCAGGCCCATGCAGATCACGCCGGCAATGCTGGAGATGGCCATGATGATCCCGGCGATGCCGAACAGGCCCGCTGACGCGAGCACGACGACCAGGGACCAGGCCAGATAGCGAAGACGACCGATCCGTCCGCTGACGGAGAAGGGCTTGAGTTCCCCGTGCATCGGCATGACCTCGCCTACGAGGGACGAGGGAGGTGCGTACGGGGAAGGCCCTGCGCTTGCGCTGCGAGGCTTGGTCTGCTCGCGCAGCTGTGCCTGGCGTGCGAGGTACTTGTCGATGATGATGCCGCAGGCGCTGCATTCGCTGGACTGGCTTTGCACGTGGCCGCATTTGGGGCAGGTCATCGGAGCGGCGCTGGGCTCATGAACGCGTGCAGCAGCCAGTTCTTCCTCTGTCTGGACCAGACTCAACGAGGGTGCTATGCGCTCGGGCTCCTTGTATGCCCTGGCCCCCGCCCGGTGCAGCGCGCCGAGGTACTTGTCGGCCTCATTGCTGCTGAGCTTGCTCTTGATGATGGCAGCCTCGCCACTGAACAGGCGTTCCACCTTGCCGAGGTCGGTCTTGAATAGCGCTGCGAGATTGGTCTTCACTGCCTCGAGAGGCATGTCTGGCATCAATTCGCCGTTGAAGACAATCCTGAATTGAGCTTCTTGCATGTGGCGTCCGTGTCACAGATGGGTGGTGGGGCAAGAGTAGAGAGCTTGCTCAGCGGAAACAACACGGTTCAGCCAAGACTTCGAGCTGTATGCCACAAAGCCGGCCGCCGGGCCGGCTTTGATCGGAGCTTTCAGAACGGCTTGATGACCACCAGAATGACGATGGCGATCAGAAAGAGCACGGGAATCTCGTTGAACCAGCGATAGAAAACGTGGCCCCGCATGTTCTCGTCACGTGCAAAGCGCTTCATCTGCGCACCGCACATGTGGTGATAGCCGATCAGCAGAAGCACCAGGGTCAGCTTCGCGTGGAGCCATCCTCCGGTGCTGAACAATCCGGGGTTGAGCATGACCATCCATACTCCGAAAACCAGGGTGGCGATCATCGACGGCAGCATGATGCCGCGGTACAGCTTCCTTTCCATGATCTTGAAGCGTTCCCGGCTAGGTTGATCGTCACTCATCGCGTGATAGACGAACAGGCGCGGCAGGTAGAACAAGCCGGCAAACCAGCAAACGATGGCGATGATGTGCAGCGCTTTGAGCCAGAGGTAAAGCATCGGATTGAATCCTTCGAAGGCGGACGCGTCGATAGTAGTGGCTGGGGTCGCGCCCGTCATCCCGACGGTTGGCCCGCGATCAAAGCAGCTTTATCATCGCGCCTTTACGTTTTCAGTTCGAGGGCAGGTCATGATCAAGGTCGGTATCGTAGGCGGCACAGGCTATACGGGCGTCGAATTGCTGCGCCTGCTCGCTCAGCATCCGCAGGCCGAAGTGGTGGTGATCACCTCCCGCTCTGAGGATGGAGTAAAGGTCACCGACATGTTCCCGAACCTGCGCGGGCACTACGATGGCCTCGCATTCAGCGTGCCCGATGCAGCCACGCTGGGCGCCTGCGATGTCGTGTTCTTCGCCACGCCGCATGGTGTTGCTCACGCACTGGCCGGAGAGCTGCTGGCTGCGGGAACGCGGGTGATCGACCTGTCGGCTGATTTCCGATTGCAGGATGCCGATGAGTGGGCCAAGTGGTACGGCCAGGCTCATGGCGCTCCCGAGTTGCTGCCCGAAGCGGTTTACGGCCTGCCGGAGGTCAATCGCGATCAGATCAGGACGGCTCGCCTGATCGCGGTACCTGGCTGCTATCCAACCGCGACCCAGTTGGGCTTTCTGCCTTTGCTGGAGAACGGACTGGCCGATGCGTCGCGCTTGATCGCCGACTGCAAGTCCGGTGTCAGTGGTGCCGGACGCGCCGCAAAGATCGGATCGCTGTTCACCGAGGCTGGCGAAAGCATGATGGCCTACGCCGTCAAAGGGCACCGTCATCTGCCTGAAATCAGCCAAGGGCTGCGCCGGGCGGCTCGGGGTGACATTGGCCTGACCTTCGTCCCGCATCTGACCCCGATGATTCGCGGCATCCATGCGACACTGTACGCTACGGTTGCGGATACTTCGGTGGATCTGCAGCGCCTGTACGAGCAGCGCTATGCCGATGAGCCTTTTGTGGACGTCATGCCCGCGGGCAGCCACCCTGAGACCCGTAGCGTGCGTGGCGCCAACGTCTGCCGTATCGCTGTGCACCGCCCTCAGGGTGGCGATCTGGTCGTGATCCTGTCGGTCATCGACAATCTGGTGAAGGGTGCCTCTGGTCAGGCCGTCCAGAACATGAACATCCTTTTTGATCTGGACGAGCGCATGGGGCTGGGCAATGCGGCGCTGCTGCCGTGATGGAGTCGCATGACGTAGCTCGACCGGGCAATGGTGAATAGTTGACCGGTTTTGTCAGGCAAGCCGATAATGCAACGTCAACGCAGTAGGGCGTTTCACGCCAGGAGAACCCAATGAGTGTCGAATCCTTCACGCCCACCGCCATCCAGTTCAGTCAGGGGGCTGCGAGCAAGGTGAAGAGCCTCGTCGATGAGGAAGGCAATCCGCGCCTGAAGCTGCGCGTCTTCGTCACGGGTGGCGGGTGCTCGGGTTTCCAGTATGGCTTCACGTTCGATGAGGATGTGGCCGATGACGATACGGTTATCGAGCGCGAGGGCGTCAGTCTCGTGGTGGACCCGATGAGCTATCAGTACCTGGCAGGTGCTGAGGTTGACTATCAGGAAGGTCTGGAAGGCTCGCGCTTTGTCATCAAGAATCCGAATGCCACGACCACCTGCGGTTGCGGACAGTCGTTTTCAATCTGACCCATCGTTGAACCGAGAACGCCGTGCTTATGCACGGCGTTTTTGTTTACGCGGCTTGCTATGCGGGATAGATGGCGCCGAGGATGCGCGCGCCTCTTGCCCCGGTCACGCTGGGGCGGTTGGCAGGGATGCGCTCCAAGCAGCAATGCGCGAGCCAGGCGAACGCCATCGCTTCCACCCAATCCGGCGGCACGCCTTCGCTGTCCGTGCTTCTGACATCTATGGCGGGGAGTAGCGCTTGTAAACGCCGCATCAGCACCAGGTTATGCGCGCCGCCGCCGCAAACGAGCAGGTCCTGGGTATCGGGTTGGCTCCCAACAAGTGATTCGGCAATGCTTCTGGCGGTCAGCTCGAGCAGTGTTGCCTGTACTGCTTCGGGCTGCAGGTGCTCGCGTCCTGCCAGCATTCTTTCCAGCCATTCGAGATTGAATCGCTCGCGTCCGGTGCTCTTCGGCCCACGGGTCGTGAAGAAGCTGTCGCGCAGCATGTCGCCAAGCAGGCCTTGGTCTGTCGTGCCTCTGGCCGCCCAGTCGCCGTTACGGTCGTACGGTTGGCTCAAGTGGCGCTGAATCCACGCATCCATCAGAGCATTGCCCGGGCCGCAGTCGAAACCATGGGTGAGCTTACCGGGACATAGAAGACTGAGATTACTGAAGCCGCCGATGTTAAGCACCGCGCGCACTCGATCAGCCCTGCCAAAGACCGACTCATGGAAGGCCGGCACAAGCGGCGCGCCCTGGCCGCCAGCGGCCACATCGCGACGGCGGAAGTCGCTGACGACGGTGATGCCGGTCAGCTCTGCCAGCAGCGCTGGATTGCCGATCTGAATGGTGAAACCGCGCTGGGGTTCATGACGCACCGTTTGGCCGTGGCTGCCGATGGCGCGTACGGATTCGGGCGAGAGGTGCTGCTCGGCGAGTAGCTGGTTGGCCATGCCGGCCACCAGCTTCGCCCAATGCTGCTCCGCTATGGCCGCCCGCGCCAGTTCATCCCCAGAGGATGAGCACAACGCCAACAGCTCCTGGCGGAGCTGGTCAGGCATCGCCTGGTAGCGGGTGGCAAGCAGGCGAGTGTGGTCGGTCTGCTCTACAAGCGCGAGGTCCACACCATCCAGGCTGGTGCCAGACATCACTCCCAGATAGAGGGGCACGATTACTGCCGGTTGAGGGCCAGCATGGTGGCCCTTTCTTCATCCATGCGCGCCATCAGGGGTTGGCTCTGCTGCATGAAACGTGGCATCTCGCTCTTGGCGATCGGGTCGGCCATTGGCAGTTTCAGTCCGAGTGGGTCGACGTGGACACCGTCTACCTGGAACTCGTAATGCAGGTGCGGTCCGGTGGAAAGTCCGGTGGTCCCGATATACCCGATGATCTGGCCCTGCTTCACGGTGGAACCGTTGCGTACGCCTTTGGCAAAGCCCTGCATGTGCGCGTAAAGGGTCCGATAGCGCTGGCCGTGCTGGATGATCACGGTATTGCCGTAGCCCCCCTTGCGGCCTGCCAGCAGGACCTTGCCATCTCCCGCGCTCTTGATCGGCGTGCCGTGTGGAGCGGCGTAATCCACGCCTTTGTGTGCACGAATCTTGTTCAGAATGGGATGCTTGCGGCCATTGGAGAAGCGCGAGCTGATTCTGGCGAAGTCCACCGGCGTACGGATAAACGCTTTGCGCATGCTGGTGCCGTCGGCGTTGTAGTAGCTGGTGGTGCCATCCTTGCTGGTGTAACGAACCGCAGAATAGGTCTTGCCACGGTTGGTAAAGCGGGCAGCCAGGATATTGCCGGTACCTACGCGCTGACCTTCCACAGTCTTCTCTTCGTAAATGACCTCGAAGCTGTCGCCCTTGCGGATGTCGAGCGCGAAATCGATGTCATATCCGAAGACATTGGCCAGATCCATCGTCAGGTTGTGGCTGAGGCCGGCGCGCTTGGCTGCGAGGAACAGGCTGCTATCGATCTCGCCGCGGGCGTAGACGGTACTGACCTCCGGCTTCACCTGCTCTTTCTTGAATACGTATCCCTTGGGGGTTTGTTCCAGCGCGAGGGTTTCGAGACTGTTGAGCTTGCTTCGCAGGCTCGCCAGCTCACCTTGCTCGGTCAGCTGGAATTCGAGCGTCTGACCGATCTTCAGGCGGGAAAGCTGCTTGGCATCCGGACTGCTCGCCAGAACTGCATGCATGACGGCTGGCGACAGGCCAACCTTGGCAAATACGGTCGATAGCGTATCTCCATTGGCTACCACTACGCTTTTTGCCAGAGGATCAGTTTCGGCAACCGGCTCGCCAGTCTGGTCTTCTGGTTTGTCCTCGTCACTGCTCGCCTGCTCGGATGTCTGCATGTCGGAAGCATAGGCGAACGGAGAATCTGCGGGGCTTTGCGCGGTGGTATCAGGCTCGGCAATGATCTGTCCGGAGGACTCGAGCTTGAGGTCGAGGAAGGTTTTCTTCGCTTCGACTTCACGGGATGGGAATACGAGCAGCGCCAGGCTCAGCAGCGCGGCTACACCACTAGCAGCCAGAAGATGGCTCTTGGGGTAGTTCGGAGCTTTCGATTTGGAAGGCATCATTGGGCTTCTGGCATTTTTTTGTGCGGGAAATAACTGTCTAAAATATAAGCAAAGCCCTGTTGAGGCAACCCTTGCGGCTAGTTAACTGCCGGCCGGTGCAGGCCTCGAGGTTTGTAAACGGCCTGCGATATTGTAAGGTTGTCGCCCTTTATAATGGATGGTGCGGGGCATTGCCATGAAGTCGGTTCAAGAGCAGTTGTCGGTGATCAAGAGGGGCGCTGATGAGGTGCTCGTCGAGTCTGAGCTGGTTGCCAAGCTTGAGCGAGGCGAGCCGCTGCGCGTCAAGGCTGGATTCGATCCGACGGCTCCCGACCTTCATCTCGGTCACACGGTGCTGATCAACAAGATGCGCCAGCTTCAGGAGCTCGGGCATCAGGTAGTCTTCCTTATAGGTGATTTCACCGGGATGATTGGTGACCCAAGTGGCAAAAGTGCCACAAGGCCGCCGCTGACGCGGGATCAGGTGCTGGAGAACGCCGAGACCTACAAGGCTCAGGTGTTCAAGATTCTGGATCCGGCAAGAACCGAAGTGGCATTCAACTCCACCTGGATGGACCAGCTGTCGCCTGCAGACTTCATTCGCCTGGCTTCCCAGTACACAGTTGCGCGAATGCTCGAGCGTGACGACTTCA
>NZ_JARPMN010000001.1:2762500-3847500 GCF_030263795.1 Stutzerimonas sp. FeSN7 | reverse complement strand
GGGTGAAGGAACTAGGCAAAATGGCACCGTAACTTCGGGAGAAGGTGCGCCGGTGAGGGTGAAGTATTTACTACGTAAGCCCATGCCGGTCGAAGATACCAGGCCGCTGCGACTGTTTATTAAAAACACAGCACTCTGCAAACACGAAAGTGGACGTATAGGGTGTGACGCCTGCCCGGTGCCGGAAGGTTAATTGATGGGGTTAGCGCAAGCGAAGCTCTTGATCGAAGCCCCGGTAAACGGCGGCCGTAACTATAACGGTCCTAAGGTAGCGAAATTCCTTGTCGGGTAAGTTCCGACCTGCACGAATGGCGTAACGATGGCGGCGCTGTCTCCACCCGAGACTCAGTGAAATTGAAATCGCTGTGAAGATGCAGTGTATCCGCGGCTAGACGGAAAGACCCCGTGAACCTTTACTATAGCTTTGCACTGGACTTTGAGCTTGCTTGTGTAGGATAGGTGGGAGGCTTTGAAGCGTGGACGCCAGTTCGCGTGGAGCCATCCTTGAAATACCACCCTGGCAACCTTGAGGTTCTAACTCTGGTCCGTTATCCGGATCGAGGACAGTGTATGGTGGGTAGTTTGACTGGGGCGGTCTCCTCCTAAAGAGTAACGGAGGAGTACGAAGGTGCGCTCAGACCGGTCGGAAATCGGTCGCAGAGTATAAAGGCAAAAGCGCGCTTGACTGCGAGACAGACACGTCGAGCAGGTACGAAAGTAGGTCTTAGTGATCCGGTGGTTCTGTATGGAAGGGCCATCGCTCAACGGATAAAAGGTACTCCGGGGATAACAGGCTGATACCGCCCAAGAGTTCATATCGACGGCGGTGTTTGGCACCTCGATGTCGGCTCATCACATCCTGGGGCTGAAGCCGGTCCCAAGGGTATGGCTGTTCGCCATTTAAAGTGGTACGCGAGCTGGGTTTAGAACGTCGTGAGACAGTTCGGTCCCTATCTGCCGTGGACGTTTGAGATTTGAGAGGGGCTGCTCCTAGTACGAGAGGACCGGAGTGGACGAACCTCTGGTGTTCCGGTTGTCACGCCAGTGGCATTGCCGGGTAGCTACGTTCGGAAGAGATAACCGCTGAAAGCATCTAAGCGGGAAACTTGCCTCAAGATGAGATCTCACTGGAGCCTTGAGCTCCCTAAAGGGCCGTCGAAGACTACGACGTTGATAGGTTGGGTGTGTAAGCGCTGTGAGGCGTTGAGCTAACCAATACTAATTGCCCGTGAGGCTTGACCATATAACACCCAAACAATTTGGCTGTTAGACGGTAAGTCGACAAACAGACCGAAAATCTGCACGAACACGCAATACCGATTCGATCACACACCCAATTCGCTGCAGCGGCTAAACCCCGAAGCAGCAACCGAATTGCTTGACGACCATAGAGCGTTGGAACCACCTGATCCCATTCCGAACTCAGAAGTGAAACGATGCATCGCCGATGGTAGTGTGGGGTTTCCCCATGTGAGAGTAGGTCATCGTCAAGCTCATACACCAAACCCCCGATCCGCGTAAGCGGGTCGGGGGTTTGCTTTTGGAGCGGCAGAAAGCTTTGTGCAGCCATTCTCTGTATCGCTATTATTCGGGCCTCGTTATGGGGGTGGCATGAATAAGCTTTTAAGGTTGCTCCAAGATGGGCGGTTTCATTCTGGGCAGGAGTTGGGCGAGGCATTGGGAGTAAGTCGCAGTGCTGTCTGGAAACACCTCCAGCGCATTCAGAATGAAACGGCGCTCCCCCTCTATAAGGTCCCAGGCCGCGGGTACCGATTGGCAGAGCCATTGTCGCTGCTCGCCGAAGATCAGTTGCTTCCGCAATTGGAGGCGTTGGGCTGGGAGCTCTATCTCTTCGACGCTCTCGACTCGACAAACGCAGAAGCTCTACGGCTTCTGTCTACTGGTCGGGCTCCGTTCCTGGTAGTTGCCGAGTCTCAGTCTGCCGGACGGGGGCGGCGTGGGCGGCACTGGGTGAGTCCGTTCGGGCAGAACCTGTATTGCAGCTTGGCGTTCAAGGTGCACGGTGGCACTAGGCAGCTGTCGGGCATGAGTCTGGTGGTCGGCTTGGCCGTCATGCAGACATTGCGCGGAATGGGATTGCCTCAAGCCGGGCTGAAGTGGCCGAACGACGTGTATGTGGACGGGCGCAAGATTGGCGGGATCCTGCTGGAGTTGACCGGGGATCCGGCGGATGAGTGCCATGTCATAGCCGGCATCGGGATCAATGTGAATATGGCGGACGCTAAGGGGATCGACCAACCATGGACATCGCTCCGGGAGTGGATTGGGATGGTTGATCGAAATGAGCTGCTGCTGACGTTCGCCGCCACGCTCAAGACATACCTTGATCGACACCTGGCTGCTGGTTTCGCCAGCCTCAGGGAGGAGTGGGAGGCCGCCCATATTTGGCAGGGGCAAAGCTGTACGCTTAGTACCGGCGCGCATGAGCTATCAGGAACAGTCTTAGGGGTCGATCCGCAAGGTGGGCTCAGGCTAATGATTGATGGTGTTGAGCGTTCCTTCAGTGGGGGAGAACTTAGCTTGAGGTTGGATCGATGATTCTTGAGCTGGATTGCGGCAACAGCTTGATCAAGTGGCGCGCGTTGAGCCCTGACTCTGGAGTCGTGGTTGCGCAAGGGGCCTCGAGTTCGTCGATAGAGCTGTTGAGCGAACTCACCAGTTTGGCCTTGTTGCGAATATCAAAAGCCAGATTGGTCAGTGTCCGCAGCGATCAGGAAACCGCAGAAATCTGCTCGCGTATATCGGACGCGCTAGGTGTTGGGGTGCAGCGCGCTGTGCCCTCGAAGGAGCTTGGCGGGGTAGTCAATGGATATCTAGAGTACGAGCGTCTCGGGATGGATCGCTGGCTGGCTATGGTTGGCGCTTTTCAGTTAAGGCGCAATGCGATGCTTGTGGTGGACCTGGGCACGGCAGTAACTGCGGATCTTGTGGATGAGAACGGCTTGCACCTAGGTGGCTACATTTGTCCCGGCCTGTCCTTGCTGAGAAGTCAGTTACATACTCATACGCAGCGCATACGTTATTCGATGGAGGAGGAGCTTTCCTCGTGCGACGCTCTACAGCCTGGGCGCACTACAGGTGAAGCAGTGGAGCGCGGCTGCCTGCTGATGCTTCGCAGCTTTGTGTCGTCGCAAATCGCGCACGCCAGTGGTCGTTTCGGGACGGACGTCAGTGTATACGCCACGGGAGGGGACGCTGCGCTCATAGAGGATATCGATCTGGTCCAGCGGGTGCCGGATCTCGTTTTCCGAGGGCTGGCAATCGCTTGCCCCTAGCGCATCTATAAGGTTGAAAATCGAATGCGTTGGTTGTTTCTTCTTTTGGTGCTTTTGAATGTTTTTTTCTGGATTCAGCACCAGTATCAGTCTCCGGTCCGTGTCAAAGAAATAACGCCGCTGGATTCCTATAATCGCCCTCAGCAGAACATAACGCTGCTAAGTGAATCTTCAGCAAAGGAGCGCAGAAGCAGTGTCTCGCCGCTCGCTGCAGAGAACGGTTGCTTGTTCCTGGGTGGGTTCGATGATCGGCTGCCGGCGGAAGCCCTGGAGCAGAGGCTGCTAAGCCTGGACGTACAGTCTGAAATACAAGAGGTGGATACAGCCAGTGGCGTGGACTACTGGGTGTATCTGCCTCCTCTAGCGTCCAGGCAGGCGTCTTTGCGTCAGTTGCGAGAGCTGCAAAGTCGCAATATCGACAGCTACATCATTACGGTAGGCGATCTGGCAAACGGCATTTCCCTTGGAATATTTTCCCGCAAAGACTCTGCAGAAGGGGTCGTTGCGCGCTTGCGCGAGGTGGATTATGCGGCGCTGGTTCGAGAGTTGCCGAGAATGCACCGCAAGTACTGGGTGCGCGTAGGGGCCGCCAGCCGTGGTCAGCTGGACGATGCAATGTTGCAGGGGTTGAAGAACGACATGCCGGAGCTGCAGCATCGGCAGATGCCCTGCGCGGGCGTTGCAACTTCTGAATAGTTTGCATAGAATGGCGCCCGCTTCGCAGCGAGGGCCGAATGGGCTCTTCGTGGAGCGGCTGTCATTGAAGCTAACCTCAAGATTTATATGAGAAAATGCTTGACAGCGTGGTGGCAGATGATGAAAATGCCGCCTCACTTTGGAGGGGTTCCCGAGCGGCCAAAGGGATCAGACTGTAAATCTGACGTCATAGACTTCGAAGGTTCGAATCCTTCCCCCTCCACCAGATTCAAGCGTAAGCTTCGGCGTTCGCGGGTATAGTTTAGTGGTAGAACCTCAGCCTTCCAAGCTGATGATGCGGGTTCGATTCCCGCTACCCGCTCCAGGTTCGATGTTTGCGGTATATGTTTCGCTCATGTAGCTCAGTTGGTAGAGCACACCCTTGGTAAGGGTGAGGTCAGCGGTTCAAATCCGCTCATGAGCTCCAAACCTCAAAGGCAGATATGTGAATATCTGCCTTTGTTTTAATGGTGGCGTGACTAGCTCAATTCAACGATGGGAGACGGTCTCGATGGCTAAAGAAAAGTTCGAACGTAACAAACCGCACGTCAACGTCGGCACCATTGGTCACGTCGACCATGGCAAGACCACTCTGACTGCCGCTCTGACTCGCGTGTGCTCCGAGGTCTTCGGTTCCGCTCGTGTCGACTTCGACAAGATCGATAGCGCTCCGGAAGAGAAGGCTCGCGGTATCACCATCAACACCGCCCACGTAGAGTACGACTCCAACGTCCGTCACTACGCGCACGTTGACTGCCCGGGTCACGCTGACTACGTGAAGAACATGATCACCGGTGCTGCCCAGATGGACGGCGCGATCCTGGTTTGCTCGGCTGCTGACGGCCCCATGCCGCAGACTCGCGAGCACATCCTGCTGTCCCGTCAGGTTGGTGTTCCGTACATCGTCGTGTTCCTGAACAAGGCCGACATGGTTGATGACGCCGAGCTGCTCGAGCTGGTCGAGATGGAAGTTCGCGACCTGCTGTCGACCTACGACTTCCCGGGTGACGACACTCCGATCATCATCGGCTCCGCGCTGATGGCGCTGAACGGCGAAGACGACAACGAGCTCGGCACCACCGCGGTGAAGAAGCTGGTCGAAACCCTGGACAGCTACATCCCCGAGCCGGTTCGTGCCATCGACAAGCCGTTCCTGATGCCGATCGAAGACGTGTTCTCGATCTCCGGTCGCGGCACCGTGGTAACCGGTCGCGTAGAGCGCGGCATCGTCAAGGTTCAGGAAGAGATCGAGATCGTCGGTCTGCGTCCGACCACCAAGACTACCTGCACCGGCGTTGAGATGTTCCGCAAGCTGCTCGACGAAGGTCGCGCTGGCGAGAACTGCGGCGTGCTGCTGCGTGGCACCAAGCGTGACGAAGTGGAGCGTGGTCAGGTTCTGGCCAAGCCGGGCACCATCAAGCCGCACACCAAGTTCGAAGCCGAAGTGTACGTGCTGTCCAAGGAAGAAGGTGGTCGTCACACCCCGTTCTTCAAGGGCTACCGTCCGCAGTTCTACTTCCGTACCACTGACGTGACCGGTTCGTGCGAACTGCCGGAAGGCGTCGAGATGGTAATGCCGGGCGACAACGTGAAGATGGTTGTCACCCTGATCAAGCCGATCGCCATGGAAGACGGCCTGCGCTTCGCGATTCGCGAAGGTGGTCGTACCGTTGGTGCCGGCGTGGTTGCCAAGATCGTCGAATAACGATTGATCTGTTTGAAGCAGGTCGGCATAATAGTCGGCCTGTCTCTTTCTAGGCCAGTAGCTCAATTGGCAGAGCGGCGGTCTCCAAAACCGCAGGTTGGGGGTTCGATTCCCTCCTGGCCTGCCATTTTCAATATCGAATATGGCAGTCTTTACAAGGTTCTAGCAGATGAATGTCAAAGCTGAAGCCAATGATGCGCGCTTCGATCTGGTGAAGTGGCTTGTTGTGGCTGCTTTGGTTGTGGTTGCTGTTGTTGGCAATCAGTACTACTCCGCTGAGCCTATTCTCTATCGTGTCCTTGCTGTTCTCGCAATAGGCGTGGTTGCCGCGTTTGTTGCTCTGCAGACGTCCAAGGGGCGTTCGTTTGCCGTGTTGCTGAAAGAAGCGCGCGGCGAGATTCGCAAGGTCGTCTGGCCGACCCGTCAGGAAACCACTCAGACTACGTTGATCGTGGTCGTTGTCGTTCTGGTTATGGCGCTGCTGTTGTGGGGGCTCGATTCCCTGCTTGGCTGGTTGGTCTCCATGGTTGTGGGTTAAGGGTGTCTCGTGGCTAAGCGTTGGTATGTTGTGCATGCTTACTCGGGTTACGAGAAGCACGTCATGCGCTCTCTGATTGAGCGCGTCAAGCTTGCCGGCATGGAAGATGAGTTCGGCGAGATTCTTGTTCCGACCGAGGAAGTGGTCGAGATGCGTAACGGGCAGAAGCGCAAGAGTGAGCGCAAGTTCTTCCCAGGTTACGTGCTCGTTCAGATGGAGATGAATGAGGGTACTTGGCACCTGGTCAAGGATACTCCTCGTGTGATGGGCTTTATCGGCGGTACGGCTGACAAGCCGGCGCCCATTACGGACAAAGAGGCTGAGGCCATTCTTCGTCGCGTCGCCGATGGCAGTGATAAGCCGAAACCGAAAACGCTCTTCGAGCCAGGTGAAGTGGTGCGGGTGGCCGATGGTCCGTTCGCAGATTTCAATGGCGTGGTCGAAGAGGTTAATTACGAGAAGAGCAGAATCCAGGTTGCGGTTCTTATCTTCGGTCGCTCTACGCCAGTAGAGCTGGAGTTCAGTCAGGTCGAAAAGGTTTAACTGAACGAAGCATCCCTCACCCCGCAGCTTCAGGCTGCGGGGTTTTGTCGTCACTGGGATAAATCAGCAATGGGGAGCCGCAAGGCGTTATAACCCGTAACGGAGTAACTATGGCTAAGAAGATTCAAGCTTACATCAAGCTTCAGGTAAAGGCCGGTCAGGCTAACCCGTCGCCACCCGTCGGCCCCGCTCTGGGTCAGCACGGCGTCAACATCATGGAATTCTGCAAGGCGTTCAACGCCCGGACCCAGGGTCAGGAGCCCGGTCTGCCGACTCCCGTGATCATCACTGTCTACAGCGATCGCAGCTTCACTTTTGAAACCAAGAGTACTCCTGCTGCAGTGCTGCTGAAGAAAGCTGCTGGCATCACCAGCGGTTCCGCTCGCCCCAACACTCAGAAGGTCGGCACCGTCACTCGTGCGCAGTTGGAAGAGATCGCCAAGGCCAAGCAGGCTGATCTGACTGCTGCCGAAATGGAAGCTGCCGTTCGGACCATCGCTGGTTCGGCTCGTAGCATGGGTCTGAATGTGGAGGGTGTGTAATGGCTAAGCTGACCAAGCGCCAGAAGGCTATCGCTGAGAAAATCGAATCCGGCAAGCAGTACGCGTTCGAAGACGCCGCCAAGCTGCTGGCAGAGGTTTCTGCTGTCAAGTTCACCGAGTCGTTCGATATCGCGATCAATCTCGGTGTCGATCCGCGTAAGTCCGACCAGGTCGTTCGCGGTGCAACCGTTCTGCCGAATGGCACTGGCAAGACCGTCCGCGTAGCCGTTTTCACCCAGGGCCCGGGCGCCGAAGCTGCTCTGGCCGCCGGTGCTGACCGCGTAGGTATGGACGATCTGGCTGCCGAAATGAAAGGCGGCGACCTGAACTATGACGTCATCATCGCCTCTCCGGATGCTATGCGTGTCGTTGGTCAGTTGGGCCAGATCCTCGGTCCGCGTGGCCTGATGCCGAACCCGAAGGTGGGTACTGTCACTCCGGACGTCGCGACCGCTGTCAAGAACGCCAAGGCCGGTCAGGTACGTTTCCGTACTGACAAGAACGGCATCATCCACACCTCCGTGGGTAAAGTCGGTTTCGACGCCGCTGCTCTGAAGCAGAACGTCGAAGCGCTGCTGTCGGATCTGAAGCGCCTGAAGCCGTCGACGTCCAAAGGTATTTACGTCAAGCGCGTGACCCTGAGCACCACCATGGGTCCGGGACTGGTCATCGATCAGGCTTCCCTGGAAGCGTAAGACATCAGTCGCCTCATTCGTGAGGCGGCTCGCAAGATTGGGGTCCCTGCCTGGCGGGGGCTATCCAAGACCGTAGGTGGCGCAAGCCTTAAACCCGGAGAGTGATCTCTTGAGCCTACGCAGATGGTGCTCCCGATTCGTACCGAATCAGACACCAAAACGCCGTCGGGCTTCGGCCTGACGAAACGGTAAAAACCAGGAGTAAACCCGTGGCAATTAAACTCGAAGACAAGAAGGCCATCGTCGCTGAAGTCAACGAGGCTGCCAAAGCCGGTCTGTCCGCTGTCGTGGCTGATGCCCGTGGCGTGACCGTCGGCGCAATGACCGGACTCCGTAAAGAGGCCCGAGCGGCTGGTGTATACGTGAAAGTCGTGCGTAACACCCTGCTCAAGCGCGCTGTTGAAGGCACTCAGTTCGACGTGCTCAACGACGTGTTCAAAGGCCCGACCCTGATCGCATTTTCCAATGAACATCCGGGCGCTGCTGCTCGTATCTTCAAGGAATTCGCCAAGGGTCAGGACAAGTTCGAGATCAAGGCAGCTGCGTTCGAGGGCAAGTTCCTCGCAGCAAACCAGATCGACGTACTGGCAAGCCTGCCGACCCGCGAAGAGGGCATTGCACAGCTGATGAGCGTGATTCAAGGCGCCACCAGCAAGCTCGCTCGCACCCTGGCAGCTATTCGCGACCAGAAAGAAGCTGCGGCTGCCTAAGGCAGCGTGAGCCCTTTCAAA
The DNA here is from genome assembly GCF_030263795.1 of Stutzerimonas sp. FeSN7. Classification (NCBI taxonomy): domain Bacteria; kingdom Pseudomonadati; phylum Pseudomonadota; class Gammaproteobacteria; order Pseudomonadales; family Pseudomonadaceae; genus Stutzerimonas; species Stutzerimonas sp. FeSN7. The sequence continues at coordinate 3,838,754 of NZ_JARPMN010000001.1, read as the reverse complement.
ATCACATGTTTAATTTGATGGCTGCGTAAGCTGTCACCCCAATACAGGAATAGATAGTCATGTCTCTGACTAACGAGCAAATCATCGAAGCGATCGGCCAGAAATCCGTCATGGAAATCGTCGAGCTGATCAAGGCGATGGAAGAAACTTTCGGCGTTACCGCTGCTGCCGCTGTTGCCGCTGGCCCGGCTGCCGCTGCCCCGGCTGCTGAAGAGCAGACCGAGTTCACCATCGTTCTGGCCGAAGCCGGCGACAAGAAAGTGAACGTGATCAAGGCGGTTCGCGAGCTGACCGGTCTGGGCCTGAAAGAAGCCAAGGCTGTCGTTGACGGCGCCCCGGGCGTGGTCAAGGAAGGCGTTTCGAAGGAAGAAGCCGAAGCAGCCAAGAAGGCTCTGGAAGAAGCTGGCGCCAAAGTCGAGCTCAAGTAAGCGACGACCTTGCGTCTACAGCCCGAGCGACTCGCGACAGGCTGATGGCTGGTGGCTCTTGCCACCGGCCTTTTTCCGTTATGGAAAGCCAGCCATGCTGGCTCTTCCTCGGAAGCCACCTACAGGTGGCGCGAACCATGGGGTTCGCAAGATTTTCTGGCTGCTCCCGTCGGGAGAAGCCAACAAGCAGGTGACCAAGCTGGGGAACGCTGATGGCTTACTCATACACTGAGAAAAAACGTATCCGCAAGGACTTTAGCAAGTTACCGCACGTGATGGACGTGCCGTATCTTTTGGCCATCCAGCTGGATTCGTATCGCGAATTCCTGCAGGCGGGAGCGACCAAAGATCAGTTCCGCGACATTGGCTTGCATGCAGCCTTCAAATCCGTTTTCCCGATTATCAGCTATTCCGGCAATGCAGCGCTGGAGTACGTCGGCTATCGCCTGGGCGAGCCGGCTTTCGATGTCAAGGAATGTGTCCTGCGCGGCGTGACCTTCGCCGTTCCGCTGCGCGTCAAGGTGCGCCTGATCATTTTCGACAAAGAGTCGTCGAACAAGGCCATCAAGGACATCAAGGAACAGGAAGTCTACATGGGGGAAATCCCCCTCATGACCGAGAACGGTACCTTCATCATCAACGGTACCGAACGCGTCATCGTTTCCCAGCTGCATCGTTCGCCGGGCGTGTTCTTCGATCATGACCGCGGCAAGACCCACAGCTCCGGCAAGCTGCTGTACTCCGCGCGCATCATTCCTTACCGCGGCTCCTGGCTGGACTTCGAATTCGATCCGAAGGACGCAGTGTTCGTCCGTATCGACCGTCGCCGCAAGTTGCCGGCGTCGGTTCTTCTGCGTGCGCTCAATTACAGCACCGAAGAGATCCTGGACGCCTTCTACGATACCAACGTCTTCCACGTCAAAGGCGAAACCCTGGCGCTGGAGCTGGTACCGCAGCGTCTGCGCGGCGAGATCGCTACTTTCGACATCAAGGATGACAGCGGCAAAGTCATCGTCGAGCAGGGCCGTCGCATCACCGCTCGCCACATCAACCAGCTCGACAAGTCCGGCATCAAAGAACTCGAGATGCCGATGGATTACGTCCTGGGTCGTACCGTCGCCAAGGCGATCGTGCATCCGGCCACCGGCGAAATCATCGCCGAGTGCAACACCGAGCTGACCGTCGACGTCATGGCGAAGATCGTCAAGGCGCAGGTCGTACGCTTCGAGACGCTGTACACCAACGACATCGATTGTGGTCCGTTCATTTCCGACACGCTGAAGATCGATTCGACCACCAATCAGCTCGAAGCGCTGGTCGAGATCTATCGCATGATGCGCCCGGGCGAGCCGCCAACCAAGGACGCCGCCGAGACGCTGTTCAACAACCTGTTCTTCGCTGCCGAGCGCTACGACCTGTCGGCTGTCGGCCGGATGAAGTTCAACCGCCGTATCGGTCGTACCGAGATCGAGGGCTCCGGCGTACTGAGCCGTGAGGATATCGTCGCGGTTCTGAAGACCCTGGTCGACATCCGCAACGGCAAGGGCATCGTTGACGACATCGATCACCTGGGTAACCGTCGCGTGCGCTGTGTCGGCGAAATGGCCGAAAACCAGTTCCGCGTTGGCCTGGTGCGCGTCGAGCGTGCGGTCAAAGAGCGTCTGTCGATGGCCGAAAGCGAAGGCCTGATGCCGCAGGACCTGATCAATGCCAAGCCGGTTGCGGCGGCGGTGAAGGAGTTCTTCGGTTCCAGCCAGCTCTCGCAGTTCATGGACCAGAACAACCCGCTTTCGGAGATCACCCACAAGCGCCGCGTCTCCGCACTCGGCCCGGGCGGTCTGACCCGTGAGCGTGCCGGCTTCGAGGTGCGTGACGTGCACCCGACTCACTACGGCCGCGTCTGCCCGATCGAAACTCCGGAAGGTCCGAACATCGGTCTGATCAACTCGCTGGCCGCCTACGCCCGCACCAACCAGTATGGCTTCCTGGAAAGTCCGTACCGCGTGGTCAAGGATGGCGAAGTCACCGACGAGATCGTATTCCTCTCGGCAATCGAAGAAGCCGACCACGTCATCGCTCAGGCCAGCGCCAAGCTGGACGGTCGCAAGCTGGTCGACGAGCTGGTGGCTGTGCGTCATCTGAACGAATTCACCGTCAAGGCGCCGGAAGACGTGACCCTGATGGACGTCTCTCCGAAGCAGGTCGTCTCCGTCGCTGCCTCGCTGATTCCGTTCCTCGAGCACGACGACGCCAACCGCGCGCTGATGGGTTCCAACATGCAGCGTCAGGCCGTGCCGACCCTGCGTTCGGACAAGCCGCTGGTAGGTACCGGCATGGAGCGCAACGTGGCACGCGACTCCGGCGTCTGCGTGGTCGCTCGTCGCGGCGGCGTGATCGACTCGGTCGATGCCAGCCGTATCGTGGTGCGCGTGCGTGACGATGAGGTCGAGACCGGCGAAGCGGGTGTCGACATCTATAACCTGACCAAGTACACCCGCTCCAACCAGAACACCTGCATCAACCAGCGTCCGCTGGTGCGCAAGGGTGACGTGGTGGCGCGTGGCGACATCATGGCCGACGGTCCGTCCACCGACATGGGCGAGCTGGCACTGGGTCAGAACATGCGCGTCGCGTTCATGCCGTGGAACGGCTACAACTTCGAGGACTCCATCCTCCTCTCGGAGCGCGTGGTTCAGGAAGACCGTTTTACCACTATCCATATCCAGGAACTGACCTGCGTGTCGCGCGACACCAAGCTCGGCCCAGAGGAGATCACCGCAGACATCCCGAACGTGGGTGAGGCTGCGCTGAACAAGCTAGACGAGGCCGGTATCGTCTACGTCGGTGCCGAAGTCGGCCCAGGCGACATCCTGGTCGGCAAGGTGACGCCGAAGGGCGAAACCCAGCTGACCCCGGAAGAGAAGCTGCTGCGTGCGATCTTCGGTGAGAAGGCTTCCGACGTGAAAGACACGTCCCTGCGTGTGCCGACCGGCACCAAGGGCACCGTCATCGACGTGCAGGTGTTCATCCGCGACGGCGTTGAGCGCGACTCCCGTGCGCTGGCCATCGAGAAGATGCAGCTCGACGAGATCCGCAAGGACCTCAACGAAGAGTTCCGTATCGTCGAAGGCGCCACGTTCGAGCGTCTGCGCTCGGCCTTGGTCGGTGCGACTGCCGAGGGCGGTGCAGGTCTGAAGAAGGGTGTTGTGATCACCGACGAGATCCTCGACGGGCTCGAGCATGGCCAGTGGTTCAAGCTGCGCATGGCCGAAGACGCGCTGAATGAGCAGTTGGAGAAGGCCCAGGCCTACCTCTCCGATCGCCGTCAGCTGCTCGACGACAAGTTCGAAGACAAGAAGCGCAAGCTGCAGCAGGGCGACGACCTCGCACCGGGCGTGCTGAAGATCGTCAAGGTCTACCTGGCCATCAAGCGTCGCATCCAGCCGGGCGACAAGATGGCCGGTCGTCACGGTAACAAGGGTGTGGTCTCGGTGATCATGCCGGTCGAAGACATGCCGCATGATGCCAACGGTACGCCGGTGGACATCGTCCTGAACCCGCTGGGTGTACCGTCGCGTATGAACGTCGGGCAGATCCTCGAAACCCACCTGGGCCTTGCGGCCAAGGGCCTGGGCGAGAAGATCAACCTGATGCTCGAAGAGCAGCGCAAGGTCGCCGAGCTGCGCAAGTTCCTGCACGAGATCTACAACGAGATCGGCGGGCGTCAGGAGAATCTGGACGACCTGAGCGATCAGGAAGTGCTGGACCTGGCGAACAACCTGCGCAAGGGCGTGCCGATGGCGACCCCGGTGTTCGACGGTGCCAAGGAGCGCGAGATCAAAGCCATGCTGAAGCTGGCCGATCTGCCGGAAAGCGGCCAGATGCAGCTGTTTGACGGCCGTACCGGTAATGCGTTCGAGCGCACCACCACCGTCGGCTACATGTACATGCTCAAGCTGAACCACCTGGTCGACGACAAGATGCACGCGCGTTCCACCGGTTCGTACAGCCTGGTCACCCAGCAGCCGCTGGGCGGCAAGGCGCAGTTCGGTGGTCAGCGTTTCGGGGAGATGGAGGTCTGGGCCCTGGAGGCCTATGGCGCCGCGTACACCCTGCAGGAAATGCTCACGGTCAAGTCGGACGACGTGAACGGGCGGACCAAGATGTACAAGAACATCGTGGACGGCGATCACCGCATGGAGGCCGGCATGCCGGAGTCCTTCAACGTGCTGATCAAAGAAATCCGCTCGCTCGGTATCGATATCGATCTGGAAACCGAATAACCACGCACCGCCTGCGCGGCACCCGGCGTCAGCCGGCTGCCGCAGGTCCGTGAGGAGGAAAGGCCTTGAAAGACTTGCTGAATCTGTTGAAAAACCAGGGTCAAATCGAAGAGTTCGATGCCATCAAGATTGCCCTGGCGTCCCCCGAGATGATCCGTTCCTGGTCCTTCGGTGAAGTGAAGAAGCCGGAGACCATCAACTACCGTACGTTCAAGCCCGAGCGTGACGGCCTTTTCTGCGCCAAGATCTTTGGCCCGGTCAAGGACTACGAGTGCCTGTGCGGCAAGTACAAGCGCCTCAAGCATCGCGGTGTGATCTGCGAGAAGTGTGGTGTGGAAGTTGCGCTGGCCAAGGTGCGTCGCGAGCGCATGGCGCACATCGAACTGGCTTCTCCGGTCGCGCACATCTGGTTCCTGAAGTCGCTGCCGTCCCGTATCGGCCTGCTGCTGGACATGACCCTGCGCGATATCGAGCGCGTGCTCTATTTCGAGAGCTACGTGGTGATCGATCCGGGCATGACCACTCTGGAGAAAGGTCAGCTGCTTAACGACGAGCAGTACTTCGAAGCCCTCGAAGAGTTCGGTGACGACTTCGATGCCCGCATGGGTGCCGAGGCTGTCCGCGAACTGCTGATCCAGATCGACCTGGAGCACGAGATTGGCCGGTTGCGCGAGGAAATTCCGCAGACCAACTCGGAAACCAAGATCAAGAAGCTGTCCAAGCGTCTGAAGCTGATGGAGGCTTTCCATGGCTCGGGCAACCTGCCGGAGTGGATGATCCTGACCGTGCTGCCGGTGCTGCCGCCGGATCTGCGTCCGCTGGTTCCGCTGGATGGCGGTCGTTTCGCGACTTCGGATCTGAACGATCTGTATCGCCGCGTGATCAACCGCAACAACCGTCTGAAGCGCCTGCTCGACCTGTCGGCGCCGGACATCATCGTGCGCAACGAAAAGCGCATGCTGCAGGAAGCGGTCGATGCGCTGCTGGACAACGGCCGCCGCGGCCGCGCCATCACCGGTTCGAACAAGCGCCCGCTGAAGTCCCTGGCTGACATGATTAAGGGCAAGCAGGGTCGTTTCCGTCAGAACCTGCTTGGCAAGCGCGTGGACTACTCCGGTCGTTCCGTGATCACCGTAGGTCCGACCCTGCGTCTGCACCAGTGCGGCCTGCCGAAGAAGATGGCGCTCGAGCTGTTCAAGCCGTTCATCTTCGGCAAGCTGGAAATGCGCGGCATGGCCACCACCATCAAGGCGGCCAAGAAGATGGTCGAGCGCGAGCTGCCGGAAGTCTGGGACGTTCTCGCCGAAGTGATTCGCGAGCATCCCGTACTGCTCAACCGCGCACCGACCCTGCACCGTCTGGGTATCCAGGCGTTCGAGCCGGTACTGATCGAAGGCAAGGCGATCCAGCTGCACCCGCTAGTCTGTGCCGCGTACAACGCCGACTTCGACGGTGACCAGATGGCCGTGCACGTGCCGCTGACGCTGGAAGCCCAGCTGGAAGCGCGCGCGCTGATGATGTCGACCAACAACATCCTCTCGCCAGCCAACGGCGAGCCGATCATCGTCCCGTCGCAGGACGTGGTTCTGGGTCTGTACTACATGACCCGTGAAGCCATCAATGCCAAGGGCGAAGGGCGCGTGTTCGCCGACCTGCAGGAAGTCGACCGCGTGTTCCGCGCCGGTGAAGCCTCGCTGCACGCCCGGGTCAAAGTGCGCATCAACGAGACCATCAAGGATCGTGACGGCAGCATCACCAAGAACACCCGCATCGTCGACACCACCGTCGGCCGCGCGCTGCTGTTCCAGATCGTGCCGGAAGGGATGTCGTTCGACGTCGTCAACCAGCCGATGAAGAAAAAGGCGATCTCCAAGCTGATCAACCTGTGCTACCGCACCGTTGGTCTGAAGGATACCGTCATCTTCGCCGACCAGCTGATGTACACCGGCTTCGCCTACTCGACCATTTCCGGTGTTTCGATCGGTGTGAACGATTTCGTCATCCCGGACGAGAAGGCGCGCATCATCGATGCGGCCACCGAAGAAGTGAAGGAGATCGAGTCGCAGTACGCCTCGGGCCTGGTTACTCAGGGCGAGAAGTACAACAAGGTGATCGACCTCTGGTCCAAGGCCAACGACGAAGTGTCCAAGGCCATGATGGCCAACCTCTCGAAAGAGAAGGTCATCGACCGCGAAGGCAACGAAGCCGAGCAGGATTCGTTCAACTCGATGTACATGATGGCCGACTCCGGTGCGCGGGGTTCCGCGGCTCAGATTCGCCAGCTGGCCGGTATGCGTGGCCTGATGGCCAAGCCGGACGGCTCCATCATCGAAACGCCGATTACGGCGAACTTCCGTGAGGGGCTGAACGTACTGCAGTACTTCATCTCCACGCACGGTGCTCGTAAGGGTCTGGCGGATACCGCACTGAAAACCGCGAACTCCGGGTACCTGACTCGTCGTCTGGTGGATGTCGCGCAGGATCTGGTGGTCACCGAGATCGATTGCGGCACCGAGCAGGGTCTGCACATGACTCCGCACATCGAAGGCGGCGACGTGGTCGAGCCGCTGGGCGAGCGCGTGCTGGGTCGCGTGATTGCGCGTGACGTGCTCAAGCCGGGCACCGATGACGTGCTGGTTCCGGCGGGTACGTTGATCGACGAGCAGTGGGTCGACTTTATCGAGCTGAACAGCATCGACGAAGTGATCGTGCGCTCGCCGATCTCCTGTGAAACCCGCTACGGCATCTGTGCCAAGTGCTACGGTCGTGATCTGGCCCGTGGGCATCAGGTCAACATCGGCGAGGCGGTCGGCGTTATCGCTGCCCAGTCGATCGGTGAGCCGGGTACTCAGCTCACCATGCGTACGTTCCACATCGGTGGTGCGGCGAGCCGTACCTCGGCCGTCGACAACGTGCTGGTGAAGAACGGCGGTACCATCCGCCTGCATAACCTGAAGCACGTCGAGCGTGCCGATGGCGCGCTGGTGGCCGTGTCTCGTTCCGGCGAGCTGGCCGTGGCGGACGACTTCGGTCGTGAGCGCGAGCGCTACAAGCTGCCGTACGGTGCTGTGATTTCCGTGAAGGAAGGCGACAAGGTCGACGCTGGCGCCGTGGTTGCCAAGTGGGACCCGCACACCCACCCGATCGTGACCGAAATGAAGGGTGTTGTGACCTTCGTTGGCATGGAGGAGAACATCACCATCAAGCGCCAGACCGACGAGCTGACCGGTCTGACCAACATCGAGGTGATGGATCCGAAGGACCGTCCGGCCGCAGGCAAGGACATCCGTCCGGCGATCAAGATGGTCGACGCCAATGGCAAGGAGTTGTTGCTGCCAGGTACCGACGTACCGGCCCAGTACTTCCTGCCGGCTAACGCGCTGGTCGGTGTTGCGGACGGCGCCGAGATCAATGTGGGTGACGTCATCGCACGTATCCCACAGGAAACCTCGAAGACCCGCGACATCACCGGTGGTCTGCCGCGCGTTGCCGACCTGTTCGAAGCGCGTCGTCCGAAGGAGCCGTCCATCCTGGCGGAAATCAGCGGCACGATTTCCTTCGGTAAGGAAACCAAGGGCAAGCGTCGCCTGGTGATTACGCCGACCGACGGTAGCGATCCGTACGAAGAGCTGATTCCGAAGTGGCGTCACCTGAACGTCTTCGAAGGCGAACAGGTGAACAAGGGTGAAGTTATCTCCGACGGCCCGAGCAACCCGCACGACATTCTGCGGCTGTTGGGCGTCAGCGCACTGGCACGCTACATCGTCAACGAGATCCAGGACGTTTACCGCCTGCAGGGCGTGAAGATCAACGACAAGCACATCGAGACCATCCTGCGGCAGATGCTGCGCAAGGTCGAGATCACCGAGTCGGGCGATTCCAGCTTCATTAAGGGCGACCAGATGGAACTGACCCAGGTGCTGGAAGAGAACGAGCGTCTGAGCGCAGAGGACAAGTTCGTCGCCAAGTACGTCCGCGTCCTGCTGGGCATCACCAAGGCGTCGTTGTCGACCGAGTCGTTCATCTCCGCGGCCTCCTTCCAGGAGACCACCCGCGTGCTGACCGAAGCGGCCGTGACTGGCAAGCGCGACTACCTGCGCGGCCTGAAGGAGAACGTGGTTGTGGGTCGTCTGATCCCGGCCGGTACTGGTCTGGCGTATCACAGCGAGCGCAAGCGCAAGCGTGATGCCGAGAAGCCGGTCCGCGTGAGTGCCGATGAAGTCGAAGCGGCGCTGACTGAAGCGCTGAACTCCAGCGGCAATTGAGAGTGCCAGGCCCCGGTCGCAAGCCGGGGCCTGCCTTGACGGTGGGCGAGAAGCTCTTTAGACTCTCGTACCCCTAAATTGGCGGGGCTTCGTGCCCTGCCATTTTTCGTTTGTGTCGAAAGACAACAGTGGAGCTAGTAGATGGCAACTATCAACCAGCTGGTACGTCAGCCGCGCAAGCGGGTCGTCGAGAAAAGCGACGTCCCTGCGCTGCAAAACTGCCCGCAGCGTCGTGGCGTGTGCACCCGTGTGTACACCACCACGCCGAAGAAACCGAACTCCGCACTGCGTAAGGTGTGCCGTGTTCGTCTGACCAATGGCTATGAAGTCGCCTCCTACATCGGTGGTGAAGGTCATAACCTGCAGGAGCACAGCGTAGTGCTGATCCGTGGCGGTCGTGTAAAAGACCTTCCGGGTGTGCGTTACCACACCGTGCGCGGTTCGCTGGATACCTCCGGCGTAAAAGACCGTAAGCAGGGTCGTTCCAAGTACGGCGCCAAGCGTCCGAAGTAAGCAGTATTTCTATTTATTTGAGTCGATAAGAGTAAGGTCGGGCGTAACCTGCGCGTTACCGTTCCGAGCTAACCTGAAGACCGTTTGAGGGCTTATCAATGCCAAGACGTCGTGTAGCAGCCAAGCGCGAGATCCTGGACGATCCGAAGTACGGAAGTCTGATCCTGGCCAAGTTCATGAACCATGTGATGGAAAGCGGCAAGAAGGCCGTTGCCGAGCGTATCGTTTATGGTGCCTTGGACAAGGTGAAGGAGCGCAAGAATGGCGACCCCCTGGAAGTCTTCGAAAAAGCACTCGATGCCATCGCTCCGCTGGTCGAAGTCAAGTCCCGCCGTGTAGGCGGTGCTACCTACCAGGTTCCGGTCGAAGTTCGTCCTTCCCGTCGTAACGCGCTGGCCATGCGCTGGCTGGTAGATGCTGCGCGCAAGCGTGGCGAAAAATCCATGGCGCTGCGCCTCGCTGGCGAGCTGCTGGATGCTTTTGAAGGTAAAGGCGCTGCGGTCAAGAAGCGCGAAGACGTGCACCGTATGGCTGAAGCCAACAAGGCCTTCTCGCACTACCGCTTCTAAATCAAGCGCAACTTTTACGAGGACCTTATTGTGGCCCGTACTACCCCTATCAACCGCTACCGTAACATCGGTATCTGTGCCCACGTCGACGCGGGCAAGACTACCACCACGGAGCGGATTCTGTTTTACACCGGCCTCAGCCACAAGATGGGTGAAGTGCATGACGGTGCGGCGACCACCGACTGGATGGTGCAGGAGCAGGAGCGTGGTATCACCATCACCTCCGCTGCTGTCACGACCTTTTGGCAGGGTTCGCGCGGTCAGTACGACAACTATCGTGTAAACGTCATCGATACCCCCGGTCACGTTGACTTCACCATCGAAGTAGAGCGCTCCCTGCGCGTTCTCGACGGTGCTGTCGTTGTGTTCTGCGGTACCTCCGGCGTTGAGCCGCAGTCCGAAACCGTATGGCGTCAGGCCAACAAGTACGGCGTGCCGCGTATCGTCTACGTCAACAAGATGGACCGTCAGGGTGCCAACTTCCTGCGCGTCGTCGGTCAGATCAAGCAGCGCCTGGGTCACACCCCGGTTCCTGTTCAGCTGGCCATTGGTTCCGAAGAGAACTTCGCCGGTCAGATCGATCTGATCAAGATGAAGGCCATCTACTGGAACGATGACGACAAAGGCACCACCTACCGCGAGGAAGAGATTCCGGCGGAGCTGATGGATCTGGCCGAAGAATATCGCTCGAACATGATCGAGGCTGCGGCCGAGGCCAACGAAGAGCTGATGAACAAGTATCTCGAAGGTGGTGAGCTGACCATCGAAGAGATCAAGGCTGGTCTGCGTCAGCGCACCATCGCCTGTGAAATCGTTCCGGCCGTTTGTGGTTCGTCCTTCAAGAACAAGGGCGTGCCCCTGGTTCTCGATGCCGTCATCGACTATCTGCCTGCGCCGACCGAGATTCCGCCGATTCAAGGCGTCAATCCGGATAACGAAGAGCAGGTCGACGAGCGTCATGCAAGTGATGACGAGCCGTTCTCCGCTCTGGCGTTCAAGATCGCTACCGACCCGTTCGTGGGTACCCTGACCTTTACTCGTGTTTATTCCGGTGTGCTGTCTTCCGGTGACTCGGTAATCAACTCGGTCAAGGGCAAGAAGGAGCGCGTGGGTCGGATGGTGCAGATGCACGCCAACCAGCGTGACGAGATCAAGGAGTGCCGTGCCGGCGACATCGCCGCGCTGATCGGCATGAAGGACGTCACCACGGGTGACACCCTCTGCTCGATCGAGAAGCCGATCATCCTCGAGCGTATGGACTTCCCGGAGCCGGTTATCTCGGTAGCTGTCGAGCCGAAGACCAAGGCAGACCAGGAAAAGATGGGTATCGCGCTGGGCAAACTGGCTCAGGAAGACCCGTCGTTCCGTGTCCAGACCGACGAAGAGACTGGTCAGACCATCATTTCCGGTATGGGTGAGCTGCACCTCGACATTCTCGTCGACCGTATGCGTCGCGAGTTCAACGTTGAGGCGAACATCGGTAAGCCGCAGGTTTCCTACCGTGAAACCATCACCAAGGACAATGTCGAGATCGAAGGCAAGTTCGTTCGTCAGTCCGGTGGTCGTGGTCAGTTCGGTCATTGCTGGATCCGTTTCTCGACCCCGGACGTGGACGAGAAGGGCAATATCACCGAAGGCCTGGTGTTCACCAACGAGGTTGTGGGTGGTGTGGTTCCGAAGGAATACATCCCGGCAATCCAGAAGGGCATCGAAGAGCAGATGAAGAACGGCGTTGTCGCCGGCTATCCGCTGATCGGCCTGAAGGCGACCGTGTTCGATGGCTCCTACCACGACGTCGACTCCAACGAGATGGCGTTCAAGGTTGCAGCTTCGATGGCGACCAAGCAGCTGGCCCAGAAGGGCGGCGGCAAGGTGCTCGAGCCGATCATGAAGGTCGAAGTGGTGACCCCTGAGGACTACATGGGTGACGTGATGGGTGACCTGAACCGTCGTCGTGGTCTGATCCAGGGTATGGAAGACTCGGTCTCCGGCAAGGTTATCCGTGCTGAGGTTCCGCTCGGAGAGATGTTCGGTTACGCAACCGACGTTCGTTCCATGTCTCAGGGTCGCGCGAGCTACTCCATGGAATTCTCCAAATACGCTGAGGCTCCGGCGAATATCGTCGAGACGCTCGTCAAAAAACAAGGTTGATTCAGCCCTTTAAGTAAGAGGTTTACTGTCGTGGCTAAGGAAAAATTCGAACGTAACAAACCGCACGTCAACGTCGGCACCATTGGTCACGTCGACCATGGCAAGACCACTCTGACTGCCGCTCTGACTCGCGTGTGCTCCGAGGTCTTCGGTTCCGCTCGTGTCGACTTCGACAAGATCGATAGCGCTCCGGAAGAGAAGGCTCGCGGTATCACCATCAACACCGCCCACGTAGAGTACGACTCCAACGTCCGTCACTACGCGCACGTTGACTGCCCGGGTCACGCTGACTACGTGAAGAACATGATCACCGGTGCTGCCCAGATGGACGGCGCGATCCTGGTTTGCTCGGCTGCTGACGGCCCCATGCCGCAGACTCGCGAGCACATCCTGCTGTCCCGTCAGGTTGGTGTTCCGTACATCGTCGTGTTCCTGAACAAGGCCGACATGGTTGATGACGCCGAGCTGCTCGAGCTGGTCGAGATGGAAGTTCGCGACCTGCTGTCGACCTACGACTTCCCGGGTGACGACACTCCGATCATCATCGGCTCCGCGCTGATGGCGCTGAACGGCGAAGACGACAACGAGCTCGGCACCACCGCGGTGAAGAAGCTGGTCGAAACCCTGGACAGCTACATCCCCGAGCCGGTTCGTGCCATCGACAAGCCGTTCCTGATGCCGATCGAAGACGTGTTCTCGATCTCCGGTCGCGGCACCGTGGTAACCGGTCGCGTAGAGCGCGGCATCGTCAAGGTTCAGGAAGAGATCGAGATCGTCGGTCTGCGTCCGACCACCAAGACTACCTGCACCGGCGTTGAGATGTTCCGCAAGCTGCTCGACGAAGGTCGCGCTGGCGAGAACTGCGGCGTGCTGCTGCGTGGCACCAAGCGTGACGAAGTGGAGCGTGGTCAGGTTCTGGCCAAGCCGGGCACCATCAAGCCGCACACCAAGTTCGAAGCCGAAGTGTACGTGCTGTCCAAGGAAGAAGGTGGTCGTCACACCCCGTTCTTCAAGGGCTACCGTCCGCAGTTCTACTTCCGTACCACTGACGTGACCGGTTCGTGCGAACTGCCGGAAGGCGTCGAGATGGTAATGCCGGGCGACAACGTGAAGATGGTTGTCACCCTGATCAAGCCGATCGCCATGGAAGACGGCCTGCGCTTCGCGATTCGCGAAGGTGGTCGTACCGTTGGTGCCGGCGTGGTTGCCAAGATCGTCGAGTAATATTTGACGATGATGAAAAAGGCCCCTTCGGGGGCCTTTTTCTATTGTTGATCATTTATTGACACCCTATAGGTGCATACGTACAATTGCGCCTCCTTTTACCGGGGGTATTGCGCCTGGTAGGGTGGCTACTTGGAGTCTGAGGTCAAAATGCAAAACCAACAAATCCGTATTCGGTTGAAGGCTTTTGACCATCGCCTGATCGATCAATCAACCCAGGAAATCGTGGAAACCGCGAAACGTACTGGTGCTCAGGTGCGTGGTCCGATTCCGCTGCCAACCCGCAAAGAGCGGTTCACTGTGCTGGTTTCTCCGCACGTCAACAAAGACGCGCGCGATCAGTATGAAATTCGAACCCACAAGCGTGTGCTGGACATCGTTCAGCCGACCGACAAAACCGTCGATGCGCTGATGAAGCTCGATCTTGCGGCTGGTGTGGAAGTGCAGATCAGCCTCGGCTAAAACCTGAGAGTTTTAGTCGTGTAACGCTCTGAAATGGGCGGCCATAGCGGGTGAAAGCCCCGTACACTCAAGAGGTTTAAAAATGACTATTGGTGTAGTCGGTCGTAAATGCGGCATGACCCGCGTTTTCACCGAGGATGGTGTCTCTATTCCGGTTACGGTCATCGAGATCGAGCCGAATCGCGTCACTCAGTTCAAGAATGAAGAGAGCGATGGCTATCGTGCAGTGCAGGTCACTGTCGGTGAGCGTCGTGCGTCCCGTGTTACCAAGGCTCAGGCCGGTCACTTCGCCAAGGCGAACGTGGCAGCAGGTCGTGGCGTCTGGGAATTCCGCCTCGAAGGCGAGGAGTTCCAGGTTGGTGACCAGATCAATGCCGAAATTTTCCAGGCAGGCCAGCTGGTGGATGTCACCGGTCAGTCCAAGGGTAAAGGCTTTGCCGGTACCATCAAGCGCTGGAATTTCCGTGGTCAGGACAATACCCACGGTAACTCCGTATCCCACCGCGTCCCGGGCTCTATTGGTCAGTGCCAGACTCCAGGTCGTGTATTCAAGGGCAAGAAGATGTCCGGGCACATGGGCGCCGAGCGCGTAACCGTGCAGTCTCTGGAAATCGTGCGTGTCGATGCCGAGCGTAACCTGCTGCTGGTCAAGGGTGCAGTCCCTGGTGCCACCGGTGGTGACGTGTTCGTGCGTCCGGCCGTCAAGGCTCGCGGTTAAGGGGGAGTTCACATGCAATTGAATGTAAATGGCGCACAGGCCATCGAAGTCTCCGATCGCACCTTTGGTGGTGAGTTCAACGAGACGCTGGTGCACCAGGCAGTCGTCGCCTACATGGCTGGCGGTCGTCAGGGTAGCAAGCAGCAGAAGACCCGCTCCGATGTGTCCGGTGGTGGCAAGCGTCCGTGGCGCCAGAAGGGCACCGGTCGCGCTCGTGCCGGTACCACTCGTGGTCCGATCTGGCGTGGCGGTGGTGTCACCTTCGCTGCTCGCCCGCAGAACCACGAGCAGAAGCTGAACAAGAAGATGTATCGCGCTGCGCTGCGTTCCATCCTTGCTGAGCTGGTTCGCTCCGAGCGTCTGGTAGTCGTAGAAGATTTCGCCGTCGATGCCCCGAAGACCAAGGCGCTTGCCAGCAAGCTCAATGGTATGGGTCTGAGCGACGTGCTGATCGTTTCCGATGCTGTCGATCAGAACCTGTACCTGGCTGCGCGCAATCTGCCGCATGTCGACGTACGTGACGTCCAGGGTTCCGATCCGGTCAGCCTGATCGCCTATGACAAGGTGTTGATCACCGTGTCGGCTGTGAAGAAATTCGAGGAGCTGCTGGGATGAACCAGGAACGCGTATTCAAAGTCCTGCTTGGTCCGCACGTCTCCGAGAAGGCTACCGTGCTGGCTGACAGCAAGAAGCAATTCGTTTTCAAGGTTGCGACTGACGCAACCAAGCTGGAAATCAAGAAGGCTGTTGAAAGCCTGTTCGACGTGAAGGTCGCCGCCGTCAACACCCTGAACGTTCAGGGCAAGACCAAGCGCACCGCTCGCGGTCTGGGCAAGCGCAACGACTGGAAGAAGGCTTATATCGCTCTTCAGCCAGGGCAGGATCTCGATTTCTCCGGCAGTGCTGAGTAAGGAAGGGGTGCATCATGGCAATCGTTAAATGCAAACCGACTTCCGCGGGCCGCCGTTTTGTGGTCAAGGTGGTCAATCAGGAGCTGCACAAAGGCGCTCCTTACGCACCGCTGCTCGAGAAGAAGTCGAAGACTGGCGGCCGTAACAACAACGGTCGTATCACCACTCGCCACATCGGCGGTGGTCACAAGCAGCATTACCGCCTGGTCGATTTTCGTCGCAACAAGGATGGCATTCCGGCCATCGTCGAGCGTATCGAATACGATCCGAACCGTACTGCGCACATCGCGCTGCTGAAGTATGCCGACGGTGAGCGTCGCTACATCATTGCGCCGAAAGGCGTGAGCGCTGGCGATCAGCTGGTCTCGGGCATCAATGCTCCGATCAAGGCTGGTAACAGCCTGCCGCTGCGTAACATCCCGCTGGGTTCTACCGTTCACGGTATCGAGCTCAAGCCGGGTAAGGGCGCTCAGCTCGTTCGCTCCGCTGGTGCTTCGGCTCAGCTGGTCGCTCGTGAGGGCTCCTATGTGACGCTGCGTCTGCGCTCCGGCGAAATGCGCAAGGTGTTGGCTGAATGCCGTGCGACCCTGGGCGAAGTCTCGAACTCCGAGCACAGCCTGCGTTCGCTGGGTAAGGCCGGTGCCAAGCGCTGGAAGGGCATTCGCCCGACCGTTCGTGGTGTCGCGATGAACCCGGTCGATCACCCGCACGGTGGTGGTGAAGGTCGTACCTCCGGTGGTCGTCATCCGGTGTCGCCATGGGGCTTCCCGACTAAGGGCGCGAAGACCCGCACTAACAAGCGCACCGATAACATGATCGTCCGTCGTCGCAAGTAACTAGAGGGATACGACAGTGCCGCGTTCTCTGAAAAAAGGTCCTTTTATCGATCTTCACCTACTGAAGAAGGTCGAAGCGGCGGTGGAAAAGAATGATCGCAAGCCGGTGAAAACCTGGTCGCGTCGTTCGATGATCCTGCCGCAGATGGTCGGTCTGACCATCGCTGTACACAACGGTCGCCAGCATGTTCCGGTCCTCGTGTCCGAAGACATGGTCGGCCACAAACTCGGCGAGTTCGCTGCTACCCGCACTTATCGTGGGCACGTGGCGGACAAGAAAGGCAAGCGCTAAGGGGTAAGGAAAGATGGAAGTAGCCGCTAAGTTGTCGGGCGCTCGCATCTCCGCCCAGAAAGCCCGCCTGGTCGCCGACCAGATCCGCGGGAAGAAGGTGGGCGATGCGCTCAACCTCCTGGCTTTCAGCAGTAAGAAAGCCGCCGAGATCATGAAGAAGGTGCTGGAGTCGGCCGTTGCCAACGCCGAGCACAACGAAGGCGCTGATGTGGATGACCTGAAAGTCTCCACCGTCTTCGTCAACGAAGGGCGTTCGCTTAAGCGCATCATGCCGCGTGCCAAAGGCCGCGCTGATCGCATCGTCAAGCGGTCTTGCCATATCACTGTCAAGGTTGCGGACAAGTAACGGAGTCGATCAGATGGGTCAGAAAGTACATCCCACTGGCATTCGCCTGGGAATCGTCAAGGAGCACACCTCCGTCTGGTACGCAGACGGCCGTACGTATGCAGACTATCTGCTTGCAGATCTGAACGTGCGTGAGTACCTCCAAGACAAACTAAAAAGCGCGTCCGTAAGCCGTATCGATATCCATCGCCCGGCTCAAACCGCACGCATCACCATCCACACCGCTCGTCCCGGCATCGTGATCGGCAAGAAGGGTGAGGATGTTGAGAAGCTGCGTCAGGACCTGACCAAGCAAATGGGTGTGCCGGTGCACATCAATATCGAAGAGATCCGCAAGCCGGAGCTCGACGCCATGCTGGTTGCACAGAGCGTAGCTCAGCAGCTGGAGCGTCGCGTGATGTTCCGTCGCGCCATGAAGCGCGCCGTACAGAACGCCATGCGTATTGGTGCCAAGGGCATCAAGATCCAGGTCAGTGGTCGTCTGGGTGGGGCTGAAATCGCCCGTACCGAGTGGTATCGCGAAGGTCGTGTGCCGCTGCACACCCTGCGTGCCGATATCGATTACAACACTTACGAAGCGCACACCACTTACGGTGTGATCGGCGTGAAGGTGTGGATCTTCAAAGGCGAAGTGATTGGTGGTCGCCATGAAGAGCTCAAGCCTCAAGCGCCTGCTCCTCGTAAAAAAGCTGCTAAGTAAGGGGTACGCCAAATGTTGCAACCCAAGCGTACAAAATTCCGCAAGCAGATGACCGGCCACAATCGTGGTCTGGCTCAGCGCGGTAGCAAGGTCAGCTTCGGCGAATTCGCGCTGAAGTCTGTTTCCCGTGGTCGTCTGACCGCGCGTCAGATCGAGGCTGCACGTCGTGCGCTGACTCGTCACGTCAAGCGTGGCGGCAAGATCTGGATCCGCGTGTTCCCCGACAAGCCCGTTACCAAGAAGCCCCTGGAAGTTCGTATGGGTAAAGGTAAGGGTAGCGTCGAGTACTGGGTAGCCCAGATTCAGCCGGGCAAGGTGCTCTACGAGATCGAGGGTGTTTCCGAAGAGCTGGCGCGTGAGGCTTTCGCCCTGGCCGCTGCAAAGCTGCCGCTCGCCACCTCCTTTGTTAAGCGGACGGTGATGTGATGAAAGCGAATGAACTTCGTGAAAAATCCGTTGAGCAGCTGAACGAGCAACTGCTCGAGCTGCTGCGGGACCAGTTCAATCTGCGTATGCAGAAAGCGACTGGCCAGTTGGGGCAGTCTCACCTGCTCTCGCAAGTCAAGCGCGACATCGCTC
Source organism: Stutzerimonas sp. FeSN7 (assembly GCF_030263795.1). Lineage (NCBI taxonomy): Bacteria > Pseudomonadati > Pseudomonadota > Gammaproteobacteria > Pseudomonadales > Pseudomonadaceae > Stutzerimonas > Stutzerimonas sp. FeSN7. Next base: position 3,820,477 of record NZ_JARPMN010000001.1, on the reverse strand, counting down.
GTGTCAAGACTGTGCTCAACCAGCAGGCAGGTAAGTGATCATGGCTGAAGCTCAGAAAACCGTCCGCACGCTGACCGGCCGTGTCGTCAGCGACAAGATGGACAAGACCATCACCGTACTGATCGAGCGTCGCGTCAAGCACCCGATCTACGGCAAATACGTTAAGCGTTCGACCAAACTGCACGCCCACGACGAAACCAACCAGTGCAAGATCGGCGACAAGGTTTCCATTCGTGAAACCCGTCCGCAGTCCAAGACCAAGTCCTGGGCGCTGGTTGAAGTCGTTGAACGCGCCGTCGAAGTCTAAGGGCTAGGGGTCGGAGAAATTATATGATTCAGACTCAATCCATGCTCGATGTGGCTGATAACAGTGGCGCTCGTCGCGTCATGTGTATCAAGGTGCTCGGCGGTTCCCACCGCCGTTACGCCGGCATCGGCGACATTATCAAGGTCACCGTCAAGGAAGCGATTCCGCGTGGCAAGGTCAAGAAAGGCCAGGTGATGACCGCTGTAGTGGTCCGTACCCGTCACGGTGTTCGCCGTCCCGACGGCTCCATCATCCGCTTCGATGGCAACGCTGCTGTTCTGCTGAACAACAAGCAAGAGCCTATCGGCACCCGCATCTTCGGGCCGGTGACTCGTGAGCTTCGTACCGAGAAGTTCATGAAGATCGTTTCGCTCGCACCTGAAGTGCTGTAAGGAGTAGCCGCATGCAAAAGATTCGTCGCAACGACGAGATCATCGTCATCGCCGGCAAAGACAAGGGCAAGCGCGGTAAGGTGCTGAAGGTGCTCGCTGACGACCGTCTGGTCGTTGGCGGGATCAACCTGGTCAAGCGCCACACCAAGCCGAACCCGATGTCCGGTGTTCAGGGCGGTATCGTCGAGAAAGAGGCGCCTTTGCACGTCTCTAACGTCGCCATTTTCAACGGTGAAACCAACAAGGCAGACCGCGTTGGCTTCAAGGTTGAAGAAGGCAAGAAAATTCGTGTCTTCAAGTCGACCCAGAAGCCGGTTGACGCTTGAGACTGCTAGGTAGATAACCATGGCACGACTAAAAGAAGTTTATCGGAAGGAAATCGCGCCCAAGCTGAAGGAAGAACTTCAGCTCAAGAACGTGATGGAAGTTCCGCGCATTACCAAGATCACCCTCAACATGGGTATCGGCGAAGCGATCGGTGACAAGAAGATCATCGACAACGCGGTTGCCGATCTGGAAAAGATCACCGGTCAGAAGGTTGTAGTGACCCACGCTCGCAAGTCCATCGCAGGCTTCAAGGTCCGCGAAGGCTGGCCGATCGGTGTCAAGGTAACCCTGCGCAGCGATCGCATGTACGAATTCCTGGATCGTCTGCTTTCGATCTCCCTGCCGCGCGTGCGTGACTTCCGCGGCCTGAATGCCAAGTCCTTCGATGGCCGCGGCAACTACAGCATGGGTGTCAAAGAGCAGATCATCTTCCCGGAAATCGATTACGACAAGATCGATGCCCTGCGTGGTCTGGATATCACTCTGACCACTACTGCACGGACGGATGATGAAGGTCGTGCGTTGCTGCGCGCTTTCAACTTCCCGTTCCGTAACTGATTGGAGTAGGCACATGGCTAAGCAAAGCATGAAGAACCGTGAGCTGAAGCGTCAGCGCACGGTTGCCAAGTTCGCCCAGAAGCGTGCGGCACTGAAAGCGATCATCGCTAGCCCGGAGTCCACTCCGGAGGCGCGTTGGGAAGCTCAGGTGGCCCTGCAGAAGCAGCCGCGTGATGCAAGCGCTTCGCGCCTGCGTAACCGCTGCCGTCTGACTGGCCGTCCGCACGGCGTCTATCGCAAGTTCGGCCTCGCGCGCAACATGCTGCGCCAGGCCGCCATGCGCGGTGACGTACCGGGCCTGGTCAAAGCCAGCTGGTAAGAATCAAACAGGGCCTTCGGGCCCTGTTTGTTTTCGGTCGAGCCCCTTTCGGGGCTTGATTCGTTTCTGGTGAGCGCCTAGAATGCCCGGCTCGCCTGAGCCTCGCATTTTTGTAGGGTTCGCCCGTTGGCGACACGAGCCGTCCAAGGCTTATTTTTTTGTTTTAGGAGCTAAGAGCCCATGAGTATGCAGGACCCGTTAGCGGACATGCTAACTCGTATCCGTAATGCCCAGATGGCCGAAAAGTCCGTCGTAAGCATGCCGTCTTCCACGCTGAAGGTGGCTGTAGCCAACGTTCTTCAAGGTGAAGGCTATATCGCGGGATACCAGGTCAGTGGCGACGTCAAGCCGCAGCTGTCCATCGAGCTTAAGTATTTCGAAGGCCGTCCGGTCATCGAGGAACTGAAGCGCGTAAGTCGTCCTGGCCTGCGCCAGTACAAATCCGTTGACCAGTTGCCGAAAGTTCGCGGTGGCCTGGGTGTCTCGATCGTCTCCACCAACAAGGGTGTGATGACTGATCGTGCTGCTCGCGCTGCTGGTGTCGGCGGCGAAGTGCTTTGCACTGTGTTCTAAGGGGGGATAAGCATGTCTCGCGTTGCTAAGAACCCCGTCAAGCTGCCCGCTGGCGTTGAAATCAAAATGTCCGGCCAGCAGCTTTCGGTGAAGGGTGCAAAAGGCGCTCTGGAGCTGAACGTTCATCCTTCCGTTGAGGTTATCCAGGAAGGTGGTGAGCTGCGTTTCGCCGGTCGTAACGGTGATCAGCAGACTCGCGCCATGGCCGGTACTACCCGCGCTCTGGTCAACAACATGGTGATCGGTGTCAGTCAGGGCTTCGAGCGCAAGCTCCAGTTGGTCGGCGTCGGTTACAAGGCGCAAGCCAAAGGTCAAGTGCTGTCCCTGGCTCTCGGTTTCTCGCATCCGGTGGATTATGAGCTGCCGCAAGGCGTCACCGCCGAGACCCCCAGCCAGACCGATATCCTGATCAAGGGTGTCGACAAGCAACTGGTCGGTCAGGTGGCTGCTGAAATTCGTGATTTCCGTCGTCCGGAGCCTTACAAGGGCAAAGGCGTGCGGTACTCGGATGAAGTAGTCCGTCGCAAAGAAGCTAAGAAGAAGTAGGGCATAGCAAATGAGCGTAAAGAAAGAAACTCGTCTGCGTCGCGCTCGCAAAGCGCGCCTGAAGATGCGCGAGCTGGAAGCCGTACGCCTCTGCGTGCACCGCTCTTCCCAGCACATCTACGCCCAGGTCCTTTCGGCCGACGGCGGCAAGGTCCTGGCAAGCGCCTCGACTCTGGACAAAGAACTGCGTGACGGTGCCACCGGCAACGTTGACGCTGCCAAGAAAGTCGGTCAACTGGTCGCTGAGCGCGCGAAAGCCGCAGGCGTCACTCAGGTGGCGTTCGACCGTTCTGGCTTCAAGTACCACGGTCGTGTGAAGGCACTGGCTGATGCTGCTCGTGAAGGCGGGCTGGAGTTCTAAGTTATGGCAAATAACGAGCAAAAGCGCGACGAAGGCTACATCGAGAAGCTGGTTCAAGTTAACCGCGTCGCAAAAACCGTGAAGGGTGGTCGTATCTTCACCTTCACCGCGCTGACTGTAGTTGGTGATGGTAAGGGTCGTGTTGGTTTCGGTCGCGGCAAGTCCCGCGAAGTGCCGGCTGCCATTCAGAAGGCCATGGAAGCGGCGCGCCGCAACATGATCCAGGTCGACTTGAACGGCACTACGCTTCAGTACGCCACCAAGGCGGCTCACGGCGCATCCAAGATCTACATGCAGCCTGCCTCCGAAGGTACCGGTGTTATCGCTGGTGGTGCCATGCGCGCCATTCTTGAAGTGGCCGGTGTGCACAACGTCCTGGCCAAGTGCTACGGCTCTACCAACCCGGTCAACGTGGTGCATGCCACCTTCAAGGGTCTGAAGGCGATGCAGTCGCCTGAGTCGATTGCTGCCAAGCGCGGCAAGAGCGTCGAGGAGATTTCCTGATCATGGCTAACACCGTCAAGGTTACGCTGATCAAGAGCGTCAGCGGTCGTATCCCCAATCACAAGCTGTGCGTCAAGGGCCTGGGCCTGCGTCGCATTGGTCACACCGTAGAAGTTCAGGATACTCCTGAGAACCGCGGCATGATCAACAAGGCTTACTACATGCTCCGTGTGGAGGGCTAAGCCATGCAACTGAACGATCTGCGTTCTGCGCCGGGTGCCCGTCGCGAAAAGCTGCGTCCGGGTCGTGGTATCGGCAGCGGTCTGGGTAAGACCGGTGGCCGTGGCCACAAAGGTCAGACTTCCCGCTCCGGCGGCAAGATCGCTCCGGGCTTCGAGGGTGGTCAGCAGCCGCTGCACCGCCGTCTGCCGAAGTTCGGCTTCGTTTCGCTGAAGGCCATGGATCGCGCAGAAGTGCGCACTTCCGAACTGGCTAAGGTGGAAGGCGACGTTGTTACCGTACAGAGCCTGAAAGACGCCAACGTCATCAACCAGAACGTGCAGCGTGTGAAAGTCATGCTGTCCGGTGAGGTTGGGCGTGCGGTCACTCTAAAGGGCATCGCAGCCACCAAGGGTGCGCGTGCGGCTATCGAAGCAGCTGGCGGCAAGTTCGAGGAATAAATGGCTAAGCAAGGTGCTCTCTCCGCGCTGAGTAATGGTGGTCTGTCCGAACTCTGGGCTCGTCTGCGCTTTCTGTTCATGGCGATCATCGTCTACCGGATTGGCGCACACATTCCAGTACCCGGGATCAATCCCGATCGGCTGGCCGAGCTGTTCCGTCAGAACGAGGGGACCATCCTTAGCTTGTTCAACATGTTTTCCGGCGGTGCGCTGGAGCGCATGAGCATCTTTGCGCTGGGGATCATGCCGTACATCTCGGCATCGATCATCATGCAGCTCATGACCGCTGTCAGTCCGCAGCTGGAGCAGTTGAAGAAAGAAGGCGAAGCCGGTCGTCGCAAGATCAGCCAGTACACGCGTTACGGAACGCTGGTTCTGGCAATCGTGCAGGCCGTCGGCATGTCGGTCGGACTGGCGGGGCAGGGTGTCGCGTTCAGTAACGACTTCGGCTTCTACTTCGTGGCCATCACGACCTTCGTGTCTGGTGCGATGTTCATGATGTGGCTGGGCGAGCAGATCACCGAGCGTGGGGTTGGCAACGGAATCTCGATGCTGATCTTCGCTGGGATCGTCGCCGGATTGCCGGGCGCGCTCGGGCAGTCGTTCGAGTCCGCTCGCCAAGGCGATATCAACATCATCGCTTTGCTGGCCGTGGGGCTGCTGGCGGTTGCGATCATCGGTTTCGTGGTGTTCATCGAGCGTGGGCAGCGTCGCATTGCGGTGCACTACGCCAAGCGTCAGCAAGGTCGTAAGGTCTTCGCTGCGCAGACCAGCCACCTGCCGTTGAAAGTCAACATGGCGGGCGTTATCCCGGCCATCTTCGCCAGCAGCATCCTGCTGTTCCCGGCTTCGCTGGGGCAGTGGTTCGGCCAGTCCGAAAACATGGGTTGGTTGGCTGATATCTCTCAGGCGATCGCGCCCGGGCAGCCGTTGAACATCCTGCTGTTCAGTGCTGGGATCATTTTCTTCTGCTTCTTCTATACGGCATTGATGTTCAATCCGAAGGACGTGGCAGAGAACCTGAAGAAGTCCGGTGCGTTTATTCCCGGGATTCGTCCTGGTGAGCAGTCGGCTCGCTATATCGATGGCGTGTTGACCCGCTTGACCATGTTCGGCGCCCTGTACATGACGGCTGTCTGCCTGCTGCCGCAGTTCCTTGTGGTTGCAGCCAACGTGCCGTTCTACCTTGGTGGGACCTCGTTGCTGATCGTGGTTGTGGTTGTCATGGACTTCATGTCCCAAGTGCAATCGCACCTCATGTCGCACCAGTACGATTCCCTGATGAAGAAAGCCAACCTGAAGGGCTACGGCAGCGGAATGCTCCGCTGAAGTGGTTCGTAAGGTTCTAGGAGTTGGTGATGAAAGTTCGTGCATCGGTTAAAAAGCTGTGCCGTAACTGCAAGATCATCCGTCGCGACGGTGTCGTGCGCGTGATCTGCAGCGCAGAACCGCGTCACAAGCAGCGCCAAGGCTGATTGTGTAAGGCGTTATAACCCGGCAGCTAGTGCGCTGCCGGGTTGAATATTTGTTATTACAGCGTTAATATCTCGCGCCCTTTTCTTGGCTTCCGGGGCGTAGGTAGCTGTCAATTGGAGTTTCACTGAATGGCCCGTATTGCAGGCGTCAACATTCCGGATAACAAGCACACTGTTATCTCGCTGACCTACATCTACGGTGTTGGTCGCACCCGTGCGCAGGAAATCTGTGCCGCTACCGGTGTGAATCCGGCAGCAAAGATCAAGGATCTTTCCGACGAGCAGGTCGAACTGCTGCGTGGCGAAGTCGGCAAGTTCATCGTTGAGGGCGACCTGCGTCGCGACGTCAACATGAAAATCAAGCGCTTGATGGACCTGGGTTGCTATCGCGGCCTGCGCCATCGTCGTGGTCTTCCGGTTCGCGGTCAGCGCACCAAGACCAACGCACGTACCCGTAAGGGCCCGCGCAAGCCGATCCGCAAGTAATCGCGTTAGCGAATCGACAGGAATCTAGTCATGGCAAAACCTGCTGCTCGTCCTCGTAAAAAAGTCAAAAAGACAGTGGTTGATGGCATCGCCCACATCCACGCTTCTTTCAACAACACCATCGTGACCATCACCGATCGTCAGGGCAATGCGCTGTCCTGGGCTACCTCGGGTGGTTCCGGTTTCCGCGGCTCGCGTAAGAGCACTCCGTTCGCTGCCCAGATCGCTGCAGAGCGCGCTGGCCAGGCTGCTCTGGAGTACGGCCTGAAGAACCTCGACGTCAACGTCAAGGGCCCGGGCCCGGGTCGTGAGTCCGCCGTGCGTGCTTTGAACGCATGTGGTTATAAAATCGCCAGCATCACCGACGTGACGCCGATCCCGCACAACGGGTGCCGTCCGCCGAAGAAGCGCCGCGTGTAATCAGGAGACAGTAAAGAATGGCTCGTTATATTGGTCCCAAGTGCAAACTGTCTCGTCGTGAAGGCACTGATCTCTTCCTGAAGAGTGGTGCGCGCGCGCTCGAATCCAAGTGCAACATTGAAACTCCGCCAGGTGTGCACGGCCAGCGTCGTGGCCGCCTGTCCGACTACGGCACCCAGCTGCGCGAGAAGCAGAAAGTGCGCCGTATCTACGGTGTGCTGGAGCGTCAGTTCAGCGGTTACTACAAGGAAGCTGCCAGCCGCAAGGGCGCTACCGGCGAGAACCTGCTGCAGCTGCTCGAGTGCCGTCTGGACAACGTCGTGTATCGCATGGGCTTCGGCTCCACTCGTGCCGAATCGCGCCAGCTGGTCTCGCACAAGTCGATCACCGTCAACGGTCAGACCGTGAACATCCCGTCGTACCAGGTCAAGGCCGGTGACGTGGTTGCTGTTCGCGAGAAGTGCCGTAACCAGCTGCGTATCGCCCAGGCCCTCGAACTGTGCGCTCAGCGCGGTCGCGTTGAATGGGTCGAAGTAGACGCCGACAAGAAATCCGGTGTTTTCAAGAATGTTCCGGCTCGCAGCGATCTGTCCGCCGACATCAACGAAAACCTGATTGTCGAGCTCTACTCCAAGTAAGGGCTAGAAAATAGGTGTATCCATGCAGAGTTCGGTAAATGAGTTCCTGACCCCCCGCCATATCGATGTGCAGGTGGTCAGTCCGACCCGTGCCAAGATCACTCTCGAGCCCCTCGAGCGTGGTTTTGGCCACACCCTGGGCAACGCGCTGCGTCGTATTCTGTTGTCCTCCATGCCCGGCTGCGCTGTGGTCGAGGCTGAGATCGACGGTGTGCTCCACGAGTACAGCGCCATCGAGGGCGTGCAGGAAGATGTAATCGAAATCCTGCTCAACCTCAAAGGTATCGCCATCAAGCTGCACGGCCGTGATGAAGTGACCTTGAGCCTGGTGAAGAAGGGCGCGGGCGCTGTTACCGCTGCCGATATCCAGCTGGATCACGATGTTGAAATCGTCAATGGCGATCACCTGATCGCCAATCTGGCGGCCAACGGCTCGCTCAACATGAAGCTCAAGGTCGCTCGCGGCCGTGGTTACGAGCCTGCTGATGCGCGTCAGAGCGACGAAGATGAAAGCCGTAGCATCGGTCGTCTTCAGCTCGACGCCACCTTCAGCCCGGTTCGTCGCGTGGCTTATGTGGTCGAGAATGCTCGTGTCGAGCAGCGCACCAACCTGGACAAGCTGGTCATTGACCTGGAAACCAACGGCACCCTGGATCCCGAAGAGGCGATCCGTCGTGCAGCGACCATCCTGCAACAGCAGCTGGCTGCGTTCGTCGACCTGAAGGGCGACAGCGAGCCGGTGGTTGTCGAGCAGGAAGACGAGATCGATCCGATCCTGTTGCGTCCGGTGGATGACCTGGAACTGACCGTACGTTCGGCCAACTGCCTCAAGGCAGAGAACATCTACTACATTGGTGATCTGATTCAGCGCACCGAAGTAGAGCTGTTGAAAACGCCGAACCTGGGCAAGAAGTCCCTGACCGAGATCAAGGACGTTCTGGCTTCGCGTGGTTTGTCCCTCGGTATGCGCCTGGATAACTGGCCGCCGGCAAGTCTCAAGAAGGACGATAAGGCCACTGCCTGATCGCCCCCAGTAACCGAACTGAACGTTTGGTAAGGAATTTCAATCATGCGTCATCGTAAAAGTGGCCGTCATCTGAGCCGCACCAGCGCCCACCGCAAGGCCATGTTCCAGAACATGGCGGTGTCGCTGTTCGAGCACGAACTGATCAAGACCACCCTGCCCAAGGCCAAAGAACTGCGTCGCGTTGCCGAGCCGCTGATCACCCTGGCCAAGGAAGACAGCGTTGCCAACCGCCGCCTGGCTTTCGACCGTACCCGTTCGAAAGCTGCTGTAGGCAAGCTGTTCAACGATCTGGGCAAGCGCTACGCCACCCGTCAGGGCGGCTATCTGCGCATCCTCAAGTGCGGTTTCCGCGCAGGGGACAACGCACCTATGGCTTACGTCGAGCTGGTTGACCGTCCGGTCGCTGGTGAGGTTGAAGCCGCAGCCGAGTAATCGGCCGCTGTATGAAGAACCGGGCCTAGGCCCGGTTTTTTATTGTCTGAACGATGGTGCTGCTCTATCAGCTTGGTTCGTTTAATAAATTAGTTCTTTATTGGCGTCTCGTTAGAATTCTCCTCAAGCCGACTTAACCGGTATGTACAAGGAGATACAGCATGAGCCAAGGCAAGACCCTCACCACCGCTGGTGGCGCCCCCGTTGCCGACAATCAGAATTCTCGTTCAGCCGGGCCTCGTGGCCCTTTGTTGCTGGATGACTTCCACTTGGTCGAAAAGCTCGCCCATTTCAACCGCGAAGTCATTCCGGAGCGTCGTGTGCACGCCAAGGGCTCCGGGGCCTATGGCACGTTTACCGTGACCGCAGACATAACTCACCTCACCCGTGCCAAGCTGTTCGAGTCCGTTGGCAAGCAAACGCCCCTGTTCCTGCGCTTTTCCACGGTAGGGGGTGAGCGCGGCTCGGCGGATACCGAGCGTGATCCTCGCGGCTTCGCGGTGAAGTTCTATACCGAGGAAGGCAATTGGGACGTCGTGGGTAACAACACGCCGGTCTTCTTCATCCGCGATCCGCTGAAATTTCCGGATTTCATCCATACGCAAAAGCGTGACCCATGGAGCAATCTGAAGAGCCCGCAGATGATGTGGGATTTCTGGTCGCACTCGCCCGAGGCGTTGCATCAGGTCACCATCCTGTTTTCCGATCGTGGCATCCCCGATGGTTATCGGTTCATGCACGGCTTCGGCAGCCACACCTTCAGCCTGGTTAATAGTGAAGGCGAGCGGCACTGGGTGAAGTTCCACTTCAAGAGCATGCAAGGGATCAGAAACCTGCATCCGAGCGAGGCAGCACGCCTTGCCGGCAGCGATCCCGATTATGCGCAGCGGGATCTTTTCCACGCGATCGAGCGGAGCGAGTTTCCCAGGTGGAAGCTCTGCATCCAGGCGATGAGCGAGGCGGAGGCGGCCAACCGTGCCGAAAATCCTTTCGACGTCACCAAGGTCTGGTCGCAGAAGGAGTTTCCGCTGATCGAAGTGGGGGTAGTCGAGCTGAATCGCAATCCGCAGAACTATTTCGCCGAGGTCGAACAGGCTGCCTTTGCCCCGAGCAACGTCGTCCCGGGTATCGGCCTGTCGCCGGATCGCATGCTTCAGGGGCGGGTATTCGCTTACGCCGATGCCCATCGCTACCGCGTCGGCACCAACCATCAGCAGCTTCCGGTCAATGCGCCGCGTTGCCCGGTCCACAACTATCAGCGTGATGGCGCGATGCGTTTTGATGGCAACGGTGGTTCGGCGCCCAACTACGAGCCGAACAGCTACAGCGACGCCCCTAAGCAGGCAGCGCAGTACGCCGAACCGGCGCTTGCGCTCTCCGGTACGGCTGACCGATATGACCACAGGGCCGATGAAGACTATTTCAGTCAGGCGGGAGCTCTGTTCCGTCTGATGACAGCTGAGCAGCAGAATCTGCTGATCGGCAATATCGTCGGTGCGATGGCAGGCGTTTCGCGAGACGTGCAGTTGCGTCAGCTGGGGCACTTCTTCAAGGCCGACCCGGCATACGGGGCGGGTATCGCCCGGGGACTGGGTATCGATCCGAACGAAGTCGCCTAAGCCTAAGCTGTACCGAGCCGTAGAGCGCAGAAGCCGGGCCCCGGAAGAGCCCGGCTTTTTTGCGGCTGGTCGTCAGTGACGGTCGCGCTCCAGCAGCGGTTTGAGGAAATGCCCGGTGTGCGACTGTGACATTTCCGCGACCTCCTCCGGTGTGCCGCTGGCGATGATCTGGCCGCCCTTGGAGCCGCCTTCCGGGCCGAGGTCCACCAGCCAGTCAGCGGTTTTGATCACGTCCAGATTGTGCTCGATGACCACCACCGTGTTGCCGTGGTCACGCAGGCGATGCAGCACGTCGAGTAGCTGCTGGATGTCGGCGAAGTGCAGGCCGGTGGTGGGCTCGTCGAGGATGTACAGGGTCTTGCCGGTGTCGCGTTTGGACAGCTCGCGGGACAGCTTCACCCGTTGCGCTTCGCCCCCCGACAGCGTGGTCGCGCTCTGCCCCAGCTTGATGTACGACAGCCCGACGTCCATCAGGGTTTGCAGCTTGCGTGCAACTGCCGGCACCGGATCGAAGAATTCGCGAGCTTCCTCGATCGTCATGTCCAGTACCTCGGTGATGCTCTTGCCCTTGTACTTCACCTCCAGTGTCTCGCGGTTGTAGCGCTTGCCCTTGCACACGTCGCAGGGGACGTAGATGTCCGGTAGAAAATGCATTTCCACCTTGATCACACCGTCGCCCTGGCAGGCTTCGCAGCGGCCGCCCTTTACATTGAAGGAGAAGCGTCCCGGCCCGTAACCGCGCGAGCGGGCCTCCGGTACCCCGGCAAAGAGTTCGCGGATGGGCGTGAACAGGCCGGTGTAGGTCGCCGGGTTGGAACGTGGGGTGCGGCCGATGGGGCTCTGGTCGATGTCGACGACCTTGTCGAGGTGCTGCAGGCCGTCGAAGCTGTCGTAGGGCGCCACCTCCAGGGTGGACGCGCCATTGAGCGCCGTGGCAGTGATCGGAAACAGCGTGTTGTTGATCAGCGTCGACTTGCCCGAGCCGGATACGCCGGTGATGCAGGTCAGCAGCCCCACCGGGATCTCCAGATCGACGTTACGCAGGTTGTTGCCGCGGGCGCCCTTGAGCTTGAGCAGCTTTTTCGGGTCGCGACGGGTGCGTTCCGGTGGGTAATTGATCGTCACCCGGCCGGAGAGGTACTTGCCGGTCAGGGAGTCCGGGTGCGCCATCACCTCGTCGGGGGTACCCTCGGCGACGATGCGGCCACCGTGCACCCCGGCCCCCGGGCCGATGTCCACCACGTAGTCGGCAAGGCGGATGGCGTCCTCGTCATGCTCGACCACGATCACCGTGTTGCCGATGTCGCGCAGGTGACGAAGGGTGCCCAGCAGGCGCTCGTTGTCGCGCTGGTGCAGGCCGATCGAGGGCTCATCGAGGATGTACATCACACCGACCAGGCCGGCGCCGATCTGGCTCGCCAGTCGGATGCGCTGGGCCTCGCCGCCGGACAGCGTGTCCGCACTGCGGTCGAGGGTCAGGTAATCGAGGCCGACATTGACCAGGAACTGCAGACGCTCGCGGATCTCCTTGAGGATCTTGTCGGCGATTTCGCCGCGACGACCGCTGAGCGAGAGTCCGCCGAAATAATCGGTGGCGTCGCCGATGGGCAGTGCCGTGACCGCCGGCAGTGTCTTGTCCCCAACCCACACGTGGCGAGCCTCGCGGCGCAGGCGGGTGCCGCGGCATTCCGGGCAGGGCTGAGTGCTGAGGTACTTCGCCAGCTCTTCGCGCACCGAAGTGGACTCGGTCTCGCGGTAGCGGCGTTCGAGGTTGGGGATGATGCCTTCGAACGGATGCGAGCGCCTGACGATGTCCCCACGGTCATTGAGGTAACGGAACTCGACGTTCTCCCGGCCGCTTCCGCGCAGGATGAACTTCTGGTGCTCGGCGGCCAGTGAGTCGAAGGGCTCGTCCAGACTGAACCCGTAATGCGAGGACAGCGAGCCGAGCATCTGGAAGTAATAGACGTTGCGCCGGTCCCAGCCGCGGATCGCGCCTTCGGCCAGGGTGAGTTCGCCGTTGACCAGGCGCTTGGCATCGAAGAACTGCTTCACGCCCAGGCCATCGCAGGTCGGGCAGGCACCTGCCGGGTTGTTGAAGGAGAACAGCTTGGGTTCCAGCTCGCTGATGGAGTGACCGCAGATCGGGCAGGCGAAGCGTGCCGAGAAGATCATCTCCTCGCTTTCTTCGTCCTCGTCCATGGGTGCGACCAGCGCGATGCCGTCCGCCAGTTTCAGCGCCGTCTCGAAGGATTCGGCCAGACGCTGCTGCAGGTCGCCGCGAACCTTGAAGCGATCCACCACGACATCGATGGAGTGCTTCTTCTGTTTGTCCAGCTTGGGCAGTTCGTCCAGTTCGTAGAGGCGGCCGTTGACGCGGGAGCGAACGAAGCCCTGGGCCCGCAACTCGTCGAACACGGCCAGGTGCTCGCCCTTGCGCTCGCGAATGACGGGTGCCAGCAGCATCAGCTTGCGCCCTTCTGGCAGCGCCAGGACCTGGTCGACCATCTGACTGACGGTTTGCGCTTCCAGCGGCGCGTCATGGTCCGGGCAGCGTGGTGTGCCGACCCGCGCGTAGAGCAGGCGCAGGTAATCGTAGATCTCGGTGATGGTGCCGACGGTGGAGCGCGGGTTGTGTGATGTCGACTTTTGTTCGATCGAAATGGCCGGGGAAAGCCCTTCGATGGTGTCCACGTCGGGCTTTTCCATCATCGAAAGGAACTGCCGGGCATAGGCCGAGAGCGATTCGACATAGCGGCGCTGGCCTTCGGCATAAAGCGTGTCGAACGCCAGCGAAGACTTGCCGGAGCCGGAGAGGCCGGTGATGACGATCAGCTTGTCGCGTGGCAGGGTGAGGTCGATGTTCTTCAGGTTGTGGGTGCGAGCCCCACGAATCAGAATCTTGTCCAAAACAGCCTCGCGTGGCGGGCGGAAACCCGAAAGTATACGGCCGGGGTGATAGTCGCGGCAAAACCGCGCGCCTGTGCCGAGCGGGGGAGGGCTGCTAGAATCGCCGCCGGTTCATACAAGCGAGACCCTCCATGCAGGACCCCTACAGCGAGCGCATGAGCGCCAGCGAAAAACGCGCAGCTTCCGGGCTGGCGCTGGTGTTCGCTTTTCGCATGCTCGGCATGTTCATGGTTTTGCCCGTGCTGGCAACCTACGGCATGGACCTGGAAGGCGCTACGCCGACCCTGATCGGCCTTGCCATCGGTGCCTATGGTTTGACCCAGGCGCTGCTGCAAATTCCCTTCGGCATTCTCTCTGACCGCATCGGGCGCCTGCCGATCATCTATTTCGGTCTGGCGATCTTCGCCGCCGGCGCGGTTCTGGCGGCGATGTCCGACAGCATCTGGGGTGTGGTCGCGGGGCGGGTGCTGCAGGGCGCCGGCGCGATCTCCGCCGCGGTGATGGCGTTGCTGTCCGACCTGACCCGCGAGCAACACCGGACCAAGGCGATGGCGCTGATCGGGGTGAGCATCGGCTTCTCCTTTGCCGTGGCCATGATCATCGGCCCCCTGTTGACGCGTGCCTTCGGTCTTTCCGGGTTGTTCTGGGTGACGGCGGCGATGGCAGTGGTTGGCGGGCTCATCGTTGCGCTGCTGCCCAAGGCCCAGGCCCATGTCCGTCATCGGGAATCCGGGGTCGCCCGGCAGGCGCTGGGTCTGACGTTGCGTCATCCAGACCTGCTGCGGCTGGATTTCAGCATCCTGGCGTTACACGCGATTCTCATGGCGAGCTTCGTCGCGCTGCCGCTGGCGCTGGTGGAGCAGGGCGCATTGCCCAAGGACGAGCATTGGTGGGTCTACCTGACCGCGCTGCTGATCGGCTTCTTCGGCATGATTCCGTTCATCATCTATGGCGAGAAGAAGCGCCAGATGCGCCGCGTGCTGCTCGGTGCCGTCTGTGCGCTGCTGCTGTGCGAGCTGTTCTTCTGGTGGTTCGGCAACGGCCTGTGGATGCTGGTGGTGGGCATGGTTGCCTTCTTCGTCGCCTTCAATCTGCTTGAGGCGTCGTTGCCGTCGCTGATCAGCAAGGTGGCGCCGGCAGGTGGCAAGGGCACCGCCATGGGGGTCTACTCCACCAGTCAGTTCCTCGGTGCCGGGCTGGGCGGCGTCCTGGGCGGCATGCTCTATCAGCAGGGCGGGCTGGCCCTGGTGTTCGCTGGCTGCGCGGCACTCTGCGCACTGTGGTTCGTGATCGCCTTCAGCATGCGCGAGCCTCCCTATGTCACCAGCCTGCGCCTGCCGCTTTCGGCCGGCGCGCTGAGCAACACCCGGCTCGAGACCGACCTGCTGCACGTGCCCGGCGTGAGCGATGTGCTGATCGTGCTCGACGAGGCGGCGGCCTATGTGAAGGTCGATACCCTGGTGCTGGATCGCGACGCGCTGGATCGTTTGGTTGCCTGACCAACACGACGCTCGTCGCGGCCGTGGTGCTGCGCACGGCGACGCAACTTGCTGGCGCGTTGGTTGGTTGTCAGGGGTGGCTGAGGTAAGATTCGCGGTCATCGGGTCTCCTGGTAGCAGGATCGCCATCGGTGAGCCCACTTAAATTCAATGTTCCAAGAGGAGTTACCCATGGCCAGAGGGGTGAACAAAGTCATCTTGATCGGCAATGTCGGCGGCGACCCGGAAACCCGCTACATGCCCAATGGCAATGCGGTGACCAACATCACGCTGGCAACCACCGACAGCTGGAAGGACAAGCAGACCGGTCAGCTTCAGGAGCGCACCGAGTGGCACCGTGTGGTGCTGTTCGGCAAGGTCGCCGAGATCGCCGGCGAGTACCTGCGCAAGGGTTCGCAGTGCTACATCGAAGGCCGCCTGCAGACTCGCGAGTGGGAGAAGGATGGCGTCAAGCGCTACACCACCGAAATCGTCGTCGACATGAATGGCACCATGCAGCTGCTCGGCGGCCGTGGCGGCAGTTCCGATGACGCGCCACGTCAGCCGCGCCCGCAGCGCGAGCCGCAACAGGCTCCGCGTCAGCAGGCTCAGCCGCAGCAGCCGGCCGCACGGCAGCAGCCGGCGCCGGACTATGACAGCTTCGATGACGACATCCCCTTCTAGAGTTTCCTGAATGCGAATGCGCCTGATGCTGTTGGGCGGCGGCAATGCCCTGGGCCAGGCGCTCATCCGCCTCGGCGCCGAGGAAGACATCGGTTTTCTCGCGCCGCGCCCGCCCGCCCAGGGCTGGGATGCCGCCAGTCTTACCCAGTTGCTCGACGACAACCGTCCGGATGTCGTCATCAACCTCGCCTACTACTACGACTGGTTCCAGAGCGGGCAGCCCAACGAACCGGCGCTCGCGGCTCAGGAGCGCGCTGTGGAGCGGCTTGCCGAGCTGTGCCAGCACCACGATTTCGTTCTCCTGCAGCCTTCGAGCTACCGCGTGTTCGATGGCGCGCGCACCACTGCCTACAGCGAAAAGGATGAGGTCGCGCCGCTGGATGCCCGGGGGCAGGCGCTCTGGCGCATCGAGCAGAGCGTGCGGGCGCTGTGCCCGCGTCATGTGCTGTTGCGTTTCGGCTGGCTGCTCGACGACAGTCGTGACGGTGTGCTGGGGCGTGTTCTGCAACGGCTGGAGCAGAGCGAGGCGATCCTGCTGGCGGACGATCGCCGTGGCAATCCGACGCCGGTGGATGACGCCGCGAGAGTCATTCTTGCAGTGCTCAAGCAGCTCGATTGCCAGGCCCCGTTGTGGGGCACCTACCATTACGGCTGCCACGAAGCTTCGACGCCGCTGCTGGTCGCGCAGGCGCTGCTTGGCGAGGCCGCCAAGTATCGCGATGTGACGACCGCCAAGCTGACGCCGGTCGCGCACGCCGACTGTTCGGATGCCGCGGCTGAGCCGCAGCACGGCGTGCTGGCCTGCAAGAAGATATTCACCACCTTCGGTATCAAGCCGCGTGCCTGGCGCACCGGCCTGCCGAGCCTGCTGGAGCGTTATTACCGCCATGGCTGATGCCCCGATCCTGATCACTGGTGGCGCCGGCTTCATCGGCTCCAACCTGGTCGATGCACTGCTGGCACGAGGTTACGCCGTTCGGGTGCTGGACAATCTGTCCACTGGCAAGCGTGAGAACCTGCCACAGGATGAGCGCGTCGAGCTGATCGTTGGTGATGTCGCCGATGCCGAATGCGTGCGTCGCTCGGTGCAGGGTTGTCGCGCCGTGGTGCATCTGGCCGCGGTGGCCTCGGTGCAAGCGTCGGTGGACGATCCGCTCGGTACGCATCAGAGCAACCTGATAGGCACGCTCAATCTGTGCGAAGCCATGCGTGAGGCAGGCGTGAAGCGAGTTTTGTTTGCCTCGAGCGCGGCGGTCTATGGCAACAACGGGGAAGGCCAGGCCATCGATGAAGCCACCGCGAAGGCGCCGCTTACCCCCTACGCCGCGGACAAGCTGGCCAGTGAGCACTATCTGGATTTCTATCGGCGCCAGCATGGTCTGGAGCCGGTGGTGTTCCGCTTCTTCAATGTTTACGGCCCTCGGCAGGATCCGTCGTCGCCCTATTCCGGGGTGATCAGCATCTTCACCGAGCGGGCGCAGAAGGGGCTGCCGATTGCGGTGTTCGGCGATGGCGAGCAGACGCGGGATTTCATCTATGTAGGGGATCTGGTCGAGGTGCTGGTGCAGGCACTCGAAGCTCCGGATGCGCCGGAAGGGGCGGTGAACGTTGGGCTCAACAAGGCGACATCGTTGAACCAGCTGCTCGACGCGATTGGCGATGTGCTGGGGGATCTGCCCGAGGTGAGCTATCAGGCGGCGCGTTCGGGAGACATCCGTCATTCGCGGGCGAACAATGCGCGACTGGTTCAGCGCTACCGCGTGCCAGAACCGCCGACCAGCATGCGCGAAGGGCTGGCCCGTTTATTGGGCAAGTAAGCGAAACCGGAAAAGACAAAAGGCGCCACTGGCGCCTTTTGTCTGTCTGAGACTCGGTCGGGCCGATTCGTCAGAACTTGTAGCCGAGGCCGACCATGTAGACGAAGGGGTCGACGTCTACGTCGACTTTGATCTTAGTGTCGCCAGAATAGGTCGTGCCAGTGGTGTCGATGTCGATATAGCGAACCTGGGCGTTGAGCATGATGTTGTCGGTCAGCATGTAGTCCATGCCAACTTGAGCAGCCAGGCCCCAAGAATCTTTCATATCGAGACCGCGGAGCTGCAGGGCTGAATTCTCGGCCTCACTGGTCAGCTTGTCATCGAAGAACCAAGTGTAGTTGATGCCGGCCCCAACGTAAGGCTGGAACGCAGAGGTTTTCTCGAGCGGGTAGTAAACGACGCTCAGGGTCGGGGGCAGGTGTTTTACTTCACCCAGCTTAAGGCCTCCCAGGCCCTTAGTACCCACATCGTGGCTGAATGGGGTGGCAGCCAGTAGTTCGATACCGACCTTGTCCGTCACCATGTAAGCGAAGTTCAGCCCCAGCTGGGTATCGCTATTCAGGGTTGCGCCAGTACCAGGCAGTGCTGCGCCGCCAGCTTTGATGTTACCGCTATCCTCACGCGGATCAACGGTAACCGCACCGGCGCGAACGATGATGTCCCCGGCTTCGAAAGCCTGGGCGAAGGGGGCGGCCAGCGCCAGGGCCAGCGCGGAAGCGGTGAACAGGGTCTTGCGCATGATGATGCTCCGTTTGTTGGAATGCGATTGGGGGCCATGGTAGGGAGTGGGCGCTTGGGCTTTTTGATCCAGCTCAATGAAAGCCGCGTCGTCAGCTGCGACGTAATGCCCGGGTTGCTTTGCGTCAATTCACAGATGATAATGTTTCTCTTTTGAGTTAACGACCGTCTGCAAGGACCCCTCCATGCCTTCCTTCATCCCCCGCCTGTTGGCGGTTGCCGTGCTGCCGTGCTGCCTGCACCTGTATGCCGGGTCGCTCTCCGCGGCCCCGCTGGACGCTGCGCTCGATGAGAGCGAGCGCCTGTCTGCCGAAGCCAAGGCTTCGCAGGCGCGGATCGATCAGCTCGACGACGCCACGCGCGAGATGCTCACCGAGTACCGCAACGCGCTGCAGCAGACCGAAGCCCTGAAGGCCTACAACAAGCAGCTGCAGGAATTGACCGCTGCGCAGCGCAAGGAACTGCTGGGCTTCCAGCGCCAGCTGGACAGCATCGAGCGCACCCAGGAAGCGGTAACGCCGCAGATGAGTCGCATGGTCGAGGTGCTCGGCGAGTTCATCGCAGCCGACTTGCCGTTCCTGCCCGAGGAGCGCGCTGATCGCCTGGCCGGCCTGCAGGACCTGCTGCCGCGTGCCGACGTCAGCCTGGCGGAGAAGTATCGGCGCATCCTCGAGGCCTATCAGATCGAAAGCGACTACGGCCGCACGCTGGAAGCGTGGCGCGGCGAACTGCCCGGCGATGGTGATTCGCGTAGCGTCGAGTTCCTCCGCCTGGGCCGGGTGATGCTCTATTACCAGACCCTCGATGCCCACGAGAGCGGCTGGTGGAACCCGCAGACGCGCAGCTGGGAAGTGCTCGATGGCAGCGCCCGGCGGCCGCTGACCCAGGCCATCGCCATTGCCCGCCAGCAGCAGGCGCCCGCATATCTGCAACTGCCCGTGAAGACCCTGGCCGAGGAGGCCGCGCAATGAGCCGTCTGTTTTCCCTGTTCCTTGTCGCGCTGCTGCCGCTCACCTCTCATGCGGCGGAGCCGCTCAGTCCCGACCAGCTGCTCGAGCGCATTCGCAGCGACCGCGCGGCCGAGGTCAGCGCCATGCAGACCCGCGAGCAGGCCTTCGTGCGTGACCGTGGCGAGCAGCAGCAACTGCTGTCACGCGCACGGGCTGCCCTCGCAGAGCAGAAGGCCGAGGCCGAGCGGCTGAAGGCTGAATTCGACCGCCAGGAAGCGGAGCTGGCCGAGCAGGAAAAGCTGCTGGCACAGCGTGTCGGTCATCTCGGCGAGCTGTTCGGCGTGGTGCGGCAGAGTGCCGGTGATATCGCCGGCCAGTGGCAGGATAGCCTGCTCAATGCCCAGTATCCCGAGCGGCTCAAGCAGCTGCGCAGCCTGGCCGAAAGTCGTGCCTTGCCATCAGCCGATGACCTCGATGCCTTCTGGATGACCCTCCTCGAAGACCTGGCGGCCAGCGGCCGCGTCGAGCGCGTGCAACTGCCGGTGGTGGGCACCGACGGTGCGCGCAGCGAGCAGCCGGTACTGCGTGTCGGCAGCTTCTCCGCCTTTACCAACGACGCCTTCCTGCGCTACGACGCTGATGCCGGGGAGCTGCTGGTGCCGCCGCGTCAGCCTTCCGGCACGGGCCTGATCGAGGATTACCTGAAAAGCTCCGATGCCCTGGCCACGCTGCCTGTCGACCCGAGCCGGGGTACCCTGCTGGCGCAGTTGCAGCGCCAGCCGGACCTGTGGGATCGCGTCAAGCAGGGCGGTCTGGTCGGTGGCGTGATCCTGGTGCTCGGCGCCATCGGTCTGCTGCTGGCGATCTGGCGCATGGTCTATCTCGGTGGCATTGGCCGCAAGGTTGGAAGTCAGATGCGCGAGCTCAATCATCCGCGCGACGACAACCCGCTCGGCCGCATCATCGGCGTGCTGGGGCCCAAGCCGCAGCTGTCGGACCTGGAGACGCTGGAGCTCAAGCTGGACGAAGCCATCCTGCAGGAAACCCCGCCGCTGGAGCGTGGCCAACCGCTGCTCAAGCTGCTCGCCGCCGTGGCGCCGCTGCTCGGCCTGCTGGGTACCGTGACCGGCATGATCATCACCTTCCAGGCCATCACCCAGAGTGGGGGCGGCGATTCGCGGCTGATGGCCGACGGCATTTCCCAGGCGCTGGTGACCACGGTGCTGGGCCTGGTGGTGGCGATTCCGCTGCTGTTCCTGCACAGCCTGTTGGCCAGCCGCAGCAAGGCGCTGATCCAACTGCTGGAACAGCAGAGCGCCGGGCTGATCGCGCTGCATCTGTCCGGAGCACCACGCCGTGACTGATCTGCGCGCTCACTGGCTGAGTGTCGTCGACAGCGGTCACGCGCTGCTCGACTTCATGACCGCGGGTGGGGTGGTGATGTGGGCATTGGCCGGCCTGTGCGTGCTGTATTGGACGCTGGTGTTCGAGCGCCTGTGGTTCATGCGTCGGGTCTTCCCGCATTGGGTCGAGTCGCGCCGGCAGGCCTGGGCACAGCTGGCCGATGAGCCCGGTAGCTGGCAGCGCGCCGTGCGCCTGGCCTGGCTGGCGCAGGCGCAGCAGCAGCTGTCCGGCCCGCTGCGGTTGAGCAAGACGCTGGTTGCGATGTATCCGCTGCTCGGCCTGCTGGGCACGGTCAGCGGCATGATCGCGGTTTTCGATGTGCTGGCGCTCAGCGGCACCGGCAACCCTCGCGGCATGGCTGCGGGCGTCTGGCAGGCGACCCTGCCGACCATGGCTGGCATGGTGCTGGCCATCACGGGATTGTTCAGTCTGGCGCGCCTCGAGCGAATCGCGCGCCAGTCTCTCGACCGGCTGGCCGACCAGCTGCGTCACGATTGAGGATTAGCGGGATGCGTATGCGTCGTCACCATTACCAGCAGGAAGAAGACACCGGCATCGATCTCACGCCGATGCTCGACGTGGTCTTCATCATGCTGATCTTCTTCATCGTCACCAGCTCCTTCATCAAGGAGTCGGGTGTCGAGGTCCAGCGCCCGCAGGCCGATACCGCGAGCACGCAGGACAAGGGCAACATCCTTATCGCCGTCACCGCCGATGGGCAGGTCTGGATCGACAAGCAGGCGGTGGACGTGCGCAGCGTCCGCGCCCATGTCGAGCGGATGCGGGTGGATCAGCCCGAGGGCGCGGTGGTTGTCCAGGCAGACCAGGATGCCCGCACCGGCCTTGTGGTGCAGGTGATGGACCAGGCGCGCCAGGCCGGCGTGCAGGACGTGGCGCTGGCTGCCAGCACGGGGTCGCGCTGATGCAACCGCGGCTGGTCCGTTTCAGTCTGGCTTTCGTCGCCGCCTGCGTGGTGGCGCTGCTGCTGTTCGCCCTGATGCTGAGCATGGTCAATCCACCGCGTAGCAAGATTCAGGAAGACCCGCTGGCCATCGCCAATTTCGTGCGTATGGATGGGCGCAACGAAGACAGCGCCACGCGCACTCGCCAGCAGGCGCCGCAACCGCCACAGCCGAAGACGCCGCAACCGCCGACGCCTCCGACGCCGAACATGGCCGCGCCGGATGCCAACCTGCCGAAGCTCGACCTCGATCTGCCGAGCATCGATGCGGGCATTTCGGTCGCGACCGCGCCGGCGCCCAGCCTGTCCGGCCTGACCGCTGCGCAGAGCACGCCTGCGGCCGCTCCGGCACCGGCTAGCGCGGCGGTCGAGGCGGCTGGCAAGCCGGGTGGCCCCGAGCAGGAAGTCATGCCGCTCAACGACGTGCGCCCGGAATATCCCTATCGCGCCCGGCAGCAGGGCATCGAGGGCCATATCAAGCTTGCCTTCACCATCAATCCCCAGGGGCGGGTGGAGAACATCCGCGTACTGGAGGCGTCACCACGCAACGTGTTCGATCGCGAGGCCCGGCGTGCCGCGGCCCGCTGGCGTTTCGCCCCGCGCACCGAGAACGGTGCGCCGGTATCCCGAGAAGCCGTTAAAACCCTGCACTTCCGCCTGCAAGGAGAACGCTGAAATGCTTCGTCTGCTGCTTGTGCTGACCCTTTCCCTCGCTGCTTCGGTCCAGGCTGCCCAGGCCATCGACCCGGCCGTGTTCATGGCGCTCGAGCGAGCGCAGACCGCGCAGAGCAAGGGCGACTATGCGGCTGCACGCAAGGCGCTGGACGGCGCGAGCGCCAAGCCGGGGAGCAACGAAGAGGCTTTGCTCTGGCGCAGCCGAGGCTATCTGGCCTGGGCCGAAGGCAACAACCGGCAGGCGCTGGAGTGGCTGGACAAGGCCGTGGCCAGCGGCAAGCTGGACGAGCAACTGCTGGCCGGCGAGCGCCTCAATCTGGCACGCCTGAACCTGGTCGAGGGGCTCTATGCCAAGGTCGTCAGCCTGCTGGGCTCGGCCAATCAGGCCGACGAGGAGATCCTGCAGATGCTGGTGCAGGCCTATCAGGGGCTCGGTCAGCATGCCAAGGCCCTGCCGCTGGCCGAGCGTTACGTGCAGGCCAATCCGAAAGCCGGCGACAACTGGCTGCAGTTCCTGGTCGCCGGCAATGCCGAACTCAAACGCTATCAGGCCGCCGAACGCTGGCAACAGAAACTCTTGCTGCGCCATCCCGATCAGGTCAAGGCCTGGCGGCAGCTCGCCGGTCTTCAGCAGCTGGCCGGTGCCGAGGATCGCGCGCTGGCTACCCTACGGGCGGCGCACACCAAGGGGCTGCGCTTCACTGAGGCCGAGCTGGACAACTTGGTCGCGCTGGCCAGTGCCGCCGGCCAGCCCTGGCAGGGCGCCAAGCTGTTGGAAGGCATGCTTGCCTCGCGCTTGCTGCCGAGCAATGCGCAACGTCAGGAACGCATGGGCATGCTCTGGTGGCAGGCACGTGAGCGTACCGAAGCCGCCAAGATCTATCGGCAGTTGGCGACCCAGACCGGCAGCGCCAAGTTCTGGATGAATGTCGCACAGCTCGAACTGGAACAGGCCCGCTGGCAGGCCGGGCTCGAAGCGCTGAAACAGGCGGAGCGAGCCGGAGCGGAGCGTCGCCGGGTGCGCGAATGGCGGGAGTGGGCTGAAGGTGAGCTCAGCTTCGAGCGCGAACGGCAGGTCGCCAGCGTCCGCTGATTGGCGTGGCGACCACGGCGATCGCTATCGCCGTCGTCCTGCGCCTGCTGGTCACTGCAACTCGTAGGGATAGATCTTCTGCGCCTGCATGCGGTAGCCGGCCTCTGCCAGCTCGCTGCTGGCATGCTCGACGCGCATGGGCCCTTCGATCCAGAACGGCTCGTACAGCGCTTCTACCCGCACGCCCAGTTCACTGGTGGCATGCACGATCTGGTTGGACGGCGGTGGTGGCACATGGATGCAGGCGCCGAAATAGGGCACCAGCAGGAACTCAATGAAGCGCCCTTCGTCGGTCATGTCCAGCGGCACGATATAGCCTGGCAACTTCACCATCTGCCCATCGAGCGCCTCGACCACCGGCGCGGCCGGCGACTGCTGTGCCGCGGCCGGGCCGGCCTCGGCGGCGAGCGCATCGGCCAGCTGCGACATGTCATGTATCGCCAGCGGCGGTGGCGGCGGAGGGGCTCCTTCCGGAATCAGCTCCGACCATTGCAGCAGACGGACTTCAGCCGCGTGCAGGGGCAGCGCGCAGGCCAGGAGCAGGGCGAACAGCAGGCGTGGCATGGGCTTCCTCATAGTCGGATCGACAGGCCATCGGCAAGCGATTGGCGATACGCCCGCCAGGCCGGCACGCTGCCCATCAGCAGCGCGGCCAGCAGAATAGCGCCAAGCAGGCTCCACTCATAGGCGTTCGGCCAGGCCAGCGGCAGATACAGGCCGTACAGGCTCTGCAGCGGCGCCTGTGCGATGGCGATTCCTGCATACAACAGGGCCAGCCCCAGCAGCGTGCCCGCCAGCGCCAGACCGAAGGCCTCGATGATCAACAGCGCGGCGATATGCCAGGGGCGAGCACCCACCGAGCGCAGGATCGCCATCTCCCGGCGACGTTCGTTGAGGCTGGTGAGGATCGCCGTCAGCATGCCGATCAGCCCGGTCAGCACGACGAATAGCGAGACCACGAACAGCGCCTTCTCGGCTGTGCCCATCAGGCTCCAGAGTTCCTGCAGGGCAACGCCGGGCAGGATCGCCAGCAGCGGTTCGCCGCGGTACTGGTTGATTTCCCGTTGCAGGGTGAACGTGGCGACCTTGCTGTTCAAGCCGAGCAGGAACGCCGTGATCTGCTGTGGCTGAAGATCTAGGCCACGCGCTTGCTCGGCGTCGATGCGTGCGGCGCCGCGCGCCGGCATGCCGTTCTGCCAGTCGATGTGCAGCGCTTCCATGCCGGCCAGGCTGATGTGCAGGGTGCGGTCGACAGGAGTGCCGGTGCGCTGCAGCACGCCAACCACGCGGAACGGCTTGTCGTCGTGCTGCACCAGGCTGACCCGGGCGATGCCATGGGCCAGCACGATACTGTCGTCGAGCCGGTAGCCCAGCGCGCTGGCCACTTCGGCGCCCAGCACCACCTCGAACGGGTCGCTTTCGAAGGCGCGGCCTTCGGCCAGCTGCAGCGGCTGCTTGCGGCCGTAGCGGTAATGCTCGAAATAAGCGCTGCTGGTGCCCATCACTCGATAACCGCGATGGGAATCGCCGAGGGAAATCGGGATTGCCCAGTCGACACGCGGGTGTTCGGCGAAGTGCTGGTAGCTTTCCCAGCGGATGTTGTTCGTCGCGTTACCGATGCGAAACACCGAATAGAGCAGCAGATTCACCGAGCCGGAGCGGGCGCCGACCACCAGATCGGTGCCGCTGATGGTGCTGGCGAAGCTGGCGCGGGTTTCGCTGCGTACCCGTTCGACGGCGAGCAGCAGGCACACTGACAGCGCGATGGCGAATACAGTCAGCAGGGCGGTAAAGCGGCGATTGTTCAGGCTCGCCAGGGCCAGGCGCAGTAGATACATCGCTCAGCACTCCGGCGCGCGTGCGGCGCGATTGAGATCGGCCAGCGACAGGCTGCGGTCGAACAGCGGTGCGAGGCTTTGATCATGGCTGACGAACAGCAGGCTGGCACCCGCCGCCCGGCACTCGGAAAACAGCAGTTGCAGGAAGGCTTCGCGGCTGTCCGCATCCAGTGCCGAGGTCGGCTCGTCGGCGATGACCAGCTCGGGCTGGCCGATCAGCGCTCGGGCGGCAGCCACGCGCTGCTGCTGGCCGATGGAGAGCGCATCGGCCCGCCGCTCGAACAGCTCCGGTGCCAGCCCCAGGTGCTCCAGCAGGCTGGCCGCGGCGGCGTCCGTGCTGCCGTGCCGCTTGCGCGCACGTTCGGCACGTAGCCGCGAAAAATGGCAGGGCAGACCGACGTTTTCACGCACCGAGAGAAAGGGCAGCAGGTTGAACTGCTGAAAGATGTAGCCGGTGTGATCGACCCGGAAGCGATCACGGGCGCCCGCCGACAGGCTGCCGAGGTCACGGTCGAGCAGGCGCACGCTGCCGCGCGCGGCCTTCTGCACGCCGCCGATCAGACCGAGCAGGGTGGTCTTGCCGCTGCCCGAGGGGCCTTTGAGAAACAGGCTCTCGCCGCGCTGGAGGCGAAAGCAGGGGATGTCCAGCAGCTCGGCCTGGCGTGGCCAGGCGAAGCCGAGGTTGTCGATTGCGAGAAGTGGAGCGGTCATCGATGTCCAGTGCCGGTTCAGAAAGGCAGCTGCGTGCGCGCCGGGGTCAGTTCCGCGCCCTGTTGGCCGTTGGGGCCGATCAGTTGTACCTGAATCTTCTCCGTGCCGGGGAATCGTTCGAACAGGCCCTTGAGATCCAGCGCCTGGAGCGACCCCGGATTGCTGCAATCGAACTGGTAGCTTGCCTCGATATCACTGTGGCCGCCGTGTTCGTCTGCGGCGGCATGGCTGTGTTCGTGCTGGTGGTCATCGTCCTGGTCGCGGCGCTGGTAACCGGCGTGGGCCGAACCGAGCAGTTCGCCATGCAGGTGCTGCTCGCTGACCGAGCAGCCGGCGGCCGTCGGCAGGCCGAACAACGCTGCCGGTTGCTCCAGCTGGCTCCGCGCCTCGGCGATCTTCGCTTCGTCCGCTGGCGTGGCAGGTGCGTGTTCGAAGCCGACCAGGTTCATGGCCGGGCTGATGAACTCAAGTTCTAGACGCTTGCCATCCAACGCGGCATTCAGGCGAGCCGCACCATGTTCGTGGGCGCCGAGGCTGGCAGCTTCTTCATGTTCGTGATGATGATCTGCATGTGCTTGGCTGTAGCTCAGGGGCAACAGAAGCACGGGTACGGCGAGCAGTAAGTGGCGCATGGTCAGCTCCATTGGCAAGGGTCCGTTACGTTATAACAACTTTGCCGCTTGGCTGGCCAGCGCGGCCCGTGCATGTGAGCATGAATGCATATTTCAGGAGGGACAGCATGATCCGAATCCGCGGACGCATAGGGGACTGGCCGGTCGATCTGGAAATCGAACTGGGCGAGCAGGACTGGTCGGGCCTGGCGCGTGGGCTGGGCGCCGTCGAGATCAGCTCGGCCGGGCGGCCTGCAACGGCGGCATCGCCGCCGGCCGATGCGCTCTGGCACAGCGCCCGGGAATGCCTGCGCAGTGCCGGGACGCTGGAAGGGCCGCAGTTGTTCGCCGAGCTGGAGGCGATCACCGGGAGCGCGCAGCTGGCCAAGCGGTTGCTGGTGCGGCTGCGTCATTGCGATGAGGTACGGGTCGAGCATGGTGCCGATTCGGCCTGCTATCACTGGATCGGCGAGCCCGCTGACGGACTCGCCACCAGCGGCGGCCGGGATCAGTAGATCGCCTGATAGAGCTTGCGGCGATACAGCGTCACCAGCGGATGGTCGTTGCCGAGCAGGTCGAAGACCTGCAGCAGGGTCTTGTGCGGCAGCCCGTCGGCATAGCTTCGGTTGCGCACGAACAGTCTGAGCAGCCCGTCCAGCGCCGCTTCATACTGCTGCCGCGCCAGCTGCTGGACGGCCAGCTGGTATGCCGCCTCGTCATCCTCGCCGTTCTGCGCCAGGCGGCTCTTCAGCGTGGCGGCATCGGGCAGGTCATTGGCCTGACGCAGGAACGTCAGTTGCGCGCGCGCGCCGGCCAGCGCCTGCTTGTGCTCATCGCCCTTCACGGCATTGAGCACGGTTTCCGCCTCGCCCAGCTCGCCCCGTTCGGCCAGGCAGCGCGCGTACAGAATCAGGCCGGCGGCGTTCTCGTTGTCCTCGCTGAGCAGCTGCTGCAGCTGCGCCTCTGCCTCGGCAAAACGGCCTTCGGCGAAGGCCGCCTCAGCGCTTTCCAGCAGATTGCCCTGCGGCGATGCCGGGGCCTGTACATGGGGCTCGAGCATGGCGCGAATCGCGGATTCCGGCTGCGCACCGGCGAAACCGTCCACCGGCTGGCCGTCCTTGAACAGCACCACGGTCGGCAGGCTGCGGATACCGAAGCGGGCAACGACCTCCTGCTCGATGTCGCAGTTGACCTTGGCCAGCAGCAACTCGCCCTGGTACTCCTCGGTGATCTTCGCCAGCAAGGGCATCAGCGCCTTGCATGGCGCGCACCATTCGGCCCAGAAATCCACCAGCACCGGCTTGTGGAACGAGTTCTCGAGCACCAGCTGTTCGAAACTGGCGGTGGTGACATCGAAGATATAGGGCGTCTGGCTCATCGGAATTCTCGTCGGCGACGGGTGACTGGGAAGCTGTGCATGGTAAGTGGGGGCGCGGCATGCAGGAAGCAAGGGCTCGCGCGACGGATGTCATTGGACTAAGGTTGCGCCGCCTTCGGCGTTACGGCAGCGATCCTGCCGCCGAGGCGAAACCCTTTTCCTAGACCGGTGCGGCGTTTGCAGTCGCGCGTCATAAGGAGCTTCACATGTCCGTTCTCTCCGATTTCCGGGAGCGCTATCTCGTGCGCTTCTGGTCGCCCCTGCCGGCGCTCGTCGCGCTGGGCGTCGCCTCCGCCTACTACTTCGCCATCACCGGAACCTTCTGGGCCGTCACCGGCGAATTCACCCGCTGGGGTGGGCACATCATTTCCTGGTTCGGCTACACCCCGCAGGAGTGGAGCTATTTCAAGCTGATCGGCCTGGCCGGTACGCCGCTCGATCGCATCGACGGCGTGATGATCATCGGCATGCTGCTTGGCGCGCTCTGTGCGGCGCTGTGGGCAAACAACGTCAGCCTGCGCTGGCCGACCAGCAGACGTCGCCTGCTGCAGGGCCTGATCGGCGGCATCATCGCCGGCTTCGGTGCGCGCCTGGCCATGGGCTGCAACCTGGCGGCCTTCTTCACCGGCATTCCAATGTTCTCGCTGCATGCGTGGGCCTTCATGCTGGCCACCGTGGGCGGCGCCTGGATCGGCGTGAAGATCTGCCTGCTGCCCTGGCTGCGCACGCCGCTGAAGGTCGGTAGCCAAGCCAGTTCGCTGTTCGGTGACGTGGAAGGCACGCGGCGGCGGGCCTCGTTGCAGGCGCGCCTCGGCACCGGGGTGGCGGTGCTGGCCATCGCATTCGCCGCCTGGCGCTTCGATACCTCGCTGGTGCTGGGCATGGCGGTGCTGTTCGGCTTGTTGTTCGGCGGGCTGATCGAGCGGGCGCAGATCTGCTTCACCAGTGCCGCCCGCGACCTCTGGACCACCGGCCGAACCCGCGCTGCCTACGGCATTCTGCTCGGCATGGCGGTGGCCTGCGTCGGTACGTTCGGCGCCATCGCGCTGGGGGCAAGCCCGAAGATTTTCTGGATGGGGCCGAACGCGATTCTCGGCGGCGTGCTGTTCGGCATTGGCATTGTCGTCGCCGGTGGCTGCGAAACCGGCTGGATGTATCGCGCCATGGAAGGGCAGGTGCACTTCTGGGTGGTGGGCGTCGGCAACGTCATCGGCGGCACGCTGGTGGCGGTGTACTGGGACCAGCTGGGCACGTCGCTGGCGCTGCCCTATCCGAAGATCAATCTGCTGGAGAGCTTCGGCCCGGCCAGCGGATTGCTGCTGACCTTTGCCGGCCTGGCCGTCGCCATGTTGCTGGTGCACCTCAACGCACGTCGTTTCCAACCGAAAAGGAGTCCTGCCCGTGAGCCAGGCCAAACCGAATCTCTCGCTTGATCTGCGGGGCGAGCACTGCCCGTATAACGCCATCGCCACGCTGGAAACCCTGGCGACCATGCAACCAGGGCAGTTGCTGGAAGTGGTGACGGACTGTTCGCAGTCGGTGCACGGCATTCCCGAGGACGCCACGGCCAAGGGTTACAACTGCCTGGCGGTGGAGCAGCACGGTCCGCTGTTCCGCTTTCTCATCGAAGTGCCGCGCTGAGCAGGCCATGTGACGGTCGCTATGGCGCTGCCAGCGGCCAGCGTCCCAGCGCGTCGTAGCGCACGCCACCCGGCGTTGCCGTCGACAGATAGAGGCCGAAGTGGTCGGCGTGCCAGGCGAAGCCCGGCGCGGCGCCGCTCGGTCGGCTGCGGGCCTGGCGAGCCAGCGTCAGGTGCGGGAGGAAGGGCCGGCTGTCGAGCACCACGCCTAGCGCGGCCAGATGCTCGGCAAGGGTAGCGACCAGCCTCGACAGGGCCTGCGGCGTAGTGCTCGGTTGCAGGCAGATGAAGCCCTTGCCGATGGTGGTGAGCCGGTCCAGCCGGAGGTCGAATGCCGTCCCCTCGATGCCTGATGCCATGGTCAGCAGCGCATCCAGCCGCTCCTTCGGCTGGGCACCGAGAAAGGCCAGGGTCATGTGCAGATTGGCCTCGGCCACCGGGCGCCCGTCGAATGCCTGGCCGTCACGCCAGGCGCAGATGGCCGTCGCCTGCTCGGGCGGGCAGGGCAGGGCGAAGAACAGGCGCAGACTTTCCTCGCTCATGGTGTCTCCGTATGGCTAGCGCGTCGCGTGGTAGAGGCTTACTTGGCGAAACTCCGCTGGCTCTGCCAGATCCGGCCAGGTGCATGCATCGAGTACGTCCAGGCGCCGGTACAGCGGATGGGCGAAGTCCCGCACGCGGGAGTCGGCCACCAGCGCTTCCCGGCCGCGGCTGAGAAACTGGTCCAGCAGCGGCAGGTTGGCGCGGTCGTAGAGCACATCGGCGACGAGGATCAGATCGAAGCGATCCGCTTCGCCGAAGAAGTCCTGCGAATAGCGTAGCTCGACACCGTTGAGCGCGGCGTTTGCCCGGCAGGCGGCGAGTGCCAGCGGGTCCAGGTCGCAGGCCACCACCTCGGCGGCTCCTGCCTTGGCCGCGGCGATGGCGGCTACGCCGGAACCCGCGCCGAAATCCAGCACGCGCTTGCCGCGCACCCAGTCCGGGCGCTCGGCCAGCCAGCGGGCCAGGACCAGTCCGCTGGCCCAGCAGAAGCACCAATAGGGTGGCTCGTCGAGAATGCGCCGGGTTTCTTCGGGGCTGAAGGCGCGATCCATGTTGGCCGCATCGATCAGCCAGAGGCGCAGCTCGGTGTCCGGCAGCGTCTCGGCGACCAGGCGGGCATCGCCCAGCAATTCGTGCAGCGCGGCCTGCAGCTGCGCCGGTGCGCTCACGGTGCCGGAACCAGCTGCAGCGGTCCGAGCGCCTGGCTGGCCGCACTCGATATGGTGCGCGGCGGCAGGCGCATGATCAGCTGGCCGGCGCGCGTGACGCGGCCGCGTAGCTCGACGCGCTGGCCGGCCGGGAAGGCGTCGGGGTTGAACTGGAGGATGAACGGCAGCTCACCGTCGCGGCCCTTGAGCTGCACGTTGCTGAGCAGGCGGTCGGGCTGGTCGCGACGATCGACCTCCAAGAGGGCCAGCTCCACGTCGCTGCCGGCCGGTGCGCCGATCAGGCTACCGCTCAGTTCGTTGAGCAGTTTGGAATGGGGTGCGGTGCTCAGCTCGACGGGAGCCGTCGGTGGTTCGCTGGGTTGGCTGCCGCAGCCGGCGAGCAGCGTCAGCAGGGCGGGCAGAACGAGAAAACGTGATGGCACGGACGGCCTCCTGAACGGCGATTGCGGGCTTGTATAGCAGCAAAGCCGTCGCCTTGTCTTGCCGGTCGGATGCGCTACCATGGCCGTCCCGACGTACGACCGATTCCAGCCCCATGCATTGTCCCTTCTGCGGTGCCCATGACACCAAGGTCATCGATTCCCGCCTGGTCGCCGAGGGCGATCAGGTGCGCCGCCGCCGCGAGTGCCTGGCCTGTGGCGAGCGCTTCACCACCTTCGAAACCGCCGAGCTGGTGATGCCGCGACTGATCAAATCCGACGGCAGTCGCCAGCCGTTCGACGAGCAGAAACTGCGCGCCGGCATGCAGCGTGCGCTGGAAAAACGCCCGGTCAGCGTCGAGCGCCTGGAAGCTGCGATCGCCCATATCAAGCATCAGCTGCGCGCCACCGGCGAGCGCGAGATCAAGTCGCGCGTGCTCGGCGAGCTGGTGATGGCCGAGCTGCAGAAGCTCGACGAGGTCGCCTATATCCGCTTTGCCTCGGTCTACCGCCGCTTCCAGGACCTCAACGAGTTCCGCGAGGAAATCGAGCGGCTGTCCCGCGAGCCGGCCAAGCCCGAATGACGGCCGATCACGCCTGGATGGCCCGGGCGCTACAGTTGGCGCGCAAGGGGCTTTATTCGACCCATCCGAACCCACGGGTCGGTTGCGTCATCGTCGCCGATGGCGAACTGGTCGGTGAGGGCTGGCACGTACGCGCCGGCGAGCCGCATGCCGAAGTCCATGCGCTGCGCCAGGCGGGCGAGCGCGCCCGCGGTGCCACCGCCTACGTCACCCTCGAACCCTGCAGCCATTACGGGCGCACGCCGCCCTGTGCCGAAGCGCTGGTCAAGGCGGGGGTCGGGCGCGTGGTGGCGGCCATGCAGGACCCCAATCCGCAGGTCGCCGGGAACGGTCTGGAGCGGCTGCGCAGCGCCGGTATCGAAGTTGCCAGCGGCGTACTGGAAGGCGAGGCGCGGGAACTCAATGCGGGCTTTATCAAGCGCATGGAAAGCGGCCTGCCATACGTGCGCGCCAAGCTGGCCATGAGCCTGGACGGGCGCACCGCGATGGCCAGCGGCGAGAGCCAGTGGATCACCGGCCCGGCGGCGCGTGCCGAGGTGCAGCGCCTGCGCGCCCGCTCCAGCGTGGTGCTGACCGGTGCCGACACCGTGCTGATGGATGCCGCGCGGCTGACCGTGCGCGGCGCCGAACTGGGGCTGGATGCGGAAACCACTGCGCTGGCGCTGCAGCGCCCGCCGCTGCGGGTGCTGGTCGATGGTCGGCTGCGCGTGCCGCTGGATGCGCCGTTCTTTCAGGCCGGTCCGGCGCTGGTCGTCACGGTGGTCGCCGGCTGCGAGGAGACCTATCGTCGCGCCGGTCACGAGGCGCTGGTGCTGGGGCAGGAGCGGGTCGACCTGGCCGCGCTGCTGCGCGAGCTGGCTGCCCGTGGTGCCAACGAGGTGCTGGTCGAGGCCGGACCGCGGCTGGTCGGTGCGTTCGCCAGCCTCGGCCTGATCGACGAGTACCAGCTGTTCATGGCGGCCAAGTTTCTCGGCTCCTCGGCGCGGCCGCTGCTGGAGCTTCCGCTCGAGCGCATGAGCGAGGCGCGCGAGTTGAAGATCGTCGACATCCGTGCGGTGGGCGACGACTGGAAGATCGTGGCGCGCCCGGCCAACTGATCGGCAACCCGTGTCGGCGGTGTCCGCCGATAGCCTGCGTCTTGCATTCAGATAGCTGCTACCGGGCGATAACGGGCTGCCCCGCGTCGCTATTTGTGTTAAAAACGCTGCCGGGCCGCAAACGGCCCAACGTTCTCAGGGCGGGGTGCGATTCCCCACCGGCGGTAATGGCGCAGTTACAAGGATGAAAGCGTAGCGAGCGCTGAGCAGGCAAGGCGTGATTCGACGAGAAGGCGGGCTTTACTGGGGGCAGCGAGGCCTTGGTAAATGAGCACTTCGAGGAGGAGCACAACGCAGCATGCTCTGCGCGCAGTAGCTTTCAATCGCGTCTAGCCCGCGAGCGCTTGCTTCGGCAAGGTCAGCAGACCCGGTGTGATTCCGGGGCCGACGGTATAGTCCGGATGAGAGAGAGCGGGATATTCCGATGGGCGCCGTCCGTGCACCCGTCATGCATCCCTATCGATCCGTAGCGCCCTGTTTTTCAAAAACAGGAGTTCGTCGTATGCAGCGTTTTATCCGCCTTCCACGGGAGGCCACATGTTCACCGGAATAATCGAAGCCATCGGCACCATCCGTGCGCTCACACCCAAGGGCGGCGACGTCCGCGTGCTGGTCGAAACCGGCAAGCTCGATCTGGGCGACGTCAAGCTGGGCGACAGCATCGCCGTCAACGGCGTCTGCCTGACGGCGGTGGAGCTGCCGGGTAACGGCTTCTGGGCCGACGTCAGCCGCGAAACTCTGGCGCGCACCGCCTTCATCGATCTCAAGGCCGGCAGCCGGGTCAACCTGGAAAAGGCCCTGACCCCCACCAGCCGCCTCGGCGGTCATCTGGTCAGCGGCCATGTCGATGGTGTCGGCGAGGTCGTGGCGCGGGAAGATAATGCCCGCGCCGTGCAGTTCCGCATCCGCGCGCCGCGCGAGCTGGCCAAGTACATTGCGCTGAAGGGGTCGATCACCGTGGACGGCACCAGCCTCACGGTCAATGCGGTCAATGGCGCCGAATTCGAGCTGACCATCGTGCCGCACACCCTCGGCGAAACCATCATGGCCGACTACCGCCCCGGGCGGCAGGTGAACCTGGAGGTCGACCTGCTGGCGCGTTACCTGGAGCGCCTGATGATGGGCGACAAGGCCGCCGAACCCAAGGCCTCGGGGCTCACCGAAGGTTTTCTCGCCGAGCACGGCTACCTGAAGAATTGAGGAGACGCCCGATGGCGCTCAATACCGCTGAAGAACTGATCGAAGACATCCGCGCCGGCAAGATGGTCATCCTCATGGATGACGAGGATCGCGAGAACGAGGGCGACATCATTGTCGCCTCCGAGTGCGTGACCGCCGAGCACATCAATTTCATGGCGCGCTTCGCCCGCGGCCTGATCTGCATGCCCATGACCCGCGAACGCTGCGAGCTGCTCAAGCTGCCGCTGATGGCGCCGCGCAACGGCTCGGGCTTCGGCACCAAGTTCACCGTTTCCATCGAGGCCGCCGAAGGGGTGACCACCGGCATTTCCGCGGCTGACCGCGCGCGTACCGTGCAGGCCGCGGTGGCGAAGAACGCCAAGGCCGAGGACATCGTCAGCCCCGGCCACATCTTTCCGCTGATGGCGCAACCGGGCGGCGTGCTGGCGCGTGCCGGCCACACCGAGGCTGCCTGTGACCTGGCGCGCATGGCCGGGTTCGAGGCCAGCGGCGTGATCTGCGAGATCATGAACGACGACGGCACCATGGCGCGCCGTCCTGAGCTGGAAGTCTTCGCCGAGCAGCACGGGCTGAAGATCGGCACCATCGCCGACCTGATCCACTACCGCATGATCCACGAGCGCACCGTGCAGCGGGTTTCCGAGCAGCCGCTGGAAACCGAGCTGGGCCAGTTCAACCTGGTCACCTACCGCGACGGCGTCGAGGACACCGTGCACTTGGCACTGACCCGCGGTGAGATTTCCCCGGAAGAGCCGACCCTGGTGCGCGTGCACAACATGGAGCCGCTGCGTGATCTGCTGCTGGTCACCGTGCCGGGGCGCTGGAGCCTGCGCGCTGCGATGAGCGAGGTGGCCAAGGCCGGCAAGGGCGTGGTGCTGCTGCTCGGCAATCCGCTCACCGGCCCGCAGCTGCTGGCGCAGCTGACCCGTCAGCAGCCGCCGACCCCGGCCACCTACAGCACCGTCGGCGCCGGTTCGCAGATCCTGCGTGACCTGGGCGTGCGCAAGATGCGCCTGATGAGCGCGCCGATGAAGTTCAACGCGATATCCGGCTTCGATCTGGAAGTTGTAGAATACCTCCCGGCCGAATAAATCAGAGGCGCCGCGCAGTCCGCGGCGCCTTCGTTCTTTAAAGAGATGAGAAAGCACCCATGCCCCTGAAGACCATCGAAGGAACCTTCATCGCCCCGCAGGGCAAATACGCCCTGGTCGTAGGCCGCTTCAACAGCTTCGTCGTCGAGAGCCTGGTCAGCGGCGCGGTCGACGCGCTGGTTCGCCACGGCGTCAGCGAAAACGACATCACCATCATCCGCGCACCGGGTGCCTTCGAGATTCCGCTGGTCGCGCAGAAGGTCGCGCAGCAGGGTGAATACGACGCCATCATCGCCCTCGGCGCGGTCATCCGCGGTGGCACACCGCACTTCGAATACGTCGCTGGTGAGTGCACCAAGGGCCTGGCCCAGGTCTCCATGGAGTTCGGCGTACCGGTCGCCTTTGGCGTGCTGACCGTCGATTCCATCGAACAGGCCATCGAGCGTTCCGGCACCAAGGCCGGTAACAAAGGCGCCGAAGCCGCACTCTCCGCACTGGAAATGGTGAGCCTGCTGTCGCAGCTGGAGGCGAAGTGAGCCTGAATCACGACGATAGCCAGGACGCTCCGCAGCCCAAGGCCAAGGGCAAGATCGCCACGCGCCGGGTCGCTCGCAGCCTGGCGATGCAGGCGTTGTATCAGTGGCACATGGCCGGTCAGAGCCTCAACGAGATCGAGGCGCAGTTCCGCGTCGACAACGATTTCAGCGGTGTCGACGGTGCCTACTTCCACGAACTGCTCAACGGCGTGGCGCGCAAGAAGACTGAGGTCGACCAGGCCATTGCGCCGAATCTCGACCGTCCGCTGGACGAGCTCGATCCGGTGGAGCTGGCCATCCTGCGCCTGTCGACCTACGAGCTGATGCAGCGCATCGACGTGCCGTACCGCGTGGTCATCAACGAAGGCATCGAGCTGGCCAAGGTCTACGGCGCCACCGACGGACACAAGTTCGTCAACGGCGTGCTGGACAAGCTGGCCCCATCGTTGCGCAGCGCCGAAGTGCGCAACCACAAGCGCTGAGGGCCGCTCGCCTTGCTGGGTGAGTTCGAGCTGATCCGTCACTACTTCGCCGCCGCCGCTTGTGCCAGGGCCGGCGGCGAAGTCGTTCTCGGCATCGGCGATGATTGCGCCCTGCTGCAGATCCCCTCCGGTGAACAGCTGGCCGTGTCCACCGACACCCTGGTCGCCGGCGTGCATTTCCCCGATCCCTGCGATCCGTTCCTGCTCGGCCAGCGCGCCCTGGCCGTCGCCGCCAGCGACCTGGCCGGCATGGGCGCCACACCCATCGGCTTCACCCTTGCCCTGAGCCTGCCGAGCGGCGATCCGCTCTGGCTCGCCGAGTTCGCCCGCGGACTGGATGCGATGGCGCTCGACTGCAGCCTGCGTCTGATTGGCGGCGATACCACCCGTGGCCCGCTGAGCCTGACTGTCACCGTGTTCGGCCGCGTGCCGTCCGGGCAGGCACTGGTTCGGTCCGGCGCGCAGGTAGGCGATCTGCTCTGCGTCGGCGGCGTGCTGGGCGAGGCAGCCGGCGCGTTGCCGCTGGTGTTGCGGCAGGCCGAAGCCGATGCGCATGTCGCTGAACACCTGCTGGCGCGTTACTGGTCACCCCAACCGCAGCTGGCCCTGGGCGAGGCGCTACGAGGCAAGGCCACGGCGGCGCTGGATATCTCCGACGGCCTGCTGGCTGACTGCGAGCATATTGCCAAGGCATCAGGCGTCGCGCTGCAGATCGAGCGTGATCGGCTGCCGTTGTCCGAGCCGCTGCGCCGTTTCGCCGGCGACGCCGAAGCGCTGCGTTGCGCGCTGGCTGGCGGCGACGACTACCTGCTGGCCTTCACCCTGCCGCCTGCCGAGCTGGCGCCGCTGCAGGCTGCCGGCTGGCCGGTGCAGGTCATCGGCCGGGTGATGGCAGGGGAGGGTGTTCAGCTGATCGATGCAGCGGGCAACGAAGTGCCCGTCTCCGAGCGGGGCTACAACCATTTCAATGCGTAAGCGCCGCTGCGAGAGCAGCCGCTTGCCTCCGACCCGATAAGGAACGCTGTTTTGACTGATACCTCACCGGTCGCGGCGAAGCCGCAAACCCTGGTCTGGTCCAACCCCTGGCACAACCTGGCGTTCGGCTTTGGCTCCGGGTTGATGCCCAAGGCGCCGGGCACCTGGGGTTCGCTGGTAGCGCTGCCGTTTGTGCCGCTGTGGCAGTTGCTGCCAGGCTGGGGCTATCTGCTGATGCTCGGCCTGACCATGCTGTTCGGCGTCTGGCTGTGCGGCAAGGTGGCGCGCGAGCTCGGCGTGCACGACCACGAAGGCATCGTCTGGGACGAATTCGTGGGTATCTGGATCACCTTCTGGCTGGTGCCGGAGGGCTGGTACTGGCTGCTGCTCGGCTTCGTGGTGTTTCGCGTGATGGATATCGCCAAGCCGTGGCCGATCAGCTGGGTGGATCGGCATATCCATGGCGGGGTGGGCATCATGCTCGACGATATCCTTGCCGGGGTCGCCGCCTGGGCGGTCATGCAGGGGCTGGTGGCGCTGTTGGTTTGATTGTGCGTCCGGTCGCTGCAGGCCGCTGACGGTTGGTGGATGATCGGCGGCTCCGGTCCGGGCGGCCAGGTTTCGAGGAAGGAATAGCCATGCGTAGCATCCCCGTTCTGTTCGCCGGCCTGTTGCTGCTGCCCGCGCTGACACAGGCCGCCTCAATGGTGCAGGTGGTCGGGCTGTTTCCCGGTGCGGCGGTGGTCAACGTCGACGGCCAGCGCAAGCTGGTCAAGGTCGGGCAGACCGGGCCGGGCGGCGTTCAGGTGGTCAGTGCCGATGCCAGCGGCGCGGTGCTGAGGGTCGACGGCGTCGAGCGGCACTACAACCTGAGCCGCGAATACAGCGGCGCCTACGCGGCGCCGAGCAAGACCCAGCTGAGCGTGGCCAAGGGTACCGGCGGCCATTACTGGATCGCCGGTGCGATCAATGGCCAGCCGATCCAGTTTCTCGTCGACACCGGCGCCACCTCGGTGGCGATCAACGAGCACCAGGCCCGCCGGCTGGGCATCGACTACCGCGTCAACGGTCGGGCGATGGTAGTGAGCACTGCCAGCGGCACGGCCAAGGCCTGGCGCGTGCACTTGAACAGCGTCAAGGTCGGGGCGATCGAAGTGCTCGGCGTCGAGGCTGTCGTCGTCGAGGGCGGTTCGCCCACCGACGCGCTGCTCGGCATGAGCTTTCTCGGGCGCGTCAGCTGGCGCGAGGAGCAGGGCGTGCTGGTGCTGGAGTCGAAGACGACCTGAGCGCCGACCGGGTTGCCGGTCTGGACGGCAGTATCGGCGCGCTCGTCGGCGAAACTCTCGCGCCTGATTCGCCCGCAGTTAGTGTTACAATGTCCGCTTTTCTGCCGCCTGGGATTTCCGCCCGTGTCTGTCGTGTTCGTCGCCGCTTCCCAACTGCCGACGCCGTTCGGCGTGTTCACCATGCATGGTTTTCTCGACCAGGACACTGGCAAGGAACATGTCGCGCTGACCCTCGGCGATGTGGCCGATGGCAAGCCGGTGCTGGGGCGTCTGCATTCCGAATGCCTGACCGGCGATGCGCTGTTCAGCCTGCGCTGTGACTGCGGCTTTCAGCTGGAAGCGGCGCTGCGCGCGATAGCCGACGAAGGACGCGGCGTACTGCTTTATCTGCGCCAGGAAGGCCGTGGTATCGGCCTGCTGAACAAGATCCGCGCCTACGAGCTGCAGGATGCCGGCGCCGATACCGTCGAGGCCAACGAGCGCCTGGGCTTCGCCCCGGACATGCGCGACTACGGTATCTGCCTGCCGATGCTCGAGCATCTGGGCATCGGCGAAATCAAGCTGATGACCAACAACCCGCGCAAGGTCAAGGCGCTGCAGGGCTTCGGCATCCGCGTGGCCGAGCGCAAACCGCTGCAGATCGCGCACAACCCGCACAACCGCAAGTATCTCGCGACCAAGGCCGGCAAGCTCGGTCATATGCTCGGCGAGATCCACCAGGGCGAAGCCGAGCAGTCGTGAGCCGCGTCGCCGCCCGCCGCCAGCTTGCGCGTGACGGCTGGCTGCATACGCTGCTGATGGTGCTGCCTGTGTTGGTGCTCGGGCGCGCATCGGTGGTGTTTGCCGATTGGGGGCTACCGCTCTTCGCTGCTGGCATGGTTTCGCTGTTCTTCAGCCTGCGGGCCTTCACCGCCTTCAAACACGCACTGATCGCCACCGAGCAGGCGCTGGACAGTCCTGCCGAGGCGGAAGCCTGGGCGCGTTTGCGCCGCGTTCGCCGACGCGGCCTGTTGATCGCGTCGCTGCCGGCCTGGTTCGCGGCCGCCGGGGCTCTGCTGGGCATGGAGTCGGTCGCCCGCCTGTTGCTGGTATTCGGCAGCCTGGTGCTGCTGGTGCTCTACCGTATTCCGCGGCAGCTGCACTGATGCGTCTCCTGCTGCTGGCCGCCCTGGCACTGCTGGCTACGTTGCCTGCGGTTGCCGCGCAGCGGGTCGTAAGCCTGGCGCCCTCGCTCAGCGAAATCATGCTGGAACTCGATGCCGTAGACCGCCTGGCCGGTGTGCTGGACGGCGGCGAACGTCCCGCTGCCCTGGCTCAGGTACCGTCGGTGGGGCGTTATGGACAGGTGGAGATGGAGACCTTGCTCAGCCTGCGCCCCGATCTGGTCCTGCTCTGGCCGGACAGCGTGCCGCGCAGCCAGCGCGAGCAGCTGCAGCAGTTCGGTATTCCCGTGCTGGTTGTCGAGCAAACCCGTCTCGAAGGGCTGGCCGAGCAGTTCGTCGTGGTAGGTAATGCCGTGGGCCGCGCCGAACAAGGCGAACGACTGGCCGAGCGCTTTCGTACAGGACTCGCCGAGTTACGCAGCAACTACACGCGCGCCGAGCCGCTGCGGGTGTTCTATCAGATCTGGAATCGCCCGCTGTATACCCTCGGCGGGCAGCAGATCATCAGCGAAGCGATCGAGGTGTGTGGTGGGCAGAATGTTTTCGCCGACCTGACCTTGGCGGCGCCGCAGGTCAGCATCGAAGCCGTGCTTGCCCGTGATCCTGAAATCATTCTGGCCGGTAGCGGTGCGCAGCTGGATGAGTGGAAGGCCTGGCCGCAGCTCAGTGCAGTGCGCAGCGGTCGCCTGCTTGAAGTGCCCGACAAGGGGCTGGAGCGGCCAAGCTTCCAGATGCTGGGTGCGATCCGGAAGCTCTGCCAGGTGATGGCGGCAGCGCCCTGAGCGGGCGCGTCGGTAGCGATTACAGCGAGGGAGTCCAGGTGACGGAGACTAGGGCGGTGCGGCCTTCACCCATGTACTCGGCGCCAGTCCAGTGGATGGCTCGGGTGTACTCCTTGTCCAGAACGTTGTCGACTTTGAGTCCCAGGGTGATTTCCGGGGTTGCCTGCCAGCTGCTGCGCAGGCTCAGCAGGCCATAACCAGGCAGTTCCTCAGTGTTGGCGAGTGTGTCGTAGCTGCGGCTGAATGCCTGCCAGGTGGCGCCGATACCGATGTCACCGAGTTGGCGATCGAGATCCAGGCTGAGGGTGCGCTTGGCGCGACGGGGCAGGGTGTGGCCGCTGTCGCGATCGCGCGGATCGATGATGCTCAGGGCGGCGCTGCCCTGCCAGCCAAACAGCTCTTGCTGCAACGAGGCCTCGAAGCCATTTATGCGTGCTTTCTGTACGTTGCGCGGAATGTCGACGAAGACGATGGCGTCTTCAATGTCGGTGCGGTACAGCGAGGCTTGCAGAAGTGTCTTCTCTGCCAGTTGGCTACGCCATTGCAGTTCGTAGGTTTTAGAGCTTTCAGGCTTTAGGTTCGGGTTGGACGAACTGGAGCAGCCGAAGGAAGGATCACAGAAGTCTGGCCAGTACAGATTGTTGAACGTCGGTGCACGGAAACCTTCCGCATAGGACAGGATCAAGTCGTTATCGGCATCGAGGTGATAAGTCAGTGCACCATTGAAGGTGTTCTCGCTGCCGAACTGTTCGTTCTTGTCATGACGCAGGCCGAGCTCGGTCGAAAAAACTTCACCCTGCCAGCTGTGTTGGACGAACAGCGCCTGATTCCAGCGCTCGTCTTCATCGTATTGAGTGTCGCTATTGAGCGAGTCCATATGCCAGTCGAAGCCGAGCAACAGGCTCTGGCCGCTGCCCAGGGCCAGTGTGTTCAGCCAACTGGCCGAATCGCGATAAGTGCTGAACGGGCCGCTCAGGCTGACGTCATCCGCACGCTCGATATAACGGTTTTCGCTATGACCCAGTTCCACGCGGGACGTCCAGCGTTCGTTGATATTGGCGCTGAGAAAACCCGAATAGCTGCTCAGCTGAAAGTCCGAGTAGGGATAAGCGCCGTAGCTACCGTAATCGAATTCGCTTTCGCCACGTTGGTCCAGCACGCTGAAACCACCTTCCAGGCGCTCGTTGAAGCGATGGTTGAGGTTCAGCGAGAAGGCATTGTTGCGGTAGGCGTCGTGGTCACTGTCGGGACGCACACGGCTGTCCGTATGGTTGATACCACGGGTGTCGTCGGCGCTGGCGCTGAGGCTGAAACGGGTGCTTTCGTTGCCGCCGGAAAGCCCCAGGCTGCGCTCCCAGGTATTGCGGCTGCCGTAACCCAGACGCAGGCGGGGATTGAGTCCTTCGCCACTGGCGCGACGCGTGAAAATCTGAACGACCCCGCCAATGGCGTCGGCGCCATAGACCGCCGAGCGTGGACCGCGCAGCACTTCGATACGCTCGATCTGTTCGACGTTCAGGTACTCCAGTGGCGAGCCACCAGCGGAAGCTGATCCGATCCGTTGGCCATCCACCAGCACCAGGCTTTGGGCGCTGCTCGTGCCACGTATGAAAAGGCTGCTGCTGGTGCCGCGCCCGCCATTCTGAATGACTTGCACACCGGGTACACGGTTGAGCAGTTCGCTCACGCTGGAGGGCTGTAGCCGGTCGATATCCTCGCGGGTGAACACCGTGCTGGCAGCACTGCTTTCGCTGCGCTGCTGCACGTCACGGTTGGCCGTGATCAGAGTATCGGACAGCTTTAGCGCGTCCTCGCGGGACGATGTCTGGGCGAGCGCCAGGCCGGGCGTCAGGGCGATGGCCAGGGCCAAACGG
Source organism: Stutzerimonas sp. FeSN7 (assembly GCF_030263795.1). NCBI lineage: Bacteria > Pseudomonadati > Pseudomonadota > Gammaproteobacteria > Pseudomonadales > Pseudomonadaceae > Stutzerimonas > Stutzerimonas sp. FeSN7. Next base: position 3,778,285 of record NZ_JARPMN010000001.1, on the reverse strand, counting down.
GACAATTTCATCGGTAAGAAATCCTCAAAAGATCGCAGACTTTTGAGGAGGGCAGGAACAAGCGCGAGGATGACGGGCAGCAGCGCTTGACGGTGCTGCCCTCCGCAACACCAGTCGAATCCGTCAGGCCGGTCTCCGGGCTTTCGACACGCATCACGCTCACCTTCCCATGTCGGAACACAGTGGCTGTCGAGCGGACGGCGATTCCTGAGGATCGCGGTCGATTACCGTTGCGGGGGCAGCGCCGGCCTTGCTCTTCGAGCGCACCGGCTTCCCGTTTAATGCGGACCTTGCGGTCGTGCACACCTGGGCGGATAAGAAAACGCGCGAACCTTACGGCCGATGCTGGCGAAACACAAGCGGACCGATGGCCGCAAGCCTGTCAGCGCCGGGTCTGCGACGGCGGCAAGGTCGCGCCTGAAAGCGCGACCGCTAGGACGGCCCGCCGACGATCTTCAGCCCGCTCTGCCCGTTGCCCTGGCGCTGCACCTGAATCTGCACCGGGATGCGTTCGTGCATCTCGGCCACGTGGCTGATCACTGCCACCTTGCGGCCCTGGGCTTGCAGCGAATCCAGCGCGTCCATGGCGATCTGCAGCGACTCGGGATCGAGGCTGCCGAAGCCCTCGTCGATGAACAGCGATTCGATCCTGAGCTTGCTCGACGCCATCGAGGCCAGGCCCAGTGCCAGGGCCAGCGAGACGAGGAAGGTCTCGCCGCCGGACAGCGAATGCACCGAGCGCAGCTCGTCGCCCATCTCGGTATCCATCACCAGCAGGCCCAGCGGACTTCCGCCGCGCTTGAGCCGATAACGGCGGGCCAGCTGACGCAGCTGCACGTTGGCGTGCTGCACCAGAAGATCCAGGTTGTAGGCCTGGGCGATCTTGCGGAAGGCGCCGCCGTCGCTCGAGCCGATCAGCGCGGCGATGCGCCCCCAGCGCTGCATTTCGGCGCGCGCCTCGCCGATCTGTGCCAGCAACGCCTGGCTCTGGCGGCGGCGCTTGTCGTCGTCGAGCAGCTGAGCACGGGTTTCCGCGCAGCGCTGGTCCGCCTGCTCGCATTGCTGCAGTTGCTCGGCATGGCGCTGCTGCAGCCGTTCGATGTTCGGCGTTTCGGCCTGCTGCTGTTTGTGCATGTTCAGACGATTAAGGCAGCCATCCAGCCGTTCGCGGCAGCGGGTCAGGGTTTCGGCGTTCTGCTGCAGGCGCTGGCGCGCCTCGGCCAGCAGCGCGTCGTCCATCTGCAGCAGCTGGGCGAGGGTGGTGTCGTCCAGCGCCGGATGGGCGGTGCGCCAGGCGCCCAGTTCCGCGTTCAGCGCGTCGCGTTCCTGCTGCAATTCGGCGTGGCGCTGGCGGCAGTTCTGTTGCTCGCTGTGCAGGCGCGTCAGGCCAAGCTTGCTCTCGTTGAGCTGCTGATCGATCCCGGCCTGGGTTTGCCGCGCAGTCTGGATGGCCGCGTCCAGCTGATGTTGCCAGGCGCTGGCGCTGCTTTGCTCGCCAAGGCTGGTCCGCAGCGCCTGCTGGCAGGCGAGCAGAAGCTTTTCGCGCTCAGCCAGCCGCACGCTGCAGCCTGCCTGTTTCTCCTGGCGATGGCGCTGTTGCAACTGTTCGTCGCTGCGGCGCTGTTCGCCCTGGCGAAGCTCCTCGCTCAGCTCGGACTGCGCCTGCAGCTGCTGAAGCCGCGTGGCGATGCTGGCGTCCAGCTGCATAAAGGTCTGCGCCGGGTCTTCGCGCCAGCGCTGCAGTTGCTCGACGGGCAGCAGTTCGGCGAAGGCCGCCAGCTCCTCGTCAAGTTGTTGGCTGTCGCGGGCCAAGGCATCGCGCTGGCGCGCGAGCCGTTGAGTCGCCTCGACACAGGCCTCGCGCGCGGCCTGCCAGGCCTGCTGCAGGGTTTCGCTGCGCTGTTGCAGGGCGAGCAGTTGCTGCTGAAGCTGGCTGGCGCTGGCGATCTGGCCTTTGAGAGTCGTCAGCTGCGTTTCCAACCATTGCGAACGCTCGGCTTCAGGCTGCTCAAGCAATCGTGCGTGCGCGGGCAGAGCGAGCAGGCGCGGCGCCAGGGCCTGCAGCTGCGCGTCGACTTCGCTCTGGCGCTGCTGGGTCTGGCGCAACTGTGTGCTGAGCGCGACATGGCGATCGCGCAGCTCCTGCAGGCGCTGGTCCTGTTCCTGTAACGCCTGCTGCGCGCGCGCGGCCTCGCTGTCGTCGTGCCGAGCAAGGCTGGCAACCAGCGCATCGGTCTGCTGCCAGGGATGCTCGTGGCTGCCGCAGACCGGGCAGGGCTCGCCGGGCACCAGTGCCGTGCGCAAAGCCTCGACATTCTCGCTGCGCGCCAGACGCTGGCGCTCGAGCACGGCAAGGGTGACCGTGAGCGCCTGCTCGGCCGCATCTCGATCGATGCGGACCTGTTTGCCCAGTGGTACCAGGCTGTCCAGTTCGGCCTGCTGTTCGGTGGCGGCGTCCAGCAGTTCGCGTCGGCTGGCTTCGAGCGCACGCTGCTGCGACCAGAGCTCGCGCAGTGCCTCGGTTTCGCGCTCGGCCTGGCGCCAGTCGTCGAGCTGTCGATGCAGTCGGGCCAGCTGTTCGGCCAGCCCGACGTCGCTGTCGCGCTCGCGTTGCAGGTCGTCCAGCGCCTCGCGGGCCACATTCTGCTGGGTTTCGGCAGCCTGGGCCTGCGCTTCCAGCGCGGGGAGCTCGCGCTGGCCTTGCTGCAAGCGTGCCGCCAGCTGGACGGCCTGTTGCAGACGCGGACGGTAACCGTCCCATGCCGCACAGAGTGGTTGCAGGGCTGCACTCGTTTCGAGTGGCTGTGCCAGCGCCGCGAGCTGTTCGGCGGTGCGCTGTTGCTGTTGCTCGAGCTGTTTGAGCGTTGCCTCGCCGGCGCTGGCCGCGGCATCGGCCTGGATGCTTTCTTCGCGGATCAAGGCGAGGTCGGCGTTCAAATGCTGCAGGCGTTCTTCTTCACGGCGCGCCTGGACGAGCCGCGGCTCGGCGTCCTGGCGCGCCTGTTCGGCCGAACGCAGTTGCTCGCTGGCGGCGCTGCATTGGCTCTGCAGCTCGGCCAGGCGCTGCTGCACGGCCTGTTCCTCATGCTGCAGGCGCGCCAGGCTGTCGGCGGCCTTGCCCAGCAGCGGGCCGAGATCCTGCAGGCGCAGGAAACGATGGCGTTGCGGCGCCAGTTGCTCGAACAAGTCGAGGATGCGCCGGGCCTCGGCGAGGTTTTCGCGCTCGTCTTCGGCATCCTGCAGTTGCTGGCATGCCGCTTCGCGCTCGTTTTCCAGGCGCTGCAGTTCGCTGAGCCATTGCCGCTGCGCTTCCAGCGCCTTGAGCTGCTGCTGCAGCGCTTTCAGTTCGTCGAGCTGAGCCTGATGTTCGCGCTCCAATTCGTCACGCTGCTCCGGCTCCAGTGGCTGCAGGCCGCCGGCCTGCTGCTCCAGACGGGCGAGGCCTTCCTTCGCCTCCTTGGCGGCCTCGAAGGCGGCCTGGCCGAGGCGGCTGTAGAGGCCGGTATCGGTGAGCTTTTCCAGGAGGGTGCCGCGCTCGTTGTCGTCGGCCTTGAGGAAGGCGGAAAATTCGCTCTGCGCCAGCAGCACGGCGCGGGTGAACTGGGCCAGGGTCAGCCCAAGGCGGGCTTCGAGCAATTCCTTGAATTCGCGCTTCTTGCCGCTGGCCAGGAGCGTGCCGCTGTCGAGATCCGTAAGGCTCTGGCTGCTGGCCTGCAGGCGGCCGTCGATCTTCTCGCGGGCGCGCTTGACCTCCCAGCGTGCGCGGTAGCGGTGACCGTCGACGCCGACGAAATCGACCTCGGCGTAGCCGCTGCCGCAGCCGCGGCGCAGCAGGTTGCGCTCGTCGCCACCGCCGATCTCGGCATCCACCTCGGGCACCTTGTTCAGCGGCGAAACGCTGTCGAGCCGCGGCGTGCTGCCGAACAGCGCCAGGCACAGGGCGTCGAGAATGGTGCTCTTGCCGGCACCGGTGGGCCCGGTGATGGCGAACAGCCCGGCGCTGGCCAGGGGTTCGGCGGTGAAATCGATGACCTGCTCACCGGCCAGCGACGCCAGGTTCTTCAGGCGGATGGCGAGGATTTTCATCGGTCATCCTCCGTATGAGCGAACTCGACCCGTTGCAGCAGCGTGGCGAAATCGTCCAGCGCCTGTTCATCCGCCGGGTTGCCGTACTGTTCTTCCCAGGCGCGGGCGAACAGTTCCTGCGGGGTGATCTGGTCGAGGCCGAGCAGCACGTCCGATTCCGTCTCGCCGCGCCGGCCCGCGTACTCGCTGGCGATGCGCACCAGTCGGCAGGCCTTGCCGGTTATCGCGGTTTCGATGCGCTGGCGCAGGTCCGGCAGCGGTTCGTCGAGCAGCACGCGTACCTCCAGCCAGGGCAGGTGTTCGTCAAACAGGCCGGTGGGCGGCAGCGCCTCCAGCGCGGCGATCACCTCGGCCAGCGGAGCGCGGCCGATGCGGATCATCTCCACCGCACGCGGCACCGGCAGGCTTTCGACCTGCGCCAGCTGCTCGCCGTCGAGTTCGACCAGCAGCACCTGATGCGGGTAATTGACCTCGGCGAAGGACAGCGGCAGTGGCGAGCCGCTGTAGCGGATGCGCGCCTGCCCGGCGACCTGCTGCGGCTTGTGCAGGTGGCCGAGGGCGACGTAGGCGACGGACTCGGGAAACAGGCTGGCCGGCAGGGCCTCGGCATTGCCGATGACGATATTGCGCTCGGACTCCTCCGACACCGCGCCGCCGGCCATGTGCGCATGGCTCATGGCAACCAGCGCCTGGCCGGGCTGGCGCACGGCCTCGGCGGCGGCGATGAGGCGTTCATGCACCTGGCGAATGCCGGCCATGTAGTCGTCGCCCAGCGTCATTCCGGTGACCTCGGCCGGGCGCAGGAAGGGCAGGGTGAGGCACCAGGCGGCGGTGTTGCCAGCGGCGTCGTGCAGCGGCACCAGCAGCCGCTGGTGGTCCAGCTGGCCCTCGGCGACCCAGCTGATGCGGCCGACGGCATGGGCATTGAGGCGCTTCATCAGCGGCGCCGGCAGCTCGATGCGCCCGCCCGAGTCGTGGTTGCCGGCGATCATCACGATGTCCAGCTGCGGGAGCTTTTCGTGGGCGCGGACGATGAAGTCGTAGAGGCGCTCCTGGGCCTTGAGTGGCGGGTTGACCGTGTCGAACACGTCGCCGGCGATCAGCAGGGCGTCGGCGCGGTGGGTGATCAGCTGGTCGAGCAGCCAGGCGAGGAACTGCGCGTGTTCGTGGTCGCGGTCCTGGCCGTGGAGTGTCTGGCCGAGGTGCCAGTCGGAGGTGTGGATCAGGCGCATGGGCTTTGGGCTCTCGTTGAGCGAAGGTGGGCGCGCCGTGACGTTGGGACGGGACGCAATTTGTTTGGAGATTTTGGTGGGGCGGAGCGCAATGCCCGGTGTCTGGGTGTGGCGCTTTCCGTAGGGTGGAAAACCGCGCAGCGTTTTCCACCTTGTTGGGCGCCTATGCCTGCGAACGGCGCAGCGCTTTCCTCGGCCGGAACTACAGGTCGCGCCTTGCACGGCGCGTCACTTTCTCTTGTCTCGCCAAGAGAAAGTAACCAAAGAGAAGGCGACCCCGGCATCCGGGTTTTGCTTCGCAAAACTTCCCTCCCTCCGGCGCTGCTCCGGGGGCCGTCGCGAAGGGACGTCCCTGTCCCTTCGCTCCTCGCTCGGCGTCCATGCCTCGCGTCCCCCTGCGCAGCACCTCCACTCGGCCTTCTGACGGGGGCTGGAGTCCGAGCCGACTGGAAGTTTCTAAACGGGTCCGTAGCGTGGGTAACGCGAAGCCCATCCACTGGTCTGCAAATTAAGCCGCGCTGGCCCGGCAAAAACTTGCTTGAAGCCTGCGGTGGAAAATGCTGCGCAGTTTTCCACCCTACATCACCGGCGAGACATGGGGGCAGAGCTGTCTGTAAGTCTCCGGCGGTAGTCCCAGCATGATGTTTCTTGCACGAACGAGCAGGCGGCACCAGTCGCCCCTTCAGGAGGGTGAGCGGAGCCGTCGTGGAGAGGGGCGAGCGGCATGGATGCCGCGAGAGCCGTAAAGGGCCATGGAGGGCCCTTGTACGGCGGCCCTCGGAGCGGCGGCGTAGCGAGCGAACCCGTAGCGAAGCGACGGGCCGGATGCGGGGGCAAGCGTTTTTGCTTACTTTTTTCGCGACTGAAAAAAGTGAGTCGCCCAGCAGGGCGAAACCTGAGCTAAATGCCAAGGAAAGCGCGGCGCTCACATACCGAAATCCGTGCCGACGCTCTTCGCGGTCAAGACCGCTCCCACATGGAGGCAGCGGCCCTTCACGGTCACGACCAGCCTCACAAGCCCTCACGAGTACAACCACCCCTTCAACGCCTGCAGATTCCCCACCTGCAGCTGCTGCGCCGCCGCATTGGCCTGCACGGTGTTCGGGTCGATGCCGAAGCGCTGCAGCACGTACTGCACCAGTGCGCCACGGGTCTCCACCGGCAGTTGACCGTCGAGCATGCCGTAGTCCACCTCGATGATTGCCTTCTGTGCCGGGCTCAGGCGCGCATCCGGCTCGATCAGCACCGTCACTGGCGTGTTCCAAGCCTCGTCCTGCTCGCGGGTGTGTTCGCTTTCGTCCATCAGGTCCGGCTCGCCACGGAAGCGGCTGAGCACGAAGTCGCGGTACGCGCGGTTCTTCTCGCAGTAGGCCCGCACATGCCAGCGCATGCCGGTGAAGACCAGCGTGTGCGGCGCCATCACGCGAATCTCCATCTCCGGGTTGGCCAGCGAGACGTACTCGCTCTCCAGGCGCAGCCCCTCGCGGCAAGCCTGCAGGATCGGGCGCAGCACCTCGGGGCGGATGCTGCGGTCCGGCACCTGCAGCACTTCCGTATGTGCATAGGCCAGCGCCAGGCCTTCGATGTGCGGAGCGCGCACGCGGTTCTGGTCGAGCAGGTGCAGGTAGGCGCTGGCGCTGCCGTCGATGAACAGTGGCTGGAAGGCCTTGCTCGGCTTGTAGCCTTTCAGGTGACGGTCATATGTCAGGTTTTTGGGCGCATGTTCGTTGAGGTAGGTGTTGATGTCCTTCGAGGCCTGCTGGCGGCTGATGCCGAAGCTCTGCATCAGGTGGCCCGTGGTCAGGCGGCCTTCCCACCAGGCGATGGTCTCGATCAGCCGGTAGCGCAGTGCCAGATCCCAGCGTATCTGACTGATCGATTGCTTCCTTTTCATCGCTGTTGCACCTGTACCAAAGGTTTACATGCCTATGTCGAGCAGGTCGACGTGTCGTGCAACGCTACATATATTCAGGGCATGTTTCAACACGGCGAGGTGACCGACATGAATCTGCTGATCGCTGCACTCACGTGGTCCGGCGTGGCCTTTGTCGCGATGGCGGTACTGGCCTGGCTGGCGTACGCCGACGGCGAGCGAAAAGGGTGAACGGGTTACCGTTTGGTGAAGGCTGAGCGCTTCCCGATGGACGGCTGGAATCTCCGACCCCCTGAACATGGTCTTTGTGTCAGGCTCACTGTAGAGATGCTCCATGAAGACTTTGTCCCGTCATCTGGCCGAAACCTTCACTTCGCAATACCGCACCCGTGTCGAACCAAAGGCGGACGGCCGTCTGGAGGTTCACGTCGGTTACCCGATCAATGGCACCCACGCCACGCGTATCGTCGCTGGGCACCAGGTACAGAACACGCTGTTGGTGGAGACCATTCTCGAAGACATGCGTAACGAACTGGCCCGCCCGCAGTAACCCCCGCTCAGCGCACCGAGGGCAGTGCGATACGCACGCGCAGCCCACCCAGCGGACTTTCCTCCAGGCTCCACGCTCCACGCCACGCCGTCAGGATGTCGCTGACGATTCCCAGCCCCAGGCCGTGCCCTTCCGCGCGTTCGTCCAGCCGCACGCCGCGGTTGATGACCTGCTCGCGCTGTGCCGCGGGAATTCCCGGCCCGTCGTCGTCCACCAGCAGCACGAAGCCGTCGCGCGTCTGCTCGATGGTCAGCTCGACGCGGCTGCGCGCCCATTTGCAGGCGTTGTCCAGCAGGTTGCCCAGCAGCTCGAGCATGTCTTCGCGATCACGCGGCACACGGCAGCCAGCCGGGGCATGCCAGCGCAACTCGAGATCGGCGCGGTGAATCATCGCCAGGGTGTCGAACAGCGCCGGCAGTTCGGCATCGCAATCGAAATGGGCACCGGGCAGCACATCCACCGACAGTCGTGCGCGACCCAGTTCGCGGCTCACGCGCTGCTGGATCTGCTCCAGCTGTTCCAGCAGGCTGGCCCGCAACTCGGGGTGGGCGGCCAGTTCTTCGCGTTGTACCAGGCTGCCGAGTACCGCCAGCGGCGTCTTCAGCGCATGACCGAGGTTGCCCAGTGCATGCCGTGAGCGTTGCAGGGTTTCCTCGGTATGGCTGAGCAGGTGGTTGATCTGCTCCACCAGCGGTTGCAGTTCCACCGGCGCCTGCTGGTCCAGCTGCTGGCGCTGGCCCTGCTGCAACTGGGCGATCTGCTGTCGGGCGCGCTCCAGCGGGCGCAGCGCCAGGCCCATGGCGTAGCGCTGCAACAGCAGCAGGGCGAGCAGGGCGAAGCCCACCAGCCCCAGGCCGCTCAGCCGCACGCGGGCGAAGCTGTCGAGAACCGGTGTGTAGTCCTGCGCCACGCTGATGATGATCGGTTGGCCGTCGCGGCGGTATTCCGCGCGGTAGCCCAGCAGGCGCTGCTCCTGCGGGCCATCCAGCAGCTCCTCGGTCAGGCCCGGGCGCTCCGGCCATTGCGGCGTAGCGTCCCACAGCGAGCGTGAACGCCAGGTGCGGCCGGGGAGCTCGATCTGGAAGTAGTGTCCGGAAAACGGTCGTTGATAGCGCGGGTTCAGGCGCTGCAGGTCCAGCTGGTCGCCGTTCGGCCCTTTGACCAGCGCTACCAACAGGCCCTCGGTCTCTTCGCGCAGATCGGTTTCCAGGCTGCGCCTGAGGCCGGATTCGAACAGCCAGAGGCTGGTCTGCACCAGCACCAGCGCCACCAGCAGCAGGGTGGCGATGAGGGCCAGGCCGAGGCTGCGCTGGATCGACTTCACGCCGCGCCGCCGAAGCGATAGCCCTGGCCGCGGCGCGTTTCGATCAGCTCGCGGCCGAGCTTGCCGCGCAGCCGGTTGACATGCACTTCGATGACGTTGGAATCGCGCTCGGTTTCGCCGTCGTACAGGTGTTCGGTGAGCTGGGTTTTCGACAGCAGCTGGCCCGGATGCAACATGAAGTAGCGCAGCAGGCGGAACTCGCCAGCGGTCAGCTCGATGTCCTGGCCGTCCTTGCGGCAGCACTGGCGCGACTCGTCCAGCTCCAGCCCTCCGGCCTGCAACATCGGCTGGTTGGCCAGACCGTGGGCACGGCGCAGCAGCGCCTGGATGCGCAACAGCAGCTCCTCGGGATGGAAGGGTTTGGTCAGGTAGTCGTCGGCGCCGGCCTTGAGACCATCGATGCGCTCGGCCCAGGAGCCGCGTGCGGTGAGGATCAGTACCGGTGTGGTGACGCCGGCGGCGCGCCAGGCGTGCAGCACCTCCAGCCCCGGCTTGCCGGGCAATCCGAGGTCGAGAATGATCAGGTCATAGGGCTCGGTCGCGCCCTGGTATTCGGCGTCGCGGCCATCGGTGAGCCAGTCGGTGGCGTAGCCCTGGCGGCTGAGACTGGCGACCAGTTCGTCAGCCAGCGGAACGTTGTCTTCGACCAATAGCAGACGCATCAGTCTTCCTCGTCCTTGATCAGGCGGCCATCGCGAGCATCGAACTCCAGCTCGCGGGCAACGCCCTGGGTGGTCAGCAATTCGATTTCATAGACGTAGAGGTCATCTTCCTCTTCCAGCTCCGCTTCTAGCAGACGCGCCCCGGGGTAGCGTTCCATTGCCCGCTGGATCAGCGTCTCCAGCGGCAGGATCAGCCCTTCGCGGCGCAGCCGCAGGGCCTCGTCCTGGTCCAGGTCGCGGCTCACCGCCGGGGTGGCGGCGAGCAGCAGAACCAGTGGCAGCATTACAAGAAGAGGGGCACGCATGGGTGGCCTTTAGTCGTCCTGTTGATCCTTCAGCACTTCGCCGGTCTTGGCGTCGAGCTCCAGATCCCATTGCACACCTTTGTCGTCGCGCAGTTCAAGCTGATAGACGTAGCGGCCGTACTCTTCTTCCAGTTCGGACTCCTCGATGGTGGCGCCGGGGTGCTTGGCCAGGGCCGCTTCGTTGAGTTTCTCGAACGACTGGATGGTGCCGGCGTCACGCAGGCGCAGGGCTTCATCCGGGCCGATGTCCTTGGCCAGCGCCAGGTTGGCACCAAGGGCGAGGGTGGCGGCGGTCAGCAGGGTAGTCAGTGTTTTCATGGTGTTGATTCCTGTGGTTGGTTTCGACGATTCACAGGTTACGAGGGCTGGCTTACACGAAACTGAATGTCGCCCGCCGGCTACGAATGCACCATTCGAGCGAGGGCGCCGAGCGCCCCGGCGACTACGCTTGCAGTGGTTCATCAGATGACGGGTAGCGCCATGAAACCTCTGTCGTTCGCGCTGTTGGCTGCGCTCTGGCTGAGCAGCGGCCACGCCTTGGCAGAAGACCTGCTCAAGCCCTCCACGGCTGCGCCAGCGGTGGACGATGTTCTGCCCGGTGACGGTCTGGAAGCCGCCACCACTCACCAGGCCCAGGGCGTGATCCGCGAGCTGGACCGACACCAGGGCAGCGTCACCATCGCCCACGAGGCGATACCGGAGCTGAAGTGGCCGGCGATGGTGATGCCGTTCAAGGCCAGCGCTGCTCAGCTGCAGGGGCTGGGTGTGGGCGATGCGGTAGAGTTTCGCTTCACCGACGGCGAGATGGACCCGCAGATCGTCAGCATCCGGCGACGTTAGCTCAGCGCCGCGTCTGCTCGTGGCAGCAGCCGGCGGCCGGCTCCGTTCGCCCGTCAGCGGCGACGCGATCATCGCTGTCGTAGCGGTCATGCAGACGGACCCAGTCGGTAAGGTCGTGTCGCGGACCGGTCTCGTTGCGGCCGTTCGGCGTCATGTCCAGCAGCACGTAGGTGCCGAGCAGCTCTTCCGCGCCGCGACCAAAGGCCGAAAAGGTGTGGAAGATCTCGCCCTGTGTGTCCCGGTAGAAGACGCTGAAACCCGACAGCTCCTCGCTGACGAAGGACTGCCAAGCGTAGTTGTAGAAAACCTTGCCCTCGACGATGTCCTCGTCATCGAAGGAGACGTGAAAGTCGCGGTTGAACGAACTGCCGGCCGACGACAGCCAGCGGAACTGCCAGCCCATACGACGGCGGAACGCCTCCAGCCGCTCGAATGGCGCGCGGGAGATGGCGGCGAAGCTGACGTCATGATGCAGCAGGTGCAGCAGCGCGCCGCCGATGTGATCGGCCTCGAAGGAGCAGCCCACGCAACCCTCGCTCCAGTCCGGGCCGAACATGCAGTGCTTGATCACCAGCTGGCTGCGGCCCTCGAACAGCTCGCTCAGGCGAACCGTGCCGCCAGCATCGTGAAAGCGGTAATCCTGGCCGATGCGCCGCCAGGGCAATTGCCGGCGCTTCTCGAAGAGTGCGTCGCGTTGGCGGGTGAGCTGCTTCTCCTCGCGCAGATGAGCGCTGTGGGCGGCGAGCCAGTCCTGGTTGGATACGACCTTGTGCGTTGTCATGGCAAAAACCTCCGTGCATGGATCGGTGGCAGGGCCCGCGTCGCGCAGCGATGCCCCTGTGAAGGAGTCGTCTGGCACCTGCCGGAATCGACAACGAGCCGGCGAATGCACACCGCGGCGGTTGAACTTAGCGGCCGCCGTTGGGCTCGTATTTCAGGCAGGGGCCAGCACCAAAGGCCCGATACGATCCCGTTCGCAGAAGGAAAAACGAGATGTACAACAAGACACTGACCGCCGCGTTCGCTGTTGCCATCCTGGGTTCCGGTGCCGCCTTCGCCGCCGACAAGCCCGGCGCCGACTGGATCACCCTCGAGCAGGCCGTGGAAAAGGCCAAGGCCGCCGGCTACACCGAGCTGCACGGCATCGAAGCCGATGGCGACGGCTGGGAAGGCGAGGGCATGAAGCAGGACGGCAAGAAGTACGAGTTCAAGATCGACGGCCGCACCGGCGAGGTGACCAAGGACAAGGAAGACTGATACGTATGCCGCGCGGCCGAAACGCCGCGCCGGGTTCATCGGCCGTCCGGGTCGTGGACTCGTCTCTCGTCTGCCGCGGCGCTTCCCGCAGGAGGCAGCCGCCGGCAGAGCGGGTATCATCGACGCTCCTGTCGTTGTGCACCCGATCCGATGCCCCCCTCCGATTCCCGTCCCAGCACCCTGCATCTGCCCCAAGGCGACTGGCCTACGGTGCTCGACTGCCTGTGCGAGCGCTTTCCGGCAATCGACCGCGCCACCTGGCTCGATCGCATGGCCCGCGGCCGGGTGCTGGATGCCGACATGCAGCCGATCGACGCGGCCCGGCCGTACCGGGTCGGCATGCGCGTGCATTATTTCCGCGAGGTACCCAACGAGACGCCGGTGCCGTTCGAAGAGCGCATCCTGCACGTCGACGAGCATCTGGTGGTGGCGGACAAGCCGCACTTTCTCTCGGTGATGCCGGCTGGCGAATACGTCAACGAAACCCTGCTGGCGCGGCTCAGCAAACGGCTGGGTAACGCCGATCTGGTGCCGATTCATCGTATCGATCGCCTCACCGCCGGGCTGGTGCTGTTCTCGGCCAACCGCGAGAGCCGCGACGCCTACCAGGCGTTGTTCCGCGAGCGGCGGATCGCCAAGCGCTACGAGGCGATCTGCCCGGCACTGCCCGGGCTCGAGTTTCCCCTGCGCCGGCAGCTGTGCATGGTGCCGGGCGAGCCGTTCTTCCTGATGCGCGAAGGCGACGGCGAGCCGAACAGCGAAACGCTGATCGAGGTGCTCGAGCGCCGCGACCACCTCTGGCGCTACGCCCTGACGCCGATCACCGGGCGCAAGCACCAGCTGCGTCTGCATATGGCGACCCTCGGCGCCGGCATCTGCAACGATCCCTTCTACCCGCAGCTGCTGCCGCGCGAGGAGCGCGACCAGGACGATTACAGCCGCCCGCTCAAGCTCCTGGCGCGCGGCTTGCGCTTCCGCGATCCGCTGAGTGGTGAACCGCGCGAGTTCGAGAGCAGGCTGCAGCTGGCCTGGTAGCGCGCTACGCACCTTCGCCGCACGGGCGAGTCTGATCGAGAAAGGCAGATCAGCTGGTGCATCCATGCCCGAAGGTCCATCCATCGTCATTCTCCGCGAGGAAGTCGCGGCGTTCGCCGGTCAACGTATCGAGCGCGCCGAAGGCAGTGCCAAGGTCGACAAGGCACGGCTGACCGGCCAGGTGGTGCGTGAATTCCGCAGCTGGGGCAAGCATCTGCTGATCGAGCTGGAGGATGTCTCCGTGCGCATCCACCTGCTGCTGTTCGGCAGCTATCGCATCAACGAGCGCAAGGACGCCGTCGCACGGCTGAGCCTGGGATTTGCCAACGGCGAGCTGAACTTCTACGCCTGCTCGGTGCAGTTGATCGAAGGGCCGCTGGATGCGACGTACGACTGGAGCATGGACCTGATGAGCGACGCCTGGAGTCCGCGCGGCACGCTCAAACGCCTGCGCGAACGCCCGCGGCTACTGGCCTGTGATGCGCTGCTGGACCAGACGCTGTTCGCCGGCTCCGGCAATATCATCAAGAACGAGGTGCTCTATCGCATCCGCCTGCACCCGCTGTCGCTGATCGGCGAACTGCCGCCAGCCAAGCTACGCGAGCTGGTGCGCGAGGCGCGCACCTACAGCTTCCAGTTTCTCGAGTGGAAGCGGGCCGGCGTGCTCAAGGCCAACTGGCTGGCGCACGGCAAGACCACCTGCGTGCGCTGCCGAATTCCGCTGATGAAGGCCAAAGAACTGGGGCGCAGCCGGCGCCGGGCGTTCTTCTGCGAGCGCTGCCAGAAGCGCTACGGCGATGCCACGCAGATCAGCCCCGACCCGCCGAGCGCGGTGGATGAAGGATAGGGCGGACAACGGCGCAGCCTTGTCGGCGCGGCAGTCGGGCTCCTATCGCCTCAATACAGCAACGGCCTGAGCGCCTCGGCCAGCTGTGGCGCCATGCTCACGGCGTTGCTTTCATGGGCGATGCAGTCGGTGCTCCAGACGTGCCCGACACCGGCGGCGCGGATCACCTGCAGCGCGTCGCCGGCGAACAGCGCGTGGGTCACGGCCACGTCCACCGAGGTGGCGCCAGCGGCCTGCAGTTTCTGCGCGGCCTCGGCAAGGGTGCGCCCGGAGCTGGCGACGTCATCGAGCAGTACCACATGGCGCCCGGCGAACTGCAGGTCCGGCAGGGCGATCTCCACTTGATGGTCGCCATGGCGCAGCTTGTTGCACACGCCATGCTCGAAACCATGCTCGGCGGCGGCCGCCTCGATCCATTGCAGCGCCTCGGCATCCGGGCCGATCAGCAGCGCCTCGGGATGCCGTTCGGCGATCAGTCGCGCCAGCGCCGGGGCCGCGCAAAGGGTGACCGCATCGGCCAGCGGCACCGCCTCCTGCAAGGTGGCGACGCGGTGCAGGTGCGGGTCGACGGTGATCAGTCCGTCGAACTGGCCGGCCAGCAGCTGACCGATCACCCGCTGGCTGACCACCTCGCCCGGGTTGAAGGCGATGTCCTGGCGCATGTAGGCCAGATAGGGCGTGACCAGGATCAGTCGCTTGGCGCCCAGGCGGCGCGCTTCGCCGGCCACCAGCAGCAGCTCGACCAGCTTTTCGTTGGGGTGGTCGAGGCCGCGGTAGAGCACCAATTGCTCGGCGATCGCTTCGCCTTCGGCCAGCGGCAGGCGCAGGCGCAGCTCGTCATCGGGAAAACGGTGGCGCTCGACTGAGGCGGCGGGCAGGCCGGAGGCTTCGGCCAGGCGCAGGGCGGCGGCGCGCTCGTCATCGAAATACAGCAGCTGGCTTTGCATCAGAACTCCACGAATACGGTTGGGACCTGCTCGGGGCTGCCGAGGTTGACGCCGCTGGCGCGTTCGGTGGCCTGGCGGGCGAAGGCGAGGTCGGCGGGAAAGTCCGCGTAAACGCGATACAGACAGTCGCCGGCCCGCACCGGTTCGCCGAGCTTGCGCAGGATGTCCACGCCGGCGCCCTGCACCTTGGGTGCGCCGGCCAGCCGGGCGATGCGTGCCAGCTGCAGGTTGTCGATGCCGGTGACCACCGCGTCGCAGTCGGCCAGTACATCGAAGCTGAGCCGTGCCAGCGGCGGATGGTTGTGATCGAACGGCTTGCCGCCCTGGGCGGCGATGATCGAGCGCATCTTCTTCAGCGCCCGCCCGGAGTCGAGGATGTCACGGGCGATGGCATAACCGTCGCCGCCGCGCACATCGGGATCGAACTCGAGCATGCGCCCGGCCAGGCGCAGGGCCTTCTGACGCAGGTCGATGGGCGCCGCCGGGTCGTTCTGCAGCACCTGCATCACGTCGCGTGCCTCCAGTACCGGGCCGATGCCATTGCCGATCGGCTGGCGACCGTCGGTGATGACCACGTCCAGGGTCAGGCCCAGGCGCGTGGCCACGAACTCGAACAGCTTGCGCAGGCGCTGCGCCTCGGCCATCGAGCGCACCTTGGCGGTCGGTCCGATTGGAATGTCCAGCAGCAGATGGGTGGAACCGGCGGCGATCTTCTTCGACAGGATGGAGGCGACCATCTGCCCCGGCGAGTCGATCGACAGCGGCCGCTCGACGGCGATCAGCACGTCATCGGCCGGGGAGAGGTCGCTGCTGCCGCCCCAGGCCAGGCAGCCGCGTTCCTCGCGGACCATTTCGCAGAGGCGCTCGAACGGCAGTTCGACGTTGGCCAGCACTTCCATGGTGTCGGCGGTGCCGGCCGGCGAGGTGATGGCCCGCGAGCTGGTCTTCGGGCAGAGCATGCCGTGGGCGGCGACGATGGGCACCACCAGCATCGAGGTGCGGTTGCCGGGGATGCCGCCGATGCAGTGCTTGTCCACCACCGGGTGCTCGCGCCAGTCGAGCCGGCGGCCGACGCGGATCATCGCGTCGGTGAGAAAGAACACCTCCTCGCGATCCAGCTCGCCCTGGTTGCAGGCGACCACGAAGGCGGTCAGCTCGATCTTCGAGTAACGGTGCTCGGCGATGTCGCGCATGATCGCCAGGAAGTCATCCCGGTTCAGGCGCTCACCGGCGATCTTGCGGTGCAGCGCCGGGATCGATGCGGCCGGCTCGGCCTGGGCGATCGCCGCGGGTACACCGGCTTCGGCGCCGAGCTGGGCGAAGGCATCTTCGGACAGGCCCAGCTCGTCGCAGCCGACGATGCTCGGGTCGTCCACCAGGTTGAGGCTGGCGAGGATGCGCCGGCCGTTGACGCGTATCTCCACCTTGGCCAGCGCCTGGAAGCCTTCGGCGCGGCAGGCGGCGCAGTCGCGGTGCAGATAGGCGACATTCTCGCGGTAGGTGTCGATGGCGACCCGGCGCAGCGCCAGGTGCACCGGGGCTTTGCCGTTGAGCGGCGTGTCGCTGGAAATGCTGGTCATGCGGGCGGTTTCGCTGGGGAGGTGATGGCTATCTAGCCTCAGCCCGCGGCCCCTTGCCAAGCAGGCGCGCCGGTTATGCCCGCTCGCGTTGCCGCAGGTCAGTAAACCCGATCATTGCGCCACCCAGCCGCCATCCATGTTCCATGCCGCGCCGCGCACCTGGTCGCCGGCCTCGCTGCAGAGAAACAGCGCCAGGGCGCCCAGCTGCGCCGGGGTGACGAAATCCAGCGAGGGTTGCTTCTCGGCCAGCAGATCGTGGCGGGCGCGTTGTTCATCGCCGTCCTGACGGGCGCGCTCGTCGATCTGCTGTTGCACCAGTGGGGTCAGCACCCAGCCGGGGCAGATGGCGTTGCAGGTGATCGGCGTGGTGGCGGTTTCCAGCGCCACCACCTTGGTCAGCCCGACCAGGCCGTGCTTGGCGGCGACGTAGGCGGACTTCTGCGCCGAACCGACCAGCCCGTGGGCCGAGGCGACGTTGATGATTCGTCCCCAGTTGCGCTCGCGCATGCCGGGCAGGGCCAGGCGTGTGGTGTGGAACGCCGAGGACAGGTTGATGGCGATGATGGCGTCCCAGCGCTCCACCGGGAACTGCTCCACCGGCGCGACATGCTGAATGCCGGCGTTGTTGACCAGAATGTCGACGCCGCCGTAGTCGCGCTCGGCATAGGCGAACAGCTCGGCGATCTGTGCCGGGTCGGACACGTCCGCGCCGTGGTGGCCGACCTTGTGGCCGTGCCGGCCGACTTCGGCCAGCGCTGCCGAGGCATCGCCGAAACCGTTGAGGATCAGGTCGGCGCCGGCTTCGGCCAGCTTCAGCGCGATGCCGAGGCCGATCCCGCTGGTGGAGCCGGTGACCAGGGCGGTCTTGCCTGTGAGGTTCATGCGATTCTCCCGTGTGGCGGCCGTCGTGCGCGGCGCCCTTTGCTTGTTGTTGTCGGAAGGCACAGCTGATCGCGCGGCGCTCGTCGTGCCGCCGGCCGGAAGCGCCCGGCCCGCAACAGCGGCGCACAACGCCCGGCGAGCCGGGCGCGCCCCATCAGACGATGCCGGTAGCGTAGTACACGCCGATCACGAAGAAGGCCGCGGCGGTGGCGATCAGGGTGATGGCGAAGATGTCCTTGTAGGATTCGCGGTGGGTCAGTCCGGTGACTGCCAGCAACGTGATCACCGCGCCGTTGTGCGGCAGGGTGTCGAGCCCGCCGGAGGCCATCGAGGCAACCCGGTGCAGCACTTCCAGCGGTATCTGCGCGGCGTTGGCGGCGGCGACGAAATTGTCGGCCATCGCGGCCAGGGCGATGCTCATGCCGCCGGAGGCCGAGCCGGTGATGCCGGCCAGCAGGTTGACGGTGATGGCCTCGTTGATCAGCGGATTGGGAATTGCCGACAGCGCGTCGGCCACCACGATGAAGCCCGGCAGCGAGGCGATCACCGCGCCGAAGCCGAACTCCGACGCGGTGTTCATCGCCGCCAGCAGCGAGCCGCCGACCGCCGTGCGGCTGCCCTCGGCGAGCTTGCCGCGCAGGGTGCCGAAGCTGGTCGCCAGTACCAGGGCGATGCCCAGCAGCAGCGCGGCCTCCACCGCCCAGATCGCGGTGAGCTTGCCGACCTCGGTGACCAGCGGTGCGCTCATGCCGGGCAGCTGCAGCGTGTGGCTGGTGCCGTAGAACTCGGGAATCCAGCGGGTGAACAGGAGGTTGGCGACCAGCACCAGCAGCAGCGGCGACAGTGCCAGCCAGGGGTTGGGCAGGGCGATGTCGGCGGGCGTCTCCGGCTCGTTGCGCAGGTTGGTGCCGTAGCCTTCGCCGGCGGCAATGGCCTTGCCGAGCTGCCACTTGAGATAGAGCATGCCCAGGCCGAACACGAAGACCGTGCCGATCAGGCCCAGCCAGGGTGCGGCCCAGGTGTTGGTATTGAAGAAGGTGGTGGGGATGATGTTCTGGATCTGCGGCGTGCCGGGAATGGCCGTCATGGTGAAGGTGAACGCGCCGAGGGCGATGGTCGCCGGGATCAGGCGCTTGGGCATGTTGCTCTGGCGGAACATCTCGGCAGCGAACGGGTACACCGCGAACACCACGACGAACAGCGACACGCCGCCGTAGGTCAGCAGCGCGCAGACCAGCACGATCACCAGCATTGCCTGGCTGGTGCCGAGCAGGCGGATCGCCGCGGCGACGATGGAGCGCGAAAAACCCGACATCTCGATCAGCTTGCCGAACACCGCACCGAGCAGGAACACCGGGAAGTACAGCTTGATGAAGCCGACCATCTTCTCCATGAAGATGCCGGTGAAGGCCGGCGCCACGGCGGACGGGTCGGTGAGCAGCACCGCGCCCATGGCGGCGATGGGAGCGAACAGAATGACGCTGTAGCCGCGGTAGGCGGCGAGCATCAGCAGGGCCAATGCAGCAAGGGCGATGACGACGCTCATCGGGGACGATCTCCTGGCCCCGTGCGGCACGACCGAACGCTGCCGAGGGCATTCGGGGACTCGCTGCTGCACGGCAGGCGCATTGTTTTTCTTGTTTCGGCTGCGGACAGGCCGCACGGTGATTTAGCGAGTTCCGTGCCAGATACGCAACTCGCTGATTTGCATGGTCTTTATCTTGAGTGTCCAGATCGTTGGACGGTGATTATGTCTTGCCTGCTGGACAGCGCGGTCCAGCATTCCGGACAGCGTCGCCGTCCGGAATACTCCGGCCTCAAGTCAGGAAATAGAGCCCGCCGGCGATCACCACACCGGAGAACACCAGGCAGAGCAGGCAATAGCCCATGATGTCTCGGGCACCGAGCCCGGCGATGCCCAGCAGCGGCAGGGCCCAGAACGGCTGGATCATATTGGTCCAGGCATCGCCCCAGGCGATCGCCATGGCCGTGACTTCCGGCGCCACGCCCAGCGCCGCGCCGGCCGGCAGCATGATCGGCCCCTGCACCGCCCACTGGCCGCCGCCGGAGGGCACGAAGACGTTGACCAGCCCGGCGCTGAGAAAGGCCAGCACCGGGAAGCTCTCGGTCGACGACCAGGCGATGAAGGTGTCGGTGACCTGCCGGCCGAGGGACAGGCCAGCGGCGTTGGCGCCGACCATCATCCCCATGATCCCGGCGTAGAAGGGGAACTGCACGACGATGCCGGCGATGCCGCGAATGCTCTCCTCGATGGCGCGCATGTAGCGCTCCGGCGTGCCGTGCATCAGCAGGCCGGCGAAGAGGAAGATCGAGATCACGATGTTCAGGCTCAGCGCCAAACCGTTCTCGCTGAAGTGCCGGTAGAAGAACAGCACCGCCAGCGCGACCATGATCAGGCCGAGAATGCGGCTGTCGTCCAGGCGCTGGGTGGCGGTTTCCCGCGGGATGTCGCTCGGCTGGGGTTCCTCCAGCAGCGCCGGGTCGACCACCTTCGGGGTCTTCGGCTGCATGGCCCAGTTCAGCAGCGGCAGGCCGACCACCAGCACGGCGATGATGATCAGGTTGTAGGACGCGAACAGCGTCTGGCCGACGCCGATGGCTTCGGTCAGCGCGCCGCCGGTCATCTTCTCCAGATCGGCCCCGCCGCTGGCCAGCGACAGCGGGATCGAGCCGGAAAAGCCGCCGTGCCAGATCAGGAATCCGGAGTAGGCCGAGGCCACCAGCAGCGGGTAGTCGACGCCGCGCACCTGGCGCGCCAGCGCGCGGGCGAACACGGCGCCGATCACCAGGCCGAAGCCCCAGTTGATCCAGGAACCGGCCAGCGCCACCAGCGTGACCAGGATGATGGCCTGGCCCGGCGACTGCGGGATGCGGGCCATGCGGTCGAGCAGGCGATTGATTGCCGGCGCGCGTGCCAGGGCATGGCCGGTGACCAGGATCAGCGACATCTGCATGGTGAAGGCCAGCAGGTTCCAGAAGCCGTTGCCCCAGTGCTGCGCCATCGCCGGCAGGCCCTGACCGGTGCTGAGCATGGCGGCGATCAGCACGATCAGCGTGAGCAGGATGGCGAAGACGAAAGGCGAGGGGAGGAAGCGTTGCACCAGGTAGACGCTGGCGGCGGTTATTCTGTTGAGCACGGTGGGGTTCTCCCTTGTTGTCGTTATGTCGCCGCGCAGGTGCGGCGCTTCGCTTATGAGTGCGGCGGCGGCCGGCTGTTCCCGCTGCGCTCTGCTAGAGGAGGTTGGTCGATGCCTGTTGCGCTTTTGCTGTCACTGCTGCTGTTTGTGGCTTCCGCTCAGGCACAAGAGCCGCTGCGGCTGCGCATCCAGGGGCATGAACTGCACGCCGAATACGCGCAGACCGTCGCCCAGCGCGAGCGCGGGCTGATGGGGCGCCGCGAGCTGGCCGTCGACAGCGGCATGCTGTTCCGCTTTGATGAAGTGCGCCGCCACTGCCTGTGGATGAAGGACACGCCGCTGCCCTTGTCGGCGGCGTTCTTCGATGAGGCTGGGCTTCTGGTCGATGTGATCGACCTGGAGCCGTTCAACACAGAGATACGCTGTTCGAAGCGGCCCGCGCGTTATGCCCTGGAGATGAACCAGGGCTGGTTCGCCGAGCGGGAGATCGGACGGGGCGCGCGGCTGGCAGGGATTCCGGTGGAGTAGGCCAACCCTGCCCAATGACCCGCGTCCCGCCTCAATCCAGCGGTAACTCCGTGGTCCGCTTCACTTCGCTCATGGCGATATGCGAGTGCGCCTCCTGCACGTGGGGGCGCTGCAGGAGCTGGTCACGCAGGAAGCGTTCGTAACTGTCGATATCGCGCGCCACCACCTTGAGCAGGTAATCCGACTCGCCGGCCATGGTGTGGCACTCCAGCACCTCGGGATAACCCACCACTGCCCGCTCGAACTCGTCGAGGTTGCTGCGACCGTGGGCCGAGAGCTTGATGTTGACGAACACCGTCATGTTCAGCCCGAGCTTCTTCGGGTTAAGCAGGGCGACCTTGCGCTCGATCAGCCCTTCCTCCTGCATGCGATGGATGCGTCGCCAGCAGGGCGATTGCGACAGCTCGACCTTCTCGGCGATTTCCGCAGCTGACAGATCGGCGTTGTGCTGCAGCAGCAGGAGGATCTTGCGATCGATGCTGCTCAGAGGTGTGGACTGCATGGTCGTTCCTGTTTTGTTGTTGTTTGCGAAAGGGTCATGCACAGAACCGCTGTTCTACCGCAAAAGTAGAAAGAAAATCTCTCCGCGTCACGGCCAGACTGTTAATCGACACGCGACGGTGGGGTGATCCCCTGCCGATCGCCGGCGTGGAGAGACAACCGTGCGGTTTCTCCATGACTGCGTCAGGCGGGTAGCGAACAACGCCACCCTGACTCCGATAACAACAAATTAGGAGCGCCCCATGTCTCTGGCCGAGATCCGTCTGGACGACAAGTACCGGCTTGCTACCGGTCATCTGTACCTCACCGGCACCCAGGCGCTGACCCGCTTGCCGATGCTGCAGCATCAGCGTGATCAGGCCCGTGGTTTGAACACCGGTGGCTTCATCTCCGGCTATCGCGGCTCGCCACTGGGCGGGCTGGACAAGAGCCTCTGGGAAGCCCGCGACTACCTCAAGCAACACGCCATCCACTTCCAGCCGGGCGTCAACGAAGAGCTGGCCGCCACCGCGGTGTGGGGCAGCCAGCAGACCAACCTGTTCCCCGGCGCCCGGTACGACGGCGTGTTCGCCATGTGGTACGGCAAGGGGCCGGGCGTCGACCGTGCCGGCGACGTGTTCAAGCATGCGAATGCGGCAGGTGTGTCGCCCAAGGGCGGTGTGCTGCTGCTGGCGGGTGACGACCACGGCTGCAAATCCTCGACGCTGCCGCACCAGAGCGAGCATGCCTTCATTGCCGCCTCGATTCCGGTGCTGAACCCGGCCAACGTTCAGGAAATTCTCGACTACGGCATCATCGGCTGGGAGCTGTCGCGCTACTCCGGCTGCTGGGTGGCCCTGAAGACCATCGCCGAGAACGTCGACTCCTCCGCCGTGGTGGAAGTCGATCCGCTGCGCGTGCAGACGCGTATCCCGGAAGATTTCGAGCTGCCCGAGGACGGCGTGCACATCCGCTGGCCGGACCCGCCGCTGGCTCAGGAAAAGCGCCTCAACCTGTACAAGATCTACGCCGCACGCGCCTTCGCCCGGGCCAACAACCTGAACCGGGTGATGCTCGATTCGCCGAATCCGCGGCTTGGCATCATCACCACCGGCAAGTCCTATCTCGACGTGCGTCAGGCGCTGGACGACCTGGGCCTGGACGAAGCGCTGTGCGCCTCGGTCGGCCTGCGCGTGCTCAAGGTTGGCATGAGCTGGCCGCTGGAACCGGTCTCGGTGCACGAGTTCGCCCAGGGGCTGGACGAGATACTGGTGGTCGAGGAGAAGCGCAGCATCATCGAGGACCAGCTCACCGGACAGCTCTACAACTGGCCCGTCAGCAAGCGTCCGCGGGTGGTCGGCGAGTTCGACGAGCAGGGCAACTCGCTGCTGCCGAACCTCTCCGAGCTGACCCCGGCGATGATCGCCCGGGTGATCGCCAAGCGCCTCGCGCCGATCTACACCAGCGACAGCATCCAGGCACGCCTGGCCTTCCTGGCCGCCAAGGAGAAGGCCCTGGCCGCGCGCAGCTACAGCACCGTGCGCACGCCGCACTACTGCTCCGGCTGCCCGCACAACACCTCCACCAAGGTGCCCGAGGGCAGCCGCGCCTCGGCCGGTATCGGCTGTCACTACATGGTGCAGTGGATGGACCGGCGCACCGAGACCTTTACTCAGATGGGCGGCGAGGGCGTCAACTGGATCGGCCAGGCGCCGTTCACCGACACCCCGCACATGTTCCAGAACCTCGGCGACGGCACCTACTTCCACTCCGGCAGCCTCGCGGTGCGTGCGGCAGTGGCAGCAGGCGTCAACATCACCTTCAAGATTCTCTACAACGATGCCGTGGCCATGACCGGCGGCCAGCCCATCGACGGCGAGCTGCGCGTCGACCAGCTCAGCCGGCAGATCGCCGACGAGGGCGTCAAGCGTATCGCGCTGGTCAGCGACGAGCCGGACAAGTACCCGACCCGCGATACCTTCGCGCCGATCACCAGCTTCCACCATCGCCGCGAACTGGATGCGGTGCAGCGTGAGCTGCGTGAATTCAAGGGCGTCTCGGTGATCATCTACGACCAGACCTGTGCCACCGAGAAGCGTCGTCGGCGCAAGCGCGGCAAGCTGGAAGACCCGGCCAAGCGCGTGTTCATCAATGCCGCCGTGTGCGAGGGTTGCGGTGACTGCGGCGAGAAGTCCAACTGCCTGTCGGTGCTGCCGAAGGAAACCGAGCTGGGCCGCAAGCGCGAGATTGACCAGAACGCATGCAACAAGGACTACTCCTGCGTCGAGGGCTTCTGTCCGAGCTTCGTCACTGTGCATGGCGGCGGGTTGCGCAAGCCCGAAGCCGTGGCTGGCGGTATCGAGGCGGCGACCTTGCCCGAGCCGCAGCATCCGTCGCTGGAGCGGCCATGGAATGTGCTGATTCCCGGCGTTGGCGGCAGCGGCGTGACCACCCTCGGCGCGCTGCTCGGCATGGCCGCGCACCTGGAAGGCAAGGGCTGCACCGTGCTCGACCAGGCCGGCCTGGCGCAGAAATTCGGCCCGGTGACCACTCACGTGCGCATCGCCGCTAAGCAGAGCGACATCTACGCGGTGCGTATCGCCGCCGGTGAAGCCGACCTGCTGCTGGGCTGCGACCTGATCGTCGCGGCGGGTGATGAATCGCTGACCCGCCTCAACGAGCAGATCAGCAATGCCGTGGTGAACAGCCACGAGTCCGCCACCGCCGAGTTCACTCGCAACCCGGACGCCCAGGTGCCCGGCGCGGCCATGCGCCAGGCGATCAGCGACGCGGTCGGCGCCGAGAAGACCCACTTCGTTGATGCCACCCGCCTGGCCACGCGGCTCTTGGGCGACAGCATCGCCACCAACCTGTTTCTGCTCGGCTTTGCCTATCAGCAGGGGCTGTTGCCGATCAGCGCCGAGGCCATCGAGAAGGCCATCGAACTCAATGGCGTTGCCGCCAAGCTGAATCTGCAGGCCTTCCGCTGGGGCCGTCGTGCGGTGCTCGAACGCGAGGCCGTGGAGGGGCTGGCGCGCCCAGTCGAGGTTGCCGAACCACTCTGTAAAACCCTGGAAGAGATCGTCGAGTGGCGCGTGGACTTCCTTACCCGCTACCAGAACGCCGGGCTGGCGCGCCGCTATCGCCAGTTGGTCGAGCGCGTGCGCGATGCCGATACGGCGGACGATCTGGCGCTGTCCAAGGCCGTCGCCCGCTACTACTTCAAGCTCCTGGCCTACAAGGACGAGTACGAGGTGGCGCGGCTCTACAGCGAGCCGGAATTCCGCCAGCAGCTCCAGGCGCAGTTCGAGGGCGACTACAAGCTGCAGTTCCACCTCGCCCCGGCCTGGCTGGCCAAGCGTGACGCGGTTACCGGCGAGCCGCGCAAGCGCGAGCTGGGGCCGTGGATGCTCAATGTGTTCGGCGTGCTGGCCAAGTTCCGTTTCCTGCGTGGCACGCCCCTGGACCCGTTCGGCTATGGCCACGACCGCCGCGTCGAACGCCAGTTGATCAGCGAGTACGAGAAGACCGTGGACGAGCTGCTGGCCCAGCTCAAGCCGACCAACTACCGCACCGCCGTGGCCATCGCCGCGCTGCCGGAACAGATCCGCGGCTACGGCCCGGTGAAGGAGCGTTCCATCGCCAAGGCCCGCCAGCAGGAGAAGTTGCTCCGCGAGCAGCTGGCCAAAGGCGACGAGGTGCAGAGCGTACGGCTGTTCCAGCCGGCGGCGTAGCTCGCAGTGCGCTAGCGGGGTGAAATCGGTCGCCCCGCATGGCCACCGCCGCAGGCGATACCCGCTAACGAGGCCCTGTCCGTGACAGGCCACCAGACCAACAAGAACGAGGTAACCAAATGTCCGTCTTCGCTCATCCTGACTTCGACCGCCACGAGCAGGTGGTCTTCTGCCATGACCAGGCGTCGGGTCTGAAAGCCATCATCGCCATCCACGACACGCGCCTCGGGCCGGCGCTGGGTGGCTGCCGGATGTTCCCCTATGCCAGTGACGACGAGGCCCTGCGCGATGTGCTGCGGCTGTCGCGCGGGATGACGCTGAAATCCTCGCTGGCCGGGCTCAAGCTCGGCGGCGGCAAGGCGGTGATCATCGGCGACCCGCATACCGGCAAGAGCCAGGCGCTGCTGCACGCCATGGGTGACTTCGTCGACAGCCTTGGCGGGCGCTACATCACCGCCGCCGACTCCGGCACCGGCGATGCCGAAATGCAGGCCTTTGCTCAGCGCACCCGCCATGTGGTCGGCGCCACGCCGCGCACCCTGCTCGATGGCAGCGTCGCCAGCGGCGACCCGTCGCCGTCTACCGCCTACGGCGTGTTCGTCGGCCTCAAGGAAGCGGTGCGCCAGCGCCTCGGTCGCGACGAGCTGGCCGGGCTGAAGGTGGCGATCCAGGGCGTCGGCCATGTCGGGCTGGGGCTGGCGCGGCACCTGAAAGCGGCCGGCGCCGAACTGTGGGTGGCGGACATCTTCGATGCCAACGTCAAGCAGGCAATGGACGAGCTGGGAGCCAACGTGGTGCGCCCGCAGGACATCTACGGTCTCGATGTTGACGTCTTCGCGCCCTGCGCCATGGGCGGCATCCTCAACGAGCAGACCCTGGAAGTGCTGCGTGCCCCGGTGATCGCCGGTGCGGCCAACAACCAGCTGGCCAGCGCCGAGATCGGCGTCGAACTGCAGCGGCGCAACCAGCTCTACGCGCCGGACTACGCAATCAACGCCGGCGGCATCATCGACGTCTACTACCAGCGCAACGGCGGCAGCGCTGCGCAGATCGATGCCCATGTGAACGCCATCGCCGGCACGCTGCGCGAGATTTTCGAGCGGGCCGCCGCCAGCGGCGAATGCACCTCGGTGATCGCTGACCGCCTGGCACTCGAGCGTTTGCAGGCCGGCGGCGCGCCTCAGGTCGCGACGCTGCAGCGGCAGGCTTCATGACGGCACATGGCCGGTCGCCCGAGCGCGCCGGCCTTCGCTGAGCGGGGCGGCGGGCTCTGATCGCCAGCGCCGTGCCCGCTCCGTTCGTTCGCACCATCCCTGACAAAAACAACAAGCAGGAATCCGCAATGACCGATAAAACCAGCCTCGCGGCCGGCACCTTCGCCGGCGCGCGCGCACGCATCCAGGACAACGCCAGCCGAGGCCTGTGGTCCTCCCGCTGGGTGTTCTTCCTCGCCGCCACCGGCTCCGCGGTGGGCCTGGGCAATATCTGGAAATTCCCCTACGTGACCGGGCAGAACGGCGGCGGCGCCTTCGTGCTGGTCTATCTCGCCTGCATCCTCCTGATCGGCATTCCGCTGCTGATGGCCGAGGTGATGATCGGCCGCCGTGGTCGGGCGAACCCTGATGGCGCCGTGGCGCGGCTGGCGCGCGAGGCCGGGGCCAGTTCGCGCTGGCGGGTGGTGGGCTGGCTCGGAGGGCTGACCGGCTTTCTCATCCTGAGTTTCTATCTGGTGGTGGCCGGCTGGGCGCTGGCCTATGTGCCGGCGACGTTCAGCGGCGGCTTCACCGGGGTCAGCGGGGAGGCCAGTGGTGCGCTGTTCGGCGCGCTGCTGGCGGACCCGCTGCGCCTGGTGGTCTGTGCCACGCTGGTGCTGGCGGCGACCATGCTGATCGTCGGCTTCGGCGTGCGCGGCGGGCTGGAGCGATCGCTGCGCTTTCTGATGCCCGGGCTGTTCGTGCTGATGCTGGTGCTGGTGGTCTACGCCGCCATCGAAGGCGAGTTCGCCCAGGCGCTGCAGTTTCTTTTCGTGCCGGACTTTTCAGAGCTGACCGCGCAGAGCGTGCTGGTCGCCCTCGGCCATGCCTTCTTCACCCTGAGCCTGGGCTGCGGCGCGATGATGGTTTACGGCTCCTATTTGCCGGAAGGCACCTCAATCGCCAAGACCTCGATTCTGGTGGCGCTGGCCGATACCGCGGTGGCGCTGCTGGCCGGCCTGGCGATCTTCCCGCTGGTGTTCGGCAACGCGCTGGAACCGGGGGCCGGGCCGGGGCTGATCTTCGTCACCCTGCCGATCGCTTTCGGCCAGATGCCGCTGGGGCAGGTCGTCGGCGGGTTGTTCTTCGTGATGCTGGTGATCGCCGCGCTGACCTCGGCCATTTCGCTCTCGGAGCCGAGCATCGCCTGGCTCACCGAGCGCTTTCGCATCAGCCGGACCAAGGCCGTGCTGGGCAGCGGCCTGGTGCTCTGGCTGCTGAGCCTGGGCAGCGTGTTCTCGTTCAACCACTGGGCGGACTACCAGCTGTTCGGCAAGACCTTCTTCGACACCCTGGACTACCTCACCACCAATTGGTTGATGCCGCTGGGCGGGCTGGGCACGGTGCTGTTCACCGGCTGGGTGCTGCAGCGTCACGTGGTCAGCGAGGCCATCGGCATTCGCAACGCCGGGCTGTTCCAGGCCTGGTGGAAGCTGCTGCGCTACGGCACGCCGGTGGCCATCGTGCTGGTATTCCTCAACCTGCTCGGGCTGATCTAGCGCGACCTCGGTCGTCCGTGCAGAACGCGCCGGTGGGCTGAAGCCCATCCCGCAAGCATGCTGCGGGCTTCTCAGGAAGCCCTTTTGGTGGGCTCAGGTCCATCCATCGAGGCCGACGCCGGCCTTGGTGGGTGGGCTTCAGCCCACCTTTTTTTATGCGCGACGCCATTGCGCCAGATGAAATGTGCGGCAGCTTGTCGCACCAGGCTGTCAGCTTTTCGTTACGCCTGGCAAGCCGCCGAGCCAGGCTTTTCAGCGAAAAACGCGCTGTAAGGAAAACCTGACAGCGGGGATGGCGCCAGCCGCTTTCCGTGCCCGTAAACAGCATTGTTCGCCGCCCTGGCCTGGGGTGTGATGGGGCCAGCCAAGCCGTGCAACGGCAGTCCTCACAACAATAATCAGGAGGCGATATGAACGCCGTGAACAAGATCGAACAGCATAACCCCATCGGCACCGACGGCTTCGAGTTCGTCGAATTCACCGCGCCGAATGCCGAGGGCATCGAGCAGCTGCGCACGCTGTTCACCCAGATGGGCTTTACCGAAACCGCCAAGCACCGCTCCAAGGAGGTCTGGCTGTTCCAGCAGCACGACATCAACATCGTGCTCAACGGCAGCCCCACCGGGCATGTACGCGAGTTCGGCGAGAAGCACGGCCCGAGCGCCTGCGCCATGGCCTTCCGGGTGAAGAACGCCGCGCAGGCCGCTGCCTACGTCGAATCGCAGGGCGCCAAGCTGGTCGGCAGCCACGCCAACTTCGGCGAGCTGAACATCCCCTGCGTCGAAGGCATCGGCGGCTCGCTGCTGTATCTCGTCGACCGCTACGGCGACAAGAGCATCTACGACGTCGACTTCGAGTACATCGAAGGCCGTACGCCGAACGACAACGCCGTCGGCCTGATGTGCATCGATCACCTGACCCACAACGTCATGCGTGGGCAGATGGATGTCTGGTCCGGTTTCTACGAGCGCATCGCCAACTTCCGCGAGATTCGCTACTTCGACATCGAAGGCAAGCTGACCGGCCTGTTCTCCCGCGCCATGACCGCGCCCTGCGGCAAGATCCGCATCCCGATCAACGAGTCGGCCGACGACAAGTCGCAGATCGAGGAATTCATCCGCGAGTACCACGGCGAGGGCATCCAGCACATCGCGCTGTCCACCGACGATATCTACGAGACTGTCCGCCGCCTGCGTGCCAATGGCGTGGACTTCATGACCACCCCGGACACCTACTACGAGAAGGTCGATACCCGCGTCGCTGGCCATGGCGAGCCAACCGATGTGCTGCGCGAGCTGAACCTGCTGATCGACGGCGCGCCGGGGGACGACGGCATCCTCCTGCAGATCTTCACCAACACGGTGATCGGCCCGATCTTCTTCGAGATCATCCAGCGCAAGGGCAACCAGGGCTTCGGCGAAGGCAACTTCAAGGCGCTGTTCGAATCCATCGAGGAAGACCAGCTGCGCCGCGGCGTGATCAAGGCGGACGAGTAAGTCGAGAGCCAGGACCAGGGTGGGTGTGGGTAGGGTGGATGTCGCGAAGCACATCCACGCGTATAGCGGGAACGACGGGCCCGCATGGGTCCGATCCGGTTCAGACGCGTGGAAGATGCTTCGCAGTCTTCCACCCTACGCATCGACAACCACCGCAGCGCCATTCAGATCACGCGGTATCACGAAGGAGAGGCACATGAGCCGCAAATGGATCAGTTTCCCTATCCGCGAGGGTGAAAGTTCGCGTCAAGCGCACTGCGATTTTCCGCAGGGCACTTACGAGCGCGAAATGGGCCGCGAAGGCTTCTTCGGCCCGGCTTCGCACCTGCATCACAAGCATCCGCCGACCGGCTGGATCGACTGGGAAGGCCCGCTGCGCCCGCACGCCTTCAACTTCAATCACATCCCCAGCGAAGGCGACTGCCCGCTGCAGGCGCCGCTGGCGCTGCACAATGCCGACGTCAAGCTGCGCCTGTGGAAGACCAACGGCGCCATGCGCCACCTGGTGCGCAACGGTGACGGTGACGAACTGCTGTTCATCCACGAGGGCGCCGGGCATTTCTACTGCGACTTCGGCCACCTGGAATTCCGCGACGGCGACTACCTGATGATCCCGCGCGGCACCGCCTGGCGCATCGAGGCGACGCAGCCGGTGTTCATGCTGCTGATCGAGAACACCGACGGCGCCTACCAGCTGCCGGAAAAAGGCCTGGTCGGCCCGCATGCCATCTTCGACGCCGCGGTGCTCGACCATCCGCGGCTGGACGACGCCTTCCGCGCGCAGCAGGACGAGAATCCCTGGCAGATCCGCATCAAGCGGCGCGATCAGATCACCACCGTGACCTACCCGTACAACCCGCTGGACGTGGTCGGCTGGCACGGCGACAACACCGTGGTACGGCTCAACTGGCGTGACATCCGCCCGCTGATGAGCCATCGCTACCACCTGCCGCCGTCGGCGCACACCACCTTCGTCGCCAACGGTTTCGTGGTCTGCACCTTCACGCCGCGGCCGGTGGAATCCGATCCGGGTGCGCTGAAGGTGCCGTTCTTCCACAACAACGACGACTACGACGAAGTGCTGTTCTACCACCGCGGCAACTTCTTCAGCCGCGACAACATCGAGCAGGGCATGGTGACCTTCCACCCCTGCGGCTTCCCCCACGGGCCGCACCCGAAGGCACTGAAGAAGGCCAGCACCGACCCGGCGACCTTTGCCGACGAGGTGGCGGTGATGATCGACACCCGCCGCGCGCTGGAAGTCGGCGAGGCTGCCGCCGCCGTCGATGTCCCCGAATACGTCAACTCCTGGCGTGCGCCGGGCAAGGAATCCTGATGAAACTCGCAACCCTCAACCAGGGCCGCGACGGCGTGCTCGTCGTGGTCTCCCGTGATCTCGCCCAGGCGGTGAAAGTGCCGCAGATCGCCGCCACGCTGCAGGCCGCGCTGGATGACTGGAACTACTGCAAGCCGAAGCTGGAAGCGGTCTACCAGCGCCTCAACGACGGGCTGGAGGAGGGCGCATTCGCCTTCGACCAGACCGCCTGCCACAGCCCGCTGCCGCGTGCCTATCACTGGGCGGACGGCAGCGCCTACGTCAATCACGTCGAGCTGGTGCGAAAGGCGCGTGGCGCCGAGATGCCGGAGTCCTTCTGGCACGATCCGCTGATGTACCAGGGCGGCGCCGATGCCTTTATCCCGCCGCACAGCCCGATCCGTCTGGCCGACGAGGCCTGGGGCATCGATCTGGAAGGCGAACTGGCAGTGATCACCGACGACGTGCCCATGGGTGCGACGCCGGCCGAGGCGGCCGCGCACATCCAGCTGCTGATGCTGGTCAACGACGTGTCGCTGCGCAACCTGATCCCCGGCGAGCTGGCCAAGGGCTTCGGTTTCTACCAGAGCAAGCCGTCGTCGAGCTTCTCGCCGGTGGCGGTGACGCCGGACGAGCTGGGCGAAACCTGGCGCGACGGCAAGGTACACCGGCCTCTGGTCTCGCATATCAACGGTGAGCTGTTCGGCCAGCCAGATGCTGGCACCGACATGACCTTCAACTTCCCGACCCTGGTAGCCCACGCCGCGCGCACCCGTCCGCTGGGCGCCGGGACCATCATCGGCTCGGGCACGGTGTCGAACTACGATCGCAGTGCCGGCTCGTCCTGCCTGGCCGAGAAGCGCATGCTCGAGGTCATCGAGCACGGCGAGGCGAAGACGCCGTTCCTCAAGTTCGGCGACCGGGTGCGCATCGAGATGTTCGATGCCGCCGGGCAGAGCATCTTCGGCGCCATCGATCAGCAGGTCGAGCGCTATGAGCACTGAGCTGACGCTCTACGGCTACTGGCGCTCCAGTGCCGCCTACCGGGTGCGCATCGCGCTGAATCTGAAGGGCCTGGCCTATCGGCAGGTGCCAGTGCATCTGGTCAAGGATGGCGGCCAGCAGCGTGCGGCCGATTACCGCGCCCTCAACCCGCAGCAGCTGGTGCCGTTGCTGGTCGATGAAGCCAACGGTGGCGCGCGCATCAGCCAGTCGCTGGCGATCCTGGAGTACCTCGACGAGGTGTTTCCGGTGCCGGCCCTGTTGCCGGCCGATCCGGTCGAGCGCGCCCAGGTGCGCTCGCTGGCCATGCACATCGCCTGCGAGATCCATCCGCTGAACAACCTGCGCGTGCTGCAGTACCTCAGTGCCGAACTGGGCGTCGACGACGAGGCGAAGAACGCCTGGTACCGGCACTGGGTCGCGCAGGGACTGGCGGCGGTGGAGCAAGGGCTGGAAACCTTTGGTGACAAGCTTTCACTGACCAACCGGCCAGGTTACCTGGAGGCGTGCCTGGTTCCGCAGGTATACAATGCGCGCCGTTTTGCCTGTGACCTCGCGGCGTATCCACGCATTCTCGAGATCGTCGCACGCTGCGAGACGCTTCCGGCCTTCCAGCAGGCCGCGCCGGAGGTGCAGCCCGACGCTCAATGAAAGACTGAATCCGCCTTGCACGCCGCCGCGCCCTGCGCGACGGTCCGATCCCGTCACAGATAACAACAAACAGGTGACGTATGACTCGTGAAAAACCGAAGAACCTCTGGCTCTCGCGCTGGGGTTTCATCCTCGCGGCAACCGGCTCGGCCGTGGGCCTGGGCAACATCTGGAAATTCCCCTACATCACCGGCGAATTCGGCGGTGGTGCCTTCGTATTGATGTACCTGCTGTGCATCCTCGCCATCGGCGTGCCGGTGATGATGTGCGAGATCGCCATCGGCCGCCGCGGCCGTGGCAGCCCGATCGACGCCATCGGCCGGGTGGTCCGCGAGAACAACGGCAATCTGCTGTGGAAGGCAGTGGGTGGCATGGCCATGACAGCCGGCTTCCTGATCCTCTGCTTCTACGTCGTGGTCGCCGGCTGGGCCTTCGCCTACACGGTGAAGATGCTCGACGGCTCGTTGGCCGCCACTAGCGTCGAGGCGCTCGGTGGGGTGTTCGAGGCGCACAATGCCAACCCCTGGGAACTCGGTGGCTGGAGCCTGCTGGTTGCGCTGCTGACCCTGTGGATCGTCGCCAAGGGCGTGCAGAAGGGTATCGAAAACGCCGTGCGCTGGATGATGCCGGGCCTGGCCGTGCTGCTGCTGATCCTCGTGGGCTACGCAGTGACCAGCGGCGGATTCGATCAGGGCTTCGCTTTCCTGTTCAGCTTCGATACCTCGAAGATCACCGGCGAGGCGCTGCTGGCCGCGCTCGGCCACGCGTTCTTCACCCTCAGCCTGGCGTCCGGCGCGATCCTCACCTACGGCTCGTATATTCCGGATGACCAGTCCATCGCCCGCACCACCTTCATGGTCGCCATCGCCGATACCTGTGTGGCGCTGCTGGCGGGCCTGGCGATCTTCCCGATCATCTTCGCCAACGGCATGGACCCGACCGCCGGCCCTGGCCTGATTTTCATGAGCCTGCCGCTGGCCTTCCAGCAGATGCCGTTCGGTACCGCCTTCGGCGTGCTGTTCTTCGCCATGGTCTCGATCGCCGCGCTGACTTCGGCGATCTCCATGATCGAGGCCACCGTCGCCTACCTCAACGAGAAGCACGGCATCTCGCGGATGAAGGCGGCCATCGGTTCCGGCGCGGTGCTGCTGGTGATCAGCATGCTGGCGATGCTCTCGTTCAACCTGCTGTCGGGCTGGACGCCGATGGGCAAGAACTTCTTCGACTGGCTGGATTATCTGACCTCGCGCTGGATGATGCCGCTGGGCGGAATCTTCATCGTGCTGCTGGCCGGCTACGCGCTGCGCAGCGAGATCATGCGCGACGAGCTGAACCTGCCGCCGCTGGGCTACGCGCTGTGGCTGTTCATGGTGCGCTACGTATGCCCGGTGCTGATCCTCATGGTCTTCCTCCATGCCCTTGGCTGGCTGGGCTTCGACCCGCTGCAGCGCTGGTACTGGATCGCCGGAGCGATCGGTGCGCTGGCGGTGCTGGGTGAAATGTTGCGCCCGCGGGTGATGCCGGCGCTGGCCGGGCGCTGAGGGCTTGGCGCGGCGCCTCCACCGGCGTCGCGCCGACCGCTCGTCGGCGGGGCCGGTCCTTCCGTTGATCTGCGTCATCCGCACGTAAAGTTCAGCTGGGCGTGGCCGACATTTTTGGGTGACAGCCAGGGATATGGCGCACGGAACAGGGACGCTCGATTGCCCGAACCGTCGCGGACCATGCTGCCATGCCCAAACACCTGAAGTTCAGCCACAAGATTCTCCTGGCCGCATCGCTGATCGTGATCGCGACCTTTTCGTTGTTCACCCTGTTCAACGACTACCTGCAGCGCAACGCCATTCGGGACAACCTCGACAGCTACCTGAACGAGATGGGTGACGTCACCGCGCACAACATCCAGAACTGGCTGTCAGGCCGTCTGGTTCTGCTGGAAAGCGTGGCACAGACCATTGCCCGCGACAGCGCCACCGACCAGGTCGAAGCGCTGGTCAAGCAGCCGGCGCTGAGCTCGACCTTCGCCTTCAGCTACCTGGGCCGCGCCGACGGCGAGTTCATCGTGTACCCGCGCTTCGAACTGCCGGCCGGCTACGACCCGCGCTAGCGTCCCTGGTACAAGGATGCCGTGGCCGCCGGCCGCACCACCCTGACCGAGCCCTATCAGGACGCCGCCACCAACGAACTGATCATCACCGCCGCCACCCCGGCACAGGCCCTCGGTGTGGTGGGTGGCGACCTCAGCCTGAAGGTGCTGGTGGACATCATCAACGCCCTGGACTTCAACGGCATGGGCCATGCGTTTCTGGTCAGCGGCGACGGCAAGATCCTGGTGCATCCGGATGGCAGCAAGGTGATGAAATCCCTCGGCGAGCTGTTCCCCGGACATGCCCCGTCGCTGGATGCCAACTACAGCGAAGTCGAACTGGACGGGCAGACGCGCATCCTCAGCTTCAGCCGCGTTGCGGGCCTGCCTTCGGTGACCTGGTACGTCGGCATCTCCCTGGACAAGGCCAAGGCCTATGCCGCGCTGGACAGCTTCCGCACCTCCGCGGTGGTTGCCGCGCTGATCGCCGTGGGCGTGATCCTGCTGCTGCTCGGCATGCTGATGCGTGTGCTGATGCGGCCGCTGACCGACATGGGCCGCGCCATGGCCAACATTGCCGAAGGAGAGGGCGATCTGACCCGCCGCCTGACGGTGCAGAGCCACGACGAGTTCGGCGAGCTGGCCTCGGCTTTCAACCGTTTCGTCGAGCGTATCCACACCTCGATCCGCGAGGTGTCCTCGGCAACGCAGCAGGTCAACGAGGTTGCGGCACGTGTGCTGGCGGCATCCAACTCTTCCATGGCCAATTCCGACGAGCAGGCCAGCCGCACCAACAGCGTGGCGGCGGCGATCAATGAGCTAGGGGCGGCGGCCCAGGAGATCGCCCGCAATGCGGCGGATGCCTCGCAGCAGGCCAGCGGCGCTCGGCATCAGGCCGAGGACGGCCGTCAGGTGGTGGAGCAGAACATCCGCGCGATGCGCGAGCTGTCGGCGAAGATCAGCGCCTCCTGTTCGCAGATCGAGGCGCTCAACGCCAAGACGGTGGACATCGGCCAGATCCTCGAGGTGATCAAGGGCATTTCCGAGCAGACCAACCTGCTCGCCCTGAACGCTGCCATCGAAGCCGCGCGGGCCGGCGAGGCAGGTCGCGGTTTCGCCGTGGTCGCCGACGAGGTGCGCAACCTGGCGCATCGTACCCAGAGTTCGGCGCAGGAAATCCAGCAGATGATCGAGCAGCTGCAGGTCGGCGCCGGCGCTTCGGTGCAGACCATGACTGAAAGCCAGCGCCAGAGCGAGTCGAGCGTCTCCATCGCCGACCGCGCCGGCGAGCGCCTCGGCGAGGTGACCCAACGCATCGGCGAGATCGACGGCATGAACCAGTCGGTGGCCACCGCCACTGAGGAGCAGACCGCGGTGATCGAGTCGCTGAACATGGATATCACCGAGATCAACACGCTGAACCAGCAAGGCGTGGAGAACCTGCAGTCGACACTGCGCGCCTGTGGCGACCTGGACCAGCAGGCGCGCCGGCTGAAGCAGCTGGTGGACAGCTTCCGCATCTAACCGGAACGGTGGTCGTGAGGGCGCTTCGGCGCCCTTTTTTCATGGCGGCGGGCGGGCCGCGGAGCAATGTGCCGCTAATGGCAGTCTGAACTTATCCCGCCGCGCATCCATCAGGAGGCTTCCATGAAAATTCTCATCGTGCTCACGTCCCACGACCAGCTGGGTGACACCGGCGAACAGACCGGCTTCTGGCTGGAGGAGTTCGCCGCCCCCTACTACGCGTTCAAGGATGCCGGCGCCGAGGTGGTACTGGCTTCGCCCAAAGGCGGCGAGCCGCCCCTCGATCCGAAAAGCGACCAGCCTGACGCCCAGACCGAGGCCACCGAGCGCTTCAACGGCGACGGCGAGGCGCAGACGTTGCTGGCCAACACCTACCGGCTGGATCAGGTCTCAGCCGAGGATTTCGACGCGGTGTTCTACCCCGGTGGCCATGGCCCGCTATGGGACCTGGTGAACAACCCGGCCTCCATCGCGCTGATCGAGTCCTTCGTCAAGGCCGACAAGCCGGTAGGGGCGGTCTGCCATGCGCCGGCGGCGTTGACCGAGGTGCGCGGCAAGGATGGCGAGTATCTGGTCAAGGGCAAGCGCGTCACCGGCTTTACCAATGGCGAGGAAGCGGCGGTGGAACTCACCGAGGTGGTGCCGTTCCTGCTCGAGGACCGGCTGCGCGAACGCGGCGGCCAGTACAGCAAGGGTGCGGACTGGACGCCCTATGTGCAGGTCGACGGGCTGCTGGTGACCGGGCAGAACCCGGCCTCATCGGAAGCGGCGGCGCAGGAGCTGCTCAAGCTGCTGCGCGCAGGTTAGACGTCAGCGCGGCCAGGCGAGCCGTTCCGCCTGGCCGCAACTTTCGAACAGCGGCCGGCTGAACAGGTAGCCCTGCATCAGATGGATACCCAGATCATGCAGGGCGCTGCATTCGTCGGCGGTCTCGACGCCTTCGCCGATGACCTGGATGCCCAGTTCCTCGCACATCGCAACGGTGCCGCGGACGATGGCCTGGCGTGGGCGGCTCTGGTCGATGCCGCGGATCAGGTCCATGTCCAGCTTGATGATGTCCGGCTGGAAGTCGGCCAGCAGGTTGAGCCCGGCAAAGCCCGCACCGAAGTCGTCGATGGCGGTGAGAAAGCCGATGCGCTGATACTCGCGAAACACCTCGGTGAGCCATTTGCCGTCGCTGATGCGCTCGCCTTCAACGGTCTCGAAAATGATCCGCTCCACCGGGAAATCATGGGCACGGGCCGCCTCCAGCGTCGAGCGGATGCACAGCTCGGGGCGGTAGATGGCGTTGGGCATGAAGTTGATCGACAGCCTGCTCTGCATGCCCAGTCTTGCAGCGGTCTTGATGGCCTTGACCCGGCCGGCCTGGTCGAAGCGAAAGCGGTTGTCCTCGTTCACCTGGGCCAGCACCGTGGGCGCCGGCTCGCCGGCTGTGCCACGCACCAGCGCTTCGTGAGCGAAGATCTGCCGGCTGCGCAGGTCGACAATGGGCTGAAAGGCGTAGCTGAAGCCGAAGCCCAGTCGCTCGCCACTGGCGCAACTGGGGCAGGCGCCGTGCTCGGTGGCACCATGGCACGGGTAGGCATCTGGCGCGGGGTTGTGAGCGGTGTTTCCTGGATTCATGAAGACACTCGGTGGCGGGCTGACGGTCAGGTTAACGGCCGCATCGGCGATCACTGCAGTCCGCCGGTCCGTTCGCCGCCCAGCTCTTCGAGCAGGCTGCGTGCGGCGTAGTCTGCCGCATCGGTGAACGGATTGAGCACCCGCGCGACGCCGGCCGCGTCCAGTGCCTTGCCGTGCTGGTCGTCGCGCACCACGCCGGCGATCTTGCCGGTGAAGCCGGCATGCTTGAGCGCGTGAAGGAAGGCGCGATTGGACTCCCATTGCGGAAAGCTGGTGACCACCCATTCGGCATGCTGCAAGGGCAGCGACTCGAGAAAGCTCGGGTCCTCGCCATCGCCGAAGCGTACCGGCAGCCTGGCACGGCGCAGCGCGCGCACCGCTTCCGGATCGAAGTCCACGCCCAGCACCGGCATGCGCCCGGCGGCCAGCTGTTGCAGCAGGCGCGAGCCATAGCGGCCCAGGCCGAAGATGATGATGCGCGGCTGCCCCTGGGGACGACCCTGCGCTTCCACCTCCAGCTCACGATAGGGACGCTTGCGCTCGAACAGCCCCAGCCATGGCGCCAGCCGTTCGTAGAGCGGTTGCGAGAACAGAATCATGTAGGTCGAGAGCATGATGGTCACCAGGCCCACCAGCGTGGTCAGGCCCAGCGCCTGCGGCCCGACATGGCCGAGGCTGATGCCCATGGCGACGAAGACGATGGAGAACTCGCTGATCTGCGCCACCGTCAGCCCGGCGAGAAAGCCGGTGCGCTTGCGATAGCCCATGTAGCCCATGATCGCCATGACGATCAGCGGGTTGCCGATCAGCACGAACAGCGCCAGCACGAGGGCTGGCAGCAGCTCGTTGCCGAGGGTGGAGAAGTCCAGCTTGCCGCCCAGGTCGATGAAGAAGAACAACAGCATGAAATCGCGAATGCCGGTCAGCCGGGCGTTCATTGCTTCGCGGTACGCCGTGGAGGCCAGCGAGAAGCCGGCGACGAAGGCGCCGGCCTCCTTGCTGAAGCCGACATAATCGCCGAGCGCGGCAAGCCCGGTGCCCCAGGCGATGGCGAAGATCAGCAGCAGCTCCTGCGAGCGCGCCATGCGGCTGACCAGATCCGGCAGCACGTAGCGCATCAGGAGGTAGAGCAGCACCGCCGCACCGCCCAGGCGCAGCAGCAGCGAGCCGGACACCTCCGCCCAGCCGGCATCGCCAGCACCGCGCAAGGCGCTCATGGTCATCATCGCCAGCACCACGGCCAGGTCCTGGACAATCAGGAAGCCCACTGCGATGCGCCCGTGCAGCGAGTCCAGCTCCTGTTTGTCCGAGAGCAGCTTGACGATGATGATGGTGCTGGAGAAGGTCAGCGCCACGGCGATGTAGATCGCCTCCATGGCGCTCTTGCCCATCAGCAGGGTGAGCGCGAAGCCGAAGATGATGGTGAAGGTCAGCTGCCCCAGCCCCGTGGCCAGCGCCACCGGGCCGATATTGCGGATATGCGCGAGATCGAGCTTGAGACCGACCACGAACAGCAGCACGGCGACGCCGATCTCGGCCAGCAGATGGATCTGGTCAGCGGCGTTGACCGGCCCGAACACTGCCGGCCCGAGCAGGATGCCGACCACGATGTAGGAGATCAGCAGCGGCTGACGCAGGCTCACGGCGATGGCGCCGACCACTGCCGAGATGATCAGCAGCAGGGCGAATTCGGCGAAAGGGCCATGGGCGAGCAGCGCTTCCATGTGGGCTCCGTGAGGGCATCGGGCAGCGGGACCGCCTTATCCTGCGACAGCGCGTCGCTGCATGCCACCATCGCGATGGGAAAAACCGCCGTGCCCTGTTTGGCCGGTGGCGCCGAGCAGGGCGGGCTGCTGCTAGAATCGGTCCTTTTTCACCGCGCCGAATCGGCGCCGCGAGCCTGCCATGACCTTCGCCTCCCTGGGCCTGATCGATCCGCTGCTGCGGACCCTGGAAACCCTCGACTATCGCAAGCCGACGCCGGTGCAGGCCGAGGCCATTCCCGCCGTGCTCAAAGGCCGCGACCTGATGGCAGCGGCGCAGACCGGTACCGGCAAGACCGCCGGTTTCGCCCTGCCATTGCTGCAGCGCCTGACCATGGAAGGCGCCAAGGTGGCGAGCAATTCGGTGCGCGCGCTGGTACTGGTGCCGACCCGTGAACTGGCCGAGCAGGTTCACGAGAGCTTTCGCGTGTACGGGCAGAACCTGCCGCTGCGCACCTACGCGGTGTACGGCGGCGTGAGCATCAATCCGCAGATGATGGCGCTGCGCAAGGGCATCGATGTGCTGGTGGCCACCCCGGGGCGCCTGCTCGACCTCTACCGGCAGAACGCCGTCGGTTTCGCCCAGTTGCAGGCGCTGGTGCTCGACGAGGCGGACCGCATGCTCGACCTCGGTTTCGCTGAAGAACTGGATGCGCTGTTCTCCGCTTTGCCGAAAAAGCGCCAGACCCTGCTGTTTTCCGCGACCTTCTCCGAGCCGATCCGGCAGATGGCCCGCGAGCTGCTGCGCGACCCGTTGTCGGTCGAGGTCAGCCCGCGCAATGCGGCGGCGAAGACGGTCAAGCAGTGGCTGGTGCCGGTGGACAAGAAGCGCAAGAGCGAGCTGTTCCTGCATCTGCTGGCGGAGCGGCGCTGGGGTCAGGTGCTGGTGTTCGTCAAGACGCGCAAGGGCGTCGATCAGCTGGTGGACGAGCTGCAGGCGCAGGGCATCGCCAGCGACGCGATCCACGGCGACAAGCCGCAGGCCTCGCGTCTGCGCGCGCTGGAGCGCTTCAAGGCTGGCGAGGTGCAGGTGCTGGTGGCGACCGACGTGGCGGCGCGCGGACTGGACATTCACGACCTGCCGCAGGTGGTCAACTTCGACCTGCCCACCGTCGCCGAGGATTACGTGCATCGCATCGGTCGTACCGGCCGTGCCGGAGCCAGTGGCGAGGCGATCTCCCTGGTCGCCGCTGACGAGGTGGACCAGCTGGCCGCCATCGAGACCCTGATCAACCAGGTGCTGCCGCGGCATGACGAGCCGGGCTTCGTACCGGATCACCGCGTGCCGGCCACGGCGCTGGGCGGGCAGATCATCAAGAAACCGAAGAAACCCAAGAAGCCCAAGGAAGCTGCCGGCAAGGGCAAGATCCATCTCGGCAACTGGTTCGAGGAGAACGAAAAGCCCAACGCCCGGCCGATTCGCAAGGTGCCGAGCCTGGGCGGCGGCAAACCGGCGAAGAAGCGCTGAGCCGTCCGCAGGGTGGGAACGGCGCAGCCCTTTCTACTCGCTCCGTCATAGGCTCGCCAGCGCCGACACCACCAGCAGCAACGCCATCGCCTGGTTGAAGCGGCGTAGATGCGTCGCCGAGCGCAGCAGCCGGGCCGCACCGGCGCCGAGCAGGGCCCAGGCCGCCAGGCAGGGCAGGGCGATCAGGAAGAACAGCAGCGCGTGGATGGCGTAGCGCCCGGCATCGGCGCTGGCGCCGCTGAACACGCCGACCACCGCCAGCGCCATCATCCATACCTTCGGGTTGATCACCTGCAGCCCGGCGGCGCCCAGGGCGCCGAGTCGACGGCTGGCGGTGTCGGCTTCGATCGCTTCGGTCGGGCTGCGGGCGATCTGCCAGGCCAGGTAGAGCAGCCAGCCGACCCCGAGCCAGGCCATCGCCTGCTGCAATGGCGGATGGCGCAGCAGCCATTCTCCGGCGCCAAGGCCCACCAGCAGCACGATCAGCGCCGCGGCCGCGCAGGCGCCAAAGATGATGGGAAGCGCCGCCAGCAGGCCGAAGCGCGAGCTGTTGCTCAGCACCAGGATGTTGGTCGGGCCCGGGGTGATGGAGGCGACGAAGGCAAACAGCACGAAAGGCAGCCACTGGCTCATCGTGGCGGCCTCGTTTCGTGGGAGCGGTCAGGGCGGGGGCTGGGCGACATGGCGATCGGCTCCGTCGGGTTGCGGATGGCCGAATGATCGCGCCTGCCGGTTCAGCGGTCTGGAAGATTCGAGCAGCGCCTGCGGTAATGCGCCGGGGTCAGGCCGTAGGCGCGGCGAAACCAGCGGCCCATATGACTCTGGTCGGCGAAACCCAGTGTCATCGCCACCCGCGCCGGTGGCTGCCCGCTGGCCAGCAGCTGTCGTGCCCTGGCCAGGCGCAGCTGGACCAGATAGGCATGCGGCGCGATGCCGAACGCGGCCTTGAACGCCCGCGACAGGCGGAAGCGATCGACACCGCTTGCCCAGGCCAGCTCGTCCAGGCCCAGGTCCTGCTCCATGTGCGCGTGCAGATAATCCCGTGCCCGCAGTGCCACCAGCGGCATGCGCGGATCGCTGTCGAGCCGCGGGCGCCAGGCCAGATGTCGCGCCAGCTTGGCCAGCAACGCATCCAGCGCGGCCTGGCGGACGATGCGCAGATCGCGGCTCTGCAGTGCCTGGAAGGCTTCGGCAATCACCGCCAGCAACTCGGGCTCGCTGGCCAGCGTCTTGGCGAATGCCGGCTGGCAATCGCCTGGCGCGTCCTCGAACAGCCCGCGCAGCTCGCGCTCGAGCCAGTGCGGGTCGAGGTAGAGCATCGAGTAGGTGAAGCCGCCCCGGGCCGGGGCGTGGCCATCGTGCAGCTCGCCGGGTTCGAGCAGAAAGACCTGGCCCGGGGTGCTGCTGTGCAGTGCCTTGCGGCAATGAAACTGTTGCACGCCCTGTTCGGTGAAGCCGATCAGGTAGCTGTCGTGGAAGTGCGGATCGTAGGCGTGGCCTTCGAAATGGGCGCGGATCGTCTCGATGCCGGTTTCGGCATCCCTGTTCAGCTCGATCCAGTCATTGTTGCCCATGGCGGTGACTCCGGTGACGCTTCGGCGCGCGTTGCTCGGGTTGAGTATCGTCTGCCGGGCGGGCCATCGTCTGGAACATTCGTGCAGCGGTGCTCGACGGATGGTCGGCCACTCTGCCCGATGATTGATCTGGGTCTAGGCTTGCTGCCGTCTGCCTGGCGCAGACTCGAACGTCCCGAATCAAGGAGCAAGCCCATGACCCAGACCATGAAAGCGGCAGTGGTTCACGCCTTCGGCGAGCCGCTGCGCCTCGAGGAAGTCAAGGTGCCGATGCCCGGCCCCGGTCAGATCCTGGTGAAGATCGCCGCCTCCGGCGTCTGCCACACCGACCTGCACGCTGCCGAGGGCGACTGGCCGGTGAAACCGTCCCTGCCGTTCATTCCCGGCCATGAAGGCGTTGGCCACGTCGCGGCGGTGGGTGCCGGCGTGACCCGGGTGAAGGAGGGCGATCGCGTCGGCGTGCCCTGGCTGTACACCGCCTGCGGCTGCTGCGAGCACTGCCTGACTGGCTGGGAAACCCTCTGCGAAGGCCAGCAGAACACCGGCTACTCGGTCAATGGCGGCTACGCCGAATACGTGCTGGCCGACCCGAACTACGTTGGCATCCTGCCGAAGAACGTCGAGTTCGACGAGATCGCGCCGATTCTCTGCGCCGGTGTCACTGTCTACAAGGGCCTCAAGGTCACCGGTGCACGCCCCGGCCAGTGGGTGGTGATCTCCGGCATCGGCGGCCTCGGTCATGTCGCGGTGCAGTACGCCAAGGCGATGGGGCTGCACGTGGTGGCGGTGGATGTGGATGACGCCAAGCTGGAGCTGGCCAAGCGTCTGGGTGCCAAGCTGACCATCAACGCACGCACGGAGAATCCCGTGGAGGTGGTCCAGCGCGATATCGGCGGCGCCCACGGCGTGCTGGTCACCGCGGTGTCCAACAGCGCCTTCGGCCAGGCCATCGGCATGGCGCGGCGGCATGGCACCGTGGCGCTGGTCGGGCTGCCGCCGGGAGACTTCCCGACGCCGATCTTCGACGTCGTGCTCAAGGCCATCAGCATCACCGGCTCGATCGTCGGCACCCGCGCCGATCTGCAGGAGGCGCTGGATTTCGCCGGCGAGGGCCTGGTCAAGGCGACCATCCACACCGACAGCCTGGACAACATCAACCAGATCTTCGACGACATGCGCGCCGGGCGCATCGAAGGCCGTATCGTGATGAAGATGTAGCAGACCGTGCGGCCGGCAGCGCACCGTTCAGCGCGGCGCGTTTGCCGGCACGTTGGCACGCAGCCAGCGCAGCATGCCTTCGGCTGCGGCGCGTCCGCTGGCAAAGCAGGCGGTCAGCAGATAGCCACCGGTCGGCGCTTCCCAGTCGAGCATTTCGCCAGCACAGAACACGCCGGGTAGCCGGCGCAGCATCAGATCCTCGTCCAGTTCCTCGAAGGGCACGCCGCCGGCGCTGCTGATCGCCTCGTCCAGCGG
This sequence comes from Stutzerimonas sp. FeSN7, assembly GCF_030263795.1. Lineage (NCBI taxonomy): Bacteria > Pseudomonadati > Pseudomonadota > Gammaproteobacteria > Pseudomonadales > Pseudomonadaceae > Stutzerimonas > Stutzerimonas sp. FeSN7. The sequence goes on along the minus strand of NZ_JARPMN010000001.1, from coordinate 3,734,241 downwards.
ACGCGGGCGGACCAGGCGGATGGGCAGCGCCTTGATCGCGGCGGCCAGGGCCTGCGGGGCCTGGAAGGTCGTGGCATCGGTCAGCTCGCGCAACAGCGCCGCCTTGACGCCATCGAGCTTCAGCTGGCGGTGCAGGTGCTTGGCCATGGACTGCGAGCCCCGCGGTCTGGCCAGGGCGCTGGCGATCTGTGTCAGGGTGCGATCCGGCAGCAGGTCGAGCAGTACCGTGGCAGCGCCGTCACGGTTGATCGTGTTGCGGATCGGCGCCGAGAGCGCGTAGACCAGGCTGCCCTCGATGCCCGTGGCGGTGAGCACGAACTCGCCCTTGCGTGGTGCTTCGCCGGGCAACGCCAGGCTGACGGTCTTCAGCGGCGCGCCGGCGAATTTCTCCCGCAGGTGCTCGCTCCAGCCGGCTACCTCGAAGCCACAGTTGGCCGGCTGCAGCGGCGCGATGGCGATCCCGCGGTTCTGCAGCGAGGGCACCCAGGCGCCATCCGAACCCAGTCTGGCCCAACTGCCGCCGCCGAGGGCGAGCAGGGTGGCGTCCGCCTCGACCTGGGTTTCGCCTTGCGGCCCGGCGATACGCAGCGCGCCATGCTCGTCCCAGCCCAGCCAGCGCTGGCGGGTATGCAGCTGCACGCCGCTTTCACGCAGGCGCTTGAGCCAGGCGCGCAGCAGGGGCGCGGCCTTCATGTCGCTAGGAAACACCCTGCCGGAGCTGCCGACGAAGGTGTCGATGCCCAGTCCGTGAATCCATTCGCGCAGTGAATCCGGGGAGAAGGCATCGAGCAGCGGTCGCAGGTCGCCGGCGCGCTCGCCGTAGCGGCTGACGAACGCGGCGTAGTCCTCGGCATGGGTGATGTTCATGCCGCCGACGCCGGCCAGCAGGAACTTGCGCCCCACCGAGGGCATGGCGTCATACAGGTCGACATTCACGCCTGCCTGGCCGAGCACCTCGGCGGCCATCAGGCCGGCCGGACCACCACCGATGATGGCGACGCGAAAAGAGGAGGGCTGGGGCATGGTGGCAACCGGGCAGGCGAGCGGGGCGGGCATTGTAGCTGCTGACGGTTGCTCAGCCGAGCCCGTGGCGCTGCCAGGCCGAGTGGGCGCTGACATGCAAGGTCGCATGACGACGGGCGAGCAGGGCGCGGTCCTTGTCGTAGCCGCCGCCGATCAGCCCTACCACGGGAATGTCTCGACCCAGGCAGTGATCGAGCACCGCGCTGTCGCGCGCGGCGAGCCCGGCGTCGGTCAGCGAGAGCAGGCCCAGGGCGTCGTCGCGGTGGACGTCGACGCCGGCGTCATAGAGCACCAGGTCCGGCTGATAGATCGGCAGCAGGTAGTTCAGCGTGTCGTGCACGACCTGGAGGTAGGCCTCGTCGCCCATGCCCGGCGGCAGCGGGATGTCCCAGTCGCTATGGGCCTTGCGGGTGGGGAAGTTCTTCTCGCAGTGCAGCGAGACGGTCACCGCATCCGGCACGTTCTCCAGGATGCGCGCGGTGCCGTCACCCTGGTGCACGTCGCAGTCGAAGATCAGCACGCGCCCGACAAGTCCGCTTTCCAGCAGGTACAGCGCGATCACCGCCAGGTCGTTGAAGATGCAGAAGCCTGAGGCGTGATCGCGATGCGCATGGTGCGTGCCGCCAGCCAGATGGCAGGCCAGACCGTGCTGCAGCGCCTGCTCCGCCGCCAGCAGCGAGCCGCCTACCGCCCGCACGGTGCGCTGCGCCAGCTCCGGGCTCCAGGGCAGGCCGAGCCGGCGCAGCTCGTCGCGGCCCATCTCGCCGCTGCAGTAGCGCGCGACATAATCGGCGTCATGGGCCAGAGTCAGGATGTCGCGTCTGCAAAGTGACGGGCGCAATAGCGCTGCGTCCGTGGTCATACCGAGAGTGACCAGATGGTCACGCAGCAGACGAAACTTCTCCATGGGAAATCGATGGCCCGGCGGCAGCGGCGGGCTGTAATCGTCGTGATAGACCAGGGGGAGGGACATGAACCACGCGTGTTCGACAGATGTGCGCCGCAGTATGCAGGCTGGCCGTCGACGCGCTCAAGGAGCAAGGATGGTCGATCGAATCGCCCTCGAAACCTCGCGTCTGCGGCTGCGCAGCTGGCATGACGACGACCTCGAGCCATTGGCGCAGCTGTGCGCCGACCCGGAAGTCATGCGCTACGACCCGGCCCTGCTGTCGCGGGATGAGTGCGCCGCGCTGATGGTGCGCAGTCGCCTTCATCTGCTGCGGCACGGCTTCGGCCTGTGGGCGCTGGAACGCAAGGACAGTGGTGCCTTTATCGGCTACTGCGGGCTGGTCTGGGCGCCGTCGTCGGTGCCGGGCTCGGCGGTGGAGCTGCGCTGGGGCGTGGCCTGTGAACAATGGGGCCAGGGCCTGGTGCTCGAGGCGGCACGGGCGGTTCTGCAGCATGCCTTCGTCACCCTGCAATTGCCCGAGGTGGTCGCCTGCATGGCGCAGATCAACGAGCCGGCCAAGCAGCTGGTGGCGGAGCTGGGCATGCGCGCCGATCAGGCTGCGTCCTTTGCCCACCCGGAGCTGGCGGCGGGGCACCCGTTGCACGAGCAGCTGCTCTACCGACTGCAGCGGGGCGATTGGCGACAATAAGCCCTGTTGCTGGAGCGTTGCCGGCGAAATCCGTAACATGGCGCGCCTGTCCGCCCCCCTTATCAAGGATGCCGAAATGACCCAGATACTCGACGCCCTGGTCAATCTGCTGACCCTGGAACGCATCGAGGAAAACCTGTTCCGTGGCGCCAGCCAGGACCTCGGCTTTCCCCAGCTGTTCGGCGGGCAGGTGCTCGGCCAGGTGATCTCCGCAGCCAGCCAGACGGTGACGCCGGAGCGCCATGTGCATTCGCTGCACGGCTATTTCCTGCGTCCCGGTGACTCGCACCAGCCGGTGGTGTACGACGTCGATCGCGTGCGCGATGGAGGCAGCTTCACCACGCGACGGGTCAGCGCGATCCAGAAGGGCCAGACCATCTTCACCGGCATCGCCTCGTTCCAGGCCGAGGAAACGGGCTACGAGCACCAGTTGCCGATGCCGGATGTGATCGGGCCGGACGACCTGCCCAACGAGTGGGAGCTGCTGCACAAGCTTTCGCCGATGGTGCCGGAACGTGTGATGGAGAAGCTGCGCCGGCCCAAGCCCATCGAGATTCGCCCGGTCACCCTGGTCGATCCGGCCAACCCGCAGCCGATCGAACCGGTCCGCCACCTGTGGTTCCGCGCCGACGGCTCGCTGCCCGACAGCCCGGCGCTGCACAAGTACCTGCTTGCCTACGCCTCGGATTTCAGCTTTATCGGCACCGCGTTGCAGCCCCACGGCGTCAGCTCGTGGAGCAAGTTCATCCAGCTGGCCAGCCTCGATCACGCCATCTGGTTCCACCGCGAAGTGAAGATGGACGACTGGCTGCTGTACTCCATCGACAGCCCCTGGGCCGGCAATGCCCGCGGCTTCGCCCGTGGCAGCATCTTCAACCGCCAGGGCGAGCTGGTTGCCTCGGTGGCCCAGGAAGGCCTGATCCGCGTGCGCGAGGACTGGATGTGAATATCGCCGAGGTGCGGCACTGGGTGTTCGACATGGACGGCACCCTGACCATCGCCGTGCACGATTTCGCCGCGATCCGCCGCGCCCTGGAGATTCCCGAGGAGGACGACATCCTCCATCACCTGGCTGCGCTGCCGGCCGACGAAGCGGCGGCCAAGCGCGCCTGGCTGCTGGAGCACGAACGCGAACTCGCCTACGCCGCACGCCCGGCCGTAGGCGCCCGCGAGCTGCTGCATGCGCTGCGCGAGCGCGGCTGCCGCCTCGGCGTGCTGACCCGCAATGCCCACGAACTGGCGCTGGTGACCCTGCAGGCGGTGGGCATGGGCGACTGTTTTCTGTCCGAGGACATCCTCGGTCGCGACGAGGCACCGCCCAAGCCGCATCCGGGCGGGCTGCTGCATTTGGCGGAGCGCTGGGGCGTGGCGCCGGCGTCGATGCTGATGGTGGGGGACTACCGCTTCGACCTGGAATGCGCCAGGGCCGCTGGCGCGCGCGGGGTGCTGGTCAACGTGCCGCACAATGAATGGCCGGAGCTGGCCGACCTGTACGTGCCTGATTGTCGTGCGCTGCACGGCATGCTGGGCTGAGAGCGGACATCGGCGCCTGGAGGTGGGCTCAAGCCCACCAGTCATTGCAACGGCCCTCGCAGGCGTGCCCGCCCCTCAGGGTGGGGGCACGCCCGGAAGCACCTACAGCCGCGCCGCCTTGAAGGTGTCGCAGCGCGCCGGATCACCGTGTTCGAAGCCATCTCGGAACCAGCGCACCCGCTGCGCCGAGGTGCCGTGGGTGAAGGCATCCGGGACCACGCGGCCCTGGCTGCGCTTCTGCAGGTTGTCGTCGCCGATGGCATTGGCGGCGTTCAGCGCTTCTTCCAGGTCGCCTTCCTCCAGCCAGTCGTGGCGTTGCTGGGCGTGATAGGCCCAGACGCCGGCATAGCAGTCGGCCTGAAGTTCCTGGCGCACCAGCAGACCGTTGTCACCTTCCATCCGCGCGCCACGCTGGCGGGCCGCCTGCATCTGCTGCGAAACGCCGAGCAGCGTCTGCACGTGATGACCGACCTCATGGGCGATTACGTAGGCCTGGGCAAAGTCACCGGCGGCGGAAAAGCGCCGGGCCATCTCGTCGAAGAACTGCAGGTCGAGGTAGACCTGCTGATCGCCGGGGCAATAGAACGGGCCGACTGCCGAACTGGCGAAGCCGCAGGCCGAGTTCACGCCGCCGCGAAACAGCACCAGGGTCGGGTCGCGGTACTGCACGCCGTTCTGCTGGAACAGGGCGCGCCAGGTGTCTTCGGTGTCGCCAAGCACGGCGCGGACGAATTCCACCTGCGGATCGTCGCCAGCCGGGCGCTGGCTTTGTTGAGAGACTGCGGGCCCGCCCTGGTTGGCCAGCTGGCCGAGAATCTGCAGCGGATCCTGGCCCGAGAGCAGACCGATCACCACCACGATGGCGATGCCGCCCAGACCGAGGCCGCCGCCCAGCCGCATGCCGCTGCGGCCTCTGGCGTCCACTACGTTGTCGCTGCGTCGGGCTCGATTCCAGCGCATGAGTTGCCCCTCGGGTGGATGGATGGGAGCGCCGGCCGCAGCGAAGCGGCCAGCGCTTTCCTCTCAGACCCGTGCACCGGGCAAAACGCTGCAGCGGATGTTGGCTGTCGGGTACCGATCAGTTGCCGGGGTACTCGGAAATCACGCTCTCCTTGCCCTGCTTGCTGACGCCGATCACCTGGAAGGCGTCCTTGCGCTCACCCATTTCCATGCCGGGTGAGCCGACCGGCATGCCCGGCACCGCGGCGCCGATCAGGTCAGGCTGTGCGCGCAGCTTGAGAATGTCCGCCGCCGGCACGTGGCCTTCGACGAACTTGCCGTCGATCACACCGGTGTGGCAGGAGCCGAGGCGGTGCGGTACTCCATGCTCCATCTTCACCGAGGTCATGTCGTTGACCACGTGATCGGCCACGGCGAAGCCGTTGTCTTCCAGATGCTCGATCCATGCCTTGCAGCAGCCACAGTTGGGGTCACGGTAGACGTCGATGGCGATGGGGTCGGCCGCCTGGGCGAAACCGGTGAACAGGAGGGGGGCGAGCAGAAGACGGCGCATGGGAATCTCCAACGAGCGAGAGGCCCAGAATACGCTGGGCCGACGCCATTCCCAAGCCGCACCCCGCGCGCAATTGTCACGCCGTAAGACGCTTTCGGACGGTCGGTCGACATCGCGGTCGCGAAACAAAACGGGCGCAGCACAGTCCCATGCCAACCGGGATAGCGAGTCGCACATCAGGAGAGTTTTCGATGCGTTTTGCCCGTTTCGTTCTGCTCGCGCAGGCACTGGTGATGGCCAGTCTCAGCCTGGCCTACTGGTTTCGCCCCTACGAGATGGCCAATCTGAACGGCATGCTGTTGATGGAAGGCGCGTCCGCCAGCCATATGCGGGTCTACTACGGCGGCCTGCAGCTGGGCCTGGCGCTGTTCCTGATCTGGGCTGCGCGGGCGCCGGAGCGGGCGCGGCCGGCCCTGATGATGCTGATGATCACCATGACGGCACTGGTGCTCGGGCGACTGGTGTCGCTCTGGCTGGATGGCGGCGAGCTGGTCGGCTTCGATCTGGCCTCGCTGGTCTACCGGATCTTCGCTGCCGCCCTGGCGGCGGTCGCCTGGTACGTCATTCGTGAGCGTCCGGAGCCGGAGCCCGAGCGCATCGAGCCGGCTGCGCGCAGGCGCGTCAGCGAGCCGCCGAAACCCTTCCAGCTCGGCGAAGTGCCGCCGACGCTCGAGCCGGCCCCGGCCGAGCCGGCTGCGCAGCCGTTTCGTCGTGGCGATCCATCCGAGTGAGTCTCAGGCAGCCGCCTCGAGGTAGGCGGAGAGGCTGTGCTGGTCGAGAATCTCGATGCGTCGCCGCTGCACGGCGATCAGCCCGGCATCGGTCAGCCGGTGCAGGATGCGTGACAGCGTCTCCGGCTGGATGCCCAGTTGCGAGGCGATCAGGCGCTTGGGCAGGTCCAGGTCGATGACGTCGCTGCGCGCCGTCTGCCGCTCCTGAAACAGGTAGCGCACGACGCGCTGGCAGACGTTGGACGAGGTCAGGTTGTCGATCTGGTGCAGGCGCTGGTTGAGCCGCGCGCTCAGGCTGCTGAGCAGCTGCATGCACAGCTGCGGCTGGGTCTCCAGCAGACGCAGGTAGTGGCTGTTCTGCACGTTGAGTACCAGGCTCTCCTTGAGCGTGGTAGCGCTCAGCGGATGTTCGGCGAGCTTGTTGAAGAGCATCGCCTCGGCGAAGGCCTCGCCCGGGCGGATCACCTCGATGACCTTCTCCTGGCCATCGCAGGTGACGCGGTGCAGCTTGACCTGGCCGTTGATCAACACATGGAAATGCTCGGCCGCATCCCCCTGATGGAACAACGTGCAACCGGCCGGCAGATGCCTGGCCGTGGTGTGCGTGGCGATGTTCTGCAGGGCCGTTTCCGACAGCCCGCGGAACAGATGATGACGGCGCAACGTATTGAGCACTGCGGAGCCTGTCAGCATGGCCATCCCCTCCTTTTGATGGGGGCATGCTAGGTTGCACGGTGCCGCTATCCCATTTCCCCTAAGCCATACCTCTTTATGGGCAAAGGAGGTAGTCGCGCTCAGCGGCTGCTGCCGGCGAGGCGCTCGTAGTCCAGGGTCAGCTGCTCGATCTTGCGCAGCAGCGAATCGCTGGTGGTGACGATCACCGTAGGGACGAAGCGGGAGTCGTCCGCGAGGCTGAAGCCGGCCCGGGCGAAGCGCCACTGTGCGGCGATCTGTTCGAGCTGGCGGTTGATTGCCTCGGTGTTCTGCGGCGCCTTGTTCAGCTCCTCCAGGCCGCGCTCGAACTCCGCGACCGCGGCATCGAAGTCCTCCCGCAGACGTTGCTCCGGCAGTTTCCAGCTCATGGCCAGGTAGAGCATGGCGATGCGTTGACTGAGCATGCGCTGGCGTCCGCTGCGGTTGACCAGGCGCGCCGCGTGGTTGCCGCTGTGGCGCTCGATTTCCTGAACCAGAGCCTCGCTCTGAGCGAGGAAGCGCTCGGCCAGGCGCAGCAGCTCGGCCGACTGCTCGCGGTCCGGACGGCTCAACGCCAGCTGGCGGTACTGGTGCCAGGTCTGGGTAGCCTCGTCGAGGGCCTTGCGGATGCCGTCGCTGGGCGCATAGTCGCCCAGCAGCTGGGCGTTTTCCTCGAGGCTGGCGATGCTGCTGTCGAGCTGGCTGGCGGCGAGGTCGACGCGGGTATCGGTGCCGATCATCAGGTAGTTCTTGGCAATGCGCTGGCTGAGCATGCGCTGCATGCCGGCGCGGTTGACCGCTTCGGCGTCGCTGATGGCAGCCTGGCAGGAAAGGCTGCCGGCGAGCAGGCCGAGCAGCAGGGAGGTGGGTAGCAGGATCTTGAACATGGGCGCTCCTTACGTCCGGGCGGGCGCGATGCTGACCAGCCGGTCAGTTCGACGAGGACGAGACGATAGAGCGCTTCACGTGGATGACATTGATGATCGTCAAGGGGGCGGCCACGGCATCGCGCCTTGCGCGCTCACGCACAGAATGCGAGCGATTGGCGGTGGCTCAACCTTTCGCCTCGTTCTCCAGCACCCAGACCGCGGCCTCGACCCGTGAGCGCAGGCCCAGCTTGTGCAGCAGGTTCTTCACATGGACCTTCACCGTGCCCTCGGTGATGCCGAGCTTGCGGGCGATCATCTTGTTGCTCTGGCCCTTGGCGATCTGTCGCAGCACTTCCTTCTCGCGCTTGGTCAGGCTGGAGAACTGCACCTGCCCGGTGGGCTTGGGGCGCACCCGGATGGCTTCGGCGAGCACCTGGGTCAGCTCCGGGCTCAGGGCCTTGCGTCCGGTGGCGGCGATGCGGATCTGCTCGATCAGCTCCTCGGCGTCCATGTCCTTGAGCAGGTAGCCGTCGGCGCCGTTGCGCAGCGCTTCGAGCACGTGGCTCTGTTCGTCGGAGACGGTGAACATGATGATGCGCGCGTCGATATCGGCATCGCGCATGCGTCGGGTGGTCTCAAGGCCGTCGATGCCCGGCATGTTGAGGTCCATCAGAATCAGGTCGGGTTCGATCTGCTGCGCCAGGCGGATGGCGTCCTCACCGTTGCCGGCCTCGCCGACCATCTCCAGGTCGTCTTCCAGCTCCAGCAGGTCACGCAGACCCCGACGCATCATGGGATGGTCGTCGACCAGCAGGATTCGTGTGGTTGTCCCTTCGTTCATGCGTGACAGGCTCCTGTATCAGGGGAATGTGGCGATAGGCGGGCGGGAAGCGCAGGTGTACCCGGGTGCCGCCGCCGGGGCGCAGCCCGATGCTGATGCTGCCATTCAGGCTGTTGGCGCGCTCGCGCAGGATGATCAGGCCATAGTGGCCGGTGCGCTGCTCCTCGGGCCTGATGCCGATGCCGTCGTCTTCGATCTCGACGTTGATGGTGCCGATGCCGTCCTGGGTCAGGCGTAGCCAGCAATGCTCGGCCTCGGCGTGCTTGACCACGTTGCTCAGCGCCTCGCGGATGATCTGCAGGCAGTGCACTTCCTCGTTGGGCGTCAGTGGGCAGTGGTCCAGCTGGAAGTCGCTCTCGATGTGCAGCCCGGAGTTGGCGCCGAACTCCTCGATGGTGGCCTGCAGTGCCGGCTTGAGCCCCGGTTCGTTGACCTTGATGCGGAAGGTGGTGAGCAGCTCGCGCAGCTGGCGGTACGCCGAATTCAGTCCGCGGTCGATCTGCTGCACGCTGTCATCCAGCTGCGCCTGACCGCTTTCCTTCTGCATCAGCCGCTTCAGACGCGCCAGTTGCAGCTTCTGTGCGGACAGCGCCTGGGCCAGCGAGTCGTGCAGCTCGCGGGCGATGACCGCGCGTTCCTCCATCAGCGCCAGGCGCGCCTGCTTCTGCCCCAGCTGCGCCAGGCTCAGGGAGGCAGCGAACAGGTCGGCCAGGGTGGTCAGCAACAGCGTTTGCCAGGCTTCCAGTGGCTGGCCCGGCGGATGGGCGACGCGCAGCGAGCCGAGATCATCCGGCCCGGAGCGCAACTCGAAGGATATCAACTCCTCACCACTGGGCAGTCGGCCGGTCTGGTTGACCAGGCAGGTCCCGCATTGCGGCAGCTTGCAGTACTCGGGCGGGCGGAGATCGCGGGAGGTCATGGCGGTATGGCTGCCGGCTTCGGCCGAGCGGTTCAGGCACAGCGAGATCGGCCCGGTGCCGAGGATCTGCTGCATCTTGGCGAGCAGCGAGCCCATCATCTGCGAAGGGTCGTCCGGCTGGCTGTAGAGCATGCGCGCACTGTTGAATAGCAGCTGCAGCGTGGCGTTGCTGCGGGTGAGGGCGGCGGTCTTGTCGTCGACCTTCTGCTCCATGTCGGCATAGAGGCTGGCCAGCTCCTTGCTCATCTGGTTGAGGGTGCGTGCCAGCAGGCTCAGTTCGGTTTCGCCGGGGATCTGTACCTCGCCGCTGAAGTCACCCTTGCCGATGTCGCGCGCCAGCTTGGTCAGGCTGCGCAGCGGCGTGGCCAGGTTGTTGTGCAGGCCGTAGATCAGCACGAAGGCGATCAGCACGATGACGAACAGCGTCCCCGCCTGCAGGGCACGGATGACGCCAAGCTTGCCCTCGGAGGCTTCCTGCAGGGAGCGCACGAAGACGTCCAGCTCCCTGACGAACTCCGGTACCTCCCGGCGATAGTCCTCCAGCTGCGGTGGCTGTGCATCGAGCAGCGGACGCATGCGTTCCTGCCAGTGTTGCAGCACACCGGCGTGCAGAGCCGGCAGCTCGGTGTTGCCATGGCGGTGCAGAGCCGAGCGCAGCGTGGCTGAGCGCAGGGTCCGTTCCAGTGTGTCGATGCGTGCCTCCAGTGCCGCTTCCGGACCCTGCTCCGCGGTGAACGACAACCGGTAGGCCTGCATGCGCAGGCTGCCGGCCTGGTTGATGGCCTCGGCATCGCCTTCCAGCGCATCGGCCAAGTAGAGGCTGGCCAACATGCTGACCAGGGAAAAGCCGATGATCACGACGAACGCCACCAGCGTATTGAAAACGATGGAGTGGCGGGTCGAGAGCTGGTCGCGGTCGAGTTGAGGCATGGTCGGCTCGTCGGGCGGCGATGACGCATTCTGCGCCTTGCGGCATTCGCTTGCCATGGTGAGGGGTGTACTCCCAATGCTTTCGGGGTTATGCCTGGCGCCACAACCGGTTGTTTGATGGTTTCTTAACTTATTGATAAATAATGATTTTTATCATGAAAATCGGAATATCCCGAAAGAGGTAGAAAGGTACCCCAAAGCAAATTGCCACCTGTCGTGTATTGACCTGAGTCAAATTCGGGACGGTCCCCTCCGCTTAGCGTGCGAGCCATTCCTGACCCCGCTGCGTTTGTCAGCAGGGCCTTGGCGCCAAGAGGATCGACCATGAGCAATATCGAAAAGTGGGACGTGGAGGACCAGGTCTTCTGGGACACCACCGGCAAGCGGGTCGCCAATCGCAACCTCTGGATCTCCATCCCGAGTCTGCTGATGGGCTTCGCCATCTGGCTGATGTGGGGCATCGTCACGGTGCAGATGCTCAATCTGGGCTTTCCCTTCGAGCCGGCCGAACTGTTCACCCTGACCGCCATCGCCGGTCTCACCGGCGCCACGCTGCGTATCCCGGCGTCGTTCATGATCCGCATCGCCGGCGGGCGCAACACCATATTCCTGACCACCGCCCTGCTGATGATCCCGGCCGCCGGCGCCGGCATCGCGCTGCAGAGCCAGGACACCCCACTGTGGGTGTTCCAGCTGCTGGCCTTCCTCTCCGGCATCGGTGGCGGCAACTTCGCCTGCTCGATGAGCAACATCAGCACCTTCTTCCCGAAGAACCAGCAGGGCCTGGCCCTGGGCCTGAACGCCGGCCTCGGTAACTTCGGCGTGACCACCATGCAGATCCTCATCCCGCTGGTGATGACCGCCGGTGTGTTCGGCGCGATGGCCGGTGCGCCGATGGAGCTGATCAAGGACAGCGGCACGCTGATCGGCAAGATCTCCGCCGGTACCGAAACCTGGATTCAGAACGCCGGCTGGGTCTGGCTGCTGTTCCTCGTCCCGCTGGCCTTCGCCGGCTGGTTCGGCATGAACAACCTGCTGGTGATCTCGCCAACACCGGGTTACCCGCTGAACGCCTTCGGCAAGATTCTCGGCCTCTATGCCGTGGGCTTCGTCGCCGCCGCCCTCGGCCTGTACCTCTACCTGCCTGCACCGACCGGCCTCGGCGTGCTGAACATGTGGGGCGTAATGCTGCTCACCATCGGCCTGACCCTCGGCATGCTGCGCATGCTGCCGGGCAGCATCAAGCCGAACATCAAGCGCCAGTTCACCATCTTCAGCGACAAGCACACCTGGTCGATGAGCATCCTCTACATCCTGACCTTCGGCTCGTTCATCGGCTTCTCCATGGCGCTGCCGCTGTCGATCACGGTGATCTTCGGCTTCATGAACGAAGTGGCCGCCGACGGCACCATCACCCGCGTCGCCAACCCCAACGCACCGAGCGCATTGACCTACGCCTGGATCGGCCCCTTCATCGGCGCCCTGATCCGTCCGCTGGGCGGCTGGATCTCCGACAAGGTCGGCGGCTCCATCGTCACCCAGGTGATCTCGGTGGTGATGGTCATCGCCTCGGTCGCCGCCGGCTACGTGATGCACCAGGCCTACGGCTCGGCCCAGCCCGAGGAGTACTTCTTCCTCTTCCTGGTGCTGTTCCTGGTGCTGTTCGCTGCCAGCGGCATCGGCAACGGCTCCACCTTCCGCACCATCGGCGTGATCTACGACCGCGAGAAGGCCGGCCCGGTCCTCGGCTGGACCTCCGCCGTCGCCGCCTACGGCTCCTTCGTCGCCCCCATCGTGATCGGCGAGCAGGTCAAGGCCGGTACCCCCGAAGTGGCGATGTACGGCTTCGCGGTGTTCTACGCGCTGTGCCTGATCCTCAACTGGTGGTTCTACCTGCGCCCCAACGCCTACGTGAAGAACCCCTGAGTCTGGAGAGCTGCCATGAACATCATGATTGCCTACGACAACTCGCGTAACGCCCGCAAAGCGTTGGACGCCACCCTCGAGATGTTCGGTCCGCTGAAGCCGCTGATCATGCTGATCGGCGTGGTGGAAGAGACCCGTGACACCAGCGATTCGGCGGTCGAGCTGTACGAGCGTGAGCGTCGCGAATTCCAGGCCTTCCTGCAGGAGGCGGCGGCCAAGGTCAGCGCCTTCGGCCTGGACGTCGACGTGATCCTCGCCGAAGGCGACGCCCGCAAGATGATCCTCAAGGCTGCCGAGCACAAGAAGCCGGACCTGCTGGTCATCGCGCGACATTCAAACGAACCGGACGGCGGCTTCATTTCCCGCTCGCTGAATCTGCTGGTCGACGAGCTCGACTACATGACCTTCGGCAGCGTCAGCGCCTTCCTGGCCCGCCGGGCGCCTTGCCCGGTCCTGATTCAAGCCTGCCCCTGAGTGAGGAGCTCATCATGAGAGTTTCTACGCTGTTCGAATGGAAGCGCCCCGAGATCCGGGCTCTGCACCTGACCTGGATCGCCTTCTACATTTGTTTCTTCGTCTGGTTCGGCATGGCGCCGCTGGCCTCGAGCATGCTGAAAAGCGTGAACTGGCTGACGCCCGAAGACCTCAAGCTGTTCGCCATCGCCAACGTGGCGCTGACCATCCCGGCGCGCATCCTGGTCGGCATGGCGCTCGACCACTGGGGCCCGCGTCGGGTGTTCTCGGTGCTGCTGGTGGTCATGGCGATCCCGGCCCTGTTCTTCGCCTTCGGTGACAGCCGCACCCAGCTGCTGGTCTCGCGCCTGATCCTCAGCTCCATCGGCGCCAGCTTCGTGGTCGGCATTCACATGACCGCCATGTGGTTCAAGCCCAAGGACATCGGTTTCGCCGAAGGCTTCTATGCCGGCTGGGGCAACTTCGGTTCCGCTGCTGCCGCCATGAGTCTGCCGGCCATCGCCATCCATGCCTTCGGTGGCCCGGAAGGCTGGCGTTGGGCTACGGCAAGCTCGGCCATCATCATGGCGCTGTATGGCGTCTACTACTGGTTCGCCATTACCGACGGCCCCGCCGGCACCGTGCACCGCAAGCCGCACAAGGCCAGTGCGCTGGAAGTCAGCACCTGGGCCGACATGATCAAGCTGATCATCTGGACCATTCCCATGGTCGGTGTGCTCGCTGTCCTGGTCTGGCGCGTCGAGGGCATGGGCTACCTGGGCTCCACTGGCGCGCTGATCTGTTACGCGGCGATCGTGCTGGTGGTGGTGTTTCAGGTGGTGCAGATCCTGCGGGTCAACGTGCCGATCCTGAAGAAGGGCGTGCCGGAAGACGACAAGTACCCCTTCAACACCGTGGCTGCGCTGAACTCCACCTACTTCGCCAACTTCGGTGCCGAGCTGGCGGTGGTGTCGATGCTGCCGATGTTCTTCGAGCAGACCTGGGGGCTGACGCCGACCACCGCCGGCATCATCGCCGCCTCCTTCGCGTTCGTGAACCTGGTGGCGCGGCCCATGGGCGGCCTGGTCTCCGACCGCTTCGGTAACCGTCGCTTCGTGATGCTGGCGTACATGCTGGGCATCGCCGTCGGCTTCCTGCTGATGGGCCTGATGAACTCCAAGTGGCCGCTGATCGTGGCCGTGGCGATCACCGTGCTCTGCTCGGTATTCGTCCAGGGCGCCGAGGGCGCGACCTTCGGGATCATCCCATCGATCAAGCGCCGCGTCACCGGGCAGATCTCCGGTATGGCCGGGGCCTACGGCAACGTCGGTGCGGTCTGCTACCTGACTCTGTTCACCTTCGTGACCCCATCGCAGTTCTTCATGGTGATCGCCGCCGGTGCCTTCGTCAGCTTCGGGCTCTGCCTGCTCTGGCTGAAGGAGCCCGAGGGCGCGTTCTCCGACGAGTACTACGTATCCAGCGTCGACCGTGAGCTGGAGGCCCGCCAGAAGCTCGCGTCCTGAGATTTCACCGAACGAATGCGCCAGCCACGCCGGCTGGCGCAAGCCGAGATTGATAAGCCGACCGGTCGGGCCAGTGGTTCGCAACCGGAGTGAGGAGAGAAAACGATGAGCCACTTGCTCGATCAACTGCGCTTCTTCAACAGGAAGCAAGGCGAGTTCGCCGATGGTCATGGTGAAACCCGCATCGAATCCCGCGACTGGGAGAACGTCTACCGCTCGCGCTGGCAGTACGACAAGATCGTGCGCTCGACCCACGGCGTGAACTGCACCGGTTCCTGCTCCTGGAAGATCTACGTCAAGAACGGCCTGATCACCTGGGAAACGCAGCAGACCGACTACCCGCGCACCCGCAACGATCTGCCCAACCACGAGCCACGCGGCTGCCCGCGCGGTGCCAGCTACAGCTGGTACATCTACAGCGCCAACCGCCTGAAGTACCCCAAGGTGCGCAAGCCGCTGCTGAAACTCTGGCGTGAAGCGCGGCGCAACATGACCCCGGTGGACGCCTGGGCCAGCATCGTCGAGGACAAGGCCAAGGCCGAGTCCTACAAGAGCAAGCGCGGCATGGGCGGCTTCATCCGCTCCAGCTGGGACGAAGTCAACGAGATCATCGCCGCGGCCAACGTCTACACCGTCAAGCAGTACGGTCCGGACCGTGTCATCGGCTTCTCGCCGATCCCGGCCATGTCCATGGTTTCCTACGCGGCCGGTAGCCGTTACCTGTCGCTGATTGGCGGTGTGTGCCTGTCGTTCTACGACTGGTACTGCGACCTGCCGCCGGCCTCGCCGCAGATCTGGGGCGAGCAGACCGACGTGCCGGAATCGGCCGACTGGTACAACTCCAACTACATCATCGCCTGGGGCTCCAACGTCCCGCAGACCCGTACGCCGGACGCTCACTTCTTCACCGAGGTCCGCTACAAGGGCACCAAGACGGTCGCCATCACCCCGGACTACGCCGAAGTCGCCAAGCTCACCGACCTCTGGCTCAATCCGAAGCAGGGCACCGACGCCGCGCTGGCCCAGGCCTTCGCTCACGTCATCTTCAAGGAATTCCACCTCGAGAAGCCGAGCGAGTACTTCCGCGACTACGCCAAGCGCTACACCGACCTGCCGGTGCTGGTGCGCCTGAACGAGAAGGACGGCAGCTACATCGCCGACCGCTTCCTGCGCGCCTCCGACCTGGCCGACAACCTCGGCCAGGAAAACAACCCCGAGTGGAAGACCATCGCCGTCGACGGCAGCACCGGCGAGCTGGTTTCGCCGCTGGGTTCGATCGGTTACCGCTGGGGCGAGAAGGGCAAGTGGAACATCGAGGCCCGCGAAGGCAAGGACGGTCGTGATGTCGACCTCTCCCTGACCCAGATCGAGGGCGGCGAGACGGCCGAGGTCGCCTTCCCGTACTTCGGCGGCATCCTCCACGAGCACTTCCAGCACGCCGAAGGCGAAAGCATCCAGCTGCGCCGCGTGCCGGTCCGCACCATCACCCTGGCCGACGGCAGCACCACCAAGGTCGCCACCGTGTTCGACCTGATGGCTGCCAACCTGGGTATCGACCGTGGTCTGGGTGGCGGCAACGTCGCTTCCAGCTACGACGACGCCAGCGTGCCCGGCACCCCGGCCTGGCAGGAAGTCATCACTGGCGTGTCCCGCGAGAAGGCCATCCAGATCGCCCGTGAATTCGCCGACAACGCCGACAAGACCCATGGTCGGTCCATGATCATCGTCGGTGCGGCGATGAACCACTGGTACCACATGGACATGAACTACCGCGGGCTGATCAACATGCTGATGTTGTGCGGTTGCGTCGGTCAGACCGGTGGCGGCTGGGCGCACTACGTGGGTCAGGAAAAGCTGCGTCCGCAGTGTGGCTGGCTGCCGCTGGCCTTCGGCCTCGACTGGAGCCGTCCGCCGCGCCAGATGAACGGCACCAGCTTCTTCTACAACCACAGCTCGCAGTGGCGCCACGAGAAGATGAGCATCCACGAGGTGCTCTCGCCGCTGGCCGACAAGTCGCAGTTCCCCGAGCACATGCTCGACTACAACATTCGCGCCGAACGCGCCGGCTGGCTGCCGAGCGCACCGCAGCTCAACCGCAACCCGCTGCAGATCTGCCGTGACGCCGAGGCCGCCGGCATGTCGCCGGTGGACTACGTCACCCAGTCGCTGAAGGACGGCTCGCTGAAGTTCGCCTGCGAACAGCCGGACAATCCGGATAACTTCCCGCGCAACATGTTCGTCTGGCGCTCCAACCTCCTGGGCAGTTCGGGCAAGGGCCACGAGTACATGCTCAAGTACCTCCTGGGCACCAAGAACGGCGTGATGAACGAAGACCTGGGCAAGCGCGCCGACGGCTTCAAGCCGACAGAGGCCGAATGGCAGGACGAGGGCGCCATCGGCAAGCTCGATCTGGTCACCACCCTCGACTTCCGCATGTCCTCGACCTGCGTGTACTCCGACATCGTTCTGCCGACCGCGACCTGGTACGAGAAGGACGACATGAACACCTCGGACATGCACCCCTTCATCCACCCGCTGTCGGCGGCGATCGACCCGGCCTGGGAAGCCAAGTCCGATTGGGAGATCTACAAGGGCATCGCCAAGGCCTTCTCGAAGATGGCCGAAGGTCAGCTGGGCGTGGAGAAGGACCTGGTCACCGTGCCGCTCCTGCACGACAGCCCCGGCGAACTGGCGCAGCCGTTCGGCGGTACCGACTGGAAGACCGCTGGCGTC
The DNA here is from genome assembly GCF_030263795.1 of Stutzerimonas sp. FeSN7. Lineage (NCBI taxonomy): Bacteria > Pseudomonadati > Pseudomonadota > Gammaproteobacteria > Pseudomonadales > Pseudomonadaceae > Stutzerimonas > Stutzerimonas sp. FeSN7. The sequence goes on along the minus strand of NZ_JARPMN010000001.1, from coordinate 3,716,956 downwards.
GATCCGCAGCCGGGCAAGAACTGCCCGAACATGGCCGTGGTCGAGCGCGACTACCCGGCCACCTACAAGAAGTTCACCTCCCTCGGCCCGCTGCTCGACAAGCTCGGCAACGGCGGCAAGGGCATCAACTGGAACACCCAGGATGAAGTCGATTTCCTCGGCGAGCTGAACTACAAGGTGCGCGACGAGGGCGTCAGCCAAGGGCGTCCGCAGATCGAATCGGCCATCGATGCTGCCGAGGTCATCCTCAGCCTGGCACCGGAAACCAATGGTCACGTTGCCGTGAAGGCCTGGGCCGCGCTGTCGGAATTCACCGGCCGCGACCACAGCCACCTGGCGCTGCCCAAGGAGCACGAGGCGATCCGCTTCCGTGACATCCAGGCGCAGCCGCGCAAGATCATCTCCAGCCCGACCTGGTCAGGCCTGGAAGACGAGCATGTGTCGTACAACGCCGGCTACACCAACGTCCACGAGTACATCCCGTGGCGCACCATCACCGGTCGCCAGCAGTTCTTCCAGGATCACCCCTGGATGCAGGCCTTCGGCGAGCAGCTGATGAGCTACCGGCCGCCGATCAACACCCGCACCATCGATTACGTGAAGGGCAAGAAGAGCAACGGCAACCCCGAGATCGTCCTGAACTGGATCACCCCGCACCAGAAGTGGGGCATCCACAGCACCTACTCGGACAACCTGATCATGCTCACCCTCAGCCGTGGCGGCCCGATCGTGTGGATGTCCGAAGTCGACGCCAAGAAGGCCGGCATCGAGGACAACGACTGGATCGAGTGCTTCAACGCCAACGGCGCCCTGACCGCCCGCGCGGTGGTCAGCCAGCGCGTGATGGAAGGCATGGTGATGATGTACCACGCCCAGGAACGCATCGTGAACGTGCCGGGCGCCGAGAGCACCAAGACCCGCGGCGGCCACCACAACTCGGTGACCCGTGTGGTGCTCAAGCCCACCCACATGATCGGCGGCTACGCCCAGCAGGCGTACGGCTTCAACTACTACGGCACCGTGGGTTGCAACCGTGACGAGTTCGTCGTGGTGCGCAAGATGGCCAAGGTCGACTGGCTCGACGGCCCGAACGGCAACGACCTGCCGCAACCCCTGCCGCAAGACATCTGAGGAATAAGGCCATGAAGATTCGTTCACAAGTAGGCATGGTCCTGAACCTGGACAAGTGCATCGGCTGCCACACCTGCTCGATCACCTGCAAGAACGTCTGGACCAGCCGCGAAGGCATGGAATACGCCTGGTTCAACAACGTCGAGACCAAGCCCGGCATCGGCTACCCGAAGGAGTGGGAAAACCAGGACAAGTGGAAGGGCGGCTGGGTGCGCAACGGCGACGGCACCATCAACCCGAAGATCGGCGGCAAGTTCCGCGTGCTGGCGAACATCTTCGCCAATCCGGACCTGCCAACCATCGACGACTACTACGAGCCGTTCGACTTCGACTACCAGAACCTGCACACCGCGCCGATCTCCGAGCATCAGCCGGTGGCGCGTCCGCGCTCGCTGATCTCCGGTCAGCGCATGGAGAAGATCGAGTGGGGCCCGAACTGGGAGGAGATTCTCGGTACCGAGTTCGCCAAGCGCCGCAAGGACAAGAACTTCGACAAGGTGCAGGCCGACATCTACGGCCAGTACGAAAACACCTTCATGATGTACCTGCCGCGCCTGTGCGAGCACTGCCTGAACCCGGCCTGCGCCGCGTCCTGCCCGAGCGGTGCGATCTACAAGCGCGAGGAGGATGGCATCGTCCTCATCGACCAGGAGAAGTGCCGCGGCTGGCGGATGTGCATCAGCGGCTGCCCGTACAAGAAGATCTACTTCAACTGGAAGAGCGGCAAATCCGAGAAGTGCATCTTCTGCTTCCCGCGCATCGAGGCCGGCATGCCGACCGTCTGTGCCGAGACCTGCGTGGGCCGCATCCGCTACCTCGGCGTGCTGCTGTACGACGCCGACCGCATCCATGAAGTGGCCAGCACCGTCAACGAGCAGGACCTGTACGCCAAGCAGCTGGAGATCTTCCTCGATCCGTTCGACCCGAAGGTCATCGAGCAGGCGCTCAACGACGGCGTTCCGATGTCGGTGATCGAAGCCGCGCAGAAGTCGCCGGTATACAAGATGGCGGTGGACTGGAAGCTGGCCCTGCCGCTGCACCCGGAATACCGCACGCTGCCGATGGTGTGGTACGTGCCGCCGCTGTCGCCGATCCAGAACGCCGCCAGCGCCGGTCACGTCAGCATGGACGGCGTGCTGCCGGACGTCGACAGCCTGCGCATCCCGCTGCGCTATCTGGCCAACCTGCTCACCGCAGGCGACGAGGAGCCGGTCAAGCTGGCGCTCAAGCGCATGCTCGCCATGCGTGCCTACAAGCGCGCCGAGCAGGTCGATGGCGTGCAGGACCTCAAGGTGCTGGAGAGCGTCGGCCTGTCGGTCGCCCAGGTGGAGGACATGTACCGCTACCTGGCCATCGCCAACTACGAGGACCGCTACGTGATCCCGACCGCGCACCGCGAAGAGGCCATGAGCGATGCCTTCGCCGAGCGCTCCGGTTGCGGCTTCAGCTTCGGCAGCGGCTGCTCGGGCGCCTCGGACACCAACATGTTCGGCGCCAGGAAGGCCAACCGCCGCGACATCATCAAGACCGTCCAGCTGTGGGAGGACTGAGCCATGCGCATCCTTAAAGTGATTTCCCTGCTGCTGGACTATCCCGACCAGCACCTGCGCGACGGCCATGCCGAACTGGCCCAGGCCATCGGCTCGGCTCGCGAGATCAGCCCGGAGCAGCGCATCGCGCTGCGCCGCCTGCTCGACGAGCTGACCGAAGGCGACCTGATGGATGTGCAGGAGCGCTACACCGACCTGTTCGACCGCGGCCGCGCGCTGTCGCTGCTCCTGTTCGAACACGTGCATGGCGAGTCCCGCGATCGCGGCCAGGCCATGGTCGACCTGATGGCGCAGTACACCGAGGCCGGCTTCGCCATCGGCGTGCGCGAGCTGCCGGACTACATCCCGCTGTACCTCGAGTACCTCGCCACCCGCGAAGACCTCGAGGCCCGCGAGGGGCTGGCCGATGTCGCCCATCTGCTGGCCCTGCTGGCGGCCCGTCTGCAGGAACGCGAGAGCCCGCATGCCGCGTGCTTCACCGCACTGCTGCAGATCGCCGGCGAGCCGGTGCAGGAAACCCTGGCCGGCCTGCAGGAGCAGGTCGCCGCTGAAGAGCGCGACGACTCGCTGGAGGCCCTGGACAAGATCTGGGAGGAGGAGCAGGTCAACTTCCTCCAGGCCGAGCAGCAGGATCGCTGCCCATCCATGCCGAGCGGGCCGGGCAAGGCTCGCGAGGAAAGCCCGGTGCCGCTGCACTGGACCGATTTCAAGCATGACGGGCAGGCCGCCGCGCTCGCCCAGGAGGTGCGCAATGTCTAACTTCAATTTCCTGCTGTTCGGGGTCTATCCCTACATCGCCCTGGCCATCTGCCTGATCGGCAGCTGGGCGCGCTTCGACCTGTCGCAGTACAGCTGGAAGGCCGGCTCGAGCCAGATGCTGTCGAACAACCGCATGCGCCTGGCGAGCAACCTGTTCCACGTCGGCATCATCTTCATCCTGGCCGGTCACTTCGTCGGCCTGCTGATGCCCGAGGCGCTGTATCACCACTTCATCACCAGCGGTCAGAAGCAGATCGTGGCGATGGTGTCCGGTGGCTTCTTCGGCATCCTCTGCCTGATCGGCCTGGTGATGCTGATCCATCGCCGTCTGACCGACGCGCGCGTGCGGGCCACCTCCAACACCAGCGACGTGATGATCCTGTTCGTGCTGCTGGCGCAGCTGGTGCTGGGTCTGCTGACCATCGTCGCCTCCACCGGCCACCTGGACGGTTCGGTGATGGTGCTGCTGGGCACCTGGGCGCAGAGCCTGGTCACCCTGCAGCCGGTCAAGGCCGCAGGCGCCATCGAGTCGGTCAGCGTCATCTACAAGCTGCACGTATTCCTCGGCATGACCCTGTTCGTGCTGTTCCCCTTCACCCGTCTGGTGCACATCGTCAGCGCGCCGGTGTGGTACCTGGGCCGGCGCTACCAGATCGTCCGGCAGAAGGGTGTCAAGCCGGCCATGCCGCGTCCGCAGCGCCCGCGCACCTATGAAGCACCGGTACGCGAAACCGCCGTGCCGTCCGCCGTGCCTGCCACGGCAAAGAGCAAGAGCCCGGTATGACCCTTGCCGGCTGACGCCCCACGCGTCAGCCGGTCTGGTCGATCGGATCGAAGCTTCAAGCGTCTTATCGAGGTAATCATCATGGGTTGTGGATGTGGTGGAAGCACGGGTGGTGGCGGCTGCGGTGGCGGCGCCCGCCCGGAAATCGAAGTGCCGGCCGAGGCCCCTCTGTTCGAGGAGCTACCGCATGAAGAAGAACACCAGCCCGCCGAGGAACAGGCCTCCGGCGAGCCGCTGCTGATCGCCAGCAGCGAGCAGGAGTGGCCGCGGGTGCGGGTCAACGGGGTGGCGATCGCGCCCCAGGCCATCGCCCAGGAATTGCAGTATCACCCCGCCGAGAGCCGCGACGAGGCGGTCTTTCTGGCGACCCAGGCACTGGTGGTGCGCGAGCTGTTGCAGCAGCGCATCGCCGAACTCGGCCTGGTGGTGCAGGCGGCGCCCGGCGAAAGCGAGGAAGAAGCGGCCACCCGCACGCTGATCGAACAGGAAGTGCCGCTGCCGCTGGCCGACGAGGCGGCCTGTCAGCAGTACTACAACGGCAACCGTCAGCGCTTCTTCAGCGCGCCGCTGCTGGCCGCGCGGCACATCCTGCTGGCCTGTCCGGGGGATGACGCCGAAGCGCGCAGCCTGGCGCGGGAACAGGCGTTGGGCCTGTTGCAGCAACTGCAGGCAGCGCCGCAACGCTTCGCCGAACTCGCGTTGCAGCATTCGGCCTGTCCGTCCAAGGAGCAGGGCGGGGCGCTTGGGCAGATCAGCAAGGGCCAGACCGTGCCGGAGTTCGAGCGCCAGCTGTTCCGTCTGCCGGTCGGCCTCTGCCAGCAGCCGCTGGAAAGCCGCTATGGCTACCACCTGGTGTTCGTCGACCAGCGTATCGAGGGCGATCAATTGCCTTACGAGATCGTCGCCGGCACGATTCGCGCCGAACTCAACCAGCGTGTCTGGCAGATCGGCGTCAGCCAGTACCTGCAGAACCTGGTGGGGGCGGCGAACATCGAGGGCATCCACCTGCAGGGCGCGGAAACGCCACTGATGCAATGACGGCGGCTTGGCCCTGCGTCGGGTGGATGATGCTTCACCACCCACCGCGCGGGGCCCACGGTGGATGAAAAAGTGTCATCCACCCTACGAGGCTTCAGAGGTGTTATCGATGACTCAACTACGCGATGCCCACGACCGCCAGATCGACTACCTGCGCATGTCGGTCACCGACCGCTGCGACTTCCGCTGCGTCTACTGCATGGCCGAGGACATGACCTTCCTGCCGCGCCAGCAGGTGCTCGGTCTGGAGGAGCTGGAGCGCATCGCGCGCATCTTCGTCGGGCTGGGCGTGAAGAAGATCCGCCTCACCGGCGGCGAGCCGCTGGTACGCCAGGGCATCGTCGGTCTCTGCGAGCGCATCGCGGCCTTGCCCGGTCTGCGTGAACTGGTGATGACCACCAACGGCTCGCAGCTGGTCAGGCTCGCCGCACCGCTGGCACGGGCCGGGGTCAAGCGGCTGAACATCAGTCTGGATAGTCTGGACGCCGAGAAATTCCACGCCATTACCCGCACCGGCCAGCTGCAGCAGGTGCTCGACGGCATCGATGCGGCGCGCGCCGCCGGCTTCGAGCGGATCAAGCTCAATGCCGTGGTGATGAAGGGCCGCAACGCAGAGGAAGTCGCCGACCTGGTGGACTTCGCCATCGCCGGCGGGCTGGACTTGAGCTTCATCGAGGAAATGCCGCTGGGCGATGTCGGCCGTTCGCGCGGCGAGAGCTTCTGCTCCAGCGACGAGGTCAAGGCGCTGATCGCCGAGCGTCACGCGCTGATCGATTCGGCCGAGCAGAGCGGCGGGCCGGCGCGCTATGTGCGCCTGCCGGAGCACCCGCAGACGCGCATCGGCTTCATCTCGCCGCATTCGCACAACTTCTGCGCCACCTGCAACCGCGTGCGGCTGACCGTGGAAGGTCGCCTGCTGCTGTGCCTGGGCCACGAGCATTCCATCGACCTGCGCGCACTGCTGCGCCGCCACCCGACCAGCGACCAGCCGGTGATCGACGCCATTCACGCCGCGCTGCAACGCAAACCGCTGCGCCACGAATTCTCCAGCGGCGGCGAGGTCCAGGTATTGCGCTTCATGAACGCCAGCGGCGGTTGACTGCCCGCGCCGAACGGGCTGCGGGCCGACCGTTTTATTCGCTACCATCGGCCGGCACTGCCGGTCTGACCCATGCCCCGCTGCGTTGCAGTCGGGTTTGTCGCAACGCTCGCTGACCAACGCCATGCGCGTTGGTCGACCTGCCGGCACCGCCTGCCGCGCGCCTACCTCCAACGGGGAATGGGCTGGCCCGCGGCGCCGGTGCAGCCTGCGCACACATCTTCAAGGGAGTTTCGAGCCATGGCTCACCTGTCCAACACCGAATTCCAGCCTCTGAACATCGCCGTGCTCACGGTGAGCGATACCCGCAACCTGGACACCGATACCTCCGGCCAGGCGCTGATCGACGGCCTGCAGAGCGCAGGCCATACGCTGGCCGAACGGGCCATCGTCAAGGACGACATCTGGCAGATCCGCGCCCGGGTGTGCAGCTGGATCGCCAGCGAAAACGTGCAGGTGGTGCTGATCACCGGCGGCACCGGTTTCACCGCCCGCGACAACACCCCGCAGGCGGTACAGCCGCTGCTGGACAAGGACGTCGACGGCTTCGGCGAACTGTTCCGCTACGTTTCGCTGGGCGAGATCGGCACCTCCACCGTGCAGTCCCGCGCGCTGGCCGGGATGAGCAACGGCACGCTGGTCTGCTGCCTGCCGGGTTCGACCAACGCCTGCCGCACCGCCTGGAACAAGATCCTCGTCGAGCAGTTGGATAGCCGTACCAAACCCTGCAACTTCGTCCCGCACCTGAAGGCGGCCGCGGTGGACAACTGCGGGCCACGCTCATGAGCGCTTGCGGCTGCGATACCGGCGGGCTGAAGCCGGTCGACGAGGCCATCGCCGAGCTGCTGGCGCGGGTGCCGGCGCCGCCCGCGGTGGAAGAGGTCACGCTGCGCGATGCCCTCGGTCGCGTGCTCGCCGAGCCGCTGGATGCCAGCTTTCCGGTGCCCCCCTGGGACAACAGCGCGATGGACGGCTACGCCCTGCGCGCCGCCGATCTGCCGGCCGAAGGCGGTGCGCTGCCACTGGCCGGACGCATCGCCGCCGGCGACGCCGCCAGTCAGCAGCTGCCGGCCGGGCATGCGGTGCGCATTTTCACCGGCGCGCCGTTGCCGCCGGGCGCGGACGCCGTGGTGGCGCAGGAAAACTGCCGTATCGAAGGCGATCGCATCTGGCTGCCGGCGGTGAACGCCGGTGACAACGTGCGCTGCCTGGGTGAGGAAACCGCGGCTGGCGAGCGTCTGATCGACGCCGGCAAGCGTCTGCGCCCGCAGGAGCTCGGCCTGCTGGCGACCTTCGGCGTGGCGCGGGTGAAGGTGTACCGGCGTCTGCGTGTGGCGCTGCTGTCCAGCGGCAACGAACTGCGCGAGCCGGGCGAGCCGCTGGACGCCGGGCAGATCTACAACTCCAACCGCTACAGCCTGCTCGGCGTGTTGCAGAGCCTCGGCTGCGAGGTGCACGACTACCCGATCCTGATCGACGATCTGGGCGCCAGCCGTGACGCGCTGGCCGATGCGGCGAGCCGCTTCGACCTGATCATCACCTCGGGCGGTGTTTCGGTGGGTGAGGAGGATCACCTCAAGCAGGCGATTCGCGAATTGGGCGAGCTGCACCTGTGGCGTCTGGCGATCCAGCCGGGCAAGCCGCTGGCCTTCGGCGAAGTCAACGGCACGCCGTGGATCGGCCTGCCCGGCAACCCGGCGGCGGCGCTGGTCACCTCGCTGGTGGTGGCTCGGCCGTTCCTGCTGCGCGCCCAGGGCTGCACGCAGGTGCAGGTCACGCCGCTGCGCCTGCCTGCCGGCTTCGCCTGGCGCAAGGCCAACGTGCGCCAGCAGTTCCTGCGCGCGCGGCTCGAAGCGGTCGATGGCCGGCTCGAGGTGCGTCTGTTCCCGCGCCAGGGCTCGGCCATGCTGACCTCGGCGACCTGGGCGGATGGCCTGGCCGTCGTCGAGTGCCAGCGCACCTTCGCCGAAGGCGAGCTGGTGCAGTACCTGCCGTTCAGCGAACTGCTCGGCTGAAACGCCACGACGCCCGGCCGATGCGAATCGGCCGGGCGTTGTCGCGTCTGAGCCTCAGGCCTGGTGGCGCTGCGGCAGCATGCGCAACAGGGTGCCGTCGCGGCGCACGTACTGGTGGAACAGCGCGGCTGCGGCATGCAGGCCGATCAGCCAGTAGCCGGCCACCGCCAGCGTTTCATGCAGCTCCTTGAAATCGCCGGCCAGCGCCTTGTCCGCGCCGACCAGCGCCGGCAGCTCGAGGCCGAAGAAGGGGATCGGCTTGCCCGCCGCGCTCAGGGTCAGCCAGCCGAGCAGCGGCAGACCGATCATCAGCGCGTACAGCGCCAGGTGCATCAGCTTGGCCAGCGCCTGTTCCCATCCCGCGCCGGCAAGCGAGCGCGGCGCCGGGTGCAACCAGCGGGCGATCAGTCGCAGCCAGACCAGCGCGAACACTGTTATGCCCAGCATGAAATGCCAGTGCTTGAGCAGCTCGCGTGGCTCGCTGCCCTTGGCGAAGTTGCCCTTGAGTTCGATGGTGGCGTAGACGGCGGCAATCAGCAGCAGCATCAGCCAGTGCAGGGCGATGCTCAGCCGGCCGTAACGCGGCAGGGGGGTGGTCACAGACATTTCACGCACTCCGTGTGGGGGAATGGCGGCAGTCTAGGGCGCCAGGCTTAAGCGAACCTTAGCGAATGCCCGTTGCGCCTGTGGCGTGCGGTCGCGGCTGCGCGCCGGTGGTCGTGCTGAGAGGCTGGCGGGGCAGGTGCACGGCGACCTGCAGCCCGCCGAGCGGCGAGTCGGCCAGCTCGATGCTGGCGCCGTGCAGCTCGGCAATGCGCGCGACGATGGCCAGGCCGAGGCCCGCACCCTGGCCGTCACCCTGTCGATAGAAGCGCTCGAACAGCTTGTCACGTTGCGTCGCCGGCACCCCGGGGCCGCTGTCGTCCACCTGTAGCGTGATCGCGGCAGCGGTGGCCTGCAGGCCGACCTGGATCTGGCCGCCGTCGGGGGTGTACTGCAGGGCGTTGCCGACCAGATTCTGCAGCAGCGTGGCGAGGCTCGCCGCATCGCCGCTGAGGTGGAAATCGGCCAGCTCGTCGACATCCAGCGTCAGCTCCTGGCCGCGGGCCAGCGCCAGGGGCGTCAGCTCGGCGAGGGTTTCACGACACAGCGGCAGCAGATCGAGGTCGGTCAGGCCCAGGCGCTGGGCACTCGGTTCCAGGCGCGCCAGGGTCAGCAGCTGGGTGACCACGCGGGTGGTGCGGTCGACGCCGGCGATCAGCTGTTCGAGAGCCCGTTCGCGCTCCTCCTCGCTGGCGGCCTGTAGCGCGTTCTGTGCATGGATGCGCAGCACCGCCAGCGGTGTGCGCAGTTCGTGGGCAGCGTCGGCGATGAAGCGCTTCTCCCGTTCGATCAGCTGATTGACCTGTTGCAGCAGGCGATTGAGCGAGGCCGCCACCGGTTCCAGCTCTTGCGGCAGCGGTGCCAGCAACAGCGGCGCGAGGTTGTCCGGGTCGCGGCTCTTGAGCAACTGAGCCATGCGTGCCAGCGGGCGCAGGCCCCAGCCCACCGCCAGCCAGATCAGCAACGCCAGCAGTGGCAGGCCGACGAGGTCGGGCAACAGGCTGCGCCGGGCGATCTTGCCCACCAGCTCGCCCCGCACATCGCCGCGCTCGCTGAGCAGAATCCACAGATCGTCCTCGCGGTCGTGCAGCAGGAACAGCCGCCAGGCATGGCCGTCGAGCAGCACCTCGTGATAGCCGCCGGCCAGGTGGCTGAACGGCGACGCCGAACCCGCGGCCAGCTGCTGCAGGGCGCCGTTCGGTGCGCCGGCCGACTGCAGCACGCTGCTGCCGTCCTCGGCGTAGACCTGAAAACCCAGCTTGGTCTCGTAGTCGTGCCCCGGCACGCCCTGATCGCGGCGAGCGTTCACCGCCGCATCCAGCGCGGTTTGCAGGGCCTGACGGGCCTGCGGCTCCATCTCGCGCATCACCAGGCCCTGCACCAGCCGCGCGCTTTGCGCCAGCTGGGCGTCGAACAGTTCCTCGATCTCGTGGCGCGCGTCGCGGTAGCTGCGCCAGGAGATCAGGCTCAGCGAGACCAGCAGGGTGCCGAGCAGCAGCGCCAGGGTGCGCTGGCGGATCGAGCGCTTCAGCATTTGTCCACCAGATAGCCGACGCCGCGCACGGTGCGGATCAGCTCGGGAAAGAACTTCTTGCGCAGGTGGTGGATGTGCACCTCCAGCGCATTGCTCTCTACGTCCTCGTCCCAGCCGTAGAGCACCTGCTGCAGCCGATCGCGGGTCAGCACGCGACCGGGCTGGGCGAGCAGCTCGTGGAGCAGGACGAACTCCTTGCGCGGCAGGTTGATCGGCGTGCCCTGGTAACTGACCTGCTGGTTGACCGGGTCGAGCAGGATGCCGCGGTATTCCAGCACCGGTTCCGGTCGATTGAAGCTGCGCCGGAGCAGGGCACGCAGGCGGGCCTTGAGTTCGGCGACGTCGAACGGCTTGACCAGGTAGTCGTCGGCGCCGGCGTCCAGCCCGGCGATGCGGTCGCTGGTGGCATCGCGCGCGGTGAGTACCAGCACCGGCACCGGATTGCCGGCAGCGCGCAGGCGCTTGAGAAGCTCCAGCCCGTCCAGGCGCGGCAGGCCGAGGTCGAGGATGACCAGCTCGAAGCTTTCATGGTTCAGCGCATGCAGCGCACTGGCGCCGTCCTGCAGCCAGTCCACCGTATAACCCTCCGGCTTGAGCGCGGTGCGGATGCCCTCGCCAAGGGCGCGATCGTCTTCCACCAGCAGAATGCGCATGTCGTTCCTGTCGTTCTCGGCCGCTGGGCGTTGCTGTGCATTCAACGCCGCCGTCTCGGTTTATTCCAGCTTTTCCTGGACCCTGGCCAGCAGCGCGCGGGCTTCCTCGCGGCGGCCGGCATCGGCCACTTCACGGCCGGGGCGATCGGGTGCGGCGAGGGCCTTCTGCAGCGCGGCCTGCGCCTCGCCATAGCGCTTCTGGCGCAGCAGAAAGTCACCGTGGAAGTAGTTGGGGTCGATGCCGTCCGGGTTCAGCGCCAGCGCCTGTTTGAACAGCGCCTCGGCCTTGTCTTCGTCGCCGAAGCCGATTGGCCAGCCGGGCACCTGGTAGTAGAGACTGGCGAGGCTGGTGTAGGCCGAACCGTTGAGTGCCGCGGGGTCGAGTTCGATGGCCTTTTCCAGTTCGGCCTTGGCCTGCTTGACCAGCCCCAGCGCGCCGAGTCCGCCCTTGGCGCCAGCCCAGGTGCTGAGCACGATGCCGTGCCAGATATGCAGTTCGGCGGCCTGCGGTTCGCCGATCACAGCGCTTTCGACCTCCGAAGCGAGCCTGGCGAAGGCGGTTTCGCGCTGAGCCTCGGGCGTCTGGTAGTTGATCTCGGCCCAGCGCGTCTGGATCTGACGCAGCGACGACTCGCCGGCCGGGCTGAGAGCGAAGGAGGGCAGGCTGACCAGGGCCAGCATCAGGGCGCAAAGGCCTAACAGAGGCTTCATGGGTGTTCTCCGGGAGAGGTGGGTTGCGGTGCGGGTGGCTGTTCGGCACGGGCAAAGCGCTTGATCACCGGCAATTGCTTGCGCAGCGCCTGGTCGACCAGCCGCGGCAGCACGCCGTTGAGGCGCACGAAGAGTTTTTCCGGCCAGCCGAGATAGAACTCCTCTCGCTCGGCGCTGATGGCATGGACGATCTGCCGGGCGACCTCTTGCGGATCATCCATCTCCACCTTCAGCTCGTCGTTCATCGCTACCACGTCGGCGCTGTTCATCGCCGTACGGGTGGCGCGCGGCGCGATATAGAGCACCTTGATCTGGCTGTCGGCCAGCTCGCGGCGCAGCGCCTCGGAGAAGCCGCGCAAGGCGAACTTGCTGGCGCAGTAGGCGGTGAAGCCGGGGTAGCCGATGGAGCCGAAAGTCGAGCCGAGATTGACCAGCAGCGCTCGCGGCTGCTGGCGCAGCAAGGGCAGCAGCAGGTGGGTCAACTGCAGGGTGGCGGTGACGTTGACGCCGATCAGCCGGGCGATGGCGTCCTCGTCCTGCTGTTCGAGCAGGCTGAACTGATTGACCCCGGCGGCGTTGATCACACCGTTGAGCCCGCCAAAGCGGCGCGCGGCCTCCAGCACCAGCTGTCGCCCGCTGCGTTGGGTGAGGTCTGCCACAACCAGACTGATCTGCCCAGGGTAACGGCGGGCCAGGCTTTCCAGCGCAATGCTGTCGCGCCCCACCAGCAGCAGCCGGGCACCGCCGGCGCAGAGCCGTTCCACCAGCAGCTGGCCGATACCGCCGCTGGCACCGGTGAGCAGGAGGCGCGCGTCAGGCAAGTGCATGGTCGTGCTCCGCCGCGGGAAGGCTGCGGAAAATGTCGCCATAGAGGCGGTAGACCACCCGCGCGGTGTGCACCACGGCGGCCTTGTCGTCCTCGTTATCGAGGCGGTTCATCAGGCGCTTGAAGAACTCGATGTGCTCCAGGTCCAGGCTGCCGTGGGAGGTCAGGTAGCTGAACGCCTTGGCCGGCAGGTCGAGCTTGTCCTGCAGCACGCCGGCGGCCTGGGTGGCCAGGGCGATGCTGGTACCTTCGAGCACGTTGACCATGCCGAAAAAGCTCGCCGGGTTGTGCCGGGCGATGCGGTCGTAGACGTAGGCGACCATCAGCTCGGTGGGCAGCGCCGGCTGGCCATGGCGCACCGCCTCGGCATCGCCGCCGCAAGCGCGGATGTCGTTGAGGATCCATTCCTGGTGGCCGATCTCTTCCTCGATGTATTCGGCGATGGCCTCGCGCAGCCATTCCAGCCGCTCCGGCAGGCGCGCACCGCAGGCCATCAGCAGCGGCACGGTGTGTTTGACGTGGTGGTAGGCCTGGGTAAGGAAGGCGATGTATTGCGCGCGGGTCGCGGTGCCGGCGAGCGCCGAATGGATGATCGGCGCGGCCAACAGGTAGTCGCGCTCGGCGCTGGTCTGCTGTTGCAGCTGGTCGAAGAATTCCATGGTGAACCTCGAAAGTCAGGGCTGAATGGCGTTGATCGCCGATTGGTAATGGTTGAACAGCGCATTGCGGCGCAGCCGGCCGTTGGCAGTGGCCAGGCCGTTGCTGGCGCCGAACGGCGCGTCGGCACGCAGCCAGCGGTGTACGCGGGCGTAGTCCGGCAGGCCGGCGTTGACCCGGTCGATTGCCGCCTGCAGTCCGGCATCGCTGAGCTCGGGATACCGCGGCACCAGCACCGCGACGTTCTGCGCCAGCGCCTCGCCATGCAGCCAGGCCTGGGCGATCGGCGCCTGCTGGACCAGCTCGGCCTCCACCCATTCCGGGTTGACGTTGCGCCCGTAGGCGGTGACGAACTGGTGCTTCTTGCGCCCGTGCAGGACCAGAAAACCGTCCTCGAAATGGCCGAGGTCGCCGGTGGCTAGCCACTCGCGGGCCGGCGGCGGCTCGCCGACGTAGCCGAGCATGTGCGGGCCCCGGACCAGAACCTCGCCGTCGTCGGCCAGGCGCAGTTCGACATGCGGCAGCGCCCGGCCGACCGTGCCGATGCGCCGCGCTTCGGGTGTGTTCAGACAGACCACCGAGGCGCATTCGGACAGCCCGTAGCCTTCGAACACCGGCAGGCCGAGTCGCTCGGCGCGTTCAAGCAGTTGCGGCGCCACGCGGCCGCCACCCACGGCGATAAAGCGCAGCGACGCGGGCAGCGGTACGCCCTGTTCCGCGGCGCTGACCAGCGCCAGCAACAGCTGCGGCAGCAGGATCAGGCTTTGCGGCCGGCTTTCGTTCAGCGTGGCGAGAAAGCGCGGCAGGTCGAAGCCGGCACTGCCGGAGAAGCCGATCTGCGTCAGCGGCCGCAACTCGATCCGGGCACCGGCCAGCAGCGGCGCATAGAGCCCGGCGATGTTTTCCAGCAGGGTGGCCAGCGGCAGCACGCACAGGTGCTGCCGGACATCACACGGCAGGCTGACCTGCCACAGGCTCCCGGCCACCGCCAGCTGCGCCTCGGCATCCAGGCAGACGCCCTTGGGCTGGCCGGTGGTGCCGGAGGTGTAGGTGATCTTGCTGGTGCCGGCCGGCACCGGCGTGACTGTCTGCGGCTGGAGCAGCAGCAGGCCGGCTTCAGCGGATTGGAAGTCGCAGCGCTCGGCGAGCGCGCCTGGCGTGCCGATCAGGCAGTCAATGCCGGCGTGATTCAGCACATGCTCCTGCTGTGCCGGGGAAAAAAAGCCCGGCAGCGGCACGCAGATCAGCCCGGCGCGCAGCAGGGCGAGATCCCACAGCGCCCACTCCAGGCCGTTGTCCAGCGCCAGGGCGACGCGCTGCACGCCGAGCTGTTGCAGCTGACTGGCGCGTGCGGCCACCTCGTGGCGCAATTCTGCGTAGCTCAGTTGGCGCGGCCCTTCGCCCAGGGCGATGCCGCTGTGCTGTTCCAGGACTGTCCAGAAGCGTTCAGCTGCAGGCTGCATGCGGCACCTCCGAGGCGTCGAACAACGGTTGGTAGCCAAGTCGGGCGTAGATGCCCAGCTGCAGCAGGCGCTGGTGGCCGGGCAGGATCTCGCCGGCCATCAGCTGCGGGCGGCTGGCGTAGTAGCTGCCCCAGTCGGCCAGGTCCTCGCCCATGCGCGCCGGGTCGGCCGGGGCCAGCGCCAGTGGCTCCAGGGCCAGGCGCTGGAAGCTGTTGAGCAGGGCCGGCGTGCCGGTGAACACCACCCAGCGAAAGCCCTGGGCGACCAGCAGATCGGTCAGCGCGACGATCAGGAGCCGCGCTGAGGCGCTGCCGAAGGCCGCCAGGTTGCCGACCTCGACGATCTCCTCGCGCGGCACCGGGCGGCCGCTGCGGCGGGCAACGGCCAGCTCGATGGGTTCGTCCAGGTACCGTTCGAGAAACAGCGGGCGACGCTGCGCGCTGCGCAGGCCGACCGCGCCCTGCACCTGGCCGTTGTCGCCATGCAGGCCGAGCAGGCAGGGCATGAAGTGACGCACCCGCGCGCCGTAATGCTCGGCGAAGCGCTGGCGAATGAAGTCTTCAAGGGCCACGCGCCGCGGGTCCTCGCCGGCCTGTGTCAGTTGCAGGCAGAGCGAGGGCTCGCGGCCGATGCGGGCCAGTATGTCGGTGTGATCAACCCAGGGCAGTTCCATTGGGGAACCTCGGTTAGAAACCTGGGCCGATTGTTGGTGGGCAAACTTAAGGCAGTCTTAAGTCGCCTAAGCCGTCAGAACGCTGACATTTTCTTCACATTCGCTGGGCTATGGTCGCCGCGCTCGGGGTCGAGCCACCGGTGCTCCAGCTGCGCCAGAGGCCCATCGAACGCTGGCCGGCCGACCACCGAAGCAGCTATCGCAAGCAGAGCGAGCCGCGAAGAGGAAGGCCAGCAGATGCAGATTCATCCATACCCCGTGCCACGCCCGGCCACAGGCTCGGGCCGCCAGTACCGGCTGTTCGGCCTGCTCGCATTGCTGCTGATCGGCCTGGGCGCGAGCATCGCGCTGCATTGGAACGAGCGGCTGTATTTCCACCTGACCCATCAGTGGAACGTCAGCGCGCACGATCCGGCGCTGCGTTGGCTGCCGGGCTATCGGGTAGCCATCGACGCCCGACCGATCGAGGGCATCAGCCGCAACCTCTCGGCGATCACCTACGACAGCGATCTCGACCGGCTGCTTGGCGTGATCAATGGCGGGCCGACGGAAATCGTCGCGTTGAGCAAGCGCGGCGAGCTGCTCGAGCGCTACCCGCTGGAAGGCTTCGGCGATATCGAGGGGCTGACCTATATGGGTGGCGGCCGGGTTGCGGTGTCCGACGAGCGTGCCCAGCGGATCAGCATCTTCCAGCTGCCGACACTGGCGCGCAGCATCAATGTGTCCGAGGCCAGGTTCTTCTCCCTGGGCATCGGCCTCAACGGCAACAAGGGCTTCGAGGGGGTGACCTACGATGCCGTGGGCGACCGCCTGTTCATCGTCAAGGAGCGCGACCCGCGCCAGCTCTACGAGGTCCGGGGCGTCGCCGCCAGCCTCGACGGCCAGCTGCAACTGGCCGTTCACGATCGCAGTGACTGGATCGCCAGTCAGGTGTTCGCCACCGACCTCTCCGACATCCACTTCGATGCCGAGACCGGCCACCTGATTCTGCTCAGCGACGAGTCGCGGCTGGTGATGGAGCTCGGCGCCGACGGCCGCATGCTCAGCTACCGCAGCCTCAACGGCCTGTTCAGCGACCTCGGCCGCTCGGCACCGCAGCCTGAAGGCGTGACCCTGGACAATGACGGCACGCTGTACGTGGTCAGCGAGCCGAACCTGTTCTACAGCTTCCGCCGCGAGGAGGGTCAACCGGAATACCACGAGCCAGAGGAGCAGCAGGACGAGATAACGAAGCTGAGCATGACGGAGAAAAGGCATCGTATGATCCACGGCTGAGGACGAACGCGGCGCAGTCTGCGTTGACGTCCCTGAGCCCTTCGTCAAGAAGCCGTGAAAAGATCGTCATAGCCGCGAACCGATATGCGCATCCTGGTCATTGAAGACAACCGTGACATCCTGGCCAACGTGCTCGACTACCTCGAGCTCAAGGGCTACCTGGTGGACTGTGCGCAGGACGGGCTGAGTGGCCTGCATCTGGCCGCGACCCAGGAATACGACCTCATCGTGCTGGACATCATGCTGCCCGGCATCGATGGCTATCAGGTGTGCAAGCGCCTGCGCGAAGACGCACGGCGCGACACGCCGATCATCATGCTCACCGCGCGCGACGCCCTGCCGGATCGCATCAAGGGATTGGAAGCCGGCGCCGACGACTATCTGATCAAGCCCTTCGCGCTGTCCGAACTGGTCGCCCGTATCGAGGCGGTGTTGCGTCGCAGCCAGGGTTCGCGGCGTCGCCAGCTGCAGGTCGGTGACCTGGTCTATGACCTCGATACCCTGGCCGTCAGCCGCGGCGGCGTGCCGATACGGCTCAACCCCATCGGCCACAAGCTGCTGGCCATCCTCATGCAGCGCAGCCCGGCGGTGGTGCGCCGCGAGGCGCTGGAGGAAGCGCTGTGGGGCGACAACGTACCGGACAGCGACAGCCTGCGCAGCCACATCCACCAGCTGCGCCAGGCACTGGACAAGCCCTTCGACCGGCCGCTGCTGCACACCGTGCACGGTGTGGGTTTCCGTCTGGCGGAGGACGGCGATGCTCACTAAGCAACCCTTCGCCCGCCGCATCGTCATCGCCTTCACGCTGATGACCCTGGTGGTCAGCGGCGTGTTCTCGCTGGGGATCGTCGCGGTGGTCTACTTCGTCGAGTCACAGCTGGTGACCGGGGAGCTGAGTCGCGAGCTGGATATCGTGCTGCACGAGGACCTGCCCAGCGGACGTCCACCGCGCCTCGACGCCCAGACACGCTTCTTCAGCACCGCGCTGCCGGACTATCCGCTGCCCGAAGGCTTCGCCACGCTGCCCGAGGGCTTCACCGAGGTGGTCCGCGGCGACGAGGCCTACTACGTCTACGTACGCGATCTGGACGGCGAGCGCTACGTGCTGATGGAAGACCAGAACGAGTTCGAGGAGCGCGAGAACGCTCTGTTCAAGACAGTGCTCGCCGGCTTCCTGCTGAGCGTGCTGGGCGCCTGGCTGCTCGGCCGGCTGATGGCGCACAAGGTGATGGCCCCGGTCAGCCGGCTGGCCAATCAGGTACGCCACCGCGACCAGCTGCATCCGCTGGCACCGCCGCTGGCGCTGCAGTATGTGGATGACGAGGTGGGCCATCTGGCGGCTGCGTTCGACAGCACCCTCGGCCAGCTGCGCCAGACGCTGGAGCGCGAGCGGCTGTTCACCGCCGACGTCAGCCACGAGCTGCGCACGCCGCTGATGGTGGTGCTCGGCGTCTGCGAGCTGCTGCTCGCCGGCGACCTGCCCGAGCGCTCGCGGCGCCAGGCCGAGCGCATCCAGCGCGCGGCCGAGGAGATGCAGGCGCTGGTCGACACCTTCCTGTTGCTGGCGCGGGCCAGACCCGATCAGCAGGAGGTCTTCGGTGGTAGCGCCGGCCTGGCTGACGTGGCCCGCGAGCAGAGCGATCGCTGGGGGCCACCGATGCGGGAAAAGGGACTGGCGTTCGAGGTGGTGCGCGAAGGCGATGACCAGCAGACCTATAACCACACGCTGCTCGGCACGGTGATGTCCAACCTGCTGCGCAACGCCTTGCACTACACCGAGCACGGGCAGGTGCGGCTGGTGCTCGAGCACGGCGGCTTCCGCGTCGAAGACACCGGCGTGGGGATTCCGGTAGATCAGCAGGAGCGCATGTTCCAGCCCTTCGTGCGGGGTGCCGAGGGGCGCGGCGAAGGGCTCGGCCTGGGGCTGTCGCTGGTGCGGCGAATCTGTGCGCACCAGGGCTGGGCGGTCGAAGTGCATGGCCGCGAACCCTGCGGCAGCTGCTTTGCCGTCCGCCTGGCGTCTTGACGTTTTTTTCACATCTCTTTGACAACCCGTTGATGTCCGGCCGGTTAGTTTGGCGCTCCGTCTTCCCCCGGAGTGCCCGACATGCCGACATCGAGCCCCATCGAACTTGAGTTCTCGCGCAAGTACGACCGCCAGCACGCCTACGAATACCTGCACAAGCACCAGGACGGCCTCGCCCGACGGCTGTCGCATTGGCGTGACGAGCAGATGGCGCGACGCGCGCTGAAAATCGCCGGCGAGCCCGATCTGGTCCTCGATCTGCCCTGTGGGGCCGGGCGCTTCTGGCCCCTTTTGGCCGAGCACCCGAGCCGGATGATCTTCGCCGCGGACAATTCCGCCGACATGCTGGCCATCGCCGAGGCCGCGCAGCCGCTGGAGGTGGTCAAGCGGGTGGAGACCTTCCAGACCTCGGCCTTCGCCATCGACATGGGCGACAACGCGGTGGACAGCATCTTCTGCATGCGCCTGCTGCATCACATCGCCGACCCGGCGCATCGCCTGGCGATGCTGCGCGAATTCCACCGCGTCACGCGCGACACGCTGATCGTCTCGCTGTGGGTGGACGGCAACTACAAGGCCTGGAAGCGCAGGCGCCTGGAGCGTCGGCGGCCGGCCAAGGACAACCAGAACCGCTTCGTGGTCGCCCGTTCGGTGATCGAGGCGGAGTTCGCCGAGGCCGGTTTCGACATCCTCGACCGCAGCGATTTCCTCCCGGGCTACGCTATGTGGCGGGTCTACGTACTGCGCAAGCGGGGTTGGGCATGAGCCGAGCCCTCGTACTGCCGGCCCGCGAGGCGCGGACCAGCACCTTTCAGCGTTGGTGGGACATGCGTGGCGAGTGGGTCGAGGAGCCCAACCGGCGACGCGCCGGCGAAAGCGGCGTGCAGCGGATTCGCCCGCGCGATCTGCAGCAGCCGCTGCTCTACTGCAAGCGCCAGATCGGCCATCTGTACCGCTCGCCGCTGCATCCGTTCGGCCGGCCCACGGTGCTGCGCGAGTGCCACGCGCTGCAGGCCCTGCGTGATCTCGGGGTGCGCGTGCCGGAGCTGATCTACTGCGGTACGCGGCAGCAGGCAGGGCAGTGGCAGGCCCTGCTGGTAACGGCCGAACTGCAGGGCTTCGTCAGCCTGGAGGACTGGTACGGCGAGGGCATGCCGGGCTACTACGGCAGCGTCGTGCAGGCACGCATGCTGGATGCGGTCGGCCGCACCCTCGGGCGTCTCCACCACGCGCGTTGGCAGCATGGTTGCTGTTACCCCAAGCACATCTTCCTCAGGGTCCATGGCCAAGACGATGGAGCGCAGGTCGAGGTGGCCCTGCTCGATCTGGAAAAGAGCCGGCGTCGGCTGCGCCGTCACGCCGCCGCCCGGCATGACCTGCGCCAGCTCAGGCGTCATTGCACGGCCATTAGCGACCCGGACTGGCAACGGCTGCTGACCGCCCATGCCGGCTATCGCGAGGTGCGCTGCGATGTCGCCTGAATGCTCATCCGAAAGCGGCAGCACAGTGGCCGATGGCGCGGCGCTCAAGGGGCGCAGCGGCCTGATGCGGCTGTGGCTCGCCGGGGGCTATTCGCTGGCCGGCCTGCGGGCCGCCTACCGCGGTGAAGCGGCGTTCCGCCAGGTGGTGCTGCTCTGCCTGCTGCTGATGCCGCTGGCATTCCTGCTCGAGGTCAGTCGGGTCGAGCGCGCCGTGCTGATCGCCGTGGTGCTGTTGGCGCCCATCGTCGAGCTGCTCAATTCGGCCATCGAGGCCACCGTCGACCGCATTTCGCTGGAGCTGCACCCGCTGTCCAAGCGCGCCAAGGACATGGGCAGCGCGGCGCAGATGCTGACCATGCTGCTGATCGCGCTGATCTGGGCGGTGATCCTCCTCTGAATTTCTTCCATTTACCCAGGACTTTCCCATGACCGACGCAACCGCCCGCGCGCAGGCTGTCCAGCCCGGACTACGCCACCACCTGCTGTTCATGGCTGGCAGTGCGCTCGCACTGCTGACGCTGTTGGCCCTGCTGCGCCTGGCACTGCTGCTGTTCAACCGCGAGCTGCTTGGTGATGCCTCGCTGGCGATCCTGCTCGAAGGCTTCGGCAACGGCCTGCGTTTCGACCTGCGCGTGCTGGTCTATATCTTCGTGCCGCTGTCGTTGGCGGTGCTTAGCCCACACGCAATGGCCGCGCGCGGGCTGCAGCGAATCTGGCTTACCACCTGCGCCAGTCTGGCGATCCTGCTCGGCGTGATCGAGCTGAACTTCTATCAGGAGTTTCATCAGCGGCTGAATGCGCTGGTCTTCCAATACCTCGGCGAGGACCCGGCCACGGTGTTGAGCATGCTCTGGCACGGCTTTCCGGTGGTCACGTTGTTGAGCGTCTGGGGCGGGCTGACGCTGGTCTGGGCGCTGCTGCTCCGCTGGCTCGACGGTCGCTGCCGGCCGCGCGGCGTCAGCCAAATGCGCCGCTCGCCAACTCGTCCGCCGCTGGCCTGGCACTGGCGTGGCGCCACGCTGCTGGTGCTGGTCCTAATCAGCGTGGTCGCCGCTCGCGGCACCCTGCGTCAGGGCCCGCCGCTACGCTGGGGCGATGCCTTCACCACCGACTCGGTGTTCATCAACCAGCTCGGCCTGAACCCGGCACTGACCCTCTACGAGGCGGCGAAGAACCGCTATTCCGATCATCGCGACAACGCCTGGAAAGCCGTGCTGCCCGAGGACGAGGCCCTGGCGGTCACCCGCGAGCTGCTGTTGACCGGCAACGACCAGCTGGCCGACCCGGAGCTGGCCGCTGTGCGCCGCGACTACCGGGCGCCGGAGGCCGGTCGATTGCCGGTGCGTAACGTGGTGGTCATCCTGATGGAGAGTTTCGCCGGGCGCTATGTCGGCGCCCTGGGCAGCCGCGATGGCATCACACCCCACTTCGACCGCCTGGCCGGTGAGGGCCTGCTGTTCGAGCGCTTCTTCGCCAACGGCACCCACACCCACCAGGGCATGTTCGCCAGCATGGCGTGCTTTCCCAATCTGCCGGGATTCGAGTACCTGATGCAGTCACCGGAGGGCGGCAACCGCTTCTCCGGGCTACCGCAGCTGCTCAGCGCCCGGGCGTTCAATGACGTCTACGTCTACAACGGCGATTTCGCCTGGGACAACCAGGCCGGCTTCTTCGGCAACCAGGGCATGACCCGTTTCGTCGGGCGCAACGACTACGTCGACCCGGTGGTGGCTGACCCGACCTGGGGCGTCTCCGACCAGGACATGTTCGACCGCGCCGTGCAGGAGCTCGGCGCGCTGGCACCGGACGAGCCCTTCTATGCACTGCTGCAGACGCTCTCCAACCACACACCCTATGCGCTGCCGGACCCGCTGCCGGTGCCGGCGGTCACCGGCCATGGCTCGCAGGATGCGCACCTGACCGCCATGCGCTATTCCGACTGGGCGCTGGGCCGCTTCTTCGAGCAGGCCAAGCGCCAGCCCTGGTACAAGGACACCCTGTTCGTGGTGGTCGGCGACCATGGCTTCGGCGCGCCGGAACAGCTCACCGAGATGGATCTGTTCCGCTTCCACGTGCCGCTGCTGCTGATCGCCCCGGGCGTCACCGAAGAGTTCGGCAGCCGGCGCGAAGTGGTGGGTACCCAGGTCGACGTGGTGCCGACCATCATGGGCCGCCTCGGGGGCGAGGTGCGCCATCAGTGCTGGGGTCGCGACCTGCTGGCACTGGATGAACGTGACCCGGGCTTCGGCATCATCAAGCCCTCGGGCAGCGACCAGACCGTGGCGATGATCCGCGGCGAGCAGATCCTGGTACAGCCCAAGGACCTCGAGCCGCGCCTGTACCGCTATCGCCTCGGTGCCGATGCCAGCGCCCAGCGGATCGAGGATGCCGACAACGCGGCGTCGATGCTGCGCCAGCTGCAGGCCTATCTGCAGGTGGCCACCGGCAGCCTGCTGGCCAACACCGCGGGCGACCGCGAGCGGGAAGAGCCAGAGACCGGGCAGAAACTGGCGCGTGCCGGCGGCGGGCAGCAGGTTGTGCTGCCGGCGCCGGGCGCTCGTCAGCCGCGTGAGGGGTGAGTTGCGGCGTGGTTCAGCGGCTTCGGCCCGGGTGTTCTGGCGTGAGTAAAGCGGGCGCACGGGCCGTCGCTCAGCGCGGAATCTTCACCCGGTCATCGTCGAAGTCTCCACGCTCGGCATCGCGGTGGCAGGCCACGCAGTTGAAGCGGCCACCGACCGATTCGCGGGCGAACTTGGCATTGCTGACTTCGTCGTGCTTGCGTTCGAACCATCGCGTCTGGCTGATGCGCGGCGGCTCGCCAGTGGTCGGCGATGGCTCCACCGGCAGGCGGTTGGCGGCCGAGGCGCGGACCAGAAAGTCGAGGATTTCCTTTTCCTGCGCTGGGTCCAGCGAGGCGTTGCTGCCGTAGTGATCACTCAGAGTGCGCATCTGCTCGCGCCAGGCATCGGCAGGCAGCAAGCCCGGGGAATAGAGCATGTGGCAGGCAGCGCATTCTTCTTTCCACACCAGCGGCGCGTCGCTCGGTATCGACAGGCGCTTGGGCCGTTTGTAGCCCTTGCGTTCGTGGTGATCGTCATCGGCCAAGCTGAAACCGGCCAGGGTCAGTGCCAGGGTCAGGCCGGCGACGGTAGATAGCGCAACGATGGGTTTCATGGCCGTACTCCTACTTCAAGCCAGTGATCCAGGTGATGAAGTCGCCCTTTTCCTGGGCGGTGCATTCGCGGGCGAAGACGTCGTCGCAGTTGCGACGGAACCACTTCTCGACCTTCTTCAGGTTGGTGAAGCGCTCGGGGTTGGCCACGGGTGCTAGCGGGTCGACCTTGCGGTGTGCGGGTGTCTTGCCCGCTTGGCGCGGGTCGGCGGTATGGCAGGTAGTGCAGCTCATGGTCTTGCCGTTGCGCTGCTCCTCGGCGACGTACAGCGCCTCGCCGCGCTCGGCGGAAAAGCCGGCGAAGGCCGGGTCCTTCTGACGGGCCTGGGCGGCGTAGCCAGCCAGCAGCGGGTGCTCGGTTTCGGCCAGCGCCGGTAGGCTCAGGCAGCAGGCCAGGACGATCCAGTGGGCTTTCATGAGATGCTCTCCAAAGGGGGGATGAGCGCAGCCTAGGCCTGATGCCTTACGCGAAGCTGAATATGGCAGTTCGATGGCATTCAGCTTCGCTTCAGCTGGTGGGTTTACAAAAGTGGCACTTCCTATCCAGAGGATTGCCATCGTGGCTGCCTTCAAGCGTTTTCGCCTGTTTCACTGGCTGCTCGCCGGATTCTTCGTCGCCGTCTACCTCAGTGGCGACGATGCCGAGCTGCTGCACGTCTGGCTGGGCTACGGCCTGGTCGCCCTGTTGGTGCTGCGCCTGCTGATTGCGCCACTGCGTCCGCGCGGTTTTCCGCGGCTGCTGCCAGCCAGGCAGCAGCCGCGCAAACCGAGCCTGACCACGTTCGGTAGTTGGCTGACCTTTGGCACGCTGCTCAGCCTTGCCCTGGCCAGCCTGCTCGGCCTGGGCATGGTGGACAACGGCGATGTACTGGCGGCGCTGCCGGGTGTTGGCCCGGACCTGTTCGGTGCTGCCAGCGACCTCGATTTCGTCGGCTGGCTGGACGATGCCGAGGAGTTGCACGAGTTCTTTGCTAATCTGGCGCTGACCCTGGTCGCGCTGCATATCGGCTATGTCTTGCTGTTCCGTCGCACTGCCGCCTGGGCGATGCTGCGCGGCCCGCGCCAGCCGGCCGAACCGGCCGCGCCGGTGTCGGTCGCGGTTTCCGAAACGCCGGTATTCGCCGCGCTGACGGTGATCTCGCGCCGGGCCGAGACGGCCGATACCGGCTCGTTCAGCCTGCAAGTGCCGGCGGAACTACGCGAGCGTTTCGCCGCGCAGCCGGGGCAGTTCGTCACCCTGCGCGTGCCCTGCGCCGAGCGGCCGTTGCTGCGCTGCTATTCGCTGTCGAAACCGCTCGGCAGCGACGGCGTGCTGCGCATCACCGTGCGCCGCGTACCCGGCGGGCGAGCTTCGAACTGGCTGCTGGATAACCTGCAAGTGGGGCAGCGTATCGAGCTGTTGCCGCCAGCCGGCCGCCTGGTGCCGGATGATCTGGACGGCGACCTGCTGTTGCTGGGCGCCGGCAGCGGTATCACACCGCTGCGTGCAATCCTCGAGGCGGCGCTCGAGCGCGGCCGCGGGCGCGTGTTCCTGTTCTATGCCAGCCGCGATGCCGCCTCGCTGATCTTCGCCGAGGAGCTGGCCGATCTTGCAGCACGCCATCCCGAGCGCCTGCAGCTGCGTATCTGGCTGGATGCCGAGCAGGGCGTGCCCAGTGGGCCGGCGATCGCCGCGAAGATCGCCGACTGGCCGCAGGGCGAGGCGTTCGTCTGCGGGCCGCAGCCGTTCATGGATGGTGCTTCGGCGGCGCTGGCCGAGCTTGGCGTGAAGAGCGACTCCATTCATGTCGAGCGATTCGATGCGCCCGTTCCCGCAGTGCCGCTCGGCGAACCGCGCCAGCCGCTGCGCAGCCGCCTGCAGGTGGCACTGGACGGCCGCCGGCATGCGCTGGATGTGCCGCAAGGCGAGGTGCTGCTGGACGCCATGGAGCAGGCCGGGCTGCAGCCGCCCAGCGCCTGCCGCTCCGGTGTCTGTGCGGCCTGCCGCTGCCGGGTGGTGGAGGGCAGCGTGAGCATGCGCAGCAACCAGGTGCTCAGCGACCAGCAGGTCCGCCAGGGCTGGGCGCTCGCCTGCCAGGCGGTGCCGACCAGCGCGCGGCTGGCGGTGGAGTACTGACGGCCGCGGAAGGAGGGCGGCCGGCTACTGCGCGAAACCGGCCTAGCGTGAATCAGCGTGCCCGAGCTATGCAGTGGGAACGCCTGGAGGACGTCGCCTTATCCGTCGGAGCGGCTTTTCTTCACCGGCAGATCATGCCGCTGCCAGGCCATCCAGGAGCCGGGAATATTCACCACGTCGCGGAAGCCTTCGCGCTTGAGGATGCTCGCGGCGATCGATGCGCGGTAGCCGCTGCCGCAGTAGGTCGCCACGGTCCTGCTGCGGTCCAGCTGCCCCAACCCGTCGGGCAGGTGGGCGACGAAGGCGTGCTCGGCACCAGGCACACGGCCCTGCGCGACTTCCTCGGGGGAGCGTACGTCGAGCACCTGCACCTGCGGATCGTCGCGGCGTGCTTCCAGTTCGTGCACCGTCCACTGTTCGACGCGCGCCAGCGGCAGGCCGGCGTTCTGCCAGTCGGTCATGCCGTTGCGTAGGTAGCCTTCCACACGATCCAGCCCGATGCGGTAGAGCTGCAGCGTGGCCTGCTGAACCTGCTGGCTGTCTTCGCCGATCAGGTAGATCGGCCGCTGGTCGTCGAGCATCCAGCCGGCCCAGCTGACGAATTCGTTCTGCAGGGCGATGTTCAGCGCGCCGGGTACGGCTGACCTGGCCGAGCTCCAGCACCTCGCCATCGGCAGCCTGGCGCAGCTCGAACCCGTAGTCCGGCGAGCAGCCACCGATGATCTCGGCACCACTGCGTTCGGCCAGCGCCTGGGCGCCGGAGACGAAGTCGGCATGGATGTGGGTTTCGATGGTGTAGGCGATGCGCAGGCCCTTCTCACGGGCCAGGTCGAGGTAGACATCGGCGTCGCGGCGTGGGTCGATCACCGCGGCGACCGCGGCCTCGCTGTCGCCCACCAGGTAGGAAATCTGTGCCAGACCGTCGGTATAGATCGGCTCGAACACCAGCATGGTTGCACCTCCGTAACGGCTGAATGGTTACGGATGTGGAACGTCGACGGGTTGCCGACGTTCACTCGCCGATCACCTGCGAACCAGCAGCACCCCGGCTTCCACGTGGTGGGTGTAGGGGAACTGGTCGAACAGCGCGCAGCGCTCGATGCGATGGGTGTCGGCGAGCTGGGCGATGTTCTGCGCCAGGGTCTCCGGATTGCAGGAGATGTAGAGGATGCGCTCGAAGCGACGGGTCAGTTCGCAGGTGTCCGGGTCCATGCCGGCGCGTGGCGGGTCGACGAAGACGCTGCCGAAGTCGTAGCTCTTCAGGTCGATCCCGGCCAGGCGGCGGAACGGGCGCACCTCGTTCAGTGCCTGCGTCAGCTCCTCGGCGGAGAGCCGCACCAGCTCGATGTTGTCGATGCCGTTGTCTTCGATGTTGGCCAGCGCGGCGTTGACCGAGGTCTTGCTGATCTCGGTGGCCAGCACGCGGCGCACGCGGGTGGCCAGCGGCAGGGTGAAGTTGCCGTTGCCGCAGTACAGCTCCAGCAGGTCGTCATCGCGTTCGCCGAGCGCTTCGAAGGCCCAGTTCAGCATCTTCTGGCAGACCTCGCCGTTGGGCTGGGTGAAGGCGCCTTCCGGCTGGCGGTAGCGGAAGCGGCGGCCGGCGACCACCAGCTGTTCTTCCACGTAATCGCGGCCGATGACGATGCGCTTGCCCTTGGAACGGCCGACCAGGCTGACGCCGAGGTCGGCGGCAAGCTGCTCGGCTTCGGCCTGCCAGGCCTCGTCCAATGGGCGGTGGTAGGCGAGGGTGATCAGCGCATCGCCGCTCAGGGTGGTGAGAAATTCGACCTGGAACAGCTTGAAGCTGAGCACTTCCGACGCCTGCCAGGCGGCCTTCAGTTGCGGCATCAGCTCGTTGATGCGGCGGCTGGCGATAGGGAAGTCGTCGATCAGGATCGCCTTGTGCTTGTCGCCCTGCTCGAACATCGCGTAATGGCGCTGGCCGTCTTCGCGCCACAGGCGGAACTCGGCACGCAGGCGGTAATGCTCGCGGGGCGAGTCGAAGACCTCCGCTGCCGGTGCATCGAACGGTGCCAGCAGCTCCTCCAGCCGGGCGGCTTTTTCGGCGAGTTGGGCGGCGTAGGTGGCGGGGTCGAATTGCGGAGCGCTCATGAAGACTCTTGGAAAGGTAGGTAATCGTAGGGTGGATCGGGGTGCGCAGCTGGCGCTTCATCCATCCACCGTCGCCGGGTGAAAGGTGGATGAAAAGCGCCATCCACCCTACGGAGCGTCAGCCGGCGAACCAGCCCAGCTTGACCACGAACAGTGCCGAGAGTACCCACATCGCCGGGCTCAGCTCGCGCCAGCGGCCGGCCAGCAGCTTGATGGCGGTCCAGGCGATGAAGCCGAAGGCAATGCCGTTGGCGATGGAGAAGGTCAGCGGCATGGCCAGCGCGGCGATGGCCACCGGCGCGGCGACGGTGAGGTCGTCCCAGTCGATGCCGGCCAGGCTGCTCATCATCAGCACGGCGACGAACAGCAGCGCCGGGGCGGTGGCATAGGCCGGCACGGCGCCGGCCAGCGGGGCGAAGAACAGGCTGAGCAGGAACAGCAGGGCGACCACGCAGGCGGTCAGGCCGGTGCGGCCACCGGCAGCGGTACCGGCGGCGGATTCGATGTAGCTGGTGGTGGTCGAGGTACCCAGCGCCGCGCCGGCCATGGTGGCGGTGCTGTCGGCGAGCAGGGCGCGGCCCAGGCGCGGCATCTTGCCGTCTTTGTCCAGCAGCTCGGCTTTCTGCGCCACGCCGATCAGGGTGCCGGACGTGTCGAACAGGTCGACGAAGAGGAAGGCGAAGATCACGCTAATCAGGCCGATATCCAGCGCGCCCATGATGTCCAGCTGCATGAAGGTCGGCGCCAGCGACGGCGGCATCGACACCACGCCATCGAGCTTCGATAGACCCAGCGCGATCGATAGCACGGTTACTAAGATGATTCCAATCATCACTGCACCGGTCACCCGGAGATAGGCGAGCGCAACAATGATGAAAAAGCCAAGGCATGCCAGCAACGGGCCGCCGGCGCTCACGTCTCCAAGCGTTAGCATCGTAGCTGGGTGGGAAACAACGATCCCTGACTTCTGAAGAGCGATGATCGCCAGGAACAGGCCGATACCGGCGGCAATGCCGGCGCGCAGGGCCAGCGGAATGCTGTGGATGATCCATTCACGGATCTTGAAGATCGACAGCCCGAAGAAGATCAGGCCGGAAAGGAACACCGCACCCAGCGCGGTCTGCCAGGTGTAACCCATGGTCAGCACCACGGTGTAGGTGAAGAAGGCGTTCAGGCCCATGCCCGGTGCCAGCGCGATCGGGTAGTTGGCGACCAGGCCCATGATCGCCGAGCCGATGGCTGCCGCCAGGCAGGTGGCGACGAACACCGCGCCGTGGTCCATGCCGGTCTCGGCGAGGATGCTCGGGTTGACGAAGAGGATGTAGGCCATCGTCAGGAAGGTGGTGATGCCGGCCAGGATCTCGGTGCGCAGCGTGGTGTTGTGCGCCTTGAGTTGAAACAGCTTTTCCAGCATGGTCGATCCTCTTGTGCCGGTTAAGTGTGGGGCCGTCGCCTCTGGCGGGCGGCTGGCCTGTCGTCGCAAAAGCCGGGCATCTTACACCGGCCGGCAGCGCGGTTGAATTTCCATTGAGCAGGTGAACGCCATGAGCAAACGTGTCCTGATTCCGATCGCCGACGGTTCCGAAGACCTGGAGGCCGTCACCCTGATCGACGTGCTGCGCCGTGCCGAGTTCGATGTGGTGGTGGCCAGCGTCGAGGAACGGCGCATGCTGACCTGTGCGCGCGGCACACGGATCACCGCCGACACCATGCTGCTCGACGTGCTGGCGCAGGACTTCGACCTCATCGTGCTGCCCGGCGGCATGCCCGGCGCGAAGACCCTCGGCGAGCTGGAGCCACTGGCCGAGCGCGTACGCCAGCAGGCCCGCGCCGGACTGGACTACGCGGCGATCTGCGCCGCGCCGGCGGTGGCGCTGCACCCCTACGGCGTGCTCAAGGGCCGCCAGGTGACCTGCTACCCAGGCATGAGCGACAACCTCACCGGCACGCATTTCCTCGACCAGCCGGTGGTGGTGGACGGCAACTGCATCACCAGCCAGGGCCCAGCGACCGCCCTGGAATTCGCCCTGACCCTGGTGGAGCGCCTGGCCGGACGGGGCAAGCGGCGCGAGGTGGCCGACGCCATGCTGGTGCCGGCGACGAACTAACCACGCAGCCCATCGGTCACTGCTTGCATGCCGGCCAGCCGGTGCAAACAGTGAATTCGAGGAGAACGATGGACAGTGTCGATCTGGCAGTGCTGCGGCGTGCCCGCGACTGGTTGCGTGACGGTCACGCGGTGGTGCTCTACACGGTGATCGAAACCTGGGGCAGCGCGCCGCGCCCGGTGGGCTCGCTGCTGGCGCTGCGCGGCGACGGCCGTGTCGAGGGCTCGGTGTCCGGTGGCTGCGTCGAGGACGACCTGCTCGCCCGGGTCATGGCCGATGAGCCACCGTCGACCTGCCAGCTGATCACCTATGGCGTGAGCAAGGAAGAATCCGCGCGTTTCGGCCTGCCCTGCGGTGGCACCCTGCGCCTGCTACAGGAGCCATTGCGCGATGCCGGCTGGATCGACGAGCTGCTGTCTCGCTGTGCCGCACACGAGCGGCTGCTGCGCCGGCTGGACATGGCCAGCGGCGCGGTCGTCCTGCAGCCCGCCGGGCGTGAGGCTGTGCTGCAGTTCGACGGGCATACCCTGCGCGCCCCATTTGGCCCCGCCTGGCGCCTGCTGATGATCGGCGCCGGGCAGCTGTCGCGCTATGTCGCCGACCTGGCTCACGGCCTCGGCTTCGAGGTGCTGATCTGTGACCCACGCGAAGGCTATGCCCACGACTGGAATCCGGCCGCCGTGCGCTTCGTGCCCGGCATGCCGGACGACGCCGTGCTGGCCATCGAGCCGGATGCGCACACCGCCATCGTCGCGCTGACCCACGACCCGCGGCTGGACGACATGGCGCTGCTCACCGCGCTGCAGTCCGAAGCCTTCTACGTCGGCGCCCTGGGCTCGCGGGTCAATAGCGAGAAGCGCAAGGCGCGCCTGCTCTCGCTGGGTCTTGGCGAGCGCCAGGTGCAGCGCCTGCACGGCCCCATCGGGCTGCCCATCGGCAGCCGCACGCCGGCGGAAATTGCCCTGTCGCTGATGGCCGAGGTGGTGGCGCTGAAGAATGGCGCCCTGGCGCCGAGCCTGTCGGCGCAGCAGCGCTGTGCCTGAGCGCAGGGTGCCTGGTGCCGGTGTCTGCGCCATCGTGCTCGCCGCCGGGCAGGGCAGCCGTTACCGCGCGGCCAGTGGTGCGGACAAGCTGCTGGCGCCGAGCCTCAGCGATGCGCCGGTGCCGCCGGTGCTCGCCGCCACGCTGGCGAACCTGCGCGGCGTCGCCGAGCGGCTGCTGGTGGTGACCCGCGCCGACAATGGTCCGCTGCACGACTGGCTTGCCGCCCATGCCGGGGACTGCGAGCGGCTGCTGGTGGAGACCCGTGGCCTCGGTCATAGCCTGGCCCAGGCGGTCGCCCATGCACCGGCGGCCCGCGGCTGGCTGGTGGCGCTGGGCGACATGCCCTATGTCCAGCCAGCGACCCTGCGGGCCATCGTCGCGGCGATCGACCACGACAATCTGGTGGTGCCTGTCCATCAGGGGCGGCCCGGCCATCCGCGCGGGATTGGTGGCGCTTATCGCGAACTGTTGCTGCAGCTCGATGGCGATCGCGGTGCCCAGGCGCTGTTCGCCCGGCATGCCGTGCAGCAGCTGGAGGTGGACGACCCCGGCGTGTTGCAGGACATCGACCACCCGGACGATCGCCGGCGGTGCTGATCCGATAAGCCTGCACGGCGATGCTCCGGCCCCTGCTCAGGGAGCTGAACGATTTCGGCGCCACGCCAGTCGTACCCCAAGACGCACGGACAGCGCACACCAATGCCCAAACCGTGAGGCTGCCATGAGCGAACATTCTTCAGCTGCAGGCCAGACCTGCACCATCAGCCTGGAGCTGAACGGCGAACGCCGTGAGCTCCAGGTGCAACCCTGGACCACCTTGCTCGACCTGCTGCGCGACCAGCTCGGCCTGACCGGCACCAAGAAAGGCTGCGATCACGGCCAGTGCGGCGCCTGCACGGTGCTGCTCGACGGGCGGCGCATCAACAGTTGCCTGACCCTGGCGGTGATGCACGACGGCGCGCGTCTGACCACCATCGAGGGCCTGGCCAGCACCGAGGCGCTGCACCCGCTGCAGGCCGCCTTCGTCAAGCACGATGCCTTCCAGTGTGGTTATTGCACGCCGGGGCAGATCTGCTCGGCGGCCGGGCTCGCGGCCGAGCACCGCGCCAGTAGCCGCGACGAGATCCGCGAACACATGAGCGGCAACCTCTGCCGCTGCGGCGCCTATCCGAACATCCTCGCCGCCATCGAGGAGGCACTGCCGGTGCTACGTGGCCAGGAGGGTGCGCAATGACGCCGTTCAGCTACCAGCGCCCCGAACGTATCGACCAGGCCATCGCCCTGCACGGGCCGGACTGCCGCTATATCGCCGGTGGCACCAACCTGCTCGACCTGATGAAGGAAAACGTGCTGCATCCGGGCCAGCTCATCGACATCAACGGCCTGCCGCTGCGCGAGATCGAGCAGACCGCCGAGGGTGGCCTGCGCATCGGTGCGCTGGTGAGCAACGCCGACCTGGCCTGGCACCCGCAGATCGAGCAGCGCTACCCGCTGCTGAGCAAGGCCATTCTTGCCGGGGCATCGCCGCAGCTGCGCAACATGGCCAGCACCGGCGGTAATCTGCTGCAGCGCACCCGCTGCTACTACTTCTATGACACCGCTACCCCGTGCAACAAGCGCGAGCCGGGGTCCGGCTGCGGCGCACGCGACGGGCGCAACCGCATCCACGCCATCCTCGGTGCCAGCGAGGCGTGCGTCGCCGTGCATCCCTCGGACATGTGCGTCGCGCTGGCGGCCCTGGACGCGCGGGTGCACATCGAAGGGCCACATGGCCAGCGGCGCGTCGACCTGGTGGACTTTCACCGCCTGCCCGGCGACCAGCCGCAGCTGGACAACGTGCTCACCGAGGGCGAGCTGATCACCGCCGTCGAACTGCCGGTGGAGGGCTTCGCCAGCCACTGCGCCTACCTCAAGGTGCGTGACCGCGCGTCCTACGCTTTCGCGCTGGTCTCCGTTGCCGCCGCGCTGGAGGTCGATGGCGACGTCATCCGTCGCGCACGCATCGCCCTGGGCGGCGTGGCCCACAAACCCTGGCGCCTGGAGGAAGCCGAAGACCTGCTCAGTGGTCAGCGCGCCGAGCCGGCGAGGTTCGCTGCGGCGGCCGATCGCCTGCTGCAAGGTGCGCAACCGCTTGCCGACAATGCCTTCAAGATCGACCTGGCCCATCGCGCTATCGTGCGCGCGCTCACCGAAGCCGCCGGAGGAACCGTCCGATGAACAGCGCCAACTCTCCACTCGGCAAGCCGCTGGACCGCGTCGACGGCCCGCTCAAGGTCACCGGCAAGGCCTGCTATGCCGCCGAAGCCGAGGTGCCGGGGCTGCTCTACGGCGCGGTGGTCTCGAGCAGCATCGCCCGTGGCCGAGTCACGCGCATCAATGCCGCCGCGGCCGAGGCATTGCCCGGCGTGCGCCTGGTGCTGACCCATCAGAACCGACCGCCGGTGGCCAGCTACGACAAGCCCTACGAGGACGACGATGCCGCCGAAGGCTCGCCGTTCCGCCCGCTGTACAACGACCGCGTGCTCTACAGCGGCCAGCCTCTGGCGCTGGTGGTGGCCGAGACCCAGGCCCTGGCGCGCCATGCGGCGAGCCTGGTGCGAGTCGAATACGAAGTCGAGGCGCACCAGACCGATCTGCAGGCCGTGCGCGACCAGGCCCACGATGCGCCTGCCGAGCTGCCCGAGCCGCGCGGTGATTTCGACTCGGCGTTCGCGGCGGCGGCAAATCGCATCGACCGTGAGTACGAGACCCCGGTGGAACACCACAACCCCATGGAGCCGCATGCTTCCATCGTCCAGTACCAGCCGGGCGGGGAGCTGCTGATCCACGACAAGACCCAGGGCGTGCAGAACTGCCAGCGCTACCTGGAGCAGGTGTTCGACATGGAGGGCAAGATCCGCGTGCTGTCGCCCTTCGTCGGCGGTGCCTTCGGCTCCGGCCTGCGCCCGCAGTACCAGCTGCCGCTGGCGGTGATGGCCGCGCTCAAGCTCAAGGCTTCGGTGCGCGTCGAGCTGACCCGCCAGCAGATGTTCACCTTCGGCTATCGCCCACGCACCGTCCAGCAGCTCAAGCTGGCGGCCGATGGTGACGGGCGGCTGCAGGCCATCGAGCACAGGGCCATCGGCCAGACCTCGCGCTTCGAGGACTTCACCGAACACGAGGTGGAGTGGTCCGGCATGCTCTACGCCTGCGACAACGTGCGCCTCGGCTACCGTCTGGCGCCGCTGGACGTCTATACCCCGCTGGACATGCGCGCCCCGGGGGCGACCATTGGCGTCTATGCGCTGGAGTGCGCGATGGACGAGCTGGCTTATGAAGTCGGTATCGATCCGCTGGAGCTGCGCTTGCGCAACTACACCGAGACCAACGGCAACGAGGGCAAGCGCTATTCCAGCAAGGAACTGCGTGCCTGCTACCAGCAGGGTGCCGAGCGTTTCGGCTGGTCGCGGCGCCCGGCGCAGCCACGCAGTCTGCGCGACGGCCATCAACTGGTCGGCATGGGCATGGCCACCGGTGTCTGGGAGGCGATGCAGATGCCTGCCTCCGCTCGCGCCTGTCTCGACGCGGACGGAAGGCTGCTGGTAACCAGCGCCACCGCCGACATCGGCACCGGCACCTACACCGCGATGACCCAGATCGCCGCCGACGCCATGGGCCTGCCGATGAGCGAAGTGGAATTCCGTCTCGGCGACTCCAGCCTGCCGCAGGCGCCGCTGGAAGGCGGGTCGGCCACCGTGTCCTCGGTCGGTAGTGCGGTGCAGCGCGCCTGCGCCGGCCTGCGGCAGAAGCTGCTGGATGCCGTGCAGCAGTCGCCGGCTTCTCCCTTTACCGGGGCGAATCTGGAGACGGTGGAGTTCGTCGATGGCGAGCTGCGGCTGAAAACCGGCGAGCATGCCGTGGCGCTGCGCGACATCGTCCAGGTCAGTGGGGCGCTGGACGCCGAAGCCAGCGTCAAGCCCGACGAGAAGCGCGACGCCTGGGCGACCGCGACCCATTCGGCGGTGTTCGTCGAAGTGCGCGTCGACGAGGACCTTGGCACCATCAAGGTCAGCCGCGTGGTCAGTGCGATCGCCGCCGGACGAATCGTCAACCCGAAGACGGCCGGCAACCAGATCGTCGGCGGCGTGGTCTGGGGCATCGGCCAGGCGCTGCACGAGGAGACGCTGATCGACCACCGGCTCGGCCGCTACATGAACCACAACCTCGCCGAGTACCACATCCCGGTGAACGCGGACATTCCGGAGGTCGAGGTGATCTTCGTCGAGGAACACGACGAGGTGGTCAACGAGCTCGGGTCGAAGGGAGTAGGGGAGATCGGTATCGTCGGTGTGGCGGCGGCGGTGGCCAATGCGATCTACAACGCGACCGGCAGGCGGGTAAGGGACCTGCCGATTACCCTGGATAAACTGCTGTAGTCGCCGGCGCGCTGGGTGGGCTTCGGCCCGCCGGTGCGGCAAAAGGTTGCTGGGTCGTCACGAGGATAACGAGTTGCCTGACGGCTTGGTTTTCGCCCTGCTGGGCGAGTTACTTTTTCTTGTCTGGCCAAGAAAAAGTAACCAAAAAGAAGGCCACCCGGCATCCGGGTTTTGCTTCGCAAAACTTCCCTCCCTCCGGCGTTGCTCCGGGGGCCTACGCTCGGCCTCCTGACGGGGAATGGGGTCCGAGTGTGCCTGTAGGTTTTCGGTCGCGATCTTTCTTCGCTTTTTCTGGCGCGCGTGGGCATGCGACTTCACGCGCCCCTGCATCAAACCTTCAATACCCGCCTCAGCAGGAACTGCCTCACCGGCACCACCGCTCGCTCCTGCGCCAGCACGCACACCACGATGCACAATCCCAGATACAGCGGATAGAAGG
This sequence comes from Stutzerimonas sp. FeSN7, assembly GCF_030263795.1. Lineage (NCBI taxonomy): Bacteria > Pseudomonadati > Pseudomonadota > Gammaproteobacteria > Pseudomonadales > Pseudomonadaceae > Stutzerimonas > Stutzerimonas sp. FeSN7. The sequence continues at coordinate 3,681,272 of NZ_JARPMN010000001.1, read as the reverse complement.
CTGGCGTCAGCGCCAGTTCCCCCGCCTGAGCCACGCAATCGGCCCAGTCCTCGAGGCATTCGGCCGACACCGCCCCGAGCAGCTTCTCCGAGCGCGAGAAGAGGATGAACACCGGCACATGCAGCACGAACAGCGGCAACGAGGCCGCGCCCAGGCGCTGTGACCAGCCGACCACTGCGGCACTGCGTGGCGTGGCGATCAGCGCGCAGAGCCAGACCAGCGCCAGTTGCGCCGGCAGCAGCAGGCCGTTGTGCAACAGGAAATACCAATAGCGTTCGCCCTTGAGCAGCCACACCGTGGCCAGAAAGCTCGCCAGCACGAAGGCCCCCAGTGCCAGCCGCGCTGCGATGCCGAGTTGCCCGCCGGCCGCTCGCCATTCGCGGAACAGCCCGCAGAGCAGAATGCCGGCGAGAAATTCCGGCAGCCGCAGCAGCGGCATGCGGTGCAGCATGCCGGTGACGGGAATGCCGTAGGCATCCTGCTGGATCGCCCACAGCGGCGGCAGCAGGTAGAGCGCGGCGATTGCCAGCAGCCACCAGCCCTTGTGGCGCAGGCGCATCAGGCGCGGTGCCAGCAGCGGGAAGCACAGGTAGAAGAAGAACAGCGTGGAGATCGACCACAGCGGCGGGTTGAACGTCAGGTACAGTGGGTTCCAGGCATGCAGCATCAGCAGCTGCAGAATGAAGTTGAACGCCAGCTCGCGGTTGTTCATGAAGTACTCGAGGGCGTCGCGGGCCTCGCCGCTGAGCTCCTCGTTGGTGTCGTAGACCACGTAGCGCAGGCTCGCCTTGGCGTCGTCCGGCGGAATGCCTAGCTTGGCGATGATGGTCAGCACGATGGCCGTCAGCAGCAGCGAGAACAGGTGCAGCGGGTAGAGGTTGGCCAGGCGTTTGCCGAGGAAATGCCGCGCCGGCTCGCGCAGTTCGCCCTGCCGGCAATAGACGTGCGCCAGCAGAAAGCCGGAGAGGACGAAGAAGCTGCTGGTGGCGAAGAAGCCGACGCCGGCCAGCTCCGAGAGCCAGGTTGGCTCGTCTTCGACGTAGGCGTGCACGGTATGGAACAGCACGACGTAGATGGCCAGCAGAAAGCGCAGCCACTCCAGTCCGATGAAATGTTCGGTGCGCGCCACTGCTCCACTCCTGCGTCGGTTGATAGTCATCGGACTCGCATCGACGCCAGCGGTTGCGCTGCACCGGTAATCGGGACCCGGCGCACGCCCGCCAGCGCCGGTGGTCGATAGGTGGGGAATGCACCATTCGATCCGGAGGCCCATGTTGTTGCCCGCCCAGCTTCGTTCACCGTTCGCCGCTCTGTGTCTGCTGCTGATCACGCTGTCGCTCGCCCAGCGCGCCGTGGCGCAGGACAGCATCGAATGGAGCGGCCCGTTCCTGGCGCGCCTGGCGCAGGTGGACAGGCAGACACCAGGGCAACTGGGCGTCTACGTCAAGGACATGCAGACCGGCATCTCGGTCTCCTACCACGGCGAAGACGCCTGGTACCTGGCCTCGACGGTCAAGGTGCCGATTGCCATCGCGGTGATGCGCCGTGTCGAGCAGGACGACTTGACGCTGGACAGCCCGGTGACCCTGCTTGCCAGCGACTATGTCGACGGTGCCGGCCCGACCAATAGCCATGCGCCGGGCAAGGCGCTGAGCGTGCGCTATCTGCTGGACCAGATGCTGATCCACAGCGACAACACCGCCAGCGACATGCTGATCAGGCTGGTCGGCATCGAGCAGGTCAATGCGGTCACCCGCGAGCTGGTGCCCGAGGGCTTCGGGCCGATCACCACCCTGGCCGATGTGCGACGGCTGATCTACGGCGAACTGCATCCGGCGGCGCGCACCCTGTCCGGTAAGGATTTTCTCGCCCTCAAGCGGCAGCCGAACGACGCCGGCCGCCTGGCCTTGCTGCCGCGGCTGATCGGCGTGGAGCGCAGCGCGCTGGTGCCCATCAGCCTCGGCGAGGCCTACGAGCGTTACTACGCTACGCCGTTCAACTCCGGCACGCTGAAGGCCTATGGCGATCTGCTCTCGGCACTCGATGCCGGCACCGCGCTGGGGCCGGCGAGCACCGAGTACCTGCTGAGCGTGATGCGCCGGGTCGAGACTGGCGGGCGGCGAATCAAGGCTGGCCTGCCGTCCGGCACCGGGTTCGCGCACAAGACCGGCACCCAGCGCGCGCGCATCTGCGATGCCGGGCTGGTGGACCAGCCAGGCGCGGCGGACTCGACGTCCCAGCGCCTGATCATTGTCGCCTGCGTGCGCGGGGTGGCCTCCACCACCCAGGCCGAGCGGGCATTGCGTGGCACCGGCGAGGCCGTCGCCGCAGCGGGGTTAATTCGAAGATGAGCAGATTGATCGCGTTGGGCGCACTGCTGTTGCCACTGGCCGGCCTGACGGCCTGCACCGAACAGGCCGAGGCGACCTGGAAGGATGGGCTGGAGCAGGAGCTGCGCCGCGTCGACGAGGCGTCGCCAGGCAAGCTCGGCGTGTACATCAAGCATCTGGGCGAGGACGCCGAGCTGCGCTACGACGCCGAGCGCTTCTGGTACCTCGGCTCGGCAGTGAAGGTGCCGATCGCTCTGGCCGTGCTGCAGGGCGTCGACGATGACGAGTTTCGCCTCGATCAGCGGCTGACGCTGGAGGCGGACGACAAGGTGGACGGCTCCGGCGATCTGGTCTGGCAGGACAACGGCGTCGATTACTCGCTGCGCGATCTGCTCAAGGAAATGCTCATCGAAAGCGACAACACGGCCGCCAACATGCTGATCCGCCTGGTCGGCGAGGATGCGCTCAACCAGCGCACCCGCAAGAGCATGGGCGGCGACTTCGAGGCCATCACCAGCTTTACCCAGGTGCGGCGCGACGTATACGGCGAGGTACATCCCGATGCCGCCCAGCTGGACAACATGCAGCTGGTGGAGCTGGCCTCAGCGCCGTTCAGCAAGCCGCGTTATGAGGCGCTGGCGCGGGTACTCAATCTGCAGCAGGACGAGTTGAAGGCGGCAAGCATGGAGCAGGCCTACGAGCGCTACTACGCCCGCCAGCTCAACTCCAGCAGCCTGGTGGCCTACGGCACGATGCTGGAAAAACTGGTGCGCGGGGAGTTGCTGTCGGCCGAGAGCCGCGATCTGCTGTACGGCTTCATGAAGCTCGATTCCTATGACAACTACCGGCTCGAGGCCGGGCTGCCGGAGGACGTGCCCTTCATCCAGAAGACCGGCACGCAGCTGGAGCGCGCCTGCCATGTGGGCGTGATCGAGCCGCAGGACGAGCGCCGTGCGATCGTCGTGGTGGCCTGCGCCGAAGGCCTGGACGAAGGCAAGGAAGCCGGCAGCCTGTTCGAACAGGTCGGCCAGGCGATCAGCAAGGCGTTGCTGAGCGAGGCGCGTCGGCCCTGATCCGCTCGTGAATTAGCGACGGGTCGCCTTGATTATCACGAATTTCGGCGTGGCGGCGACCTGCTCGGCATTGCCGAACAGACGCTTGAGCTTGAGGTGATAGCCGAGGTGGCGATTGCCGACGATCCACAGCTCGCCGCCCTTGGTCAGTGCCGCCTTGGCCTGGGTGAACATGCGCCAGGCGAGGAAATCGCCGACCACCTGCTGCTGGTGGAACGGCGGATTGCACAGCACCAGATCCAGCGAGCCGGGCGGCTGCTCGGCCAGGCCGTCGCCGGCGCGGATATCGGCCGGGCGCTCGCCGAGGATCGCCTGCCAGTTCTCGCGCGCCGACTGCACCGCCATGTAGCTCTCGTCCACCAGGGTCAGCTCCGCCTGCGGGTTACCCAGCGCGTAGACGATGCCGAGCACGCCGTTGCCGCAGCCGAGGTCGGCGACACGTAGCGCGCCGAGCGCCTTGGGCAGATGCGGCAGAAAGGCGCGCGTGCCGATGTCCAGCCCTTCGCGACAGAACAGGTTGGCGTGGTTTAGCAGTTCCAGTTTTGGCTGGTCGAGCTGATAGCGGGTCGGGTAGGGCGACCGCGGTACCGGTTTCGCGCTTGGCGTGGCGCTGAGCAGGCGGGCCTTCTTTACCGCCAGCGAAGCCTGCACCGGGCCGATGTACTGCTCCAGCAGATCACCGGCGGCACGCGGCAGGTGCTTGATCATCGCCGCCGCGATCACCTGCGCGCCGGGCGCCAGCTGGCCGTGCAGACGGATCAACTGTTCTTCCAGCAGGGCAAGGGTCTTCGGTACGCGAATCAGCACCCGGTCGAACGGGCCCTCGGAGACCTCGCTGGCGGGAACGAAACGCACGCGTTCGGCCGGCAGGTCGTTGCGTGCCAGGTTTTTCTGCAGGGCCAGATGGGCCAGATGCGAATCGCCGCTGCTGGTCACTTCGACATGCGCGGCCAGCGCGCAGGCCAGCGCACCGAAGCTGTCATTGAGAATCAGCACCCGCGTGGCGGCCGGCAGACGCTGTTCATGCAACGTGGCGAGCAGGTATTCGTCGGCGGCGTCGAAGGCCTGCAACGGCTCGTTGGGCTGCTCCGGCTGGCGGATCAGGTCGAGGCTGGCGTACGGGGTGTCGAGAATAGGCATGAGAACTGGCGGTGTTTGTGGGCGTCGGAAAGGAGTATCAAGAGTTCACGGGGCGCCACGTAAGTGTCCACTGATGCTCGGAGGGAGCGAAGTATGACCGCCAGCGAAGAGAAGTTCACCCGCCAGCGCCTGCTCGAGGTGCAGACGCTGACGCCCAACCTGTTCACCCTGCGCACCAGCCGCGACCCCGGCTTTCGTTTCACCGCCGGGCAGTTCGCCCGCCTCGGCGTGCGCAAGCCCAGCGGCTGTATTGTCTGGCGTGCCTACTCCATGGTATCGGCGCCGCACGACGAGTTTCTCGATTTCTTCTCCATCGTGGTGCCGGACGGCGAATTCACCAGTGAGCTGAGCCGGCTCGAGGTGGGCGACGAGTTGCTGGTGGACAAGCAGGCCTTCGGCTTCCTGACGCTGGATCGCTTTCCCGATGGTCGTGACCTCTGGCTGCTGGCCACCGGCACCGGGATCGCCCCGTTTCTGTCGATCCTGCAGGACTTCGAGGCCTGGCAGCGCTTCGAGCGCATCATTCTCGTCTACAGCGTGCGCGAAGCCCGCGAACTGGCCTATCAGCAGCTGATCGCCGAACTGCCTCAGCGCGACTACCTGGAGGGTCTCGGCGCGAAGCTGCTGTACCTGCCGGTAGTCACGCGCGAACGGGTGTCCGGCGCGCTGCATGGGCGCATCACCACGCTGATCGAGAACGGCGAACTGGAGCGCGCCGCCGATCTGCAGCTGACGCCGGAGCATTCGCGGATCATGCTCTGCGGCAACCCGCAGATGATCGAGGACTCCCGTGCGGTACTGAAAGCCCGTGATCTGAACCTGGCGATGACCCGCAGGCCCGGTCAGGTGGCAGTGGAGAACTACTGGTAGTCGATTGCTGCGGGAAGCCCCGCAAAGCAAAAGCCCCCGCCGGACGATCCGACGGGGGCTTTGTCTTTCTGGCCGAGGCTTGCCGGTCGGCGCAGCCGTTACACGACGCCCTGGGCCAGCATGGCATCGGCAACCTTGACGAAGCCGGCGATGTTGGCGCCCTTGACGTAGTTGATCCGGCCGTTTTCCTCGCCGTGGGCGACGCAGGCGTGGTGGATTGACTGCATGATGCCGTGCAGCTTGGTGTCCACCTCACCGGCGGTCCAGTGCAGGCGCATGGCGTTCTGGCTCATCTCCAGGCCGCTACAGGCCACACCACCGGCGTTGGAGGCCTTGCCCGGGGCATAGAGGATGCCGGCCTCGAGGAACAGGTCCACGGCTTCCAGGGTCGACGGCATGTTGGCGCCCTCGGCCACGCAGATGCAGCCGTTCTTCAGCAGCGCGCGGGCGTCTTCGCCGTCCAGCTCGTTCTGCGTGGCGCAGGGCAGGGCGATATCGCACGGCAGGCTCCAGGGACGCTGGTCGGCCATGAAGGTCACGCCGAACTGCGTGCCCATCTCTTCCAGACGACCGCGACGGACGTTCTTCAGATCCATCAGATAGGCCCACTGCTCGTCGGTCATGCCGTCCGGGAAGTGCAGCGTGCCGCCGGAGTCCGACAGCGAGACGACGCGGCCGCCCAGCTCCATGACTTTCTGCGCGGCGTACTGCGCGACGTTGCCGGAGCCGGAGATCGCCACGCGCTTGCCATCGAAGCTGCTGTGGGTGCTCTTGAGCATTTCCTCGGCGAAATACACGCAGCCGTAGCCGGTGGCTTCCGGGCGGATCAGGCTGCCGCCGTAGGGCAGGCCCTTGCCGGTCAGTACCGAGGTGAACTGGTTGGACAGGCGCTTGTACTGGCCGAACAGGAAACCGATCTCGCGGCCGCCAACGCCGATGTCACCGGCTGGCACGTCGAGGTCGGCGCCGATGTGGCGGTACAGCTCGCTCATGAAGGACTGGCAGAAGCGCATCACTTCGTTGTCGCTCTTGCCCTTCGGGTTGAAGTCCGAACCGCCCTTGCCGCCGCCCATGGGCAGCGAGGTGAGGGAGTTCTTGAAGACCTGCTCGAAGGCGAGAAACTTGAGTACGCCGATGTTTACCGACGGGTGGAAGCGCAGGCCGCCCTTGTATGGGCCGATGGCGCTGTTCATCTGGATGCGGAAACCGCGGTTGACCTGGACGCGGCCCTGATCGTCGACCCACGGCACGCGGAAGATGATGGCGCGCTCCGGCTCCACCATGCGTTCGATGATGCCGGCCTGCATGTAGTGCGGGTGGGCTTCGAGGAATGGCCAGAGGCTGCGAACCACTTCTTCCACCGCCTGGTGGAATTCGGGTTGGTGGGGGTCGCGTTGCTTCAGTCGGGCGAGAAAGGCATCAACGGTTTCGATCATCAGTAGGCCCTCGGCGACCGCTTGTTGGCAGTCATTGATAATTTTTTTGGCGGGCGACTGTAACAAACCTGATTTGCACCGCGGAAGTGCGATGTGGATGGAGGGTGCCTTTATGTGGTGCGCGGCGTGCGGCGCCAACGGATGGTGATGCTTTGTGCGTATCGCTTGTCTGGTGCGCCTTTCAAGGGAGGTCGAGAAGGATTTCCCCGTCGCTGTCCTGCTTTGCGCTGAAATGTCGCATCGAATGCATCGTTTTTGTGCAGGTGGCGGGCGAAGCGGTCAGTCCGCCAGCTCGCACCGGTTGCGACCGCTGCGCTTGGCCCGCAGCAGGGCGAGATCGGCACGGTTGATGGTGTTCGAATAGGTTTCCTCGGGGCGCAGTTCGGCGATGCCCATACTGGCGGTGACCCCGAGCAGATCCTCGTTCACCCGTACGCCCAGCGCCGCGATGCTGGCGCCCAGGCGGCCCATGACGGTCTGCGCCATCTGTGCGGTGCACTCGGGCATCAGGATCAGGAACTCCTCGCCGCCCCAACGGCCGCACAGGTCGTGCTCGCGGATTTCCGACTCCATCACCCGTACCACCTCGATCAGCACCCGGTCGCCGACATCGTGGCCGTAGTCATCGTTGATGATCTTGAAGCGGTCGATGTCGAGCATGACCAGCGCCAGCGGGCGTCCGTAGCGCTTGGCCCGCTCGCTTTCCTCGCGCAGGCGTTCGGTGAGCAGGCGGCGGTTGGCGATGCCGGTCAGTGAGTCCAGCATCGAGGCTTCGCGTAGCGAGGCGTTGAGATCCTGCATCATCGCCTGGTAGCGATCGGAGATGCGCGCAACCTTCTCCAGCTGGCGCAGCTGCTTGTCGAAGCGCGCCGCCAGGCTCAGTTCACGCTCGCGGGCAATGCTCTGGTAGCCGTCGGAGACGCGGGCGATTCGCTCGATGCGCCCGAGCAGATCGTGGTGGGCGCTCCACAGCTGGCTCAGGGCTTCCTTGAGTGGATGCCCTTCGAACTGTGGATCGGCGAGAAGGCTGGCTACTTCTTGCTCTAACGGTGATGGCCCGCGCATATCGACCTTCTGTCAGTCGTGACTCAGGATGGAGAACGGAAAGGTGCAGTCCTCCTTGAACTCTTCGGCCAGCTCGACCACGCGCTCGTTGCGGACGTCGTAGTACCAGTTGACCGCCACCTGGCGGCCATCCTGGAAGGCGGCCTCGAGCAGGTCGAAGATATCCATCATCGCCTTGATGCTGCTGGTGTTGAGGTACAGCAGGCGCAGTTCGAGGCTGAGCGGGTGGCTGGCCTGGCCCAGGAAGCGTTCGATCCACTCGTAGACCTGATGGAACAGTTCGTAGGAATTCTCCGGGTAGGAATCGCCCTGCATCGAAACGATGCCTTTTTCCCAGTCGGACTGGATAGCGGGAGTGGACTGGCTGCCGGGGATGGAAAAGTCGTTCATGGGGATGCTCTTGGGATTCAGATGACGGCGCTCAGGCTGATGAAGGAAAGTTCGCCGGAGACCGGCTGCAGCGAAGCCTTGAGGGGTTCGCTGGACTTGCGGGCGATATCGATCAGGCCCAGCCCTGCGCCGGTGGCCACGTGTTCGTCGCGTGGCTTGCGCAGTTGCTCCTTGTACAGAGCCTTCAGTTCGGCTTTGTCTTTCTTCGCCAGTTCCGCGACAGCGTTGAGCAATACCTGACCGTCGGCGGTTTCGATGAGATTGCCTGCCGAGACGACATAGCGGCCCTGGTCATCACGGGAAACCACCACGGTGGCGCCGGCCTGCTGATCGGACCAGTTCTTCTCGCGGGTGTAGTGGCGGATGTTCTGCGTCATTTCGATGTACACGGCGAACACGTCCATCGCCGAAGATGGATGTGCCTGCTCTTCGGCCATGTAGTTGCGCAGCGCGTTGCCGATTTCTTCGATCAGGCTGCGTGAGATGGGGCCGTTGAAGCACAGCATGATCTGTTGCTGGTTGTAGCATTCGCGCATCGCGAACATATCAATGGGGGCCATGGCCAACTCCCTGTCTCAATCGAAACGGAAACATAACATCGTGATGTCGTCGCGCTGCGGAAATTCTCCCTGATAGCGCGCCAGTGCGAGGCTGAAGGCTTCGCCCTGTTCAGCCAGCGGACGCCTTGCATGCTCGCGGATCATGCTGGCGAAGCGGCTGTTGCCGAAGCCGTAGCCCTGGTCGCCGCCGGCCTGGTCGAGGAATCCGTCGGTGGTCATGTAGAAGGTCCGGCCTGACCGCAGGTCGATACTGGTGTTGTGGTACTCGCCGACGCGCTTGTCGCCGATCGCCCGGCGTGCCGCCTTGACCTCGTGAACGTCCTCGCCGTCACAGTAGTACAGCGCGATCTTCGCGCCGGAATAATGCACCTTGCGCCGCTTGAGATCGACATAGGCCAGGCCGATGTCCATGTTGGTGGCCAGCGCGTGGGCATCATCCTCTTCCTTGAGCATGCTGCGCACGATGGCGTCGGTACGCGCCAGCGCCGCGGCCGGATCGGCCAGGCCGGTGCTGCCGAGTGCCTGATCGATCGCGGCATGGGCCAGCATGGTCATCAGGGCGCCGGGTACGCCATGGCCGGCGCAGTCGACCACGCCGAACAGACAGCCGTGGTCGTCGGCGCGATAGACATAGAAGTCGCCACCGACGACATCGCGCGGCCGCCACAGCACCGCATGGCGATCGCCCATGGCGCTGACCAGCTGCCGGTTCGGCAGGATCGAGCGCTGGATGAGGCTGGCGTAATCGATGGAGTCGTCGATCTTCTTGTGTGCCGCGGCCATGTCCCGGTTGGCCTGTTCCAGGTCGCGGGTGCGCTCGCGTACGCGGTTCTCCAGCTCGCTGGTGTGGCTGCGCACCTTCTGTGCCATGGCGCCGAAGGCTGCACTGAGCTCGCCGATCTCATCCTGGCGATGCAGCGGCAGCGGCGCGTCGTACTGCCCGGCCGCCAGCGCCTGGGCGCTGCGGCGTAGCTGTCGCAGCGGCTTGAGCACGCGCTTCTCCACCAGCCAGGCGCCACCGCCGATCAGCAGCAGGAACAGCACGAGGAACAGTCCGATGGCCGGCAGCAGCGGACGCACCTCGACCACCTGCGCGGTGCTCAGGTCGACGGCGCTGGCGACGAACCACTGCAGCTCCGGAATCCAGCTCAGCGCCAGCAACCGCGGGGCGCCATCCAGCGTGACCCGAACGGTCGCCACGCTGCCGGGACTGTCGCGGCTTTCGGCCATGGCCTGGCGTACCGCCGACGCTGCGCTGAGGTCGTCGAGCAGGCCGAGGATATTGGTGGACAGCGAGCGCCCCCGTGCCGTCTCGGCATTCAGCGTGACGAGGTTCTGGTTGGGGTGGACCAGGATGGAGCCGAAGGCGTCGAGCACCATCGACTCGACACCGACCTTGTTGGACTCGATGAAGTCGTCGAGGAAAGCCTGCAGACCGATGCCCGAGCCGACCAGCCCGAGGCGCCGATCGCCATCTCGTACCTGCACGTTGAACCAGACCTTGAGTTCGCCGGTGACCACCGAACGATCGACGTTGAGTGCGTAGGGTGCATTGGCCTGGAGCGTCTGGAAGAACCACTCGTCGCGCGGATTGTCCGGGCTCATTTCATAGCGCGGCGTCTCGCTGGGCGCCTGGTCGGGCCCGTTGGAATAGTAGCTGTTGCTGCGTGCCGACGCGGCAAAGTAGGCGTGATCGCCCAGCGCTTGCTGGTAACCGGCAGCTTCCTTGAAAAAGGTCTCGCGCTTGGTCGGATTGCGCTCGTCGTTGAGCCAGGCGAGGGTCAACTGCGTCGCGGCGAGGCGCTGGGCGAGTGCGAGCTCGCGAGACACCGGCGCGAACAGGCGTTCGCGGTTGAGTTGCACCACGTTGCGTGCATAGGCTTCGCCGAAGCGGTTCTGCACGCCGAGCAGCGCCTCGCGGCCGATGAAGCCTGCGAACACGAAGGCCAGCAGGCAGGTAAGCAACAAGGCCAGCAGTGATTTGCCGCGCAATCCCAGGGCTGCCATGCGAAATTCCTTCCTGTCACGAAGTCGTGGCGCGGTAGACGATTGCCGGCCGTGGGTCAGAGTGGGCGGCAATTATCCGGCATAAGGCGTTTTGCTACTAGTCGATTGTCGTGTTTCTGACGCAGGAACGGAGCCGATTGGCTCCGTTCCTGTGTGCATGCCGACTTACTGCGCCAGTTTCTTGTACTTGACGCGGTGGGGCTGGGACGCGGCATCGCCGAGGCGCTTCTTGCGATCGGCCTCGTACTCGGTGTAGTTGCCCTCGAAGAACACCACGCTGCCATCGTCCTCGTAGGAGAGGATATGAGTGGCGACCCGATCGAGGAACCAGCGGTCGTGGGAGATCACGATGGCGGCGCCGGGGAAGTCCAGCAGTGCCTCTTCCAGCGAGCGCAGGGTTTCCACGTCGAGGTCGTTGGACGGTTCGTCGAGCAGCAGCACGTTGGCACCCTGCTTGAGGGTCAGCGCCAGGTGCAGGCGGCCACGCTCACCACCGGACAGATCCTTGACGAACTTCTGCTGGTCGCCGCCCTTGAAGTTGAAGCGGCCGACGTAGCCGCGCGACGGCACCTCGTAGTTGCCGATCTTGATCATGTCGAGTCCGTCGGACACCGCTTCCCACACGGTCTTGCTGCCGTCCAGGTCGTCGCGGCTCTGATCCACGCAGGCCAGCTGCACGGTATCGCCGATCTCGATGCTGCCCGAATCCGGGGTTTCCTTGCCCATGATCATCCGGAACAGGGTCGACTTACCGGCGCCGTTACCACCGATCACGCCGACGATGGCGCCCTTGGGCATGCTGAAGCTCAAGTCGTCGATCAGCACGCGGTCGCCGTAGCCCTTGGTCACGTTCTTGAACTCGATGACCTTGTCGCCCAGGCGCGGGCCGGCCGGGATGTAGATCTCGTTGGTCTCGGCGCGCTTCTGGAATTCCTGCGACTGCATCTCCTCGAAGCGCTGCAGGCGGGCCTTGGACTTGGCCTGGCGGGCCTTGGCGCCCTTGCGCACCCACTCCAGCTCTTCCTTCATGGCTTTTTCGTGGGCCGACTGCTGCTTGGACTCCTGGGCCAGACGCTCGGACTTGGCTTCCAGCCAGCCGGAGTAGTTGCCCTCGTACGGGATGCCGGCGCCGCGGTCGAGCTCGAGAATCCAGCCGGCGACGTTGTCGAGGAAGTAGCGGTCGTGGGTGATGGCCACCACGGTGCCCGGGAAGTCATGGAGGAACCGCTCCAGCCAGGCGACCGAGTCGGCGTCCAGGTGGTTGGTCGGTTCGTCCAGCAGCAGCATGTCGGGAGCCGACAGCAGCAGACGACACAGCGCCACGCGACGCTTCTCGCCGCCGGAGAGGTGCTCGACCTTGGCGTCCCACGGCGGCAGGCGCAGGGCGTCGGCGGCGACTTCCAGCTGGCGCTCCAGGTTGTGACCGTCGGAAGCTTGCAGGATGGCCTCCAGCTTGGCCTGCTCGGCAGCCAGGGCGTCGAAATCGGCGTCCGGCTCGGCGTAGGCGGCGTACACCTGATCCAGGCGCGCCTGGGCGTCCTTGATCTGGCTGACGGCTTCTTCCACCACATCGCGAACGGTCTTGCTCGGGTCGAGCTGCGGCTCCTGTGGCAGGTAGCCGACATTGATCCCCGGCATGGCGCGGGCTTCGCCGTCGAACTCGGTGTCGACGCCGGCCATGATGCGCAGCAGGGTGGACTTACCGGCGCCGTTCAGGCCGAGCACGCCGATCTTGGCGCCAGGGAAGAACGACAGGGAAATGTTCTTGAGGATCTCACGCTTCGGCGGAACGACCTTGCTCAGCCGGTGCATGGTGTAGACGTATTGAGCCATGGAAACAGATGCCCGTGACAGTGGTGATGGATGCCGCCCCGGAGCCCGCGAGGGCCAGGAAAAAGGGAGGCATGTAAAGGGCGCAAAGCTACCCGAATGCACCGGTCAGGGCAAACCGCCGCAGCGCCGCGGCGGCGGCTCCGGGGCGCCTGCTGCTCATCTTGTACATGACTTTCGCTCATACCCGCCGCCGGCCGGATGAGGTAGAATCCGCGCCTCTCTTTTTATACCGCCAGCTGATCTCAGAGGACTGCCATGTTCAGCCGTGATTTGACCCTCGCCCGTTTCGACGCCGATCTCTTCGCTGCCATGCAGCAGGAAGCCAAGCGTCAGGAAGACCACATCGAGCTGATCGCCTCGGAGAACTACACCAGCCCGGCGGTGATGGAAGCCCAGGGTTCGGTGCTGACCAACAAGTACGCCGAAGGCTACCCGGGCAAGCGCTACTACGGCGGTTGCGAGTACGTCGACGTGGTCGAGCAGCTGGCCATCGATCGCGCCAAGCAGCTGTTCGGCGCCGACTACGCCAACGTCCAGCCGCACGCCGGCTCCCAGGCCAATGCCGCGGTCTACCTGGCCCTGCTCAGTGCGGGCGACACCATCCTCGGCATGAGCCTGGCCCACGGTGGTCACCTGACCCACGGTGCCAGCGTGTCCTCCTCCGGCAAGCTGTACAACGCCGTGCAGTACGGCATCAATGATCAAGGCCTGATCGACTACGACGAAGTCGAGCGCCTGGCCGTCGAGCACAAGCCGAAGATGATCGTCGCCGGTTTCTCGGCCTATTCCCAGAAGCTGGACTTTGCCCGCTTCCGCGAGATCGCCGACAAGGTCGGTGCCTATCTCTTCGTCGACATGGCTCACGTGGCCGGTCTGGTCGCCGCCGGCGTCTACCCGAACCCGGTGCCCTTCGCCGACGTGGTCACCACCACTACCCACAAGACCCTGCGCGGCCCTCGCGGCGGCCTGATCCTGGCCAAGAAGAACGAGGAGATCGAGAAGAAACTCAACTCCGCAGTCTTCCCGGGCGCCCAGGGCGGCCCGCTGGAGCACGTGATCGCGGCCAAGGCGGTGTGCTTCAAGGAAGCCCTGCAGCCCGAGTTCAAGGCTTACCAGCAGCAGGTAGTGAAAAACGCCCAGGCCATGGCGGAAGTATTCATCCAGCGCGGTTTCGACGTGGTTTCCGGCGGCACCCAGAACCACCTGTTCCTGCTCTCGCTGATCAAGCAGGACATCACTGGCAAGGACGCGGACGCCGCCCTGGGTCGCGCCCACATCACCGTGAACAAGAACAGCGTGCCGAACGATCCGCGCTCGCCGTTCGTCACTTCAGGTCTGCGTATCGGTACGCCGGCCGTCACCACCCGCGGTTTCGGCGAGACCGAGTGCCGCGAGCTGGCCGGCTGGATCTGCGACATCCTCGATAACATGGGCGACGAGTCGGTGATCGACGCGGTCCGCGGCAAGGTCGAGGCGGTCTGCGCCAAGTTCCCGGTGTACGGCAACTAAGCGCGTCCAGACGCAAACGGAAAGCCCGCGCAAGCGGGCTTTCTGCTTTCTGGCGCCAGCAACAGCAGATGGTTTGATCCCGATCGTCGCTGCGGGCTTGTGCCGCGCTAGACTCCGCTTACCGCTCATCGGAGTTCTAGCATGTTCAAAAACGCCACTGGCGTGATCCTCCCGCCACCGCTTATCTACCTGTTGTTCCTGGCTGCCGCCTGGTTGCTCGACGCGATGCTGCCCATCGCGCTGCCGCAGACGCTCTGGACGCGCTACATCGGTTGGGGATTGATCGATGCCGGCGTGCTGTTGATGCTCTGGGCCGGGTTGTTGATGCTCTGGCGCAAGACCACGGTCAATCCCTACGGCAAGCCCGCGAAATTGCTGGAGGAGGGGCCGTTCCGCTTTTCGCGCAATCCCATCTACCTGGCCGACAGCCTGATCTACGGCGGCATCGCCTTGCTCTGGGGCTCGCTGTGGCCATGGCTGCTGCTGCCCCTGGTGATCCTGACCATGCAGCGCGGGGTGATCGTGCACGAAGAGCGATTGCTAGGGCAGCTGTTCGGCGAGGACTATCGGGCCTACTGCACGCGCGTCCGCCGCTGGTTGTGACGACGACTTCAGCTGGCGCTGTCCTATAGTGAACCCAGACCTAGCGGAGTAATGCCATGAGTGATTCGTCCAGTGAGCGCCGGCGCTTTCAGCGCATCGAGTTCGACGCTGCCACCGAGCTGGTTCAGGGCGAGCGCCGCTGGCCGGCCGAACTGCATGACCTGTCGCTCAAAGGTCTGCTGGTCCGCCGGCCGGCGGGCTGGAGCGCCGACGCCGGGCAGCCGTTCGAGGCGCGGGTTCGGCTGTCCGACGATGCCGAGGTGCGCATGGAGGTGACGATGAGCCACGAGGAGGGCGAGCTGATCGGTTTCGCCTGCCAGCACATCGACCTCGACTCCATTGCCCACCTGCGCCGTCTGGTGGAGCTCAATCTCGGCGACGAAGCGCTGCTGGAGCGCGAGTTGGCCGCGCTCGGCGAGGCCTGACGGCTATTCGAAGAGCGCGTCGAGCGCCTGTTCCAAACGCGTCACCGCGATGATCTGCAGGCCCGCCGGCGCCTCTTTCGGCGCGTTGCCCTTGGGCACGATGGCGCGCTTGAAGCCATGCTTGGCGGCCTCCTTCAGCCGCTCCTGACCGCTCGGTACCGGGCGGATCTCTCCGGACAGTCCCACTTCGCCGAACACCAGGAGGTCGGTATCCAGCGGCCGGTTGCGCAGGCTGGAGATCACCGCAGCCATCAGCGCCAGATCCGCCGCGGTTTCCAGCACTTTCACGCCGCCCACCACGTTGATGAACACGTCCTGGTCATAGGTCGGGATGCTGCCATGGCGATGCAGCACGGCCAGCAGCATGGCCAGGCGGTTCTGGTCCAGGCCCAGGGTGACGCGCCGCGGGTTGGCCAGGTGGCTGGTATCGACCAGCGCCTGCACTTCCACCAGCATCGGCCGGGTGCCTTCCCAGGTGGCCATCACCACGCTACCGGGCACCGCCTCCTGAGCACGGGTGAGAAAGATCGCCGAGGGGTTGGTGACCTCCTTGAGGCCCTTGTCGGTCATGCCGAACACGCCCAGCTCGTTGACCGCGCCGAAGCGGTTCTTCACCGCCCGCAGCAGGCGCAGACGGCCATCGGACTCGCCCTCGAAATAGAGCACCGTGTCGACCATATGCTCGAGCACGCGCGGCCCGGCCAGGGCGCCTTCCTTGGTGACGTGGCCGACGAGGAAGATCGCCGTGCCGCTCTGCTTGGCAAAGCGCACCAGCAGCGCCGCGCTCTCGCGGACCTGGGCCACGCCGCCAGGTGCCGACTGCAGCTGCTCGGTAAAGATGGTCTGGATCGAGTCGATGACCATGACCTTGGGCTTCTCGGCGCGGGCGGTGGCGATGATCGATTCGATGCAGGTCTCGGTCATCACCTTGAGCCGGTCCTGCGGCAGGTCCAGGCGGCGGGCGCGCATGGCAACCTGTTGCTGCGATTCCTCGCCGGTGACATACAGCGCTGGGAAGCGCTGAGCGATAGCGCAGAGCGTCTGCAGGAGGATCGTGGACTTGCCGATGCCCGGGTCGCCGCCGATCAGCACCACCGAGCCGTCCACCAGGCCACC
This sequence comes from Stutzerimonas sp. FeSN7, assembly GCF_030263795.1. Taxonomy (NCBI): domain Bacteria; kingdom Pseudomonadati; phylum Pseudomonadota; class Gammaproteobacteria; order Pseudomonadales; family Pseudomonadaceae; genus Stutzerimonas; species Stutzerimonas sp. FeSN7. The sequence goes on along the minus strand of NZ_JARPMN010000001.1, from coordinate 3,664,915 downwards.
GCCGAGCACGCGGTCCAGTTCGCCGGAGGCGGTGGAGAAGCGCGGCACTTCCTCGACGCTGACTTCGGCCAGGGTCTTGATGTTGGCCTGGTCACCAGCCCAGCCGGCGCGTCCCGAGGCGGCTGGGGTGGCCTCGACGACGGTTTCCACCAGCGTATTCCACGCGCCGCAATCGCCGCACTGGCCGGCCCACTTGGGGAAGGTCGAGCCGCATTCGGTGCAGCCATACATGCGCTTGGCCTTGGCCATGGGAAACTCCGGGTCGGAAAAGGGGTGTCGCATGATAACGGCTGACTTGATTGGCATCAGCCACAAGCGGAAGCGGAGCAGCCAGACTGTAAACAAATCGAGCAGGAGTGCGTGCCATGCGACATCTGTTGTTTCTGCATCTGCTGGGTGCGACCGTCTGGGTTGGCGGCCATCTAGTGCTATTGCTGGGCGTGCTGCCCAGGGCCATGCGCCAGCGCGATCCGCAGCCGGTACGCCAGTTCGAGCAGCTTTACGAACGCATCGGCATTCCGGCGCTGCTGATCCAGATCATCACCGGCTTCTGGCTGGCGAGCCTCTGGCTACCCCACGGGCAGTGGTTCGACACCACACCGATCGCTCGGCTAGTGCAGGCCAAGCTGGTGCTGCTCGGCTTGACCGCACTGCTCGGCGCCCATGCGCGGCTGGCGTTGATTCCGAAGCTGGACGGGCAGCGCCTGCCGCAACTGGGCCTGCACATCGTGCTGATCACGCTGACCGCGGTGGCGTTCGTCTGGGTCGGCTCGGGCTTTCGTTTCGGCGGCCTGTTCTAGCCGACGGTGAAAATAGAAAGCCCGCCGAATGGCGGGCTTTTTCCGTTTCGCTGGCTCTTAGCCGCAGCAACCGCCGCAGCAGCTGCCGGAGGCGCGCCGGAGGTCGCGGGCGATGTCGTCCTTGAGGGTCACGCGTTCCAGCTTGAGGGCGGTGAGCGCGGCGTCGTCGAGGGTTTCGACGCCGTCCTCGATGCGGCAGATGCGCTTGTCCAGCGCTTCGTACTCCTCGGCCTTGCGGGCGAAGAGAGGGTCTTCCTGGCGCAGGCGCTGCAGTTGTTCGCGCTTTTCAGGGAAATCCTTGATCAGGGGATGGTGTTCGACGTGCATGGAAATCGCTCCGGGTGTCAGGAAGGGCTCTACCTTATTCGCCCGCCCGGCAGAACCGGTTGACGGCGATCAAGCGAACCTCACTGGCAATCCTCGGTCGATGAAAGGCGCATCGGCGTGGTCAGTCGTGGCCGGCCCGCCTATGCTCTACGACGGTGCTCCGCGAGGTAGCGCACCGTTGCAGGCCAGCCCGCCACTACCAGAAGGATGAAGCGAATTATGAGTCTGATCAGCGAATTCAAAGCGTTCGCCGTGCGCGGTAACGTCGTCGACATGGCGGTGGGGATCATCATCGGCGCCGCGTTCGGCAAGATCGTGTCGTCGTTCGTGGATGGCGTCGTGATGCCGCCGCTGGGGTTGCTGATCGGAGGTGTGGATTTCTCCGATCTGGCGATCGTGCTCAAGGAGGCGGCAGGGGATGCTCCGGCCGTGCTGCTGCGCTACGGCGCGTTCATTCAGACGGTGGTGGATTTTCTGATCATCGCCTTCGCCATCTTCATGGCGATCAAGGCCATCAATCACCTCAAGCGCAAGGAGGCCGAAGCGCCATCCGCACCGCCGGCTCCCAGCAAGGAAGAACTCTTGCTGAGCGAGATTCGGGACCTGCTCAAGGAGCAGCGGCGCGGTTGAGCGCCGCCGAGGTCCGCTCCCGGCGCAGGCGTCGGGAGCGGTTTTCGGTTACTGCGGTTTCGGTGTGTCGGCGGTGCTCGCCGGAAGAACCGGGTAGGCTACCTGAGGCTGATCGCCGGTCACGCTGCGCAGGAAGGCGGTGATGGCGCTGACCTCGTCCTGATTGAGCTGACGGCCCAGCTGGCTGTCGCCCATGATGGCCACCGCCTGCTCCAGCTCCCAGACCTCGCCGCTGTGGAAGTACGGCGGCGTCAGGGCGACGTTGCGCAGCGGCGCGGCGCGGAAGACGTATTCGTCGCTGGCGGTGTTGGTCACCGTGAAGCGGCCCTTGTCGCCGGCCGGCAGCACTTCGGCACCCGGCTTCTTGACGACGCCGAAGGGGAAGTAGCCCTGGCCGCCGAGGTTCACGCCGTTGTGGCAGGCGGAACAGCCCACGTCCATGAACAGCGCGAGGCCTTGCTTCTGCTTGTCATCCAGGGCCTTGTCCTCGCCCTTGAGGAAGCGGTCGAACGGTGAGTTCGGCGTGGTCAGGCTCACTTCGAAGGCTTCCAGCGCATAGGCCATGTTGTCGAAGCTGACCGGGTCCTTGTCTTTCGGGAAGGCCTTCTTGAACTCGGCGGCGTACTCCGGAATGCTCTTGAGCGTGGCGACGACGCGTTCGGGCGTGCTGTTCATTTCCACGCTCGCCTGGACCGGGCCCTTGGCCTGTTCCTGGAGATCCTTGGCGCGGCCATCCCAGAACTGGGCGGCGTTGAACACGGCATTCAGCACGGTGGGCGAGTTGCGCGGGCCTTTCTGCCAGCCATGGCCGATGGACGTCGGCACGTTGTCGCTGCCGCCGATGCTCAGGTTGTGGCAGGTGTTGCAGCTGATCACATGGCTGCTGGACAGGCGCGGGTCGAACCACAGCTTGTGCCCGAGCATGGCCTGATCCTCGCTGACCTTCTGGCCACGCACCTCGGTGACTTTGTCCGGAATCGGCTTGAAGATGGCATTGGCACGTTCGCGAAGATCGTCAGCGCTCGCGGCGCCGGTGACCAATAGGCTGCTAAGCAATAGGGGAAGGGCGCATCACGGAAGCTCCTTTTTGTGTTGGCTGGCTTTAGGAAGCGCTTTTCCGTCAAGCGACCGTTTGATCTGCATCAAGCCCCGGGGCGGTGTCCGCTGCGGCCAAATGTATCCACTTGTGTCATTACAGCCGCCGCTCGGGTTTTATCGCCGAAACCGGACCGTCGCCCGCTGGATGCCCGGGCCGGCTGCCAGCCTTGCGGCGCGCCCGAGGCAACGCCAGAATGACGCCATCAATCGTGGCCGCATGCGCCACTCCAGCAAGGATTCCCGATGCCTGAAACTGTCGCTGCCGGCTTGCGCCTGGCACCCGATGCGCTGACCCGTCCCTTCGAGCCCAGCCAATTCAACTTCAAGACCACCGCCGAGCTTGAGCCCTTTCTCGGCGTGCTCGGTCAGGAGCGCGCCGTCGAGGCGCTGCAATTCGGCGTTGCCATGCCGCGACCCGGTTACAACGTCTATGTGATGGGCGAGCCGGGCACCGGGCGTTTCTCTTTCGTACGGCGTTACCTGAAGGCCGAAGGCAAGCGACTGCAGACACCGTCGGACTGGGTCTACGTCAACAACTTCGACGAGCCCCGTGAGCCGCGGGTGCTCGAGTTGCCCCATGGTGGCGCGGCGGGGTTCATCGCCGACATCAACCAGCTGATCGACAACCTGCTGGCGACCTTTCCGGCGGTGTTCGAGCATCCGAGTTTCCAGCAGAAGAAGAGCGCCATCGACCGCGCCTTCAACCAGCGCTACGACAAGGCGTTGGACGTCATCGAGAAGCTTGCGCTCGAGAAGGAAATCGCCCTCTACCGCGACAGCACCAATATCGCCTTCACCCCGATGAAGGACGGCAAGGCGCTGGACGAGACCGAATTCGCTCAGCTGCCGGAAGCCGAGCGCGAGCGTTACCACGAAGATATTTCCGCGCTGGAAGTGCGGCTGAACGAAGAGCTGGCCAGCCTCCCGCAGTGGAAGCGCGAGTCCACCAACCAGTTGCGCCAGCTCAATGACGAGACCATCAGTCAGGCACTGCAGCCGCTGCTGGCGCCCCTTTCGGAAAAGTATGCCGAGAACGCCGGCATTGAGGCTTATCTGCAGGCGGTGCAGGTCAACTTGCTGAAGACCGTGGTCGAGCAGCTGGTCGACGAGAACCGCCCGGAGGCACAGAACCGCGTGCTGCTCGAGGAGCAGTACAGCCCGAGCCTGGTGGTCGGCCACCCGGTCGATGGCGGCGCGCCGGTGGTGTTCGAGCCGCACCCGACCTTCGACAACCTGTTCGGCCGTATCGAATACGGCACCGACCAGGGCGCGCTTTATACCAGCTACCGCCAGCTGCGCCCCGGCGCCCTGCATCGCGCCAATGGCGGCTTTCTCATGCTGGAGGCCGAGAAGCTGCTCAGCGAGCCCTTCGTCTGGGAGGCGCTCAAGCGCGCCCTGCAATCGCGCAAGCTGAAGATGGAGTCACCGTTGGCCGAGCTGGGTCGCCTGGCCACGGTGACGCTGACGCCGCAGGTCATCCCGCTGAACGTCAAGGTGATCATCATCGGCTCGCGCCAGCTCTATTACACGCTGCAGGACCTGGATCCGGACTTCCAGGAGATGTTCCGCGTGCTGGTGGACTTCGACGAGGACATCCCGCTGGCCGAGGACAGCCTCGAGCAGTTCGCCCAGCTGATGAAAACCCGTACATCGGAAGAGGGCATGGCCCCTCTCACCTCGGCAGCGGTGGCGCGCCTGGCAACCTACAGCGCACGTCTGGCCGAGCATCAGGGGCGGTTGTCGGCGCGCATTGGCGACCTGTTCCAGCTGGTCAGCGAGGCCGACTTCATTCGCCAGCTGGCCAAGGACGAGGTGACGGACGTCGGCCATATCGAGCGTGCACTGAAGGCCAAGGCCACGCGCACGGGCCGCGTTTCGGCGCGGATTCTCGAGGACATCCTCGCCGGCGTGATCCTGATCGACAGTGAGGGTGCGGCGATCGGCAAGTGCAACGGCCTGACCGTGCTGGAAGTCGGTGATTCGGCATTCGGTATGCCGGCACGCATCTCCGCCACCGTCTATCCGGGTGGTTCAGGCATCGTCGACATCGAACGTGAGGTCAACCTCGGCCAGCCGATCCACTCCAAGGGAGTGATGATCCTCACTGGCTACCTGGGCAGCCGCTACGCCCAGGAGTTTCCCCTGGAGATTTCCGCGAGCATCGCGCTGGAACAGTCCTACGGTTACGTCGACGGCGACAGCGCCTCGCTGGGCGAGTGCTGTGCGCTGATCTCGGCGCTGTCGCGCACACCGCTCAAGCAGTGCTTCGCCATCACCGGCTCGATCAACCAGTTCGGTGAAGTGCAGGCGGTCGGCGGGGTCAACGAGAAGATCGAAGGCTTCTTCCGCCTCTGCGAGGCACGCGGCCTGACCGGCGAGCAGGGGGTGATCATCCCGTTCGCCAACGTCACCACCCTCATGCTCGATGAGCGCGTGCTGGAGGCCGTACGCCAGCAACGCTTCCACGTCTATGCTGTAAGACAGGTGGATGAGGCGTTGTCGCTGCTGGTGGGCGAGGATGTGGGCGCGGCCAATGAGCAGGGCCACTTTCCCAAGGGCAGCGTGAACGCCAGGGTAGTCGAACGGCTGCGCGACATCGCCGAGATCGAACTGGAAGAGGAAGGCAAGGGCGAGACGGCGGTGGCGCCGGAGCAAGAGGCTGCCAAATCCGAAGGGAGCAGCTGAACGTCGCCATTGTGCGGTTTTTGAACGGAACGATAGGGCGCGCGGCGGGTCTGCAGTGGAGAAGGGCATGCACCCTTCATTCACAGGATTATCCACAGCTTCAGGGGATAAACAGGCTCTCGCGCTACATCCGTGCAGGATGTTCCCGCGTCAGCCCGACGCGAGGATTGCCGTCATGCCGCACAACCTTTGTCTCAACCGCCAGTGCCTGGGCCTGGTTACCCGTATCGAATGCGTTATCCGCCCCCTCGCTGGCGGCAATGGCCTATGGACGCTGCTCTGCGCCGCAGGGCTGGCCGATGGTCAGCCCACCGCGATCAAGGTTCAGGGGCCCTTCCATGGGCCGGCCATGGCTGAGTCGGTGCTGCAGGCCATCGCCGACAATCTCGTCGGGCAGGGCTACCGCGAATCGGACGATCCCTCCATCTGGCAGCTGCACATGCAGGCCGAGCTGCGGCGGGTCAACGCCAACCAGGGGCGCTTCCTCAGCGGCTGGGAATGATCGTCACAGCGTCATCGATGTGCGGCCTTCTGGCGCTGACCTGCCGGTGACGGCCCGGTTCTGTCCTGGCGCCACGATGACCCTTTGCCCGCCTTGGTCCGCTCGACCCTGCTGCGTATACTCGCGCCTCGTTCAATTACCGCTGTGAGACCTCATGGAACGCATTCTCGAGAACGCCATGTATGCCGCTCGCTGGCTGCTGGCGCCCATCTATTTCGGTCTGGCATTTGCGCTGCTGGCCCTGGCGATCAAGTTCTTTCAGGAGATCTTCCATATCCTGCCGATGATCCTCTCCATCAGCGAGGCGGATCTGGTGCTGACCCTGCTGTCGCTGATCGACATGGCGCTGGTCGGCGGGCTGCTGGTGATGGTGATGATCTCCGGCTACGAGAATTTCGTTTCGCAACTGGACGTGGACGAGGGCAAGGAAAAGCTCGACTGGCTCGGCAAGATGGATTCCAGCTCGCTGAAGCTCAAGGTCGCCGCCTCCATCGTGGCGATTTCCTCTATCCACCTGCTGCGTATGTTCATGGACGTACAGCAGATCGATAGCGAAAAGCTGATGTGGTACGTGATCATCCACCTCACCTTCGTGGTGTCGGCCTTTGCCATGGGTTACATGGACAAGATCACCAAGCACTGACACCTCGCCTGCGGCAGTCATCGGAAAAGCTGTACAGAATTATTGTTTTGTTCAATATTCTGTATCGTTATTTCCTGAGTACTTGCCATGAACCTGAGCGACCTCGCCCGGCATGCCAATGCGGGGCGTATCGATGCCCTCGAGCTGATTTCCCTTGAGGGCGGCATCTATATTCTCGACATCTATCTGCAGGGCCAGCGACACGCGCTGGTCGACGAGCGCGGCAGCGTTTGCCATCTGCGTTCGGTCGAGCACGCGCGCGACCTGCTGCGCGACCTTCCCGAGCTGCCGTTCCATCTGGTGCAGCAGTCCCCTTATGACGAGATGTGCGGCCTGGCGGATGGCGTTCGCGAGCCGCTGCGTGTACCCATCGGCATGCGTTCGCAGTGGTGAGACTCGCCAGGGCGTGTGCTGAAGGCGCTTCGCTGTGAGCGTAGCGGCGCTGCGGCTGGTGCTGGGGGACCAGCTGAGCTTCGAGCTGTCCGCCCTCGAAGGTCTTGATGTGGCGCGTGACCGGGTGCTGCTCGCGGAAGTGGCGGAGGAAGCAGGTCACGTTCCGCATCATCCACAGAAGATCGCCTTCATATTCAGCGCCATGCGCCACTTTGCCGAGGCACTGCGCCTGCTCGGCGTGGCGGTGGATTATGTACGACTCGACGATCCGGCCAACAGTGGCTCGCTGGCAGGCGAGCTGCTCCGTTTCGCGACGCTGCATCGGCCGCGATCGATTCATGTCACCGAGGCCGGCGACTGGCGCGTCGAGCAGACGCTCAACGGTTGCGGCCTGCCAATCACCTGGCATGCCGATCGGCGTTTCATCTGCTCGCGCAGCGAGTTCGCGCGTTGGGCACAGGGCAAGGCGCAGTTGCGCATGGAGTTCTTCTACCGCGAGATGCGGCGTCGAACCGGCTTGCTGCTGAATCCGGATGGCTCGCCGGAGGGTGGAGTCTGGAATCTCGATGCCGACAATCGCAAGGCGCTGCCGCGCGGGTTACATGGCCCGATCAGGCTGTCCTTTACGGCCGATGACATTACCCGTGAAGTGCTGACACTGGTGAGCTCACGCTTCGCCCATCACTACGGCGGCCTGGATGGCTTCGATTACCCGGTGACCCACGCCGAGGCCGAGCGGCTCTGGTTGAATTTCCTCGATTTCGGGCTGGCGGCCTTCGGCGACTACCAGGACGCCATGGCCAGCGGAGAGCCTTTCCTCTTTCATGCCCGCATCGGCGCGGCGCTCAACGTCGGACTGCTCGACCTGCGGCGACTGTGCGCCGATGTCGAGGCGGCCTATCGAAAGGGGCACGTGGCGCTGAATGCGGCCGAGGGCTTCATTCGTCAGCTGATCGGCTGGCGCGAGTACGTGCGCGGCATCTATTGGCTGCAGATGCCCGACTACGCGCGGCGCAACGCTTTCGGCAACGACCGGCCACTGCCGGAGTTCTACTGGACCGGCCGCACGCGGATGAACTGCATGCGCCAAGTAATCGGGCAGACGCTCGAACTCGCTTATGCGCATCATATTCAGCGGCTGATGGTGACGGGCAACTTCGCCCTGCTCGCGGGTATCGCGCCGCCGGCGCTGTGCGACTGGTACCTGGCCGTGTACATGGATGCCTTCGAGTGGGTGGAGCTGCCCAACGTGCTGGGCATGGTGCTGCACGCCGACGGTGGTTACCTGGGGTCCAAGCCTTACTGCGCGAGCGGCCAGTACATCAAGCGGATGTCCGATTACTGCCAGGGTTGCTCATACAGCGTGGCCGAGAGCACGACGGAGAATGCCTGTCCGTTCAACGCGCTGTACTGGCATTTCCTGATGCGCCACCGTGAGCGGCTGCAGGGCAATCCACGAATGACCATGGTCTATCGCAACTTGACCCGCATGGACGAGGCCAGGCAGCAAGCGCTCTGGCAGCGTGGCGAGGCGCTGCTGGCACGGCTGGATGCTGGGGATTCCTTGTGAGAAGGAAGGCCGACCTGCCATCGAAGGTTTGTGCCCGCTGCGGCCTGCCGTTCACCTGGCGCAGGAAGTGGGCGCGCTGCTGGGATGAAGTGCGTTACTGCTCGCAGCGCTGCCGGGGCAGGTGAGCCACGCTGCGACGACTCCGGCTGTCCGGCTGTGCTAGTCTGGCCGACCTTTTTTACCTGACCGGAGCCCGGCATGACCGAACTCAATCTCTCCACCGACGAAACCCGCGTCAGCTACGGCATCGGCCGTCAGCTGGGTGATCAGCTGCGTGACAACCCGCCGCCGGGTGTCAGCCTCGACGCGGTGATCGCCGGTATTCGTGACGCGTTCGCCGGTGGTGCCAGCCAGGTCAGCCCCGAGGCGCTGAATGCCAGCTTCGCGGTGATCCGCCAGCGCATGCAGGTCGAAGCTCAGCAGAAGGCCGAGGCCGCCGCTGCCGAAGGCCGTGCCTTCCTCGCCGAGAACGCCAAGCGCGACGGCGTGGTGGTGCTGGAATCCGGTCTGCAGTATGAAGTGCTGTCCGCAGGCGACGGCGCCAAGCCGACCCGCGAAGACAGCGTGCGGACCCACTACCACGGCACCCTGATCGACGGTAGCGTGTTTGACAGCTCCTACCAGCGCGGCCAGCCGGCCGAGTTCCCGGTCGGAGGCGTCATCGCCGGCTGGACCGAGGCGCTGCAGCTGATGAATGCCGGTAGCAAATGGCGCCTCTATGTGCCGAGCGAACTGGCCTATGGTGCCCAGGGCGTCGGTAGCATTCCGCCGCACAGTACGCTGGTGTTCGACGTCGAACTGCTGGACGTGCTCTGACGCAGTCGCGGTCTTTCGGTTGCTGTCGCGCGCTATGCGCGGCGGCTCCGACCACGGGACGCGCGTATTTCCTGCCTCGGTGCGCGCGTTCAGGTCCCTGTCAGCTCAGGGGCGCAATGCCCGGGCATAGCTGAACAGAAACAGATTGCGGATCTGCTCCTTGAGCACGCAAGGTTCGTTCGTACTGAGCTCCTGCAGGTCGAGATCGCCCTGCTCGCGCAGCTCCTCCAGCGCCTCTCCATCCAGTGAAACGCACACCGCGCCGGTATTGCGGTCGAGTATGCGAAGGTAGGGCTGCGGCCGGTCCAGCCAGGCGTCAATCAGATAAGTCATGCGGCATCTCCAATTCAATCTCTTAATGAGAATAATTGTTATTTGCAAAGATGCAAGCGCGAATTTCCACCTGCCGATCGGGTAACGGCGAGCCAGGTAGTTATGCGGTCATAGGTGGACAGCTGCGCCGCAGGTGACGCAGCGATGTAGCAGATCAGTGAGTGCGGGCCACTGCGAAACGGCAGAGATCGGCCAGCGCATCGCGATATTGGTTGGCCGGAACGACTTCGAGGCAGGCGATGGCACGTTCGGCATAGTCGCGGGCGAGCCTGGCGGTGTAGTCCAGGGCTCCCGAGGCTTCGACCGCAGCGCGGATGCTCTCCAGATCTTCCAACCCGCCTTTCTGGATGGCCTTGCGCACCAGGGCGGCCTGTTCGGCAGTGCCTTCGCGCATGGTGTAGATCAGCGGCAGCGTGGGTTTGCCTTCGGCGAGGTCGTCGCCGACGTTCTTGCCGAGGGTTTCGGCATCGCCCTGGTAGTCGAGCAGATCATCCACCAGCTGGAATGCGATGCCGAGGTGGTCGCCGAAGGTACGCAGCGCCTCGCGCTGCTGCTCGCTGGCGCCGGCCAGGGTGGCGGCACTGTGCGTCGAGGCCTCGAAGAGCATCGCGGTCTTGCCACGGATGACTTCCATGTAGATCTCTTCGGTGGTGCTGGCGTCGCGAACCTTCGACAACTGCAGCACTTCGCCTTCGGCGATGACCCGGGTCGCTTGGGAAATGATGCGCATGACGGGCATCGAATCCAGCTCGACCATCATCTCGAACGAGCGCGCATATAGAAAGTCGCCAACCAGCACGCTGGGCGCGTTGCCCCATAGCGCATTGGCGGTGGAGCGGCCACGACGCATGCCGGACATATCGACGACGTCGTCATGCAGCAGCGTGGAGGTGTGGAGGAATTCGATGATGGCGGCGAGCAGGCGCAATTGCTCACCCTGATGGCCCAGCGCGCTGCCGCTCAGCAGCACCAGCAGCGGGCGCAGGCGTTTGCCGCCGGCCGAAGTGATGTAATCCCCGATCTTTTCCACCAGAGGAACGCGCGAAGTCAGCTGCTTGCGGATGATGCCGTCGACAGCGGCAAAATCGTCCGCCACAACTTGATAGAAAGGCTGGGGTTGCATCGGGGACTCCTCGCAGATTGCGCGGCATGCTAGGGGGCGGGTCTGGCACTGTCAAGGCAACGCCCTTTGGCTATTGCGCGGGGTGTGGTGCATGCGTACAATCGCGGACCCTGAACTTCCCCCTGGGCATTTCCCTGCCTTACGCAATTGCACGGGCGTCACCTTCCGGCCCCATGCAGCCATGCCAGCCACTAATCATTCTTTCAAAGCGCTGGGTGAGCAGGATCAACGGAGATACAAGATGTACGCAGTTATCGTAACCGGCGGCAAGCAATACAAGGTTGCCGAAGGCGAATACCTCAAGATTGAAAAACTCGAAGTTCCGACTGGCGAAGCTGTCACCTTTGACCGCGTTCTGCTGATCGGCAACGGCGACGATGTGAAGATCGGCGCTCCGGTGGTCGATGGCGCCAAAGTCACCGCTGAAGTGGTTGCCCAGGGCCGCCACGACAAAGTGACCATCATCAAGTTCCGCCGTCGTAAGCACCACATGAAGCGTCAGGGCCACCGTCAGTGGTTCACTGAGGTCAAAATCACCGGTATTCAGGGCTAATCGGGCCTGAATCCCCATATAGGAGTATTGAACTCATGGCACACAAAAAAGCTGGCGGTTCTACCCGCAACGGTCGCGACTCAGAAGCCAAACGACTTGGCGTGAAGATGTACGGCGGCCAGGCCATCAAGGCCGGCAACATCATCGTGCGTCAGCGCGGCACCCAGTTCCACGCCGGTTATGGCGTTGGCATGGGCAAGGACCACACCCTCTTCGCCAAGGTCGAAGGTGTGGTCAAGTTCGAAGTGAAGGGTGCTTTTGGCCGTCGCTACGTGAGCGTCGTCGCAGCCTAACTGCGGCGTTGCTGGAAAAGCCCTGTCATGCGACGGGGCTTTTTTGTTTCTGTATCCTGTGAGGCTCTTGCCGAGAACCGCTTGGCGATCGTCCGGTTTTTCGCAAGATCCTTACGTTCTTGTTTCTTAAGCCCGTCCTGCGACGGGAGGCGTTCCCATGAAATTCGTCGATGAAGTATCGATTTTTGTAAAGGCCGGCGACGGCGGTAACGGCATGATGAGCTTCCGTCGCGAGAAGTTCATCGAAAAGGGTGGCCCTAACGGCGGTGATGGTGGTGACGGCGGCTCGGTGTATCTCGAGGCTGACGAGAACCTCAATACGCTGGTGGACTATCGCTATACCCGGCGCTTCCAAGCGCAGAACGGGCAGAAGGGCGGCAGCACCGATTGCACTGGCGCCAAAGGCGAAGACCTTATCCTACCGGTGCCGGTAGGTACCACGGTCATCGATGCAGCGACCCAGGAAATCATGGGCGACCTGACCAAGGCCGGTCAGCGACTGCTGGTGGCGCAGGGTGGCTGGCACGGGCTCGGCAATACGCGTTTCAAGTCCAGCACCAACCGCGCGCCGCGGCAGACAACGCCAGGCAAGCCGGGCGATGCGCGCGACCTCAAGCTGGAGCTGAAGGTGCTGGCAGACGTCGGTCTGCTCGGATTGCCGAATGCCGGCAAGAGTACCTTCATTCGCTCGGTGTCGGCGGCCAAGCCGAAGGTGGCTGAATATCCGTTCACCACGCTGGTGCCGAACCTCGGCGTGGTCAGCGTGGGTCGCTACAAGAGCTTCGTGATTGCCGATATTCCGGGGCTGATCGAGGGTGCCTCGGAAGGTGCCGGGCTCGGCATTCGCTTCCTCAAGCATCTGGCGCGTACCCGTCTGCTGCTGCATCTGGTCGATATGGCGCCGCTGGACGGCAGTGACCCTGCCGATGCTGCTGAGGTGATCCTGCACGAGCTGGAGAAGTTCAGTCCGGCGTTGACGCAGCGTGATCGCTGGCTGGTGCTGAACAAGGCCGATCAGCTGCTTGAAGAAGAGCGCGAAGAGCGCGTCCGGCAGGTGGTCGAGCGGCTGGACTGGAAAGGACCGGTGTTCGTCATCTCCGCGCTGGAGAGCGAGGGTACCGAGGCGCTCAGTCAGGCGATCATGCGTTACCTGGACGAGCGCGCCGTGCGTATCGCCGAGGAGCCGGAGTATGCCGAGGCGCTTGCCGAGCTGGATCGGCAGATCGAGGACGAGGCGCGGGCTCGGCTGCAGGAGCTCGATGATCAGCGGGCGCTGCGTCGTGCTGGCGTCAAGTCGGTCGAGGAGGCGGATGATGACGACTTCGACGACGATGATGATGACGAGGGCGGTGCCGAGATCATCTACGTTCGCTGAGGCGAGCGTCGGGCCGCTGTGAGGCCTGGTTCAGGCGGGTGGTCGGCGGGCTGGCTCGTGCGCAGCCCGATCCGGAAGTGTTTTGGCCGAATGGAAGGCGGGAACGATGCGGGACAAGGTGAGCGGCGCGCGGCGCTGGGTGGTGAAGATTGGCAGTGCGCTGCTGACCGCAGACGGTCGAGGGCTCGATCAGGCGGCGATGGCTGTCTGGGTCGACCAGATGGTGGCGCTGCGAGCGGCGGGCGTCGAGCTGGTGCTGGTCTCGTCCGGTGCGGTGGCTGCCGGCATGAGTCGTCTCGGCTGGGCTTCGCGCCCCAAGGCGGTGCACGAACTTCAGGCTGCCGCTGCGGTGGGCCAGATGGGGTTGATTCGTGCCTGGGAGTCGAGCTTTGCGCGCTGCGATCAGCAGACCGCGCAGATTCTGGTCACCCATGACGATCTGTCCGATCGCAAGCGCTACCTCAATGCGCGCAGCACGTTGCGCACGCTCATCGATCTCGGCGTGGTGCCGGTCATCAACGAGAACGACACGGTGGTCACCGACGAGATCCGCTTCGGTGACAACGATACCCTGGCCGCACTGGTTGCCAACCTGGTCGAGGCCGACCTGCTGGTGATCCTCACCGATCGCGATGGCATGTTCGATGCCGATCCGCGTCATAACCCCGAAGCCAATCTGATCAGCGAGGCGCGTGCCGACGACCCAGCGCTGGATGCGGTCGCAGGCGGCACCGGTGGCGCCCTGGGTCGCGGCGGCATGCAGACGAAGCTCAGGGCGGCGCGCCTCGCCGCGCGTTCCGGTGCGCACACGGTGATCGTCGGTGGGCGCATCGAGCAGGTGCTGTCGCGCCTCAAGGCGGGCGAGCGGCTGGGTACCCTGCTGGCGCCTGAATGCAATCGGCATGCGGCGCGCAAGCAATGGCTGGCCGGGCATCTGCAGACGCGTGGCACGCTGACCCTGGATGAAGGGGCGGTGCTGGCCTTGCGTCAGGGCAACCGCAGCCTGCTGCCGGTCGGCGTGCGTGCGGTGCAGGGCGCGTTCCGCCGTGGCGAGATGGTGGTCTGCGTCGGTCCGCAGGGCGCCGAGGTGGCGCGCGGGCTGGTGAATTACAGTGCGGCTGAGGCGCAGCGCATTCTCGGGCGGTCATCCGACGAGATCGAAAAGCTGCTGGGCTATGTCGATGAGCCCGAGTTGATCCATCGCGACAACATGATTCTGGTCTGAGCTGTTCCATGCGCTTGGCGATTGCGGCACTGATGGTGGGATTGGCCCTGCCGGGCCTGGCGGCTGCCGAGGAGATCGGCGCGGTCGACACGGTGTTCAAGTGGCTCGGGCCGAATCACAAGATCGTCGTCGAGGCATTCGATGATCCCATGGTCGATGGCGTAACCTGCTATCTGTCGCGGGCCAAGACTGGTGGAATCAAAGGTGGTCTGGGGCTGGCGGAGGATCGCGCGGAGGCCTCCATCGCCTGTCGTCAGGTCGGCCCGATTCGCATCAAGGGCAAGCTCAAGGATGGCGATGTGGTGTTCAAGGAGCGCACGTCGCTGGTGTTCAAGACCATGCAGGTGGTGCGTTTCTTCGACGAGTCGCGCAATGCGCTGGTCTATCTGGTGTACAGCGACCGGGTCATCGAGGGTAGTCCGCAGAATGCGGTGACGGCGATTCCGATTCTGCCCTGGCCGGTGACGCAATAATTGCAGTCGTCTGGATCCGTCGGGGTGAGGCAGAAAAAGCAGACACAAAAAAACCGGCGCTAGGCCGGTTTTTTTTACAAGAACCTGCAGTTAGGCTGCAGCAGCTTCGCCGAGGGCCTTGATGTGGCCGTTCAGGCGGCTCTTGTGACGAGCGGCTTTGTTCTTGTGGATGATGCCTTTGTCGGCCATGCGGTCGATGACCGGCACGGCGGCGGTGTAGGCTGCGCGGGCCTTGTCCAGGTCCTTGGCGTCGATGGCCTTGACCACATTCTTGATGTAGGTGCGAACCATGGAGCGCAAGCTGGCGTTGTGGCTGCGACGCTTCTCAGCCTGAATTGCGCGTTTTTTGGCGGAAGGGCTGTTGGCCACCGTCGAACTCCTCGAAAACGTGGGGATTGCAAAGCAAATAAGGCCGCGAATCATGCCGATGCGAAGGGCGCTTGTCAAGCCTGGTCGAATGGCTTGAGAAGCTGGCCGGACAGATGGGCTGAGGCTAAACTCGCCGCCTCATTTCGTGTCGTAACTGGCCATCGATCAGGCCGGCGCAGGGCGCCCGGTCGATCACTCTCGCTGCAACTCTAGGAAGACAAATGTCCGAAAAAATCGGCAAGGGCGGATTGTTGCGCTCCAGCGCCGTGGTCAGTGTCATGACCCTGCTGTCGCGCGTGCTGGGCATGGTACGCGATATGGTGGTCGCCAGCTACTTCGGCTCCGGTGCGGCGGCGGATGCGTTCTTCATCGCGTTCAAGATCCCCAACTTCCTCCGCCGGTTGTTCGCCGAGGGGGCCTTCGCCCAGGCCTTCGTGCCGGTGTTGTCGGAGTACCGCACCAAGCGCACGCTGGCGGACGTCAAGCAGCTGGTGGATCGTACGGCTGGCATGCTGGGGCTCATTCTGGCGGGGCTGACCGCGCTGGGCGTGCTGTTCGCGCCCTATGTGGTGATGGTCTTCGCGCCGGGCTTTCACGACGATCCGGCGAAAATGCAGCTGGCCGGCGAGTTGCTGCGCATCACCTTTCCCTATCTGATGCTGATCTCGCTGACGGCCTTCACCTCCGGGGTGCTGAACAGCTATGGCTATTTCGCGGTGCCCGGTTTCACGCCTGTGCTGCTCAACGTCTGCATGATCATGTCGGCGGTGTTCCTGACCCCCTATTTCGATCAGCCGATCATGGCGCTGGCCTGGGGCGTGTTCATCGCCGGGTTTGCCCAGCTGGCGTTCCAGCTGCCGTATGTCGCCAAGCTGGGGCTGCTGCCCAGGCCACGAGTCAAGCGGGGTGACGAGGGGGTGCGGCGCATCATGCTGCTGATGGTGCCGGCGCTGTTCGGGGTTTCGGTAAGCCAGATCAATCTGCTGCTGGATACCGTGCTAGCGTCCTTCCTGCAAACCGGCAGCGTCTCATGGCTCTATTACGCCGACCGGCTGTCCGAATTGCCGCTGGGTGCGTTCGGCATCGCCATCGGCACGGTAATTCTACCGAGCCTGTCGCGCCAGCATGCCGGCGAGGATCCCAAGGCGTTCTCGGCGACTCTGGACTGGGCGCTGCGCATGGTGCTGCTGGTGGGCGTACCGGCGGCACTGGCGCTGGGCATTCTCGCCGAGCCGATGATCGCCAGCCTGTTCTACTACGGGGCCATGAGCGAGGAGGCGGTAGTGCAGTCGGCGCGGGCGCTGCAGGCGTACTCGCTGGGCGTGCTGGCGTTCATGCTTATCAAGGTGCTGGCGCCGGGCTTCTTCGCGCGTCAGGACCTGAAGACGCCGGTGCGTGTCGCCGTGATCTGCATGGTGGCGAACATGGTGATGAACCTGATTCTGATCTGGCCGCTGCAGCACGTCGGCCTGGCGCTGGCGACTTCGCTGTCATCCATGCTCAACGCCGTGCTGCTGTTCTGGGGGCTGTACAAGATCGGCGTCTATCGGCCGGCACCCGGCTGGTGGCTGTTCGGCCTGCGCCTGGCAGCGGCCTGTGCGGCGATGGTGGCGGTGGTCTGGTGGCTGAACGTGCCGGCCCAGGAGTGGTTCCAGTGGGGTTGGCAGCAGCGCGCGCTGCAGCTGGGCCTGTTGGTCTGCGCCGGCCTGGCGGCATTTGTCGCTGGGCTGTTGCTGATGGGGTTGCGACCGCGACATTTGCGGCATTGATCGCCACTGTCCGGCCGATGCAAACCTGTCCGCTGACCATGTCACATGCGTATAATCGGCCACTTTTCAAGCAAGAAGTGCGGTATGCAGCTGGTTCGAGGTCTTCACAACCTGCGCCCCCGACATCGGGGCTGCGTCGCCACCATCGGCAATTTCGACGGCGTGCACCGGGGGCATCAGGCCATCCTGGCGCGCTTGCGCGAACGTGCGGCCGAGCTGGGGCTGCCGAGCTGCGTGGTGATCTTCGAGCCGCAACCGCGTGAGTTCTTCTCGCCGGACAAGGCGCCGGCGCGGCTCACCCGCTTGCGTGAAAAGCTGCAGCTGTTGAGCGAGCAGGGCGTCGATCTGGTGCTGTGCCTGGCGTTCAATCGCCGCCTGCGAGAGCTGAGTGCCGCGGAGTTCGTCCACGCCACGCTGGTTGAAGGCCTCGGCGTGCGGCATCTTGAAGTGGGCGACGATTTCCGTTTCGGCTGTGACCGCGCCGGCGACTTCGACTTCCTGCTCAAGGCTGGCGCCGCCGAAGGCTTCAGTGTCGAGGCGGCCACCACCATCGAGGTGGATGGCGAGCGTGTCAGCAGCACGCGGCTGCGCCAGGTACTGGCCGACGGTGACCTGGGTTGTGCCGAGGCATTGCTCGGCAGGCCCTTCGCGATCACCGGGCGGGTCATGCATGGGCAGAAACTCGGTCGCCAGCTGGGCGCGCCGACTGCCAACGTGCAGCTCAAGCGTCGCAACACGCCGCTCAGCGGCGTGTTCGTCGTGACACTCGAGGTAGAGGGCAATGTGTTCGCCGGCGTGGCCAACATCGGCATGCGGCCTACGGTCGAAAGCGACGGCCAGCCCCATCTGGAGGTCCATCTGCTCGATTACCAGGGTGACCTGTATGGCCGTCTGGTGCAGGTGACCTTTCATCGCAAGCTGCGCGACGAGCAGCGCTTTGCCTCGCTTGAGGCGCTCAAGACGGCGATCGATGCGGACATCGCCGCTGCCCGTGATTACTGGCGGGCTTCATCCCTTATGACGAGTCAGGACTGAAATGACCGATTACAAAGCGACCCTCAATCTGCCGTCCACGGCATTTCCGATGAAGGCCGGTCTGCCACAGCGCGAGCCGGAGATTCTGCAGCGCTGGAACAGCATCGACCTGTACCGGAAGCTGCGGCAGATCGGCGAGGGACGCCCGAAGTTCATCCTGCATGATGGCCCGCCGTACGCCAACGGCAACATCCACATCGGCCATGCGGTGAACAAGGTCATCAAGGACATGATCGTCCGCTCGCGTACCCTCGCCGGGTTCGACGCACCTTACGTGCCGGGCTGGGACTGCCACGGTCTGCCAATCGAGCACAAGGTCGAGACCACCTTCGGCAAGAACCAGCCAGCGGATCTGACCCGCGAGCGGTGCCGCGCCTACGCCGCCGAGCAGATCGAAGGGCAGAAGGGCGACTTCATTCGTCTCGGCGTTCTGGGTGACTGGGACAACCCCTACAAGACCATGGACTTCGCCAATGAGGCCGGTGAAATCCGGGCGCTGGCCAAGATGGTCGAGGGTGGCTTTGTCTTCAAGGGGCTGAAGCCGGTCAACTGGTGCTTCGACTGCGGTTCGGCGCTGGCAGAGGCCGAGGTGGAGTATCAGGACAAGAAATCCGATGCCATCGACGTCGCCTTCGATGTCGAGGACGCCGACAAGCTGGCCGCCGCGTTCGGCCTGGCCAGTCTGGCCAAGCGCGCCAGCATCGTCATCTGGACCACCACGCCCTGGACCATTCCGGCCAACCAGGCGCTGAACGTGCATCCCGAGTTCGTCTATGCGCTGGTCGACACCGGCGAGCGTCTGCTGGTGCTGGCCGAAGAACTGGTCGAGTCCTGTCTGCAGCGCTATGGCCTGGCCGGTGAAATCATTGCCCGTTGCGAGGGCAAGGCGCTGGAGCTGATCCGCTTCCGCCATCCGTTCTACGAGCGCTTTGCCCCGGTCTACCTGGCCGACTATGTGGAAACCGGCGCTGGCACCGGTATCGTCCATTCGGCGCCCGCATACGGCGAGGACGACTTCCGCTCCTGCAAGCACTACGGGATGGAGAATGACGACATTCTCGGCCCGGTGCAGAGCAACGGCGTCTATGTCTCGGATCTGCCGTTCTTTGGCGGCCAGTTCATCTGGAAGGCTAATCCGGCGATCGTCGAAAAGCTCGCCGAGGTGGGTGCGCTGCTCAAGCACGAGTCGATCCAGCACAGCTACATGCATTGCTGGCGGCACAAGACACCGCTGATCTACCGCGCCACGGCACAGTGGTTCGTCGGCATGGACAAGGTTGCCCATGACGGCAGTTCGCTGCGTCGTCGTGCACTGGACGCCATCGAGCAGACCGAGTTCGTCCCGGCCTGGGGGCAGGCGCGTTTGCACGGCATGATCGCTGGGCGTCCTGACTGGTGCATCTCGCGCCAGCGCAACTGGGGCGTGCCGATCCCGTTCTTTCTGCACAAGGAAAGCGGCGAGCTGCACCCACGCACCGTCGAGCTCATGGAACAGGTCGCCCAGCGCGTCGAGCGCGAGGGCATCGAAGCCTGGTTCAAACTCGACCCGGTCGATCTGCTTGGCGACGAGGCGGCGCAATACGAGAAGACCAACGACACCCTCGATGTCTGGTTCGACTCCGGTACCACCCACTGGCACGTGATGCGCGGCTCGCATCCCATGGGCCACGAGCAGGGGCCGCGTGCCGATCTCTATCTGGAAGGCTCCGACCAGCATCGCGGCTGGTTCCATTCCTCGCTGCTGACCGGCGCCGCCATCGATGGCCACGCGCCGTACCGCGGCTTGCTCACCCATGGCTTCACCGTGGATGAGAACGGCCGCAAGATGTCCAAGTCCCTCGGCAACGTGATCGCTCCACAGGAAATCACCGACAGTATGGGCGCCGATATCCTGCGTCTGTGGGTTTCGGCCACCGACTATTCCGGCGAGATGGCGGTTTCCAAGCAGATCCTGCAGCGCAGCGCCGATGCCTACCGGCGTATCCGCAACACCGCGCGCTTCCTGCTCTCGAATCTCGACGGCTTCGACCCGGCGCAGCACATGGCGCCGAACGATCAGCTGATCGCGCTGGACCGCTGGGCCATCGACCGTGCGCTGTTGCTGCAGCGCGAGATCGAAGAGGCCTACACGACCTACAAGTTCTGGAATGTCTATCAGAAAGTGCACAACTTCTGCGTGCAGGAGCTGGGCGGCTTCTATCTGGATATCATCAAGGACCGTCAGTACACCACGGGCGCCGACAGTCTACCGCGGCGTTCCTGCCAGACTGCGCTGTACCACATCGCTGAGGCACTGGTGCGCTGGATCGCGCCGATCCTGGCATTCACCGCCGAAGAGATCTGGCAGTACCTGCCGGGCGAGCGCAACGAGTCAGTGATGCTCAATACCTGGTACGAAGGGCTTGCCGAACTGCCGGAAGGCTTCGAGCTGGGCCGCCCGTTCTGGGACAAGGTCATGGCGGTCAAGGCGGCGGTGAACAAGGAGCTGGAAAACCAGCGTAATGCCAAGGTCATCGGCGGCAACCTGCAGGCCGAAGTCACCCTGTATGCCGAGGACGCCCTGGTTACCGAACTGGCCAAGCTGGGCAACGAGCTGCGCTTCGTGCTGATCACTTCGGCCGTCGCGGTCGCGCCGCTGGCGCAGGCGCCTGCCGCGGCGGTGGAGAGCGAGTTGGCCGGCCTCAAGCTGTTGGTGAAGAAGACCGAGCACGCCAAGTGCGGTCGCTGCTGGCACCACCTGCCGGATGTCGGTAGCCACGCCGAGCACCCGGAAATCTGCGGGCGCTGCGTGGAAAACATCGAAGGTGCCGGCGAGGTGCGTCACTATGCGTGACGGCCTCGCCATCGGCGCAAGCGGCACTGGAGCCAGGCGATGAGCGCACGCTTCGGCAAGCTCACCTGGCTATGGCTCAGCGTGCTGGTGATCGCCTTCGATCAGGTGAGCAAGCACTGGTTCGAGGCCAATTTCAGCCTGTACCAGAAGGTCGAGGTCATTCCCGGCTACTTCGCCTGGACGCTGGCCTACAACACCGGCGCGGCCTTCAGCTTCCTCGCCGATCACAGCGGCTGGCAGCGCTGGCTGTTCGCGCTGATCGCCATTGGCGTGAGCGCCGTGCTGGTGGTCTGGCTCAAGCGGCTGAAGGCCGACGAGACCTGGCTGGCCGTGGCGCTGGCGCTGGTGCTGGGCGGCGCGCTGGGCAATCTCTACGACCGCATCGTGCTGGGCCATGTGGTCGACTTCATCCTGGTGCATTGGCAGAACCGCTGGTATTTCCCGGCGTTCAACATCGCCGACAGCGCCATCACCGTCGGCGCCGTGATGCTGGCGCTGGACATGTTCAAGAGCGACAAAACCGGAGAATCCGCATGACTGAACAGCGCATTGGGCCGGACAAGGAAGTCACCCTGCATTTCGCGCTTAGCCTGGAAAACGGCGATGTGGTCGACAGCACCTTCGACAAGAAGCCGGCGACCTTCAAGGTCGGCGACGGCAACCTGCTGCCGGGTTTCGAGCAGCAACTGTACGGGCTCAAGGCGGGCGACAAGCGCACCCTGCAGGTCGCACCGGAGCAGGGCTTCGGCCAGCCCAACCCACAGAACGTACAGGTCATGCCGCGTAGCCAGTTCGAAGGCATGGAGCTATCCGAAGGCCTGCTGGTGATCTTCAACGATGCCGCCAAGACTGAGCTGCCGGGTGTGGTCAAGACCTTCAACGACCGACAAGTCACCGTGGATTTCAATCATCCGCTGGCAGGCAAGGTCCTGGCCTTCGAAGTCGAGATCATCGACGTTAAAGCGCTCTGATTGTAGGGTGGATCACGCTTCACCGATCCACCGCAGGCCGCCATGGTTGAGGTAAGAAGCGCCTCCACCCTAACTGTCATCCAACCCGCGTGCCACGCGCATCGAGAGACACGCCATGCAAATCAAACTCGCCAACCCCCGGGGCTTCTGTGCCGGCGTCGATCGTGCCATCGAGATCGTCAACCGCGCCCTGGAAGTCTTCGGTCCGCCGATCTATGTGCGTCACGAAGTGGTGCACAACAAGTTCGTGGTGGAAGACCTGCGCGAGCGCGGCGCGATCTTCGTCGATGAGCTGGACCAGGTGCCGGATGGCTTCATCGTTATCTTCAGCGCCCACGGTGTGTCCCAGGCAGTACGGATGGAAGCGGACAAACGCGGCCTGAAGGTGTTCGACGCGACCTGTCCGCTGGTGACCAAGGTTCATCTGGAAGTCACCAAGTACAGCCGCGAAGGCCGCGAGTGCATCCTGATCGGCCATCATGGACACCCGGAAGTCGAAGGCACCATGGGGCAGTACGATACCGCCAATGGCGGCTCGATCTACCTGGTCGAGGACGAGGATGACGTCGCCCAGTTGCAGGTGCGCAATCCCGAGTCGCTGGCCTTCGTGACTCAGACCACGCTGTCCATGGACGACACCAGCCGCGTGATCGACGCCCTGCGCACGCGCTTCCCCAGCATTGGCGGCCCGCGCAAGGACGACATCTGCTACGCCACCCAGAACCGCCAGGACGCGGTCAAGCAACTGGCCGGCGAGTGCGACGTGGTGCTGGTGGTCGGCAGTCCCAACAGCTCCAACTCCAACCGCCTGCGTGAACTGGCCGAGCGCATGGACACCCCCGCCTACTTGATCGACGGCGCCGAAGACCTCAAGCGCGAGTGGTTCGCCGAAGACTCTCGCATCGGCATCACCGCCGGCGCCTCGGCCCCTGAAGTGCTGGTGCGTGGAGTGATCGATCAGTTGCGCGAGTGGGGCGCCAAAGGAATGGATGAACTGGAAGGGCGGCCGGAGAACGTGACGTTTTCGATGCCGAAGGAGCTGCGGGTGAGGCAGGTATAATTGCCCGATTCAGCAGCCACGGTTGCATATGCGTTGATCGTATTGCTGGCTTTTCGGCCATCAAACGAAGAAGCCCGGCATTGCTGCCGGGCTTCTTCGCTTCATTTATCGGTTATTTCCAACACTGTTCCACAGTTTTTCCGCTGCCGGTACGGCCTTTGACGCCGAGCGCATTTAGCGTGAGATTGCCACAGGTAGCGTCGCCAAAATGCTGCGTCGCGGTGAGCGTGTAGCCGCCATCGTTTGCGCTAGTTCCCACAGTCAATGTGTATTTCCGGGTATCCGACGTGACAGTGGTACCGCTGGTTCCTCGCATTCCCAGCTTCGCGATATCTGCCGCGGTGGTTACATAGCTGTTGTTCTGCGCAAAGAATCGCTCCTGACTCGCTGCAGCATCCTGAAGTAACGCCTGTCCCTCGCTCCGGTTGCTGCGTTGTATGTACTCCATATAGTTGGGGTAGGCGATCGCGGCGAGAATCCCGAGGATGCCTACCACGATCATCAGTTCGATCAGGGTAAAGCCTTGGTTCGTATTCTTCATACTAATTACCGCCTACTATTCGCCAGGTTTGGCGACCAATACTTGCCGGATCGGGAAAGACTTTCTCGCAGTCCAGACCGGTACAGGCTTCGTATGTGCCGTCCGGGTTTTGGGTAATGGTAATGCCGCCTTCGCCGTCCTGTTTGATACCGCTCACGATTGATACTGCGCCCGTGTCGCTTACCTGGCGCAAATCGAACGCATGGAATAGTGTCTTTCCACCGGTGAAGGGGTTGAGGGCATAGGTCCAATTGCTAGCACCATCCGCGCATGGATCGTCATTGGGTACCAGGGTCTGGAAGAATAACGTCTGACCAAGGGTCGATATCTTTTCGATCACCATTTCGCCTTCGAAGTTATTTGCGCCTACTGTGAGATCGAGGTGCCACCCGGGATGGGTGATGGTGACGTTGCCGTCCTTGTCAGTGGCTGTCCATTCCACCGGATTGTTCGAAATAACGCGCGCCGGGTTGGTCCCGCCCTGGGTATAGGTACCAGTCACTTCTTGGGTGATCTTCTGCTCAACCAGATCTTTCCGCCCAATCGTGATTTCGCTGGTTGGCTCTGCGCGGGTCTTGGTATCCCAGATGCCATAGACGCTTTGCGCATGGGTCTTGACTCCTTCCTTGTCCTCGGTCTCGAAAAACTTGCCGGTACCGAACACCACCAGATTGCCTATGCGGCTCGGATGGCGGATCAAGGTGGGCGCGGCGGTGATAGGCTGAGCAGCGGCGTTGTCAGCGTTGCCTGCTTTGGCCTGGAACATGGGTTTACCGCCGTAGCCCACTTTGAAGCTCTCTGCGGAGACAGTGCCTAGCGTCTCTCGCGACAGGGGCGCGGATTGATCGGGATTGCCGTCACCATCGTTGTCCGAATTGTTCGTAGGCAGCAGGTCGAAGCGCCACAGGTTTCCCTGCAGATCGCCAGCGTACGCGTAATCGGCAATACCGTCGGCGTTGTAGTCGGCCAATACCGGGCTGGACAAGCCATTGGCGCCCTGATCACCGGAAACTTCCAGGCTTCTGATCAGTTCGCCGGTCGCGGCGTCGATGATATAAAGCGCAGCTTTGCCGTCAATGGCGCCGTTTTCATAGCCGTTCCCGGTAACCACTGCCCAGCGGCCATTATGCAGGCGCGCTATGGTGGGGTTCGGGAAACTGTAGCCCGGCTTGACGCTGTTTTCGTCCATATCGGACGCGTCGAATTCCCACAGCAATGCTTCACTGCCGGGAATGGTTACGTCCAAGGCAAAGAGCGATTTCCCGCCGGCGCGAAGAGTGCCCACCAGAATGGTGCGCCATTGATTACCGTCGTAGATGTCGGCGACCGTCGGGGAGCCGTCGACATAAAACTCGTGGCTGTAGTTTTTGCCGGTCAGCTTGTGGAGTTTCGGGAATACCGCTGTGGGCACAAAAGCAAACTCCTCGACGCCGGTTTCGGCATTGAAGCCATGCAGCATGCCGTCATTGCCGCCCACATAGACGCGGGTTTTACGTGGGGTCGCCTGGTCGCCGGTTCCATTAATCCTCTGAATAAAGTTGCTATAGGAGCCTGCTTCAACGGTCCCATTGGCGTTCAGGTGCCCCTCCAGTCGGTTGGCGAAACCTTCCAGGTAGCGTGGGCCAGCCACAACGGCTGGGCTTGAACCATAGAAATCGCCGAGGACACTCACCCGCTCGCGAAAGTCCGTGCTGCCGCCGCCTTCTTCGCTCCGGTCGCCGCGTAGGTAACTTAGTCGGTCCCTCCAGCGGTCGTCAGAGCGGTCATCCTTCGCTTCTGGGTTCCTGTTCAACAGGTTTGCAAGCGTACCGTTGGTAGCCGAGTTGCCTGCGTTGGACGCCTCGAAATCCATCAGCTTGCTAGTACTGGCGCCATTAGGGTTGGCTATCTTGATGTTTCGTGATCCGGCAGTCGGCAAGCGATCACGCGCACTCCAGTCCTGGGAATGCACCAGTTCGAATGCGCCGTCGTCGTTCTGAATATACTTCTTGGAGAAGCGCTTCAGATCGCCTGACCAGGCTTCATCGCTGGCGTACGAAGTCTGGTAGGAAACACTATTGATAGTGTCACCGATAACGAGACCAGAGCTGATCGCGGGTCGTGCAGCACTGGACTTTCGCTCGGCAATACGCGTCAGAATGTCGGCAAAGGCCTGCACCATGGCGTCGGGACTGTCGACGCTGAAGAACTCGCCGCGGGAATTGAGTGCCGTATGCCATAGGTCATAAACGTTGTTGTCCGAGCTGTCGGAAGCCGCAGGCCAGTTTGTGCCACTCATCAGGTTTGAATAACCCCTTCCGGAGAAGGTATTGCCTTCCCATGGTAGGTTGGGATTCGTCATCGCCTGGGTCAGTCCAAGCCCCATGGTGAAGTTGACCATATGCTGCCAGGTGGCGGGGTTGTTCCGCGGGTCCCAATAGGCTGCTTCTTCATTGCCGTCGTGGCTGAAGGGCATGTACGGCTTGAGCTGGTTAGCATTGCCGTTCCGTCCAGGACGCAGGTCCGTCGCCCAATAATGCATGGCCAGATCCGCCAGGGTATTCGGCGTGCTGTCGGCATACGGTCGGATGGTGTTGGTGTAGGTTTTGCCGTCGGGCAGCGTAATGCTCTTGTTGTCGTGGTTGAAGGTGCCGCTGGGGGTACCGTTATTGCCGTTCCACATACCGTCGGTCATGAGAACGTGGTAGCTGGGACGGCAGGCGTAGACATTTGCCTCGACGTTCTGCTTTTTCTTCTGCGGATCAGTTTCGTTGGGATATTTTTCCCAAGCAGTGTCCTGCTGTAAAAATTTCCCGGCCTTGTCCAGCGCTTGCCGCAATGGAGTGGACTGGTCGAATTTGACCATCCGCAGCCAGTCGATGAAATTCTTTTTCTGAGCGTTACTGTATTCGCGGAGGTAGTTGTTGTTGCAGTTGCTTCCACCGTTCAGCTCGCTACAGGTGCCAAGGCTTTGCCATGTCAGACGAGTCGCAGGGGAGAGATCGCTGAATGCCAGGTTGGCCGCGCTAATGGTTGCTAGCGCACGGGTACGGTAGAACGAGTACCACACTGCGAAATTTTGCTTTTCAGCATTGGTCGATGGCTGTTTCAGCTCATAACAGTCTTCGTTTGTCTTGATATTTGTCTCGGTTTTGCAGTTTTCGGTATTTTTTAGCGCATAGTAATACGCATGCACGCCCGACTGCGTCTGGTCGGAATATTTAGTGCACTGATTCTGCCAGTTGTACGAGGTGCAGGACTTGAAGTCGCTGGCCGGGTTCTCTGCGAGGTTGTATATGTAGCCGGTGGGGTTGGCGTAGTTTACGCGGTCGCTGTATTTGTAACTCTGCTTTGCATCGGTTTCATAGTTCCACGAGACCTTATAGTTGTTGCTCAGGTTAACGGTATCGTTTCTTTCAGGATAAAAGCCGTTCTGATGGGCCGCGGTAAAGGATGTGGTGTATCGAGTTAGATTGCCGTCCTTGTCCGTTTTGAAGGGCAGGATGTAGGCAATGTCCGGGTTGTAATACATCGGGTTGGTATGGTGCGACTTGCCTCTGCGTGTATTCCGCAGATTGCCGCTGCCACTGTTTTCACGGCCCGCGCTGTCTGGCACAAACGCCCAGCGCATACTGCCTGAGTTATCCAGCGTAAAAATAAGGTTGGGTGCGACGCCAACTGTCAGGCTGATGGGTGCTTGCGATACCGCGGCCTGTGCATTGGCTGCGGTCAGCGCAGCAATACCGAACAGGGCGCTCGACAACATCTGGATGGAGCTGTTGAGCAGTCTTCCTTTCATTTCTTCAACTCTCAGTTATTCAGGCCGACGTAGATGTTGGCAGTTGTCGATTGCACGGCCAGTGTGTCCGCTGCCTGGCCATTTACGAGATAGAAATAAGTTCCTTTGCCTTCCATCACGGAGCCGTACTCGGGGTTCAGCGAAGACTCGTCTTCTGAAGCGGCGATCAAATAAGAATTCCAGTAAGCACGGGGATCGCTTTGGGTTTCGTCGTTCGGATCGAGGCCACGATAGGGCATCCACGCCACGAACGTACTGGCTCCTGCTGCAACGGTCGCGGCGCCATCGGCTTGCAGGGCATCCATCGGGTTCAGCATGAAACGCTTCAGCCGGTCGCTTGAGGTCTCCTCGTCGGAGTCGGGCGCAATGACGTCCGTCCAAACCTGGATATTCAACAGGCATGGCTTGTTGGCGCCATTCAGGTTAAGCGTGTTGTTCTTCTGGCAGTTCACGCGATTAGGCTCGAGCTTGTCGCGAAGATAGCCGGGGCCAAAGAAACGAAACTCGCCTTCCTTGAGTGCTGCATCGGCCGCCGTTTGCAGCCGCAGGTTTTCCGCCCGGTTACCGGTAATCCGGGATTCGAGCACCACACCGCGCATGCTGGACACGGCGAGGACGGTAAGGATGAGCAGCATGACCAGGGCGACCAGCAAGGTCGCGCCCTGTTGCCGCTTGTGATTGAGCGAAGTCATGGCATCAGGTTCCTTAATGTCTGGGTACTGCTGGCGATCTGGTAGATGCGGTTCTGGTCTCCGGCCTCGAGACGCGCCTTGGCGGTCGCGTCCGCTTTTTCCAGCCAGGACGAGAGCACCGCTGATTCGCCCTCACGTTGCTGGGTGCGGCTTGCGAGCAGGATCGAGTAGCGCACGGCGCGGATCGGGCCGGTGTCCTCGTTGGAGGTCCAGGAACCCGCCTCGACGAAACGCTCACTGCCGTCGACCAGCTTTTTCTCATGCATCGCCTTGGTCCCTATCCCGTACTCGATACGGAAGTCAGCGATGCCTGCAAGCAGCTCCGATGGAGCGGAGCTGCCGTCGATGTTCTTGCATGTCAGCGTGCCTTCATGCAGGTCATTGCCAGGCGTATAGGTCAACGCCACGGTAACCAGACTGGCGGTGGGCGCTGGCTGGAACGGTTTGCTGTCGTCGAATGATGGTGTTGCATCTCCCTGGCAATCCATTTCGCCGCTTACCATGGGTTGGTAGCGCAGGCACAGGCCAAGGCCTGTTGAGGTAGCCGTCACGGCGCTGCCCTTGGTGAACGCCTTGCAGGCGCCCTTGGCCGTTTTGGCTGGAAAGGCATCATCGAACCCTTGGTCCGGTGCCCGGCGATAAGCGGCCTTGCCTAGCAAATCATTGAGAACAAGGGTCACGAATCGACTGGCTTCCGAATTCGTGGACTGGCTTTGCTGGAAGAGGTGGTTGCGCTGGTTGTCCAGATAGATTTGCGAGATGCCCAGTAGCAGGAAGCTGCTGATTGCCAGCGCTACGAGCAGTTCGATCATGGAGATGCCCTTCTGGCGGGCTGTGCAGGCAGTTCTCATAGCTCCACCCGGGTTCTATAGATACAGGTTGTAGGATCGGGCGCGCGGGTGTCGGCACAGGCGCCATCCTTGACGGTCCAGGCCAGCTGAATCTCGAGCATCGAGCCCTTGTCGTCACATACGGGGGCGTTCGTGTTACTAGGCGTGGAGCTACGGCAGATATGGAATGCCGACTGGAGGAGACCCTCCGCTCCAGGTAGCGAGGCTTCCGCCCGTTCGATCCAGCAGTCGCGCATCTCTTTTGCGGTGTTCGGATTTGCTACGCAGGCAGCAGGGTTTGAATCGAAATCGCTGCCTTGTTTCTTATAAAACAGTGAGCTGCCCTTTATTCCGCTGTACACCGGATCGACTGGAGGCGCTTTTTCAAAGATTTCGCCCGGATTGGCACGCATGATCTCGACCAGGTCGCTGGCCAGCATGATTGCCGTGTTTCGCTGTACAGAGTCCTGGGTGTACTGAATGCTGCGCCCCTGCATGGCGACCATGCCGAGGATGCCGATGGTGGTCAGCACCAGCGTGACCATCACCTCAATCAGGCTGAAGCCTTGGCTGTGTCTCATATCGATCCTCATCGAGTGCAACTGGTCAGAGCGCTTCCATCAGCGTTCTTGCCGCGTGGATGAATCGTTGGAGAGCCGCTCGGGCGGACCGCGACGACGTATGCTTTTTCAAATTCATCGTTGCGGCAGATGGTGACCAAGGCAGCGGTCGCCGTGCCATTCGGGCGGTAAATAATGGAGGTGACGTCCGCGTCCATCTGCGCGAGAGCAGGGTTGTGATTCAGCTCCCGCAAGGACTCGCCACCGACGCGTACCACCCAAGGTCCGGTATCGCTCACGATGATTTCTGCTGTGGTTCTGCGGGTAACCGCTTCCCCGCGCGCATAGAGCAGCGTGGCGACCAGGTCATCAGCCTGCCCCTGCAGCTGGGTTTTCTGAATAAATGCGGTAAAATTCGGCACCGCGATGCCCGCGACTATCGTCAGCAGGGCAAGGGTGATCAACAGCTCAATCAGGGTGAATCCATGCATGTCGCTGCGGCGTGACATGGTGCGCTCCGTTTAAATTCTTGAGCAGATAATGGTGCGGCTCTGAAGCTTTGTCCTTTTTGCCAAGATAACCGGTGCGTTTATAACGACGACCGGCTGTCGGCGCGATTATTAGGCTTATTGCTTCGTCTCGGCGTGACTGGGGCCATGCTTTGACGAAGCTGAAGCACACCTGTCGTTTCGGTTCAGGAGCTGCAAAGCGACGCCTTGCTTGCATTGTCGGCAGCGGTGCCGAGTTTGAGCCTGCCCTGCCGGCTGAGTATCAGTTGCCAGGCGACTCGCTGCTTGTGGCACTGGTAGAACCGGCCGTTGTTGCGGGTGGTGCCGTTCTCGATAAAGAGGACGCGTTGATCACCGAAGCCACTCCAGCGCAGCTCATCAGCGAGCGGTATTTGAGTGGCGTTAAGAATTTGCTGGTTGCCTTCGACGAGTGTCAGCCATCCGCGGCTCCAGTCCCGACTGCAGGTAGCGGAATCGCTGGTACCGCAAAGTGCGATCGCGCGGCGTCGCATGACGGCTTCGGTTCGGGCTTTCTGAATAGCGTCCTGAACCTGCGTGAGCAATGCTTGCTGCCGGTTGTAGGCGATGAGGTTGTCCAGAGCCGGTACGGCAATCGAGCAGACGATTGCAATCAGCGAGATGGTGATCAGCAATTCAACAAGCGTAAAGCCTTGATCCTTGTTCGGCATGGTGCGGTTCCTTTGCACTTATCATGTGTCGCCATCCTGACGAATGAGCCTTTCGTTCTGCTGCGGTGACTGTTGGGCCTGTAATGAACGAAAGATTGGTTGTAGAGCAACGAGTCGACAAGTCAATACTGAATGCATGGATATGTGATCCAGCTGGCGAGGGGAATGTGGCGAGAGAGATGACGGTAGTGGTGGGCGGCGGAGTGATAGGCCTGCTGACGGCTTACAAGCTGGCTGCTGCAGGCACGTCGGTGACGTTGGTAGAGGCGTCCGGAACAGGCACCGAAGCCTCCTGGGCCGGTGGCGGGATCGTTTCGCCGCTTTATCCGTGGCGCTACAGCCCAGCGGTTACTGCGCTCGCGCATTGGTCGCAGGATTTCTATCCGCAGCTTGGCGAGCGGTTGCTGGCGGAGACCGGGGTAGATCCGGAGGTGCATGTCACCGGTCTTTACTGGCTGGATCTGCATGACGAGGCGGAGGCGCTGAGTTGGGCTGAGCGTTATGGCCGGCCTCTCACTTCGGTGTCGATGGAGACCGTGCACCAGGCAGTGCCTTCGCTGGGTGAGGGTTACGAGCGTGCCGTCTACATGGAGGGTGTCGCCAACATTCGCAATCCCCGTCTGCTCCGTGCCTTGCGCGAAGCGCTGCGGCAGTTGCCGAATGTGGATGTGATCGAGCAGTGCCCGGTCGAGGGTTTCCTCCGCGACGGTTCGCGCATCGTGGGCGTGCAGACGGCGCAGGGCGAGATGCGGGCGGATCAGGTTGTAGTGGCGGCGGGCGCCTGGAGCGCACAGTTGCTGGCGACGCTGGGGCTGGAGATTCCGGTCAAGCCGATGAAAGGACAGATGATTCTCTTCAAGTGCGCCGAGGACTTCCTGCCGAGCATGGTGCTGGCCAAGCGGCGCTATGCGATTCCGCGGCGCGACGGCCATATCCTTATTGGCAGCACGCTGGAAGATGTCGGCTTCGACAAGACGCCGACCGAAGATGCGCTGGAAAGCCTCAGGGCAACCGCGATCGAGCTGTTGCCGGCGTTGGCCGACGCGCAAGTGGTCAAGCACTGGGCAGGCTTGCGACCCGGCTCGCCGGATGGCGTGCCTTATATAGGACCGGTGAGCGGTTTCGATGGGCTGTGGCTGAACTGCGGGCACTTCCGCAATGGGCTGGTGCTGGCACCGGCGTCCTGTCAGCTGCTGGTCGATCTGATGCTCGGGCAGTCGCCGATCGTGGATCCGTCGCCTTATGCGCCGACCGGGCGTATCGCCGATCAGAAGAGCTGATCGGCCGTACTCCGGCTTCACGAGTAGTCCGGGTTTCATCTGCGTCGCCCGGACTCTGTCCTGCTACCAACTCGCATTGCTGGTAAATTAGCCGGCACTTCGGCTCTGCCAGGCAGAGCCAGATTGGCGAGTGAGGTATGTGTGGCGAAGAAAACCACTTCCCTGGCCGGCCTGAGCGGGCTGGTCTATTCCACCGATGGCGGTCGGCATTGTCCTGAGTGCAGCCAACCGCTGGGTAGTTGCGCCTGCAAACAGAGCGTTCTGCCCGAAGGCGACGGCATTGCGCGGGTGCGCCGTGAGAGCAAGGGCCGGGGCGGCAAGACGGTGACCACCATCAGTGGCGTGCCCCTGCCGGAAAGCGAACTCAAGGAACTGGCCAGCGCGCTGAAGCGCCGCTGCGGTACCGGCGGGGCGCTGAAGGACGGCGTCATCGAGATCCAGGGCGATCACGTTCAGCTGCTGATCGACGAGCTGACCAAGCGTGGCTTTAAGGCCAAGAAGTCCGGTGGCTGAGTGCCGATGTGACACCGCCACCAATTTTCACCATTTTCCGCATATCGGCTGTCGAAGCCGCATAGCCTTCGCTGCGCGCTTCTGTTCGCGGCGAAACACTCAATTTCTTCCGGGAGGCCTTGATGCCTGTACGACGCACACGTAAAGACGACGGTAGCCAGTGGACCGCTGCCGACAGCCGCAGCATCTACGGTATCCGCCACTGGGGCGCTGGGTATTTCGCGATCAACGATCAGGGCAATGTCGAAGTGCGCCCGCAGGGGCCGAGCGGCGAGCCGATCGAGTTCAACGGGCTGATCGAACAATTGCGCGAGGCGGGTCTGTCGCTGCCGTTGCTGGTGCGCTTCCCCGGCATCCTGCAGGACCGCGTGCGGCGTCTGACCGGTGCATTCGATGCCAACATCGAGCGCATGGAGTACGCCGGCAAGTACACCGCGCTGTACCCGATCAAGGTCAACCAGCAGGAAGCGGTGGTGGAGAACATCATCGCCACGCAGAACGTTTCCATCGGCCTGGAGGCGGGCTCCAAGCCGGAGCTGATGGCCGTGCTGGCGCTGGCGCCGAAGGGCGGCACCATCGTCTGCAATGGTTACAAGGATCGCGAGTTCATTCGGCTGGCGCTGATGGGGCAGAAGCTCGGCCACAAGGTGTTCATCGTCATCGAGAAGGAGTCCGAGGTCGGTCTGGTGATCGAGGAGGCCAACGAGCTCAAGCTGACCCCGCAGGTCGGTCTGCGTGTGCGGCTGTCGTCGCTGGCCTCGTCGAAGTGGGCCGATACCGGTGGCGAGCGCTCCAAGTTCGGCCTGTCCGCCGCGCAGCTGCTCTCGGTGATCGAGCGTTTCCGCGCGGTGAAGATGGACCAGGGCATCCGCCTGCTGCATTTTCACATGGGCTCGCAGATCGCCAATCTGGCCGACTACCGCCAGGGCTTCCGCGAAGCGATTCGTTATTACGCCGAACTGCGTGCCCTCGGGCTGCCGGTGGATTACATCGACGTGGGCGGCGGACTGGGGGTCGACTACGACGGCACCCACTCGCGCAATGCCAGCTCGATCAACTACGACATCGACGAATACGCCGGTACCGTGGTCGGCATGCTCAAGGAGTTCTGCGAGGCGCAGGGCCTGCCACATCCGAACATCTTCTCCGAGAGCGGCCGTGCGATGACCGCGCACCATGCGGTGCTGGTCATGCAGGTCACCGACGTCGAGCGGCACAACGACGAAATACCGCAGATCGACAACTACGACGAGCTGCCGGACATCGTCCAGTCGCTGGCCGATCTGCTCGGGCCGACCGACCCGGAAATGGTCACCGAGACCTACTGGCGTGCTACCCATTACATGAGCGAGTCCAGCGCGCAGTACGCGTCCGGCAAGCTGACGCTGGCGCAGAAGGCGCTGGCCGAGCAGAGCTATTTCGCCATCTGCCGCCGCCTGTACAACCAGCTCAAGGCTCGTCAGCGCTCGCACCGCGCAGTGCTCGACGAGCTCAACGACAAGCTGGCGGACAAGTACATCTGTAATTTCTCGGTGTTCCAGAGCCTGCCCGATACCTGGGCGATCGACCAGATCCTGCCGATCGTGCCGCTGCAGCGGCTGACCGAGGAGCCGGTGCGGCGCGCCGTGCTGCAGGACCTGACCTGCGACTCGGACGGCAAGATCAAGCACTACGTCGACGAGCAGAGCATCGAGAGCAGCATGCCGGTGCACGAGGTCGCGCCTGGCGAGGAGTATTTCCTCGGGGTGTTCCTCGTGGGGGCCTATCAGGAAATTCTCGGCGACATGCACAACCTGTTCGGCGATACCGATTCGGTGAACGTCTATCAGCGCGAGGACGGTAGCTACTACCACGCCGGCATCGAGACCCATGACACCATCGAGGACATGCTGCGCTACGTGCACCTTTCGCCCGAGGAGCTGATGACCTACTACCGCGACAAGGTGGCCGGGGCCAGGTTGAGCGCCAAGGAACGCACGCAGTACATCGACGCGCTGCGCCTGGGACTGACGCGTTCGTCCTACCTGACGCCCTGAAGGGTGCCCGGCGTCAGCCGGGCATGACGCCGAAGCCCCGTGCCATCAGCGCCGCCAGCAGGGGAATCATCGCGAGCAGCAGCAGCTCCAGGCGGATGGTCAGCTTGACCCATCTGGCGCTGCCGCTCGAGATGGTCGGTGCCTGGCCTGCCGCGAGAGCGGGGCGCCAGCGCAGAAAGGTCAGCGTCGGGTAGATGGACAGGACGGCGACGACTACGAACAAACCGACCTTGGCGTGAAAGAAGCTGTTCTTCAGATAGTAGTCCAGACCCTTGCCATAGAAGACCGCCCGGGCGATGCCGCTCGCCAGCACGGCCGCGGCCGTGATGCCAAAGGCTATGTCGATGCGGAACAGGCTGCGCGCGCGCTCCAGCGTCAGCGGCTGGCGGAACAGCTGATGCTCCAGTAGCAACAGGGCAAAGAGCAGGAAGATCGCCAGAAAGTGCAGGTAGGCGGCAATGGCATAGGCCATGTTCAGCGTCCTTCGGAATGGGTGGTGCCAGGCGTGCTCATGGTAAACCAGGCGCCGCGGCGCTGCAGACGCAAGGCGAGCACGCCCAGGCAGATGCCACGCGTCAGCATGAAGGCGAGAAACGCCAGCCACAAGCCGTGATTGCCCAGCCCCTGCAGCAGCCAGCCCAGCGGCAACGTCAGCGCCACTGCCAGCAGCATGCTGTTGCGCATCTCCCGCGCGCGGGTGGCACCGATGAACAGGCCATCGAGCAGATAGCTCCAGACCGCGATCAGCGGCAATGCCGCCAGATAGGGCAAGTAGGTCAGCGCGGTCTGGCGCACCTCGGGTATGTCGGTCTGCAACTGGATGAACAGCTGGCCGCCGAACAGAAAGAACAGGCCGAAGGCGATGCTGGCCAGCAATGACCAACCCCCGGCAACCACCATCACCCGTTGCAGTGCGTTGCGGTCGCCTGCACCGATGGCATGCCCGCTCAAGGCTTCCACCGCATGGGCCAGTCCGTCGAGGGCATGCGCGGTCAGCAGCAGGCCGTTGAGCAGCAGGGCGTTGGCGGCGACTGTGGCATCGCCCAGGCGGGTGCCCTGCACCGTGACCAGGAAGAACACC
This sequence comes from Stutzerimonas sp. FeSN7, assembly GCF_030263795.1. Classification (NCBI taxonomy): domain Bacteria; kingdom Pseudomonadati; phylum Pseudomonadota; class Gammaproteobacteria; order Pseudomonadales; family Pseudomonadaceae; genus Stutzerimonas; species Stutzerimonas sp. FeSN7. The sequence goes on along the minus strand of NZ_JARPMN010000001.1, from coordinate 3,629,530 downwards.
AGCTGCAGTGCCAGCGAGCGCAGGAAAATGTCGCGGTTGACCGCCATCAGCGGGCGCCAGCTTGTCCAGTGCCGCAGCGCGCGAGTGTCGAGTCGGCCGGGATAACGCGCCAGGGCCTTGCGAGTAAGGGCCAGGCCAAGCAGCGCGCCGCTCCATTCGGCGATCACCGAGGCGCGAGCGGCCCCGGCCACGCCCCAGTCGAGGCCGAGCACGAACCACAGGTCCAGCGCGACATTGATGAGGTTGGTCGTCAGCAGAATGGCCAGCGGCGCGCGGGCGTTCTGCGTGCCGAGAAACCAGCCGATCAGTGCATAGCTGGCCAGCGCGGCGGGCAGGCCGAACAGGCGCGTGTGAAAATAGTCGCGGGTCAGGTCGTTCAGTTCCGCCGAGGGCTGCATCAGCTGCAGCGCGGCGCCCTTGAGTGGCACCCCGAGCGTGCCCAGCAGCAGGGCGAAGCCGACGGCCAGCAACAGTCCCTGCAACAGTATCTGGCGCAGCGCGCCGCCATCCTGGCGGCCGGCTGCCTGTGCGGCGAAGCCGGTGGTACCCATGCGCAGGAAGCCCATCACCCACACCAGCAGCGTGTACAGGCTGCCGCCAACCGCTACCGCGCCCAGCTGGTGAGCGTGCGGCAGATGGCCGATCACGCTGCTGTCCACCAGCGCCACCAGCGGCACGGACAGGTTCGACAGGATCATCGGCGCCGCCAGCGCCCACACCTTCTGATGCGTGGGCGCGTGGCGCCAGGCGGCAAGCATGCGGGACATTACGGGCCTCCGGGACGGCCCGGCACTATACGTGGCCTGTGGGAAAAGAGGAAAAACCGCAGTGCCCGGGGCACACCGGGCGATGTATCGGCGCGATCAGTGAATCAGCCAGCTCAGCAGCCACAAGCCGAGGAACAGCCAGACCAGTCCGCCGATGATCGAGCCGCGGAAGAATGAGCGAACGGCCGCGACCAGCAACAGCAGGCCGATGACCAGCGCGACCAGGCTCAGCAGCGAGCGGTCCATCCCCAGCGTGCGTGACAACCCCTCGAGAAAGTTGTGCCCGGCGCGGGCAAACAGGCCGAAGAAGTCGGCCAGCCCTTCGACGATGAAACGTATGACGGTGCCGAGTGCCTGACCCAGCCACTCGAAGAATCCTTCTACCGGCATCTATCACTCTCCCAGATCGTTCGATTGCGGTGCGCAAGCGCAGCCCTGGGCATTGGGCTGCTGGCCGGGGCCGAGAGTTCAATGGCAGAGGGGGGAACAAGCGCGGCGGATGAGGGTCGGAATGTCCCTGCGTAGTGCGTGACGCATCCGTCGCGATTCCTGCCTTCATTCAACTGCAACAAGTCCCGGGCAGCCTGCCCACACGACTTCAACGAGTAGACACCATGCGAGCCCTCGCCATCGCGCAGCTGGGACGACTAGCGACGCTGCGCCCCTTGAGCTGGGCCTGTGGCCTGCTGCTGTTCTGCCTGCTGTACCTTGCCGTCACGCTGCATCTGGATGAGCGGCTGTTCTACACACTGAAAACCACCTGGCATGAGAACAGCTGGGAGCGTCGCAGCCTGTGGCTGCCGGAATACCGGGCGAGAATCGATGCGTTGCCCGTGGCAACGGTGAAGGACAACCTTTCCGGGCTGACCTACGACGAGCGTCGTGGTCACCTGTGGGCCGTGGTCAACAACCCCGAGGAGCTGTTGGCGCTGGGCCGTGATGGTGAGTTCATCGCCCGCTATCCGCTGCAGGGCTTCGAAGACGTCGAGGGCGTGACCTATCTGGGTGACGACCTGCTGGTGCTGACCGAGGAACGCCAGCAGGCGCTGGTGGTACCTGGCCGGCCCGCTGCGCCGCGCCGATGCACGCTCCATCACGCTGGCGCTGAACGAGGCGGACAACACCGGTTTCGAAGGCGTCGGTTACGACCGAGCGGGCGATCGTCTGTTCGTGGTCAAGGAGCATTCGCCGCGCAAGCTCTATGAAATCCACGGCATCAAGCGCAGCCTGGCCGGCGACATGGACATCAAGATCATCGACCGCCAGGCCTGGATCGACAAGCTGGACATGGCCAGCGACCTGTCGTCGGTGCATTTCGACGAGCAGACCGGTCATCTGGTGCTGCTCAGCGACGAGGCGAAGATGATGCTGGAGCTGGATGCCGAGGGCGAGCTGGTCAGCTTCCGCTCGCTATGGCGCGGTTTCGCCGGGCTCGAGCGCAGCGTGCCGCAGGCCGAGGGCATGACGTTCGACGCTCAGGGCAATCTCTATCTGGTCAGCGAGCCCAATCTGTTCTACGCCTTCGAGCACGAGTGACCAGGTTAGCCACGCTGGATCAGCCAGACACCGCCGAAGATCAGCAACAGGCCGGCCACCTTGCCGAGGCTGATGGGCGACTGGCGGAAACCGGCCCAGCCGAAGTGGTCCAGCAGCAGCGCGACGAACAGCTGCCCGGCCAGCAGCAACGCCATGAACAGCAGTGCGCCGGTACGCGGTGCGGCGAAGGCGGCGGTGGCGATAAAGAAGGCGCCCAGCAGGCCGCCGGTCCATTGCCACCAGCTCAGTGCCTTGAGGGACTGCAGCGCCGGCAGGTCGCGCTGGGTCAGCACAATGAGGAACAGGGCCAGAGTGCCGACAGCGAAGGAAAGCAGCGCCGCGCCCATGACGTTGCCGAGCTGGCGAGCCACCTGACCGTTGATTCCGGCCTGCAAAGGCAGCATGGCTCCGGCAATGAACGGCAGGGTGAGCAACCACCAGGCAACAGCAGGCATTTCAGGTCTCCAAGGATCAGCGGCGCGACAGTATGGCGAGCGCGGCAGTCGCTCGCCAGCACCGCGGCAGGTTCAGGCGCTTGGCTCAGTGCGGTGGGTATTGCGACAGCACCCGCGCCACCAGCTCGCGCATGCTGCCAGCGCGCTCGTCGGGCGTGCCCTGGCGGCTGCGCAGTACCTGTTCGGCACTGCCACGCCAGACCAGCTTGCCGTCGGCGGCGTCATACAGATCGATCTGCAAGGTGCCGACCTGATAGTCGATGGTGCGGGTATCGGTGAACATCGGTCCGCCCCAGTAGCCGTACCAGGGGTTGCCCCAGGCGCCGGAAGTGGTCGTGTATTGCTGGGTGCGCTGGTCGACGATGTACCAGGCCTGCACCTGCACGCCGGCCGCGGCACTCGCCGTGGCGGGCCGCAGTCCGCGCTGGTCCAGTTGCTCGGCAATGGCGTCGCGGATGCGCTGCTCGGTGAGGTCGCTCTGTATGCGCGGGTCATCCGGCCGGTACTGCAAGGCCGGCTCTTTCCAGCTCCAGGCGCGATAGGCGGAGAAGTCCCGTGTCGGATCGAAATCGCGCTGCACCTGCGGGCCCTGGCAGGCGACGAGGGCGAGGAGTAGGGGAATCAGCAACAGACGGCGGAACATGATCGTTCTCCAGGGAAGGGTCTGCTCAGTCTAGGCCCGGCGCCTTCGTTCGGCGCGTAGCCACTTGCCGCACTCAGCGCGGCGGATAATCGGCCAGCGCCCGCTCGACGGCCTGGCGCACCGCATCTTGCTGCTTGGCCCGGCTGCCGCTCAGGCGCGCTTCGGCACGGTTGCTCCAGACCGCCTGGCCGGAAGCCGCGTCGAACATCTCGATGCGCACCGAGATCACGTCTTCCTCGTAATTGCGCACGATGGGCACGCTGGTGCCGATGCCATACCCGGTGCCGTAGCCACCGCCGTAACGACCTACGCCGACATGCGGGCCGTAGCCGTAGTTGTCGTAGGTCTGGCGGACTCGGGTTTCCTTGCTGGCGCTGGCGCTGACCCGTACATCGCCCGGAGCATTGCCCGGTGCCGGCCGCAGGCCATGTTGATCGAGGGCGCCGGCGACCATTTCCTGCAGTTCTTCGCCGCTGATCGAAGCCGTACCCGCTGGCGGGCTGCGCCAGCTCCAGTGCTGGTAGCTGGAGAAGTCCCGGGGCGCGGCCGGGTAGGTGGGCGCCTGGATCTGTTCCACCGGAGGGGCGGGCGGTATCGGCGCCGATTCATCGGTGTATGGGTTCTGGCTCTGGCAGGCCGCGAGGGTAAGGCAGAGCAAGGGTAAAAACGCGCGGGTCGACATGGAAACCTCCGGGCCGGCTCAGCGTGGCCGGCACAACCAGTGCAGATAGCGCCCGAGGCCGGCGAAGGTGGGATGGCGGCGGTAGGCCAGTTCCATCTCGATGAGGTCGGCCGGCTCGGTGCGGGCCTGGAAATCGGCGGGCATGTAGTCATGGAAAACGCGCACGCCACTGCTGGATTCGACCTGCCAGTGCGGCGCGAGTTGCGCAGCCAGTTCGCGTGGGTCCAGCGGTTGCTGCGGGGTCAGGCTCTGTCGTTCGCCGGCATAGGTCTGGCTGCGCAGCTTCTTGAAGTGGCCCTTGAGCAGGTTGCGGTAGATCAGCGCATCGCGGTTGTAGAAGGCCAGCGACAGCCAGCCATCGGCCGCGGTCAGGCGGTGCAGCACCGGCAGGATCGCCTGGGGCTCGGCGAGCCACTCCAGCACGGCGTGGCAGATGACCAGATCGAAGCGGCCGTCGACATGCGCTTCCACCTCCTGCCAGGGCGCCTGGATGAAGGTGGCCTGCTGACCGGCGTCGGCGAACTGCTGGCGGGCGCCTTGCAGCATCGGTTCGGCGGGCTCGGCGAGGGTGACCGCATGGCCCTGCTGCGCCAGCCAGAGGCTCATATGGCCGAGCCCGGCGCCGATGTCCAGCACCCGCAGCGGGCGCGGCGGCAGGATCTCGGCCAGGTCGGCCTGCAGCACGGCCAGGCGGATCGCGCCCTTGGCGCCGCCGTAGATCTTCTCGGCGAAACGCGTCGCCAGCTCGTCGAAATGGCGGTCGCTCATCGGACGAAGCGCCGCTCGTTGTCGGCCAGCTTGTCCAGCAGCGCCTGTTCCATGTCGATCCCCAGCTCGCTGCACATCAGCAGCAGGTACATGAGGATGTCGCCGACCTCCTGGCCCGCGTGCTCGAGCTTGTCGACCGATAGCTGGCGCGACTCGTCCTCGGTCTGCCACTGGAAGATTTCCACCAGCTCGGCCATTTCCACACTGGCGGCCATGGCGAGGTTCTTCGGGCTGTGAAAGCGCTGCCAGTCGTTGCGATCGCGGATCGCATGCAGGCGCTGGGTGATCTGTTCGATGTTCATCAGGGGAGGCGGGCTGTTCGAAAGACGACAAGCTTCCGCCAGTGCGTCGGCGCCCGCAAGAGGGCGTCAGCCGCGGCGGACCTTCAGCTCGCGCTCGATGGCGATCACGCCGGGGCGGTAGTCGCCCTGTTCGATGGCGCGAATGGCCTGCTCCAGCACCTGCTCGGCGATCTGTGCGTGCTGCTGGGAAATCGCGTTGACCCGGATCGGCAGGAAATCCAGCAACTGCGCATCACCGAAGGTGCCCAGCCGCAGCTGTTCGGGCCAGAGCAGGTTGCGCTCGCGCAGCGCGTCGAACACGCCTTCCAGCAGCACGTAGGCGGTGGTGATCAGCGCATCGGGCAGCGCGCCGCGGTCGAGCAGGGCGAGCATCTGCGCGCGGCCGCAGGCGCGGCTGAACTGCTCGGCACGCAGGATGCTGACCGGCCCGCGGTGCTGCGCCAGTGCCTGCTGGAAACCTTCCTCGCGCTGCTGGCTGATGCGCAGCGCCGGGCGCGCGCTGATCAGGGCGACATGCGCCTCGGGCGGCACGTCCAGCGAGCGGGTCAGCTGCGCGCCGGCTTCGCGGTCGTCGCTGACCACCGAACAGAAGTGCTCGGCATCCAGCGCACGGTCCAGTGCGATCACCGGCGTGCCGGTCGCCTGGACCTTGCGGTACCCGGCATCGTCCGCCGGCAGGCAGCTGGCGACGATCAGCGCATCGCAGCGTCGCGAGCGCAGCACCTGGATGACCTGGCGCTCGGTGTCCGGCTCGTCGTCGGTCCCGGCGATCAGCAACTGGTAACCGCGCTGTCGCGCACGCTGCTCGAGCAGCTTGGCCAGGCGTGCATAGCTGGGGTTTTCCAGGTCCGGCACGATGAAACCGAGGGTCCGGGACTGGCCGCGGCGCAGCCCGGCGGCCTGCTGGTCGAGCTGAAAACCCTGCTGCTCGGCGACCGCCAGCACGCGCTCGACCGTGGCTGGACTGATCCGTCGCTGCGCGGCCTTGCCGTTGAGCACGTAGCTGGCGGTGGTTACCGAAACGTTGGCGAGGCGGGCGATGTCGGTCAGTTTCAACTGGGGGCCTAAGACGGGTGGTATGAACTCGGGCTTCTAGAATTACCCAATATTGCGTAATGTGCCAGCTTTGGCTGAAACGTTTCAGCAGCTCTCAGGTCTGAAGCGCCAGCCCAGGATTCGGGCAATGCCGGCGCATCGTCGGCCACAACAATCGCGAGCCCCGCAGGAGTTCTTCATGCTTGAGTTGAATGCGCAGCACATCCACATGCATCAGGTCGCGGCGGACAAACCGGCCGCGCTGGCCCGGCTCGGCGAGGTGCTGGTCGCCGACGGGCTGGTGGCGCCCGGCTACCTGGACGGCTTGCGCGCACGCGAAGCCCAGGGCTCGACCTTTCTCGGCCAGGGCATCGCGATTCCCCATGGCACCCCGGAAACCCGCGATCAGGTGTTCACCACGGGCGTGCGGCTGCTGCATTTTCCGGAGGGCGTCGACTGGGGCAACGGCCAGCAGGTCCACCTCGCCATCGGCATCGCCGCGCGTTCCGACGAGCATCTGCGTCTGCTGCAGCTGCTGACCCGCGCCCTCGGCGAGGGCGACCTCAGTGAGGCGCTGCAGAAGGCCGAAAGCCCCGAGGCGATCATCGCGCTGCTGCAGGGCGCGCCGCAGGAACTGGCGCTCGATGGCGAGCTGGTGGGGCTGGGCGTCGCCGCCGAGGACTTCGATGAGCTGGCCTGGCAGGGCGTCAAGCTGCTCAAGCGCGCCGAATGCGTGGTCTCTGGCTTCAATGCCGGGCTCGCGCTCGACCAAGCCTTGCCGCTGGGCGAGGGCCTCTGGTGGCTGAGCAGCGAGCAGTCGGTGCAGCGACCGGGGCTGGCGTTCGTCACACCCGCCGTGTCGCTGGATCATCACGGCCAGCCGCTCAACGGCCTGTTCGTGCTGGCCAGTCTCGGTGAAGCGCACCGGGCGATGCTCGAGCGCCTGTGCAACCTGCTGATCGAGGGGCGCGGCGCGGAGCTGAGCCAGGCGACTTCCAGTCGCACAGTGCTCGAAGCCCTGGGCGGCGACGTGCCGGCGGACTGGCCGAGTGCCCGGGTGCCGCTGGCCAATGCCCACGGCCTGCACGCACGGCCCGCCAAGGTGCTGACCGAGGTCGCACAGGCCTTTGCCGGCGAGATCCGCGTGCGCCTGGCCGGCAGCCAGAGCGCGGGGGTGTCGGCCAAGAGCCTGAGCAAGCTGCTGGCGCTGGGCTCGCATCGTGGGCAGGTGCTGGAGTTCATCGCCGAGCCCTCGATCGCCGACGATGCCTTGCCGGCGTTGGTGCGCGCGGTGGAGGAAGGGCTCGGCGAGGAAATCGAGCCGCTGCCAGCCGGCGGTGAGTCGGCGGAGCAGCCAGCCGCCACCGTGCAACTGCATGAAGCCGCCCAGGATGTGCTCGCCTTGCGGGCCGGCGAGCAGGTGATCGGCATCGCCGCCTCGCCCGGCATCGCCATCGGCCCGGTGCTGGTGCGCAAGCCGCAGGCGATCGACTATCCGCGGCGCGGCGAATCGCCCGCCGTCGAGCTGCAGCGGCTCGACGCGGCGCTGGACAAGGTGTTCGCGGAAATCGGCACGCTGATCGCGCAGAGCCAGGTCGCCAGCATCCGCGACATCTTCACCACCCACCAGGCCATGCTCAGGGATCCCGCCCTGCGCGAAGAGGTGCAGGTGCGCCTGCAGAAAGGCCTCAGCGCCGAAGCGGCCTGGATGGAGGAAATCGAAAGCGCGGCGCAGCAGCAGGAGGCGCTGCATGACCAGCTGCTCGCCGAGCGTGCGGCCGACCTGCGCGACGTGGGCCGCCGCGTGCTGGCCTGCCTGGCCGGTGTCGAAGCCGAGCAGGCCCCGGATGAGCCCTACATTCTGGTGATGGATGAGGTGGCGCCGTCGGACGTCGCCACCCTCAATGCCCAGCGCGTCGCCGGCATTCTCACCGCCGGCGGCGGCGCCACCTCGCACAGCGCCATCATTGCGCGGGCGCTGGGTATTCCGGCCATCGTCGGCGCCGGGCCCGGTGTGCTCGGCCTGGCGCCCAACACCCTGCTGCTGCTCGATGGCGAGCGCGGTGAGCTGCTGGTGGCGCCGAGCGATACGCAGCTCGAACAGGCCCGGGGCGAGCGCGCCGCGCGGGAGGAACGCAAGCGCCTGGCCCATGAGCGACGTCTGGAGCCGGCGATCACCCGTGACGGCCATCCGGTGGAGATCGTTGCCAACATCGGCGCCGCCGGCGAGACGCCCGAGGCGGTGGCGCTCGGTGCCGAGGGCATCGGCCTGCTGCGCACCGAGCTGGTGTTCATGAACCACGCTCAGGCGCCGGATCAGGCGACCCAGGAAGCCGAATACCGCCGTGTGCTGGAAGCCCTCGAAGGCCGGCCCCTGGTGGTGCGCACGCTCGATGTCGGCGGCGACAAGCCGCTGCCGTACTGGCCGATGCCCGCCGAGGAGAACCCCTTCCTCGGTGTGCGCGGCATTCGCCTGAGCCTGCAGCGGCCGGACATCCTCGAAACCCAGCTGCGTGCCTTGCTCGCCTCCGCCGACGGCCGGCCGCTGCGGATCATGTTTCCCATGGTCGGCAATATCGAGGAATGGCGCACCGCCAAGGCGCTGGTCGACCGCCTGCGCGTCGAACTGCCGGTGGCCGACCTGCAGGTGGGCATCATGATCGAGATCCCGTCCGCCGCGCTGATCGCGCCGGTGCTGGCGCAGGAAGTCGATTTCTTCAGCATCGGCACCAACGATCTGACCCAGTACACGCTGGCCATCGACCGCGGCCACCCGACGCTGTCCGGCCAGGCCGACGGGCTGCACCCGGCCGTGTTGCGCCTGATCGGCATGACGGTGGAAGCCGCCCACGCGCAGGGCAAATGGGTCGGCGTCTGCGGCGAGCTGGCCGCCGATGCGCTGGCGATACCGATGCTGGTGGGGCTGGGCGTTGACGAGTTGAGCGTGTCGGCGCGCAGCATCGCGCTGGTCAAGGCGCGGGTGCGCGAGCTGGACTTCGCCGCCTGCCAGAGGCTGGCTCAGCAGGCCCTGATGTTGCCCGGCGCCCATGAAGTGCGCGCCTTCGTCGGGGAGCACTGCTGATGGCGCGCGTACTAACCGTCACCCTCAATCCCGCGCTGGATCTCACCGTGCAGCTGCCCGCGCTGCACCTGGGCGAAGTCAATCGCAGCGATAACCTGCAGGTGCACGCCGCGGGCAAGGGACTCAACGTCGCCCAGGTCCTGGCCGATCTTGGCCATCAGCTGACCGTGACCGGCTTTCTCGGCGAAGCCAATGCGCAGCCTTTCGAGCAGCTGTTCGCCGCGCGGGGCTTTGCCGACGAATTCGTCCGCGTGGCGGGTGAGACCCGCAGCAACATCAAGCTGGCCGAGGCGGATGGGCGGATTACCGATATCAATGGCCCGGGGCTGGAGGTCGGCGCCGCCCAGCGCGACGAGCTGCTAGCCCGCCTCGAACGCCTGGTGCCTGGCCATGAGCTGGTCGTGGTGGCCGGCAGCCTGCCGCGCGGCGTCGAGGTGCCGTGGTTCGTCGAGCTGCTGCAGCGGCTCGCGCGGCTCGGTGCGCGTGTTGCGCTGGACACCAGTGGCGCGGCGCTGCGCGAAGGGCTGGCCCTGTCACCCTGGCTGATCAAGCCCAACGAAGAGGAGCTGGCCCAGGCCCGCGGCCTCGATCCGGCCAACGCGCAGGCCCTTGCCGACGAGGCGCGCCGCCTGAATGCCCGCATCGCGCATGTCGTGATGTCCCAGGGCGCCGCAGGGGTCAGCTGGTTTTCGCCGGCTGCCGCCTGGCGTGCCCTCCCGCCGAAGGTGCGGGTGGTCAGCACCGTGGGCGCCGGGGATTCGCTGCTGGCCGGCATGCTCCACGGCTTGCTGGCCGGTTGGCCGGCCGAGCGCACCCTGGCGCATGCCACGGCGATTGCCGCTCAGGCCGTCGGCCAAATCGGCTTCGGCATCACTGATCGGGCGCAACTGGCCGAGCTTGAAGCGGCCGTGCGGCTGCAGCCGCTCAGCCAATAATTACAAGAGGTGAAGGAATGAATCTGCTCATCATCACGGCCTGCCCCAACGGAATGGTCACCAGCGTGCTGACCTCGCGCCTGCTCGAGGCCGCGGCTCATCGCCTGGGCTGGTCGACCGCCGTGGAAGTCCACGACCCCAAGGCCATCGGTTCGCCGCTCACGGCCGCGCAGATCGCCAACGCCGATCTGGTGGTGGTGGTGAAAACCGGGCCGTTGTCGCTGCAACGCTTCGTCGGCAAGCGTGTCGTGCAGTCGACCCCGTCCGAGGCCCTGCTCGACCCGGAAGGCTTCCTGCGCAGCGCCGCCGATACCGCGACCGAATTGCAGCCGGTCGACGAAGCGGACGCCATGCCTTCCACCGGCAAACCCAAGCTGGTGGCCATCACCGCATGCCCGACCGGCGTGGCACACACCTTCATGGCCGCCGAGGCGCTGCGGCAGGCCGCCGCGCGCAAGGGCTACGACCTGCAGGTGGAGACGCGTGGCTCGGTGGGCGCGCGCAACGTGCTGGACCCCCAGGCCATCGAGGCGGCCGACGCAGTGCTGCTGGCGACCGATATCGAGGTGGATGTCACCCGTTTCGCCGGCAAGCGCGTGTTCCGCTGCGGCACCGGTGTCGCACTGAAGCAACCGGAGGCGACGCTGGATCGCGCGCTGCAGGAAGCGGCCGTGCTCGGCGGTGGCGTCACGGCAAGTGCCGCTACGGGGGAACAGAAGGCGGAGAAGACCGGTGTCTACAAGCACCTGCTGACCGGGGTGTCCTACATGCTGCCGATGGTGGTGGCGGGCGGTCTGTTGATCGCCCTCTCGTTCGTCTTCGGCATCGAGGCGTTCAAGGAGGAGGGCACGCTAGCCGCTGCCTTGATGAAGATCGGCGGCGAAACCGCTTTCCAGCTGATGGTGCCGCTGCTGGCCGGCTACATCGCCTATTCCATCGCCGACCGCCCGGGCCTGGCGCCCGGCATGATCGGCGGCTTGCTGGCCGGCACGCTCGGCGCGGGCTTCATTGGCGGCATCATCGCCGGTTTCGTCGCCGGCTATGCGGCCAAGGCGGTGAGTCGCTGGATTCCACTGCCGGCCAGCATCGAGTCGCTGAAGCCGATCCTGATCATTCCGCTGCTGGCCAGCTTGGTCACGGGCCTGGTGATGATCTACATCGTCGGCACGCCGGTGGCGAAGCTGCTCGCCGGGCTCACCGAGTTCCTCGACACCATGGGCACCTCCAACGCCATCCTGCTCGGGCTGCTGCTGGGCACCATGATGTGCGTCGATCTCGGCGGGCCGGTGAACAAGGCGGCCTATGCCTTCTCCGTCGGGCTGCTTGCCTCGCAAAGCTACGCGCCGATGGCCGCGACCATGGCTGCCGGCATGGTGCCGCCGATCGGCATGGGCATCGCCACGCTGATCGCCCGGCGCAAGTTCGCCCAGACCGAGCGCGAAGCCGGCAAGGCCGCGCTGGTGCTGGGTTGCTGCTTCATCTCCGAGGGCGCGATTCCCTTCGCTGCCAAGGACCCGCTGCGGGTGATTCCCGCCAGCATCGCCGGCGGTGCGCTGACCGGTGCGCTGTCCATGGCGTTCGGTGCCAAGCTGCTGGCGCCCCATGGCGGCCTCTTCGTGCTGCTGATCCCCAACGCGATCAACCATGCATTGCTCTACCTGGTCGCGATCCTGGCCGGGAGCCTGCTGACCGGGGTGGTCTATGCGCTGATCAAGCGGCCCGAGACTCAGCCGCTTGCGGTCGGTGCTGCCGCCTGACGGCAGGCCAAAAGGGCTGAACTAAAGGGCTCCGTGCCGCATCCACTACAAGCTGGCGAAGACTTTGTGTCAGAAGGTTTCGCCAGCTTTTTGCTTTGCATCGATCTGGCTGGAGACTGCGATGAGTATCGACTACGGGGCGCGGCCCCTGCGTATCACCCTGACCGCCCTGGTGGTACTGGTGCTGGGTGCGCTCATGACCATCGGCGGCGGCTACCTCGCGACGCTGGGCGGTTCCTGGTACTACCTGGTCGCCGGTGTCGGTCTGCTGGTGGTGGCCGGCCTGCTGTTTACCCGGCGGCGCGCGGCGATCTGGCTGTACGCGACGTTGCTGCTGGGCACGCTGGCCTGGACGTTCTACGAAGTGCGCTTCGACTGGTGGCAGCTGGCACCGCGGATCGACCTCTGGTGCATCCTCGGGCTCTGGCTGATCCTGCCCTTCGTCAATCGCCATGTCAGCGATCGGCAGATCTGGCGCGACGGTGCGAGCGGTTTGCTCGGGATCGGCCTGCTGGCCGGTGCGCTGATGGCAGGCTATTCGCTGACGCAGGACTACCACTCGATCACCGGTGAGTTCAGCGACGCGCAGATGCAGGGTCTGGCCCCGGAAGGTCAGGCCGGACGCCGGGCCAGCGAGTGGACGGCCTATGGCGGCTCCGACCGGGGCGACCGCTATGCACCGGCGGACCTGATCACACCGGCCAATGTCGGCAAGCTGAAGAAGGCCTGGGAGTTTCACACCGGCGATCTGCCGGGCGAGGGCGACCCTGGTGAGATCACCTATCAGGTCACACCGCTGAAGGTCGGCGACAACCTGTTCATCTGCACCCCGCACAGCATCGCCATCGCGGTGGATGCCGACACCGGCGAGGAGCGCTGGCGCTTCGATCCGAGCATCAATCGCGATGCCGAGTACTACCAGCACATGACCTGCCGCGGTCTGGCCTACCACGACGCCACGGCCTACAGCCAGGCGCCGGCCTCTGCGGCCGAGCCGGCTGCGCGTTGCGAGCGCCGATTGTTCCTGCCGACCAATGACGGCACGCTGATCGCCCTGGACGTTGCCGACGGCAAGCCCTGCGAGGACTTCGGTGATGCCGGCACGGTGGACCTCAAGGCCGGGCTGGGCGAGGGCGCGCTGGGCGTCTACCTGCCGACTTCGCCGCCCGTGGTGACCGAGAAGCTGGTCATCGTCGGTGGCTCGATCACCGACAACGGTGCGGTGGATTCCCCCGGCGGGGTGATCCGCGCCTATGACGTGCGCAGCGGCGAGCTGGTATGGAATTTCGACCCGGGCAATCCGGACGCCACCGAGCCCCTGGCCCCCGGCGAAACCTACGTGCGCAGCACGCCGAACTCCTGGACGATCGCCACCGCCGACGAGTCGCTGGGGCTGCTCTACATCCCCACCGGCAACCAGACGCCGGACCAGTGGGCGCAACCGCGCACGCCGGAATCCGAGCGCTTCACCGACACCCTGGTGGCGCTGGACCTGGCGAGCGGCCAGGTGCGCTGGGAATTCCAGACGGTGCACCACGATCTCTGGGACCGCGACCTGCCCTCGCAGCCCACGCTGGTGGATATCGACGGGCCGCAGGGCAAGGTCCCGGCCATCATCCAGCCGACCAAGCGCGGCGACCTGTACATCCTCGACCGGCGCACCGGCGAGCCCATCGTGCCGGTCGACGAGATGCCCGTGCCGCAAGGCACCGACTACGGCGAGTTCACCGCGCCCACGCAGCCCTATTCGGCCGTGAGCTACGCGCCGGACGAGCCGCTGCGCGAGCGCGACATGTGGGGTGGCACGCCGCTGGACCAGATGATGTGCCGCATCCAGTTCCGCCAGCTGCGCTACGAGGGCGATTTCACGCCGCCGTCGGAGCAGGGCTCGCTGATCTATCCGGGCAACGTGGGGACCTTCAACTGGCCGTCCGTGGCCGTCGATCCGAGCCGCCAGCTGCTGTTCGGCGCACCGAACTACCTGGCCTTCGTCTCGACCATGGTCAAGCGCAGCGACGTCGACCCGAACGAGCGCTCCGGTGGCGGCGAGACCGGTCTGCAGCCGAACCTCGGCGCGCCGTACATGGTGCGGCTGGAGCCCTTCCTGTCGGTGCTCGGCCTGCCTTGCCAGACGCCACCCTGGGGTTACGTCACCGCGCTGGACCTGCGCAGCATGAAGAAGGTCTGGATGCACAAGAACGGCACCAGCCGCGACAGCGCGCCCTTGGGCATCCCGCTGCCGGTGGGTACGCCAGCGCTGGGTGGGCCGATCGTCACTGCCGGTGGCGTGGCCTTCATGAGCGGCACCCTGGATTACTACCTGCGCGCCTACGACCTGCAAAACGGCAAGGAACTGTGGAAAGGCCGCCTGCCCGCCGGTGGCCAGGCGACGCCGATGACCTACGTGTCCGAGAAGACCGGCAAGCAGTACGTGGTGCAGATGGCCGGCGGGCATGGTTCGTTCGGCACCAAGCTGGGTGATTCCTTGATCGCCTGGACACTTGAGGAGTAGCTGATAGGGGTGGGGGGGTTAGTTGCGACGCTAGGCATGGCCGCCAGCCCCTCACCCTAGCCCTCTCCCCGGAGGGGCGAGGGGACTGGGCCGAGTTGGGTTGCCGGTCCGGTGTAGGGCGAAGCGCATGATGTTCCTGCCATCTAAGGATGGTTCGGTGGCTTCACTCAGGCCATCGTTCCCCTTGGGGGAGGAAGGGGCGAGGCCGGGCTTCGACCCATGCCGGCATAACTCGCTCGGTCATTGATTGCCTGGACGCTTGAGGAGTAACTGATAGGGGTGTGGGTTTTAGTTGCGACGCTAGGCATGGCCTCCAGCCCCTCACCCTAGCCCTCTCCCCGGAGGGGCGAGGGGACGAGACCGAGTTGGGTTGCCGGTCCGGTGTAGGGCGGAATGCATGATGTGCCCGCCAAGTACGGATGATTCGGTGGCTTCATTCAGGCTCCCTCTCCCCGCTGGGGAGCGGGCTGGGGTGGGGGGCGCGGCCTTCGATCCAGCGCAACAGCTCCGTCAGAACGCCGTCCAGATTCTGCAATACGTCCAGATTACTGAAACGCAGCACCTCCAGCCCCTGGCGCTCCAGATGCGCTGTCCGCAGCTGATCCCGTGCAAGCCCGGCGGCGTCATGGTGTTGCCCGCCATCGAGCTCGATCACCAGCCGCAGCTCGGCACAGTAGAAATCCAGCACATAAGGCGGCCACGGGTGCTGCCGCCGGAACTTGAATCCCGCTAAGCCGCGATTGCGCAGCCGCCGCCATAGAAGGCGCTCGCAATCGGTGAGCTGGCTGCGAAGCGCTCTGGCGAAGTGACGTTGTTCGGGCGATGGGCGTTCGGTAGGCATCGCACATCCTTGTGTCGGTATAGGCCTCTCGCATCCGTGCGAGAGCTTGCTCGATCAGCGCGAGGCGGTCGGTTGCCTCAATGATGCTCGCGCGTCGCCCGGAACTTCACCTCCGGCCAGCGCTCTTCCATCAGGCTGAGGTTGACGCGGGTTGGGGCCAGGTAGGTGAGGTGGCCGCCGCCGTCGACAGCGAGGTTTTCGTAGGCCTTGTCCTTGAATTCCTTGAGCTTCTTCTCGTCGCTGCACTCGATCCAGCGCGCCGACCAGACGTTGATTGCCTCGTAGGCGCATTCAACCTTGTATTCCTCCTTCAGGCGGCTGGCGACCACGTCGAACTGCAGCACGCCCACCGCGCCGAGGATGATGTCGTTGTTGCGCTCCGGGAAGAACACCTGGGTGGCGCCTTCCTCGGCCAACTCCTGCAGGCCCTGGCGCAGCTGCTTGGATTTGAGCGGATCCTTCAGGCGCACGCGGCGGAACAGTTCCGGGGCGAAGTGCGGGATGCCGGTGAAGCCCAGCACTTCGCCTTCGGTGAAGGTATCGCCGATCTGGATGGTGCCGTGGTTGTGCAGGCCGATGATGTCGCCGGCCCAGGCTTCCTCCAGCATCTCCCGCTCGCTGGAGAAGAAGGTCAGCGCGTCGGCGATCTTCAGGTCCTTCTTGATGCGCACGTGGCGCATCTTCATGCCTTTCTCGTACTTGCCCGAGCAGATGCGCATGAAGGCGATGCGGTCGCGGTGCTTGGGGTCCATGTTCGCCTGGATCTTGAACACGAAGCCTGTGAATTTTTCCTCGACCGGCTCCACGGTGCGCTCGTTGGCGACGCGCGCCAGCGGCTTCGGTGCCCAGTCGACGACGGCGTCCAGCACATGGTCGACGCCGAAGTTGCCGAGCGCGGTGCCGAAGAAGACCGGGGTCATCTCGCCGCGCAGGAAGGCGTCCTTGTCGAATTCGTGGCAGGCGCCCTGGACCAGCTCCAGCTGCTCGACGAAATCGTCGTACATGTCGCCCAGGTGCGCGCGGGCCTCGTCGGAATCAAGCTTGTCGATGACCCGTGTCTCGATGCGTTCGTGGCCATGGCCGGGCACGAATACGATGATGCGGTCCTCGGCCAGGTGGTAGACGCCCTTGAAGTCGCGGTAGCAACCGATCGGCCAGGTGATGGGCGCGGCCTTGATCTTCAGCACAGCCTCGATCTCGTCGAGCAGTTCGATGGGGTCGCGGATATCGCGGTCGAGCTTGTTGATAAAGCTCACGATTGGCGTATCCCGCAGGCGGCACACGTCCATCAGGGCGATGGTGCGCGGCTCGACGCCTTTACCACCATCGAGCACCATCAGTGCCGAGTCCACCGCGGTCAGGGTGCGGTAGGTGTCTTCGGAGAAGTCCTCGTGGCCGGGGGTGTCGAGCAGGTTGATCATGTGCTCGCGGTAGGGGAACTGCATCACCGAGGTGGTGATGGAGATGCCGCGCTGCTTTTCCATCTCCATCCAGTCGGAGGTGGCGTGGCGGTCCGACTTGCGCGATTTCACCGTGCCGGCGACGGCAATCGCCTTGCCCATCAGCAGCAGCTTTTCGGTGATGGTGGTCTTGCCCGCATCGGGGTGCGAGATGATGGCGAAGGTACGGCGCTTCGCGACTTCGGCGGCCTGAGTGGTCATCGGAATTAAGGAACCCGTCGACGAGTAGTCGGTCTGTCAAAAAAGGCGGCGATTATAGCGGCAAATGGATTTCCCTGCGGCCCGCACGGCAGCGGAAATCGGCCGTTTTGTGCAGTTTCCATGACGCTTTGTTTTGAATCGACAACAACTCGAAACGGATGCGCAATCGGGACGTTTTTTTGATTGATCTATGCCTCCCTTGGTCCTAAAGTTCGCGCCCGAACGTCCATGCTGGCAACGATCCATCCGGCTCAAGTACTGACGACGAGAGATCCACGTGATACTCGGCGACATGCCTTGGGAAGTAGGCGAACCAAAGTGGGGAAACTGATCAGGCGTTCTTGTCAGGGCTGACGCCCTTCACCCCTCATCCGACTTTTGTTTCCCGTTTTTGGAGTCCCACGCATGACGGTCAAGATCGAAGACTATTTCCCGCGCGCCACCTTCCAGAAGATGAAGGCCTTCGCCGACCAGCACGAAACCCCGTTCGTAGTGATCGACACCGAAACCATCAGCAAGGCCTACGACGACCTGCGCGCCGGTTTCGAATTCGCCAAGGTGTACTACGCCGTCAAGGCCAACCCCGCGGTGGAAATCATCGACCTGCTGCGTGACAAGGGCTCGAGCTTCGATATCGCCTCGATCTACGAGCTGGACAAGGTCATGTCCCGCGGCGTCGGTCCGGAGCGCATCAGCTACGGCAACACCATCAAGAAGTCCCGGGATATCCGCTACTTCTTCGAGAAGGGCGTGCGCATGTTCGCCACCGACTCCGAAGCCGACCTGCGCAACATCGCCAAGGCCGCGCCGGGCGCGAAGGTCTATGTGCGCATCCTTACCGAAGGCTCGACCACGGCCGACTGGCCGCTGTCGCGCAAGTTCGGCTGCCAGACCGACATGGCCATGGATCTGCTGATTCTTGCCCGCCAGCTGGGCCTGGAACCGTACGGCATTTCCTTCCACGTCGGCTCGCAGCAGCGCGACATCTCCGTCTGGGACGCCGCCATCGCCAAGGTCAAGGTGATCTTCGAGCGCCTGAAGGAAGAAGACGGCATCGAGCTGAAGATGATCAACATGGGTGGCGGCTTCCCGGCCAACTACATCACCCGCACCAACAGCCTGGAAACCTACGCCGAGGAGATCATCCGCTTCCTCAAGGAAGACTTCGGCGACGACCTGCCGGAAATCATCCTGGAGCCGGGCCGCTCGCTGATCGCCAATGCCGGCATCCTGGTGAGCGAAGTGGTGCTGGTGGCACGCAAGTCGCGCACCGCCGTGGAGCGCTGGGTGTACGTCGATGTGGGCAAGTTCAGCGGTCTGATCGAAACCATGGACGAGTCCATCAAGTTCCCGATCTACACCGAGAAGAAGGGTGAGGTGGAGGAAGTGGTGATCGCCGGTCCGACCTGCGACAGCGCGGACATCATGTACGAGAACTACAAGTACGGCCTGCCGCTGAATCTGGCCATCGGTGATCGCCTGTACTGGCTGTCCACCGGTGCCTACACCACCAGCTACAGCGCCGTCGAATTCAACGGCTTTCCGCCGCTGAAGGCCTACTACATCTGATCTGTCCGCCCTGACCGAAAACGCCCCGCACCGCGGGGCGTTTTCTTTTCTGCGCCGCGCCCGCAGGCGCCGCTGCCGTCTCCCCTCTCTGCGCCGCCCGGGCGCTCCTGTGGCGCCTCCTGCGCCCGGTCCCATCGCCGTCTCGACTGCGCCCGGTCCCATCGCCGTCTCGACTGCGCCAGCCTGCCGCATGCCGAAACGCTGGACTTGCCGCGCGCACGTATTTATCATCTAGTAATTAATACAAACAATTCGCATTTAGATATGAATTTCACAGGGGAACCTAGATGTCTCGGCAGCCACGCTTCAAGAAAACCCGGATGGCCAACGTGATCCGCATGGCCGTGTATGGCCTGCCCTTGCTTGCCTCGGCACAACTGGTTCATGCGGCGGACGGCAGCGTCACGCTGGACTCCATGGAAGTCGTCGAGCAGCGCGACTCCTACAAGATCGAGCGGACCAAGGTCGCCACCAAGACCGACACCCCGCTGCGCAACATCCCGCAGTCGATCAGCGTGGTGACCGACCAGCAGATCAAGGATCAGAACATGCAGAGCATGGCCGACGTGGTGCGCTACGTGCCGGGCGTGCAGATGGCCCAGGGCGAAGGCCATCGCGATGCGCCGATCCTGCGTGGCAACACTTCCACCGCGGATTTCTTCGTCGATGGCATGCGGGATGACACCCAGTACTACCGCGATCTCTACAACAGCGAGCGCATCGAGATCCTCAAGGGGCCGAGCGGGATGATCTTCGGTCGTGGCGGCACCGGTGGCCTGATCAACCGCGTGACCAAGCAGGCCAACTGGCTGGATCGCAACGAGATCGGCCTGAGCTACGGTTCGTGGGACAAGCGTCGCATCACCACCGACCTGAACCAGGGCGTGAACGAGAACGTCGCGGTGCGCCTGACGGCGATGTACGAAGACTCCAACAGCTTCCGTGACTACGGCGAGCTGGAGCGCTGGGCGATCAATCCGACCGCCACCTTCCGGCTGAGCGATGCCACCAGCATCGAAGTGGGCTATGAGCACTTCGAAGACGATCGCATCGTCGATCGCGGCGTGCCCTCGTTCAACGGCAAGCCGCTCAGGCTCAATGAGACGACGTTCATCGGCAACCCTGCGCTGAGCGACTCGACGGCAGAGGTCGACGCACTGACCGCCCGCATCCGCCATGAATTCGCCAATGGTTCGACCCTGACCAACCAGACCCGCTATGCCGAATACGAGAAGTTCTACGGCAACGTGTTCCCTGGGGCTTACGATAGCGCTACCAACCGAATCGGCATTGCCGCCTACACTTCGGCGACCGATCGCAAGAACCTGATCAACCAGACCGACTACGTGTTCAACGTCGATACCTTCGGCATCGGCCATACCTTCCTGACCGGCATGGAGTTCAGCCGCCAGGTCACCGACAACTATCGCCAGTCGGGTGTCTTTGCCAGCAGCAATCGTTCGGTCGGTCTCGACGACACCATCTACCGCCTGCCGATTTCCTTCGCCAACAACGGAACCACAGACGCCAACAACCGCAGTGTCGCGAAAACCGCCGCGCTCTATGTGCAGGACCAGATCGAGCTGAGCCCCCAGTGGGAGGCGATCGTTGGCGTGCGCTACGACAATTTCAAGATCGACCTGGACAACAAGAACAACAATTCCGAGCTGTCGAGCTCCGATGACCTGTTCTCGCCGCGCGCCGGCCTGATCTACAAGCCGCTCGACAACCTGTCCTTCTATACCAGCTACACCATCGCACATGTCCCGCGTGCCGGTGAGCAGCTGTCTTCCCTGTCGCTGAGCAACCGGGCGCTGGATCCGGAGAAGTTCATCAACAAGGAAATCGGCGTCAAGTGGGACGTCACCGAGCGCATGGCAGCCACTGCCGCGCTCTATCGTCTGGATCGAACCGATGCGGTCGTTTCGCATCCGACGCTGCCGGGCGTGTCGATCCTCGCCGATCAGCGCGTCAAGGGCGTCGAGCTGGGGATCTCCGGCAATCTGACCGATGCCTGGCAGATCACCGGTGGCTACGCCTACCAGGAAAGCGAGATCCTTGGCGGCAACCAGAAGGGCAACAAGCTCGGCCAGGTGCCGCGTAACTCGCTGTCCCTGTGGAACCGTTATGACTTCAACGAGCAGTGGGGCGTAGGCCTCGGCGCCGTCTATCAGAGCTACGCTTACGCGACCAGCTCCAATGCGGTGACTCTGCCGAGCTTCACCCGCGTGGATGCGGCGGTGTACTACACCGTCAACCCGGACCTGCGCCTGCAGCTGAACGTGGAGAACCTGTTCGACGAGGAGTACTACGCCTCGGCGCATAGCGACAACAACATCATGCCGGGCTCGCCGCTGGCCTTCGGAGTCAGCGCCAACCTCACGTTCTGAGCAAGCCTCTCCAGCGCGGCAGCGGCCGCGTCAGTCGAACGATCGACCCGCCCCGCCTTTTGGCGGGGCGGGTCTTTGCACGTTGGATCTTCAGGGCATCTGTACCTCGATCACGCCATCGGCATTGACCGATACCTGCCGGCTGCCGGCCTCGATTTCCGGAATCGGCGCCGCTTCCAGACGGTCCATCTTCATCGCGCTGCTACGCATGACCGGCTGAAAGCCGCCGCCGTTGAGGTTGAGGCTCACCAGCTTGTAGCCGCTGCCGCCGAGGGCTTCGGTCGCCAGCTGGGCGCGGGCCTGGAACGCGGCTACGGCATCCTTGAGCAGAGCATCCTCGTTCTGCTTGCGGATCGGGTCGGAGACGCTGAAATACATGCCGCCCATCTTCAGGCTCTTCATCAGTTCGGCAGTCAGTTTCGACAGACTGGCGAAATCGCCGCTTTCCAGGCGCAGCTCGGCACGCTCTCGCCAGCCGGTGATCTGCTGACCCTTGTCGTCGTAGACCGGATAGCTGTTGCGGCTGCCCTGGCTGACGATCACGTCCTTGTTCTGGCGAGCGGTCTGCAGCGCCTGGTTCAACGCGCGAGTCGTCTGCGCCGCGAGCTCGGCGGGGTCGCTGTGCTGTGCTTCGCTGTAGAGCGTGACGTGCATACGGTCATGGGCCACTTCGCTGCTGACTTCGGCGCGCAGGGCGACCTGGTTGTAGCGGGCCTCTTCGGCCATGGCGGGCAGGCTGGTAGCGCTCGCGAGCACGGCGACGAAGGCTGCGCGGCGGAGGAGGGATGGGTGCATAACGGGTCCTTGGCATGGGCACCGGTGCGGTGCGGTAGCTCAAGACTCTAACTCCGCCAGC
Organism: Stutzerimonas sp. FeSN7; assembly: GCF_030263795.1. Lineage (NCBI taxonomy): Bacteria > Pseudomonadati > Pseudomonadota > Gammaproteobacteria > Pseudomonadales > Pseudomonadaceae > Stutzerimonas > Stutzerimonas sp. FeSN7. The sequence continues at coordinate 3,607,739 of NZ_JARPMN010000001.1, read as the reverse complement.
GAATGTGTGCAGCAGTCCGTGCGTCGAGTTGCCGCATTTTGGGCTGGCTTGCGAACGGCTTGGTTATACTCCGCCGAATTGTTGGAGACTCCATGTACGCATCCGTCCCGCTGCTGTCCGCCAGCCGGCAGAACCTTCGGCTTCTGACCCTAATTCGCATCGTGGTGCTGGCCGCACAGTCCGGTGCCGTGGGTGTGGCCTACGCAACCCAGCTGCTGACGCTGCCCTGGCTGGCGCTGGGAATCACCCTGGCGGTGTCCGCTGTGCTTTGCCTGGGAACGGCGCTGCGCTTGCGCGGGCCCTGGCCGGTCACCGAGCTCGAATATGCGGTGCATCTGGGCTGCGACCTGCTGATCCACAGCGCCCTGCTTTACTACTCCGGTGGTTCGACCAACCCCTTCGTCTCCTATTACCTGGTTCCGCTGACCATCGCCGCGGCGACACTGCCCTGGCTGTATTCCATCGTGCTTTCCGGGCTGGCGCTGCTGGGCTACACGCTGATGCTGGTGTGGTACGACCCGCTCACCCTGCCGCCGTTCGAGCGCGCCACGCTGCAGGTCTACGGCATGTGGCTGAGCTTCGCCCTGGCGGCGGCGCTGATCACCTTCTTCGTCGCGCGCATGGCCGAGCAACTGCGTCGTCAGGAGCAGCAGCAGGCCCAGCGACGTGAGGAGAGCATGCGTGACCAGCAGCTGCTGGCCGTGGCGACCCAGGCCGCCGGTGCCGCCCATGAGCTGGGCACGCCGCTGGCGACCATGAGCGTGCTGCTCAAGGAGTTGCGCCAGGAATACAGCGACCCGCAATTGAACGAGGATCTCGGCCTGCTGCAGTCGCAGGTCCAGCTCTGCAAGGAAAGCCTGCGCCAGCTGGTTCGCGCCGCCGAGGCGGACCGGCGGCAGGCCGTGGTCGAGCAGACGGCGCGCGAGTGGGTCGAATCGGTGCTGCAGCGCTGGCACCTCATGCGTCCCGAGGCCACCTACCGCTTCCACTGCGTGGGCCTTGGCAGCGCGCCCAAGCTGATGCCACCGGCGGACCTCAGCCAGTCGTTGCTCAACCTGTTGAACAACGCCACCGATGCCAGTCCGGAAGATCTCGAGATTCGTCTGGACTGGGATGCGCAGTGGATCCGGCTGACCATTCGCGACCATGGCGCCGGCGTGCCGCTGGCCATTGCCGAGCAGATTGGCCGCCCCTTCATCACGACCAAGGGCAAGGGTTTCGGCCTTGGTCTGTTTCTCAGTCAGGCCAGCGTCACCCGCGCTGGCGGCACGGTGAAGCTCTACAATCACGAAGAAGGTGGCACACTGACCGAGCTGCGCCTGCCGCACGGCTCGGTACGCGCGTGAACCTGATCGTGACCAATGCGAGGAAATGCACAGATGACCGACGAGTTGCAGCAAGAGGGTGAGGAACAGCCTCATCTGCTCCTGGTGGATGACGACCCCACGTTCACCCGGGTAATGGCGCGCGCCATGAGCCGTCGCGGACTGCAGGTCAGTATCGCCGGTTCGGCCGAAGAGGGCCTGGCGCTGGCCAAGCAGGACGTTCCCGATTACGCGGTCCTCGACCTGAAGATGGAGGGTGATTCGGGCCTGGTGCTGTTGCCCAAGCTGCTCGAGCTCGACCCGGAGATGCGGGTGCTGATCCTGACCGGCTACTCCAGCATCGCCACGGCGGTGGAAGCCATCAAGCGCGGTGCCTGCAACTACCTGTGCAAGCCCGCCGATGCGGATGATGTGCTGGCCGCGCTGCTGTCGCAGCATGCCGACCTCGACAGTCTGGTGCCGGAAAACCCGATGTCGGTCGATCGCCTGCAGTGGGAGCATATCCAGCGCGTGCTGAGCGAGCACGACGGCAACATCTCCGCCACTGCGCGTGCGCTGGGGATGCATCGGCGGACCTTGCAACGCAAGCTGCAGAAGCGACCGGTTCGTCGCTGAGCCAACGCACCAGCGCCAGGCACGTCCGCCTGGCGAGCGTCAGGGGCTGACCGTCCACTCTGCGGCGGTTGGGCCCGGGCGGCGCTCATGCTTTATGCTTGCGCTTCCGTAGTCGCAGGCGTCATCCATGCTTCCCCTCATCCTGCAGACCCTGAGCGTTACCGCTCCGGTGTTTGCCATGCTGTTTCTCGGCGTCGCGCTCAAGCGCCTCGGCTGGATCGACTCAGCATTCGTCTATACCGCGTCGGCGCTGGTGTTCAAGGGCACCATGCCGACCCTGCTGTTCATCTCCATCATCAAGGCCGACCTGAATGCGGCGCTGCAGCCTGCGCTATTGCTGTACTTCGTCGTCGCCACGATAGCCACCTTCTTCGTCGCCTGGCTCTGGGCGCTGTGGCGCTGCCCCGTGTCCGACCGGGGTGTGTACGTTCAGGGCGCCTTTCGCGGCAACAACGGCATCGTCGGGCTAGCTTTGGCCAGCAGCCTCTACGGCGACTACGGGCTCTCGGTCGGCGGAGTGCTGGCCGGTGTGGTGATCCTGGTCTACAACAGCCTTTCGGCGATGGTCCTGGCCATCTACAGTCCGAACGGCCAGGTCGGGGCGAAGGACATCCTGCTCAGCATCCTGCGCAATCCCTTGATCATCGGTGTTGTCGCCGCGGTGCCGTTCGCCCTTTGGCAGATCGCCTTGCCGGGCTGGCTGATGACGTCCGGGCAGTACTTCGCCCAGATGACGCTGCCGCTGGCGCTGATCTGCATTGGTGCCACGCTGTCGCTCGACGCGCTGCGTACCAGCAGCGGCAGCGCGCTGAGCTCGAGCCTGATGAAAATGGTGTGGCTGCCGGCGCTGGCAACGCTCGGTGCCTGGGCCTGCGGGTTCCGCAATGCCGAACTGGGCATCCTGTTTCTCTATTTCGCCAGCCCTACGGCCGCGGCGAGCTTCGTCATGGCGCGTGCCGTCAACTCCAATCACCAGCTTGCCGCCACCATCATCGTCATCACCACACTGATGGCGGCCCTTAGCATCAATGCCGGGTTGTTCGTGCTGGGATGGCTGGGCTGGACCTGAGTCGTCCATCAGTACGGTGCGACGGCTACCGTTCATCGTCAATGTGATCGATATCGGCTTTATGGCTTAAGAATCGCTGCGCCATGGTCGTAATCGGTCATCAGACCTCAGAAAAAAAACCGCGTTTCCGTCAAATTGCCCGGAACGTTCGACGGCATGCCAGCAAGGCAGCCGGTTTGTGTTCCAGGAAATCTTTCATGGCATTTTTCACACCTTCGAACCGGTCGCTGACGCGTGACGATATCCGCGTGGTGAATCTGCGGCGGCTGGCAGTGCCGGGCCTTGTTCTGGTGCTGGGCCTGAGTCTGGGCAGCTTCGCCGGCGGCGTCTGGGTTGGCAGCGACCTGCGCCCGCAGAAGAGCGTCCAGCTGGACGAGCCTGCTCTCGCCGATGAGGGCCGCTTCGCCATTGCGCGTGTCGGCGAGGTGGTCGGCCGGTTGAAATCCCTCGAGTCCGATCTGCTCGCCTTGCAGCAGATGCTGGACCAGCAGCGTGAGCTGCACGGTCAGCTGTCAGCGCTGGATCCGACATTGCTGCCGGTGCTGGCGCCGGAACGTCCCGTCGGCGCAGGGCAGGGCGGTGTGCTGTTGCCGCCCCGCGGCTGCGCCGGCGAGCTGTCGCAGGATGGCGAGACGCTGACCCTGGCCGATCTGCGGCGCAGCGAGACCTCGGCGCGCTGCATGCGCGTGCTGCTCGATGGCCTGATGCAGCGGGTGGCCGAGCGCAATGCGGCACTGATGGCGATCCCATCCCGGCGGCCGGTGGGCGAGGCGCGCCTGGGCTCTGCCTTTGGCAATCGCATCGATCCCTTCCGCAAGACCCTGGCCTTTCATTCTGGCGTGGACTTCGCGCTGAAGAGCGGCTCCGATGTGGTTGCGGCCGCCGGCGGTCGGGTGCGCTTCGCCGGCTACCGTGGCGCATACGGCAAGCTGGTGGAGATCGATCATGGCAACCGCCTGGTCACGCGATACGCTCATCTGTCGCGGCTGGATGTACGCAAGGGCGACGTGGTCACGCCGGCGCAGCGCATCGGGGCGGTGGGGTCGACGGGGCGTTCGACCGGCCCGCATCTGCACTTCGAAGTGCTGCACAAGGGGCGCTTCGTCGATCCACAGCGTTTTCTGGCACTGGGCGATCTGGAGCGCGCCAGCGATGGCCTGGCTGAAGACTAGGCGGCCGTCCACGCGCGAGCTGGTACGTGCCGAACATCGGCTGCAGGCAGCACGCGGCGCTCGCGCGGGGCGCCTGATCATCCTCGCCTTGCTTTGCGTTATTGGCGCACTGTTGTACTTGCGGCTCGACGAGCAGGCGGCCCAGGCGCGGCAGATCGAAGTGCTGCACCAGCAAAACCTGACGCTCAGCACCGAACTGGAGCATGCCCGGCTGCAGCGGCAGGAAGCCCAGGCCACCGAGGAGCAGCTGTTACGGCGTATCGCCACCCTTTCCGCGCAGGTCGAGCGCTTGCAGACCGACCTGGCCTTCTTCCGGCAACAGAAGAAGGCTCGTTAACTTTCTGGAGTGAGTGATGTTCAACAAGAAGAAGCCGGTGGCGCGCGTCACCATTGACCAGTTTTCCAGCCTGATCTCCGGCAACCTGTCGCTCGTCGGCGACGTGACGTTCGAAGAAGGGCTGAAGGTAAGTGGCGAGGTGCGAGGCAATGTTCGCCACAAGGCCGGCACCCACAGCCTGCTCGCCCTCAGCGCCGAGGGCCGGATCGAGGGCAATGTCAGCAGCTACGATGCGCTGATCGACGGCACCATCGTTGGCGATCTTGTTGTCGAGCATCTGCTGGAGCTGCATTCCAATGCGCGGGTTCGCGGCAATATCCGCTATCGCCAGCTGAGCATGGAAAATGGCGCCGTGGTCGAAGGCACCCTCAGCCGTATGGGGGAGGAAGAGGAAACGGCGCAGGTGCTCGAACTGCCTCGGCCGCAGGTGCGCGAAGGCTGAACGGGCGGGCCGCTCCGGCCCGCCCAGGCGTCCTCTGCGTTAGCGCTGGACCTTCCAGGCGCGGGCGGCGATGACCAGCAGGGTGATGGCGGTCAGCGGCAGGGCATAGCCGATCATCGCATCGCCGAAGGTCTCGGCGAACGGTCGACCGGTGCTGGTCAGTACCAGGTACAGCGTGTACGCCACGTAGTAGGCGAGGAACAGCGCGCCTTCCCAGCGCTTGATGCAGTAGCCGGCGAAGAAGATCGGCAGGCAGGCCACGGCGACCGCGATCATTACCGGGAAGTCGAACGCCAGTGCGTTGGACGACACGCCGATCGCCTGCGGCGAAACCAGCGAGGCCAGGCCTAGCACGCAGAGCAGGTTGAAGATGTTGCTGCCGACGATGTTGCCCACCGCGATATCACGCTCGCCGCGGAAGGCCGCCATGATCGATGTGGCCAGTTCCGGCAGCGAAGTGCCGACCGCGATCACGGTGAGGCCGATGACCAGTTCCGACAGGCCGAGCGCGCGTGCCAGCGCGACGGCACCCTCGACCAGGAAGTTGGACCCGACGACCAGCAGTACCAGCCCAGCGAGCACCAGGCCGGCATTGATCAGGCCGGCATGGGGTTTGGCCGGTTCGTCGAGACCGAACTCCTTGGCGAACTCGTCATCGGCAGCGGCCGCGCTCTCGCGACGGCTGCTGATCACCAGGAACAGGGTGTAGATCACCACGGCGCTGAACAGGATGGCGCCGTCGATGCGGCTGAGCTGGCCATCCCAGGCCAGGCCGAAGGTGACTAGGCTGGCGCCGATCATGATCGGCACGTCGAGGCGGATCAACTGGCGCGACACCACCAGCGGCGCAACCAGCGCCGTCATGCCGAGGATCAGCAGCACGTTGGCGATGTTGCTGCCGACCACGTTGCCAATGGCGATATCGCCACTGCCATTGAGCGAAGCCTGCACGCTGACCGCCGTTTCCGGTGCGCTGGTGCCGAAGGCGACCACGGTCAGACCGATGACCAGCGGCGAAATGCCGAACTGCGCGGCGAGCCTGGCTGCGCCGCGTACCAGTACCTCCGCGCCGGCAACGAGCAGCACCAGGCCGGCAATGAGATAGACGAAGGTCATCAGGGTCACGATAGAGGGCTCCACTAAGGAAAAGGATCGGGGTTCAGCGCTGGTGGCGCCAAGCGCGCAGGAAGATCACCAAAAGCGTGACGGCCGTCAAGGGGAAGGCGAACCAGAGCATTGCATCACGTAACAGGTCGATGGCGCCGAGCCCGGTGGCGAACATGACCAGATAGAGCGTGTAGGCGACGTAATAGGCAAAGAACAGCAGCCCCTCCCAGCGACGGATGCAGTAACCGGAGAAGAAGATCGGCAGGCAGGCGACGAATACCGCCAGCATCACCGGAAAGTCGAACGACTGTGCGTTGGGCGAAATCGACAGGCCGCCTGGCGCGACCGCCGCACCTGCCCCGAGCACCAGCAGCAGGTTGAAGATGCAGCTGCCCACCACATTGCCCACCGCGATGTCGCGCTCACCCTTGATCACCGCGAGCACCGAGGTTGCCAGCTCCGGCATCGAAGTGCCGACCGCTACCACCGTAAGGCCGATGACCAGCTCCGAAAGGCCCAGCGCCCGCGCCAGGCCGACCGCGCCTTCGATCAGCAGATTCGAGCCGCCGACCAGCAGGCCGAGGCCGAGCAGGATCAGCAACAGCTGGAACACCCAGGCGAAGGGCTTGTCGCTCTCGTCCGGGCCGAACTCCGTGGCGAACTCGTCGTCTCCGGCCGGCGCCTTCTCGCGCTTGCTGGCGGCCACCAGAAACAGTGTGTAGCCGATCAGGCTGATCAGCAGCAGGGCACCATCCAGGCGGCTGATGCTGCCGTTCCAGGCCAGCGCGTAGCAGAGCAGGCCGGCGCCGATCATCACTGGCACGTCAAGCCGGATGAGTTGGCGGGACACCACCAGCGGAGCGATGAGCGCCGAGAGGCCGAGGATCAACAGGATATTGGCGATATTGCTGCCGATCACGTTGCCCACGGCGATGTCGCCGCTGCCGCCCAGGGAGGCCTGCACACTGACCGCCGTTTCCGGTGCGCTGGTGCCGAAGGCGACCACGGTCAGCCCGATGATCAGCGGTGGAATGCCAAAGCGGCTGGCCAGTCGGGCGGCGCCGCGGACCAGCGCTTCGGCGCCGACAACGAGCAGCACCAGGCCGCCGATGAGGTAGGCGAAGGTGATCAGCGACATGCATGCGCTCCGGTGGGGGCAAAAATGGATTCTGTGGTCGTCATCGGGTTCAGGGGCGAAATCGGCTCATTCATGGAAGGGTTTCGATACGTACGCGGACCACGCCGCGGTCCAGCATGTCCAGTTGCGCAGCCGCGGCGCGGGAGACATCGATGATGCGGCCACGACGGAACGGTCCGCGGTCGTTGATGCGCACGACTACCTGCTTGCCGTTCTGCTGGTTGGTCACTCGCACGCGCGTGCCGAACGGCAGGCTGCGATGGGCGGCGACCAGTGCATTCTGATCATGGGTCTCGCCATTGGCCGTGCGCTGCCCATGATGCATGCGCGCGTAATAGGAGGCCTTGCCGCTCTGGGTGAAGCGTTCCTGTGTCGGGGGTGATGCCTGCGGTGGCTGCGTCGGTTGACGCTCGGCGCAGCCGCTGGCCAGCAGGGCCAGAACCAGCAGGGCGGTGAAGCGAGTCAGTCGCATGGGGAATCCTTCCGTTGGGTCGATCGCTCGAGCGGCGAAAGCCCGCGGCAGGCATGGCGAAGTTCGGGCAGCGCCGAGGGCTCGATGCGGCGACGCCACGGCTGCAGGGGCTGCAACCGTGGCGTCGCTTCGCTCAGCTTAGCCTTCGAGTTTCTTCTTCAGCAGTTGGTTCACCTGGCCGGGGTTGGCCTTGCCCTTGGAAGCCTTCATCGCCTGGCCGACGAAGAAGCCGAACATCTTGCCGCGCTTGGCTTCGTCGCTGGCGCGGTACTGTTCGACCTGCTCGGCGTTGGCCGCCAGCACTTCGTCCAGCATGGCTTCGATGGCGCCGGAGTCGGTGACCTGCTTGAGGCCCTTCTTCTCGATGATCTCGTCTGCCGAGCCTTCGCCGGCGGCCATGGCTTCGAAGACCATCTTGGCGATCTTGCCGCTGATGGTGTCGTCCTTGATGCGCAGGATCATGCCGCCCAGCTGTTCGGCTGTTACCGGCGACTGCTCGATGTCCAGGCCTTCCTTGTTGAGCAGGCTGGACAGCTCGCCCATCACCCAGTTGGCGGCGAGCTTGGCATCGCCGCAGGTGGCGTTGACCTGTTCGAAGTAGTCGGCCATCTCGCGGCTGGCCGAGAGCACGCTGGCATCATAGGTGGACAGACCGAACTCGCGCTCGAAGCGCTCGCGCTTCTGGCCAGGCAGCTCGGGCAGGCTGGCGCGCACTTCATCGAGGAAGCTCTGCTCGATCACCACCGGGAGCAGGTCTGGGCAGGGGAAGTAGCGGTAGTCGTTGGCTTCTTCCTTGCTGCGCATGGAGCGCGTCTCGTCCTTGTTCGGGTCGTACAGGCGGGTCTCCTGCACCACCTTGCCGCCGTCCTCGATCAGCTCGATCTGACGCTGCACCTCGTGGTTGATCGCCTTTTCGATGAAGCGAAAGGAGTTGACGTTCTTGATCTCGGCGCGGGTGCCGAACTCCGCCTGGCCCTTTGGTCGCACGGAAACGTTGCAGTCGCAGCGCAGCGAACCTTCGGCCATGTTGCCGTCGCAGATGCCCAGGTAGCGCACCAGCGCATGGATCGCCTTGACGTAGGCGACGGCCTCCTTGGCGCTGCGGATGTCCGGCTCCGAGACGATCTCCAGGAGCGGTGTGCCGGCACGGTTCAGGTCGATGCCGCTCATGCCATGGAAGTCTTCATGCAGGCTCTTGCCTGCATCCTCTTCCAGGTGGGCACGGGTGATGCCGATGCGGCGTGTGCTGCCGTCTTCCAGGGTAATGTCCAGGTGGCCCTTGCCAACGATGGGATGATCCATCTGGCTGGTCTGGTAGCCCTTGGGCAGGTCGGGGTAGAAGTAGTTCTTGCGGGCGAAGACGTTCTTCTCGGCGATCTCGGCATCGATGGCCAGACCGAACTTGCAGGCCATGCGCACGGCTTCGGCGTTGAGCACCGGCAGGGTGCCGGGCATGCCGAGGTCGACCAGGCTGGCCTGGGTGTTGGGCTCGGCGCCGAAGGTGGTGGCGCTGCCGGAAAAGATCTTCGACTGGGTGCTGAGCTGTGCGTGGATTTCCAGCCCGATCACGGTTTCCCATTGCATCTGTTCGATCTCCTCAGAATCCGGCCGGGGCGCGCAGGTGCCAGTCGCTGACCTGCTGATACTGGTGCGCCACGTTGAGCAGGCGCGCCTCCTGGAAGTACGGGGCGAGCAGTTGCACGCCCACCGGCAGGCCGTCGATGAAGCCGGCCGGCATCGACAGGCCCGGTATGCCCGCGAGATTGGCGGTGATGGTGTAGATGTCTTCCAGATAGGCAGAAACCGGATCAGCGTTCTTCTCGCCCAGCTTCCAGGCCAGGTTCGGCGTGGTCGGGCCGAGGATCAGGTCGACCTGCTCGAAGGCCGCGACGAAGTCCTGCTTGATCAGGCGGCGGATCTTCTGGGCCTTGAGGTAGTACGCATCGTAGTAGCCGGCCGACAGCGCATAGGTGCCGACCATGATGCGCCGCTTGACCTCGTCGCCGAAGCCTTCGGCGCGCGAGCGCTTGTAGAGGTCGGTCAGATCGACCGGATTCTCGCAACGATAGCCGAAGCGCACGCCATCGAAGCGCGAGAGGTTGGAAGAGGCCTCGGCCGGCGCGATCACATAATAGGAAGGAATCGCATGCTGCATGTTCGGCAGGCTGATGTCCTTGACCGTGGCGCCGAGCTTCTTCAGCTCCTCGACGGACGCCATGACGGCATCGGCGATCTTCGGGTCGAGGCCGGCACCGAAGTACTCCTTCGGCAGACCGATGCGCAGGCCGGCGAGCGGCTGGCTAAGGGCGGCGAGGTAGTCATCCAGCGGCTGCTCGACGCTGGTCGAGTCCTTCGGGTCGAAGCCGGCCATGGCCGAGAGCAGCAGCGCGCAGTCTTCAGCGGTGCGCGCCATCGGGCCGCCCTGGTCGAGGCTCGAGGCGTAGGCCACCATGCCCCAGCGCGAGACGCGGCCGTAGGTGGGCTTGAGACCGGTGAGGTTGGTCAGCGCGGCCGGCTGGCGGATCGAACCGCCAGTGTCGGTTCCGGTGGCAGCTGGCAGCAGACGTGCCGCAATGGCCGCTGCGGAACCGCCGGAGGAACCGCCCGGTACGCGGGACAGGTCCCAGGGGTTCTTCACCGGGCCGTAGTAGCTCGACTCGTTGGCCGAGCCCATGGCGAATTCGTCCATGTTCAGCTTGCCGAGCGTGACCGTGCCGGCGGCGGCGAGGCGTTCCACCACAGTGGCGTCGTAGGGCGCCTTGAAGCTGTCGAGGATCTTCGAGCCGCAGCTGGTGCGAATACCCTGGGTGCAGAACAGGTCCTTGTGACCGATTGGCGCACCGAGCAGCGCACCGTTCTCGCCGGCGGCGCGACGCGCATCGGCGGCCTTCGCCTGGGCGATGGCGAGTTCATCGGTGACGCTGATGAAGCTGTTCAGTTGCGGGTCGAGCTGTTCGATGCGCGCCAGCAGGGTGCGTGTCAGCTCTTCGGCAGAAAAGCGCTTCTCCGCGAGGTTGCGGGCAATCTCGGCGAGCGTCAGGTTGTGCATGGCGGTGTCCTTCATCACTCGATCACCCGGGGAACCAGATACAGGCCTTCTTCCACGGCCGGTGCGATGGCCTGGTAGGCGTCGCGCTGATTGCGTTCGGTGACCACGTCGGCGCGCAGGCGCTGGGTGGTTTCCAGCGGGTGAGCCAGAGGCTCAATGCCGGTGGTGTCGACCGCCTGCATGCGGTCGATCAGGCCGAGGATATTGTTGAGGGTCTCGGTGGTGCGGGGCAGGTCGGCTTCAGACAGGCCCAGGCGGGCCAGGTGAGCGATCTTTTCCACCTCGGTGCGTTCAAGCGCCATCGGGTATCTCCAGCGGAAAGCGAATCGGGCTGCACCTTCCGTCGATTGACGGGGCGCGTGGCGGCGCGGGTTTTGGCCGCAGCAATGGGCTTTCGGGCCCGGAAAAGCCGTCAATCTTACATGCCCCAGGCGCTTATCGGTAGCGTGCGCAGGGCACTGCGGCCAATGCGCGCCCCTTGTGGCGCCATGTTGCGGCCTAGCGCGTAATGGCTCACGTCTGGCGCTACGCGGGCGGACTCGCGCCTTGCCCTAAGTTCGCACCATTGTTAGAGTTTGCGGCACTTTTTTCCCCACGCGTTTGCCCCAGGGCCCTTTTCCCATGTTCAAGAAACTGCGTGGCATGTTTTCCAGTGATCTGTCGATCGACCTGGGCACTGCCAATACCCTTATTTATGTGCGCGATCGCGGTATCGTTCTCGACGAGCCGTCGGTGGTCGCCATCCGTAGCCACGGCAACCAGAAAAGCGTCGTCGCCGTAGGCACCGAGGCCAAGCGCATGCTGGGCCGTACCCCGGGCAACATCAATGCGATCCGCCCGATGAAGGATGGTGTGATTGCCGACTTCAGCGTTTGCGAAAAGATGCTGCAGTACTTCATCAACAAGGTTCACGAGAACAGTTTTCTGCAGCCCAGCCCACGTGTGCTGATCTGCGTACCCTGCAAGTCGACCCAGGTCGAGCGTCGCGCGATCCGCGAGTCGGCTCTCGGTGCCGGCGCGCGGGAAGTGTTCCTGATCGAAGAACCCATGGCCGCAGCCATCGGCGCCGGCCTGCCGGTGGACGAGGCGCGTGGCTCGATGGTCGTGGACATCGGCGGCGGCACCACCGAGATCGCGCTGATCTCCCTCAACGGCGTGGTCTACGCCGAATCCGTGCGGGTCGGTGGCGATCGCTTCGACGAATCCATCGTGACCTACGTGCGACGCAACTACGGCAGCCTGATCGGCGAATCGACCGCCGAGCGCATCAAGCAGGAAATCGGTACCGCCTTCCCGGGCGGCGAGTTGCGTGAAGTGGACGTGCGCGGCCGCAACCTGGCCGAGGGCGTGCCGCGCAGCTTCACGCTGAACTCCAACGAGGTGCTCGAGGCCCTGCAGGAGTCCCTGGCGACCATCGTTCAGGCGGTCAAGAGTGCCCTGGAGCAGTCGCCGCCGGAACTGGCCTCCGATATCGCCGAGCGCGGTCTGGTACTGACCGGTGGCGGCGCGCTGCTGCGTGATCTGGACAAGCTGCTGGCCCAGGAAACCGGTCTGCCGGTGATCGTTGCCGAAGAGCCGCTGACCTGCGTTGCCCGTGGCGGCGGTCGTGCGCTGGAAATGATGGATCGTCACGCCATGGACCTGCTGTCCACTGAGTGAGTTAGCGCCTCGTCGCTCATGACAAGCCGAAAGCTCCGGTTGCGCCGGCTTTCGGCTTGTCGCGTTTAGCCCCAGCCATCAGCCAAGAGGTAGTCGCGATCAAGCCGCTATTTGCCAAAGGACCCATGCTCGGCGTACGCCTGTTGGCGTTCGTCGTGCTTTGTGTCGTGCTGATGGTGGTGGATGCCCGCTTCGACGCGCTGAAGACCGTCCGCAGCCAGATGGGCCTGGTGCTGACGCCGTTCTACTGGGTCGCCGATATGCCGGTGCGTATCTGGCGCGGGGCAACTGCCCAGATAGCCACCAGCAACAGCCTGATGGCAGAGAACGAGCGGCTCAAGGCCGAGGCGCTGCTGATGCAGCGGCGGCTGCAGAAGCTGGCCACGCTCACGGAACAGAACGTGCGCTTGCGCGAGCTGCTCAACTCCTCGGCACTGGTCGACGACCGGGTGCTGGTTGCCGAGTTGATCGGCCTGGACCCCAACCCCTTCACCCACCGCATCCTGATCGACAAGGGCGAGAAGGACGGCGTGTTCATGGGGCAGCCGGTGCTCGATGCCAGCGGCCTGATGGGGCAGGTGGTCGAAGTGCTGCCGTACGCCGCGCGGGTCCTGCTGCTGACCGACGTCACCCACAGCATTCCGGTACAGGTCAACCGCAACGGCCTGCGCGCCATTGCGGTGGGAACCGGCAATCCGGACTACCTCGAGCTGCGCCACGTGGCCGAGACCGCCGACATCAAGGCCGGCGACCTGTTGGTCAGCTCCGGGCTCGGGCAGCGTTTTCCCAGCGGTTACCCGGTGGCGCAGGTGACCGAGGTGGTGCACGGCTCCGGTCAGCCCTTCGCCATCGTGCGTGCGGTGCCGACGGCAATGCTCAATCGTAGCCGCTACCTGATGTTGGTCTTCAGTGATTCGCGGACACCGGAAGAGCGGGCTGCCGCTGCCGCCGAAGCGCAGGCCGACGCCGATCAGAAAGCTGCCGCCGAAGGGGCCGCGGCGAGCCAGGCGCCTGGCGAGTCCGGCAGCGCTGCCGAAGGCGCACAACCGGCCGCCGGTGCCGCGCCGGCGGCACCAGCCCAGGAGGCGGGACAATGATCAGTGGGCGTCCGAACAACGGTTGGGTCATCTGGTTCAGTCTGACGCTCGCACTGTTGCTCAGCGTCGCGCCGATGCCCGGCAGTGCGGAAATCGCCCGGCCGTTGTGGCTGGGCCTGGTGATTGCCTTCTGGTCGCTGACGTTGCCGCATCGCGGCGGCCTGGGTGCAGCCTTCTGCTTCGGGCTGGCGCAGGACGTGCTCGCCGGCACCCTGTTCGGCCAGAGCGCGTTGCCGCTGATTCTCATCGCCTTTCTGGTGCTGAGCCTGCAGCAGCGTCTGCGCATGTTTCCCCTGTGGCAGCAGAGCATGGTGCTGCTGGTCGTGCTTGGCCTCGCGCAGCTGGTCCAGCTCTGGCTCAACACGCTGACCGGCAATCGTCCGCCGACCTTGCTGTTTCTGGTGCCGGTGCCCATCAGCGCGCTGCTCTGGCCATGGGTCTTCGTGGCGTTGCAAGGAATGCGCCAGCGTTTTGCCGTTTATTGATCCTCCGCGCGCTGCGCATCCGGTCAAAAGTCTGCTGTTTTGTGTGGGTTTGTGTCGCTCGGCACGGGCCGTGCCTTGATGATGTATGGCATTTCTGAAATCATCCGCGCCGGGATGGCGTTCAGCCATCACCTGTTCCGCTTCAGACCACGACAAGCACAACAGCACGGGCGACGAGTATGGAAGCTGGCATTTCGATTTTTTCCAAGGCCGAAGGCACTCGCGCTCCGCGCGTTCTGCTGGCAATCAGCGCAGTCGGAGCGTTGCTGGCGCTGGGCATGAACAGCAGCTACACCCAGGCCGACGCTGCCCCGCAGGCATCACAGCTATCCACCCCGGCGGCACCCGAATCTCCTGCTGCGGGCGGTACCTACGCTGTTGAAGCCTCCGCCGAATCGCCGCGTGCCGAGCAGCTGAGCAGCAAGATCGCCGAACTCGACGCCATCCTTCTCGAGAAACAGAAGCTCGAAGACGCCCTTCGCACCGAGAAGAGCGAACTGGCGGCTGCGCAATTGCAAATGGCGAACAGCAAGAAGCTGATTCGCATGGAGGTAGACGAGTTTCTCGGGCAGAGCGCCGAGCGCAAGCGCCTCGACGAGCTGCTCGACGAGCACAAGCGCAATGCAGAGGCTGTGGCGGCCATTTCCGGGCGTGTCGAGGCGCTGGAAAAGGACCTGGGCAGCCAGCACCTGAAGTTTTCTCTCGCCGCGCGCGACGTCGAACGCCTCAAGTCGCAACTGGCGGCTGAAATCCGTGAGCGCAACAGCAAGAAGATTCAGAGCATCGCGCGCAAGCTGGACAAGACCATCCGCTTCGAACAGCCGGTGTCCTTCCGTTGCTCGGCCAGCAAGAGCCTGGCCGCGTGCCTCGCCGAGCACCGCAACGATGGTCAGATGTCGCAGTGGGTGCTGGAGAACTACCAGCGCGTCCTGGCCGACGACATTCGTGAGCAGGTTACCGAGCTGAGGATGGATCCCAGCTGGTATCGCTACCGCACCCGTACCGAGTTCGCTCAGGCGAGCATGAGCCTGGACGGTACCGTTCAGGCTCTGATGAATGTCGAGGCCACCATCAGCGCCAAGCAGATGATGCCCTGCGCCATCCTCGACGTGCCGTTCGAACAGTGCGACAGCAAGATGTATTCGCTGATCGTACGCAGCAACAAGTACGACGATCGGGTGCGTATCAATGATCAGGACCATGGTGCAACGCCGGTCTCGCTGATGCTCGACGGAGGCATCTACGATATTCAGATCACTTCCGGTGGCACGACCCAGAAGCGCACGCTGTCGCTCAAGGGCGACCAGGTGGTCAACTTCCGATTCTGAGTCATCCCGGCCGGCGTAGCCTTTACGCCGGCCTCCGCGCCTTCCTCGACGTACCCGGATATGCGACGCTGTCGCTTATTTATCGTTGAGGACCCGCCATGGGCGCTTTGTTTCTTGCCTCGGCATCACCCCGTCGCCGCGAGCTGCTCGCGCAGATCGGCGTTCCGTTTTCCCTGCTCAGCGTATCCGTCGACGAGACGCCATCACCGACCGAAACCCCTGAGGCCTACGTCGAGCGCGTCGCGAGAGACAAGGCATTGACCGGACTGGCGAACCTGGGCGATGGCCAGGGCTGCGTGCTGGGCGCCGACACCAGCGTGGTGCTCGATCAGCACATTCTGGGCAAGCCGGTCGATCGTGCCGATGGTCTGGCCATGCTCGCGGCCCTGTCCGGGCGTACCCACCGGGTCATGACAGCAGTGGCCCTGGCCAGTCGCGAGGCTTGCGAAGTGCGCACCGTGATCAGCGAAGTGACCTTCCGCACCATCAGCGATGACGAGGCCGAACGCTACTGGGCCAGCGGCGAACCGTTGGACAAGGCGGGAGGCTACGCCATTCAGGGTTGGGGGGCGGTATTCGTCAGTCAGCTGCATGGCAGCTACTCGGCGGTGGTGGGCCTGCCATTGTGCGAAACCGCGCAGCTGCTCGATGCGTTCGGCCTGGCGCGTTGGACCAAAGCCTCACGCTAGAGCCTTGCGGCTTCGGCCTGCAGGCCGGTTAGAATCGCCCAGGACCCGCAGCCAGAGCTGCCCATCAAGCCACCGCCGAGAACAACAATGAGCGAAGAAATCCTGATGAACATCACCCCCATGGAATCGCGGGTGGCGGTGGTGGAGAACGGTGTGCTGCAGGAGGTGCATGTCGAGCGCACGCAGCGCCGTGGCATCGTCGGCAATATCTACAAAGGCAAGGTGGTACGGGTGCTGCCCGGCATGCAGGCCGCCTTCGTCGATATTGGTCTGGACCGCGCGGCGTTCATCCACGCCTCTGAGATTTCCGCGCGCGAAGGCAACGCGGTCGAGCCGATCAATGCGCTGGTACACGAGGGGCAGAGCCTGGTGGTCCAGGTCACCAAGGACCCGATCGGCACCAAGGGCGCGCGCCTGACCACCCAGCTGTCGATCCCGTCGCGCTATCTGGTCTATATGCCGCGCACCAGCCATGTCGGCATTTCCCTGCGCATCGAGGACGAAGCCGAGCGCGAACGGCTCAAGCAGGTGGTTGCCGAATGCGTGGCGGCCGAAGGCATCCAGGAGGCCGGCGGCTTCATTCTGCGCACCGCCGCCGAGGGTGCGGGCCGCGACGAAATCCTCATGGATATCCGCTACCTGCGCCGACTCTGGGAGCAGATCGCGGGCCAGATCAAGACCGCCGCCGCCCCGACGGTGATCTACGAGGACCTGTCGTTGGCCATGCGCACCCTGCGCGACCTAGTCAATCCGCGGATCGAGAAGATCCGCATCGACTCGCGGGAGAACTTCCAGAAGGTCAGCCAGTTCGTCGGCGAACTGATGCCCGAACTGGGTGATCGACTCGAGCACTACCCCGGCGAACGCCCGATCTTCGATCTCTATGGCGTCGAGGACGAGATCCAGAAGGCGCTGGAGCGCAAAGTAATGCTCAAGTCCGGCGGCTACCTGATCATCGACCCCGCCGAAGCGATGACCACCATCGACGTCAACACCGGCGCCTTCGTAGGTCACCGCACCCTCGAGGAAACCATCTTCAAGACCAACCTCGAGTCGGCCACTGCCATCGCCCGCCAGCTGCGGCTGCGCAACCTGGGCGGGATCATCATCATCGACTTCATCGACATGGAGGACGAGGAGCATCGCCGGCAGGTGCTGCGCACCCTGGAGAAGCAGCTGGAGCGCGACCACGCCAAGACCAACATCATCGGCATCACCGAGCTCGGCCTGGTGCAGATGACCCGCAAGCGTACCCGCGAAAGTCTCGAACAGGTGCTCTGCGAGCCGTGCATGTGTTGCCAGGGTCGCGGCAAGCTGAAGACGCCGGAGACGGTCTGCTACGAGATCTTCCGCGAAATCCTGCGAGAGGCCCGCGCTTACCAGGCCGAGGGTTATCGGGTGCTCGCCAACCAGAAGGTGATCGATCGCCTGCTGGACGAGGAGTCGGGCAATGTCGCCGATCTCGAGGCTTTCATCGGCCGCTCCATCAAGTTCCAGGTGGAAAGCATGTATTCCCAGGAACAGTACGACGTGGTGCTGCTCTGAACAGAGGTACACCAGACCGCCAGGGCCGGGATAACCGGAGCGCATCGGCATGAACCGCCTCGCCGCCTTTCTCGTCACGCTGTCGCGCCAGTTGTTCTGGGTGGCCGCGTTCGGCCTGATTCTGGCTGCGCTTTATGTCAGCCTGGGCCGGCAGCTGGTGCCGCTGGTTGCCGAATACCGCACGGAACTGCAGGAAAGGGTGCGCACCGCCCTCGATATGCCGGTGACATTGGGGCGCCTGGAAGGGCGTTGGGAGGGTCTTGCGCCGCGCCTGCTGGCGCATGACGTGCTGCTGGGCGAGGGCGACAGTGCGATGCGTCTGGATCGCATCTCCGTCGTGCCCGATCTGGCCGGCAGCCTCTGGGCACGCTCATGGCGGCTGAGTTCGCTGGAGTTCAGCGGCGTGCACGTGTCTGTAATAGAGGGCGAAGATGGCAAATGGCAGGTCAAGGGCCTGCCAGAGCGCGACGATGCGACGCCGCCCGATCCGCAGAAAATACTCGAGGCGCTCCAGCATATTCGTGGCCTGGCGTGGCTCGACAGCCAGATCACCCTGGAGCCCTTCGGTGATTCACCGCTGACCCTTAGCTACACGGACCTTTCGCTACGCGCCGATGGCAATCGTTTGCGACTGGACGGGCGCAGTGTGCTGCCGGATGGCCAGCCGCTGGCCCTGCGCCTGAACGCGCGCGTGCAGCCGCAGCGCTGGGCGCAGGCTGAGGCGCAGCTGTATCTGAGCCTGCCGCAGAGCGACTGGGCCGCCTGGTTGCCAGGCCGATTGACCGGCGCTTGGCAACTGCAGACGGCGCAGCTGGGGGGAGAGCTCTGGCTGCGCTGGAAGGCGCAGCAGCTCGAGCGTGCCGTGCTGCGGTTGAACGCGCCGCGGCTGCGTGCCGCCTATACCGAGCATTCGCCGGTCCAGCTGGAGGATCTGGCGGTCGACGCCTACGTCGACCTGACCGAGCAGGGTTATCGGCTGCTGCTCGACCGCCTGGCTTTCGACCTTGATGGCGAGCGCTGGGGCGACGCGCGCCTGCTGCTGCAGGAGAGTCGGGCCGAGCAGCACTGGCGGCTGCAGGCCGATCGGCTGAACGTCGCGCCGATCGCCAACCTTGCGCGTGCGCTGGCGCCGCTGCCCGAGACGGCGGTGGAAACGCTGCGTGCGCTGCAGCCCAGCGGAACGCTGCGCAATCTGCGAGCGGACTTCTACCCCCAGATGGATTCGCCGCAGCGACTGCGCTTTGCGGCCAACCTGGAGCGGATCAGCTTCAGCGCGCAGAACTGGATTCCCGCAGTAGGCAATGGCAGCGGCAGCATCCAGGGTGACCTGGCCAGCGGTGAGCTACGCCTGGACAGCGATGATTTCAGCCTGCATCTGGCGCCTCTTTATCCTGAACCCTGGCGCTATCGGCACGGCGCCGGCCGGCTGACCTGGACGCTGGATGAGCAGGCTTTCACCCTCGCCGCCCCCTATCTGCGCGTCGACGGAGAGGAGGGCAGGATCGCCGGCGATTTCCTGATTCGCCTCGCGCGCGATCCCGATGTCGAGGACTACATGGACCTGCGCGTCGGCCTCAGCGAGGGTGATGCGCGTTACACCGAGAAGTACCTGCCGACGAACTCGCCGGCATTGAGCCCGGCGCTGGTCGATTGGCTCAAGGATGCGATTCGCGCGGGCACCGTCGAGCAGGGCTACTTCCAGTATCAGGGTGCGTTGAACAAAGGTGCCCCCGACAGTGCTCGCAGCATCAGCCTGTACTTCAAGGTGCGTGACGCCGAGCTGGCCTTCCAGCCGGGCTGGCCGGCCCTGCAGCAGGGGCGCGGCGAGGTCCTGGTGGAAGACAGCGGCGTCCGTGTGCGCCTTGCCGAAGGGCGGATTCTCGACAGCCGCGTGCATGACGTGACGGCGGAAGTGGCTCATGTCGGCAGCGGGCGGGTGCCGCAATTGGCGATCAAGGGGCAGGTCAGCAGCAGCCTGCCAGATGCGCTGCGCCTGCTGCAGGAGGCACCTATCGGGACCGGCGAGACCTTCGCCGGCTGGCAAGGGCAGGGCGAACTGGATGGTGCGCTCGATCTGCAGATTCCATTGGGCAAGGGCACGCCACGGGTCGTCGTGGATTTTGCCAGCAGCGATGCGGCGCTACAGATCAAGGACCCAGCGCTGGCGTTCGAGCGGCTCAGCGGCCGATTTCGCTACGACACCGCGCGTGGGCTGAGCGCCGACGAGATTCAGGCACGGCTGTTCGGGCGCGCCGTCAACGGCAAGGCGGTCGCGACCGGTTCGGTCGGCAAGCCGGCCTCGCGCATCGAGGCGCGGGGCAGCGTGGCACTCAAACCGCTGCTGGAATGGCTCGACGTCAAGCAGCCGGTGCCGGCCAGCGGCGAACTGCCCTATCAGTTGCGCCTGGAGCTGGCGGCCGAAAGCAGCCAGTTGCAGATCGACTCGTCGCTCCAGGGCCTGCGCATCGACCTCCCGGCGCCGTTCGGCAAGGCTGCCGGCGTGCGGCGCGACAGCACGTTGCGCATGTCCCTGCAGGGTGCGGAGCGACGCTATTCCGTACGGCATGACGAGTTGGCCGCGCTGGTCTTCGTCGCGCCCCCTGATGCCTGGGCGCAGGGACGCGGCGAGCTGCGCCTGGGTGGCGGTGCGGCGAATCTACCGGGGCGACCCGGGCTGTACGTCAAGGGGCGCCTGCCGGAGCTGGACTGGAATGCCTGGCGTGCCGTGCTTGATCAGCATGGCAAGGGCGACACGCAGCAGACGACCGGCTCGCTGCTGCGGCAGGTGCAGGTCGATATCGATCGTTTCGAGGGCTTCGGCACCCGTATCGACAGGCTGGGCATCGACCTGCAACGCGGTTCTGCTGCCTGGTCCCTCGGCCTGCGCAGTTCCCTCGTCGGCGGCACGGTGCGTCTGCCGGACGCCGATGACGGCATCATCGTAGCCAACCTGACCCACCTGCGCCTGCCGGCGGCAGAGCCTGGCGAAGCCGCCAGTGCGCGGTCGGATCCCCTGGCCGACGTGGATCCGCAAAGCCTGCCGGCGATGGACCTGGCCATCGAGCGGGTTTCCCTTGGTGACGATCTGCTCGGCGCCTGGGCGCTCAAGCTGCGCCCAGTCGGCACTGGTGTGGAGTTTCGCGATCTCGCGTTGCAGCTCAAGGGGTTGAGGATCAGCGGAAACGGAGGTTGGGGCGCCGGGCAGAGCTGGTACAAGGGTCGGCTGGAAGGCGGCAACCTGGCCGACGTGCTGCTGGCCTGGGGCTTTGCGCCCTCGGTGACCAGCGAAAGCTTCCGCCTGGATGCCGACGGGCGCTGGCCGGGCTCGCCAGCCTGGTTCGCCATGGCGCGCTATTCCGGCAGCATGCAGCCCCGACTGCGCAAGGGGCAGTTCGTCGAGGTGGACGGCAGCGCGCAGGCGCTGCGGGTGTTCGGCGTGCTGAATTTCAACTCCATCGGCCGCCGGCTACGGCTGGATTTCTCCGATCTGTTCGGCAAGGGCCTCAGCTACGACCGGCTGGACGGCAGCCTGCAGGCCGATGCTGGCGTTTTCACTACCCGCGAACCGATCACCGTCAGCGGCCCGTCGAGCAATCTGGAGCTGGATGGCACGCTCGACATGGCGCGCGACGAGATCGACGCCAAGCTGCTGGTTACGTTGCCGATCAGCAACAACCTGCCGCTGGCGGCGCTGATCGTCGGTGCGCCAGCGATCGGCGGCGCGCTGTTCGTGGCTGACAAGCTGCTGGGTGATCGCGTCGCGCGCTTCGCCAGTGTGCAGTACGACGTCAAGGGGCCGTGGCAGTCGCCGAAGATCAGTTTCGACAAACCTTTCGAGAAGCCCAACTGAGCCGGGTTCGCAGCGGGCTTCGCATCTCACCAGCGGGGAGCCTATGTCCTTAGCCGTGATTCAAATGACCACCGGGGCCGAGGTCGCGCACAACCTGGTCCGGGCTCGGCAATTGCTCGAACAGGCGGCGGAGGCCGGTGCGCGTCTGGCGGTGCTGCCGGAAAACTTCGCTGCCATGGGCCGCGATGATCTGCCGAGCCTCGGCCGCGCCGAGGCCATGGGCGAGGGCCCGATCCTGCCGTGGTTGAAACAGGCCGCCCGCGACCTCAGGTTGTGGATAGTCGCCGGAACCCTGCCGTTACCGCCCGACGATAGCCCGCAGGGCAAGCCCAACGCCTGCTCGCTGCTCATCGACGAGCTGGGGCAGCGGGTGGCGCGATACGACAAGCTGCATCTATTCGACGCGGATGTCGCCGACAGCCGCGGCCGATATCGCGAGTCCGATGACTATGCGGCGGGCAGTCAGGTGGTGGTGGCCGATACGCCGCTCGGAAGGCTGGGCATGAGCGTGTGTTACGACCTGCGCTTTGCCGAGCTGTACACCGCTTTGCGGGCGGCGGGCGCGGAATTGATCAGCGTGCCCTCGGCGTTTACCGCGGTGACCGGCGAGGCGCACTGGACCGCGCTGATTCGCGCGCGGGCCATCGAGACTCAGTGCTATGTCCTGGCGGCGGCACAGGGCGGCGAGCACCCTGGTGGTCGCATCACCCATGGGCATTCGTCTATCGTTGACCCATGGGGCCGGCTGCTGTGCCAGCAGCCGAGCGGTGAGGCGGCTCTGCTTGCCGAGCGAGACGCAATCGAGCAGGCCGCTATCCGCCAACGCATGCCGGTGCAACGTCACCGCCGATTTTCCGTACCGTGCCTGGGCACGGAACCTTTGGAGTAGATATGAGTGAACTGCTGTTACCCGTCACCGAGCGACTGCTGACCCCCGGAGGCCTGGGACTCGACGATCTGCCCGGTTTGCTGGGTGAGCTCGCCGGCCCCGGCGTGGATGCCGCGGACCTGTATTTCCAGGACCAGGTATCCGAGTCCTGGGTGCTCGAGGATGGCATCGTCAAGGAAGGCGGGTTCCACCTCGAACAGGGCGTGGGCGTACGGGCGCTGTCGGGGGAGAAGACCGGCTTTGCCTACAGCAATGCGATCACTGCCGATGCCCTGCGTCAGGCCGCGCAGGCTGCCCGCTCCATCGCCCGTAGCGGGCAGCAGGGGCAGGTCAAGGTGCTCGGCAGGGCGGCCTTCGCGCCGCTGTATCATCAGGACAATCCGCTGGATGGCCTGAGCCGCGCCGAGAAGGTGGACCTGCTCAAGCGCATCGACGTAGCCACCCGTGCGCTGGACCCACGCATCAAGCAGGTCACGGTGAGCCTGGCGGGCGTATGGGAACATATTCTCGTCGCTGCCATGGATGGCGGACTGGCGGCGGATATCCGCCCGCTGGTGCGCTTCAACGTCAGTGTGATCGTCGAGCAGAACGGCCGCCGGGAGCGCGGCGGGCAGGGCGGTGGCGGGCGCACCGGGTATCAGTACTTCCTCAGCGAAGACCGCGCCATGGGCTATGCCCGCGAAGCGCTGCGCCAGGCGCTGGTCAATCTCGAGGCGGTGCCGGCGCCGGCGGGTTCGCTGCCGGTGGTGCTGGGGCCGGGCTGGTCCGGCGTGCTGCTGCACGAGGCCGTCGGCCACGGTCTGGAAGGCGACTTCAACCGCAAGGGCAGCTCGGCCTACAGCGGTCGCATCGGCCAGCAGGTCGCGTCGAAGCTGTGCACCATCGTTGATGACGGCACCCTGGCCGACCGCCGTGGCTCCCTCAGCGTCGACGACGAAGGGACGCCGACGCAGTGCACCACACTGATCGAGAACGGCATCCTCAAGGGCTATATCCAGGACAAGCTCAATGCGGGCCTGATGGGCGTCGCACCGACCGGCAATGGTCGCCGCGAGTCGTACGCGCATCTGCCCATGCCGCGCATGACCAACACCTACATGCTGGCCGGCGAAAGCGACCCCGAGGAGATCATCCGCTCGGTGAAGAAGGGCATCTACTGCGCCAGCCTTGGCGGCGGCCAGGTGGACATCACCAGCGGCAAGTTCGTCTTCTCCACCAGTGAGGCCTATCTGGTCGAAGACGGCAGGATCACTGCGCCGGTCAAGGGTGCGACGCTGATCGGCAACGGTCCGGAGGTGATGAATCGCGTGTCCATGGTGGGCAACGACCTGGCACTGGACAGCGGAGTCGGCACCTGCGGCAAGGATGGCCAATCGGTGCCGGTCGGCGTCGGCCAGCCGACGCTGAAGATCGACGAAATCACGGTGGGGGGGACCGGCGCTTGAGGCTGCCGGTCATCAGGTGCCGGCTCGGGGCCAGCCGGCACCTGAGAAAGGACCGGTTTATCGCAGGCCGCGCTTGGTCTCGTCCAGGTCGCGGATGTATTTGAAGATCTTGCGGCTGGCAGCCGGCGGCTTGTTGCGCGCCGCTTCATGCTGGGCGTGGCGGATCAGCCCGCGCAGGTGCTGGCGGTCGGTTTCGGGGAATTCGACGACGAAGGCTTCCAGCGTCTCGTCATTGCCGGCGATGAGCCGGTCGCGCCAGCGCTCGAGGGCGTGGAAGCGTTCGTTGTACTGGCGGGTCGAGGCGTCGAGTTGATCGACCAGGGCGACGATGGCATCGACATCCTGATCACGCATCAGCTTGCCGATGTACTGGATGTGCCGTTTGCGGGCGATATGCGCCTTGTGCTTCGGGGCGTCGGCCAGGGCCTTGTGCAGCGCGTCGCTGAGCGGCAGCCGGGCGATGAGGTCGGGTTTGAGCGTGGTCAGGCGTTCGCCGAGTTCCTGCAGGGCGAGCAGTTCGCGCTTGACCTGGGATTTGCTTTTTTCGTCGAAATCATCGACGTCGGAGTGTTCAGACATGGGGATGGTCCACTAGGAAATGCCGCCATGATAGCAGCAGCCCTGGCAGCAGGCTCCAGGCTGGCCGCGCCGGGCTGCAATTGATTTGAGTGCAGGTGTTGTTTTGGGAGTGCTTATGAGTGAAGTAGACGGCATCGGTCCGCATGCGCTGCCCGGTTTGCGCGAGAAGGTCGAGCGCATCATCGAGGAAGCGCGACGGCAGGGCGCCAGCGCCAGCGAGGTCTCTGTCTCCATGGAGCAGGGGCTGTCCACGACGGTGCGCCAGGGTGAAGTGGAAACGGTCGAGTTCAATCGGGACCAGGGTTTCGGCATTACCCTCTATGTCGGCCAGAGCAAGGGCTCGGCCAGCACCACCGGCAGCGGCGACGAGGCCATCCGGGAAACCGTGGCCGCCGCGCTGGCCATCGCCAGGCACGCTTCGCAGGACGAGTTTGCCGGCCTGGCCGACGCCACGCTGATGGCTCGGGAGCTTCCCGATCTCGATCTCTACCATCCATGGTCGATCACCCCGGAGCAGGCGATCGAGCAGGCGCTGAGTTGTGAAAGCGCGGCGTTCGACTTCGATGCACGCATCCGCAACGCCGACGGCACCAGTCTCAACACCCATCAGGGCTGCCGTGCCTACGGCAACAGCAATGGCTTCATCGGCGGTTATTGCAGCACACGGCACAGCCAGAGCTGCGTGATGATCGCCGAAAGCGAAGGCCAGATGCAGCGCGACTACTTCTACGACGTCAACCGTATCGGCGAGGCGCTGATCGATCCACAGACCATCGGCCGGCGCGCAGCCGAGCGTGCAGTGCGGCGCCTGGGCGCGCGACCGATCCCGACTTGCGAGGTGCCGGTGTTGTTCGCGCCGGAGCTGGCGACGGGGTTGTTCAGCCATTTCATCGCCGCCATCTCCGGCGGCAACCTGTATCGCAAGGCCTCCTATCTGGAGGACGCACTGGGCCAGACGCTGTTCCCCGAATGGCTGAGCCTCGACGAACGCCCACATATCCCGCGTGCGCTTGGCAGCGCCAGCTACGATGGCGATGGCCTGGCGACCTACGCCAAGCCTTTCGTGGAAAACGGCCGCCTGATCTCCTATGTGCTTTCGACCTATTCCGGGCGCAAGCTGGGCATGCCGAGCACTGCCAACGCGGGTGGCGTGCACAACCTGTTCGTCAGCCACGGTGAGGAAGATCAGGCTGCCCTGCTGCGACGCATGGGGCGCGGCCTGCTGGTGACCGAGCTGATGGGGCAGGGGCTGAATCTGGTCACCGGTGACTATTCACGCGGCGCCGGCGGCTACTGGGTGGAGAACGGTGAGATCCAGTTCCCCGTGCAGGAGGTGACCATCGCCGGCAATCTGCGCGACATGTTCCGCCAGATCGTCGCCATTGGCTGCGACATCGAGACGCGCGGCAACGTGCGGACCGGCTCGGTGCTGATCGAGCGAATGATGGTGGCCGGGAAGTAAGCGGGAGGGTGTGGCGTGCTCGCTGCGAGCACGCCCGGATGAGCGGACGGCTATTCGCCTTCTTCGAAGTAGTCGTCGATCAACGCCACGAGGGCGTCGAGGGCTTCTTCTTCCTGCTCGCCATCGGCATGCAGATGCACCGTAGTGCCCTTGCTGGCGGCCAGCATCATGACGGCCATGATGCTCTTGCCATCGACCAGCGTGGCGGGACAGCGGCCCACCCGGATCTTGCAGGGGAAGCGGTTGGCGACGGCGACGAACTTGGCCGCCGCACGCGCGTGCAGGCCAAGCTTGTTGATGATGGTGACTTCGCGGGCGGGCATGGGTTTACGTATTCCTAGGCGAGATCCCGGTGACGGACCTGCAGGTTCTTCAGCGGCTCCTTGAGCGCCAGACCGAGTCGCTCGGCTAGGTACACCGAGCGGTGATGGCCTCCGGTGCAGCCGATGGCAATGGTGACGTACGCGCGGTTGCTGGCGGCGAAGCGTGGCAGCCATTTGCTCAGGTAAGCGTGGATGTCCTGAAACATCTCCTCCACATCGGGCTGGACGGCCAGATAGTCGATCACCGGCTGATCGAGCCCGGAGAAGTCGCGCAATTCGGCCTTCCAGTACGGGTTGGGCAGGCAGCGCACGTCGAATACCAGGTCGGCATCGACCGGCATGCCGCGCTTGAATCCGAACGATTCGATGAGAAAGGCCGTGCCTGGCTCAGGCTTGTTGAGCAGCCGCAGCTTGAGCATGTCGCGCAGCTGATAGAGGTTCAGGTGCGTGGTGTCGATCTTCAGGTCGGCATGATCGATGATTGCCGCCAGCAGCAGCTCCTCGTCACGAATCGCCTCGGCCAGCGAACGGCTTTCGTTGGTCAGCGGGTGGCGCCGACGGGTTTCGGAGAAGCGCTTGAGCAGGGTTTCGTCGTCGGCATCCAGATACAGCACGTCGCACTGAATATGCCGGGCGCGAACTTCTTCGAGCAGTTCGGGGAAACGCTTGAGCTGGCTGGGCAGGTTGCGCGCGTCGATCGACACGGCAACCTGCGGGTGCAGCAGTTCGGTGTGCAGCAGGGCGCGCTCGGCAAGCTCGGGCAGCAGGCCAGCGGGCAGGTTGTCGATGCAGTAGAACCCGTTGTCTTCGAGTACGTTCAGCGCGGTGCTCTTGCCTGAGCCCGAACGCCCACTGACGATGATCAGCCGCATCTGTACCCCATCGCGCTAGGCACCGTTCTGCACATCCACGACGACCTGGTACAGGCTGTCGTTGCTGGGTGCCTCGCGCAGACGTTGCCGTACCTCTTCACGGTCGAGCATGCTGGCGATCTGGCGCAGCAGCTCGAGGTGCTCGTCGGTGGCCGCTTCCGGGACCAGCAGGACGAACAGCAGGTCGACCGGGGCGCCATCGATGGCGTCGAAGTCCACCGGCGTTTCCAGGCGCAGCACGGCACTCACGGGGGCATTGCAGCCGACCATGCGGCAGTGCGGAATGGCGATGCCATTGCCGAAGCCGGTCGAGCCCAGCTTTTCACGGGCGATCAGGCTTTCGAAGATGGTCTGGGAGTCGAGGTCGGAAAGGTCCTGGGCGATCACCTTGGCGATCTGCTCCAGGACGCGCTTCTTGCTACCGCCCGGGACGTTCACCAGGGAACGTCCGGGGGTCAGGATGTTTTCGAGTCGGATCATAATGAGCGTCAGCGGGTGACGGCACCCTGGGTGTGGTCGAGCTGCTTCTCCTTGTGCTTGATCAGCTGACGGTCGAGCTTGTCGACCAGCAGGTCCACGGCAGCGTACATGTCTTCGTGTTCGGCATTGCCCACCACTTCGCGGCCGGCGACGTGCAGGGTGGCTTCGGCTTTCTGCTTGAGTTTCTCGACCTGCAGGACCACTTGGACGCTGATGATGCGGTCGAAATGACGGGCCAGTCGGTCGAATTTCTCCTCGATGTAGTCACGCAGGGCATCGGTAACTTCCAGATGAACACCGCTGATGTTGACTTGCATACTGCTATCTCCTTTGCCTTGTGCGAAGAGCAGGTCTTGAGGCCTGCCGCCGGGACAGTTCGACCAGTGGCCGATCACAGCAATCGTTTACGCTCGCTGGACGGTGCGATACCGAGCGACTCGCGGTATTTCGCAACGGTGCGGCGGGCCACCTGGATGCCCTGCGCCTCCAGTAAACCAGCGATCTTGCTGTCGCTCAACGGCTTTTTCTGGTTTTCCGCCGCCACCAGCTTCTTGATGATCGCGCGGATCGCGGTGGACGAGCATTCCCCGCCTTCGGCCGTGCTGACGTGGCTGGAGAAGAAGTATTTGAGTTCGTAGATGCCACGCGGCGTATGCATGTATTTCTGCGTGGTGACGCGGGAAATCGTCGACTCGTGCATCCCCACGGCTTCGGCGATGTCGTGCAGCACCAGCGGCTTCATCGCCTCGTCGCCGTGTTCGAGGAAGGCACGCTGGTGCTCGACGATCTGGGTGGCGACCTTCATCAGTGTTTCGTTGCGACTGAGCAGACTCTTGATGAACCAGCGCGCTTCCTGCAGCTGGTTGCGCATGAAGGTATTGTCGGCACTCGAGTCGGCGCGCTTTACGAAGCTGGCGTACTGGGCATTGACGCGAAGTCGGGGCATGGCGTCCTGGTTGAGCTCCACCAGCCAGCGATCGTTGTGCTTGCGTACGATGACGTCCGGCACCACGTACTCCGGCTCGCTCGCCTCGATCTGCGAGCCCGGGCGCGGGTTGAGGCTCTGGATGAGCTCGATGACCTGGCGCAGCTCGTCTTCCTTGAGCTTCATGCGGCGCATCAGCAGGCTGTAGTCGCGGCTACCCAACAGGTCCAGATGGTCACTCACCAGCCGCTGGGCTTCGCTGAGCCAAGGGGTGCGGTCAGGGAGCTGGCGCAGCTGCAGGAGCAGGCATTCGCGCAGATCCCGTGCGCCGATACCGGCAGGTTCGAACTGCTGTACGCGACGCAGCACGACTTCGACCTCGTCGAGCTCGATTTCAAGCTCCGGGTCGAAGCTGTCCACGATTTCCTGCAGAGACTCCTCGAGATAGCCCTGATCGTTGATGCAGTCGATCAGTGTGGTGGCGATCAGGCGGTCGGTGTCGCTCATGGGGGCGAGGTTGAGCTGCCACAGCAGATGGCTCTGCAGGCTGACACCGCTGGACGTACGGCTGGTGAAGTCCCATTCGTCGTCGTCATTGCTCGGCAGGCTGCTGGCGCTGGTCTGATAGATGTCTTCCCAGGCGGTGTCGACCGGTAGCTCGCTGGGAATGCGCTCACCCCAGTCGGCCTCGTCGAGGCCTTCGCCGCTGTGCGAAGGCTCTTCATAGGTGCTTTCCTGAGTACTGATCTTTTCGCTGCCAGCGTCGCTCGAACGATCGACGGCCTCGGCCATGGGGTCGGAGCCGTCGAAGTCGTCACCGTCCTCTTCACGCTCGAGCATGGGATTGGAATCCAGCGCTTCCTGGATCTCCTGTTGCAGATCGAGGGTGGAAAGCTGGAGGAGCCGTATGGCCTGTTGCAGCTGCGGTGTCATCGTCAGCTGCTGGCCCATCTTCAGGACTAGCGATGGTTTCATGGCAGAGGACTTCGAACCTTGTATGCCGGCGCAACCGCGCCTGTTCCGACATGCGGCGCCCAGGGCGCCGATGAAAGCAAATTATATGCCTGCCGACGAAGCCTTTGCCTAGAGGCGATTTGCCGAGCCGAGCAAAAAATCCGCTCTTACAGTCGGAATTCGTGGCCCAGGTAGACTTCCTTGACCAGCTGGTTGGCGAGGATGCTTTGGGCATCGCCTTCGGCGATCAGCTGGCCGTCGTTGACGATGTACGCCGTCTCACAGATGTCCAGAGTTTCCCGAACGTTGTGGTCGGTGATCAGCACCCCGATGCCCTTGGCCTTGAGGTGGTGGATGATCTGCTTGATGTCGCCCACCGATATCGGATCGACACCGGCGAAGGGTTCGTCGAGGAGGATGAATTTGGGCGCAGTAGCCAGCGCACGGGCGATCTCCACGCGGCGACGCTCGCCGCCGGACAGACTCATGCCGAGGCTGTCGCGGATATGGTTGATGTGGAATTCCTGCAGCAGGCCTTCCAGTGCCTGCTGGCGGCCGCCGCGGTCCAGATCCTTGCGGGTCTCGAGAATCGCCATGATGTTGTCGGCGACCGACAGCTTGCGGAAGATCGAGGCTTCCTGCGGCAGGTAACCGATGCCGGCACGGGCCCGGCCATGCATCGGAAGGTGGGTCACGTCGTTCTGGTCGATCAGCACGCGACCCTGATCGGCATTCACCAGTCCGACGATCATGTAGAAGCAGGTAGTCTTGCCGGCGCCATTCGGGCCAAGCAGGCCGACGATCTGCCCGCTCTCGATGGACAGGCTGACGTCGCGAACGACCTGCCGGCTCTTGTAGCTCTTGGCCAGATGCTGGGCTTTGAGGACGGCCATTACTGGGGCTGCTCCGCGGCCTGCTCGCGCTTGCGTGGCTGGATGACCATGTCGACCCGCGGACGCGGCGTGCTGACGTCGGTATTGGTGGCGCGGCCGGCGTTGACGATCTGGCGGCGGGTGTCATAGACGATCTTCTCGCCTTCGAAGGTGTTGCCTTCCTGGACGACCTTGGCCTGGTCGAGCAGCACGATGCGCTCGTTGGCGGCAAAGTACTGGATGGTCAGGCCGTAGGCCTTGACGATCTCCTTGTCCACGGCCGGCTTCTGCTCGTAGTAGGCCGGCTTGCCGATGGAGGTGAAGACTTCCACATCGCCATTGCTGTCCTGGGTGATGGTGACGGTGTCGCCGGTGATCTTCATGGTGCCCTGGGTGATCACCACATCGCCGCGGTACACGGCCACGCCCTGTCGATCGTCCAGTTCGGCCGAGTCAGCCTGTACGCGGATGGGCTGTTCACGATCCTCGGGAAGCGCCCAGGCACTGGGGCCGAGCCAGAATGCGCTCAAACCGAGCAGGAGGGGGAGAGTCTTAACGCAGCTCATGCTGGCCTCTTACGTTGGACAGCAGGAGCATCCTGCCGTCATCCAGATACGCTTTCATGCCGGTCGCCGTGGTCACGCCATTGGCGGCGTCGATTCTAACGGCTTGATTGGTCTCGGCATAATCCTTGTCCGGCCACACCGTCAGCCGGCTGGTGGTGAGAATCGTCGGACGGCCCTTGGCGTCGGTCCGCTCGACCCGGACCTTGTCGATCAGCAGGACCTCGTCACCCTCCGCCGAAACCTCTCCGCGCTCGCTGCGCACATGCCAGGGGTGCTCGCCGCCGCGGTAGGACAGCAGGTCGGGTTTGGTCAAGAGGCTGACGTCGCTGGCCTTGATGTGTTCGACCTTCTCCGCGGTCATCTCGTAGTTGCGCTTGCCATCCGCCTGGTACTGGACCGTACGTGAATTAATCACATAGAAATCCACATCCGGTGTCTCAACGCTGGCCACGGTTGGCTGCTGCATGAAACTCTCCGGACGGATGTTCCAGTAGCCGATGGCCACCAGAACGGCAGCGATCAGCGTGAGCAGGGCGGGAAAGCGCAGTTTGCGGAGCATCCAGACCTCTACAGATAGGCGTTCTGAGCGGCTGCCAGGGTGCCCTGGGCGCGCATTATCAATTCGCAGAACTCACGTGCCGCGCCTTCGCCGCCGCGTGCCTGGGTCACGCCGTGAGCGTGGTCGCGCACGAAGGCGTCGGCGCTGGCGACCGCCATGCCTAGGCCGACGCGGCGGATCACCGGCAGATCAGGCAGGTCGTCACCGAGATAGGCCACTTCAGAGTAGCTCAGCCCGAGTTCGGCCAGCAGCTCGTCGAGAACCACCAGCTTGTCTTCGCGCCCCTGATACAGGTGCTGGATGCCGAGGTTCTGCGCGCGGCGCTCGACCACTGGCGTCTTGCGCCCACTGATGATGGCGGTGCGCACGCCGGAGTTGATCAGCATCTTGATGCCGTGGCCGTCCAGGGTGTTGAAGGTTTTGAATTCGCTGCCGTCGGTGAGAAAGTACAGGCGACCGTCGGTCAGTACGCCATCCACATCGAAGATTGCCAGGCGGATGTCACGTGCGCGCTGCAGAAGATGTTCGTGCATTACATGACCCCCGCACGCAGCAGGTCGTGCATGTTCAGGGCGCCGATGGGCAGCTCCTGTTCATCGATCACTACCAGTGAGCTGATCTTGTGGTCTTCCATGATCTTCAGTGCCTCGGCAGCCAGCATCTCGGCGTTGGCGGTCTTCCCATGAACGGTCATGACCTCGTCGATGAGGGTCTGGCGCACGTCCACGCCCTTGTCCAGGGCGCGACGCAGGTCGCCATCGGTGAAAATCCCGGCCAGGCGCCCGTCGGTCTCGACGATCACGGTCATGCCCAGCCCTTTCTGCGTCATTTCCAGAAGGGCATCGCGCAGCGAGGTGCCGCGGAGCACGCTGGGGAGACGTTCGCCAGTGTGCATGACGTGTTCGACCTTGAGCAGCAGGCGTCGGCCAAGGGCACCACCGGGATGGGAAAAGGCGAAGTCTTCGGCAGTGAAGCCGCGAGCCTCGAGCAGGGCAATCGCAAGGGCATCGCCGAGCACCAGGCTGGCGGTGGTGGAGGAGGTCGGTGCGAGGTTCAGCGGGCAGGCCTCGATAGCCACGCTGGCATCCAGGTTCACTGCTGCGGCCTTGGCCAGTACCGAGCTGGGGTTGCCGGTCATGCTGATAAGGGTGATGCCCAGGCGCTTTATCAACGGCAACAGGGTGACGATCTCGCTGGTGGTGCCGGAATTGGAAAGCGCCAGTACCACATCGTCCGGAGTGATCATGCCCATGTCGCCGTGGCTGGCCTCGGCGGGGTGCACGAAGAAGGCGGCGGTGCCGGTGCTGGCCAGGGTGGCAGCGATCTTGCGACCGATATGCCCCGACTTGCCCATGCCGACCACAACGACACGGCCCCTGCAGGCGAGGATCAATTCGCAGGCTTGTACGAAGCTGGCATCGATACGCGCGTTCAGCTGCTCAACTGCCTCGATTTCCAGGCGAATGGTGCGCTGCGCGGTTTCGATCAATTGACTGCTTTGGCTCATGGCTGGCGAGGTCGTCCGATTAAAAGGCGAGGATTATAGCGAGATTCGACTTGGGGCTCATGGAAAATGTGGCAGGTGCCAGGGCGGCGCCCTCAGCGCTGTGTACATCACCAAGCTGAACCCTGGCTGAACAGGCGTCTCGTTGGTCATCTGCTGAAACGCTCATTGGTTGGGCGGCCCCTGGCGCGGTGCTATAGTGCGCGCCCGAAAACGGTCAGGCAGAAGTATCCCGGCGTCATCGGGAGCCGTCTGTTTCGCAGACTGCATGCAAGGAGACCAGATGAGCGCCTGCAACGACTACGCGGTCGAGCTGAAGGGAGTAACCTTCAAGCGCGGCGAGCGCAGTATTTTCGATAACGTCGACATCGCGATCCCGCGAGGCAAGGTCACGGCCATCATGGGGCCGTCCGGCTGTGGCAAGACGACGCTGCTGCGGCTGATCGCTGCGCAGCTGATGCCTGCGCGCGGCGAGGTCTGGGTGGCGGGCAACAATCTGCCGAGCCTCTCGCGCAGCGAGCTGTTCGACATGCGCAAGCAGATGGGCGTGTTGTTCCAGAGCGGAGCCCTGTTCACCGATCTCGACGTGTTCGAGAACGTCGCCTTTCCGCTGCGCGTGCATACCCGGCTGCCTGACGAAATGATCCGCGACATCGTGCTGATGAAATTGCAGGCGGTGGGTTTGCGTGGCGCCATCGAGCTGATGCCCGACGAACTGTCCGGTGGCATGAAGCGGCGTGTCGCGTTGGCGCGGGCCATCGCGCTGGATCCGCAGATTCTCATGTATGACGAGCCTTTCGCCGGTCAGGACCCGATCGCGATGGGCGTGCTGGTCCGCTTGATCCGGTTGCTCAACGATGCGCTGGGCATCACCAGTATTGTGGTGTCCCACGACCTGGCCGAAACCGCCTCCATCGCCGATTACATCTATGTGGTCGGCGATGCTCAGGTGCTTGGCCAGGGCACGCCGGCCGAGCTGATGGAGTCGGACAATCCGCGTATTCGACAATTCATGAAGGGTTCGGCCGATGGGCCGGTGCCGTTCCATTTCCCCGCGCCGGCTTACGCCGACGACCTGCTGGGAGGCGCCGATGCGTAAGCGTTCGTTGATGGACCGGATCGCCCTGCTCGGGCGTGCCGGCTTGGATGTGCTGGCGGCGCTGGGGCGCTCGACGATCTTCCTCGTTCATGCGCTGTTTGGCCGCAGCGGCTTGCGCAACGGCTTTTCGCTGCTGGTCAAGCAGCTGTACTCGGTCGGCGTGCTGTCGCTGGCGATCGTCGTCGTGTCCGGTATTTTCATCGGCATGGTGCTGGCGCTGCAGGGCTACAACATCCTCAGCAGCTATGGCTCCGAGCAGGCGGTCGGGCAGATGGTGGCGCTGACGTTGTTGCGCGAACTCGGCCCGGTGGTCACCGCATTGCTGTTCGCCGGTCGCGCAGGCTCCGCACTGGCGGCCGAGATCGGCAACATGAAATCCACCGAGCAGCTGTCGAGCCTGGAGATGATTGGCGTCGATCCGCTGAAGTACATCATCGCGCCGCGTCTGTGGGCCGGCTTCATTTCCCTGCCACTGCTGACGCTGATCTTCAATGTGGTCGGCATCTGGGGCGGTGCGATGGTCGCCGTGGACTGGCTCGGCGTATACGAAGGCTCGTTCTGGGCCAACATGCAGAACAGTGTCGATTTCCATTCGGATGTGCTCAACGGCGTGATCAAGAGCGTCGTCTTTGCACTGGTCGTGACCTGGATCGCGGTGTTCCAGGGCTACGACTGCGAACCGACTTCCGAGGGGATCAGTCGTGCCACCACCCGGACCGTGGTGTATGCCTCGCTGGCAGTACTCGGCCTCGATTTCATTTTGACCGCGTTGATGTTTGGAGATTTCTGATGCGTATCCGCACACTGGAAATGGGTGTCGGCCTGTTCCTGCTTGCCGGCCTGCTGGCCCTGCTGCTGCTGTCGCTGCGCGTCAGCGGACTGAGCGTTGGCAGTGCCGATACCTACAAGCTGTATGCCTATTTCGACAATATCGCCGGTTTGACTGTCCGATCCAAGGTGACCATGGCGGGTGTGACTATCGGCAAGGTCACGGCGATCGACCTCGATCGCGACAGCTACACCGGTCGGGTGACCCTGGAAATCCAGGAAGACGTGAACATCCTGCCGGCTGACTCCACGGCGTCGATCCTGACGGCTGGTCTGCTGGGCGAGAAATATGTCGGAATCAGCGTGGGCGGCGACGACGAAGTGCTCAAGGATGGTGACACCATTCAGGACACCCAGTCTTCGCTGGTACTCGAGGATCTGATCGGCAAGTTCCTGCTCAATTCTGTGAATAAAGATTGAAGGAGACATTCATGATCACTGCCCTGCGTCGCGGTCTGCTGGTTCTGCTGGCCGTGTTGCCCCTGTTCTCCCATGCCGCGCTGACCGCGCATCAGGTGATCCAGAAGACCACCGACGAGTTGCTGGCCGACCTGAAGGCCAACAAGGAGCAGTACCGCAGCGATCCGGCGGCCTTCTATGACTCGCTCAACGAGATTCTCGGTCCGGTGGTCGATGCCGACGGGATCTCGCGCAGCATCATGACCGTCAAGTATTCGCGCAACGCCACTCCCGAGCAGATGAAGCGCTTCCAGGAGAACTTCAAGCGCAGCCTGATGCAGTTCTACGGCAACGCCCTGCTCGAGTACAACAACCAGCAGATCCGCGTATTGCCGCCCAGCGGCAAGCAGGACCCCAAGCGCACCAGCGTCGGCATGGAGGTGGTGGGGCGCCAGGGCGAGATCTATCCGGTGACCTACACCATGGTCAATGACGGCGAATGGCGCGTGCGCAACGTGATCATCAACGGCATCAACATCGGCAAGCTGTTCCGCGACCAGTTCGCCGACTCTATGCAGCGCAACGGTGGTGATCTGGACAAAACCATCGATGGCTGGGCCGAGGTCGTGGCGCGTGCCAAGGACACCGAGGCTGGACAGCAGGCAGTCGGCGATGAGTGAGGCCCGGATCGAGCGCGGTGGAGAAGGCGAGTTGCGCCTGATCGGCGTGCTGGATTACCGCAGCGGCCCGGCCTTGCGTGAGGCTGGTCGGGCGCTGATCGCCGGCAGCCGGGCGCCGTTGACGCTGGACTGCTCGGCGGTCGAGCGTTCCAGCAGTGTCGGGCTGTCGCTGCTGCTGGCCTTCATGCGCGATGCCAAGGCTGCGGGCATCGATCTGCGCGTCAGTGCATTGCCAGGCGATATGCACAAGATTGCCAAGGTGTCCGGCTTGTTGGATATCCTGCCGCTGGAAGCTTCCCGGGTTTAGAAAAGGATGCCGTATGAAACTGCGCTGGGCGGAAAATCTGCGCGATAGCCTGCACGAGCTGGCCGAGTCCCTCGGCAATCTGCTGGTCGAGAGTTTTCACTACCTGGCGCTGTTCGCCATCGGCGCCGTGACGGCCTGGGCGGCAGTCATGGCGTTTCTCGGCATGGTCGAGAAGGGCCATATCACGATCGATGACATCCTGCTGCTGTTCATCTATCTCGAGCTGGGCGCGATGGTTGGTATCTATTTCAAGACCAACCACATGCCGGTGCGCTTCCTTATCTATGTGGCGATCACCGCGCTGACCCGCCTGCTGATTTCCGATATTTCCCATCACCACCGTCCGGACATGGGCGTGGTCTATGTGTCCGGCGCGATCCTGCTGCTGGCGCTGGCGATCCTGGTGGTGCGCTTCGCCTCCTCGCGCTTCCCGGCCGTGCAGAGCGACAGCGGGCTGTCCCGGCATCGGCGCGAGCGCGATCAGGGGGCCGAAACGCTGGATTGAGATCTGTGCGCGAGGTTCGGGGTTCGCAGCCTTCGGGCTTTTTTGTATGATGGCCGGCCCGTGCGCGTCCTGCGCCCGATCGAGGTAGAACATGCAGGCCCTAGAAGTGAAGAATTTCCTGGAAGCGAAGATTCCGGGAACCCAGGTGGAAGTGGAAGGCGAAGGCTGCAACTTCCAGCTCAATGTGATCAGTGATGAACTGGCCGCCCTGAGCCCGGTGAAGCGTCAGCAGCAGATCTACGCTCATCTCAATCCATGGATCGCCGACGGCAGCATCCACGCCGTCACCATGAAGTTCTTCAGTCGCACAGACTGGGCCGCTCGCGCCTGATCGGCTCAGGCCCGCGCAACCAATCATTCCAGGCAGAGCGCGTCTCGATGACCGCGCCGCCCCCTTCGACAGTGCTTCGAGCCTCCGGCTTACGGGTATATCCATGGACAAACTGATCATTACCGGCGGCATTCGCCTCGATGGCGAGATTCGCATTTCCGGCGCGAAGAACTCCGCTCTGCCGATCCTGGCCGCCACCTTGCTGGCCGACACCCCGGTTACCGTCTGCAACCTGCCGCACCTGCACGACATCACCACGATGATCGAGCTGTTCGGCCGCATGGGCGTGCAGCCGATCATCGACGAGAAGCTCAGCGTCGAAGTCGACGCCAGCAGCATCAAGACTCTGGTGGCGCCGTACGAACTGGTGAAGACCATGCGTGCGTCGATCCTGGTGCTCGGCCCGATGGTTGCGCGTTTCGGCGAGGCGGAGGTCGCGCTGCCCGGTGGTTGCGCCATCGGTTCGCGTCCGGTCGACCTGCACATCCGCGGACTCGAGGCCATGGGCGCACAGATCGACGTCGAGGGGGGCTACATCAAGGCCAAGGCGCCGGCCGGCGGCCTGCGTGGCGCGCACTTCTTCTTCGACACCGTCAGCGTGACCGGTACCGAGAACATCATGATGGCCGCTGCGCTGGCGAACGGCCGCAGCGTGCTGGAAAACGCCGCGCGTGAGCCGGAGGTGGTCGATCTGGCCAATTTCCTCAACGCCATGGGCGCCAAGGTATCCGGTGCCGGCACCGATACCATCGTCATCGATGGTGTCAAGCGCCTCGGTGGTGGTCGCTACAGCGTGATGCCCGACCGTATCGAGACTGGAACCTATCTGGTCGCCGCTGCGGCGACTGGCGGGCGTGTACGTCTGAAGGATACCGACGCGACGCTGCTCGAGGCTGTGCTGCACAAGCTGGTGGAGGCTGGCGCGCATATCGATACCGGCAGTGACTGGATCGAGCTGGACATGAAGGGCAAGCGGCCGAAGGCGGTCAATGTGCGCACCGCGCCGTACCCGGCGTTCCCCACCGACATGCAGGCGCAGTTCATCGCCCTGAATGCCATTGCCGAGGGCACCGGCACGGTCATCGAAACGGTATTCGAAAACCGCTTCATGCACGTCTACGAAATGAATCGCATGGGTGCGCAGATCCTCGTCGAGGGCAATACCGCCATCGTCACGGGCGTCGATCACCTCAAGGGTGCCCCGGTCATGGCGACCGACCTGCGCGCGTCGGCGAGCCTCGTGATCGCCGGTCTGGTGGCCGAAGGCGATACGCTGATCGACCGCATCTACCACATCGATCGTGGCTACGAGTGCATCGAGGAGAAACTGCAGTTGCTGGGGGCGAAGATTCGCCGCGTTCCCGGCTGATAGCGATCTGCTGCGCGTCGGTCCTGCTGCGTTAAAAACAGGCTCGGAATTGCTCATTTACAGCTAGTAAACTCTGCTTGCTCGCCTGTTTGACTCGCTGGCGCTCGCCCTTCGGGCCAGCCTTTGGCTGTTACTCTCGTTGGTCATTGCGCCTTGCATGACTCAGTTCGCAAGAACGCCGTTGGTCATTTGGTCGTCCCATCAAGGTTGGCCGTTGCCGTTCAAGGAAAACGCTCCATGCTCACCATCGCCCTGTCCAAAGGCCGCATCCTCGACGACACTCTGCCGTTGCTGGCTGCTGCGGGTATCGTACCCACCGAGAACCCGGACAAGAGCCGCAAGCTGATCATTCCAACCACCCAGGATGACGTGCGGCTGTTGATCGTTCGCGCCACCGACGTACCGACATACGTCGAACATGGTGCGGCTGACCTCGGCGTCGCCGGCAAGGACGTGCTGATGGAGTACGGCGGGCAAGGTTTGTACGAGCCGCTCGATCTGAAGATTGCCAACTGCAAGCTGATGACTGCCGGCAAGGTCGGCGCGCCCGAGCCCAAGGGGCGTCTGCGCGTGGCTACCAAGTTCGTCAATGTCGCCAAGCGTTACTACGCCGAGCAGGGCCGCCAGGTCGACATCATCAAGCTGTACGGCTCCATGGAGCTGGCCCCGCTGGTGGGGCTCGCCGACAAGATCATCGACGTGGTCGACACCGGCAACACCCTGCGTGCCAACGGCCTGGAGCCACAGGAGCTGATCGCCACCATCAGTTCGCGTCTGATCGTGAACAAGGCTTCGATGAAGATGCAGCATGCGCGTATCCAGGCGCTGATCGACACCTTGCACGCGGCGGTCGAGCAGCATCAGCATTGATGCGCCTCGCGGTCTTCACCGCGCCTGCCTATTCGTGCCATAGCTGAAATTCTCGGGTGCCCGCACGGTGGGCTTGATATTCTAGCGGCGCCCGAGAACCTGGCCGAAGGACGACGGTGCGTCGGTACTGCGGCCTTGGGAGCATGCTCGGAAGGCCCATCTACAGCTCAACAGCTCATAAAGGTGCGCCTCCTCGCCAGTTCTGCCCAGCATTGCTTTAGCGCGCGAGACGCTGCACAGGTCTCGAAAGCCAGTTTGTCGATCCGAAGCCCAGCCAACCATGAGGCCCACCATGACCGCTCCTTCCGCCATTCGCCGACTCAACGCTGCCGATGCCGACTTTGCCCGTCATCTGGACCATCTGCTGAGCTGGGAAAGTGTTTCTGATGACGGTGTGAACGAGCGGGTCCTCGAGATCATCAAGGCCGTGCGCGAGCGTGGTGATGCAGCGGTTGTCGAACTGACCCAGCGCTTCGATGCTCTGGAAGTCGCCTCCATGGCGGACCTGATCCTTCCGCGCGCGCGCCTGGAGCAGGCGCTCGAGCGGATCACGCCAGCGCAGCGCGAGGCCCTGGAGATCGCCGCCGAGCGCGTACGCAGCTATCACGAGCGGCAGAAACAGGACTCCTGGACCTACACCGAAGCCGACGGCACGGTGCTCGGTCAGAAGGTCACCCCGCTCGATCGCGCCGGCCTCTACGTGCCGGGCGGCAAGGCTTCCTACCCATCTTCTGTGCTGATGAATGCCATCCCGGCCAAGGTCGCCGGCGTGCCGGAGGTGGTCATGGTGGTGCCCACACCGCGCGGCGAGGTCAACGAGCTGGTGCTGGCTGCTGCCTGCATCGCCGGCGTAGACCGCGTCTTCACCATTGGCGGGGCGCAGGCCGTCGCAGCATTGGCCTATGGCACCGAGAGCGTACCGCCGGTGGACAAGATCGTCGGCCCGGGCAATATCTACGTCGCCACGGCCAAGCGCCACGTGTTCGGTAAGGTCGGCATCGACATGATCGCCGGGCCGTCGGAAATTCTCGTGGTCTGCGATGGCCAGACCGATCCGGACTGGATCGCCATGGACCTGTTCTCCCAGGCCGAACACGACGAGGATGCGCAGTCGATCCTGGTCAGCCCGGACGCCGCTTTCCTCGATCGCGTCGCCGAGAGCATTGCCAGTCTGCTGCCGACCCTGGAGCGCGCCGACATCGCTCGCACCTCCCTTGAGGGCCGCGGCGCGCTGATCCAGGTGGCCGACATGCAGCAGGCCATCGAGGTGGCCAACCGCATCGCCCCTGAGCACCTGGAACTTTCGGTCGCCGAGCCGGAACAATGGCTGCCGCAGATTCGTCATGCCGGTGCGATCTTCATGGGCCGCTACACCGCCGAGGCGCTGGGTGATTACTGCGCAGGGCCCAACCACGTGCTGCCGACCTCCGGTACCGCGCGCTTTTCCTCGCCGCTGGGCGTTTACGACTTCCAGAAGCGCTCGTCGATCATCAATTGCTCGGCCGAGGGCGCTTCGACGCTGGGCAAGGTGGCATCGGTTCTGGCCCGTGGTGAATCGCTGACCGCTCACGCGCGCAGCGCCGAGTACCGGATCAAGTAAGCCGTAAGGTGGGAGCGAGGCCGCCGACCCCTTCCGCCTGATGTCACTGGTGGAAAGCGTCACGCGATTTCCACCCTACGCCAAGCAGATCGAATTCGAGGAGAGAAGGGCGGTGAGCAAATTCTGGAGCCCCTTCGTCAAGGACCTGGTGCCCTATGTGCCGGGCGAGCAGCCCAAGTTGAGCAAGCTGGTCAAGCTCAACACCAACGAGAATCCCTATGGCCCGTCGCCGCGGGCAATCGCCGCCATGCAGGCGGAAATCAACGACGGCCTGCGGCTGTATCCTGACCCCAACGGCGAGCGCCTGAAGCAGGCTGTGGCGGACTACTACGGTGTGCAGATGGCGCAGGTGTTCGTCGGCAACGGCTCGGACGAAGTGCTGGCGCATGCTTTTCACGGCCTGTTCCAGCATGGCCGCCCGCTGCTGTTTCCGGACGTGACATATAGCTTCTACCCGGTCTATTGCGGCCTGTACGGCATCGACTACCACGCCGTTGCGCTGAACGAGCAGTTCCAGATCGACGTGGCGGATTATCAGCGGCCGAACGGCGGCATCATCTTTCCCAACCCGAACGCTCCGACTGGTTGCCTGCTGCCGCTTGAGGCTATCGAACGATTGCTGCAGGCCAATAGCGAGTCCGTCGTGCTCGTCGACGAGGCCTATGTGGACTTCGGTGGCGAGTCGGCGATTGCGCTGGTCGATCGCTATCCGAACCTGCTGGTCACCCAGACGCTTTCCAAGTCTCGCTCGCTGGCCGGTCTGCGGGTCGGCCTGGCGGTAGGACATCCGGACCTGATCGAGGCGCTGGAGCGGATCAAGAACAGCTTCAACTCCTACCCGCTGGACCGCATCGCCATCGCCGGCGCGGCTGCAGCGTTCGCGGATCGTGAGTATTTCGAGCAGACCTGCCGGCAGGTCATCGCCAGCCGCGAGGCGGTGGCGGCGGCGCTTCACGAGCGCGGCTTCGAGGTGCTGCCGTCGGCGGCGAACTTCATTTTCGCGCGTCACCCTCAGCGCGACGCCGCCGCCATCGCCGCAGCGCTGCGCGAGCAGGGCGTGATCGTGCGTCACTTCAAGCAGCCGCGCATCGAGCAGTTCCTGCGCATCACCATCGGCACGCCGGAACAGAACCAGGCTCTGCTCGAGGCGCTCGGCTAACGCAGGGCGGGCGCGTCCTCCGGTGGTTTTTCGGGGGGCGTCCCGGGTTACTTCGGCGCCACTGGCGGGCGCATGCCCACTTCCGCCGTCAACGTCAGCGGTTTGCCGTTGCGCAGAATGTCGATATCGATCTTCTCGCCTGGGCGGGCGCGGGCAACCTGG
The DNA here is from genome assembly GCF_030263795.1 of Stutzerimonas sp. FeSN7. Classification (NCBI taxonomy): domain Bacteria; kingdom Pseudomonadati; phylum Pseudomonadota; class Gammaproteobacteria; order Pseudomonadales; family Pseudomonadaceae; genus Stutzerimonas; species Stutzerimonas sp. FeSN7. The sequence continues at coordinate 3,565,621 of NZ_JARPMN010000001.1, read as the reverse complement.
TTCATCGAGCTGCGTCCGTCGGCCGACTGTACGCCGTCGATGCTCAGGATCAGATCGCCCGGCTGCAGCCCGGCACGAGCAGCCGGACCGTCGCGGTAAACGCCCGCGACGACGATGCCCGGGCGGCCTTCCTGGCCGAACGACTCGGCAAGCTCCTGGGTCAGCGATTGCACCTCCACGCCGAGCCAGCCGCGAATAACCTGGCCGTGTTCGATGATCGATTTCATCACCTCCAGCGCAAGCTTCACCGGGATGGCGAATCCGATGCCCTGCGAACCGCCGGACTCGGAAATGATGGCGGTGTTGATGCCGATCAGGTTGCCTCCGGCATCCACCAGCGCGCCACCCGAGTTGCCACGGTTGATCGCAGCATCGGTCTGGATGAAGTCCTCGTAGGTATTGAGGCCCAGCTGGTTGCGACCGGTGGCGCTGATGATGCCCATGGTGACGGTCTGCCCGACGCCGAAGGGGTTGCCTATCGCCAGGGTGACGTCGCCTACGCGAATGCGGTCGGAATGGCCGAGCGTGATGGCGGGCAGGTCGGCCAGGTCGATCTTGAGCACGGCGAGGTCGGTTTCCGGATCGCTGCCGATCACCCTGGCCAAGGTTTCGCGGCCGTCCTTGAGCGCTACCACGATCTGCTCAGCGTTGGCCGTCACATGGTTGTTCGTGAGCAGGTAGCCTTCCGAACTCATGATCACCGCCGAGCCGAGGCTGGACTCCATCCGCCGCTGCCTTGGCAGGTTGTCGCTGAAGAAGCGCTGGAACAGGGGATCCTTGGATAGCGGCGGCTGCTGCTCGGTCTTTTCGATAACCTTGGTGGTGTACAGGTTGGCAACGGCCGGTGCGGCCCCGGCCACGGCATTGGCGTAGGAGTACGGGCCCTGCTGCGGTGCGGCGGCCACCAGCGGCGCCTGTTGCAGGCCGAGGTCGTGCTTCTTGAGTCCTACCAGCTGCGGATAACGCTGGATGATCAGCAGTGCTACGAGTAGACCGACCAGCAGCGGCCAGCCGAGGAAACGCAGGGCATTGAACATCGCGCGGGAGTCCGGACAGAGTTGCGGGCATGGGGAGTGCCCCTTAGTCGGGTAGGGACAGGCCATTACTGGCCCGTCCCCCCCTAAGAACCGTACGTGCGGCTTTCACCGCATACGGCTCAAGTTTACGAAAAGCCAGCCTATGGCTGGCCGGCAACTATGGTGGCGATATTAACATTACCCTCCATATCGCAGAGCTACCTTTTCACGCTGGCTGTGCACCAGCGCATGGCAGTTGGGATGAAGCAGCATACGATTCCTCAGAGTATCCGGCCCGCCGTCCACACGCCTGATGACGTGATGGTCGTGCCAGCCGGTTTCCTTGTTGATCGCATGTCCGCACAGGGCACAAAGCCCCTTCTGCCTGCGGAAGATGCTGAGTATCTGCCCCCGATAACGCAGCGAGTGCTGCATCCGTTTGACCCTCAGCGCTTCCCACTTCAGCTCCTGCATCGCGTCGTAGGGCTGATACTCACCCGGTAGACGCTTGTGACGCACGATTGCGGTTTCCGCCAGCCCGTACAGCCGTCGGAACTGCCTTTCTCCCTTGCCATTCTTGTAGGGATACGCAAACACCCAGTTCTGCCTGCCTATGGATCGGAAGTATTTATTCCTGATCCAGTCAGCCGACTTCTTCGGATGCCTACGCTTCGCCCACCTCCAGAGTCGCCAGAACACCAAGTGATCAAGCTTGCTGAAGGTCTGTTTTGCCACGACCGGGGAGTGGTATTGCGCCCACCCTCTCAGTACCGGGTTCAGCTGGCCGATCAACGCGTCCTGCGTCAGAGCCCCGCTGCCTTTGATGATCTCGCGCACTTTCCGATAGAACGCCGAGACGTTCTTCTTCGAGGGTTTGATCAACAGCTTGGCGTTCCTATACGGCGATTTCGGCACGTACTTCCTGAAATTCCACCCCAGAAAATCGAAGCCTTGATGGATATGCGTGATCTGCGTTTTCTCCCGTGACAGCGCAACCCCTCGTACCGACAGGAATTGCTCTACCCAGGGTTTGACCTCCTCTTCCAACAGCTCTTTCGAGGCTGCTGTCACGACGAAGTCATCCGCATAGCGCACACACTGCACTTTGATCTTCCTGGCCTTCATGGCACCCAGCTTCTGCGCCAGATGGCGCTTCAGCTGAGTCTCCAGACCATTCAGGGTGGCGTTTGCCAGACAGGGCGAGATAATTCCTCCCTGCGGCGTCCCGGCCTCCGTAGCCATGAGTTGTCGCCGGTCGATAACCCCGGCCTTCAACCATTTGCGCAGCACCTTCCTATCCATCGGGACATTCCGGCACAGCCACTCGTGGTTAATGTTGTCGAAGAACCCTTTGATATCACCTTCCAGAATCCAGACCGGCGCCGTTTGCGGCGACAGCAGGTGGAAAAGCTCAACCATTGCGTCAGCAGTCGAACGATCCGGGCGAAATCCATAGGACTTCGGATCGCTGGTGCTTTCCACGACAGGCTCCAACGCTTGGAGATACAGCGCCTGCATGGCCCGATCCAACATCGTCGGGATACCCAGCGGGCGTTTCTCCTGTTTACCGGGCTTCGGTATCCATACCCGCCACAGCGGTCTGGGCCGATAGCCTCGTTGTTTCGACAGACGTCCCACGGCATGGAGCTTGGCCTGAGGCGTTCCCCAGGTTTCTCCATCGACACCCGGCGTCTTACGACCCCGGTTCTCCGTGACTCGTCTTACGGCCAGACAGCGACCATAGAACGAGTGGGTCAGCAGTCGTTGCAGGCGTTTAACCCTGCGCCAGTCGCCTTCCCGAGTTGCCTGCGCAATCTTTAGCTGCGTTTTCCGAACGGTTTGTTGAATTCTGGCCCAATCGAGATCGTGCCAGTTCTTCATCCCGTCGAAGGACGCAGACGCGACCGGTGCTGCTGGTTGCGTTTTCATACAGTCCTCCTGAAATGCACGACATTCAGGACGGACTACTCCCCTATGGGCAGTAGTCGCCCATAGGGTCGTTTGTTATCGCTGGAATCAGCGGCTCTTCTTGCGCTCGTAAACCAGATGCACGTCAGCCAGGGTTGCCCCTGCCGGTAATGTCTCAACCGGTATGCCACCCATTACAGGTAGCCCTTCGCTTTTTGCATCCTCCCATTCCCCACACCCATCAGCGCCCCTTGCGGTTTGCCTGCCTGACCGATGTTGCTGGCCAGGCGAGTGGTCGGGATTGCCACGTTCCCCGAGTCGCATCAATTCCCCGTTTAGGCTTCGTCTTTCCCCCGGCAGTCGTCGTGGTACCGCATCACACTCACCTACTGTGATGACCGACTGCGTTGCCGTTTGGCTGGGGCCGATAATTGCCGTAGGCCCGTCAATGCTTACGGAGGTTCTGGCGACGATTCACATGTGTTAGCCATGCGGGTTGGGTCATTAGCCTCGACACGTCCGTGCAATTCGGACGCGAAGCGTTCTCCGTCACCGGATAACACCCTCTTGCGAGCGAGACATTGTTAATCAGGCTTCACACCTTGGAGTTGGCCCCCAACGCATGCCGATCTAATGAACTGGCGGGTACACGCCAGGCTCGGTACTCCCTGAACAAGCAGAGCTGAGCAATGCGATTCGGAGCTTGACGCTCCGTGCTTGGTTCAACGTCCCCCAACGTCTCACGACGGTGATAAAGGCTCTATGCCCAACGTGAGGGACGAAATCTGCCCAGAGGGCGGAATTCACCCCATGGGTTAGACATTATTTGTAACAATCGAGCCAGGCTGGATTGCTACTTTCTGGTTTCTACACCCCATTGCGGACCCATTTTGGGTGCGAATTGATGCAGATTTATTGCCTCGCTTCGACAAAACGCAGAGCGTCCGAAGCGTAGGATTACCAGGCAAAGCCGGTACATTGACTGCTGTTTTAGGCATCAACCCCTTGATATCAAAGGATTTGGAGCCATGGTGCAGTGAACCAGACCAACCACGACACGTACACACGTGTCGCACAGGTGGCGGCATTATACGAAGCTCTTACTGAAATGCAGCTTCATGCGTGCATGATTTGCCGCGACCGTTAGCCGAGAAATTTATCGGGCAGTGTCGCATTGACCAAGAGGTTTCCCATGACTGTTGCGCTCACCACCCTGGTTCAGGAAGCAGATCGTTATCTGGATGCCGCCAGGATCTCCGATTACTGCCCCAACGGCCTGCAAGTGGAGGGACGGCAGCAGGTGGCGCGAATCGTCAGCGGTGTGACGGCCAGCCAGGCGCTGCTGGATGCGGCGGTCGAGGCGCACGCAGATGTAGTGCTGGTGCACCACGGGTACTTCTGGAAGAACGAGGACGCGCGCATCGTCGGCATGAAGCAGCGGCGTCTGAAAACGCTGCTTAGCAACGATATCAGTCTGCTGGCCTACCACCTGCCGCTCGATGTCCATCCAGAGGTCGGTAACAATATCCGGCTGGGGCAGCTGCTGGGGGTAACTGCAGAGGGGCCGCTGGAGCCGGGAAACCCACGCTCGGTGGGTTTGGTGGGGTCGCTGTGCGAGCCTATGTCCCCGCTAGATTTCATGCGTCGGATACACGAGGTGCTTGGACGAGAGCCGCTGATGGTTGAAGGCAGTAGCCCAATTCAGCGTGTTGCCTGGTGTACTGGTGGTGCGCAGGGCTATATCGAACAGGCGGTCGCGGTCGGGGTGGATGCCTATGTCACAGGCGAGATCTCCGAGCCCACAGCGCATATCGCACGTGAGAACGGTCTGAGCTTCTTTGCCGCCGGCCATCACGCGACAGAGCGTTATGGGGTGTGCGCGCTGGGTGAATACCTTGCCAACCGCTTCGGCATCGAGCACCTGTTTATTGATTGCCCGAACCCCGCGTAGAGTTTGCCTTGTGAGCGCAGTGGGGCATGCGCTCTCCATTATCAGCGGTCCCGCAGCACGGCGGCGAGTCGATATAAATCTATAGCTTTTAGATCTAAAAGGCTGCCTGATTAGAATTGAAGGTCGTGTTAGAGTTGCGCCCATTCCACGGCCGGCCGGCCGTCCATCTGCCAAATCGTGAGTAGCCATGGTCGACAAACTGACGCATCTGAAACAGCTGGAGGCGGAAAGCATCCATATTATTCGCGAGGTTGCTGCGGAGTTCGGCAACCCGGTGATGCTCTATTCCATTGGCAAGGATTCGGCCGTGATGCTGCACCTGGCGCGCAAGGCCTTCTTCCCGGGCAAGCTGCCGTTTCCTGTGCTGCATGTCGATACACGCTGGAAATTCCAGGAGATGTACCGTTTTCGCGAGAAGATGGTCAGCGAGATGGGGTTGGACCTGATCACCCACATCAACCCGGACGGTGTGGCGCAGGACATGAACCCCTTCACCTATGGCAGCGCCAAGCACACCGATGTGATGAAGACCGAGGGCCTCAAGCAGGCGCTGGACAAGTACGGCTTCGACGCCGCCTTCGGTGGTGCTCGCCGCGACGAGGAAAAGTCCCGTGCCAAAGAGCGCGTCTACTCCTTCCGTGACAGCAAGCACCGCTGGGACCCGAAGAATCAGCGCCCCGAGCTGTGGAACCTGTACAACGGCAAGGTGAAGAAGGGCGAGTCCATCCGTGTGTTCCCGCTGTCGAACTGGACCGAGCTGGACATCTGGCAGTACATCTATCTGGAGCAGATCCCGATCGTGCCGCTGTACTTCGCTGCCGAGCGCGAAGTGGTCGAGCTCAACGGCACCCTGGTGATGATCGATGACGAGCGAATCCTCAGCTACCTCACGCCCGAACAGAAGGCGAGCATCCACAAGAAGATGGTGCGTTTCCGCACCCTCGGCTGCTACCCGCTGACCGGTGCGGTCGAGTCCACCGCGACCACGCTGCCGGAGATCATCCAGGAAATGCTCCTGACCCGGACCTCCGAACGCCAGGGCCGCGTCATCGACCACGATGCCACGGGCTCGATGGAAGAAAAGAAACGCCAGGGTTACTTCTAAGGAAACGCATCATGAGTCATCAATCCGAACTGATCAGCGAGGACATCCTCGCCTACCTGGCGCAACACGAGCGCAAGGAACTGCTGCGTTTCCTGACCTGCGGTAACGTCGATGACGGCAAGAGCACGCTGATCGGCCGCCTGCTGCACGACTCGAAGATGATCTACGAGGACCACCTCGAAGCCATCACCCGCGACTCGAAGAAGGTCGGCACTACCGGCGAAGACGTCGATCTGGCGCTGCTGGTCGATGGCCTGCAGGCCGAGCGCGAGCAGGGCATCACCATCGATGTGGCGTACCGTTATTTTTCCACCGCCAAGCGCAAGTTCATCATTGCCGATACTCCTGGCCACGAGCAGTACACCCGCAACATGGCCACCGGCGCGTCCACCTGCGACCTGGCGATCATTCTGGTCGATGCGCGCTATGGCGTGCAGACCCAGACCAAGCGTCACAGCTTCATCACCTCGCTGTTGGGCATCAAGCACATCGTCGTCGCCATCAACAAGATGGACCTGATGAACTTCGATCAGGACGTGTTCGAGCGCATCAAGGCCGACTACCTGGCATTCGCCGAGCGCATCGAGCTGAAGCCGTCGTCCCTGCACTTCGTGCCGATGTCGGCGCTCAAGGGCGATAACGTGGTCAATCGCAGCGAGCGTGCGCCCTGGTACCAGGGCCAGTCGCTGATGGAGATTCTCGAGAGTGTCGAGATCGCAGGGGACCGCAACTTCGATGATCTGCGCTTCCCGGTGCAGTACGTCAATCGCCCCAACCTCAACTTCCGCGGTTTCGCCGGGACCCTGGCGAGCGGCATCGTGCGCAAGGGCGACGAGATCGCCGTGCTGCCGTCCGGCAAGACCAGTCGAGTCAAGTCCATCGTCACCTTCGATGGTGAGCTCGAGCAGGCGACCCCTGGCGAGGCTGTCACCCTGACGCTGGAAGATGAGATCGATGTCTCCCGCGGCGACATGCTGGTGCATGCCGACAGTCGCCCGCGTATCGCTGACAGCTTCGAGGCGATGCTCGTGTGGATGGGCGAAGAGCCGATGCTGCCGGGCAAGAAATACGACATCAAGCGCGCCACCAGTTACGTGCCGGGCTCCATCGCCAGCATCAGCCATAAGGTGGATGTGAACACGCTGGAAAAGGGCGCTGCGAGTAGCCTTCAGCTCAACGAGATCGGCAAGGTCAAGGTTAGCCTGGACGCGCCGATCGCCCTGGACGGCTACGCACAGAACCGCACCACCGGTGCGTTCATTGTCATCGATCGCCTCACCAATGGTACCGTCGGCGCCGGCATGATCATCGCCGACCCGGTTGCCCATGGATCGGGCGGCCATCACGGTGCGCTGGCGCATGTTTCAACGGAAGAGCGCGCCACACGCTTCGGTCAGCGGCCGGCAACCGTGCTGTTCACTGGGCTTTCCGGCGCCGGCAAGAGCACCCTGGCCTATGCGGTGGAACGCAAGTTGTTCGATATGGGCCGCGCTGTGTACGTGCTGGATGGGCAGAACCTGCGTCACGACCTGAACAAAGGCCTTCCGCAGGACCGGGCAGGTCGCACCGAGAATTGGCGCCGTGCCGCCAATGTGGCCCGTCAGTTCAACGAGGCAGGCCTGCTAACGCTCGCCGCATTTGTCGCTCCGGACGCGGAAGGCCGCGAGCAGGCCAGGGTGCTGATTGGCACTGATCGGGCTATCACCGTTTATGTTCAGGCTTCACCGCAGGCCTGCCAGCAGCGCGATCCGCAAGGGCTGTATGCAGCTGGCGGCGACAACATTCCGGGCGAATCCTTCCCCTACGACGTGCCGGCGAACGCTGATCTGGTGATCGACACCGAGTCGCTGAGCGTAGAAGAGGGTGCCAAGCAGGTCATCGACCTGTTGCGTAAGCGCGGCGTTATCTAGCGCACCTTCTGTTGAAACAAAAACGCCCTGCCCATGCAGGGCGTTTTTGCTTGGGCGAAGTCGTCCCTATTAGCTGTAGGGCGGGTGCAGTAGTAGGGCGGGTGAAACCCGCCGAAAGCAATTCGTCGTGGTTGAATGAACAGCGGTGCCGTTGTGGGACGCCCCCGTAAGATATAAATCCCCGGCCAGCCAGGCAGGGTTTCGTATGTGACCGTCAGGCGGTGCGTAACCGCGCGGGTTTCACCCGCCCTACAGCGCTTTTCTGGGAGCATCCAATTTGCAGGGCGGGTGCAACCCGCCAAGAGCAACCTCGCACCAGCGATTTTCTCCGAGCATCCAAGCCTTGGTTGTCAGCCTTTGCACTATTGGTTGCGGGGGCATCCCGGTGCGGCGGGTTTTGCCCACGTTGGGTTGATGCCATGTATGGGGTACGCTTGCGGCAATCAATGAACATGGATGTTATTGAATGTCCCACTACCGCCGTGCAGCTGTGCCTGGAGGCTCCTATTTCTTCACCGTCGTAACAGAGCGGCGCCAGCCGATCTTGATCGACCCTGCCGTTCGTTTGGCTCTGCGTGAAGCCATCGTCTCGGTTAGGCAAACGTTGCCTTTCAGAATTGATGGCTGGGTTCTGCTTCCTGATCATTTGCATGCAATCTGGACACTGCCGGATGGTGACGCTGATTTCTCCAACCGCTGGCGCCTGATCAAGCGCCACGTGACCCACGTCTGTAGTCCTGATTATCGCCGTCCTGAGCTTTTGACACAGCGTCGCTGTGCCAAGCAATACGGCACGCTATGGCAACACCGTTTTTGGGAGCACCTTATTAGGGATGAACGAGACCTCCGACAACATATGGATTACCTGCACGCCAACCCGGTGAAGCATGGGCTTGTTAATGCTGCTATTGATTGGCAGTGGTCGTCGTTCCATCGCTGGGTTCGGCATGGCGTTTATCTTCCCGATTGGGCTGGAAGCGGCGTGGCGGGCGCCACCATGCACGACGTTGAATAACCGTAGGGCGGGTGCAACCCGCCGATATCAGGTTGGCGCGTCGCCAAACGTCAGCAAGGCAGCGCCCCGGTTCCCATGATGTTTGGCCATGTCCCGTTGTGTACCGGTGCAGGAAAACAACACCCCGCCGGTGTGGGCGGGGTTTTTGGGTACCGGTCAGGTGAGGTGTAACCGCGCGGGTCGCACGGTGCCAAAGCCAATGTAGGGCGGGTGATACCCGCCGATAACGGGTTGGCGTGACGCAAACGTCAGCAAGGCAGCGGCCGATTTTCATTATGTTGGCCATGTTTCGTCGATGCAGAAAAAACGAAACCCCGCCGGCGAGGGTAGGGTTTCGTATGTGGCCATCAGGTGGTGCATAACCGCGCGGGTTTCACCCGCCCTACAGGGCTGCGTAGGTTGAAATAGCCGAAGGAGTATTCCGACGGACAAGAAGGTCGAGTTAATTTTGGTGTTTGGCCGGGAAGTGCCCTCTGCGGTAGTCGACGTTAGCGTTTCTGGTGATGCCTAGGTACGACGACGATTCACCATATCAGCGGGCTCACAAACGGCAAAACGCCCCGCACGAAGGCGAGGCGTTTAGTTTGCAATGGCGGGTCGGTTTGGTGAGTGATGGATTGCGCTTCGCTAATCCATCCTGCAAATTGATCCGCCTTACCGTGTTAGCCGTGCAAACGCCATTAGCAAATGCTTTCGGCGTTACGAACGCTTGGCGCAGTTGTTCGGGAGGACTTTATCATCAAGGTTGCTGGTGCAGACCCAAGCGCCGTCAGTCGGGTTATAAGTGAAGTCAATGGTTTTGCCGCTTACTAGAGCATTAACGTTTGTAGTCTTATAAGTAGCCAATAGCTTGCATTTTCCACTATCAACGGAAGCTGCGATTGATGCTACGTACTGGCCGCTCAGGGTCAAGCCGTTGAGCGCGCCGGCCGGAGTTGGCGGAGTACCGGTGCCAGCAGCAGCGGTGCTACAAGATGCCGTTCCGGAGTTGCTCATGCCTTCAACTACCGGAGTTTTCAGGCCGCCCAGCAGACTTACTGCTTCGGCAGCTTGCGCTCTTGCCGTGTAGTTTTGGTATTGCGGAATCGCAATTGCCGCGAGAATACCGATAATCGCCACAACGATCATCAATTCAATCAGCGTAAAACCTTTTTGCATCTGAGCTTTCATGTGTTTCTCCTTGAAATGTTAGGCAGTTGAGCCTGCTCTCCGTCTTGCAGTCTGCGTGCCAACTTGTCCAGCCCCCGATTCCTGCGGCTCCGCGAAACAATGTGAACTAGGCACGCTGCCTTGATTCGCGCCCTTCTGACAAAATTCGTCACCGTGCTCGGCGCTGTTTGGCACCCGTTGTTATCTGCGCTATAAGGCTTGGCATTAATACGGGAAAACCAAGCCCATGACGGACAATATCGCTCTATCCGGTCTCGCCAAGCAGATGGTGCTGACAGGTCTCCTTGACGACAAGACGGCGCAGCAAGCGCAACAGCAGGCAGCGCGTAACAAGTTGTCGTTGGTTACCTATGTCGTCCAGAACAAGTTGGCCAAAGGCCGCGCCATAGCCGAGCTTGCTTCCGATCAATTCGGTGTAGCGCTGCTGGACCTGTCTGCGCTGAACAAGGAGTCGCTGCCCAAGGATCTGATCAGTGAGAAGTTGGCCCGCCAACATCGGGTGCTGCCGCTTTCCAAGCGCGGCACCAAGCTTTATGTCGCCATCTCCGATCCGGCTAATCATCAATCGATTGCCGATATCCAGTTCAGTACCGGGCTGAGCATCGAGTCGATTCTGGTGGAAGACGACAAGCTGGGCGAGGCCATCGACAAACTGTACGAAAGCGGCGCCACCGGACTAGAGGAGCTGGGCGAAGTCGATCTGGATGGGGTCGATGTCGAGTCCGTCACCGAAGATGGAAAAGCTGAGGAAGGCGGAGAGGCTGCTGACGACGCCCCTGTAGTGCGCTTCGTCAACAAGATGCTGCTCGACGCCATTCGTGGTGGCTCGTCCGATTTGCACTTCGAGCCCTACGAAAAAGCCTACCGCGTGCGGCTTCGCACGGATGGCATTCTGCATGAAGTGGCGCGCCCGCCGATCCAGCTGGCGCCTCGGATTTCGGCGCGACTCAAGGTCATGGCAGGCTTGGATATTTCCGAGCGGCGCAAGCCGCAGGATGGGCGGATCAAGATGAAGCTCTCCAAGAGCAAGGCCATCGATTTCCGGGTCAACACGCTACCGACTTTGTGGGGTGAAAAGATTGTAATGCGGATTCTTGACCCCTCGAGTGCTCAAATGGGCATCGATGCGCTGGGATATGAGGAGGATCAGAAAGAGCTGTATATGAATGCCCTGCGGCAACCGCAGGGCATGATTCTCGTGACCGGTCCGACGGGCTCCGGTAAGACGGTATCCCTTTACACCGGGTTGAACATCCTCAACACCGTCGATGTGAACATTTCGACGGCGGAGGATCCGGTAGAGATCAACCTCGAGGGTATCAACCAGGTCAACGTCAATCCTAAACAGGGCATGGACTTCGCCCAGGCCCTTCGCGCCTTCCTGCGTCAGGATCCGGACATCATCATGGTAGGGGAGATCCGCGATCTGGAGACCGCCGAGATTGCGATCAAGGCGGCGCAGACGGGCCATATGGTGATGTCGACACTTCATACCAATAGCGCTGCGGAAACCCTGACGCGTCTGCGCAACATGGGGGTGCCTGCGTTCAACATCGCGACCTCCGTGAACCTGATCATTGCTCAGCGTCTGGCACGAAAGCTCTGCAATAGCTGCAAGAAAGAGGTTGATGTCCCCCGTGATGTTTTGCTGCGCGAAGGGTTCCCTGAGCAGAAGCTTGGAACCTTCAAGATTTATGGTCCGGTAGGTTGCGACAACTGCAAGGGCGGCTACAAGGGGCGCGTCGGTATTTATGAAGTGGTTAAAAACACGCCATCGTTGCAGCGGATTATCATGGAAGACGGAAACTCCATCGATATTTCAACCCAGATGCGCAAAGACGGCTTCAACGACCTGCGGACCTCGGCTTTGCTGAAAGCCATGCAGGGCGTGACCAGCCTCGAAGAAGTCAATCGGGTCACCAAGGATTAAGCATGGCGCAGAAAGCGATCAGAACCAGTGTGTTCAGCTGGGAGGGAACCGACCGCAAGGGCAGCAAGGTCAAGGGTGAGCTTAGTGGTGCGAGCCCGGCGCTGGTGAAGGCGCAATTGCGCAAGCAAGGGATCAATCCACAGAAAGTGCGCAAGAAGTCCGTATCTCTGTTTGGAGCGGGCAAGAAAATTAAACCCATGGATATCGCGCTGTTCACCCGACAGATGGCGACGATGATGAAAGCCGGTGTGCCGCTGCTGCAATCCTTCGATATCATCGGTGAGGGTTTCGACAATCCGAACATGCGCAAGCTGGTGGATGACCTGAAGCAGGAAGTTGCGGCAGGTAACAGTTTCGCGACGGCTTTGCGCAAGAAGCCACAATACTTCGATGATCTTTATTGCAACTTGGTCGATTCCGGTGAGCAATCCGGTGCCTTGGAAACCTTGCTCGATCGCGTGGCGACTTACAAGGAAAAGACTGAGGCATTGAAGGCCAAGATCAAGAAGGCGATGAACTATCCCATTGCGGTAGTCTTGGTGGCGGTCATCGTGTCGGCCATTCTGTTGATCAAGGTGGTGCCACAGTTCCAAGAAGTATTCGCCAACTTCGGGGCCGAGCTTCCAGCTTTTACCTTGATGGTCATTGGATTGTCGGAAGCGCTGCAGGAGTGGTGGTTCATTGTTCTGGCGGGGTTGATCGTGGGGGCGTTTGCTTTCAAGGAGGCGCACAAGCGCTCCGAAAAATTTCGCAATTGGTTCGATCGTTTGCTGCTGAAGGTGCCAGTTGTTGGTGACATTCTTTACAAGTCATCTGTCGCCCGCTTCGCCCGCACTCTATCGACGACTTTCGCTGCGGGCGTGCCACTTGTGGATGCGCTGGATTCGGTGGCTGGGGCTACAGGCAATGTGGTCTTTCGAAGTGCGACGATGAAAGTCAAGAATGATGTGTCCACCGGCATGCAGCTTAACTTCTCCATGCGCACCACGGGCACGTTCCCTACAATGGCAGTGCAGATGACAGCAATCGGTGAAGAGTCTGGTTCACTTGATGAGATGCTGGCTAAGGTTGCGACTTTCTATGAGGACGAAGTCGATAACATGGTAGATAGCCTGACTAGCCTGATGGAGCCGATGATCATGGCCGTGCTCGGGGTTCTGGTGGGTGGCTTGATCATCGCTATGTACCTTCCGATCTTCCAGCTAGGTGCTGTCGTTTAAGTATGGGTTTGATTGATTTCTTGGCCAGCCATGTGCTGGCCTTTGTTTTGTCTGCTGCAGTGCTCGGTCTGCTGGTTGGCAGCTTTCTCAATGTCGTGATTTACCGTTTGCCAATAATGATGCAGCGCGAATGGCGCATGCAGGCGCGGGAATACTTGGAGTATCCGCCCGAGCCATTTGGGGAGCGTTTCAATCTACTGGTGCCGAGTTCACGCTGCCCTCACTGCGGTCATCGTATCCGTGCCTGGGAGAACATTCCCTTGGTCAGCTGGCTGGCGCTGCGTGGAAAGTGCTCGTCTTGTCAGGCGCCGATCAGCTGTCGATATCCGTTGGTTGAGCTGGCGTGTGGCGTGCTATCCGGATACGTGGCATGGCATTTCGGTTTTTCCTGGCAGGCAGGGGCGATGCTTCTGCTGACCTGGGGGTTGCTGGCGATGAGCTTGATCGATGTCGATCATCAGTTGCTGCCTGACTCGCTCGTGCTGCCGCTCTTGTGGGTAGGGTTGATTGCCAACAGCTTTGCTCTGTTCGCCTCTCTCGAGGATGCGCTGTGGGGGGCGATAGCCGGTTACCTGAGCCTATGGTCCGTTTATTGGCTGTTCAAGCTGATCACAGGCAAAGAGGGGATGGGCTACGGCGATTTCAAGCTGCTGGCGATGCTTGGTGCCTGGGGTGGCTGGCAGGTTCTGCCGCTCACTATCTTGCTGTCGTCGGTGGTCGGCGCCGTGCTTGGCAGTATTCTGCTGAGGGTGCAGCGGGCTGAAAGCAGTACGCCCATTCCGTTCGGGCCGTATCTGGCGATAGCGGGGTGGATTGCGTTGCTTTGGGGCGACCGAATTACCGAAAGCTACCTCCAGTTCGCTCGCTTCTGACTGCGCTCGGTCGGTCGACCTGTCACCGATCGGCTTTTCTCTGTCGTCCTATTTCGAACGCTGAGGCTTGCGCACAGCTCGCCGAGTGGTTACTACTGCGCGCGTCTTATTTGGCCTGGGATATTAGACGGATGAAGCCTTGGGTTCTCGGGTTGACCGGCGGTATTGGCAGTGGCAAGACTGCAGTGGCAAACCAGTTTGAAAGTCTTGGCGTGCATGTAGTCGATGCCGATGAAGCGGCGCGATGGGTCGTTGAGCCCGGCCGCCCGGCGTTGCGGCAGATTGCTGAGCATTTCGGCGATGCCGTACTGCTGCCAGAGGGCGGCTTGAATCGTGCTGTGCTGCGTGAGCGAGTATTTGCGAACACGGCTGAGCGCCAATGGCTCGAGAGCCTTTTGCATCCTCTGATTCGCGCCGAGGTGGCGCAGCACCTGGCGGCAGCGACGTCTCCTTACGCCATCATGGTGTCTCCGTTGCTTATAGAAACCGGGCAGTATCGCCAGGTCGAGCGTGTACTGGTGGTCGATGTGCCGGATACTCTCCAGGTCGTTCGCACCGCGGCTCGTGATCAGGCAACTGAAGAGCAGGTGCGGGCGATTATCCAGGTCCAGGCCAGGCGGGAGGAGCGCCTGCGGCATGCGGACGATGTCCTTGTAAATGACCGTGATCTGGCGTGGCTCAAATCGGAAGTCGAGCGTTTGCACCGCTTCTATCTGACATTGCGAGGAGGCCAGAAATGACCGCGACTGTAGTCGAGTGCCCCACCTGCGGGGCGCCAGTGGAGTGGGGGCCTCAGAGCCCAAGTCGGCCGTTTTGCTCTGAGCGCTGCAAACTCATCGATCTTGGGGCTTGGGCTGCGGAGGAGCACGCCATTCCCGGAAGCGATCTGGAGGATGAGCTGTTTTCCGGTGATCTGCCGCCCCGCGAGCATTGACTCGCAGTTTCCTCATTTATCTTCTTTCCAGGGCGCCTGCAGGTAGCGGCTCTGGTTGAAGCTTTCCATCCAGTCCGGATAGAAGACGACCAGCGCCGTGATTGCCGTGCCGTTGATGAACGCCTCGGGAAACATCACGAGCCAGATGTAGCCGGCAAAGTCTTCCAGCCAGGGCGGCATCGGGTAGCGGCCATCGATCAGCAGTATGCCGAGGGATGCCAGGATGCAGGCCAGGGCGGCGAGTGCCGCTGGAAAGAAGCCCGCAAAGAAGATGAAGACGAAGAGGTTGCGCGGCTGGGATCGCTCCACCAGGCGGGCGCAGATGACTGTGACAAAGACCGGGATCAACACCAGCAGCACGCCGTTGGTCCCCAGGGCGGTGAGATGCTGATGGCCGGTGAGGGTCAGGCCCAGCTGGGCCGCCAGGGCTGCGATGATCGCCAGCGGCCAGTCGAGCAGCAGAGTAACTGCCGTCAGTCCGATGAAGTGGAATGAAAGACCGGAGTCGAAGTCCCGGCGAACCAACCACAGCAGAAAGATGGCCAGCATCGCTCCGAACAGCAGGTGTTGCCGTCGCGCATCGCTGAAGAGCTCGACCCAGGGGGCGCGCCACGCCGCCCAGAGCAAGGCAAGCGAGTAGATCAGCCAACCTGCGACAAGGGTGGAGGGAGCTAGGAGATGCGCGGCGATCATCCTGTCGGATCCTGTGTGTCGTTACCTGAAACTGCTGATGGCTCGTTTTTTCTGTGTCAGGGCGCCGGGTTCGGTTGCGCCGTATGAATGGCGTCGATGGCTGCCAAGACTTCGTTCGACAGTGTCAGATCAAGGCTGCCGATATTGGATTCGAGCTGCTGCAGTGTCGTGGCACCGATGATATTGCTGGTGACGAAGGGCCGGGATGTTACGTAGGCAAGGGCCATCTGCGCGGGCTCCAGGCCATGCTGGTGGGCCAGGGCGACATAGCGGGAACAGGCGGCTCGTGCCTGTGGGTTGTTGTAGCGTGCGAAGCGCTGGAATAGTGAAAGTCGCGCATTCGCCGGGCTGGCGCCGTTTTCGTATTTGCCGCTCAGCATGCCGAACGCCAGTGGCGAGTATGCCAGCAGTCCGCACTGTTCACGCATGCTGATCTCCGCCAGGCCCACCTCAAAGCTGCGGTTGAGGAGGTTGTAGGGGTTCTGTATCGAGACGGCGCGCGGCCATTTGTGCGTCTCGGCCAGTTGCAGATACTTCATGGTGCCCCAGGGGGTCTCGTTGGAAATGCCAATGTGGCGGATTCGACCGGCTCTGACTTCGTCATCAAGGGCGGCAAGCGTTTCTTCCAGAGGTGTGAAATCGTCGTCCGGCAGGTGCTGGTAGCCCAAACGCCCGAAAAAGTTCGTGCTGCGTTCCGGCCAATGCAGCTGATAAAGGTCGATCCAGTCGGTTTGCAGTCGGCGCAGGCTGTCATCAAGGGCGGTGCGAATGTGCTCACGGTTGAATCGCGGACGGCCGTTGCGAATGTGGCTGATGCCGTTGCCAGGGCCGGCGATCTTGGTTGCGAGTATCCACTCGGCTCGATCGCCGCGGCTCTTGAAGTAGTTGCCAATGTACTGCTCGGTGGTGGCGTAGGTTTCCGGGCGCGGCGGAACGGGATACATCTCCGCAGTATCGATGAAGTTGATGCCAGCGGCTTTGGCCATGTCGATCTGGGCGAGGGCGTCGGCCTCGGTGTTCTGCTCGCCCCATGTCATGGTGCCGAGGCAGAGTGAGCTTACGTTCAGGTCGGTTCGGCCGAGTGGACGAAATTCCATGGAGTGCCTCCGGGCTGGCGAAAGTTTTAGGGATGCGAGATTAACGAAGTTCGCCCAATAGCTGACATGAGAGTGATCGCGACCGCCCGAAGTGCCCGATGGGGCTCTGGCATATAGCGCGGTGCATGCACGCCGACGCTTGCTGAGATGACGGGCGCTTCGGAACTCCGAGAGGATAAATGTTGGTTGCTATTTTTCTGGCAATCAGGATAATTCCGCAGCCTGTCGGCGGGGATGCCTAGTCCGTCGATGCAAGCCAATGGTAGGGGATGCCTAGCCTACCGAACCACTGCCGTGGCGGACGCGCTGACCCGAGCCCCCGATAGCGTCTGTTTCCGGCTGCCCTGTTCTTGTCAGGGCGAGCACTATTCAGTAAGATTCGCCGTCTTATTTTCAGGGCGGCCCCTGAGGCTATAACGAATGAAGACATTTACTGCTAAACCGGAAACCGTCAAGCGCGACTGGTTCGTCGTCGACGCTGCCGGCCAGACCCTGGGTCGTCTGGCAACCGAAATCGCCAGCCGCCTGCGTGGCAAGCACAAGCCGGAATACACCCCTCACGTCGATACTGGCGATTACATCGTCGTGATCAACGCTGAGCAAGTGCGTGTTACCGGTGCCAAGACCAGCGACAAGATGTACTACTCTCACTCCGGTTTCCCGGGTGGCATCAAGTCGATCAACTTCGAGAAGCTGATCGCCAAGGCGCCCGAGCGCGTGATCGAGACTGCGGTCAAGGGCATGCTGCCGAAGAACCCGCTGGGTCGCGACATGTATCGTAAGCTGAAGGTCTACAAGGGTGCCAATCACCCGCACACCGCTCAGCAGCCCCAAGAACTGAAGATTTAACGGAATAGTTCAATTATGTCGGCGACTCAAAATTACGGCACTGGCCGTCGCAAGACTGCAACCGCGCGCGTCTTCCTGCGCCCGGGCACTGGCAAGATTTCCATCAACAACCGTGAGCTGGATAATTTCTTCGGCCGCGAAACTGCTCGCATGGTCGTGCGTCAGCCGCTGGAGCTGACCGAGACCGTCGAAAAGTTCGATATCTACGTCACCGTTCTGGGTGGTGGTGTCAGTGGTCAGGCTGGTGCTATCCGCCACGGTATCACTCGTGCACTGATCTCCTACGACGAGAGCCTGCGTAGCCCGCTGCGCAAGGCTGGCTTCGTCACTCGTGACGCCCGTGAAGTCGAGCGTAAGAAGGTCGGTCTGCGTAAAGCACGCAAGCGTCCGCAGTACTCCAAGCGCTAATTCGCGCTTTCAAAGAAACGCCCAGTTTCGTTCGGAGCTGGGCGTTTTTTTTGCCTTGCACTTTTGTTTTGGTGCGACAGTGTGTCGCGCGCTGGAGGGCTTGGTTTGCCTGAGGGTAAAGGCATTGTGACAGGCTATTACCTTGTCAGAAGAGGGTCTTTTCTTTACCATTTGGCGAATTTTTCGCGGCTCAATTTTACGTAGTACATGCCTGCTTCACGGCAGGCCATAAGAAGCTGATGGGAGACGACTGAATGAGCAATGACGGCGTGAATGCAGGCCGGCGTCGCTTCCTTGTGGCCGCCACTTCGGTGGTGGGCGCTGCAGGAGCGGTGGGTGCTGCGGTCCCGTTCGTGGGATCGTGGTTCCCAAGTGCCAAGGCCAAGGCTGCCGGTGCGCCGGTAAAGGTAAATATCAGCAAGATCGAGCCTGGACAGCAAATGGTTGCTGAATGGCGTGGTCAGCCGGTGTTTATTGTGCGTCGAACCGAAGAGGTTCTCGGGAATCTTGAGAAGGTCGCTGCCCAGGTGGCCGATCCTGAGTCCAAGGAGTCCGACCAGCCTGCATATGTCGACCCGAAGAACCGGTCTATCAAGCCCGAGCTTCTTGTGGTCGTAGGGCTGTGCACTCATTTGGGTTGCTCGCCTTCGTTCCGTCCCGAGGTGGCTGCGGCCGATCTCGGCGCCGACTGGTTGGGTGGCTATTTCTGCCCCTGCCACGGCTCCAAATACGATATGGCCGGTCGCGTCTACAAGGCGCAGCCTGCTCCCTTGAACCTGCCGGTGCCCCCGCACTCGTACGAGACCGATAATGTCATCATCATCGGTGTGGACCAGGAGAACGCCTGATGAGCAAGTTCATGGAATGGGTTGACGCCCGCTTCCCCGCCACCAAGATGTGGGAAGATCACCTCTCGAAGTACTACGCTCCCAAGAACTTCAACGTCCTGTACTTCTTCGGTTCGTTGGCGCTGCTCGTGCTGGTCAATCAGATTCTTACCGGTATCTGGCTGACCATGAGCTTCGAGCCGTCGGCTGAAGGTGCGTTCGCCTCCGTCGAGTACATCATGCGTGATGTCGAGTACGGCTGGATCATCCGCTATCTGCACTCCACCGGCGCTTCGGCGTTCTTCGTGGTGGTGTATCTGCACATGTTCCGCGGTCTGCTCTACGGCTCCTACCAGAAGCCGCGTGAGCTGGTGTGGATCTTCGGTATGATGATCTACCTCGCGCTGATGGCCGAGGCCTTCATGGGCTACCTGCTGCCGTGGGGCCAGATGTCCTACTGGGGTGCGCAGGTGATCATTTCGCTGTTCGGTGCCATTCCGGTCATCGGCGACGATCTGACCCAGTGGATCCGTGGTGACTACCTGATCTCGGGCATCACCCTGAACCGCTTCTTCGCGCTGCATGTGATTGCGCTGCCGGTCGTGATTCTCGGTCTGGTCGTCCTGCACATTCTGGCGCTGCACGAAGTGGGTTCGAACAACCCGCTGGGCGTGGATATCAAGAAGACCAAGGATGAAGCCGGTGTGCCGCTCGATGGCATTCCCTTCCATCCGTACTACACCGTGAAGGACATCGTCGGGGTTGTGGTGTTCCTCTTCGTCTTCTGCGCGGTTGTATTCTTCTTCCCGGAAATGGGCGGCTACTTCCTCGAGAAGCCGAACTTCGAAGTGGCGAACGCGTTCAAGACTCCTGAGCACATCGCACCCGTCTGGTACTTCACTCCGTTCTACGCGATTTTGCGTGCGGTACCTGACAAGTTGCTCGGCGTAATCGCCATGGGGGCCGCTATCGCAGTGTTGTTCGTTCTGCCGTGGCTGGATCGCAGCCCCGTCAAGTCCATGAAATACAAGGGCTGGATGAGCAAGATCGCGCTGCTGGCGTTCTGCATCTCCTTCATCATTCTCGGTGTACTGGGCGTACTGTCGCCGACGCCTGAGCGTACTCTGGTGTCGCGGATCTGTACTGCTATCTACTTCGGATACTTCATCCTGATGCCGTTCTACACCAAGCTCGAGAAGACCAAAGTGGTTCCGGAAAGGGTGGATGGCTGATGAAAAAGCAATTTGCTGCATTGATTCTTGCAATTCTGCCGGCCTTCACTTTCGCGGCCGGCCCGGCGGTACATTTGGATAAGGTCGATATCGACCTGACCGACAAGGCGGCCATGCAGGATGGTCTGAAGACCTTCGCCAACTATTGCATGGGTTGCCATGGTGCGCAGTATCAGCGCTATGAGCGCGTCGCCACCGATCTGGGTATTCCGGAAGAGGTGATGATGGACAATATCGTCTTCACGGACGCCAAGTTTGGCGATCACATGAAGATCGGTATGAAGCCTGAAGACGCCAAAGTCTGGTTCGGTGCCGCTCCGCCGGATCTCACCCTGGTTGCTCGTGTTCGTGGCAACGACTGGCTGTATACCTACATGCGCAGCTTCTATGAAGATCCGGCGCGTCCGTACGGCGTCAACAACAGCGTGTTCCCCAATGTTGGTATGCCGCATGTTCTGGCTCCGCTCCAGGGTCGCCGGGTTGTCGGATGTAAGCAGGTTCAAGTGGTCGAGAATGGCCGCAAGCAGTTCGATCCGCTGACCGGCACACCGATCACTCAGGAAGCCTGTGACCAGATGGTTGTCGAGCCTGGTACTGGGTCGCTCTCCGAGGCTGAGTACGACGAGAAGATCAAGAATCTGGTGACCTTCCTGGCTTACTCGGCCAATCCGGTCAAGCTGGAAAGCCAGCGCATCGGTACCTACGTGCTGCTGTTCCTGGCGGTGTTCTTCGTGTTCGCCTACCTGCTCAAGCGCGAGTACTGGAAAGACGTTCACTAAGCACTTCGCGGTAATCGTTGTACCTTGCGCGCGCCCAATGGGCGCGCGTGTTTTTTCTGCCTCGAGATAAAGTGAGAAGGCCCTATGGCTGCGACCAACCGGTTGGGCTGCTATTCCGATCCTGCCGATCATTACTGTCATCGCGTTCGCCTTGTTCTCGCCGAGAAAGGGGTTAGCGTGGACATCGTCGATGTCGAAGCAGGCCAGTGTCCGGTCAAGTTGGCCGAGGTGAATCCATACGCCAGTGTGCCCACACTGGTGGATCGAGATCTGGCGCTATACGAGCCCGGCGTGATTCTCGAATATCTGGAGGAGCGCTATCCGCATCCACCGTTGCTGCCGGTCTATCCGGTGGCGCGCGCCAATACGCGTCTGTTGGTGCATCGTATCCAGCGTGATTGGTGTTCGCTGGCCGACCGCATTCTCGACCAGCGCGTTGCGGAGGCTCAGCGCGCTCAGGCACGCAAGGAGCTCCGTGAAAGCCTGATCGGTGTATCGCCGATATTCGCGGAAAAGCCTTACTTCATGAGTGACGAGATCAGCCTTGTCGACTGCTGTCTGTTGCCTATCCTCTGGCGTTTGCCCAGACTCGGTATCGAGTTGCCTCGAGCGGCCAAGCCGCTGCTCGATTACATGGAGCGCAATTTCGCTCGCGAGGCTTTCCAGGCCAGTCTTTCCGCCGTCGAGCGCAACATGCGCTAAGCGAGGTCATCAATGAATTCGAGTCGCCCGTATCTGGTACGAGCACTTTACGAGTGGATCGTCGACAACGATTGCACGCCGCACCTGCTGGTGAATGTCGATTATCCGGGGGTGCAGGTGCCGGCAGGCTACGCCAGCGATGGTCAGATCGTATTGAACGTCGCCCCCAGCGCCGTGCGGCATCTTCATATGGATAACGAGGCGATCAGTTTCGAGGGGCGCTTTGGTGGCGTAGCTCACTCATTGAACGTGCCGTCCGCCGCGGTCATGGCGATCTATGCCCGGGAAAACGGGCAAGGCATGGTGTTCGAGATCGAGCCGACTCCACCGGACGATGACGCGCCGAGCGATGCTGGTGGCGCTGCTGGAGGAGAGGGGCCGCGACCGGGCGGTCGCCCGAGTCTGAAGGTCGTAAAATGAGGTGATGCGGCGCCCGGTGATAGGGCGCCGCTGACCGATCAGTCGATATATTCGAACAGCTTGACGATCCGCTGTACCCCGGCGACGCCCTGGACAAGGTTAGTCGCGCGGCTGCCTTCCTGGCGTGTGACCAGGCCTAGCAGATAGACGATCCCGTTCTCAGTGATCACCTTGATTCGCGAGCCAGGCACGCTGTTGTCGGCGAGCATCTGCGTCTTGATCTTGGTGGTCAGCCAGGAGTCGTTACTGCGTGCCAGTGCGGAGGAGGGCTGCAGAATCTGTAGCTCATTGTGTACGCGCTTGACGCGTTGCACGCCGCTGGCTGCCTGTTCTGCCATCTGCTTGAGTTCTTCGCGAGGCGTCTGGCCGGCCAACAGCACGACGCCGTTGTAGCTGGCAACCACGATGTGGCTACGCTGGTCGAGGTCCGGATGGGCCTTGGCAATGTTGACCGCTGCCTTGGTCTCGATCAGCGAGTCGTCGATCTTGCTGCCGATGGTCCGTGTGCCCCGATTGTCGGCGATCGGGTCGTCGCGCGTGGCCGTCAACACCGAGCTGCAGCCGGTGACGGCCAGGCAAATTCCCAGGGCGATGGCAGGCAAGCGGAAACGGTTCATTCCTCACTCCCAAACAGTTGATTGTCGATCAGGTCGCAGAGGCAGTGGATCGCCAGGAGATGGACTTCCTGGATGCGTGCGGTCACTTTTGCCGGTACGCGGATTTCAACGTCTTCCGGCAGCAGCAGCGACGCCATTCCGCCGCCATCGCGGCCGGTGAGGGCGACTACCAGCATTTCCCGGTCGTGGGCAGCCTGGATCGCCTGGATCACGTTGGCGGAGTTACCGCTCGTGGAGATGGCGAGCAGCACGTCGCCGGGTTGTCCCAGCGCGCGGATCTGCTTTGAGAACACCTCGTTGTAGCTGTAATCGTTGGCAATCGAGGTGATGGTGGAGCTGTCGGTGGTCAGTGCGATGGCCGGAAGGCTTGGGCGCTCTCTCTCGAAGCGGTTCAGCAGTTCCGAGGAGAAGTGCTGGGCATCGCCGGCTGAACCGCCATTACCGCAGGTCAGGATCTTGCCTTCGCTGAGCAGGGCATTAACCATCGCTTGGCCGGCTTGCTCGATGCTGGGGGCTAGCACTTCCATGGCCTGCTGCTTGGTTTCGATGCTGGCCTGGAAGAGTTGGCGGATTCGGGTTTGCATGTCCATTGGTGGTTGACCTTCAAGGTGGCAGGCTCGCCCGAAAAAGCGGTCGGACGATGCACTTGCGGTTCGCTAGGGCCGGACGGCATCGCGCAGCGGTCGCCGCGCAGTGTTTCGTTCAGCTTTCAAATGCGTTGCGGATCCAGTTCAGGTCCTTTGCTTGGCCTGGCGCGGTGATGGCGACTACGTCGAAGCGGCAAGGGTGCTTGGCCCAGCGGCCATGTGCCTGCAGAAACAACTGGGCAGCCTTGATCAGCTTTTGCTGCTTGCGCACATCGACGCTTTCCAGGGCGCCGCCCCAGGCGGTATGCCGCCTGTAGCGGACCTCGACGAATACTACTGTATCGCCGTCGAGCATGACCAGATCGAGCTCGCCGCTGCGGCACGACCAGTTGCGTTCGAGTAGGCGCAGGCCGCTGTCGCTGAGATGCTGCAGGGCCAGTGCTTCGGCAGAGCGTCCGCTGCTCTGGCTTTCGCTCATTACTGCGGCTCGTCCAGCCGCTCTACGGCGCCATCGCGGAACTGTGCCCAGGGCAGCTGGCGCTCGATTCGCTGCTGTGGGTTCAGGCTGAGGGTACCGGAAAGCCCATCGAGGTGAGTGTCCGGAAGGGCCAGCAACTGATTGAGTCGGGGTGCCAGCAGGTAGGCGTCGGCACCCATGGCATAGAGCCGGCCGAGGCTTCCGCCCGCTTGCGGCCATTTCTGCTCGACTTCCTGTCGAAGGGGCAGCTGGTCGTTCAGCAGCCATGGCGTCTCGGCAAAGCGGATCCCTTCAAGGTCGAGGTACTGCGTGCGGTCATGATTGGCCGCGTGCAGGTGGGATGTGGCGTATACCGGCAGGTCGCCCGCGTACTGGAAGATCAGGGTCGGCCTGACCTGCTGGGCCTGTTGTGGTGTGGCCGCCAGGAAGATGAAATCGACGTCCTGCCGACGTGTTGGCTGGCTGGCGGTGGATGCGTCTGTGATGCTGCTTACGCGCTGTCCGCGCTGCTCACTGTTGCGTAGCTGCAGCAGATCGGCGATCTGGTTGGCCAGCTGGACAGGTTCGGCCAGTGGCTCAGATGCGACCAGCGTTCCGCCTGCTTCCTGCCAGCTCTGGCGGAAGGCTTCTAGAATCCTTGCGCCCCATTCTCCGCGAGGCGCCAGCGCGATTGCACGGCGATGGCCGTCCGCCCAAGCGCGGCGAGCGACTTCGCGTGCTTCATCTTCCGCAGCTAGGCCGAACTGAAAGAGCTGAGGTGGTGTGCGCTGTCCGGCGTCGCTGTAGTTGAGCGCCAATGTGGTGATAGGTAGCTGATCGCGTTCCGCGAGCTGGCGCACCAGGTCCTTTTCGAGCGGGCCGACCACCAGCTGTACGCCAGCGGCCTGGGCTTGGCGATAGAAGTCGTCGATGGACTTCATCCGCGAGCTGTCATACAGCTCGATGCGCAGTTCGGCACCGGCCTGCTGTGCGTGCAGATGAGCAGCCAGGAAACCGTCGCGAAGGGCACGAGCAACGCTCGCCAGTTGGCCTTCCATAGGAAGAAGCAGCGCTACGTGATTCAGCGGTTGGTCGGCGAGTTCACGCAGCTTCTGCAGTGACTCCGGGAGCTGCTGCGCGGCGGGGTGCTGAGGGTTCTGCGCGATCCAGTCGTCGATCGCGCGTTGCTGCTGCGCGATGGTGCCGGCGCGTTTGAGCGAAAGCGCTAAGGCTTGCCAGCCGGCCAGATCGGTATCGGCCGCGCCTTGCAGTTGCTGCTCGGGAAGGGCGGACAGGAGTTTCCAGATGGTTTCGTGGTTGGCCTGCGCCTGCTCGCCGCTCAGCAGTGGCGCAGTGAATACGCGCTCACGGGCGGCTGCTAGTGGCTTGTTGTTTGCCTCCAGTGCTTGGGCGCGAGCGAGCTGGCTGCGAATCTGCTGGCTGACGGGAAGCTCGCCCAGACGCTCGAATGACGGGTGCTGCAGCGCTTGTTCTGCCTTTTCGGGCTCCCCGTCGGCGAGTGCGATTTCGGCCTGCAGCGTCAGTGCGAAAATTTGCTGCGCAGGCTTCAGTGCGTCCAGTTGAACCTGCTGCAGAATGCTGCGGGCTTGCGCGCGGTTGCCCTGCTGAATGCTCTGGTCGGCAGCTGCCAGGCGCAGCTGGGTGGCCTGTTCGGCGTCGCTCTGCTCAGCCTGCTTCAACAGTTGCTGAGTGGATGCCTGCGGCGTCCGGGGCAGTTCGCCGAGCGTGGACGAGGGGGAGCTGGAGCAGGCTGCGAGCAGGGTGGCGACGCAGAGGAGAAGGAGGGGGCGTAAGCAAGCCATTGGTTAATCGTTCCTGAAAGCACTGCGAGTGTCGGCCGATTGTACCCAACCACCGAAGGGGCCGCGATGTTGCGGCGGTGAATCGGGCTACAATGCGCATTTCCTATTTGAGGTAAGCCCTGTGACTGCCAGCGGTGGTGCGAATTCCGGAGTGGGTACGCTTTATGTCGTCGCCACGCCGATCGGCAATCTGGAGGACATCAGCGCCAGGGCGCTGCGTGTGCTTCGCGAGGTGGCACTCATCGCCGCCGAGGACACGCGCCACTCCTCGCGGCTACTGGCGCACTTCGGTATCCAGACGCCGCTGGCCGCTTGTCATGAGCATAACGAGCGCAACGAAGGGGGGCGGTTCATCGAGCGTCTCCAGGCAGGGGATGACGTGGCGCTGATCTCCGATGCCGGCACGCCCTTGATCTCCGATCCTGGCTACCATCTAGTGCGTCAGGCCCGGGCGGCAGGAGTGGCTGTCGTCCCGGTGCCGGGGGCCTGCGCGCTGATAGCCGCTCTCTCGGCGGCGGGTTTGCCGTCGGACCGTTTCATCTTCGAGGGGTTTCTTCCCGCCAAGGCGGCTGCGCGACGTTCACGTCTCGAGGCGCTGAAGGAGGAGCCGCGTACGCTGATCTTCTATGAAGCCCCGCATCGCATACTCGAGTCGCTGGGAGATTTCGAGGATGTGTTCGGTGGTGAGCGCATGGCGGTGCTTGGGCGCGAGCTGACGAAGACCTTCGAGACCTTGAAGGGATTGCCGTTGGGGGCTTTACGCGCTTGGGTCGAGGCGGACAGCAACCAGCAGCGAGGCGAATGCGTGCTGCTGGTAGAAGGGTGGGAGGCGCCGCAAGGCGAGAGCGCGGTGAGTGCCGAAGCGCTGCGGGTGCTCGATCTGTTATTGGCAGAAATGCCGCTCAAGCGCGCTGCTGCCGTTGCGGCCGACATCACTGGCGTGCGCAAGAATCTGCTGTATCAGGCGGCGCTAGAGCGCAAGTAGCAAGGCGCCCTGCCGGCGTTTCGCTTGCGGCATGGTGCGCGCGACGGTACTCTGGCGGCCGGAGAGTTGATCGGACAGTCGCTGTCTCTTTTTGTTCCGGCAAGAAGGGAGGGAGGAAAGTCCGGGCTCCATAGGGCAAAGTGCCAGGTAACGCCTGGGAGGCGTGAGCCTACGGAAAGTGCCACAGAAAATAACCGCCTAAGCGCTTCGGCGCCGGTAAGGGTGAAAAGGTGCGGTAAGAGCGCACCGCACGGCTGGCAACAGTCCGTGGCTAGGTAAACCCCACTTGGAGCAAGACCAAATAGGGATCCATTGGCGTGGCCCGCGCTGGATCCGGGTAGGTTGCTAGAGGCAGTCAGTGATGGCTGTCGTAGAGGAATGGCTGTCCTCGACAGAACCCGGCTTACAGATCGACTCTCCGATTCTTCCTTCCGTAATCTCCGTTTTTAATTCCGAAAGATTCTTGCTCTTAACAAAGTACTTTAACTTTGTTGAGTAACTCCTTGCTGCTC
Organism: Stutzerimonas sp. FeSN7; assembly: GCF_030263795.1. Classification (NCBI taxonomy): domain Bacteria; kingdom Pseudomonadati; phylum Pseudomonadota; class Gammaproteobacteria; order Pseudomonadales; family Pseudomonadaceae; genus Stutzerimonas; species Stutzerimonas sp. FeSN7. The sequence continues at coordinate 3,538,602 of NZ_JARPMN010000001.1, read as the reverse complement.
CTAAAAAGCCATTCTGGGCCTGTCCGCTTTTCCCCATTTATCCCCACCTGACATCGCTAAATTGCCGCTCCGTAAGGCTTTTTCCCGCTGGGCTCGCCTTGACGGTGGGGCGGCTGCGTTTCTATAGTGCGCACAAGTGGTAGGAAGTGGCAGAAAGTGGGTAAATGTGGGCATGGATAGCTAATTCAGGGGAAGCGCAAGCGTGTTTCGCGGAGCTAACGCCATCAGTCTCGACGCCAAAGGCCGGCTAGCCATGCCCAGCCGGTACCGTGACGAGCTGAATTCCCGTGGCGATGGCCAGCTGATCATCACGATCGACGCCGTGGACCGCTGCTTGTGCATATATCCACTACCCGAGTGGGAACTCATCGAGGCAAAACTTCGTGAGTTGCCTTCCCTGCGAGAAGAGGCCCGCCGCCTGCAGCGTCTGTTGATCGGCAACGCGGTCGACCTGGAAATGGATGGCAGCGGTCGAGTGGTCGTGCCGCCGCGTCTGCGTGAATACGCCCGGCTGGACAAGCGCGCGATGTTGGTGGGGCAACTCAACAAGTTTCAACTGTGGAACGAGGACGACTGGAACGCGATTTCTGACGCGGACCTGGCGGCCATCAAGCAACCCGGCGGTCTGCCGGAAGAACTACGTGACCTTATCCTGTGAGCCAGATCAGCAGCCTGCGACATATCACCGTGTTGCTCGACGAAGCCGTCGCGGCGCTGAACGTGCGCGCCGATGGTCGCTATCTGGACGGGACCTTCGGGCGGGGCGGCCATAGCCGGCTACTTCTGCAACAGCTCGGTCCTAATGGCCAGTTGCTAGGGTTCGACAAGGACCCATTAGCTATCGCTACGGGACAAGCGCTGGCGGCCGAGGACGGCCGCTTTGTCGTTGTGCAGAGAAGTTTTGCCGAGCTCGGTGACGAAGTCGCGCAACGCGGCTGGACGGGGGGGGTGAGCGGCATTCTGCTTGATCTGGGCGTGTCGTCGCCTCAGCTGGACGACCCCATTCGCGGCTTCAGTTTTCTGAACGACGGCCCCCTGGACATGCGCATGGATCCGAGTCGTGGCGTGAGTGCGGCCGAATGGATTGCCTCGGCCGATGAGGACGAGATCGCACGGGTGTTCAAGGACTACGGTGAAGAGCGTTTCGCCAAACGTATGGCTCGTGCAGTGGTGCAGCGGCGCGCTGAGGCACCCTTCGAGCGAACCGCCGATCTGGCCAAGGTGCTGACCGACGCCAATCCAGCCTGGGAGAAAGGCAAGAACCCGGCGACGCGTGCCTTCCAAGGGCTGCGCATTCATATCAATAACGAACTGGGCGATCTGGAGTGTGGTCTCGACGCAGCGCTGGAAGCGCTGGAAGTGGGCGGTCGCCTGGTCGTCATCAGCTTCCATTCGCTGGAAGATCGCATCGTCAAACAGTTCATGCGTCGGCACGCCAAGGGCGAGGCAGACAAGCTGCCGCGTGACCTGCCAATCATCCCGAAGGCCTTCGAGCCGCGTCTGAAGCTGATCGGCAAGCCGCAATACGCATCCGAAGCGGAAGTGAAAGCCAATCCACGCTCGCGCAGCGCTGTCATGCGTGTCGCGGAGAAAGTGCGATGAGCCGCGTGCTGCGTGCCATGCCCAACGGCAGCCTGCTGATGCTGGTGCTGTTCGTCAGCGTTCTCCTGTCGGCGATCGCGGTTGCCTACTGCGCGCATTGGAACCGTCAGCTGTTGAACGAGCTGTATGGCGAACTCAGCGTGCGTGACAAGGCCCAGGCCGAATGGGGACGACTGATTCTCGAGCAGAGCACCTGGACGGCGCACAGCCGCATCGAGACGCTGGCTACCGAGCAGCTGCGCATGCACATTCCTGCGGCGGCAGACGTCCGATTGGTGAAGCCATGATGAGTCTTCAGGGCGCGCTTTATCCCTGGCGCTTTCGCATCGTTCTCGCGCTGCTGGCGTTGCTGGTGGGCGTGATCGCCTGGCGCATCGTCGATCTGCAGGTCATGGATCAGGGCTTCCTGAAAGGCCAGGGCGACGCGCGCAGCGTTCGCCATATTCCGATTCCCGCGCACCGGGGTCTGATCACCGATCGTAACGGCGAGCCGCTCGCCGTAAGCACGCCTGTGACCACTCTTTGGGGCAACCCCAAGGAACTACAGGCCGCGCGCGCCCGCTGGCCAGAACTCGCCAAGGCGCTCGGGCAGGACGCAGCGGTGCTGAGCGAACGGCTGCAATCGCAAGCCTCGCGCGAATTCATGTACCTGGTGCGCGGCCTGACGCCGGAGCAGGGCCAGGAAATTCTCGACCTGAAGATTCCCGGCGTTTACGCGCAGGAGGAGTTCCGTCGCTTCTATCCGGCAGGCGAAGTGGCAGCGCACGTAGTCGGCTTCACCGACATCGACGATCGCGGTCGTGAAGGCATGGAACTGGCCTATGACGAGTGGCTGGCCGGTGTCCCGGGCAAGCGCCAGGTGCTCAAGGACCGCCGCGGGCGCCTGATCAAGGACGTCCAGGTCACCAAGAACGCCAAGCCCGGCAAGGCCATGGCGCTGTCGATCGACCTGCGCCTGCAGTACCTCGCCCACAGCGAGCTGCGCAACGTCGTGCATGAATACGGTGCCAAGGCGGCAAGCCTGGTGATGGTGGACGTCAAGACTGGCGAGATCCTCGCCATGGCCAACCAGCCGACCTACAACCCGAACAACCGCCGCAACCTGCAGCCGGCGGCGATGCGCAACCGCGCCATGATCGACGTCTTCGAGCCGGGCTCGACGGTCAAGCCGTTCAGCATCGCGGCGGCACTGGCGACCGGTAAGTACCAGCCCGATTCGGTGGTCAACACGCTGCCGGGCTGGATGCGCATCGGCCGCTACACCATCCGCGACGTGTCCCGCGGCGGCATGCTGTCGCTGACCGGAATCCTGATGAAGTCGAGCAACGTCGGCATCAGCAAGATCGCCCTGGATATAGGTGCCGAGCCGGTTTACGCGGTGATGCAGCAGGCCGGCTTCGGTCAGGACACCGGCCTGGGCTTCCCTGGCGAGCGCGTCGGCAACCTGCCCAACCATCGCAAGTGGCGGGATGCGGAAACCGCGTCCCTGGCCTACGGCTATGGCCTTTCCGTGACGGCGGTACAGCTGGCGCACGCCTATGCCGTGCTGGGCAACCAAGGCACCAACGTGCCGCTCTCCTTGTTGCGCCTGGATCGCGCGCAGGACGGCGTGCAAGTCATCGACAAACAGATTTCCGGCACCGTGCTGCAGATGCTGCGGGCGGTGGTCGAGGAGGAAGGCGGCGGTGGCGCGCGGGCCAAGGTGCCGGGCTACCACGTCGGCGGCAAGAGCGGTACCGCGAAGAAGATCTCCGGTACCGGTGGCTATACCAAGGATGCTTACCGTTCGTTCTTCGCCGGCGTCGCGCCGCTTTCCAACCCGCGAATCGCCGCGGTGGTCGTCGTGGACGAGCCGAGCAAGGGTCAGTACTACGGTGGTCTGGTGGCCGCTCCGGTGTTCGGCAAGGTCATGGCGCGCGCACTGCGCCTGATGAATGTCGCGCCGGACAATCTGCCGCCGCCCGCCGAGCTGCAGACCGCGGAAGCGGCCAAAGGCAAGGGAGGGCGCAGCTGATGCCGATGCCATTGAATCACCTGCTGCCACACGCCGGCAGTGACGTCCTGATCCGCGAGCTGACGCTCGACAGCCGCAAGGTTCGTGGCGGCGACCTGTTCCTGGCGGTGCCGGGGCTGCAGCATGACGGGCGCGATCATGTACAGGACGCCATTGCCCGCGGCGCCGCTGCGGTCGCTTACGAATCCGAAGGGCTGGATCAGGCGCTGACCGGTGCCGCGGTGATGGTGCCGGTGCATCACCTGGCCGGTCAGCTCTCGGCCATAGCCGGGCGCTTCTACGGAGAGCCCAGCCGCAACCTGCGTCTGGTCGGTGTCACCGGAACCAACGGCAAGACCAGCGTCAGCCAGCTGATCGCCCAGGCCCTCGACCGTCTCGGCGAACCCTGCGGGATCATCGGCACCCTGGGCACCGGTTTCTACGGTCAGCTGGAAATGGGGCGGCATACCACGCCGGATGCGATCGGCGTTCAGGCGACCCTTGCTCAGCTGAAGCAGGAAGGCGCGCGCGCCGTGGCGATGGAGGTGTCGTCCCATGGCCTCGATCAGGGCCGCGTCGCCGCGCTGGAGTTCGACGTCGCTGTCTTTACCAACCTGTCGCGCGACCATCTCGATTACCACGGCACCATGGAAGCCTACGGCGCTGCCAAGGCTCGGCTGTTCGGCGTGCCTGGTCTGAGCTGTCGGGTGATCAATCTCGACGATGGCTTCGGCCGTGCGCTAGCCGGTGAGGAGCGCGAATCGCGGCTGATCAGCTACAGCCTGGAAGACGCCTCTGCCTACCTGTACTGCCCCGAGGCGCAGCTCGACGATGACGGCATTCATGCGCGGCTGATCACCCCGCAGGGTGAGCGCTCGCTGCGCAGCCCGCTGCTGGGCCGCTTCAACGTCAGCAACGTGCTCGCCGCCGTTGGCGCCTTGCTCGGTATGGACTACCCGCTGGACGAGATCCTCGCCGTGCTGCCGGAGCTTGAAGGCCCGGCCGGCCGCATGCAGCGTCTGGGCGGCGGCGACCGGCCACTGGTGGTGGTCGATTACGCCCATACCCCCGACGCTCTGGAAAAGGTGCTTACTGCACTACGTCCGCACGCACGTGGTCGCTTGCTCTGCCTGTTCGGCTGCGGTGGTGACCGTGACACCGGCAAGCGCCCACTCATGGCCGAGGTCGCCGAGCGGCTGGCCGATGGGGTTGTGGTTACCGATGACAACCCGCGCAACGAGGCGCCGGAACGCATTCTCGACGATGTCCGCAGCGGCTTCGTCAATCCGGAAGCGGTGACCTTTGTGCAGGGTCGCGCCCAGGCGATTGCCCGGCTCATCGCGGCCGCCAATGCCAGCGATGTGGTAGTGCTCGCTGGCAAGGGCCACGAGGACTATCAGGACATTCGCGGCGAGCGGCTGCCGTTCTCCGATATCGAGGAAGCCTGTACCGCACTGTCCACCTGGGAGAAGCCCGATGCTTGAAGCCATGCGACTGAGCGAGCTGCAGCTGCCGTTGTCCGGCCGTCTGGTGGGGGCCGATGCCAGCTTCTCTGCGGTCAGCACTGACAGCCGGGCGATCCAGCCGGGGCAGCTGTTCATTGCGCTGACCGGTCCGCGCTTCGATGGTCATGCCTATCTCGCCGAGGTGGCCGCCAAAGGCGCGGTGGCGGCTCTGGTCGCACGCGAAGTCGAGGGCGCGCCGCTGCCGCAGCTGGTTGTCGCCGATACTCGCCTGGCGCTGGGGCGTCTGGGGGCGCTCAACCGTGAGGCCTTCAAGGGGCCAGTCGCCGCCATCACCGGCTCGAGTGGCAAGACCAGCGTCAAGGAAATGCTCGCCAGCATTCTGCGCAGTGCTCACGGGCACGACGCCGTGCTGGCTACGCGCGGCAATCTGAACAACGACCTCGGTGCGCCACTGACGCTGCTGGAACTGAGCGCCGAACACCGCAGCGCGGTCATCGAGCTCGGCGCCTCGCGAGTGGGTGACATCGCTTACACCGTCAGCCTGGTGCGCCCGGATGTCAGCCTGATCACCAACGCCGGAACCGCCCATGTCGGCGAATTCGGCGGCCCGGAAAAGATCGTTCAGGCCAAGGGCGAGATTCTCGACGGCCTGAGCGCAACCGGCACCGCCGTGCTGAATCGTGACGACAAGGCCTACTCGATCTGGGCCGAGCGTGTGGCTGGCAAGCGCATCGTGTCGTTCGGTCTGGACAACCCGCTTGCCGATTTTTCCGCTGGTTCGATCGCCTACGACCAGCGCGGTTGCCCAAATTTCGTACTGACCGGCCCGCTGGGCAACCTGCGCGTGCAGCTCAACCTGCTGGGCCGCCACAATGTGGCCAATGCGCTGGCTGCCGCCGCGGCCGCCCACGCCTTGGGCATCACCGCCGAGGCTGTCGTGGCCGGATTGCAGGGCCTGCAACCCGTCAAGGGGCGTACCGTGGCGCAGATGCTCGCCAATGGTGTGCGTCTCATCGACGACAGCTACAACGCCAACCCCGCTTCGATCTGCGCCGCGATCGACGTGCTTGCCAGTTTCGCCGGGCGCACCATTCTCGTCCTGGGGGACATGGGTGAGCTGGGCGAGTGGGCCGAGCAGGGGCATCGCGATGTCGGTGCCTACGCGGCGGGCAAGGTCGACACCCTCTATGCCGTTGGGCCACTGATGGCCCATGCGGTCGCCGCTTTCGGGCAGGGTGCCCGGCATTTCGCCGATCAGGCCAGCCTGATCGAAAGCCTGCGTGCCGAGCAGGGCAGCGGCACCACCATTCTGATCAAGGGCTCGCGTAGCGCGGCGATGGACAAAGTCGTCGATGCGCTCGCTGGGCCATCCATGGAGAAACACTGATGCTGCTGCTGCTCGCCGAGTATCTGCAACAGTTCCACAAGGGCTTCGCGGTCTTCCAGTACCTGTCGCTGCGTGGAATCCTCGGCGTCCTCACCGCGCTGGTACTGTCGCTGTGGATGGGCCCGTGGCTGATCCGCACCCTCCAGTTGCGCCAGATCGGCCAGGCGGTGCGTACCGACGGACCGCAGTCGCATCTGTCGAAATCCGGCACGCCCACCATGGGTGGCGCGCTGATCCTCAGTGCCATCGGCATTTCCACGCTACTCTGGGCCGACCTGGCCAACCGCTACGTGTGGGTCGTGCTGGCGGTGACATTGCTGTTCGGCGCCATCGGGTGGGTCGATGACTACCGCAAGGTGATCGAGAAGAACTCGCGCGGGTTGCCAAGCCGCTGGAAGTATTTCTGGCAGTCGGTGTTCGGCCTCGGTGCGGCGATCTTCCTTTATATGACTGCGCAGACGCCGGTTGAAACGACGCTGATCCTGCCGCTGCTGAAGAACATCGAGATCCCGCTGGGCATCGGTTTCGTGATTCTCACCTATTTCGTCATCGTCGGTTCGAGCAATGCGGTCAACCTCACCGACGGCCTCGACGGCCTGGCGATCATGCCGACCGTGATGGTCGGCGGCGGTCTGGGCATCTTCTGTTACCTCTCCGGTAACGTGAATTTCGCCGAGTATCTGCTGATCCCCTACATCCCCGGTTCCGGAGAACTCATTGTCTTCTGCGGCGCGCTGATCGGTGCCGGCCTCGGCTTCCTCTGGTTCAACACCTATCCGGCGCAGGTCTTCATGGGCGACGTCGGCGCGCTGGCCTTGGGCGCAGCGCTGGGCACCATTGCCGTGATCGTCCGCCAGGAAGTGGTGCTGTTCATCATGGGCGGCGTGTTCGTGATGGAAACGCTGTCGGTGATGATCCAGGTCGCCAGCTTCAAGCTCACCGGCAAACGCGTTTTCCGCATGGCGCCGATCCATCACCATTTCGAACTCAAGGGCTGGCCCGAACCCCGGGTGATCGTGCGCTTCTGGATCATTACCGTGATCCTGGTGCTCGTCGGCCTTGCCACCCTGAAACTGAGGTAACCGAGAGTGCTCATCGCTTCCGACCAGTTCCGCATCGTTGTCGGCCTCGGCAAGAGCGGCATGTCCCTGGTTCGCCACCTGGCGCGCCGCGGGCTGCCGTTTGCCGTGGTGGACACTCGTGCGAACCCGCCGGAACTGGCCACGCTGAAGGCCGAGTACCCGGATGTGCAGGTACGCTGCGGCGAACTGGATGTGGATTTCCTCTGTACCGCCAGCGAGCTGCTGGTGAGCCCCGGGCTTGCGGTCAGCACGCCGGCGTTGCAGGAAGCCGCGGCACGGGGCGTCAAGCTGTCGGGGGACATCGAGCTGTTCGCCCGCGAAGCCAAGGCACCCATCGTCGCGATCACCGGCTCCAATGCCAAGAGCACTGTGACCACTTTGGTCGGCGAGATGGCCGCGGCAGCCGGGCGTACCGTGGCGGTCGGCGGCAATCTGGGCACTCCAGCGCTCGATCTGCTTGCCGATGATGTCGATCTCTACGTACTGGAGCTTTCCAGCTTCCAGCTGGAAACCACCGAGCAGCTCAATGCCGAAGTGGCCACCTGCCTGAACATCAGCGAAGACCACATGGACCGCTACAGTGGGCTGCCGGCTTATCACCAGGCCAAGCACCGCATCTTCCGTGGCGCGCGCCAGGTGGTCGTCAATAGGGATGACCGCCTCAGCCGGCCGTTGGTGGGTGAGGATGTGCCGACCTGGACCTTCGGGCTCGGCAAGCCGGACTTCAAGGGCTTCGGGCTGTTCGAGGAAAAAGGCGAGAAGTACCTGGCGTTCCAGTTCGAGGCACTGATGCCGGTGCGCGAACTGAAGATGCGCGGTGCGCATAATCAGTCCAACGCCTTGGCTGCGTTGGCACTCGGGCACGCGGTGGGGCTGCCGTTCGGCCCCATGCTGGATACGCTGCGTCGTTTCACCGGTTTGCCGCACCGTTGCCAGTGGGTCGGTGAGCGTGCCGGTGTCAGCTATTACGACGACTCCAAGGCCACCAACGTCGGTGCTGCGCTGGCAGCGATCGAAGGCCTCGGCGCCGACATCGACGGCAAGCTGGTGCTGATCGCCGGCGGCGACGGCAAGGGCGCCGACTTCTCCGCGCTGCGCGCTCCCGTGGCGCGTTACTGCCGAGCCGTGGTGCTGCTCGGTCGCGACGCCCCGCGTCTGGCCGAGGCGCTGGGCGAAGCGACGGTGCTGATCCGCGTCGCCAGCCTGGAAGAGGCTGTACAGCGCGCCGCCGAATGTGCGGAGTCGGGCGATGCGGTACTGCTTTCGCCGGCCTGCGCCAGCCTGGACATGTTCAAGAACTTCGAGGAGCGCGGTCGTCTCTTCGCCGCTGCGGTGGAGGCGCTCGACTGATGCTCGCCTTCCTGCGCCAAGCCCCTTCGCCCCTGTACGGCCGCCGTGGTGTGGACCTGGACTTCCCCATGCTGGCCGGTTGTCTGGCGCTGCTTGGTCTCGGCCTGGTGATGATCACCTCGGCGTCGTCCGAGGTGGCGGCGGTCAACTCCGGCAATCCGCTGTACCACATGATTCGCCACCTGATCTATGTGGTGCTGGGGCTGGGTGCCGGCGCCGCGATGCTGCTGGTACCGCTTTCGTTCTGGCAGCGGATGGACTGGATGCTGCTCCTGGCGGCCTTCGGGCTGTTGATCCTGGTGCTGCTGCCGGGCATCGGTCGCGAGGTCAATGGTTCCATGCGTTGGATCGGCTTCGGCGCGTTCAACGTGCAGCCGTCGGAGCTGGCCAAGGTATTCGTGGTGATCTACCTGGCCGGTTATCTGGTGCGCCGGCAGGAGGAAGTTCGCGAGAGCCTGTGGGGATTCGCCAAGCCGTTCCTGGTGCTGCTGCCAATGGCGTTCCTGCTGTTGCTGGAGCCCGACTTCGGGGCGACGGTGGTGATGATGGGCGCTGCGGTAGCCATGCTGTTCCTCGGCGGGGTCGGAATGATCCGCTTCAGCCTGCTGGTGATCGCCGCGGTCGGCGCAGTGGTGGTCCTGGTGCAGACTCAGGAATACCGCCTGCAGCGCCTGATCACTTTTACCGACCCCTGGGCCGACCAGTATGGTGCCGGCTATCAGCTGACCCAGGCGCTGATCGCCTTCGGACGTGGCGAATGGTTCGGCGTCGGCCTCGGCAACAGCGTACAGAAGCAGTTCTACCTGCCCGAAGCGCACACCGACTTCGTGTTTTCGGTACTTGCCGAAGAGCTGGGCATGATCGGCGCGCTGGCGACCATCGCCCTGTTTGCCTTCGTCGGCGTGCGTGCCCTCTACATCGGACTCTGGGCAGAGAAGGCTCGGCAGTTCTTCGCCGCCTATGTCGCCTGGGGCCTGGCGTTCCTCTGGCTCGGTCAGTTCCTGATCAACGTCGGGGTGAATGTAGGCCTGTTGCCGACCAAGGGCCTGACGCTGCCCTTCCTCAGTTACGGCGGCAGCTCGCTGGTGGTGACCTGCGCGAGCATGGCGTTGCTACTGCGCATCGAGTGGGAAAGCCGTACCGTATTGGGCAGCGAGGACACCGAGTTCGACGAGTCCGACTTTGCCGAGCCCTCGGTCAAGGAGGTCGCTCATGGCCGCTAATGTCCTGATCATGGCCGGCGGTACCGGTGGGCACGTATTCCCTGCGTTGGCCTGCGCGCGCGAGTTCCAGGCGCGTGGCTATGCCGTGCATTGGCTCGGCACGCCGCGTGGCATCGAGAACGAACTGGTGCCTGCTGCCGGGCTGCCATTGCACCTGATTCAGGTCAGTGGGTTGCGCGGCAAAGGCCTGGCGTCGCTGATCAAGGCTCCGCTGCAGCTGGTTCGCTCGCTGTTCCAGGCGCGCCGCATCATCCGCGAGCTGCGTCCGGTCTGCGTGCTGGGGCTTGGCGGCTACGTCACCGGTCCCGGCGGGCTGGCGGCCAAACTGGCCGGCGTGCCGCTGGTGATCCACGAGCAGAACGCCGTGGCCGGTACCGCCAACCGCAGCCTGGTGCCGTTGGCCAGCCGGGTCTGCGAGGCCTTCCCGGATACCTTCAGTTCCAGCGCCAAGCGCCGGACAACCGGCAACCCGGTGCGGGAGGAACTGTTTCTGGAAACCCCGCGAGACAGCCTGGCTCATCGTCGGCCGCGTCTGCTGGTGCTGGGCGGCAGCCTGGGTGCCGAACCGCTGAACAAGCTGTTGCCCGCAGCGCTGGCGCGGGTCCCCGCCGAACTGCGGCCGGAAGTGTTCCACCAGGCCGGCAAACAGCACGCCGAGATTACCGAGCAGCGTTATGCCGAGGCGGGCGTCGAGGCCGAGGTTGCGCCCTTCATCAAGGACATGGCGCGGGCTTACGCCTGGGCCGATCTGGTGATCTGCCGCGCCGGCGCACTCACCGTGTGCGAGCTGGCCGCCGCCGGGCTGCCGTCGTTCCTGGTGCCGTTGCCCCACGCGATCGACGATCACCAGACCCGCAATGCCGAATATCTGGCGAAGGAGGGTGCTGCCGTCCTTCTGCCACAAGCCAAGACTGACGCGGCCGCGCTCGCCGCTCAGCTGACCGAGGTAATGATGCAGCCGGAAAAACTCAAGGCCATGGGGGCCACCGCGCGCCGCCTGGCCCGGCCCGACGCCACCCGCAGCGTGGTCGATATCTGCCTGGAGGTGGCCCATGGCTAAGTCTCCCGCTGCGGTGAAAGCCGAAGTACGCCGCATGCGGCGCATCCGCCGCATTCATTTCGTTGGCATCGGCGGGGTCGGCATGTGCGGCATCGCCGAAGTGCTGCTCAACCTCGGCTACGAGGTGTCCGGCTCGGACCTCAAGGAGTCGGCCAGTACCGAGCGTCTGCAGAGCTTCGGCGCACAGATCTTCATCGGCCACCAGGCCGGCAATGTCGCCGGTGCCGACGTGCTGGTGGTGTCCAGCGCGATCAATTCGGCCAATCCGGAAGTGGCCCTGGCCCTGGAACAGCGCATCCCGGTGGTGCCGCGGGCCGAGATGCTCGCCGAGTTGATGCGCTACCGGCATGGCATCGCCGTCGCCGGAACCCATGGCAAGACCACCACCACCAGCTTGCTGGCTTCGGTGTTCGCGGCAGGTGGGCTCGATCCGACCTTCGTCATCGGTGGCCGTCTGACCGCGGCTGGTACCAATGCGCAGCTGGGCAGCAGCCGTTACCTGATCGCCGAAGCGGACGAAAGCGACGCCAGCTTCCTCCACCTGCAGCCGATGGTGGCGGTGGTGACCAACATCGACGCCGACCACATGAGCACCTATGGCGGCGACTTCGGCAAGCTGAAGAAGACCTTCGTCGAGTTCCTGCACAACCTGCCGTTCTACGGCCTGGCGGTGCTCTGCGTCGACGATCCGGTGGTGCGCGAGATCATTCCGCAGATCGGCCGTCCGACTACCACCTACGGTTTCAGTGAAGACGCCGACGTGCGTGCCATCAACGTTCGTCAGGAAGGCATGCGCACCTATTTCACCGTGCTGCGCGACGGCTGCGAACCGCTGGACGTCTCGGTGCACATGCCCGGCAACCACAACGTGCTCAATGCCCTGGCCACCATCGCCATCGCCACCGACGAGGGCATCGATGACGAAGCCATAGTCCAGGGCCTGGCCGAGTTCGCCGGCGTCGGCCGCCGTTTCCAGGTCTACGGCAATCTGCCGGTGGACGGCGGCAGCGTGATGCTGGTGGACGACTACGGGCACCACCCGCGGGAGGTCGCCGCGGTGATCAAGGCGGTACGTGGCGGCTGGCCGGAGCGGCGCCTGGTTATGGTCTACCAGCCACACCGCTACAGCCGTACCCGGGACCTCTACGACGACTTCGTGCAGGTGCTCGGCGAATCCAACGTGCTGCTGCTGATGGAAGTCTACCCGGCCGGTGAAGAGCCCATCCCTGGTGCCGACAGCCGCCAGCTGTGCCACAGCATCCGCCAGCGCGGTCAGCTCGACCCCATCTACGTCGAGCGTGGCGTCGATCTGGCGCCGCTGGTCAAGCCGCTGCTGCGTGCCGGTGACATCCTGCTCTGCCAGGGCGCCGGCGATATCGGCGGGCTGGCTCCGCAACTTCTCAAGAGTCCCCTGTTCGGTGGCGATGACGCCGCAAGGAAAACCAAATGATGGCTTTGCAATCGACGCGCGACCCCAAGGAATTCGGCCGCGTCGCCGTGCTCTTCGGCGGCAGGAGCGCCGAGCGCGAGGTCTCCCTCAAGTCCGGCGCTGCCGTGCTCGCCGCGTTGCAGGCGGCGGGTGTGGATGCCTTCGGTATCGATGCCGGTGATGGCCTGCTGCAGCGCCTGAGCAGCGAGCGGATCGACCGTGCCTTTATCGTCCTGCACGGCCGCGGTGGCGAAGACGGCAGCATGCAGGGGCTGCTGGAGTGTGCCGGCATTCCTTACACCGGCAGCGGCATCCTCGCTTCGGCGCTGGCCATGGACAAGCTGCGCACCAAGCAGGTCTGGCAGAGCCTCGGCCTGCCAACGCCGCGGCACGCGGTGCTGGCCAGCGAAGTCGACTGCCAGGCCGCGGCCCAGATGCTGGGCTTTCCGCTGATCGTCAAGCCGGCGCACGAGGGATCGAGCATCGGTATGGCCAAGGTTGGCGATGTCGCCGAGCTGATCGCCGCCTGGCGCGCAGCGAGCACCTATGACGCGCAGGTGCTTGTTGAACAGTGGATCCAGGGCCCCGAGTTCACCGTGGCGGTGCTGCACGGTGAGGTACTGCCGCCGATTGGCCTGGGCACGCCGCATACCTTTTACGACTACGACGCCAAGTACCTGGCGTCCGATACCCAGTACCGGATCCCCTGCGGGCTGGACGCGGCCCGCGAAGAAGAACTCAAGGTGCTCTCGGCGCGTGCCTGCGAGGCGGTGGGTATTCGCGGTTGGGCGCGGGTGGACGTGATGCAGGATGCCGAGGGCAACTTCTGGCTGCTGGAAGTGAACACCGTGCCGGGCATGACCGATCACAGCCTGGTGCCGATGGCGGCGCGTGCCGCCGGGCTGGACTTCCAGCAGCTGGTGCTGAGCATTCTCGACGACAGCCTCGAGGCGGGGAACTGAGCCATGATCACCACGCTGCGTCATTCGCAACCCGGCAACGGACGCGCCTCGCGCAAGCCCGTGCAACGGGGTGCGAGCCGCCTGGTGACGCCGCAGCCGCTGTCGCAGCGCCTGCCCAGGCCCAGCCTTGCCGGTCTGAAGCGTTTCGTCTGGCCAGTGCTGCTGGTCGGCCTGGCGGTCGGGCTGTACGAACTGGGCGAGCGCCTGCTGCCCTATGCCGACCGGCCGATTGCCAAGGTCAGCGTCCAGGGCGAGCTGGGTTACGTAAGCCGCGAGGCGGTTCAGCAGCGCATCGCGCCTTTCGTCGAGCAGAGCTTCTTCAAGGTTGATCTGAACGGCATGCGCCACCAACTCGAACAGATGCCATGGATTGCCCATGTCGAGGTTCGCCGCGTCTGGCCGGATCAGGTAATGGTGCGTCTGGATGAGCAATTGCCGATTGCCCGTTGGGGGGGCGAAGCATTGCTTAACAATAAAGGCCAGGCTTTCTCGCCGGATGACCTGAGCCGATATGAACACTTGCCACATTTGTATGGTCCGAAGCGGGCCCAACAGCGGGTCATGCAGCAATACCAGATGCTTAGCCAGATGCTGCGCCCGCTGGGGTTCTCCATTTCCCGTCTCGAGCTGCGTGAACGTGGAAGCTGGTTCCTGACCACCAACCAGGGCATCGAGTTGTTGCTGGGGCGGGACCAGGTAGTAGAAAAAATGCGTCGCTTCACTGCCATTTATCAAAAGGCACTGGAGCAGGAAAGCGAGAAAATCGCACGGATCGATCTGCGCTATGCGAACGGCCTGGCAGTCGCCTGGCATGAGCCGATCCCGACTGCGACGGATACGACCGTCGCTGCGAAGAATTGAGGAATGAAACACATGTCGAGCGTGCAAAGCGGCAAGATGATCGTCGGCCTAGACATCGGCACCTCCAAGGTGGTGGCGCTGGTGGGCGAGGTGACCGCCGATGGTGAACTGGAAATCGTGGGCATCGGTACCCATCCTTCGCGCGGCCTGAAGAAGGGCGTGGTGGTGAACATCGAATCCACCGTGCAGTCGATCCAGCGCGCCATCGAAGAAGCCCAGCTGATGGCTGGCTGCCGCATCCATTCAGCCTTCGTCGGTCTGGCCGGTAACCACATCCGCAGCCTGAATTCCCACGGCATCGTGGCCATCCGCGACCGCGAAGTGAGTACCGCCGATCTGGAGCGTGTGCTCGACGCGGCGCAGGCGGTTGCCATTCCTGCCGATCAGCGCGTGCTGCACACCCTGCCGCAGGACTACGTGATCGACAACCAGGAGGGCGTGCGTGAACCGCTGGGCATGTCCGGCGTGCGTCTGGAGGCCAAGGTGCACGTAGTCACCTGTGCGGTGAACGCTGCGCAGAATGTCGAGAAGTGCGTGCGCCGCTGCGGTCTGGAAGTGGACGACATCATTCTCGAGCAGCTGGCGTCGGCGCACGCCGTGCTGACCGATGACGAGAAGGAGCTGGGCGTCTGCCTGGTGGATATCGGTGGGGGCACCACCGACATCTGCATCTTCACCGAGGGCGCGATCCGCCATACGGCGGTGATCCCGATCGCCGGTGACCAGGTCACCAACGACATCGCGATGGCCCTGCGTACGCCGACCCAGTATGCCGAGGAGATCAAGATTCGTTATGCTTGCGCGCTGGCCAAGCTGGCTGGCGCGGGCGAGACCATCAAGGTCCCCAGCGTTGGCGATCGCCCTCCGCGTGAACTGTCCCGGCAGGCCCTGGCAGAGGTGGTAGAGCCGCGTTACGACGAGCTCTTCACCCTGATCCAGGCCGAGCTTCGGCGCAGCGGTTACGAGGATCTGGTCCCGGCCGGGATCGTTCTCACCGGCGGTACAGCGAAGATGGAAGGAGCCGTCGACCTGGCCGAGGAAATCTTTCACATGCCGGTGCGCCTTGGCGTGCCGCACAGCGTCAAGGGACTGGCCGACGTAGTACGCAATCCAATCTATTCGACGGGCGTGGGCCTGCTGCTGTACGGACTGCACAAGCAGGCCGACGGCGTTCCCGTGCCTGGACTCGGCAACTTTGCCGACGAATCAAAGGCGTCTGTTCTGGATCGGCTCAAGGGCTGGATCCAGGGCAATTTTTAAGCAGTGCGCTGTAAAACCAAAACTAGAAAGCTGGAAGGAGAGAGGGAAATGTTCGAACTCGTAGATCATACCCCGCAAAGTGCAGTCATCAAGGTCATCGGCGTTGGTGGCGGCGGCGGCAATGCCGTGAACCACATGGTTCGCAACAACGTTGAAGGCGTCGAATTCATCTGCGCCAACACCGATGCGCAGGCGCTGAAAAAGGTCGAGGCGCGTACCGTGCTGCAGCTCGGCTCGGCCATCACCAAGGGCCTGGGCGCCGGCACCAATCCGGACATCGGCCGTCAGGCTGCGATGGAAGACCGCGAGCGCATCGCCGAAGTGCTGGAAGGCGCTGACATGGTGTTCATCACCACTGGCATGGGTGGCGGTACCGGTACCGGTGCTGCACCGATCATCGCTTCGGTCGCCAAGGAAATGGGCATCCTGACCGTCGCCGTGGTCACTCGGCCGTTCCCCTTCGAAGGCCGCCGCCGCATGCAGGTTGCCGACGAGGGTATCCGCGCACTGTCCGAATGTGTCGACTCGCTGATCACCATTCCCAACGAGAAGTTGCTGACCATCCTCGGCAAGGACGCGAGCCTGCTGGCCGCCTTTGCCAAGGCTGACGACGTGCTGACCGGCGCGGTGCGCGGCATCTCCGACATCATGCAGCGTCCGGGCCTGATGAACGTCGACTTCGCCGACGTGAAGACTGTCATGGGCGAAATGGGCATGGCCATGATGGGCACCGGTTGCTCCACCGGCCCGAACCGCGCGCGTGAAGCGACCGAAGCGGCCATCCGCAACCCGCTGCTGGAAGACGTCAACCTGCAGGGTGCACGTGGCATTCTGGTCAACATCACCGCCGGTCTGGACCTGTCGCTCGGCGAGTACGCCGCAGTGGGCGAGATCATCGAGGCCTTCGCTTCCGATGAAGCCACTGTCAAGGTTGGTGCCGTGATTGATCCGGACATGGCTGACGAGCTGCATGTCACCGTGGTCGCCACCGGCCTGGGTCCGCGCAACGAAAAGCCGGTCAAGGTCATCGACAATACCGTGCAGACCGTCGCCGCTGCCGCTCCGGCCCCGCGTCAGCAGGAGCAGGCTGCCGTGAACTACCGCGATCTGGAGCGCCCGACCGTCATGCGCAACCAGGCCCATGCGGCGGCCACCGCTGCCAAGCTGAATCCGCAGGAGGATCTGGATTATCTGGATATTCCGGCGTTCCTGCGTCGTCAGGCCGATTGATTGAAGTTATCAGGAGTATTGGTGTGATTGGTGTTCAGCAAAGTTGGCATCTGCTATTATCGCCGCCAATTGTTGAAAACTATTCGCAACTAGTGCTACAGCGAAGCAAAAGGCCATGATCAGACAACGCACCCTGAAGAACATCATTCGCGCCACCGGCGTCGGCTTGCATTCGGGAGAGAAGGTTTATCTCACCCTGAAACCGGCACCGGTGGACACCGGGATCGTGTTCTGTCGCACCGACCTCAATCCGCCTGTGGAGATTCCCGCGCGGGCCGAGAATGTTGGCGAAACCACCATGTCCACGACGCTGGTCAACGGTGACGTCAAGGTCGACACTGTGGAGCATCTGCTTTCGGCAATGGCCGGCCTGGGGATCGACAACGCCTACGTCGAACTCTCCGCGTCGGAAGTGCCGATCATGGACGGCAGCGCTGGGCCTTTCGTATTCCTGATTCAATCCGCCGGCCTGCAGGAGCAGGACGCCCACAAGAAGTTCATTCGCATCAAGCGTGAAGTGACGGTCGAGGAGGGCGACAAGCGCGCGACCTTCCTGCCTTTCGACGGCTTCAAGGTGAGCTTCGAGATCGATTTCGATCACCCGGTTTTCAAGGGTCGCACCCAGACTGCCAGTGTGGACTTCTCGAGCACTTCCTTCGTCAAGGAAGTCAGCCGTGCACGGACCTTCGGGTTCATGCGCGACATCGAGTTCCTCCGCTCGCACAATCTGGCGCTCGGCGGCAGTGTTGAGAACGCCATCGTGGTGGACGAAACCAGTGTGCTCAATGAAGACGGCCTGCGTTACGAGGACGAATTCGTGAAGCACAAGATTCTCGATGCCATCGGTGATCTGTACTTGCTGGGCACCAGTCTGATCGGCGAATTCCGCGGCTATAAATCCGGCCACGCGTTGAACAACCGCTTGCTACGCACCCTGATGGCACAGAAGGATGCGTGGGAACTGGTGACCTTCGATGACCCGCAGACCGCACCGATCTCCTACATGCGTCCGGTGGCAGCCGGCTAAGCTGTACCTCTCTTCCTAAATTCAAGGCCACCCTCGGGTGGCCTTTTTTTAGGTTCATCGCGCTTTCCCGGGGAAGGCAGCCTTGATTTTCAGGAAGAAGTATTCCGAGTCCCGAAAACCATAGGCCATACGCTTGATCACCTTGATGCGGTTGTTGACGCCCTCAAGGACGCTGGTATGCATGTGGAAGTTGGCACTGGCGAGGATGCCTCGGGCGTATTTGCGCAGGTTGCGAGCGAATCGCTGTAGCGGCGCGAGGCCGCTGTCCCGGGCGTGCCGCAACCAGGTTCGCCAGCGGCGCCAGCCCTCTCGTACGCTGGGGGCGAACCAGACATCCTTCAGCGCATCCTTGAGGACATAGACCGTAGCCAGCGGCTGGTTGGCCGCGAGTAGTTCTTGAAGCTGCACGGCTTGTCCGTCCTTCAGGTTGTTGCGATTGCGCAGCAGCAGCCAGCGGCTTTGCTTGACCGCCTTTCGTGCCGGCTTGTCTTCGCGCAGGAGGTTGGCCTGGTCAACCCGGATACGGTCGATCACATCCCGACCGTAGCGCGCGACGACGTGAAACAGGTCGTACACCACTTCGGCTTGCGGGCAATGCTTCTTCACCTCCAGGTCGAAAGCCGTGTTCATGTCCATGGCCACCGCCTCAATCTGCTGGCAGTGCTCGCCGAGCAATTCAAAGAACGGGCGGATCGCCTCACGGCTGTTGCCGTGGCCGACCCACAACACCCGCGTTCGCTCGGCGTCCATGATGACCGTGGCATAGCGATGCCCCTTGTGCAGGGCGAACTCGTCCATCACCAACCGGCGGACACCGCTTGAATCGAAGGTGCCTACCTCGGCTTGAAGGCGTCGTTTATCGAGCGTTTTGAGGGTGTGCCAGTGCAGGCCGGTGAGCTGGCTGACGTGGCTGATCGGCAGCAGCCGCAGCAGGCTTTCGAGCCAGACCCGTAACCGCCGGGTCAGGCGAGATGCAGGCTCCAGCCAGTCGATCCGCTCGGTCACCCGCCCACAACTCAGGCAATCGACTCGGCGCACGGGTAGTTGAAGCAAGACGCGCTGATCGAACAGATCACGATCGCGCACCAGACGAATCCGGCGCTCGTGAATCAACGGGCTGAGCTGACCACAACGCCCGCACCTGGGCACTGAACCGGCTTGAGGCTCAAGCTCAATCAGAAGGGAGTTGTTGGCGGATGAACGGCAGGCAACGGCGTCATAGCCTGGCCAGAACGAGGCAAGATCAATAGGATGCACGGCGACAGCAGGGACAGGTGGATGGTTGGTTTGGCGACTACCAATTTACCTGCTTCCCTGACTGTCAACTCGCTCTTCCCCCAGAGTCCGCGAAGAACCTTTTTTTATTCTGTAACGCAGCTGGCATGCGAGCCGGCGGATCGCGGTTCAGTTCATGCCGTCCAGCAGGCCGGCCAAGTCGTCGGCATGCTCCTCTTCCTGCGCCAGGATGTCTTCGAAGATGCGCCGAGTGGTAGGGTCCTTGTCGCCGATGTACTGGACGATCTCGCGATAGCTGTCGATGGCGATGCGTTCGGCCACCAGGTTCTCGAAGACCATGTCGCGCAGGCCATTGCCCTCGGCGTACTGCGCATGGGCGCGTTCGGTGAGGCTGTCAGGATTGAAGTCGGGCTCGCCACCCAGCTGAACGATCCGCTCGGCCAGGCGATCGGCGTGCTCCTGCTCCTCATTGGCGTGCTCGAGGAACTCGGCGGCGGCGACGCTGGATTTCAGTCCGGTCGCCATGTAGTAGTGACGCTTGTAGCGCAGGTAACAGACCAGCTCGGTGGCCAGCGCCTCGTTCAGCAGGTTGATCACCACCTCGCGGTCGGCCGAATAGCTCTCGGTGACCGCGCCATTCTCGACGTGTTGACGGGCCCGTTCGCGCAGGCTCTGTTTGTCGCTCAGTTGTACGTAACTCATCGCCATCTCCTGGTCTATGCACCCTGTGCAGTGCTTCACGGTTCGCCAATTGAGATCGGGATGCTGGCGAAAAGTTTAGCCCGCCACCTGTTCCGGTGGCGGACGCTCCGGTTCGGACTGGCCAGGGCCGGGCTCGTCGATGGGCACCGGCTCGTCTGGGTCCTCGCGCTTGGGATTGCCCGGTGCCGGCACTGGAGGCTGTTGGCTGGTCTCGATTGAGATCATCAGCTTAGCGCCTTCAGCAACTCGTCCTTGCGCATCTTCGAGCGGCCACGAATGTCGCGCTCGCGAGCCTTTTCCATCAGCTGGTCGCGGGTCATGTCGGCAAGGCTGGTGCTGGACGAACCTGAGCCGCGTGCCGAGCCCTTGTTGGGCGATTTGCCCTTGCGCGCATCTGCGGCGCGATGGGCCGAATCCTTGCGGTCGGCGCGCTTGGCCGTTTCGCTCTTGCCCTTGCCGGAACCGCCCTTGCGTTCACCGCCACCGGACTGCTTGTTGACCGTGGCCCAGGCACGTGCTTCGGCCTCTTTCTCCGAGACGCCACGCTCCTCGTAGCTTTCCTCGATGTGCTCAGCCTTGCGCTGCTGCTTGTCGGTGTACTTGGATTTGTCTCCACGGGGCATGGTGAAACCTCCTCTGGCATCTACCACTGTGCTTGGACGTGAATGCGAGCCTCAGCGACGCAGGTTGCGCTGGTTTTCCTCGAGCTGCTTGCAGGTCAGGAAACCCTGGCCATCCACCCGGCCGGCACTGTCGAAACTGACGTAATAGGGCTGCTGCTTGCCGTCCCGGTTGAGGATGTAGTCGTGACACAGGCCCGGTACCACGGTGCGTGCCGTAGCCCGGGACGGTTCACCGCCGATGCTGAGCACGCGCGCCTGCGTCATGCCGGTTTCCACGTCCCGTACCAGCGGCTCGTCGCGATAGGTGATTCGGTCGACGGGGTTCTGCACGTTGCCGGAGCAGCCGATCAACAGAGCCAGCGGAGCGATGAAAAAAAGGGTGCGCTTGAACATGTGAGATCCTCATGCCGGACGGTCATGCTTTTATGGCCATCAGGCGGCTCGCAAGGTTCAACGTGGCAAAGCGCCGGCGGCTCGGCGGTCGTCTGGAGTGACACGCCAGATGACATCACCCACGTCATCGGCAACCAGCAGCGCGCCGTGCCGATCCACCGCGACGCCGACGGGCCGGCCCATGGCTTCGCCCGCAGCATTGACGAAGCCGCTCAGCACGTCTTCCGTCTGCCCGGCCGGCTTGCCATCGCGAAAGGGAATGAACACCACCTTGTAGCCGCTACGGGGCCTGCGGTTCCATGAACCGTGCTGCCCTACGAACGCGCCGTGGAGGTAGCGTGACGGCAGCAGCCTGCCCTCGTAGAAGGCGAGTCCGAGGGAAGCGGTGTGCGCGCCCAGTGCGTAGTCCGGAACGATGGCGCGCTCGACCAGATCCGGTCGCTGCGGTTTGACCCGAATATCGACATGCTGGCCGAAGTAGCTGTAGGGCCAGCCGTAGAAGCCGCCGTCCCGGACCGAGGTCATGTAGTCCGGTACCAGGTCACTGCCGATCTCGTCGCGCTCGTTGACGGTGGTCCAGAGGTCGCCGGTATCAGGGTGCCAGGCCAGGCCGTTGGGGTTGCGCAGGCCGGAGGCGAACACCCGCAGCGTGCCGGCCTGCGGATCGACCTCCAGTATCGCGGCGCGGTTGACCTCGGCGGCCATGCCGTTCTCCGCCACGTTGCTGTTGGAGCCGCTGGTAACGTATAGCCGCGAGCCATCCCGGCTGGCGATGACGTTCTTGGTCCAGTGATGGTTGATCGGCCCCGCCGGCAGGTCCACTACCTTTTGCGCGGGCGCTGTGATGCGGTCAGCACCCTGTTCGTAGGGGTAGCGCAGCAGGGCATCGGTGTTGGCCACATAGAAGCTGTCGCCGATCAGCGCCATGCCAAACGGCGAATTTAGGTTTTCGAGGAAGGTGGTGCGCACTTCCGGCACGCCGTCACCGTCGCCGTCTCGCAGCAGGGTGATGCGATTGGCGCTTGGCCCGCCCGAGCCTGCACGCGCCATGAGCTTCTTCGCGATCCAGCCGCGCAGGCCCTGGTTCTCCTGCTTCGGCGGGGCGTCGCTTTCGGCCACCAGTACATCCCCATTGGGAAGCACATACAGCCAGCGTGGATGGTCCAGGTCCGTGGCGAATGCCTCTACGCGCAGACCGGGCGCGGCCTGCGGCTTGGCGCCGGGTGGCCAGCCTCTGGCCGTGGCGATATGAACCGTGGGCAGCAGCGTCTTGTTCGGCGCGGGCAGGGCAGGTGTCGGGCCATAACCGCTTTCCACGGGCAGCTTGGCGGTTTCGCTGCAGCCGCCAAGGGCAAGCAGCGCGGCGAGAAGCAGCGTGACGATCCGTATATGGCACAGCATGGAATGACCCTCGGATGAACGATGGTTCGATCAGGGCGCGCGATTGGCCTCGCGCCGCTTGCGTGCTGCGCGCAGCGCCGTGTGACGCTCCAGCCGAGGCATCAGCACGAAGATGGCCAGAGCCAGCAGCGTACTTAGCACAGCGGTGGCTTCATGCCCCAGGCCAACGGCCACACCGATGGCTGCGGTAAGCCAGATTCCGGCGGCAGTCGTCAGGCCTTTCACATTCTCCACCGAGCTGCCCTTCAGAATAGTTCCTGCGCCAAGAAAGCCGATGCCGGTGACCAGGCCCTGGATCACCCGGGAAATGTCCTCGAGGCTCATGCCGGCCTGCACCGGCACCAGTACCAGCAGCGCCGCACCAAGGGCCACCAGCATATGCGTGCGCAATCCGGCGGCCTTGCGTTTGCGCTCGCGTTCATAGCCCAGCAGGCCGCCGAGAATCGTTGCGATCAGCAAGCGGCTGCTGACCCGCGTCGCATCTTCCAGGTCGGTGATATCGGAAAACTCCGCGGTCACGGTACTGGAGATGATCGCCCACCATTCCATGTCCTTCTCCATGCCAGGCTGGTCCAGATATGGAGTCGCGGCAGCGGCCGGGGGTTCGCTACTCGGTGACTCGGAAGCGCAGCATGCCGATCATCTGCCCGGCTTCGGTGACGACGCGAACGCGCCAGCGCCCCGCGGGCTGCGCGGGGAAGTTGCGCTTGTGCGTCCAGGCCCGGTAACCGGCTTCGCGACCGCCGCTGATGTCCAGCGCGATACGATCGACGCGCCGCCCGTTATGCGTCCACTCGTGGTAGATGCGCTCCTTCAGTCCGCGCGGTGCGTTGATCGCGGTATAGGCGTACAGCCCGTTGGCCTGCAGCTCGGCGCTGCTCAGCTCGCGCAGCCCTCTGCCGGGTTTGCGCTGACGGTCGTCGAGGCTCATGGTCACGGCGACATCCGTCAGCCAGAGCGTCGCCGGCGGAACCCAGGTCCGTCCCCACCAGCCGGCGGCACCCAGTGCCACCGCCAGCAGCAGGACGCCCGGTATGGTGCGCCAGCCCAGACGCGGGAACAGGCCGCTGAGGCTGGGCAATGCCAGGAGCACGGCGACGCCCAGGGCGAGTTGGTAGCTTTGCGGGGTGGACAGGTGAAGGATGATCGGCAGGGCCGTGAGCAGTACCGCGAACAAGGTCAGCGCATGGAAGCCCAGATAGACCCAGCGGCGTGGCGCCAGCCACTTGTAGTACAGCGGGTCGATCAGCGAGACGAGTGCCGCTAGCCCCAGTAGCCCGGTGAACAGCGCCTGGCCGCTGTTCCAGGTGGTGGTTATGGCAAAGAACGGAATGATGAAGAACAGGCTTTCCTGATGAACCATCTGCGTGGCATAGCGCAGCAGCGGTTGCGGCACTTGCCAGCCGAACCAGCGCTGCAGGCTTCTGCGCAGGCTGGATTCGAGCACCAGCCAGAGCCAGCTGACCAGCATGACCAGCGCGACCACCTTGGCCAGCCCGGCGTGGCGTTCCACCAGCACGAAACTGGCGACGCCGGAGACGAATCCGAACAGCGCAACGGTGCCGGGGTAGCGACGGATCAGATTGCTGCCCAGCTCGAACAGGCGCGACAGCAGGGGCTTGAGTTGCATGTTGAGGCGGTCCGGCTACGGGCAGTGGTACTGCCTACGAGTATCGAGCAGTGAGCGACAGAAGCAAGGCTGCCGTGCACTCGGCATCGGCGGTGACGTGATGCCTGCCGGCTCGCCTGGCGCTTCCGTGTGGGGCACCAGGCGAATGGGCGGCGCTCAGTGGTCGGCCTGCGGAACCTGCTGCGCTACGTCGGTCTGCTCCGGCATCGCGGACGAGTGGTGGCTGGTGATCAGCCACTGCCCGGCATCCGCAAACCACTTGTAGGTGAAGGTGTAACGCGCAGGGACAGTGGCCCCGTCGGCGAAATGGAAGCTGTACAGGCCGGTGTCGAGCGCGCTGTTGCAGTCGATCATGACCATGCGCGAGACGATCTCGCCCTTCGGCTTGAGCGCCAGGAAGTGTTGGAAGTAGTCCAGCTTGGCCTCAGGCGTTTGCCGTGGGGTGTTGGATACCGTTGGGAGAAGCATCGAATCGCGAGCATAGTTTTCCACGACCCGTTGCGGATCGCCCGTCTGCACGTCGGCATTCCAGCGGTCGAACAGGGCGGCGACCTGGGCCTCGTCGATAGGCTGGCAGGCCTGTTCGTTCGCCAGGGTTGCAACAGGGGAAAGGGCAAATAGCAGGGGCAGGGCGTATTTCATCGTGTCACTCGTAACCGGTGGGTGAATTGCGGAGCGGCGCCGCAGCGGTACTGCACGGTGTGCAGGGGATGTGACCTCGTCGCCCTCCGCTTATTCGCGGCCGGTGGTCGATTGCCCGATTGCCGCCTCGACGGCTTCGCGAACGAGGGTGTAGGCGTGCACCTTGTCCGGTGCCAGCCGAACCTGCGGCAGACCAACCGTTTCGCAGAGACGGTCCATGAAATCCTGCTCGGCTTCGGGTTCGTCCAGATTGATCACGCAAACGGGCTGCAGGTCCGTCTTCGTGCACAGGAGGAAATCGAAGCGCGCCGCTGCGATGCGGTTGCTGGCCTGGTACCAATAGGCGCGCCGGGGAATGGCGGTGACTTCGATGACATCGGCGACGCTCACCTTGGGGAGCACCAGGTAGCGCTCGCCGAACGTGCCTTGCAAGTGCTCCAGCAGTTCACGCTCGGCAGAAGCGAACAGAGGCACCTTGAGTCGATAGGGGTATTGCAGCGCCGGGTGGTTGAGTTGGCGATTCTTGATGAAGAACACCAGCACGAAGCAAACGAACGCTACCAGCGTCAATGCCAGCCAGCTCATTGGGTTGCCTCCGTCATCGGTCTTTGATCGAAGCGTTGTTGCTCTGATTGTGAGCCCGGGCCGGCTAAATGGTTCGCTCGTTTATCCACTACAGCTGTGAGTGTTGTTGTGGATAACCGCTGGACTTCGGTCGCTAGGCCTTATGGGACTAAGGCGTGGCGGCTCTGGTCAGCTTTTGATCAGTTAGCATTGGAGCGCCCGGACCAGTCCGCGGGAGGAAATATGTTTGCGTCGGTGGTGCTGCGCAGGACGGTTATCCCCGACTACTGTGGACGTGGCTGTGGATAACGTGGGGGAGGCGTGCTGCAGGCCACCAGCGGTGCGGCGTGCAGCACGCAGAGCAAAAATTGATCAGCTGTGTCGGGTCATTGCGGCGCGGTCTTGGCCCAGCGACTGTGAGCGGGCGGCTGCCAGGCTTCAAGCAGGCTGATCAGGCTCTGCGGCTGATCGCTGCGTTGCAGCATCTCGCGGTGCTGCGCGCGGACGAAGCCCTCTTCAACCAGATGATCGAGGAAGTGGCTGAGCTTGCTGTAGAAGTGATTGACGTCCAGCAGGCCGAGTGGCTTGGGGTGATAGCCCAGCTGGCCCCACGTCCAGACTTCGAACAGTTCTTCCAGCGTACCCAGCCCACCGGGCAGGGCAATGAAGGCGTCCGCCAGCTCCGCCATGCGAGCCTTGCGCGCATGCATGCCGTCGACCACTTCCAATCGGCTGAGGCCGGTGTGGCCGACTTCGGCGTCCTTCAGGCTCTGAGGAATGATGCCAATAACCTCGCCACCGGCGGCCATGGTGGCATCCGCCACCACGCCCATCAGGCCTACGGCACCGCCCCCGTAGACGAGGCGAATACCGTTGGCGGCCAGGGTGCGGCCGAGATCCTGGGCGGCTTGTTCATAAACGGGATTGGTACCGCGGCTGGCGCCGCAGAAAACGCAGATGGAACGCAGGGACATCGGCTACTCCGCTGGTTGGGCTGGCAGCGAAGGTTACGCCGCCACGCCTCACCGGCCAAGGGAGGCGATGTCCCTGGACTGAGCGCCGGCTTATCGCGCTCGCTCAGCGACCGGCGGCAGCCGAGGCGTAATTGGCGAACAGACGCTCGAACAGGCTATGGCTGGGCATGATGGGCTCCCTTGTCGTTGATGGCCCCATGCTACGGCCGATGCCGCGGCTCTGCCGTTAGTTTCTGAACATCGCCACGATAGCGCCGCGCCTATGTGTCGCTGTCCACGAATTGTGTGCGCCACTCTGTGGATAACCTTGGGAAGACTGCCCGCAAGCGAAGCGCCGTGGGGGGTGGCGAACCTTGTATGTTTTATGTTCAGCTGCCAAGCGTGCGGCGGCAGGCCGCATCCCAGAAGGGTTGACGGGCATGCGTCGGGATTGCAGCAGTCAGACTGCCGGGGGTAGTGACTGCCCGATTTATCCACGAAAGCTGTGGAAAACTCTGTGAGTTGTTTGGGCAAAGACTTCTGCAGGCAGCCAATGGCGCGGCCGGCCGGGTGTTGCGCGAAATCCGCCCAGGCTCCGCGAATGGGCAAGGGTCATCCCCGGCCCTTATGCCGCGGCATTCATTTCTGGCCGCTTGCTTGTGGGGACGCCGAGGCCTGTTCAACACTCCGGTCCCTGAATCTCATCCAACAAGAATCGCTGAGGGAGTTCGCATATGACTGATGCCATCCGCTTCGAAGACAAGGTCGTGATCGTGACCGGGGCCGGCGGCGGGCTGGGGCGTGCCCATGCCCTGTTGTTCGCCCGCCACGGCGCCAGAGTGGTGGTCAACGACCTGGGTGGCAGCACCCAGGGCGAGGGCGCGAACAGTTCCGCAGCCGACCGGGTGGTGGAGGAGATTCGCCAGGCCGGTGGCCAGGCGGTTGCCAATCATGACTCGGTGACCGACGGCGCGCGCATCGTTCAGCAGGCGCTGGACACCTACGGGCGCATCGATGTGGTGGTCAACAACGCGGGCATCCTGCGCGACAAGACCTTTCACAAGATGGAAGACGCCGACTGGGACCTGGTCTACCGCGTGCACGTCGAGGGCTCCTACAAGGTGACCCGCGCCGCCTGGCCGCACATGCGTGAACAAGGCTTTGGCCGGGTGATCTTCACTGCCTCGACCTCCGGCATCTACGGCAACTTCGGCCAGTCCAACTACGGTATGGCCAAGCTTGGCCTGTACGGGCTGACACGTACCCTGGCGCTGGAAGGGCGCAAGAACAACGTACTGGTCAATGCCATCGCCCCCACGGGCGGCACGCGGATGACCGAGGGGCTGATCCCGCCGCAGGTGTTCGAGCAGTTGAAGCCGGAGCTGGTCAGCCCGCTGGTCGTCTACCTGGGAAGCGAGCAATGCCAGGACACCGGCGGGCTGTTCGAAGTGGGCGGCGGCTGGATGGGCAAGGTGCGCTGGGAGCGCAGTCTCGGCGTGGGCTTCGACCCCAAGGCCGGGTTCGATGCCGAGGACGTCGCGGCGCAGTGGCAGCAGATCTGCAATTTTGAGAATGCTGCGCATCCGGCCGACAACATCGAGGCGCTGAAGGAGATGATGGCCAACCTGCAGAAGCATGCCGGCTGACACCTCCTGCCGCTTGGCGCTCCGCCGGCATGGCCGCCGGAGCGTTCACACCGGAGCCGGATCCGGTTCCGGTCGCAACAGGCGCAGCGCCTTTTCCCGCGCCTGGGTGAGATTGCGTACGTAGAGCAGATGCCCCTGCAGGCGATGGATGCCGGCACGGCGCAGCTTCAGCCGAACCTGCGCACTGCTGCCACTGAGAATGAGGGTGACGCCCAGGCGGCGGTAATCCACCAGCACGTTCTCCAGCGATGCCAGGGCCGTCATGTCCAGCATTGGCACCGCGCTGATGTCGACGATCACTACCTTGACCTCGGGGTTGAAGCGCCGCAGCGCTCCCAGAGCCTTTTCCGCGGCGCCAAAGAACAGCGGCCCGCGGATCGCATAGGTGGCCACATGCTCGGGCATGTCCCGCAGGATGCGCCGCTGCTCTCGGGGGAGGGCGGTGGTGTCGGTCAGCTCGCTCATGCGCTTGATGAACAGCCCGGCCGCCAGCAGCAGCCCGACGCCTACCGCCAACACCATGTCGAACAGCACGGTGAGGATCAGGCAGGTCAGCAGCACCAGCACGTCGCTGCGCGGGGCGATGCGCAACACGTGCATCACGTGCGGTGCTTCGCTCATGTTCCAGGCCACCATCACCAGCAACGCCGCCAGTGCTGCCATTGGCAGATAGCTGAACAGCGGCGCCAGCCAGAGAATTGCGACCAGCACCACGCCGGCGTGGATCATCGAGGCCAGTGGCGAAAACGCGCCGGCCCTGACATTGGTCGCGCTGCGGGCGATGGCGGCGGTCGCGGTGATGCCACCGAACAGTGGCGCGACCAGATTGCCCAGCCCCTGGCCGATCAGCTCGCCGTTGGGCTCGTGGCTGCTGCCGGTCATGCCATCGGCGACGACGGCGCAGAGTAGCGATTCGATGGCGCCGAGCATGGCAATGGCGAAAGCCGGTGCCAGCAGCTGGCGGAACAGTTCGTAGCTCAGC
This sequence comes from Stutzerimonas sp. FeSN7, assembly GCF_030263795.1. NCBI lineage: Bacteria > Pseudomonadati > Pseudomonadota > Gammaproteobacteria > Pseudomonadales > Pseudomonadaceae > Stutzerimonas > Stutzerimonas sp. FeSN7. Next base: position 3,509,898 of record NZ_JARPMN010000001.1, on the reverse strand, counting down.
TCTAGCGGCTGGCCGTCCGGACCGGGCAACAGCCACGGCCAGGCAAAATCCGGCAGGAACGGCGGAATGCCCGGGTGCGTGACGCCATCCAGGGTGTAGCTGAAGCGTTCACCAAGGGTTGCGACCGACAGCCCTGAAGACTCCAGCAGTGCCCCTGCCACCGCCCCGACCGTCAGCGCCACCAGATGTCCCGGGATCTTGGGCACCCAGCGTGGCCAGACGATCAGCACGGTGAGGCAGATCACTGCCACCAGGGCGTCACCCAGATGCGCGCTGGGCAACGAGCGCAACAGCAGGCCGACCTGCTCGACATAGTGCTGCGGTTGCTCGGAGAGGGTCAGGCCGAACAGGTCCTTGATCTGCAAGGTGGCGATGACGATGCCGATGCCCGCGGTAAAACCGAGGGTCACGGGGTAGGGGATAAAGGCGATCAGGCGGCCGGCGCGCAGCAGGCCGAGGGTGATCAGAATCAGGCCGGCGAGCATGGTGCACAGCAGCAGTCCGCCCAGGCCGAACTGCTGGGTGATCGGTAACAGAATCACCACGAACGCCGCCGTCGGCCCGGAAACGTTGAAGCGTGAGCCCCCGGTCAGGGCGATCAGCGGAGCCGCCACGAGTACCGTGTACAACCCGTGCTGGGGCGCCACGCCGACCGCGATGGCCAGTGCCATGGCCAGGGGGATGGCGATGATGCCAACGGTCAATCCGGCGCTGATGTCGCCGCGCAATGCGCGGGCTCCGTAACCCAGGTGCAAGGCCTGCCGCCATGCCGCGAACAGAGGGGGTAACTTCATGCCTGGAACGCTCCTTGTAGGCGAAGGCGCCATTATAGGCGCCAGACACCGCTTGTTATTTGTGCCGAACAATCGCCTGTGATCGCGGCCAGGCGATGTACGACCTTGGTCGCAAGCGGTCCTGGCGCGTTGAGTGAGCCGCCTGCGAGGAGTAAACTGCCGCCCCCGTGAGACCCCGTGGACCGGAGGCGGCATGCGTAAAGACAAGAAGCAGGTGATTGGCGACGAGATCGGGGATGAGTCGATCAAGCTGTTTCTGCAGCCTGAACCGGCTGACGACACCCCACCTTCGTTGCACAAGCTGATCAAGGCCTACCGCGGCCTTCGCATCGATGACTTCGAGCGCTTTCTCGGCTTCTTCGTGGCTGCCGGCTACGATCTCGACGCCAGGAACAGCAAAGGGCAGAGCTTTGTCGATCTGATCGCCGATCAGCGCCAGGCCGCGCCCTATATCGAGCTGATCGAGGCCCGGCGCGGCTGAACTGCGGGTCGCCATTTCGTATCGAACGCATCGGATTCAATCGGCAGCGCGCGTACTGCGAGCCGCGCGCTGTGATCGAACTCGGCAACATGATTCGCAATCGTTTTCCTCGCAGCGTCCACCGTCGAGCACCGGGCCAGGCCCGCTCCGGAGGGATCGCAGCGAGAGGGAGGAGGCCAAAAGCCGACCTTCCGAAGCTGGCAGGCAGCCTGTGGTTGCCTGTTCTCGGGCACATGTTCCCGAGCAGCGGTCCAGGCACATGCTCCGTTCCTGACCGTCTGGCTGGTGGGTTTTACGGGGCCGCGTACTGCGGTCACGACAGTTTAATGCTGTGATTCTGGAGAACGCGTTGATGACGCAACACGATAGCGAAGCAGTGGATATGGTGCTGGTGGGAGCCGGCATCATGAGTGCGACCCTGGCGGTACTGCTCAAGGAACTCGATCCCAATATCAAGCTGGAAATCGTCGAGCTGCAGGAATCCGGAGCCATCGAAAGCTCCAACCCGTGGAACAACGCCGGTACCGGCCACGCGGGCCTTTGCGAGCTGAACTACACCCCTGACAGCAAAGACGGCACGATCGACATCAAGAAGGCCGTGCTGATCAACACCCAGTTCGAAGTCTCGAAGCAGTTCTGGGCCTACCTGGCCGACCGCGAAGGCTTCGGCTCCCCGCGCGATTTCATCAATCCTGTTCCGCACCTGAGCTTCGTGCGCGGCAGCAAGAACATCGACTATCTCAAGCGCCGCTTCGACGCGCTGAAGACGCATCACGCCTTCGCCGACATGGAGTACAGCGAGGATCGCGCGACCCTCGCCGAGTGGATGCCGCTGATGATGCCGGGCCGTGATCCGAGCGAGCCGATCGCCGCGACGCGCGCCATGAACGGCACCGACGTCAACTTCGGTGCGGTGACCAGCCAGCTGCTCGGTTACCTGGCGCGCAGTGGCGGGGTCAAGGTTTCCTACAACCAGAAGGTCACCGGTCTCGACCGTACCGCCAGCGGCTGGAAGGTCGACATCAAGAACACCCGCACCGGTGGCTCGCGTCAGGTGCAAGCCGGATTCGTGTTCCTTGGCGCTGGCGGTGCCGCGCTGCCGCTGCTGCAGATGTCCGGCATCGAGGAGGGCAAGGGCTTCGGTGGTTTCCCGGTCAGTGGTCAGTGGCTGCGCTGCGACAACCAGGAAATCGTCAAGCAGCACCAGGCCAAGGTCTACAGCCTGGCCGCGGTGGGCGCGCCGCCGATGTCGGTGCCACACCTCGATACTCGCGTCGTCGATGGCAAGAAGTCTCTGCTGTTCGGCCCCTACGCCGGTTTCACCACCAAGTTCCTCAAGCGCGGTTCGTTCATGGACCTGCCGCTGTCGATTCGCCCGAGCAACATTGGCCCGATGATGGCCGTCGCTCGCGACAACATGGACCTGACCCGCTACCTGATCAAGGAAGTGATGCAGTCCATGGAGGATCGCCTGGCAACGCTGCGCGGCTTCTATCCGGAGGCCAAGGCCGAAGACTGGCGCCTGGAGATTGCCGGTCAGCGCGTGCAGATCATCAAGAAGGATCCTAAGAAGGGTGGCATCCTGCAGTTCGGCACCGAACTGGTCGCAGCGAAGGATGGCACCATCGCCGCACTGCTCGGCGCATCGCCGGGTGCTTCGGTGACTGTCTCCATCATGCTCGATCTGCTCGAGCGCTGCTTCCCCGAGCAGTACCGCTCGCAGGCCTGGTCGAGCAAGCTGCAGGAAATGTTCCCGGCGCGCGAAGCCACGCTGCAGAACGATGCGGCAGCCTATCGTGAGATCAGCCAGATGGCGGACAAGCGCCTCGGCCTGACCTACTGATCAGCTGCGCTGAAGCGAAAAAGCCCCGTACCGAACGTACGGGGCTTTTTTGTGCCTCCGGTTCTACCTGCCCATCACGCCGCGCGCAGGCTCTCGGCGGGAAGCGGCTGGCCAATCCAGCTCAGGCGAACTTCCTCCACCTCGATCCAGGCGGCGCCCGCGGGCTTGCAGGCACTGCTGAGCAGCATGCGGCACCGGCCATGTTCATCCAGCAGCGCGAGGTGGCGAGCGGGGCGGCGGCGCAACAGGGAAATCAGCTGTCGCATGATGGTCTGCACTCATGGTGATTGGCGTCTCGTCGTTATCGCAAAGCCCTGTGACAACTGCGTGAAAAGGAACGCGGCAGTGGCGCCGCCGGTCTGAATCGCATCACTGTCGGCGCGTCGTGCCGGTGGGTATACTGCGCCGCATTCATCGCCCCTAACCCTGGAGAAAACAGCATGCTGCAACGCCTGTTGTTCGGTCTTGTCACCGTTCTTGGAATGAGTCTGGTCGGTTGTGCCCACAGCCCGCAGCAGCTCGACCCGAACCCCAAACTCAACGGCACCATCAATCCCGTTGGCCAGGGGCAGCCCGTGGTCGTACGGGTGGTCGATGCGCGCCCATCGCCGACCCTCGGCACCCGTGGCGGCCTGTATCCGGAAACCAGCGCGGTGATCGTGCCGAGTGCCAAGGTCATCCCCAAGCTGCAGGCCCAGACCGAAGCCGCCGTGCGACTGCTCGGTTTCACGCCATCGCCGAACGCCTATAACGCGCCGCAGCTGACGCTGACCTTGGCCGAGCTGAAGTATCAGTCGCCGAAAGAGGGGCTGTACGTCACCGAGGCGAATATCGGCGCAACGCTCAAGATCGAGGTGCAGAATGCCGGCAAGCGCTACAACGGCCGCTATGGTGCATCGTTGAACCAGCGCTTCGGCATGGCGCCAAACGAGCAGACCAACACCAAGCTGGTCAGCGATGTGCTGAGCGATGCGCTGACCCGGGTATTCCGCGACGACAATATCGGCCGCCTGCTGGCCCAGTAAGTCGGCCCGCGATACCACGTACGTGCTGCACCCGAACCCCGCCACGGCTGTCCGTGGCGGGGTTTCTTTTTGCCCCTGCCATAACGACGACGCCCCGCACGAGGCGGGGCGTCGGTGGCGAGCAGGCTGTCAGCGCACGCCGGAGTTGCGCAGGGCTGCCGGGGTGTACTGGTTGGAGTTGGCCTTGTAGTTGTAGGTGTAGGGGTTCTTCTCTTCGTTCTTCATGCCCATGACCAGATAGCGGCCGGAAATGAGGTCGTAGAGGGTCTCCATGGAATACAGCGGAACCTGCACATTGTAGAAGTGCAGGCCGTGGGCTTCGGCCACGCGCCAGAGCTGATTGCGACCGTCGTAATGATCGACCACTGCAGCCTGCCAGGTGTCCTCGTCGATGAAGAAGTGGCGCTTGGCATAGATATGGCGCTCACCCGTCTTCAGGGTAGCTTCCACTTCCCACACGCGGTGCAGCTCGTAGCGGGTCAGATCCTGGTTGATGTGGCCGGGCTTGATGATGTCGCTGTACTTGAGCTGCGGCGAATCCAGGCGATAGGCGTTGTAAGGGATGTACAGCTCCTTCTTGCCGATCAGCTTCCAGTCGTAGCGGTCCGGCGCGCCGTTGAACATGTCCAGGTTGTCGGAGGTACGCAGGCCGTCCGCTGCGGTGCCCGGGCCGTCATAGGCGACCTGCGGGGCGCGGCGCACGCGGCGTTGGCCGGCGTTGTAGATCCACGCCATGCGCGGTTCCTTCACCTGGTCCAGGGTTTCGTGCACCAGCAGCACGTTGCCGGCCAGGCGGGAGGGTTCGGTGACCTGCTGCTTGAAATAAAACAGCACGTTGCCATGCTTCTCCGGCTTGTAGTCGGTGAGGGTGTCGGTGTAGACCACCTCGTCGACGAACTTCACCAGGCTGAAGTTGCCGTTCACCTGCGGCGTGGCCTGGGCGACGACGCGACGCGCCGAGCCGCCACGGTAGCGGGTGATGTGGTTCCAGATGACTTCCAGACCGTCCTTGGGAATCGGGAAGGCGATGGCCTTCTCGAAGTTCTCCAGGCCGTTGCCGCCGCGAACCAGCTGGGTCTGCGTGGCGTTGCGGGCCGCCGCGTCGTAGACGTGCTGCGGCATGGCGGCGCTGCGACGGGTCTCGTACACCGGCAGCCGGTAGCTGTCCGGGTAACGCTTGAACATGGCGATCTGGCCGGGCGTGAGGTTGGCCTTGTACTGTTCGTAGTTCTGCGCGGTGATGGTGAACTTCGGCTTGTCGCCGGCATAGGGATCGCCGACGAAGCCATCGGGCGAAACCGGAGCGGCATCCTGCGCCAGACCGCCGGTCCAGGCGGGAATGGTGCCTGCCGCATTACCAGCCTTCTCGGCGCCGACCGGGGTCAGTTCGCTGCCCAGGCGTGCCGCCTCGGACTGGGATACCGCGGCCATGGCGCTGCTGGCCAGCAGCGAAAGGGTTAACGCTCCGGTTGTGAACATTGTTGTTTTCATTATTTCGTCCTGTGGTTCTGAATACTGATTCCCCGTGGCGCAGCCGAAGCGGCGCCAAGTGATCGGCGTAGCGATGTGTGCCGGCAGCGGCTCCGGGTGATGCCGTGGATGTCGCTGTCGACCCCCGCACACGCTCTATTTCGCCGTTTCGAGGTATGCCGAGGGTGAAGGTGGGGCCGGTCATAAGTCAAGGCCGACCGGTGAAGATGGCGTCATAACCCGGGGTGATGATGGTGCCGGCGCGCGCCATTTCGTCGGTTTTGCCGGGGAAGGAAGGGCTGCACAGGTAAACTGGGCGGCTGTCCGGCGTCGGCTGGTCGACATGTAATCGAGGAATCCCGATGCTGTTTCATGCGCAGACCGAGCTGATCCTGGCTCCGGCGTTGCTTCTCAATGTACTGGCACTGATATGCGCGCTATGCGGCGGATGGCTGCTGGCGGCGACCCAGTGGCGGGCCGCACGGGCCGGTTCGCGCGGTCAGGCCGCGGTCGGTTCGTCGGTGCTGCTGACCCGCGCGGCTGCAACCGCGCGGGTCAACCTGGCCTTCTACCGTTTCGGTGCAGGCGGGCTGGCGCTTGCCCTCGGCCTGTCCATGGCCTCGCGGATGCTCTGAGCGGACTGTTCAGGGCTCCAACCCAGCCAGCAGGCGGTACTGGTTGCGCACCGGGGTCGCATACTGCTGGATCAGGTACGGCTGCTGCACGCTCGGGCAGGCAGCCAGACGTTTGCTCCATTCGGCCTCGGCCCGCTCGATTTCCTCGCGGCTGAACAGTTCGGCGGCACTGGGCACCTTGATTTCCGGGTCCTGCTCATCCCATAGCCGGTAGGCCAGGTAGTGCACCGGAAACAGCCGGTAGCTGCCGAGAATCTGCCGATCCACCGCTATGGCCATCTGCTTGGCGTCGTCCGGCACGCTTTCCATCGGCGAGCCGAAGGCAATGTGTACGCGGCCTTTATAGCCGGTGATACCCAATGCGATGCTGGCGTCATCCTCGCCCGGAGCCTTGCTGTAGGTTCCGGTCGTGGCGCGGATGTAGAGCTCCCGGGCCTTGGCCTGATCGCAGGGGTCGTACTCGTAGCTGATCGATACCGGCACCGGACGCAGCGCCTCCAGCGCCTCGGCGAAGGCTTCGTCCTTGCGGCTCATGTGCAGCATCTTGAGGATGGCCGAATCGGTACGGTCGTCACCATCCTTGGCGCGGCCCTCGGCCTGGGCGATCCAGACCGACTCGCCGTCGTTGCGTATCGAGTGATTGATGTACGCCGAGAGTACCTGATAGGCGGCCAGCTTCTCCCGGCGGCCAGTGATGGAACGGCGCACGATGAAGCTCTTGTTCAGGCGCATCAGGTCGCTGACGAAGGGGCGTTGCAGCAGGTTGTCGCCGATGGCGATGCGCGGTGTGCGGATGCCGGCCTGGTAGACCGCGTAGTTGACGAAGGCCGGGTCCATCACGATGTCGCGGTGATTGGCCAGGAACAGGTAGGCGCGGCCCTGCTGCAGGTGCTCCAGTCCGGAGAAGGTCACGCCGTCGGTTGCGCGCTCGATGGTCCGGTCGATATAGGCTTCGATCTTGTGCTGCAGGGCATCCACTGTATGGATGCTGGCGAACTGCTTGCGCAGGCGGCGCGAGATTACCGGCTTGATCAGCCAGCCCATGCTGTCGGCCAGGCGCGGGAAGCGGAAGTGCGCCAGAATGTCGAGAAACTCCCGGTCGGCGAACAGGCGCGCCATGACAGTCGGTACTTCGGCGTCGGCGTAGGGTCGGATGGCTTCGAATTCGTCCATCATGCTCTCTGTAAAGGAAACGAGGAACGGGCCTGCAGCACAGGGCAGGGCGATTTGCGGAACGGACCGGAGCCGGCTGGCTCATACTCATGGAGTTCGGATGCCGTTTTGCCTGATCGTCTGCCGATGCCTGCGACCCAGCGGTGTCACTGCGAGGCGCACCGGGTCGGTCTTCTCAAAGGTGCGAGTCGACGACCTTTGAAGACGGCGATTATAGCGACAAGTCACGTGGAGGATTGATGCTCGAGACACAGGTCTATCAGTGCCCGTATTGCGGCGAGGCGGTAGAGACCACGCTCGATCTCAGTGCCGGTGATCAGCAGTACATCGAGGACTGCGCGGTGTGCTGCCGCCCGGTGCAGTTCGACCTGCGTACCGATGGTGTCGACTGGCAACTACAGGTCTTCAGGGAGGACGAATGATGCGTCGCATCTACGAGCCGCGCGACCTGCTGGAAGCGGAAATGCTCAGCGGCATGCTGGTGGCCGAGGGCATCGAGGCATTCCTTGCCGGTAGCCACCTGATCGGCGCCATGGGTGAATTGCCCGCAGCGGGGCTGCTCGGTCTGATGGTGCCGGACGAGGATGCCGAACGCGCGCGCCAGCTGATCGCTGCGTACAATGGCGCCGAGCCGGTGCCGGGCGATGAACCGGAGAGCTATCCCGGCGAACTGATCTGCTGACGAGTTCCCTTATGTGCGGCCGCTACGCCCTTTTCCGCTGGAGCCAGGATTTCGCCGCCTTGCCCGGTTTTCCTTCCGATCAAAGACCGCACTGGAGTCTCGCGCCGGGCGCTTCGGTGCTGCTGCTGCGCCAGGCCGACAGCGGCTTGCAGCTGGACCGGGTGCGCTGGGGGCTGACGCCTGCCTGGCTGACTGACCTGACCCGCACGCCGGCCCAGGCCCGGGCCGAAACCCTGGCCGAGCAGCCCATGTTCCGCGAAGCCTTTCGCCTGCGTCGCGGGCTGTTGCCGGCCAACGGCTTCTACGAGTGGCGCGGCTCGGCCCGCAAGCGCCCGTACTGGATGACTTGCGATGGCTCGCTTGCCTATTTCGCGGCGCTCTGGGAAGCCTATCCGGTGCAGGGGCACACCTATCTCAGCGCAGCCGTCGTGACCCAGCCGGCGGCGACGCTACGCCGGCCATTGATCCTCGACGAGGCCGGACAGGCGGCCTGGCTCGACCCCGCCACGCCGCTCGAAACGCTGCAGCAGTTGCTGCTGCAGCCGAGCCCGGCACTGCGCGAACGGCCACTGGCGACGTTGGTCAACGATCCGCGCCTCGATTCCCCCGAATGCCTCACCCCGGCTTGAGGCGGGGCCTTCGGAGCGTCTGCGTCAGACCTTGAACTGATTGATCAGCCGGCGCTGCTGCTGTCAGGCCGGCGCTCGCCTGGCTGGCTTCCTCGGCGCCGCCAGCGACGTCCTGGGCGACCTGACCGATGTTGGTGACATTGCGGTTGATGTCTTCGGCCACCGCGCTCTGTTCCTCGGCGGCGCTGGCGATCTGGTTGTTCATGTCGTTGATCAGCGAAACCGCCTGGGTGATTGCCTGCAGCGCCTCGGCTGCCGCATCGGCCTGCTCGACGCTGCGCTGCGTGCGGCTCTGGCTCTGCTCCATCACCTGTACTACGTCCCGCGTGCCGTTCTGCAGCTGCTGGATCATCTGCTGGATCTCACCGGTGGCCTGCTGCGTCTTCTGCGCCAGATTGCGGACCTCGTCGGCCACCACGGCGAAGCCGCGGCCCTGCTCACCGGCACGGGCAGCCTCGATCGCCGCGTTCAGGGCCAGCAGGTTGGTCTGCTCGGCAATGCTGCGAATGGTCACCAGGATGGCATCGATGTTCTCGCTGTCGCGGGCCAGGGTCTGCACAACGTCCACGGCACGGCCGATTTCGCCGGCCAGTTCGGTGATGGTGGCGCCGGTATCCTGCACGATATGCCGGCCCTGATTGGCCGCGCGATCGGCATGGCTGGCAGCCTCCGCGGCCTGGGTCGCATTGCGCGCCACGTCCTGCGCCGTGGCGGTCATCTCGTGCACAGCGGTGGCGACCAGTTCTATCTCGGCCAGCTGCGTCTGCACGCCCTTGTCGGTACGGATGGCGATGTCGGCGGTGTGCTCGGACGCATCGCTGACCTTCTGCACCGAGCCGACCACCTCGCTGATCATGCCCTGCAGGCGTGTCAGGAACGTGTTGAAACCGGTGGCGATCTGGCCCAGCTCGTTGCGACTGTCGATATGCAGGCGCTGGGTCAGGTCACCTTCGCCCTGGCCGATGTTGTCCAGCATCACCACCATGTCGCGCAGCGGACGGGTGATGCGCCGGCTGATCAGCCAGATGGCCAGCAGACCGGCAACGGCGATGAGCACGCCGATGATCAACATGGTGGTCAGGCTGCTGCGGCTTTCCGCGCCGAGTGCCGCCATCAGCTGATCCAGATCCTTCATCACCTCGGCGATCGGCAGCTGCAGCATCAGGACCCAGCGCGCGTCGGTACCTTCGAAGGAGAACGGCAGGAACAATGCGACGTGCCCACCTGCCTGGTCGATCTGGTAATGGCTCTGTCCGGCTGGCAAGCGCTGGACCAGCACCTGCTCCTCGGCATCGAGAATCTGTGCTGCAGGCTTGCCAATCAGGCTCTTGTCAGTGCTGTAGGCAGCCAGGCGGCCGTTGTTGGAAATCAGCGCGATCTCGCCGACGCCGCCATAGAGCTGCGCGTTGGCGTTGCTCAGCAATTGCTGGGTGAAGTCGACACTGATGTCCGCGCCAACGATGCCGTGAAACTTGCCATCGACCAGAATGGGGGCATTGAACGAGGAAAGAAGGTAGGTCTGGCCGTTCATGTCATACGGTGCCGGGTCGCCGACGCATGGCTTGAGCTGTTCGCGCGGGCACAGGTAGTACTCGCCGGCGCGTATCCCGGTGTCGAGCAGCCTGGTGTCTTCGATGTCGGAGAGGCGGTCGATCTTCATTTGGCCGCTGCCATCGCGGTAGATCCAGCTGGCGAAGCGACCGTCGAGCATGCCCGGCTCGTCGCCGCGATACATCAGGTCGTTCGCATCCACGCCGTTCGGTTCCCAGGCGATATAGGTGCTGGTGAGATTGGGGTTCTCGATCAACGTCTGGCGCGCGAGATTGATCAGCTCCTCGCGCCTGAGGTTGGCCATCGGCATGCCGTCATCACCGGTCAGTGCGGTGAGCGTATGCACCCTGGCCAGGCTGGTGGCGATCTGCAGGGGCGCTTGCAGCTGTGCCTGGATGCGGTTGACCTGTGCCTGAGCCAGGGCGGTGACGCGCTGCTCCACCATGCCGTCGATCAGCGCGCGAGTCCGCTCCTCGACCAGCGCCTGGCTGCGCACGCCCGACGCCAGTGCATAGAGCAACAGCGCCGCGATGACGGTCAGGGTGCAGGCGCCGGCCAGTGCGGCGAAGGCGGTCTGGATGGATCGGAACATGGCGTTACTCCAGTTGCGCAGCGGATAGCCACCTTATCGGCAGGATTTGCGACAACTGCAGCGGGGCGGCCGGTTGCCTGCCCGATAGGCCCGATCTAGGATACGGCGCAGGTTTTCCGGAGAGACTCGATGTTCAAGCCGCGCACGTTATCCATGCTGATCGCCGCCACCGCGCTGGCCGGCTGTCAGGCCGTCAACACCACCAGCGGTGGGGCCGTGGGGGTCGACCGCAAGCAGTACATGTTCAGCATGCTGTCGACCGATCAGGTCAACCTGATGTATGCCCAGTCCTATCAGGAAACGCTCAGCGCTGCCGCAAGCAAGGGCGTGCTGGAAAAGAACACGGCGATTGCCAAGCGCGTCAATGGCATCGCCGAGCGGCTGATCGCCAAGGTCGGCGTGTTCCGCCCGGATGCCGCACAGTGGGCCTGGGAAGTGAATGTCATCGACAGCCCCGAGCTGAATGCCAACTGCGGCCCGGGCGGCAAGATCATCTTCTATACCGGGTTGATCGAGAAGCTGAAGCTCACCGACGACGAGATCGCCGCGGTGATGGGCCACGAGATCGCCCACGCGCTGCGTGAGCACGGGCGCGAGGCCATGTCCAAGGCCTACGGCGTGCAGATGGCCACCCAACTGGGCTCGGCGATGGGTGTCGGCACTGGCGGACTGCAGCTGGCGAACATGGGCGTCGAGTACCTGATGACGCTGCCCAACAGCCGTGGCAACGAGAACGAAGCCGACCTGATCGGCCTGGAGCTCGCCGCCCGTGCCGGTTACAACCCGAACGCGGCGATCACGCTGTGGGAAAAGATGGCCTCGGCCGGTGGTTCGGCTCCGCCTGAGTTCATGAGCACCCACCCGTCCTCGGCGACTCGCACGGCGGCGCTGCGTGCCAACATTCCGAAGGTGATGCCGCTCTACGAGCAGGCTCGCGGCGGCCGTTAACGAAGATGGTCGCCGACCGCTCAGGTCGGCGACAGTAGGGTCGAGAGAGGCGTTTCGATACCCAGCTGCTGGTGCACACCCTCGAGATCGATGAGGGTGTTGACCTCCTCGATGTCGCCGGCAGGATTGAGCGTCCAGACGCTCATGGCGGCGATGGCGAGGATCTTGTCGGTGACCGAATAGCCAAACAGGGGCGTGGCCAGCGTACCCATCACCGTGCTCGAGGTGACCACCTTGTGGCCCTCGCAGATACACTCATCCACCACCACTTCCAGGTCCGGCATGGCCGCACGCACGTTGCGCACGAGTTCGGCGAAGCCTGCGCTGTTCAGCGGCTGGCTGATGAATGAGCCCTTGTAGGCGAAATACTTGCTCTGCATCTGTTCGGAAAGGGCCAGGCGGCCCTTGTTCCAGCTCAGATCGATATGGTTGCAGACTCGTTTCTTGCGTCCATCCGCTGACATGCAGCCGGTCTCCTCGGGGCGCTGGTGGTGCGCTGCGGTAGCGCACTCTATCAGCTCCGTCGGCGCGCAGATTTGCGCTGGGTATCAGCCTGAGACAATCGTGCTCATGGTCACAGCCTGATAACCGGCGTAGACGGCGAGAGCGGCGAAACCGCCGGCCGCGACCCGGCGAATCAGCGTCAGCGGCAGGCGATCGGCCGCGAAATGGCTCACCAGCACCACAGGAACGTTGGCCAGCAGCATGCCGACCGTGGTGCCGAGAATGACCAACACGAACTCGGGGTATTGCGCAGCCAGCATCACTGTGGCGACCTGGGTCTTGTCGCCCATCTCGGCGATGAAAAAGGCGATTGTGGTGGCGACGAAGGGGCCATAGGGGCGACCGAGCCTGGCATCGTCATCGTCGAGCTTGTCGGGCACCAGCGTCCACAGCGCCACGGCGGCGAAGCTCGCGGCGAGAATCCAGCTCAGCACGACCGGCGAGAACAGGCTTGATACCCAGCTGCCCACGGCACCGGCCGCGGCATGGTTGGCCAGTGTCGCCACGACGATGCCCCAGATGATCGGCCAGGGGCGGCGATAGCGGGCCGCCAGCAGAAGCGCGAGCAATTGGGTCTTGTCGCCGATTTCGGCGAGGGCAACGATGAGGGTGGGAACGAAGAACGATTCCAAGCGGCATTCCTTACAGGGCGGGTCGACAGATTCACCATGACATGCGCAGCCTGCCCGCCCGGGTCAGGTGTACATGTCATGGGTCTTGTCAAACCGGGCCATGCGCTATTGCTAGGCTGGCCGGTCGCATGCGCCATGGTCTGCGGACCAAGTGTGTTGACGCATGCCGGACGAGCAGGGCGCTCGTCGGAGACTACTCCCCCAAGGACGGCGGCGAGTTTGCCGCACCCGGCCGGTGGATGCAACCGCTCGTCGCCGGCCTCAGCCTCGCACGGCGCGGTAGATGCGGAATCCGTCGCGTTCGGCCAGCGTCTGGCAGGCGCCGAGATGGCGCTCGATCAGCGGCGGGTAACGCAGAAAGGCATTGGCCACGATACGCATCTCGCCACTCGCCTGCAGATGCTCGGCGGCGCGCTCGATCAGCGTTTCGCTGGCCTGGTAGCTGGTGTGCACGCCCTGGTGGAAGGGTGGGTTGCTGATGATGGCCGCCAGTTGCCGAGGCGCAGCGTCGATACCATCGCCGGCAATGACTTCAGCTTCGAGCCCGTTGGCGGCGAGCGTCCGGCGACTGCTCTCGACGGCGAAGGCGTCGACGTCCAGCAGCACCAGCTCGCTTTGCGGATAACGGCGTTTCAGCGTGGCACCGAGAATGCCGGCACCGCAGCCGAAATCCAGCAGTCGGCCACCGGGCAGGTTATCGAGGTGCTCGAGCAGCAGGGCGCTGCCCAGATCCAGCCGACCATGGCTGAACACACCCGGCAGGCTGACCACCTCGAGCGGCCCGTCAGCCAGCTGCAGGGTGAAATGGCTGGCCAGGGCATCGAGATCCGGCGCGGCGGGCACCTGCTCGATCTCGACCTGCCAGAGCTGGCAGTGGCGGGCGCTGTCGAGTTTGCGCGCACGGCCGAAGCTTCCCAGCTGCTTGGCGGCGCGCTCGATGCCGCCTCGCTTCTCGCCCACCAGGTATAGCGGTCGGCCGGGCAAACGTGCCGCCAGGGTCTGCAACAGATAGTCCGTCAGCTCGCGGGACTTCGGCAAGAACAGCACCGCCGTGTCGAACACCCCCTGCGGCGGGGCAACGCCGAAGGAGCAGCGCCCGCCGAAGCGCTTGTCCAGCTGCTGCTGTTCGCCGGCGTGCCAGCTCCAGGCGGTGGCGCCTGTCAGCTCTCCCAGCAGGTCGTCGGCCGGCAGGCCGGCGAGCAATACCCGGCCGCCGAACAGCTCGGCTTGACGCAGCAGCACTTCGCTTCGCGGGTCCATTGGCGTCTCCCTGAAAAAGGCCGGGAGCTTAGGGGCTCGGCGGCCTCTCTCGCAAGCCGCAGTTGCCCGGCTCAGATGACCTGGCGGAGTGGGCTGCCGGCGAAGAACGCCGTGGCGTTCTCGGCCAGCTGAGCGACGATGCGCTGGCGAGCCTCGCGGCTGCCCCAGGCGCTGTGCGGGGTGACGATCAGACGCGGCAGGTCCGGGGCGAGGAGCGGGTTGTCATCGCGTGGCGGCTCGCTGGTCAGCACATCGGTGGCAGCACCGCCCAGGTGGCCTCGGCGCAGGGCATCGGCCAGTGCCTGTTCGTCCACCAGCCCGCCTCGGGCGGCGTTGATCAGGAAGGCGGTCGGCTTCATCAGCTGCAGCTCGCGGGCACCGATGAGATTGCGCGTCTGTTCGGTCAGGGGGCAATGCAGGGTCAGTGCATCGACCTGTGGCAGCAGCTCGTCCAGGTCGAGGCGATCCGGGCGCTTCGGCCGTCCCGGCAGGTTGCCGACCAGCACCCGCATGCCCAGGGCTTCGGCCAGCTTCGCCACGGCACTGCCCAGCTCGCCATGCCCGAGCAGGCCGAGGGTCTTGCCGTCCAGCTCGACGATCGGGAAGTCGAGCAGGCAGAACTGTCCGCTTTCCTGCCAGCGTCCGCGGGCGACGGCAGCCTGGTAGTCGGGCAGCCGCGTGGCCAGGGCCAGCAGCAGCATCAGGGTGTGCTGGGCGACGGTTGGGGTGCCGTAGGCCTGGCAATTGCTGACGGCGATGCCGCGTTCACGGGCGGCCTGCAGGTCGATGTTGTTGACGCCGGTGGCCGAGACGAGGATCAGCTTGAGTTCCGGGCAGGCGGCGAGGGTTTGCGCATCCAGGGCCACCTTGTTGACGACGGCAACCTGCGCGCCGCGCAGGCGCTCGACGATCTGTTCCGGCGTGCTCAGGTCGTGGCAGACCAGCTCGTCGAAGGCGCTGCGCAGCGGGGCGAGGTCGAGGTCGCCCTGGTCGAGCGGGGAGAGGTCGAGGAAAACGGCGCGATTGGGCATCAACTGTACCTTTCGAAGTCGCCAGGGCTGGTCGACAATGCCAACCTGGGCTTAGGCGTGGAGAGCGGATTGTGTACTGGATGGAATTTATGACCGTGGCGCTGGTGCATCTGCTCGCGGTGGCGAGCCCCGGCCCGGATTTCGCGGTGGTGGTGCGCGAAAGCGTGGCGCAGGGCCGGCGTGCGGGTAGCTGGACGGCGCTGGGAGTCGGCTGCGGAATATTCGTCCATGTCGCCTACTCCCTGCTCGGCATCGGCCTGATCGTCTCGCAGTCGATTGTGCTGTTCAACCTCTTCAAGTGGCTGGCGGCCGCTTATCTGGTGTACCTCGGCTGGCGAGCGCTGCGGGCTCGGCCGATGAGCCTGGAGGCGATCGACGGGACGAACGCGCCGGTCGCGCGAAGCGCGTGGCGGGCGTTCGTGATCGGCTTCGTCACCAATGGGCTGAACCCCAAGGCCACGCTGTTCTTCCTCTCGCTATTCACCGTCGTGATCAGCCCCGATACACCGCTGCTGGTGCAGGCCGGCTACGGTCTCTACCTCGCCGGTGCGACCGCGCTGTGGTTTCTGCTGGTGGCCTGGCTGTTCAGCCGAGGCCGCGTGCGTGCTGGCTTTGCGCGCATGGGGCACTGGTTCGATCGGCTGACGGGGGCGGTGCTGATCGGCCTCGGCGCTCGCCTGGCCCTGAGCGAGATCGGCTAACACGCTGAAACGAGGTGCGGGGAAAATAATCCTTTGGACTGATTTTGCCCGGGGGGCGACGCTCTAGAGTGCAGCGTACAAGTCCAACAAGAACAGGATGCCCTCCATGCTGCAGACCCGTGTCATCAAGCCCGCGGCGAACGCCTACCAGTATCCCCTGCTGATCAAGCGCCTGCTGCTGTCCGGCGTGCGCTACGAGCGCAGCCGGGAAATCGTCTACCGCGACCAGCTGCGTTACGACTACCGCACCCTCAACGAACGGGTCGCGCGGCTGGCCAACGTGCTGACCGCGGCCGGGGTCAAGCCGGGCGATACGGTGGCGGTGATGGACTGGGACAGCCATCGCTACCTCGAATGCATGTTCGCCATCCCGATGATCGGCGCGGTGGTGCACACCATCAACGTGCGGCTGTCGCCGGATCAGATCCTCTACACCATGAACCACGCCGACGACCGCTTCGTGCTGGTCAACAGCGAGTTCGTACCGCTGTACCAGGCAATCGCCGGGCAGCTGACCACCGTGCAGAAAACGCTACTGCTCACCGATGGCGAGGCGCGTGATGCCGGCTTGCCGGACTGCGTCGGCGAATACGAAAGCCTGCTGGCCGCCGCCGCGCCGAGCTACGACTTCCCGGACTTCGACGAGGATTCGGTCGCCACGACCTTCTACACCACGGGCACCACCGGCAACCCCAAAGGCGTGTACTTCACCCATCGCCAGCTGGTGCTGCACACCCTGGCCGCGGCGGTGACCGTCGGCTGTCGGGAAAATCCGCGGCTGATGGGCTCGGACGACGTGTACATGCCGATCACACCGATGTTCCACGTGCATGCCTGGGGGCTGCCCTATGTTGCCACCATGCTCGGCCTCAAACAGGTTTATCCGGGCCGCTACGACCCCGAGTACCTGATCGATCTCTGGCGCCGCGAGCAGGTGACCTTCTCCCATTGCGTGCCGACCATCGTGCAGATGCTGCTCAACGCCAAGGCCGCCCAGGGCACCGACTTCAAGGGCTGGAAGATCACCATCGGCGGCAGCGCGCTGACCCGCGGCCTCTACGACCAGGCAAAGGCGTCCGGTATAAATCTGATCGCCGCCTACGGCATGTCCGAGACCTGCCCGCTGATCTCCGGGGCGCACATCAACGACGAACTGCTGGAGGCCGACGAGGACACGCGCAGCACCTTCCACCTCAAGGCGGGCGTGCCGGTGGTGCTGGTGGACGCGGCGATCCAGGCCGCCGATGGCAGTTTCCTGCCGGCGGATGGGACCTCTCAGGGCGAGTTGGTACTGCGGGCGCCCTGGCTGACCCAGGGCTACTACAACGAGCCGGAGAAGAGCGAGGAGCTCTGGGCTGGCGGCTGGCTGCATACCGGTGACGTCGCGGTGATCGACGAGATGGCCAATATCGAGATCCGCGACCGCATCAAGGACGTGATCAAGACTGGCGGGGAGTGGTTGTCGTCACTGACGTTGGAGGGACTGATCAGCCGCCACGAGGCGGTGCGTGACGTGGCCGTGGTCGGGGTGCCGGACGAGCGCTGGGGTGAGCGGCCCTTCGCACTGGTGGTGCTGGGCGAAGGCCAAGAGTTGAATGCCGAACAGCTGCGTAACTTCCTTGAGCCGGCAGTTGCCGAAGGCCATATCAACAAGTGGGCGATTCCCCAGCAGATCGCCGTGGTCACCGAGATTCCCAAGACCAGTGTCGGCAAGCTGGACAAGAAGCGCATCCGCAGTGAGCTTGCCCGCTGGCAGACGGAGGGCGTTGCGCAGCAGGCTTCGCGCTGAAGGCGTTCGGTTACGCGGGGGCGGACTCCAGCAGGGTCTGCACCCGTTCTTGCAGGACGTCCAGTGTGAAGGGCTTGCCGAGCAGATCCTCGGCTTGCGTCGAGGGTCGTGCGGCGATCAGCGCTTCCTCCGCATAGCCGGTGATCATCAGCACCTTCAGGTCCGGCAGCTGCAGGCGGGCCCGCTCGGCGAACTGATGCCCGTTCATGCCGCCGGGCAGGCCGATATCGGTGATCAGCAGATCTATCGGGTCGGTCTTCGCCAGCAGGTCGAGGGCGGTGACGCCATTGGCCGCCTGCAACGTACGGTGGCCCATTTCTTCCAGCACCTCGCATACCAGCGTGCGGATGTTGTCCTCGTCGTCCACCACCAGCACGCGACGGCCGGCTGGGGCATTCGGCCGCTGGCGCGGTGCTGCCTGCTCCGGCTGTTCCAGCAGGGCGCCTCGGTAGCGTGGCAGATACAGGCAGACCGAGGTGCCCAGGTCGGGCGTGCTGTCGATCTGCACGCTGCCGCCCGACTGCCGGGCGAACCCGTAGACCATCGACAGGCCCAGACCGGTTCCGGCGCCCAGCGGCTTGGTGGTGAAAAAGGGGTCGAACACATAGGGCAGCTTTTCCGGTGCGATACCACTGCCGTTGTCTTCGACGCACAACAGCACATAGCTGCCGGCGGACATGCCAAAACGGGCCGCTGCTGCGTCGTCCAACTCCCGGTTGGCGGTGCTGATGCGCAAGCGGCCGCCGTTGGGCATGGCGTCACGGGCGTTGAGCGCCAGGTTCAGCAGCACGTTCTCCAGCTGATTGGCATCGCAACGGGTCAGCCAGAGGTCGTCGGCGAGCATCAGCTCGAACGCCACCAGCGGGCCGATGGTGCGTTGCAGCAGGTCCCGCATGCTGCTGACCAGCGCGTTGCCGTCGGTCGGCCGCATCTGCAACGGCTGGCGCCGGGAGAAGGCCAGCAGCCGATGGGTCAGGGCAGCCGCCCGGTCTGCCGAGCTCTGCGCATTGGCGAGATGGCGTCGCAGGTCATCGTGGCGGCCCTGATCGAGGCGACGTTCGAGCAGGCCCAGCGAGCCGACGATGCCGCCCAGCAGGTTGTTGAAGTCATGGGCGAGGCCACTGGTGAGCTGACCGACCGCTTCCATCTTCTGTGCCTGGTGCAGTGCCGATTCGGCGGCTGCGCGGGCTGCAATGGCCTCATCGACTCGGCTTTCCAGCGTGTCGTTCAGGCGCTGCAGGGCCAGTTCGGTGCGCTTGTGCTCGGTGACATCGATGCACGCGCCGACCAGGTAGGATGGCCGCCCGGCCTGGTCACGCACGTTCATCGCCCGCCCGAACAGCCAGCGCTCGCCCTGGCCCAGCAGCACGCGGAAGTGCATTTCGAAATCGTCACCACTCCTGGCGCAGCGTTCGCCCAGCAGCACCAGGCGTTCGCGGTCGTCGTGGTGCATGCGCTCGAGCAGGTCGCTCAGGTGGATCTCGCCGAAGCCCTCCATGCCCACCAGGCGCAACATGGCGGCGTCCATGTCGATCCGCTGGCTCGCGAGCTGCCAATAGAAGGTCCCCGTGCCCGAGACCAGCAGCGCGGCATTCAGGCGTTCGTCACTTTCCTGCAGCTGCGCACGGGCAAGCTCCTGGGCAGCAAATGGGCGGTAACGTCCTCGACCCGATGGATGACATAACGCACCCGCCCGCGGTCGTCCTTCACCGGCGCGTTGATCACGTTCCAGAGGCGCTCCTCGAACCCGCCGCCACTGGCTTCGGGGCGCCGGATGGCATAACGCACCTGGCTCAGGCGCTGGGTCTGGCCGGTGGCGATGACGTCCTCCAGGGAGCGGCGCAGCGTCGCTGCGCCGGAGCTCGGCTTCTCCGGCTCATGGTCGCTGAATACCTCGAACAGCGGCTTGCCGATCACGTCTTCCCGGCGAGTCATGGTGACGCGCAAGCGCTCGTCACTGCTGGCAACCATGGTGTATTCGGCATCCGCCGCCACGATCAGATAAATGCCGGGCAGGCCGTCGATGATTGCCTGCAGGTCATGCATAACGATCAGTTCCCTCGGTTGGGTGCGCCTAATGCGCATGCCTTTTCAATGACTCCATCGGGGCCGGAAAATTGCCCGGCCGTCGTAGGCGGCGCGCAGGATTGCCTGCCACCCGCGCAGGCGGCAATCTGTTCGTCCGGCGCCGTCGGCGCAGTGAAACAGCCCAATCGAGGACGTCATGGCGGCCACCCAAACAACGCTGATCCGCGAAACCTTTCCCGTCGGCCCCTTGCAGTGCAACTGCACCATCATCGGCGACCCGCTGAGCAAGAAAGCCATCGTGGTCGACCCGGGTGGCGACCCAGAACTCATCATGGCGCGGCTGGAGGCCCATGGTCTGAAGGTGGTCAGCATCATCCACACCCATGCGCATCTGGATCACTTCCTCGCGTCCGGCAAGATGAAGGAGCGGACCGGCGCCACGCTGCATCTGCACAAGGCCGACCAGTTCCTCTGGGACAACCTGGAAATGCAGTGCCGCATGTTCGGCGTGCCCTATACGCCAGTGCCGGCGCCCGACCGGTGGCTGGCCGATGACGAGGAGCTGGCCTGCGGCTGCGGCGTGGCGCTGCATACCCCTGGGCATACGCCAGGCTCGATGAGCTTCTGGTTCGCCGACGCCAAGCTGCTGATCGCCGGCGATACGCTGTTTCGCCGCGGAATCGGGCGCACCGATCTGTGGGGCGGCGACTATGCCAGCATCGAGCGGTCCATCCGGCAGCGGCTCTATGCCCTCGACGAAGACGCCACGGTGGTGACCGGCCACGGCCCGGATACCCGCCTGGGTGATGAGATGCGGGAGAACCCCTTCGTGCGTGCCTGATGTGCCGAGCCGTTGGACGGGTTCTGCCGCACGGTTCCTATTCTCGCGCATGGTCGATGGTAATCTAGCGCCGCATTCAGGGCTGCGCTCGGCGAGCGAAGGGACGGTCCTGGCAACTGACGAGAGAAGGAAGTGATTATGAAAATGCTGAACATGACCGCCCTGGCTGCAAGTGTCGCTCTGCTGGTCGGCTGCACCACCAACCCCTACACCGGCGAACAGCAGGCCGGCAAGGCGGGCGTCTATGGCGGTATCGGCGCTGTCAGCGGCGCGGTCATCGGTGCCGCGACCTCGAGCAAGAAGGACCGTACCAAGGGCGCGCTGATCGGCGCCGCGGTCGGTGGTGCGGCGGGCGGTGGCTATGGCTATTACGTCGACACCCAGGAAGCCAAGCTGCGCCAGACGCTGCAGGGCACCGGTGTTCAGGTTCAGCGCAATGGCGACAACCTGACTCTGATCATGCCGGGCAACATCACTTTCGCCAGCAACTCGGCGGACATCTCCAGCAGCTTCTACCCGACGCTGAACTCGCTGGTGCAGGTCTTCAAGGAGTTCAACAAGAACGGCGTCGACATCGTCGGCCATACCGACAGCACCGGTTCGCTGCAGCTGAACCAGGACCTGTCCAACCGCCGCGCGCAGAGCGTCGCGTCCTACCTGATCGCCAACGGCGTTGCTCCGGCGCGTATCTCGTCCTACGGTGCCGGCCCGAGCCAGCCGATCGCCAGCAACGATACGGCCGCCGGCCGCGCACAGAATCGTCGCGTCGAGATCAACCTTCGTCCGCTGTAATCGTGTCATAGGTTGCAGGGCTGCAATGGCCCTGCAACTGCCGAAATTCAGACGCCATTAATCTGCTAGACCCTTCCGCCATGGAACCTCTCTGCGCTATTCGAATCTGACCTTCGATAGCACGCCGGTTGGCACAGAGGAGGTCGAATGGATGATCGTCCCGCTCTCCATTCCCGTAGGTCCTGGCTGCCAGTTCTGGTCGCACTGGCCCTGATGGCGGGCCTGGGAGGATGGATTGGCTGGCAATGGCACGTCCAGGAGCAGCGCAGCAAGGTCGAGCAGGAGCAGCGCTTCACGTTTGCCGTCGATGACATCGAGCACACCCTTCGCGAGCGGATGCGTGCCTACGAAATGGTGCTGCGTGGGCTCGCCGGTGTGGTGGCCGGTAGCGATGAGGTCACCGCCGATGACTGGGCACGTGCCGCAGACCAGCTGCAGCTGCAGGATTTCTACCCCGGTATCCAGGCCGTCGCGTTGGCCCGTTATGCCACTCCCCAGACGTTACCTGCACTGATCGAGCAGATTCATGCTTCCGGTCGTGAACGCTTTCGCATGTACCCGTCGGGTGAGCGTGACGAGTACGTGGTGACCGACTACATCCACCCGACCGACTGGCGCAATCGGCGCGTGCTCGGTTTTGACCTCTTCAGCGAAGCGACCCGCCGCGAAGCCATCATCAGCTCGCGTGACAGCGGCAACCCGGTACTCACAGGTCCGCTGCGGCTCAAGCAGGAAACCGAGCAGAACGTACAATCTGGCGTGCTGCTCTTTTTTCCGCTGTACGCGCCATCCGCTCCTGTAACCACGGAAGAGGAACGTCGGCGGGCTCTTGTCGGCACGCTGCATGGGGCCTTCCGCCTGACCGACCTAATGGAGGGCATCCTGGGTTCGCGCAGCCGGATGCTGCAGCTGCAGCTGTTCGATGCCGCCAATCCCGATTCCCCACTACTGGCAGGCCGAGCGCAGGTCAGCGCCGATGCCAAGTTCCAGCGCATCCGCAACATCTACATGTACGGCCGCAGCTGGCAGCTGCAGGTGGCGAGCACGCCGGAATACGAGGCGGTGCTGCGTGATAACAACCGGGCATTCAACCTCGCCGCGGCGTTGACCGCCGCGGTACTGTTCTCCCTGCTGGTGGGCGGCTATCTGTATCTGCGCGAACGGGCGCTGCGCAGCAGTCAGGCGCTCAGCCTGCAACTGCAGGAGCGCGAAGCGCGGTTCCGCCAGCTGATCGAGCAGCTGCCGGTGGCGACACTGTTGTGCAACGCGGGCGGGCGCATCGAACTGGCCAACCAGAGCGCCGGGCAGCTGCTGGGCGGGACCACCGATCTGCTTGCCGGCGAACGGGTCAGCCGCTATGTGCCAGGTGTGCTCGGGGAGCAGACCCTCCGGCAACTGCGCGACACCACTCAGCTTGAGCTGCAGGCGCAGCGCGAAGATGGTACGCCGATTCCGGTGGCCGTCAGCCTGACCAGCTTCCGCCACGACGATGCGCTGTATTACGTCATCAACCTGCTCGATCTGCAGGCCCGCAAGCGGGACGACGAGCGCTTCCGCAACGTCGTGGAAGCCTCGCCCAATGCCTTCGTCCTGGTCGACACGCAGGGCAGCATCGTGATGGTCAATCGGCAGACCGAGCTGCTGTTCGGTTACACGCGCCAGGAATTGCTCGGCCAGCCGGTCGAGCTGCTGTTGCCGGAGGCGCTGCGCGATGCGCACCGAGGGCTGCGGCAGGGCTATACGGAACATCCCGAGCCGCGACGGATGGGCAGCAACCGCGAGCTGTTCGGTCTTCACCGTGACGGCAGCGCGCTGCCGGTGGAGATCGGTCTGTCGCCCTTGCGCAGCGGCGACGAACAGCTGGTACAGGCGGTGATCATCGATATCAGCCATCGCAAGGCTGCCGAGCGGCGGTTGC
The DNA here is from genome assembly GCF_030263795.1 of Stutzerimonas sp. FeSN7. Lineage (NCBI taxonomy): Bacteria > Pseudomonadati > Pseudomonadota > Gammaproteobacteria > Pseudomonadales > Pseudomonadaceae > Stutzerimonas > Stutzerimonas sp. FeSN7. The sequence continues at coordinate 3,486,579 of NZ_JARPMN010000001.1, read as the reverse complement.
GCGAACAGGCCGATCAGCTCGCGGTGGCCAACCGCTACAAGTCGGAATTCCTCGCCAACATGTCCCACGAGCTGCGTACGCCGCTCAACAGCATCCTGATCCTCAGCGATCAGCTGCGACAGAACGGCGCCGGTAACCTCAACGACAAACAGGTCCGGCATGCCGACATCATCCATCGGGCCGGGCACGAGCTGCTGCAGCTGATCAACGACGTGCTGGATCTGGCCAAGATCGAATCCGGCCACATGCAGCTCAAGCTGGAACCGCTGAACCTGCGCGATCTGCTCAGAGACCTGGAAGCCTCGCTTGGCAGCATGGCCGCGCAGAAGGGGCTGAGCCTGACCATGGAGGTCGATCCTGCGGTACCGCTGACACTGAACTCCGATCGCGCTCGCCTGCAACAGATCCTGAACAACCTGCTGACCAATGCGCTGAAGTTCACCGAGAAGGGCCAGGTCCAGCTGACGGCCAGTCTTCTGCCCGCCGATCAGGACGGGCGGCAGATGCTGCAGCTGCAGGTCCGCGACAGCGGCATCGGGATCGCCAAGGATCAGCAGGAGCGCATTTTCCAGGCCTTCCAGCAGATCGATGGCTCGATCAGTCGGCATTACGGCGGCACCGGGCTGGGGCTGGCGATCACGCGGCAACTGGTCGAAGTGTTGGGCGGCCAGGTAATGGTCAACAGCGAGCTGGGACAAGGGGCGACCTTCACCGTGCTGTTGCCGGTCGTCTCGGACGCACCCGCGGCGACCCAGGCCCAGCTGCCTCGCCAGCCGCAACGGCGCGGGCGCGGACCGGGGTTGCTGATCGTCGAGGACGATGCCGATTTCGCCTCGGTGGTGGCCGAGGTCGGGCAGAACCATGGCTTTACCAGCCTGATCTGCAGCACCGGCGAGCAGGGTCTGGAGGCGCTGCGCCGTGAGCATTTCGCCGCCGTGATTCTCGACATCCTGCTGCCGGACATCAGCGGCTGGCAGGTGCATCGCGAGCTGCGTGCCGACGAGCGGCACCAGGGCATGCCGGTAATCATCATCTCCTGCGTGCCGCAGCCGCATGACTGGCACGATGACGGTTCGCGCTATCTGGTCAAACCCGTGGCACAGGCCGAGCTGGAGCGCATCTTCATCGAGCTGGCCCGCCATGAGCACAACCCGCTGCGTCTGCTGCTGGTGGAAACCGATCCGCGCCGCCGCATGCTGATCCGCGACTATTTCGAGCGGTTAGGGTACAGCGTGACCCTGGCTGCGACGGCCGAGGCGGCCAGGTTGGCCTATGCCGAACAGAGGTTCCCCGTGGTAGTGGTCGACCATGAGCTGAGTGATGACAGCGGCCTCGACCTGCTCGATGCCCTCGAACGCTTGCGCTCGCTGCGTGGCGTCACCGTGCTGCTGAACAGCCGGCAGCCGCTGTCGGACGAGGAAATGCAACGCTTGCGCCGCTATTCGGCGATGACGCTGTCCAAGGAGGAAGATGTGGAACGCATGGGAGCATTGATACGACCGGAGCCGGCGGCGGCGTCGCCGAGCCCGGCCGCCTCGCTACAGGTGGCGTCCGCCGGGCAGCGTGTGCTGCTGGTGGACGAGGATGTGCGGCTGATCTATTCGCTGACAGCCCAGCTCGACGAGCTGGGTTTGCCGGTGGTGCCGGCAACCAGCGCCGACGAGGCGGTCGAACGTTTCGAAGAGGATGCCTTCGATCTGGTACTGCTGGACATGAGCCAACCCGGAGCGGAAGGTCCGGAGTTGGCACGAAGACTCAAACAGGACCATGACTGCCAGGCGCCGATCGTAGCCCTGGTAACCGTGGCCGATGCCGAGACGCGCGAGCGCTGCATCGCCGCGGGGGCCGACGACCTGTTGCTCAAACCGGTCGAAACCCCGGCACTGGCGGCGTTGCTGCGTCAATGGTTGGGGCTGGCAGTGGGTGCGGCTGATGCTGGAGAGGAGTGAGCGAGGAGTGCGCGCTGAACATGGCTGTGGTGGAAACGAAGCCCGACCGATATCGCCCGACGCGGTCGATGGCTGGCGAACATGCTTGTTGCCAACCGTTCGGCAAGGTTGGCTCGGAGGTTGGCGATGAGTCAGACGCAGCTTAAGGCCAAGCCCCGCAGCCGCACGCTGTTGGTGGTGGACGACCGCGAAGCCAATCTGGTGGCGATGGAGGCTCTGCTCGGCGACGGTGACTGGCAGGTGCATACCGTCAACTCCGGCGAGGCGGCGCTCAAGGCGCTGCTCGAACTGGACGTGGAGCTGGTGCTGCTGGACGTGCAGATGCCCGGCATGGATGGCTTCGAGGTTGCGCGGCTGATGCGCGGCAGCCCGCACACGCGCTACACGCCGATCATCTTCGTCTCGGCCATCGCGCATACCCGCGACTCGGTGCTGCGCGGTTACGCCACCGGGGCGGTGGATTTCATCCTCAAGCCGTTCGACCCGCAGGTGCTCAAGCACAAGATCAACACGCTGCTGGCCCACGAGCACAATCGCCGCGACCTGCAACTGCTCACCCAGCAACTCGACAGCGCTCGCGCGTTCAATGCCTCGGTGCTGAGCAACGCGGCCGAAGGCATCCTGGTGGTCGCCGAGGATGGCTACATCAGCTTCGCCAATCCGGCGATCGCCGGCATGTTGCACACCCGCGTCGAGGACCTGCAGGGTACGCCGCTGCTGTCGCATCTGGCGGCGCCGGAGATGCCCGACAGCTGGCACGAATCGGACTTCTATCGCTACTGGCGCAGTGGTTCGACCTATCGCCTGCACGAGGCGCAGCTGCACACTGCCAACGGCACGCCCTTGCCGGTGGCGCTGTCCAGCTCGCCGCTGCCGCGCCAGCAGCGCTCGATGGTGGTGATCGCCCTGGATATGTCAGTGGTGCGCAACCTGCACACGCAGCTGGAAACCCAGGCGGTAACCGATTCGCTCACCGGGCTGCTCAATCGCCGCGGCTTCCATCAGGCGCTGGAGTCGTCGCTGGCGCGGGTCGACCGCAACGGCAAGCGGATGGCCATCCTCTATATCGACCTGGACGGCTTCAAGCGCATCAACGACTCCCTCGGCCACGACGCGGGCGATGAAATCCTCTGCAAGGTGGCGCGTCTGCTGGAAACCTGCATGCGCCCCTACGACATCATCGCACGCATGGGCGGGGACGAATTCACCGCGCTGCTCGATTCGCTCGATCATCCGGAAGACGCGGCACGGGTGGCGGAAAAGCTCATCGAACTGATCTCTGTGCGACACAAGATCGACGGCACCGAGGTGACCCTTGGTGCGAGCATCGGCATTGCCCATTTTCCCGATTGCGGCGTCAGCGTCGACCAACTGCTGCGGTCGGCGGACATGGCCATGTACGAGGCCAAGCGTGCCGGTCGCCGCCAGTATCGCTTCTTCTCCAGCGACATGAACGAGCGTGCCCACGCGCGGCTGATGATGGAGGAGAACCTGCGCAGCGCCACCGAACGCAATGACTTCGAACTGCTCTTCCAGCCGCAGGTGATGCTGGCCAGCGGCAAGCTCCGGGGCTTCGAAGGGCTGCTGCGCTGGCCGCAGGGCGATGCCGGCGAGAACCAGCCGGGCAATTTCATTCCGCTGCTGGAGGAAACCCGGCTGATCGAGCGGGTGGGGGAATGGGTGCTGCGCGAGGGCATGGACCAGTACTGCCGGTGGCTGCCCGCATTCGGCAGCGACCTGATCCTCAGCCTGAACGTCAGCCCGGTTCAGTTCAGCCGCGCGGGACTGTTCGACGTGCTGCGACGGCTGCTCGACGAGTACCAGCTGAACCCTGCGCAGCTGGAACTGGAAGTCACCGAAGGCACCCTGATGCAGGACCTGGAACAGAGCTGCGAGAAGCTCCGCCAGCTGCGCAAGCTCGGCGTGCGGGTGGCCATCGACGACTTCGGCACCGGTTATTCGTCGCTGGCGTATCTGCGCCACTTCGAGCTGGATACGCTGAAGATCGATCGGCTGTTCATTGCCAACATGCTGGACTCGCCGCGCGATGCGGCGGTCGTCAGCACGATCATCGACCTGGGTCGCAACCTCGGCCTGGAAGTGGTGGCCGAAGGGGTGGAAACCCTGGCGCAGCGTGACTGGCTGCTGCACAACGGCTGCGACGTCATGCAGGGCTTCCTGGTGTCACCGGCGGTGACCGCCGAGCAGGCCCGGGCGTTTCCGGCCAGCGTGTCCTGGGGCGCGCTCTGAACGGTCAGCGCCGCGTCGGGTAGTCCTGATGCAGCTGGGCCAGTTGTGCGTCTTTTTCGGTCCACAGCTGGTTGACCCACTGCTGGAAGGCCAGGCGGTAGGACTCGTCCTGATCGTAGTTCCGGCGCAGGAACTCGGCAGGGATCGGCTGTGCCTCGACCCGTACCACGACCCGAGGGATATTGCCGGCCAAGAGGTCCCAGAAGCTGGGGCGACCGTCCGGGTAGTGGATGGTGATGTTGATCAGCGCGGACAGCTGCTCGCCCATGGCGTCGATGACGAAAGCGATGCCGCCGGCCCTCGGCTTGAGCAGATGTCGATAGGGCGAGGCCTGCTCGGCGTGCTTGTCTTCGGTGAAGCGGGTACCTTCCAGGAAATTGAACACCGACACCGGGTTGGTCCGATAACGCTCGCAGGCCCGGCGCGTGCTGGCCAGATCCTCGCCGCGCTTTTCCGGGTGCTTGGCCAGGTATTCCTTGCTGAATCGCTTCATGAAGGGAAACTCCAGCGCCCACCAGCACAGGCCGATCACCGGCACCCAGATCAGCTCCTGCTTGAGGAAGAACTTGAGGAACGGCATGCGCCGGTTGAGCTGGTATTGCAGCACGAGAATGTCCGCCCAGCTCTGGTGGTTGCTGGTCACCAGGTAGGAGTGATGCATGTCGACCTGATCCAGGCCCTGCACGTCCCAGCGGATCGGGCGAACCAGATCCATCCAGAAGCTGTTCATCGCGATCCAGGACTCGGCGATCCAGTGCATGCCGAAGCGCAGGCTGCGTTGTACCGCTGGAACGGGAAGCGCCAACTTGAGCAGCGACAGGGCGAACAGTGGCCAGCACCAGAACAGGGTATTGAGCGCCAGCAGCAGGGCGGCGAGGCTGCCGCGCAGTGGGGCGGGGAGGAAGCTCAGCATGAAATTCTCATCGATACGGCTGATTCGAGGCGCCAAGAGTAGCGATTATGCGCTGAACTGCAACTATCGAGAGTGGTGGCAATGGCTGCCGCCGACGTGCAGGCGCGGCGGCAGCCATCGTCAAAAGGCCGATCAGCCCTTCTGGTTGGCGGCCTGCAGGGCGGTGAGGGCGATGGTGAAGACGATGTCGTCCACCAGGGCGCCGCGCGACAGGTCGTTCACCGGCTTAGCGAGGCCTTGCAGCATCGGACCGACGCTGAGGCAGTTGGCGTTGCGCTGAACGGCCTTGTAGGTGGTGTTACCGGTGTTCAGGTCAGGGAAGATGAACACCGTGGCCTGGCCGGCCACCTTGCTGTTGGGCGCCTTCTGCCGGCCGACGCTGAGCACGGAAGCGGCGTCGTACTGCAGGGGGCCGTCGATCGGCAGGTCCGGTGCACGCTCCTGGGCGATGCGGGTGGCTTCGGCGACCTTCTCGACTTCCGCACCGCTGCCGGAGCTGCCGGTGGAGTAGCTGATCATCGCCACGCGCGGATTGACGCCCAGGGCCACGGCGGACTCGGCGCTCTGCAGAGCGATCTCGGCCAGTTCGGTGGCGCTCGGGTTCGGGTTCACCGCGCAGTCGCCATAGACCAGCACCTGATCCGGCAGCAGCATGAAGAACACCGAAGACACCAGGCTGTAGCCCGGCGCGGTCTTGATCAGCTGCAGGGCCGGGCGAATGGTGTTGGCGGTGGTATGCACGGCACCGGAAACCAGGCCGTCCACTTCGTCCAGCGCCAGCATCATGGTGCCGAGGACCACGGTGTCCTTCAGCTGCTCGCGGGCATCGTCGGGCGTCAGGCCCTTGGCCTTGCGCATCTCGCACATCGGCTCGACGTAGCGGTTGGCGATGCTGTCCGGATCGAGGATTTCCAGGCTGGCCGGCAGGGTGATGCCCTGCTCGCGGGCGACCTGCTGGACTTCCTCCGGCTTGGCCAGCAGCACGCAGCGGGCAATGCCGCGCTCCTGGCAGATGGCGGCGGCGCGGATGGTGCGCGGCTCGTTGCCTTCCGGCAGGACGATGCGCTTGTTGGCGTCCTGCGCGCGCTTGACCAGCTGATAGCGGAACGCCGCCGGCGACATGCGCAGCTCGCCACGCGGCACGCTGCAGCGGGTGTGGAGAAATTCGGGGTGCAGGTGCTTGGCGATGAAGTCGGTCACGCGGGTGGCGCGTTCGATGTCGTCCGCCGGGGTTTCCTTGTTCAGGCCGAACAGGTTGTTGGCCGTGTCGTAGGAGTTGGTCTCGACGGTCATCACCGGCAGGCCGCCGTCCAGCGCGGCCTTGCACAGCTCGAGGATGCGCGGGTCCGGCGCGAAGTCGCTGCACAGCAGCAGTCCGGCGAGCTTCTCGCCATTGAGCGAGGCCAGGCTGGCGGCGAGGATGATGTCGTCGCGGTCGCCCGGGGTCACCACCAGCACGCCGGAGCGCAGCAGTTGCACGGTGTTGGGCACGGCGCGGGCGCAGAGCACGATCTTGTTCACGCGGCGCTGGTCGGCCTCGCCGGCGTTGAGCACCTGGGCGCCGAGCAGTTCGGCGATGTCACGGGTGCGCAGGGCGTTGAGTTCCTCGGAGAACGGGATGGCGCCGAGCAGCTGGAAGTCGGCGCTGCCCAGCAGCGGCAGGTGCTGCTTGAGGCTGTCGACGAAAGCGGGCAGGCCTTCCTCGGTCTTGACCTTGTTGAGGATCACGCCGAGCACCTTGGGATCCTTGGCGCCGCCGTACAGCTGGGCCTGAATCTCGATGCGCTCGGCCAGACGCTTGAGGCTGTCGCTGCCCTGGGCCGCGATGAGGATGACCTCGGCGTCCAGGCTCTTGGCGAGCTGGGTGTTGATGCGCTGGGTGTAGTTGGACTCGCGGGTCGGCACCATGCCTTCGACGATGACCACGTCCTTGCCCACAGCGACTTGCTGGAAGCGGCTGACCACGTCCTCGAGCAACAGGTCGATCTCGCCATCGGCGAGCTGGCGCTCCACCTGTTCCAGCGGCAGCGGTTCGGGAGAGGTCAGGTTCAGCGTGCGCTCGACGAGGATGCAGGAGCGCTCGCGGCCCTGGTCGACCGGGAAGGGTTGGGCGATCGGCTTGAAGAAACCGACCTTCAGCCCGGCGCTTTCCAGCGCGCGGATCAGGCCGAGGCTGATGGAATTGAGGCCGCCGCCGAAACCGGTAGGGGCAAGGAAGAGTGTGTGCATGGCATCTCCTAGTGGACAGGGTGCTCGGGTAACGGGTGCCGGGCGGCGGCTAGGCTAGGCGACTCGCCCGAGGGCGGAAACTGCCGGATTGCCGCGGCGCTCAAGAGCGGAAACCCGACGGCATGGCCTGTCGGGTTTCGCTATCGCTGCTTGCCTGTTTGCGCTCAGGCGTCCAGCAGGGCCAGCGTGTCGAGGGCGATCTGGCGCTCCTCGTTGGTCGGCACGACCATGACGCGCGGGCTGCCCTGAGCCTGGATTTCGCCGGCGACACCACGAGTGCAGCGGGCGTTGGCTTCGGCATCGAGCTTGAAGCCGAACAGCTTGAGGTGCTCCAGGGTGCGCTCGCGTACGGCCGAGGAGTTCTCGCCGATGCCGCCGGTGAAGACCAGACCGTCCAGCTGCGGCAGGGCGCAGGACATGGCGGCCAGCGACTTGGCCAGGCGATAGCAGAACACCTCGAAGGCCAGCACGGCGCCCGGATGCCCGGCCTGACGCGCTTCGGCCAGGGTGCGCATGTCGTTGGACAGACCGGACAGCCCCTTCAGGCCGCTCTCCTTGTTGAGCATGTTGTCGATCTTGGCGAGGTCCCAGCCCAGGGTCTTGTGCAGGAAGTTGTGCAGGCTCGGGTCGACATCGCCGCTGCGGGTGCCCATCACCAGGCCTTCGAGCGGGGTCAGGCCCATGCTGGTGTCGCGGCTTTCACCATTGACCACGGCACAGGTGGAGCAACCGTTGCCCAGGTGAGCGACCAGCCAGCTGCTGTTGTCCACCGGTACACCGGCCAGCTCGGCGGCGCGCTTGCTGACATAGCGATGGCTGGTGCCGTGGAAACCGTAGCGGCGCACGCCATGGTCCTTGTAGAGCACGTCCGGCACGGCGTAGCGGTAGGCGTGCTCGGGCATGGTCTGGTGGAAGGCGGTGTCGAAGACGCCGACCTGCGGCAGTTCCGGGAAGAGGTTGATGGCGGCGTGGATGCCGCTCAGGTTGGCCGGGTTGTGCAGCGGCGCCAGCTGGATGTTGGCTTCGATGCCGGCCAGGGTTTCGTCGTTGAGCAGCGTCGAGGCGAAGAACTTCTCGCCACCGTGCACCACGCGGTGGCCGATGCCGTCCAGATGGCCACCGGCGGCGTCTTCGACGCGCGGCAGGATCTGGGCCAGAGCAGCCTGATGATCGGCGTTGGGCACCTTGACGCTTTCCTTGCCAGCGGCGCTCTCGAAGTGGATGACGGCCTCCGGGCTGCCGATGCACTCGGCCAGGCCTTGTAGCGGGAAGGTCGCTTGCGCTTCGTTGACCAGGGCGAACTTGATCGACGAGCTGCCACAGTTAATCACCAGGATGTTACGAGCCGACATCGGTGCTCCTTGGATCTCTAATGTTATTGAAATGGGTGCCAAAGATACTTTTCGCGGATTCTTGCACATCGTCCATGAAAGCGATGCCATCCAAAGGTTGTAGTCCCACGTTCAATGGGACTACATCCTGGCCGCTGGCGACGGGCGGCGCGGGCCCGTTCATCCATGCCCGGTTCGCAATCGGCGCGGTGGATGGTTAAACTTCGATATCCATTCTCTCAAGCAAAGGTTCTGCCCCATGCTGATTGCCGCTAACAAGGCTGTCTCCATCGACTACACACTCACCAACGACGCCGGTGAGGTGATCGACAGCTCGGCCGGCGGCGCGCCGCTGGTCTATCTGCACGGCGCCGGCAACATCATCCCCGGCCTGGAAAAGGCCCTCGAGGGCAAGCAGGGCGGCGACCAGATCCAGGTTTCCATCGAGCCGCAGGACGCTTACGGCGAGTACAGCCCGGAACTGGTCGCTACGCTGAATCGCGCCATGTTCGAAGGCGTCGACGAACTCGAAGTCGGCATGCAGTTCCACGCCTCCGGTCCGGACGGCGGCATGCAGATCGTCACCATCCGTGACGTCGAAGGCGACGACGTGATCGTCGACGGCAACCACCCGCTGGCCGGCCAGCGCCTGAACTTCGACGTCAAGGTCGTCAGCGTGCGTGACGCCAGCGACGAAGAAGTGGCCCACGGCCATATCCATGGCGAGGGTGGTCACCACCACTGATCCGGCCGCCATAGCGGCGACCGCACACACGGCGGCAGGAACGGCTGCCGTGCCGATCGAAAAAGAGAGCGCTCCGGTCGTGTGCCGGGGCGTTTTTTTGTCAGGAGAGATGTCATGAGCGCATTCCATCAATTGGTGTTGCCAGGCCTGGGCGGCGAGGAATTGCCGCTGGCGCAGTTCGGCGATCGGATCACGCTGGTGGTCAATGTCGCCTCCCAGTGCGGACTGACGCCGCAGTACGCCGGCCTCGAGCGGTTGCAGCAGCAGTACGCCGCTCGAGGCTTCAGTGTGCTGGGTGTGCCATGCAATCAGTTCGCGGCGCAGGAGCCCGGCAGCGACGATGAGATCCGCTCGTTCTGCACGCTGAATTACGGCGTCAGCTTCCCCCTGAGTGGCAAGCTCGAAGTCAACGGACCGCAGCGTCATCCGCTGTATCGGCTGCTGGCGGGTGAGGGCGCCGATTTCCCCGGGGACATCAGCTGGAACTTCGAGAAGTTCCTCGTCGGCAAGGACGGTCGCGTCCTGGCGCGCTTCTCGCCGCGCACCGCGCCGGACGATCCTGCCTTGATCCAGGCGATCGAAAGCGCTCTGGCCTGATCCCGCCTCTCGCGACCGCAGCCGCGGTCGCGCTTCTTTTTCCCGCCTTGCGTGTTGTGCCATCGCTGCCATGGTTGCGGCTGGATAAGCGCCATGGATGATGCTGTGCCGGCGAGACGACCGGTCATATTCTCGGTGCATGAGCAATCCAGCACGCAACGACAAGCGCGACCTGATCCTGTCCAAAGGCGCCCAGGTGATGACCCGCCGCGGCTATCACGGGACCGGGGTGCAGGAAATCGTCCAGGCCGCAGGGATCCCCAAGGGCTCGTTCTATCACTACTTCGCCAGCAAGGAAGATTTCGCCCTGCAGGCGCTGGAGTACATCTATGCGCCGCGGCTGGAGCGCTATCGGCTGGCGTTGAGCAATGCCTCCTTGCCACCCGTGCAACGCATCCTGGATTACTACGCCGATCTCGTAGCGCACTTCGCCCGTCAGGAACGGCCGGAGTATCACTGCTTCATCGGTAGCCTGAGCTTCGAGATGGCGGAACTCTGTCCGCCGATCGCAACCCGGCTCAGCGAGATTCTGACGCGCTCCGTCGAGCTGCTCGCGCACTGCCTGGAGCAGGGGCGCAGCGCTGGTGCGCTTGCACCGGACAGCGACTGTCGGGCCGTTGCCGAGTTCATCAGCAACGCTTGGGAAGGCGCGCTGCTGCGCATGAAAGTGAGCGGCAGCGTCGCCCCGCTACAGGTTTTCCTCCAGCAGCTCGAGCGCCTGTTGGCGCCGGCTGCGCCTCGTTTGCCGAGCCACGAGCGCTCGGTTGCCTTGCCCAGATGAATAAAAAGGAGTCGCATCGATGACCGCTAGCGTACAAGCCCTGTTTGAGCCCTTCGAATTGGGCGCCCTTCGTTTGCCGACCCGTGTGGTCATGGCGCCGATGACCCGGTCGTTCTCGCCCAACGGCGTACCCACCGCCGATGTGGTGGAGTACTACCGTCGGCGTGCTGCTTCCGGGGTCGGGTTGATCATCACCGAGGGCACCACGGTCAATCACGCGGCATCCAACGGCTACCCGCATGTTCCGCGCTTCTATGGCGAGGATGCGTTGGCCGGCTGGAAGGCTGTCGTCGAGGCGGTGCATGGCGCTGGCGGCAAGATCGTCCCGCAGCTCTGGCACGTGGGCAACGTGCGTCGCAAGGGCACTGAGCCGGAGCCGGACGTGCCAGGTTACGGGCCGATGGAAAAGCAAAAGGACGGGCAGGTCGTCGTTCATGGCATGACCAAGCAGGACATTCAGGACGTGATCGAAGCCTTCGCCCAGGCTGCCCGCGACGCGCAGGCGATCGGCATGGACGGCGTGGAGATTCACGGTGCCCATGGCTATCTGATCGACCAGTTCTTCTGGGAAGGCAGCAACCAGCGCACCGACGAGTACGGCGGCAGCCTGGCCAACCGCTCGCGCTTCGCCATCGAGCTGGTGCAGGCCGTACGTGCGGCGGTCGGGCCTGACTTTCCGATCATCTTCCGCTTCTCGCAGTGGAAGCAGCAGGACTACACCGCACGGCTGGTGCAGTCGCCCGAAGCGCTCGGCGAGTTCCTTGCACCGCTGGCCGACGCCGGGGTGGACATCTTCCACTGTTCGACGCGTCGTTTCTGGGAACCGGAGTTCGAGGGCTCGGAACTCAACCTGGCCGGCTGGACCCGCCAGCTGACCGGCAAGCCGACCATCACCGTGGGCAGCGTCGGCCTGGACGGCGAATTCCTGCAGTTCATGGTCAAGACCGACAAGGTGGCGCAGCCGGCCAACATCGAAGGCCTGCTGGAGCGGCTGAACAAGGCCGAGTTCGATCTGGTGGCGGTGGGGCGTGCGCTGATCTGCGATCCGGAATGGGCGGTAAAGGTGCGCGAGGGGCGGATGGAGGAGATTCTGCCGTTCAGCCGCGAGGCGTTGAAGACGCTGGCGTGAATAAGCAGGCAGTCAGAGCCATCTGACTGCCGCTGCCCCCGCCGCGGCGGCGCTCCGGGCCGCCGCGCTATTTAGCCGCCGAACGAGACGCCAAGCGCCTATGCTGGCCGATCGAGCTGCCGATTCGGCCCGCCTTCCCGGACCCAGAACAACGTGGCTCCTGCGACCGCTGCCGGCATGATCAGCAGGTTCAGCACCGGTACCAGCAACGCCGCATAGGTCACCGCACCAAAGCTCAGGCTCTGCCAGCGACGCTGGCGCAGCCAGACCATCATGTCGGCCCAGCTCAGCTTGTTGTTGTCCGCGGGGTAATCGATGTACTGCACCGCCATCATCCACACGCCGAACAGCAGCCATAACGGTGCGGCTGCGAGGTTCAGCACCGGGATGAACGAGAGCACCAGCAGGGCGAGTGCACGCGGTGCGAAGTAGGCCAGCTTGCGCAATTCACGGCCGATGGTGCGGGGCAGCATGGCAAGCAGCTCGGCCCAACTGAAGGGCGGTGCGGCGTCTTCTCCGCGTACCACCACCTCGACCTTCTCTGAGAGAAAGCCGTTGAAGGGCGCGGCGATGATGTTGGCCAGCATGGTGAAGGTAAAGAACACCATCAGCACCACCAGCGCAACGAATAACGGCCAGAGCAGGTATTCGAGAAAGGCCAGCCAGCTCGGCAGGCTCGGCATGAAGGTGTCGACCCAACCGCTGAACTGGCCCACGGCCAGCCAGATCAGGCCGAAGAACAGCAGTACGTTCACGGTCAGGGGCAGGATCACGAACAGGCGCAGCCCCGGGCTAAGCACCAGGCGCAGACCTTCGCGCAGGTACTGCGGGCCGGAAAGAGCGGATACGGGCATGGCATCTCCTGTGAGGCATTGTCGTGACGGGAAGAGGGATAGCCCACGACTATGGGCGGGATGCGAAAGCTGAATTATCCGCCGCGCTGCGGCATGGGTAAGGTGGTGCCCATCGCTTTTCGGGTCATCCGCTCCTTAAGCCTTCCCCAAGTGCTTGGATGACCCTTTTTCTTCGGTCGAGCCGGGCGGGCCGGCTCTTGTCGCAACGCGGCTTACTTGCGGTGGAGTGGCTGACTGTCGAAGCGCACGCCCGGCAGTCCCGTCTCCATCAGCGCGCGGATGTTGCGATGGTCGCTGCCGTTCGGGTTGGCCAGCACCGCCTGGTAGTGTTCGCCGAACGCGAGCAGAGCCTCTTCCGTGCTGAAACCCTCCAGCAGGGCCAGGCCGAGCGTCTTGCAGGAGCCCTCGTTCTCGCCGGCGGCATTCTCCAGCGTGCCATTGACGAAACGGCTCGGCTGGTAGTCGTAGTTGCTGGCGATGAAGGCGAGGGTGTCACTGAACGCGTGGTTGCGGTTGCGCAGGCTCGCGCGGAAGTCCTTCAGGTCTATCATTATTTCTGTGCCTTGTCGAAAGCGGCCTGTTGCTCGGCGGTCGCTTCCTTCTGATAGCGTTTTTTCCATTCACTGTACGGCATGCCGTACACCTCTTCGCGCGCCTGGTCGATGGTCAGTTCGACCTCCAGGTCATCGGCGGCGGCCTTGTACCATTTCGACAGGCAGTTGCGGCAGAAACCGGCCAGATTCATCAGGTCGATATTCTGCGCATCAGGGCGGGTGCGCAGGTGCTGGACCAGGCGACGGAAGGCGGCGGCTTCCAGTTCAGTGCGTTCTTGGTCGTTCATCTCTCGGGTCTCGGCGTTGGCTGAGGTCGGCCGGATCATAACCTCGCCTCGTTGAGCGAACCAGCCTTGTTCCGCGTCAATCCCGATGGGCTGCCAGGGTGATCGATACCGACTCGGCGAAGCGCAGCGCATGAGGCTTGTCGACCTCCACTTCGGCATAGCGCACCTGCGGATACTGCATCACCAGATCGAGGATTTCCTGGGTCAGCCGTTCGAGCAGGGCGAAACGGTTGTCCTCGACATGCTGGATGATCGCCTTGGTGATGGTGCGGTAGTTCAGCGCCTGTTCGATGTCGTTCTCGCGCACCGCTTCGGCGGCCGGGTAGAGCATGGTCAGGTTGATCAGTACGTCCTGGCGATTGAGGATTTCCTCTTCCTTGATGCCGATGTAGGTGCGCAGCCGCAGGTCCTTGACGCGGATGCGCGCCATCGCGGGTTCCAGTCTGGGCATGTCGTCTCCTTGTCGTGTCAGATCAGATGGCGACCGCCGTTGACGGTCAGTGTGGTGCCGGTGACGTAGGGATTGTCGAGCAGATAGCGCAGGCTCTGGTAGATCACTTCGGCGCCGGGCTCGATACCCAGCGCCGACTTGGCCAATGCCTTGCGGCGATAGTCCTCGTCGTCGTCCGGGTTGAACTGGATCAGCGCCGGCGCAATGCCGTTGACCTTGATCTGCGGGGCCAGGCTGGCGGCGAAGGAAAGCGTCAGGCTGTCCAGGCCGGCCTTGCTCGCGGCGTAGGCGATGTGCTTCTTGCTGCCCTTGCGGGTGACATCGTCGCCGATGTGCACGATATCCGCCGGGCCGCCGTAGCGCAGCAAATCGGCACAGCGCAGGTTGATCAGGTAGGGCGCGAGCATGTGGATCTGAAACAGCTGGCGGAAGGCGTCGGCTTCCTGCCCGGGCGTATCGGCGCGCCATTGCGAGGCGTTGTGCACGATCGCCCGCAGGCTGCCGGTCAGTTGCCGGATGGCAGTGATGAAGGCATGAATGCCGGCTTCATCGCTGAAATCCGCCTGCACCACCTGCGCTCCGCGGGCACGCAGCCGCGCTACGCTGTCGCGCTCGCGACGGTAGCTGATGATGACCGGGTAACCGTCATCCAGCAGGCGTTCGGCGCAATGCAACCCGATCCGCTGGCTGGCTCCGGTGATGAGAATCGGGGCCTGATGCATGAGTATCCACTGCCGGAAGTGGGCGGACGTCCCGCAGGCGCGGGCCGTCGCTAATGGCGTGGCAGCTTACACCAGATCAGCCGGCAGCTCAGGTTGCAAATCGGGGTGCAGCCGCTGGTGCTGGCGATAGAGGAAGGAGCGGATGCGCTCGGCGTCCTTTTCCCGGGCGAACTCGACTTCATAGGCGGCTCGGCCGCCGTTCAGTTCGCGTACCCGGTGGGCGTCGATTTCCAGCGGCGTATCGTCAGGCAGGGCCAGGCGCAGATGGAAATGCTTGGGGGGCTTGCGATGCTTGCCGGCTTCTACCAGCAGGCCGTGGGGAGAGAGTTCATGCACGCTCAGCGGACTCTCGCCGCCGTCGCTCTCGAGTAACGGCAGCGGTTCGTCCAGATGCAACCGCCAGGCACGAGTCGTCGGGCCGCGCTCGTAGATGACCGGTGGCGCCAGTTGCAGATCGAGGCTGTGCAGCTCGTCTTCGCGCAGCTGCAGCGGGAAGGACATGCGGAAGTCCTCGAACTCGGCCTGCAGCGACAGGTTGGCGCGGGCGGCCAGTTGCATCAGCAGCTCGTTGGAACGTGCGCCGCCATCGATCCGGAAACCCGTGGAGCGCTCGTTGCCGCTGCCGCCGTTGCGCTGCATCAGCTGGCGGATGAAGGTCAGCTCGTCTTTGCTGAGTATGGTCTCTTCCGCCATTGCGGATACCCTCGGAAGGCGCCGGCCTTCCCTCGATCTGGCGTCGCGGTCGTGGCCGCTTTCGCCTGCGACCGGTATGGCCGCATTCATTGTGGCAATCGGGCCTTCGATCGCCTGTACGAAGTTTAGTTCCGTATCGCTGGTGCTTCCTGGTTGTGCGTCGCAGTGTGGAGATTGCGGCATAATGCGCGGCTTTGAATTGCCTCGGAGCGCAGCATGAAAGTCGCCATTCTTTCCGGAAGCGTCTACGGTACGGCCGAAGACGTAGCCCGCCATGCCGAACGCCAGTTGAAGGCCGCCGGCTTCGACGCCTGGCACGATCCCCGCGCCCAGCTGCAGCAGATTCTCGACTTTGCGCCCGATGCGCTGCTGGTCGTGACCTCCACCACCGGTATGGGCGAGCTGCCGGACAGCTTCATTCCCCTGTACACCGCCATTCGTGATCGGTTTCCGGCCTGGAGCGGCCTGCCTGGTGCCGTCATCGCGTTGGGCGACGCCAGTTACGGCGACACCTTCTGTGGCGGTGGTGAATTGATCCGCGAGCTGTACGCCGAACTGGGCGTGCGGGAAGTGGTGGAGATGCTGCGTCTCGATGCCAGTGAGACGGTCACCCCGGAAAGCGATGCCGAGCCCTGGCTGGAGGCATTCGCTGCAGCCCTGCGCGGCTGATCCTGGCTCGCCGGGCCAACGGCCTGGCTGCAAGGGCAACTGCCGCGCTGTCGGCGGCTGGCTAGAATCGATGGCACCTTCACGACAATAACAAGAGGTGCCCTCGATGACTGCGCTGCATACCCTGCCTTCGCTTCAGCCTCAGGTCAGCCCCGCCGAATGGCAGGCGCGGGTGGACCTCGCCGCCTGCTACCGACTGGTGGCGCTGCACGGCTGGGATGACCTCATCTTCACCCATATCTCGGCGAAGATTCCCGAAACCGAGCATTTCCTGATCAATCCGTACGGGTTGATGTTCCATGAAATCACCGCCTCGAGCCTGGTCAAGGTCGACCTGGCCGGCAACAAGGTGATGGACACCCCCTACGAGATCAATCCCGCCGGCTACACCATCCACAGCGCGGTGCATGAGGTTCGCCACGACGTCGCCTGCGTCATGCATACCCATACCGCCGCTGGGGTCGCCGTGTCGGCGCAGCGTCAGGGGTTGCTGCCCATCAGCCAGCAGTCGCTGTTCGTCCTGGCCAGCCTGTCGACGCACGGTTATGAGGGGGTCGCACTGAACCGCGAGGAAAAGGCGCGACTGCAAGCCGACCTGGGCGAGGCCGGCTTCATGCTGTTGCACAACCACGGCCTGATGACCTGCGGCGGCAGCATCGCCGACACCTTTCTGATGATGTTCATCTTCCAGCGCGCCTGCGAAATCCAGGTCATGGCACAGGCCGGTGGCAGCGAACTGATCGCCATTCCGGAACAGATCCTGGCCGGCGCCAAGGCCATGGCCGCCGGGGTGACCCGAACCCGCTCGGGCATGGGTGGCGCGCTGGCCTGGCCGGCCCTGCTGCGCAAGCTGGATGTGCAAAGCCCCGGTTACGATGCCTGAGGCACAAGCGCCTCAGGCCGTTCTGGCGAATTGCTGAAGCGCTGGATAGAAGTCGCGGAAATCCTGGAGCAGCGGTTCGTACAGCTGCTCCAGCTCCGCCAGCCCGCCGGCCAGGCCATCCGGTCGGCTCAGGCGCCGGCTCATGTTGGCCAGCACCCGTTCCAGTACCTCGAATTCGCGATAACTGCCCAGCCAGTCGTGCGCGGCCATGTGCGGCGCGATCACCGCAAGCTTGCCTGGCAGCTCGGGTTCGGCAGCCAGTACGCCGTAGACGCGCTGGGTAAAGCGCTCGAGGGGCTCGCTCGAATAGTCCGCCCAGTTGGCCGCCAGGCAGTGATCGAAGAACAGGTCTATCAGAATGCCGGCATAGCGGCGTCGTTCGCTGGGGAAGCGGCTTTTGGCCTGCAGAACCAGCGGATGACTGTCTGTGAAGGCGTCGATCTGGCGATGCAGGCGGATGCCGGCTTCGATCTCGGCCGGCCAGCGACCCTGTAGCGGCCCCTTGACGAAGTCGCCGTAGAGGCTGCCGAGCAGGTCGCCCGGCTGCGGGCCGCCGAGGTGAAGGTGTGCGAGATAGTTCATGGGCGAAGCTTAGCGCAGCTACCGTGTCCTGGGACGCCTCAGGCTGCCTCGCGCAGCTGCCCGCGCGACTCGGGCCTCAGCGCGTCGGCGATCGCTTGCTGCGCGGCGGTGGCGATGGCCTTGCGGTCGAGCGTGCGCGTATCGATCGGCGGCAGCAGGCGGATTTCCACGTCACAGCTATCGCTCGTCAGCAGGCGATGTAGATGGTCGGGCAACTCATCGTCGCCGATGAAGGGTGCGACGGTGTCCCGTTCGCCGTTGCGTCGATAACGGATGGCGACCGGCTGCACCGCGCGCCCTGCATCGATGGCGCAGGCGAAGAGCCGAGAATGGAAGGTGCGCACCTCCTTGCCATCGGTCGAGGTGCCTTCGGGGAAGATCAGCAGATGGCGCCCCTGGAGCAGGTGCGTGGTCAGTTGCCGATTGACCAACGCCGCGTCGCCGCTTCCACGGCGAATGAACAGCGTGCCGGCCGCCTGGGCGAGCCAACCCAGCGCGGGCCAGGCGCGGACCTCGGCTTTGGCCAGGAAGGACAGCGGCGCGAGCATCCCCAGCAGCGGGATATCGCACCAGGAGACATGATTGGCCACCCACAGCATCGGCTGCGCCGGCAGCTCGCCCGTGACGCGTACGCGAAAGGGCAGAGTGGCCGCCAGTCGGGCGAGAAACCACCGGGTCAGCTGCTGCTTGCGCAGGGCCGAGACGGGCACCGCGCCGCGTTCGGCAAGCCCCAGAGCGGCCGCCACGATCAGGCCGCTCAGCACCACCCCGGCAACCCGCAGCAGACGCCAGTACAGGCGCATGCGCGGCATCTACACCGCTGCCTTGAAATGGCGTGCGTAGCGCGGACAGAGCTCTTCGCGCTTGAGCAGGATGAACACGTCGGCCACCTGGAATTCAGGATCCCAGCAGGGCTCGCCGCAGATCTTCGCGCCAAGGCGCATGTAGGCCTTGAGCAGCGGCGGCAGCTGGGCGGTGACGTTCTCCGGCAGCTCCTGTGCGGGTAGCGGCGTACGCGGCTCGGCGTGCAGCAGCTCGGTGCTGAGGTGGCTGTCGCGCAGCCGCTGCATGATGGCGTGGGCCTGGATACCGCCGTCGCGCATGGGGATGCTGGCGCAGCCCATCAGGTAGCGGTAACCGCCCCGATTGAGTTCCTCGGCCAGTTCGCTCCAGAGCACGGCGATGGTTGCGCCGTTGCGATAGGCCGGCGCCACGCAGGTGCGGCCGATTTCCAGTACTGGCTCGTCCAGCTGCGCCAGGCCATGCAGGGCGAACTCGCCTTCGCTGTAGAAGCGTCCCAGCCGGCGCGCGGTAAGGTGATCCAGCAGGCGAGTGGTGGCGACCAGTTCGCCGCTGGCCAGGTCACGCACGCCGATATGCCGGCAGTGGCTATCGAAATCGTCCATGTCCAGGCCCAGTTCGGCGCCCTGCAGCCGAGCTTCGAACTCGCTGCTGAATACGCGGTAGCGCAGGGCCTGGGCTTCGCGCAGGGCCTCTGCGCCTTGCAGGCGTTCGGCTTGAAGCTGGCGTGTGCTGCGGTCGACGATGGCATTCATTGCTCTGTCTCCTTGTCCGCCGTGGCAGTGGCGGGTTGGCGATGCATCGCGAGCGTCTGGTTGTTATCGTTGGGCTCGCCTGGTCTGGCTGGATCAGGCTAGGGACCAGGCATGTCGCCGCTGTGACGAACGGATGATGGTTGGATGACGGCGTGAAACCTTGGAGATGAGCATGTCTTGGGCGGGATTGATCGGGCCGCTGCAGCCCATCGCGGCAAGCGCCGGGCTACGTGGCTGGTATGAAGCGCTGTGCGGCGCGGCTGGCGACGCAGATTCGCTGGGGCTGGCGGTACTCGGCGGGCGTTTGGCGGCGACGCCGGGGCTGGCCTTTTTCGCCGGTTATCAGGCGGCGCTACGGGCGCTGTGGCCCAACGCGCCGGCAGGGCTGGGAGCGCTGTGCGCCACCGAGCGACGCACATTGCGGCCGGCGGACATGTCCACGCGCTGGGACGGCGTTCACCTGAGCGGCAGCAAGGACTTCGTCACGGCCGGCGATGCGGTGCAGTGGTTGCTGGTGTCGGCCCGTGAGGAGAGCGTCGACGAGGCACCATGCCTCGGTCTGTTCTTCGTCGAACCAGCCGCTGCGGGCGTGGTGCTGAAGCAGGGGCCGAGCCTGCCGATCGTGCCTGACATCCCGCACGCCCGCCTGCAGCTCGATGGTGCGCCGGCAACGCGGCTGGCTGGTGATGGCTGGAGCGACTACGTCAAACCCTTCCGTACCCATGAGGATCTGCACGTGCTGGCAGCGCTGAGCGCCTGGCTTTATGGCATGGGGCTGCGCGAGCGGTGGTCGCTCGGCCTGCAGCTTCGTCTGTTAGCGATTCTCGGCGGCGCAGCGGAAGTGGTCCGCTTGCCGGCTAAAGAGCCCGCCACGCATCTGTTGCTGGCTGCACAGCTCGAGCAGTTCGCTGCGCTGCAACCCGATTTGGATTCGGTCATGGCGCATGCGGGAGGGCATTGCGCCGCGCTGTGGCAACGCGATCGAGCTGTCCTGACGCTTGCACGCGGTGCCCAGGCACGACGCCTGGAACAGGCCTGTAGCGCGCTCGGGCTGGGGTAAGTCCAGTTCGGGAACTCTGCCCGCTCGGTGCGAGCCTATAGGAGTCACCGCATTGCGCCGGCGTCGGTCATGCCGGCCATTGCCTTGCCGAGACGGGCGGGTAAGCTACCGCGCTGCGTCCGTCTTGCGCGGATCGTTGTAGCACTTCCGTTTTGCTTCGGGATGCCCGCCGGAAAAAGGGATTTCATGTCGTATCGTTGTTGGTCTGCCAAGTCGTTTCGCTGGACTGCTGGCGCGTTCAGCCCGGGTGTTCCCAGGTGATGCTGGCTGGTGCGGTATTCCCCTGGCGCAGCGACAACCGCTTCCGTCTGCTGGTCGACGGGCCGCAGTTCTTTCCCGCCATGATCGAAGCGATCGAGCGCGCCGAGCGGCGCATAGATCTCGAGCTCTATCTGGTGGAGGACGGCTATTGTCTGGAGCGCATGCTCGAGCCGCTGCTGCGCGCGGCGGAGCGGGGCGTACGTGTGCGCTGCCTGTTCGACGGCTTCGGTTGCCTGAAGATGAGCCAGGCCAATCGCGATAGGATGACCGCGGCCGGAGTCGAGCTGCGGCTGTACAACCCGCTGTCGCTGCGCCTGAAGCTGCGCAATCTGCACCGCGATCATCGCAAGCTGTTGCTGGTGGACGGCTGCGTCGGCTTCGTCGGCGGCACCGGCATCACCGATGATTTCTGGAACCCGCGCAAGCCTGCGGTGCACTGGCACGAGGTGATGGTCGAGATGTTCGGCCCGCTGTTGCAGGACTGGCAGGCGCTGTTCGACAGCCAATGGGTGCACTGCCTGAAGCGACGGATCTGGCAATTGCCGCTGCCGAGCCGGGCACCGCGCATCCCGCATGTGCCTGAAGGGCTGGGCCTGGGCCGCGTCGCCTATGCCGCGGCGCGTCAACACCGCGATATCCTGCTCAGCCTGCTGCGCAACCTGCGCCGCGCGCAGAATCGTATCTGGCTGGCGACGCCCTATTTCCTGCCCACCGGTAAGGTACGCCGTGCGCTGATCCGCGCGGCACGCCGTGGCGTCGACGTGCGTCTGCTGCTCACCAGTCGCAACACCGACCACCCGCCGGTTCGCTATGCCGGCCAGCGCTTCTACCCGCGTCTGCTGCGTGCCGGCGTGCGGATCTACGAATATCAGCCACACTTCTCGCACCTGAAAATGGTGCTGGTCGATGACTGGGTCAGCGTCGGCTCGTGCAACTTCGACTACTGGAATCTGCGCTGGAATCTGGAGGCCAATCTCGAAGCCATCGATGCCGCCTTCAGTGCGCAGGTCCAGCAGAGTTTCGAGCGTGACTTCCAGCACAGCAGGGAGATCGACCTGGCCGGCTGGTACGCCAGGCCGCTGCACGTGCGGCTCTATCAGCGCATGTGGGGCGCAATGGACCGCCTGCTGGTGAACATTTTCAACCGCAATGGCTGAGGCCGTTGCGTACCGGAGCGATGCTCCAAACCCGCGCGAAAGAGGACGATGCAATGGCAGCAAAGAACATTTTGATGCTGGTGGGTGATTACGCCGAGGATTACGAAACCATGGTGCCGTTCCAGGCACTGCAGATGGTCGGCCATCGCGTGCATGCGGTGTGCCCGGACAAGAAGGCCGGGGATACCGTACGCACCGCGATCCATGATTTCGAGGGCGACCAGACCTACAGTGAGAAGCCGGGCCACAACTTTGCGCTGAACTTCGATTTCACCGCGGTGCGTGCCGAGGACTACGACGCCCTGGTGATCCCCGGCGGCCGTGCGCCGGAGTATCTGCGCCTGAACGAGCAGGTGCTGGCGCTGGTGCGGGCCTTCGACGAAGCCGGCAAGCCGATCGCCGCCGTCTGTCATGGCGCACAGCTGCTGGCCGCTGCCGGTGTGTTGAAGGGCCGCGCGTGCAGCGCCTACCCAGCCTGCGCACCGGAGGTGAAGCTGGCCGGCGGCGACTACGTCGATATCCCGGTGGACCAGGCGCACACCGAAGGCAATCTGGTCAGCGCCCCGGCCTGGCCGGCGCATCCGGCCTGGCTGGCCGGCTTTCTCAAGCTGCTCGGCACCGAGATAAAGCTGTAGGATGCGTGGCGTGCCGTCCCGCATTTGCCGGCGGCACGCATGTCGACCCCCGCGGCTCGTGCCGCTTCAGCAAGAGCGCCATCCGTGTCTGCAACTCCCAACGATCCCCTTCATGGCGTCACCCTGGAAGCCATACTCACCGAGCTGCACGCCCACTACGGCTGGGACGGCTTGGCCCAGCGCGTCGACATCCGCTGCTTCAAGAGCGAGCCGAGCATCAAGTCGAGCCTGAAATTCCTGCGCAAGACGCCCTGGGCGCGGCAGAAGGTGGAAGCGCTGTTCGTCCAGTTGCACCGCCGCGGCTGATCGATCCGGTCTGACGCTGACAACGAAAAGCCCGGCACTGAGGCCGGGCTTTTCGTTTTCCACTGAGGCGATTACTGCACTTCGACCGCCAGGCTGTCGGCGATCTTCTTCTGCCAGATCGCCGGTCCCGTGATGTGCACCGACTCGCCGTTGGTGTCCACCGCAACGGTGACCGGCATGTCCTTCACTTCGAACTCGTAGATCGCTTCCATGCCCAGTTCGGCGAACGCCAGCACCTTGGACTTCTTGATCGCCTGCGCCACCAGATAGGCGGCGCCGCCCACGGCCATCAGGTAGACGGCTTTGTTGTCCTTGATCGCCTCGATTGCGATCGGGCCGCGCTCGGACTTGCCGATCATGCCCAAGAGGCCAGTGCTCTCGAGAATCTGACGGGTGAACTTGTCCATGCGCGTCGCGGTGGTCGGGCCAGCCGGGCCAACCACTTCGTCACCGACCGGATCGACCGGGCCGACGTAGTAGATGAAGCGGCCCTTGAGGTCTACCGGCAGCTCTTCGCCCTTGTTCAGCATGTCGACCATGCGCTTGTGCGCGGCGTCGCGGCCGGTGAGCATCTTGCCGTTGAGCAGGATGGTCTCGCCCGGCTTCCAGCTCTGCACTTCTTCCGGCGTGATGCTGTCCAGATCGACGCGGCGAGCGCTCGGGCCGGCTTCCCAGACGATTTCCGGGTAGGCGTCCAGTGGTGGCGCTTCCAGGCTGGCCGGGCCGGAGCCATCGAGCACGAAGTGGGCGTGGCGGGTGGCGGCGCAGTTCGGGATCATGCACACCGGCAGCGAGGCGGCGTGGGTCGGGTAATCCATGATCTTCACGTCGAGTACGGTGGTCAGGCCACCCAGGCCCTGGGCTCCGATACCCAGCTGGTTGACCTTCTCGAACAGCTCCAGGCGCAGCTCCTCGATGCGGTTCTGCGGGCCGCGGGCCTTGAGCTCGTGGATGTCGATCGGCTCCATCAGCACTTCCTTGGCCATCACCGCGGCCTTTTCCGCGGTGCCGCCGATGCCGATGCCGAGCATGCCCGGCGGGCACCAGCCGGCGCCCATGGTCGGAACGGTCTTGAGCACCCAGTCGACGATGGAGTCGGACGGGTTGAGCATGGCCATCTTCGACTTGTTTTCCGAACCACCGCCTTTGGCGGCGACATCCACCTCGACTTTGTCACCGGGGACGATGGAGTAATGGATGACAGCCGGGGTATTGTCCTTGGTGTTCTTGCGGGAACCTGCCGGGTCGGCCAGGATCGAAGCACGCAGCACGTTTTCGGGCAGGTTGTAGGCGCGGCGCACGCCCTCGTTGATCATGTCGTCCAGGCTCATGGTGGCGCCATCCCAGCGCACGTCCATGCCGACGCGGACGAAGACGGTGACGATGCCGGTGTCCTGGCAGATCGGGCGGTGACCAGTGGCGCACATGCGCGAGTTGATCAGAATCTGCGCCATGGAGTCGCGGGCGGCCGGGGATTCTTCACGCAGGTAGGCTTCGTGCATCGCCTGGATGAAATCCACGGGATGGTAGTAAGAAATGAACTGCAAAGCGTCGGCGACGCTTTGAATCAGGTCGTCTTGCTTGATCACGGTCATGCAGCGCGTCCTCATGGCGGGGCGGTAAGAGGCGCGTCGGGAGTGGCAGTCGACGCGCCGCGAAAAAATGCGCGGCAGTATAACGCGTCAGACTGCGCGGTACACGGACGGACCAGGAGCGATGGGAATGCCGGCTAGGTTTTTGTTTTCGGTAAGCGTAGAGTGCGGCAAATTGCCACAGTGGGATGGATCCCTATGAGTGCGATGCGTTACGAGACCGATGAGCGATCGCTGCAGCAGTTGGTCACTCGGCGATTCGCAATGGCGTCCGTCACCTATGGCTTGGCCCTGCTGCTGACCTGGGTGGCCGTGGCGAGTGGTTTCTACGAGGCGCCGATCGCCAGCGCGGTGGTGCATTCGGCGCTGATCGTGGTGAGTCAGCTGATGTTCTTCTGGCTGTTCCACCGAGGCATCAATCTGCGCTTCAAGGATCCCAGCCTGACCGAGCCACAGGTGCTGGTCGCGCTGGTGTGGCTGACTTACTTCCTGTTCAACCTGGGCAGCGCCCGCGGTTCGCTTCTGGTGCTGTATCTGCTGGTCCTGATGTTCGCCGTGTTCCTGCCGCCGAAGGTCT
Organism: Stutzerimonas sp. FeSN7; assembly: GCF_030263795.1. Lineage (NCBI taxonomy): Bacteria > Pseudomonadati > Pseudomonadota > Gammaproteobacteria > Pseudomonadales > Pseudomonadaceae > Stutzerimonas > Stutzerimonas sp. FeSN7. Next base: position 3,461,816 of record NZ_JARPMN010000001.1, on the reverse strand, counting down.
TCGTTCGCTACGCGACATTGGCTTTTCTCAGCTTCATCGGGCTTGCCGCAATGGACTACTACCTGCAGCGGACGGTGGATGCCACGGTGTTTCTGTTGCTGGCCTGCGTGCTGCTGGTCACGCTGATCTGGATGTGCCTGCTCACGGGGCATGTGTACCGCCTACGGCAGCGCATGCGGCAAAGGCGATTCGCCCTGCAGGCACATCAGGACACCCTGCGCGGCATGATGCGGCAACTGGAGGATCTGGCCTCCACCGACGAGCTGACCGGCCTCTACAACCGTCGCCGCTTCCTGCGGATTGCCGAGGGCGACCTGAGCCGCTTGCGCAGGGGGCACCAGTCCGGGCTGGCCTTGATCGACCTCGACCACTTCAAACGAATCAACGATATCCACGGCCACGCCACAGGTGATCGCGTGCTGCAGACGTTCGCCAAGGTGGCGCGGACCTGTCTGCGTGATGACGACGTGCTGGCCCGTTACGGCGGCGAGGAGTTCGTGCTGTTGCTGCCGGAAACCGACGCCGAGCAGTTCCGCGCCTGTTGCGAGCGCTTGCGCGAAGCGTTCGCCAATGCCGAGCCGGAGGATGCCGATATCGCGTCGGGGCATCTCAGCCTGTCCATCGGGCTGACCCTGCTGAATGCCGGGGATAACCTGGATGCCGCGCTGCAACGTGCCGACGAGGCGCTCTACCGCGCCAAGCGCGCCGGGCGTAACCGCTGCGAGGCGGCGTGGGATGTCTGCAATGCCTGAACTCTGCTGTGCCGGGAGGCGTTGGCAGGTGGCAGCTGCAAGCAATCTGCTCGATGCCCTGATCCAGGGCGGCGTGCCGGTACCCTCCGGTTGCCGGGCCGGAAGCTGTCACGCCTGCCTGGTGCGCTGTCTTGAGGGCGAGCCGCATGACCTGCAGCCGGACCTGTTGCGTCCCGAGCAACGTCATGCCGGCTGGCGGCTCGCATGCCAGTGCCGGGTCGAAGGCGATCTGAGCCTGGAGGTCTTCGATCCCCTCCGCGATGGGTTGTCGGCGCGCGTGGAAAGCCTGGAATGGCTGGGCAGCAGCGTGCTGCGCCTGCGTGTGCTGCCGGAGCGGCCGCTGCGCTATCGAGCCGGTCAGCACCTGCTGCTCTGGACGGCTGCGGGCGTGGCTCGGCCGTATTCGCTCGCCAGTCTTCCCGACGATGACCCGTGGCTGGAGTTTCATATCGACTGCAGCCGGCCCGGCGCTTTCTCTGACTTTGCGCGTCAGCTGCGTCCCGGCGACCTGCTGCGGCTTGGTGAATTGCACGGGGGCGCTCTGCACTACGAGCGGGAGTGGGCCGAGCGGCCGTTGCTGTTGCTGGCGGCCGGAACCGGCCTCGGACCTCTCTGGGGCCTGCTGCGCGAGAGCCTGCGCCAGGGCCACCGGGGCCCGATCAGGTTGCTGCATACCTGTCGCGACGGGCATTACCTGAAGGAGCCGCTGCAGGCGCTCGCGCAGACGCATGACAACCTGCAGCTGGAATGGATTGGGGCGGATGAGCGGGAGCGCATGTTGAATACGCTGCGGCCCACTTCGCGCCGGGATGTCGCGCTGGTCTGTGGCAGTCCGTCGTTCGTCGAGGCCTGTGCCAGGCGCCTGTACCTCGCCGGTCTGCCGCGCGGACAGATATTCGGCGATGCATTCATCAGGGCCAATCGGGGCGACGTTCCCTGAAAAACAGAAAGGCCGGCAAATGCCGGCCTTTCTGCTGCTGCGCTGGAGCGATTACTGATCGCCGACGCGCAGGATCTTCATGGTGTTGGTGCCGCCGGTGCTGTCGTGGTAGCTGTCGCCCTTGGTCAGGATCACCCAGTCGCCCGGCTGCACGATGTTGCGCTTGAGCAGTTCCTCCACGGCCATCTGGCTGACCTTGTCTGCCGGCAGCGCGGCCGGGTCGAACGGCACGGTCTGCACGCCGCGGAACAGGGCGACGCGCGCTTGGGTCTCGCGGTGCGGCGAGAAGGCGAATATCGGCACCGAGGAGCGGATGCGCGACATGATCAACGGCGTGTAGCCACTCTCGGTCAGCGCAATGATCGCCTTGACGCCGGGGAAGTGGTTGGCGGTGTACATCGCCGCCAGCGCCGCGCTTTCGTCGCAGCGCTCGAACTGCTGGCCGAGGCGGTGACCGGACTTGGTGCTGGTCGGGTGCTTTTCCGCACCGCAGCAGACGCGCGCCATGGCCTTGATCGCTTCGATCGGGTATTCGCCAGCGGCGCTTTCTGCCGAGAGCATCACCGCGTCGGTGTAGTCGAGTACCGCGTTGGCTACATCGGATACCTCGGCGCGGGTCGGCATCGGGCTGTGAATCATCGACTCCATCATCTGGGTCGCGGTGATCACCACCTTGTTGTGACGGCGTGCGTGCAGAATGATCTTTTTCTGGATACCCACCAGCTCGGCATCGCCGATTTCCACGCCGAGGTCGCCGCGCGCCACCATTACACCGTCGCTGGCGCGAATCAGGCCATCGAGCGCCTCGTCATCGGCAACCGCTTCGGCCCGCTCGATCTTGGCGATCAGCCAGGCGCTGGAGCCGGCTTCGTCGCGCAGGCGGCGGGCCAGGTCCATGTCAGCCGCATCGCGCGGGAAGGAAACGGCCAGGTAATCCAGCTGCAGGTCGGCGGCCAGTTTGATGTCGGCCTTGTCCTTGGCAGTCAGCGCCGGTGCGGTCAGACCACCGCCGCGACGGTTGATGCCCTTGTTGTCGGACAGCGGGCCGCCGATCAGCACGGTGCAGTGCAGTTCATCGGCCGTGGCGTTGTCCACCCGCATTACCACGCGCCCATCGTCCAGCAGCAGCTCGTCGCCAACACCGCAATCCTTGACCAGATCCGGGTAATCGATACCGACCACTTCCTGGGTGCCGGCGTCGCGCGGGTGGGTGACGGAGAAGCGGAACTGGTCGCCTTCCTTCAGCTCGATGCGCTTGTCGGTGAACTTGGCGATGCGGATCTTCGGGCCCTGCAGGTCGCCCAGCAGTGCGACGAAGCGGCCATGGCGAGCGGCGATCTCACGGACTAGCTCGGCCCGGGCACGGTGCTCGTCGGGGCTGCCGTGGGAGAAGTTCAGGCGGGCGACATCCAGCCCGGCGATGATCATCTTCTCCAGCACATCCGGCGAACTGCTGGCCGGGCCCAGGGTGGCGACGATCTTGGTGCGACGCTGAATCATTCAAATGGCTCCTTCTTCTGGCTGGCAGCGAGGCTACTATGCTCGACCGTTGTAGTCATCGCCCGGCGGCCACTACTCTTTCGGCGCATCTGACGGGCTGTCTGCAGGTTTTTCCGTCGCGGTCGATACAGGAGCATTACGGAGGAACCCATGCGTACCCTGATCATCGTTTTTCTGACCCTGTTCACCGTGGGCTGTAGTGCCCGCCATGCGTCCGATCGCCATCTGGACGAGGCATACCGGCATTACGAGGCTGATAATTGCGAGCGGGTGATGCAGTCGCTGTCGCAGGCGGAGCGTCGCAGCAAACCGCGTAGCCAGGCGCAGCCGGAGATTTCGTTGCTGCGCGGCCAGTGCCTGGAGCGGCAGGGGCTGTTCGTCGACGCGGCGGAAACCTACCGCTTCATCATCGAGCGATTCCCTGCCAGCGAATACGCCTACCGCGCCCGTGCCCGACTGGAGACTCTGCGTCAGCTGGGGCACTATCACAGCGAGGCGCAGCCGGTGGCACAGCCGGCCAGGCGTTGAACACCACACCGTTCATGTGAGGGAACATGCGAGCGCTGCTTCTGACCCTGATACTGATGCCGGCGCTGGCATCCGCGCAGATCTACCGGTGGACCGATGCCGACGGGCGCGTTCATTTCGGTCAGCGTCCGCCCGCTGGCGCCGAGCAGATCGAGGTGCGTCCGCAGGTCGTCGAGCGCGACGACCAGACCCGCGAGCGCGAGGCGCGCAGCGAGCGTTTCTTCGATGCGCGCCGGCAGGAGCAGCAGGCGGCGCGCGAGCAGGCCAGCCAGACACGGGCTGCTCGAGAGCAGGAATGCCAGAGCCTGCGCAGCCAGTTGTCGCAATTGCAGCTCGGCGGACGCTTCTTCCGTAACGATGCAGCCGGAGAGCGCGTCTACTACAGTGACAGTGAACTAGAGGCGGCTCGACAGCGCCTGGCGGCGCGCATCAGCCAGGTCTGCAACTGAGCCGAAGGGACTCGATCGCAGGGCTAAGGTAGAAGGCTTGGACGACATGAACATGGCGAACCAGCGTCGTATTCAGCGGCATCAGCTGCCGTACTACCTCAACGTATTCAACCGTTTCACGGAAAAGCCGCTGGGCTTCATCGGCAATCTGTCCGAAGGCGGACTGATGCTGATCAGCCCCTATCCGATGATGCTCGGGGTACGCTTCGAGATGCGCCTGAAAATCCCCGGCCAGACCGGCCAGCTGCGCCATGTGGATTTCAGCGCCTTCAGCCTTTGGTCAAGCGAAGACGTGACGCCGGGCAGCTACGACACCGGCTTCTCGCTGATCGATCCGCCAGGCGAGATCCGCGAGATGATCGCCGCGTTGCATCACTACTTCAGCTTCCAGCCGATGCTGCATGTGCCGCTGGCGCATCAGACCTGCCCGCCATCGGACCGCTTTACCGACAAGGACTGCTGTCACGGCGTCTAGACCTGTGATGGAGTGCCTTGGCCAGCCTTACAGCGACCCGGTTTTCTTCCAGGCCAGATAACGGCCGACCAGCGCCGGCCCGAGGTCGCTGGGCTGGACGTCGAGCACCGGCAGGCCGCTGGCGCTCAGACGACGGTGCAGTTGCTGGCGGGCGTTGAGGTATTCCTGTGCGCCGCAGTAGTCGAGCGCGTCATCCAGACTCTGCACCGGCCGCTGGCGCAGCTGATCCAGCACTTCCTCACGCAGACTCACCAGCAGGACGCGATGCCGACGGGCCAGGCGCTGCAGGGCCGAGTGCAGCTCGACGTCATCCTCGTCACGCAGATTGCTCAGCACGATGACCAGCGCTCGGCGTGACTGGCGTGCCAGCAATTGCTCGACGGCCGCGCTGTAGTCGGCCGGCTGCTGGGTCGGTTGCAGGTCATAGAGGCTGTTGAGCAGCAGGCGCAGTTGTTGCTGGCCCTTCGCTGGCGGCACATGGCGCTGCGCGTGGCTGGCGAAGGTGCAGGCACCGACCGCATCGCCTTGCCGCAACGCGGCATAGGCGAGCAGCAGGCTGGCGTTGAGCGCATGGTCGAAATGCGACAGGTCGTCATCCTGGCTGCGCATCCGGCGGCCGCAGTCGAGCATCAGCATGATCTGCTGGTCGCGCTCGTCCTGGTACTCGCGGGCGATCGGTGTACGGGCGCGTGCGGTGGCCTTCCAGTCGATCTGGCGCAGGGTGTCGCCTTCGCGAAACTCGCGTAGCTGGTGAAACTCCAGGCCGAGCCCGCGGCGCGGCTGCTGGCGCACGCCAAGGCGGTTCAGCCACAGGTCGATGGCCTTGAGTCCGGCGCCATGCAGTTGAGCGAAATCCGGGTAGACGCGCGTCTCGCTGTGCAACGTCAGCGGTCGCCGACTGCGCCACAGGCCCAGCGGACTGAGCAGGCGGACATCGCAACGCTGGAACATTACCTGTCCGCGCTGGTTCGGCTGCACGCGGTAGTCGAGACGGCAATGTTCGCCGGATTGCAGACGCACCCGCTGTGGCAGCTGCTCGACGGTCATGCCGGGCGGGACGTGATCGAACAGCTCCAGCTCGAGCGGAGCGGGCTGTCGATTGCTCACCGTAAGCTGCACCGGGCTCCAGTGGCCCAGCGGCAGGCTGCCCGACAGGCTACGTTGCACCTCGGGTGTCGGCAGGCGCCGCAACCTGTAGACATCGAACAGTGCCGTGGCCAGCAATGCCAGCAGCAGCCCCCACCAGACCGGCTGCAGGCTGGTTGCGAGTTCCAGCTGCAGCGCGGCCATTACGCCGATGACCAGGGCCAGCAGCGCCAGGGCGGCCAGCGCAACGAGCAGGCGACGGGATGGACTCATGCGCGCGGCGCCGGGACCTGATCGAGTAGCTGGTGCAGGACCTGATCCACCGAAAGCCCCTCGATATCCAGTTCCGCCGAAAGCCGTACGCGATGGCGAAGCACGGCCCGCGCGCAATCCTTGATGTCATCCGGGGTGACGAACTCGCCGCCGCGCAGCAGCGCCCTGGCACGTCCGCCGCGTACCAGGGCGATCGAGGCACGGGGGCCAGCACCCAGCGCCAGGCCTGGCCAGCTGCGCGTGCTGCGCACCAGGCGCACGGCATAGTCAAGCACCTGCTCATCCAGCGGCAGCTCGCTGGCGATCTTCTGCAGCGCCTGCACGTCGCGTGCCTGCACCAGCTGGCGCAGTGCGCTGACGTCGAGCATGTCGGCGCGTGCCGAACGGCTGACCTGACGGACCAGCTCCAGCTCTTCATCCGCTTGCGGGTAATCCATGCGCAACATGAGCATGAAGCGGTCCAGTTCGGCTTCTGGCAGCGGGTAGGTACCTTCTTGCTCGATGGGGTTCTGCGTCGCCATGACCATGAACGGTTGCGGCACTGCCAATGCCCGGCCTTCGAGGGTCACCTGCCGCTCCTGCATCACTTCGAGCAGTGCCGCCTGAGTCTTGGCCGGTGCGCGGTTGATCTCGTCGGCCAGCAGCAGATTGGTGAATACCGGCCCCTTGCGCAGCTTGAACTGCTCGCTCTGCATGTCATAGACCGCATGGCCGGTGACGTCGCTGGGCATCAGGTCCGGCGTGAACTGGATGCGCGAGAACTCGCCACCGAAGCAGCGCGCCAAGGCACGCACCAGAAGCGTCTTGCCCAGTCCGGGGACACCTTCGATCAGCACGTGGCCACCGGCGATCAGCGCGGTCAGAACGCCGTCGATGACCTCGTCCTGGCCGATCACCGCCTTGTGCAGTTCATCGCGCAGCGCCTGGGCCAGCTGGGCGGCACGTGCGCGCTGGCTGATGGGGCTGGCGGTCGGGGCGGGGCTGCTCGAATCGGGGATATGTTCGCTCATAACGCATTCCTGAGGCTTTGCAGGTCGGCGACCTGGCGGGTGAATTCGATGGCCGACAGGCGCTGCGCCGGCACTGGGCGCATGGCCTGCTCGACACGGCCTGGTGGCAGATTGGTGAGGCGGGCGAGCAGGGGCAGTTGCGCACCGGCCGAGAGCTGTTCGAAGCCGGGGTGATGGCGGCTGGCGCGGCAGCGGATGTCCAGCTGCAGCTGCTGCAGCAGCCGGGCCTGATTGCCGTGACGCATGAGGAACTTCGCCGAGCCGTGCAGGTGCTCTTGCAGCTGCCGGCGCGCCGGGCTGGCGGCAGGCAATATCGGCCCGAAACGCTGACCGGCGTGCCAGAGCCCGAGCACCAGAAGCAGTCCCAGGGCGACCAGTAGTTGCGGAAAATACCGGCGCAGCTGCGTGAACAGCCCGTCGTGCTCGCTGCGGTGCACAAGCGTCACTGCGCTGTCTTGGGTCAGATACCACAGCAGCCAGGCGTGGTCGTAATCGTCGATCTTGCGGTTCTGCCAGATCCAGCTATCGGTCAGGGCGGTGATCAGTCCGTCGCCGTGCTGCAGCTGCAGCATATGCGTGGCACCGGCGCTGTTGGCCCAGGCGTGGGCCCGATTGTCGGCGTCGTATAGATGAAAGTCGGTGTCGAAGGCGATGAACGCTGGTGCGCGCTCGTTCTCCAGATAGAGCTTGGTCAGCTGCGGATGCTCTTCGGCGGTTGAGGACTGCGGCGTCTGGCTGCTTTCGTCCAGTTCCTCCGTTGCGTATTGCTGCAGATTGAGCCGGTCGAGCAGCAGGTCGCCACTTTTGCCGGCTTTCTCGTCCCACAGCCGCTCCGCCACCACCACCAGATGGCCGCCGGCGGCCGCCCAATCGAGCAGGCGTTCGGTCTGCCGTGGCGTCAGGTTGCGCCGGTCACCCAGCAGGAGCAGGGTCTGGCCCTCGCTTGACAGCGTCTCGACGCCGCCGATGCCTTCGTGATGTTCCACCGTGAGGCCGAGGCCGCGCAGGAACAGCTCCGCGGCGAGATAAGGGTTACTGCGTGCTTCCGGGGCCGGCCCATGTTCGACCACATCCTCGTAGGGTTGCAGCTGGCTGGCCAGCCAGATGATCAACAGGCCGAGCAGCAGCACCGCCACGGCGGCCAGCGCACGCGTATGCAGGCGACTCATGACTGCACCTGCTGGCCGAACAGTCCGCGCCAATCGGCACACAGCGCATCGCGGGCCTCCGTTTCGGCGGGTCGGTGCCCGTACGCCTGCGCCTGCCAATGTCGGGTGAGGCGCTCGGCGAAGCCGGCCAGGGACTCGTGCTGCAGCTGACGCACCTGCTGCAGTACTTCACCTTCGGTGTGTGCTGCGTTCAAGGGCAGCTGGAAGTCGTGCAGCAGGCGGCTGAGCAGGCCGCGATAGAGCAGTGCCAGTGCCGCACGTGGGTCAGTCTGCCAGAGCCGTTCGGCTTCGCCGGCAATGTCGGCTGGCAGCTTCTCGGGCGCGACATCGAGGCCGAACAGCTGGGTGGGCGCTACGGCGGTACGTCGCTTGGGCATGCGCAGGCGCCCGGCGAAAACCTGCAGCCACTCGCGGTAGCGCCACAACACAATCGCCACCACCGAGGCCAGCAGCGTCCACAGCAGCACTTCCAGGATCTGTGCCAGGCGCTCCAGCCCTTGCCACAGCGAACCGCCCTGCAGCAGGCGTTCGAGCAGGCGTGCCAGGGTGCTCGGTCGCTCGGACGCTTGGCCATCGCCCAAGCGCCAGCGCGTCACGGTTTCGCGATGCTGGAACGGCGGCTGGTCTAGCAGCGCATCGATTCGTTTCCGTGCTGCGTCACTGGTCAGTGGCTGGTTGAGCAGTCGTTCGCTCTCCGGTCCCGGCTGGGTGGTGTCGGCTTGCGCAGCGGGTGCCGCCCAGGCGCTATTGTCCGCCGGCCAGAACAACAGGCTGACGGCGAGCAGAACCGCTGGCATGGTACTGAGCAGGCGCTGACGCAGGCGGCGGAAGGCGAGTTCGATGTCCCAGGCTTCAAGGTGGGTGCGTCGGTTGAGATAGAGGCTGAAGCCGCAGGCGACGTAGATCGGTTCCCAGACGACCAGCACCAGCGCGTAGAGCAGGTTCGACAGATGCTCGAGCCAGAGCCACTCACCGCTCAGCCCGAGCAGGTCCTCCCAGTTCCAACGCTGAACCAGCTGTGCCGGCAGGAAGAAATACAGCAGGCCCAGCAGGCCGAGCCAGAGCGCGCCTTCCAGATGTACGCCAACCACGGTCAGCCAGCTGGCCGCGCGACCGTTGCGCAGGCTCAGTGTCACCAGGCGCTGCTTGCGCGCCCGGCCGTCGAGGCCTTCGAGCTGCTGCACAGGCAGGTCGAAGCTGCGCGTCGTGCTCAGCCGGCGCCAGGTCAGGCTGGCCAGCCATTGCTGGCGCAACAGGCCAGGAAAGGCCTTGAGGCTTTCGCGCAGGGAGGGCGTCTCGCCAAACAGGGCTTTGGACAGGATGTGCAGCGGTAGCCGCTCGAACAACGGCTTGAGCCACCAGAACAGCAGCAGCGCGACGCTCGGGTGCTGCCACAGCAGCAGACTGAACAAGCCGAAAACCGGCAGCGTGACGGCTGCCCAGCTGAGAATCAGCAGTCTGGCGTGGCGCCGGGCCAGATGGATGCCGAGATCCAGCGCCTCCCATGAACTGCGCGGGCGTATCGAGACGCTGGCTTCAGTCAGCTGCATAACGACCCCGCCCGGCGAACATGAAGTAGGTGCCCACCAGCAGCCAGAGCGCTGCGCCGACGATGTATTTGATCGTCGGCGTCGTCAGCGTCATGGAGGACCAGTAGGCTTCGACGAATGCGGCGATCAGCAGGAAGGCGGTTGCGCCGCAGACCAGCTGGATGCCGTGTTTGGCTGCCAGGCGCAGTGCTTGCGCGCGAGTTCGGCAGCCCGGCGCCAACAGTGCTGCACCGAGCTGCAGCCCGGCCGCGCCGGCGAAGGTGATGGCCGTCAGCTCGAACGCACCATGGCCGATGACGAACGACCAGAATGGCTGGTGGTAGCCGATGCCCGTCAGGTGGCCGGCCACTGCGCCGATGGTCAGGCCGTTGAAGAGCAAAAAGAACAAGGTACCCAGGCCGAACAGCAGCCCGCTGGCGAACGTCTGGAAGGCGATGCCGATGTTGTTCATCACGTAGTACCCGAACATCAGCCAGTCGTCACCGGCTCCGCGCTCGGCAAAACGGCCCAGGCGACTGGCATCGGGGTCGTACATCTGCTCCATCTGCGCGACCTGGTCGGCCGGCAGCACGCTGTAGACGAGGTCCGGAAAGGCGTATACCAGCGCAGCCATGCCGAGCAGGCTGCCGTAGAACAGCAGGCTGGCCGCCAGCACGTAGCGCCATTGGAGGCGCACGGCGCGGGCGAACCCGCCAGTGATGAAGCCGAGCATGCGGCCGAGCAACGGGCTGCGGTGGCGATAGAACTGCTGATGGCCACGCAGGACCAGCGGTTGCAGCTGCTCGACCAACTGGCTGCTGTAGCCGCGGGATTCGGCAATGGCGAGGTGCTGGCAGAGCTGGCGGTAGGCGGCAGGGAAGGCGTCGGCCTGTTGCGCGCTGGCCTTGCCACGCTCGAGCGCGTCCAGCTGCGCTGCGAATTCGAGCCAGCGCGCCTGATGCAGGCGTTCGAATGCGGCCTGCTTCATGCTGCACCCATCAGCGAACGGGCGATGCCGTGAATTTTCGCCTCGGCCTCCTGGTCCGAGGTCGCCAGCGGTTCGGCCAGGATCGAAGCCAGCTCGAGGCGGCGCTCGGCGGAAAGGCTGGCCTGGCGTTCGGCAAAGGCGATCAGCGCGCGCTGCTCGTCGAGGGTCAGCTTGAACGGGGCCGTGACGGCTTCCGCATCCGGCAGTGGTGGGCGCACAGCGGGTTTTTCCTGATAGACCACCAACGTGCCTGCTGCCAGGTCGCCGAGTCGCTTGAAGGCCGGGTTTGCGAGGCAACTCAATGCGCCCAGGAAATAGCCGAACGGCAGCAGGTCGACGAAACGCAGCAGATTGCGCGTCAGCGAGGACGTCCAGCCCACCGGCGTGCCGTCGTCATGCACGACGCGCAGCCCCAGCCAGTATTTTCCCGGCGTGCGGCCCTGATTCAGAACTTCGAAGAGCACCATGTACCACCACTGGACGAGAAACAGCAGCAGTGCGCCCAGGCCCATGCCGAACTTGCCCAGCAGTCCGAGCGTAAAGAAGAGGATCAACAGCAGGGCGCCGCGAATACCCAGGTCGATGGCGAAGGCGAGCGCGCGCGGAACGAGACCGGCCGGGCGCAACGCCAGGTCGATGCCCTCTGGGGTTTCCACGCGATGGCTGGTGTCGAGCAGGGCTTGGCGGTCGATGTTCGATGGCAAGGGCAAGGTCGTCTAGGGTCAGGCAGAAGCTGATGCTATGCGGCAAGCACGGCTGCGGCAATGCGCGATGGTCAGATGACCGGCCGGGCACCGAAAGTGGGACGGATTATGGCGAAATGCCTGCTCCCTTGCAGGATGCCGTTCGCAGAGCGGGGCACTTCCTGACTCACCGCGATGGGCATGTCGCAGCTGTTAGACTGCTGTGCTGATCGAGAAGGACTCTCCCGTGACTCCAAGCATCTTCTGGTACGACTTCGAAACCACAGGCATATCGCCCAGCCGCGACCGCCCCTTGCAGGTTGCCGGTATCCGCACCAACGAGGCGCTCGAGGAAATCGGCGAGCCGCTGAACATCTACTGTCGACCCGGCGACGACATCCTTCCCCATCCCGCCGCGTGCCTGGTCACGGGAATCACGCCTGCAGTTCTGCAGCAGAAGGGGATGTGCGAGGCCCAGTTCGTTCATCATTTGCATCGGGAATTGTCGACTCCCGGAACCTGCGGCGCCGGCTACAACAGCCTGCGTTTCGACGACGAAGTGACCCGCTACAGCCTGTACCGCAATTTCTACGATCCGTATGCACGCGAATGGCAGGGCGGCAACAGCCGTTGGGACCTGATCGATCTGGTGCGTACCGCCTATGCGCTGCGCCCGGAAGGAATTGGCTGGCCGGAAGACGACGGGCGGGTGACGCTCAAGCTCGAGCGTTTGAGTGCCGCCAATGGGCTGGAACATCTGAACGCCCACGACGCGCTGTCCGATGTGCGCGCCACCATCGGCCTCGCCAGGCTCATTCGTGAGCGGCAGCCGCGTCTGTACGAATATCTCTTCAATCTGCGTCGCAAACATGCGGTGCTCGAGCAGGTCACCCTGCTGGAGCCGCTGGTGCACGTGTCCGGACGCTTCTCGGCTGCCCGGCATTTCCTCTCCGTGGTGCTGCCGCTGGCCTGGCATCCGCGCAACCGCAATGCGCTGATCGTTTGCGATCTGCAAGCCGAGGTGCGGCCGTTATGGCTGGAAAGCGCGGAAACGCTGCGACAGCGGCTCTACACGCGTCGCGACGAGCTGGCCGAGGGCGAGTTACCGGTCCCGCTGAAGCTCGTGCACATCAACAAGTGCCCGGTCCTGGCGCCGCTCAAGGTCTTGCGCGAGGCGGATATCCAGCGTCTGGAGCTGGACTTGCCTGCGTGCCACGAACGTGCTGACGCGCTACGCGAACAGCGCCACGTGTGGAGCCCAAAGCTGGACGAGGTGTACCGCGAAGAGGGGTTCATCGGTGTGGACGATCCGGAACAGCAACTCTATGACGGCTTTCTGGGCGAGCGCGATCGGCGGCTGTGCGATCGGATTCGCGAGATGGCGCCGGCAGAGCTCGCTCGGCAACAGTGCCACTTCGATGATGTACGGTTAGAGGAATTGCTGTTCCGTTATCGCGCGCGCAACTTTCCGGAAGCGTTATCGGCTGAAGAGCGGGTGAGGTGGCAACGGTTCTGCCAACAGCGCCTTAGCGGCGAGATAGCCGGCGCGCCCAATACCCTTGCGCAGTTCGAGGCGGATATACAACAGTTCATGCTCACTGCCACCCCGGCGCAGCAGCAGCTATTGCAGCAGTGGCGTGAATACGGGCGCGCCTTGGGTGAGCGTTACGGGTGCAACTAGCGCGTCCGGCCCGGTTGGCTATCGAAAAAGAGCAGCGGCTGTTACGGGTGGGAAGCGCGCAATAAAAAACGCCGCTTGTCGACGTCGATCAATAACGTCGGGAAGCGGCGTTCTTTATAACCCTGGTATTGCTTAGCCCAGAAGAGTGGCCCAGCTTTCCACGGTGTCGGAGCCCCATTGGGCTTTCCATTCTTTCAGCGTCTTGTGGTTGCCACCTTTGGTTTCAATCACTTCACCGCTGTGCGGGTTCTTGTACTGCTTGACGCGACGTGCGCGCTTGCTGGCGGCCGGCGCTTTCGCCGCACGTGGAGTTTTGCTGTTGCGGGAGGCATCCGGATCGAGCAGGGCGATGATGTCGCGCAGCGACTTCTGGTATTCGCCCATGAGTTCGCGCAGCTTGCCTTCGAACTCCAGTTCCTTTTTCAGTTTGTCATCTTCGGAAAGGGACTTCAGTCGCTCCTGAAGTTCCTTGATGGCCTCTTCAGTGGCGCGATACTCGTTGATCAGTGACATGTGACTTCCTTGGATTAGGTTTGAACGCAAGTGTCAGCAATCATAGTCCTGCGTAATGGGCAAGTAAATATAGATGGATAAAAAAGCGGGGCACTTTTTGTAGGGATATTTCATGCGTACCGAAGGGCCAGCGCGGACAGCTTTCGACAAGCTTAAACAAACGTAATTTCTGTTTTATCGGGCAAGTTTTTTCGATTGTTTCCAAGGCGTGTCCAAATAACCGGACAGCTGAATCGTGCCGGCGGGGTTGCGTGGCTTCTCAATCCAACGCCGGCGTTAACGCGATGGCTGTGCTTTTGTCTGCTGGGATAGAATGCCGCGTTTCCTTCGTGTCGGAGTAACCGTTAATGCGCACTTTCAGGCTGGTGATTGCCTGCCCCGATGGCGTTGGCATTGTTGCCAAGGTCAGTAACTTTCTCGCCACCTACAATGGCTGGATCACGGAAGCCAACCACCATTCCGACCACCAGAGCGGCTGGTTCTTCATGCGCCATGAAATCCGCGCTGATTCGCTTCCGTTCGACCTCGACGGGTTCCGTCAGGCCTTTGCCCCGATTGCCCGCGAGTTTTCCATGGAGTGGCGTATCACCGACTCCGAGCGGCGCAAGCGCGTGGTTCTGATGGCGAGCCGTGAATCGCATTGCCTGGCCGACCTGCTGCATCGCTGGCACAGCGGCGAGCTGGATTGCGACATTCCTTGCGTGATTTCCAACCATGACGATCTGCGCAGCATGGTCGAGTGGCACGGGATTCCATACTTCCATGTCCCCGTCGATCCTGCCAACAAGCAGGAGGCCTTCGCTGAAGTGACGCGCCTGGTGCGCGAACAGCGTGCCGACGTGATAGTGCTGGCGCGCTACATGCAGATTCTGCCTGCCGAACTGTGCGACGAATTCGCCCAGCGGGTGATCAACATCCACCACAGCTTCCTGCCGTCTTTCGTCGGCGCCAAGCCGTATCACCAGGCCTCGCTGCGGGGTGTGAAGCTGATCGGGGCGACCTGTCACTATGTCACCGAGGAGCTCGATGCCGGGCCGATCATCGAGCAGGACGTGGTCCGCGTCAGTCATCGCGACAGCATCGAGGACATGGTTCGCCTCGGCAAGGACGTGGAGAAGATGGTGCTTTCCCGCGGCCTGCGCTATCACTTGGAAGATCGCGTGCTGGTACACAGCAACAAGACCCTCGTGTTCAACTGACAGTCCGGAGGCGCCGTGGCAGATCCTTTCGAGCGTGTCGTGGCCAAGGCGCCGCCGGTCATCGGCAGTGGTTGCACCCAGCGCTACGACCCGGAGGCGTTATCGCCCGAGCAGGGCACGGAATTCGCTGGGGCGGTGGAGTTATGGGCACAGCTGCGCCGTGAGCAGGTGCCGTGCGATTCAGGCAACACCGAAGATGGCGAAAGCGAACCTGAACAGTAGCTGGCGATTGGGAGCTGACGGATGCACGCATTGATTGATCATCTGCTGCTGGGGGCGGACGCCAACGGCGAACCCAGCGTGCAGTCCCTGCGTCTTGCCAATCGGCATGGCCTGATCGCCGGCGCCACCGGCACCGGAAAGACGGTGACCTTGCAACGGCTGGCCGAGCAGTTCAGTGATGCCGGGGTCGCGGTCTTCGCCGCGGACATCAAGGGTGACCTGTGCGGGCTGGGCGCCGCGGGCTCGCCTCAAGGCAAGATCGCCGAGCGGATCGCCAGCATGCCCTGGCTCGATCATCGTCCGCAGGCGTACCCGGTCACCCTGTGGGACGTACATGGTCGTAGCGGCCATCCCTTGCGTACTACGCTGAGCGAAATGGGGCCGCTGCTGCTCGGCAATCTGCTGCAACTGACCGATAGTCAGCAATCGGCGCTCTTTGCGGCCTTCAAGGTGGCGGATCGCGAAGGGCTGTTGCTGCTCGACCTGAAAGACCTCAAGGCGCTGCTCGCCCACCTCAAGGCTGAACCACAGATGCTGGGCGAGGACAGCGCGCTGTTCACCGCGGCCTCGTCGCAGGCCTTGTTGCGGCGCCTGGCGACGCTGGAGCAGCAGGGTGCTGAAGCCTTGTTCGGCGAACCTGCATTGCAGCTCGAAGATATCCTGCAGCCGGCGCCCGACGGACGCGGTGTCATCCATCTGCTCGATGCAAGCACGCTGGTTCACGAGGCGCCCAAGGTTTACGCGACCTTTCTGCTCTGGTTGCTGGCCGAGCTGTTCGAGCAGCTTCCGGAGCGGGGCGACGCCGATAGACCAGTGCTGGCGCTGTTCTTCGACGAGGCGCACCTGTTGTTCGGTGATACGCCAAAAGCACTGCAGGAACGCCTGGTGCAGGTGGTACGGCTGATTCGCTCGAAGGGCGTGGGCGTCTACTTCGTTACGCAGTCTCCGGGCGATCTTCCGGATACGGTGCTGGCTCAGCTGGGCCTGCGCATCCAGCACGGGCTGCGGGCGTTCACGGTCAAGGAGCAGAAGGCGCTGCGCTCGGTGGCGGACGGCTTTCGCGCCAACCCGGAATTCTCGACGCTCGATGTGCTGACCCAGCTTGGAATCGGTGAGGCGCTGGTCGGTGGTCTCGAGGAAAAGGGAACCCCAGCGATGGTGCAGCGCGTCGCGATCGCCCCGCCGCATTCGCGCATTGGTCCGCTGAGCGAACCCGAACGCGCGGCACTTATCGCGCGCTCCGGTCTTGGGCGTCGCTACGACAAGCCCTTCGATCGGGAGTCGGCCTACGAGATGCTGAGTGCCCGGGCAACGCAGAACGTCGAGCAGGAGCGTGAAACTGCAAACAAGCCTCGTCGCGAGACGAACAAGACTGGCAGTGAATTGAGTGATTTAGCTGGCCGTGTAGTGAAGAGTGCGCTAAGCCAGGCCGCGAACCAGTTGGGGCGGCAGTTGGCCAGAGGTTTGCTGGGCTCTTTATTGGGCGGCAAGCGCTGACGGTTTCGTTCCGGCCGCAATTCACGCACTGCGTATGTTCGTACGCTTGAGATGCTGCGGTTAGGCCGGCGGTGTAATCGCGCCGTCACAATCGGCACGCTTCGCCTGTTCCAGCTTTTGAACTTCCTGTTGAAAAACCTGATCGAGCACGGTGGGCTTCTTTCGCCACGGTTTGCGTTCGGGCTCGCGTTCAGCGGCGTAAGTGGTTATTTCACCACCGTAGATATTGGTAAAACGCTGAGCCTGGCGCTCGAGTTCTGCGCGCAGTTCGTCTTTGGTCACGTAATAAAACCTGTGTTGGATGATTTGAATTGAGACGTGGCAGTCAGCAAATGATTGCATGGCCAGTTTGTAACCACTGTTTGCCGACTGCATGGCCAGCATATGCCTGCAAGAAATGAGGTCAATTTAAAAGATTTAAACAATTGCGGAGCAAGCGGCAAAAGCGAGGACTGGTTCGAAAAAAAACGTCATGCCGATCAGTTGCGAAGTATGCCTCGCTATCCTTTACCGGGCCAGGAAAAAGAAAACCCGCCGAAGCGGGTTTTCCTCAATGCACCGAGAACAACTATCGCGCCACTTTGGCCTCGTTGCTCTGTTCGGCGCGTCCGTAAACATCGTCGAAGCGCTCGATATCGTCCTCACCCAGATAGCTGCCGGACTGGACTTCGATGATTTCCAGCGGAATCTTGCCCGGGTTGGCGAGGCGATGCACCGAAGTGATCGGAATATAGGTCGACTGATTCTCGGTGAGCAGGAACGTCTTGTCGTTGCAGGTTACCTGAGCGGTGCCGGATACCACGATCCAGTGCTCGGCACGGTGGTGGTGCATCTGCAGCGAGAGGCTGGCGCCCGGATTCACGCAGATGCGCTTGACCTGGAAGCGACCGCCCATGTCCACCGAGTCGTACCAGCCCCAGGGGCGGTACACGGCGCAGTGGTTCTTGGTCTCGCTGCGCTCCTGGGCATCGAGCTTGCTGACCAGTTTCTTGACGTCCTGCACCTTGTCCTTGTGCGCAACCATCATGGCGTCTTTGGTTTCCACGACCACGATGTCTTCCAGACCCAGCACCGTGACCAGTTTGCCATTGCCGTGGACCAGGCAATTGCGCGAGTCCTCGGCGATCACGTCGCCTTTGAGCACGTTGCCATTCTGGTCCTTCTCGTGCACGTCCCAGATCGACGACCAGGAGCCGACATCGCTCCAGCCGGCGGACATCGGAACCACACAGGCCAACTGAGTCTTTTCCATCACGGCGTAGTCGATGGAGTTGTCCGGGCAGCAGGCGAAGGTGGCCGGATCGATCAGCACTTCGTCGCCGTTTTTCACGCTGCGCTCGAGCGCGACCCAGCAGGTGTCGTAGATGTCCGGGTCGTGCTTCTTCAGTTCATCCAGGAAGACACTGGCGCGGAACAGGAACATGCCGCTGTTCCAGTAATAGTCGCCCGACTCCAGATAGCTCTGGGCGCGCGCTTCGTCCGGCTTCTCGACGAACTGGGCGACGCGCTTGATGCCATCCGGCAGATTGGTATTGGCGTCCTGGCTGCCACGGATGTAGCCGTAGCCGGTTTCGGGACGGGTCGGCGGCACGCCGAAAAGCACCATCTCACCGTTCTCGGCGGCATTGGTGGCCAGCGCCAGGGAGCGCTGGAAGGCTTTCTGGTCTTCGATCACATGGTCAGCCGGCAGGACCAGCAGCAGCTCGTCGCGGCCTTCCTCGATCAGCTTCATCGCGGCGATGCCGATGGCGGGTGCCGTGTTGCGACCGAAAGGCTCGAGCAGCAGGCCCTGGACGCCCAGCTTGCGAGCCGCCAGCTGCTCCTTGACGATGAAGCGATGGTCCTTGTTGCACACCAGCAAAGGCTGCTGCATGCCGTCGAAGGCCAGGCGCTCGACAGTCTGCTGGAACAATGTCTGTTCGCCAGTCAGTGCAAGGAACTGCTTGGGGAACGACTTGCGGGAGAGGGGCCACAGTCGGGAGCCGCTACCACCTGAAAGAATAACCGGGATCATATTGCTTCTCCTGAATCGTTTCGAAGGTCGTTCTACTTGTTCGATGGGGCAGCCCACCTGGCTGCACCGCTCGTTTCGTGTTCATTCGCAAGGGAATCGCCGGAACGAAATCCGCTCTGTCCCGAAGCGCTGCTCCGGGATTGGAAATCTGTATTCATTGGTTTGCTGAGTTACCGGGCCATCGCGCTCAGGCCGTGCGCTATCTGTTGCGCGCTGCCAGTTGATGCGTGCCTGTGGCTGACCAATGACGAGTTGACTGACGCCATCGTCGGGAGTGGTGCGTGGCGTATGTTGCGCGTCCAATAGGGGCGGTGCGTTTGCATGGCCGTAACCCTCTGTTCGTGCCTTGCTCGGCGTTTGTCATGCGAGGTGCCGCGCTGGCACTGCTCGACGCCTCGGCCATTGGCCTGATGCCCGGCAGCATCGCTGCTCGAGGTTGCGCTACCGCCGGGGTCGCGGCGCGACCGGGAACGGAGCGGTTTGCAAGTTTGATTACCCTATGCACGTTCATGTGCGACGTCCCTTTCCACCTGGAATTGTCGGTACGCGCTTATGATTGCCAGCTGTGCTCGATAGTTCCCGCGCCGACTACCGTTGATCGCTGAGTTTTTTCGACGGGTTCTCGGTGTGTGATCGATGGCGGGGTTGGACTCGACGAGCCGCGAGAGGGGCTGGCTGGAATGCAGGAGGGCGGCGTGGGAGATGGATGGCGTGACGTCGCGCCATCCACCGAAGCCGGATTACTGGTCGCTGGCGTCGCGCAGGAAAACCAGGTGATCGGCAGAGGAGTCGTTCGCGCTGTAGCGGTAGCCTTCGTAGTCGAATGCCGACAGCTGATCGGGGGTGCTGATGCGCTCCTTGATGATCCAGCGAGCCATCAGGCCTCGTGCCTTCTTCGCATAGAAGGAGATGATCTTGTACTGGCCGTTCTTCATGTCCTTGAAATCGACATTGATGATGCGCGCATTCAACGCATTGCGTTTGACCGCGCTGAAGTATTCGTTGGACGCCAGGTTGAGCAGCACGTCATCGCCCTGATCGGCGAGCGCTTCGGTCAGCCAGTCGCTGATACGTTCGCCCCAGAAAGCGTATAGATCCTTGCCGCGGGGGTTGGTCAGCTTGGTGCCCATCTCCAGGCGATAGGGCTGCATGAGGTCCAGCGGCCGCAGCAGGCCATAGAGTCCAGAGAGCATGCGCAGGTGCTTCTGCGCGAACAGCAGGTCGTCTTCGGTGAAGTCATCGGCGTTGAGTCCGGTATAGACGTCACCCTTGAACGCGAGCAGCGCCTGCTTGGCGTTGCTCGGGGTGAACGCCGGTGTCCAACTGCCGTAGCGAGCAACGTTCAACGCTGCCAGCTTGTCGGAGAGGTGCATCAGTTCGCTGATCTGCGCCGGCGAGTAGCGACGAAGCAATTCGATCAACTGCTGTGAGTGGTCGAGGTACTGGGGCTGGGTGAAGCGTTCGGTTATCGGGGGTGTGTCGTAATCGAGTGTCTTGGCCGGGGAAATCACCATCAGCATGCAAGGTCTCCTTTCTGATGGCGCGATTGTAGGGGCACGGCCGGCGAGTCTCCAGCTATGGGCGCCATAGCCTCCGGTGTTGACCTTGCCCGTGGGGCAAGGCGCAAGCTAGTGCCAGTCAAGTTAGGAGTTCGTATGTCTGACTGCAATCACGCGCAATGGCAACCGCCACATGATTACCGCCCGCTCGAGCGCCGCTCGGAACGGCGGACATGGGCGGTGGTGATTCTCACCGGTCTGACGATGCTGCTGGAGATCGTCGCCGGTTACTGGTTCAACTCCATGGCATTGCTCGCCGATGGCTGGCACATGGCCTCGCACATGGTCGCCATAGGCCTCGCCGCGCTCGCGTATCTGTTGGCGCGGCGCTATGCGGCGGATCATCGTTTCACGTTCGGCACCTGGAAGATCGAGGTGCTGGCCGGTTTCGCCAGCGCGCTGCTGCTGGTGGTGGTGGCGCTGTTCATGATCGGTGAGTCGTTGCTGCGCTTCTGGGCGCCGGCGGCGATCGGCTTCGATGAGGCGCTGGTGGTTGCGGTCGTCGGCCTGCTGGTGAATCTGTTATCGGCCTGGTTGCTGCGGGACCAGCATGATCACGGCCACGGCCACGGCCACGGCCACGGCCACGGCGATGATGCCCATAGCCATGCTGAGCGGGGTCATGCGCACGCACACGGTGCGCCAGGCAAGGACCTCAACCGCCATGCAGCCTTCATCCATGTGTTGACCGATGCCCTGACCTCGGTGGCGGCCATCATCGCCTTGCTGGGCGGCAAGCTCTTCGGCTGGGGCTGGCTTGACCCGGCGATGGGCATCATCGGCGCCCTGGTGATTCTCGTCTGGGCCCGCGGTCTGTTGCGCGATACGGCCAAGGCGCTGCTGGACCGTGAGATGGATGACCCGCTGGTGGGCAAGGTGCGCGAGGCGCTTGAACGGGTGCCCGACACGGAGGTCACCGACCTGCATCTGTGGCGTGTGGGGCGATCGCAGTACAGCTGCATCCTGAGCGTGGTGACGCATCAGCCCCACACGGCCGACCGCTACAAGGCGGCGCTGCAACCCTTTGCGCAGCTGGTGCACATCACCGCCGAAGTGAATCGCTGCGGCGAAAGCGCGCACCTTGATTCTCGACAATAACGCGCAGGAAAGCCGCGAGCCAAGGCCCTGTGGTCGATTCGTGAAAAAAAGCCGTGTTCAACGGAAAAGTCTTTTGCCTGTCATAAGTTTTACGGTATTACCAAGTTCAGACCGCCGAACCCTGCGACACAGGTGGCGGCTCCTGGGCAGCCCCGAATCCACCGGCTTCCCTCGTCCGCTCACCCCCAATCGCACGGCGGTCACTCTGCGGCGGAGCGCTTATCCGCTTCGCTTCTGACCCTAGAAGAAGGTGATCGGTATGGATGACTACGGCAGATCTCGCGCCACCCAGCCCACGCTCTACGTCCTCGACACGAACGTCCTGATACACGATCCCAACGCCTTGCTGAATTTCCAGGAACACCAGGTCGCCATTCCCATGACCGTGCTGGAGGAGCTCGATCAGCTCAAGACCGGCAAGCACAGCGTGGCGGCCGAGTGCCGCCAGGCGATCCGCCTGATCGACAAGCTGCTGGGCGATGCCACGCCGGAAGAAGTCGAGTTGGGTGTGCCGATCCAACGTGGCAAGAGCGGCCCATCCGGCAGCCTTTCGATCCTGATGAGCAAGGGCGGCGACTCCATCGCACTCCCGGAAGACCTGAACGACAACAAGATCATCAATCAGGTGGTCAGGCTCAGCAAACAGCGGCCCGAGGTCCCCGTGGTGCTGGTGACCAAGGACATCAACATGCGCTTGAAGGCGCGAGCCTGCGGGGTGGCGGCCGAGGATTACCACACCGATCAACTGGTCGACGACATCGGCCAGCTGTCGCGGGGGTATCACAGTGTCAGTGGCTCCTTCTGGGACCGGGTGAGCAAGGTGGAGACCCACCAGGGCCATGGGCGCACCTGGCATCGCGTCCAGCTGATCGACAACCTGCCGGCGGTGCACATCAACGAATTCATCATCGACGAGCAGGGCTTCGTGGGTTGGATCAAGGGCATCAAGGCCGATGAACTGCTGCTGCTCGACCTGCATCAGGAGCCATTGCTGCATCAGGAAGCCTGGGGGTTGCGCCCGCGTGATATCCATCAGGCGCTGGCATTGTTCGCCTTGCTCGATCCGGATATCCATCTGGTCAACCTGTCCGGCGCCGCCGGCTCGGGCAAGACCATTCTGGCGCTGGCGGCGGCCATCGAGCAGACCGTGGTCAGCAAGCGCTACCGGCGCATCATTGCCACCCGCAGCGTGCAGGGGTTGGACGAAGACATCGGCTTCTTGCCCGGCACCGAGGCCGAGAAGATGGAGCCCTGGCTGGGGGCGATCACCGACAATCTCGAAGCGCTGCACATGGACGACGAGAACACCCACGGCAGCATCGATTACATCCTGCAGAAGGTGCCGTTGCAGTTCAAATCGCTGAACTACATCCGCGGCCGTAGCTTCCAGCAGAGCCTGATTCTGATCGACGAGTGCCAGAACCTGACGCCGCACCAGATGAAGACCATCATCACCCGCGCGGGCAACGGCTCGAAGGTGGTCTGTCTCGGCAACCTGGCGCAGATCGATACGCCCTATCTGTCCGCGACCAGCTCAGGGTTGACCTACCTCACCGAACGCTTCAAGGACTTCTCCCACGGCGTGCATATCACCCTGCAGGGTGTGCCGCGCTCGGTACTGGCGGAGTACGCCGAAGCGCACATGTAAGCAGCGGCCTGCAATCAGCGATGCCCGGTCGTACCTCTTATGGGGGCGGGCTCATCGCTGACGGCTGGGGTAGACTCCTGATTTTCAGATCAGGAGCGCCGAATGCTCACCCATCTCGATTCCCAAGGCCGGGCCAGCATGGTCGACGTCACCGACAAGGCCGTGACGGCGCGCGAAGCCGTGGCCGAGGCGCGCGTCCGCATGCTGCCGCAGACGCTTCAGCTGATCCAGCAGGGCGGCCATCCCAAGGGCGACGTGTTCGCCGTCGCACGCATCGCCGGCATCCAGGCGGCAAAGAAAACCCATGAACTGATTCCGCTCTGTCACCCGCTGCTGCTGACCAGCATCAAGGTCGAGCTCCAGGCCGATGGCGAAGACAGCGTCCTGATCCGAGCGGTATGCAAGCTGGCTGGGCAGACGGGCGTGGAAATGGAAGCGCTGACCGCTGCCAGCGTCGCGGCGTTGACCATCTATGACATGTGCAAGGCCGTTGACCGCGGCATGGTGATCGAAGGGGTGCGCCTGCTGGAGAAGCTGGGCGGCAAGAGTGGGCATTGGCAGGTGCAGGCATGATTTCGATTCAGTTCTTTGCCCGTTATCGGGAAACCCTAGGCAGCGATGGCGAGCGCATCCAATGGGATGAATCGTTCGGCAGTGTGGATGATGTACGCCAGTACCTCCTGGCGCGTGGTGGCGTCTGGGAGGTACTCGGCGAGCAGAATCTGATGTGCGCGCGCAATCAGGAGCTGTGTGGCCTCGGTGAAGCCGTTGTCGATGGCGACGAGGTGGCCTTCTTTCCTACCGTGACCGGAGGTTGAGCATGGCGGTTCGTGTTCAACAGGGCTCGTTCGATCCCGGCGCGGAGCTGAACGCGCTGCATGCCGCCAATCTGGGAATCGGCGCGGTCGCCGGCTTCGTCGGCTACGTGCGGGACTTCAATGACGGGCAGGATGTGGCCGGCATGTTTCTCGAGCATGCGCCCGGCATGACGGAAAAAGCGCTGGAGAAGATCGTGCAGGAGGCCGAACAGCGCTGGCCGTTGCTGCGCCTGGATGTACTGCACCGGGTCGGCCCGCTGGAGCCAGGCGAGCCGATCGTGTTCGTCGGGGCCGCGAGTGCACATCGCGACGCCGCCTTCGACGCCTGCCGCTTCGTCATGGACTACCTGAAAACCCGGGCGCCATTCTGGAAGAAGGAAAACACCTCGGCCGGCCCGCGCTGGGTGGAAGGCCGTGCCAGTGATCAGTTGGCGGCCGAGCGTTGGAACGAGAAAAGCTGAGCCTTCAATAGAAGGTGATGTACATCTTGAAGGCCAGCGTGGAAAACATCGTGAGAATGCCGAGGCTCAGCAGTCCGACGCCCCATTGCTTGTCCCGGTAGTTGAAGCCCACGCAGAGCAGAACGAACCCGATGACGATGAGCGTCAGAAGCCAGTGCATGCTGTCCATCGGTGAACCTCCGAATACTGATACCTGGCTACAACTCTAGCCGCTTCGGCTGGGCCCCGGCCTGATTCAGGTCATCTGCGGGCGCGCGTGGTGCCGCAGCGCTGACGGACGCGGCAGCGGCGCCGCGTCCATGAAGC
Organism: Stutzerimonas sp. FeSN7; assembly: GCF_030263795.1. NCBI lineage: Bacteria > Pseudomonadati > Pseudomonadota > Gammaproteobacteria > Pseudomonadales > Pseudomonadaceae > Stutzerimonas > Stutzerimonas sp. FeSN7. The sequence goes on along the minus strand of NZ_JARPMN010000001.1, from coordinate 3,437,418 downwards.
ACTCGTCAGCGGGAACGCGGCACCGGGGCGAGCAGTTCTGCCGGTGGCATTTCGCACTGAATCTTGCGGCCGATCAGCGCCTCGATGGGTGGCAGGGCGAAGGCATCGTCCTCACCGGCGAAGCTGATGGAGGTGCCGCTGGTGCCGGCGCGGCCGGTGCGACCGATGCGATGGACGTAATCGTCCGGGTCTTCAGGCAGGGTGAAGTTGATCACATGGCTGATGCCGTCGACGTGAATGCCGCGACCGGCGACGTCGGTGGCGACCAGCACGCGAATCTTGCCCTCGCGAAAGCCCTCCAGCGTGCGGATGCGCTTGTGCTGCGGGACGTCGCCGGACATCTGCGCTGCACTGATGCCATCCTTGGTCAGGCGCTCTTCGATGCGTCGTACTTCGTCCTTGCGATTGGCGAAGACCATTACCCGCGTCCAGTCGTTCTGGGTGATCAGGTTGTACAGCAGCTTGTACTTGTCGCTGCCGGCAACGGCATAGACGTGCTGCTCGACGGTATCGCTGGCCACGTTCTCCGGTTCGATCTCGACCACGGCGGGGTTGGTCGTCCACTGCTGCGCCAGGTTCATCACGTCGTCGGTGAAGGTGGCGGAAAAGAGCAGGGTCTGGCGTTCGCTCTTGGGTGGCGTCTGCCTGATGATCTGGCGGACCTGCGGGATGAAGCCCATGTCGAGCATGCGGTCGGCTTCGTCGAGAACCATCACCTCGACCATGTCCAGGTGGACTTCGCCGCGCTGGTTGAAGTCCAGCAACCGGCCGGGGGTGGCAACCAGGATGTCGCAGTAGCGCGACTCCAGCTGCTTGAGCTGCTTGTCGAAATCCATGCCGCCGACAAAGCTCATCACGTTGAGTCCGGTGTACTTGGTCAGGTCCAGCGCATCGTTTGCGATCTGCACCACCAGTTCGCGAGTCGGAGCGATGATCAGGGCACGCGGCTCGCCCATGTAGCGTTCCTTGGGCGGTGGCGTTTCCAGCAGCTGGGTGATGGTCGAGATCAGGAAGGCCGCCGTCTTGCCTGTGCCGGTCTGTGCACGGCCGATGGCATCGCGGCCCTTGAGCGTGTAGCCCAGCACCTGTGCCTGGATCGGTGTGCAATAGGGGAAGCCCAGGTCATGGATCGCGTGCATCAGCTCCGGTGCGAGCTTGAAGTCATGAAAGCGGGTCTTGCCTTCGGCCGGCTCGACCACGAAGTCTTCCAGCTTCCAGGCCGGCGCGGCGGGTTTCGGCGGTTTGCTGCTGCGCTGGCGGCGTGGTTTGTCGGCGCTGCGCTGGGAGGGTTGCGGCTTGGACTGGGTTTCGTCCGTCGCGCCCGGCTGCGTCACGGGGTCGGGTTGCCGTTCGGTAGTGGCAGATGGGGCGCCGGTGGGTATGCCGGCCCGCTCGTCCGGGGCCTTGCCAAAGATTTTCTTGAGTGCTTTGAGCACGGTCTTCTCGTCGTCGAATTGGGAAAGAATCGCGCGTCAGTGTAATGCAAGACGCAAACCTGGCGAAGCCTCCCGCCCCGGCGGGGTCGGCCGGCGCGGTGGCACCGGTCGACGAAGGCAGGCGTGACGCGGCGCGCCGCCTGCCACGATTGCCGCACGCCTGGCTTGCGCTCGATGCGCCGGGTCAGCCAAGGCGTTCGGCGAGCCAGGCGCCGATGTCACGGATTTCCTCCGGCAGTACCTCATGGCCCATCGGGTAATCGCGCCAGGTCGCGGCGACGCCGGCGCCCTGCAGAGCCTGATAGGCCGCATGGCCCATCACCATGGGCACGACATCGTCGCGGCTGCCGTGCAGGCATAGCACCGGATACCGCAGCGCGGTCGGGGAGAACGCCGGCGGCTCGGTAAAGGTAGGCGCATAGGTCGAAAGCGCGATGACGCCACCCAGCGGCCCCTGCCAGCGCAGAAACGCGGTGTGCAGCACAACCGCGCCCCCTTGGGAGAAGCCGGCTAGGAAGATGCGTGCCGGATCGATTCCTGCGTCACGTTGCGCCTCGATCAGCGAGATGACCTGCTGTGCCGAAGCCTCCAGCTGCTCGCGATCGATCGCGCGGGCTGGGCTCATGGCGAGGATGTCGTACCAGCTCGGCATGCTCCATCCGCCGTTGATGGTCACCGGCCGTGTCGGCGCCTGAGGTAGCACGAAGCGTGTGCTGTGCAGGCGCTGTTGCAGGGCCTCGGCCACTGGCAGGAAGTCATAACGGTCGGCGCCCAGGCCATGCAGCCAGATGACGCAGGCGTCTGCGCTGGCGGTGGGTTCGAGGATCAGCGGTTCGCTCATGGATCGGCTCCAGTTCAGGGCAAGTCGCCTCGTCTTGGGGCAGGCGGGCGAGGAAATAGCGCGAGGGTACTCGCTCCTGCGACCGGATTGAACCCGCCGTAGAGCGTGGCAGGCGGCGTCGCATCGAGCTGGTATGCCGCTTGCTTTGGCTGCCTGGCTCTGAACGGAACGGCCCTCGCGAGCGGGGCCGAGGCAGTGAAATAAAGAACATTGCCGATCATCAACGGACGACTAGACTCAGGTCAGGCTGCGGCCGCTTCGCTGGTCAAGGCATCGAAGCGCCAGGCCCGAACCCGAGAATAAGAAAGCAAACTGGAGGTTTCGATGATTAGGGTGAAATCCACACTGGCTGCGCTGGGTGCTGCGTCACTGCTGGGCATCAGCGGGCTGGCGCAGGCAGGGCGACCCTGGATGCGGTGCAGAAGAAAGGATTCGTGCAGTGCGGTATCAGCGATGGCCTTCCGGGCTTCTCGTTCGCCGATGCCAAGGGGCAATTCCAGGGGATCGACGTGGACGTGTGCCGTGCGGTCGCCGCGGCCGTGTTCGGCGATGCTACCAAGGTCAAGTACAGCCCGCTGACCGCCAAGGAGCGTTTCACCGCGCTGCAGTCGGGGGAAGTGGATGTGCTGTCGCGCAATACCACCTGGACCAGCTCGCGGGACGCCGCGATGGGGCTGAACTTCACCGGCGTGACCTACTACGACGGACAGGGCTTCCTGGTGAACAAGGAGCTTGGGGTGTCCTCGGCCAAGGAGCTGGACGGTGCCACGGTGTGCATCCAGGCCGGCACCACCACGGAGCTGAACCTGTCCGACTATTTCCGCGCCAATGGCCACAAGTACACCCCCATCACCTACGACACCTCGGACGAAAGCGCCAAGTCGCTGGAGTCCGGCCGCTGCGACGTGCTGACCTCGGACCAGTCCCAGCTCTACGCACAGCGCATCAAGCTGGCCAAGCCTGACGACTACGTCGTATTGCCTGAAGTGATTTCCAAGGAGCCGCTCGGCCCGGCCGTTCGCCAGGGTGACGAGGAGTGGTTCGATATCGTGCGCTGGACGCTGTTCGCCATGCTCAATGCCGAAGAGCTCGGCGTGACCTCGGCCAACGTCGAGGAGATGGCTAAGAGCACCAAGAATCCTGACGTGGCGCGTCTGCTGGGTGCCGAAGGCGAATACGGCAAGGATCTCAGACTGCCGAAGGATTGGGCCGTCCAGATCGTCAAGCAGGTAGGAAACTATGGCGAGATCTTCGATCGCAACGTGGGTGCCGGCAGTGAGCTGAAGATCGAGCGTGGCCTCAATGCCCTGTGGAACAAAGGTGGATTGCAGTACGCGCCGCCGGTGCGTTGAGCCTCCGTGGCCGGCCTCGTGCCGGCTCGTTTCATGGATGAGTACGGCCGATCCGCGAGGGTCGGCCGTGCGGTATGAGGATTTTCGATGCGTTCGATCGCCAGAGGCACCGCGCCCCGACGTTCGCTGCTGACCGATCCACGAGTACGCGCCTGGGTCTTCCAGGTGATTGCAGTGTTGGCAGTGGTGGCGTTCGGCTGGTACCTGTTTCATAACACCCAGAACAATCTTGCCCATCGCGGCATCACGTCCGGATTCGGCTTTCTCAACAACGCCGCCGGCTTCGGTATTTCCCAGCATCTGATCGACTACAGCGAAAGCGACAGCTACGGACGCGTTTTCTGGGTCGGTCTGCTCAACACCCTGCTGGTCAGCGTAATCGGGATCGTCCTGGCCACCATCATGGGCTTCATCCTCGGCGTGGGGCGCCTCTCCAGCAACTGGCTGATCCGCCAGCTGGCGACGCTTTACATCGAGATCTTCCGCAATATCCCGCCGCTGCTGCTGATCTTCTTCGTCTATTTCGCCGTAATCAGCCCGCTGCCGGGGCCACGCAACAGCCTGAGCCTGTGGGATGCGGTGTTCGTCAACAATCGTGGCGTGCAGATGCCGGCGCCCAGTGCTGCCGATGGCTTCTGGGCGTTCTGGCTGGCGCTGTTGGTCGCGCTGGTCGCCGTGGTAATGCTGCACCGCTGGGCGCGGGCGCGACGGCATGCAACAGGGCGCATGTTCCCGGTGTTCTGGACGAGCCTCGGGCTGTTCATCACCGTACCCTGGTTGGTGACGCTCGTTGCCGGGGCACCGTTCAGCTGGGAAGTGCCGGAGCTGCAGCGCTTCAACATCCGCGGCGGCTGGGTGGTGATACCGGAGCTGGTGTCGATCGTGGTGGCGCTTTCGGTCTATACCGCCGCCTTCATCGGAGAAACCGTGCGTTCGGGCATCCAGTCGGTCAGCCATGGCCAGACCGAGGCGGCCGCATCGCTCGGCCTGCGTCCGGGGCAGGTCCTGCGGCTGGTCATCGTGCCGCAGGCGTTGCGAGTGATCGTGCCGCCGCTGACCAGCCAGTACCTGAACCTGGCGAAGAACTCGTCGCTTGCAGCGGCGATCGGCTATCCGGACATGGTCTCGCTGTTCGCCGGCACGGTGCTCAACCAGACCGGGCAGGCCATCGAAACCATGGCCATCACCATGAGTGTCTATCTGGCCATCAGCATCAGCATCTCGCTGCTGATGAACTGGTACAACAAGCGCATTGCGCTGATCGAGCGGTGAGCGCATGACCATTCATTCCTTCAAGCCCGACCTGCCGCCGCCGACGATCAGCATCGGTGCGCTCGGCTGGCTGCGGGCCAATCTCTTCTCCAGTTGGATCAACACGCTGCTGACCCTGGTCGGGCTCTATCTGCTCTGGCTGATCGTGCCTCCGGTACTGGAATGGGCGATCTTCAAGGCTGACTGGACCGGCGACACCCGCGCCGATTGCAGCCGCGAAGGCGCCTGCTGGGTGTTCGTGCAGGTTCGCTTCGGCCAGTTCATGTACGGCTTCTACCCCACCGAGCTGCGCTGGCGGGTCGATGCGGCGGCATGGTTGGCGATCATCGGCGCGGCGCCACTGTTTCTGCGGCAGATGCCGCACAAACTGCGCTACGGCATCGGTTACCTGCTGGTCTATCCGCTGCTGGCCTACTGGCTGCTGCATGGCGGATTCCTCGGGTTGCAGACGGTGCCGACCAGTCAGTGGGGCGGCTTGATGCTGACGGTGGTGATCGCCGCGGTGGGCATTGCCGGCGCCTTGCCCTTGGGCATCCTGCTGGCGCTCGGGCGACGCTCGGACATGCCGGCCATCCGGGTTCTCTGCGTGACCTTCATCGAGTTCTGGCGCGGCGTACCGCTGATCACCGTGCTGTTCATGTCGTCAGTGATGCTGCCGCTGTTCCTGCCCGAAGGCATGAACCTCGACAAGCTGTTGCGGGCGATGCTGATGGTGGTGTTCTTCGAGGCCGCCTACATCGCCGAAGTGGTGCGAGGCGGCCTGCAGGCGATCCCCAAAGGGCAGTACGAGGCGGCGGCCGCCATGGGTCTGGGCTACTGGCGCAGCACGCTGCTGGTGATTCTGCCGCAGGCGCTGAAGCTGGTGATCCCGGGCATCGTCAATACCTTTATCGCCCTGTTCAAGGACACCAGCCTGGTGATCATCATCGGCCTGTTCGACTTCCTCAACAGCATCAAGCGCGCTACGGCGGACCCGGCCTGGCTGGGTATGTCCACCGAAGGCTATGTCTTCGCCGCGCTGGTGTACTGGATGTTCTGTTTCGGCATGTCCCGCTATTCCATGCGCCTGGAGCGCAAGCTGGACACCGGCCACAAGCGTTAGGAGTGAGATATGAATGATTCAATTGCGCAGGCCGGGCAGGCAAGCGAGCCGGTCATCCGCATGCAGGGCGTGCACAAGTGGTTCGGGCAGTTCCATGTGCTCAAGGACATCAACCTGTCCGTACGGCAGGGCGAGCGCATCGTGTTGTGCGGGCCGTCTGGGTCGGGCAAGTCCACCACCATCCGCTGTCTGAACCGCCTGGAGGAGCATCAGCAGGGGCGCATCGTTATCAACGGCGTCGAGCTGACCAGTGACCTCAAGCAGATCGAGGCGATTCGCAGCGAAGTCGGCATGGTCTTTCAGCATTTCAACCTGTTCCCGCACCTGACAGTGCTGCAGAACTGCACGCTGGCGCCCATGTGGGTGCGCAAGCTGCCACGCCGGCAGGCCGAGGAGGTCGCCATGCATTATCTGGAGCGGGTACGCATTCCGGAGCAGGCCAACAAGTATCCCGGGCAGCTGTCCGGTGGCCAGCAGCAGCGCGTGGCGATCGCCCGCGCCCTGTGCATGAAGCCGAAGATCATGCTGTTCGACGAGCCGACGTCGGCCCTCGATCCGGAAATGGTCAAGGAAGTGCTGGACACCATGGTCAGCCTCGCCGAAAGCGGCATGACCATGCTCTGCGTGACCCACGAGATGGGCTTCGCCCGAACGGTGGCCGACCGGGTGATCTTCATGGACAAGGGTGAAATCGTCGAGCAGGCCGAGCCGGAGGTGTTCTTCACCAGCCCGGTGAACGACAGGACCAAGCTGTTCCTCAGTCAGATCCTGCATTGAGCGAGGCCGAAGGGGAGACCGTCGGGGCGGAAGGCGTTCGGCTGTCTTCGGCTGGCCGTCATGGGCTAGAATACGCGCCCCGACTGCTCCCCCCTCCGAGGCTGTTCCGACGATGTTGATCCTGCGCGGTGCTCCCGCTCTTTCCGCCTTCCGTCACGGCAAGCTCCTGGCACAACTGACCGAAAAGGTTCCCGCCGTCAGCGGGTTGTATGCCGAGTTCGCCCATTTCGCCGAGGTTTCCGGCACGCTTGGCGCGGATGAGCAGAACGTACTGACCCGTCTGCTGAAGTATGGCCCCAGCGTACCGGTGCAGGAGCCGGCCGGTCGGCTGTTCCTGGTGGTGCCGCGCTTCGGCACCATCTCGCCCTGGTCGAGCAAGGCCAGCGACATCGCGCACAACTGCGGCCTGGAGAAGATCCAGCGGCTGGAGCGGGGTATCGCCTACTACGTGCAGGGCGAGTTGTCCGACAGCGATGCTCAGCTTGTCGCTGCCGCGCTGCATGACCGCATGACGCAGCTGGTGCTGGGCCGGTTCGAGGAAGCCGCCAACCTGTTCAGTCATGCCGAACCGAAGCCGCTCACGGCGGTGGACGTACTCGGCGGCGGTCGCGCCGCGCTGGAGAAGGCCAACGTCGAGCTGGGCCTGGCCCTGGCCGAGGACGAGATCGACTACCTGGTGCAGGCCTTCAGCGGGCTGGGACGCAACCCGCACGACATCGAACTGATGATGTTCGCCCAGGCCAACTCCGAACACTGCCGGCACAAGATCTTCAATGCCAGCTGGGATATCGATGGCGAGAGCCAGGAAAAATCCCTGTTCGGCATGATCAAGAACACCTACCAGCTGCACAGCGAAGGCGTGCTGTCGGCCTACAAGGACAATGCCGCGGTCATCGTCGGCAACGTCGCCGGTCGCTTCTATCCGAATCCCGAGACGCGCGAGTACGCCGCGAGCCAGGAGCCGGTGCACATTCTGATGAAGGTGGAAACCCACAACCACCCGACCGCCATCGCTCCGTTCCCTGGTGCTTCCACCGGCTCGGGCGGCGAGATCCGCGACGAAGGTGCGACCGGGCGCGGCGCCAAGCCGAAGGCTGGCCTGACCGGTTTCACCGTATCCAACCTGAACATTCCCGGCTTCGAGCAGCCCTGGGAGAAGCCGTACGGCAAGCCCGAGCGCATCGTCACGCCGCTGGACATCATGATCGAGGGCCCGCTGGGTGGCGCCGCGTTCAACAACGAATTCGGCCGTCCGGCGCTGACCGGCTACTTCCGTACCTTCGAACAGGCGATCAACACGCCGCGTGGCGAGGAAGTACGGGGCTATCACAAGCCGATCATGCTCGCCGGCGGCATGGGTAACATCCGCGAGGAGCATGTGCAGAAGGGCGAGATCTCGGTCGGCGCCAAGCTGATCGTGCTCGGCGGCCCGGCCATGCTGATCGGTCTGGGTGGTGGCGCGGCATCCTCGATGGCCACCGGCACCAGTTCGGCGGACCTGGACTTCGCCTCGGTACAGCGCGACAACCCGGAAATGGAACGTCGCTGTCAGGAGGTCATCGACCGCTGCTGGCAGCTGGGCGAGCACAACCCGATCAAGTTCATCCACGACGTCGGTGCCGGCGGCCTGTCCAATGCGTTTCCGGAGCTGGTCAACGATGGTGGCCGTGGCGGTCGTTTCGAACTGCGCAACATCCCCAACGACGAACCGGGCATGGCGCCGCTGGAGATCTGGTGCAACGAGTCCCAGGAGCGTTACGTGCTCTCCGTCGATGCGGCCGATTTCGAGCGCTTCAAGGCCATCTGCGAGCGTGAGCGCTGCCCGTTCGCGGTGGTCGGCGAGGCCACCGAGGAGCCGCATCTGACCGTTGCCGACAGCCATTTCGGCAACAAGCCGGTGGACATGCCGCTCAACGTGCTCCTCGGCAAGGCGCCGCGCATGCACCGCACTGCCAGCCGCGAAGCCGAGCTGGGTGACGACTTCAGCGCCGCTTCGGTCGATCTGGCCGAGGCCGTGACTCGCGTGCTGCGCCATCCCGCCGTGGCCAGCAAGAGCTTCCTGATCACCATTGGCGATCGCAGCATTACCGGTCAGGTGGCGCGCGATCAGATGGTCGGTCCGTGGCAGGTGCCGGTGGCCGACTGTGCCGTCACCGCGACCAGTTATGACGTCTATACCGGCGAAGCCATGGCGATGGGCGAGCGCACGCCGCTGGCGCTGCTGGACGCCCCGGCGTCGGGCCGCATGGCCATTGGTGAAACGCTGACCAACCTTGCCGCTGCGCGGATCGAGAAGATTTCCGACATCAAGCTGTCGGCCAACTGGATGGCCGCAGCCGGTCATCCGGGCGAGGATGCGCGGCTGTACGACACCGTTCGTGCCGTCGGCATGGAGCTTTGCCCGCAACTGGGCATCACCGTTCCGGTGGGCAAGGACTCGATGTCGATGAAGACGCGCTGGTCGGAGGAGGGGGGCGAGAAGAGCGTCACCTCGCCACTGTCGCTGATCGTCTCCGGTTTCGCTCCGGTCGCCGACATCCGCCAGACCCTGACTCCGCAGCTGCGCCTGGACAAGGGCGCCACCGACCTGATCCTGGTCGATCTGGGCCGTGGTCAGAACCGCATGGGCGCCTCGATCCTCGCTCAGGTGTACGGCCAGATCGGCCGTCAGGCGCCCGACGTCGATGACGCCGAGGATCTGCAGGCCTTCTTCGCCGTGGTCCAGGGCCTGAATGCCGACGGTCTGCTGCTGGCCTATCACGACCGCTCCGACGGTGGTCTGCTGACCACCGTGCTGGAGATGGCCTTCGCCGGTCATTGTGGCTTGAACCTGAATCTCGACGGCCTGCTGGACAGCGCCGACGACATCGCCGCCTTGCTCTTCAACGAGGAACTCGGTGCGGTGCTCCAGGTGCGCCAGGATGACACCGAGATCGTGCTGGCGCAGTTCAGCGCGGCCGGATTGGGCGATTGCGTCGCGGTGATCGGGCAGCCGGTGAACAATGGCCATGTGTCGATCAGGCACGGCGAGAATGAAGTGTTCGCTGGCGAGCGCCGTCTGCTGCAGCGCCAGTGGGCCGAGACCAGCTACCAGATCCAGCGTCTGCGCGACAACGCCGAGTGCGCCGATCAGGAGTTCGATGCACTGCTGGAAGAGGACAACCCAGGCCTGAGCGCCAAGCTCAGCTTCGACGTCAATGAGGACATCGCCGCACCCTTCATCAAGCGCGGCGTGCGCCCCCAGGTGGCGGTGCTGCGCGAGCAGGGCGTCAACGGCCAGGTGGAGATGGCCGCCGCGTTCGATCGCGCCGGCTTCGCAGCGGTCGACGTGCACATGAGCGACATCCTTTCCGGCCGCGTCAGCCTGGACGAATTCAAAGGTATCGTCGCCTGCGGCGGCTTCTCCTACGGCGACGTGCTCGGCGCTGGCGAGGGCTGGGCCAAGTCGATTCTGTTCAATGCCCGCGCGCGGGACGGTTTCCAGGCGTTCTTCGAACGCAAGGACAGCTTCGCCCTCGGCGTGTGCAACGGTTGCCAGATGATGAGCAACCTGCACGAACTGATTCCGGGTACGGAGAACTGGCCGCACTTCGTGCGCAACCGCTCGGAGCAGTTCGAAGCACGGGTGGCGATGGTCCAGGTGCAGGATTCGCCATCGATCTTCCTGCAGGGCATGGCCGGCTCCCGCCTGCCGATCGCCATCGCCCATGGCGAAGGTCATGCCGAGTTCGAGAGCGAGGAAGCCATGCTACAGGCCGATCTGTCCGGCACCGTGGCGCTGCGTTTCGTGGATAACCACGGCAAGGTCACCGAGCGTTACCCGGCCAACCCGAACGGCTCGCCGCGCGGTATCACCGGTCTATGCAGTCGTGACGGTCGCGTGACCATCATGATGCCGCACCCGGAGCGGGTGTTCCGCGCCGTGACCAACTCCTGGCGCCCTGACGAGTGGCAGGAAGACGGCGGCTGGATGCGCATGTTCCGCAACGCCCGGGTCTGGGTCGACTGAGCGTCCTGCTGAGCGCTACCAGATAGCCCGCTCGACGCTTGCGTCAGCGGGCTTTTTCCCTTGTGAACCCGTTCCATGAACCGCGCGCCTCGGCTGTCGTCTCAGCTATGACGCACCGCACCGTTTGGTAGTTGCGTTGATGGCAAGCTGCCACCTCACTGTCTGGCGCCCGCCGGGTTCACCTGCATGGAGAGTTCGATGTACAAGCTGTGTTTCTCTACGAAAATGAGAAAATGCTTGTAAATCAAATGGTTAGGAGCGATGTGGAGCCTAGTTTCTAACCAATATCTCTAACCAAAATATCTACCCTTTATCAGTCGTCTTCTATAGCCGAAAACGCCTCTTGCACGCTCTTGTTCCCTACGGCTGGTCAGCACATCATTGCCGTGATATCAAAGAAATATCACACAAGGAGGATGGAGCCATGCCCCGCTACTGCATGAATCTCGAAAAAGACGAACACGGAGACAACGAAGTTCACAAGGAAGGATGTGAGTGGACCCCCATCAAGAATAGGGACCTTGGCACCCACCCTAGCTGTAAGGAGGCCGTAGCTCTGGCAATCGTGCTTGGCTTTAAAGACGCTAACGGCTGTTACCACTGTTGCCGGGACTGCCACTCATCCTAACCATCACACAAAGGAAATTTGGAATGATCAAGAATATATCTGTAACTGCGTTGTTGCTCGGAACGATCCCAAGCGCGTTTGCGTGGCAAGACGTTAGCTACTCACGAACGCTACCATCTGGCGCTGTGTACTGCACAAGCCAAGGCAACCTTGAAAAGTTCGGGGGCTATGCTCAAGACGGAGACGAGCGAGGTGCAGACCGGATGCTCGATAGCGGGAAGTGCCGCATTAGCTCTGGCATGAGGGTTGAGGTGTTCCAAGAGGACCAAGATTTTATGGTCAGCTTCCTTTCCCCAAGCGGTAAAGCGTTCTACACCTTCAAGGCATTCTTTAGATAACCCCCCGCCAAAAAGCCCCCATGCTTCGCACAGGTGTGGGGGATTCTCCCCTAGCAAATATCACAGCCCGAAACATTCGCTGAAGTTCCCCGCTCGGGATATGACCGGCTTAACTCGCGCCCGCTGATCACTTTTTGACCAGTTACACGAATTTAAAATATCGAGCGTAGGGCTACAGTGAGCGCTATTGAGCTTTTGTGTGAAGACATACCACGCAAAGGAAACGGAGAGAACGTGCGTTCTAGCGTGCTCAGCGACGCTCTAAGGGGCATTCCTGAAGGGATTTGAGGGATAGCAGGAAGCCCCACTAGATGAGTGTGAACGAATCACACCATAAAGCAGGGCTTGAGAGGGGGAAACAGAAGGTTAAGAGGCAGCTTTGACCCGCTGCACTGTACTGATACCGACGTTCAGTGACTCCGCCACCTTGCGAATGGACATACCAGATTCTAGAGCGGCCTTGATCGCTTCTGCATCTACCCGAGGCTTGCCGCCCTTGTACTTGCCTGCTGCTTTAGCCTGCTGAATTCCTTCACGCTGACGCTCAAGGATCATCGAGCGTTCGAACTGATACACGGCACCAAGCATCGAGAGCATAAGCTCCTGCATGGGGCTGTCTTCGCCTGTAAAGGACAAGTTTTCCTTATGGAACCGGACGGCTACCCCCTTGGCATTGAACATCTTCACCAAGGACAGAAGGTCTTCAAGGTTACGGGCCATACGGCTGATATCGTGGACGACTACAGTGTCACCTTCCCGCACATACTCGATTAGCTGTTGCAGCGCAGGGCGCTTGGTGTCCTTACCTGAGCACTTGTCTTCGAACACCTTGTCCAGAGTGTAGCCGTCAAGCTGACGGTCTGTGTTCTGATCTACCGTGCTGACTCGGATATAACCGACCGTTGCCATGATTGCCCCCTTGCTGTGTTCATCTACGTCTTAGATGTTTGCAGTTTAGGGTAAAAAAGCAATGAACACAACTCTGTTGAACACGAATAGCCAAGCGAAGCGTATTCAGGGAATTGTACTCAGCAGCCTATAGCCTGTTGAACACAACGATTTCCTAGCGTCCTGCCTTCACTTCCAGCATCTGCACACGGCGATCAATCTTGTTCAGACGCTCCGTCACTCGTGCGTCCAGGGCATTCGTTCGCCCTTCGTTGTAACTGAGGTGGTTGGTCACTCTGTCCTCGATTTGGGATACGCGGCTATTGGTGGCCTGTAGGTCAGCAGCCGATGGCAAAGACCAGATCACCAGCAAGACGGTGGACAGGGCAAAAATGTTAAGGATTTGAAGGCTATTAGAAAAAGTAATCAATTTATGCTCCTTTATTGGGGATATATATTCTTGAATTGAAAATGTTTAGCAGAACATCGCGTTTAAGCGATGAAATATGCTTAACACAAAACTAAATGTTATTAAGTAACATCAGGACTACAGCGGAGCTATGGGAATAGCCGGGGAAGGCAGAGAATGTTTATCCCTGCCTTTTAAATACAGCTTTGTATGTTTACTGGGGTTTATAGCACTGTATGTGGCGTGCTACCTATTTAGAGCCGAATGCAATGTCCGTTTCTGTCAGCAGACCTTGTAGAGAATTATCAAACTGCTGCCGGATGTGTGGTTCAAGCTCCTGAGCAAGCTGCTCGGCATCCTTTGCTTGTGTGTTTACGACAATTCCACCGGGGCTGATGGTCATGCTTGCCTGCATGCTGATGTTGTTCGTTGTGCTGGATAGCTGTTCAAGGATGCTTTCGGGGTTGGCGTACTGAGCTGCCTGCATCTGCCATTCTGGCTTCGGGTAAAGCATTGGAGTGATGGGCTGGCGGGGTTTCTCTTGTAGCTTTGTGATACTTGCCGTTGATGGCATAGACAAAGCCGGTGGCTTGTTCCAACGACTAACATCCTGCAATGCCAGCACCTTCAGAGGGTCTTGTTTAGCTAACCTCTGCTCAAGCTTGGCGGCAGGGGTGCCCCAATCAGCAGAAAGCTTAGGCATGTAGCGGTCTGACTCCTTCTGCCAATCTGGACGCTTGTAGAGCATCGGTGTGATGGGCTGACGTGGCTTCTCTTGTAGCTTTGTAATGTTCGGAACACTCAAGAGGCCACGTCCCATGCTTGGAGCCATCAGGGCTTCACTACGTTGTTCGTAGCTAGCTTGTTTGGCCATTGCTGGGCTGTTCTCAAGAGCCTTAGCACTCCACGATACTAGGCTGGCTGTAGCTGACAGGGCACCAGCTCCAAGGCTGTACATTGCATCTCTGAGGGGAATGGTGGCGGTGTGCAATTCTTGCTGTGCTGCTGTGAATCGCTTGATGCTCGGGACCATCTCCCCGTCAACAGTTCGCTGTAGCTCTTCGGTGAATCTTGCATTAGCAAGCCGGTTTTTACTGGATTCAGCGCTTGCGGCAAATTCTTCGACACGAGGGGCCACATATGCGGCTTGGCGTGCATAAGCTTCTGCAAGCATATCCGGCGTAACCTTGCGAGCTGCCATATCCTTCAAGAAAGCTTCCATGCCACTCTTGCCTGTGCGGTCCTGCCATACCTCCTGAACGAATCGCTTGATCCCGGCGTTTGCATCTCCAAGTTGTTGGTTACCGTAGCCTTCAAAGAGGGTCGCTAATCCTCTCCCGCTTTATTCAAGCTGCTCATGCTCTGACATGAGTTGAGACCATATCTTCACCTTCGGCATTGTCCGGTAAGGTGCTCCCCGTTTCGGGCTGCTTAGCCCTACGCCTTGCGGCTGGTCGTTGAACGTTCCTTCTGATTAGAAGGCTTCGCTGCTGATTGCCCTCGTCTTTACGTTAGGGGTTTCCAGCAATTAAAGGAGTTTATTTTTCTGCGCATTTCGGCACAGCGAGCCTAACCGTTAAGCTCTTCACTCATAAGCGCCTGTTTACCGAATGTCTGGGTAATGGCGTATAACTGGCGGCTGTTCTGGTCGTCCGTCAGGCCGCTACCCTTTGTGGCAATACTGACGTTCTCAAATAGCTTGAATGCTTCTGCTGCTGATAGCCCGGCCCCTTGTAGCTGCTTCATTGCTTGGGCGTATGCGTCAACGTTCTTTTCAGCGTTCAGACCGAGGCGATTGCTAAGGATGGTCTGAAGTAGCCATGTATTTCCCCGGCATACCACCTGGCGCAACTTTTAAACTCGCCAAATGACCAAAAAACAATCAATTCGACGAGTATTTCTTACGTTTTCGCCACCCGGACCCCACTCCGGTGGCCATTTCCCGCATTACAGGCGCACCTCTCCTGCATTCGTCAGTAAATGTCGGCGCGCCATCCACAGGTTCGACAGAGCGAACAGTGTCACCAGTTGCGCCGTGTTTTTGGCCAAGCCGCGAAAGCGCACCTTGGTGTAACCGAACTGGCGCTTGATTACCCGGAACGGATGCTCGACCTTGGCGCGCACCTGAGCCTTGGCCTTTTCAATCTTGCGCTTGGCTTTGTACAGCACGCTGCGCTTATCGAGTTTTTTGTAGGTGCTGCGGCGTGCCGCCACCTGCCAGATAACTTCACGTCCTTCATGCTCGGGCCGCTTTTCGACACCGGTGTAGCCTGCATCGGCGCAGACCACGTTTTCGTCGCCATGCAGCAATTTGTCCACCTGGGTGACATCCGCCACATTGGCCGCCGTGCCCACTACGCTGTGCACCAGACCCGATTCGTCATCGGCGCCGATGTGGGCCTTCATGCCGAAATAATACTGGTTTCCCTTCTTGGTCTGGTGCATTTCCGGGTCGCGCTTGCCGTCCTTGTTCTTGGTCGAACTGGGCGCATTGATCAGCGTTGCATCGACGATGGTGCCCTGGCGCAGCGACAGGCCGCGGTCGCCCAGATAGCCATTGATGACAGCGAGGATGCCGGCCGCCAGCTCGTGTTTCTCCAGCAAGCGGCGGAAGTTGAGAATGGTGGTTTCGTCGGGGATGCGCTCCAGGTTCAGCCCGGCAAACTGGCGCAGGATCGTGGTTTCGTACAGCGCTTCCTCCATCGCTGGATCGCTGTAGCCGAACCAGTTCTGCAGCAGATGCACACGCAGCATCGCCATCAACGGGTAGGCCGGACGGCCACCTTCACCCTTCGGATAATGTGGCTCGATCAAAGCAATCAAGCCCTTCCACGGCACCACCCGATCCATCTCGATCAGGAACAACTCCTTGCGGGTTTGCTTGCGCTTGCCAGCGTACTCGGCGTCGGCGAAGGTCATCTGCTTCATCGGGAAACTCGGTGGGTGGGGTCGCGGTATTTTGCCAAATCAGAAAGTCTTTTTCAGAGTTTCCCTAAGCTCAAGAAAACGAGCATTCATTGCGTCCCGTCCGGCTCGATCTTGGGAGCCTGACGCTACGTCCATGGCTATCCTCTGGGACTCTCGTTGTGTTTGGGATTGGTTGAGCTTATCCACTTGCCGATAAGCCATATAACCACCTGCTGTCACACCAGCTACAGCAAGACCAGCGGGACCGCCCATCATTGGGAGACTTGCTCCGAGGGTGCCTCCAAAGCCTGCGGCCCCGGCATATGGCCCAAGACTTTGTGTGTTCGGCATATGTGGCATTGAAGGAATACGGGGAATATATGGAAGGTGCATTGGGTAGTTAGCGTTCGCGCCTCCCGAACTACCTTGTATAGTGCGGACATTTAATCGAGCTGCCGATGCTGCGCGAGTGAAAACATTTTGCACCTGTCGCGTGATGCGAGCTTCATCAAGCTTCACACTGCCAATACGCAATTCTGTAAGGCGACCAATCCTGTTCAAATCAGTTTGAATGGAGCGCTGAGCGTTCAGGGTGTTGTCAATCTGAACTTTCTTGATCTTCAGTGTTGGGAGGACAAGAGTTTTACTAAAGTCCTTCTGAAGAGCTGCTGTTGTCTTCTTTACCTTGCCTTCAAGGACCTTCAGATATTTATCTACCCTCTGTAAATCTTGTAGACGTGTTTGTATGCCGATCTGGGCATAGAACGATGAAACGGGACGAGTCATTTATTTTATCCTTTGTTTGTGTTTGGGAAGGGGGCGCAATGCCCCCTGTCCTTGTTAGTCGTTGGGCTGTAGCCCCATTGCTTCCAAACGTTCACGGATGATTCGGTTGGTGGGGTTGTTGGGATGACTTGGAGAACGAGCGTTCGCTTCGTGAATCATATTCACGTAATACTGCACCTCTTCTTGAGTGAGATTAGATTTAAGCTCAGGCTCTTTTTTCTCTTCTACTTTCTTTGGAGCCACTACAGGAGCTTTAGCAGTGACAGGAGCAGGAGCAGGAGCGGTAAGAGCGGCTTGTTTCTTTTCTTCTGCTGCTCGTTTCATAGCGCGTTCAAATGCTTTGATGTTAAGAGGCATCTTATTTGCCCTCCTTGGTGATGGTCATAAAATATTTACGGGCTTCTTCTTTTGCTTCTTCCCGAGCTTTACGCTCTTTCTCTTCAGCGGCCTTGCGTTCCTTTGCCACTTGAGCCTGATACAATTGCTCTGCAAGGATGGATTCTTGCTCAGCGTTGAATGCTTCAATCTCGGATTTGTATTTTTCTTCTACTTCAAGCTTGAGAGCTTCAATTTCTTCTTCCTGAAGCTGTTCCGGTTTGTTGAAGTAGGCCGAGTAGGAATGATTCCCCGAACGGCACGGAAGCTTTTCATTTAGGCTGTAGCCTGCTGCTACAAGCTCCACCACCTTCTTTGTATAAAGGAGAAGAATAGGTTCATCTATGTGCTGGCAAGCTGCGTGAGAGCCTTTGTAACGCTCAATTGCTTTAGCCTGACGTTCTGCCAATACTTCGGCAGAAAGGATCATTGGCTGTTGGACGTGTTGTTTAGTAGTCATATTGTGTTTCCTCTTTTATGGTTTATATAAATTGCAGGCAATAGCTGCCTGCGGCATTGACCCTGAATGAGTCAAATTCGTTGATGTTTTAAGGGTTGTTTGTTGCTTGTTCTGCCCCAGTGTGGGGAGGGTTTGTAGCAGATCGTTTAAAACAGAAGCGTTTTTCCGTAGTGAATAGCTATTTAGAACGGGCTAAATTCCTCTTCCTCTACTTGTTTGGTGCACACTTCAAACTGTCGGCCTATGAAGGCATAACGAGTGCCATTCAAGTGCACGATACAATTGCTTGGGTCTTCAACATAGAAGCCGCGAGTCTCCAGCCAATCCCACATGCGGTCATTAATACTGCCGTTCCGCTCGTAGCAAATATCAGGCAGAGTGCTCAGGTCGATACCGTCGATTCCTGATGCGGATAATTGCTTAGCCGCTGGCACAGATACAGATACAGGCTGTTCTATCGTTTCCAGCTCGCTGTAGCTAAGGGCATCAGCACAAGAGCCATCATCGTCTTCAGGCTCGGGCATAAAGTCGTCGTATGCGTCCATTGGCACAGCTTCAGAGGCCCACTCAGCACTAGCAGGCACGAAGTCATCTATTGTCGGGGCTGCAAGCTCCTGGGGGGCTTGTGTGGGCTGCTCCTTGGCCTGTACAGGGGCTTTCGCCGCGTCTTCCTGCACCAACACCAAGTCACGGTGAATCACATAGCTGTTCGACTTGTGGCCACCGATACGAGTCTCGTGTGCAGTCAGGTAGCCGGCCTCGCGTAGTGCTCGGAAGAATCGTTTGACTGTTGATTCGGAGACGCCGCAAGCGTTGCCAATATCAATCTGGTTGTCGAAGTAGGCGCGCTTGTCATCGGTGAAGAACTTGTAGCGGTCAAGAACATACAACCATACAAGCTTTTGTTCGGCACTGAACGGTTTTACAACCTGTTTAATTTCGCCAGTGTCTTTTTCTACCTCAACACCTACGAAGCCTTTAGCAGAAAGGATGTTCTTGTAAGCTGGCAGGTAGATATCAAGCTGTTGTTCGGATTTAGCAAAGAGTTGAGTGGCCATTGGTAATATTCTCCTCATGGGATGGACGTTGTAGGATTTGTTTAAATAGAGCGGTGACAGCTTGATTGCACGTATGGCTTGGGCTGGAGTGCCCAAGGTGTTCCATAAGCTGCAACAGCTCATCACTTGCTTTGTCGCACAGTGTGATTCTGATTTTCATATGCACCCTCATTACTTGAATAGAGCCAGGGGGCACAGAGACCCTTGGCTATTTATATTTCTATGATCTTGCGATCTTTGCACCAACACAAATGTATAAGAGCCGAAGGCTCATGCACCAACAAATCAAATACAGTCAACACAGAACCAAGCTTTGCTTTTGCTTGTTACAGTGCCAAGCGTGAGTCGTAGACGAACAAGATTGGTGCTGGGTTTTCTAATGTGTCTGTGTGCGAACGGTCGAAGACCTGAGCTAAGCAGATACATCAAACAGAGAAGAAAGAAATTTAGCTTCTATGCTTTTATTCTTTATTTCTAAATCTGTTTTACTGTAATCAGTATTACTATAGGAGCATCAAGACCCTTGGCCAAGGAGCACAGAGACCCTTGGTAGGGAGCACAGTGACCCTTGGCTTTATTTATCACCACCTCCGCCGAGTGCATTCACCCGTGCAAGCTCTTGTTTCAGTTCCAAATGAAGTAGGTGCTGTTTGAGAAGCTTATGTGCTAAAGCTTGTAGGCTAATATCAAGCTCCAGCTCTTTCGCCTTCTCAAACCATTCCAGCGGCACGATTACCTTGATTCGTTTATCCCGTTCTTTGTCATACAGCATTGTTAAACTCCTTGTTCAAGATTGTGTTCAGATATGCGGATACCGTTTGGTTGTGTTGCTTTGCTTGTGTCTCAAGCTTTGCCAGCAGCTCAACTTGCAGCAGGAACGTTTGCTTCTGGTAGCACTGGTTGCCCAGATACATTGTTTGTCGCAATTGTCATTTCTCCTTTCTATAGGCAATAGAATCCCGTCAAACGATGTTTGATATGAATTAGCGTTGGGATGGTGTTGCCGGGATCGTTGATTTACAGCACTAAGGATGGTCTGAAGTAGCCATGTATTTCCCCGGCATACCACCTGGCGCAACTTTTAAACTCGCCAAATGACCAAAAAACAATCAATTCGACGAGTATTTCTTACGTTTTCGCCACCCGGACCCCACTCCGGTGGCCATTTCCCGCATTACAGGCGCACCTCTCCTGCATTCGTCAGTAAATGTCGGCGCGCCATCCACAGGTTCGACAGAGCGAACAGTGTCACCAGTTGCGCCGTGTTTTTGGCCAAGCCGCGAAAGCGCACCTTGGTGTAACCGAACTGGCGCTTGATTACCCGGAACGGATGCTCGACCTTGGCGCGCACCTGAGCCTTGGCCTTTTCAATCTTGCGCTTGGCTTTGTACAGCACGCTGCGCTTATCGAGTTTTTTGTAGGTGCTGCGGCGTGCCGCCACCTGCCAGATAACTTCACGTCCTTCATGCTCGGGCCGCTTTTCGACACCGGTGTAGCCTGCATCGGCGCAGACCACGTTTTCGTCGCCATGCAGCAATTTGTCCACCTGGGTGACATCCGCCACATTGGCCGCCGTGCCCACTACGCTGTGCACCAGACCCGATTCGTCATCGGCGCCGATGTGGGCCTTCATGCCGAAATAATACTGGTTTCCCTTCTTGGTCTGGTGCATTTCCGGGTCGCGCTTGCCGTCCTTGTTCTTGGTCGAACTGGGCGCATTGATCAGCGTTGCATCGACGATGGTGCCCTGGCGCAGCGACAGGCCGCGGTCGCCCAGATAGCCATTGATGACAGCGAGGATGCCGGCCGCCAGCTCGTGTTTCTCCAGCAAGCGGCGGAAGTTGAGAATGGTGGTTTCGTCGGGGATGCGCTCCAGGTTCAGCCCGGCAAACTGGCGCAGGATCGTGGTTTCGTACAGCGCTTCCTCCATCGCTGGATCGCTGTAGCCGAACCAGTTCTGCAGCAGATGCACACGCAGCATCGCCATCAACGGGTAGGCCGGACGGCCACCTTCACCCTTCGGATAATGTGGCTCGATCAAAGCAATCAAGCCCTTCCACGGCACCACCCGATCCATCTCGATCAGGAACAACTCCTTGCGGGTTTGCTTGCGCTTGCCAGCGTACTCGGCGTCGGCGAAGGTCATCTGCTTCATCGGGAAACTCGGTGGGTGGGGTCGCGGTATTTTGCCAAATCAGAAAGTCTTTTTCAGAGTTTCCCTAAAAACAGTAGTAAATGCTGTATTTCTATCTGTGTTTACGTGGTAGGCGATAGGGGGCTGTTAATATCTTCGACCAGCTTTTCCAAATCTTTAATTAGCTGGGCAATATTGTCTTTGTTCTGCAAGCTATAGAGCACATCAGCAAACCGATCTTTAGCCAAGGCTCGCAAGCGGAATCGTCTAATTCGACAGGCATTGCCACACACCACCTTGTCACTGCGCCCCTCGATGGGTGTTCCGCACATAATACAGCTACGCATTCAATGTCCCTCCTTGTTCAATAGCCGCTTCGATGGCTGTGGTTATGTTCCTATAGGCTTCAGCAAGTGCTTTGTCCAATATGTTGACTGGATGGTGAGGGTTAGGATGACATCCATTAGAAAGCCAGCCTTGTATCACTTCGTGGAATTCGTCAACTGTTAGCCAGCTCCATTCTGTCTTCAGAGCGTAGTTGAATTGATTGGCACAGCGTTGGCTGCAATATTTCTTTGTTTGTCGTGATGTGGGCATTGTCTTGCCACACCAGACACAGTTTCGTTGAACGATAGCCAAGGGCATACCTCCATTAAATTGGTGAAAAATTCAAAGATAAAATCTTTAGGGTTTAAAAAGAGGCATACAACCCAAGGAAAAAGAGCTGTATGCCTATAAGATGTGTAGCGCAGCAAGAAGAGGAAATGCACCACACATAGAACAACTACCAAGCTCCCTCAAACCAGAAAGCTAAAGTAGAGAAGCCGGGAAAGCTTCTTTTAATTCCTCACCAGACCATATGTCAGAGTCCAGTGAGGCGGAAACACAAAACTGTAGAAAGCAAAAACCCACAAAAGTGGGGTATATTCTTTCGGATTATAAAACTTAGACGAGGGAAGTGCTAAGGAAAGTCACAAAAGAGAAGAAAAATGTTTAATATTTATTCCTTCTGTGCTTGCAATATATTATACACTCAAAGTCCGATTTTGGATATAGCTCTAAAGTGTGATTTTAATACTTTGGCGTAAATAACACATACATTTGCTGGTATGTCTTATTGCGGACTTAGTGTATAAAACAATTCTTGAGCTATGTGGTAAGTTTAACATTCACTACGCGATTCTGTCAAGTAGGTAAAGCAATAAAAAGCAACTATTTTGTTAACTATTTCGTATCTGGTAGTGCAGGAGGCACAGAACATCACGGTTACAGGTTAAATATCGTTATTCATTACCAAATGCTTGTTCAACAGTGACCACCTTCTAACCTGATGCTTGTTAAAGAAGCGTTCGAGGTTATGTGGTTTCTGAGCTTTGATAACAGATGCCATCCGCTCTAATCGCTGTTCTGTGCAGACACGTCCCAGCACCACCACATCAGCAGAGAATGTTTTGTCTGCAATGTCCTGAATGTCTTCAATGCGTGCAGGAGCCAAGATCGACAGGAAGGCTTGTGGCTTCTTCTCCCTGTTCAGGAGCTGGATTCGTATCAGGAACGGGTGTTCGGGATGGCGACGGCGTAGGAGCTGCTTAAACGCAATCATGTCATCGAGCAGGGCAATGGAGTCTGGTTCGGACGTGTAGAAAACAGAATGCTGATGGTGCCAAGGGTGGGCACGGAGCATCGAGAGATATTTTCTCTTGGTCTTGTCCTCTGAAGCTTCTGACACCTAGTACATCCTCCTGTGAATCAAAGTCTTTTCCTAAACCTACCCTCGATATGTGATGGTGGGGGCTGTGTGTCATCTGGCTACGCAATAGGCGCAGCAAGGGGTGACACGGAAAAAGAGTGTACTCCGATTTTCAGAAAGTGTGCATTAGTAGTGCGGTGCTTTGATAGAGTCACGGGAAGTCGAAAGACAGTAGTTCGATGGCTTGTCGTTTCTGCTGCATTGATGCGCCTTGGCTATAGGTGTCAAAGCTGATGTGCCCTCGGGTATGGCCAAGAATGCTCGGAATTACCAGTGCTGGCGCTCCTGCCTGTTCAAGCTCAGTGGCAGTTAGCTTTCTGAAGCTATGGAATACGTGTTGATCCCCGAAGCCCTCTGAACGCTTGAGCTTGGTGAACCTCTGACTCAAGGCGTTGAGCCGGATGCCTGACTTCGTTTTGTCATTGCCCGAGAACAGATAGCCATTCTGTGACTGGGCAAGCTCCAGCCGCTGCCGGTATAAGGGAAGCAATGCGGAGGCAATCGGAATCTCACGAACCCCGGCCTTGGTCTTAGCATCTTCCACACGGAATGCGACGGGGGTGCCGTCATTGAATATGGTTGAGCTGGTGCTAAGGCGTCCAAGCTCCTCGATCCTGCATCCCGTCCAGCATGCGAATGCGCAGAGGTCTGCGAGGTCGGTGTCATCCTTTGCCTTTGCAGCTTTATATAGACGTTCTGCTTCCTGCTTTGTGAATGCTGCCCAGCTACCCCCAGCAGCTTTACCAACTCGCGGGTGCTCGTGTCCTTCGAAGGGTGAAGGGGAGGCGGCAAATTGCTCGCGGTATGTCGGATCGTAGCGGCAAGCCCATTTGTGAATCTTGCGTAGCGCCCACAGGTGACCTTGGCGTGTCTGCCTGTTTGCACCGAGTGTGTCCAGGTACTGAGCAACGGCATCAAATGAGAGCGGAAGCTTTTCAGTAGTCAGCCAGTCGGAGAATGATTTGATCTTGCTGAGCGCTACAGAGCGTGTGCGTTCGTTGGCTGATTGTGTGGCGAAGTGTTCGGCAAACCGACGTTGTAGCGATGGGGTGAGCGGAGAGCGGGCACGGTAGGCTTCTGGCTTGGCAATAAGCAATCTGGCCTCTTCCAATTCTTCAGGCGTAAGCAAATGCTCTTGCTGTGCAAACAGCACCTCACTTTGACGGGAGAGGGTGTTGGCCTCCTGAACAAGGGGAATGAGGTCTGTGCCTGTACTGAGAAACTTTTGACGGACAAGCTCGTTAGCTCGGTCGATATCAGCTTGGGGAACGCCTGCGGCTCTGCGGTCGGCATCCACCTCGTCAAAGAGGAACTTGAGGGCTGACAGGATCGAATCAACCTCTTCGGGTGTGCGAGCTATAGAAGTGGGATGGCCATCAACGGCGTGCATGATCTGCCGCTTACGACTCTTCTCGTAAAACTCACCAGACCGAGCAATAGATTCTTTCCACTGATCGCCACGGCGAATTTGTTGGTCGCGTAGCTGTCGGAAATCGGCTTTCCATTCTGCTACCTGTCGAGCTGCAAGCTCACGAGCCAGTAGAGCGTCACCAGTCTTCAGGCTCTTGCTAAGAACGCGCCTGCTATAAATCTTCTGTAGCTTCTCAGGGATATCAAGGCGAACGTGATACGTCGAACCACGTAGCAGAATGTGATTTTTGATTGATGGCATGCTGGCATCACTTGATAGCGTTTCTATGCAGCCATTCTAACCAATATTTCTACCCAAACGCAGCGTTGACCCCTTGTAGGCCGCATGTTTGCTGGGTTGGAGGTGATTCTTTGTACAAGCTGTGTTTCTATGTTCCGGACAGCCATCTGGAAGCGGTCAAGAAAGCAGTGTTTGCGATTGGCGCTGGCCGGATCGGTGCCTACGACAGCTGCTGCTGGCAGGTGCTGGGGCAGGGACAGTATCGTCCGCTGGAAGGCAGTCAGCCCTTTCTCGGGCAAACCGGGCAGGTGCAACACGTGCCGGAGTGGAAAGTGGAGATGGTGGTTGCCGACGAGCTGATTCACGACAGCGTCAAGGCGATGAAAAAGGCCCACCCCTACGAAACGCCGGCCTTCGACGTCTGGCGTCTATCGGACATGCAGTTCTGATTCGATGGCCTGCTGGCATGGCCGGCAGGCGCTTCCCGGCTTAGGGGCGTATCTCGATCAGGGTTCCGTCCTTCACCAATCCCCAGATTTCCCGCATGTCGCTGTTGGTGAGCGCGATGCAGCCCTCCGTCCAGTCGAGGGTATGGAAGAACCATTCGGGATACTCTTCATCCACTGGCGTGCCGTGCAGCATGATCATGCTTCCCGGGGCCACGCCTTCCTGTTGCGCGCGCGCCAGGTCGCGCGCGTTGGGATAGGAAATGTGCATCGAGAGGTTGTACTTGTCGCTGGTCTTGCGCCAGTCGATCCAGTAGAAGCCTTCCGGCGTGCGCATGTCGCCTTCGCGCTGCTTGGCACCGTTCGGCTGTTTTCCGAGGGAGATGCGATAGCTCTTGAGCGTCTGCCCGGCGCTGACCAGATGGAGCTTGCGCTCGGATTTGATGACCAGCACCTTGTCGATGGGCGAGCCGCCCAGGCTGGGTGTCGCATTGGCGTGGGAGAAGGCGGTAAAGGTGAGGCAGAGCAGAGCGAGCAGCCAACGCATGGGGCTTTCCTGTCGAACTTCATCAGACCTGTGACCCGTTCGCCGACTCAGTCTGCCCGAGCGTTTTGTGGCTGGCGGTTCCGATAGCTCGTCACGGCCTCGGTGCGCACCGGGAAGGTCTGCTGCACCCGGTCGGCGAAGAAGCATTCTAGGGTACGGCCGATGGTCGGAAAAGCCAGCTCGGACCAAGGGATGTCCTGTTGTTCGAAGAGCTTCACCTCCAGGCTCTCGTCACCGGCACAGAACTCCAGATCCACCAGCTGAGCGCGAAAGAACATGTACACCTGATTGATGTGTGGCAGATCGAACAAGGTGTAGAGCTGCAGGTCCGTGACACGGGCGCAGGCTTCTTCGAGCGTCTCGCGTTCCGCTGCCTGCTGCAGGGTTTCGCCGTTCTCCATGAAGCCTGCCGGCAAGGTCCAGTAACCACGACGTGGCTCGATGGCCCGTCGGCAGAGCAGCACCTGGTCGCCCCAGATTGGCACGCACCCGGCGACTATTCGCGGGTTTTCATAGTGCACAGTGTGGCAACTGCCGCAGACGAAGCGCGGGCGGTTGTCCCCGTCCGGGATGCGGATCAGTACCGGGTTGCCACACTGGTTGCAGTACTTCATGGACGAATTCCTGTCGATTCCGGCAAATCTTGGTCCGTTCGCGATGATTCGGCAAGGAAGCCGCGGACCTCAGTGAGACCGACCGCGCATGTCGGTGTTCGTCCGCTTCTCATGGCTTTTCCGAGGTCTTGGGCGACTGCGCCTTTCATGCCATGATGCCGGTCAAAGACGAAACGAGAAAATTCATGCTGGACACAATACTCCGACGGGTGCGCGGCCATTGCCCGCATCTCCTGGCGCCGGAGGACCGCCTGCCCGAGGCGGCCGTGTTGATGCCGATCACTCGCAGCGAGTCGCCGGAACTGGTACTCACACTCCGAGCGGCCGGCCTGTCCACCCATGGCGGGGAGGTCGCATTCCCTGGCGGTCGCCGCGATCCGGAAGACCGCGATCTGCTGCAGACTGCGCTGCGCGAGGCCGAGGAGGAGGTCGGACTGGCGCCTGGCATGGTAGAGGTTGTCGGCCCGCTCAGCAGTCTGGTATCGGTGCATGGCATCCACGTCACGCCCTATGTCGGGCTGGTTCCCGACTACGTGGAGTACCGCGCCAATGACGCCGAGATCGCCTCGGTGTTCTCGGTGCCGCTGGAGTTCTTCTGCCAGGACCCGCGTGAGGTCACCCATCGCATCGACTACCAGGGCCAGAGCTGGTACATCCCGTCTTACCGTTATGGCGAATACCAGATATGGGGGCTGACGGCGATCATGATCGTCGAGCTGGTCAACGTGGTGTACGACGCCGGCATCGAAATGCGCCGTGCACCCGCTGCGTTCGTCGACCTGTCCGGGCGCGGCAAACCCTGAGCCACGCCGGTGACGCCGTCGGCGTCCCGGCGTTCATCATCCGACAACAAGAGGTGTCTGCGTGAAATACCGTCTGGGAGAGTCGCGAGTCGATGCACATCCGCAAAGCTGGGTGGCGCCAAATGCCACGCTGGTCGGCAAGATTCGTCTCGATGCTGGTGCCAGTGTGTGGTTCGGTGCGGTGCTGCGCGGCGACAACGAGCTGATTCACATCGGCGAGAACAGCAATGTGCAGGACGGTAGCGTGATGCACACCGACATGGGCCATCCGCTGACGCTGGGAACTGGCGTGACGGTGGGTCACAACGCCATGCTGCATGGCTGCACGGTGGGTGACTACAGCCTGATCGGCATCAATGCGGTGGTGCTCAACGGGGCGAAGATCGGCAAGCACTGCATCATCGGCGCCAATACGCTGATTGCCGAAGGCAAGGAAATTCCCGATGGCTCGCTGGTGGTGGGCTCGCCCGGCAAGGTGGTCCGCGAGTTGAGCGAGGAACAGAAGAAAATGCTCGAGGCCAGCGCCGCTCACTACGTGCACAACGCCCAGCGCTACGCGCGTGATCTGGAGCCAGACGAGTGAGTGTCGCGGAAAAACCTGTCGCTTCCCCCTGTGTCAGCCTATGCGCGCTGGACGAAGACGACCTGTGCGTCGGCTGCCAGCGCAGTGCTGACGAGATCCGCCGCTGGGGCCAGATGGACAACGAGGAGCGTCGCCTGGTACTGCAGCGTTGCGGCGAAAGGGCCCGTCTCGGCGGCCAGCTGATGTAAGACGTTGCCTGTACCCGGTTCGTGTTTTCAACCGTAACGAGGAATCCCATGCCAAGAATAGGCACTCCGCTGTCGCCCAGTGCGACCCGTATCCTGCTCTGCGGCTGCGGCGAGTTGGGCAAGGAACTGGTCATCGAGCTGCAGCGCCTCGGCGTCGAAGTGATTGCCGTGGACCGTTATGCCAATGCGCCAGCCATGCAGGTGGCGCACCGCAGCCATGTGCTCGACATGCTCGACGGCGCCGCGCTGCGTGCCGTCATCGAGCAGGAGCGCCCGCACTACATCGTGCCGGAGATCGAGGCGATCGCCACTGCGACCCTCGTCGAGCTGGAGCGTGAAGGCTATACGGTGATCCCGACCGCCAGGGCTGCCCAACTGACCATGAATCGCGAAGGCATCCGCCGCCTGGCAGCTGAGGAGCTGGGGTTGCCGACCTCACCCTATCGCTTTGCCGACTCGCTGGACGAGTGCCGCGCCGCCGCCATGGCGCTGGGCTTCCCGTGCCTGGTCAAGCCGGTAATGAGTTCCTCTGGCAAGGGGCAGTCGGTGCTGCGTAGCGACGCGGACATCGATGCGGCCTGGGAATATGCGCAGGCCGGTGGCCGCGCCGGTCGCGGGCGGGTCATCGTCGAAGGCTTCATCGATTTCGATTACGAGATCACTCTGTTGACGGTGCGTCATGCTGGCGGAACCAGCTTCTGCGAGCCGGTAGGGCATCGCCAGGAGAAAGGCGACTATCAGGAATCCTGGCAGCCGCAGCCTATGGCACCGGCGGCGCTGGCCGAGGCGAAGCGCATCGCGCTGGCGGTCACCGATGCGCTGGGCGGGCGTGGCATCTTCGGGGTCGAACTGTTCGTCAAGGGCGAGCAGGTATGGTTCTGCGAGATATCGCCGCGGCCGCACGACACCGGTCTGGTCACGCTGGTCTCGCAGGAACTGTCGGAATTCGCCTTGCATGCGCGGGCCATCCTTGGCCTGCCGATTCCGGTCATTCGCCAGCTGGGGCCTGCGGCGTCGGCCGTGGTGCTGGTGGAGGGGGAGTCGGCTCAGGTGAGCTTTGGCAACCTCGCGGAAGTGCTGGCCGAGCCCGATACCGCGCTGCGTCTGTTCGGAAAGCCTGGCGTCAGCGGTCAGCGGCGCATGGGCGTGGCGCTGGCACGAGACACTTCCATTGATGCTGCGCGGCAGAAGGCGCTACGTGCCGCGGCAGCGGTGAAGATCGAGCTCTGAGTGCAGCGGAGCCGGCTTAGTGCCGGCTCTAGCCAACTTGCTGCTCAGCCGACGGGGTCGCGCTCACGGTCCAGGCACGCACGCTTTTTACCCGATTGTCGGCCGCCTGGAGGATCTCCAGGCGATAGTTGCCGATCTGCAGGCAGATGCCGCTATCGGGGATATGCTCCAGGGCCTCGGTGATCAGCCCGTTGAGCGTCTTGGGCCCGTCGCAGGGGAGGTGCCAGTCCAGCGCACGGTTCACCTCGCGGATATAGGCCGCGCCATCGATGACCAGCGTGCCGTCTTCCTGCGGGTGGATGTCGGGGCTGCGCAGGGTATCCTGATTGCTGAATTCGCCGACGATCTCTTCGAGAATGTCCTCGAGCGTGACGACGCCGCGAACGTCGCCGTACTCGTCCACGACGATGCCGATCCTGCGCTTCTGTTTCTGGAAGTTCAGCAGCTGGGTGGAAAGCGGCGTGTTTTCCGGCACGAAGTAGGGCTCGGTACAGGCGGCAAGCAGGCTTTCCTTGGTCAGCTGGTCGTGGCTGAGCAGGCGGGCGATCTGTCGCATGTGGACGATGCCCTCGATCTGGTTGATGTCGTTGCGGAACACCGGCAGACGCGTGTGGGGAGTGGTGCGCAACTGGCTGATGATCGCTTCCAGATCGTCATCGAGGTCGATACCGGCGACCTCGTTGCGCGGAATCATGATGTCGTCGACCGTCACTCGTTCCAAGTCGAGAATGCCCAGCAGCATACTCTGGCGATTGAGGGGCAGGTCGCTGCCCGATTCGCGCACCACGCTGCGCAGTTCCTCGGTGGACAGGCTGTCATTGCCCTTGTTGGACAGGTCGACGCCGAGCAACCCGAGCAGGCCGTTGCTCACCCAGCTGAGCATGGCGACCAGGGGGTAGAGCACCTTCTGCAGCATCTTCAGTGGCAGACTGACCGGGTAGGCGATGATCTCCGGGCGCAGCGCCGCCAGCGTCTTGGGTGTGATCTCGCCGAATATCAGCAGGATGATCGTCAGGCCGATGGTTGCGATGGCGATGCCTGCTTCGCCCCACAGCTGCATCGCCAGCACTGTGGCAATGGATGAAGCAAGGATGTTGACGAAGTTGTTGCCGACCAGAATGGTGCCCAGCAGGCGGTCGGGGTGCGCTAGCAGTTCGCTGGCACGGCGGGCGCCACGATGGCCCTCCTTGGCCTGATGTCTGAGGCGGTAGCGATTGAGGCTGAGCATGCCGGTCTCGGAGCTGGAAAAGAACGCCGAGCACAGCAGCAGAAAGACCAGCAGGCCGACGAGAAAGCCGGGGTGTAGATTTTCCACGAGTTAGCCTGTTCGCTTCAGATATGCAGGATGAATTCGCGGACCAGCTTGCTGCCGAAGTACGCCAGCATCAGCAGGCAGAAACCAGCCAGCGTCCAGCGGATGGCCTTGTAACCGCGCCAGCCGAGTTGGTGCCGGCCCCACAGCAGCAAGCCGAATACGACCCAGGCGACCACCGAGAGCAGTGTCTTGTGGACCAGATGCTGGGCGAAAAGGTCATCGAGGAACAGCCAGCCCGACAGCAGCGATGCGGAGAGCAGTGCCCAGCCTGCCCAGAGGAAGCCGAACAGCAGGCTTTCCATGGTCTGCAACGGCGGGAAGTTGCGGATCAGCCCCGAAGGGTGCTTGTGCTTGAGGTGGTGGTCCTGCAGCAACAGCAGCAGCGCCTGGAACACCGCAATGGTTAGCATGCCGTAGGCCAGGATCGACAGCAGGATATGCGCGAGGATGCCCGGCTCCTCGGTGATAGCCGGTGCGGTGCCGGATGGGGCGAATTCTGCGAAGAGCACCGTCAGGCAGCCTAGGGGAAACAGAAGCAGCAGCAGGTTTTCCACGGGCATGCGGTACAGCGCCAGCAGTATCAGCAGGATGACGGCGGCGGCGATCAGGCTCGATGCGTTGAAGAAGTCCAGGTGCAGGCCGCTGGGCGACAGCAGCTGAATGAAGAGGCTGACCCCGTGGGCAAGCAATGCGAGCAGGCCCACGGCCAGCAGCAGGCGTTTGTCCGGCACGGTGCGTTGTGCCAGTCGCAAGCTTTGGTAACCCGTGACGCCGGCGTAGAGAATGGCGGCGGCAAGGCTGGGTAACAGAGGGTGCATAGGTTCCGCTAACGGGCTCGAA
This sequence comes from Stutzerimonas sp. FeSN7, assembly GCF_030263795.1. Classification (NCBI taxonomy): domain Bacteria; kingdom Pseudomonadati; phylum Pseudomonadota; class Gammaproteobacteria; order Pseudomonadales; family Pseudomonadaceae; genus Stutzerimonas; species Stutzerimonas sp. FeSN7. Next base: position 3,406,679 of record NZ_JARPMN010000001.1, on the reverse strand, counting down.
AGGTCGTGAGTGTGGCACAAACGCCCGAGGCACAAAAGCTGCGGCAAGGTTACGCGGCTCGTGGTGGGAACTGCTTCGTGTGGGGCCGCTGTCGCCGCACCTTTAGCAGGGCGGATCGGCGGCATGGATCGCGTCTGCTGAGAAAAGCGACGTGTGCGGGGTACCGGCGGCGCGTCCGCACCTTCTATAATCGCGCCCCTCAGCACATCCAGCGTGGAATGGCTCATGTTCGAAAACCTAACCGATCGTCTCTCTCAAACGCTTCGTCATGTCACCGGCAAGGCCAAGCTGACCGAGGACAATATCAAGGACACCCTTCGTGAAGTGCGGATGGCGCTGCTCGAGGCCGACGTCGCGCTGCCGGTGGTGAAGGATTTCGTCAATCGGGTCAAGGAGCGCGCGGTTGGTACCGAGGTGTCGAAGAGTCTGACCCCGGGCCAGGCGTTCGTGAAGATCGTTCGCGCCGAGCTGGAAGAGCTGATGGGCGCCGCCAACGAGGATCTGGCGCTCAATGTCACGCCTCCGGCCGTGGTGCTGATGGCGGGCCTGCAGGGTGCGGGTAAGACCACGACCGTGGGCAAGCTGGCGCGCTTCCTCAAGGAGCGAAAGAAGAAAACGGTGCTGGTGGTGTCTGCCGACGTCTATCGTCCAGCGGCGATCAAGCAGCTCGAGACGCTGGCCGGCGAAGTCGGCGTGACCTTCTTCCCCTCCGACACCAGCCAGAAACCGGTGGATATCGCTCAGGCCGCGATCCGCGAAGCCAAGCTCAAGTTCATTGACGTGGTACTGGTCGATACCGCTGGTCGGCTGGCCATCGACGCCGAGATGATGGCCGAGATTCAGGCTGTTCACGCGGCGATCAAGCCGGCGGAAACGCTGTTCGTGGTCGACGCCATGACCGGTCAGGATGCGGCGAACACCGCCCGGGCGTTCGGCGATGCACTGCCTCTGACCGGCGTGGTGCTGACCAAGGTCGATGGCGACGCCCGGGGTGGTGCGGCGCTTTCGGTGCGGCATGTCACCGGCAAGCCGATCAAGTTCCTCGGCATGGGTGAGAAGAGCGATGCGCTGGAGCCCTTCCATCCGGACCGAATCGCCTCCCGTATCCTTGGCATGGGCGATGTGCTCAGCCTTATCGAGCAGGCCGAACAGACCCTCGACCGTGAAAAGGCCGAGAAGCTCACCAAGAAGCTGAAGAAGGGCAAGGGCTTCGATCTCGAAGACTTCCGCGATCAGCTGCAGCAGATGAAGAATATGGGCGGTCTTGGCGGCCTGATGGACAAGCTGCCCTCCATCGGTGGCGTCAACCTGTCGCAGATGGGGCACGCGCAAGGCGCGGCGGAAAAGCAGTTCAAGCAGATGGAGGCGATCATCAATTCGATGACGCCAGCCGAGCGACGCAACCCCGATATCATCAGCGGCTCGCGCAAGCGGCGTATCGCCATGGGCTCAGGCACCCAGGTGCAGGATATCGGACGGTTGATCAAGCAGCACAAGCAGATGCAGAAGATGATGAAGAAGGTCACCGGCAAGGGTGGCATGGCCAAGATGATGCGCGGTATGGGCGGCATGTTCCCGGGTGGCGGGATGCCCAAGTTCTAGTCCCGCGGCTGCGATTGCACAGGTTTGGCGCCAGGACGGGCGCGCGCCTGTGTCCGGCGCGCTGGACGGCTGCGCGCCTCTAGCAAAAGAGTTTGCAAAATCCCCGGCATTCCTTAAAATGTGCGGCCTTTCGGGCCTAGGCCCATTTTAAGTGTGTGCCTTAAGTTAGCACCGACTACAGGAACGATGTTCACATGGTAACTATTCGTCTCGCCCGTGGCGGCTCCAAGAAGCGCCCTTTCTACCACCTGACCGTGACCAACAGCCGCAATCCGCGTGATGGTCGCTTCGTCGAGCGCATCGGTTTCTTCAATCCGATCGCCACTGGTGCGGAAGTGAAGCTCTCTGTGAATCAGGAGCGCGCTGCTTACTGGCTGAGCCAGGGCGCACAGCCGTCTGAGCGCGTTGCTCAGTTGCTGAAGGAAGCTGCCAAGGCCGCTGCCTGAACCCTATGAGCGCAATGTCCGCCCCGAGCGATGAGCTGGTCGTCATCGGCAAGATCGTTTCGGTGCATGGCGTGCGCGGTGACGTGAAGGTCTATTCCTTCACCGATCCAATCGACAACCTGCTGGACTATCGTCGCTGGACGCTGAGGCGAGGTGATGAGGTCAAGCAGGTCGAGTTGGTCAAAGGGCGCCTCCAGGGCAAGATCCTGGTGGCTTCGCTGAAAGGACTGACCGATCGCGAGGTGGCGCGTACGTACGCCGACTTCGAGATCTGCGTTCCACGCAGCGAACTGCCCGCGCTGGATGACGGCGAATACTACTGGTACCAGCTTCAGGGGTTGAAGGTGCTCAATCAGACCGGGCAGTTGCTCGGTCAGGTCGATCACCTGCTCGAGACCGGAGCCAATGATGTTCTGGTCGTAAAGCCTTGCGCCGGAAGTCTGGATGATCGCGAGCGACTGCTGCCCTATACGGATCACTGTGTCTTGAAAGTGGACCTGGAGTCGGGCGAGATGCAGGTCGACTGGGACGCGGATTTCTGAACGGCATGGCCGGCTTGCGCGTCGAGGTCATCAGTCTGTTCCCGGATATGTTCGCAGCCATCAGCGAATATGGGATTACCAGTCGTGCGGTGAAGCAGGGGTTGCTCCAGTTGAATTGCTGGAATCCCAGGAGCTACACCGAGGACCGTCATCAGACGGTGGATGACCGCCCGTTCGGCGGTGGCCCCGGCATGGTGATGAAGATCAAGCCGCTCGAGCTGGCGCTGGCTGATGCCAAGCGTGCCGCGGGCGGGAAGGCGAAGGTTATCTACCTGTCGCCGCAAGGGCGTCAGCTGAAACAGGCCGACGTTCGCGAACTGGCGAATGAGGAGGCGTTGATCCTCATTGCCGGTCGTTACGAAGGTATCGACGAGCGCTTCATCGAAGCGCACGTGGATGAGGAATGGTCGATCGGTGACTACGTGCTGTCCGGCGGCGAGCTGCCGGCAATGGTGCTGATCGATGCCGTGACCAGGTTGCTTCCGGGCGCCCTGGGGCATGCTGGTTCCGCCGAGGAGGATTCGTTTACCGACGGCCTGCTCGACTGCCCGCATTACACGCGTCCTGAGGTGTATGAGGGTAAATGTGTTCCTGAGGTGCTGCTCAGCGGCAATCATGAACACATCCGGCGTTGGCGCTTGCAGCAGTCCCTTGGGCGGACCTGGGAGCGACGCGCTGATCTTCTGGATAGCCGCTCGCTTTCTGGAGAAGAACAAAAGCTGCTGGCGGAATACATCCGTCAGCGGAACGATAGTTAACGTATCGATGGCAACCCGGCGGGTTGACCTTAGGAGCACACAGCATGACCAACAAGATCATTCAGCAGCTCGAAGCCGAGCAGATGACCAAAGAAATCCCGCCGTTCGCGCCGGGCGATACCGTCATCGTTCAGGTGAAGGTGAAGGAAGGCGACCGTCAGCGTCTGCAGGCCTTCGAGGGCGTGGTAATCGGCAAGCGTAACCGCGGCCTGAACAGCGCTTTCACCGTTCGCAAGATCTCCAACGGCGTTGGCGTCGAGCGTACCTTCCAGAGCTACAGCCCGATGGTCGACAGCATCAGCGTCAAGCGTCGCGGTGACGTGCGCAAAGCCAAGCTGTACTACCTCCGCGCGCTGTCCGGCAAGGCCGCCCGCATCAAGGAAAAGCTGGTCTAAGACCTCCTTTCCGCGAATCGAAAAAGCAGCCCTCGGGCTGCTTTTTTCGTTTCTGCAGCCTCGAAGCATCGCGCTGCGGTGACTACAGGCGGTCGACGCAGGCCGGGTTGCGCTTGCCGAGGCCCTGGCCCGCCTCGGCCGGCTGTGGAACACTGTCGGGCCCGATCCGATTCGTACCGCCATGCCCACGCTCGACGACCCCGTAATAGACCGTTACCTCGATGCCCTCTGGCTGGAAAAGGGCCTGGCCGATAACAGTCGGGAGGCCTATCGCAACGACCTCGCCTCATTCAACGGTTGGTTGCAGGAGCGCGGCGTTCGGTTGGCGGCGGCGGGGCGGGAGGTCATTCTCGATCACCTCGCCTGGCGCCTGAACAATGGCTACAAGGCGCGTTCCACGGCGCGCTTTCTTTCCGGGCTGCGCGGCTTCTACCGCTACCTGCTGCGTGAGGGTGAGATTTCGCTCGATCCGACATTGCGTGTCGACTTGCCCCGTCTGGGGCGGCCGCTACCCAAGGCATTGTCCGAAGCGGACGTGGAGGCCTTGCTGGCGGCGCCCGATACGGGTGATCCGCTTGGGTTGCGGGATCGGGCAATGCTCGAGGTGCTCTATGCCTGCGGCTTGCGGGTCACCGAGCTGATCAGTCTGACCCTGGAGCAGGTGAGCATGCGCCAGGGCGTGTTGCGAACCTTCGGCAAGGGCAACAAGGAGCGTCTGGTTCCGCTCGGCGAAGAAGCGCTGCACTGGCTGCAGCGTTACCAGCGGGATGCTCGAGATCAACTGCTGGCAGGTCGGCCCAGTGACGTGCTTTTTCCGAGCCAGCGCGGCGAGCAGATGACCCGCCAGACCTTCTGGCACCGTATCAAGCTGCACGCCCGGGTCGCAGGTATCGCGACCGGCATTTCGCCCCACACCCTGCGCCACGCATTCGCAACGCACCTGCTAAACCATGGGGCGGACTTGCGTACCGTGCAAATGCTGCTTGGCCACAGCGACCTGTCGACGACACAGATCTACACGCACATCGCACGCGCGCGGCTGCAGGAACTGCATGCGACGCACCATCCACGAGGCTAGCCAGCGGTGATTGGCTGCTCATGATGCCGCCGGAGCAGTCGCATCGAACGATCGGCTGCACAACGTAGTGGAGAGGTCTGTGGCAGTTTGCAGCACTTGGCTATGGTAGGCTTTGCGCCTTTCCTTGACCGTCGCTGCCAGGAGTTCCCATGGGCGTGATTCGTATGTTCGCTGCCGCCACAATTGGTCTGGTCAGCACCGTTGCAATGGCCGCCGATCCGGATCAGGCAATACGTCAATCGCTGCAGAAAATTCAGCCCGACATGCCGATCGAGGCGGTAGCCGAGAGCCCGATGCCGGGGGTGTATCAGGTTCAGCTGGAAGGCGGGCGGCAGCTGTATGCCAGTGCTGACGGTCAGTTTGTCATTCAGGGTTATCTCTACCAGTTCAAGGATGGGCAGGCGGTCAACCTGACCGAGCAGGCGCAGAGCCGATCGGTGGCCAAGCAGATCAACGCCATTCCGGCGAGTGAGATGGTGGTGTTCGCACCCAAAGCGCCGAAAACCCATATCACCGTGTTCACCGATACCGATTGTGGCTATTGCCAGAAGCTGCACAGCGAAGTGCCTCAGCTCAACCGTCTCGGTGTGGAGGTGCGCTACGTGGCGTTCCCGCGCCAGGGGATGGGCAGCCACGGTGCCAATACCCTGACCAGTGTGTGGTGCGCCAAGGATCGTCAGGATGCCATGAACAAGGCCAAGGCTCGTGAAGAACTGCCGGCAGCCAGTTGCGATACCCCGATCGCCAAACAATACCAGTTGGGGCAGATGATCGGTGTGCAGGGTACGCCGGCCATCATTCTCGCCAACGGTCAAATGATCCCTGGCTATCAGCCAGCGGCGCAGCTTGCAGAGGTGGCGCTCGCTGCGGCCAAGTAATCGATCATAGCCCATCGGTCCGGTTGCGCCGGTCCGACGATCGGCAGCGGAACTGAGCAGCTGACCGCGTTCAAACCCTTCGGTACTGAACGAAGGTGGTCGCGATGAAGCTCGAAGGTTCCTGTCACTGTCAGGCCGTGCGGTTCACGCTCGAATCCGCACAGCCCTATCCTTTCATGCGCTGCTATTGCTCGATCTGCCGCAAGACGGCAGGTGGCGGCGGCTTCGCCATCAATCTGGGTGGCGACTATCGCACGCTCCAGATCGATGGGCGTGAACATCTCGGCATCTATCGGGCGAGGCTGACCGATGCGGACGGCGGAACGCGCGTCAGCGAAGGGCGCCGGCATTTCTGCCGCCTTTGTGGTAGCGCACTGTGGTTGTGGGACCCGAGCTGGCCGGACCTGGTGCATCCGTTCGCCTCGGCCATCGACAGCGACTTGCCGGTTCCGCCGGAGCATACGCATCTGATGCTCGATTCCAAGGCCGGCTGGGTCGAGCCCCATATCCTGCCCGGGGACCGCTGTTTCGCCGAGTACCCGGACGAATCCCTCGCGCAGTGGCATGAGCGACTGGGGCTTGGACGGCTGTAGCGCTAGCCGTGGCTGATTGACTAAAAGCTGCTCCCTTCGTAATGTGCGACTCTTTTGTCGATCGGCAGGTCCGGTCGTTTCGCTGTGAATGGGGAGTTCAGCTTGAAACCGGTGAAAGTTGGCATCTGTGGGCTGGGAACCGTCGGTGGCGGTACCTTCAATGTGCTCAAACGCAACGCCGAGGAGATTGCCCGCCGTGCCGGGCGTGGAATCGAGGTTGCGCAGATTGCCACTCGTCACCCTAATTCCAAGTGCGACACCGGTTCGACCCCTATCACCGCCGACATCTTCGATATCGTGAACAACCCGGAAATCGACATCGTTGTCGAGCTGATCGGCGGCTACACGGTAGCCAAGGAACTGGTGCTCAAGGCCATCGAGAATGGCAAGCATGTGGTCACTGCGAACAAGGCACTGATCGCTGTGCACGGCAACGAGATTTTCGCCAAGGCGCGCGAAAAGGGCGTCATCGTCGCGTTCGAGGCTTCGGTGGCTGGCGGTATCCCGGTGATCAAGGCGATTCGCGAAGGCCTTGCCGGCAACCGCATCAACTGGCTGGCGGGCATCATCAACGGCACCGGCAATTTCATTCTCACCGAGATGCGAGAGAAGGGCCGCACCTTCGAGGACGTGCTCAAGGAAGCCCAGGAGCTCGGCTATGCCGAGGCCGATCCGACGTTCGACGTGGAAGGCATCGACGCTGCCCACAAACTCACCATCCTGGCATCCATCGCCTTCGGCATTCCGCTGCAGTTCGACAAGGCCTATACCGAGGGCATTGCACGCCTGACCACCGCCGATGTGAACTACGCCGAGGCCCTGGGCTATCGCATCAAGCACCTGGGCGTCGCTCGTCGCACTGAGGCAGGTATCGAGCTGCGCGTGCATCCCACGTTGATTCCGGCCGACCGGCTGATCGCCAATGTCAATGGCGTGATGAACGCCGTGATGGTCAATGGCGATGCCGTCGGCAGCACCCTCTACTATGGTGCCGGAGCCGGCATGGAGCCGACTGCCTCGGCCGTTGTTGCTGACGTCGTCGATGTCACTCGCGCGCTGACCACCGACCCGAACAATCGCGTGCCGCACCTGGCCTTCCAGCCGGACTCGCTGTCCGACCATCCGATCCTGCCGATCACCGCCTGCGAAAGCGCTTATTACCTGCGTATCCAGGCCAAGGATCATCCGGGCGTGCTGGCACAGGTGGCGACCATCCTTTCCGAGCGCGGCATCAATATCGAGTCGATCATGCAGAAGGAAGCCGAGGTCCAGGACGGCCTGGTTCCGGTGATCCTCGTGACCCATCGGGTCGTGGAGCAGCGCATTGACGACGCCATCGCTGCGCTCGAGCGGCTCGATGACGTCGTGGACAAGGTCGTACGCATCCGCGTCGAACAGCTGAATTAACAGGAGCCGAGCGAGCGCCGGGAGGCCCAGCGGCTTCAGGCGTCCAGGCCCAAATCGAAGGTTGAGAAAAATGCGCTACATCAGCACCCGCGGCCAGGCACCGGCCCTGAATTTCGAAGATGTGCTGCTGGCCGGTCTGGCCAGCGACGGCGGCCTCTACGTGCCGGAGAACCTGCCGCGCTTCACCGTAGAGGAAATCGCTTCCTGGGCCGGCCTGCCGTATCACGAACTGGCGTTCCGGGTCATGCGACCATTCGTTGCCGGCAGCATTCCGGATGCCGACTTCAAGAAAATCCTGGAAGAGACCTATGGCGTTTTCGCCCATGGCGCCATTGCCCCGCTGCGCCAGCTGAACGGCAACGAGTGGGTACTCGAGCTGTTCCACGGTCCGACCTTGGCCTTCAAGGATTTCGCCCTGCAGCTGCTCGGCCGTCTGCTCGACTACGTGCTGGCCAAGCGTGGCGAGCGCGTGGTGATCATGGGAGCCACCTCCGGTGACACCGGTTCGGCAGCCATCGAAGGCTGCCGCCGTTGCGAGAACGTCGATATCTTCATCTTGCACCCGCATCAGCGCGTGTCGGAAGTGCAGCGCCGGCAGATGACCACTATCCTCGGCGACAACATCCATAACATCGCCATCGAAGGCAATTTCGATGACTGCCAGGAGATGGTCAAGGCCAGCTTCGCCGACCAGGGGTTCCTCAAGGGCACCCGCCTGGTGGCAGTCAACTCGATCAACTGGGCGCGGATCATGGCCCAGATCGTCTACTACTTCCATGCCGCACTGCAGCTGGGCGGCCCGGCGCGTTCGGTCGCCTTCTCGGTCCCGACCGGCAATTTCGGTGACATCTTCGCCGGCTACCTGGCGCGCAACATGGGGCTGCCGATCAATCAGCTGATCGTTGCCACCAACCGCAACGACATCCTGCACCGTTTCATGTCCGGCAATCACTACGACAAGGACACGCTGCATCCCTCGCTGTCGCCGTCCATGGACATCATGGTGTCCTCCAACTTCGAACGCCTGCTGTTCGACCTGCACGGTCGCAACGGCAAGGCCGTAGCCGATCTGCTGGATGGCTTCCGCGCCAGCGGCAGACTTTCGGTGGAAGAGGATCGCTGGGCCGAAGCGCGTCGACTCTTCGATTCGCTGGCGGTGGACGACGAGCAGACTTGCGCGACCATCGCCCGGGTGTTCAAGGAGACCGGTGAGGTGCTTGATCCGCATACCGCCATCGGCGTGCACGCCGCTCGTGAATGCCGTCGTAGCCTGAGCATCCCGATGGTCACGCTGGGCACCGCGCATCCGGTGAAATTCCCGGATGCGGTGGAGAAGGCCGGTATCGGTCAGGCGCTGGCGCTGCCGGCGCACCTTGCCGACCTGTTCGAGCGCAGCGAGCGGTGCACGGTGTTGCCAAACGAGCTCAAGGCGGTGCAGGCCTTCGTCGGCCAGCACGGCAATCGCGGCAAGCCGCTCTAAGGGACGGTGATGTAAAAAAGGCCAGTCATGTGACTGGCCTTTTTCGTTATGGAGTGGGGCGAGCGACAAACGTCGCCTCGCACATCGGCATCGGGCGGTGCTAGTCGTCGAACTCTTCCCAGCCGCCCATTTCCTTCCAGCGATTGACGATCCCGCAGAACAGCTCGGCGGTCTTCTCGGTGTCGTAGCGGGCCGAATGCGCCTCGCGACCGTCGAAATCGATGCCCGCGGCCTGGCAGGCCTTGGCCAGCACGGTCTGGCCGTAGGCGAGGCCGGCGAGGGTGGCGGTATCGAAGCTGGAGAAGGGGTGGAAGGGGTTGCGCTTGATCTCGCAGCGGGCAATGGCAGCGTTCAGGAAGCCCAGGTCGAAGCTGCTGTTATGCCCGACCAGGATGGCACGCTTGCAGCCGGCGGACTTCACCGCCTTGCGCACGCTGCGGAAGATGTCGGTCAGCGCCTGCTGTTCGGGTACCGCCATGCGCAACGGGTGATCGAGCTTGATGCCGGTGAACTCCAGCGCGGCCGGTTCGATATTGGCGCCAGCGAAGGGCTCGACCCGGTAGAACAGCGTGTCCTGCGGGTAAAGCAGGCCTTGTTCGTCCATACCGATGGTGACTGCGGCGATCTCCAACAGTGCATCGGTCGCGCAGTTGAATCCACCGCACTCGACATCGATCACCACCGGCAGGAAGCCGCGGAAGCGCCGCGCCATGGGCGAGCGGGGCTTGTCGGGCAGGTGCTCCTCGAGTTCGTCTTCGAAGTGTTCCTCGCTCATGCATTGCTCTCCAGGCGCCAGTGCAGGCGTTCGCCAGCGCGCAACGGGACCACGACCTGTTCGCCGAACGGCAGGCTGGCCGGGACGTTCCACTCCGTGCGCACCAGCGTGATCTCATCCGTATTGCGCGGCAGGCCATAGAAATCAGGACCGAAATGGCTGGCGAAGGGTTCCAGCTTGTCCAGCGCCTGGCGCTGCTCGAAGGCTTCGGCATACAGCTCGATGGCCGCGAAGGCGGTGTAGCAGCCGGCGCAGCCGCAGGCGGCTTCCTTGGCATGCTGCGCATGGGGTGCTGAGTCGGTTCCGAGAAAGAACTTCGGGCTGCCGCTGGTGGCGGCGTCCAGCAGGGCTTCCTGGTGCAGGTTGCGCTTGAGCACCGGCAGACAGAACAGGTGCGGGCGGATTCCGCCCACCAGCATGTGGTTGCGGTTGTAGAGCAGATGGTGCGCGGTGATGGTGGCGCCGACGTTGGCTCCGGCCGCCTGCACGAACTGCACGGCATCACGCGTGGTGATGTGCTCGAAGACCACCTTCAGGGTCGGGAAGCGAGCGGTGACGCGGCTCAGCTGCTCGTCGATGAAGTATTTCTCGCGGTCGAAAATGTCGATCTCGCTGCGGGTGACTTCGCCGTGCACCAGCAGCGGCAGACCGACTTCGGCCATGGTTTCCAGCACGCCGAAGATATTGTCGATGGCGGTGACGCCGGAGGCCGAGTTGGTGGTGGCGCCTGCCGGGTAGAGCTTGGCTGCGTGGACGAAGCCGCTGGCCTTGGCGCGGCGGATGTCGTCCGGAGTTGTACTGTCGGTGAGGTAGAGCACCATCAGCGGTTCGAAGCGACTACCCGCGGGGCGGGCCGCGAGAATGCGCTGGCGATAGGCCTCTGCCTCGTCGGCGTTGCGCACCGGCGGCACCAGGTTCGGCATGATGATGGCGCGGGCGAACTGGCGAGCCGCATCTGCGACGGTATGGGGCAGGGCGGCGCCGTCGCGCAGGTGGATGTGCCAGTCGTCGGGGCGCAGCAGGGTGAGTCGGTCGGACATGCGGGGCTTTCCAGGCGGGTGAAACGTGCGCGAATGCTACCGGAAAAGCCCGGGCGGGGCACCTTGCCTTCGTCTGCGGCGGTCGACCCTCGCCACCCAACGCTCAAGTTTGCTGACCGGGCACCGATACCTAGATGGAACCAGCATCCTCCCGGAGCCCACCGTGCGCCTGCGCCCCCTCGTACTGTTGTGCCTGCTCGCTTCACCGGCCAACGCCCTGACATTCCAGACTCGGCTGGAGCGGGTGCAGTGGCAGGTGGAGGGCGATCAGTTCGAGTGTCGGCTGATCCAGCCCATCGCCGGTTTTGGCAGCGGCCAGTTCGTGCGTCGGGCCGGCGAGCAGGCAATTTTCCGCCTGCATTCCCCGGAACGCTGGCTGAGTACCGGTTCGGCGACGCTGCTGGCCGCTGCCGCGCCGTGGCAGCCTTCACGCAGCGATATCAATCTGGGGGTTGTGTCGGTGGGTGGTGGCGATATCCCGTTCAACAGCACCCAGGCGCAGGCCGGACGGCTGCTCAGCGGGTTGCTCGAAGGTCGTAGCCCGGTGGTGCGCCATCGCACGCTGCATGGCGGCGATGCGCTGGAGATCCGCCTGCTGCCGGCGCGTTTCGCCAAGGCCTACGAAGACTACCGCGCCTGCACGGCGAAATTGCTGCCGGTCAACTTCGATCAGGTGCGCCAATCGCAGATCGGCTTCCCCAGCAGCGACGTAGCGCTCGATGCGCTGGGGCGTGCCAAGCTGGACATCATCCTGCAGTACCTGCGTGCCGATCCCAGCGTGAATCGCATCCAGCTCGATGGCCATTCCGACAACAGCGGCAATCGGCTGGTCAATCGTGATCTGTCGAGACGCCGGGCGCTGGCGGTGCAGGAGTACCTGATCGCCAATGGCGTGCCGGAGCAGCAGATCACCGTGCGCTTCCATGGCGAGCGCTATCCGCTGGTGGCCAACAGCAGCGAAGCCAACCGGGCGAAGAACCGGCGAGTCACCCTGCGTCTGGAGCGCGAGGCAGCGGCCGCGGCGAACTCGACCGAAACAGCGGCGCCATCTTCCTGACCGCGCGACCGCCGCGCCCCTGTAAAAGCAGCCCCGTGACCGGTAGAATCGCAGGTTTTCCGTATAACCCGTGGAGCTGATGGCATGGCGGACGTTAAGAAGGTAGTTCTGGCCTATTCCGGTGGCCTGGACACCTCGGTGATTCTCAAGTGGCTGCAAGACACCTACAATTGCGAAGTGGTGACCTTCACCGCCGACCTCGGCCAGGGCGAGGAGGTCGAGCCGGCCCGCGCCAAGGCTCAAGCCCTGGGCGTCAAGGAAATCTACATCGATGACCTGCGCGAAGAGTTCGTCCGCGATTTCGTCTTCCCGATGTTCCGTGCCAACACCGTCTATGAAGGCGAGTATCTGCTGGGTACCTCCATCGCCCGTCCGTTGATCGCCAAGCGACTGATCGAGATCGCCAACGAGACCGGCGCCGACGCCATCTCCCACGGCGCCACCGGCAAGGGCAACGACCAGGTGCGTTTCGAGCTGGGCGCCTATGCACTCAAGCCCGGCGTAAAGGTAATCGCTCCGTGGCGCGAGTGGGACCTGCTGTCCCGCGAGAAGCTGATGGACTACGCCGAGAAGCACGCCATCCCGATCGAGCGCCACGGCAAGAAGAAGTCGCCGTACTCCATGGACGCCAACCTGCTGCACATCTCCTATGAGGGTGGCGTGCTGGAAGACACCTGGACCGAGCACGAAGAGGACATGTGGCGCTGGACCAAGTCCCCGGAAGCCGCGCCGGACACCCCGACCTACATCGAGCTGACCTACCGCAAGGGTGACATCGTCGCCATCGACGGCAAGGACATGACGCCGGCTCAGGTCCTGGCCGAGCTGAACCGTATCGGTGGCGAGAACGGTATCGGCCGCCTCGACATCGTCGAGAACCGCTATGTCGGCATGAAGTCCCGTGGCTGCTACGAGACCCCTGGCGGCACCATCATGCTCAAGGCCCACCGCGCCATCGAGTCGATCACCCTCGACCGCGAAGTGGCGCACCTGAAGGACGAGCTGATGCCCAAGTACGCCAGCCTGATCTACAACGGCTACTGGTGGAGCCCCGAGCGCAGCATGCTCCAGCAGATGATCGACGCCTCCCAGGTCAACGTGAACGGTGTGGTGCGCCTGAAGCTGTACAAGGGCAACGTCATCGTGGTCGGCCGCAAGTCGGACGATTCGCTGTTCGATGCCAATATCGCGACCTTCGAGGAAGACGGCGGCGCCTACAATCAGGCCGACGCTGGCGGCTTCATCAAGCTCAATGCGTTGCGCATGCGCATCGCCGCGGGCAAGGGCCGCACCCAGTTCTGATAAGCTGACGCGCCTGAGCCAACCGACCCCGGCCATGTGCCGGGGTTGTACTTTCTGCACTGCCACAAGCGCTGCCGAACGAGGAGACCTGAATCATGAGACTGCTGCATACCATGCTGCGTGTCGGCGATATGGAGAAGTCCATCGCCTTCTACACCGAAGTGCTGGGCATGACCCTGCTGCGCCGCAAGGATTATCCGGAAGGCAAATTCACCCTGGCCTTCGTCGGTTACGGCGACGAGGCGCACAACAGCGTGATCGAGCTGACTCACAACTGGGGCGTGGAAAAGTACGAGCTGGGCGACGGCTACGGGCATATCGCCCTGGAAGTCGAAGATGTCTACAAGGCCTGCGAAGACATCCGCGCACGTGGTGGCAAGATCACCCGTGAGCCTGGGCCGATGAAGCATGGCTCCAGCATCCTGGCCTTCGTCGAGGACCCGGACGGCTACAAGATCGAGCTTCTATCGCCGACTCGGGCCGACTGAGCGGCAAGCATGAAAAAGCCCCTTTCGGGGCTTTTTCTTTTTACAGATCGAAGTCGAAGTCGTTCAACTCTTTCTGCAGACGTCGTTCCTCGAGCAGGTTGTCGATGATCCGGCGCTTGGTCAGATTGGTCTTGGCCACCTCGACAGGGGCGTCGCTGCTCTCGTCGTCATCTTCGGCGATGAAATCGTCTTCGATCTGGATATCTTCTTTCTCGGCCACTTGTTCACTCCAAGGCTACGGGGCGCTCTTGGCGCACCTTATAGCGGCAAATTCGGGGCCGGTAAAAAAGTTTTTTTCAATCATGGGGCGAGCTTTTCTGCTATCCGCTCAATCGTCAGATGTCTTGTGCTTGTACTCGCAGAGGTCTTCGATCCTGCAGCTGCCACACTGTGGTTTGCGCGCCTTGCAGACATAGCGACCATGCAGAATCAGCCAGTGATGCGCGTCCAGCAGATATTCCTTTGGCACGAAGCGGATCAACTTGCGCTCGACCTCCAGCACGTTCTTGCCGGGCGCGATGCCGGTGCGGTTGCTGACCCGGAAGATATGCGTATCCACCGCCATGGTGAACTGGCGGAAGGCGGTGTTCAGTACCACGTTGGCGGTCTTGCGACCCACCCCTGGCAGCGCTTCCAACGCCTCGCGGTTGTCCGGCACCTGGCTGCCATGCTGCTCGATCAGGATGCGGCAGGTTTCGATGACATTCTTCGCCTTGCTCGGGTACAGGCCGATGGTGCGGATGTACTCGCACAGGCCGTCGTAGCCGAGGGCATAGATGGCTTCCGGGGTATTGGCCACCGGGAACAGCTTGGCGGTGGCCTTGTTCACGCCGACGTCGGTGGCCTGAGCCGAGAGGATCACCGCGATCAGCAGTTCGAAGGGTGTGCTGTAGGCCAGCTCGGTCTTCGGCTCCGGATTATCCTCATGAAAGCGGCGAAAGATTTCCCGGCGTTTCTCGGCATTCATCGCGGTGCACTCACTCGATCACACCGGTCACCCGCACTCGGCGGCTGGCCGCAGGCGCGACTGGCTGCGCGGCGCTGGCGCGTTCGGCGAGGTGCTGGTCGATACGGTTCTTCAGGGCGATCAGCAGGCCGAGCACAATGAAGGCGCCAGGCGGCAGGATGGCCAGCAGAAAGCCCTTGTAGTCGCTGAACAGGGTGATCTGCCAGTCACTGGCGACCGGCCCGAACAGCAGGTGCATGTTGGCGAACAGCGCGCCGGTGCCGAACAGCTCGCGCAGACCGCCCAGCACCACCAGCACCAGACAGAAGCCGATACCCATCACCAGGCCGTCGAAGCCGGCGATCAGCGGATTGTGCTTCGCAGCGAAGCCGTCGGCCCGGCCGAGGATCACGCAGTTGGTGGTGATCAGCGGGATGAAGATGCCGAGGATCTGGTACAGCTCGTAGGTGAAGGCCTGCATCAGCAGCTCGATGCAGGTGGTCAGCGCGGCGATGATCATCACGAACGCCGGCAGGCGCACCGCGGTGTTGACCACGCCTCGCACCAGCGAGACACCGATATTCGAACAGGTCAGTACCAGCATGGTCGCCAGGCCAAGGCCGAGGGCGTTGACCGCCGAGTTGCTGACGCCGAGCAGCGGGCAGAGACCGAGCAGCTGCACCAGCGCCGGATTGTTCTTCCACAGGCCGTTGACGGTCAGTTCGCGGTAGCTGGGTGTGCTCATGGCTGATCCCTTTGCGGCTTGGCGGCCGGCTCGGTGGTGCGTAATTCGTCGCGCGTGGCGGCGCTGCCGGCCCGCGAATGCACGGTGGCTTCGTCTGGTTCGCTGCGACCTTCCAGGGCGTTCCCGGTCGCGTCGGCCGTCGCGCCTTCGGCTGCCAGTAGTTCGGCCTTGTGTGCATCGAAGTACTGCAAGGCACGATGCACTGCGCCGACCACCGCGCGTGGTGTGATGGTGGCGCCCGCGAACTGGTCGAACTCACCGCGATCCTTCTTCACCGCCCAGCCATCGGCCGCCGGGTTCGTTAGCGACTTGCCGTCGAAACTTCGAATCCAGGGGCTCTTTGCGAGCTCGATCTTGTCGCCCAGCCCGGGTGTTTCCCGGTGGCCGATGACTCGCACGCCAGCCACCCGGCCGTCGGCATGGATGCCCACCAGCAGATGAATGGCGCCGCTGTAGCCGTCCGGAGCGATGGCCTGGAGGATCACTGCGGAGGGGCGCCCATCCTTGATGGCGATATAGGCGGGCAATGGGCTTCGGTTGCCAAGCAGGCGATCCTGAACCAGCACGCTGTCATCGAGCAGATGGTTGTCATAGCTGCCAGTCGGGAGGATCTCGCCCAGCGCACGTACCTGGGCGGCGCGTTCAGCGGCCTGGATGCGCTCGGCAGTGCCCTGTTGCAGCAGAGTCACCGCGCCCACGGTGACGATGGCGAACAAGCCCAGCACCGTGGCGTTCTTCAGCATCGAACGGCTGATTTCCGGAACTATCATGTCATTCGCCCAGCTTGAAGCCGCGCTCGGCCTTGCGATGGCCGTAGGTGCGCGGGCGGGTGTAGTAATCGATGGTGGGAGCGGCAAGGTTCATCAACAGCACGCCAAAGGCGACACCGTCCGGATAGCCGCCCCAGGCGCGGATGACGTATACCAGCACACCGACACCAGCACCGAAGATCAGGCGTCCACGTGGGCTGGTGGCGCTGCTGACGGGGTCGGTGACAATGAAGAAAGCGCCGAGCATGGTGGCGCCGCTGAGCAGATGGAACAGCGGCGAACCGTTGCTATCCGAACCCGAGCCGTTCCAGAACACCAGGCTCATCAGCATCAGCGCGCCGAGCATGCCGACTGGCGCGTGCCAGCTGAACAGCCGCTTATGCAGCAGGAACAGGCCGCCAGCGAGAAACGCCAGGTTCACCACTTCCGAGCCGATGCCGCCGAAGTGGCCGAAGGCCGGGTTGCGCCAGAGTTCGTCGATGGTCAGGCTCTTGTTCACCTTGAGCACATCCAGGGCGGTGGCTTGGGTCCAGCCGTCGGGAAGCGAAGCGATACCGAGGATATGCTGCAGACCGGCGCTCAGCCCGACACTGTGCGGCACCGGCCAGGTGGTCATCTCCACCGGGAAGGAGATAAGTACCACCACGTACCCGATCATCGCCGGGTTGAAGGGGTTCTGGCCCAGGCCGCCATACAGCTGCTTGCCGAACACCACAGCGCAGCCGGTGGCGATCAGCGTCAGCCACCAGGGCGAATAGGGCGGCAGCGCCAAGGCCAACAACACCGCGGTGACCAGCACGCTGCCGTCGCGCAGAAAGAAGCCCACCGGCCGCTGCCGCAGGTGGAGAATCGCCGCTTCGAAGGCAAGTGCGGCGAGCGATGCCCAGGCGAGGTTGATCAGCGTGCCGGCGCCGTAGAGCCAGGTCAGCACGACCACGCCGGGCAGGGTGGCCGCGAGCACCAGCAGCATGACTCGCTGGGTACGGTTGGCGCCCTTGGCGTGGGGCGAGGTGATGCGGGGCAGGGCCATTGGCTCTCCGGTGAAGGCGTTGTCTTGGGGCGTGGCCTGGGCCACTTCCTCGAATCTCTCTGACTTGTCGAGCGACTACACCAGCACACCGGTGCAGCGGTCATTTCTCACGATTGCTGATAGTCCGCCAGCTGCCGTTCGGCTTCGCTGAGTCGCAGGCGAGCGGCTTCCAGTGTCGTAGGCTCGGTCTGTTCATCTCGCTCCAGCTTGCGCAGATCGGCGCGGGCGAAGGCAACCTCGGTCTTCAGTTCACGCTGGCGCTCATCGATACCGGGCTTGCTGGTACGCACCAATTCCGGAGCGGGCTTGTGCGATGCGTCTTCGGCCGCATGCAGGGCTTGTTCGGCCGCCTGCAGCGCGTCGCGCAGGCGGCTGAGTTCCGCCTCTTGCGCGCCGGCCTTCTCGGCCTTCTTCAATTCGGCGCGCTTCATCGCCAATTCGATCTTGGCCTTTTTCAGCGCCTCGTCATCCGCTGGCTTGGCGGCGGGAGCGGGCGCGGCGCTCTGCGCGGCCGCCAAGGCCTGTTCGGCTTCGTGCAGCTGCTGACGCAGACGAGCGAGCTCGGCCTGCTGGTCGTCGTCCGGCGCTTCGAGCTTTTCCAGCTTGCGGATCTGCGCCTTGAGCATGGCGGCTTCGATCTTGGCCTTTTTCAGCGCCTCGTCATCCGCTGGCTTGGCGGCGGGAGCGGGCGCGGCGCTCTGCGCGGCCGCCAAGGCCTGTTCGGCTTCGTGCAGCTGCTGACGCAAACGAGCGAGCTCGGCCTGCTGGTCGTCGTCCGGCGCTTCGAGCTTTTCCAGCTTGCGGATCTGCGCCTTGAGCATGGCGGCTTCGATCTTGGCCTTTTTCAGCGCCTCGTCATTCGCTGGTTTAGCGGCGGGAGCGGGCGCGGCGCTCTGCGCGGCTGCCAAGGTCTGTTCGGCTTCGTGCAGCTGCTGACGCAGACGAGCGAGCTCGGCCTGCTGGTCCTCGTCCGGTGCTTCGAGCTTTTCCAGCTTGCGGATCTGCGCCTTGAGCATGGCGGCTTCGATCTTGGCCTTTTTCAGCGCCTCGTCATCCGCTGGTTTAGCGGCAGGAGCGGGCGCGGCGCTCTGCGCGGCTGCCAAGGTCTGTTCGGCTTCGTGCAGCTGCTGACGCAGACGAGCGAGCTCGGCCTGCTGGTCGTCGTCCGGCGCTTCGAACTTTTCCAGCTTGCGGATCTGCGCCTTGAGCATGGCGGCTTCGATCTTGGCCTTCTTCAGCGCCTCATCGTCCGCTGGGCTGACGGTAGGTGCTGCGCTGGCATTCTCCTGCATGACGGCATCGAGTGCCTGCTGCGCCGCTTCGGCGGCTTTGCGCAGATCGGCGACCTGGGCTTGCAGTTCGGGCGTGTCGTGTGCGGCGAGCTGCTTTTCGGCCTTCTTCAGTGCGACCTGAGCCATGCTGGCTTCGATCTTCAGTTTCTTCTGGGTCTCCGAGAGCCCCGACTTGGGCGCTGCGCTCGGGGTCGCAGCGGTGGTATCAGAGACCACCTGCGCGCTTTCGCCCTGCGCCGCCTTGGCGCGTGCGGCGCGCTCGGCGCGGGCCTTGCGCTCGGCTTCCTTCTGTTCCTCGGCACGGCGCAGGCGCTCCTGGCGCAGTTCGAAGCGCTGCTTGGAATGCTCGGCCTTCTGCTGCTTCTGCTCCAGCTCGCGGATCTCGGCCTTGGCGGCGCGGTAGTACTGCACCAGCGGGATGCTCGACGGGCAGACGTAGGCGCAGGCACCACACTCGATGCAGTCGAACAGATGGTGGGCCTTGAGCTGCTCATGCTCCTGGCCCAGTGCAAAGAAATGCAACTGCTGCGGCAGCAGGCTCACCGGACAGGCCTCGGCGCACTCGCCGCAGCGGATGCAGGGCAGCGCTGGTGGCGGAGGAGGCAGCTCTTCGAGCGTGCTGGCGAGCAGGCAGTTGGTGGTCTTGATCACCGGCACGTCGAGGGACGGCAGGGTAAAGCCCATCATCGGCCCCCCCATGATCAGACGGTTGAGCCTGTTCTGCTCGAGTCCGGCGAACGCCAGCAGTTCTCCGGCCGGTGTACCGATCAGCGCCTCGACGTTCATCGGGCGTGCCAATGCTTCGCCAGTGAGGGTGGTGATTCGCGAGATCAGCGGCTTGCCGAGCAGCACCGCGTCATGGATGGCAACGCAGGTGCCGACGTTCTGGCAGAGCATGCCGATGTCCGCCGGCAGGCCACCGCTGGGCACCTCTTCACCCGTGAGGATCTGGATCAGCTGCTTCTCGCCGCCGGAGGGGTACTTGGTCGGAAAGACCTTGAGCACGAAGGGGCGCTCCCCGATGGCGGCGCGCACCGCGGCGATGGCCTCGGGTTTGTTGTCCTCGATGCCGATCAGCACGTCCTGCGGTTGGACCAGGTGCGCGAGGATTTCGATACCCGCCACCAGTTCGGCGGCTTTCTCGCGCATCAGCAGATCGTCGGCGGTGATGTACGGCTCGCACTCGGTACCGTTGATGATCAGCGTGCGGATGCGCTGTGTCGGTGGCGGGGTCAGCTTGACTGCCGTCGGAAAGCCTGCACCGCCGAGGCCGCTGATACCAGCCTGACGAATCAGCTCGAGCAGCGCCGGACGCTCCAGCGCACGATAATCGAGGTGGGGCTCGAGCTCGATCCAGCGGTCCTCGCCATCGCTATCGATGACGATCGCATTGGCGAGCATGCCTGAAACGTGTGGGTAGGGCTGCGGGCCGATGAAGCTGACCACGCCGGATGTCGGCGCATGGAGCGCGGCGCTGACGAAGCCGCTGGCGACGGCGATCTGCTGGCCCTTGAGCACGTGCTCGCCGAGCGTCACACAGGGTTCGGCGGGCGCGCCAAGGTGCTGCGCCAGCGGCAGAATCAGGCGCTTGGGCAGTGGCGCCGGCTGGATCGGGGTGCGGTTGGACAGCTCCTTGTGCTCCGGCGGATGGATGCCGCCGTGGATGTCCCATACCTTTAGTGAGGTCATGCCGCCTGCTCCCGGTCAGTCGCGATCAGCTGGCCGGGCGGCAGCGGCCGGTTCCACTTCCAGCTCTGCAGGTTGCTGCCGACCTCGATCATGTCGATGCAATCCACCGGGCAGGGCTCGACGCAGAGGTCGCAGCCGGTGCACTCGGAGATGATGACGGTGTGCATCTGCCGTGCCGCGCCGACGATGGCGTCCACTGGGCAGGCCTGGATGCACTTGGTGCAACCGATGCATTCGGCTTCGCGGATATAGGCGACCATCTGCGGTTTCTCGCCGCCTTCGGCATCCAGCGGTTCCGGCTCGACATCGAGCAGGTCGGCCAGCGCCTGGATGGTCGCTTCGCCGCCCGGCGGGCACTTGTTGATCTTGTCGCCGCCGGCGATGGCCTCGGCGTAGGGCTTGCAGCCCGGGTAGCCGCACTGGCCGCACTGGGTCTGCGGCAGCAAGGCATTGATCTGCTCGGCGATGGGGTCGCCCTCGACGCGAAAGCGCACGGCGGCGAAACCGAGGATGGCACCGCCAAGCAGGCACAGGGCGAGCAGTGCAAGCACTGCGATGAGAACCGCACTCATAGCTTGATCAGTCCGGTGAAGCCCATGAAGGCCAGCGACATGAGGCCGGCGGTGATCATGCCGATCGCCGCGCCCTGGAACGATCTGGGCACATCGGCAATGGCGATGCGCTCACGCATGGCGGCGAACAGCACCAGCACCAGGGAAAAGCCCAGCCCCGCGGCGAAGCCGTTCACGGTGGCGGTCAGGAAGGTGAACTCGGCCTTGTTGGCGTTGAGCAGGGCCACGCCTAGGACGATGCAGTTGGTGGTGATCAGCGGCAGGAAGATGCCGAGCACGCGATAGAGCAGCGGACTGGTCTTGTTTACCACCATTTCGGTGAACTGGACGGTTACGGCAATCACCAGAATGAAGCTGATGGTGCGCAGGAATTCCAGGTCCAGCGGCTTGAGCACGTACTGCTGAACGAGATAGCTGCACATCGCTGCCAAGGTCAACACGAAGGTGGTCGCCAGCGACAGGCCGATGGCCGTCTCGATCTTCTTCGACACGCCCATGAACGGGCACAGACCGAGGAACTGCACCAGCACGAAATTGTTGACCAGAATGGCGCTAACCATGATCAGGGCGAGTTCGGTCATCTAGGGTCTGTTCCCGTTCCGTCGCGCTCTGCGAGAGCCGTGGGGCTAAAGGGCCGCTATTATCGGGAAGCGGCGGCGGGCATACAAGCTGCGGCAGCCGGTCGCGCTGATCCGGCGACATCCGGAGCAGTCCAAGGGCAGGACATGACTGCCGGTTGTCCGCCGTTTCAGCAGCTGGCCGCTGGTTGTGGTCTGATGAGCTGAAGCCCGCGACACCATCGGAGGTGTTCTCATGAGCATTCGATCGTTGTTGGTCCTGCTGTGCCTCGGCCTTGGGACGAGCCTGCAGGCACAGGCGGATCGGCGAGGCGGCGTCTGGGTGTTCCAGGCCGAAAGTCCCCGCTATTACAACCAGGGTTACAGTGCGGGCTACGGCCAGGGGTACAGCCGTGGCTATCGGCACGAAAGCCGTCCGCATCAGTACGATCCGCGCAGCCCCTATTCGCACTATCCGCAGTACCCGCGCAACCTGCCGCCGCGCTATCAGAGCCAGCTGCCACCGCAGTATTACGACCGTCATCGCGGCTTCGAGCGCCGCGACCACTGGCGTCAGGAGCATCGCCATCAGCGGCCACACGTTATTCGTGATGGCCGCGACTATCGGCTGCGGCCGCACTACGAGCGGGACGGGCGCTACCAGCAGTATCGGCGCTGAGTGTGCTTCAGGGCAGATCCAGGAGCGGGTGCGCACCGCTCCATGTTGGCTCGAAGTGGGCGTCGACCACTGCCTGCGGCACCTGGTGGACGTCTGGCCAGCGCCAGTGCGGTTGCCGGTCCTTGTCGATCAGGCGCGCCCGAACGCCTTCGGCGAACTCGGGGTGACGGCAGCAGTTGAGGCTGAGTGCATATTCCATTTGCAGCGCCTGGCTCAGCGACAGTTTCCGGGCACGCCGCTGTTGCTGCCAGACAATATGAGCGCTAAGGGGGCAGCCCGTGCTGAGAGCATGGGCGGATTCGGCGAGCAGCTCGTCGGGGTCGCTCTGGAGGGCGGTCAATGCCTGCCACGCATGGGGTAGTTCAGCCACGTCCAGCAGCTCGTCGATCCGTGTGCGCCGTGGCAGCAACCGGGCATCCGGCAGCCGCTCGGCGGCCTGTCGGCCGAGTGCTCGCAGCAGGCTGTGCAGCTGGCTGTCGGCCTGCTCTTGCCAATTGATCTGCACCAGGCCGTCCAGCAGCTCGGTCTGCTGATCTTCGCGCAGACAGCGATCGGCGAGGTCAAGGTCCAGCGCATCGCGCGCGTTGATCTGTGTACCGGTGAGGGCGACAAACAGGCCCAGCCGGCCGGGCAGGCGTGGCAGGAACCAGCTGGCGCCGACATCCGTGTGCAGGCCGATGGAAACCTCCGGCATCGCCAGGCGGCAGTCCGGTGTGACGATGCGAAAGGTGCCGGCCTGTAGCAGGCCCATGCCGCCGCCCATGACATAGCCATGGCCCCAACAGATCAGCGGCTTGGGGTAGTCATGCATTCGATGGATCAGACGGTACTCGTCGGCGAAGAAGCGTTCGGCGAGCGACGGTATCGTGCCGGGCTCGGATCGGCATGCCTCCGCCAGCTTGCGCACATCGCCACCGGCGCAGAACGCTTTCGGGCCGTTGCCACGCAGCAGTACACAGACCACGGCGGGGTCGGTTGCCCAGCGATGGAACTGGTCGAGCAGGGCTTCGATCATCGGCAGACTCAGCGCGTTGAGTTGCCGTGGGGCGTCCAGAGTGGCGATGGCGATCCGCGTTCCGTGCAGCGCCGGGCGATCTTCGAACGTGACCTTCATGGGGATCCTCGTCGCCTGCGGGGTTGCCGTGGATTATCGGTTGCGCCAGCGTGGGTCGCGCTTTTCCAGGAAGGCATTGACGCCCTCAAGCGTGTCCTCGGCTTCGAACAGCTCGACGAAGGCTTCCCGCTCGGCGGCGGCGAAGGTGTCCGGGATGCGTTGGCGTGCGCCATTGATCAGGGGCTTGATCGCGCGTACGGCCACCGGGCTCTGCCGAGCGACACGGGAGGCGAGCAGCAGGGCGTGGCCGCATGACTGCCTTTGCTCCACCACCTGTTCCACCAGACCGATGCGCAGTGCGGTGTCCGCAGTGATGCGCTCGCCGCAGAGAATCATGCGTTTGGCCCAGCCTTCGCCCACCAGCCAGGCCAATGCCTGGGTGCCACCGGCACAGGGCAGCAGTCCGACCGAGGCTTCCGGAAGGCCCATCTGCGCTTGCTGTTCGGCAATCCGCAGGTCGCAAGCCAGCGCGCATTCCAGGCCTCCACCCAGGGCGAAACCGTTGATCGCGGCAATCGACACGCCGCGGAAGTCGCGTAGCGCTTCGAATGCCTCGCCGAAGCGCCGGGCCATTTCGCGGGCCCGGTTGCGATCCCCGTCGGCAAACAGTTTGAGATCCGCCCCCGCGCTGAAGAACTTCTCACCCTGGCCGCAGATCACCAGTGCGTAGATGTCGTCATCATGGTTGAGATGGTCGATGACCTGCTTGAGCCCGATCAGCGACTCGCGGTCCCAGGTATTGGCGGGCGGATGGTTGATGGTGATGAGCGCGGTGTGGCCGTGCTTTTCCACGGTCAGCTTGTGGGTCAGGTCGAAGACGCCAGCCTGGTAGGGCTCTACGGCAGTGCTCATGGTCGAATCCTCGTGGCGGTTCTGGGCTCCGCTGACAGGCGACGGAGTACGTCGCACCTCTTCAGAGTCCTTCAGTGCAGCGAGGTTGCAGCGTTCCGGGCGGTCACGAAACCGGCACGGTGCGCCTGGGCGGGGCCAGTGCGCACCGTGGTTCTCTCACTGTAGCCTAGCTGGCTGGCCGGCCGCGCGGCGCTCTTCCTGCCATTCGGCCAGCGTAGGCGCCGCCTGTTCGCCGGACAGGCGATGGACGATCTCGAAGTAGTCCTGCTTGAAGCGATCCTTGAGTACTTCCTCACGGGGCTTCACGCGCACGGCGTAGACCGTCTGGACGTTCTGATGATCGAACGCTCGCCACTGCTGTTGGCCCTTGAGCAGGCTGTAGCTGTGGTTTTCCAGGGCTGCGATGACCGGCTCGCTGGCGATGGTCTTGGCGCGGCTGACCGCATCCGCCCACTGGTAGACGATGCTGTAGGCCGATGCGGCCGAGCTGGAGGGGTGCGTCTGGTAGCGCTCGCCGAAGTTGCGCACGAAGGCCTTGCCGCGCTCGGAGCCTTCCAGCTCGGGCACTCGCCAGGTCCAGGGCTCGGTGCCGAGCACGCCGCGCATGATGTCCGGGCCGGCCAGTTCGACCATGGACAAGGTCAGGTTGGGGACGGCAATCTGCATCTTCTTGTTCAGGCCGAGTTCGTCGGCGATGCGCATGGCGCGCACCATGTCCTCGCCGAACAGTACCAGCACCAGAACCTCGGCGCCGCTGTTGGCAGCCTTCTCGAGCGCGGCGCGGTAGTCGGACAGGCGTGCGCCTGGGAAGGCGGTACGCACACCCTGGTGCTTGCTGGTGTCGACGGTGCCGGTGGCCTGGCGCAGCGAGCTCTCGCTGGTGTGGCCCCAGGTGTAGTCGGAGGTGATGTAGAAGTAGGTCTTGCCCGGCATGTTCTCGTTCAGGTATTGCCCCAGCACCCGTGCACTCATCCAGGCGTTGTTGCACTCGCGGAACATGTAGCGGTGCCCATCCTTGCCGGTGGTGTCGTTGGAGTAGGTCAGCGTGCCGAAATAGAGAAGGCCCCGCTCCTTGGCGCGCTTGCTGGCGGCAATCGCCACCGCGCTGGATACGCCCCCGAACAGCATCGCAACGCCTTCATCAGCCATCTTGTCGACGTTGGCGATGGCCTTGTCCGGGCGCGAGGCAGTGTTTCGGCTGATCAACTGCAGCGGGCGACCCAACACGCCGCCGGCCTGGTTGATCTCGTCGATGGCCAGCAGCGCACCGCGCATCTGCGCCAGGCCTTCTTCCTTGTAGCTTCCGGTACGGGGATAGTTGAGACCAAGCGTGATGGGGTCGGCTGCCTGAGCCGCAAGACAGAACCCCAGCCCTAGTGCCAGAAGGGTAATCCGGTTCATAGCATGTTCCTTGTTATCGCTTTTGTTATTGGTTTATTGGCAGTGGGCTTTTTTACCTTGCGGCTGGGGCTTGCGTCACTCTTTATGTGAGGCTCGAAAGCCATGCCTGCGTCAGTACGTGAGCCAGGCGCGATTATGACTAAAGGAGGGGGGCTGATATTGCGGCAACGCAACGATTGAGCGGTTTTGTCGTTGACAACCCCACCGAGCTTTCTTAGGGTTCGGCGGCTTGGCCAACCGGAAATCGACCATGACTCAAGACGATCGCATCAGGCTCGAGGCAGGCTGGAAGGATGCGCTGCGCGAGGAGTTCGACAAGCCCTACATGGTCGAACTCGGTGCCTTTCTAAGGCGCGAGAAGGCTGCTGGCAAGACGATCTATCCACCGGGGCCGATGATCTTCAACGCGCTCAATTCGACGCCGCTCGAGCAGGTCAAGGTGGTCATCCTGGGTCAGGATCCCTATCACGGGCCGGGGCAGGCGCATGGCCTGTGCTTTTCCGTGCAGCCGGGAGTGGCGCCGCCGCCGTCACTGCAGAACATCTTCAAGGAACTCAAGCGCGACCTGAATCTGGATATTCCGCAGCATGGCTACCTGCAGCGCTGGGCAGAACAGGGTGTGCTGATGCTCAACACCTCGCTCACGGTGGAGCGGGGTTTGGCGGGGTCGCATGCCAAGGCGGGGTGGCAGCAGTTCACTGATCGCATCATCGAGGTAGTCGGCGAACGGCGCCCGCACCTGGTGTTCATGCTCTGGGGAGCGCACGCTCAGTCGAAGGCAAAGCTGATCGATGCGACTCGGCATCTGATGTTGAAATCCGTGCATCCGTCGCCGCTATCGGCGCACCGCGGCTTCATCGGCAACGGTCACTTCAGTCGCGCCAATCAGTTCCTTCGGCAGCAGGGCATGCAGCCTATCGATTGGCAGCTTCCGGCGCAGGTGTGACCCGATGCCTGCACGGCGGGCACCGGGTCTGACGGGTCAGTTGCGCTCGCCGTGCTTGGCCTGCAGCTCCTTGGCGTGCGTCAGGTGTTCTTCCAGTTTGGGCAGCGTCTGCTGAGCGAACTGTTTCAGATCGGCGTTCTCGCCGCTCTCTACGTAGTCCCGATACAGCTCGATGGTTTGCTCGTGGGCGACGACCTGGTTGTTGGCGTAGGCCTTTTCGAAATTCTCGCCGTCGCGCAGTTTCAGGATCATGGCCTTGGCCTTGTCCATGAGCGTGGCCTCGTCCGACATTTCGAGATCTTTCTGCTGCGCCAGCTGTGCGAGCTGCTGATTGGCTTTGGTGTGGTCGTCGATCATCTTCTGGGCAAACTGCTTCACATCCTCCGATGTGCCTTTTTCCAGCGCCATCTTGGCTGTCTCGATTTCCGCGATGCCTTTGGCAGAGGCTTCATCGACGAAGTTGTCGCCTCCCGCAGCCAGAGCCATGTTGGCTGCCAGCCCGACGAGCAAGGCGAAAGCGCCTGAGAAGATTGTCTTGGTTGTTTTGTTCATTGCCGTTCTCCTACTTCACCTGGCTCATGCCCGCCGGCAGGCGGGGCACAAGGCGCGATGCGGCGAAATTGCCGTCCCTTTTTGTGACTAGGTGCCTAGGGGACGGTTCCTCGCTTTCAGGCGAACGGCGCGGTGAAGAGATTTACTGCAGCATGGTCATTGCCGCATCCATGGCTGCGGACAGGTCCTCGTCTTCCTGCATCAGCTCGCTTGGGTCGAGCCCCAGCTTGGAAAACGCCGGGACGCTACTCCAGTCCAGCTGCGCATAGGGATGCTGCGTACCCATGTAGCTCTGCAGGGTGGCCACCTGCACGATGTCGACGTAATCGACCTTGTCTGAGTCGCGCTGGAAATTCGTGTACTGGCCGGCGACCGAGGCGATGGCATCCGGAAAATCCCAGGTGCGCAGAATTTTCTCACCGACGATGGGATGGATCTTGTCGATCACATGGTTGAGGCTGAAGGAATCCGCCAGCAGCGCGCTGTGCTCTTCTGCGTAGGTCAGGATGGGCAGGATGCCGATCTGGTGGACAAGGCCGGCGAGCGTCGCCTGATCTGGCATCAGGCGGGTGTAGTGGCGGCAGAGCACATGGCTGATCGCGGCGACCTCGGTGCTCTTGTTCCAGACTTCGCGCATCTTTCGGTCGACCACGTCGGTGGTGGCCTGGAACATCTGCTCCATCGCCAGGCCCGTGGCGAGGTTGCAGGTGTAGTTGATGCCCAGACGGCTGATGGCCATCTGCAGGTCGTCGATTTCTCGGCTGCTGCGCAGCAGCGGACTGTTGACCACCTTAATGATGCGCGCGGTAACGGCGGCATCGTTCCCGATCACCTTGCTCAGCGCGGGAATGCTGATGTTGGGGTCTTCGGCAGCCTCGCGCACGCGCAACGCCACTTCCGGCAGCGTAGGCAGGACCAGTTCATCGTTCTCGATCGCAAGGGTCAGCTCACGCTGGACTTTCTCGGCAAGGGTGCTCATGTCATTCCTTTATGTGTCGGTCAGTGTCGCTTGGGCGCTTCTGTCTGTCGGCTGGCATGCCGCTATGGTGCGCCTCTTTGGTGAATGCTTTCTGGCTCCGGTTCGCACTAGCGCTGGATTTCCTGGTCCGGATTCAGACTGTAGGGCAGCTCGAGCAGGCTCAGCGGCAAGCCATCCGGCGAGCCGAGGTAGAGTCGGCCGTCAGCGGCAGCGTCTTCCTGCACCACGGCGAGCAATTCGATGCCATCGGCACTGGTCGCCGCCAGTACCACCTCGCCGACGCTGGAGTTATGGACAGGTGAGAACAGTTCCACACCCGGCGCCGGCAGCTCACCCGGTTCACCTTCGACGGCCAGGTGCTGCAGGCGTCGTTTGAGTTTGCCGAGATACTGCATGCGAGCCACGATTTCCTGGCCCGTATAACAGCCCTTCTTGAAGCTCACGCCGCCGAGTGCCTGCAGATTGATCATTTGCGGGATGAACAGCTCGCGCGTGCTGCCGAAGACCTGGCCGATCCCGGCGCGGACCTGATCGAGCAGCCAGCGGTTGACCGGCACCTCGCCAAGCTGCGCGCTCAGGCGGGTGCGAACCTGCTCGGCTTCTGCTTTCGGTGCCCAGAGTTCGGCGCGGCCATCGGGCAGTCGGATGGCGATCAGGCCATTGCCGCGTACGATGCTGTCCGCTGCCTGGGATAGATCCAGCCCCAGGCTGACCAGCGAGCCATCTCCGCCAGCGATGCCGAATCGGCACCAGTCAGCGCTTTCGTCGCTCAGGCGAGACTTGGAAAAAACCGCGTACTTGGCGAGGTCGGCCAGCTGCGGTTGCAGCAGTTCGCCGGCCATCGCCAGCAGGTACCCGTCACCCTCCGGCACGATGCGGAAACTCGACTGCATGCGGCCTTTGGGCGTGCAGCGTGCTCCCAGGCTGGAGGTGTGCGCATCGAGGTAGTTGAGATTGCAGGTCAGCTGACCCTGGAGGAACTTGCTGGCATCCGGGCCGCGTACGGCAAGGACGCCTTCATGCGACAGAACGCAGAAATAAGCTGTGTCGGTCATGATCAGTCGTCGTCAGAATCCGGGTGGGCATCATAGCAGGCTGGCATAGCAGGCTGGCGAAAACGGTTGCGTGGGGCGGGTTCGCCGCGGGGCGAAAAAAGCGGCTGATCAGCGCAACGCAGTCGTTATAATGCGCGCCTTCTCAAAAGGAGCCGATGTATGGCCGAGCAATCCGAACTCAATCGTCTGTTCTGGCAAAGCCGTCGCGGCATGCTGGAGCTGGATGTCCTGCTGGTGCCTTTCGTCAAGGAGGTGTATCCGGGCCTCGACGAAGAAGACCAGCGTCGTTATCGCAAGCTGCTCAGCTGCGAGGATCAGGACATGTTCGGCTGGTTCATGCAGCGCGAAGAGCCCGAGGACGAGGATCTGCGCCGCATGGTTCGCATGATCCTCGATCGTGTCCAGCCCAAGTAATCCGCCTTTCGAGTGCCACTGGCGGCCGTCCGGTCTGCTGCTGGCGTTCTATCTAGCCGTTCAGGCATGCGCGCTCACGGCCATTCTGCTGTCTGGCGCGCCGCCTGCGGTACGGCTGGTCTGCCTGCTGCTGTGTCTGACGCATGCCTGGTTCGCGCTGCCGCGCCACATCCTGTTGTCCGATCCGAATGCCTTGCGCGGTCTGCGTCATGATGGGCAAGGCTGGCATCTCTGGAGCGAGCGGCACGGCTGGCAGGCTGTTCAGTTACTGCCCGACAGCCTGGCGCTGCCGTTGGTGGTGGTGTTGCGCTTTCGTTTGCCTGGGCGACGCCTTGCCAGCAGTGTCTGCGTGCCTTGTGATGCACTGCCGCACGAGCAGCATCGCCGCCTGCGGCTGTGTCTGAAATTCAGTCGACGTAGGTGGGCGGCACCAGAATAGTGTCGATGGCTTCGGGAAGCAGGTTGGGGTAGTCGAGGGTGTAATGCAGGCCGCGGCTTTCCTTGCGCTCCATCGCTGAACGGATCATCAGGTCCGCCACCAGCGCCAGGTTGCGCAGCTCGAGCAGGTCGCGGCTGACCTTGTAGTTGCTATAGAACTCGTCGATCTCGCTCAGCAGCAGGCGCACGCGATGCTGGGCACGCATCAGGCGTTTGGTGGTGCGCACGATGCCGACGTAGTCCCACATGAAGCGCCGCAGCTCATCCCAGTTGTGCGCGATGATCACGTCTTCGTCGGAATCGGTGACCTGGCTGGCATCCCAGGCGGGCAGGGTCGCCGTGCTGGTGATCTGGGGCAGTTCGCGCACGATGTCCTGCGCCGCGGCGCGGCCGTAGACGAAGCACTCGAGCAGCGAGTTGCTGGCCATCCGATTGGCGCCATGCAGGCCGGTGAAACTGGTTTCGCCGATCGCGTAGAGCCCGGGAGTGTCGGTGCGGCCGGCCTGATCCACGACCACGCCGCCGCAGGTGTAGTGCGCCGCCGGAACGACCGGGATCGGCTGGGTGGTGATGTCGATGCCATATTCCAGGCAACGTTCGTAGACGGTGGGGAAGTGGCTTTTGACGAAGTCGGCGGGCTTGTGGCTGATGTCCAGATAGACGCAGTCGATACCCAGCCGTTTCATCTCGTGGTCGATTGCGCGCGCGACGATGTCGCGCGGAGCCAGTTCTTCGCGGGGGTCGAAGCGGGGCATGAAGCGCTCGCCATTGGGCAGCCTGAGCAGTGCGCCTTCGCCGCGCAGCGCTTCGGTAACCAGGAAGCTCTTGGCCTGTGGGTGATAGAGACAGGTGGGATGGAACTGGTTGAATTCCAGGTTGCCTACTCGGCAACCTGCGCGCCACGCCATGGCGATGCCGTCGCCGCAAGCGCTGTCGGGGTTGCTGGTGTACAGGTAGACCTTCGCGGCACCGCCCGTGGCCAGCACGACGAAGCGAGACTGAAAGGTTTCGACCTCGCCCGTGTTGCGGTTGAGCACATAGGCACCCAGGCAACGCCTGCCCGGCAGGCCCAGCTTGTGCTCGGTAATCAGATCGACCGCGACACGCTGCTGCAGCAGTTCGATGTTGTCCTTCTGCCTGGCCTGGCCGAGCAGGGTGTTGAAGATGGCGGCACCAGTGGCGTCGGCGGCATGGATGATCCGCCGGTGACTATGGCCACCTTCGCGAGTCAGGTGGAACTCGAATCCGCCATCCTCGCGGTCAGGGCCCTCGTCGCGTGTGAAGGGTACGCCCTGCTCGATCAGCCACTGGATCGCCTCGTTGCTGTGTTCGACGGTGAAGCGTACGGCGTCTTCACGGCACAGTCCGCCGCCAGCCACTAGCGTGTCGGCGACATGGGATTCCACGGTGTCGGTGGTGTCCAGGACCGCAGCGACTCCGCCCTGAGCCCAATAGGTGGAGCCATTGGACAGGTCACCCTTGCTCAGTACCGCAATGCGCAGGTCGGACGGAAGATTGAGCGCGAGGGTAAGGCCGGCGGCACCGCTGCCGATGACCAGCACGTCGTATCGAAGAACCTGGTTCATGTCCATTTCCGCGGAAAAACGAACCCTAGTATATAGACCGGATGTAGCGCCAAAATAGATGACTGTGCAGTTGTCTTCTAACGAACGGAACTTTTTCCTCTGCGGACAGCTCAATAGGCAGTTATGAATGCAAACCAGCTGGCCATCGTGAATGGGCGGTGCGAGTTTGCTATGGACACCAGGACGGCGTCGTCAGCAAATCTGGCGCAACGCTGTGGTGCAATCGCCGTCAGGTATTGCAGGATAGCTTGCTAGGAGGGGGGAGAACTTTTGCGTAAAGCCCGGGTCTATTCTGGCAGGTCGGTTCACTGGTGTGAGCGACGCTGCTCCGACAAGGAGGAGCGTTCATGCTGACTCAGGAGCAGGACCAGCAACTGGTTGAACGAGTGCAGCGTGGGGACAAGCGGGCGTTTGATCTGCTGGTGATGAAGTACCAGCACAAGATCCTTGGGTTGATCGTACGGTTCGTACATGACTCCCACGAAGCTCAGGACGTCGCGCAAGAGGCGTTTATCAAAGCCTATCGCGCACTCGCCAATTTTCGCGGGGACAGCGCCTTTTATACATGGCTGTACCGCATCGCCATCAACACGGCGAAGAATCATCTGGTGGCGCGCGGAAGGCGTCCGCCGGACAGTGATGTGAGCTCTGAGGATGCCGAGTTCTACGAAGGCGATCACGCCCTCAAGGACATCGAGTCACCGGAACGCTCGCTGCTCAGGGATGAGATAGAAGATACCGTTCATCGAACCATTCAACTTTTGCCAGAAGATTTGCGTACGGCTCTAACACTGCGCGAATTTGATGGTCTTAGTTATGAAGACATTGCGAGCGTCATGCAGTGTCCGGTGGGCACAGTACGTTCTCGGATCTTCCGGGCGCGTGAAGCCATAGATAAAGCGTTGCAACCCTTGTTGCATGAATCCTGAGACAGCGGCGACAGCCAAGAGAGGAACCGCCATGAGTCGTGAAGCCCTGCATGAATCGCTGTCCGCGGTGATGGATAACGAAGCGGACGAGTTGGAATTACGTCGCGTACTCGCAGGCGACAACCCCGAGCTGCGTGCCACCTGGTCGCGTTATCAGCTCGCTCGTGCCGCAATGCACAAGGAACTGATCGAGCCGCGCCTGGACATCGCAGCTGCGGTATCGGCTGCGCTGGCCGACGAGGCCGCTCCGGTCAAGGAGCAGCAGCGTACCGCCTGGAGAAGTCTGGGGCGTCTCGCGGTAGCGGCTTCGGTCACGGTAGCTGTTCTGGCAGGTGTACGCCTGTACAATCAGAACGAAGTTGCCGGTCCGCAGCTTGCCCAGCAAGCGCCGCAGCCGACCATCTCCGTGCCGCAGGCCAATCAGGGGCCGACGGTGCTGGCTGGTTACAGCGAGCAGGCCGAGCTGCCCGCGCAGACAGCGGAGTCAGCACCGGTAGAGCGTTGGCATGAGGAGCGTCTGCCTTCTTATGTTCGCCAGCATGCACAGCAGGCTGCCTTTGGCACCGGATCGGAGAGCGCGCTGCCGTACGCTCGTGCGGCCAGCATGGAAGAACGTTAGGGAGAAACATGCGCGTATTACCGCTGTATGTGGTGATGGGGGGCTGGCTATCGATGCCGGCCCTCGCTGCTGATGCTGAGTCTTGGATGGGGCGCCTCGCGATAGCCGAGCAGCAGCAGAGTTATGCAGGGACTTTCGTCTACGAGCGTAACGGCAGCTTTTCCAGCCATGCTGTTTGGCAGCAGGTCGACGGAAAGCGGGTGCAGGAGCGCTTCCTCCAGTTGGATGGGGCGCCTGCCGAAGTTCTGTTGGTCGATGGACAGATGCAGTGCGCCACCGATGAGCTGGCGGCTCAGGTGCGCGAGGCGCAGGCGTGGCACGGTCAGCGTCTGGACCCCAAGGCACTTTCCGAATGGTACGAATTCCGTGAGATCGGTGACTCTCGTGTCGCCGGCCGTTCTGCGGTGGCGCTTGCCGTCGTTCCGCGTGACCAGCATCGCTACGGATTCGAGCTTCACCTCGATCGCGAGACCGCACTGCCGCTCAAGTCCCTGATGCTCAATGAGAAGGGGCAGCTGCTCGAGCGCTTCCAGTATGCGCAGTTCTCTACCGATCCGATCGATGCCCAACAACTGAAGCCAAGTGCCGATTGCAAGCCGGTATCGGTCAGCAAGCGTGAAGCCAACCCCTCTTCAGTCTGGCGTTCCGATTGGCTGCCGGCCGGTTTCAAGCTGCTTGATGCCAACCAGCGTCCGAGTCCCGCGTCTTCCGAAACGGTGTCCTGGTTGTCCTATGGCGACGGCCTGGCCAAGTTTTCGGTGTTTCTCGAGCCTTTGCGCGGCGCCTTGGTCGAAGATGCGCGTAGTCAGATGGGCCCCACCGTCGCCGTGTCCAAGCGCATCAGCACCGAGGACGGTGACGTGATGGTGACCGTCGTCGGCGAGATCCCGCTCGGTACGGCCGAACGCGTGGCGCTCTCCATGCGTGCTGGTGCCGAACAGGCGCAGCGATGATCGAAGAGTCGGGGCGGGTCGTTGCGCTGGATGACGGCGCCGTTTGGGTCGAAACTCGGCGCAAAAGCACCTGCTCTGGCTGTTCGGCGAAGAACGGCTGCGGGCAGGGCTTGATGGATACCCTCGGGGTGCGTGAGCAACGAGGGCTGATTCGGGCGCTTAGCGACCTGCAGCTCCAGGTGGGTGACTCGGTCATCGTCGGGGTCCGCGAGGACGTGTTGCTGCGCGGTGCCGTACTTGTCTATCTTCTCCCTCTGCTCATGCTGATGGCGGCAGCAACGCTCGCCGCCCAGTTTTCTGCGCATGAACCGCTCGTCATCCTGGCGGGGTTCGGGGGATTCTTCGTTGCCTGGCTGTTCGTGCGCATGAGAAGCCGAACGGTGGCAAGCGATCCGAATCTGCAGCCGGTGGTTTTGCGCGCTATGCTCGCGGGGCCTGCGAGTCCCTGAGCTTCCTTGTTTTGTCAGTGGGGAGACTTGTAGTCATGCTCAATCGAAACAGCTGCTTTGCCTTCGTGGCAGGCCTGGCCCTGTTCGGGCAGGCCGTGGTGGCGCAAGCGCAAGCGGCTTTGCCTGATTTTACGCCGCTGGTTGAAAATGCCTCACCAGCGGTCGTCAACATCAGTACCAAGCAGAAAGTGCCCACACGTGGGGCCACCGCGCAGATTCCTGAACTCGAAGGGTTGCCGCCGATCTTTCGCGAATTCTTCGAGCGCAGCATTCCACAAATGCCGGGCGCGCCGGGCCAGGGCCAGCAGCGCGAAGCGCAATCACTGGGCTCCGGATTCATCATCTCCGATGACGGCTATGTGCTGACCAACAACCACGTGGTGGCCGGTGCCGACGAGATCATTGTGCGCCTGCCCGATAGAAGCGAGCTCGAAGCCAAGCTGATCGGCGCCGACCCTCGCTCCGATGTGGCCGTTCTGAAGGTCGAAGGCAAGGGCCTGCCGACTGTGAAGATCGGGCGCTCCGACGAGCTCAAGGCTGGCGAGTGGGTGCTGGCCATCGGCTCGCCGTTCGGCTTCGACCATACCGTGACCGCGGGTATTGTCAGTGCGACTGGCCGCAGCCTGCCCAACGAGAGCTACGTGCCCTTCATCCAGACCGACGTGGCGATCAACCCGGGCAACTCGGGCGGCCCGCTGTTCAACCTCAAGGGCGAGGTGATCGGTATCAACTCGCAGATCTTCACCCGCTCAGGCGGCTTCATGGGCCTGTCCTTCGCAATTCCGATTGATGTGGCGATGGACGTGGCCAATCAGCTGCGCACCGACGGCAAAGTCAATCGCGGCTGGCTCGGCGTGGTGATTCAGGAGGTGAACAAGGACCTGGCCGAGTCCTTCGGGCTCGAGCGCCCGGCCGGAGCCCTGGTGGCCCAGGTAATGGATGGCGGTCCGGCGGCTCGTAGCGGGCTGCGCGTCGGCGACGTGATCCTCAGCCTCAACGGTAAGCCGATCGTCATGTCTGCGGATCTGCCTCATCTGGTCGGTGCGCTGAAGCCCGGCAGCAAGGCGCGCATGGAAGTGGTGCGCGACGGTGATCGCAAGACGCTGGACGTCAGCATCGGCGCCATGCCGGAGGAAGGCGAAGCGGTGGCGGCGTCTGGCGGTGGCCAGGAGCGCAGCGACAATCGCTTGGGCGTGAAGGTCACCGAGCTGACCGAGGAGCAGAAGAAGAGCCTCGATCTGCCGGGCGGCGTGGTGATCACCGAGATCCTCAATGGCCCGGCAGCGATGATCGGCCTGCGCCCCGGGGATGTCATCACTCATCTGAACAACCAGGCGATCAATTCGGCGGCGACGTTCAGCCGGGTTGCCGAGCAGCTGCCCAAGAACCGCTCGGTTTCGATGCGCGTGCTGCGTCAGGGGCGTGCGAGCTTCATTACCTTCAAGCTGGCCGAGTAAGCGCGGGTGCAGCAAACGAAGGGCGGCTCAGGCCGCCCTTCTTCGTTTCTGCCGTTTGGCCACTGGATGCAGCTGATCGTGATGCGGGCGGCTTGTGCGTGGCACTGCAGGGGCTGATCAGTTACACTTCGCGGCTATTTTCGGCGGGCAATCGGCCCGCGACTACCGAGTGTTGAGCTGTGAGTGACCTGAGTCATATCCGCAATTTCTCCATCATTGCCCATATCGATCACGGCAAGTCGACCCTGGCGGACCGTTTCATCCAGATGTGCGGTGGCCTGTCCGAGCGCGAAATGGC
The DNA here is from genome assembly GCF_030263795.1 of Stutzerimonas sp. FeSN7. Taxonomy (NCBI): domain Bacteria; kingdom Pseudomonadati; phylum Pseudomonadota; class Gammaproteobacteria; order Pseudomonadales; family Pseudomonadaceae; genus Stutzerimonas; species Stutzerimonas sp. FeSN7. Next base: position 3,370,516 of record NZ_JARPMN010000001.1, on the reverse strand, counting down.
CGCTCAGGTACTGGATTCGATGGACCTCGAACGTGAGCGTGGTATCACCATCAAGGCCCACAGCGTCACGCTGCACTACAAGGCGCGGGACGGAAAGACCTACCAGCTGAACTTCATCGATACCCCCGGACACGTCGACTTCACCTATGAAGTCAGCCGCTCGCTGGCCGCGTGCGAGGGCGCGTTGCTGGTGGTGGATGCCGGTCAGGGGGTGGAGGCACAGTCGGTTGCCAACTGCTACACCGCCATCGAGCAGGGCCTCGAGGTCATGCCGGTGCTCAACAAGATGGACCTGCCGCAGGCAGAACCCGAGCGCGTCAAGGAAGAGATCGAGCACATCATCGGCATTGATGCCACCGATGCGGTCGCCTGCAGTGCCAAGAGCGGAATGGGCGTCGACGAGGTGCTCGAGCGTCTGGTCGCAGTGATTCCTCCGCCCACCGGTGATATCGAGGCGCCGCTGCAGGCGCTGATCATCGACTCCTGGTTCGACAACTACCTGGGTGTGGTGTCGCTGGTGCGGGTACGCCACGGTCGCATCAAGAAGGGCGACAAGGTGCTGGTGAAGTCCACCGGCAAGGTGCATCAGGTGGACAGCGTTGGTGTCTTCACGCCCAAGCACACCGCCACCGCCGATCTCAAGGCCGGCGAAGTGGGCTTCATCATCGCCGGGATCAAGGATATCCATGGTGCGCCGGTGGGCGATACCCTGACGCTCTCCAGCACGCCGGACGTGGAGATGCTGCCCGGCTTCCAGCGCATCAAGCCGCAGGTATATGCCGGCCTGTTCCCGGTCAGCTCCGACGATTTCGAGGACTTCCGCGAAGCCCTGCAGAAACTCACCCTCAACGACGCGGCACTGCAATACGAGCCGGAAAGCTCCGAGGCGCTGGGATTCGGATTTCGTATCGGCTTTCTCGGCATGCTGCACATGGAGATCATCCAGGAGCGCCTGGAGCGCGAGTACGACCTGGACCTGATCACCACGGCGCCGACGGTGGTCTACGAGCTGCTGCTCAAGAACGGCGACACCATCTACGTCGACAACCCGTCGCGCCTGCCGGACCTGTCCTTCATCGAAGACATGCGCGAACCCATCGTGCAGGCCAACATCCTGGTCCCGCAGGATCACCTCGGCAACGTCATCACCCTGTGCATCGAGAAGCGCGGCGTGCAGCGCGACATGCAGTTCCTCGGCTCGCAGGTTCAGGTGCGCTACGACCTGCCGATGAGCGAAGTGGTGCTGGATTTCTTCGATCGTCTGAAGTCGGTGAGCCGTGGTTACGCCTCGCTGGACTACAGCTTCGTGCGTTTCCAGTCGGCGAACCTGGTCAAGCTGGACGTGCTGATCAATGGCGAGAAGGTCGACGCTCTGGCATTGATCGTGCACCGAGACAATGCGCATTACAAAGGGCGTCAGCTGACCGAGAAGATGAAGGAGCTGATCCCGCGGCAGATGTTCGATGTGGCGATCCAGGCGGCCATCGGTGGGCAGATCGTCGCGCGGACCACGGTCAAGGCGTTGCGCAAGAACGTTCTGGCGAAATGTTACGGCGGCGACGTAAGCCGTAAGCGCAAGCTGCTGGAAAAGCAGAAGGCCGGTAAGAAGCGCATGAAGCAGGTAGGCAGCGTGGAAATCCCGCAAGAGGCGTTCCTCGCGGTACTGAAGGTAGATAGCTGATATGTCGATCAATTTCCCGTTGTTGCTGGTTATCGCCGTGGCCGTCTGCGGTCTTTTGGCACTGAGCGATCTGTTGTTCTTCGCACCCCGGCGTCGGGCTGCGATCGCCAACTACGAAGGGCGCACCGGGGAAATCGATCCATCGACGCTGGAGGCGCTGAACAAGGAGCCACTGCTGATCGAGTATGGCAAGTCCTTCTTCCCGGTGCTGGCCATCGTGCTGGTACTGCGCTCGTTTCTTGTCGAACCCTTCCAGATCCCGTCCGGTTCGATGATTCCGACGCTGGAGGTCGGTGACTTCATCCTGGTCAACAAGTTCGCCTACGGCATCCGCCTGCCGGTGGTGGACACCAAGGTGATCGAAGTCAGCGATCCGAAGCGCGGCGACGTGATGGTCTTCCGCTATCCGAACGAACCCAGCATCAACTACATCAAGCGGGTCGTCGGTCTGCCGGGTGACACCGTGCGCTACAGCAGCGACCGCCGTCTGTTCGTCAACGATCAGCCGGTGGCTGAAATGCTGGTCGGCGAAGAACCGGGCAGTCTCGGCAGCGCCGTGCTGTATCGGGAAAAACTCGGCGAAGTGGAGCACCTGATCCGCAAGGAAATGGGGCGCTATCGAATCGAACCGAGCCGCCAGTGGACCGTGCCGGCCGAGCATTACTTCATGATGGGCGACAACCGCGACAACTCCAACGACAGCCGCTACTGGCAGGATGACTCGATCCCCGCCGAGCTTGCTGGCATGGTTCCGGACCGCAACATCGTCGGCAAGGCCTTCGCCGTGTGGATGAGCTGGCCCGATCCGAAACTCAGCAATCTGCCGAATTTCTCCCGCGTGGGCCTGATTCACTGAAAGCTGTGAATTGCGGCCCCCGTCGAGCGTAGTGGGCTCGTTATATTTGTCCTGCCCCGATCGGTGGGTATCGTTACGACATAGAGGTCGACATGAGTTTTGCGCGTTCGCAAAAAGGGCTGTCCATGCTGAGCTGGATCATGCTCCTGGCGGTTGTGGCGTTTGTGGCCAGCACCGGGTTCAAGATGTTCCCGCATTATTTCGACTACATGTCCATGGACAAGATCATCCAGTCCGTGGAAACCGACGAAGCGCTTGAGATTCGCAGCGTCGGGGAGTTCTATAGTCATGTCAGCAAGGGGATGCAGGTCAACGGCATCCAGAATATCGATCTGAAGGAAGCGCTGAAGGTCGAGATCCAGAACAATGAATTCAGGGCACACCTGAAGTACGAAAAACGCGAGCCGCTGATCCGCAATCTCGATCTGGTGGCGAACTTCGACAAAGAATATCGCCTAAGGATGCCGTGAGCACTTCGTTAGCCCGCCTCGAGCGCAAGCTCGGCTATCAATTCAAGGACCAGGAGCTGATGCTCCTGGCCCTTACCCATCGCAGCTATGCCGGACGCAACAACGAGCGTCTGGAGTTTCTCGGCGACGCCATCCTCAACTTCGTTGCTGGCGAGGCGCTGTTCAACCATTTTCCGCAGGCCCGTGAAGGCCAGCTGTCGCGGCTGCGGGCCCGGCTGGTCAAGGGCGAGACGCTTGCCGTGCTGGCACGCGGCTTCGAGCTTGGTGATCACCTGCGTCTCGGCTCCGGTGAGCTCAAGAGCGGTGGCTACCGCCGCGAATCGATTCTGGCCGATACCCTCGAGGCGCTGATCGGCGCCATTTATCTCGATGCCGGCATGGATGTCGCCCGTGAGCGGGTTATCGCCTGGCTGGCCAACGAGCTGCAGGGCCTGACGCTAGTGGACACCAACAAGGATCCCAAGACCCGCCTGCAGGAGTTTCTGCAGTCGCGTGCCTGTGAGCTGCCGCGCTACGAAGTGGTGGACATCCAGGGCGAACCGCATTGCCGCACGTTCTTCGTCGAATGCCAGGTGGCCTTGCTCAACGACAAAACTCATGGGCAGGGCGCCAGTCGCCGCATTGCCGAACAGGTTGCCGCAGCAGCCGCATTGATCGCCCTGGGCGTGGAGAATGGACATGACTGACGAGCAGCAACAATCCGAAGACGTCAGCCGTTGCGGTTATGTCGCCATCGTCGGCCGGCCGAACGTCGGCAAATCCACCTTGCTCAACCACATCCTCGGGCAGAAGTTGGCGATCACCTCGCGCAAGCCGCAGACGACCCGTCACAACATGCTCGGCATCAAGACCGAGGGCAGCGTGCAGGCGGTCTATGTCGATACCCCGGGTCTGCACAAGAATGGCGAGACCGCGCTCAACCGCTACATGAATCGCACCGCGGCCTCGGCGCTAAAGGATGTCGACGTGGTGATCTTCGTCGTCGACCGCACCCGCTGGACCGATGAAGACCAGGCCGTGCTGGAGCGCGTGCAATACGTCACCGGACCGCTGATCGTCGCCGTCAACAAGACCGACCGCATCGAGGACAAGGCCGAGCTGCTGCCGCACCTGCGCTGGCTGGCCGAGCAGCTGCCGAATGCCGAGATCGTGCCGATCTCTGCGCAGCACGGGCAGAATCTGGAAACCCTGGAACAGCTGGTGGCCGAGCGCCTTCCCGAGGGCGAGCACTTTTTCCCGGAAGATCAGATCACCGACCGCAGCAGCCGCTTTCTTGCCGCCGAGCTGGTGCGCGAGAAGATCATGCGTCAGCTTGGCGCCGAGGTGCCGTACCAGATCACCGTCGAGATCGAGGACTTCAAGCAGGAAGGCCACGTGCTGCACATCCACGCGCTGATTCTGGTCGAGCGCGACGGGCAGAAGAAGATCATCATCGGCGACAAGGGCGAGCGCATCAAACGCATCGGCCAGGAAGCGCGCAAGGACATGGAGGTCCTCTTCGACTCCAAGGTCATGCTCAACCTGTGGGTCAAGGTGAAGGGCGGCTGGTCCGACGACGAGCGCGCACTGCATTCGCTGGGCTATCAGTAACAGCCTCTTCGCACTCACCCGTGCGCATTGCGCACCCCCTGGGCCGCCATGCACCAGCCTGCATTCGTTCTGCACAGCCGTCCGTACAAGGAAAGCAGCGCGTTGGTCGACCTGTTCACTCCGCAGGGGCGGCTGCGCGCCGTCATGCGTGCGGCGCGGGGCAAGGCCGGCAGCCTGATCCGCCCGTTCGTATCGCTGGAAGTCGAACTGCGCGGCAAGTCCGAACTGAAGACCGTTGCCCGCCTGGAAAGTGCCGGGCCCGCCCACTGGCTCGATGGCCAGGCGCTGTTCAGCGGCATGTACCTCAACGAGCTGCTGATCCGCCTGCTGCCGGCGGAGGACGCGCACCCTGCACTGTTCGAGCATTACGTCGCGACTCTGCCGGCGCTGGCCGAGCACCGGCCGCTTGAGCCGTTGCTGCGGGCCTTCGAATGGCGACTGCTCGACGAGCTGGGCTATGGTTTTGCCCTCGACATCGATATCGCCGGTCAGCCGATCGACGCGCAGCGGCTGTATCGGCTGGTGCCGGACGCCGGCCTGGAGCCGGTTGTGGGGTTCCAGCCAGGGCTGTTCAATGGCGCGGAACTTCTCGCGATGGCCGAGGCCGACTGGCAGGTGCCGGGCGCGCTGGCCGCCGCCAAGCGGCTGATGCGCCAGGCTCTGGCACCGCATCTGGGCGGCCGACCGCTGGTCAGCCGCGAACTGTTCATGAATCTGAAGGAGTCCCCGCGTGACTGAAGCCAATCGAATCCTGCTCGGTGTCAACGTCGACCATGTCGCCACCCTGCGCCAGGCCCGCGGCACCCGCTATCCGGACCCGGTCAAGGCCGCGCTGGACGCCGAAGAGGCAGGCGCGGACGGCATTACCGTGCACCTGCGCGAGGACCGTCGACATATCCAGGAACGCGATGTGCTGATGATGAAGGACGCCCTGCAGACGCGCATGAATTTCGAGATGGGTGTCACCGAGGCGATGCTGGCCTTTGCCGAGCAGCTGCGGCCGGAGCATGTCTGCCTGGTGCCGGAAACCCGCCAGGAGCTGACCACAGAGGGTGGTCTGGATGTCGCCGGCCAGGAGGCGCGCATTCGCGAGGCGGTGGAGCGTTTGCGCGGCTGCGGTGCGGAAGTCTCGCTGTTCATCGATGCCGATCCGCTGCAGATCGAGGCGGCGGCCCGGGTCGGTGCGCCGGCCATCGAACTGCACACCGGTCGCTATGCCGATGCTCACAGCGTGGCGGAACGTGCCTGCGAACTGGCGCGGATTCGCGACGGTGTCGAGGTCGGTCTCAGCCACGGGCTGATCGTCAATGCCGGGCATGGTCTGCACTACCACAACGCCGAGGCCATCGCCGCCATCCGTGGTGTCAATGAGCTGAACATCGGTCACGCCATCGTCGCTCATGCGCTGTTCGTTGGCTTCAAGCAGGCGGTCAAGGAAATGAAGCATCTGATCCTCAGCGCCGCAGCGCGAGGGTGAGACAAGCCGTCCGCTGAAGGGTCCATTCGCGGTCCTCTCCGCGGGGACGGCGCTGTTCAGCGGCGGAACAGGTTGATCAGCACGGTCAGGACCAGGCTGAGAATCACCATCGAGGTGATCGGGATGAACACCCGGCTGCGTTCGGACTCGATGCGGATGTCGCCCGGTAGGCGGCCGAACCAGTTCAGCAGCCAGGGGAAGTAGTGCCAGGCGATGCCGAGCAGGAGCAGCACCGCCCCGGCGAGGATCATCCAGCGTGCCATGTCGGTTCCTCGCTGGCTTCCGGGCGATGGCCGCCAAAACGGCTGCGGTACTCGGCGAAGGCGGCAATCACCTGGGCGGCCAACACCTTGACCGCATCGCTGCGATTGCTTCCACGCAGCAGGTTGATCCGATAGTCGCCCAGTTGCGGTAGCCCGTACTGCCCGTCCAGCCGCTGCAGGGGCGGGCGGACCAGGCTCGCCGGGTAGGGCGCGATTGCCAGATCGGCGATCATCGCCGCTTCCTGGCCGGAGGTCTGCTCGCTCGAGTAGGCGATGCGGTAGCCGCGCCCGATTCGGTCGAGCGCGTCCAGGGCCTGCCGTCGCCAGGCGCAGTCCGGACTGGCCAGCGCCAGTGGCAACGGCGTGCGCAGCGCGGCGACACCGCCGCTGCGGCCGGCCCAGACCAGGGGTTCGCTGTGGATCGGCTCGCCCCGCGAATCGTCCTGCCCGAGATTGCCGGTAGTGATCAGCGCCAGATCCAGTTCGCCGGCATCGATACGTTCGATCATGTCGATGCTGCGGGCGACCGAGACGTCGACCTCCACGCCGGGATGGCTGCGGGCGAACAGCGCCAGCAGGCCGGGCAGGATGCGTGTGCCGACATCGGCCGGCGTGCCGAAACGCACACGCCCTTGCAACGCCGGCTGCAGAAAATGGGCGATCGCTTCCTCGTTGAGCTTGAGCAGGCGCCGCGCGTAGCCGAGCAGCGTCTCCCCAGCGGGGGTGAGGCGCACCTGACGAGCCTCACGGACAAACAGCGGGCGGCCCAGGGTATCTTCCAGCCGCTTGATCTGCATGCTGACCGCCGAGGTGCTGCGATAGATCTGCCCGGCCGCGCGCGTAAAGCTGCCGCTCTCGGCGATGGCGACAAAGGTGCGTAGCACGTCGCTTTCCAGCAACGGGGCAGTCGTACCGGGGTTAGATGGTTCCAGCATGAGCCACCATTCAATAATCTTGAACGCAGGCTTTTATATTAGTCGTTTGTTTGAACAGCGGGCGTCCGCTCATCCTGTTCGTGAACCCGTGGCCGCCATATCCATGACGTGCTCACGGCCAGCGAAACGGAGGTGAGCATGTCTACAGAGCCACGCAACATCCGATCACGGCGGCCAGTGGAGCCCCAGATTCCTGACGTCTACATGCCGGCCATGTGGCCGCTCGGTCTGCAACGCAGCCTGCGTGACTGGTACCGGGCGTGGCGGCAGCGCAGCCGTTATCGGCAGCTGTTGCGACTGGACGACGCCGAGCTGGCCAAGCGCGACCTGAGTCGCCAGCAGTTGCTCGAACGGGCGCGCCTGCCGCTGCGGCAACTCGTGGAGGGGCGGCGCCGCAAGCGTGGCGCCTGACATCATCAGGCCGAGATGTCAGGGCTTGCGTGCCAGCAGTACGGCACGCATGGGGGCCGGCAGCCCTTCGACGGTGCGGCCGTGGTCCTGAGGGTCGAGGAAATCCGGTAGCGACTGGTAACGCATCCAGTCGGTGCTGCGCTGTTCCTCGACGCTGGTCACGCTGATGTCCACGCAGCGCACGTCGAGGAACCCGGCCCGCCGCAGCCAGCGCTCCAGCGCCGGCACCGAGGGCAGGAACCAGACGTTGCGCATCTGTGCGTAGCGGTCTTCCGGTACCAGCGCGGTGTTCTCGTCGCCCTCGACCACCAGCGTTTCCAGCACCAGCTCGCCGCCGCGGACCAGGCAGTCCTTCAGATCGAGCAGGTGATCGACGGGCGAACGGCGATGGTAGAGCACGCCCATGGAGAATACCGTTTCGAAGCCTTCGAGCTTGGGCGGCAGCTCTTCCAGGGCGAACGGCAGGTGCCAGGCGGGCAGCTCCGGCAGGTAACGTTTCATCGCATGGAACTGGCAGAAGAACAGCCAGTTCGGGTCGACACCGACCACGCTGTCAGCACCGGCGCCGAGCATGCGCCACATGTAGTAACCATTGCCGCAGCCGACGTCGAGGATGCGCTTGCCGGCAAGGTCGAGATGCGGCGCGACCCGGGCCCATTTCCAGTCCGAGCGCCATTCGGTGTCCACATGCACGCCGAATACCTCGAACGGCCCCTTGCGCCACGGCGACAGCCCCATCAGCGCCTCGCGGGTGGCCTGGCGTGTGGCTTCGTCGCAGGGGGCCGCGAGGCGGAAACATTCGCGCAGCTGGATCTGCGTCGGCATCAGCGCCGGTAGCGCATCGACGGCCCGGCGCCAGCGCGGCAGATCGCCATGACCGATGGCGAGTTTGGCGTCCAGTTGCTGTTGAACGTCGTTGGCCCAGGCAGCGAGTGGTGTGCCCGCCAGGCGCCAGGCGAGGGGAGTGAGGTCGAGATTCATGGCAGGGCGATCAGCGAAGCGAAATTCAGGCATTGGAACCAGGGCACGACCTTGGAAAAGCCGGCCTCGAGCAGGCGTTGGCGATGGGTTTCCAGGCTATCGGGCTTCATAACGTTCTCGATGGCGCTGCGCTTCTGGGCGATTTCCAGTTCGCTGTAGCCATTGGCGCGCTTGAAAGCGATGTGCAGGTCGGTCAGCAGCTGCTGCTCCTCGTCGTCCTCGAAGCGCAGTTTCTCCGACAGGATCAGCGCGCCGCCCGGCACCAGTGCCTGACGAATGCGGCCGAGCAGGACCGGGCGCTGTTCGGGGGCGATGAACTGCAGGGTGAAGTTCAGCGCCACCAGCGAGCTGGACTGGAACTCCAGGGCCAGGATGTCGGCTTCTAGGACCTCCACCGGCAACAGCTCCTGGTACATGGAGTCCTGCGCATGCAGGTATTCGCTGCAGCGCTCGACCATGGCGGTGGAGTTGTCCACGGCAATCACCTGGCAGTTGTCCTGACTCACATGCCGGCGCAGTGCCTGGGTCACCGCACCCAGCGAGCAGCCGAGGTCGTACAGGCGGGTATTAGGCTGAGCGAACTGTGCGGCGATCACGCCGATATTCTCAACGATCGTCGGGTAACCAGGTACCGAACGCTTGATCATGTCGGGGAACACCCGTGCCACGTCCTCGTTGAAGACGAAGTCCTGGACACGGGCTAGGGGCTGGGCGAACAGACGGTCGGGATCGTGACTCACGGTGGCGGCGGCGTGTTGGAAAAATGGGGCGGCATTGTAGCGGAAAGCGGCTGCCTGGCCCTGCCTCAGTGCACCTCGATCCGACAATCGAACAGCCCGGCCGGCTCGCCATCGGCCTCCCAGGGGCGCTGGTAGGTCAGGTAGAGCCGACCGCTGCCGGCCTGCCGCGCTTCGAAACGCCAGGTAGAGAGCCCGTCGCCGCCGATCATGTCGTCCTTCGGGTTGCTGAACACTTCAGGCCCAAGACTGCGCAGCTGCTCCGGGGCCGACTCATGGAGGATCCAGCGATAGCCGGTGGTCGGGTTGCTCGGCAGGCTGACGATCAACTGCTGACCGTTCTGCAGGCTCTGCGGGCAGCGGCGATCGTCGCTGAGTACCACGCTCGAAGGCGGTGCGCTCTCTTGGCCGGCGCAGGCGGTCAGCAGGGCGAGGCTGGTGGGTAGCAGCAGGCGAGGGATGTCGAAAGGCATGATCGGCACCAGTCGGAATGGAACCGGAAGGATAGCCCAAAAGCGCCCGGCTGCAGACGTGTCAGGGGTGCGGCGAGCGCAGGGCGGCTGTGCAAGCGCACCGTCCGCCCCGCGCAGGCTGTTTCTACTTAGAAGAGCACCTTGGCCACATCGGCGAAGCGCCTGGCGAAGTGCACCGTCAGCCCTTCCTTCAGGTAGTCCGGCAGCTCGTCGAAGTCGCCACGATTGGCTTCCGGCAGGATCAGCTCGAAGAGCTTCTGCCGCCGCGCGGCGATGACCTTCTCGCGTACCCCGCCGATGGGCAGCACATGGCCGGTCAGGGTCAGCTCGCCGGTCATGGCCACGCCCTTCTTCGGCGGCTGGTTGCGTGCCAGCGACAGCAGTGCGCTGGCCATGGTGATGCCGGCGCTGGGGCCGTCCTTGGGTGTCGCGCCTTCCGGCACGTGCAGGTGCACGAAGGCCTGGTCGAAGAACTGCGGATCGCCCTTGAATGTCTTCAGATTCGAGGTCACGAAGCTGTAGGCGATCTCCGCCGATTCCTTCATCACGTCGCCGAGCTTGCCAGTGAGCTTGAAGCCGCGGTTGAGCGTATGGATGCGCGTCGCCTCGATCGGCAGCGTGGCGCCGCCCATGCTGGTCCAGGCGAGGCCGGTGATCACGCCGACGCCAGAGAGCACCTGCTCGCTGCGGAAGACCGGTTTACCGAGGTAGCTTTCGAGATCCTTCGGCGTGATCTTCAGCACCGCTTGCGGATCTTCCAGCAGCTTGACCACCGCCTTGCGCACCAGTTTGCCCAGCTGCTTTTCCAGCTGGCGTACACCGGCCTCGCGGGCATAGCCTTCGATCACCGCCTTCAAGGCGCTGTCGCTGATGGCCAGGCGCTCCTTCGGCACGCCGGTCTTGTCCAGCAGCTTCGGCCACAGGTGGCGCTTGGCGATGGCCAGCTTCTCTTCGGCGATATAGCCGGACAGGCGGATCACTTCCATGCGGTCGAGCAGCGGGCCGGGGATCGAGTCCAGCGTGTTGGCCGTGCAGACGAACAGCACCTTGGACAGGTCCAGGCGCAGGTCCAGGTAATGGTCGAGGAATTCGACGTTCTGCTCCGGGTCGAGGGTCTCCAGCAGCGCCGAGGCTGGATCGCCCTGGTAGCTGCTGCTGAGCTTGTCGATCTCGTCGAGCATGATCACCGGGTTCATCACTTCGACATCCTTGAGCGCCTGCACCAGCTTGCCGGGCAGGGCGCCGATGTAGGTACGGCGGTGGCCCTTGATCTCCGCCTCGTCGCGCATGCCGCCGACGCTGAAACGGTAGAACGGCCGGCCGAGGGATTCGGCGATGGACTTGCCGATGCTGGTCTTGCCCACGCCCGGCGGGCCGACCAGCAGCACGATGGAACCGGCGATCTCGCCCTTGAAGGCGCCGACGGCGAGAAACTCGAGGATACGGTTCTTGATGTCGTCGAGTCCGGCGTGATGCTTGTCGAGCACCTTGCGCGCGCGCTTGAGGTCGAGCTTGTCCTTGCCGTAGACCCCCCAGGGCAGGGCGGTGGCCCAGTCCAGGTAGTTGCGGGTGACGGCGTATTCCGGCGAGCCGGTCTCGAGGATCGACAGCTTGTTCAGTTCCTCGTCGATGCGCTTCTGCGCGGCCGGTGGCACCACCTTGCCTTCCAGGCGCGCGCGGAACTCGTCGGCGTCGGCGCTTTTGTCGTCCTTGGTGATGCCCAGCTCGCGCTGGATGATCTTCAGCTGTTCCTTGAGAAAGAACTCGCGCTGGCGCTCGCCGATCTTGCGATTGACCTCGCCGGTGAGCTCCTTCTGCAGCTTGCCGACCTCGACTTCCTTGCGCAGCAGCGGCAGCACCTTTTCCATACGCTTCAAGACCGGCACGGTGTCCAGTACTTCCTGCAGTTCGGCGCCCGGCGCGGTGGTCAGCGCGGCGGCGAAGTCGGTCAGCGGCGACGGGTCGTTGGGGCTGAAGCGATTGAGGTAGTTTTTCAGCTCCTCGCTGTACAGCGGATTGAGTGGCAAGAGCTCCTTGATCGCGTTGATCAGCGCCATGCCGTAGGCCTTGACCTCGTCGCGCGGGTCCTCGTCGCTCTTCGGGTAATCGACTTCCACCAGATACGGCGGCTTGCGCCGCAGCCAGCCGCGGATGCGCACCCGCGCCAGGCCCTGGGCGACGAACTGCAGCTTGCCGCCCTCCTGTGAGGCGTGGTGTACGCGGACCATGGTGCCATGTTCCGGCAGGCTGTCCGGGTCGAAGGTGGCCATGTCCAGCACCGGCGAGTCGACGAAGAACAACGCCACCCGCTGGTGCGGCGTCTTGGCCACGCGCTCCAGGGTCTCGGCCCAGGGGTCTTCATTGACGATGACCGGCAACACCTGAGCCGGGAAGAACGGCCGGTTGTGCACCGGGATGATGTAGAGCTTGTCCGGCTGCTGCTGGTCAGGCAGCACGAGGCCGTTGGAGATGATTTCCTGATCCTGATTGATGTCGTCGTTCATGCGGCACCCGTTGCGAATACGTGCTCCTTAGATGGGTAGTGCCCCGGATGATTTCAATCCCGGCCGCGGGGTGGGCACCTTCCCCGGCGTTAGGTAGAGTGCGCACTGGCCGGCGTCTTTCATCAACGGCGACGGCTGCCAACCTCAGGTGCCCACATGCTCAATGCCCGTCTGCTTCGCCTGGATGACCAGACTCACCAGCACGCCCACGACTATCACCAGTTGGTGATGTCGCTGGCCGGTCGTGCGGAATTCGAGGTCAACGGCTCGGGCGGGGAGGTGTGCCGGATGCGCGCCTGCCTGGTGCCGGGGGATGCCGATCATGGTTTCGCCGGCATGGGCGACAACCGCATGCTGATCATCGACCTGGACGAGCAGGAAGTCGGCACCGAAGATCCCGAACTGCTGGCGCGCCTGTTCGAGGCGCCGCGCTATCCGGCGCTGGATGCCGACTTCCAGAACCTGTTGGCGTACGCCGGTGCCGAGCTGGCGCGCTACGGCAGCGATCCGCTGCTGGCCCGCGCGCTGGGTGGCGTGCTGTTACGGGCATTGCACCTGCGGCTGTTCGGCGAAGCCCAGCAGCGTCCGGCCGGCCCGCTGGATCTGCAGCGACTGGACAGCCACATCCAGAGCAATCTGGCGCGGCGCATCACGGTCGCCGAGCTGGCCCAGGTGGTCTGCCTGAGCCCCAGCCATTTTCACGCCCAGTTCAAGGACAGCGTCGGCCTCACCCCGCACCAGTACCTGCTCAAGGCCCGCCTCGATCGCGCCGCGCGCCTGCTGCGCGAGACGCCGCTGCCCTTGGTGCGCATCGCCGAGGAGTGCGGCTTCTCCAGCCAGAGTGCACTGACCACGGCCACCCGCCGCTACCTCGGCCTGACCCCTCGCGGGCTGCGCAAGTCGGATTGCTGATCGGCCCTGGATCGCCCTGTTTTCGCGCCGGTCAGAGATTACGCAGATATTCCTGCGCCATCCTGGTGCGCTTTTGTTACCACAGCTTTTCCGCCTTCCCCTATCGGAGTTTTTCGCAAAACTTCCGTAGTTTTGCGTAAGAACGGCTCGACGCGCTGACCCTACATTCCGCTTCCCGACCTGGCTCATCGTCTTGTGCTGCATCATCAGCCCGGCCGTGGACTAGACCTATAAGCAGACACAACTCAAAAGAGGAGCGGCGCATGTTCAAGGCCGGTCACGTGCTGGATGGCGCCTTCGCCAACCAGAAAGCCGCGGAATTCTTTCCCGCCATCAGCGCCAACTACGCCGTTGACGAGGCGCAATATCTCACCGAGCTGCTGCAGCTTGCCGATCCCGGCGAGGCGGGTGTTGCCGCCATTCGCGAGCGCGCGCGCAGCCTGATCGAGGCGGTGCGCGGGCGTGACAATGCCGTCGACACCCTCGATGCACTGCTGCGCCAGTACAGCCTGGATACCCAGGAAGGGCTGATGCTGATGTGCCTGGCCGAAGCGCTGCTGCGCGTACCGGACGCGGCGACCGCCGATGCGCTGATCCGCGACAAGCTCAACGCTGCCGAATGGGAGCGCCACCTGGGCCAGAGCGACAACGTGTTGGTCAACTTCGCTGCCTGGGGCCTGGTGATGACCGGCAAGGTGGTTGATCCGGAGACTGCCGACGGCCGGCCGAAGAACGTCATCGGCCGCCTGCTCAAGCGCTCCGGCGAGCCGGTGATCCGCGCCGCGATGAACCAGGCCATGAAGCTGATGGGCAAGCAGTTCGTGCTCGGTCGCACCATCGCAGAAGCCCTTAAGAACGGCCGACCGGAGCGGGAGAAGGGCTACACCTATTCCTTCGACATGCTCGGCGAGGCTGCGCTGACCGCTGAAGACGCCGCCAAGTACATGGCCGACTACCGCCAGGCCGTGGAAACCGTGGGCGCCGAGCCGCAGGTCGGGCCGGGCCCACGACCGTCGGTGTCGATCAAACTGTCGGCGCTGCACCCGCGCTACGAAGTCGCTCAGCGCGAGCGGGTGCTCAACGAGCTGTTCGCCAGCGTGCGCGAACTGGCCGTGCTGGCGCGTCAGCGCAATGTCGGGATAACCATCGATGCCGAGGAGGCCGACCGCCTCGAGCTGTCGCTGGAACTGTACGAGAAACTCCTGCGCGACCCGGCCATCGCCGGCTGGGGTGAGTTCGGCCTGGTCATTCAGGCCTACTCCAAGCGCTGCCTGCCGGTGCTGGTTTGGCTGACGCTGCTCGGTCGCGAGCTCGGCGAACGCATTCCGCTACGGCTGGTAAAGGGCGCCTACTGGGACAGCGAGATCAAGCAGTGCCAGGTCCAGGGCCTGGATGGCTACCCCGTCTATACCCGCAAGGAAGGTACCGACACCTCCTACCTCGCCTGCGCGCGCTACCTGTTGTCCGAGCACACCCGTGGGGTGATCTACCCGCAGTTCGCCAGCCACAACGCACACACTGTCAGCTGCATCCTGGCCATGGCCGAGGAAACCTCGCAGCCGCGCGAGTTCGAGTTCCAGCGCCTGCACGGCATGGGCGATGCCCTGTACGACACGGTGATCGAGAAGTACGCCCGCAACGTCCGGATCTACGCCCCGGTCGGTGCGCACAAGGACCTGCTGCCCTATCTGGTGCGTCGCCTGCTGGAGAACGGTGCCAACTCGTCGTTCGTCCACCAGCTGGTCGACCCGCGCGTGCCGGTCGAATCGCTGATCGATCACCCGGTCACCCAGCTGCGCAGATTTGCCGCACCTGGCAACCCGCGCATTCCGCTGCCGCCGGCGCTGTTCGGCAATCGCAAGAACTCCCAAGGGATCAACATGAATATCCAGAACCAATGGAACGACCTGGCCAGCGCCTACCAACCTTTCCTTGAGCGCCAGTGGCAGGCGGCGCCGGTCATCAGCGGGCAGAGGCTCGCCGGTACGCCGTCCGAGGTGCGTTGCCCCTATGACCTGAACAAGGTCGTCGGCCAGGCCCAGTTCGCCAGCGCCGAGCAGGCGCGCCAGGCCGTTGATCGCCTGGCAGCTTACTGGCCAACCTGGAATGCCACGCCGGTGGAGACCCGTGCCGCGGTGCTGGAGCGTCTGGGTGATCTGCTGGAGCAGCACCGCGCCGAGCTGATGGCCCTGTGTACCGTTGAAGCCGGCAAGTCGCTGCAGGACGGCATCGATGAGGTACGCGAGGCGGTGGATTTCTGCCGTTACTACGCCCAGCAGGCGCGGCTGAAGCTTGGCCGCGAAGAGCTGAAAGGCCCGACCGGTGAGCGTAACGAGCTGTTCCATGAAGGCCGCGGCGTGTTCGTCTGCGTCAGCCCGTGGAATTTCCCGCTGGCGATCTACCTCGGCCAGATCAGCGCGGCACTGGTTGCCGGCAACACCGTGCTGGCCAAGCCGGCCGAGCAGACCAGCCTGATCGCTGCGCGTGCGCTTGAACTGATGTTCGAAGCCGGCCTGCCGAAAGAGGCGATCGCCTTCCTGCCCGGCGACGGCGCCACCCTGGGCGGTGTGTTCTGTCGCGATCCGCGCGTGGCCGGCGTGTGCTTCACCGGGTCGACCGACACGGCGCGCATCATCAACCGCCAGCTGGCCGAGAAGGAAGGCCCGATCGCCACGCTGATCGCCGAGACCGGTGGGCAGAACGCGATGATCGTTGACTCCACGGCACTGCCCGAGCAGGTGATCAAGGATGCCGTCGGTTCCGCCTTCACCAGCGCCGGCCAGCGTTGCTCGGCGTTGCGCGTGCTCTATGTGCAGCGTGACATCGCCGATCGGGTGATCGAGTTGCTCAAGGGCGCCATGGCCGAGCTCAGAGTCGGCCCGACCCATCTGCGTGAGAACGACATCGGCCCGGTGATCGATCAGGAGGCGCGCGAAGGCCTGCTGGCGCATATCCAGCAGCTCAAGAGCGAAGGGCGCTTGATCGCCGAAGCCCGATTGCCGGAGGGGCTCAACGGCCATTTCGTGGCGCCGGTGGCCTTCGAGATCGACGGCATTCACCAGCTGAAGAAGGAGCATTTCGGCCCCGTGCTGCATGTGGCGCGCTACGACGCGGCGGACCTGGAAAAGGTCGTCGCGGCGATCAATGGCACCGGCTACGGCCTGACGCTCGGTGTGCACAGCCGCAACGAGGAAACCGCCGAACGCATCGAGCGTCTGGCGCGGGTCGGCAACCTTTACGTCAACCGCAACCAGATCGGTGCGGTGGTGGGCGTGCAACCGTTCGGGGGCTGTGGCCTGTCCGGCACCGGCCCGAAGGCGGGCGGCCCGAGCTACCTGCTGCGCTTCGCCAACGAGCGCACCACCTCGACCAACACCACGGCGGTGGGCGGCAACGCCTCGCTGCTGTCGCTCGGCGACGACTGAGCGGATTGACGCCCGAAGGGCGTCGGCGTGTAACCGCGGGGGCTGGCTTCGGCCGCAACCCGCGCATGACATCAACCCGGCTGTCCCGGCAGCCGGCGTACAACAACAAATTGGACAGTTGGCGGACGCTCTTCCGCCACTGACGGGCCCGGGTTGGGCCTGTCGCCGGTGATGGCCGCTTTCGCCATCGCCCTCTGCCAAGGTGGCACGCGGGTTCGCTCGCGCTCCGCCGAACAACAACTAACGAGGGATTCACAATGAGCGTCAGTACACCCACGCTGATCACCTTTCTGATCTACATCGCCGCGATGATCCTGATCGGTTTCATCGCCTACCGTGCCACCAAGAACTTCTCCGACTACATCCTCGGCGGGCGCAGCCTCGGCAGCTTCGTCACCGCGTTGTCGGCGGGCGCCTCGGACATGAGCGGCTGGCTGCTGATGGGCCTGCCCGGCGCGATCTTCGTCGCCGGCCTGTCGGAAAGCTGGATCGCCATCGGCCTGATCATCGGCGCCTGGCTCAACTGGCTGTTCGTTGCCGGTCGCCTGCGCGTGCACACCGAGCACAACCACAACGCGCTGACCCTGCCGGACTATTTCTCGCACCGCTTCGAGGACGAGAGCCGCATGCTGCGGATCTTCTCCGCGCTGGTGATCCTGGTGTTCTTCACCATCTACTGCGCCTCGGGCGTGGTGGCCGGCGCGCGGCTGTTCGAGTCCACCTTCGGCATGCCCTACGAATACGCACTGTGGGTCGGCGCTGCGGCGACCATCCTTTACGTGTTCATCGGCGGCTTCCTGGCGGTGAGCTGGACCGACACCGTGCAGGCCACGCTGATGATCTTCGCGCTGCTGATCACGCCGCTGTTCGTCATCCTCGCCCTCGGTGACATGGGCACCGTGATGGCCACCATCGAGGCGCAGAACCCGGCCAACTTCGACATGTTCCGCGGGCTGTCCTTCGTCGCCATCATCTCGCTGCTGGCCTGGGGCCTGGGCTACTTCGGCCAGCCGCACATCCTGGTGCGCTTCATGGCCGCCGACTCGATCAAGACCATCCCCAACGCCCGTCGCATCGGCATGACCTGGATGATCCTGACGCTGGCCGGTGCCGTAGCGGTGGGTTTCCTCGGCATCGCCTACTTCGCCGATCACCCGGACCAGGCCGGTGCGGTGAGCCAGAACGGCGAGCGGGTGTTCATGGAGCTGGTGAAGATCCTGTTCAACCCCTGGGTGGCCGGCATCATCCTTTCCGGCGTGCTGGCAGCGGTGATGAGCACCCTCAGTGCCCAGCTCTTGGTCAGCTCCAGCGCGCTGACGCAGGACTTCTACAAGGCGATGCTGCGCAAGAATGCCTCGCAGACCGAACTGGTCTGGGTCGGCCGCGGCATGGTGCTGCTGATCGCCCTGATCGCCATCGGCATCGCTTCCAACCCGGAGAGCAAGGTGCTGGGTCTGGTGTCCTACGCCTGGGCCGGCTTCGGTGCAGCGTTCGGTCCGGTGGTGCTGATCTCGCTGCTGTGGAAGCGCATGACGCGCAACGGCGCGCTGGCCGGCATGCTGGTGGGCGCGGTCACCGTGGTGGTGTGGAAGGAGTTCATCGGCCTGGGCCTGTACGAAATCATCCCGGGCTTCATCCTCGCCAGCATCGCCATCGTGGTGGTGAGCAAGCTGGGCGCCGAGCCGGCGCCGAGCATCGTCAAGCGCTTCGAGGAAGCGGATGCGGATTACCACGCCGGTTGATGACCGGAGTGGGTGCGCGCGCGTGGTGGGCTGAAGCCCACCCTACAAAAAGCGGACGTGCACAGCCGTCATGCCAATCCTGCGTAGGGTGGGCTTCAGCCCACCGCTACGGTCGATCCGATTCAAGGCGTAATGCATCCCGC
This sequence comes from Stutzerimonas sp. FeSN7, assembly GCF_030263795.1. Lineage (NCBI taxonomy): Bacteria > Pseudomonadati > Pseudomonadota > Gammaproteobacteria > Pseudomonadales > Pseudomonadaceae > Stutzerimonas > Stutzerimonas sp. FeSN7. The sequence continues at coordinate 3,351,916 of NZ_JARPMN010000001.1, read as the reverse complement.
CCGGCCCTTCGCCAAATCTGCTCAATCCATCACCTCGGACAAATCGATCCGCCGCCAGCGCGCTTCGGCGAAGCTGTACACGGCGAAGGCCAGCAGGCCGACGCCGATTGCCAGCAGCAGCGCGCCACCGGCGGGCATGCCCTGCAGCGCTTCCAGCGCTTCCTTGAGGCCGGGTGGGTCGGTCGGTTCGTAACGGCTGCCACCCATGAACAGCAGCCCGGCAATGATCAGAAAGGAACAGCCACGTGCAGCCAGGCCGATACGCGAGACGGGCCGAACCAGGCGCATGGTGCCCTCGTCGCACTGGAAGTAGCGCTCGAAATGCGCGCGCCATGCTTTGATCAGGTGGGCGATGCCGACGCCGAGCGGGATCAGCGCGATTGCCCAGATCAGCCAGTGCGAATGTTTCAGGCCCAGCAGCCGCATCAGGCTGTCGGTGCCGTCGCTTCCGGAACCGCCGCCGCCCGCGGCGAAACGGTCCAGGCCGCTCACCAGCAGGCTCAGGGTGAACAGCGCGAGCAACAGATTCACCACACCGCTGCTGACCAGACCGGTGCGTACCAGCAGGCCCTGGGCATCGCGGCCGTGCCGGTCGGTATCGCCGATGCCTTGGGTCAGGCGCCAAGCCACATGGGCCAGCAGGCCGATCACCACCAGCCAGAGCAGCACGGCACCGAAGGGCTGCCCGAGCAGCTGCTGCACGGCGCCGCGGGTGTCCACGGTGTCTCCCGAGCCCAGTGCGGCCATGACGGCGAAGAATCCGACGATCACATACACCAGGCCACGCGCTGCATAGCCGCTGCGCGCCAGCCAGACCACTCCGCGGGTCACGTTCATCGTTTTCCTCCGTAGGCCATCCACCCTTTCAGTAGATGCCCTCTTTGCGTCTCGGTTCGAGCCTGCTGCGATATGGATGCACAGCGCCGTGACCCGCTGAGGCTACAATCGACCGGCACCGCCAACGGGGGCTCCGGTGAACATCGATAACCGAATCAAGTACCGTCATCTGCTCTGCTTTCTGGAAATATCCCGGAAGGGCAGTCTGGCGCGCGCCGCCGAAACGCTCGCGGTGAGCCAGCCAGCGATCTCCAAGACCTTGAAGGAACTCGAGGCGCTACTTGGCACCAGCCTGTTCGAGCGCAGCAAGACCGGCGTCAGCTTGACGGCCGCCGGCAGCGCCTTCCTGCGCTACGCCGGGCCGAGCGTGCAGGCGCTGCGTGAAGGCGTGCGCAGCCTGCGAGCGGGCGAGCATGAGGCCGGCATGGTGCGCCTGGGCGTGCTGTCCACGGTGGAAAGCGCGTTACTACCTGATGTGGTGCGTCGGCTGCATGCCCAGCATGCGGCGCTGGTGGTGAGCGTTGCCACGGGGCCGGGCGCATACCTGCTGGGCCAGCTGCGCAGCGGCGAACTGGACCTGGTGATCGGCCGGGTCACCGACAATCCGCAGATCGAGGGGCTCAGTTTCGAGCACCTCTATAGCGAGTCCATGACGCTGGTGGTGCGCCCGGACCATGCACTGCTAGGCGCCGGCGCCGGGCAGCTGGGCGATTATCCGGTGGTGCTGCCGCTGGCCGGCACCAGCATCCGGCGCTCGGCGGACAGCCTGTTCATGCAGCTGGGCATCGCTGCGCCGCCGCGGCGCCTGGAAACGCTGTCCGTCGCGTTGAGCCGTCGCTACGTGCTCGACAGCGATGCCGTCTGGGTTGCGCCACTGGATGCGGTGCGCCAGGACCTCGCCTGCGGAGAGCTGGTGGAGCTGGACCTGGGTTTGAAGGAGCCCGGCGGCTCGGTGGGCATCTGCAGCAACCCATCGCTGCCGCCCACCCTGGCCATGCAGTGGTGCTGCGAGGCGCTGCGTGAAGCAGCGGTGGTTTACCGCAATCCATAACCCCTGGGTTATGGATCGGCCCGTTCTTTTCAATTTCGGCCTGCGGCAGGCTGTCGCACACTGGCTCCGCCTTGAAGGCTTCGTGCCCAACGACAAGAAAGGAGCCTGCCATGTCCGAACCGGACACCCGCCTGTTCGTCGCCCGTGATCGCACCTGGCATCCGGCGGCGCTAACGCCCGACTACAGGACCTCCGTAGCCCGGTCGCCACGTCAGGCGCTGATCAGCATCCCCGCATCGCTGTCCGAAACCACCGGCCCGGATTTCTCGCACCTGAAGTTCGGCGATCATGACAACGATCTGCTGCTCAACTTCAACCATGGTGGCTTGCCCATCGGCGAGCGGATCATCGTCTCCGGACGGGTCATGGACCAGTACGGCAAGCCGATTTCCAACACGCTGGTGGAGATGTGGCAGGCCAATGCCGGCGGGCGCTACCGGCACAAAAACGATCGCTACGTGGCGCCGCTCGACCCGAACTTCGGCGGTGTCGGTCGTACGCTGACCGATAGCGAAGGCACCTACATCTTTCGCACGATCAAGCCGGGTCCGTATCCCTGGCGCAACGGGCCGAACGACTGGCGGCCCTCGCACATCCACGTCTCGGTCAGCGGCCCATCGATCTCCACGCGGTTGATCACCCAGCTGTATTTCGAAGGCGATCCGCTGATCCCGCTGTGCCCGATCGTCAAGACCATCGCCAACCCCGCCGCGGTGCAGACGCTGATCGCCAGGCTCGACATGGGCAACGCCAATCCCATGGATTGCCTGGCCTATCGCTTCGATATCGTGCTGCGCGGGCAGCGCAAGACCCATTTCGAGAACCGCTGAGGAGGCTCTGACATGCCCCTTGAACTGCTGCCGGAGACCCCCTCGCAGACGGCCGGCCCCTATGTGCACATCGGCCTGGCGCCGGCTGCCGCCGGCAACCCGACCCGCGAACAGGAAATCTGGAACGAGATGGCCAGGCCGGACGCGTCAGGTGAGCACATTCTGCTGCTGGGCAGCGTCTACGATGGCAGCGGCCATCTGGTGCGCGATTCGTTTCTCGAGTTCTGGCAGGCCGACAGCACCGGCCGGTATCAGCCGCGTTTCGATCCGGAGCAGTCGTTCAACAGCTTCGGCCGTACCGCCACCACCTTCGATGCCGGCGAGTGGACCCTTCGTACGGTCAAGCCGGGTGTGGTGAAGAACCGCGCCGGGATACCGATGGCGCCGCACATCAACGTGTCGCTGTTCGCCCGCGGGATCAACATCCACCTGCACACGCGCATCTACTTCGATGATGAGGCGCAGGCCAATGCCGCCGATCCGGTGCTGAACCTGATCGAATGGACCCATCGGCGCGAGACGCTGATCGCCCGACGCTGCGAGGTCGACGGCAAACTGGCGTATCGTTTCGACATTCATCTCCAGGGCGAGGCGGAAACGGTTTTCTTTGACTTCTGAGCTCAGCGCCGTCGCGGGCGTAACCAGCGAGCGGGTTGCCCCGCATATCCAGCAACGGTTTGCCGATGCCCTGCAGGCCCGTGGCTACCGTGCCGACCCGGCACAGCAGCGCGCGATCGACCAGCTCGCCGGCTGGCTCGAGCGCTGGCTGCGTGGCCGCAGCAGCTGGTTGCGCGCGCCGTCCTCCGGCGTCTACCTGTGGGGCGGCGTCGGCCGCGGCAAGAGCTTCGTCATGGACGCCTTCTTTGCCGCAGCCCCGGTGACGAGCAAGCGCCGCGTGCATTTCCATGCCTTTCTCCACGAGGTGCAGCTGCGCCTGCAGGAGATCACCGGCCAGCCCGATCCGCTGCAACTGATCGCCGCCGAGATCGCCGGGCAGAGCCGGCTGCTGTGCTTCGACGAATTCCATGTACATGACATCGGCGACGCCATGCTGCTCGGTCGGCTGCTGCAGCACCTGGTGCAGGCCGGTGTCGGGCTGGTGTGCACGTCCAACTATCCACCGGCCGGGCTGTGCCCCAATCCGCTGTATCGCGACCGGTTCAAGCCGGCCATCGCGCTGCTCGAGCGGCGCTTCCAGGTGCTGCAACTCGATGGCGGTGAGGATTACCGCCTGCGCGGCGACTACCGGTGGGGAGATTACGCGGTCGCGCCGGAGTCGGAGCAGGGCGCCCGGGTCGCCGCGCTGCTGCCCCTGGGCGAGGCTGCCGAGCACGATCTGATGCTGGAGGTGAACCGTCGTCCGCTGCCGCTGCTGGCCCGCGAGGCGGAGCGCGGCTGGATGCATTTCGACACGCTGTGCCGCGAACCACGCGCCAGCGCCGACTTCCTCTGGCTGGCCGAAGAGTTCCATGCGCTGGCGTTGTCCGGGGTGCCTCCGCTCGACGGGCAGGGCATCGACGTGCAACAGCGCTTTCTCAACCTGGTGGACATTCTCTACGACCACGGCAACCGGCTGCTGCTGGTGAGCGACATGCCGTTGTCGGCGCTGCTGAGCGAAAGCGCCCACGTGGATTTCTCCCGCACCCGCAGCCGGTTGCAGCAGTTGCGCTTGCTGCCGCCGGGCAATGCCCTGACCGCCTGACGAGACTTCCATGCTCGCGATCCTCGGGATTACCGCGCCCATCTTCATCCTCGTTGGTATCGGCTTTCTCGCCTGTCGCAGCGAGCTGATCAGCCGCGAGCAGTCGGCGGGCATGGGGCGCTTCGTCATCACCTTCGCGCTGCCGGCGCTGGTGATCAAGGCGCTGATCGACCAGCCGCTGGAGCAGGTGCTGAACTGGAACTACCTGTGCGCCTATGGCCTGGGCTCGCTGGCGTCATTCGCCCTGGGCTACGGCATCTCACGCCGCGTGCGGGGCGACAGCCTGAGCGGCAGCGCGTTAGCGGGACTCGGCAGTTCGGTTTCCAACAGCGGGTTCGTCGGCTATCCGATCGTGGTGATGGTGGTCGGCTCGCCGGCCGCGGTGGCGCTCGCGCTGGGCATGATGATCGAGAACCTGCTGATGATTCCGCTGGCGCTGACGCTGGCCGAACTCGGACGGCAATCGGACGCGGGCGTCTGGCGAGCACTGAGCGGCACGCTGAAAAGCCTGGTACGCCACCCGGTGCTGATCGCGATCACGCTGGGATTGACGCTGGCGGTGCTCGGGCTGCGCCCGCCGGCCGTCATGATGCGGGTCATCGACATGCTGGCGCTGGCCTCCTCACCGGTGGCGCTGTTCGTCATCGGCGCCAGCCTCAACGGCCTGCGGGTCGGCGCACTATATACGGACATGGCGCAGCTGACAGTGGGCAAGTTGCTGCTGCATCCGCTGCTGGTGATGGGATGCTTCCTGCTGTTTCCGGTGAACGATCCGGAGCTACGCCTGGCCGGCATCCTCATGGCGGCGGCGCCGATGATGAGCATCTATCCGATCCTTGGCGCACGCTACGGCCTGGAAGGACGCTGCGCGGCCGCCGTGGTCAGCGCGACGGTGCTGTCCTTCCTGTCGATCAGCCTGTTTCTCTGGCTGCTGCACTAAAGCCGCATTGGCGATTATCGGTCACCGTGTCGATAATCGCCCTATATCAGCTGTCCGGGGTTTCCGCCATGACCGACGAATCGCGCGTTCACCAACCACCGATGGCACCGCCCATCGTCGCTTCGCCTGCCAAGCGCATCGAGGCACTGACCGGCGATCCCAACTTCATGACGTCGCTGGCCCGTGGCCTGGCGGTGATCCATGCGTTCCAGGAGCGCAAGCGTCACCTGACCATCGCGCAGATCAGCCACCGCACCGAAATCCCCCGCGCCGCCGTGCGGCGCTGCCTGCATACGCTGATGAAGCTCGGTTACGTCACCACCGACGGGCGCACCTATTCGCTGCTGCCCAAGGTGTTGACGCTGGGGCACGCCTACCTGTCCTCCACACCGCTGGCGATGACCGCGCAGCCGATCCTCGACCGCCTCAGTGAACAGCTGCACGAGGCCTGTTCGATGGCCACGCTGGAGGGTGACGAGGTGCTCTACGTCGCCCGTTCCGCCACGCCGCAGCGGCTGATCTCGGTGGATCTGTCGGTGGGCAGCCGGCTGCCGGCGTACTGCACGTCCATGGGCCGTATCCTGCTGGCCGCGCTGGACGATGCAGCCCTCGACGAATACCTCGAACGCGCCGACTTGCAGGTCAAGACCAGCCGTACCCTGCATACGGCCGAGGCCCTGCGGCAGAACATCGCCGAGATTCGCCACCAGGGCTGGGTCATCATCGATCAGGAGCTGGAAGTGGGCCTGCGCTCGCTGGCGGTGCCGCTGAAGGATTCCGCCGGGCAGGTGCTGGCGGCACTCAACGTCGGCACCCATGCCGGCCGCGTTTCGCGCCAGGAACTGGAAACGCGCTTCCTGCCGGTGTTGCTGGAAGCCAGTCGCGAACTGAGCACGCGGCTGTTCCACTGATGATACGGTCCGCCTAGTCGAGATGCCGGGGACGGGGGCCAGGCGGACGTTGCAGATAAAAACGGGGGATGGCACGCTAATCCGTTCGATAATCGAACGCTATGTCGATTATCGGATTGTGGCCCGGGAGTTGGACCGTTACCGTTTTCGCAACGCAATCAGCGTACCGAAAACAACACGAGATTCGACTCATGGCTGAACTCCTTACGCTCCGCGAAGCCGTCGAGCGCTTTATCCAGGACGGTGACACGGTTGCCCTGGAAGGCTTTACCCACCTTATTCCCACCGCCGCGGCCCACGAGATCGTGCGTCAGGGCCGCAAGGACCTGACCCTGGTACGCATGACCCCGGACCTGGTCTACGACCTGTTGATCGGCGCCGGCTGCGCGAGGAAGCTGGTCTTCTCCTGGGGCGGCAACCCCGGGGTCGGCTCGCTGCACCGCCTGCGCGACGCGGTGGAGAAGGGCTGGCCGCAGCCGCTGGAGATCGAGGAGCACAGTCACGCGGATCTCGCCAACGCTTACGTCGCCGGTGCTTCCGGCCTGCCATTCGCTGTGCTGCGGGCCTACGCCGGCTCCGACCTGCCCAAGGTCAACCCGCTGATCAAATCGGTTACCTGCCCGTTCACTGGCGAGGTGCTGGCTGCAGTGCCTTCGGTACGCCCGGATGTCACCGTGATCCACGCGCAGAAGGCCGACCGCAAGGGCAACGTGCTGATCCAGGGCATCCTTGGCGTGCAGAAGGAGGCCGCCTTGGCCGCCAAACGCTGCATCGTGACCGTCGAGGAAATCGTCGACGACCTCAATGCGCCGATGAACGCCTGTGTGCTGCCCACCTGGGCGCTGACTGCGGTCTGCCTCGTCCCGGGCGGTGCGCATCCGTCCTATGCCCATGGCTACTACGAGCGCGACAACCGCTTCTATCAGGCCTGGGACCCGATCGCCCGCGACCGCGAGGCGTTCAGCGCCTGGGTCGACACCTACATCCGTGGTACCGAAGACTTCGCCGAATTCCAACGCAAGCTGGCCCAGCAGCAGGAGGCCAACTGATGAGCGCCTACAGCACCAATGAAATGATGACCGTGGCCGCCGCCCGCCGCCTCGGTAACGGCAGCGTCTGTTTCGTCGGCATCGGCCTGCCATCGAAGGCCGCCAACCTGGCGCGCCTGACCCATGCACCTGAAGTCGTGCTGATCTACGAATCCGGCCCGATCGGTGCCAAGCCGTCCGTGCTGCCGCTGTCCATCGGCGACGGCGAACTGGCCGAGACCGCAGACACTGTGGTGCCCACCGGCGAGATCTTCCGCTACTGGCTGCAGGGAGGGCGCATCGATGTGGGCTTTCTCGGCGCGGCACAGGTGGACAAGTACGGCAACATCAACACCACGGTGATCGGTGATTACCACAAGCCCAAGGTACGCCTGCCCGGCGCCGGCGGGGCGCCGGAGATCGCCGGCAGCGCCAAGGAGGTGCTGATCATCCTCAAGCAGTCGCATCGCACCTTCGTCGACAAGCTGGCCTTCATCACCTCCGTCGGCTTCGGCGAGGGCGGCGAGCACCGCAAGCAACTGGGGCTGCCTGGCAAGGGCCCGGTGGCGATCATCACTGACCTGTGCATCATGGAGCCGGAGGTCGGCACCCACGAGTTCGTCGTCACCGCGCTGCACCCGGGCGTGACGCGCGAGCAGGTCGTCGAGAACACCGGCTGGGCGATCCGTTTCGCCGAGCAGGTAACAACCACCGAGGCGCCGCGTGCCGAGGAGCTTCAGGCGCTGCGCGCGCTGGAGGCCCGCACCGCCGCCGCCCACGGTCAGCCAGGAGGTGAGGAATGAGCCGCGACGTATTCATCTGCGATGCCGTAAGAACGCCCATCGGCCGCTTCGGCGGTGTGCTGGCGGGCGTGCGAGCCGACGATCTGGCAGCGATTCCGCTCAGGGCGTTGCTCGAACGCAACCCCGGTCTCGACCCGGCGGCGGTCGATGAAGTCTTCATGGGTAGCGCCAACCAGGCCGGCGAGGACAACCGCAATGTCGCACGCATGGCCGCGCTGCTTGCCGGGCTGCCGAAGACGGTTCCGGGCGTGACGCTCAACCGTCTCTGCGCCTCGGGTATGGACGCGGTGGGCACCGCTTTCCGCGCCATCGCCTGCGGCGAACTGGAGCTGGCCATCGCCGGCGGCGTCGAGTCCATGTCCCGCGCCCCCTATGTGATGGGCAAGGCCGACAGCGCATTCGGCCGCAGCCAGAAGATCGAAGACACGACCATCGGCTGGCGCTTTATCAACCCGAAGATGAAGGACATGTATGGCGTGGATGCCATGCCGCAGACCGCCGACAACGTCGGCGACGAGTGGGACATCAGCCGCGAGGATCAGGACGCCTTTGCCCTGCGCAGCCAGCAGCGCACCGCTGCCGCGCAGCAAGCCGGTTTCTTTGCCGAAGAGATCGTCCCGGTGGTGATCAAGGGCAGGAAGGGCGACACGGTGGTCGATACCGATGAGCACCCGCGTGCCGATACCACGGCCGAGGTGCTGGCCAGGCTCAAGCCGGTCAATGGCGAAGGCAAGACGGTCACCGCCGGCAACGCCTCGGGCGTCAATGACGGCGCGGCGGCGATGATTCTCGCCAGCGCCGAGGCGGTGCAGAAGTACGGCCTCAAGCCGCGCGCCCGGGTGCTCGGCATGGCCAGTGCCGGCGTCGCCCCGCGCATCATGGGTTATGGCCCGGTGCCGGCAGTGAAGAAGTTGTGCGAGCGGCTGAAGCTGGCCGTCAGCGATTTCGACGTCATCGAACTCAACGAGGCTTTCGCCGCTCAGGGCCTGGCCGTCATGCGTGATCTCGGGTTGGCGGATGACGATGCCCGTGTGAACCCCAACGGTGGCGCCATCGCCCTCGGCCATCCGCTGGGGATGAGCGGCGCGCGGTTGGTACTGACAACGGTCCATCAACTGGAGAAATCCGGCGGCAAGTTGGGCCTGGCGACCATGTGCGTCGGGGTCGGCCAGGGGGTGGCACTGGTGGTGGAGCGGGTCTGACAGGCCGCGGTAGCTTGGCCTGTGAATGGGCGAGGGTGGATGGGCTGAAGTCGCCCTGCGACATGCAGGCGGCAATCCGGCAGGCTGGGCTGCAGCCCACCAACCGCCGCATCCTCGCCGAGCGACGTTCACACCGGTGCCCGGATATGTTTATCCAGCGGTGGGCGCGGGCGGGCATTTGGACCACACTGATCCGTCGATCGAATAACAAGGAATCGGGTTTTGGACCGGCCAAGCAACCAACTCTTCGATGTCTATTTCACCAGCGCCCCGATGCGTGAGGTGTTTTCCGACCGCGGCCGTGTGCAGGGCATGCTGGATTTCGAGGCGGCGCTGGCCCGGGCCGAAGCGCGGACCGGGGTGATCCCCGCCACCGCGGTCGACGCCATCGAGGCGGCCTGCCATGCCGAGCACTACGACCTGTGCGCACTGGCCGAGGCGGTCGCCACGGCCGGCAATTCGGCGATTCCGCTGGTCAAGGCGCTCGGCCGGCAAGTCGCGGCCAACGACCCGGATGCCGAGAAATACGTGCACCTGGGCGCCACCAGCCAGGATGCCATGGACAGCGGGCTGGTCCTGCAGCTGCGGCAGGCCCTCGCGCTGCTCGAGACGGACCTGCGCCGTCTCGGCGACGCGCTGGCCGACCAGGCCGCGCGCCATGCCGAGACCCCGATGGCCGGGCGCACCTGGCTGCAGCATGCAACCCCGGTAACCCTCGGCATGAAGATCGCCGGCTGGCTCGGCGCCGTGACCCGTCATCGCCAGCGGCTCGCCGAACTCAGACCGCGGCTCCTGTGCCTCCAGTTCGGTGGTGCTTCCGGCTCGCTGGCTGCGCTCGGCGAGCAGGCCTGGCCGGTTTCCGAGGCATTGGCCGGTGAACTCGGGCTCAACCTGCCCGACCAGCCCTGGCATACCCAGCGCGATCGCCTGGTGGAGTTCGCCAGCCTGCTTGGCTTGATCGCCGGCAGCCTGGGCAAGCTCGGCCGCGACCTGGCCCTGCTGATGCAGACCGACGTCGGCGAGGTCTTCGAACCCGCCGCGCCGGGCAAGGGCGGTTCCTCGACCATGCCGCACAAGCGCAACCCGGTCGGCTGCGCGGTGATGATCGCCGCCGCCACCCGGGCGCCGGGGCTGGTGGCTACCATGCTGTCGGCGCTGCCGCAGGAACACGAGCGCAGCCTCGGTCTCTGGCTCGCCGAATGGGAAACCTTGCCGGAACTCTGTTGCCTGGTTTCCGGCGCCCTGAGCCAGGCGCTGATTGCCGTACCGGCGCTGGAGGTGGATGGCGAACGGCTACGCGGCAACCTGGAGTTGACCCGCGGGCTGGTGCTGGCTGAGGCGGTAAGCATCGCTCTGGCGCAGCTCGTCGGTCGCGAGAAAGCCCACGAACTGGTCGAGCAGTGCTGCAAGCAGGCGGTGGCCGAGGGCCGCCACCTGCGCGGTGTGCTGCGCGACAGTCCCGAGGTCAGCAGCCGATTCAACGATGCCGAACTGGATCGCCTGCTCGATCCGGCCAACTATCTGGGCCAGGCGCGCCGCTGGGTCGAGCGCGCCGTGGCCGAACACCATGCCCTGAACGAGTGAGAACGACGATGCCGAGCGTACAACTGGCCGATGTCAGCCTGAACTACCGATTCGACGGCCCGGAGAGCGCGCCTGTGCTGGTGCTCTCCAATTCCCTGGGCACCGACCTGCACATGTGGGACGCGCAGATTCCGGCCTTCGCCGAGCATTTCCGCGTGCTGCGCTACGACACCCGCGGCCATGGCGCTTCGGGCTTCACGCCGGGGCCATACAGCATCGAGCAGCTGGGCCATGACGTGCTCGGTATGCTCGCTGCATTCGGCATCGAGCGCTTCTCCTTCTGCGGGCTGTCCATGGGCGGACTGATCGGCCAGTGGCTGGGTATCCATGCCGCGGACCGCCTCGAGCGCCTGGTGCTGTGCAATACCGGGGCGAAAATCGGTACCGACGAGGTCTGGAACGCGCGCATCGAGGGCGTGCTGACCGGCCGTGAGCAGGCCATGCGCGACATGCGCGATGCCTCCATCGCGCGCTGGTTCACGTCGGCCTTCGCCCAGGCCAACCCGGCGGTGGCGGCGCGTATCACCGAGATGATCGCCAGCACCGCGCCGGATGGCTACGCGGCCAACTGCGCGGCGGTGCGCGATGCCGATTTTCGCGAGCAGCTGGGTGCGATCAAGGCGCCGACCCTGGTGGTCTGCGGCACACAGGACCCGGTCACGACGGTCGAGCATGGCCAGTTCATGGAGCAGCGCATCGCCGGCGCCAAGCGGGTGGATTTCGACGCGGCGCACCTGTCCAACGTTGAGGCGGGCGAGGTCTTCACCCGGGCCGTGCTGGATTTTCTTCGAGGCTGAGCGCTGGTCGTTCAGTCCACCGCAACCTCTAAACACTGCTTATCTCGGCGGACCGGCCTCAGTCGCCGGCTCGCCCTGACAGGAGACGCCCCACAATGGACGAGAAACAACGCTACGAAGCCGGCATGCAGGTGCGGCGCGCGGTGCTCGGCGATGCCCATGTCGACCGCAGCCTGAGCAACATCAGCGAGTTCAACGCCGAGTTCCAGGAGATGATCACCCGCCATGCCTGGGGTGATATCTGGACCCGGCCCGGCCTGCCACGCCACACCCGCAGCCTGATCACCATTGCCATGCTGATCGGCATGAACCGCGAGGGCGAGCTGAAGCTGCACCTGCGCGCCGCGCGCAATAACGGCGTCACCCGTGAGGAGATCAAGGAAGTGCTGCTGCAGAGTGCCATCTACTGCGGCATCCCGGCGGCCAACGCCAGCTTCCACTTGGCCGAGGAAGTCTACGCCGAGCTGGGCGTCGAATCGCTCGGCGAGTCCTGAACCCACTGCGCCAGCCGTTCTCGCCCCACCCACGCCCCGTACCGCCTTACCGGTGGCCGGGGCGTTTTGCCTGGCGTCCTAGCGCGGGATGCCACATACCCCGGCAACGTAATGCGGCCATGCCGGTGGCGGCGGCGTAGGGCCTGGCGGTGGATAGCTCAGAAGCAAAAGCCAGAAACGAAAAAGCCCTGTAAAAACAGGGCTTTAACGATAGGTGTCTGGAGCGGGCGAAGGGAACAGCACCCGGTCGCTAACTCGTTTATTACGAACGTTTTTTCCGATCCAGGCGTCACGGAATGGACTCGATTGTGGACTCAAGTCTTCGGCCTGGTCAACGCAGGCCGTTGCGGGTGATCCAAAGCGAGCCAAGCACATCCATCAACAGCCAGAGCATCGGATTTCATTCGGAAGTCTATCTGTCTACTGGCACACCACGCCACAGGTCGCGACGGACAGGCGAGCTGCCGTCCTCAAAGGACTGGCTCTTCATCGACCGGCGCGGCCCCGTCTTTCACCCGCTCGATGAACCGCCTCATGGGCTCCGAGGGTTCGCCCCGGCGGCGCAGCAGGTAGGTGGAGAGCATCGGTGGGATGCCGGCCAGGGGACGAATGGAGATGTCCGGGCGCTGTAGCGTCTGCACCTGCGAGGCGATGGCGAAGCCGATGCCGTAGCCGGCGCCGACCAGGGTCAGCATCACGCCCAGGCTGGTCACTTCGTCCACCAGCTTGAGCGGCATGTTCGTGTCCTGCAGCACCGCCTGAATCTGGTGGCGGCAACCGGAGCCCGCCTCGGGGTGGCACAGAACCAGCGGAAACTTCAAGGCTTCGGGCAGCGGCACCTGCACGTGTGCCAGCAAGGGATGGCGTGCGGGCACGATCACCGACAGCGGGTCGGTCCACACCGGCTCGGCGACGAGGCCATCATGCACCGCGTTTGACAACGCAAAGCCGATGTCCAGCAGATCGTCGTGCAGCATCTTGAGCTGCTGCGCGAACGGCAGCTCGAAGACGCGAATCTCCAGCTCGGGCTCCTCCTCACGGCTGCGTGCCAGCAGGGTGGCGATGCGGGGCTGCGCCAGGCTGTCGCAGATGGCGATGCGCAGATGGCCCTGGTAGCCCTGTGCCGCCGCCTTGGCGCTCTTGACTGCCTGCTCCACGGTGGCCATCACGCGCCGGCATTCGCCGAGGAACACCTGGCCGGCCCAGGTCAGCCGCGTCAGGCGTGTGCTGCGGTCGAACAACTGCACGCCAAGCTGGCTTTCCAGGTCGCGCATCGCACGCGACACAGGCGACTGCTCGATGCCCAGACGCTCGGCTGCACGGGCCAGATGCAGTTCTTCCGCAACTGCGACGAAGTAACGCAGCAATCTGAAATCCAAGGCCACCTCCTGTTTGTCTTCTTCTGGTTCGGCATCTCGGGCGCCAGCATCTACATCCGCATCCCGTCAGCACCTCCTTCGATTGCATCGCGTCGAAGCACTCATGCCTGTCGGGACCAGGCCCGTCGCCGACACGCGCGGAGCTGGCCGGCGCACACAGCCGGACACTGAATGCTGATGGCCAGTGTTTGCGGCTGCCATGCCAGGGCGGGCGGCCAAGCAATATGACGCAGGCGTTCCTGCGAACCAGGGCCGCGAAGACGATGCTGCGTCCGCAAGGCTGGTAAATCAGCCGGTGTGCCGAGCACCGCGCGCAGGCGCTCACGCGTGTCGGAGTTCGCGATCGGTGCAGCCGACGACGACACGCCGGCGTCAGGGCGGGCGTGCCGATGCAGTTTCATGGGGGTGTCTTTCGGCTCACCCCGGTCGTGGCCTGGTCGGTCACGAACCCAGCTCCAACACCCCGGACTTCTGCGTAGCCGCCATCCCCTGGGCGACGCGCTCGTAGATCCACCAGGCGGTCGCCGCGGATGAAGTCCTCGGGCTGCGGTTGACGCGGCGCGGAGGCCTGCAGCCGCTGCGCGAGCTGCTCGTCGCCCATGCGTTCGTCGTTCCAGAACACGCTGCCGTGGGTAGTGACGGACAGGTTCGCCACGTCGGGCTTGATCGGCTTCACTCCATTCAGACACAGATGCTAATAAGAACTATTATTGATTGTCCGTGGTTTTGTGTGATATGGCAACACCGATGGAATAACCCGGCCTTGCCTGGACACTCGCAGCCTCGCCAGCGACTGAAGGCCGGATGGCGGCAACTGGAAAGCCTCTGTGACCGGCATCGCCACCGGGAAGCACTCATGCGGTTCCCTACGGCCAGAGGAATGGACTCCACTTTCTGGGGGGGAAGTACATGAACTTACGCCATCTTCGCTGTTTCATCGCCGTGGCCGAGGAGTTGCACTTCGGCCGGGCGGCGCGAAGGCTGCATGTGGAGCAGTCACCCCTGTCGCGAACGATCCGCCAACTGGAGGCGGACTTGGGCGTGACGCTGCTGGAGCGCACGCCGCGCGGGGTGCGCCTGACCCCGGCCGGGCAGGTGTTCCTGGAGGAGGCCCGGCGCGTGCTGCTGACCCTTGAGCAAGCCCAGACCAAGGCGCGGGCGGTGGCGGCGGGACACCGGGGCACCCTGCGCATCGCCTTGGCCGGCGGCGTCGGGCGGACCCGGCTGTCGGCGCTGCTCGCGCTGTGCCGGGAGGAGGCGCCGGAAGTGGGCATCCGGCTGTTCGAGGCGCCGCTGTCGCAGGTGGTGGGCGGGCTGGGCAACGACCTGTACGACGCGGCCTTTGCGATGGCCGGCGAGATGGAGGCCGGGGTGGTCGCCATGCCGGTGTGGCAAGACCCGCTGGTGGTGGCCATACCCGCGCGGCACCCCTTGCTGGCGCACAAGCGGGTGCCGCTGGAAGAGGTGGTGGGCTACCCGCTGGTGCTGTGCCACCCGCAGGTGTGTGCGGAGTGCAGCCGGCAATGCGAGCGCCTGCTACGCCTGGTGGAGACACCGTCGGTCGTGGCCGAGTACGTGACAACCCACTCGCTGATGCTGGCCCTGGTGGCGGCCGGCTATGGCGTGGGATTTTCCACCGAGGCGCACGTGGTGGCATGCCGGCAGGCGGACGTGATCGTCCGGCCGCTGGATGAAGACTCGGCGGCGTTGACGACCTACCTGCTACATGCCGAGGGCGCGATGTCGGAGCCGCTGCGCCACTTCATCGACCGTGCGCAGCGTGTCGGCCATATGCCGTTGGATGCGCAACGGCTCGCATGAGGCTGCCTCAGGCAGGTTGACCGATTCCATTTTGGTCAAAGCGCCAGACCTGTTTTGCCACAGCAGGATTCCATTGCAGCGGTGCACGGGCGCGCTGCACTCAGGCGTTGCTCGCGCTTGCAGTTGGCATCCTGCGATGAAACTCGCATGCCCATCGTGACGCGTCACAGCGAAGACGCGCGGCGCAACAGTGCTTGCCGTATGCGCATCGGCTCTGGCGTGTTGAGCTGATCGCGCTTTACTGGGCCTTTTTCCCTGCAAAGACTTTGGCCTGGTTATCCGGGTCAAGCATGGCGCCCGCGAATGACGCTGGTGACAGCATGTTTCGCGGCTTGCGAATTGTGAGTGATGGCGCCCTGCGCGGCAAGGCGCACATCTCGCATCGGAACCGGCGGTATCACCGATGCCACGGTCTTCGCCGCTTCGCCACCTGCTCGTTTCGCCCGGAGATTCCTGGACAGCCACGCACGCCGCCTGTACGGCGGGTGCGCGTGCTTGGACTCGGTGCGATGACGAATGGAGGCGCGCGATATGCCGAAGTCGAGCAGCCTGGCCGATGGCGCCAAGACCTACTACCGCCCGATCGAGGCGGCAATCCGCTGGAGCGGATTGCTGCGCTTCGAGCGGCGCATCCTGGCGATCTTGGGACAGCGGCCTCTGCCGGAGGCAACGGAGTTTCCGCGCTGGCCGATGCTGCGGTTGAACGCCGAAAGAATCTTCGATGCGCTGGCTCACGGCGAGATGCCGTATGGCAAGGAGGGCTTAGTGCGGGACACGCAGGGCCTGGCAATGGACGACCCGTCGCTGACGGTGCGGCACGTTGATCTGAAAGCCTGGATGGCGCACTACTACCCCGGCGAGAAACCGGCGTTTCTGTTCGATGAGATCGAGCGTGCACTTCACCCGGCGATCAGCCTGGACACAGTGGGCGCATTGCTGGCCGAGCGGGAAGCGATCAAGGCGCGGCTGGCGGAACACTTGGGCGTGCACGAGACGCTGCGCGCCGAGCACGAGGCGCTGCTGAAAACGCACGCCGACTACACAGCCGACGCGGAGCGTGCGAACACACCTGGGCCACGTAGCGAATCGACCTACCTGAACATCGTTGGTGGGTTACTGACGCTGCTGCTGGGCAAGTCTCCCAGCGGCATGCCGTATTCCAGCTTCCTGACGCAGGAAGCCATCATCAGCGCGATGGTGGCGCACCACGGCAACGCGATGGGCATCACCGAGCGCACCCTGCAGGCCAAGTTCGCACTGGCTCGGCGCAATCTGCAGAGCACAACTTCCTGAGCGATGCCAGACCGTATCTGCGGTCGCGGATGCCGCATTTGCGGTGTCTTTCCTCAGCGCGGCGTTCTTAATGCGAGTCACGCCAATCAGCGCCACTGAGCGTTAAGGAGTGACCCTCATGTCTTCGCAGACCACCGCCACGGCGGCACCGACCGAGCACCGCATCCTGCGCCGCGCCGAGGTCGAAGCCAAGACCGGCTTCAAGCGCGCGCACATCTACAGCCTGATGAAGGAAGGCAAGTTCCCCAAGGCGCTGCGCTTGGGCGTGCGCGCGGTGGGCTGGGACTCGGTGGAGATCGAACAGTGGATCGCCGATCGCCTCAAAGAACGCGCCTGACGCTTCTTCTCGGTTCATGCCATTCGACGAGGAGAAGCTCATGCAGGTGGTGTCCATCATTTCGACCAAGGGCGGCGTGGGCAAGACCACGACGGCGGCCAACCTGGGCGGCTTCATCGCCGATGCCGGGCTGCGCGTGCTGCTGCTGGACCTGGACGTGCAGCCCACGCTGTCGAGCTACTTCACGCTGGACGTGCGCGCGCCCGCCGGCATCTACGAGATGCTGGCCTTCAACGAGCGGCGCATCGATCAACTGGTGTCGCGCACCGCGATCGCGGGCCTGGACCTGGTGCTCTCCAACGACGACCGCGGCGAACTGAACACGCTGCTGCTGCACGCTCCGGATGGGCGCCTGCGACTGCGCCATCTGCTTCCCGTCTTCCGCACGCACTACGACTTGCTGCTGATCGACACCCAGGGCGCGCGCAGCGTGCTGCTGGAGATGGCGGTGCTGGCGTCCGACCTGGCGCTGTCGCCGGTGACGCCGGAAATCCTCGCGGCGCGCGAGCTGCGGCGCGGCACGCTGCAACTGATCGAGGACATCGCGCCGTATCGCCACCTGGGCATCGAGCCGCCGCCGCTGCGCCTGCTCATCAACCGTGTGCATCCGGTGTCGTCGAACGCGCGGCTGGTCCAGCAGGCGCTGCGACAGGTGTTCCAAGAACAGGCCGGCGTGCAGGTGCTGGGCACCGACGTACCGGCCATCGAAGCCTATCCGCGCGCTGCGACACGAGGATTGCCGGTGCATCGGGTGGAGTACCGGCAGCCAGCGGGGCGCACGGCGCCCGCGGCGCTCGACACCATGCGCACGCTGGCCGGCGAGCTGTTCCCCGCGTGGCGGGAGCGCTTCGCGCTGGTCACCGGCCGGGCCGATGTGGGAGGGGCCGGCCATGGCGAGCGCGCATGAACTGGCGCGCGGCCGTGAACGGCTGCGCGCGCTGATCGAGTTCGCGCTGGGCGAAGGCTGGCGCGTGGTGCGCACGTCCGGCGGGCACCTGAAGTTCACGAAACCAGGCTGCGCGTCGATCTACACCAGCTCGACTGCGAGCGACCACCGTGCCGACCGCAATGCCCGCGCGCAGCTTCGCCGCGCCGACCGGCAGGCGCAGGAGAACGGCCGTGGCTGAGCTGTCGCCGCAGGACATGGCTGCCAAGCTGCTGGCCACCGGCTTCGAGCGCAGCGGCCCTTCGGCCGCGACCTTGAGTGACCCCATCGCCGACACGCCGATGGTGGTGACGCTGGACCAGTTGCGGCCCTACGACCACGACCCGCGCGTGACGCGCAACCCGGCCTATGCGGAGATCAAGGCGTCCATCCGCGAACGTGGGCTGGACGCGCCCCCCGCGATCACGCGCAGGCCGGGCGAAGCGCACTACATCATTCGCAACGGCGGCAACACGCGGCTGGCGATCCTGCGCGAGTTGTGGAGCGAGACCAAGGAGGAACGCTTCTTCCGCATTGCGTGCCTGTTCCGCCCGTGGCCGGCGCGCGGCGAAATCGTGGCGCTGACCGGGCATCTGGCCGAGAACGAGCTGCGCGGCGGGCTGACCTTCATCGAGCGGGCCTTGGGCATCGAGAAGGCCCGCGAGTTCTACGAGCAGGAAAGCGGCCAGGCGCTGTCGCAGAGCGAACTCGCGCGGCGGCTGACTGCCGACGGCTATCCGGTGCCGCAGTCGCACATCAGCCGCATGAACGATGCGGTGCGCTATCTGCTGCCGGCGATCCCGACGCTGCTGTACGGCGGATTGGGCCGGCATCAGGTGGACCGGCTCGCGGTGCTGCGCAAGGCGTGCGAGCGCACCTGGGAGCGGCGTGCGCTGGGCCGCACCGTGGCCGTGGACTTCGCCACCTTGTTTCAGGACGTGCTGACGCAGTTCGACACTCAGCCAGACGACTTCTCGCCGCAGCGGGTGCAGGACGAGCTCGTGGGCCAGATGGCCGAGCTGCTGGAGGCGGACTACGACACGCTGGCGCTGGAGATCAACGACAGCGAAAGCCGCCAGCGTGCGCTGACCAGCGAACCGGCAGCGCCGACGCCCCCGGCAGCACCTGTCTTGCCTGCTACACCGCCCTCGCCGGTCTCCGCGCCTCGGCAGCCACCCGCCTCGTCTGTGCCGCGCGACACCACGCCGGTCGCGCCTCCGGCGCCAGCAGCAACACCGCCTGCACCGCCCGGAGCGCCGGAGGAACAGTACGGGCAACGCGACGAGCGTCTGCAAGGGCACATCGTGACACCGGCACCGACCACCGAGCGCCTGCTGTCCATCCAACGGATGGTCGCGGACCAGCTCGGCGACAAGCTGCCCGACTTCGAGGTCGACGCGCTGCGTGCGATCCCCGTGCAGGCTGGCGGGCTCTATCCCATCTCGGACGTCTGGTATATCGAGCCGGGGCTGGACGCGCCGGATCGCCTGCGCGTGCACATCGCGCAGTTCGCGCGCGAGATTGCCGGGGACGCGGCGGTGGCCGACCACATCGAGGCCATCGACGGCGGCATCGGCTTCGTCTGCGTGGCGCCGGCCGTGGGCCAGGCGAAAGCGCTGCCGGCGTTCGCGCGGGCGGTGCTCACCCTGCTGCATGCGCTGAGTGCGGCGCCGCCTGCCGCGAACGGCTTGGACCGCGCGCGGCTGGCCGACGAGCTGGCGGCGCTGCTGCATGGCCACGGCGGCTCGGCCACACGCCTGAGCGATGCTGCGCTGGTGAAGCTGTTCCGTCTGCTGCGCCTGGCGCGCCGGCTGCTGGACCTGCAAGCCGGCGAAGCGGGCCAGGAATCCTGAGCGCAGGAGGCTCTCGCATGTCGGCACCGCACCCGCTCAACCAGGCCGTGATCGCCCAGGCCCTGCATGACCTGCGCAACGGCCAGTTGCGCCGCTGCAAGGCCATGGGCTTCGGCGAGGAGGAGCTGGATGCGCTGAAGCACCCTGAACTCGTGAGCATGCTGGTGAATGCCACGGTGTCATGGTGTTCGGTGTCGGTGAACCAGGAGGTGTTGAAGCGGCTGCTGAGCCAGCTGCACGACGTGGAGCGGGAGATCGCCACGGTGGACCGCATGCTGCGCCTGGGGGCGAGCACGGAGATGGTCAGCAAGTTCTACGGCCTCACGCATCAGGAAGTGGCGCTGCGCCGCGACATCCTCGGGCTGCCCAAGCGCAAGGGCCGGCATCCGGTACTCGACGAGGCGCAGGACGTGGCCTTGTGGGAGCGCTGGAAGGCCGGCGTCACCGAGCGCCATATCGCCCTGACCGACGACATGGCGATGCTGGCGCTGACCATGGACCTGGCCGAGGCCATGACCCTGCCCATGTCGGTGATCTGGTCGGCGATACGGAACTGGATCGACCAGGGGCTGGTGTAGCCATGACCACGGGCAGCGCACCACGGCGCGATGGCCCGGTTGCGCTGTCGGCGTTGTTCGACGAGGCGCTGCGGCACCTTGAGCCGAAGGAACCGGCGCAGGGCACGGCGCCGAGCCAGGACTGCTTTCTCTACAGCGGCAACCGGCACGAGAGCGTCCCGCGCGCGCTGTTCCTCGACCGGCGCCTGACGCCGCTGGAGCGCAATGCCTGGCAGGTGTTCCGCCTGCAGCTCAACGACGACGGCGTGACCGCCTTTCCTACCTACGACCAGCTCCGCCCCTATCTGGCGTCCATGCCCTGTGCGTCGCAAGCCTCGCACGAGACCGTGGCGCGCGCCTTGACGCTGCTGCGGCTGACACGCTGGCTCAGCCTGGTGCGGCGGCGGCGCGATCCCAGGACCGGCCGTATCCAAGGCAACCTCTACGTGCTGCACGACGAACCGCTGTCGCCCTTCGAGGCGATGCAGCTCGACCCGGACTACCTGGGCTTGGTCAGTCAGGCGCTCACGCACGCGGCGAAGGCGGTGCAGGTCGTGGGCATGAACACGCTGCGGGAGATCGCCGAAGACCCGCTGCTCAGCGGGCGCACGCTGCCGACCCGCCTGCAAGTGCTGGCGCAGCGCATGGCGCGGCATGGCTGGACGACGCCAGGTTATCCACAGGAGGGTGCGGACCACGAATCCGAAGAAGGCCAGGAAGCCCTTCTTCGGAATGCTGCGCGCCCGTCTTCGGAATCCGAAGCAGGGCCGAAACCCGCGCCGGACGGCTCTCTTCGGATTCCGAAGCAGGACCGTACAGTACGTAATGATCGTATAAATGAAGTACGTACAGTACCGCGCGCGAGGGCCTTGCAGAACCTGCGGCTGCCAGACCGCTTCCAGCGTTTGAAGCACGAGCAGCAGTCCGGCGCGCTGGTGGCCTTGCGGCAGGTGGACGAAGCCCTGCGGCAGGCGGTGCTGGACGAATGGGAGGCGCGCTGCTGCAACAGCTCGGTGCGCAACCCGGCTGGCTACCTGTTCGGCATCATCCAGAAGGCGATCCGTGGGGAGTTCAAGGCCTGGGCGGGCGACAGCGCCACGGTGCCGCCTGCTTCCCGTCCACCCGCACCGGCACCGGCGCCATCGGCACCGCCGGTATCCCCCGAAGTGGCGCGCGCCCACCTGGCGCGGTTGCGGGCGGCCCTGCGCGACCCGTGACCGGCCGAGCTATCCCCTGGGGATAGCTGGGACAGGGAGCCTTCCGGCGGGTCAATCCGGCTACACCCTTGCCAAGGTCTCAATTGAGATACAAAGTAGGGGCTAATGCATAACAGGAGAAGCAACGATGGCCGCACAGACTTCGATGCTGCACATCCGCGTGGACGATAAGCTCAAGGCCGATGCAGCCGAGAAACTCGCCGGGGTCGGCCTCACCGTTTCGGACGCCGTGCGCATCCTGCTGACCCGTGTGGTCAAGGAAGGCGCACTGCCGGCTGGCCTCACGGCCGACCCGGAGGCCTACGATGCCTGGTTCCGGGCGAAGGTCCAGGAGGCGCTGGCCGACACACGGCCGCCGGTGCCGCACCAGCAGGTCATGGATGAGGCGCAGGCCCTGATCGACAGGAAGCGGCGTGCGCGTACTTGAGTGGCGGGAAGCTGCCCGCGCCGACCTGCTGGCGATTGTTGACTACATCTCGGACGACAACCCCGATGCCGCGCAGCGGTTGAAGGACGACATCGAGGCCAAGGCCGCGAAGCTGCCGGAGCGCCCGAAGCTCTACCGGCCTGGCCGCGTGGCCGGCACGCGGGAGATGGTCGTGCGTGCGAACTACGTGGTGGTCTACATGGAGGACACCCGCGCGGTGTCCATCCTGCGCGTGTTGCACGCCGCGCAGCAGTGGCCGCCGGCACGGGAGTGAAGGAGGTTTTCCTCACTGGAGATTCACCATGAATACCAAGGAGCCTGAAGCAGCCAAACTCAAGGCGCTGCAGGAAGCAGCTTGCATGGGCTGGGCCGACATCGCCGCCGGCCGCCATGCCGATGTTGCCGACGGCCAACTCGAAGGTTTCATTGCACAGTTGGGACAGCAGGCGGCGCTTGCCGTCGCTACCCGCCGCGAGGCTATCCCCAGGGGATAGCTGGGACAGCCAGCCTTCCCGCCACCGACAAACCGGGCGCACGCCGATTGCGGTTTGTTGACTGACGGCCTTCCGGGCGGTGCCGATGCTGGCGACTCGTTCCGTTAATGCGAGTCGTCACCCATGGCCAATGAACCCCTGCAACTGAATCTCGGGTCGCTGCGCAGCGCGATGTCGCTGACGCTGCACACGCACCACGCTTCGCGCATCTGGCACGGCCGTGCGCCGACCGAGGGGCGCCCCGGCATCATCGGTCTCAACGGCTTCATCGGCGCCATGAACAAGATGAAGCGCGGCGCCGAGCAGGACGACCCGTACTCGGACTGGTGGATGTTGCGGATCGAGGACAAACTCGCCGACACCAAGACCCGTCTGCAGACCCTGCGCGAACAGGTGGATCAGGCCCTGGCCGACGTGCCCCCGGCGCTGTCGCTGGGCGAGAACATGAACGTGCAGCCGGTGAAGCTGCCGCTGTTCGTGAACGCCCAGCTCGGCTTCATGGCGGTGTATCTGCTGGCCGACTACGACGACCTGGCACGCAAACTCATCCTGGCGCACCACACGGCGCTGATCGACCGCAGCACCTTGGAGCGCTGGCTCAATGATGGTGCGCACGCGCTGCGCAGCCTGTTCTCGCTGGCCCAGCAGTACCGCTACTCGGGCACGACGCGCGACGACTTCGCGGCGAAGAACGCGGCGGCGCGAGCGGCGCTGGAGAAGTTCGGCGAGTTGCCGCAGGACGTGCTGGAAGGCACGCGCCGCTCGCGCTTCGCGCCACCCATCGCGCGGCGGACGACCAAGCCCGGCACGCCGCCTGCTGCGCCTGCCATCGTGCCCGATGCGCAGGCTTCCACGGGTGGCGCAGCCGATGGTGCGGCGGGCGATGAGGGTGTTGGCGCATGACAGCATCGCCCCCTATCAGCCACTCCACGCGCTTCGTGGCGCTGGAACAGGCGGACTTCCAGCGGCTGGAACACGCAGGCTACCTAAAAGGCCTTTTACAGCCTTTTAAGGGTAAGGGGAGTCTGGAGACCTGGGCCAGCCAGTGCGCAGCGCTGCGCGACGACGTGATTGGCCTGGCGCAGCGGCGCGTGCTGCCCCAGGCGCGCGCCTATCCATTCAGTCTGCTCGACGTGCAACTGGCCCAGCAGGCCACTGGCGCAGGGACGACCTTCCTGCGCTGGCGCAACCTCGACCGTTCCTCCATGGGCGTGGCGTTGTGGGAGGCCCTGCTGGCCAACCCCGCGACGCCGGCCTCGCTGATCGACGAGCTGTACGCGATCGAACTGCAGCGCATCGTGCTGAACATGCAGATCAGTCTGACCCACAGCATCGCTCGCCAAGCCCTGGAATGCGCCAACAAGGCCGCGCAGGCCGAAGCGGCTTACCTGCGGCGCGTCCACGGGCATACCGCGTCCGTTCCACCCACCACCAAGGAGTCACCATGAGCACGCACTTCGTCGGCGAGGGCAACATCGGTTCTGCGCCGGACTACCGCGAATTTCCGAACGGCAACGACGAGCCACGCCGGCTGCTTCGCCTGAACGTCTACTTCGACAACCCGATCCCGAAGAAGGACGGCGAGTACGAAGATCGCGGCGGCTTCTGGGCGCCCGTGGAGCTGTGGCACCGCGACGCCGAGCACTGGAAGACGCTGTACCAGAAAGGTATGCGGGTGCTGGTCGAGGGCCGCACCGTGCGCGACGAATGGGAGGACGCCGACGAGAACGAGCGCGTGACGTTCAAGGTCGAGGCGCGGCGCGTGGGCATCCTGCCGTACCGCATCGAGTCGGTGGCGCTCAGCGCCAAGCCGGCCGGCGGACAGTAATTCGCCCATCGCCGTTCCCCCGAGGGCGGCTGTAGCAACCGTCATACGCCCGCGATGCACCAGCGAGCTATCCCCAGGGGATAGCTCCAAGGTCGTCCACGGAGTTCCAGCCGCCCTCCCGAAACGACGCTCTTGCTGTGCCAGCTCCTACGATCTATGCACACCGCTGCGGCAACGAACCGCCTGCCAATCACAAAGCGGTGTCTGCATCAATCGACTTCCTTGCTGCCGGCATCTCCTGGCCCCGCCAAGCTGACGCCCATCCGATGAACCGCACATTTCCAAGGAGGCTTCATGCGCGTGTTCCTGTGCGAGAAGCCGTCCCAGGGCAAGGACATCGCCCGTGTGCTGGGTGCCGGTCAACGCGGCAACGGCTGCTACAGCGGCGCGGGTGTCGTTGTGACCTGGTGCATCGGTCATCTGGTGGAGGCGGTTCCGCCCGAAGGCTACGGCGAGCAATACAAGCGCTGGGCCATCGAGCAACTGCCCATTCTTCCTGAGCGTTGGCGTGTCGAGCCCAAGGCGGCGACCGCGGCGCAATTCAAGGTCGTGCAGCAGCTCGTCGCCAAGGCGGGCGAGCTGGTGATAGCGACCGACGCCGACCGCGAGGGCGAGATGATCGCCCGCGAGATCATCGACCTGTGCGGCTACCACGGGCCGATTCAGCGCCTGTGGCTGTCGGCGCTCAACGATGCGTCGATCCGCAAGGCGCTGGGTGCGCTCAAGCCGTCCGCCGAGACGCTGCCGCTGTACTACTCGGCCCTGGCCCGCTCGCGTGCCGACTGGCTGATCGGCATGAACCTGAGCCGGCTGTTTACGCTTCTAGGTCGGCAGGCCGGCTACACCGGCGTGCTGTCGGTGGGGCGCGTGCAGACGCCGACGCTGAAGTTGGTCGTGGATCGTGATCGCGAGATCGCGCGCTTCGTCTCTGTGCCGTATTGGGCCGTGGACGTGCTGCTATCCCATGCCGGCCGGTCCTTCACCGCGAGCTGGATACCGCCCGAAGGCAGCACCGATGCAGCGGGTCGCTGCCTTCAGCAGCCGGTGGCGCAGCAGGCTGCGGATTGCATTCGCGCCGCACGCGATGCGCAGGTCGTGTCGGTGGACACCGAGCGCGTGCGCGAGGCACCGCCGCTGCCGTTCGACCTGGGCACGCTGCAGGAGGTGTGCTCCAAGCAGTTGGGCCTCGACGTGCAGGAGACGCTGGACATCGCGCAGGCGCTGTACGAGACGCACAAGGCGACGACCTATCCGCGCAGCGACTCGGGATACCTGCCCGAAAGCATGCTCGCGGAAGTGCCGGCGGTGCTCGATGCACTGCTAGCCACCGATCCCAGCCTGCGGCCCTTGATCGGCCAGCTCGACCGCAACCAGCGTTCGCGCGCCTGGAACGACGGCAAGGTGACGGCTCACCACGGCATCATCCCGACGCTGGAGCCCGCCAACCTGTCGGCCATGAACGAGAAGGAACTGGCCGTCTACCGGCTGATCCGCGCTCATTACCTCGCGCAGTTCCTCCCGCACCATGAGTTCGACCGGACGGTAGCGCAGTTCTCGTGCGGCAGTCAGTCGCTGGCGGCCGTGGGCAAGCAGATCGCCGTCACCGGCTGGCGCGAGGTGCTGGCGACGCCGGGGCCGGACGATGCCGACGGCGAGGATGCGCAGCGCAGCCAGGTGCTGCCGGCGCTGCATGCGGGCCTGTCCTGCCCGGTCGGCAAGGTGGATCTCAAGGCGCTGAAGACGCTGCCGCCCAAGCCCTACACGCAGGGCGAGCTGATCAAGGCCATGAAGACCGTCGCCAAGTTCGTGACCGACCCGCGGCTGAAACAGAAGCTGCGAGATACCACAGGCATCGGCACCGAGGCGACACGCGCCAACATCATCAACGGTCTGATCGGTCGCGGCTACCTGGTCAAGAAAGGTCGCGCCGTCCGCGCTTCCGACGCGGCATTCACGCTCATCGACGCGGTGCCCTCGGCCATCGCCGACCCCGGCACCACGGCGGTGTGGGAGCAGGCGCTGGACATGATCGAGGCCGGCCAGATGGCGCTGGACACCTTCATCGAGAAGCAGTCCGTGTGGGTCGGCCAGCTCGTGCAGCAGTACCGCGGCGCAACGCTCTCGCTCAAGCTGCCGCCGGCGCCGGCCTGCCCGCAGTGCGGCGCACCGATGCAGCAGCGCACGGGCAAGAGCGGCTCGTTCTGGTCCTGTTCGCGCTACCCGGACTGCAAGGGCACGTTGCCGATCGAGTCCCCGACGGGCCGGCGCAGCGCACCGCGCAAGCGGCGCGCTGCCTCCAAGGCGTCCTGATCCTCGCTTCCCCCTGCCGCGCCGGCCACTTCACTGGCGGCGAGGCAAACGTCCCGCACCGCGCGGGACTCCAAAGCGCGCGTCTCCTTCTGCAACGGTGTGCGCGCCCCGTCTGCCCGCCGTCGGGCGACGGGGCGAGAAGGTCATTGCTCCACGAATCGCGCCCGCCGCCATTCCCTTGATCGGTGTGCCTTGCCTCGGTCACGAGGGGCTTCCTGACGCCTTGCCGCCGCGCGAGCCGTGAGGAGGCCCCTTGGGCCGAGGGTATTCCGTGCCGGTGCCCGCCGGCGAAACATCGGGCTCCCTTTGTGTGTGGATGCACGCCAGAGGTTTCCGGCCCCAGCCACGAAACGGGCCGGGTGCGATTGCTGACGCAGCGAACGGCTTTGACGACGGCCTGCGCTGACGCAGCCCACAGGTGGTTTTCCTTTCTCTTCAGCCGAAGGCCCGTGTGGCCTTCGGCGCCCTGGTCTTTGCCTTGTCCCGTGACGCCGGCCATTGCCCTAAAGCGGGCCGTCCGCGATTCGGTTTTCCCTGCGACGGCAGCCATGCTTCGCGCCCATCCTCACGCCATGCGTTGCTGACAGTCGTCAGCGGCATGCCCTGGCAGTCTCGGTCTTCAAGACTGCAACGCGGTTCGCCGCGTTGACCGAACCAGTCCGCTTCGCATCGCCCATCGCGGACGCTCGCCGGCCTGGCGACGATGCACTTTTCTCAACCACCCGAGGGGAACCCCATCCCCTGCGGGATGCGTGCTCCCCGACCCACCAAGGAGCACGGCATGTCTGAACCTTCCGCATCTTCCTCTGCAACCGCAGTGCGCAGTGGTGCGCTGGCGCTGACCTGGACCGGCAAGCGTTTGCCGCTACAGGTGCTGCGCAGCGCGGCCGGCCACTACATCGGCACACAAGACGACGAAGGACCGGTATCGCGGGAGTCCGTCGAGTATTTCCCGACCCACCTCGCAGCACAGCGCGCCCTGGATACCCATGCCTGGACACAGCGCGCTCACCCCTGATTCCCACCCTTCAAGGAGTTCTCTCATGAATCTGTCTTTACCCGAAGACGTGCTCGATCAGATGGCGCTGGAACAGGCGCACTTCGACGCTGCACCGCAGGCCTTCTTCGAGGCCTGGAAGCGCGGCGCGCAGATCGCCGGCCACGAGTGGTTCGGCGACGGCACACGCGAAGGTCTGCAGCGTGCCACCACCAAGTGGGACCTGCGGCCCAACATGCTGATGCTCAACGACGCCCTGGGCGTGCTGAGCAGCGGTCAACGCATGTTCCTGTCCGCGATGGTGAGCTTCTACAACTCCCGCGAGGGCGGCGCGATGCTCAAGCGTTGCGGCTTCGAGGGGCTGTCCGACTTCGGCGGCCTCGATCTGGAACGGCGCCAGGTCATCGCTGACCTCACGCTGCACTACAACGGCTGGTGAGCCGCGCCTGGCAACCCACCGTCCATTCATCCCACCCCACGAGGGACATGCGTCCCCGTTCGGGGCCATGTCCCTCCTTCTTTTCGCAGGAGCGGCCATGTCCCGAATCACCATCTTCCACTGACCTGCACCGCCCGCCACCAGGGCGGCCCGACGCCGCGGCCGGCTGACCGGCTGCCACTTCATCCACTCGCTGGGGTTCAATCCCCGGCAGGGGATTGCCTCGGCCATCCTCTGCTGGAGGAATCCCATGTCCCATTCCAACAATCCCTTCGCCCGCGGCTACGATGGCCTGTCCGTGCAGCGGCTGTTGGCGATTTCCTACGACGACGACTGCCCGCTGAGCTACCTGCCGCTGCACGTCTCGCAGTCGCACCTGCCGGACAGCCAGGTCGAGCGCCATGCCTGCGTCTTCTGCGACGACTTCGCGCTGATCACCGAGGGCCAGAACGTGCCGCCCGAGCTGGACGCGCAGTGCCCCAGCCACGGTATCGCCCGAAACCTCGTCTACGCCGTCATGGCCGAAGAAGCCGGCCAGCCGCTGCACGTCGGCGATACCTACTCCGAGGAAGCCGCGCGCGAGGTGGTACGCCGCCTGCGCTTCGAGACCGGGTTCTACAGCCGTGCCTGGGAAATCAGTTCGGCGCACATCACCGAGGAGGCCGGTCGCTTCCTCGCCGAACTGGCGGACATCGCCACGCCGAGCGGTTTTCTGTTCGTGGCCTTCCGCATTCCCTACAGCCCGGCGGTCGGCGTGAAGCTGGTCGCCACGCCCTGGACGGATGCGAACCTGCAGCATGTCGAGGGCATCACCGCCGAAGAGCTGCGGCAGGAGCACCGGGCCAAGGGCGTGCCGGAGTCCCTCGTGGAAGTGTTGCACCTGGCTGCGCTCGCCGACGTTCGCATGTTGGTGTTCGATGCCGACGCGCCCGTGCTGGACGGGCTGACGCTCTACGACGACGAGTAACCCGCAACCCATTCGAGCCCCCACGTCGGGGCTCTTCTTTTTCGCGGAACGCGGTGCCGGCGCATTGCCGATTCCCAACGGACGGTCGCCGCCATGTGCCGCACGCTGGCCGCATGTTCGCTGGCGTTGCCGGCAGCATGCCCAGGCAGTCGAGACCTTCGAGACTGTGGCGCGGTTCGCCGTGCTGGTTGCTTCGTTCTCCGGGCGCCCCCGCGTCCATCCACCTCACCCTCAAGGGATCGACCTCCCTTGAGGGAGGGAGCCCCTTGGTTGCCACAAGGAGTCTCCCCATGGATACCCAAGCCATCCGCGCACAGATGCCGACGCTCGTCGTCGGTCATGTGCCTTCCAACGTCCGTTCGTTCAAGTTCAACATCTTCGACGGCCAGCCCAAGGTTTCGACGCTGGGCTTTCACATCGACCCGAAGCCTTTCGAGGGCAAGGTCATCGCCACCACCGACGAGGCCATCGTCGTCAAGACGGGACGAGCCGAGTTCGCGGTGCTCGATCGCACGCTCGTGACCGAAGTGCCCGACGAGGGCGCCAAGGTGCAGGTCGAACCCTATGTCAGACGCCGCTTCGACGGTCAGCGGGCGGACACGCCCGAGGAGCAGACCGAGTTCACCGCCGACGGCCAGCCCTACACGGTGAAGCGGTTCGTGCTCGGGTCCGCACCGGCGAAGCTGCCGATCCCCGAGCCGCGCTGCCCCGAGCTGCAGGAACTGATCGTCCAACTGGAGCAGTTGCCCGCTCCCGACGGTTTCCGGCGCGTCACCCACCTGTTGGTGGATGCCGGTGCGCGGGACATCACCTGGGTCGATCCGCTGCCCGCCGACATCATCCGCACGCCACCGGCCATCGGCTTCACCGTCGACACGATGAAGTTTCAGGGTCGCGTCACCGTGCTGTATGAGCGTGGCCTCGACCTCTACGCGGTGGAGCTGCACCGCGACGGCGAGCTGGTCGAACGGGTCGATGAGGTGTTCTTCGACACCCTCGGCGAGACGCTGGAACGGCTGATTGACGACGGGAGCTGGAGACGCATCCGCGTGCAGTGCCTGTCGAGTCGCAAGGCTGTCCGGCACTGACCTCTCAGCAGCTTCCCGCCCTCGCGGCGGGAAGCCTCTTTTCCTGCCCCCTGGAGATCACACCCATGACTGTTCGATTCAAAGGCACGGAGCTGCGGCCCGTGCTCGCCGAAGCGGTGGCGAATCAATGCCGCGTCATCCTGGTCAAGGATCAGGGCGTGTACTTCCTGGCCGAGTGCGGCGAGCGCCGACCCGATGGTCGCCAGAAGACCATCGCCTATGCCGCCGGCTGCAACCCGGATGTCGATGCCTTCGATGACTGGTGGGAGCTGGCGCGCGCCGAGTTCGGTGGCGACGACTTCGGCGAGTTCTTCGATCCGCAGGAGGGCGTGTTTGCGCGCATCCTGCGCAGCGAGGACGACCTCGACGTGTCCGCCACCGCGACACACCTGTCGCTGCAGGCGGTTCCTCCCACGCCCAGCGGCAACTGACCGCCCATCCCTGGCCCCCGCTCCGGGGGCCTCTTTCTTCTCGGCAATGCGGACAGCCGCGAGTGCCGATTGCCGCTCGCCTGCGCGCCGTCCCGGCGCCACGCTTCCGGCCATGTTCCGCTGACGTCCGTCAGCGACATGCCCAGGCAGCCACGATCTTCAAGGCTGCGACGCGGTTCCGACCGCGTTGATCACCCGAGTTCGCACCGGCATCCATGCGCGAACGGCCATCGGTTCTCGATGGCGATGCCACCAAGCTGTTCCATCAACCCACGCGGGGGTTCCACACCTTCCCCGCCTTGGGTCGGGTGTGTCTCCGCCTCATTGTTCCCAGGAGATTCACCATGACCACTTCCAACGAAAAGTCCTACTTCGATCTGCACATCACCGGCCTCGGGTACCTCAATCGCATCCGCGAAGTGAAGCCCAAGAAAGGCGATGCGTTCCTGGCCTGCGACATCGCGGCTCTGAACGGTCCCAGCGATGACGTCTCGTATGTGCGTTTCGACACGCGCGTATCGGGATCGGAAGCGCAGCACCTGGTGCGCCGCTGCATTCAGGCGGTCGACGCCGAGAAGAAGGTGATGATCGGCTTCCGCATGGGCGACCTGTGGACCGACACCTTCACCTACTCCAAGGGCAAGCGTGCCGGCGAGCAGGGTGTGAGCCTCAAGGCCCGCCTGCTGTTCGTCAGTTGGATCAAGGTCGACGGCAAGCTCGTCTACAAGGCCGAGCCCAAGCCGACCGAGACCGACGAGCGGGACCCGGAAGTCCCTGTGACGTCCGACGCGACCGCTGCGCAGCAAGCCTCGGCACCGGAGCCTTCCAAGCCCGTCGCCGATGCTGCCGACGACGCAGCCGATGCCCCCGCATTGGCAGTTGCCGAGTCGTTCTGATCCGCAAGGCCCCATCCCCGGGGCCTTGTCTTCTCTTCGTCCGCAGGAGACCTTCATGATCACCATCCCCGGCCAACTGGCCATCAAGACCATCCACGGCAGGAACGGCGACTTCAACGTCGGCCGCCTGGCGACCTCGATCGGCGAGTTCGTCGTGAAGAACGCCGAACTCGATCAGTACCGCGAGGGCAAGTACGACGGTGATTTCGTCATCGTCGAGATTCGTCCCTCCACGTACAACGCCAACGGCCGCATGGTCATCGAGATCCGCGCCCATCTGGGCGGGATGACACTGTCCAACATCGACGCCCTGAGCCGCGACGAAGCCCGCCGGCTGAGTCCGCAGGAAGTCGATCCAATCGACGAGGAAGCGCAGGCGCCCGCGCCGGCAACGCCCCCGGCCAAGCCGAAGGCGAAGCCGCGCAGTCCGCGCGATCCCCTGGTCGATACCACGCCGTTCGGCAGCGAACCGGCTCCCGTGTCCGCTGCGGCCTCGGCCGAGGCAGACGACGCGGCGCTGTTCGGTGCCTTGTGGCCCCTGGGCGAGACCGTAAAGCTCGATGCGACCGTGGATCGTCGTGTGCTGCGTCAGCAGCGCGACCGTCTCGACAAGCTGGGCTACGAGTTCGCTCCGCTGTCCCAGGACTGGCACCTCCAAGCTGCCTGATCCATCCGCCGCCTTGCGCGGCATTCCGCCACCCGCCGGGGTTCTCCCCCGACGGGGAGGGCTCCGGCCTTTTCTTCAAGGAGACCCTCATGGGCTGGACCTTCGTTCGTCAGACGCGCGATCAGTTGATCCGCGAGCTGCTCGCTCCGCAGGCGTCCGAACGCGCTTGCTGCGAAGTCATCGACCACACGCTGGACGGCGACGTTCTGTGGACCGTGGTTCGCGTCACCGCCAGGCAGGCGGGCGTCATGGGCCTCGTGGCCGGTGAGTCCGTCTGCTACATCGGCTGCCATCTGCTGGAAAGCTCGGGCGGCGATTGGGGCTACAAGTCCCTCGATGAGTCCGTGCATCCGTACTACTACTCGTGCCCGCTGCGCTATCTCGACATGGCGCCGGTGCAAAGCCCCGAGTGGCGCGAGCGGGTTCACCGCTTCCACGCGGGGCGCGCTGTCTAGCGGCACGCATCTTCCTTCACCCAACCGGGGCGAGCACGGCCCCGCGGGCTGTGGTTGCTCCTTCATTTCCAAGAGGACATCACCATGCCTGCACCTTCTTCCGCGAAACCGCTGTACCGCATCGACGAATGCCCCGACCTCATGGCCGACGGTTGCGTCGGTGACGAGCAGGGCAATCTCGTCTTTCTCTCGATCTGGGCGCGCGACACCGCCGTTCAGGAGTTCCTCGCCCGCCTGACCCTCGGCCGGGATGAACAGGGACTGGATCAGTTCCACGTCATCACCGAGCAGGGCGCTTCCATCCCGGTCTTCGTCGGCAACGTCGAGAACCTGGAAAAGCGCATCACCCGCGCCTATCGGCGAACGCTGTTCGGTTCGCTGACGAATGTGTGGCTGTTCGATCGTCGCTGCGTGAAGCCAGACAAGGCCAACGCCGGCGCGCTGGCGCTGCTGCCCAGGGATTCCGCTCACCGGCTCGACCGGCTGTGGACGCTGGTGCAGGACACCTGCCCGCTGCCACTGCTCGACCACTGGCGCGACACCGTGCTGGAGCTGTTGCAGACACGGCGGATGCTGACCGGTCTTCCCTTGGCCCTCGGGCCGCTGGAAGGCCATCGGCTGGCCCTCGATGTCCCGGCGCTGACGAAGGCGTTGGGCGAGCTGATCCGCAACGGCACCCTCGGCGCCACGCAGTACGAACTGGCCGCGAACGCACCGCTTCGGCGTGTGGCGTGAGCCATCCCCACGGGCATGCGCGCCGCGCGTGCCCGCCTTCCCTCATCCATCACCAGGAGAAATCCATGGCACTCATGTTTCCGCGCCTGGCGCGCAATTTCATCCGTAACGGCTACTTCCCCACCGACGAGCCGACGCTGGAGCGGGCCTTGTCCGCACTGGCGCCGTCTCCCGGCGCCATGTCCATCCTCGATCCCTGCGCCGGCGAAGGCGTGGCGATTGCCGAAGCCGCCCACGCCCTCGGGCGCGAGCAGGTCCAGGCCTTCGTCGTCGAGTACGACGCCGAGCGTGCCCGCCACGCACGGCAACTGGTCGATCGCTGCATCCACGGTGACCTGATGGACACGCTGATCTCGCGCCAGTCATTCGGGCTGCTGTGGCTGAACCCGCCGTATGGCGACCTGAGCAAGGACGTGAACGGCAACATCGGCTATCAAGGCCAGGGCCGTGCGCGGCTGGAAAAGCTGTTCTATCAGCGCGCGCTGCCGCTGCTGCAGTACGGTGGCGTGCTGATCTTCATCGTGCCGTCCTACGTGCTCGACGCCGAGCTGGTCGGATGGCTGACGCGCCACTTCGCCGACCTGCGCATCTACCGTGCGGTGGAAACGCAGTTCAAGCAGGTGGTGATCTTCGGTCGCAGGATTCGTCAGCGCGACCAGGCATCGGATTCGGTCAAGGCCACCCGCGGTCTGCTGCTGCAGATTGGACAGGGTGACGCCGAAGCCGAGGAACTGCCGCTCGAATGGCCGTTCCTGCCGTACACCGTCCCTGCCAGCCCGGCCGAGCCGGAGCACTTCTATCGCGTGACGATGGAGCCCGAGCAGTTCGCCGATGAAGTCGGCCGGCTGCAAGGACTCTGGCCGGCGCTCGATACGCACCTGGGGGCCGCGCAGCAGTCGCTGCGTCCGCCCGCGCGGGCCTTGTCGCACTGGCATCTCGCCCTGGCTCTGGCCGCAGGCGCGATCTCTGGCGTAGTGAAGTCCAAGAGCGGGCGCGTGCTCGTCGTCAAAGGTGATACCCACAAGGAGAAGACCCTCCAGACGGAATACACCGAACGCGACGACGGCTCCGTGGCCGAGACGCGCATCCTCACCGACAAGTTCGTGCCGGTCATTCGTGCATGGGACTTGACGCTGGGCTCGCCTACGTGGGGCGAAGTGCTGACCATCCGCTGATCGCTGTTCCCTGACGGTTCGCCGTCGCTTTCATCCACCCACCGGGGTCACGTTGCCCCGATGGGGTGCCGTGGCCCCTTCTTCCAGAAGGAGAAACCACCATGGCACTCGCAGTCCTCAACCTCGCGTCACAAGCACGCTTTTCGCCAGGGCAGGTGGTCATGACCGCCGGCGTCGACGAGCTGGTCCGACAGGGCCGGCTCAACCCCTCGCCGTACCTGCGCCGCCATCTTCATGGCGATTGGGGCGACCTGGACGACAGCGATCGACGGCAGAACGACGCCGCGCTGAAGTCCGGTGAGGATCGTCTGTTCTCGTCCTACCAGGTCACGCGCGACCTGAAGCTCTGGATCATCACCGAATGGGATCGCAGCGTCACCACACTGCTGTTGCCCAGCGAATACTGATCCGCATCCAGCGGCCTCGCGCCGCTTCTTTCTTCCCGCCCAGGGGCATGTCACCGCCCCGTGGGGGAGGTGCATGCCCCATTGCTTTGGAGCATCACCATGTCCCTCGATCTCGAAACCGTTCCCGAAACCGCTGTGCAGGGCGACCTGCTCGAAGCGGCCGCTTCACCCCTCACGCTCAGCCTGCAGGACTTCGTGTCCGAGTTCGGCGACGAGCTGCTCGACTCGCTCAACCGCGCCAATCCTCCGGTCTACACCGGCCAGGTGCGGGGGCATCGGCAACTGATCCTCGCCACGCTCAAGCGCAAGCTGTTCCCGGCGCAAGCCGATGTGGTCCATGCCGTCACCGAGCTGTTGGTCGATCGTGGCGAACGCGCCGCGATCGTCAATGGCGAGATGGGTTGCGGCAAGACGACCGTCGGCATCGCCACGGCCGCCGTGCTCAACGCCGAGGGCTACCGCCGCACCCTGGTGCTCTCGCCACCCCACTTGGTCTACAAGTGGCGGCGCGAAATCCAGGAGACGGTGGCCGGTGCCAAGGTCTGGGTGCTCAATGGCCCGGACACGCTGGTCAAGCTGCTGAAACTGCGCGAGCAGTTGGGCGTGCCGGCCCAGGGCCAGGAGTTCTACGTCCTGGGCCGCGTGCGGATGCGGATGGGGTTCCACTGGAAGCCTGTCTTCGTTCGGCGGCGCACGCCTCACGGCGACGTGGGGGCCTGCCCGGATTGCGGGCATGTCATCACCGACCTCGACGGCGAGCCGATCAACCCGGTCGCGCTCGAAGCCGAGGAGTCCCGCCGCAAGTGCAGCCACTGCCGTGCACCGCTGTGGTCGTTGATCCGTCCCAGAGGCCTGTCCGCCAGCGACCAGTCCTCGACCGTGCTCAAGGCACTGAAGCGCATTCCAACCATTGGCGAAGTCACCGCGCAGAAGCTGATGCAGAAGTTCGGTGACGCCTTCCTCGCGTCGATGCTCGGGGACAACATCCACGAGTTCATCAACCTGATGGATGGCAACGGCGAGCTGGTCTTCTCGGACCGGCAAGCCCACCGGATGGAACGCGCGATGGCCAACATGGAGTTCGGCTTCGGCGAGGGCGGCTACCAGCCGTCCGAGTTCATCAAGAGGCAGCTTCCCCAAGGCACGTTCGACCTGCTCATCGCCGACGAGGCGCACGAGTACAAGAACGGCGGCTCCGCACAGGGCCAGGCCATGGGGGTGTTGGCGGCCAAGGCGCGCAAGACGCTGCTGCTCACCGGCACACTGATGGGCGGCTACGGCGACGACCTGTTCCACCTGCTGTTCCGAGCCCTTCCGGGGCGGATGATCGAAGACGGCTACCGGCCGACGAAGAGCGGCAGCATGACGTCCGCCGCGATGGCGTTCATGCGCGATCACGGCGTGCTCAAGGACATCTATTCCGAGAGCACCGGCACGGCGCACAAGACGGCCAAGGGCACCAAGGTATCGGTGCGCACGGTCAAGGCGCCGGGCTTCGGTCCCAAGGGCGTACTGCGTTGCGTCCTGCCGTTCACGGTCTTCCTCAAGTTGAAGGACATCGGCGGGAATGTGCTGCCGCCCTACGACGAGGAGTTCCGCGAAGTCGCGATGGACACGGCGCAAGCCGCGGCCTACCGCGATCTGGCGGGTCGGCTGACCCAGGAGCTGAAGCAGGCCCTGGCGAAGCGCGACACGACGCTGCTCGGTGTAGTCCTCAACGTGCTGCTGGCCTGGCCGGACTGCTGCTTCCGGTCGGAAACCGTGGTGCATCCGCGCACGCGCAACACCTTGGCGTTCGTACCGGCTCAGTTCAACGAGCTGGAGGTGATGCCCAAGGAGCGCGAGCTGATCGAGATCTGCAAGCAAGAGAAGGCGGAAGGTCGCAAGACCCTGGTCTATTCGGTCTACACCGGCACGCGCGATACCACGTCGCGTTTGAAGGTGCTGCTGGAGCAGGAAGGCTTTAAGGTTGCGGTACTGCGCGCGAGCGTGGATGCCTCCCGCCGCGAGGACTGGATCGCCGAGCAGTTGGACCGTGGCATCGACGTGCTCATCACCAATCCCGAGCTGGTGAAAACCGGCCTGGACCTGCTGGAGTTCCCGACCATCGTGTTCCTCCAGTCCGGCTACAACGTGTATTCGTTGCAGCAGGCCGCCCGGCGCTCATGGCGCATCGGCCAGAAGCAGCCGGTGCGCGTGATCTACCTGGGCTACGCCAACTCCTCGCAGATGACCTGCCTGGGGTTGATGGCCAAGAAGATCATGGTGTCGCAGAGCACGTCGGGAGACGTACCCGAGTCGGGCCTGGATGTTCTGAACCAGGATGGTGATTCCGTCGAGGTCGCCCTGGCCCGACAGCTTGTCACGGTCTGATCCATGTGCCCATGCCGGTGGCCCCTCGGGGTCGCCGGCTTCTTTCCACGGCCCTTCGGGGCCGTTTTTCTTGGGCGTATGGCAGTCCATGGCGCCGCCCCGCCATGTATTCGGGCGGGCGCCAGTGCGTTTTGTTTGCTGCCCGCAGGCCAAG
Source organism: Stutzerimonas sp. FeSN7 (assembly GCF_030263795.1). Taxonomy (NCBI): domain Bacteria; kingdom Pseudomonadati; phylum Pseudomonadota; class Gammaproteobacteria; order Pseudomonadales; family Pseudomonadaceae; genus Stutzerimonas; species Stutzerimonas sp. FeSN7. The sequence continues at coordinate 3,314,512 of NZ_JARPMN010000001.1, read as the reverse complement.
CGGCGGCGATGGTGAGCGCTCCGTGTTCCAGGGAAGCGCCCTCCATGCAACCATCCATCCGCGCTGTTCACCGCCTGGCCCTCGTCACTGGCTTGCTGGCCGGCAGCCTGTTGGCCGCCGGCTGCGCCACGACCGCTGCGCCGTCTGCGCCAGCGGTGCCGGCCGCATCGCCAACCGCCGTCGCGCCGGAGCCGGGTTTTGTTCCGGTGGCCCGCTACGGCCGCTACACCCTGGTCGAGCTGGTGCCGGAACCTGCGCAGCGTGATCTCTTGCAGCAGGCGGTGGAGGTCTCGATTCCGCCCATGCTCGATGCCAGCGTGGGCGATGCCATGCGCCATGTGTTGCTGCGCTCGGGCTACCGGCTCTGCGATGCGGCCGAGGCCGCTACGCTCTACGCGCTGCCGCTGCCTGCCGCGCACCTGCGCCTAGGCCCGCTGATGCTGCGCGATGCCTTGCTGACCCTTGCCGGCCCCGCCTGGGAGCTGTCGGTCGATGACTTGACCCGCCAGGTCTGCTTCAGCCGGCACGGTGCTCCCACCTTCCTTTCCGCCAACCCGCCCGGCACCGCCACGCCCGCGCCGGACGCCGACCGGCCCGAGGAGATGCAGCCATGACCTTTCCCCAGGCGCCATCCGAGCGCAATTCCCGCACGCGCTGGCTCAAGATCGCCGCGGCCTTCTGGCTGCTGCTCATCAGTGCCGTGGCACTCATCAACAGCGTCGGCTTGTCGCGGCTCGCCGAACAGACCCAGAGCACTGCACAGGATGCGCAGGTCAAGGCGCTGGGCCTGCGCGTGGCCGATCTCGAACACCAGGCCAATGCGGACAAGCGCCGGCCGGTGCCGATCAGCCAGGCCGAATTCGCCAACGCGCGGCAGGCGCTGGACGAACGGATGACGCGCCTCGAAGAGGCCGATGAGGCGAGGGCCTTGGCCGTCGACCTGCAGACGCTGCTGGCGCGCGTGAACGCAATCGAAACCCGCCTGGAGAAAACCCGGCAGGTGGCATCCGCCGCTCGCCCGCGCACTCCGGTTGCGACGAAGCCCAAGGTGCCGGAGCCGCCGTTCCGGGTGCTCGGCGTGGAGCTGCGGGGAGGCGAGCGCTTTCTGTCGATCACCTCCACCGCCGCGGCCTCGCTCGCGGGCGCCCGGCTGCTGCGCGAGGGCGACGCCGAGGGCGGCTGGCAACTGCAGTCCATCGAGGCGCAGGCGGGCGTGTTCCAGGTGAACGGCCAGACGCAGCGCGTTGCGGTGCCGTAGGAGGTCGCCATGAACCTGCGGCCGTTGCTCGCTGCCGTCGTCCTGTTCGCCACTTTCGGCGCATCCGCCCAACCGGCCCCGGTGACGAACTCGCGCATGGTGCCCGCTCAAGTGCAGCCGGGCGCTGATGCCGCGCTCGACGAGAGGCAGGCGCGGGAGTGGGGGCTTCGCTCCGAGGAGTGGGCGCGTTACCGGCAACTGATGCAGGGGCCGCTCGGGGTCTATTCGCCCCAGCTCGATCCGCTCACGACGCTGGGCATCGAGGCCCGCAGCGAGGAGGAGCGCAGGCGCTACGCCGAGCTGCAGGTGCAGGCCGAGGCCCGGCGCGTCGGCAAGACGCTGGCCTACCAGCGGGCCTACGACGCGGCGTGGCAGCGCCTGTTTCCCGGCCAGCCGCGCGTGAGCCTGCCCGGCGCCAAGGCGCAGGGTGCCGGCAACACCGGCTCCGGGCGCCTGGCGGTCTTCGTCAAGGCCGACTGCGCACCGTGCGCGCAGCGCGTGCAGCAGTTGCAGGCGGCCGGCACAGCCTTCGATCTCTACATGGTCGGCAGCCGTCAGGACGACGCGCGCATCCGGCAGTGGGCCACCCAGGCGGGCATCGACCCGGCCAGGGTGCGCGCCCGCACCATCACGCTCAACCACGATGCGGGGCGCTGGCTGTCGCTCGGCCTGCCCGGCGATCTGCCGGCCGTGGTGCGCGAGGTGAACGGCCAATGGCAGCGGCAATAGGTGCTCCGGGCCGGGAGCGTCGGCCGTCCCGCGTCGCCATCCGCTGCGCCAGCGCCGTGCTGCTGCTCACCAGCGGCGGCTGGGCGTTGGCCGCCCTGGCGCGGGAAGTGCCGCCGCCGGCCTATCAACTGGCGGCGCATCGTGCAGACGTGCCGGCGGCGGTGCTGTACGCGGTGGCCTTGCAGGAGAGCGGCGCCATGCTGCGCGGGCGCCTGATCCCCTGGCCGTGGACGCTCAACGTCGCCGGCTCGCCACAGCGCTATGCCACCCGCGCCGAGGTCTGCGCGGGGCTGCACCGTGCGCTCGCCTACACGCCGGCCAATCGCATCGACGCCGGCCTCGGCCAGGTCAATCTCGGCTACCACGCGCATCGCTACACGCAGCCCTGCGAGCTGCTGGACCCGTACCGCAACCTCGCCATCGCTGCGGAAATCCTGCGCGAACAGCACACGCCGGGCGAGGACTGGCTGCTTGCCATCGGCCGCTACCACCGGCCCGCCGGCGGGGCACCCGCGGCGCGATACCGGCGCAGTGTGCATCGGCACCTGACCCGCGTACTCGACCCCGGCGTTCCCGTTCCAACTCTCCAGGCCACCACGCCATGAACCACACCGTCCTCATCGCCGCCATCGGGCTGCTGTCCACGACCACCATCTTCGCCCAGACCGTCTCCGGGCCGCTGATCGTCGTCGAAGACCGCGGCGGCGACTCCGCGCTGCCGTACTACCAGTCGCTGAATCCTCAGCCGGATCAGGCCACGCCGCCGGCCCCGATGCCGACCCCTCGCGCGGGCAACACGGCCGACGCCGAAGCCGCCATGCTGCCGGTTCGCTCGACGCAACTGTCGCCGGGCGAGGTGCAGCGCCGCGTCATCCGGGCGCCGGGCCTGACGGCGCTGTTCCTGATCGGCGACGACGAGCGTTCGCGCGCCTGGCTGCGGCAGCGGCAGGCGGCGCTGCGAGAGCTGCAGGCCGTGGGCCTGGTGGTCAACGTGGAGTCGATGGCTGCGCTGACGGCGCTGCGCAGGCTGGCGCCCGGCCTGATCCTGTCGCCGGCCTCCGGCGATGACCTGGCCCAGCGCCTGGGCCTGCGCCACTACCCGGTGCTCATCACGGCCACCGGTGTCGAGCAGTAGGTGCGCAAATGGCCCAACCGCATGCGGTCGAGGTCTTGCTGCGGCCAGCGGTGGAGCTTTATACCGTGGCGGTCTGCACCGGCGCCGCGATTCTGTGCCTGGTGGCACCGTGGTCGCTCGCGCTGAACCCGCTGCTCGGCCTGGGCTCGGCGCTGGCCTTCCTGACCTTCGGCGCGATTCGCCTGCGCGATGCCTGGGCGATCCTGCGCTATCGCCGCAACATCCGCCGCCTGCCGCGCTACGTGATGACCAGCCGCGACGTGCCGGTGAGTCAGCAACGGCTGTTCGTCGGCCAGGGCTTTCGCTGGGAACAGCGGCACACGCACCGGCTGATGCAGACCTATCGGCCGGAGTTCCGCCGCTACGTCGAGCCGACGGCGATCTACCGGGCCGCCCGGCGGCTGGAGGAGCGGCTTGAGTTCGCGCCGTTTCCCGTCTCGACGCTGGCGCGCGCGTTGGCCTGGGACAGCCCGCTCAACCCGGCGCGACCACTGCCGTCGGTCGGCGGACTGCCACGCCTGCATGGCATCGAACCTGCCGAGGTCGACGTCACCCTGCCGCTGGGCGAGCGCGTCGGCCACACCCTGGTGCTGGGCACCACGCGCGTGGGCAAGACGCGGCTGGCCGAGCTGTTCATCACCCAGGACATCCGCCGCAAGGTCCGCGGCGAGCACGAGGTGGTGATCGTCTTCGACCCCAAGGGCGATGCGGACCTGTTGAAGCGCATGTACGTCGAGGCCAAGCGCGCCGGGCGCGAAGGCGAGTTCTACGTCTTCCATCTGGGCTGGCCGGACATCTCGGCGCGCTACAACGCCGTGGGCCGGTTCGGGCGGATCTCCGAGGTGGCCACGCGGATCGCCGGGCAGCTCTCGGGCGAAGGCAACAGCGCCGCGTTCCGCGAATTCGCCTGGCGCTTCGTCAACATCATCGCGCGCGCCCTGGTCGAGCTGGGGCAGCGGCCGGACTACCTGCTGATCCAGCGCCACGTCATCAACATCGACGCGCTGTTCATCGAGTACGCCCAGCACTACTTCGCCAAGAACGAGCCGAAGGCCTGGGAGGTCATCGTCCAGCTCGAAGCGAAGCTGAACGAGAAGAACATCCCGCGCAACATGATCGGGCGCGAGAAGCGCGTGGTGGCCCTCGAACAGTACCTGTCCCAAGTGCGCATCTATGACCCGGTGCTCGACGGCCTGCGCAGCGCCGTGCGCTACGACCGGACGTACTTCGACAAGATCGTCGCTTCGCTGCTGCCGCTGCTGGAGAAGCTCACCACCGGCAAGATCGCGCAACTGCTCGCACCGAACTATTCCGACCTGTCCGACCCGCGGCCGATCTTCGACTGGATGCAGGTCATCCGCAAGCGCGCGGTGGTCTACGTGGGGCTGGATGCGCTGTCCGACGCCGAAGTCGCGGCAGCGGTGGGCAACTCGATGTTCAGCGACCTGGTCTCGGTGGCCGGCCACATCTACAAGTTCGGCGTCGACGACGGGCTGCCCGGCGCCGCGGTGAGCGCCAAGATTCCGATCAACGTCCACGCCGACGAATTCAATGAACTCATGGGCGACGAGTTCATTCCGATGGTCAACAAGGGCGGCGGTGCCGGCGTACAGGTGACGGCCTACACGCAGACCTTGAGCGACATCGAGGCCCGCATCGGCAATCGTGCCAAGGCCGGCCAGGTGGTCGGCAACTTCAACAACCTGTTCATGCTGCGCGTGCGCGAGACCGCCACCGCCGAGCTGCTGACGCGACAACTGCCCAAGGTCGAGGTGTACGCCACGGCGCTGATGAGCGGCGCCACCGACAGCTCCGATCCGCACGGCAATACCGCGTTCACGTCCAACACCCAGGACCGCATCAGCAGCAACAGCGTGCCGTTGATCGAGCCGGCGCATGTGGTGGCGCTGCCCAAGGGGCAGTGCTTCGCGCTGACCGAGGGCGGCAACCTCTGGAAAGTCCGCATGCCGCTGCCTGCGCCCGACCCCGACGAAGCCATGCCGAAGGATCTGCAGGAGCTGGCCGGCTACATGCGACAGCACTACGTCGAGGCAGGAGACTGGTGGGAGAACCAAGGCATCCCCGGCCTGCAGGACAAGGCGCTGCCCGACGACCTGCTGGACGACTTCAAGCAGATGGCCGCGGCTGAAGAGGCCGAAGCATGAGCGATCCGGCCGTCGCGGCACAGCGCCAGCAGCAACGACAGCAAGGCCTGATCGCCAGCCTGGTCACGCTGCCGTTCCGCTTCTTCGGCGTGCTGTGCGGCGCGCTGCTGCTGTGCATCCTGATCGAATGCGTCGGCATGCACTTCTTCTGGCCCGAGCAGGGCTGGCGCCACGCGCAGGGCATGCTGCACTACGAGCTGGATCAGCTTTCCACGCATTTCACCCGCAGCGCGCTGGTGCAGGAGCCGGGGCGCACCGCGCACCGGCTGGTCGAGCAGGGCTACGACTGGCTGTTCGTGAAAAGCGGTCTGCTGGACTGGATACGCGACGCCTCGGCGCAGGCCAGCGCCGGCAGCCATCGTCCGACCAAGGATTTCCGCTACTACATCGGCTTGGTCTACGTGAACGTGGAGAGCTACCTGATCGCGGCGGCCTACACGACGCTGGTCTTCCTCGTGCGGCTGCTGGTGCTGTGCCTGACCCTGCCGCTGTTCCTGATGGCCGCCTTCGTCGGATTGGTCGACGGCCTGGTACGCCGGGACATCCGCCGCTTCGGCGCGGGACGCGAATCGGGGTTCATCTATCACCGCGCCAGGGCCAGCCTGATCCCATTGGCCGTGCTGCCGTGGGTGACTTACCTGGCACTGCCGGTCAGCGTGAACCCGTTGCTGATCCTGCTGCCCAGCGCCGTGCTGCTCGGCGTGGCGGTATGCATTGCGGCGGCGACGTTCAAGAAGTATCTCTAACCGATCACTGGACTGGCGCTACACACTACGAGCTTCATCGACCCACGGGTCATGGCGACGTAAAGGTTCTGTGCGCTCATACCCTCGATATTTAGCAGCACCGCAACTTCCGCTTCCAGCCCCTTGAGCAACAGCGTGCTGCCGACGGCGCGTTTTGGTAGCGGGCGCCCCAACAGCCGGTTCTCTTCCCGCACGCGCCGGGCCGCCTCTGCCAGAGGGACGGCCCCCGACGAGGCTTCTCGGAGCGCCTTGAGCACCCCGTAGAGGATGGCCGGCCGATGCACACGCACGTTCGGCAGTGCCCGCAATTCCGACAACAGCGCGGCGGCTGCAGCGAGAGAGGGCGTGCGCCCGAACGCCAGTGCGCGGCTTTCTGCCTCGTTCGGAGGATTCCTTGCAGTTCCCTTTGCCAACGACTGCAGGCGCCGCGTCAACTCCGCCACGCCCACATTGGTCATGACGCTCTGTGCCAGCGCCAGCAACTGCGCGAGGGCATTCGGTGCCCCCACTTCAAAGCTGCTGGCGAAGGCGATGAGGTCTTGCAGATCGACGGCCTCGACCGTCGAAGCGCCCGGCGTCTGGCTCGCAAAGTTCTGCTGAGCTGCTCGGTTGCGGCTATCGGCGATGATGAGCACGCGCCCGTCAGCGGTTGGCGATGCCGTCCTCGCAGCGGCTAGGCGCTGGGCATGGTCGTTGGGTGGTACGGCCTGCATCCAGGTCACATGCTCCGGTGGCCCACTACGCAGATCCACCGACTGCCCCGCCGCCAACAACCGGCGGGCCTCCAGCAACCATTGTCCCAGCGCTTCCGCGCCGGCGTTGCGCCATCGCCAGGGCGTTGCCAGTTCCCCGATGACAGGAAAATGCGCGCACACGTGCTGGTTCCAGTCGGCCAGCGCATTGCCCCGGAACCCGAAGATCGCCTGCATGGGGTCGCCCAGCACGCAGGTCGGCAAGATCAACGAGAGGAAATAGACGATGTAGTGCTGAGGCACCGAACAATCCTGGTACTCATCCACGATCAGATGCGCATATGAGGCTTTCAGCACCTCACTGACGTGCCCGGCTTGCAGCAGCTTCCAGGCGGCGTCGCGGATTGCCGGGTAGTCCCGCGCAGGTGCAGCCAGCCGCAGAATCTCCGGATCGTGGGCGCTGCGGCCGGGAAAGGTCGAGATGAGCCGGATGGCCCAGCCATCGATCGTGCTCAATCGATAAGCGCTGGCTGGCACACCGGCGCGGTCCAGCCGGCCACGCAGGGCCGCAACCCCGGCGTTCGTGTGTGTCAGCACGAGGATGGGCTTGTTGCCCCGATGACCGGCAAGCGCGTGGGCAATCAGCTGTGTCTTGCCGCAGCCGGCCGGTGCGGTGACGGTTCCGCGTTGGATTGCACGAAGGTCGATTTTAACGTGGTCCATCAGTGGCCCACCCGAATACCTGGTCCATCAGAGCGCGGAAGCCCTGATCGCAAAGATGCAGGTCCGGTGCAACGATGGTCCTCGCCACGTCCTCCATCCACGAGATTTGCTTGAACCAGCCAGCTTTTCGGATGCGCGCCGCCTGACCAAGAATGGCCCTGCGTTCGGCCGACAGGAGGCCGGTGTTCTGGATCTCGTCCCAGATCTGCTGGAAGGTGAGCGTGTTGTTCGAGACAGTGCGCAGGTGTTCGACGATCAGGTCGCCATGCAATTCGTTGGCATAGCCGATCAGCCTCTGGCAGGCAGCCGGCGTGAGACTTCCGAACAGCTCGTCCTCCAGCGCCCGGCCCGCGCGGTAGGCGACGACGGTGCCACCGTTCTCGACAAAAGCCTGCTCGACCGCAGGTGTGGGCTTCTTGTCGTCGTCGCGCAGCACCATCACCCGGTAGCCCAGAGACTGGAATGCGGAGGCGCGCGCATACGGTCGATCCGGCTCCCCGCCACCGCAGTCGACGAGCGCCACGCCCAATGCAGCCAGTGACGCATTCCCCTGGTCAAGCCTGTATAAGTCCAGCCCGCGCAGCAGGCCTATCTCGCTGGCTCCCTCGCACACGACCACGGAGCCAGCCAGGAAGGCCTCGGGATAGAGGCGGATCGTGCTCTGGATGTCATTGTCGGCGCCGACCAGGCGAGCCTCATGGCCGAGGGGGCCGCGGCGCAACACGAAGAGCTGGCCGCCCGACAGTTCTCTCAGCGCCACGGGTGAGTGGGTGGTGAGGAACACCTGCAGCGGAGCAGCGGCCTCCTTGGCTCCGAGGGAGCCCAAGAACCTCGCGATGCGGTGCGGCTCCAGCCCGTACTCCAGTTCGTCCGAGAGCACGATTGACGCCTGACCGGCCGCCTTGCGCTGTAGGCCAGCGACAAGCAGACGCGTGGACCCGACGCCCAGGCTGCGAAGCGGGATGCCGCTTTCGTTGTGCAGGGAGATGGTGCCGCCACCGAACGACACCGAATGCGAATCCAGCAGCGCCTTGGCCTTGGCGCCGATGTTGACGCCCAGCTCCTGAGCAGTGGTGGTGACGATCCCCAGCGCTTCTCCCAACTGTTGTTCGGCCTGGTCTCCGAAGCCACTCCGCGCATCTCTGGCGGCCTTGACGAGGGCGGCCGAAGCGTCGGCTCGCTCTTCCGAGATGCGGTTCAGTACCGAGCCGCGCTGCCATCCCAGGTTGAAGTCCGCCAGCGCGCCGATGCGAGTGGGCGCCAGGGCGACGCGATCCTTCCATGCGAGCGTCTTGACGATGCCTTGCTGTGCGGCGCGGTCGGAGACGAGGGTCCACGAGGGCTCCAGGTCACTGGCGACCGTCAGGTTCAGGCAGAGCACAACCTCCGCGCCGGCAGAGGGCTCGTCTTCGACGACGCCAGTGTTGGCGTGGTATCCGCGCAGGAATGCACCAAAGCCCTCCAGCGTCCTCATGCTGTCATCGAGGTCGCCGAGCGTCAGCGTGATGCTGATTGGGGTCGTGATGTCCAGGCCGAAGAAGTCCGCATCCGAGAACTGGACATTACGCCTGGCCCCCAGGCATAGATCGATCGCGTCCAGTACCGTGGACTTGCCGCTGTCGCCCGGGCCGATCAGGCAGTTGATGCCAGGCGTCGGGCACCAGGCCAGCAACTGGATGCCGCGGAAGTTGGCGATCTCGATCTTTCTGATTCGTGCCATGCCTATCCCCCGCGCATTGAAGCCGCTGCCACTGAAATCGCAGTACCTCACTATCCACTCGGGCCGCCTGCTGCAGGCCTCCTGCCCAGTTCTCCTACTTGGTAGGGCGAGACAGCGACTCGGCAAGCTCCAACAACTTTGCGACGTCTTCTGCGGGCAATGACGCCTCCTTCAGGTATCGCACTAAAGCCATCGCTTCAGGCTGCGCGTGCAAGTAGTTGACGACTTCAGGGTCAGTCGAATGCGATAGGCGGAACAAGACGTCGGGATCTGCCGCCAGCACCTTCGCTAGAGCTTTGATGACCTCGGGCCTAGGCGGAGACTCCTTGCCACGCTCGATACGGCTCAGGTAGGCCGGCGAAATGCCGACTATGCCTGCCGCCTCGCGCAACCCAAGGCTCTGCGCCACCCGAAGGTCGCGAATCGTCTCTCCAAAGCTAGTCATGCCGCACATCCTACCCCGAATGTTTAGTGTTGTGCAACATACAACACTCTTAGTAGACTGCGCCATTGTTTGGTAAAGTTTGCTCTTTCCTGCCGATCTTGGGCCAGGACCATGCCGGCCAACCTGCCCACGTCGTCACTTTTCAGGAGCGAACAGATGCTTGGGGAAGAAGTGTTCACGGTTAAAGAGGTCGCCACGCTCTTAAAGGTCGGCGAGAAGACGGTCTACTCCATGGCCCAGGCTGGAGAACTACCTGCGTTCAAGGTGCGAGGTCAGTGGCGATTCGCCCGAAAGGACATCGATGCATGGATAGAGCAGCAGAAACACACAACCCATGATTTCGGCGAGGAAGACCAGAAATGACCCCAGCCTCGGTGAGCGGAGTTTTTATATGAGCAGAACGAAGAACAAGCAGGCCGAGAACACCATCCCAGCTGGATACACGCTCGACTACGTTTCTGGCAGACAGATCAAGGAAACGAAGAAAGAGCTCGTCCGGCAGCGGGTAGTTCGTGCCCTGATCCATGAATACGGATTCTCTCCGGAAGACATGGAGCTGGATTTCTCCATTGGCGGGCGCAAGAAGGTGGATGTGGCCATCTTCCACCACGGCAAGGACCACACAATTGAGAATCTCAGCCGCGCAGTGATTTGCCGCCAAGAACCGAACGTCGGCAAAAATGCCATGCGCATCCGCGATTACGAGCAGGCTGCCAAAGACCTCGAAGAGATCGAAACCATCATGCGCGAGGTCGATGCCGTTCAGTACGGCTTGTGGACCAACGGCCTGGAGTTCTTCTTTGTCGAGAAAGAGCAAAAGCGCTTCGAAACCAAGTGCAACCCCATCGGCGACTGGCCGATGGCCGAAGAGTCGGTCGGCACCAAGGAGGTCATCTCCGATGCCCATACCCGCATCGCCGACAACGAGATGCTCAAGATCACCTTCCGCCGCTGCCACAACTACATCCATGGCAACGAGGGCATGCCCAAGGATGCCGCCTTCTGGCAGTTCCTCTATCTGATCTTCTGCAAGATGCACGATGAGAATCTGCGCGGCAAGCAGCGTCAGGCCTGGAAACGGCGCTTCTGGGCTGGCCCGAAGGAGCAGTTCGAGCCACAGGGCCGCAAGGCCATTCGTGCCCGTATCGAGGAGCTCTTCACCGAGGTCAAGAAGCAGTACAAGAACATATTCCGGGGCAACGAGGAGATTACCCTCTCCGACCGGGCGCTGGCCTTTATCGTTTCTGAATTAGCCAAATACGATTTCACCCGCACGGATGTCGATGCCAAGGGTGTGGCCTACCAAGAACTGGTGGGCGTCAATCTGCGCGGCGACCGTGGTCAGTATTTCACTCCCAGGGGCGTGGTGAAGCTGGTCGTGGAAATGCTTGACCCCAAGGAGAACGAGACGCTGCTGGACCCGGCTTGTGGGACCGGCGGTTTCCTGGTCGCCACCCTGGGACATATGCTGCAGAAATTCCGCGAGGAGCAGAATACCCAGGTCGGCAACGAGAACACCACCGAGTTTCTGAACGTCCATGAGCGGCTGAAAGAGTATGCTGCCGCCAATGTCTTCGGCACCGACTTCGACCCGTTCCTGATCCGCGCCGCTCAGATGAACATGGTGCTGGCGGGCGATGGCCGTGGACATATCTACAACATCAACTCATTGGAGTTTCCGCTGGGGCATCTAGCCGACCTGCCCAGCGTCAAGAAGGAGATCCCGCTGGCGTCCGTGGATATCATCGCCACCAACCCTCCCTTCGGCTCCGACATCCCGATTACGGACAAGCACATCCTGAAGCAGTACGAGCTGGCTCATGGCTGGGAGCCGGACGGCGAAGGTGGATTCCGCAACACCGGCGTTCTCAAGGGCAGCGTTGCCCCCGAAATTCTCTTTATCGAGCGCTGCATCAAGTGGCTCAAGCCTGGAACCGGCCGCATGGGCATCGTTCTTCCCGACGGAGTTCTCGGCAATCCGGCCGCGGAGTACATTCGCTGGTGGATCATGCGCGAAACGCAGGTGCTTGCTTCCGTCGACCTGCCGGTAGAAGCCTTCATTGCCGAAGCCAACGTCAACATCCTCACTAGCTTGCTGTTCCTGCGCCGCAAGGACGACCAGGAGAAGCATCGCGAGGCCCTGGGTCGTGCCGAGGAATACCCAGTCTTCATGGCCGTTGCCGACAAGGTTGGCTTCGACCGTCGTGGTAACAAACTCTACAAGCGCACCCCGGACGGCGAAGAGATTGTCGAGCCCAAGCAGCATATCGAGCGCATCCGTATCGGCGGGCGCTTCGTGGAACGGACCCTGACCCGCAGTGAAAAGATCGAGGACAACGATCTGCCGGTCATCGCTGAGAAGTACCGCGAATTTCTCAAGGAGCAGAACGGGTGAGCGATCAAGACGACATCATTGAAGCCCCGCAGGACGCTGCCGATGAGAGCGGCCCGGATAATTTTTTCATCGACATCCTGACCGGCAACAAGGAGAGCGCCTCGGCCAAGAAGCTGCTGGTGCAAAAGGTTTTGCGCCAGCTCATCGAGAGCTATGGCTTTGACCGAAACGATCTGGAGGTCAACTACAACCCGCAGATCCCCGGCCAGGGGCGCAAGCGCATCGACATCGCGATTTTCCGCCCCGATGCCGAGCACAATAACGACAACCTGCAGCGGATCATCGTCTGCAAAAATCAGAAAAAGCGAGACAAGCTCCGCTCCATTGCCGAGGCCGACGCCGACCTGCGCGAGCTCAAGGAGCTGCTGGAACTGATCCCGGGCGCGACGCTGGGCATGTGGACCAACGGTCAAGAAGAGTTCCTGTTCCAGGTCGAGCGCACCCGTTTTGAAGTCCGGCCCAAACCGCTGGGTGTCTGGCCGGTTCCGGGCGAACGCACCTCCGATCTCGATCGCACCGGCGGTGTCATTCAGGTCAGCGCCGAAGCGGAAGATCTGGAAGACGCCCTGATGCGCTGCCGTCAATATCTGAACCGGAATCTTGGTCTCGATCACAAGGATTCCTTCAAGCAGTTGGCCGTGCTGATGCTGGCCAAGATCCATGACGAGACCCTGCCCACCGGTGAGCGCAAGTTCTGGATCAGGGGTGACGAGCCTTTCACCGAGGCGGGCCAACAGGCCATTGCCCAGCGCATCACCGAATCCATTGCCGCCGCCAAGGCCTGGCAACCGAACCTGCTGACCCGTGGCTGGGATCTGACGCTGGAACCCCACGAGACCGCCCGCGTGGTCATGGAGCTGGCCCGTTACTCACTGAGCGAAACCCAGCCACGTTACCGTACCGAGGCCTTCCGTGCGGTTGCCCGCAGCGTGATGGACGGCCGCGAGGGCCGCTACCCTACGCCGCTCAACGTGGCCGAAATGGCGGTGGAGATGCTCGACCCGCAACCCGGCGAACGCATCATGGACTGCTCCAGCGGCACCGGCACCTTCCTGGCCATGACCGCTGCGCACATCTTCAGGAAAAAGCTGGCGGCCGTGGGCACGACGCCTGAAGAGGCCACCAACGAACAGATCCGCCAGGCGCAAAACGAAACCGCCGCCTGGGCGGCCAGCAATGCCCTCGGCTGCGACATTGATCCCTTCCTGGCCGTGGCCAGCCGCATGAACCTGCTGTTCACCACCGGCAATCCCGGTCGTGTGTTCCGCATCGATGCTCGCACCTTCCCGGACGGCGATCTGGATGGCATTGAGGCCGCTCGCCCGGCCATGCCGCTGGGCAGCATGGATATGGTTCTGCTCAACCCCTGGTTCTCGACACAAGACACGGTCAGCGACACCTCCATCCTGGAGCGCTACGACCTGGGCAACAACTGGGAGCGCGACGAAGAAGGTGGATTCCGCAACACCGGCAATCTAAACATCGGCGGTGTGCCGCCCGAGGTGCTATTTATCGAACGCGCCCTGCAATGGGTGAAGCCTGGCACCGGCCGCGTGGGCATCCTGTTGCCCGATGGTTTGCTGGGCAATCCGGGCGATGAGCACGTGCGCTGGTGGATTCTGCGCCACTGCGAGGTCCTGGCCTCGGTTGACCTGCCGGTGGAGCCGTTCAAGGTCACGGTGAAGGAATATGGCCTGACGCCCGCCTTGCCGAGCCTTTTGGTATTACGCCGCCGCAGCCAGGAGGAACTGATCAATACCGAGCATCCCGAATACAGGGTCTTTATGGCCGTGGTGGACCGGGCTGGTGTCGATGCCCGGGGCAATCTCCTGTTCCAGCGAGCCCCGGATGGTGAAGAACTGGTTTTCGATGAGGAAGTGATCGAGCGGGTTCGAGAAGGTGGTGAAGTAGAAATCCGCCGGACCACACGTCGCAACCGCCGCGTTCATGACGAGCTGCCGCTGGTGGCAGAGAAATACAAGGAATTCCGCGCAACCGGCGAGGTGACGTTATGAGCAGAAAATTCCAGGTAAAAGCTGTGCCAAGTTCTTGGCTGGAGCACAATGGCCGTCGCTTGGACTGCGGGCCTTATATGTCTGGCGCTATAGAAGCTGCCGAACTAATGAGGCAGTTCAGCGTAGAACCACTTGAGAGCCTTACAAAAGACATATTTCATGCAGGCAGAGAGGGCAGACAGTATGTTCTGGATGCTCAGCATGGTGTTCCCTTTATGGGAAGCACAGATATTTTGGCTTTCGACCTCACGTACCAACCCCTGCTTTCCAAGAAGCAGGTAAACAGAAACCCACAGTTCACCATACGGAAAGGCTGGACGCTGATTACTCGTTCAGGTACGACAGGGAGGATGGCGTTTGCTCGCGAGAGCATGGATGGCATGGCCTGCTCTGAGCACGTAATGCGGATAGTTCCCGACGCGAATAAAGTGCCAGAAGGCTACATCTTTGCTTATCTGTCATCTCGCTTTGGAATTCCTCTTGTTGTCTCTGGCACTTACGGCTCGATAATTCAAAGTATAGAACCACACCATGTCAGCAACTTGCCTGTGCCACGATTAGGAGAAGTAGAGTCTGTTGCAGACCGGTTAATCCAGCGCTCTGGAAGCCTTCTTAGTAACAGTCAAGCAAAGCTTAACGAAGCTACGGAACTCTATTTTGATTCTGTTGGGCTTTCAGATATTAATCCAACGGAGTGGCACTCGTGGGGTAGCGATCTTGGATTTGCCACCCCTGTAAGTTCGAAGTCTTTGCGGGCTTTAAACTTTAATCCTCGATTCGAGCGGCTTTGCTCGCAAATTAAAGAAGGACAGCATAAGTTGCTTGGCGAATTATGCCTTGAAGGAACATTGCGCCGGGGCAATATATTCAAGCGAATTGATGCAGCTCCAGAATACTCGTATCAACTGGTTGGCCAGAAACAAATTTTTTGGCTGCGACCAGAAGGTCGCTGGATTTCTAAAGCATCCGTTCGCGAGGAAGTTCTCGTTTCCGATGGAACGATTCTGGTGGCCGCTCAAGGAACGCTTGGTGAGGGAGAGCTATTCTGCCGTGCCGAGTTTATAACTGGAAGTACGCTGGAGAGGGCCTATTCGGAGCACTTCCTACGAGTCATTGCCGACGAGTCGCAGATCGAACGGGGGGCGCTGTTTGCATTTATGCGTTCAGAAACGGCATTCCGTATGCTTCGCTCCGCCTCGACAGGAAGCAAACTCCAAGATTTTCACTATGCAGTTTTGCCGTCTTTACCGATCCCTTACCCAGAACAGGCGGTCCGCAAGAAGTGCCATGACTTGGTCATGGAGGCTTATGAGGCCCGCGATGAGGCCATAAGGTTCGAAGACGAAGCCCGTTCCCTCGTCGAGCGCACCATTGAGGAGGGGGCTCGCTAATGGCAAAAGTCATACCCATCGGGCAGCCCGCGAACGAATCTGAACGCCAGGCCATCGGCTTCCTTCGGGATCATCTGCCCGATGGTTGGTTGATCTTCCACAACTTCGAGATGCGCCAAGGCCAGGAGGTATTCGAGATCGACATCGCCATCCTCGCGCCTCACGCGGTGTATCTGGTGGATGTCAAAGGGACGCGGGGCAACATCGATGTGTATGGCTCCAAGTGGTATCCGCAGGGGCGGCAACCGTTTTTCTCGCCGCTGGCCAAGCTGCGCAGCCATGCCAAGACCATGGCCACCATTATCCGCGAAAGCAATACCGGCCTGATCGAACTGCGCAAGGCCCATGTGCATGCCGCCGTGCTGCTCACCGCCGATGACGCCGCCGTGTTCGACCAGGCGGGTATCGACAGCCCGGACGTGACCGACTTCAAGCACTGTCTGAAATACTTCCGCGACGCGAGCCGCATTCCCGACAACCGGCTGGATAATATCACCCGCTTCCACTCCCAAATTGCCAAGGCGATCACCGGTAACGCCAAGCCCAAGAGCGCGGCGCTGGTGTTCCGCGACTGGCAGGTGGAAGAGAAATTGGGCGGCACCGACCGCTACACCGAATACCGCGCCAAGCACAACCTGTTGGGCAAGAGCGGCGGCATGGCCCGCCTGCGGGTCTATCAGGCCGACCCTTACCAGGACGAGACCGCCCGCAAGGAAGAGTTCAAGAAGATCAGCAACGCCTATCGCGCCGTGGCACACATGCCGACCCACGCCAACGTGCTGGCGGTGAAGGATCTGTTCGTCTCCGACGATGAAGATAAGGTGGTGCTGGTCACCGAGGACCTGCCTGGCCAAGCCCTACGCCTGCACATCAACAAAGCCTCCCTGGCGCTGACCTTTGACCAAAAGCTCCAGGTGATGCGCGATGTGCTGTCGGCCCTGGACCATGCGCACCGGCACGAGGTGATCCACCGCAATCTCACCCCGGACGCCATTCTCGTGACCAAGGGCGGCCAGGCCCGGGTGACGGGTTTCGATTTCGCCCGGGTGGGCAAGAACCGCACCTCCACCATCGCCGATCAGGTGGTGGATGATCTGGAAGCGGCTTACCAGGCTCCGGAGTGTTTCAAGGACCCGACCCAGGCCAGCATTGCCTCCGACCTCTACGCCGTTGGGCTGATTATCTATGAACTGCTGACCGGCGAGCTGCCCTTTGAAAGCGTCGACCAGATGATGGAGGCCGACGGCAAGTTCCCCATCAAGCCCTCGGAGCACAAGCCGGACCTGCCCAAGGGGATCGACGAGTGGCTGCAGAAGTTCTGCGAGTTCGACCCCGAGGAACGGCATACCAGCGCGGCCATCGCCCGCAAGGGCCTGGATGACCTCATTCTGCCCGAGGCCAAGAATGACCAATCGACAGGAGAGTCGATTGGCACGCCCGAGCAGGGCGCCCGAAGGGCCGCGCCCAAGGACGGGAGCGGTGACTCCGCCCCTGAAAACGACCTGATGAACCTTCCGCAGGATTTCATCCTGGCGGATCGCTTCCGCATTCAAAAGAAGCTGGGTAGCGGCGGCTTCGGCGTGGCCTACAAGGTGTTCGATTCCCTGGGCGATGTGGTGCGGGTCATCAAGCTGGTGACCAAGGACCGCCGCAGCGTGTACGAGCGACTGCGCCGCGAATACAAGACCCTGACCAATCTGCCCGACCATCCGCACGTGGTGAAGGTGATCTGGGCGGACCGCATGGCCGACGCCAAGCAGACGCCGTACATTGTCTTTGAATATGTGGAAGGTCTGGATGTCTCCGATCTGATCGACGCCGAGGCGCTGTCACTGGATGATGCCGTGCGCATCGTGCGCGAGGCCGCCGATGGGCTGGCCCATTTACACAAGCACGGTGTCTACCATCAGGACATCAAGCCCTCCAACCTGCTGTGGACCGATAAGGGAGTCCGCATCATTGATTTCAACGTTGCGGTCTCCGAGAACGACGAGGTTCAAGGCGGTGGTGGCACGCGTCGCTACCTGCCGCCGGATTACGATTACTCCTCCGAGCCTGATGCTTCGGATCGAATGGACCGTGACCTCTATGCCCTGGGCATCTCCTTCTATGAGTGCCTGACCGGCAAGTATCCGTTCGACGACCCCACGCCACCGATCAAGACTCAGCCCAAGGACCCCAAGCAGTTCAAAGGTTGCGCCGATCTCAGCTCATCGCTGGTCAATGTGCTGGTGAAGATGATCGCGCCGGAGCGCAAGGATCGCTTCGCGTCAATCGATGAGTTCTTGACCGCCATGGCCGAGGTCAAGCGCCTGCGCTCGGTGCTGACCACCGGCGAGATTGGTGCCGGACCCAAGGTGGTGTCCAAGCTGGGTTTCGAGCCGACCAAGCCCAACACCAACCCCTTTGTTACCCACTTGCTGACCCTCTACAGCCAGAGCCAGGTATCCAACGCGGGCACCCGAGGTCTCGACGAAGTTGGCAAGGCTACCTACGTGCCGACCTATCTGGATGAGAAGCTCAAGCCCGCGCTGCTCAAGGGCGAGTTCCGCCTGGTCATCATCAGCGGTAACGCCGGTGACGGTAAGACGGCCTTCATTCAGCAGTTCGAGGCCTTTGCCGAGAGCAAGGGCGCTCAGATGCAGCGCGGCGCGAACGGGGCCGTGTTCCAGCTCAAGGGCCATACCTACCAGAGCAATTACGACGGCAGCCAGGATGAAGGCGACGAGCGCAACGATGCCGTGCTGCAGAAGTTCTTTGCTCCCTTCGCGGGAAAGGACGCCTCCGACTGGCCCGAGAATCAGACCCGCCTGATCGCCATCAACGAGGGGCGGCTGGTCGATTTCTTCCTGGAGCATGAAGAGGAGTTCCCGCTGCTCGCAAAGCAGATCCAGCAGGGCTTGGCCGGAGCCGCTCCGGAAGGCGGCATCGCGGTCATCAACCTCAACCTGCGGTCGGTGGTCGCCGAACCCGAGGAAGGTCAGCCTTCGATTCTGGAGCGGCTGATTGCCCGCATGACGCAGCAGGAATACTGGCAGGCCTGCGAGAAGTGTGACCTCAAGGGCAAGTGCTTTGCCTACCATAACGCCCGGACCTTCCAGGACCCGGTTGCCGGACCCAAGGTGATCGAGCGTCTGAAGATGCTCTACACCATTACCCACCTGCGCGGGCGACTGCATATCACCATGCGCGACCTGCGTTCGGCGCTGGCCTTCATGCTGGTGGGCACCCAGGATTGCGACGGCATTCACCAGCTCTATCAGAACGGTGGTGAGGAGACCCAGAATCGCATCCTTGACGGTTTCTATTTCAACTCGTGGCTTGGCGGGGCGGAAGGATCCAATGACCGGCTGATTGCCTTGCTGCGCGAAATTGACGTTGCCGAAGTCAGCAACCCCGATCTGGACCGCGAGCTTGGCTTCCTCAATCCCAAGACCAAGGCCATGAGCCGCTTCTCGTTCGCGGAGCGGTCCGGATATGACAATGAACTGGTGGAGACGCTGTTTGGCAGTCTGCCTCGCGATTACTCATCGAAGAACCGTGCCCGATTGATCGTCAAACACCGGAATTACCTCTCGCACATGCGCCGCCGCCATTTCTTCGAATGCCGCGATAGTCAGGAAAACCGTCCTTGGGAAAAGATGCTTCCATATGGGCATATTGATCCCTTCTTAAAAGCCATCGAGGAATCTGGAGCGAAGAGTCAGGATGAGGTAACCACCATTCTCCGCGCCATCAACCGGGGCGAAGGGTTGAGCGATCCGGCGCGGCTGGGCAACCAGTTGGCACTCCGTGTTCGTCAGGTGGATAAAGGCACCATCCGCAGTTACCGCCTCTTTGACGGCGACCATTTCACGCTCCGCACCGAGCAGGAAACGGCGGCTCATCCTTTCCTCGAGTGCCTGTCTCAGGCGCTGGTGCTGTTTTACGACTCCGGCGACGGCCACAAGGCCAGCCTGCGCATCAATCTCGACATCTATGAAATGCTGATGCGGCTCAACAACGGCTACCGTCCCAGCATCGAGGAGCAGGAAGGTTTCTACCTCAGTCTGGCGGTGTTCAAGAACGTTCTATCCGCCGCTCCCTATCAGGAGGTGCTCCTCACTGAAAGCGGCTTCGAATTCTTCCAGATCCGGCGCGACGACAAAGGCATCCTGCATCTGGGAAAGGTAAGCAGGAGGGCTGAAGCATGAGCATCAAAGGCAGAGACAAGGAGTTCCGCACTCCCAAGACCACCTACGTCGATTTCAAGCACATCGAGATGGATCGTGTGCTGACCATGCTCTTTCCCCGGCTGAAATACGATGGCTATGCCAGCCGACGCCCGCCCCGTGGCGGCGACCTGACCGTTGAAGAGTTCATGGAGGACTTCCTTGAGCATCCTGAATGGTTCGCGGGCTTTGATCGCTTTCCGCAGGTGGTACACCGCTGGATCGAAACCGATCTGATGGATGTGGTTAATCGGGGCAAAGCCAATCAGGCCGTGGCCGCTCCAAGGCCGCTGCATGGCAATACCTATAAGTTCCGCAACGCCAAGCATACCCGTGATTACGGCGCTGCCGAGCAGATCTACTGGATGCTTTTCTATGCCCGCAAAGGCAAAGGCCAAGCGGCGCGGGATGCGTTGAAGCGCTTCTTCTTCCCGGGAATCGACCTGGTGACGGACCGCTACGATCCCAACGCTTCCGTGGATGTGGAAACGCAGGCCATCCTGCGTCTGGATCATCAGGTTACCCAGGACATGAAGGACTCCAAGGAGCCCTCGCGCTTCCAGCCGCTGTGTATCGGCCAGGCCGATATTATGGCCGACGACATTCTGCGGCTACTGGCCTATGAGCCCTATATTCCGCGTTCGGTGCTGGTGGATTACCTCAAAACCCTGATGGCATTCCATCTGGCGCTTTACCACCTCAAGCTACTGCAGATGCTGCCCAAGCTGGTGAAACAGCGCTCGGGCAACGATCTCTGCACCGCCAAGGAATGCCCGATCAACCCGGGCCTCGATAATGCGCTGGAAGGCTGTCCTTACCGCGTGGCGCTGGTCGTGGATATGGGCGACGTCAACAATCCGCACATGGCCGAGTTGGCTCGCAAGTCCACTGACCGGCTCTATCGTCAGATACCGGCCTTTGTGCAGGCCAACTTCGTCATCAAGAAGCTCGATGAGATGGCGGAATACCTGAGCAAGAAGACGGGCAAGCTGGCTACCCCTGGGGGCGGCGTGTTCACCGTCGGCGACCTGGTATCCCTACTGAAACCGGAGCACGACTCAGAGCGCCAAGCCTACTTCAAATTCCGCCTGGCGAGCCTGATCGAGGAATCGACCTCCGGGAACGAGGACGTCGATCCGGAGATCCGGGAAGTCACCGGCATGGGCCTGGGTGAGTTCGAATCCTTCATCGAAATCCTGATGGCGTATCGCGGCAAGTATCACCGCCAGTACATCACCGAGTGCCTGGACTCTCTGCTGCTGAAGAACAAAGAGAACGGCCTGCTGGCCCAATCCCGGACCAAGGGAAGTCCTCGGCGATTTGTGCTGGGAAGCAAGCTGCTCGAGGTGCTCCTCCAGGTGGCCGTGCTTACCCAGGACGGCGGGCGATTTGTGACCCGCGAGGTTCGCATCGAGGAATTGCTGGCCTTTTTGAGAAACCGCTACGGCCTTCACATCGACCGGCTGCCGGAAGGAAGCCAAGCCAACAGCAGCATCCTGGACAGACGCGCCCTGCGCCTCAACCTCGAAGCCTTCAAGCGCCGCCTGCGTGAAATCGGTTTCTACGAGGACCTGTCGGATGCCTACGTGACCCAGAAGGTATCGCCCCGCTATGCGATTGAGAGAAATGCCGGAACTGATAAGAACGGGAGGCACGCATGAGTAACGCGTTCACCAAGCTTTCCCAGGATAAATTGAACGCGGCGGTAGCTGGTCTGCTGTGCCCTCGTATCGAAGCGATCCTGGGTGATCGTGGCCCAGGCCACTGCATGCGGGTCACCGATCTTGATGACGATGTCATGGAGTCGGTCTGCAAGGAACTGCGGCGAACCCGGCCCGACGGAAACATCTTTATACTCGGCAGCCATGACCAGGAGGGCATGCCTTTCCGGGTGACCTCCACCAAGCTGGTGGAACTGCGTAACCCTGACGCGAATGGCGAGCTGCGCCAGCCATTGCTGGTCTTCATACCGACCTCGCTCCGTACCAGCGCCGAAGATTCTTTTGGCGTGGCCACCTTCGAGGAGTTGGCTTTCACCGGCATCTACGAGGACCTGATCGACTCGCTGCTTGACCGGCTCCCGGCAACGCTGGTCGGCCATGTCCGCGATCTCTTGGGCATCCTCACCGAAGAGGAATGGCTGTTTGCCGACGATGTTTCCCGCGTGCGGTATCTGCTCACCGCGCTCGAAAACGGGATTGATGGAGAAACCCTCGGGGCCAGCCTGTATGAATTGACGTTGATCCCGGACTTCAAGCTCTTTGCCGACACCGGCATGGTCAATGGCAAGATTCGCCGCAACCTCGGCAGCGTCCGCAGTCTGATGACCTCACACAAGTCGGTGCGTGGCCGTATTGCCGATCTGGGGCTCAGCGACAAGGCATTGGAGTCGCGCCTATTCGCCTACTTTGAAAAATACGATGTCCAGGAGCCCGAATCCTGGACGCCGCCCATCGCGACCGACAAGAGCTGGTGGAGCATCTCTTTCGACAAATGGACCTTCCAGGAAGAGCTTTCGCTGGACAAGGTTCTTCTGACGGTGCTGGAGACCGACTTGCCGGTCGTTGCGGAGGATGAGACCGACGACCAACTCTCCGGCCTCATCGGACAACAGGTTCTGGTCCCGAACGACCGCCGCAAAATGAACGTGGTGTTCGAGGTTAACCCTCACCCCGGCAAGGTCAGCGGGCTTGACCATTTTACGGTGCAAATCATTTCACAGAATGACGGCCCGGTAGGAAAATCCAAAAAGGTCAAAGCCTGGACGCCCAACCGCCTGCAATGCACGACCAACCTGGCCAAACTCAATAAAATCGAATTCGAGGAAGGATGGCATTTCATCCGTGTAATGCCTTGGACGGCCGATGGCGATCCGATTCCGCTCGAAGCAGATTCCGCCTCCGAGGGAGCTAAACGCTCTTACGAGAGTGAACCTTTCTACGTCCTGCCCGGTGGCAACATTGAGGAAGAACCGCCGCAACGCGCCATCCCAATTGAGCAAAGTTTGGAGCATGCACGTTTCCGGCTGCAACTGACTGCCCTGGGCGACGAACGCAATCCCGATGATATCGCCATCAGTGGTGTCGCCTGGGCCGAAGGCGGTCGTTCCAAAAAGACCTCCCGCCAGGAAACCCTGCACGCAAAATTCGGCCGTGAGGGCGCTGTTCAGATCCCGCTCTCGCGTATGCTCAAAACCATCGAGCAGCGCATCTTGGCGGAGCCCAAGCACCCGTCGGGCTGGCGAATGCAGATCAACCTGGATACCGCCGAACCGCCTTCCGAAGTCGGACTCACACTGCCTTCTTCCGCCGCGATGGCTTCCTTCCTGGCTGCCCGCGAAGAGTTTTTTGCAGCGGTGCGCAAAGACACTGCCGAGCTGATCATGCAGGGGCTTTCGTTCCGGGACTCGGAAAAGGAATGCCTCGCGTATGCTGAAAGCTACCTTGATCTGGTCAGGAACCTCATCCGTCAGGCCGAGACTACTTCCGGTGCCGAGCGTCAGCAGCACCTGCAAGCGCTCAGAAACGTGCTGGCCGTCGATTCCATTCATGTCATCTTGACCGACTTCCGTGGAAGGCATCGTGAGGCTGTTTTGGTCTCCCCAACCCATCCGCTCCGTGCCTTGTGGCTGAGCAGTTGGGTCACCCTGGGCAAGGATTGGATCGAGAAGATCAAGTCAGGTGGGAAGGATCACATTCCTCATGTCCGTTCCGCGCTGTTGGATGGCCTTGTGCCCTCTGCCTATCCGGTCGGTATTCCCGTCGAGGATGGCCGCATCTTCACGCCGGTGGACAACCTGAATGCGTTTTGGGCGCTCTACGCCCCGACCACCGAGGAGAATTCCCGTGGCCTGATGGCGGAGATCTGTTCGGCCCTCGGCTTGGCCGAGCCCTCTGCGGCGGGAACCGATATTTCCGGAAAGGTCATTGCGGACAAGATCGAGCGCTATCTCTCCCAGCATCCGTATGTGCGAGAGCTATCCCTGAACATTTTCAACCCCGGGGCCGGATCGGTGATAGCGGAGGCCCTGATATCGCTCCAGCAGAAACGTGAGCATGCTGATTTGCGCTATGACATCCGGCTCTTTACCTCCGATCCCGACTCGCCGGTTTTGGGTGAGGCGCTTGAATCCATGGTCCGTCCTGGAGCCACGGTAAACGAGGCAGCCGACGCGTTTGCGACTTCAACTGGCAGCCATCTGTTTTCCAAGCTGAACTTGGCCAAGCACGCGCTGAATGAATTCCATGCAAATTCCAAAGAGTTTCCGGCGCACATCAGCGTTCTTTTGGATGTGTTCCCCGCCGAGGAGCTTTCCATTGCCGAGAGGCCGATGGGGGTGACTCCGCTGCATGGGTTGATACAGGACTTCGATACCGAATTCGTTGATGACGATTCGGGTACCTTCTGGAATAAGCGGCCGATTGTTGGGCGCTCCCTCGGCGCGGACAACCACGCTGCGTGTTTCGATTTGCTGTCGTCGCTGAGCCGTCACCTCTGTTTTGCCACCTCAGCGGTTGCTGCTTCTGGTGCCAGTTTCAAAGCCGTACCCGTCGTGACCCTTGGCCTCGATGTGGCCCAACGAGAACTGATCTACGAGGTTCACCAGATCAGCGATTGGGTGTTCACCATCGACCGAAATATGGGAATTGAGTTTTTCGACCATGGCGGCCGGAAGAACAGACCGGACTATCTGATTGACTATGTGCCGGGAGCCAGCTCCCAGGCTACACATAACCTGATCATATCCTCGCGCTCGAGCGATGAGCTGGAGGCCATGCTGAAGCCGGTGCTGCTTGAGCACGGGTTATCCGCCGACGGCGAGCAGTCGGTTCAGATCCTGGCAAACCTGCGGTCGCTTTCCGGCCAGCTCGCCCTGAAACTGATTTCAGCACGCACGCAACAGGCAGAGGCTCTTGGCCTGGCCCTGGCGCGGCTCTATCTCGAATATCAGGGCGCGTTGAGCAATCAGGTCATTGTGCCGCTGGATGCACACACGGACCTCTACCGCTCAAGCGGTGAATCAGACGACGTCAACGATGCCATCAGCCTGCAACGCACCGACTTGGGTTTGTTCGACCTGGATTTGAACACCAGGACGATCACCTGCAACCTGGTCGAGGTGAAGTGTTATTCGCAGGTCGGCGACTTTGCGGCCTTCAACCAACTGAAGGAGCGGATCTCCGCCCAGATCAATCAGAGTGAGCGCATCCTCCAGCGCCACTTCGACCCGGCCCTGAAAAAACCGGACCGGCCGGATAGGTTGCTCAAGAGCCGGGAGTTGGCTCAGATCCTTCGGTTCTATTTGGAACGCTCACTGCGGTATGGGATCTTTGATGTGACTGCCGCGCAGGAAGCGCGAGGGCTACTTGAATCCATCGAACAGGGCTACTCGCTTCAATTCAGGCGGTGCGCCCTGATCTTCGACTTTGACAAGGCCGGAACCGAAGCCCCTGACAACGAGGTGGGCATCGAATTCCACCGCATTGGCAAGGATCTCATTCACGCCTTGCTGGAGAATTGCCGTAAGCCTGTGTCCGTCGAGATTGAGGAAGAGCCGACCGCCCATCTCCTGAGCGAGCAGTTCATTCCGAACGTGCCGAAACTCGAGACAGCCGCGTTCATCGCGCCCAAGAGAGCCCGGTCAACGTCCTGGACGGTGGATGAGCTCTGGGACGAAGAGCCGGAGGCACCAATCACCCAGTCAACAGCTTCTGCCGCAGAGGAAACACACGCACCTGCGCAAGAGGAAAAGGAAGGACAGGCGGAACCCGTCGAGCAAGCACCTCGAACTTCCACCATCGAGCCTGAAGAAGAAAAGGAAGCCGAACAGCCCGCTGTCGTTGCTGTTGAACCGGAAGCACCTGTTCAACCCGAGCATGAAGCGCCTGAGCATCCGACCCCCGAGCCCGCGCCTCAAACCGAGGTCAGTTATGACATCATGCTGGGTGTCAATGGTGACTCGCCTCAGTACGGTTTGCTCGGAGAGGTTTCCGGCAGAAAGATCGCCCTGGACCTCAACCACACACACACGATCAGTCTCTTTGGGGTTCAAGGCGGCGGCAAGAGCTACACCCTTGGAACAGTCATTGAGATGGCCTCTATGCCGCTTCAGCACATCAATGTGCTGCCAAGCCCGCTCGCCACGGTCATTTTCCATTACAGCCCGACGCAGGATTATGCGCCGGAGTTTACCTCGATGATCAATGCCAACTCGGTGGATGAGGAGATCCGCATCCTTCGTGAGCGTTACAAGGCCAACCCGGAAGCCCTGAAGGATGTCCTGATTCTTACCCCGGCAAACAAGGTGGATGATCGCCGGGCCGAGTACCCGGATATCGAGGTGAAGCCGATTGCCTTTTCTGCCTCCGAACTCAAGGCGGCGCACTGGAAATTCCTGATGGGAGCGATTGGCAGCCAGAGCATGTATATGCGGCAAATCAATCTCATCATGAGGGGGCTGCGGGATAACCTGACTTTGGATGCCCTGCGAGCAGGCATCGATAACTCTGGCCTGTCCGATCACCTGAAAGAGCTGGCCCAGACGCGCCTGCTGTTCGCCAGTGAATACATCAACGATAACCAACGGCTTCAAGACCTGATTCGTCCGGGCCGCTTGATCATTGTGGATCTGCGTGACGAGTACATTGAAAAGGATGAAGCGCTCGGTCTGTTCGTGGTGATGTTGCAGATTTTCTCGGAAGCCACTTACCAAGGAGGCGCCTTTAACAAGCTCGTGGTATTTGACGAAGCCCACAAGTACATAGAGAACGATGATCTAGTTTCCGGATTGGTTGAAGTGGTTCGGGAAATGCGACATAAAGGCACCAGCATCATGGTCGCGTCCCAAGACCCGCCATCGGTTCCCGTTTCTCTAATTGAGCTGTCCTCACAGATCATCATGCACAAGTTCAACTCACCAGCCTGGCTTAAGCATATCCAGAAGGCCAATGCCGCCCTCGGAGAGTTGACTTCCGAGAAAATGAGTCACCTCGGTGCAGGCGAAGCCTATGTTTGGTCAAGCAAGGCCTCAGATGACTCGTTCACCCGCGGCGCAGTGAGAATCAAATGCCGTCCACGCATCACCCAGCATGGCGGCAGCACAAAGACGGCAGTTGCTAACCAGCAATAGCAATGCGAGCAGGCCTCACCAATCTGAACAAAACGAAGGCGCCCTCCACCAAATGAGAACTCCCTTCCTGTGGGAGTGAGTTAGGCACTTCAGCCCCCTCCTGGAACCCATTTACGGACGGGGTGCGGCTCTCCTGCTCCCGCACCCCAACCGCGCCACGCCAACCACGAACGTAAATCCGGCACCATGCCGATTCCGATTGTTTGCGGCAGGTTCCAGCCGACCACCGCAGCATTCCGCCATCCAGACGACTGCGGAATGGCGTGATGACGACCACAGGCAAACCAACGACCGACTGCCGCCGCGCGCCGGCATTGGCCCTGGTCCTAGCCGTCGCGCTGACCAATGCCTCGCCCGCGTCAGCCGGCGATGCCTCCCCAGAGCATGCACAGTTGGCGGCCCTCGCGCGCCAGCTCGACCTGATCGACCGCCTGGCCGAGCACGCCGCCAATACCGCTCCGCAGGAACGCGCCCGCCATCACTTCGACTACGCCCGACTGCGCGCAGACCTGAAGCGCGTTCGCGCCGGCCTGCAGGACTATCTCGTGCCCCAGCGCGCCCAGCCGCGCGATCCCGTCCCGCTGGCCGGCGATTACGTCCGCCGCGACCGCGCCGACGACGAGGAGCCGTCGCCATGACGCCCTCTGCCGATCAGGTCGCCGCCTTCCAGGCCAACGGCGGCTTTGCGCCTTCGGCCGTCTCTGCCGTGGTGCTCGCTTTCGTGTTCGCCGTGTTGCTGCTGTGGGGCGTGTGGGCCATGCGCACCGCCTACGTCGGCTGGGCCGAGCACCGCATCACTGAACGTCAGTTCCTCGCCGTCGTCGTGCGCTTCGTGGCGATGTACCTGGTGCTGACCTTCTTTCTCCTCTCCTGACCGTCACGAAGGGCCATACGCCATGAACACTCCAACGACATCCCATCGCATTCCGTCCCGCATCGCCGCTCCGCTGCTGCCGCTGGCGCTCGCGGGCCTGCCGCTGTCGGCCTTCGCGCAGGGCCTGCCGACCATGGAGGACCCTTCGCGCGGCCAGGGCAGCGGCATCCTGCAGACCTTGCAGAACTACGGCTACGACATCGTGCTGCTGATCGCGCTGCTGGTGGTCGCCTCGATGTTCGTCGGTGTCTGCTATCACGCCTACACCCGCTACTCGGAGATCCACACCGGCCGCGCCACCTGGGGCCAGTTCGGCCTGACGGTCGCCGTGGGCGCGATCCTGCTGGTGGTCGGCATCTGGCTGCTCACCAAGGCCACCGGCGTGCTGTGAGGGCGGCAAACGATGGCCGTCCCCTTGGAGACCCCGCGCGACACGCTGGTGACCTTCCTGCCGCACCGGCTGAACCGCCAGCCCGTGGTCGTGCGCGGGGTGACCGCCGACGAGTTGTGGATCTGCGCCGGCCTGTCGGCCGCAGCCGGGTTCGCGCTCGGCCTGCCGCTGGCCTGGCTCACGCACAGCATCGCCATGGTGCCGACGCTGATCGTCGCCGGCATCGCGCTGGGCGTCTTCGTCGGCGGTGGCTTCCTGCGCGCGCAGAAGCGGGGCCGGCCCGACACCTGGCTGTACCGGCAGCTCCAGTGGCGGCTGGCCCTCAGGCATCCGGCGCTGGCGGCGCTCCTGGGCGGCCAGCGCCTCATCACCCGCTCGGGCTACTGGACGACCCGGCGCAACGCCAATCGAGGTGCGCCATGAGCCGTTTCAGGAACGAGGTTGCGCACCTGCAGGCGCACGTGAAGACGCTGCGTCTGGGGGCCGGCGCGTTGTTCGCGGTGGCGCTGCTGCTCGGCTTCGGCTGGTGGAGTGCGCCGAAGAGTCTGACCATCCATGTGCCGCCGGACTTGCGCTCGGGCAGCACGCGCAAGTGGTGGGACGTGCCGCCCGAGAGCGTGTATGCCTTCTCGTTCTACATCTGGCAGCAGGTACAGCGTTGGCCCACGAACGGCGAAGAAGACTATCCGCGCAACCTGCGCGCGCTGTCGGCCTACCTGACGCCGAGCTGCCGGGCCTTCCTGCAACAGGACTACGAGTACCGGCGCGCCAGTGGCGAGCTGCGTCAGCGCGTGCGCGGCATCTACGAGATTCCCGGCCGCGGCTACGGCGATGATCCGGCCACGCGCGTCAAGGTGCTCTCCGACCGCGATTGGATCGTCACGCTCGACGTGAGCGCGGACGAATACTACGGCTCCGAGCAGGTCAAGCGTGCCCTGGTGCGCTACCCCATCAAGGTCGTCCGGCTGGACATCGACCCCGAGCGCAACCCCTTTGGCCTGGCGCTGGACTGCTACGCCAGCGCGCCCCAGCGCATCGAAACGCCGCCGACGCCGACCCAGGCCGGCGCGCCCGCCAACGCCTCCGGCCACCTGCAGGGAGACTCCCCATGAAGCCCGTTGCCTTGTCGGCCCTGGCCGGCGTCCTGCTGATCCTCGGTGTCGTGCCGGCCAGCCAGGCCGTGGAAATCCTGCGCTGGGAGCGGCTGCCCCTGCCGGTGCCGCTGGTGGTCGGCCAGGAGCGCGTGGTCTTCATCGACCGCAATGTGCGCGTCGGCGTACCGGCCAGCGTCGGCGACCATCTGCGCGTGCAGAGTGCGGGCGGCGCGATCTACCTGCGGGCGAGCGAGCCGATTCCGCCCACGCGGCTGCAACTGCAGGACGTGGAATCCGGCGCGCTGATCCTGCTCGACATCGCCGCCGAGCCGGCGAAGGACGGCCAGGCGCCGCTGGAGCCGGTGCGCATCGTGGAAGCGGAGGCCCCCGCGAAGCGCTACGGCGGCGGTGCAGCAAGTGGCGCGGACGAGCAGGCCGATGCGCCCGCAGACAAATCCGTTCCCCGGCGCGAAACGCCGGTATCGGTCGTGTTGACGCGCCATGCCGCACAGAACCTGTACGCGCCGCTGCGCACCGTCGAGCCGGTCGCCGGCATCGGGCGCGTGAACCTGCGCCGCGGCCTCGCGCTGGACACCTTGCTGCCGACGCTGCCGGTGCACGCGCGGGCGCTGGCCGCGTGGCGGCTGGAAGACCAGTGGGTGACGGCCGTGCGACTCACCAATACCGCCGCGCGCTGGCTCGACCTCGACCCGCGCGCCCTGCAGGGGAACTTCGTGGCGGCGACCTTCCAGCATCCGAACCTGGGGCCGGCCGGCACCCCGTCCGACACCACGGTGCTCTACCTGGTCACGCGCGGCCACGGCCTGGCCGAGTCGCTGCTGCCGGCGCTGAGCCCGATCGATGCCACCGTGAACCTGCCGCCGGCCGCCGCGGCCGGCTCGACCGGAGGAGCGCGCGATGAAAAGTAATCCGCTGCTCAAGTGGCTGCTGATCCCGATGGCGCTGCTGCTGGTGTTCGTCGGCATCAAGCTGTTCTCCGGCGCGCCCGGCGGCCAGCCCGCCTCCAAGGGCGCGGCCAGCACGCTCACGTCCGAGGAGATGAAAGCCCTGGGCATCGCAGGCGACACGCCGCGCGATACCGTTGCCACGCTGGTGGCCCAGGTGAAGCAGTTGCGCACCGAGCTACAGAGCGCGCTCGGCGACAACAAGCAGCACAAGGCCGAGAACGAGCGCCTGCGCGCGCGGGAAAGCGCGATCGACCAACGCATCCAGAGCGCGCTGGAAGGCGAACGCAGCCGCCTGGAGCAGGAGCGCAATCAGGTGGCCAGCGACAGGCAGCAGACCCAGGGGCTGCTGCAGGATCTGCAGCGGCAACTGGACGGCCTTTCCGGCAAGGGTGGCCCGTCCGACCTGTCCGTCGGGCTGGGGCTGGAAGAGGGTGACGGCCAGCGCTTCAACCGCGGCGTCGGTGGCACGCAGTGGGTCGAGCCCGACGATGCCAAGGTCGACGCCAAGAACGCCAGCAAGGAGCCGAGCTTTCCCCTGAGCTTCGGGCCGGCCCAGAAAAGCCTGTCGGCCGCAGTGGAATCCGTCGCCGACGTCGGCAGCCGCGCGGTGGGCGCATCCACGAAGGCGGTCTACACCGTGCCGTCGAACTCGACGCTCATGGGGTCGATTGCCATGACGGCGCTGATCGGGCGCGTGCCCATCGATGGAACCGTCAACGACCCGTACCCTTTCAAGGTGCTGATCGGCCCGGACAACCTCACGGCCAACGGCATCGACATCCCCGACGTGGCCGGCGCCGTGGTCAGCGGCACGGCCTCGGGCGACTGGACGCTCTCGTGCGTGCGCGGGCAAATCCGCTCGGTCACGTTCGTGTTCCAGGACGGCACCATCCGCACGGTGCCGGAGGACAGCAGCAAGGGCGGC
Source organism: Stutzerimonas sp. FeSN7 (assembly GCF_030263795.1). Lineage (NCBI taxonomy): Bacteria > Pseudomonadati > Pseudomonadota > Gammaproteobacteria > Pseudomonadales > Pseudomonadaceae > Stutzerimonas > Stutzerimonas sp. FeSN7. Next base: position 3,283,506 of record NZ_JARPMN010000001.1, on the reverse strand, counting down.
AGCAACAGCGGCAACTCGGGGCACAACGGCGCCAGCATCCAGGGCGGCCTGGGCTGGATCAGCGACCCCTACGGCATTCCGTGCGTCAGCGGCGAGCGACGCAGCAACGCCCAGCAGTACCTGGGCAGCCAGGCGCTCATCACCGCAGCCGGCGCCGGCGCGGCCTCGCTCATCAAGTCCGACAACGGCAGCGTGGCCGTGGTCGCCAACAGCAACGGCTCGCTGGGCACCGTCGGCATCAGCGGCAACGAAGCGATGGGCCGCATCCTCGCGGGCGGCGTGCGCGACATGGCCGATTGGGTCAACAAGCTCTACGGCCAGGCCTTCGCGGCGGTCTACGTGCAGCCCGGCGCCAAGGTGGCCGTGCATCTGGAGCAGCCGCTCGACATCGACTACGACGCCAAGGGGCGTCGGGTTCACCACCGCACCGGAGAAGCCCATGCCTCGGATCTGGATTGACGCGGCCGCCGTGCTGCTGGCGGCCACCCTGCTCGGCGGCTGCGCTACCAGCAAGGAGAAGCTGCTGCCGCACGGCGACAGCACCATGCTCGACATCTGGCATCGGGAGACCGGCGGCAGCGCGGGCGGCGGCCAGGCCGCGCGGCAACTGCTCGATGCGCGCCAGGGCCTGCGCCGGCCGCTGGTCGAGGCCGATGTGCAGGCGGCGCCCGGCGTGCAGGCGCGCTACACCCGTACCGCGCAGAACGAGATCTACCGCCAGTTCCACCGCCTGCCGAACCCCGACCTGGTGATGTACGTGTTCCCGCACCTGGCGGGCACCGACCCGGTGCCGGTGCCCGGCTACAGCACGGTGTTCCCGCTCTACCAGCGCGTGCAGTACGCGATGCCGGGCGAGCGCGTGGAGGACTACTGATGGCCTGGTCGCTGTCGTGGTCACGCAAGGGCGACGCATCGCCTGCTGACGCCGTGGATGCGACCGATGATGCCTGGGCACGGCACGTGGCGGCCTTGGTGGCACAGGGTGTCGCCGAGCCGGGCAGCGCGCTCGGCCGGGGCCGGCGCAGGCCGGCCACCCAGGCCGACCACGATGCGCTCTATGGCGTCGCGCCGTCGTTCGCGGACTTGCTGCCCTGGGTCGAGTACCTGCCCGGCAGCAAGTGCATGTTGCTGGAAGATGGCCAGTCGGTGGCGGCCTTCTTCGAGCTGGCGCCGGTCGGCACCGAGGGCCGCGAGATGGCCTGGCTATGGCAGGCGCGCGATGCGCTGGAGAACGCCCTGCAGGACTCCTTCGACGAGTTGGACGACAACCCCTGGGTGGTGCAGCTCTACGCCCAGGACGAGGCCGACTGGGACAACTATCTGCGCTCCCTGGCGAACTATCTGCAGCCGCGTGCGCAGGGCAGTGCGTTCAGCGACTTCTACCTGCGCTTCTTCGCCCATCATCTGCGGGCCATCGCCAAGCCGGGTGGCCTGTTCGAGGACACCACGGTGACGCGCCTGCCGTGGCGCGGTCAGGTCCGGCGCGTGCGCATGGTGGTCTACCGCCGCACGTCCGCGGCCACGACCTCGCGGCGCGGCCAGTCGCCCGAGCAGGCGCTGACAACGATCTGCGACCGCCTCGCCGGCGGGCTGGCCAATGCCGGCGTGAAAGCCCGGCGTCTCGGCGCGGCGGACATCCACGCCTGGCTGCTGCGCTGGTTCAACCCGAATCCGACCCTGCTCGGCGCCACCGCCGAAGACCGGGAACGCTTCTACGCGCTGACTCGCTACCCGGAAGAGTGGGAGGAGGGCGAGATCGAACTCGCCAGCGGCACCGACTTCGCGCAGCGCCTGTTCTTCGGCCAACCCCGTTCGGACGTGCCCAACGGCCTGTGGTTCTTCGACGGCATGCCGCATCGGGTGATCGTGATGGATCGTCTGCGCACGCCACCCGTGACCGGCCATCTGACGGGCGAGACGCGCAAAGGCGGCGATGCCATGAACGCGCTGTTCGATCAGATGCCCGAGGACACGGTGATGTGCCTGACGCTGGTCGCCACGCCCCAGGACGTTCTGGAGGCGCACCTCAACCACCTCGCCAGGAAAGCCGTCGGCGAGACCCTGGCCTCGGAGCAGACCCGGCAGGACGTGCAGCAGGCGCGCGGCCTGATCGGCAGCGCGCACAAGCTCTACCGCGGCGCGCTGGCGTTCTACCTGCGCGGCCGCGACCTGGCCCAGCTCGATGCGCGCGGCCTGCAGCTCGTCAACGTGATGCTCAACGCCGGTCTGCAACCGGTGCGCGAAGAGGACGAGGTGGCGCCGCTGAACAGCTATCTGCGCTGGCTGCCGTGCGTGTTCGATCCGGCGGCCGACAAGCGCCAGTGGTACACCCAGCTCATGTTCGCGCAGCACGCGGCGAACCTGGCGCCGGTCTGGGGCCGCAGTCAGGGCACGGGGCATCCGGGCATCACGTTCTTCAACCGCGGCGGCGGCCCGATCACCTTCGATCCGTTGAACCGCCTCGACCGGCAGATGAACGCGCATCTGTTCCTGTTCGGCCCCACGGGTTCGGGCAAGAGCGCGACGCTCAACAACATCCTGAATCAGGTGACGGCGATCTATCGGCCGCGCCTGTTCATCGTCGAGGCGGGCAACAGCTTCGGCCTGTTCGGCGACTTCGCGGCACGGCTGGGCCTCACCGTGCATCGGGTGAAGCTGTCGCCGGGCGCGGGCGTCAGTCTGGCGCCGTTCGCCGACGCCTGGCGCCTGGTCGATACGCCGAGCCAGGTACAGACGCTGGACGCCGATGCGCTCGACGAAGACCAGACCGATGCCGGCATGGCCGTGGAAGGCGACGAGCAGCGCGACGTGCTCGGCGAGCTGGAAATCACTGCACGACTGATGATCACCGGCGGCGAGGACAAGGAAGAAGCGCGCATGACCCGCGCCGACCGCAGCCTGATCCGCCAGTGCATTCTCGATGCGGCACAGCATTGCGTGGCGGACGAACGTACGGTGCTCACACGCGATGTGCGCGACGCGCTGCGCGAGCGCGCCCGCGACGCCACGCTGCCGGAGATGCGGCGCGCACGGCTGCTGGAGATGGCCGACGCCATGGATATGTTCTGCCAGGGCGTGGACGGCGAGATGTTCGACCGGTCCGGCACGCCGTGGCCCGAGGCGGACATCACCATCGTGGACCTCGCCACCTTCGCGCGCGAGGGCTACAACGCCCAACTCTCGATTGCCTACATCTCGCTCATCAACACCGTCAACAACATCGCCGAGCGCGACCAGTTCCTGGGTCGCCCGATCATCAACGTGACGGACGAAGGCCACATCATCACGAAGAACCCACTGCTCGCGCCCTACGTGGTCAAGATCACCAAGATGTGGCGCAAGCTCGGCGCCTGGTTCTGGCTCGCCACGCAGAACCTGGACGACCTGCCGAAAGCGGCCGAGCCCATGCTCAACATGATCGAGTGGTGGATCTGCCTGTCGATGCCGCCCGATGAAGTCGAGAAGATCGCGCGTTTCCGCGAACTCAACGCTTCGCAGAAGGCGCTGATGCTCTCGGCACGCAAGGAGGCCGGCAAGTTCAGCGAGGGCGTCATCCTGTCCAAGTCGATGGAAGTGCTGTTCCGCGCCGTGCCGCCCAGCCTCTACCTGGCGATGGCGATGACCGAGCCCGAGGAGAAGGCCGAACGCTTCCAGTTGATGCAGCAGCACGGCATCAGCGAGCTGGATGCCGCCTTCCGCGTGGCCGAGAAGATCGACCGTGCGAGGGGTATCGAACCGCTGGCGCTGGACACGTTGGCCTGACGGGAGCGACACGATGCGCATGCCTTCCTTCGCCCGCCGTCATCCCCGGATCGTTCTGCTGATCGTGGCGACGATTGCGGTGGCCTCGTGGATGCTGCTGCGCGCGCCGCATCCGGCAACCGAGTCCATGTCCCTGGCCGCCGCCGGGTCCGAAGCGCCGAAACCGGCCGGCCCGCCCTGGCTGTATGGCCGTGCCGATGCGCGCTTCACGGTGGTCGGGTACGCCGACCTGGAGTGTCCGTACTGCCGGGCCTACTTCCCCGCGCTCAAGCGCTGGATCGACGCCCATCCCGAGGTGAACTGGCAGTGGCACCACCTGCCGCTGTCCATGCACGAGCCGGCCGCGACTGCCGGGGCTCGCCTGGCCGAGTGCGCGGGCGAGACCGGCGGACATGCCACGTTCTGGCAAGTCGTGGCGTGGTTCTACGCGCACACCCGTGGCGACGGCCAGGGCCTGCCGGAGGGCCTGCGCTATCCCGACCTCACGCCAGCCATGCAGGGTTGTCTCGACAGCGATCGCGCCGATGCCATCATCCGTGCCCAGGCGGCGGAAGCAGCACAGCAGGGCATCGCGGCCACGCCGGCTCTGCAACTGCGCGACCGCGAGTCCGGCAAGACCCTCCTGCTGCACGGCCCCGTCGAAGGCGATGCCTTGCTGTCGGCCATCGACCAGCTTGCCGCCGGCAGCACGACTGCAGCCGAACCCGCCCATTCCCCAGACATGCCCGCCGGCGTCGCCGGTGACATGCCCAGGTAGCCATCGATCTTCAAGGCTGCGGCGCGGCTCGTCCGCGTTGATCGAAACCCGTTCGCATCGCATCCCTTGACGCGAACAGCCACCGCATCCGCGGTGGTGGATGCCCGCTCGTCACCTGTTCCATCCCCATCGTCCCCCGGAGGGTTTGCCCTCCTGGGGCAGGCGCCCTCCGATCTCATCCATTGGAGGTTCGCCATGTCTCTTGCCATCGCCGACTCCCGCCCGGAGTCGCTCACCCTGATCGCCGCCCAGCACGAAGACTGGATCATCCAGCAGGCCATCACCCTGCTGGAGAACCGCGTGTTCAAGGCCGGTCCGGCGCTGGGCAGTCCCGCCGCCGTGCGCGACTACCTGCGCCTGAAACTGGTCGCGGAGCCGAACGAAATCTTCGCCGTCGTGTTTCTCGACAACCAGCACCAGGTGCTCGCCTTTGAGCCGCTGTTCCAGGGCACGGTCGACCAGACTTCGGTGTATCCGAGGGTGGTTGTTCAGCGTGCGCTGGCGCTCAACGCTTCGGCGCTGATCCTGGCGCATCAGCACCCTTCGGGGAACACCGAGCCCTCGGCCGCTGATCGTGCGATCACCGAGCGGCTGAAGAGCGCCCTGGCCACCGTCGATGTCCGGGTGCTGGATCACTTCATCGTCGGCAAGGGCAGCCCGTACTCGTTCGCCGAAGCCGGCTTGTTGTAGCAGCACCAGCCGACGCGCATTCATGTCATCACCACGGGAGCCCTTGGCTCCCGTTTCCTTTCGCCGACCCGCAGAGAAATCGGGACTGACCGGTTTCGGTTTCTTTGTCGTCCCCTGATCTGCGTTGCGCTCGACTACGAGTCTGCATCGACTCCGCGGAGGCGCGACATGCCGGCTCATTCCCTCAACCTTCCTGCCGCCTCGCGGCGCCTCCTGGCCGCCCGGCTGGCCGCTGGACTGTGCGCCGCGCTGCTCGGTCCCATCGCGGCCGCCGCCGATGTGCTCGTCGTCACCGACAGCCGTCATCCGGTGCAGGCCCCGGCCGGCGTGCGGATCATCGAGCTGGACCAGGCCACGCGCATCGAGGTCGAACTCGCCGCGCACCTACCGGCCGACCCGCAACAGGCTGCAGCCCTGGTGCGGCAGCGGTTGCATGACGGCGGCGAGGCCCTGCAGCGCCGCATCGGCCACGCCTACCAAGGTGTCGCGGATGCCTGGGGACTGGGCATCGCCAAGATTCCCGCCGAGGTGGTCGATCGACGCTATGTGGTCTACGGCGAGCCCGACGTGTCCCGCGCCGTCGCGCGCATCAACGCCTACCGGAGCACGCAGCCATGAGCCTCCTGCTGGCACGCCGGCGCCTGCGCGCCACCGTCGCCTCGCTGCTGCTGGGCACGGCCAAATCGACGTTCGCCCTGGACACCGCCACCATCGTCTCGTCGGCGCTGTCCCCCGACTGCCTCGAATACCGCGTGGTCGGAATCTGCTACTGGCTGTACTGCACGCCCTTCGGCTGCTCGGTTCGCACTTCCGTCAAGGTGCGCCACTACGTCCCCGATGCGGTGGTGTCGAGCTACTCGAACACCGGCGAAAACCCGTGGCTGGAAGTCAGGGCGATGAGCATGCCCAACCCAACCGCCAAGGCGGGCGGTGACGGCACGACCAATCACGACAACGAGAACAACCTCGCCAAGTTCAAGAACGCCGATGTCATCGGCCATCCGGCCGGGCTGGTGTTCAGCCAGTTCGCCAGCGCCTCCGGCTACACCTGCGAAGGCGCGGGCACGGCCTTCATGCCGTATCTGCTGAGCACGCTCGACACGATCGCCTGGCGCTACAACATCCCGGAAGCGTTCTACCCCGAAGCGCTCATCCCCGGCCGGCGCGAAATCGGTACGCGCACCGGCCTGAACCTCTGGGGCAACGTGTATCCCCGCGGTGGCTTCCTGCACCAGACCGACGACCACAAGAGCGGCGCCGTGGTCGCGCAGCGCGCGGGCGACATCGTGACGCGCCGCAACCAGATTCACGTGTACCAGCCTCTGCTGGCCAACGCCCGCGACGGCTACTGGCCGGCCGGCGCGCTGATGGAGACCGACGCCTCGACGGGCAAGTGGCAGGAGCTGACACCCACGCTCTCGAACAGTTGCGTGGTCTTCCCGCACAGCCGCACCCGCGTGCAGGCCCAGCAGGGCGACTACGCCTGGGCCTTGTGGCGGCCGTACTCCTGCTGCCGGCGCCGTGGCCAGGTCTTCCTCGGCAGCGTCGATTTCATGTGAGGAACCCACGATGAACGCCTCCCTCCCTGACTTTCTGCGCCGCGCGAAGTCGCCCCTGCGGGCCACGCTGCTCGTGGCGGCCATCACGCTGGTCGTCGGCGTCGCCTGGGCGCAGACCCGCATCGACCCCAATGGCGTGAACGTCAGCGGCAGCGTGATCGGCGACGACGTGCTCTACAGCATCGGCGGCGGCCGGGCCGTGTCGATGGGTGGTGCCGGCAACATGCAGAGCATCGGCGTCGGCGTCGGCTGGAACAGCAACCTGATCTGCGGCGACATGAGCATCACCACGACGCTGCAGAACCAGCTCAACGGCATCACCAACGGCTTCCAGACGATCATGAGCAACGTGATCCAGAACGCCACCAGCGCCGTGGCCTCGCTGCCGGCCCTGATCATCCAGCGCGCCGACCCGGGCCTGTACAACCTGCTCACCAACGGCATCCTGCAGGCGCGCCTGGATTTCGACCGCTCGAAGATGACCTGCCGCGCCATCGCCAATCGCATGGCGGACATGGCCGGCGGCCAAGCCGGCTGGGACCAGCTCGCCGAGGGGATGGCGCTGCGGGATGCGGTCAGCAGCACCGATGCCGTCTCCGCCATCGAGCAGGCCGAGTCCAACAAAGGGAACAACGGCGTGCCCTGGGTCGGCGGCGGCAACGCGGGCGGCTCCGGTCAGAGTTCGATCAAGGTGGTCGGCGACGTGACGCGCGCGGGCTACAACCTGCTCAACGGGCGCAACGCCACCGATACCTCGTCGATCGCGCGCAGCGCCTGCGGCAACCGCCTGACCTGCCAAACCTGGTCCTCGCCCCAGGCGGCCGCCGACTGGGCGACCCGCGTGTTGGGCGAACGCGAGCAACGCACCTGCGAAAACTGCACGAAGACCCAGACCACGCCTGGCGTCGGGCTCACGCCAATGATCCAGGAAGAGTACGAGACCAAGCTGCAGGCGCTGCAGGAACTGGTGACGGGGGCCCGGCCGACGACGTTGGCCAATCTCGACGCAGCCGGCAGCAGCTCGCTGCCGATCACCCGCGGCGTGATCGAGGCCCTGCGTGACGAACCCGACCAGGACGTGCTGGGCCGGCGCCTCGCGTCCGAGGCTGCGCTGTCCAGCGTGCTGGAGAAGGCCCTGCTGCTGCAACGCACGTTGCTGACCGGCAAGAAGGAGCCGAACGTCGCTGCCAACGAGCTGGCCGTGCAGGCGGTCGACCAGGAGAACAGCGCGCTGGAGCAGGAGATCAACAACCTCAAGACCGAGCTGGAACTGCGCCGCACGCTGGCCGGCAACTCGGCGATGGCGATCATCCAGCGCCACAGCACCCGCGCTGCCGGCTCGCGCGGCGTCTTCGAGGGCGACACCACGCGCGACCGTCTGCGGGAAATCCAGAAGCCGCGGAGCGGTACGCCATGAGCCGGCTGGCCTGGCTGCGGCTGCCATGGCTGTTCAACCGCCGCGTCGGCGTGGCGCTGCTGTGGACCTTGCTGGTGGTCGCTGCCGCGGTGGCGGTGAACATCGCCGGCATCCACGTGGTCGGCGGCGTCGAGGGCTGGCAGCACTGGCTGCAGGCGCACGCCGGCCACTTCTTCGTGTGGCGTCTGTGCCTCTACGGAGCGACGGCTTACGGCTGGTGGTGGATGCGTCGGCGCCTGTTGCGGCGGGAGCCGTCCCGCGAGACGCATCAGCGCCTGCTGCGCACGGAGATCGCGGCCGTCATCGCCGTGGTCGCGCTGGAAGCCAGCCAGCTGCTGCGGCACGGCTGAGACCGGGAGGCAGGCATGACGCTCTACACCACGGACTACTTGGAGTATTACCTGACCCTGGTGGCTTGGGTGGTCAACAACGGCATCTGGAGCATCCTCGTGGCCAGCGGCGTGTTCGCGCTGCCGTTCGTGGCCATCGTGATCCAGGAATGGCTCAAGGCCCGCAGCGAAGGTGCGGACGAGGGCAACAAGGGCGTGCTGTCGTCGATGCGCATCGAGAACCGGGTGTGGGTGGCGATCGTGGTCATCATGTTCGCCGGCATCCCGTTCATCCCGGTGGATCTCGCCACGATCAGGTTCGACACCACGCGCTCCGCGCAATGCCAGGTCAACGTCCCGCTGCCCAACGACACGGGCTGGTCCAACGTCTACACGGCGCTCAACGACCAGAGCGCGCTGGTGCCGGTGTGGTGGTTCTTCATGCACGCGCTGTCGAAAGCCGTGACGGGCTCCGCGGTGGCGGCGATTCCCTGCGGCACGGACCTGCGTCAGATTCGCATGGATGTGGATGCCACGCGCATCGACGATCCGGTGCTGGCACAGGAGGTCGCCGACTTCACGCACGACTGCTACGGGCCGTCGCGCGCCAAGCTGTTCATGAACCGGCCGACGCTCTCCGACGAGCAGATGAACGACGTCACCTGGATCGGATCGAGTTACTTCCTCGACACGCCCGGCTTCTATGACACCTATCGCGCCAAGACCCCACGCACGGCCTGGCCCTACGACGCGACCCGCGATGCGGGGCTGGCACAGGTGGACAGCGGCGGCGGCTATCCGTCCTGCCGGCAGTGGTGGGCCGATGGCGGCCAGGGACTGCGCAGCCGGCTGCTGGCACAGGTCGACCCGGACCTGCTGACCCGCATCGGGCGCTGGGTGGGCTTCCTGTCGCAGAGCGAGGTCAATGACTCGGTGATCCGCGCCGTCGTCTCACCGCGGCAGCAGAAGATGAACCAGGGCGCCGTCTACACCGACTACGGCGGCCAGATCGACAAGACGCTGCCGAACATCGTCACGCGCGGCGCGAGCGACCTGGGGCTGACCGTCGGCTCGCTGGGCTTCTTTCCGGCGATGGACGTGGTGCGCCAGGCGCTGCCGATGGTGCTGACCATGCTCAAGATGGCGCTCGTCATCTGCATCCCGCTGGTGCTGCTGATCGGCACCTACGACCTGAAGACGGTGGTGACGGTGAGCTGCGTCCAGTTCGCGCTGTTCTTCGTGGACTTCTGGTTCCAGCTCGCGCGCTGGATAGACAGCACGATCCTGGATGCGCTCTACGGCTGGGGGTTTGGCGCGGACAGGCCGCACACGAACTTCGATCCGCTGATCGGCTTGAACAACGCCTTTGGCGACATGCTCCTTAACTTCGTCATGGCGATGATGTTCATCGTGCTGCCGACGTTTTGGGTCATGGCATTGGCTTGGGCAGGCGTTCGCACGGGAAATATCGTGCAGGGGTTGTCCACCGCCACCTCGGACGCCAAGGGCGCTGGGGGGCGTGGCGCTGGTATGGCAATGAGCGCCGTATCGAAGAAGTGACCGCCGTTCAGTCGTCGTCGGTCACATGCGGGTCGATGCGCCAGTCGCTCTTGTCATAAAGCCCGAAGCCGTTGGGGCCTTCCCTCCACTCGGGTTGCGGTTCCTCTTGATCAGGGTCGTCGTGCTGCACGAGCCATGCAGCAGTCACCGCAAAGGCAAGCAGCAGGGCCAGCCAGAACGCGGAGTAGAGCAGCGCACCGAGCACGGCGAGCTTGACGATCCAGAGCACCGCCGTCGCCGCGCCTGCGGGCACCCCGCGCGTCACCAGCCAGCCGGCGACACGCTGCTCGCGGCGCAGGTATCCACGCCAGGCACGGCCAGCCCCCCGGCCCAGCCGGTGGCTCCAGCGCCTGTTGTGCGTGTTGGTGGTCATGCTCATGTGCCTCGGTTTCAGTGGTGCCTCACCTCAAGAGCGGCCGGTTGGGGCTTGCCCTCCAGCATAGACCGCGATCAGGAGGCCGGGTTGCGGCTGGCAGAGCGGTCGCAGGTCGATTAGATTCTGCAATATAAATCAAACGTTATGCTACTTTCCCTGCACGTTCTTGCGATAGCTCTAGCAGCCTGTTGAAATTCGCCGCGATGATTACGCCCACTGCTTCTGGCAGCAGCGGTCGCGCTCGTTTACTTCCCGTTTAGGGCGCCAATCGATGGAAATAGCCCGATTTGGCGTGCTCCAGGCGCACCTTCCCCGTCAACGCGCTCATGCCATTGAGCCTGTAGCCAGCAGCTTCGGCAGGCGCACCAGGTTGCTTGCCGCCATGGCCAGCTGGAACAGCGCGTCGACACGCTCAAGTCCGCGTTGCTTCACCTGGCGCAGCCCGGCCGCCGCCTTGAGCCAGCCGAAGTGGGTATCGATCCAGGCGCGAATCTTCAGGCTCAGACCATAGCCGGCGTGCGCGTGGTACGGCCATCGATGGCGCTGCGCCGACCATTGGTGTTCTGCGCAACATGGGGTGTCACGCCGGGGGCACGACAGGCGGCCACGAAGTCTGCCGTGTCGTAAGCCTTGTCCGCGGCCAGGGTGCGTCGACGGCGACCACCCAGCTTGCTCAGCATCGCCAGCGCGGCTTCGCGTTCGCCATGGCCACCGGCCAGAGTCACATGAGCACTGCGCACCAGGCCACTGCGGTGCTCCATCAGCACATGCCCCATGTAACTCAGCTGCGCGCCGGTGTTGTGGCTCTTGCGGTACAGCCGGGCATCCGGATCGCTGGTCGAGGCGTGGGTGTCGTTGCTGCGCTTGTGCCCCTTGAAGTCCGGCGGGGCATTGCGCGGGCCGGGGCCCGGGTCGTCTGGCGTATCGTCCTTGGGACGGAAACTCTTCTGAGAGGCCCAGGCTTGCAGCAATGTGCCGTCGACCGAGAAGTGCTCATCCGAGATCAGCCCCTGCTTCTCCGCCAGGCGTACCACCTCGCTCAGAAACTCAGCGGCCACTGCCTGAGCATTGAGGCGGTCACGATTCTTCGAGAAGACCGAGTGATCCCACACCGGATCATCAATGGCCAGGCCGACGAACCAGCGGAACAGCAGGTTGTAGCCCAGCTGCTCCATCAGCATCCGCTCGCTGCGCAGCGAGTAGAACAACTGCAGCAACTGCGCCCGCATCAGCTTCTCGGGGGCGATCGAGGCGCGGCCGGTGTCGGCATACAAGGTGTCGAACAGGGCGCTCATCCGCTGCAGAGCGGTGTCTGCCAGCTTGCGGATGGCGCGCAGTGGGTGAGTCGCTGGCACGAAGTCATCGAGCTGCTGGAGGCGCGGGTTGGCCAGCCGGTGTTGCAACGCAGCACGCCGCCGCAGGCTACCCCGTTGGGCAGGCGCCTGCTTAACCATGTCCAGCAGGTGCGCTGGCTGGAGCGCGACCTGCGTCGGGTGGTGCCGGCGCTGGCAGACAGTCAGCAGCCCAAGCGTTTGCGCATCGCCTTGAATGCCGACAGCCTGGCCACCTGGTGGGCGCCGGCGGTGGCCGACTTCTGTGCGCAGCAACAGGTACTGTTGGAGTTGGTGGTCGAAGACCAGCAGGTAGGACTCAAGCGTATGCGCGCCGGCGAGGTGGCGGCCTGCCTGTGCGCAGCAGAGCGTCCCGTGGCGGGCGCGCGCAGCCTGGCCTTGGGAAGCATGCGTTACCTGGCGCTGGCCAGTCCGGCGTTCATGGCCCGGTATTTTGCCAATGGTGTGCAGCGCACCCGGCTGGCGCAGGTGCCGGCCATTGTATTCGGCCCGGATGACCAGCTACAGCACCGCTATCTGGCCGCGCTCGGTGTGCATGGGCATTTCAACCACCACCTGTGTCCCTCTTCGGAGGGTTTTGTGCAGCTGGCCCTGGCCGGACTGGGTTGGGGGCTGGTGCCTGAGCTACAGGTGCGTGAGTTGCTGGCAGGTGGCGAACTGGTCGAGTTGCTGCCCGGGCAGTTCATTGATGTGCCGCTGTACTGGCATTACTGGCGGCAGGGCGGAGCTTTGCTGGATGGCTTGACGGCTGCCCTGCGCGACTATGGCCAGACACACCTGCATGCCTGGTAAATGGGCTGTGGCTCAGGGGGTCTTGCGCTGTAGCGGCAGGCTGCTGAAGCTGACGCCGGCCAGGCCGGTATCCATCAGGGCGCGGATATTGCCGTGATCCTTGCCCTCCGGGTGACCCAGCACCTGGCGGTAATGCTCACCAAAGGCCTGCAGGGTTTCTTCCAGGCTCAACCCTTCGAGCAGGGCCAGGCCGAGCAGCTTGCAGGAGCCTTCATTCTGCCCGGCTGGATTGTCCAGTGTGCCGTTGCGGAAGGCGGCAGGCTGGTAGTCATAGTGTTCGGCAATGAACGCCAGGGTTTGGCTGAACAGATGCTGGCCACTGTGTAATTGGGCACGAAAGTGCTCGAGTGCGGTCATGCGCAGGGCTCCCGGAAAAGGCGACAGGGTAGGCGCGATAGTATAGGTCGCGCCGGCCGGCGAGCATGCCAGCCGGCCGGCGCGGGAGCAAATGGACTCAATATTATTGAGCTTGTATGTTGCTTGGCTCAGGGACCTTCACTATTGGCTACGCGGGCCTTAAGGCGGACCAGGGATGGTGGGAAGCCATAGTGACGTTTGAAGGCAGCACTGAAACTGCTGATGTGCTCATAGTTGGCAAGGCTTGTTGCCTCCTCCACCGATAGCCCTTTCTGGGACATGGCTTGATAGGCACGTGCCAGACGCTGGCGACGCAGGTAGGCGGCGATGGTAATGCCGTTGCGGCTGCGGAAGGCGTTCTGCAGGTCGACCGGGTTGGTACCGAGCTGGCGGGCCATATCGGCAATGCTCAAGGCGTCTGCCTCGCCGCTGTTGAGCCACTCCTTGAGGCGCGCCAGGCAACGTTCCAGGTGGCTGCCGAGACGTTTATTTGGCGGCGTGTCGATGCTGCGCAAAATATCGCTGGCCAGGTCCAGGGCGAAACTCTCGCGCTGCAGGCGCTGCAGCAAAGGCGGTAATCCAGCATCACGTTCAAGCAACTGATGGGCGCGCTGGAGGGTATCTACCGACGGTTGCCAGGGCAGGTTCTGCCAGTGGTTATTACTGAAACGCAACAGGTTGTCACTGCGCAGCTGACTGCTAAGGGCAACCTGCTGCAGCCAGTCGGGGGTAATACTCAAGCACACCTTGGTTTCTTCGCGGCCGCTGCGCCAGTGGCGCTGGAACTGATCGGCGTCGGTCAGGTTGACCAGCATGGCGCGCTGGCCACCAAGGCGGGCGTCGAAGTGCAGGCGCTGGCGCGGCAGGCTGACTTCGGCCTCGCCCTGCAGCAGAAAGGCGGCGGTGATGCCTGGTGCCAGGCGATTGGCGCTGCTGGCGTCGACCAGATCGCGGCTATGGCTGAAGTACAGCACCAGGCCTTCGCTCAGCACTTGCACTTGTTGTTCGCCGTCGAGCACTGGCTGTTCGCCCGGTAGCTCGCGCTGGAAATGCAGGTTGCCGCCCAGGGTGTGGGCGACATTGCTGAGCTGACCGCAGGTGAAGACCGTCATGCTGGCTTGACCGATGGAAGTTTCGTTGCGGCTAATTTTTCCTTCTTTTCGCCTAAGCGCGCAACATTGTTCAGAATTATTCTCATGTGCAATGAGATCGCAATCGTCTTGATTGCGTTACCAACGAGCATGGGAATCACACAGCGATGGGTTTGCTCCTCACGCAAACGACGGTGGTCGAGGCGGTCTTTCACGATCAGGTCGACGCGGCGCAGATAAGCCAGTGGCTGGACGGCATCGAGCAGCTGATCGAACGCCGCCAGCCGTTCTTCTTCATCTCCACCACCCGCGAGAGCAGTACCTTCGCCGAGGATTACCGGGCCATCCAGGGCGTCTGGTACAGGCAGCACAAGGCGGCGTTCCGCGAGATCTGCGTGGGGCTGGTGCGCATCGCCAGCGATGCCGACGAACTGGCCCGGCTCGACACGCCGGCGCTGCATGCCGCCTGGGGCGTGCCGTACTTCGTCACCCTCGACAGGACGCACGGCTATCGCTGGATCGCCGAGCGCATGGTGAATCATGCAGCGTCCATCTGAGCAGGTGCCGGTGACCCGGCTGGCGCTGGCGGTGATCGTGGTGCTGTACCTGGCCCACGCGCTGCCGCTGTACTTCTTCAACGTGGCGATGCCGGCCATCCTGCGCAGCCAGGGCGTCGACCTGCGCTGGATCGGCATGCTCTCGCTGCTGTACATCCCCTGGGCGCTCAAGTTCCTTTGGGCGCCGCTAATCGACCGCCATTACCTGCATAGCCTCGGCCGTCGCCGCACCTGGCTGTGGCTGACCCAGACGGCGCTGGTAGCCGGCATTCTGCTGCTGGCGTTGACCGGGCTGGAGCACGGCCTGTTGCTGTTCGTGTTGGTGAGCTTGTGGATATCCACCTTCGCCGCCACTCAGGACATTGCCATCGACGGCTACACCGTGGAGTCGCTGGCCAGCGAGGATCATCGCCTGGGCAGCATGGCGCAGAGCATCGGCGTGGCCCTGGGCAGCCTGTTCGGCGGTGCCGGCGTGCTGTGGTTGTACCAGGTGCTCGGTTGGCAGAGCGCACTACTGACTCTGGCCGGCCTCAGTGCCTTGACCATGCTGGCGGTGGTGCGGGTCGATGATCGCCTGTCGGCTCAGATCGAGGCGGCCAGGCCAGGCTTCGTTGCCACCTTCAAACGCTCGGAAATCCGCTGGGCACTGCTGCTGATCCTGGTCTATCGCCTGGTCGAGGCGCCGGCCATGGCCATGCTCACGCCGATGCTGGTGGATCGGCAGTGGTCGTTGACGCAGATCGGCCTGCTGATGTCGGTGGCCGGCGCCAGCGTCGGGCTGCTCGCCGCCGTGGCGGCTGCGCGCCTGCTGCTGCGCCAACTAGCGGCGACCCTGCTGCTACGTGCCGGCTGGCTGCGCAGCCTGGCCTACCTGGCGGTCGCCGGGCTGCTGCTCAGCGGCCTGGCCGACGGCTCACCGCTGTGGCTCGGCACCATGGTGCTGGTGCTCCTGGCCATCCGCTACCTGGCGATGACCAGCCTCTACGCCCTGTTCATGCAGCTCTGTTCGCGGCAGCAGGCCGGCACCGACTTCACCGTGCTGGTGTGCTTCGAGCTGCTGGTGTTCTTCGTAGGTGGCTCGCTGTCGGGCTTCCTCGCCAAGGGCCTGGGCTACGAAACCTATTACCTGCTGCTGGGCGCACTTTCAGTGCTCAGCGTCCTGCTCTGCAAACCTATCGTCCGGTCGATCCAGGCCGGCTCCGACAATCATTGACGCGCTTTCTTTGGGGGAAACCATGAGGCATCTTTCGGCATCCATGCAGGTCACCTTGCTCAGCCTGGCGGTGAGCGGCGCGCTCCACGCGCAGGCCGACGACACCACGGCCAGCCAGGTCAAGGAGCTCAGTCCAATGGTGGTCACCGCCACTCGTTCGGCCAAGAGCATCGCCGAGATCGCCGGTACGGTATACAGCATCGAGCGCGAGCAGGTCGTCGAGCAGGCCGCCGCCGGTCGTTCCACTGCCGATATCCTCGGCCAGCTTGTGCCTTCTTTGGCACCGAGCAGCGGCACCACCAGCAACTACGGCATGACCATGCGTGGGCGCACCGTGCAGGTGATGATCGACGGTGTGCCGCTGACCGGCTCACGTGATGGTTCGCGCCAGCTCAACAGCATCAACCCGGCGATGATCGAGCGCATCGAGGTGATCTCCGGTGCCACCAGCATCTACGGTGCCGGCGCCACTGGTGGCCTGATCAACATCATCACGCGCAACGCCAATGATGAAAGCAGTGACTTCAGCAGCCGCATCGGCCTGCGTACCCCCGGCAAGGCGGCGCGTGACGCCATGGCTTACGAGGCATCCCAGACTGCCGCCTTCCACCAGGGCGCGGTCAGCGGTTTCGCCGGCCTGAGTTACACCAATCAGGGCGAGATCCGCGATGCACACGGTGATCGCATCGGCCCGGAGATCGCCCAGACCGACCGTCAGGACACCACCAGCTTCGACTTCAACGGCCGCCTGACCTGGCACCTGGACGATGACCAGCAACTGAGCGCCGGCGTGCGCTATTACAACGACGAGCAGGACAGCGACTATGGCCCGGACTACGGCCCAGGCCTGGCAGCGCTGTTCACCCCGGCGACTTTCCAGCCGAGCCTGCAAGGCATCAAGGGCCTGCAACTCGACGATCAGCCGCGTACCCGTCACTACGGCGCCAACGTCCAGTATCTGAATCGCGACCTGTTCTGGGGCCAGCAATTGACCGCCGAGGCCTATTACCGCAAGGAGAAGTCGCGCTGGTTCCCGTCCGTGGCGGCCGCGGTGCACCCGGCGCTGCCGGGGGGCTTCACCTACGTGGCGCTGCAGTCCAACACCGATATCGATGTGTGGGGTGTACGCACCGCGTTGCAGAAGGGCTTCGAACTGGCCGGGCGCGACCTGCAACTGACCTACGGCCTGGATCACGAACGGGAAAAGGACAGCCAGAGCGGGCAGTCCTACGACCTCAATACCTTCATCGCCAGCAACGGTCTGAACTACCGCGAAGCCCAGCGCTATGCCATGGGCCCGGACGTTGAGGTGAGCAAGACCGGCCTGTTCCTGCAGGGCGACTACCAGCTCACCGAGCGTCTCAGCCTGCAGGCCGGGGTGCGTCGCGAGACCATTGGCAACGACGTGGACGCTTCCATTCCCTATGGCGAGGCGATTGCCGCCGACCGTGTGCCGGGTTATCAGCCGCAGACAATGGCCGGCGGCAACGTGCGCCACAGCGAAACCCTGTTCAACCTCGGCGCGGTGTATGCGTTGACCGACAGCCAGCAGGTATTCGTCAATTTCTCCCAGGGCTTCAGCCTGCCTGACACCCAGCGCATGCTGCGCGACGTGTCGGCCAACTTCTCGATCGATAGCAGCAGCATCGATTCGATCAAGGTCAATAACTACGAACTGGGCTGGCGCCTGGGCGATGCCCGCGGCCTGAATGCCGGGGTGACCGCGTTCTACAACACCTCCGACAAGGTGGTGCAGTTCAACCGCGACTACAGCGTCTCGGTGGCCGATACCGACGAACGCGTGTGGGGTGCCGAGGGCAATCTGCAGGTGCCGGTTGCCGAGGGCTGGACGCTGGGCGGCACCCTGGCCTACACCCGCGGCCAGTACAAGGACGCCGCCGGCAAATGGCGCGAGCTGAACGCTTTCCGCGTGTCGCCGCTGAAGGGCACCGTCTACAGTGACTGGGATTTCCTCAATGGCTACAGCGTGCGCCTGCAGGCGCTTAGCGTAGGCGGCAGCGACAGCGCCTATGACGACGCGCAAGTGGCGGCGGTGAGCCCAACGGTCCGCGCCAATCCCTCGGCGAAGATTCAGGGCTACACAGTGGTCGACCTGATCGCCCATGCACCCTGGTTCGGTGGCGAGGTCGGCTTCGGTGTCTATAACCTGACCGACCGCGACTACAAGAGCGTCTACAGCCAACAGGCCGAGGCTACCTACGGCAAGCTTTCCAGCCTGCCGGCAGCCGGTAGAACACTATCTTTCAGCTACAGCACAAGGTATTGATTCAGCTTTATCAGCCTGTTGAAATTCGCCGCGATGATTACGCCCACTGCTTCTGGCAGCAGCGGTCGCGCTCGTTTACTTCCCGTTTAGGGCGCCAATCGATGGAAATAGCCCGATTTGGCGTGCTCCAGGCGCACCTTCCCCGTCAACGCGCTCATGCCATTGAGCCTGTAGCCAGCAGCTTCGGCAGGCGCACCAGGTTGCTTGCCGCCATGGCCAGCTGGAACAGCGCGTCGACACGCTCAAGTCCGCGTTGCTTCACCTGGCGCAGCCCGGCCGCCGCCTTGAGCCAGCCGAAGTGGGTATCGATCCAGGCGCGAATCTTCAGGCTCAGACCATAGCCGGCGTGCGCGTGGTACGGCCATCGATGGCGCTGCGCCGACCATTGGTGTTCTGCGCAACATGGGGTGTCACGCCGAGGGCACGACAGGCGGCCACGAAGTCTGCCGTGTCGTAAGCCTTGTCCGCGGCCAGGGTGCGCCGACGGCGACCACCCAGCTTGCTCAGCATCGCCAGCGCGGCTTCGCGTTCGCCATGGCCACCGGCCAGAGTCACATGAGCACTGCGCACCAGGCCACTGCGGTGCTCCATCAGCACATGCCCCATGTAACTCAGCTGCGCGCCGGTGTTGTGGCTCTTGCGGTACAGCCGGGCATCCGGATCGCTGGTCGAGGCGTGGGTGTCGTTGCTGCGCTTGTGCCCCTTGAAGTCCGGCGGGGCATTGCGCGGGCCGGGGCCCGGGTCGTCTGGCGTATCGTCCTTGGGACGGAAACTCTTCTGAGAGGCCCAGGCTTGCAGCAATGTGCCGTCGACCGAGAAGTGCTCATCCGAGATCAGCCCCTGCTTCTCCGCCAGGCGTACCACCTCGCTCAGAAACTCAGCGGCCACTGCCTGAGCATTGAGGCGGTCACGATTCTTCGAGAAGACCGAGTGATCCCACACCGGATCATCAATGGCCAGGCCGACGAACCAGCGGAACAGCAGGTTGTAGCCCAGCTGCTCCATCAGCATCCGCTCGCTGCGCAGCGAGTAGAACAACTGCAGCAACTGCGCCCGCATCAGCTTCTCGGGGGCGATCGAGGCGCGGCCGGTGTCGGCATACAAGGTGTCGAACAGGGCGCTCATCCGCTGCAGAGCGGTGTCTGCCAGCTTGCGGATGGCGCGCAGGGGGTGAGTCGCTGGCACGAAGTCATCGAGCTTGGCGACAGTGAACAAGGATTCCTGAGTGATATCGGCGCCACGCATGGAAATCGGGGTTCCCGGCAGATTGGAGCCGATATCGTAAACCTTACACGGCAAAGTCAGACAGGCCGTAGGCGAATTTCAACAAGCTGCTAGAGGCTGATTTGATTCCGTGCTATTTTTATAGCATGGATGGAAATTCTAGGCACCAGGTAATCAAGCGGCTGCAGGCGGGACTCCCCCGCGGGGCGCCGTTCGACCTTGCCACCCTGAGCCAGTTCGGGGTGTCGCCCCAGCTCGCCGCCCACTATGCCGACGGCGGGTGGCTCGTGCGCCTGGCCCATGGCGTCTATGCCTTCCCGAACGATGAGTTCGGGGTCTACGGTGCGCTGAAATTCCTGCAACAGCGCGTGCCCGGCCTGCACGTCGGCGGCAAGAGCGCCCTGGCCCTGCAGGGCGTGCGGCACAACCTGGGCAGCCGGGAGACGCTGGTGCTGTGGGGCGACGGTCGTTTCGCGTTGCCAGCTTGGTTCACCTCGCGCTTTCCGGCCCGCTACGTCCACGCCCGCCTGTTCGACTGGCCGGACACGGCGCTGGCCAGCAAGACCCTGACCACGCCGCCTGGCCTGCCCGAGGATCTGCGGGTGGCTGCCTCCGAGCGTGCCGTTCTGGAACTGCTGTACGAAGCCGGCGTCAAGCAGAGCCTCGAAGAGGCCCGCAACCTCTTTGATGGACTGCGTTCCCCCCGCAAGGACTTGCTCGGACAACTGCTGTCCTGCTGCACCAGCGTGAAGGCCGTGCGCCTGTTCCTCACCTGGGCGCGCGAGACCAGCCTCGTGGATGTCGATGCCCTGCTGGAGCAGTACCCGGTTCGCACCGGCAGCAACACGCGCTGGATGAGCCGGCTCGATGACGGCACCTTGCTGAGCCTGAGACCTCATGGATAAGACCTACGCGGACACCGTTCGCCTGCTGCTGGCCGTCGCGCCCGACGTGTTCGCCAACGACATCTTCGCTATGAAGGGCGGCACGGCCATCAACCTCTTCGTGCGGGACATGCCGCGCCTGTCGGTGGACATCGACGTGGTGTACCTCCCGTGGCAGACGCCGCGCGACGAAGCGCTGCAAGCCATCAACCAGGAGCTGGCCGCCATCGCCACGCGCGTTGCACCACTGGGCGTGCAGACACGCCTGGTTCGCGCCAAGGATCTGGGGGACACCAAGCTGATCGTCGAGAACGACGCCAACCAGGTGAAGATCGAGGTCAACGTCGTGTTCCGAGGCAGCGTGCTGCCCGTGGAGCGGCGGCCGCTGAGTGCCAAGACCAGCGATCTGTTCGGCGTCGAGTTCGAGCTGCCGGTTCTGGCACCGGACGAGCTGTACGCCAGCAAGCTGGTGGCTGCGCTGGATCGGCAGCACCCCCGCGACCTGTTCGACGTGTGGCAGCTCTTTGAGTCGGGCGACATCAGCGACGGCATGGTCGAGTGCTTCGTGATCTATCTGGCGGGCCACAACCGGCCGCCCCACGAAGTGCTGTTCGGCAACGACAAGGACATCGCCGGCGAGTACGAGCGGGCCTTTGTCGGCATGACCGAAGTGGACTGCTCCCTGGAGACACTGCTCGACGCTCGCGCCAGGATGCGGCGCGAGCTGCCACAGCGACTGAGCACCGCGCACAAGCAGTTTCTGAGCGGGCTGGCGCGCGCAGAGCCGGACTGGTCGCTGGTGCAATGCCAGCATGCCGCTCAACTGCCGGCGCTGCGCTGGAAGCTCGCCAATCTCGAAACCTTCCGCAAGCGCCGTCCCGACGACTTCGCAGCGCAATCCGCCGCCCTCGACACCGGCTTGGGCCAGAGCTGACGAGCGTCCCGCAGCGCCCCACTTGCCGGGATTGCCCCATGCCGCATTCATCGTGGCGCCCGCGCAGCAGCGGCCCTATACCCAAAGGCTTCCGACAAAGGCCAAAGGGTTGGGAAGGGGCAAAGGAAGGGCGCCAAGGGGAAAGGCCCTATCCTGAAAAGGCCAAAAGGCGCCCCCGAGCAGTCCGTCATCCGGGGTTCGCCATGCTCTCGCTGTTCCAGCGCAAACGGGTGCCACCCACCGCCGGCACACCGCCCACATCCGCCATCGAAACTCCGAAAGGGTTGATGCGGCCGGAGTCGGCCGCATCGCTGCTGGCCACGCCGCGTCGGCAGAAGCTGCTGGAACACATCTGGCAGCGCACATCGCTCTCGCGCCGACAGTTCGCCACGCTCTACCTCGCCCCACTGGAGCGCTACGCCGAGCTGGTCCAGCAGTTCCCGGCCTCCGAGAACCACCACCACGCCTATCCGGGCGGCATGCTGGACCACGGCCTGGAGATCGTCGCCTATGCGTTGAAACTGCGGCAGTCATACCTGCTGCCTGCGGGCGTCACGCCGGAGGCACAGGCGGTCCAGGCCGAAGCCTGGACCGCAGGCACGGCCTACGCGGCCCTGCTGCACGACATCGGCAAGATTGCCGTCGATCTGCACGTCGAACATGCCGACGGCAGCGTCTGGCATCCCTGGCACGGCCCGCTGCGAAAGCCCTACCGCTTCCGTTACCGAAAGGAGCGCGAGTACCGCCTGCATAGCGCCGCCACCGGGCTGCTCTACGCGCGCCTTCTCGATCGGGACATCTTCGACTGGCTCAGCGGCTATTCCGACCTCTGGGCCGCGCTGCTGTACGTGCTGGCCGGCCAGTACGAGCACGCCGGCACGCTCGGCGAGCTGGTCGTGCAGGCCGACCAGGCATCGGTCGCCCAAGAACTCGGCGGCGATCCCAGCAAGGCGCTGGTGGCGCCCAAGCATGCTCTGCAACGCAAATTGCTCGACGGCTTGCGCTACCTGCTCAAGGAAGCGTTCAAGCTGAACCAGGCCGGCCCGGCGGACGGTTGGCTGACCCAAGACGCCTTGTGGCTGGTGAGCAAGACCGTCTCCGACAAGCTGCGCGCACATCTGCTATCGCAAGGCATCGACGGCATTCCGGCGAGCAACACGGCGGTGTTCAACGTGCTGCAGGATCACGGCATCGTGCAGCCAACGCCGGATGGCAAGGCGATCTGGAAGGCTTCTGTCACCAGCGACGCCGGCTGGTCGCACGCCTTCACCTTCCTGAAACTCTCGCCGGCGATGATCTGGGATGCCGCCGACCGGCCGGCGCCGTTCGCAGGCCGTGTGCAGGTCGAAGAGGAACAGGCGGAGCCGACGCCGCAGGCGACAACGGTGGCCGATGGGCCGCGCGCCGAAGGCATCGAAGCTGCATCCGCGAGCACGGCGCCGATCGCATCCGCAGCCACGGACATCGGCGTGGCCGCGCTGCTCGACCTGCTGGGCGACACTGCTCCATCCACAGCGCCGGAGATCGCCGAGGCCGAGCCGGCCCCTTCGACCGTGCCCCCGCCGCAGATGAGCCTCGCGCCTTCCCAGGATCGCGCGGAGCCCTCCGGGGCGCACTTCATGGCCTGGCTGCGTCAGAGCATCCAGACGCGCAAGCTCATCATCAACGACGCCAAGGCCCTGGTGCATACCGTCGCCGGTACGACCTATCTCGTCAGCCCCGGCGTGTTCCAGCGCTACGCGCAGGAGTGCCTTCAAGTCGCCGCGCTGGCCAAGCAGGAGAAGCTGGAGGGGTGGCAGTGGGTACAGAAGCGCTTCGAGAAGCTGGGACAGCACCGCAAGCAGCCGAGCGGGCTGAACATCTGGACCTGCGAAGTCACGGGGCCGCGCAAGTCGCGCCGGCTGCACGGCTATCTGCTCGCCAGCCCGGAGGCGCTGTTCCGGGAGACGCCGCCAGACAACCCATACCTGCGGCTCCTCAACGAGGCCGCAAAGCGCGAAGATTCAGCCCTTGGGGGCAAGGAGGGGTCGTCTCAGAAAACGGAAAATAAAGCACGTTAAGCTCCAATTTCGCGCAGGTACTGGTACAACGTTTCGCGGCTGATGCCAAATTCACGGGCCAGCTTTGCCTTTTGTTCGCCGGCCTTGACGCGTTGCAGAAGTTCAGCGGCGCGTTCGGGCGAAAGCGCTTTCTTGCGGCCCCTGTAAGCTCCGCGCTGTTTGGCGAGCGCGATGCCTTCCCTCTGCCGCTCGCGGATCAATGCTCGCTCGAACTCGGCGAACGCGCCCATGACCGACAACATCAAGTTCGCCATCGGCGAATCCTCGCCGGTGAAGGTCAGGCATTCTTTGACGAACTCGATGCGCACACCGCGCTTGGTCAGCTTTTGCACAAGGCGGCGCAGGTCATCGAGGTTGCGGGCCAAGCGATCCATGCTGTGCACCACCACCGTATCTCCTTCGCGCACGAAGGCCAGCAGCGAGTCAAGTTCTGGGCGCTGGGTGTCCTTGCCCGATGCCTTGTCGGTGAATACCTTTCCGACTTCGACCTGTTCCAGTTGCCGCTCCGGGTTTTGGTCGAAGCTGCTGACCCGGACGTAGCCGATACGTTGACCTTGCAAGATGCCCCCAAACAGAAAAGTGTCAGGAATAAATCTATGACCTTGAGCAGCCTGTGTCAATAAATTAAGCGATGGAGTCTATCCGGACGTTTCTGGGTAGGCTGTCCTGACGTCAGGTTAGGGCATAGCCTAATCGGACACGATGACATGATTGCATAATTTCGATAGTTGTAGTATTATTTGATGATGAAAAAGCAAGCCGCAACATCGATCTTCGAATCCCTCTCCTCGGGCCTGCGCTTGGATGTGTTCAGGCTGTTGGTCAAGAAGGGGCCGGGCGGCATGGTGGCAGGCGAGATTGCTAACGCGCTGGACATACCGCCGGCCAACCTTTCATTTCACCTCAAGGTGCTGTCACAAGCTCATCTGGTGACGGTTGAGCAGGAGGGTCGCTTCCAACGTTACCGAGCGGACATCCCGTTAATGTTGGATTTGATTGCGTACCTCACCGAAGAATGCTGTTCGGGTAGCCCCGATCAATGCCTTGAACTGCGTACCGCCTCGAAGTGTTCCGAGGAGTTCTTGCCGCTCCTGTCACCCACTCCAGCGAAAGCGACAACATGAATATTCTGTTTCTTTGTACCGGTAACTCCTGTCGTTCCATCCTGGCGGAAGCGACCTTCAACCACTTGGCTCCGACAGGCTGGAAAGCGATGAGTGCGGGAAGTCAGCCGACCGGGACGGTCCATCCGCGTTCCCTGTCGCTCCTGACACATGAAGGTATCGACACGGGCGAACTGCACAGCAAATCATGGGACAACCTGCCGCTGGCCCCGGATGTGGTCATCACTGTGTGCGCAAATGCTGCCGGGGAAACCTGCCCGGCTTATCTTGGTCCGGTACTGCGTGCGCATTGGGGTGTTGACGATCCCGCTCATGCCACAGGGACCGAAGCGGAAATCGAAGCCGCGTTCACGACGGCCTACCGTATCTTGCGACGTCGCATCGAAGCCTTCCTCGCGCTGCCGTTGGAGCAACTTGTACACGACCGGACACGCTTGAAGGTGGAACTGGATCGGATTGGAGCGCTTTCAGCGTAGTTTTTATTTGACTGTTATTTCAATACTTGATGGAGGTTTTAAATGAAGAGGATCGAAGTGTTTGACCCATCGCTGTGTTGCAGCACCGGCGTCTGCGGCGTGGATGTTGACCAAGCCCTGGTGACTTTTGCCGCTGATGTCGATTGGGCGAAGCAGAACGGCGCGTACATCGAGCGCTACAACCTGGCGCAGCAGCCACAGATGTTTGCCGACAATGCGACCGTAAAAGGATTTTTGCAGCGCTCCGGTCAGGATGCTCTGCCACTGATCCTGGTCGATGGTGAAGTGGCCCTCGCGGGGCGTTATCCAAAGCGGGCTGAATTGGCCCTCTGGATCGGCATTGATCAACCGGCAGACGCCGCCAAACCGACAACGGGCGGTTGCTGCTCCGGCCCGCGTGGCTGCTGCTGAACAACATGGAGAAAATGATGATGAAATTCCTGCAAATTCCTCCCCGCTTTCTGTTTTTCACAGGCAAGGGCGGCGTCGGCAAGACCTCGATTGCCTGTGCCACGGCCATTCAGTTGGCCGAAGCCGGAAAGCGCGTCCTCCTGGTTAGTACTGACCCGGCATCCAACGTCGGGCAGGTATTTGGTGTCGATATCGGTAATCGCGTCACACCGATTCCGGCGGTTCCACGTCTTTCTGCTCTGGAGATTGATCCCGAGGCAGCGGCCAGTGCCTATCGGGAGCGCCTGGTTGGCCCTGTCCGCGGCGTGCTTCCTGATGACGTGGTGAAGGGCATCGAGGAATCGTTGTCCGGCGCGTGTACCACCGAAATTGCCGCATTTGACGAGTTCACTGCGCTACTGACCAACGCGGCACTCACGGCTGATTACGAGCACATCATCTTTGATACGGCACCTACCGGCCATACCATCCGCTTGCTGCAACTGCCGGGCGCGTGGAGCGGTTTCCTGGAAGCCGGCAAGGGCGATGCCTCGTGCCTAGGCCCGCTGGCCGGTCTGGAAAAGCAGCGTACTCAGTACAAGGCGGCTGTTGAAGCCTTGGCTGATCCGCTGCAAACCCGCTTGGTGCTAGTCGCTCGCGCCCAGCAGGCGACCTTGCGCGAGGTCGCCCGAACCCACGAAGAACTGGCCGCTATAGGCCTCAAACAGCAACATCTCGTCATCAACGGCATCCTGCCTCACATTGAAGCCGCTACCGACCCACTCGCCGCTGCAATCCACGAACGGGAACAAACGGCGCTGAAGAACATCCCGGCTACGTTGACTGCGCTTCCGCGTGATCACGTAGAACTTAAGCCCTTCAATCTCGTCGGCCTTGAAGCACTGCGGCAGTTACTGACCGACCTTCCTCCACAAGCACCCGCAGCGGTTGATTCCCCGATCGAACTCGACGAGCCAAGCGTGGCCGAGTTGATCGACGGCATCGCGGCGGATGGACACGGGCTGGTCATGTTGATGGGCAAGGGTGGAGTAGGCAAGACAACCCTGGCGGCCGCCATCGCGGTCGAACTGGCGCATCGCGGCTTGCCGGTGCATCTGACGACCTCCGATCCTGCTGCCCACTTGACCGACACACTGGATTCCTCGCTCGACAATCTGACTGTGAGCCGAATCGATCCGCATGCCGAGACCGAGCGCTATCGCCAGCACGTCCTGGAAACCAAGGGCGCTCAACTCGATGCCGAAGGCCGCGCGCTGTTGGAAGAGGATCTGCGTTCGCCCTGCACGGAAGAGATTGCGGTCTTCCAGGCGTTCTCACGCATCATTCGCGAGGCTGGGAAAAAGTTCGTTGTCATGGACACGGCTCCGACCGGGCACACCTTGCTACTGCTCGACGCGACGGGCGCGTATCACCGCGAAGTGTCACGACAAATGGGCAAGACCGGTGTGCACTTCACGACGCCGATGATGCAATTGCAGGATCCGAAACAAACGAAGGTACTCGTCGTCACGTTGGCGGAGACGACGCCTGTACTGGAGGCCGCCAACCTGCAAGCTGATTTGCGCCGTGCCGGGATCGAGCCGTGGGCCTGGATCATCAATACCAGCGTGGCGGCAGCCTCGGCCAAGTCGCCGTTACTGCGTCAGCGTGCGGCCAACGAGCTACACGAAATCAGCGCCGTGGCGAATCAGCATGCGGACCGTTACGCGGTTGTTCCGCTTCTGAAGGAAGAACCGATCGGTGCAGAACGACTGCGTGCGCTCATCCATCCTCAAGCATAGGAGATCGACCATGTTGATCCAGAATTTCATGACGCCCGATCCGGTAACCGTTCAACCTGAAACACCGGTTGAGGACATCGCGAGACTGCTGCTTGCCCATCGCATCAACGGCGTTCCCGTGGTCGACGGTGCTGGTCGGCTGATCGGCGTTGTGACTGCGCAGGACTTGATTCACCGGGGCGCGGACGAACGGCTCGAACCCCGTGAATCGGTCTGGAAGGAGAACTTCTGGGTTTCCTTTCTTGGCCCAAAAGGGACGCAGCGCGACAAGGCCGGGGGGCGTACTGCCGCAGAGGTAATGACCACGGAAGTGCATAGCGTCGCGGCGGCCATGCATCCCTCCGTTGCAGCCCGGCTGATGGTGGATCATCACTTAACGTCCCTTCCTGTCGTGGAGGATGGGAAAGTGATCGGCGTCATCTCCCGGATTGACCTCTTGAGCCTTCTTAAAGAACTCGAAAACCCCCTGAAAAGAGAGAATTGACGTGATTGCCGCCCTTCTGATTTTTCTTGCCACTATCGCCTTGGTGATCTGGCAGCCGCGCGGGCTGGGCATTGGCTGGAGTGCGACGCTTGGCGCTGTCGTGGCGTTACTGTCCGGTGTCGTTCACTTCGGTGACATTCCTGTCGTCTGGCAGATCGTCTGGAACGCCACAGCCGCATTCATTGCCATCATCATCATTAGCCTGTTACTCGATGAGGCCGGGTTTTTCAAATGGGCAGCCTTGCACGTCGCACGCTGGGGCGGAGGGAAAGGACGTCTGCTGTTTGCGCTGATCATCCTGCTTGGTGCAGCCGTCGCCGCGCTTTTTGCCAACGATGGCGCAGCGCTGATTCTCACGCCAATCGTCATGGCCATGTTGTTGGCACTGGGGTTCAGTCCGGCGGCAACGCTCGCGTTCGTCATGGCGGCAGGGTTCATCGCAGATGCCGCCAGCTTGCCGCTTGTCGTATCCAACCTGGTTAACATCGTCTCTGCCGACTTTTTCAATATCGGGTTCAATGACTACGCTGCGGTGATGGTTCCAGTGAATATTGTCGCCATCATTGCCTCTCTGGCCGTGCTGTCGATCTATTTCCGCCGCAGCATCCCCGCACGCTACGACGTGAATCAATTGAAACAGCCGAAAGAGGCCATTCGCGATGTGGCTACGTTTCGTTTCGGCTGGGTGGTTCTGGCCCTGCTGCTGGTCGGATTCTTCGGCCTTGAGCCGCTAGGCGTGCCGGTTAGCGCCGTGGCTGCCGCAGGCGCCCTGCTGTTGCTCGTCGTCGCTGCGCGCGGGCATGTCATCAGCACCCGCAAAGTGATCCGTGAAGCGCCTTGGCAAATTGTCATTTTCTCGCTGGGAATGTATCTCGTGGTTTATGGGCTGCGTAACCAAGGACTGACGGAACATATCGCAAGGCTGCTGGATTACTTCGCACAAGGCGGTGTATGGGGCGCCGCCTTTGGCACTGGCTTCCTCACAGCGCTTCTGTCCTCTGCCATGAACAACATGCCGACGGTACTGGTGGGCGCCCTGTCCATTGATGCCACAAGCGCAACGGGCGTGGTGAAGGACGCGATGATCTACGCCAATGTGATCGGTAGTGACCTGGGGCCAAAGGTCACCCCGATCGGCTCGCTGGCGACGTTGCTTTGGCTGCATGTGCTGGCGCGCAAAGGAATGACAATCACATGGGGGTATTACTTCAAGGTGGGCATTGTGCTAACCGTCCCCGTACTCGCGGCGACCCTGGCAGCGCTGGCACTGCGCCTGAGTCTCACTTGATGCGCGCGGAGCGCTGTTTGCAGACATACAGTATTGGAGTGAAGAAGGGTGAGCGGCTTGGCGTATGGCTATTCTCTTGAGTGCGGTCATCGGGATACCGCTCTATATCGCCTTTTTTAGCGGAACTGGATTTACTCGGCCATAGAAAGAAAAAGAGCATCCATGCCACGCCGTTCGATCCTGTCCGCCGCCGAGCGTGACAACCTGCTGGCATTGCCGGACGCCAAGGAAGAACTGATCCGTCACTACACGTTCAGCGACACCGACCTGTCCATCATCCGGCAGAGGCGCGGTCCGGCCAACCGGCTGGGCTTCGCCGTGCAGCTCTGCTACCTGCGCTTTCCTGGTGTCATCCTTGGCGTCGATGAGCCACCGTTTTCGCCCTTGTTGA
Organism: Stutzerimonas sp. FeSN7; assembly: GCF_030263795.1. Taxonomy (NCBI): domain Bacteria; kingdom Pseudomonadati; phylum Pseudomonadota; class Gammaproteobacteria; order Pseudomonadales; family Pseudomonadaceae; genus Stutzerimonas; species Stutzerimonas sp. FeSN7. Next base: position 3,254,350 of record NZ_JARPMN010000001.1, on the reverse strand, counting down.
AGCTGGTCGCCGACCAGCTCAAGGTCAGCATCGAAAGCTGGGACGAGTACGGCCAGCGGGAACAGACACGGCGCGAGCACCTGGTCGAGCTGCAAACGGTGTTGGGCTTCCAGCCCTTCACGATGAGCCACTACCGGCAGGCCGTCCAGTGGCTGACCGAGCTGGCAATGCAAACCGACAAGGGCGTCGTGCTGGCCAGCGCCTTGGTTGATCATCTGCGGCGGCAGTCGGTCATTCTGCCTGCCATCAACGCCGTCGAACGAGCGACCGCCGAAGCGATTACCCGCGCCAACCGGCGCATCTACGATGCCCTGGCCGAACCGCTATCGGACGCGCATCGCCGCCGCCTCGACGATCTGCTCAAACGCCGGGACAACGGCAAGACGACCTGGTTGGCTTGGCTGCGCCAGTCACCGGCCAAGCCGAATTCGCGGCACATGCTCGAACACATCGAACGCCTCAAGGCGTGGCAGGCGCTCGACCTGCCTTCGGGCATCGAGCGCTTGGTTCACCAGAATCGGCTGCTCAAGATCGCCCGCGAGGGCGGTCAGATGACGCCCGCGGACCTGGCCAAGTTCGAGGCGCAGCGCCGCTACGCGACCCTAGTGGCGCTCGCCATCGAGGGCATGGCCACCGTCACCGACGAAATCATCGACCTGCATGACCGCATCCTGGGCAAGCTGTTCAACGCCGCCAAGAACAAGCATCAGCAGCAGTTCCAGGCGTCCGGCAAGGCGATCAACGCCAAGGTGCGGCTGTTCGGGCGCATCGGTCAGGCGCTGATCGAGGCCAAGCAAGCAGGCCGCGATCCGTTCGCCGCCATCGAGGCCGTCATGTCCTGGGATGCCTTCGCCGAGAGCGTCACCGAAGCGCAGAAGCTCGCGCAGCCCGAGGACTTCGATTTCTTGCACCGCATCGGCGAGAGCTACGCCACGCTGCGCCGCTACGCGCCGGAATTTCTCGGCGTACTCAAGCTGCGGGCCGCGCCTGCCGCCAAGGACGTACTCGACGCCATTGAGGTGCTGCGCGGCATGAACAGCGACAACGCCCGCAAGGTGCCTGCCGACGCGCCGACCGACTTCATCAAGCCGCGCTGGCAGAAGCTGGTGATGACCGACGCCGGCATCGACCGGCGTTACTACGAGTTGTGCGCGTTGTCGGAGATGAAGAACGCGCTGCGCTCAGGCGACATCTGGGTGCAAGGCTCCCGCCAGTTCAAGGACTTCGAGGACTACCTGGTGCCGCCCGCGAAATTCGCCAGCCTCAAGCAGGCCAGCGAATTGCCGCTGGCCGTGACCACCGACTGCGACCAGTACCTGAACGACCGGCTGACGCTGCTGGAAACACAGCTTGCCACCGTCAACCGCATGGCGCTGGCCAACGAGCTGCCGGACGCCATCATCACGGAGTCGGGCCTGAAGATCACGCCGCTCGACGCGGCAGTGCCCGATACCGCGCAGGCCCTGATCGACCAGACCGCAATGGTCCTGCCGCACGTCAAGATCACCGAATTGCTGCTGGAGGTGGACGAATGGACGGGCTTCACCCGGCACTTCGCGCACCTGAAATCGGGCGACCTGGCCAAGGACAAGAACCTGCTGCTGACCACGATCCTCGCCGACGCGATCAACCTGGGCCTGACCAAGATGGCAGAGTCCTGCCCCGGCACAACCTACGCCAAGCTGGCCTGGCTGCAAGCCTGGCACATCCGCGACCAAACCTACGGGGCGGCGCTGGCCGAGCTGGTCAACGCGCAGTTCCGGCATCCCTTCGCCGAGCACTGGGGCGACGGCACCACATCATCCTCGGACGGCCAGAACTTCCGCACCGGCAGCAAGGCCGAAAGCACCGGCCACATCAACCCGAAATACGGCAGCAGCCCAGGGCGGACGTTCTACACCCACATTTCTGACCAGTACGCGCCATTCCACACCAAGGTCGTGAACGTCGGCGTGCGCGATTCAACCTACGTGCTCGACGGGCGCTGTACCACGAATCCGACCTGCGCATCGAGGAGCACTACACCGACACAGCGGGCTTCACCGATCACGTCTTCGCCCTGATGCACCTTTTGGGCTTCCGCTTCGCCCCGCGCATCCGCGACCTGGGCGACACCAAGCTCTACATCCCGAAGGGCGATGCCGCCTATGACGCGCTGAAGCCCATGATCGGCGGCCCGCTCAACATCAAGCACGTCCGCGCCCATTGGGACGAAATTTTGCGGCTGGCCACCTCGATCAAGCAGGGCACGGTGACCGCCTCATTGATGCTGCGGAAACTCGGCAGCTACCCGCGCCAGAACGGCCTGGCCGTGGCTCTGCGTGAGCTGGGCCGCATCGAGCGCACGCTGTTCATCCTGGACTGGCTGCAAAGCGTCGAGCTGCGTCGCCGCGTGCATGCCGGGCTGAACAAAGGCGAGGCGCGCAACGCGCTGGCTCGCGCCGTGTTCTTCAACCGCCTGGGCGAAATCCGTGACCGCAGCTTCGAGCAGCAGCGCTACCGGGCCAGCGGCCTCAACCTGGTGACGGCAGCCATCGTGCTGTGGAACACGGTTTATCTGGAACGGGCCGCGAATGCCCTGCGTGGCCACGGCAAGTCCGTTGATGACTCTCTATTGCAGTATCTGTCGCCGCTGGGTTGGGAGCACATCAACCTGACTGGCGATTACCTCTGGCGCAGCAACGCCAAGATCGGCGCGGGCAAGTTCAGGCCGCTACGGCCGCTGCAACCAGCTTAACGTGCTTTATTTTCCGTTTTCTGAGACGACCCCAAGGACAACGACGATCAGGGGTAGCCGTGCGGCCGCTGCGCAGGCCGGCTTCAATCCGCGGATGGGGCCGACTCTGCCAGCTTGGCTTCGGTCAGAGTCATCAAGTGGGCGGAACTGCATTTCAGCGCACGGGCGATCTTGAGGATGAGGGGGAGCGTGGGGACATGCTCGCCGCGCTCGATCTTGCCCATGTGAGACCGCTCGATGCCGGCCATGTGAGCCAGCGTTTCCTGAGCGATACCCTGGTTGGTTCTCTCTTCCCGCACGGCAGCCCCAAACGCGATGGCTGGTTCCGCTTCGTAGGTAGTGGTGCCGGTGGGGCGGCCCCTTTGGATCGAACGCTTTGGCATTGCCAAGAGCGTCGAACACGGTCACGATTTAAACCACGTTAAACTTAACTCATTCAACGGCTTCGAGATCAGTTGCCACGAGTTCACCGCCTGGGGGGAGCTGGACGTGGAATCGAGTGACATCACCGCCGAAATTCGCATGGCCGTCCTCGGCGAATGGGTGCCTCCCCAGCTCGCCGACGTGCTCGCCCTGCAGCGTACCGAAGAGCCGGAGACTCATGCCGTCCTGGCCGGCTGGACAGATCCCGGTCGAGGCGCGGAGCTGCCGGGCGACGGCTTCGACTTCGCCTTGTCTGCGGTTGCCCGGCAGTGGCCTGGCTGGGTATGCGAGCCGCTGTGGCATGACACGCTGGCGGTCGCCGTGGCCAAGCGCTCCCACCTGCTGGCCTACCGTGAAGTACCGTGCCAGGAAGTGCTCAAGCAGCCGTTGATCTGCTCGCAGTCCACGGCCGATGAACCATGGCGCATGACCGTGCAGCGCGTGTTCGAGAACGCGCTGCAAGAGCGAGAGCAAACGGTGGAGACATTCGATGTGGCGATGACGCTGGTTGCCGCCGGGTACGGGATCGCCATTGCGCCTGCCGCGAGACTGGCGAGCTACCTACGCCGAGGCATCGCCGTGCGGCCGCTGGCCGGCGCACCAACGATCGTGATGGCTTACCTGCTCCGCCGCGATGCTTCCTTGTCGGACACCCAGGCAAGATTCGCCCGCCGCGCGCGCTTGGTGTCCTGACAGATACGCCGGGATCGCGGTTTCGCCACGATCCCGCATTCCTGCTGCTAGGCGACCCCGACTCGCGGCGGGGTCCATTCGCTTTCCTTCACGGCTGTGCTCACTGCCATGACGAGCTTGTCGAGATTGCTGGCCGTCACGCCCTCCAGTGCCGAACGCCCCCGCAGCATCGAGCGCGGCTGCAGCAGTGCATGGTAGATCTGCCAAGGGTCGGCACCCCTGGTCAGCTTGAGGACGGACTGGATCAGCTCGTGCTTGAGTGGGTCGAGGTGCCAGTCCGGCACCCGCTGGCCGCGGTTGCCCACGTTCAACGCCAGCAAGTTGCCCGCCTTGATCTCGTAGCTGATCCACCTGCGGGACTTGCCCGCCATCTTCGCAAACGCAGCGACGGGAAGGTTGTGCGGCGCCTCGAAGACATCGAACAGCTCCATCCTCTCGCGCTGAATGTCCGAAGGCACCAGCGGCGCGGCCGATCGAGGGGGCGGAACCGCCGGCAGCCGATGTGCGGCGGCAGAAACCAACGGCATGGCGTCGCCGGGCTTCGTCACGAGCAGGATTGGCGAAGCGGCAACCGGCGTGGAGGGTGCGCTTGCGGTTTGCTCATTCGGGAACGCGGGAACGCCTTCCAGATGCACGGTGAGCGGCATGCTGGCCGCCTCGACCTGGTTCTGCTCGAAGAGGTCGAGCCGATCGGCCCAGTCCTGCATCATGCGGCGACGCTGCTCCACGTACTGGGCATGGTTGTAGGTCGCGCTGACCTTGTTGGGATCGACATGCGAGAGCTGTGCATCCACCCAGACCTTCGGGTAGCCGATCTCGTTGAGCGCAGTGGACATCGTGCCGCGGATACCGTGTCCGGTCAGGCGTTCCTGATAGCCCATGCGCTTGAGGGCACCATTGAGCGTGTTCTCGCTGATGCGCTTCTTCAAGTCGCTGTCGTGCCGGAACAGGTGGCGCTGGGCCGGCTTGAACTCATCCAGCAGGTGCCGGACGATCTCCATGGCCTGAATCGACAGCGGCACGATGTAGGGCGGGATGTCCTTCGCCTGCTGCCGCTTCTTGCGCATATCCAACTGGAGTTGCTTCACGACGTCGGGCGGGATGATCCACAACCCACGGTCCAGATCGAATTGATCCGGCGTCGCCTGTCGCAGCTCTCCGGTTCGCACGCCGGTCAGCAGCAATAGCCGCAGCCCGAGCTGGGTCTGCCGCCTGCCGCGATAGCTGCGCAGCCGCTGCAACAGCTTCGGCAGCTCGGCCATGCGCAGGAACGGGTTGTGGTTGACGGGTGGCAGCGGCAGCGCCACCACATCGAGATCGGAGGCAGGGTTCTGCTCCAGGCCCGGCACGATCACCAGCGCGTAGCGGAACAGTTGGTTGAACCACGTCCTGACTTTCTCGGCGACGGAGAGCGCCCTGCGCTTCTCGATCTTGGCGATCACCTCCAAGAGGTCGGGACGCTTGATCTCATAGATCGACCGCTTGCCCAAGGCGGGCAGCACATCCTTGTCGAAGATGCGCGGAAGTATCGAGAGGGTCGTCTGCCGGCCTTCCTTGAGGCTGAGCCCGCGATGCTTGAGCCACTTGCGATACACCGCCTCGAAGGTGTTTTCGTCGGCGAGCCGGACAGCGGTGCGCTTCTGCTTGCGGTGAACGCGAGGATTGGTGCCTTTGGCCAGCAGGGCGCGCGCTTCGTCGCGCAGGCTGCGGGCCTCGCGAAGCGTCACCTCCGGATAGGTGCCGAGCGACATCCGCTTCTGCTTGCCCGCCCAGTAGTAGCGGAAGTGCCAAGTCCTGCCCCCTGCAGCCGTGACGGCCAGGGAGAGGCCATCCAAGTCAGGGAGGGTGTATGCCTTGCCAGTTGCCTTGGCCTGTCGAACGGCCAGGTCTGAGAGTGCCATGCTCTTGCTCCTGAACATGAGTCAGGAACCAGATGCTGGTCACGTCGACCTCGCCCCTCCATCAACAATCCGGAATCAGCCGCGCCCGCAAAAATGGACTTGTTTGTGGACTTAAAAGTCCCGGCTGTAGATGGATCGCAGTGGACCGCGGCAGAACGTCAAAGAGAGGAAAAGTCCTTGTGTGGCAACGACTTGCAGACTCTCTTGGACCTCTGCGGAAGTCCGCAGAATGATGCAGTGGAGCGGGCGAAGGGAATCACCCACGGCAACCAACCAATTGATTAATAAAGATTTTTTCTGGTTACCCAAGCCAGAAATGGCCTCTAAGCTTACCACCTCGGCCCTCTTGATGAAAGGCGTACATCCACCGCCGTCTGCTGGCGGCTACCGACAGCCACTGCGATCAGGAAGTGACCGATTTTGCGATCTGCAGTGCCCTTCGCTCGAATCGCTCGGAAACAGAGTTCGCTTGTCCCTGGGGTCTATGCAGGTGCGTCACGATCTCGTAGGGGCCGTCGTCCAGCGCTCGCATGCTGATTCCCCATCCATGGGCGTGCTTGATGCGCGATTGCGCGGATAGCCCGACACCGTAGCCGGCAGAAACCCATAGCGCCATCAGCTCGAAGGAAGTCACGTACTGAAGATTTTGCTGGTCAGCAGGCAGGTGCGAGAGCAGCCGATGATCCAGCAGTGAACACGTCTCAGCCCGCCAGCGAAAGATCGGGTAGTCCTGTAGATCGGCGATGGTGAGCGATGCCTGATCCAGCAAGGGAAACCGCAGCGGCATCGCAACGGCCATGTGCTCAATCCACAAGGGCTGGGTTTGGATGGCCGGATCGCTCGACCCTTGAAGCGACAGCCCTACGTCATAGCGGCCTTCACGGAGTCCATCAAGCAACTCGTCACCAGCAACCTCAAAGAACGCGATGCTGACCTCGGGTTCTTCGGCACGTTGCAGCGCGAGTAGCACCGAAAGCTGCGATGACGATACGCCTGGCGCTATCGCAAGCCTGAGGTGGGCGGGTTGGCTGGTGAGGTTGTCCATGGAGAACCCACAGAAGCGACGAAGCGGGTCAAGGGAAAACCAGCATCATAGTAAAGAGAGAACTTTAACGTCTATATGTTTAACGTGGTTAATTTAAGAGGTTTGTTTGACGCTTCTGTCGATGCAGAAGCTTACTATTCAGCCAGGTCGTCCACCTGGCACACCCACCTATGAATCCGAACCAGCATTAGCTTTCGGGCGGGCCGTGCGTGCCGCTCGCGTCGCGCAAGGCGTCGCTCAAGACGACTTTGCATTTCAGGCTGGAATATCGCGTTCGCACATGGGCAAGATCGAGCGCGGGGAGCATGTGCCTACGCTTCCCCTGATACTGAAAATTGCTACCGCGCTCGGGATCAGCGCCAGCGAGTTGATGGCGGCGACTGAAAAAAACCTCAACTCTGGCAGTGAGCTGCAAGGCTCGCCATAAGCGGCCGCGAACTTCAGTTACGGCCCTTGCCGCCGCATCAATCGCCCGAGTGCTCGCGCAGGCGCGCAATGAACCGCTCCGCCGACACCGGCAAATCCTCGCTGACGGGCCGCAGCAAGTAGGTTGTGATGACTGCGGAATCCATGGCCAGGGGGCGGATCACCACATCGGGGCGCAGGCTCGCCGCGATCCTGGTTGCCCTGATGAAGTCAACGCCGTAGCCTGCACCGACCAGGGTGAGCATCATGTCCAGCGAGGACACGTGCTCGGCGATGTCGGGATCACGCTCCAGCGGTCGCAGGAGCCGCGCCAGTTCACGGTAGTAGCCTTCGTATACCTGTGGGTCGCATAAGACCAGTGGGTAGCTCGCAAGCTGATGCAGCGGAACGGCCTTGTGTGAAAGCAAGGGGTGCCGGGCGGGCACCGCGACCACCAGCGAGTCGTGCCAGAGTGGCTCGGTCAGGATGTCATCGCCGACCTCCGCCGTGTGCGCAAACCCGATCGAGAAGTCGCCCGAGCGCAACCCGCGCAACTGCTCGGCCAGCGGCACTTCGGACAGGCGAATCTCGATCTCCGGCTCCTCCTCGCGGCAGCGGGCCAGGAGGGCCGACAGCCGGGGATCGATTGCGCCGTCGGACACTGCAATGCGAAGGCTTCCGCTCAGGCCCGCCGCGACCGCCTGAGCGTTCTCCTGAGCCTGCTTCAGCGCGGCGAACACCCTGCGCACGTCTTGCAGGAAAGTTGCGCCCGCCTCGGTAAGCACCGTACCTCGGCGGTTGCGCACGAAGAGCACCACGCCCAGATCGCCCTCAAGCTCCTTGATGGCGCGGGACAAGGGTGGCTGTTCGATATGAAGGCGCTCGGCGGCCCGTGTGAAGTGCAGCTCCTCTGCGAGAGCCACAAAGCAGCGAAGGTGTCGCAGTTCCATGGGCCATGCTCCTGTTCCATATCAAGGATCTATTCGCACCAGTTTTCGTCCGCGATGGCCTGCTGGATGCACCCCATTCCACGCCGTTCCTGGTGCGCTCCGCTGGGCTGATTGCCTACTCGTCCACGTCAGATCACTCATTTGCGCCTCAAAAAATGGTTATCATAATGCGGCGCACTAGCAAACCAGCTTGGATTTATAGACGTCTTTTCAAGCAGCTCATATACTTTCTGCAGAAATCTGCATAAGCATTCGCTAACCCGAACGAGCCAACCAAGATGCCCCACGAACAGCTTGCCGATCTAACCCAGCCACAGCGTGACCGGCTCGCGTTCGTGGAGTTGCGCGTGCGCTTCATTGGGGAGATGCGCCGCCAGGACTTGGTCGCGCGGTTTGGTATCCAGTCCGCTGCTGCGTCCAGGGACCTGGCGCTGTACAAGGAAATCGCCCCCGGCAACATCGACTACGACGGCAAAGGCAAGTTCTACGTCCTCGGCCCGAGCTTCCAGCCGATCTTCGATTTCCCGCCCGAGCGGGTGTTGTCGTGGCTGACGCAGGGTTTTGGCGACGGTGAACCGATGCGCATCAAAGCCTGGGTGGCCAGCGAGAGCCCGTCCCGGCTCACCCACCCTGACCTGGACATCCTGGCGAGCGTGACTCGTGCCATCCACTACGAATGCCCGATGGGGATCGAGTACCACTCCATCTCCAGTGGCCGCACCGTGCGGGAGATCGTCCCGTTCGCGCTGATCGACAACGGCCTGCGTTGGCACGTCCGCGCCTTCGACCGCAAATCGCAGGAATTCCGGGATTTCGTCATCACCCGGATCAAGCGTCCCGTGGTGCGCAAGGGGCAGCTCGTGGCGCCCCACGAGATGAGCGATCAGGACATTCAATGGACACGGATCGTCGAACTTGAGCTGGTTCCTCACCCGGATCAGCCCCGGCCAGAAATCACTGAAATGGACTACGGCATGCGAGGCGGCGTGTTGCACATGAAACTGCGTGCCGCCACCGCCGGATACATCCTGCGCAAATGGAGTGTGGACTGCTCCCCCGACCATAGCCTGCGCGGCCCTGAGTACCGGCTTTGGTTGAAGGACCACCTCGCCATCTACGGCGTGCGCAATGCAGTGCTGGCGCCGGGGTATGCATCGCCGAGTGCAGAAACGTCGATTGCTGACTGAACGGAAACGACCATGAAGCTGATCCAAAACACCGGAACACAGCGCGTCATCGACTTGATGCAGCCCCACCTCAAGCACGGCAACCGACTCGACTGTGTAACGCCTTCGTTCTCTCTCTACGCCTTTGCAGAAATCCGGGAGGCGTTGTCTGCTCTGGATCGAGTTCAATTGATCGTGCCTCCTGACAACGAGGCACTTGAACTCTTGGGTACGGAGAGCGACCGCGCTGCACGCAATCGTCTGCAGGCACGCTGGTTGGCCAATCAATGCGCGAAATGGATCACAGAGAAAGTGGCGCTTCGGCGGGCATCAAAAGGGGTGCCACAGGGAGCTGCCGTTATGCGCGGGCCGGACGGGGCTCCTGCGCAAGTGATTCTGGGTTCTTTTGCCTTCAACACGTCTGGCCTTGGCCTGACGCCGGGCAACCCTCTGAACCTGATTCAGGCATCAGAAACGGTCGACGAAGCCGCGCAGCTCGCCCAATGGTTTGATCACCAGTGGGCAGGCTTGCATGGTGCTGATGCCACCGACTCCAAAGGCCAGCGCAACGAGAGCGAGTCCATCCTTGAAGCACTGCAGGCGCTGGGTGAGCACCGCGATCCCTTCACCATCTACACCTTGATGCTGCACCGCCTGTTTCAGGACAGCGGTGACGAGATGGACGAGGAGCGCATCGTCAAGTCCGCCACCGGCATCCGCAATACCGTGGTGTGGAAAAAGCTCTTCAAGTTCCAGCGCGACGGTGTGGTGGGTGCCATCGACAAGCTGAACCGCTTTGGCGGCTGCATCATCGCCGACAGCGTGGGTCTGGGCAAAACCTTCGGAGCCCTGGCCATCATCAAGTATCACGAACTGCGCAACGACCGCGTGCTGGTGCTGGCGCCCAAGCGCCTGCGCGACAACTGGACGCTCTACAAGGCCAACAACAAGCGCAACATCCTTGCGGCTGATCGGTTCAACTACGACGTGCTCAACCACACCGACCTGTCGCGCGATGGCGGGGTGTCTGGTGACATCGACCTGTCACATGTGAACTGGGGCAACTACGACCTGGTAGTGATCGACGAGTCGCACAACTTCCGCAACAAGGCCACACACAAGGGCAAGGAATCGCGCTACGACCGCCTGATGCGACGCATCATCCGCGAAGGCGTCAAGACCCGCGTGCTCATGCTCTCGGCCACGCCGGTCAACAACCGTCTGGCCGACCTGCGCAACCAGATTGCCTTTGTCACCGAAGGCGATGACGCCGCTCTGCTGGAGCATGGCATCGCCAGTATCGAGGCCACGACCCGCAAGGCGCAGGCGCAATTCAATCGCTGGCTGGCGTTGGACGAAGCTGAAAAGACCCCCAGCCAGTTGGTGGAAATGCTGGGGTTTGACTACTTCACCCTGTTGGATCATCTCACCATTGCCCGCTCCAGGCGGCATGTGGAGAAGTACTACGGCACCAGCGAGACCGGCCGCTTCCCCGACCGACTGCCGCCCATCAACATCAAGGCCGACGTGGACCTTGCGGGCGAATTCCGTGCCATCCGCGACATCAATCAGGAAATCCGCCGACTCACGCTCGCCAGCTACGCGCCGCTGCGCTATGTGCTGCCCCACAAGCAGGCCGCCTACGACGCCAAGTACAGCACCCAGGTGCGTGGCGGCGAAAGTTGCTTCCGTCAGGCGGATCGGGGTATACGGATTTAATGGTTGATGGGGCACCTTCACCCCATCAATCTGATACCACCCTCAGATGGTTGATAGATGGGGTCGCCTCAGAAAACGGAAAATAAAGCACGCTAAGCCGGTTGCAGCGGTCGTAGCGGCCTGAACTTGCCCGCGCCGATCTTGGCGCTGCTGCGCCAGAGGTAATCGCCGGTGAGGTTGATGTGCTCCCAACCGAGCGGCGACAGGTACTGCAACAGCGCGTCATCAACGGCATGGCCGTTGCCACGCAGCGCGTGCGCAGCCCGTTCCAGATAGACCGTGTTCCACAACACGACGGCAGCCGTTACCAGATTGAGGCCGCTAGCCCGGTAGCGCTGCTGCTCGAAACTGCGGTCGCGGATTTCACCCAGGCGGTTGAAAAACACTGCCCTGGCCAGCGCATTGCGCGCCTCGCCCTTGTTCAGGCCGGCATGCACGCGGCGGCGCAGTTCCACGCTTTGCAGCCAGTCCAGGATGAACAGCGTGCGCTCGATGCGGCCCAGCTCGCGGAGCGCCACGGCCAGGCCGTTCTGGCGTGGGTAGCTGCCGAGCTTTCGGAGCATCAGGGAGGCCGTCACCGTGCCCTGCTTGATCGAGGTGGCCAGCCGCAGGATTTCGTCCCAATGGGCGCGGACGTGCTTGATGTTGAGCGTGCCGCCGATCATGGGTTTCAGCGCGTCATAGGCGGCGTCGCCCTTCGGGATGTAGAGCTTGGTGTCGCCCAGGTCGCGGATGCGCGGCGCGAAGCGGAAGCCCAGGAGGTGCATCAGGGCGAAGACGTGATCGGTGAAGCCCGCCGTGTCGGTGTAATGCTCCTCGATCCGCAAGTCGGACTCGTGGTACAGCAGGCCGTCGAGCACGTAGGTCGAATCGCGCACGCCGACGTTCACGACCTTGGTGTGAAATGGCGCGTACTGGTCAGAAATGTGGGTGTAGAACGTCCGCCCTGGGCTGCTCCCGTATTTCGGGTTGATGTGGCCGGTGCTCTCGGCCTTGCTGCCCGTGCGGAAGTTCTGGCCGTCCGACGATGATGTGGTGCCGTCGCCCCAATGCTCGGCGAAGGGATGCCGGAACTGCGCGTTGACCAGATCGGCCAGCGCTGCCCCGTAGGTTTCGTCGCGGATGTGCCAGGCTTGCAGCCAAGCCAGCTTGGCGTAGGTCGTGCCGGGGCAGGACTCCGCCATCTTGGTCAGGCCCAGGTTGATCGCGTCGGCCAGGATCGTGGTCAGCAACAGATTCTTGTCCTTGGCCAGGTCGCCCGATTTCAGGTGCGTGAAGTGCCGGGTGAAGCCCGTCCATTCGTCCACCTCCAGTAGTAGTTCGGTGATCTTGACGTGCGGCAGGATCATCGCCGCTGAAACCGGCCTGGAGCCCCATACAGTCAGTGACGGCGAGCGCGTCAGCGGCGTCTACCGTCGCAGCGTGATGCTGGCCAGCGGGCGTTTTGCGATGCTCGATGATGGCAAGGGTTTCAGCCTGGTGCCCTGGAAGGCGGTGATTGAGCAACGGCTAGGTAGCACCCTCGCAGCGACTGTCCGTGCGGGACATGTGACCTGGGAAATCGGGAGGCAACGTGGCCCCACAGTTTCATAAGGCGAGTCGGTCCCCTCGGTACGGTGGCGATGCTGGGCGCTGAAATGTGTTGCCGCTTTTCCCCGGTTCTTGGTAACATGACGAAATTGTGCATACTTTTATCAGACATAGGCTCATGGTGGTGGCGTTGCTGCTTGCAACGTTCGTTGCCATATCTGTGGCTGACATGTTTCTGTGTGCATCCGAGAGCGTAGATGCTCACTATGTCATGGCGGATTCTCACGATGAGAGTGTGGATAGCCAGAGCAATGGTTCCGACTCAGACAGTGGTCATGACGCCTGTAGCCATGGGCATTGTCACCATATCTACGCTCACATTCCCCCGGGCACGGCCCCCAAAACCGAGTCCCTCAATTCGACGCATCAGTGGCCAGCCAGTGATGCCCTTGCGTCTCGCACTCCTGACGGGTTGATGCGCCCACCCAAAGCCTGACGACTCCCGGCTGCACCCTTCGTGCGGCCGTTTCGTCAACTCATTCAGCTTTGGGAGTTTCCTCATGTTCACGTCGTTCAGTCGACCGCAGTGGGCGGTTGGCTTTGCTGTGGCTGTTACAGCGGTCTTATTCGCATTACCTTCTCGGGCCGAGCCGGCTCCGCCCTATGAAGCATTGATCGAGAGCCTCGATCGCATCCCCATCACGGTTGAAGCGGAGGCGTTGCTCGACGCTGCCAATGCGCGCGCGCAACAGGCGCGGGCTTTGCCCAATCCCTCTGTCTCCGTGGAAACCGAAAACGTTTACGGTCGCGGTCGCTTTTCCGGCTACGACGCTGCGGAATCAACATTCTCCATCAATCAGCCATTGGAGCTGTGGGGCCAGCGAGGCGCACGTATCGGTGCCGCACAGGCGGAAGCTAAGGTCGCGGCGCTGCGGCGTGATCAAACACGGTGGACGGTCGCTGGCAGTCTTGCGCTGATCTATTCCGAAGCGGAAGCGGCTTCCCTGCAATATGAACTGGCTGTCGAGGCGCTGGAACTGACGGAAGCGGACGCGAACGCAGTCATGCTGCTGATCGAAGAAGGTCGGGAACCCTCACTGCGCGGCATCCAGGCGAACAGTGAAGTTGAATCTGCCCGTGCTGCAGTGGACGAAGCGCGGGCGAACCGCGATGCCGCATTTGCCAGACTGACTGCTGCCGCGATGCTGGTCCAGCCAGTGACCGCCATCGAACCCAGTCTATTGAACCGCTCCCCTGATGCCTCCTTTCAGGCCATGGGCAATCCTCTCACCGTTCAGATTGCCGAGGCAGAACTGGAGGCCGCGAATAAATCGGTGAGTGTCGAGCGGTTGCGTGCGCGTCCTGCGGTAAGCGCGTCGCTTGGTGTGCGGAGGTTCCAGGAATACGACACGGAGGCATTCACCTTCGGCATCAATGTATCTCTCCCCTTGTTCGACAGAAACAAGGGCGCGATCAGTGCTGCCCGTGCAGAGGAACATGCCGCAGCAGCCAGGTTGACCACAGCAAAGCTGCAAACCCAGGCGAATCGCAGTGCTGCCCAAGCCCGTCTTGATGCGTCCATTACCCGCATACGTGCTGCCGACAAAGGCGTTGCTTCGGCGGAGGAAGCCTACCAACTCGCGCGTGCGGGGTTCGACGCCGGGCGTATCTCGCAACTGGAGCTGCGCAGTATCCGATCGGCTCTGATCAGTGCACGCAATACGGCCGTCAATGCGCGGTTAGCGCGCGTCCGCGCGGAAGTTGAACTCGCAGGCCTTGATGGCCGCGCTCCATTCTGAGGAAGCATTCATGAACTCAACAAAAAACCGGCTCCTCATTGGAGCAGCTTTACTGATCGCCCTAGGGCTTGGCTTCGGCGTCGCCCAATTCGTGCCGCATGCGGAGCATGAAGCGCAGGCCGAGGATGGTGATCATGCCTCTCATGACGAGGGTCATGAAGAAGATGGAGGACACGATGACCACGACGAACACGAGGGAGAGTCGACAGAAGAAGGTGTTGTCGCACTGACGGAACAGCAGATCAAGGCGTCGGGCATCGGTATCGTCAACGTCAGCCGTGGCGGAGGGAATGAATATCGACTGTCAGGCCGCGTTGAACCGGCGGTTGACGCCAAGGCCATTGTCGCCGCGGTCACCAGCGGCCGGGTTGAACAGATTCTCGTTGCTACCGGTGCCTCAGTAGAGGTTGGCCAATCGCTGGCGATCATCGTCAGCGGCGAAGCCGCCACATTGCGTGCCAACGCCGATGCCGCGGTGGCAGAGGCGGAGGCAGCGCGACTTGTCTATCAACGGGACCTGAATCTCGTTGCGCAAGGCATCGTCGCCCGCCAGGAGATGGAGGCATCCCGGGCACGGTCTCTTGCCGCCGACGCAGCGGCGAGGGCAGCGCAGGCGCAAGTCGCCGCCAGTGGATCACCTGATACCTCGGGGCGGCTCACCATCAACAGCCCGATTGCCGGCATCGTCAGCGCCGTGAATATCACCCCCGGTGGGGTTGTGGCGGCCGGCGGCGCTGTGGCGGAAATCGCAGACCCGGCCCGGGTGGAACTGGTGTTCAACGCGCCTCCGGCGCTGGCATCTGCAGTCACCACGGAAACCCGCATCCAAGTGACGGGAACATCCCGCAACTTTGACGCTGTCGTGGTCGGCGTTGCCGCCAATGCCCGCGAACAAAGTGGTGCAACGGTTATCCGAGCGCGATCAACTGCCGGCGATCTGCCGCCAGCCGGTTCACCGATAACGGCCATTGTCGTGACGGACACACAGGAAGCCGGACTCACCGTACCTGCCGATGCCGTGCAAACGGTGGAAGGGCAATCCGTCGTATTCGTGGTTGAGGACAGCGGCTTTCGCGCTACGCCGGTGCTTGTCGGTCGGCGTGCGGGTGGGTTCATTGAAATCCTCAATGGCCTGTCCGGTAATGAACGCATTGCTGGCACCAATGCCTTTCTGTTGAAAGCCGAACTCGCCAAGGGCGAGGCCGAGCACGGTCACTGAGGCGAAGCCCATGTTCAAAATGATTATTGAGAAATCAGTTCAGTTTCGCTGGGCTGTGGTGTTCGCCGCGACGCTCGTCATGGCCTACGGGTTGTTTCAGCTCAGCAGGCTTCCCATCGATGCCGTTCCGGACATTACCAATCGTCAGGTGCAGATCAATACCGTCGCACCTGCGCTGGCGCCCGCGCAAATCGAGCGCCAAGTGACCTATCCGCTCGAAACCGCACTCGCCGGGATACCGGGGTTGACCAGCACGCGCTCCATATCGCGCAATGGGTTTTCACAGGTCACCGCCATCTTCACTGACCAGACCGACATTTACTTCGCGCGTCAGCAAGTGGGCGAGCGCATGCGTGAGGTAGAGGAAGATCTGCCGGAAGGGGTGACACCGATGATGTCACCTGTCACTACGGGACTCGGCGAAGTCCTGATGTGGACGGTGGATTTCACCCCATTCGACCCGGATAAAACCGCTTCCCCCGGCGAGCCAGGCTGGCAGGCGAACGAAATCTATCTGACGCCGGAAGGCGAGCGGCTCACGACGGCCGAAGAGCGCGCCACCTACCTCAGAACGGTCCAGGACTGGATCATCGCGCCGCTGATGCGCTCAGCACCAGGGCTTGCCGGCGTCGATACGATCGGAGGTTACGTCAAGGAGTACGCGGTCAGGCCCAACGCCGAGCAACTGGCGGCCTATGGGCTTGGGCTTGGCGATCTCGTGCTAGCACTTGAACGCTCCAACATTCAGGCAGGCGCAGGTTTCATTCAGCGTGCGGGTGAAGGTTTGATCGTCCGTGCCGATGCGCTCGCGCTAACCGTTGACGATCTGGCGCAGGCGCCGATCACCCGGCGCGACGGCCTCGTCATCCGCGTCGCCGATGTGGCGAGCGTAGGTTTGGGCCGCGCACCGCGCTTGGGCGCGGCGACGCGCAATGGTCACGAAGCGGTACTCGGCACAGCCTTGATGATCGCCGGCGGCAACAGCCGCACGGTCGCACAGGCAGCAGCGGAGCGCCTTGTCGAAGTCAACCGCTCGCTGCCGCCAGACATTGTCGCCGAGCCTGTACTGAACCGCAGCGAACTGGTCAATGCAACGATCAAGACGGTGGCGAAGAATTTGACCGAAGGCGCATTGCTGGTCATCGCCGTGCTGTTCTTGCTGCTGGGCAACCTACGTGCGGCCGCCATCACCGCACTGATCATCCCATTGTCCTTTCTGTTCGCGGTCATCGGCATGAACCGCTTCGGGATCAGCGGCAACCTGATGAGTCTTGGCGCACTCGATTTCGGCATTCTTGTCGATGGTGCCGTGATCGTGATCGAAGCAACCTTGCTCATGCTCGGTCAGAGACGTGCCGAACTGGGTCGCGTCCTGTCGCCGGTCGAGCGGTTGAACGTGGCCGCTCAGGCTGCGCGCAAGATGGTTCGCCCAGCCGCATTCGGTCAGGTCATCATCCTGCTGGTATTTGCCCCCATCCTCACCCTGGAGGGCGTGGAAGGTAAGACCTTCCAGCCCATGGCGGCAACGCTCATGCTGGCGCTGGTCGGCGCATTCATTTTTTCGTTCACCTTCGTACCGGCAATGGCCGCCCTGTTCGTGCGTGAGCCCAAAATGCAGGGTGACGAGCATGGCCGTTCGGATGATGGCGAGCACGAAACCCGTCTTATCCGCTTCGTGCGTGCCAAGGTTGAACCGGTCATTCGCCGAGTGGTGATGCGGCCGCGAGCGGTATTCGCCGGTGCTGTTCTCATGCTGGCGATCGGATTGACGGCTTTCGTTTCATTGGGACGAGAGTTCATGCCGACGCTCGATGAAGGCAACCTGGCCATGCAGGCGCTGCGGGTGCCTTCGACTTCCCTGGAGCAATCGCTGTCGATGCAGCTTGCCTTGGAGAGGGCTTTGGCGAATGAGCCGGAAGTCAAAACCATCTTCTCGCGCACGGGCACCGCCGAAGCGGCCATCGACCCGATGCCCACCAACATTTCGGACAGTGTCATCGTGCTCCATCCCCGCGCCGAGTGGCCGGATGGATCACTGGACAAGGAAGCACTGATCCAGCGCTTCGAATCGCTGGTGAGTGATCAGATCGGTAACGCATTCGAATTCAGTCAACCCATCGAACTGCGTTTCAACGAACTGATTTCAGGCGTGAGGACCGACCTGGCTGTCATGGTTTTTGGTGACGACTTCGACATCCTGCAGAGAACGGCGGATCAGATCGCGCTCAAGCTACGCGGCATCCCGGGGGCTGCGGACGTGCGTGTGGAGCAGGTCTCTGGACTGCCTACGCTCACGGTCCAGATCGATCACGCGGCCGCAGCCCAGTATGGATTGAGCGCCGCCGATGTCAGTGAGGCCGTGGCCACCGGTATCGGTGGAACATCCGCTGGCAAGATCTTCGAGGGCGACCGCCGCTTCGACGTCGTGATTCGGCTGGAAGAAGTCGCCCGAAATGATCCTGCGCAACTGGCGGCCCTGCCCATCGTTGCAGCTGATGGCACCGTGGTGCCTTTGTCGTCGGTGGCGCGTATCGACGTACGCGAAGGGCCCAACCAGATCAGTCGCAACAATGGCAGTCGCCGCATCGTGGTGCAGTCCAATGTACGCGGTCGGGATCTGGGTGGGTTCGTGCAGGAGGCTCAGACCGCCGTGGCAGATGTGCCGCTTCCCGCAGGTGTCTATCTGACCTGGGGCGGCCAGTTCGAGAATCTGCAGCGTGCCGAGGCGCGCTTGATGATGGTGGTTCCGGTCGTGTTTCTGCTGATCGGATGTCTGCTGTACATGGCGTTGGGCACCATCCGTGAAGCCGCGCTTGTCTTTGTCTGCGTGCCCTTGGCTTTGGTGGGTGGCGCATTGGCACTGCTGCTGCGTGGTATGCCGTTCTCCGTATCGGCAGCCGTGGGCTTCATCGCGGTGTCGGGTGTGGCCACGCTCAATGGCTTGGTGCTGATGCAGGCGATTCGTGAGCGTCTGACGGCTGGTGACCTGCCTCTGGAGGCCGCTGCCGCTGGCGCGTCGAGCCGCCTTCGCGCCGTGCTGACGACGGCACTGGTGGCCATCGTCGGCTTCATCCCCATGGCGATAGCGACAGGGTCCGGGGCCGAAGTACAGAAGCCGCTCGCCACCGTCGTTATCGGGGGATTGATCACCGCCACCGTGTTGACCTTGATGGTGCTGCCCACCTTCGCTGCTCGTGCGGTGAAGCCGGAAGAAACGGGGAGCGGCAGAGCATGACGAGCAAACTACATCCGGTTTCTTATCCCGCTCAAACATCAAGATGTCGAGAAGGCTGGCAACGACTCTGGTCCAGATTTCCTCATTTTCTGGTGGCGGGCGGAATTTCCACAGCCGTGCATTGGAGCGCGATGTCGGGCCTGATGGCCTGGGATATCCCCGCCTTATGGGCAAGTTCCGTGGGCGCTGCGGCCGGAGCGTTAACGAACTACTGGCTGCAGAAAGGCTATGTGTTTCGTTGCGTCAAGTCGCATGAACGTGTCGTGCTCCTCTATTTGGCATCCGTGGTCGGTTCTTGGGTCGCTAACCTGATACTGCTCGGGATTTTGTATCAATGGGCCGGAGTAAACATCGCCTACGCTCAGCTGATGACGACCTCGCTGGTTTGCCTGATGAACTTTCAGGTTCAGAGGAGGGTTTTCTCGTGAACCTTTCTCGTCTTCCATCGAACGGCCCCGTCCTATCCGTTGTCATTCCGGTCTTCAATGAGAAGCCCGTTCTTCCCCGCTTGTACGAGCGACTGCATAAGGCCCTCGACTCACTGGATTTCCAGTACGAGATCGTCTTTGTCGATGATGGCAGTACTGACGACAGCCATAGGTACCTTGCCGGGTTGGCCTACACCTATCCGTGGGTTCGTTTGGTAAAGCTCAGTCGGAATTTTGGCAAGGAGGCCGCGACAACAGCCGGCCTGGACCATGCGCTAGGGCACGCCGTGATCATCATGGACGCCGACCTTCAGGATCCACCTGAACTCATTCCGCTCATGGTTGAGGCTTGGCGCAGCGGGATGGATATCGTCCTGATGCGGCGTCGTTCCAGGAATGGGGAAGGTGCCCTGAAACGCTTCTGTGCCTACATGTTCTATCGACTGCTATGTCGATTGAGCGATGTGACCATTCCCGAGGATGTTGGCGATTTCAGGCTGATGAGTCGTCGCGCCATTGACGCCCTGGGGCGCCTGCGCGAAAGAAACCGCTACATGAAAGGACTATTCGCCTGGATCGGTTTGCCAACGAAGATCATATCGTTCGACCGAGAACCCCGCGCTGCCGGAGACAGTAAATGGAATTTCGTTGGACTGATGCGTCTGGCAATGGAGGGGCTCACTTCCTTTTCAGTGTCTCCACTTCGCTGCGTGACCTTTCTGGGCTTGCTGACCGCATTGGGAAGCGCCATGTACGGTGCGTTGATCGTCGCCAAAACACTGATCATCGGGTCGGACGTTTCCGGATATCCCTCGCTTATGGCGGTGATGACTTTTATCGGTGGTATCCAGCTGCTTTCGATCGGCTTGGTTGGTGAGTATGTAGGGCGTATTTATCTGGAATCAAAGCAGCGTCCGATTTACTTGGTCGAGGAGGTCTGTGAATTACCACATGATGATGCAGCTCTGTCGAGGAGAGAGGAATGATGAGCCATCCATGGTACGAACGCCGTTTTATATGGTTGTTCTTTCTTATACTTGCGCTACAACTTTTCGGTATGGTGTTGATCCCGTTTTCGGGAACATCTGAACCTCGGTACGCCGAAATTGCCAGAATGATGGCGGAAAGTGGCGACTGGATAACACCTTGGTTCGAGCCTGGCGTGCCTTTCTGGGGAAAGCCGCCTCTCTCTTTCTGGGTACAGGCGCTATCAATTCGATTGTTTGGTCTGGATGAATGGGCCGTACGCTTTCCCTCATTGCTAGCATTTCTCGCCATCCTTGCAGTCATCCACACAGTGGCTCGCAGGTATGCGGGCCTACGAGCAGCGTTTTGGGCGGTTATCGTTTACGCATCCTGTGCGTTGCCCTACATAGCCGGTATTGCAGTTCTGACAGATCCCTTCTTGGCACTGGGTACCACACTCTGCATGGCTGGATTTGTGTTGGGTCAATGGTATTGGCGAGCTTTGGGATTCGTAGGCTTGGCAATCGGTCTTCTCGCCAAAGGGCCATTGGCTGGTGTGCTTGTGGTGGGATCGATCGCCACAGGCTGGCTCATCTGCCGCCAATGTCAGTGGTCTCGTATTTCTGGAAAGTCCTGGCTCTGTGGAATAGCGCTTGTTATAGCGCTGGTCCTCCCGTGGTATGTGCTGGCTGAGCTAAAAACACCGGGCTTCCTTAACTATTTCCTGCTCGGCGAGCATGTTCTGCGTTACCTCGATCCAGGTTGGCAGGGTGACCTCTACGGGACGGCACATATACGGCCCTATGGCAGCATCTGGGCTTTTTGGCTCGTGGCGACCTTTCCATGGGGGATCCTAGCGTTCGCAGCTCTGTTGTTCGTAGCAGGCAGCCGTGGCGGTCGTCAGTTATTGAGAAGGGCCCTGGCTGACCCTTTCACCGCGTACCTGCTGGGATGGTCGGTTTTCGCATTATTACTTTTCACTTTTGCCAGCAATCTGCTATGGACCTATGTATTGCCCGCTATCCCAGCGTTTTCGATTCTGATGGGGAGGGCGTTGTCTGCCTGGCAAGAGGGACAACTGAAGTCGTTTTCAGTGCCCCCTCGATATGTGACTGCAACACTCGCTTCGCTGGTGCCAACCGTGACGCTGGTTGCGTCGCTGACAGCCTTGCTGCAGCCGAATCTGATCAATACCGAAAGAGAATTAGTGCGATACGTGCAGGATGCGTCCGGCGCGAATGCCAATTTTTGGTACATCGATAGCAGGCCGTTTTCCGCACGCTACTACTCAAGGGGGATGGCAGAGCTGGTGTCCATCGAGCAAGTGAGTGCTCGACTGAGGCACATGAACGGCGATGTCTATATGGCAGTTACCAAAAGACAATTCGATCAAATACAGCACCGACTACCGTCTTCCAGCCAGAGGGCGAACATAGAGAGCAAGAAATATGTCCTTGTCAGAATTCCCGGAGGCAGTGGAAAAATGCGATTGGGAGAGAAGCCATGACAAAAAAACTACAGATCGATCTTCCCATTCTGCTGCCAGATATTGCGCACGATGCTGACGCCTGTGTACAGCGTCTTCTCGTTGAGTTGCGAGCACAACAGGGGGTGGAAAACGTTCATATCCGCAGCGGCACCAACAATCAGACGCATGAGGTATGCATTCATTATGCCTCCGACGAGCTATCGCTCGCGCGTATCCGCGAACTCGTTGAAGCTGCCGGTGCACGCATTACCCAGCAATACGGCCATCTGATCTGGCAGGTCGAGGGTGTCACACACCAGCGGCTTGCGCGCACCTTGACCAAACGACTTCTCTCCATGCCAGGCGTATTGGAAGCAGAAGTCAGTATTGGGGGTGTGGTGCGAGTGGAATTAGATAGGGAAAGAATCTCAGAGAATGACATTCGTGACGCGCTCGCGGAAGTTGGTGTCAACCGAAAGCCCAAAGCCCTTCCGCATGAAAGGGGCAGCGATCAACACCCGGAGGGTGACGGGGATGCTCACCGTCACGCCGGTATCTTTGGCGAAAACAGTGAACTGATATTCTCCCTGCTGTGCGGAGGACTTCTTGCCACCGGCTTCGCGTTGGACAAGTGGGCGCCCGTCACAGATTGGTTCGCCGTCGCCAACTATCTCGGTGCCTACTTCTTTGGTGGTTTCTATACCGTCAGAGAAGCGGTTCAGAACCTGAAGCTCAAACGCTTCGAGATCGACACGCTGATGCTGGTCGCCGCCGCTGGTGCGGCAGCGCTCGGTGCTTGGGCCGAAGGCGCCCTGCTGTTGTTCCTGTTCAGCCTGGGCCATTCGCTGGAGCACTACGCCATGGGGCGGGCCAAGCGGGCGATCGAAGCCCTGGCCGAACTTGCGCCGGAGACCGCCCGCGTTCGCCGTGACGGTGAGGTCAAGGAATTAGGCGTGCAGGAACTGGTTCTCGGCGACGTGGTGCTCGTGCGGCCCAACGAACGTTTGCCAGCTGATGGTTTCGTGGTGTCCGGCGAAACCAGCATCAACCAGGCCCCGGTCACTGGAGAAAGCGTGCCTGTCGATAAGCGCCCAGTTCCCGACCCGGCGCAGGCCAATATCCGGCCTGATCTTTTGGACGCGGCGCATCGCGTGTTTGCCGGCACCATTAACGGTGCCGGCGCGATAGACATCGCCGTGACCAAACTTGCCTCGGAAAGCGCGCTGGCCCGCGTGGTCAAAATGGTCAGCGAAGCCGAGACGCGGCAATCTCCCACGCAGCGACTCACTGACCGCTTCGAACGCGTCTTCGTGCCGGCCGTACTGGCTACATCCTTCCTGCTCTTGTTCGCCTGGGTTGTAGTAGACGAGCCGTTCCGGGACAGTTTCTACCGCGCCATGGCCGTACTGGTAGCGGCCAGCCCGTGTGCGCTCGCCATAGCAACGCCGAGCGCCATCTTGTCTGGCGTCGCGCGCGCTG
Organism: Stutzerimonas sp. FeSN7; assembly: GCF_030263795.1. NCBI lineage: Bacteria > Pseudomonadati > Pseudomonadota > Gammaproteobacteria > Pseudomonadales > Pseudomonadaceae > Stutzerimonas > Stutzerimonas sp. FeSN7. The sequence goes on along the minus strand of NZ_JARPMN010000001.1, from coordinate 3,231,187 downwards.
CTCGTGGCGGTGTACTGATAAAAGGTGGAGCCTCGCTTGAGAAGCTCGGTTCGCTTGATGCCCTGGCCTTCGACAAGACCGGCACCTTGACCGAAGGACGGCCACGTATCACCGATGTCCTGCCAGCACCGGGCGTCAACGAGACCGAGCTACTGGCCACGGCAGTTGCCGTCGAAGCGCTGAGCGATCATCCCTTGGCGCGGGCCATCGCACAGGATGGCGTGGAGCGCCTTGGCAGCACGACGCTTCCCGTTGCATCCGGGCTTCGTAGCCTCACCGGCAAAGGGGTGATCGCCGAGATCGAGGGACATGCCGTGGAAATCGGCAAGGCGGAAATGTTCGGCAGCGACAGGATACCCGCCTTGACGGAGCCGGTCGCCGAGGCGGTCGAACGGCTCCGCATCGAGGGGCGCACCACCATGGCGGTACGCCGCGCAGGTCGTGATCTCGGGGTCATCGGTTTGATGGATACGCCACGCGCAACGGCGCGGCCGGCGCTCGAACGCCTGCGTGCCATCGGTATCAATCGCATGATCATGATTTCTGGCGACAACCAACGCGTCGCCGATGCCGTCGCCAAGCACGTTGGCTTGGACGAGGCATGGGGTGATCTGATGCCGGAGGACAAGGTAGAGGCCATCAAAAAGCTGCGCGACACCACTGAGGTCGCGATGGTAGGAGATGGTGTGAATGATGCGCCCGCCATGGCCCATGCGACAGTCGGCATCGCCATGGGGGCGGCCGGCTCGGACGTGGCGTTGGAGACTGCCGACGTTGCCTTGATGGCGGACGATCTTTCGCACCTGCCGTTTGCGGTCGAACTCAGTCGACGCACCCGGAAGATCATCCGCCAGAACCTCTTCATCAGTCTTGGCGTTGTGGCGATTCTGGTCCCGGCAACGATTCTCGGTCTGGGAATTGGTCCCGCCGTCGCAGCCCATGAAGGTTCAACTTTGGTAGTAGTGTTCAACGCACTTCGGTTGCTCGCCTATAAAGAGCGTGAATATAAACCTGAAGGTTAAGAAAGGAGGTGTTGATTGAGTCGGTGCTAAAAAATGGACTTGCGTCATCTTCGATGTTTCATCGCCGTTGCTGAGGAGCTTCACTTCGCTCGTGCAGCCGAGCGGCTACACATTGAGCAGTCCCCGCTTTCACGCGCCATCAAGGAGCTGGAGGAAGATCTGGGTGTTCGCCTTTTCGACCGAACAACGCGCAGTACGCGATTGACCCGTGCAGGCTAGGTATTTCTGGAGCATGTTCCGCGCGTATTTTCTGCTCTTGAACAGGCAAGCAACAGTATCAGAGCTGTTGCCGCTGGCTATCAGGACCAACTGCGAGTTGCCTTGTCCGACGGGATCACCCCGCCACGCTTGAGCGCCTTGCTTGCCCAGTGTCGACAGGACGATCCAGATATCGAGATCCGCCTGTTCGAGATTCCGCTATCGCAGCAAATCCGGGGGTTGAACGACGAACTATACGATGTCGGCTTCGCGCAGTCGGCCGACGTTGGAGATGGCATTGTGGCCGAAGCGGCATGGAGCGATCCACTGGTGGTTGTAATGCCGGCACGGCACCCTCTGCTGGTTCATAAACGCATTCCATTGGACGAAGTGCTGCGCTATCCACTTGTGATGTGTGATCCGCAGTCCTGTGAGGGCTATGGGCTGTCCAACATCAAGCTCTTCTCCCGTGTGAAAATCAACATCCAGAAACCCTCAGGCGACCGCACCCCCGATCTGCTCTACGCGCTGCGCCTGTACCTCACTGGTGACGATGGTGCGAACGCTATTCACATATCTAGTGTTTCTGATGGAAATACTGATGAGACCATTTAATTTTGATAGATGATTTTCATATCTTGATCTTCATAGGCCGGGAAATTTCATTGAAAATAGATATGGGTTATTTGGAGGCGTAAATTCGAAAACCATTTCTGGTTTGATAAGTAAATAGCCATGTAGCTTCCTCGATTTTCTGGCGCCTGTGACTTCGCAAGTCCAGATGTTCAGGCCACTTGGTTGCTTGCGATGCAATTGCAGTCGCTCGAAGCGCTTCTGCACCCACTGCCAATCCTGCAGGTTCTCCTGTTTGGCCAGTTTGCCTACCTGCGGGTGTTCCTGCGCATAGCGCTGGAACACGCCAGGGCTGACCAGGTAGGCGGTGTCGCTCACGGTATGCACCAGCGCTTTCGCATCGTTGATGATGAGCCGCCGCGTGGCGATGCCATGTTTCAGCCACGCCATGAAGTGCTCGCCGGATGGCTGTGTCGTCGAGGACGTGAAGGCCGGTGACGAAGGCGCAGCGGCGGCCAAGGGCGGCTGGGTCGCATCGGGGAGAGTTGCGGGTACTTCGTCCGGGACGGTTTCCACATCCTGATCTGTGGTTGGCGAGTTTCCCGTTCCCACCATCGCCAGCATGTCCGCTATGACGTCGGGGCTGGCCTGGGCCTTGGGTGGAGGGGCTGAGGTGATGCCACTACCCTCCGCTGGCGGAGCGTTTGGATTCTCCAAAGCGGACGTCGCGCCGTTCGCAGAAAGGGTGGCTCCTGCTTCGACATCTTCAACTGCGGTGGGCGTGTCGATCGTCAACGTCCCGGTGAACGGTGCCGGTCGCTCACCAGATTCCCAGATCAGCGCGGGTGCCAGCCGTAGCAACGTAAACGAGTGGCTCCAGCCGGTGGAACTGGTCACGGTCGCACGCCAGATCGCTTTGCCGTCCGGCGTGGGCTGCAACATGCCGTGATCCTGCAGCACGTTGAACACGGCGGTGTTGTTCGCTGGGATGCCGTCGATGCCTTGGGACAGCAGATGTGCCCGAAGCTTGTCCGAGACCGTCTTGCTCACCAGCCACAAACCATCCTCGGTGAGCCAGCCATCCGAGGCTTCGTGTTGGTTCAGCTTCAGCTCCTCCTTGAGCAGGTAACGCAGCCCGTCGAGCAGCTTGCGTTGCAGTGCGTGCTTGGGCGCGGCCATGGCGCGTGTGGGATCGCCGCCCAGTTCCTGGGCCACGGAAGCTCGGTCGGCCTGCACCACCAATTCGCCCAGCACGCCAGCGTGCTCGTACTGCCCGGCCAGGACGTAGAGCAGCGGTGCCCACAGCGACGGATAGCAGCTGAGCCAATCCAGGACTTCACGGTCAAGCAGTTGCCGGTAGAGCAAGCCTGTCGCGGCGCTGTGGAGCCGGTACTCGCGATCGTCTCGGTAGCGGAAGCGGTATGGCTGGCACAGCGGGCCGTGCCACGGATGCCAGATCGAGCCGTCGGCCAGCTCGACGTGCAGATCGACGGCGATCTTGCCGATGTCGTGCAGCAGTGCGGCGTAGGCGACGGCAGCGGTCCAGGCTTCGGCTTGCGCAGCCTGATCCTCGGGGTTGGCGCCGATGGGCAGCAGATGAGACTGGCGCAGCTTCAGGCTGTAGGCGACGATTTCCAGGCCGTGGTCGAGCATGCCGCCTGGGTAGGCATGGTGATGTGCTTCGGATGCAGGGAAAGTCTGAACCAACTCGGCATAACGTTCCATCGGCGTGCGGTACAGCGCGGCGAACTGCTTGCGCGAGAGCGAGGTGCGCTGCCAGATGTGTTCCAGCAGCTTCTGCCGGCGCGGTGTCGCCAGCAGCGATGCGGCCGATTCCGGTTGCAGCAGCCCTTTCGGGAGATCGGTGACGGGTGCAGGCGACGGAGCGGCAGCGACCGGAGGCCGTTTCCGCTGGAACAGAGAGAGCATGTGGGTGTCCTGGTGGCGGGCAAGCGGGCGGCCTTTTCGCCTTTTCGGGTAGGGCCTTTCCCCTTGCACCCCATTCCCTTGCCGTTTCGGCCCTTTGGCCTTTAGAAGCCTTTGGATATAGAGCGGTGAGCATTGGTTGTCCACCGTCAATGCGGGTATGGCGGGGCCGGATTGATGCAGGAAGGCTGGCTGTTCCCACCCTACGATGAGATTCATTGTTGGATGCTGGAGGACCCCGGTGAGACCTTTCATTGACGAGGTAAGGATATTTCCTTACAATACGGGCATTGCGATCAAGAGAGCCGCCATGCCTGCCATTCACGAAGTTGCCACGCTGACCTCCAAAGGCCAGATCACGCTACCCAAGTCCATCCGACAGGCACTTGGGGCCGATACCGGCAGCAAGCTTGCGTTCGAGCTTCGTGGCAGTGAGGTCGTCGTGACCCGCGCCGATGCCGAGCACGAGGACCCGGCCATTGCCGCGTTTCTGACCTTGCTGGCCCGCGACATTGAAGCGGGTCGGAATGTGCGCGGCCTGCCCGAGAATCTGGCTCGCACAATGCTGGAGCACGCGGGGCACAAGGTGGACCTGGGCGATGATTTCGATGAGGACGTGGAAATCTGATGCAACAGCATGGCTGGACACTGCTGTTCCACGACAACCTGATCGAGCAGTTGATGAAGCTGCGCGCGGCTGTGCTGCGCGCCCAAGGCAACGACCCGGAAGGGTTCGGATCGAACGCCAACGTCAAGTTCTTCCGGGCCTTGACCCAGTTGATACAAGACGTGATACCGAGTGCCCCGGCGCGCGATGAGTACCGGCAAGGCAACACCATGGGGCCGGCATATCGCCACTGGCGGCGGGCCAAGCTCGGAAGGCGATACCGGCTGTTCTTCCGCTACGACTCGAAGGCGAAGGTCATCGTGTACGCCTGGGTCAACGATGAACAGACCCTGCGGTCTTCGGGAAGCAAATCAGACCCGTATGCCGTGTTCGAGAAGATGCTCGGGCGCGGGAATCCGCCGGACGAATGGAGCGCATTGGTACAGGCAAGCAAGCAGGATTGGAGCAAACTGGAGTAGTGATTTCACATATAGCAGGTGACGACCATGAACACGACGACCCGCATCAGCACCGCAGAACGCCTCGGCCGTAGCTTTGGCCGTGGATGGCGCGCCTATGCGCGTGGCGAACGGCGGGCGTCGAGCTGGTTGGTGTACAGGGGCGTGCCGGTAGTTGGTGCCACCGTGCTGTTGTGGGTGGTCAAGCTGGCCGTGCTCGGTGTACTGCTCTATTCCGCGTTCTGGCTGGCACTGCTGTTGGTTTGTGTCGTGGCTGTGGGATGGGCAGCAAATCAGAGCCATTCAGACGAAGAGTTCCATTTGCAGTTTCCTACCACCTTGGAAGAACTTCGAGAGACACCGGGTTATGACCCGAATCTCTACAACGACACATCTCATGAGATGTACAAGGATGATGACTGACACTCGGCTTGAGCGTGCGTCACTTCAACTTCCTTGACATTGCGCCAGCTCCTTTTCCACCGGCAGCGCCTGCGTCCCTCGTACCTGCTGAGAAACTGTTTGCGATCGTTCCAGCGCGGATTCCGGCCCAGGTCAGCGCACCGATCCAAAAGGTGGGCAGCACGATGAACATCGTCCCCATAACGAAGTTCAACAACAGGTCGCCAAAGGCGTTGTTCAGCCCCACCAGTGGATCGAAGTTGGCGTGTGGCCGGTTCCAGCCGAAGCCCCAGCCATAAAGCGCATCGAGGATGGTGCTGTCGATCCAGCGCGCGAGCTGGAACCAGAAATCGACGAAGAACAGCGCGAACTGCAAGACGCTCACGGTAACGACCGTCTTCAAGTCATAGGTGCCCACAACCAGCACCAGCGGGATGCAGATGACCAGCGCCATCTTGAGCAAGCCGAGCACCATGGGCAGCGCTTGGCGCACCACGTCCATGGCGGGAAACGCGGCAATCGCGCCGACAGCCATGCCGACGTCGCCCGTGGCCCGCGTCACGATGTTTGGCAGGGTCTTGTCGATTTGGCCGCCGTAGTCCGTATAGACGTTGCCCTGGTTCAGTTTCTGCTGCCGCGGCGAGGCGATGGTGCGGATTACCGAGTCGTCCACCTCGGCTCGGCTCAGAAAGCCGGCCCAGCCCGCCAGGCGATTCAGCAGGCTTGGGTCTACCTGCCCCAGCAGGCGTGCGCGCAGGCCATTGCTGCCATCGGCCCACCACTGCCTGCAGGACGGATAGCCGCCACCGCTGGCCACCTGCGCAAGCCCGGCATCACGGTTGCTGTCGTAGGGCCAGTCATCGCGTGGTGTGCTGGAGCGATAGCTGTCGTAGTAGCCGCCGGTGTCCGTGAAGAAGCGCGAGCCGATCCAGGTCACGTCGTGCATTTGTGTCTCATCGAGGTCCGGGCGCTGCATGAAGAGCTTGGCGCGTGCCGGTCCGTAGCAGTCCCGCGAGAAATCCGCCACTTCCTGAGCCAATACCGGGTCGTCGATGCGCGTCGCGTCGATCTCCATGCGCATCTGCCGCAAGTCGGTGCCGCAGGGAATCGCCGCCACAGAGGCACCGGTCACTGCTCGCGAGAGTGTGTGCATAAAGGCCCACCAGACGGGCACCTTCGCCGACTGGTTGTTGATAGTGCTGAAGGACTGCGACCAGCCGGTATCGGTGGGCTGCGGCACGCTGACTTGGCATTGGGCCGAGCGCGAGCTGTCGTAGCGGATGGTGTTGAGATCCACGTCGATGAATGGGATGCCGGCGAACATCACCACCACGATGGCGACGAACACCCGGTTCTCAATGCGCGCAGCCGAGAGCACGCCCTTGTTGCCTTCGTCGGCGCCCTCCGCACGGGCCTTCAGCCATTCCTGCACGATGATGGCAATGAAAGGCAGCGCGAATACGCCGCTCGCCACCAGCACGGCCCAGATGCCGTTATGGACGATCCACGACACCAGCGTCAGGTAGTACTCCAAGTAGTCGGTGGTGAAAAGCGTCATGTCCTCGCCCCTTCAAGCGGCCTGCATCAACAGGCTGGCTTCCAGCGCCACAATGGCGGCGACGCCGGCGATCTCGCTGCGCAGCAGGCGCCGTCGCGCCTGCCTATCAGCCCCGCGTTGGGCCTCACGCGCCAGCAGCCGGCGGCGCATCCAGACCCAGCCGTAGGCTGTCGCGCCGTACAGGCACATCCGCCACACTAGAAAGTAGCCTGCCGTGGCCGCCAGCCACCGCTCCCAGTTGGCAACGCTGCCGACGAGATAAATGCCGACGATGTTGGCGCCCACAGCGGCGGCAACGAGCAACACCGTCCACAGCAGCGCCTTCATCGCGCGCCGGTTGAACAGCCAGCGCGGGCGCAGCCAGCTGGCACGCGACGGGTTCATGGGTTGCCTCCCGGATTGCCCTTCTGGAGCCGGTCGAGGCGGTCGGGAATGGGATCGCCTTCGTAGATGCCACGTGAGCCAGCCGCGCGTGTGCCATGGCGCTGGATGATGGCCATGGGCGAGTTGTTCGCCAGCTCGCGGCGCAGCTCCAGCTCGGTCTTGAGGTTGCGGATTTCCTGGTCGAGCGTGTCGCTCTCGTGGTTCACGGCCTCGACCGCCAACTGGTTCGCCGCGACGTTGGGCTCCTTCTTGCCGGTCAGCAGGGTGCGCTGGAGCAGCAATGCCTTCTCCAGCACCGACGCCAGCGCGACCTCCGAGGCCAGGCGCCGCGCCAGCAGGTCTTGATCCGGCTCGTCGCGCAGCGCCTCGATGACGCCGCGTGTGATGGGCAGCGAGGTGCTGCCAGCCGCACGCAGGTTCTCGAAGGTGGTGTTGCGCGTTCCCGAGACCAGTTCCTGCAAGGCTTCCAGCTTTGCCTCGTACTCCTCCTGGATCAGCGGCGTCAGCCCGACGCCGGGCACCGTTTCGGTCTTGGTGCAGGCATCGCAAGTGCGCTGCACCTGTTCGCCGAGAACCCGTGTGGCCCATTCGGTCGCCTGCTGTGGCGAGGTCCAGGTCTGGCAAGACAGACTCGCGCAACTGGCGGCAGCGATGGACGATGTGTCGGTCACGCTGCGGCCGTTGACCAGGTTGTAGCCTGCGCGGGTGACGTCGCCGACCACGCGGATGGCCGACTGGCCTGCGCCGCCCGCATTGCTACCACCCACCCAAGGCACGCCGTCGTTGCCGCGGCGCGTCTCCGCCTGTTCAATTGCCGACACGGCATCCGTGCTCGACACCGCATCGCGCAGTGCCATGCCTTCGGCCATCTGGCTCCAGCCGAGTTGTCCGCCCGCCGTGTCGGCCATCTTCTCGGCCATGGCACGGCAGGTCAGCTTGGAGCGGTCGAAATCCAGGCGCGCCTGCAGCACGCCGTTGGTCAGCAGGTTGTACAGGCCGGGATCGGCGCGCTGGATGATCAGCGCAGGCAGCGATGCCACCGCGCTGGTGGCGCTCTGGATCACGTTGCTCATGATCTGCTGAAAGCCGTTGGTGACGCCGTTGAGCTGGTTGCGCAGCGTGGTCTGGATGCTCATGTCGCCGCAGATCAGGTTGCTGTTCCAGCCCACGCCAACGCCGATCGAGCGCATGCCGGCCGCGCGGCCCATGGACACCGCGCTGCCGCCGCCAATCGAATACATCACTTCGTCGCCGATCACGGAGCCGCCGGTCTGAAATCCGGCCTGCGCCCACGCCAGGCCGCCGCCAAGAACGAGTGCGCCAGCCAGCAGCCCAGCCAATACCGTGGGACGCAGCAGGCGGCACGCCTTGGTGGAGAGGTTTGTCAGTTCAGGACGCTTCATCGCCGTACCCTCATTGGAAATCGACGCTGCCGAGGAATACCTGGCCGCGACGTTCGCAGCACGCATAGGGCCGCCACAGCGCCCAGGCGTAATCGCCCTGCTGCGCCTGGGTCAGGAAGCCGCTGCGCGGGAACACCGTGCAGGACGAGGACAGGACGGGCGTGAGTTCCTGCCACTTGCCCGTCGAGGCATCGCCTTCCATCAGCGCGCCGGCAGGCCAGTAACCGGGCCGCGAGTTGGCGAGCAGCGGCTGATAGACGTGAATCTGCCCACGGCGCGTGACGACATCGCCGGCGCGCTGGGCCACCACGGCGCCGGCCTTGTGGTCGTCGGCCTGGTGCAGGAAGCCGCCGCGCGGATAGACGTTGCCCCACAGGTTCATCGTGGTGCGCGCGCCGACCTCGCGCCTGCCCGGAATTAGTGCCTCCGGGTAGGCCATATCCGGCACGTTGTAGCGCCAGGCCAGTGTGTCCAGGGTGCTGAGCAGATACGGCATGAACGCCGTGCCCGCGCCCTCGCAGAAGTAGCCCGACGATGAGACGAACTGGTTGAACACCTCGACGCCGGGATGGCCGATGACGTCCGCGTTCTTGAACTTGGCGAGATTGTTTTCGTGGTCTTCGTTGGTGGTGCCGTCCCCGCCGGCCTGCGCGGATGGGTTGGGCGCGCTCATCGCCCGGACTTCGACCCAAGGGTTCTCGCCGGTGTTGCTGTAGCTGGAGACGACCGCATCGGGGATGTAGTGGCGGACCTTGATGGATGTGCGCACCGTGCAGCCCGTCCAGGTGCAGTAGAGCCAGTAGCAGATGCCGACGACGCGGTATTCGAGGCAGTCCGGCGATGCCACTGAGCCAACGATGGTTGCGGTGTTGAGGGCGTAGCTGCCCGTGGCGCTGAGCAGCAGCACTGAGACCACGCCAGCACGCAGGCGGCGCATCCGCTCGAAGGGTCGGGTCATGGCTGCGGCCTCCGGTGTTGCTCGATGCGCGCGACGGCACGGGCCACGTCCGGCTCGCCATAGACCACGTAACGCTGATCCACCACGACCGCCGGGATGCTGGTGACGCCCAGGCTCCATGCGTCGGCGACGCCCTGGTATGCGGAAGCAATGCGGCGCTGGAGGTCGGCACCGCCGTTGTTCAGACGGCGCTTGACGATGGCCGTGGCCTGCTCAGGATCGGCGGGCAGCTGTGCGGAAAGCTCGGCTTCGATGCGCGGGCCTTCATCCAACTCGATCAACCGCTCGCCACCCATGGTCTTGACCGGGTGGCGGCTGTCGGTGACGACCACCACATCGGCGGCGAAGGTGGCTGGGCTGAAAACGGCCAAGGATGCCGGCAGTGCAACGGCCAGGCCAAGGGTTCGCCAGCCGGATGCGAAGCGGAATAAAGATGCTGGCATGTCGCGTGCCCTGGAAGTTGATCAGAGCCATAGTCGAACGCGAACCCGCTGCCGCCCCAACAAACAATGCGCATCGCGGGCACCCCGCATACCTGTTCGGTGCTGCCGCATGGAAAAAAGCGGAGGCCGAAGCCCCCGCTGTGATCAGTGAACCACGGGCCTTCCTACAAAAGACCAGACTCGGCGAACGAGTACGGTGTGCCCTGACCAATCACGAAATGGTCAAGTACCCGCACGTCGATAAGCGCCAAGGCCGTCTTCAACTGCTCGGTCAGCAAGCGATCCGCATTGGATGGCTCGGTGGTGCCCGAGGGGTGCTGATGGGCGAAGATGACCGCAGCGGCGTTCAGTTGCAAAGCGCGTTGCAGCACGACACGCGGATAAACCGAGGTCGCATTGATCGTTCCATGGAACATCGGCTCCACGGCCAGCACGTCGTGCATGCTGTTCATGAACACGACGACGAATATCTCATTGGGCTCGGCGACCAGCTTCAAGCGAAGGTAGTCCCTGACCGCAGCGGGCCGTTCAAGACGTGGCCCTGCTTTGAAAACCCGTCGCTCCAGCAACACGATGGCTTGCTGGACGATCCAGTCCTCGTTCTGAACAGAAATATCGGAAAGCGACTCCAGGCAGGAGTCATTGATGACGACAGACATGGCGAACCTCCAGGCAGGGAAATCGGAGGGCGCACATGCCCCTGGAGGGCAGGCCCTCCAGGGAATGGAACAAGGTGCATCCATCACCGCAGCAGCGGTGATCGTTCGCGGCCAGGATGCGGGGCGAACGGGTAGCGGTCAGCGCAGCGTGCTGCGCCGTAGCCTCAATGACCGCGGGCTACCTGGGCATGTCGCCGACGACGTCGGCAGGCATTTCCGTAGTGGGTGAAACGACCGAATCCTCAGCTGCCAGCATGTCCATGGCCGACAGCAGTGCATCGCCTTCGATAGGCCCCTGCAGCAGGATCGCCTGGCTGGTCTGGCGATCGTGTAGTCGCAGGGATGGCGTCGCGGTCACGCCGCCCTTGGTGGCTTCCTCGGCCTGAGCGCGAATCAACGTTTCGGGCCGCTCGCTGGCCAAACACTGCTCGACGGCTGGGTTTAGGCCGGGATAGCGCAGGCCCTCGGGCAAGCCCAGGCCGTCACTGCGCGTGTGCGCATAGACCCATTCAATGGCCTGCCAAAAGGCCACATGCCCGCCACTTTCGGCGGCGCACTCGGCCAGGCGTGCCTCGGCAGAGGCGGCCGGTTCGTGCGCGGCCAGCGGCTGGTGCTGCCATTGCAGGGCGACGTCCGCGTTGGCGCCCACCCAGCGTTTGAGTTGCGGAAAGTACTCCCGGCAGAACGGACATTCGAGGTCGGCATAGAGCGTCAGCGTGAACCGGCCCTGCGCGTTGCCCATTTGCCAGGGCGGCCCGGCCACCTGCGCGGTACTGACCGGCGCGGGAGCCAACGACGCGGGTTCGCTGGGTGCGCGGGACACGAGCCAGATCAGCAGCAGCGCGATCAATCCAGCGGCCAAGAACCAGGGCCAGCGCTTGCGCGAGCGCCGATGGCGGAGCGCCTGGACTGGCATCGGAATGGAAGGATGTTTCGGTTTCACGGCAGTCTCCGGCGGCTATTGCGGCAGGCCCAAGGCCGGCGACTCGATGCCGCGCGCCTGGTCGATCTTCTCGGCCACCTTGAAGGCCGCGTCGAGTTCACTGATGCCGTGCTGTTGCATGAGTTGGTAACGCTCGGCTTTCTCCTCGGGTTCGGTCTGCGCAAGCGCGAGATAGAGGCTCGGTGGCACGGCCCGAAACAGCACTTCCAGGCTCTTGGAGAGGATGACGCCCTCGGTGAACTTCCCGGCTTCCTTGCGCGCCGAAAGCATCAGCGCCTTCTGCGCAGGCGAGAGTTCGCGGAAGCGGGCGATCTTCTCCACCTCATCGGGTGGCATCGACAGGCAGATCCACCACTCGATCATGTTGAGCATGGGCTCTGCGGCGCGCGGCAGATCGTCGATGTTTTGTGTGGCGAGCCAGAACCAGGCCCCCAGCTTGCGCCACATCTTGGTGATCTTCACCACGTAGGGGGCGAGCAGCGGGTTCTTGGTGATGATGTGCCCTTCGTCGGTGACGTTGATGATCGGGCGGCCCAGGTACTGATCGCGCTCGGCAATGTTGTTCACCGTGCTGATCAGGCTTATGTAGGCAATGGAGAGCTGCGCGTTGTAGCCCTCGCGGGCATAGGTCGCCAGATCGACCAGGGTGATGTCGGCCTCGGGCCACGGCGAACCGTCGCGGTCGAACATTTCACCGTCCGTGCCTTGGCAGAACATGTCCATGGCGTCGGCCATCTCCAGCAGTCGCACACGCCGCATTTCCGGCAGCGTCGGGTCCTGGCTGCGCGTGCGCAGCGCATTGCGCACATCGCGCGTGAGCACGGTGCGCTTCTCGCCATCCTTGCTGTGGCAGTGTTCTGCGGCATCGAGGATGCACTGACGGATCAGCGAGCGGTCGGCCCGCGTCATCCGGGCTTCTTCCTTGTCTTCGCCACCGGTGATCATCAGCCTCGCGGTGATCTCCAATTCGCCCAGTACGTCGCGCTGCTCATCTGCCTCCATGGCCACAGCATCGGGCGGCAGGTCTTCGTCCAGGGCATCGGCGTCGAGCGTCTGCACGTCGCTGGGCGTCTCGATCAGCCGGCGCGCATCCGCGAACGGCGCCAGGGTAACGACCGAGCCCGGCGCGAGCTTGACCCGGTTCACGGTCAGGCCCAGGCGCCGGGCAAAGTCGCTGAACAAGCCAAAGCTGTTGCCGGCCTCGACAATGAACAGGCGGGGTCGGTAGATCGCCGTGACCTGATTCAAGAGGTTGTTGAGGGTCGCCGACTTGCCCGAACCCGTCGGGCCGAACAGGAACAGGTGGGCGTTCATCTGCCGGTCCAGGCGGTTGAGCGGGTCGAAGGTGATCGGCCCGCCGCCGCGGTTGAACATCGTGATGCCGGGGTGCCCCGTACCCTGGGCGCGGCCCCACACCGGCGAGAGGTTCGCCGCGTGCTGGGCGAACATCAGTTGGGTGTACCACTTGCGCCGATCCTGGCCGGGGTTGTAGCAGCACGGCAGCCAGCGCAGGTAGCTGTTGAGCGGTGCCACCTCGTCGTCCTCGCGCACCGGCTGCAGGCCAGCGTTGAGCATGACGTTCGCCAGATCCAGGCCGCGTCGGTCCAGTTCCGCCTCATCGCGCCCGCGCAGGTAGAACGCCAGCGTGCCGCGATAGAGCTTGTGCGCGCTGCCGATCAGGGAACGGGCTTCATGCACGTCCTTGAGCGTCTGCTCCGACGCCAGGGTTTCGCCGACCGCTTTCTTGGCCAGGTGGTTCAAGTCCGCCTCAAGGACATCCTGCGGCGTGGCGACCATCGTCAGGCAAAGGGTGGTGTCCTCGGGCATCTGGTCGAACAGCGTGTTGATGGCATCGCCTTTGCGTGTCTCGCCGGTCAGGTGCCCTGTGCCCGGCGGCATGCGCAGGCGGTCGGTGATCAGCACGCGGTGCGGCAGGCCGTCGAAATGCCAGGTGCCCTGCGCCACGTCGGAGCGCGGCTGGCCGAAGAACAGCCGCTGGCTGAAATCCCGCCCGCTCGCCAATTCGATCTCGCCGTCTTCGCCGGCCTCCGTACTGTCGGGGTAGCGCGCCAGCGCATAGAAGCGCTCCCTGTCTTCGGCCCCAGGCCCAAGCAACGTGGGACGCGGGTTGAACCAGCGCAGCAGCCAGTCGTGAACATCCGCAGCCACCATGCGCCGGGCCTGAATGCCGGCGTTCGCCAGTCCGCCGCACAGGCGGTCGCAAACGATATTGAGCATCTGCTCGGGCGTCTGCCCGCGGCGGCTGTTTTGCCCTTGGCCGGTCACGCGGCGATAGACCACCATGCGCACACGCCGGGTCTGGCCGCGCCAGCGCAGCCGTGTGACCACCGTGTCCTCGAACAGACCGCCCGGCTTGGCCACCGCGCGCAGGTGATGGCCGAAGAAGCGCAGGTAGAACTCGGTGAACGCCGTCTCACGGGCGCGCGGCTGCACATAGTCGCGCAGGGTCTGCATGTACTGGTCGAAACTGGGCTCGTCCTGAGCGTAGAGCTGCAGCACCCAGGGGTTCTCATCCAGTTCATCGAAACTGTCCTGCAGCGCGTTTTCCAAGGCATCGCGGGCCTGCGCGAGCCAGCCAGGTTCCCGGCCTTCGGTGCCCAGCGGCACCAGCTCGTAGAACGCCGCCACCGATTGCCCGTCCTCCAGCAACATGGCTTTCGACTGCGCCAGGAACTCCACCCAGGGCAGCAGTTCCACGAACGACGGCGCGACCTCGTACAGCGCCTGCTCGTCTGCCAGGGTCGCCGGCCTGCGGCCTTGCACCGCCGTGCCGGGTTCGGGGATGCCGACCTGGCGCAGTGCCTCGACGTGGCGTTGCCAGCCGTCCGGCTGCTCGTCGTCGTCAGCATCGGATGCGGCCAGCTTCGGCGCGGTCGGCTTCGGTCTGGGGAGTTTCCAGCGCATCAGTAATCCTCCACGCGCTCGCCTGGCATGGCGTACTGCACGCGCTGGTACAGCGGGAACACGGTCGTATAGCCCGGAATCGGCACTGGGTCGGTGCCCGCCAAATGCGGATACACGTACATCACGAGATCGGGGTTGGGCAGGCGCTGGAACTGGCGGTAGACCTCGTTGCGCGCCGTGCGCGTGTAGCGCATCTGCTCGGCAGGCGCGGCCTGCACGTCCATCTCGGTCAGCGGCCTGCGCAGGCTCTGGCGCGCATCGAGCAACTGCCTGCGCGCTACCTGGCCGGCACCACCGCCGCCGTCGCCGGCGTTCTGCTGCCAGATGTTCATCATCGTGCTGTCGCCGTGGGTCAGCAGCTTTTCCTTGCTGGTGGCGCAGCCACCGAGCAGCGCGACGGCCAAGGCCAGCGCCAGGCCCTGAGCCCAGCTATTCAAGTTCGAGGGCATGGCTTTCTCCTGCGCGGTGATCGACCTTGCGGCCTTCGGGATCGAAGTCGATGGCGAGCGGCTTTTCGAGGTGGACGGCGACCTTGGCACCGGGCTGCACATAAACGGCAGCGAAGGCCTGGCCGTAGAGCTTGTTGACCCAGCTCGACATGTCCTGGACGCCGCTGGCGAGAATCCGGCCCACGGCTTCCTGGCCGCTGATGCCCACGCTGCCGATGGAGCCGTCGGCGCCGACATAGGACGCCCTGCCACTGTCGGATTCGATCAGCGAGGCCACGCCAGCCCCAGCCGCCGTGATCAGCGCCTGGGTGCCGAGGTACTGCTGCGCATTGCTGCGCCGCTCGCCGCTGACACAGGGAATGCCGTGCGGGTCGCTGATCCAGCCCAGGCCGTCGCGTTGTTGGTTGTTCTGCTGGTTGCCCTCACGATCCTCGGGGATGGTGCGGATGGTCCCGTCATGGAACACGAAGGTGATGCTGCGCACCTGGCCGCGCACGCAGGAGAGCGTCCAGTCGCCCGATGCGGTGCCGGAGAACACGGCCCCGGCCACATCGGGAATGTCGATGCCGTTCGCGGTCAAATTGTCAGGCCCGACCAAGACCTTGAAGGGGTATGGATCGTTCACCGTGCCGTCGATCGGCACGCGGCCAATCAGCGCCGTCATCGCCACCGACCCCATCAGCGTCGAGTTGGTCGGCACGGTATAGACGGGCGTCGGGCTCTTGACGCCTGCCGCGCGTGCGCCCGCGTTCGCCACGGTTTGCGCTGTGGTTTCCAGCGTGCTCTGTGCGGAACCGAAGCTGGTGGGGAAGCTTATGCCGCCATTCGACCTGCCACGCCCGTCGCTTTGTTTCGCGTCATCCGGCTCCACCCAGCGCATACCGCCTTCCATGCCGGCCTCGTCGCCGTCACGCAGGCCCAGCCCCACCGGCAAATCGGCATGGCCGCCGCCACGCCCGCCGATGCTGTCCAGGCGCTGCTGCAGGTCAGCGAGCAGCCCCTCGGTCTGCTGGCGCGCGCTGGCCGCCTGCTGTTGGTCGCGGCGCAGGTTGGAGCGCTCGGATTCGAGGGCGGAACTGATGCGTTGGTCGATGGCGTTCTCGCGCTGGCGCAGTCGCTGGTTCTCCTCACGCTGCGACCTGTTGTCGGACAGCGCGGTCTGAAGCTCGGTGCGCAACTGCTTCACCTGGGCAACCAGCGTCGCCACGGTGTCGCGCGGGGTGTCACCCTCGATGCCCAGCGCCTTCATTTCTTCCGGCGTAAGCCTGCCGCCGCCATCCGCGACAGGCGGTGCCGACGCACCGCCACCGGAAAACAGCCGGATGGCGACAAACAGCACCAGCAGGGCCACGGGGATCAGCAGCCACTTCAGGAGTCCGTTACTGCGCATGGCGGGCCTCCCTGTCGTCGCTGGCTGCTGCTTTGGGCTGCGGGAGATGCACAGCGGGGTCGAAGCGATGGATCGCCGGCAGCAGCGATTGCGCGAGGCCGTGCCCGCGCGTCACCAGGTACAGGACGGTGGTGTCCTCGGGGGTTCCGCGCGGGCCAAGCGCCTCGTGCTGGAAGGTGGCGGTGAGGAAATCCCCTTGCAGCACGCGCGGGTCGAGGCTGATCCAGTCGTTGCTACTGTTGGTCAGGCGCACGGCAGTGACCCACTGGTCTTCCAGGCGCCACGAGGCGAGCGCGACCGCGCGTGCCGGCAAGGTCGGCATCAGCGTGCCGAGGTCGAGGTCGCGGCGCAGGTTGACCCGCATGACGCCAGGCAAGGCTTCCACGGTGCGCAGCGGTGCGTAGAGGTTCTGCGCAGCAAAACGTGTCAGCACGACGGGGATTGGCGTTTCGCGCCGCGCCGTCCGGGTGCCCGCCTGCTCCTGAGCGCGTGCATGGGGCGCATCGGCACCGTCAGGCTGATCGCCATAGCGCGCTGTTGAGTTGTTGCCCTCGACGATTCGCACCGGTTCCAGCTCGGCTTCGCCGTCCTTGGGCGGCTCCGCCGCAATGTCGAGCAGGATCAGCGCGCCGGTGTCGGCGTCCTGCAATTGCAGCCGAGTGGGCTCGATCGGCTCGCTGGCGCGCAGGTACACCGCGCCGCCCGCGCTCTGCACGCGCAAGCGCTCACCGACGCCTGCGGGAACGCCCACGCGGACGTTTCGGTCGATGAACACGATGCGCTCCTGGCCGACCTTCAACGGCACCGCCAGCGGCATGCGCTCCCAACGCAGGATCTCCACCGCCTGGACAGCGGGGGACACGACCACTGCGGCGGCCACGGCCAGCAGCCCCAGCAGCGCGAGTACAGGATGCTTCATGGGCTTCATGGGGAATTACCTCCTTGAGGCGCTTGCGGCGTCAGGCCACCAGGCACCGGGCGCGTCGGCTCCGGTGCGCTGATGCGCTGGGGCGTGCCCTCGTAGCAGTCGATCACCAGGCCGAACGGGTTGCGTGCGGGATCGACGTCCACCCGCGCGACCTTTACGGGGTAGCGCACCAGGGCGCGTTTGACCTGCTCGGCGCCGTAGTACTCGTCGGCGCTGATGTCCAACGTCACCACCCAGTCGCGGTCGGAGATCACACGCACGCGCGCCGTGGGGTTGTCGCCATAGCTGCGACCGGGGATTTCGTAGATGCCGCGCACCCGCTGGCGCAGTTCGCCGGTGCTGCGGCGGTAGTCGTAGTCCGCCTTGAGGAATGCCTGGCAGGACGGGGTGAGGTACGGCGAGAGCGTATGGAGGTTGCGCGGGTAATCTTCTTCGCCATTCGTCGGCCAGCGGTTGAGGGTCTGGAACACGTAGAACGTGAACGCATAGACCGACTCGGGCGGCACTTCCCACCACTTGCGGGTACTGCCGGAGCGTAGGTCAGGCGGGACGTGGATGGTCAGATCGCGCGGTGCGCTCCACCAGCCGCCGCCCATGACCAGGGCGACGATGACCAGCGCACCCGCGCCGAGGCGCAGCGTCTTGATGTGCGCCTGCAGGTGGGTGATCTCGTTCTTGAAACGGCTCATCGCGCGCCCCCGTGCATGCCCCTGCGGATGGTCCAGAAGCCGGAGCGCGAGATCAGCACATGGCCGCCCACCCAAGCGGCCATCAGCGGATGGCGCGTGGCAATGCGCCACTGCAACTGCCGGTACAGCCAGGTGTCGGGACGCCCACGCTTGAGACGGCGCAGGATGCCGCCGCCGATGAAAACGCCCAGCGCCACGCCCAGGACAACGAAGGTCGGCGCGATGGCAATGGTGCGTAACACCCAGGACAGCGGCGCGCCAACCACCAGGCCGGCAGCGCCGGACAGGCCGCAGCAAATCCACAACTCATCGGCAGTGAGGCCGCGCACGACCACCGGGTGCCTGTTGAGCCGGTGTGGAAGGAACGTGACTGTCCCATCGGCACGGACATGCTGTTGCTCGGACATAGCCCGTCCTCGCTTACAGGATGCCGGTGGCTTCGGTGAGCAGCCAGATGCCGATCACGAGCAGGACGGCGCCGATGGCGACCGTGAGACCGAACTGCCCCCAAGTCTTGCGACCGGTGTGGATTTCCGCGTAGGTGCCGTAGGCGTGGTAGCACACGCCAATGAACATCGACGCCACCACCAGGAGGGCCACGAGCATGATGATGTCGTAGCCGTAGTTCCTGATTGTTTCCATGATGCCGCTGCCGGCGCCGCGGGTCGGGTTTTCCAGCTGCGGCAGACCTTGCGCAAACGACAGCGCGGGCAGCGCGGCGGCACCCAGGGCGACGGCGGCGCGTTGGACAAAACGAGTAGTGAGGATGCGGTTTGGCATGGTCAATCCCTTCAGGTCAGGAGAGGAGGAAGAACGTCATGACGAGGTACATCGCGACGAAGCGGATGCAGACGCCGAGGAACTGGCGTTGGTTGAGGCGGTTCTCGGCCCACCCCACGTAGGCCGTTCGGATGGCCCAGACGCCCCAGACGAGCAGAACCGCAAACACGATGCCGACCAGAACGGTCGCCATCGCGGACGGCGCGATACCGCTGTTGGCTTGAAATGCCGAGACCTGGGCGCCGTTCATGGTCTGCCCTGCGCAGTCGTCGGCAGCGATGGCGGGGCGGTCCGCTCGGTGCGGTACTCACCAGCCAGTTCGGAGAGGTCGCGTGGCTGGGCGCGCGACGGTGTGAGATGGGCCTGGATGCCGGCGCGCACACGCGCCAGATCAGCCAGCAGTCGTGGGTAATCGAAGTGGTAGCGCTCGCCCGGCTGGATGGGTGCGTGTGCAGCGCCATCCGCGATGGTGCGCTCCAGCGCGTCGAGCTGGCGTAGCGCGGCAACCAGCTCCTGGCGCTGTGCCGGGGATTCGGCCAAGGCAACCGGGAACTGACCCATCAGCAGGGCCGTCACGAGAAAAGTTGGCACGCCGCGATGCGCGGCGCGCAGCCAGATCGGAGCCAACATCGCGCCATTCCTGTGTGATAAGCAATGGCTTGATCGTGGCGATCAAAGGCGTATCAGGCCGCAAACAATAAGAACCTGCGGATGACCGGATTGATGGCCTAGAGGTACTTCTTGAAGCTCCCTGCAGTCAGGCTCACGGCCAGCCCCAGCAAGCCGGCGCTGGGCAGCAGGATCAGCAGCGGATGCACCGAGATCGGCAGCGCCAGGTACGTGACCCAGGGCAGCACGGCCAGCGGCATCAGGCTCGCTTTCGCTCGGTGATAGATAAAGCCGGATTCCCGGCCTGCGCCGAACCGGCGCACATCCCGCCGTACCAAACCGTCGATCAGGCCGACGAAAGCGGCCGTGAAGATCAGCGGCAGCGTGAGCGCCAGGACCAGCAGGCGCACGAGGAAAGTAAGCGTCGTGAAGGCTGCGGCGATCAGGTAGCTCTCCGTCCAGCCATAGACCTGGCTGATGAAGTAGCGGAAGTTGCGCCCTCCGTCCTGGTTTTTCCCCTGGCTGGGCGCGCGGGCGCGCTCGGCGGTCTGGCTCATGCGCTCCAGGAGCCCTGATCGCACGAACACCCATTCATAACCCGTGTCCACCAGCTCGTGCGCCGTTCGCCCCGGCTCCTGCACGACCACGCTGCGCGTGAAATGCTTGGACAGGTGCCCCAGCTCGTACTGCAACATTTGCTGGGAGTGCTGCCAGCCCTGGTCTTTCCAGAACAGGTGCATGCCGATGCACTCCATCAGGATCGAGAACAGCAGCGAGCCGACCAGCACCCCGAGCAGCCGGAGCGGCAAGGTGATGGTGCCGACGATCAAGCCCTGGCGGCGGTTCTGCTCGCGCTGCGCAGTCGAGGCGGCATCGCTCATGGCGCGGCCTCTTCGCTGGCCGTGTCGCCCGTGCCGGTGGTGGGTGTGGCGATGGCCGTCTCATCGAGCAGATCGTCCGGCAAGGCCGCGTCCTGCAAGACCGGGGAGCTGGTGAACTCCCACCACTGCGTGGCCTCGCTGTAGCTCTGGCGCATGTGCCCGGCCAGTTGCTGCAAGTCCGCCGGCATCACTTCATCCGGGTCTGGCGCCGGCAACGGCATACGCACCTTCCAAAGCTGACCGCCCTGCAGCAGCGCGAAGCACTGGCCTTTGGGCAGGCCGACGATGTGTGATGGCTCGATCATCGGCACGCTGGACATGCTGATGCGGTCTTGGGTGTTTGACGTAAAGTCTGTCGCTCCACGAATATCGGAGCTGTCGGTCGCGCCGCTGACGATGGTGGTCGTATAGACCTCGACCTTCGGCAATTGCCGGGTCAGCAATTCAGCGGTAGCCGTCTCGCGCACGCGCAGCATGAACAGGTTGTTGAAGTTGCCGATCACCTGACCGGCCTTCGCGCGGTTGCCAATGCGTGCTTCGATGTCCGAGAGCGTCTGTGTGTACGCGGTGACTTGCAGGCCAGCGCCGCCGCCCTTGTTGATCAGCGGGATGAACTCGTCGCCCATCAACTCGTTGAACTCATCGGCATGGACGTTGATCGGCACGCGCGAGCCAGCCGATGCGCCCGGCAGGCCGTCGTCGATCCCGTGCTTGTAGATGTGGCCGGCGACCGAAACCAGGTCGGAGAACATGGAATTGCCGACTGCGGCGGCGACCTCGGCGTCGGACAGCGCATCGAGGCCGACATAGACCACGGCGCGCTTTCGGATGACCTGCATCCAATCGAAGATCGGGCGTGGGTCGGCCAGGTCGGAGTAGTTCGGGGCCAGAAGCTGGGCGATCTTGCCGCTGGTGAGCTTCTCCAGCAGCGGCAGCAGCGATGCGACGATCTTGTCGAAGTAGGTCTTGTCGTAGCGCACTGCCGAGCGCAGGCCGTCGAGCACCGGGTCGTAGTTGCGCGCCTGCGAGAGGTACTGCTCCAGCGCCACCACGCGCTTTTCGCGCCCGATCATGTTGCGCGGGATGTTCTTCTCGTTGAGCTTGGCCTCGATCTGGACGATGACCTCCCAGGCCTTGGGCTCGGTCTTGGCGAAGTAGTGTTGGGCGTACTCGATGAACAGCGCGTCGATGTTGATCACATGGCGCTGGATCAGCATGTAGTCCGGGCGCTGCCCCAGTTCCACCAGGGCGCGGGCGATGATGTTGACGAAGCGCCACGCAAACTCGCGAAATGCCGCGCTGTTGCCTTCCCCGGAGAGCTGCCCTGCAACACGGGTGGCCACCTCGCTGATGCGCCCAAAGCGGCCCACAGCGTTGTAGCGCGCGGAAATGTCGGGCCAGCCCAAGTGGAAGACATAGAACTCGCCCTCGCGCCCCGCGCGCTTGGCCTCGACGTACACTCGCTTCAAAAGATCGGCGTCGCCCTTGGGGTCGATGACGATGACGACCTCGTGCTCGCCGTCGGCGTTCTTGCGCCGGATGTCCTGAGTCACGAACAACTCGGCCAACCGCGTCTTGCCCACGCGCGTGGTGCCCAGCACCAGCGAATGCCCGACGCGCTCACCCAGCGGTAGGCTGACGTCCACCTCATCGGGTTCGATGCCGTGCAGGCGCGGCAGGCCGCCCACAGGCGGCAGCGGGCGCACCGGGTTGAAAGGCACATCCCAGCCCGTGAGCGCAGGTAGCCGGGACAGCGGGAATGGCGCGAACTCCAGCCGTTCCTCCAGCCTGCGCGCCAGCCGGTAGGCCGGCGTCAGCTCGACGTAGCGGCGAAATTCCGGTCTGTATGTCTGCATCAGCCGATGGGTATGTTTCTGCTCCCACAGAAATCCGCGTCCCACGAACAGACGCTGCTGGCTGACCGGCACGTCCTTGCTGGTCATCACATAGCGCGGCAAGCGGCGAATGTTGCGTCGGTAGCGCAGGATGACGCGGGCATCGCGGTAGCGGATGGCACCGTAGATGCAGAACGCCAGCGCACTGCCGACGCCCATGGCGGGGCTCAGCGCGAGCGACCACGGGGCCACCAGGGACAGAAACGCGGCGCCTGCACACGCCGCGACGGTATAGAACTCCACCGCTGGGCGCAGCAGAACCTCGACCGGCTGTTTCCCCGACATGGCTTCATTGCTCGATGCCGGTGGCTGTGATCAGCACCGGGTAATGCCGCAGACCCAGGCGCTCGGCCAGGTCGTCACCGGCCACAGGCGCAAGGGGCACGCCGGGCACCAGGGCGCGCAGCCGTGCCAGGCCCTGCATGGTCTCGACGTTAACCACCAGGCCCACCGCGCCGCGCTCGCGCAGCGAGCCCGCCTGGCGAAGCAGCCAGGCGTGGGAAGCTTCGTCGTCGCCGACGACTACGAAAGGCCGCAGGCCCGGTGCCTCGATCACGCGCCGCGCGACGGTGCCAGGCGTGAGCTTGGCACTGCGCACCGGCAACATCGCGGCCTCATCCATGGGCGTGGCGGGCACCGGGAGCATCGGGATGGGCGGCCCGGCCGGAGCATTGGCGCGCGGCTGAAGGTTCAGAGCCTCGTAGTACGGCAGCGCCGACGTGCCGCCACGGTCTTCGACGACGATCAGGGGCTCTCCGGCGCGCGAGGCCAGTGGCAGAGCCGCCAGCAGCACGAGCAGGCCCTTCAGTGTGAGATGGGTCAAATGGCATGTTTTCATGGGGTGCTCTCCTGGTGCACGGCGATGGCCGCGGCGGTTGGGTGTGTGCCCTGCACACGGGCAAGGTGGCGCGACACGCTGCGCCGGTAACGAGCCGCAGGTTCTCCGCCCGCAGGACGGTGGTAGCGACCGATCGCCGGCAACCAGTCCTCGCCCGAGGTGTGCTGCTCTTTCAGGATTTCAGCGGCGATGGCGAGGTTGCTGTATGGGTCGAGCAGGTCGCACGGGCTGGCGTAGCGCTGCTGGTGGTAGCCGAGGTTGATCTGGCCCAGGCCCGCGTCGATGCGTGTGTGCGGCGTGGCGCGCATTGCCTGCTGCAAACCAGCGCAGGCGTCGGCACGGGTGGTGAAGCGGCGCGACTGACCGGCGACGTTGAGGGACCACGGCCACGGGACGATGCGCCCGTTGCGGCGGATGCCGCTTTCCTGCAAAGCCACGGCGTAGAGCACCGTCGAGGGGATGCCCGCGCGCTGTGCGGCAAGCTGGTAAGCCGGTGGCGGAAGCTCCTGGGCATGGGCGGCGCAGGCGCACAGGCCCGCCGCGATCACCAGTGCGCGCAAGCACTGCGAAACGGAGGTGGCCGCTATGGCTGGCGCTGCCATTGACCGTTCACCTCGCGCACGACCGCAGGAAGGTCTCCGGGCAAGCTCAGCGACAGCCACCGCCCGCCATCATGGTTGAGCGTGATGCCACCGCTGCGCACGCGCGCCGGATCGACGTTCGCACGCTTGGCCCAGTCGCGGATGCGCGTGTCGTCTTGGCGGCTGCCGACCATGTACAGGTCGAACTCGGTGCCGGAGGATTGCAGGCGCTGCACGAGTTGCCCGCAGGCCGCGCAGCCGTCCTTGACGAACACGGCCGTGCGGCCTGAACCGCGCAAGGGATTGGCGCTTGTGCCGGCGCCGGGTTTTTCGTCAGGCAGGTTCACCCGCTGCATGCCGGGACTCAGGCGCTGCCAGGCCTGGTCGTAGGCACGCTGGTAGGCGAGCAGCTTCTCGATACGGCGCGCCTCGACCTGCACCTGCAGCTCTGCGTAGCGGCGCCGTTCCTCGTCGGTGCGCGCCTCGATGCCCAGGGCGGACAGTGGGTCCATGTTGGGCGAGTAGATGCCCAACGGCCCGTCCATCAGCTCGCGATAGCGAGCCCACTCCTGCGGTTGCAGGCCCCAGTCGCCTGCCACTCGGTCGTCCAGGGAGCGAGTAACCAGCGGGCGCTCCTGGCTGTGCGCACTGCCGGCGGGAGCCGTGGCCGGCTGCTGCGCCCAGGCGGGCAACTGGGCAGACGCGAGCAGGAGCGCGGAAAGGATGATCGACGGTTTCATGTCGTGCGCTCCGCTCAAGGAATCGCCATGCGACGGGTCTGGTCGCCGGCCTGGAACACCGCAGTGTTGCCCTCGACTGCCTGCAGGCGCCACGGGCCGACGGCATCGCCGGGAAGCAGCACTTGAAGCTGGTCGGGCGTGAAGTTCCCGTTATTCGGTGTGACGGACAGGCTGCGCTGGCCGGCGCGAAGTTCGGCGCCGACGATGCGGAACGGCAGTGGCGGCGGTTCTGGTTTGGCGGTGGGCCTGCTCGGTGAGCGCGGCTGGGCGGGCGCTGCGGCACGCAGGGCGCTTGGGCGTGCCTTGATCTGCTCGACTTCCGCACGAAGCGCCTGAAGGTCTTCGGCAGCGGCATAGCCGCTCAGCGTTGTCTCGACCTGGGCGGCGCGTGCTTCCAGGCGTTCGCGGGTATCTTTGAGGTCTGCCGCTGTTGCGACGACTGGACGCTGCTGGATGGCCTCAATGGTCTCGGCCAGGCCCACCGCCTGCGCTTCGAGACGTTGCAGGCGGGAATCAAGCAGCGTCTGGTCGGCCTGGTCGTTCATGGTCTGGTAGCTCAGGGCAGCGAAAACGCTGAGGCTGATCAGCCAGAGCCACATTAGGCTCTGCAACACCACGGCGGAGATCGGGCGCCGGGGAGCCTGCGCGGTATTCATGGCTGGCCTCCCGAAACCGAAGGCATCAGCGGAAACATCTGCACCGCCTCGGCAACAGGCGGCTCGTGTGCGTGCTCGGCGGTCGCACTGCCTCCAGGCTGCTCAAAGCAAATCTGCCGTGCCCGTTCATCCGCATGCAGTTCCCAGGCCGGGCCGGCCAGGGTGAGCAGCGCATCGCGCAAGGTCATGGGGCCAAGATGCCGGTGCGCCGCCGGCAGCGGCAGCGCATACAACTCGGTCACGGCGCTGGGCGTCTCGCAAAGCTGGTAGCCACTGCGTTTGAGCACATGCCGCAGCCCATCGCCCACCGTGGCGCGGGCATCCTCGGGCATGGACACGTCGATGGTCTGCAACAGCAAGTCACGCTGCGCCGCCGTGGGTGCCAGCTCGACCAGCGTGTAGCGGCCATAGCGCACGACGGGAATGAACTCGGGTGCCTCGGGTTCGGGAGCGGAGGAGACGTCTTCTATGGCGTCTGGCACCAGCGGCGCGGTGGTGGTCGCGCAGCCGCTGGCCAGCGCTGCGGCCAGGAGACCAGCGCCGACCAGACGCCGGGATACATGGGTTGCGGGCATGGCATCGGCTCTTCTGTTGCGATGCCGATACCTTGGCGGCACGGTGCCGCACGGTCAGCCAGGAATGCGAACTGGGTGGTGCCCGGTTTTCTGCCTTGGGCAAGTGCTGGGCCTTCACGGGAACCCTTTGGAATGAGAGAAAAACGCAGCCCCGCCCACGAAGAACGCGGACGGGGCTGCAAGGTGGGACGAACAGAAAGTCGGCGGCGCTAGGCCGGCGATGGCGTGGGGTTCAGGCGGTGACCAACTGCCGGGCCAGTGCGACCTCGACGGAATCACCGTCCTGGTTCAGAACATCCAGCCCCGATTCGGGCACATCGCCCGAGGTGGACTGCGAGACCATGATCTTCTTGGCCATCAGTTCCAGGCAGGTCATCTGCGAGGAGCCGGCGTAGCCGAGGTAGATCACGCGCACGGGCTGTTTCTGCCCGATGCGCCAGGAGCGGCGTGCTGCCTGTTGGAGCGAGTACACGTTGTAGCCACTTTGCATGAACACAATCGTTGGAAAATCCAACAGATCAAGGCCCGTTTTGACCAACTCCGGGTTCGTGACAAGCACATCAATGCCACGATCCAGTTGCTCGGCGATCCAGTCCTCGCGGCGGCTGGCATCCACGCTTGCGCGCAGTACCGCTACCTTGAAACCTTCTTGCTCCAGCAGCCCCTTCAGGCGCGACGTGGTGTCGCGCGTGCCGGTATAGACCGTGTAGGCCAGAACCTTGCGCCCCTGTGCCTTCTCTGCCTTGCAGATGTCGATCAGTTCACGCTCCTTGGGGCTGATCTCGAACTCATTGAACTGAGCCGGGACGAACGCCAAGGTGTTGCGCGTGCGCGGATGCACTACGGTCTCCGACCGGAAGCAGCAATCCGGCCAGGCCAGCAGCACGTTGAGCACCACACCCAGCAAGGTCGTGTCGCGTCGCGCCAGAGCCTGTTTCAGCTCCGCGGTCAGCCGACCCGCCAGATCGCGATAGGCCGCGGCTTGTGCCACGTCCATCTGGACTTCACGAAACTCCTCGTCATACGGCGGCAGAACGTTGCCGCCAATGTCCTTGAGTTTGAGGAAGATGGTGAACGGCAGGATGCAGCGCAAGACGCCTTTCGGCCCGAAGCCGGGAGCCTTGACCGTGCGCACCGATACCTTGGTGCCCTTGGCCGTCTTGTGCGCCGTGCCGGCGCTCTCGGAGTAGATGTCCTTGAGGACACCGTGATCGCGCATGAACGCCATCGCAGCCGAGGTCATGCTGCCGCTCGTGGTCGGGCGGTAGCCGTCTTCGATCATCCGTCCTGGCAGCGCCCGGAACAGCAGGTAGAACAGATCATCGCCATAGCCGCCCATCAGCGTACCGGTCAGCAGCAAGGTCTTGCGAGCCTTCGCCGCCAGCACGCCCATGGCCTGGCCTTGGGCACTGCCGCCGTTCTTGTACTCGTGCGCCTCGTCGGCGATGAGCAGGTCGAACGTGCCTTGCGGTAGGTAGCGTTTGATGAACTCGGACGGTTGGTAGCCGCCTTCGCCAAAGCCAAACTCCATGTTGGCCATCGCACGTTCCATGCGCGTGGCCTGACGGTCGGAAAACACCAGCTCGCCGTTGCCATCCATGAGGTTGATGAACTCATGGATGTTGTCGCCCAGCATCGAGGCCAGAAAGCCGTCACCAAACTTCTGCATCAGCTTCTGCGCGGTAACTTCCCCGATGGTGGGGATGCGCTTCAAGGCTTTGAGGACGACCGAAGACTGGTCACTGCCGGACAGACTACGCGGGCGGATCAGCGTCCACAGGGGCGCAGCGCAGTGGCTGCACTTCCTGCGGGACTCTTCGGCTTGGAGCGCGACCGGGTTGGCCGGCTCGCCGTCGAGGTCGGTGATGAGCGTGCCGCAGTCCGGGCAGGCCGCCACGTCGCCGTGGCGGGTGCGTCGCTGGGTGAAGACCGGCTTCCAATGGAACCCCATCCGCATCCTGACGCGCCCCAGGATGAAAAATTCCTGGCCTGTGGGCGGCACACCCAACTGCTCGCGCAGCTTGATGAGCTTGACCAGCGTATCCGGGCCATTGAGCACCCAGACCTTGGCGCCGGCCACCGTCTCCTGGATCTCGCGCCGCCACTTGTAGACCAAGTGGGGAGGCGAAAGCACCAGGGTACGGCGGTAGCCTTCGGCGTTGAGCACGGCGGCCGTGGCGATGCCGACAGTCGTCTTGCCGCAACCCATTTCGCCATTGACGATCGCAGCGCGTTCGCCTTGATCGACCAACAGCTCGGCGGCGGCATGGACAACGTCGGCCTGGGCCTGGAACAACTTGCGCTTGAGGCTGGCAACAACGAGTTGTCGCTGCGCCTGTGCTTGACCGGCATAGACCGGCGGGTTGGCGCGGTTGAGAGAGTCGAGCAGTTCGTCGCCGAACTCGCCGACAAAATCCTGAAGGCTCAGTGTGAGAGGGTTGGATTCCGCTTCTAGCAGTTCGCCCTGTACGGGCTCTGCATCGTTAGCGGTGGTGTCGAGATCAACGGACATGGTGGTGCTCCAAAGAAAAATGGGACATGCACCACCCCAGCGGGGCGATGACATGCCCCGTGGTGGGAAGCGAGACGGCGAACCGTCGGTGGTTGGACAGTGCAGGCGCTCGTGGCCTGCGGTGACAACTCGCGGTCAGTACTCGGACGGCAGCACGATGCGGGTCGCGCTGCGATCTGCTTCGGTGAAGATGCGGATGCTCAGGTCACGGGTGACGACGTAAAACGAATCGAGGCGTTCGCCGGACTCCAACGCAGCGTTGTTCTGCTGCCATTGGTAGTCTGCGACGTCGCCCCAGTCGCCACGCATGTGGCGTTCGAAAAGCGGCATGGGATCGAGCCGGCCTTCGTTCATCAGGCGTTCGACGCCTTCGCTGAACTCCAGTGCACCGATCTCGAACAGCCGTTTGCGCCGGTGCTTGTCATGTTGGTTGGAGGTCATGTGGCTTCCTTCTGAGTGAAGGGGCCACGGCACCCTTGCGGGGTGTCGGTGGCCCCGCGTTGGAGAAGATCAGTACTCGCTGGGCAACAGCAGCGTGGTGACGCTGCGATCCCATTCGGTGATGATCCAGAGCTTCAGACCGGGTGCGACCTGGTAGGAAGAAAACAGACGATCCTCACCGGACTTCAGCGCGGCATCGTTCTGCCGCTTGTCGCTGTCGTCGAGGTCGCCCCAGTCGCCGCCGAGGTGGCGGCGCAGATACGGAATCGGGTTGAATTGACCCTGTTGGACCAGTGCGTCAACGCCGCAGGTCATGACCACCTGGCCGGGCGCGAAGCGCCGGCTCGGTGTCTGGCTGATGGAAAGTGCTTGGGCTGCCATGGAAGGCTCCTTGAGATGGAGGGGCCACGGCACCCCATCGGGGCGACTGGACCCCGGTGGGTGGAAAGAATCGACGGCGAACCGTCGGCGGTGGAAAAACGATCAGCGGATGGTCAACACCTCGCCCCGTGTCGGAGAGCCAGGCGTCATGTCCCACGCGCGGATGACGGGAACGAACTTGTCGGTGAGGATGCGCGTCTCGGCAATCGAGCCGTCTTCGCGTTCGGTGAATTCCCGCTGGAGCGTCTTGTCCTTGTGGGTGTCACCTTTGACGACGAGCACGCGCCCCGTCTTGGATTGCACGACTCCCGAGATCGCGCCTGCGGCCAGAGCCAGGGCGAGATGCCAGTGGGACAAGGCCCGCGCCGGTGGACGCAGCGTCTGCTGCGCAGACCCCAACTGCGTATCCCGCGACGGCCAGAGGCCTTGCAGCCTGCCAACCTCATCGGCGAACTGCTCCGGCTCCATCGTCACGCGGAAGAAATGCCCCGGCTCCGCCGGGCTGGCGGGGACGATGTACGGCAGGAACGGCCATTCGCTCGGCAGCTCCTCGGCTTCGACTTCGCCAAGCCCAACCTGCAGCAGCAGATTGCGCACGGCCTTGATGCCATCGGGCGTCTGCTCGCGCTGGCGCACCCGGCGTCCGAAGATCACCACCTGCTTGAACTGCGTTTCCACCGCTCGGTAGATCCGCAGGTCTGTGTAGTGGCGCGTCAGCCAGCCGACCAGCTCCGCGTCGAGCACGTAGCCGGGGACAATGAAGACCAGCACGCCGCCGTACTGCAGCAGGGGCAGCGTGCGCTGGTAGAACAGCTTTTCGAGGCGGGCACGGCCCTGACCCTGATAGCCAATGTTGCCGTTGACGTCCTTGGACAGGTCGCCATACGGCGGATTGAGCCAGAGCAGCCCAAAGGACTGTTTGGAGATCATCGTATCCATCAGGTCCGCGTGCAGGCAGTGATCGACCAGGCTGCGGGCATGGCGCGCCCGCTCTGCGTCGAACTCGACGGCGAACGCCCTGGCCTGCTCGCGCCCGAGGGCATGAGCCGCTTCGGCGATTGCCACGCCTTCGCCGGCACAGGGGTCGAGGATGCACATCGGCCCATTGGATTCAGGCGCACTGGGCATCAGTGCATTGAGGGCTCTTTCGAGCGTCGGTTCGTCGGTCGGGAAGTACCCGTTCTTCACAAAGTTGCGGGCGAGCCGCGGGAACATGAGCGCCATGGAAGTCTCCTGGTTGGCGGGATGAATGGCGCAGGCGGGCCTTGGCGTGCCTGCGCAGGTGGTTCAAGCCGCTGCCGTTTCCGGCGTCCAAATCTTGGCCGGGTATGGGTAGGCGGTGAGCACGTCACTGCGGATCAGCGAGCCGAGCGCCTGGGTCAGCGCCGGCACGTCGATGGCGAGCTGATGGCCCACCAAAGGCCCGAGGGCGAATGGCAGGCGGGTCAGCATCTCGTGGCTTTGCAGCAGTTC
The DNA here is from genome assembly GCF_030263795.1 of Stutzerimonas sp. FeSN7. Lineage (NCBI taxonomy): Bacteria > Pseudomonadati > Pseudomonadota > Gammaproteobacteria > Pseudomonadales > Pseudomonadaceae > Stutzerimonas > Stutzerimonas sp. FeSN7. Next base: position 3,200,910 of record NZ_JARPMN010000001.1, on the reverse strand, counting down.
CAGCACGGTTTCGCGCCAGTGGTCGAGCAATGGCAGTGGGCAGGTGTCCTGCACCAATGTCCACAGGCGGTCAAGCCGGTGGTCGCTATCGCGGGGCAGCAATGCCAGTGCGCTGGCGTTGGCTTTGTCGGGCTTGACGCAGCGCCGATCGAACAGCCACACGTTGGACAGCGAACCGAACAGCGTTCGCCGGTAGGCGCGGGTCATGCGCTTTTCCAGGCGATCGACGTTGCCGACGAACACCGGGACGCTGCCGCCCTGGTCGGTGATGACGTGGAACTGCTCCAGCCCCTGTTCGTCGCGCCCGAGGGTCAGGCGAGCCAGGAACTGCTGGGCGGCGGTGTCTCGCGCCCAGATCGACAGAAAGATCAGGTTGCCCTGGTCATCGCCGACGCAAGCGTCGGCCATCACGTCCGGGCATTCGTCGATGCGGTACAGCGTGGTGGAAGAAGTGTTTGCGGGCATGGTGGTGTCCTCGGATGAACGGGAACAGCACCGCCCGCAGGGGGCAAGTGCTGCCCTTGGGGTGGAAGGAAAAACGCCCTGGTTCAGACCGTCAGCGTCGCATCTGGAGCGGTGGTCGCCTTGGATGTGCGCCGCCGTGCGTGGTAGGCGCGAACGCCTGCACGCCATTCGGCGGACTGCTCCGGTGCGAGGTCCAGATAGGACAGCGGGCACGAGTAGTAGTACGGGTGCATGGATTCGTCCAGCGGCTTGTAGCCCCACTGGCCGCCGCTGCGTTCCAGAAGATCGCAGCGGATGGTGCACAGGGATTGGCCCGGTGTGAGATCACGGTGTACGCCTTCGGCCTTGGCTGTGACTTGCGCAACGGACCAGAGGACGTTGCCACGCAGCGCGTGGGCGATGACCTTGACGCTGGCGTGCTCGGTCTCTTGCGGTGCGATCAGCTCCGCGATCAGTTCAGACCGCGATTGGGGTGAGAAATACCAGCCCATGAGAGGCCTCCTGGAAAAATTGAGCCAGAAGCCTCCCCGGTGGGGAAGACCCCCGGCGGGTGGATGAACACGGCAGATGCGGTGCCCAGTACTACGCAGGTTGCAGTTCGGCCTGGCGGCTCCACTCCTGCGTCTTGAAGTCCAGCGTGTAGCCCAGTTCGCCAAGGCGGGCGATCTGCGTGCGCAGGGTGCGGCGGTCGATGGTCGAATCCAGTTTCACGGACTCGCCCAGCGGCCAAAGCAAGCTGAACAGCGCGACGTCGCCATCTTCGGTACTGCCGGGAGCAGTTGCCGCAGCGGGCGTCGGCGCATCCACGCCGAAGGGCGTGGTATCGACCAGCGGGTCCGTGGATGCCTGCACGGGTGCGGGCTTGGCGGGCTTGGAGGTTTTGGTGGGCTTGGCCGGTGTTGCCGGCGTTACTGCAGGCTGTGCGCCCAACTCTTCATCAAGTGGATCGAGGTCCTGGGTGGCGAAGCTGCGTGCCTCGTCACGGCTCAGTTTGTCGATGTCGTAGAGCGTCATTCCGTCCAGGCTGGCACGGATCTCGAAGCGCATGCCGCCACCGACCGGGTAGGACTTCGGGAAGATGTACCTGATGATGAACTCCCCGTCGTACTTGCCTTCGGGGTATTGCTCCAGCTCCGGGTCCTTGACCTCGAACGTACCGAGGTGCGTGGCGAGGCGTCCGACCGTGAAGGGGCCGTTCTTGCCGCGGATGGTACGCAGCGTGAGCTGGCCGGGGACGACGATGGGCGAAACCGATCTCTCGGATGCCGATGTGGCTGCCATGATGGTTCTCCTTAGCGATTGGGAAAACGACAAGGCCCGCGAGGGCCTTGCCGATCAGAACGAAGCAGCCAATGCCGGCTCCTGCTCCTCGACTTCACCTTCGGGCTCGCGCTCGGCGGGCTCGGCAGGCTGATCGGCAGCGGTGTCGGCGTCCTCGGCTTCGGGCGCGGGAGCGTCCTGGGCCGGCGGCGTATCGGCTTGCGCGGGGCTCGTCGGATAGACCTTGGTGCCGTCGATCTTGATCAGGCTAATGTGGATCAGTGTCGATTCCAGGCTTGCGGCCGGTTCTCCGGCACGCTCACCCTTGGTGCGGATGTACGGATCGATCTTCATGTCGTTGAGACGGAAGGCGATCAGCACCTTGCAGTCCCCTTCGATGGCCTGCACGCACCGGCGAACCAGATGCTCGGCTTCAGGGGTGGTGACGATGGTGTCGAAGTACCGATACTCCGGTTCATCGACAGGCCCGGCCAGAGCGGCGACGGTGCAAGAGAGGAACGGGTCGCCATCTTTGGGCGTGACGTCCTTCGGACGGCTGAGGTAGCCGATGCCGCGGGTGACCAGCTCGTGCTGCCTAATCGAAGCCAGTTCGGCCCGGTCAAGCGGCTCGGCCTTGAGCAGTCGCGCCTTGAGGGACGCGGCGGCTTGGCCTTTCTGCTCACCCTTGTCGCGGATGTACGCATCGCCCCACAGGTCGCCGAGGCGAAAGCGCACCAGTGGGCGCTGCTTGGGATCGTCAACGCCGATGTAGCGCTCGACCAGCTTCTTGGCCTCGGCACCCGAGACCTTGACGTCGAAATAGCGATAGCTGGGGTCCTTTGCGGAACCGACCAACGCGGCGATGGTGCATGCCAGGAAAGGCTGCGCACGGCGGCCGCCCCGAACAGGCACTTCACGGACACGCTGGATGTAACCGATGCCCGAGGTGTGGAGGTCGAAATACGATTTCTCGTTGGACGTGGTGCTCATGGTGAATCTCCATAGGGATGAAGCGGAGACACACCGGCCCCACGCTGCGGGGAAAGGTGCGTAACCCCGCGATGGGTTGATAAGGCGAAAGCATCCACCACCAGAGACTGGTGGCCGCTCGCGGATGGATGCGGTGCGAGCTGGCTCGGTCACGCAGTGGGAACTGCGCCGCAACCTCGAAGACCGATGGTTGCCTGGCATGTCGCTGACAACGTCAGCAGGCATGGGCTCAGCATGGCCGGGCCTCGCGCGCGAGACAGCCATCAATCGGCATTCGGGCGATTCCCTTTGATGAAATCTCACACGGCAGAAAAAAGGTTCATCGCGCTTTCCCGGGGAAGGCGGCCTTGATTTTCAGGAAGAAGTACTCCGAGTCCCGGAATCCATAGGCCATGCGCTTGATTACCTTGATGCGGTTGTTAACACCCTCAAGGACGCTGGTATGCATGTGGAAGTGAGCACTGGCAAGGATGCCTCGCGCGTATTTGCGCAGGTTGCGAGCGAAGCGTTGCAGCGGCGCGAGGTCGCTCTCGCGAGCATGTCGCAGCCAGGTTCGCCAGCGCCGCCAGCCCTCTCTTACGCTGGGGGCGTACCAGACGTCCTTCAGCGCATCCTTGAGCACATAGACCGTAGCCAACGGCTGGTTGGCAGCAAGCAGCTCCTGTAACTGCACGGCCTGTCCGTCCCTCAGGTTGTCGCGATTGCGCAGCAGCAGCCAACGACTCTGCTTGACCGCCTTTCGTGCCGGCTTGTCTTCGCGCAGAAGGTTGGCCTGGTCGACCCGGATACGGTCGATCACATCCCGGCCGTAGCGCGCGACGACGTGAAACAGGTCGTACACCACTTCGGCCTGCGGGCAATGCTTCTTCACCTCCAGGTCAAAAGCCGTATTCATGTCCATAGCCACCGCCTCGATCTGTTGGCAGTGCTCGCCGAGCAATTCGAAGAACGGGCGGATCGCCTCACGGCTGTTGCCATGGCCGACCCACAGCACCCGTGTTCGCTCGGCATCCATGATGACCGTGGCATAGCGATGCCCCTTGTGTAGGGCGAACTCATCCATCACCAGGCGGCGGACACCGCTTGAATCGAAGGTGCCTACCTCGGCTTGTAAGCGTCGTTTATCGAGCGTCTTGAGGGTGTGCCAGTGCAGGCCGGTGAGCTGGCTGACGTGGCTGATCGGCAGCAGCCGCAGCAAGCTTTCGAGCCAGACCCGTAACCGCCGGGTCAGGCGAGATGCAGGCTCCAGCCAGTCGATCCGCTCGGTCACCCGACCACAGTGCAGGCAATCGACTCGGCGCACGGGTAGTTGAAGCAAGACGCGCTGATCGAACAGATCACGATCGCGCACCAGACGAATTCGGCGCTCGTGAATCAACGGACTGAGCTGACCACAACGCCCGCACTTGGGCACTGAACCGGCTTGAGGCTCGAGCTCAATCAGAAGGGAGTTGTTGGCGGATGAACGGCAGGCAACGGCGTCATAGCCTGGCCAGAACGAGGCAAGATCAATAGGATGCACGGCGACAGCAGGGACAGGTGGAGGGTGTGTTTGGCGACTGCCAATTTACCTGCTTCCCTGACTGTCAACTCGCTCTTCCCCCAGAGTCCGCGAAGAACCAGAAAAAAGGCCCTCCTTCCGAATGGAGGGAGAGCCTGTGGGGGGCATGTCGCCTGGTTCTTTTCGTGGTGTTACGCCGGTACAGCGCGGCGCCGTCGGGACGTCTCCGCGCCGATCACGCTCACATCGATCAGACGCCAGCGCCCGTCGTCGATGAGCCGCTCCAGCACTTCGCCGAGCATGTCGAAATACACCTCGTCGTGCCGATCGACCAACTCGCCGTCGCGGCACAGCTCCACCGCATAGGTATCGCTGCCGCGCTGGTAGAGGATCGTCACCCGACCGTCGAACTTCGCGGTCGAAACCGTGAAACTGATCGCCGGAGGCGTTTCGATGATCTTGGCCGGCTTCGGATCGACCCAGGTGAAGTCGTGGGCGCCCGCATCGACCAGCATGTGGGTGATGCGCCGGAACCCGTCGGGCGCCGACATTTCCTCCAACTGCTCGATGAGCTGACCCAGTTCCATACACTGCGGCTCGGGAATGGGCAGCTTGGCCGGCGCGGAGCCGAGGATGTGTGTCTTGACGGTGTAGGGAGTGCCGTCGGACATCATCTCGGTGCGCTCTTCTGGCGTGTCCGCACGCAGACCGTCGAAACGACGACGGGCATAGGGTTGGACATGCACCTTGGTGCCCTCGCTGGGAATGCTGGTCACCAGGTTGGGATCGAGTACCGCGAACTCGCTGGGCTTGAGCTTGACGACGATGGCGTCCTCGCTGGCTGCGACCACCTTGCCGTCGAAGGGCTGGGGATCGATGACAAAGCCCAGTGTCGAGGACTGTGGCTGATCATCGAACACGCGGTACTTGAACGACCGCACGTTGCGGGGCACATGGCCTGCGACCAGCGAAGGCATCAGGGTCTTGATAAGAGAGCGATCCATGTGAATCTCCTTGAGGAAGAACAAGGGATTCCCCGCCCGCAAGGGAGAGATCCCTTGTGGGTGGATGGGCGCGATGCGTCCGTAGGAAGAAACAACCAGCACGGTTTCCCGCGCTTGCAGCCTTGAAGGTCTTGGCTGCCTGGGCATGTGTCGGCAACGCCGACGAACATGGGGTAAAGATGGCCCTTGAGTGAGCGGCCTGCGCTCAGGAAACCGCACCGCGCCGCACCCGCTTTCCTGCGCCGCGACAAGAAAAGGCCCCTCGAAAGCGGCTGGGTGGTCAGACTTGGTACACGAAGTAGTGTTCGCGCTGACGTGGAAAGAACACGTGCTTCCACGAGTCGCCGCCGGTATTGCCGCCGTCGAAGACGACCATTTCGTAGGCATCAATGTCGGTGTCTGCCAGATCGGCGCTGGCGATATGGCGCATGTGCAGCATGCCGCTCAAGCGCTCGAATACCAGGATCTGGCCGATGGCGTCGTCCTGGCCCATGGCGTTGACGCAGGCTCCAAGCTGATGCTCGAAGTCGCGTGCGGGCGAGATGAGGTCGGGGAACATAAAGTGCTCCTATGGAATTGGACCAGCCTGGCTCCCAGAAAGGAGACAGGCTGGCATGGAGGGCAAAGAGGAAGGTGGGCGCGTGGTGTGTTTGCTAGGACTCGGCCAGCGGCAGGCCCAGCAACACGGGCGCGTCAGCGTCGAGGATGAGGATGCGCACATCGGCCTGGCCAGCCAGTTCCAGGATGTTCGCCAGGTCGTCGGGCATGCCCTTGCTGCGGTGCTCCTGCCGAAGCTGCTCGGCGGTGATGCCATCGGCGTACTCCAGGTTCTTGTCCGTCCAGGGCGTGGAGATCAGCTTGACGCCGATCGCCGGGCTGTACGGAACCCGAAAGGCGATGAACAAAAAGGCCTCCGGCGTGGCAAGGTCCGCCAGATTGGCGAGGTACTGGCCGGTTTCCGGGCTGATGTGTGCGCTGCTGATCTCCCAGCATCGGCTGTAGTAGCCGGTCTCGAAACTCAGGCGCCGCACAACTTCCCGCGCGGCCTCGACCGAATAGCTGTCACCAACGTGGATCAGGCGACCGTCGAAGTCCTCGCCATGAATGGCATAGACCACGGCACCGATCACGCCTTCGCCGTTAACACCTTCATCGGCATCGCATTCGGCCAGTACCTCGGCACTCACAGGTTCAGAGCCGTTCGTGACCACCGCGAAATCGCTGATGACGATGCAGGACGATGAAATCAGTTCCTGGTCGGACAGGTGTTGCTGGCTCGGGTGGATATTTCGCCAGACAGGCGGGCTTCCGTCCTCGTAGCTGATGGACAGCGTGCGGACGATTTTCAAATTCCAGTAGCCGCGAACAAAGGGATTGGGATTCTGAGACATGGGGACGCTCCAGATTGAATAATGGAGCCAATTCCCGCCACCGGGAATTGGACCCGGTGGGTTGAAAGGGGAAAATGCGTCAGGCAGAGGTGATCGTTGGCTTTGATTCAGCCGCCTTACGCTGGGCAACGGAAAGGAAATCGAGGGACATGACCGTGTAGGTGCATGTCCCTCGTGGGGAACGAAAAGACGGGGGTGTGCCAGAAACGGGCTCACCAGCCGCTGTAGTTCAGCATCAAGTCGGCAATGACCTGGCGGCGTTCCAGGTCGAGACCGTCGAAATCCGACAGCCCGTGGAAATGGCAGCGTTTGAGCATGGCACCGCCCTCGTGCGCGTTGTAGAAGCTGACCATGGCGGACAGAAACATGCGTTGCCCGCTGCTCAGGACACCGAGGGCATCGTTGAGCCGCAGCATGTTGGGACGCAGATCCCACTTGCTTTTGGCCTGGTTGAGGCCGTCACGGGTGCCGTCGCCGAACCATTCGGGGCCAGCGATCTCGGCACCACGCTTCCAGGCCTCGAAGAAGGCTTGGGGCTCGGCAGCGAAATGCTGCTCTTCCCGCATGATCTGATCGACGACTTCCTGCGGCAGCAGTTGATTCATGGCGTGATTCCTCCAGTTGGATCAGGGAATGGCGAGCTGGGACCAGCCGCCTCTTTCGAGGGCACGTTGAGCCGCCGCATGGCTGCGGAAGTACTCGTGCGATTCCCGCGAAACGGGACCTTCGGTATCGCGCGTGCCGATGTAGTGGCCGGCGGCGCTTTGCAGGACTTCGAGCGGCAGGAACTTGCCGCAATAGGTCAAGGCCAACTGGCCGAAAGAGGCTTTGTGGGACATGGGTAGGTTCCTTGGAAAAGCGAGGCCTTGTCCCTCACGGGATGGCAGCTCCCGCACGCGGTGGATAAAAAGCATCGGCGTCACGGGGACGCGCGTCCGCAGACTTGATGCGATACGGACTGGCGGGTTACGCGGGAAGAACCCGCGGCAGCCTGGAACCCATGGCTGCTGGCATGTGCTGACGAATCAGCGAACATGCGGGCAGCTTCATGCGGGGGCCGCGCTGCGTCAGTTGCAAAACGGCATTCGGCCCAGCCCGGATTGATCGGCGCAGAGACAGAAAACCCGCATCGAGTGCGGGTTGTCAGGGTGGTGCGCGGGTGCGTTGGCTCACTCGGGCGCGTCGCCCAGGACATGCTGCTTCCACAGGGCGAATGCCTCGTCCTGTCCCAGTTCGGCCAGGACCACAATGGGCTGCTCCTGCCGCGCACGCAGCGAAGCGAAATACGCCTTACGGTCGGCGATGGCCTTGAGGTTGATGCCATCGATAAACAGCAGCTTGCCGCCCTTGATGAACAGCACCTTGTTGCCAAGGTCGCGCTCGAATGCGGCTCGTACTTTCTCCGGTTGTTGCATGCGTCGGTTTCCTGTTGCTGTGGCCGGCCATTGGCTCGGAACGTTGATCGACGAGATAAAGGAGCCGAAGGCTCGCTGACCTTCGGCTCGGGAGGAAATAACCACCCGTGGGCTGTTGCAGGCCCGGTCGTCGCTAGAACCGTCTGCTCATCAGCAATCACACCCGGCCCATGTCGTGGCTGGGGCCGGCATCGTCTGGCGCACATCCGCGCACAAAGGGAGCCCGTTTTTGCGCCGGTGGGCGCCGGCACCGAATACCGCTGACCACAAAGGGTCTCCGGGTGGCTCGCGCTGCCTGGCAAGCCATCGGGGGACCCTTCGCAGTGGGCGGGAGAAACACAGACCAGCAGAACACGCGGGAGACGGTTCGCGGAAAAGATACCTTCAGGTCCCGCAGCCGGGGACGGCTGGACGGGACGCGCACACGGACAAGAAGGCGTTACGCGCTGGGCGACCCGCAGGGGCGTGCGGGACACGGGCCACGCCTTTGAAACAGGGTGCGGCCCACGGGAAACGGAGTCGGTCAGGCGCCTTTGCGACCGCTGCTACGCGAGCGCGAAGCGCCACGCTTGGGCGTACCGGATTCGACCGGCAGCGTGCCTTTGCAGTCTGGGTAGCGACTGCACGACCAGAATGGGCCGCTCTTGCCGGTGCGCTGGCGCGTCGCTGCGCCGCACTGCGGGCATGCTGGCCCATGGGGAAGCTTGATGGACAGGGACACGCAGCCGTACTGCGCGATCAACTGAGAAATCCAGGCGGCCTGCTTGCTGAGGAATACGTCCAGGGTGAGCTGTCCGGCCTCGATCATGTCGAGCGCCTGCTCCCACACTGCCGTCGTGCCAGGGTCTGCAATCGCCGCAGGCACGGCGTCGATCAGCGTGAACGCCGCATCCGATGCGCGAATGGAGCGCCCCTTCTTCACGATGTAGCCACGGGCGATCAGCACGCTGATGATGTTGGCCCGCGTCGCCTCGGTGCCGATGCCCGTCGTGTCTTTGAGCTTCTGCTTCAGGCGCGGGTCGGTCACGAAGCGCGCAATGCCCTTCATCGACTTGACCAGTTCGCCCTGGGTGTAGGGCTTGGGCGGCATCGTCTTGAGCGCCTTGATCTCGACCTCAGCCACCTGGCACGCCAGGCCCCCACGCAGCGGGGGCAGCACCTGGCTGCGCGCCGCGTCGTCGCCGTCCTCATCCGCTTGCGGTTCGGCCAGCACCAGACGCCAGCCTTTGACGACCACCTGTTTACCGGTGGCCACCAGCATCTGCTGGCCGCAGGAAAACTCAGCCACGGTACGGTCGAACTCGTGGTGCGGGAGGAACTGCGCCAGGTAATGCGCCCGGATCAGCCGGTACACCGCCAGTTCCTTCTCGCTCAGAGGAGAGAGGTTCGCGGGTTCGAGCGTCGGAATGATGCCGTGGTGCGCCGTGACCTTGCCGTCGTTCCATGCACGCGAACGCTGGGAGCGGTCGAGCTGGCTCATGATCGGGCGCAGCGACGGATCGGTCTTGAGCAGGCTGTCCAGGACGGCGGGCACCTCGGCGAACATGCTTTCGGGCAGATAGCCGGAGTCCGAGCGCGGGTAGGTCGTGGCCTTGTGCGTCTCGTACAGGGCCTGGGCGATCTGCAATGTCTCCTGCACGTCCAGCCCGAGCTGCTTGGAACAGACCTCCTGCAAGGTGCTCAGGTCGAACAACAGTGGCGGGCCTTCGCGCACGCGCTCGGTCTCGACCGACACCACCTGGGTGTTGTCCGCGACGCGAATCTGCAGCGCCGCCTGCTGGGCGACCGGCTGTTGCAGGCAACGACCGGCGTCGTCGGTGCAGCCGTCGGGCGCAACCCACTGCGCGGAGAAAGCCTGACCCTCTGTGGACAGAGACACGTCGATGGCCCAGAACGGCGCCGACTTGAAAGCCGCGATTTCGCGGTCGCGATCAACGACCAGCTTCAGGGTCGGGGTCTGGACACGTCCGACCGACAGCACGCCGTCGTAGCCCGCCTGCCGCCCGAGCAGCGTGAAAAGACGGCTGAGGTTCATGCCCACGAGCCAGTCTGCCCGCGAACGCGCCAGCGCCGAGTAATACATCGGCAGCGTATCGGACGACGGTCGCAGCTTGCCGAGCGCGGTGCGGATCGACGCATCGTTGAGCGCCGACAGCCACAAGCGCTCGATGGGACCACGGTAGCCGCACAGGTCGATGATCTCGCGGGCGATCAGCTCGCCCTCGCGGTCGGCATCGGTGGCGATGACGAGATGGGTCGCCTTCGCCAGAAGCGCCTTGACGACCTTGAATTGCGTGGCGGTCTTGGGTTTGACCTCGACCCGCCACTGCTGGGGAATGATGGGCAACTGCTCCAGTGACCAGCGCTTGAGCGCCGCGTCATAGACTTCGGGTGCTGCCGCTTCTACGAGATGGCCGATGCACCAGGTAATCGTGACGCCGGAGCCGCTGAGGCAGCCTTCACCGCGCTGCGTCGCGCCGAGAATCCGGCCAATATCCTTGCCCTGGGAGGGCTTCTCGCACAAGAACAGCCGCATGTCCGTCCATCCGATTTCCGTGGTTCATTGAGTTGCTGGAATCGAGGATGCCGAGCACCGCCAAGGGCAGCAGCAAACAAGTCGCGAGCGGTGGCGACCTCTTTCACGGGATGGAATGGCTGGGGTGGAGATGGCGTGCAGCCGGGGGGTGCGGGCCGGGAGCCGCGATTTTCGGGAGCGCGTGGAAGCCGGTGGACGTTGATGGAGCTATCCCCTGGGGATAGCTCGCGGGTGCATGGAGCGGCGAACAGTGGCCGGCTCATACCGGGTCACTTCCTACGCCGCGGCTCTTTTGGCGCAGCCGGTTCCTGGGCGGCCTGGGACTTTGCCTCCGCATCCTGCGGCTTCGGGCTGAGGGTCACGGACTCGATGCGAAACGGCAGGATGCCGACGCTGCGCGCGTTGATCTGCCAGGTTTCGCGCGGCTGATCCTCATTGTCCGTCCAGGGTTCGCGCTCCATGCGTCCGACGACCAGCACGCGCATGCCTTTCTGGTACAGATCCTTCCAGTGTGCGACGTCACGGTGCCAGATTTCCACCGGTGCCCAGAAACCGCCGCGATCCTCGAAGTCGCCGCCTTTGGTGGGAACGGGGTTGTCGAAGTACACGTTCAGCCGCAGCAAGCGCCGCGGCTCGTCGTTGCCGTTGGGGAACTCCCGGTACTCGGGCGGTGAGCCAATGTTGCCTTCACCCCAAAAATGCGTGCTCATGTTGCAATCTCCATGGTGGTTGAAATACCCGTGCCGCGTCGGCGTCGGGCGCGTACTGGGGTGTCCGATGCCATCACCGATCACGCACTCCAGGTGGGATGGACTTGAGCCGTCGCAGGTAGGCGTCCTCCGCCTTGGCGGCCTTGCTGGCGCACTCCTGGGCCTGCCTGCCCAAGGTGTGCAACAGGCTGATCTGCATGTTCAGCGTGATGCGTTGAAGCTCGATCGCGTGCAGCTCGGCCAGCAGGTTGACCGGCGTGCCGGTGCTCGCCATCAATTCCTGCCACAGGGCTACGCCCATGGCTGAGCGGTCGTGCTTGCGCCAGCGCAAAAACGCCGTGCCTGCGCCCGTGGTCTGCTGGGCCAACTCCACGGGCAGTAGGTGGAAGGGATGCCCGACTGCCTGTTGCAGCACCTGCCGCTGCGCCATGTCAATCAACTCGTCGCGCATGGCGAAACACTGACTGGCCCAGGTCTCAAGATCCCCCTTACCCTTAAAAGGCTTTAAAAGGCCTTTTAGAGAGGCAGCGTGTTCCAGCTTCATGAAGGCTGCCTGTTGCAGGCCCTGGAAGTAGCGGGGTTCGCGGTTCGGATCGCTCATGCCTGCTCGTCCTCGTCCTCGTCGGCGCTGATTTCGGGTGCTGCGCCAGTGGCGGGCTCGTCGTTGGGGTCAGGCGCTGCAGCAGGACTCTCGACACGCTGTTGCAGGCCACGGCGCACGATGGGCGGTGCGAACTTCGAGCGGCGCGTGCCTTCCAGCACGTCCTCCGGCAGTTCGCCGAATTTCTCCAACGCCGCCCGTGCTGCGGCGTTCTTTGATACGAAGTCGTCGCGTGTACAGCCCGAATAGCGGTATTGCTGGGCCAGCGAGAACAGGCTGCGCAGTGCATGGGCACCCTCGTTGAGCCAGCGCTCCAAGGTGCTGCGGTCGATGAGCGCCGTGTGGTGGGCGAGAATCAGTTTGCGGGCGATGTCGTCGTAGTCGGCCAGCAGATAGACGGCGGCAAAGCCGAGCTGCGCATTGACGAACAGCGGCAACTTGACGGGCTGAACGTTGAGGTTTTCGCCCAGGCTTAGTGCCGGCGGCACGCTCGCCAGCGCCTGATCCACCTGCTCGCGCAGCGATTGCAGCGTGGTCTTGGTCTGGTCGAGCTTGACCTCGATGCGCAGCATCCACCAATCCGAGTACGGGTCGTCCTGCTCCGAACCACGCCGCATCTTGTTCATTTGGGCGATGTAGCCGTTCAGGCCGACGATGCCCGGTCGCCCCTCGGCAGCGGCACGGCCATGCCAGATGCGCGAGGCGTGGTGGGTGTGAAGCGTCAGCGACATCGCGCTGCGCAGGGAGCCGAGATTCAGTTGCAGAGGTTCATTGGTTGCCATGGTGTCCGCTCGTTGTGTGGAAAGGAGCGGTCAGCTTCGGCAGGAAGCGGAAGGCCGTCAGTCAACAAACCGAAACCTGCCAGACCCCGGTTCAGCGCGTGGTGGCCGCCTGCGGCGCGAGCTATCCCCTGGGGATAGCTCCATGGAGCGCCAACGAACGCTGCAGGTCGGGATCGGGGGGGACAACGCCGATACTGCGGCAGATGTTCGAGGCCAAGCTTGCGACTGCACGGTATCCGCCCCAACGGTGGAACTATCCCAGGGGATAGCTCTACTGGCATCCATGGGCATCCACTTCACCGCCTTGCCAGCCTGCTCACTTGCTGGCGAGCAGATCTCGAAGCCGCTCGATGTGCTGCCTGGCGACTTCTGGTGGCACCGGCTTACCCTGCGTTTGGGCCGGCGGTGCGGGTGGTGGCCGTTCGTTTGGTTGAGTGGGTGCCGGTGGCGGGTCTTTCTTTGCCCAGGCATTGAACTCACCGTGGATGGCCCGCTGGATGATGCCGAACAGATACCCTGCGGGATTGCGGATGCCGTGGTTGCTACAACGCGCGGCCCATTCGTCCAGCACGTCCTGCCTCAGCGAGGCATCAACCTGCTGCAATGCCACCTTGGCACCCGCCTGCTGTTCCGCCTTCAGTTGCGCAAAGCGCTTGGGCCATTGCAGATCGCCCAGCGCGCGCGCCTGCGCAGTAGTACGTATTTCATTAATACAACTACTACGTACTGTACGGGCCTGCTTCGGATTCCGAAGAGAGACGTCTGGCGCGGGTTTCGACCCTGCTTCGGAATCCGTAGAGGGGCGTTCGCCATTCCGAAGAAGGCTCGGAGCCCCTTCTTCGGAGTCGTGAATGGCGTCTTCCTGTGGATAACTATCGCTGGCCGTGAGGTCCTGCTTGGCGAGACGTTCGGCCATCACCTGCAACCGTGACGGGAGGGTGCGTCCGGCCAGTAATGGGTCTTCACCGATTTCCTTGAGCGTGTGCAGGCCCACGATCTGCACGGCCTTGGCAGAATGGCCGAGCGCCTGGCTGACGAGTTGCAGGTAGTCCGGGTCGAGCTGCATGGCCTCGAACGGTGTCAAGGGTTCGTCGTGCAGCACGTACAGATTGCCGAGGATGCGGCCGGTTTTGGGGTCACGCCGTCGCCGAACCAGGCTCAGCCAGCGAGTCAGGCGCATCAGTGTCAGCGCCCGTGCCACGGTTTCATGCGAGGCCTGGCCTGCGCAGGGCATGGACGCCAGCCAGGGCCGCAACTGCTCGTAGGTGGGAAATGCGGTTACGCCATCGTCGTTGAGCATCAGCCGGAACACTTGCCAGGCGTTTCGTTCCAGCGGCGTCAAGCGACGGTCGAGGAACAACTTGCGTGGCACCGTCTCGTGCCGGTTGCCACTGAACAGGAAAGCATCGCCGGAGGTGGGCGTGGGCGACTGTGCCGGTGTAGACGCAGGTGCGCTGGGGGCGGGCTTGGGCACAAGGTCTTTTAGCGCAGCATCGAACAGCTCTGCGAGTGCGATGGGGCCTTGGCGTAGGGCTCGTGGTGCGGTGTCGTCCACGGCCATGACTCAAGCCAGTCCCTGATCGACCCAGCTCTTGATCGAGGCCCAGACCACCGACAGAGGCAGCGACATGCCTTCGGCCAAGTCCATGGCGGCATCGAGGATGGAAGTTTCGTCTTCGAGATCGACGGTCCTGCTGTTGGTCACGGCCTTCCATTGCCGCCACAGCTCCGTGTCCTGCTCCTCGTCCAGCACGGGGTGCCGACCCTTCCGTTTGGGCAGACCAAGGATTTCACGGCGAAGAGCCACTTCCTGATGCGTCAAGCCATAGAACTTGCTGACCATCTCCGTGCTCGCGCCCAGCCTGAGCATGCGATCGACTGTGGCGATTTCCTTCTCCACATCCTGCGCCTGCTGGAGCAGCCGCCGCAGCACTTCGCGGTTGACCGTCACTGAGCACCAGGAGACGTTGGCGTTGGCCAGCACGCTGATCAGCGCGGGATGCTTGAGGGCGTCCAGCTCTGCCTCGCCAAACCCCATCAGCTTGCAGCGGCGCAGTTGCCCATTGCGCAGGTCATAGAGGGCCTGGGCGATGACAGCCTGGTTGAGTGGGTGTGCTGTGGACATGCTGGCCTCCCGCGCTTAGGTTCCAGAGTCCGCAGCGCCGGCTTCGAGATCGAGCAGGCGGCGGGCCAGTCGCAGCAGGCGGAACAGCTTGACCAGCGCGGTGTCGCTCAATCTTCGGGTTACGTCGCCCTGGCCGTACAGCAGCGCCGGCAGGTCGATGACGACTTGCCCGTTGTCCAGACCGACGTCGGCGGGCTGCTGACCGGCCAGGCAAGCCAACAGCGTATGGACGGCACGGCCCTTTGGCGCCAGGCTTGAGGTATGGGCACGGCAGGCGAAGCCGATACCGTCTGGGCGGTCATCGATGCACTCGCCCAGGTCTGCCTCGACCGCAATCTCGCGGGCGAACTGCGCGACGTGGATGCGCAGGTGCTCGGGTGTGTCCAGGCCGGGGGCGATGTACCAGACATCCGAGATCGGATAGAGCCCGCCAGCCTGCACCGGGATGGACTGCAAGACGTTCGCCGAGAAGTCGCGCGGCAGTGCATCGCCCAACTGGTCGGCGACCATGCGCTGGATGGACTCAAGCCGTTCGGTTGTCGGCGCCGGGGAGACGATGTGCTCTTGAAGCAGGCTGCCATCCGTGTCGCTTTTGCCCGTTGATGGCGTTGCCGCAGGCTTCGCGGCGGGTGGCGCGGTATCGACAGGTGGGCGCGCGATGGCCTCTGGCTCTGGCAAGGCAGGCGGTGTCGAGGGCGGCGTCGGCTCGCTGACCAAGGCACGCTGGCGGCTCTCGGATTCGGTCATGTCCAGAGCGAGCACGTCGTAATCGACGTCCAGCAATTCGGCCATCTGGCCGATCAGCTCGTCCTGTACGCGCTGCGTAGAGAACTCGTCGGCCTGGACATCGAATTGCGACAGCACTTCCTGAAAGAACTCGTCGAAGTCCTGAACCAGTGAGCGGCCTTTGGCGTAATGCTCCCAGGTGCGCTCGCAGGCCTTGCGGATGACCGACAACCGCTCGACCTGGTGACGCCCCAGGCCGGCGTAGAGCACGGTCGGGATTGCGGGCAGCAGGTAGCGTACGGCGTCGGCCATCCGGCTGATGTGCGATTGCTGCACGGGGTATCCGTCGGCGGCCAGGCGGCGAGCCAGCTCGGACTGGCTCAGGGTGGAGCGGATTTCCAGTTCGTAGAACTCGCGCGCTTTCTCGACGCCCAAAGCGCGCTCGATGAAGGTGAGGCCACCGCGCAGTTCGTTTTCCGCAAGATGCCCGGTGAGCGCGACGATCTCACCACGCTCGGGCCACGGGCGGAACAGGCATGAGACCCGAAAAAAGCGTTCGTCCTTGGTCTCCGACCAGAGTTCGCGCAGGATTGCCAGTCGCGTGTTGCCGCCATTGCGGATGATGTAGTGATCGTCGCCGGGCCGCCGGGTGATGGCCGGAGCCGCGTCCAGGCCACGCTCGCGGATGGATGCCTTGATTTCCTCGTACACCGGATTGCGCTTCTTGCGCGGGTCGTGGTCGTAGGGGTGCAACTGGTCGAGCGTCACGACCATGGGCGTGTCGGCGATCGGGTCGCTCAAGGTCGTTGCTGACGGGCCGCTGCGCTCGAACCCGGACGCAAGCAGTTTGCCGGCCATCTGCTGGGAGGTGATCTCAGTCATGGCCGCCTCCCTGCGCTTGGGATCGGGTCTCGCGCTCGGCACGACGGATCTGCGCACGGGCGTTGAGGGCTGCCCGGTGATCGCTGGCCGTCGAACTGGTGTAGATCGCGGCGCAGCCTGCCTTGGTGAACTTGAGGTGACCGCCCGCCGTGCGCTTGACGTGCCAGCCTTCGCCGACGGCGAACTCGATCAGGGCGCGCAGCCGGCTGTGGCCTCGGGCCAGTTCATGTGCGTTGGCCATGGGGCCTCCTGGTATCAAGAGGCTGTGGCGGACGGCCGGACACTGCGGCAAATCGATCCTGCCACTGCGGGAGCAATTCGCCGGCAAGATCGCGCATGGTGGCGAGCGCGGCGGGAGCGACTCTGCCCACTGGCTGGCGGTACTCGACCCGATGCACCGGCAGACCGCGCGTCGCGGCACGCGGATAAGCCTCAATGGCCGGCACGTCGGTGGCCAGAACCCGAATGCCGGTGTGGCCCTGGAACAGATCGCGCAGCGCCTGCTGGATCAGACGGGCGTTGGCGGACACCGGATGGACGCGGTTGATGAGCAGGTGCAGCGGCGGCGGCTCGATACCCAGCTGCCGGTACGGCGCAATGTCCGCCAGCAACTGCATGGTGCCGCGCCGCAGTTCGCGGGCGGCGAGGATTTCCGGGGTCACTGGCGACAGCGCGAGGTCGGAGGCCAGCACCGCCATCTCCAGCAGCACCGAGCGCGCGCCCTGGGTGTCGATCAGCACCAGGTCGTAGAGGGGGTTCAGTATCGGCAGCAGGTGCCGCAGCCGCAGTCGCCCGTCTGGCGCGTGCAGCAGCAAAGTGTTCAGTTCGCCTCGGTGGTCGTTGGAGAGCACCAAGTCCAGGCCCGCGATGATCGTGCGGGACACAAGCTGGCCAAGGTCACGCTCGTTGAAGGCCAGCAATTCATAGATACCGCCCGGCGCACGATGGGCCAGCTCGTAGTAGGAGGACAAGGTGGGCTGCACATCAAGATCGAGCAACAGCACGCGCAGCCCGGCGTCCGCAGCGAGACCGCCCAGGTTTGCGGCCGTGGTGGTCTTGCCGACCCCGCCTTTGGTTGAAATGATGGATACGACCTGCATGGCGTTCTCCGTGTCAGGATGGAAAGTCCGCGGGAGAACGGGTCAGGCCCTGTTGTTGACGCGCTCGTCGATCCACTGATCGATTTCGATGGAGTCCCAGCCCACGGCGCGCACGCCCAGACGCAGCGCCTGCGGGAACTGGCGTTTCTTCATCAGGTTGTAGATGTGGGCGCGCTTGAAACCGGATTTCGCTTCGACTTCTTCCAGGCGCAGGATGCGGCGCTCGTTTGGCGGCAGTACAGGTGTTTGCGACATGGCGGTCACTCCTGAACGCTCAGTGGCGTTTGTTGGCGTGACCTCTATTCAATAGACACGGCAGCGAAAAGACATTGCAAATGCAATCTCCGCGACTGCACATACAAGCTGGCAAATCTCAGCGGGAGGCGCTACGCAACCGGCGCCTGGCGGTGGCGAACTTGCCGTTCAATGTCCGCTCCGCGATACCCATGGCGCCGCTGTGATGGGCGACCAGCGCGCTGACCACGGCCTCCTGCGTCTTGAAGCTGGAGTACGGCGTGCCCGATGGCGACTGGCCGAGCATCAGCTCCAACAGGCCGCCAACGATGTTCAGGTAGGTGGCCTCGGCTCGATCACTGATCGGACACTGCGCGCATGCCGGAATCACCGTGGGCTGCTTGAGCAGCGCGTCATGCTTGTCCTGCAACTCGCGAAGCTGACGTTTGGTCTGTTCCAGGACGGATTTCAAAGCCTGGCGTTCGACCAGCATGGCTTGCCCTGTTTCCAGAGAGATGAAGGGATGGGTGATGCGCTCGCCGCGGGAGAAGAGAAAGCCGGGCCGCTGCTCGGGGTAGTGCTGGCGCATCCAGCACTTCAGATCGACATGGCGTACCGTCAGATCAGGCGATTCGATCAACGCGGTGTCGCGCGTCGTGATGCCGTGCTGCCCGAAGGGCAGTTCCCCGTTGAGGATGCCGTCATAGATGCGGTCGGTGTACAGCCGCAGTTCGCCCAAACGTGGGCAGTCCAGCGACTGCGGCAGATTCATAGGCGACGAGACCGAAGCCAGGATCACCTGCTCGTATCGCAGCAGTCCGGCCCAGCGGATGGATGCTTCGAGCGGGCGGTAGAACACCTTTGATGTTGGTGCATCATTTTTGTTCTCGTGCATGCTCCGTCTCCTTCCAGGAGAAGAACTACAGGGCCGACTGCTTTTGCAGCCGTCCTCATGGTCGGCCTGTTGTCCGCGCAAGACGCGAGTGATGACGCCCGCTTTTGATTACTTCTGATCAGTTCGCGCAACGAGTAGGCGTTGTGTGCTCGATGTGCAAAAATCCATCGAGCACAAGAAAATCGAGCGTCCGTCGCGGCTCGACAGTGACGCTTGCGCTATCAGGATCGTGAGAAGTTGCGGCTCCCGCAAAACCGTATCGGTATGGTCTGATACGCCAGCGGTTTCAAAAAGCGGCGAGCGGTCGGAATCTATTGCTCGGGGCTTGGGATTGGCAACGGAAATCTGCTGGCGTCATATCCGATCTGGATACTGATATAGCGAGATAGCATCACAGAGAAGTCGCCCATGGTGACTGCCGAGCGCTGATCCGACGCTAAACGCTGCCTGCCAAAACGTGGAAATTGCGAGTTGGCCGCGCAGAAGACGGATGGGCGGCCATGCGAAGCGATCGACGTTCCCTCCTTTGACCTTGACCGGACGGTGCTGCCGCCCGGCCTCAGCTCAACGGGCGACGGGATCTTCGGGCATATCAACCAACATTGCCGTTTTTACCAGGCGCTCTACAGTCTGCCTGGCCAGCACCGGAGACGCCTCCGATTGCTCTGCAAGCTCATCGGTTTCTATGGCATGTGCGGCGACCAGTCGAGCTGCAAGATGCAGGTTGGTCGGATCGACGGCCTCGATGACTGGACACTTGCCCAGGGCATCGTATGGCCGCAGCAGTGCGTGATAGATGTGCCAGGTGTCGATACCGCGCGGCACCAGCTTCAGGACAGCCTGAATCAGCTTGCGCTTGATGGGGTCGAGTTGCCAGTCCGGGACGCGCTGCCCACGGTGACCCAGATGGATCGACAGGAGATTGCCGGCCTGAATCTCGTAAGTGATCCAGCGGCGGGACTTGCCAACCAGCTTGGCGTAATCGGCCACCGACAGGTTGTGGGATGCCTCGAATATCTCCAGCAATTGCAAGCGCTCGCGCTGCACCTCTGACAGCGTGGGTCGCGCGTACTCGGGCAGATGCACCGCCGAAAGTCGATAGACGGAAGCTGGAACCGCTGGTGCATCGGGTGCAGGCGCAACGATCAACTGAGGGGCGTTTGGATTCAGGGCGGGCGGCTGCGCTGCCGCCTGTCCGGCGATTGTGGGCAGGCCCTGCAACGTGATGGTCAAGTGCGTGCTGGCAACTTCGACCTGATTCTGCTCGAACAAGTCCAGCCGGTCGGCCCAGTCCTGCATCATGACGCGGCGTTGCTCGACGTACTCGGCGTGGTTGTAGGTCGCGCTGATCCGATCCGGATCGGCATGCGAAAGTTGGGCGTCTACCCACTTGGGCGGATACCCCAATTCATTGAGCGCAGTCGAGATGGTGGCGCGAACGCCATGCCCAGTGAGTTGGTCTTCATAGCCCATACGCTTGAGCGCGCCATTGAGCGTGTTCTCGCTCAGAGGGTTTTTCAGGCACCAATCACCGGGGATGAGATACACCTGTGCTGGCTTCAGATTTCCCAGCAAATGACGAACGACCTCTTGTGCCTGCAACGACAGTGGCACGATGTATGGCGGGATGTCGGCGAAACGCTGGCGCTTCTTCTTGGTGAGCTGCTTGCGTTGCTTGAGCCTGACAACCGGGATGATCCACAGACCGCGCTCCAGATCAAACTGATCGGGCGTGGCGTAGCGCAATTCACCGGTGCGCACGCCCGTGAGCAGCAGCAGACGTAGACCCAGTTGCGTATTCAGGCGACCGCTGTACTTGCGCAACGTCTGCAGCATTGCCGGCAGCTCGGGCATGCGCAAAAAGGGATTGTTCTCCACCGGGGGCAGCGGCATCGCCACCACGTCCAAATCCTTGGCCGGGTTGTCGCCCATGTTGGGCACCACCACCGAGGCGTAGGTGAATAGCTGGCTGAACCAGGTGCGCAGCTTCTCGGCCACCGACAGCGAGCCACGCTTTTCCACTCTGCCGATGATGTCCAGCAGGTGGGCGCGGGTGACGTCGTAGATGGTCAGGTGGCGCAATACGGGAAACACGTCCTTGGCGAAGACGCGCCCGATCTGCTTGGGCGTACTTTGGCGGCCCTCATTTTCCAGAGAGAGGCTGCGGTGGGCCAGCCATTTGTCGTAGATGGCCTGGAAGGTGTGCTCGCCCGCCAGGACGATGGCGTGGCGCTTGCGCTTGCGCTCCGAATGCGGGTTGATGCCCTTGGCCAGCATGGCCCGGGCCTCGTCGCGCAGATTGCGAGCGTCTTTCAGGGAAAGCGCGGGATAGCCACCGAAGGACATGCGCTCGCGCTTGCCGCCCCAAGTGAAGCGGAAGTGCCAGGCCTTGAAGCCGGTGGCGGAGATGTAGAAGTAGAGACCGTCGAAATCGACAAGCGAATACGCCTTGCCGGTCACCTTGGCCTGTCGAACCTGGAGGTCTGAAAGCATGAGTCCAACTCCTGCGAAGCGAGTTGGATGCCATGTTCCCGACGGAACCCCGGCTCCTCCAGCAACAATACGGTTTTGGGGACCTCCGTATTGCCAGTGTACCGCTCAACGTACCAGTTAGAACCGGCTGGGAGTGGATTTCGCTGGATGTCAGTGGATTGAGATCAGGTAAAAATCTCAATCCTGACAATGACTTACGACGTTCCCTGGCGTTCGGTGGAAGTCTCTGGAAAGTCGAAGTGGAGCGGGCGAAGGGAATCGAACCCTCGTCATGAGCTTGGGAAGCTCAGGTAATGCCATTATACGACGCCCGCTCAGGGGTGCCTTTTTACCAGAAGGCTGGGGTGAAATGAAGCGTGGCGGCAGGTTTTTCTGGCCGGTGGCTATGGGCGGTCAGATTTGTGCGATCTCGTTGTCCGTCAATGGTCGGTAGCAGCCGGGTGACAGGCTGGCATCCAGCAGCAGTGGGCCCATGCTCTCGCGGTGCAGGGCGGTGACCTTGTTGCCGAAGTGGCCGAACATGCGTTTGACCTGGTGGTAGCGCCCTTCATGCAGGGTCAGGCGGGCTCGGCGGGGGCCCAGCAGCACCAGTTCGGCCGGTAGGGTGGTGAGATCCTCGAAGCGAAAGTACAGGCCTCGGGCGAAGGCCTCGACGCAGCCGGGATCGATCACGTCTTCGGTTTCCACCAGATAGACCTTGCCTTGCAGGCTGGTCGGTTGAGTCAGGCGGCGTGACCACTGGCCGTCGTTGGTCAGCAGCATGAGGCCGGTGGTATTGAAGTCGAGGCGGCCGGCGATATGCAGGTCATCCTTGTCCGGTTCATCGATCAGGTCGATCACCGTGCGATGTGCGGCATCACGGGTGGCGCTGACGCAGCCGGGGGGTTTGTGCAGCATCAGATAGCGGGCAACCTTGCCCGGTTGCAGAACCTGACCATCAAGTTCGACACAGTCGAATATGCGTACCTCCCGGTCCAGGGTGCGAGTGACTTCGCCGTTTACCCGTGCTCGGCCATCGCTCACCAGCCGGCGGACGTCCTGGCGGCTGAGCTGTGCGCGGCTACCGAGATAACGATCGAGGCGCATCAGCTTTTGGCTGCGGTTTCATGACGAGCGCAGCGAGGACAGATGCAGGCCCGGTTTCTGAGGGCAGCGGGAATGCCGTCGAGCGTGTCCTGCGGAATGGTGGCGGTAAAGCACCAGCAGGGCTGGTCCGCGGCGGGATTGCACTCGGCGCACTGGTTGGGCTGGCCGCAGAGCGGGCAGCGTGACGGATCTACAGGCTCGCTCATGGCATTTCCGTTTAACGACGAGCTTCGCGTGCCGGCGGGCCGGCACGCGAAGCCGGGTTACATGACGCGCTGGCCGGGCTTGGCGCCGTTATCCGGGCTGAGCAGATAGATCTCGCTGCCGCCAGGGCCTGCCGCCAGCACCATGCCCTCGGACATGCCGAACTTCATCTTGCGCGGCGCCAGATTGGCGACATACAGGGTCAGCCGGCCTTCGAGCTTGCTCGGATCGGGATAGGCGCTCTTGATGCCGGAAAAGACATTGCGCGTGGCATCGCCGATATTCAGGGTCAGGCGCAGCAGCTTGTCCGCGCCTTCGACGAACTCGGCCTTCTCGATCAGGGCGATACGCAGGTCCACCGCGGCAAAGGTGTCAAAGTTGATCTCGGCGGCCAACGGTGCCTTGGCCAGTTCGCCGTTGCCAGCTGGACTAGTGGCTTCGCTGGCGGCCAGGTCTTCCTTGGAGGCTTCGATCATGGCGTCGATCTTTGCCGGCTCGATGCGGGTCATCAGCGGGGTAAAGGCGTTGAGCTTGTGGTTGGCCAGCAGCGTGGCATGGTCGTCCCAGCTCAGCGGCGCTACGTTGAGGAACTGCTCGGCAGCGGCCGCCAGGTTCGGCAGCACGGGCTTGAGGAAGATCACCAGCTGGCGGAACAGGTTGACGCCCAAGGCGCAGATTTCCTGCACCTCGGCCTGCTTGCCCTCGACCTTGTTCAGCGCCCAGGGCGCCTTGTCGGCGATCCAGGCGTTGGCGCGGTCGGCCAGGGCCATGATCTCCCGCATGGCGCGAGCGAAATCACGCGCCTCGTAGGCGTCGGCGATGCTCGGCGCGGCGGCTTGGAAGGCTGCCCAGAGTTCCGGCTCTGGGTTGGCCTCGACCATCACGCCGTCGTTGCCCTTGTGGATGAAGCCGGCGCAGCGGCTGGCGATATTGACCACTTTGCCGACCAGGTCGGAGTTGACCTTCTGCACGAAGTCGTCGAGGTTCAGATCGAGGTCGTCGACACCACGGCCGAGCTTGGACGCATAGTAGTAGCGCAGGTATTCGGGATTGAGATGATCGAGGTAGGTGCGCGCCTTGATGAAGGTGCCGCGCGACTTGGACATCTTCTGCCCGTTCACCGTCAGGTAGCCGTGCACGTTGACCGCGGTCGGCTTGCGGAAACCCGCGCCTTCGAGCATGGCTGGCCAGAACAGGGTGTGGAAATTGATGATGTCCTTGCCGATGAAGTGGTACAGCTCGGCGCTCGATTCCTTGCTCCAGAAGGCATCAAAGGAAAGTTCGGGGCGGCGCTTGCAGAGGTTCTGGAAGCTCGCCATGTAACCGATCGGCGCGTCCAGCCAGACGTAGAAGTACTTGCCCGGCTCGCCGGGGATCTCGAAGCCGAAGTAGGGCGCATCGCGGGAGATATCCCATTCCTGCAGGCCACCGTCGAGCCATTCGGCGATCTTGTTGGCTACCGATTCCTGCAGCGCGCCGCCGCGGGTCCACTCCTTTAGCATCGCCTCGAAGTCGGGCAGCTTGAAGAAGAAATGCTTGGAATCCTTGAGCACCGGGGTGGCGCCGGAGATTGCCGAGCGTGGATCCTTCAGCTCGGTGGGCTCGTAGGTGGCGCCGCATTTTTCGCAATTGTCGCCGTACTGATCTTCGGCCGCGCAGCGGGGGCAGGTGCCCTTGATGAAGCGGTCGGCGAGGAACATGCCCTTCTCGGGATCGAAATACTGGGTCACCGAGCGGGTGGCAATGTGCCCGGCATCGCGCAGGCGGGTGTAGATCAGCTCGGCCAGTTCGCGGTTCTCTGGCGAGTGGGTGCTATGGAAGTTGTCGAAATTGACAAGGAAGTCGGCGAAATCGGCGCTGTGCTCGGCCTGGACGTTGGCGATCAGCTGTTCGGGGGTGATGCCTTCCTTTTCCGCCCGCAGCATGATCGCCGAGCCATGGGCGTCGTCGGCGCAGACATAGATGCACTGGTTGCCGCGCAGCTTCTGGAAGCGTACCCACATGTCGGTCTGGATGTACTCGAGCATGTGGCCGAGGTGGATCGAACCGTTGGCGTAGGGCAGGGCGCTGGTAACAAGGATCTGGCGGGCTTCGGACATGGGGACTCGGCAGTCGGAATGGCGAAAGAAAGTCTGCAACTATATAGCTCTGCCACGGTTTTTTCACCCGCGTGGCCAAGGTTGGCCGTAGTCCCGGTCGTCGGTGGGCTCGGAACTACAGGGCAGGGTAAGATGCCTGTCTGATTTGCTCGGTCTTTCCAGGAGTAACCATGTCCGTCACCCGCGAAGCTGTGGAAACCGTACTGCGCCAGTACACCGACCCCCATCTGAATCAGGATCCGGTGAGCGCCGGCTGTGTGCGTTCAATTGACATCCAGGGCGACCGGGTCAGCGTGCAGCTGGAGCTGGGCTACGCCGCCGGGCTGTTTCGCAGCGGTTGGGCGCAGATGCTGGCGATGGCCATTGAAGGGCTCGAGGGCGTCAACCGTGCCGATGTGCAGGTGGACTGCGTGATCCGTGCGCACAAGGCGCAGGATCAGGTGCCGGCACTGGCCAATGTGAAGAACATCATCGCGGTGGCGTCCGGAAAGGGTGGCGTCGGCAAGTCCACCACGGCGGCTAATCTGGCGCTGGCGCTGGCCCGTGAGGGGGCGCGGGTCGGCGTGCTGGATGCCGACATCTACGGGCCGAGCCAGGGCATCATGTTTGGCATCGCCGAGGGCACCCGGCCGGAGATCCGTGACGGCAAGGCGTTCATTCCATTGCAGGCGCATGGCGTGCAGGTCATGTCGATGGCCTTCCTCGCCGATGACAAGACGCCGATGGTCTGGCGCGGGCCCATGGTGTCCGGTGCGCTGCTGCAGCTGATCACCCAGACCGAGTGGAACGATCTCGACTACCTGGTGGTGGACATGCCGCCGGGCACCGGGGATATCCAGCTGACGCTGGCGCAGAAGGTCCCGGTGACCGGCGCGGTGATCGTCACCACGCCACAGGACCTGGCTCTGCTGGATGCCAAGAAAGGCGTGGAGATGTTCCGCAAGGTCAATATCCCGGTGCTGGGCGTGGTGGAAAACATGGCCATCCACATCTGCTCCAACTGCGGTCATGCCGAACACCTGTTTGGCGAGGGTGGCGGCGAGGAGCTGGCTTCGCAGTACAACGTCGATCTGCTGGCCTCGCTGCCGCTGTCGATGGCGATCCGCAGCCAGTCGGATGCCGGCAAGCCGACCACCATTGCCGATCCGGACAGCCAGATCGCCATGATCTATCAGCAGATGGCGCGTACCGTCGGCGCTCGCATCGCCCAGAGTGGGCAGATCATCGCCCAGTCGATGCCGAAGATCGTGGTGTCCGAGGATTGAGTCGACAGCCTGCGGGCGGCGTCAGCTCGCCGTCCGCAGGCTGAAGGAAATCGCAGGCACAAAAAAGCCCCGCCGAAGCGGGGCTTTTTCAGAGAAGCTTCAGGTTAGATAACCTGAACTTCCTCAGCTTGCATGCCTTTCTGGCCGCGGGTAGCGACGAAGGAGACTTGCTGGCCTTCTTTCAGGCTCTTGAAGCCGTCACCCTGAATGGCACGGAAGTGTACGAAGAGGTCGTCACCGGATTGCGGAGTGATGAAGCCGAAGCCTTTCTCATCGTTGAACCACTTAACGGTACCGGTTTGGCGATTGGACATTTGATGTCTCCTTGAACCAAGTTTTGAAGAATAAAGTGCGGGCTAAAAGGCCCGAACATCACTGTGTGCAAGGAGATAGGAGTCGTATCGATATTTGGATCGAAATCTAAACATGTAGCGATTCACGGTGACACATGCAGCAGCAGCCCAGTAACAATACCGTTTTTCTGGAGCAAAGCGAGCTTTATTTTGGATTTCTTCGCCGAGTGGCTGCTGCTGGCTGTGACGGCCGTTGCGGCGCGCCAGTAGCCAGGCTTTGAACACCCGCGCCAGGCTCGGTAAGATGCGCCTCTTCGCAGGCCCATTAACCTATTCAGGACGCCAGCCATGAGCATCAAATCGGACAAGTGGATTCGCCGCATGGCCCAGGAACACGGCATGATCGAGCCTTTCGTCGAGCGCCAGGTGCGCAATGAAGGCAATGACCGGCTGATCTCCTACGGTGTCTCCAGCTACGGTTACGATGTGCGCTGCGCTGACGAATTCAAGGTCTTCACCAATATCAACTCGGCAACGGTGGACCCGAAGAATTTCGACGAGAAGAGCTTCGTCGATATCAAGAGCGACGTCTGCATTATCCCGCCGAACTCCTTCGCGCTGGCCCGCACCGTCGAGTACTTCCGCATTCCACGCAACGTGCTGACCATCTGCCTGGGCAAGAGCACCTATGCGCGCTGCGGCATCATCGTCAACGTGACGCCGCTGGAACCGGAGTGGGAAGGGCATGTGACGCTGGAGTTCTCCAACACCACCACGCTGCCGGCGAAGATCTACGCCAACGAGGGTGTGGCGCAGATGCTGTTCCTCGAATCGGATGAGGAGTGCGAGGTGTCCTACCGCGACCGCGGCGGCAAGTACCAGGGCCAGCGCGGCGTGACGCTGCCGAAGGCCTAAGCTTTTCCGGATATGAAAAAACCTGGCCTGAGCCAGGTTTTTTTTTGCGCCGATCTGCCGGTTACCAGCCCGGCACCCCTCGCATGTCCGGCAGTTTATGGGCGACGCCTTTGTGGCAGTCGATGCAGGTCGCCTCGCCGCTGGCCAGGGCGGTGGAGTGGAACTCCGCTGCGCGCTTGCCCTGCCGGGTGAAGTCCATGTAGTCGAAGTTGTGGCAGTTGCGGCACTCCAGCGAGTCGTTCGCCTTGAGCCGTGCCCATTCGTGCTCGGCCAGCTCGCGGCGTTTCTCGAGGAATTTCTCGCGGGTGCTGATGGTGCCGAAGATCTTGCCCCAGACTTCCTTGGAGGCCTGCATCTTGCGCGCGATCTTGTCGGTCCACTGGTGCGGCACATGGCAATCCGGGCAGGTCGCACGCACGCCGGAGCGGTTGCTGTAGTGGATGGTGTCCTTGATCTCCATGAACACGTTGTCTTCCATCTCGTGGCAGGAAATGCAGAACGCCTCGGTGTTGGTGGCCTCCAGCGCCGTGTTGAAACCGCCCCAGAAGATGATCCCGGCGATGAACCCGCCAAGCGTCAGCGCGCCGAGGCTGTAGTGGACGCTCGGTCGCCGCAGGACGGCCCAGTAGCGTTTGAAAAACGACTTGATCGACTTCATCCAAGCCCCCTCAGTTTCCGCCGGTGGATGGTGAGGTTTCCCGGTACAGCAGCTCGTCGATGTTCTTGAAGCGGTTTTCCACCAGCGGCTTCACATCCTGCTGCGGCACGTGGCACTGCGTGCAGAAGTACCGTCGTGGCGCCACCGCGGCGAGGGTCTGCTGATCGCGGTCGGTGTAGTGGGTGATGCTGATCATCGGTGCCTGGGCGCGGGCGCTGTTGGCTCGGCTATGGCAGCTCAGGCATTTGTTGGCGTTCTTGTCGACGTGATAGCCGCGGATGCTGTGAGGGATGGTCGGCGGTTGCTCCGGGTAGTTGCGTTCGCGCCGGACATCCTTGTTTTCCTCGTCGTGCAACGGCGGCGGGGTGAATTCCTGGGTGATGGTGCCGCCCGGGCGTCGGCCGTCCGGCGCGGGGGCGTCGAGGGGGTAGTTGGTTTCGGCGGCAACAGCCAGACCGAACACCGCGAGCAGGGTCAGCGGCAGTAGGCAGAATTTCATGGCGGCTCTCCTCAGGCGATGCTGACCACTTCGATCTTCACGGCGCATTTCTTGAAATCGGTCTGTTTGGAGATCGGGTCGGTGGCATCGAGCGTGACCTTGTTGATCAGCTTGTTGGCATCGAAGAACGGGACGTACACCAGCCCCATCGGCGGCTTGTTGCGCCCGCGCGTTTCGACCCGGCCCTGCATCTCGCCGCGTCGGCTGACGATCTTGACCACACTGCCGCGGCGCACGCTGAGCTTGCGCGCATCCTCGGGGTGCATGTAGACGAGGGCGTCAGGAACCGCCTTGTGCAGTTCGTCGACACGCTGCGTCATGCTGCCGGTGTGCCAGTGCTCGAGCACCCGACCGGTGCTCAGCCAGAACGGATACTCTTCATCCGGCACCTCGGCGGGCACCTCATAGGGAAGCGCGAAGATGATCGCCTTCTTGTCCGCATTGCCATAGAACTGCACACCGCTGCCGGCTTCGACGTAGGGGTCGTAACCCTCGCGGTAGCGCCACTGGGTCTCCTTCTCGTTGACCACTGGCCAGCGCAAGCCGCGTTCACGATGGTAGACGTCGAACGCCGCCAGATCGTGGGCGTGGCCGCGGCCGAACTCGGCGTACTCCTCGAACAAACCCTTCTGCAGATAGAAGCCGAATGCCTCGGCCTCATGGTTGGCATAACCCTCGGCGATTTCGTCGTTGGAGAAACGATCGACCTGGCCATTCTTGAACAGCACGTCGAACAGCGTCTTGTCCTTGAACTCCGGCGCCTTGCTCAGCAGCTCCGCCGGCCATACCTCATCGACGCGGAAGCGCTTGGAAAACTCCACCAGTTGCCACAGATCCGAGCGCGCCTCGCCGGGTGCGGTGACCAGCTGGTGCCAGAACTGGGTGCGGCGCTCGGCATTGCCGTAAGCGCCTTCCTTCTCCACCCACATGGCGCTGGGCAGGATGAGGTCGGCGGCCTGGGCGGAGACCGTGGGGTAGACGTCCGACACGATCACGAAGGTTTCCGGGTTGCGCCAGCCTGGCAGGATCTCCTGCATCACGTTGGGGCCGGCCTGCATGTTGTTGGTCACCTGTGTCCAGTACACCTTCAGCACGCCGTCCTTGAGCTTGCGGCTCTGGTCGACGGCGTGGAACCCGGGCTTTTCCTGGATGGTGCCTTCGGGCAGCTTCCAGATCTTTTCGGTAATGGCGCGATGCTTGGGGTTGGTGACGGCCATGTCCGCTGGCAGGCGGTGGGAGAAGGTCCCGACCTCGCGCGCGGTGCCGCAGGCCGAGGGCTGGCCGGTGAGCGAGAACGGGCTGTTGCCCGGCTCGCTGATCTTTCCGGTGAGCAGATGGATGTTGTAGATCATGTTGTTCGCCCAGACACCGCGGGTGTGCTGGTTGAAGCCCATGGTCCAGAAGGACATCACCTTGACCTTGGGGTCGGCGTACAGCTCGGCCAAGGCCTTCAGGCGCTCGGCCGGTACACCTGATTCCTTGGCGGCGTGTTCCAGGGTGTAGGGTTTGAGGAACTCGACGTAGTCCTCGTAGCCAATGTCGGTCCAGGTGTTGGCCACCGCGGCATTCTCGGCCTTCAGCTCCAGCGGATCGGTCGGACGCAGGCCGTAGCCGATGTTCGTGGCACCCTTGGCGAATCGGGTGTGCTTGTCGATGAACTCCTTGTTCACCGCGCCGCTCTGGATGATGTGGTTGGCGATGTAGTTGAGGATCACCAGGTCGGTCTGCGGGTTGAAGACCATCGGGATGTCGGCCAGCTCGAAGCTGCGATGCTCGAAGGTGGACATCACCACGACCTTGACGTGTGGCGCGCTCAGTCTGCGGTCGGTGAGGCGCGTCCACAGCACCGGGTGCATCTCGGCCATGTTCGAGCCCCACAGCACGAAAGCGTCGGCGGCCTCGATGTCTTCGTAACAGCCCATCGGCTCGTCCATGCCGAAGGTGCGCATGAAGCCGAATGCTGCCGAGGCCATGCAGTGGCGCGCGTTGGGGTCGATGTTGTTGGAACGAAAGCCGGCCTTCATCAGCTTATTTGCGGCGTAACCTTCCCAGATCGTCCACTGCCCCGAACCGAACATGCCGATGGCTTCCGGGCCGCCAGCCTTGAGTGCCGCCTTGTACTTTTCCTCCATGATGTCGAAGGCCTGATCCCAGGTGACCGGCTGGAACTCGCCCTGCTTGTCGAACTTGCCGTCTTTCATGCGCAGCAGGGGCTGGGTGAGGCGATCGGTGCCGTACATGATCTTCGACAGGAAGTAACCCTTGACGCAGTTGATGCCGCGGTTGACGTCCGCCTTGACGTCGCCGTGCGTGGCGACCACCCGATTCTCTCGCGTTGCCACCATCACGCCGCAGCCCGTGCCGCAGAAACGGCAGGGGGCCTTGTCCCACTTGAGGTTAGTGGCGTCCGCTTCGGTGACCAGATTGCTCGCGGTCGAAGCGATGGGCATGCCGGCCACGGTCGCCGCGATGGCGGCGGCATTGGCCTTGGCGAATTGACGTCGGGTAAGGCTCATCAGGCGTCTCCTTCGAGGAGTTCTTCGTGGTAGACCAGGGCGGCGTTAAGGACGCCAGGCAGCTGCTGGATGTGGTCGATCGCAGCGAGGATGCGCGACTCGTGCTCGGCCTCGAGCACCACCACCAGCTTGCCGCTGGGGCTTTCCTGATGCAGCTCGAGACCGGGTAGCAACTGGAGGTTGGTTTTCAGCGCGGCCAGCCACTCGGGGCGGCAGTGCACCAGGAGGCTGGCGATATGCAAAGGGTGTCCCATCACGCGTTTCCGTCTGGCTTGGTGGCAGGGCGTGAGCGCCCCGGTCAATGGTGCGGGAGCTAGGCTGGGCCCGGCGGCCCGAAGATCATCTGCACGATCCAGACGATGAAACCGTAGCCGCTGACCAGCGCGACGCTCAGGATGGGAAACAGAAACACGATCAGGAAGACGAACAGGCGGGTCTCGTCCCGCTTGGTCGAGGCGACAGAGGGGCGGGTGTCATTCGGCGTTACTGTCATTGTTCTACTCCGACTGGCATATAGGGGAGTCTAGTCACTGACCACAACATAGGGCAATGTTCGTTTCGATAGTTTTGCAGTCGGCGCGGTCGCCATCGATTGGCGACTCACTCGATCGGCGCGCGGCGACGGGGCAACCGTGCTAGCCTGCGCGGCTTTTTTTGCAGCCTGCTGCAGGCGTTGACGATGATCGAAACCTCCCACCTCAAACGCGGTACTGCCGCCTATCGACGCGCCACGCTGGCGCTGTTCTGTGCCGGCTTCGCCACCTTCGCGCTGTTGTATTGCATCCAGCCGTTGCTGCCGTTGCTGGCCGCGCATTTCGCCGTCTCCGCGGCCAATAGCAGCCTGGCGCTGTCGCTGACGACGCTGTCGCTCGCACTCTGCCTACTGATCTCCGGCGCGCTGGCCGAAAGCTGGGGGCGCAAGCCGGTCATGGCTG
Source organism: Stutzerimonas sp. FeSN7 (assembly GCF_030263795.1). Classification (NCBI taxonomy): domain Bacteria; kingdom Pseudomonadati; phylum Pseudomonadota; class Gammaproteobacteria; order Pseudomonadales; family Pseudomonadaceae; genus Stutzerimonas; species Stutzerimonas sp. FeSN7. The sequence continues at coordinate 3,169,330 of NZ_JARPMN010000001.1, read as the reverse complement.
CAGCGCTCGGGTTGGCGAGCCTGCTCGGCCTGGCATGCGTGCTGGTGGAGTCCTGGCATCTGCTGCTGCTATTGCGCACGCTGTTGGGCCTGGCGCTGAGTGGCCTGCCGGCGCTGGCGATGGCCTATGTCGGTGAAGAGTTCGACCCGGACTCGCTGCCGGCGGCGATGGGGCTGTACATCGGCGGCACTGCTCTGGGTGGGATGCTCGGGCGTTTGCTGTCCGGCCTGTTGAGTGATCTGGGCGGCTGGACGCTGGCGCTCGGCGGTATCGCCGCGCTGGGAATGGTGGCCTTGAGCCTGTTCGTCTGGTTGCTGCCGGCGTCGCGCCACTTCAAGGCGCAGCCGCTCTCGTTGACGGTCCTGCTGGCCAATTTCCGCCTGCACCTGTCGAACCCGGTCCTGCGCAGCCTGTTCCTGCAGGGCTTCCTGCTGATGGGGGGCTTCGTCGCGCTGTTCAACTACATTGGCTTCCGCCTGGCCGGCGCGCCATTCGGCCTGTCTTCCACGTTCATCGGTCTGTTGTTCGTCGTCTATCTTGGCGGCATTTTCAGTGCCGGCTGGGCGGGCCGTCTGGTGCCGCGCTTCGGTGCGCGGCAGGTTCTGCGCGGCGGCGTGGCGCTCATGCTGCTCGGCGTCGGGCTCTGCGCAACGCCCTGGCTGGCCAGCATTGTCGTCGGCCTCGGCGTGTTCACCCTCGGTTTCTTCGCCGCGCATGCAGTGGCGAGCGGCCAGGTCGGCAGTCATGCCCAGGGCGCGCGTGCGCAGGCCTCGGCGCTCTATCTCTGCGCCTATTATCTGGGGTCGAGCGTGGTGGGGTACGGTGCCGGGTATGTCTGGGATCACGCCGGCTGGCAGCCGTTGATGGCCCTGCTGGCGGGGCTGTTCGTCATGGCCGGTTGGCGGGCGCGAGCACTCTGAGCAGCCGCGACGGCTTCATTCGCGGCGCTGTTCGCCAGTGAACGACAGCGTCGTCTTGCAGCGCCGACAGTAGTAGCGCCGCCCCTTGGCGACCAGCGCATGGCGCTGCGGCGTGAAGGCGAAATCCTGATCGGCGCAGCTGCAGCGATAGACGTAGCGTGTGCCGACGCGGCGGCGTATCGCATAGGTGTGGCAGCGATCCGGTGGCAGCTCGTAGACACCGCGCATGATCAGTTGCCATTCCTCACCGTGGGGCTGAATCCGTGCGCCGAACATCTGATGCGCCACCAGGTGCGCCACCTCATGAGCCACGGTCTGGCGCAGGAAGTGTTCGGTGTTCTCGCGGTAGAGCTGTTCGTTGAAACGCAGCAGATTCTGCTGCAGGTGAGCCACGCCGGCCTTCTGGCCGCGCAACTTCAGGCTCACCTCGGGGCGGGGGAAGCGGCGCTTGAAAAATTGCTCGGCCAGCGCGTAGCAGGCTTCGACGCGGGCATTGAGACGCTCGGGCATTGAGACAACTCCTGGGAGCGCCGCATTATGCCAAAGCGCCTCGGGGCCTAGCAGTCTCGTTGGTCACTCGTTCGGTCGTTCGTTGAATCGGCGTTCGTTGTCCAGACCGCCCGGTTCGTCCTGCGGGCGATTCTCCTCGAAGCCGTAGCTCTGGTTTTCCGGCGTATTGCGCTCATAGGTGGGCTCCAGCACCTGCAGCCAGAACAGGATCATCGGCACCTTCAGGTTGACCAGCACCAGCAGCCCGACAGCCCAGGTACAGGCGCCGTAGAGAAAGGTGTTGCGGTTGTCGATACGCATGAATTTCGGCAGGCCGACAAAGAGCAGGTAGGTCGAGTAGACCCCCGCGGCCACGATCACCAGGATGGCGATCCAGCGCGTCGGGTAGAGCGCGCCAAGCCCGGCGAGGAAGAATGGCGTGATGACGTAGGCGGTGAAGCCGACACACTGGTTGAATGTGGGGCGGGCGTCGAAGGTCCGCGACATCCAGCGCAGGAAGAAGCCCATGATGAAGGTGCCGAGGATGATCGTCAGATAGATCAGCAGGCTCAGCTGGAACGCGCTGCGGGTGTCGAGCCAGATGCGTTCGTTTTCCACCAGGCTCCAGCCGACGTAGCGGGTGCCGATGAACATGCAGATGGCAGGCAGCAATGCCCAGAGCAGCAGATGGACAAGGTAGTTGGAGCTGTTCTTCTCCTCGTCGCGGCGAATGTCGGTCCACGCCTTGTCGGGGCGGGTAAGCAATGTGAAAAAGTGCGGGATCATACCGAGTCTCCGTCTGCCTTGAGGGCCGCTGCGCTACGAGTCGCCAGCGGCGTTATGGCTTTAGAACGGCAGATGCGGCGAGGGTTTCCCTGTCGTTTCGTCGCGCTCCCTTGGCGAGTACGAAAAAGGCCGCCCGAAGGCGGCCTGATCAAGCGCAGCGGCTCAGCGCACGTAAACGGGGCCGATGCCCATGCCCCAGGTGATGACCGACAGCGCGATGATGGCCACAAGCACCACCAGCCCCACGGCAAGCACCGAGCTGGAGAACATGAAACCCTCGTCTTCCGGGATGTTCATGAACTTCGGCAAGCCAACGTAGAGCAGGTAGGCCGTGTAGCAGACCGCCGCGGTGCCCACCAGCATCCCGAGCCACAGGTGCGGGTAGAGGCCGGCGAGCCCGCCGATGAACAGCGGTGTCGCGGTGTACGCGGCGAATACGATGCACTGCGTAAGCGTCGGGTTGGCGTCGTAGGTGCGCGCCATCCAGTGGATGAAACCGCCCATTACCGCCACACCGGCCAGCATCGCGAAGTAGGAGAGTATCGCCAGCTGCATGCAACTGGCCTGCGTCAGCTTGACCGGCTCTCCACCGCCGATGCTCCAGCCCACCTGGGTCGCGCCGATGTAGGCCGACACAGCCGGGATTGCCGCAAGCAGCAGCACATGGGTCAGATACATGTGGCTGACGGTCTCTTCCTCGCCACGGATTTCGTTCCACTCCTGACCAGGGTGGGTGAACAAACCCCAAACGTGATGGATCATGCCAGCGTCTCCTCTGCTTATGGAGGGTCGCTTCGCCTGGCGGTCGTCATCGAGGACGGCGCGTGCGACCTTATGTCGCAGTATAGGAATGCGGCTCGTGGATGCATTAGCCCGATTAGAGCGTTTCGGAGCTATGCGGTCAGCGGTAATAGCGCGCGAGTATTTCCATGGCCAGATTGATCGACTGCAGACGCTGGGTGCTGCCGCCGCGATCGGGATGATGCAGGCTCACCAGCTGTCGGTAGCGATGCTTGATCAGCTCCAGCGTGAGCGGCTGGGGCGAGCGGTCCAGCTCGAACAGCTCGAGTGCCGCACGCTTCTCGTCGCTGCCCTGCATGCGCGTCCAGAAGCTTGCGAGCAGGCGTTCTACATCGTCCTCATCGGTGTCGCGCAGGTTGCTGAGGTCCAGGTAGTACTCGCGCAACGCGTCCTGTTCGGCGAGCCCGGCGGCTGCACTGGCATAGGGCAGCAACTGGATATGCAGGGGGCTGATCTGCAGATGCCCGCTGCCCTCGGCCCACAGCCGGTCGCGCAGCAGGTACAACGCGTTGAACACCAGGAAATGCGTGCGGAAAAGCACCAGCTTGTCGGTCAGCGGCAAATTGGGCACGTGCGTGCTGTGCCGTCGCTTGAGCTGTTGGATCAGCTCGTATTCGCTGCGGCCCTCGGGCTTTTCCTGCAACAGCAGAAGCAGATGGTCTGGCAGATCCAGTGCGGGGGAGAGGTCGTCCATCGGCCGAGACTAGCACAGGGCCAGCAACGGCGGGTCAGGGCTGGTTCACATCGGCCACACGGCGAACGGGCTGCGGTCGGGTCTGCTTTGCGCGTAAAATGCGCGGTTTTCGCATCTCACCCGGACACCTGACATGGGCAACCTCTCGGTCAACCAGAACAAACTGCAGAAGCGCCTGCGCCGCCTCGCCGGCGAGGCCGTCACCGACTTCAACATGATCGAGGATGGCGACAAGGTCATGGTCTGCCTGTCCGGCGGCAAGGTATAAACAACGAACTTTTTGTAAAGCCTATAAACCCGTAGGCATTGTCCGTAAGCCCCACTATCCGTCGCTCTTCCCTCCCTCTCGCTTGACAGAACTCGTTTGGGGGCTAGTTTGTAACTAAATGGTTATTGGACTAGCTATTTTGTCAATCATGAAGCTCAGGCGATACCAATTCAATTCGTTGCCCTTCGTATCGATAGTGGACGAAGCGGGTTGCCCTATTGATCCGTATGTTTCCTGCTATCTCAATGGCGCTTTGTCTGCTAAGTCGGCCAATACGCGTTTTAGGTACGCAAATGAACTGTTGTTTATGCTGCAGTACTTTTCGGAAAAAAATATTGACCTGCCCGCGCGAGTTGCATCGGGTAGGTTTATCACGCATAAAGAGTACATGCAGTTTTATGACAGATGTTGCTTAAGTAAGGGTTTTTGTGAAGAGAGTTTAAATGTTAAGGTTATAGATATAAATGATAAACATCTGAGGAATATCATTGTTGCCAATCAGAAAGGTATGGCAACGGTATCTGGCGAAACCTTACAAGGTCGCGTCAGGCGACTTCGGAAGTTTCTTTTATGGCTGTTCGATCAGTTTCACGAAGTGCAGGATGTTGACGATAAAACAAACAAAAAATTTAACTATCTGATTTCAAAGATTAAGTTGGATGAAGATTCCCTTGGCAAGAACGTTACTCAACAAGTCGGCGATCCTGAGGAGTCGGTGATTCCGGATGACGTTTTCTTAAAGTTCTTGGAGATGGTGATGCCGTCATCTCCTAATAATCCCTTTAAAGCATCCAGGGTGAGAAATTATCTGATTGTCAATTTGCTAGTCCAAGGTGGCATCAGAAGAGGTGCACTAGCAAAGTTGAAGGTTTCAGACTTCCATTTTTGGGGGGAGTACGATCAGATATCTATCTATCGGTCCGGAAACGACCCTACAGATCCGCGCGCTGAAAAACCTGATCAAAAGACAAAAGCACACTACGCTACGGTTGATCCAAGTTTGTTGGAGAAGGTTAAGTTTTATATTGACAACATTCGTGCTGTCTTTCCTCGTGCAAAATTTCATGATTTCGTGTTTGTCAGTGAAAATGACTCTAAAGGTACTGCGGGGCAGCCCCTTTCGTTGAAAGCAATAAATGCAGTTTTTCGGAAGCTTTCCAGGGCGCTGGGCTTTCATGTGCATCCTCATTTGTTGCGTCACAAATGGAATGAAGTATTTGATAAAAAGGGAGAGTTGCTCGGGGTCAATCCAGCTTTGCTTGAGGATAGTAGAAAATATGCGATGGGATGGTCGCACAATTCGAGACAGAATGAAAATTATAATGAAAAACGAATTGCGCTGAAGGCTAGAGAAATATCAAAAGCACATCAGCGTCGAGTGGATCAAAAAAAATGACTCGAGAGAAAAAACGGAAAGCACTTAAGCCTCAAAAGAAAGTAAATTCATTGGTTACGGCTAAGTCTGGCTTGATGGTTAATACCTCGGATGATGTATGGGTGATACTTCCGTACAATGGAAAGGGGAAAGTGGTTTGCGTTGACTGGGTCCGCTCATCGAATATATCTGATGATGATCGAGAATTAATTCTGAATGTGTTTGTGCATTATGTTCGAACCATGGCTGCGAGTACAGCATCAGGTATAGTTTGTAATGTAAAGCCGTTTGTGATGAATGGTATTCCCTCGTTAGCTAGTGTTAAAACGTTTTGGAGTGGGTTGAAAACAAACAATAAGAAGGGGCTCAATCAGTTCTTTGGGACTCTCTCCAAGCAAGGTTATGAACGGTTTGAAGAGTATCACAAATATACAAGTGCCCATTTAGATAAGAGAAAAATCAATACTCTTGATCCTTCCAGGGGGGCATTAAGCGATATTGAGTTTGACTCGTTAGCAAAGCAACTCAATGAAGATCTACAGGAGTTCGATTGGGCCGCTGATAGAGACCTTTCCTTCTATCAGTCATCAACCCTCTATGGTGATATAAAGAATCGTGTTACTAGCAAACTGTTGCTCTCCATTGTGAGACGGCCGATTCAAATTTCTATCCAAAAATGGTCAGATCTGATTCCCACCGGTGCAAGCTTTCACGACGCGAGAATTCACGCTGCGGATGAAATTGGCACAGTGGGGGGGCAAACATTACAGCTTAGAGTTTTTATCGCTAAGTCAAGCGGAATGCTCTTTCCGCGAGAATGTCCAGAGCGTTATCCGATATATCTTTCCGAAGACATCTCAAAGACTCTCGGCGACTATAAGAAGCTGATCTTTCAAGGGCTCACGCTACTGATGGAGTCAGCAAAGATCGAGGTTGATCAATCTGAGCTCTTGAGCCTAATGCGTGATATGCCCATGTTTCCCGATGTCGGTCTTTTTAACTTGAGATTTGATTCTTTAGATTTGTTCAAAAAACTGTTTACGCCAATCTCTACTGCTTACCACATGTCGGAGAGTTCAATTACAAATGCCTTAAGACATACTCGGGTTACCTCTGATCGAGTCGCCGACTGCATAGCCACTTCCAACCGGATTCGTCATACCGTACTAACTCGAGGAGCTCAAGATGGACTACCCGCCGTTCAATTGGCCAGGATTACCGGTGTTACCGTTCCAGCTGCAAGGCACTACATAGACTTGGACTACAAGTCGAGGCGAGAGATTGACTTAAAATATACCGGTAATGAGTTTCTGAAGAAGGCATTTAGCGGTACGGTAACTATTGCTCCGGAAGCCGATGAAGTCATAGTCGACAACAATTTCAACGCTGTTGGTGGGGCACGTAACAAGCGTACATGCGCTACCTGCTCTACATTATTGGGGAGGCCGTTTGGGTGCTATGGATGCCCAAATTTTCGCCCGATACTCGAGGCTGATCATAGGTCAGTTTTGAGAGGCGTGGAAGACAAGCTTGCGGCAAACCGCAGCTCCTTAATCAATCCTCTTTACACCCGCAGCATCGAAAAAATGGAGAGGCAGATCGTGTGGGTGAAGCTGACTATTGTGGTTTGTGATGAAGAACTCGCAAGGCAGCGTGCGCTCGATGCTTAACAAATACATTGACCGATTGGAGCGACTCACCGGCGAGTATCGCAAGGCCGAACTAGGGCAATTTGAAGGGCCAGGCGGCAAGAAAGCGGAGTTTGATGATCTGGTTTGGTACCACGTGGACCCTAATACTGGTCGCCGAATTAGATACTTGTGCGGAGTACATGGGCGTAAGGGAAGAGGCAACGCCGGCAATCGACCGACAGACAGCCTTCCTTACCCCTATAACCACCTGATAAAGGTATGGATTATAGAAACAACAAATACACCTTTATCTGCCGGCGAGAAAAAAGCTCGTATGTCAGTAGTTAGGAAGTTGTTAACGCTCATGGATGGCGATCTCTATGCCCAAACAGATTCTACAATCCGCAGCCTTAATTTGGGGGCTAAGTCATCTGACCGCTTGCGATCGTTTCTCGCGTTCTGCTCTGACAAGGGGGTTATGAAAAAAATCGACCTAAAGGGAAGTGATAATAGAGACAGGACAGGGCATGCCCTCTTTGATAATACGCTAGAGAAGCTTCCGGATATCGAAACTGTGCTTGCCCTAGGCGCCATTTTCTCAAGTGTATTTGAGCATGTGGATGAACAGGGCTCGTTGAGTCCTGGTGAAGAGATAAATATACATGATGCCTTGGTTGTGACTTTTGCGCTGCTTTCACTGGCATCACCCAATCGGACAACTGCGGAAATACCTCTTCTGCCTAAACAGCGACTACATTCTTACTCTGAAAGCAATGGAGAGCCGGTCTATTACCTAGACTGGATTGGAAGCAAGGGATACGGGAACAACAAGAATCACATGCTGGCTGCCCTGGTTGAGCCAATCACGAAAGCTCTGAACTTTTTTTATAAAGCATCCGAACCGGCAAGGGTACTGTGTCGTTTCTATGAAAACCCGAATCAGAGTTTAAAGGCATTGCTTGGGGAGTTCGAGATTGCACCAGTACGAGCTCGGAATTTGTCCTTAACACAGCAACCCAATCTTTTTACATTGGGTTATGCATTAGGTTTTTATGGAGTCGATGATTGCGTTCCTGTTCTCAAGGAAAGTGCTGATCTGACTTACACCTACCATGCTCATAGAGGCCGATTCTTTGAGGGTAAACAAATTTATTCGTTACGGCATCAAGATAAATTATCTGTATCGCGAATTGGGCGTACGTCTTTTGCAAGTCTACCCTACTTATTCGGTTACACTGCTATGCCGGAAATATTTACCGATAAGCTCACCATCACCGTCGGAGAGGTACAAGAGTGGTGGGTGTCCTTTTATAGGAACGTGCTGCTGCCGGAATTTCCGCTCTCATTTTCAAACGGAGAGTCAAGTATTAACCTGAAAGATGCGATGTTCTGTTTCTTGGGGAGTTGGTTTTATGGGGCGTCCAAGGGGTTTGGGAGTGGGGGGAATACATTTCAAAAGACAAACTATATGGTGGTGCCATTAGCCTCGCTAGGCGCCTCAGTTATCCCTCGATTAACTGGACATTCCTGCACCAAATTATCGATTTTTCAGAGTTACGGATTTTCGTCAGAGTTAAGTCTCAGGCCGCATAGTCTTCGCCACTTGTCGAACACCCTTGCGGATCTAAGTAGCATTCCAGTAGAAATAATCACAGCTTGGTCGGGCAGAAAGAGTTCTGAGCAAACTCATACTTATATTCATACGACTCACGACGAGAAAGCCAGTCGTGTGAGTGCGATATTGAATCCGCCAGATATCGACAGGCGGGATATTCGAGTCGTTTCCCAAGATCAACTGACACAAACCACCAACCTGCCGGCATCTGTCACCTCCACCGGTCTTTGTACTCAAAATCTTAATGTGACGCCTTGCAATTATTTAAACGATTTCGTCTCGCAGTGCTTCATGTGTCCGGAGACGTGTCACATAGCAGGCGATGTGAAGACAATCGAGTTTTTTGAGAAAGATTTATCGTTTCAAACTTTGAGATTAGAATCGGTAGCGTGTGATCCACGCTTACCAAACTCCCAGGCAATGAGGCAGTGGTATCTAATTCACTCGCGAAATACCCATATTCTATCCATGCTGAATGATTTGATGAAAAGTAAGCCTGTCGGAACGATGATTCGTTACTCAAATAAAAACTCTGAGTTCAGTTTGACCGATCTAAATACCAAGATCATTACAAAGGTCGCGTGTGCCCTACCGGATTTTGAGGCTCGCCTGAAGGGTATTATTGAAGATAAGACTGCCAGAACAGCATCTGATGCTAATCCCGAGTTGCGCTCTCTTTTATCCTCTTTCGGTCTGTCTGAAGGCGAGGTGTGATGTGGTAGTCCCAAAAATATCAGCTCAGCAGCAGCGTAAGATAGAGATAATGTTGGCTAAGTGGGTAGGTAAGCTGACGTGGGATGCTCTGGTGACTAAGGTTGAACTTGAGCTTGGCATAAAAACAACTAGGCAAACCCTCTGCACTTATGTGGGTATCAATACGTATTATAAGAACAAAAAAGCTGAACTTCGTGGCGCAACGCCTTCCCTTTACACAAAGATAACTGCTTCTGAAGTAAAGTTAGTGGAGCAGATAGAGCATCTGAAGGCTGAGGTTGCGGTTCTCAAAAGAAATAATGCAGAGCAACTGCGCATGATTGAGAGGATGCTTTTGAACGCCAATGCCATTCCCAACCTGGATCTCTATGCCTTGGTTAAGAAAAGGCCTGAAGAGATACACAATAGCTAAAATTTCGCATACCGCCTCGACTATGACGTGTTGGGCACACGCGTGTTTTGCTATCCGAGGGGGGTATCCGGGAGAGAAGACCTGCTTTCGCCCGGATATGATCATCACGCTTTAATTGCGCCTTCGCTGACCAAGCGAGCCGTTTGCGGGTCATATGCAAAATCGGTAATTGACCCATCCCGAATGCGCTCAATCGCCTCGTCGATCACATGCAGCGGCGCTAGGAACCACTCCCTAGGTTTCACCGGATGGCCGAAGCGGTCTTCGATGGTCAAGTCCAGCTGCGCTGCGCTGAATAGGCGGTGGAAGATATTTTCCAGCCTAGTGCGGTTCAGGTTGTGCAACTTGTAAGTGGCGACCACCTCCACATCAGCCAGCAGGTAGGTGGCATCTTTCGCAGCCGCCGCGATGCGGGTTTCCACCTTGCCACCGGTCACGCCAATCTTGTGGATCAGCTCACGGTGTTTGGATACGAATGGGTGGCTGGACTGGCTGCGCAGCACATAGATAGTGCCAGTCTCGATGTCGTCCGGCTCGGTTATGTCGCTGAACAGCGGGCCGGAATCTACCTTGATAAGCCGAGATCCGGCACGCCCGTCACTGTCTTTGTAGAGCGCCCGCTGCAAGGATCGTAATAGCAGATCGCTTTCCGTCTCATTTGAGTAGATGACGCGCAAGCGCCCATTCATCTCCGCATTCGGCGTCTTGTAGGTATCGCCCACCTCGGCGACATAGGCAATGAGTCCGCTCAAAATGAAGAAGTCCCCGGCCTCGATGCTCGCGTTCTTGCCAAAGGGCTTGGTTACCCACAATTTCTTCTTGAGGCCCGATTCCACCTCATCAAACAGTGGCTTGAACTTCTCGAAGTCTTTACATGGGTTTCGAGCGGCAATTTCTTCTGCCGCCTTGATTGCCGCGCTGGAACGCACATGTCGCAGCACTGTGATATCGTCCTGGTCGACGGACTCACTGCCTATGCCCAGCTCGGCGAGCAAGGCGTCCTCATCCAGGTCATCCACATTTACAGCGGCGACCGCACTGCCTGACAGTAGGCCGTGACTATCCAGGCCGGCCAGTAGGGTTTGTGCCTCCGGCAGCTTGCGCAGCTGATCCAGGCGTACGGCATACAAGCGCTCGAAGATGTCGCGGTCTTCGCCATGCAGTGGGGCGCGGCGGTGGGTCTGGTAGAAGCGCTGAATGTCCTCGAAGCCAGCGATGATGCGTTCTTCGCGAGGGGTTCGAGTGGTTGTCTTGAGCGTGGGGACTTCTACCCCCAACGCATCCAGCAGGTCGTCATCGTTCATATCAGCCATTGGCGGATTCCCCCTGTGCCGCTTTGGCCCGGGCGCGGTAGCGTGCCAACGCAGCTACACCTTCGGCCATGCGCTTTTCCCAGGCATCAGCAGAGTTTATGTCGGGCAGGCGGCCACGCTCGTTCTTGAACTGCAGAGCACGTTTTGCCAGTTCTCGTGCTTCATCTTCGGGAATGCTCACCTTCTTGGCAGCAATGCTTGCCTGCACCTGGCGAAGGGATTTTTCATCCATCGCCTTCGCCAGTACCGCATAGGCGGCATCGAAGGGGTTGATGCGGTCGATCAGATCAATGTCCAGCTCGCGCACGTTAACGAACTTGCGCACGCCATCCAGCAGTGCGGTACTGCCTTGCACGTTATCGCTACCGTTTGCATCTGCCTGCGCCAAAGCCAGTTTGGCCTGTTGGGTAATGTTCATGGCCGCGATGGCGTGTTGGCGGATGGCTTCCTGGTCGACGTCGCTCAAGTCGGGATAACGCTCGCGCACGATCTTGCCCATGCGCAGCTGGGTCAGCTCCTCAGGCAAGGTATTTTCCTTATCGAATAGACCGCGCTCCAGCACGGTTTTGTCCTGCAGGAAGCTGGTTACTACTTCGTTCAAATCTTCCTTGCAGATGCGCGTGGCTTCTGTGCTTTGCGGTGTGGTCAGGCCATTGATCTCGACATGGAACTGGCCCGTGGTCTCATTCACACCCAGATTGGTGCCACCCGTTTGATACCCCTCCGGCCCATAATTGAAGCCTTCTTTCGGCCCGGTATCTTTCGGGGTGAACTCATAACGTGGGGCCAGCACCTGCTCCATCAGCAGGCTGGCGGAAATGGCCTTGAGCATATCGTTCACCGCTTCGGCTACAGCAGCTTGATCAGCTGTGGGCTCGGCGATCAGGTTGGTGAAGCGCGAGCGCTCCTTACCCTCGGCATCCCGCGTGGCACGGCCAATGATCTGCACGATCTCGGTTAGGCTTGAACGGTAGCCGATGGTCAGCGCATGCTCGCACCAGATCCAGTCAAAGCCTTCCTTCGCCATACCCAGTGCGATGATCACATCCACGTTGTCGCGGTTGTTCTTCTGTGCCGGATCTTTCAGTGCGCCGAGAACTTTGGAGCGTCTGGCCGCGTCGCTGTCATCCACTAGGTCTGCCACTTTCAGCGTGCGGCCGTCCTTGGCTTTGATCAGGTGGAAGCCGGTCGCCGGGTCGACACCCTGCCAATCGCCCAGCGAGCTCATGATCTCGTTGACCTCGCGCTCCTTGTCTTTGAGGCTCTCACGGGCATTTACGTTTGGAATGTGGACGATGGTTTTCAGCGCCGGGTCCAGGACCTTGGCGACTGCATCCACATACCTCCCGGTGTAGAAGAAGTAGCCAATATCCAGCGACTTGAGCCAGCGATAGCCGTTGAGCTGCTCGTAGTAGGTGTACGTCACCGTCTCAAACTTGTTCTCTTCCGACGGTGCCAGCACGGCCTCGCTGTCACCACGGAAGTAGGAGCCGGTCATGGCAACCAGATGCACCTTGTCGCGGTTGATAAACGCGCTCAGTTGGCTGCCCAGTTTGTTGTCTGGATTGGCGGAAACGTGGTGGAACTCGTCGATGGCAATCAGGCGGTTGTCGAAAGCGTCGATGCCTAACTCTTCCACGGCAAAGCGGAAGGTGGCATGGGTGCAGACCAGCACCTTTTCGCCGCTGATCAGGAAGGCGCGTACGGCATCAACCTTGGACTTGGCCACACGCGGCTCATCGATGCCAGGGGCATTGCACAGGTTCCACTGTGGGGCTACTTGCCAGTCCCAATAGAAGCCATGTTGGCTCAGCGGCTCATCGGCAAAGCTGCCGCCAATGGAACGCTCCGGCACTACGACGATGGCCTGTTGCAGTCCTTGGTTATGGAGCTTGTCCAAGGCGATAAACATCAGGGCGCGGGACTTTCCAGATGCTGGTGGGGATTTGATCAGCAGATACTGTTCGCCGCGCTTGGTATAGGCGCGTTCCTGCATGGTACGCATGCCCAGCTCATTGGCCTTGCTGGATGCCCCAGTGTGCGCGGTAGCAATGGATACCGACGGCACCGTGTAGCTGTTGGTCGGGTTGGTAGTGTTAGTCACTGTGATTCTTCCTCCATGAGAGTACCGTCGCCTGGGCATTGTGGATGCGGCCTTTGAGATCAGCTAACCACTCGCCGTAGCCTTCGGGGGGCGTGGTCAGGTTAGCAAGGGTATCGCTCATGCCTTGTTCCCTCGTGGCTTTTTCGGCGCGGCTTTCGCTGTGTCTGCTGTCATCTTGGTGTAGAGGTCAAACAGCTTTTCCAGTCGCTCGGTGTCGTTTTTAAAACGGCGACCGATATAGATGCGCTCCAAGACTTCATCATTTCGCTCGTGGGCGCGGCGCAGGTTGGCCGGCATGGCGTCCGGGGCGTACAGATCGGCGATGGTGGCGGGGAAGTGGGCTTCGCGGGCCAGGAGAATGTCCTCGGCGCAGCGCGTCAGGTCCGCCTTGTTCTGCTCGGTGAGTAGCGGCACTGGGAAGGTGTTCCAGCCAAGAGTGTTCGAGTAGCGAAAGTCAGTTTTCATTTTTCCGCAGACAGTGCCGATCCAGACTAAGTGCAAGCGGGAAGCAATCAGGGCCATGTTCCAGAGCGGAGCATCGTAGAGGGCGAAGGCGAGATTGGAAACGATAGTCCCGGCAGGCGCATAACCGCAGGGCAGATACGCGCGAGTTTCGGAGGAGACGCTAGGGACAATAAGCGTTGAATGCTTGCCGAAGTACATTCTTTGGAATTGGTGTGGTCTTTCAGCGATGTCCCTTGCTGTCTTCCCACCGTTGAGTCGCATATTGCGCACATCACGAAGACGTTGAGCAATAGGATGGATCGTTTGTGCTTCAGCCAAGTGCTGATCTTCGATCCACAGACAGTAACGCTCCAGGCCGCGAATGAACTCAGCGGAGCCATAAATCCGGCGAATAAATCGGCCTTGCTGAGCAGGTGTGAGTTGCAGGGCGTCGCGTTCGTCCCGCGAGAGCAGCAAATGACCGCCATCTATTGGAGTATTTCCAAAAGTCATCTCACTCTGCGTACCCAGGGGCTGGCTAGTCTTATCCACAATGACACTATCGCCTACCGCCAGATATGCATTGATATGCGCACATTGGCGTTCGATGGTCTGTCCCGAGTCGTCCAGAGAGAACAAGCGCCTCGGATTGCGTGGCTGCGTTGTGATGCCAATGATGACTACAGTCACACCTGCATTGTGGCTGGCAAGATTGGTCCAACGAAAGGATGTGTGGGCAAACTCGATTTGGCGGCCACTGGCAAATATCTCCGGCCACAGGATTGGAACTTGCAGACCCTGGCAAATGGAGTTGGTGGACACGAAAGCCGCAGCAGAGCGGGTTTTGGTGCCGTAATCAGCGGCCTTAATGAACCAGCCGGCAACATAATCGAGCGACTTCCAGTTCTGGATTCGCCTATCGAAAAGAGTCTGCAAGTCAGCCTTTTGTTCGTCCTTCTGATCCCGTGAGCCAAGATACGGCGGATTCCCGCAGATATACGTTTCCCCACCTTCGTTCTCGAAATCAATTTCTGTCTGATTGAGAGGCGTGCCAAATAAGTCATCGGCGAGCACTCTCACACCTGTTCCCGTTGGCGGGCAGATGCTCAGCCAGTCCAGCCGCAGCGCATTGCCGCAAACGATCCAGTTCTGCGCATCCAGAGGCAGAAACTCCGCCAGCGCATCCTGCTGGCCGCGATACAGCACATCGCACTGAAATTCGGCGATGATCAGCGCCAGACGGGCAATCTCTGCCGGAAAGTCGCGCAGTTCGATGCCGCGAAAATTGGTCAGAGGGATTTCCGATTTATTGTTGGCCTCGCCTCGGCGGCGATTGATCTCGGCTTCAATCTCGCGCATCTGCTTGTAGGCGATAACCAGGAAGTTGCCGGACCCGCAGGCAGGGTCAAACACACGGATGTGCGCCATGCGCTTGCGCAGGTTCAGCAGCTTGGCTTTATTTTCACCGGCTGCTTCAAGTTGCGCACGCAGATCATCCAGAAACAGAGGATTCAGCACCTTGAGGATGTTGGGCACGCTGGTGTAGTGCATGCCGAGTGCGCCACGCTCTTCATCATCGGCTACGGCCTGGATCATGCTGCCGAAGATGTCTGGGTTGATTTTTTGCCAGTTGAGGTTGCCAGCGTGCAGCAGGTAGGTGCGCGCCATGCGCGTGAAGCGTGGCACTTCGGTACTGCCGGAGAACAAACCGCCATTCACATAAGGGAAGGTGTTGGCCCAACTGGGCAGGCGCGGCTGAGCGGTGGTGCGCTCGGCCAGCTTGATGTTCATGGCGCGGAAGATTTCCGACAGCACTTGGTGGGTGTTGGAGCCGTCGCGTTCGCTGAACTGCTCAACCGTCTTGGTAAACAGACCATCGCCAGTGAAGATGTCGGTGTCTTCGGCAAAGAAGCAGAAAATCAGCCGCGCCATAAAGTGGTTCATGTCATGGCGGCGTTCGGCTTTGGCCCAGTCTGGGTTTTCATTCAGCAACTCGACGTACAGCTTGTTCAAGCGGCTCGTGGCGCGCACGTCGATGGGGTTGTCCTTGATCTCCTTGATGGTGGAGATGCCGGCCAGCGGCAGCAGGAAGCCGAAATGGTTGGGAAGGTCTGGATAGTCGCAGGTGATGGTTTCACCCGTGATCAGCTCCTCGGCCTCCAGCGTTTGTCCGTCGGTAGCGAGGATGAATTTGGCCTTGGCTTTTGCGGTGGCCGGGCTGGCACGCAATGCCTTGAGCGTATCGCCCACGCTGCCGGGCTCGCAGGTGGCGATATGAATGTTGCTGCGCAGTAGTACGCCGCGAGGTACGTCCGAGGCGTTGTTGTTGCCGGCGCGCAGCCGCTTGAGAGCGGTTTCCTTATTGCCGAATGCGGCCAGGAAGGTGAACGGAAACTCCACCGCGTCAAAGGGCTCAAGGGCCAGGTCCGAAATGGCGGACTCAATTTCTACTGCATTCATGGTTTACCACTATCCAGATCGCTGATGCGCGAATGCGGCGATTTTAGCCACTAAATTTTTGGGTAATGGCTACCTCCCGGCCGGCACATGCTGCTCTGTCGGCCTGGCGTCAGCATCGGCAACTCAGCTCTGCTCAGAAGCGTTGACGCATGCCTAATGCCATCGGCAGCGACATCTGAGCGCCCTGAGCCAGTGACCGGGAAATCAACCACTACACGATGCCGGGGATGATAAAGGAAGGCGCTTCTGTAATGCGAAAAAGCCGCAGACCTCCAAGTGTTGTCTGCAGTTGCAGGGGCCATCCGAGAGCGAAGTTCGGCCCGGACTGGTCAGGCCTTCTTGAACACCGCTCTCGATCAGACGCGGAGCTACAGCTCTGACAACCGAGGCAGAAGGCAGGATGGATCGCAAGCGAGCTCGCTTGCGATTCGATACAGCTTCTCGACGGTGATGTTTACTTCGCCACGCTCGATTCGCCCCATATAGCTACGGTCCATACTGCAGGCCAGCGCTAGAGCATCCTGAGAAATCCGGCAAGCCTTTCTCTGCGTCCGGATGCGTTCCCCTAACGCCTTCGCCAACTTATCCATGACCGTCTCAATTCCAGTTGAGGCGGCACTATCGTGTGTTTGCGGACGTAGGAGCCACGGATTATAATCCGCATTTCCTCTGCGTTAACTCTTCTGGTGCCTCAATGAAATCGGCCTCGTTTACCTTCGACAGGCGTCTGTATGAGCTGCTTCAGGAGGAAGGGCGTTCAAGGTTCACGACGCGTGAACTGCGTGATGCCTATGCCAAGCGCCTGGATGGCATGACTTTCCGTATCGGTGATGTGCGCCGCTATGTGTATGAGCAGATCCGCCGAATGCTGCGCATGGGTTGGGTTGTGCTCGATGAAGAGCGCCGTTCGCGGGGACAGGTCTACCACTTGCAGCCGATTCCGGCACATCTGCAATTGGAGCTGATCGACAACGGGTTCGAGAACAGCCATAAGACTGCTTGTGAGCCAGAGCAGGAGCCGTCAGCGTTCGATAATGCGGCGGTGCCGCAACCATCAGTCGATGCGGATCAGCACCTGGAGGCGCTCCTCAAGGAAATCAGGCTGGACTTCCTCGCATCGATGGGCGAGGCGGAGCGATACAAGCTGCTCCTCGATGATATGCCGCATCTCCGGGATAAGGTCGAAGGCGAGTACCTGGAAGCTAGAGACCGAAGCTCGCGCCTGCTGGGCCATCTTCGCGCCATCGAGAAGACACTCAAGACGCTTGCCTCCGCACGATGACCACACTGCTGCGAAACTGGCAACGCCGCTGCATCGACGCGGCACTGGAGCACTTTACTGCCACGCCGCACTTCTTCTGCCAGGCAACGCCGGGTGCCGGTAAGACGCGTATGGCGGCAGAGCTGGCCAGCAGGCTGCTTGAGCAGGACCGGATCGATCTGGTGCTCTGCTTCGCACCATCCTGCCAAGTTGTCGAGGGCTTTCGCTCGTCCTTTGCTGCGGTGCTCGGCAGACGCTTGGACGGCCAACTCGGCGCAGTTGGGGCGGCGTTCACCTATCAAGCCATGGAATACCGAGATGAGACGTTCTGGCGACTCCTCGATGACTACCGTGTGTTCGTGGTTTTCGACGAAATCCACCACTGCGCCGGCCACGATGTACTTCTGAGTAACGCCTGGGGCCAACAGATTCTTCAGCGGATACAGGACAGGGCAGCCTTCACCTTGGCCCTCTCCGGCACCCCATGGCGTTCGGACGACCGGGCCATTGCCCTGGCCCGCTACTCGACGCCCGAGGGGTACCTGATCTGCGACTACCGCTACGGATTGAAAGAGGCCATTGCTGATGGTGTGTGCCGTTCCCCTCGCATTGTCCTGCTCGACAACCAGAAGGTGATACTTACCGAGGAGCTGGACACGGAGAGCACTGTCAGGATGTTTCCCAGCATTGCCAAACTATTGGGGGAGTCCCCTGTCACCTACGAAGAGCTGTTGCGCCATGACGAGGTGATTGACCAGTTACTCGGTCTCGGGTGCAGCAAGCTGGATGAGCTTCGCCTGATCAAGCCTGATGCGGCAGGCTTAGTGGTTGCCACCGACATCGAGCACGCCCAGCAAATTGCCTTGGCCCTGGAAACCCTGGGTGAAGGTTGCCGCATCGTGACCAACAAAACCCCGGCTGCGCAGCAGGTTATCAATGCGTTCAGACACAGCGCCTGCCGTTGGATTATCGCAGTTGGAATGATCAGCGAAGGCACGGACATTCCCCGACTCCAGGTGTGCTGCTACCTCAGCCGCATCCGCACTGAGCTGCATTACCGACAAGTGCTGGGGCGAGTGCTTCGGCGCACAGGCGAGCTCGATATTCAGGCGTGGCTATTCATGTTAGCGGAGCCGACACTGCAGTGCTTGGCAGAGAGAATTGCAGATGATCTGCCGGATGACCTGGCAGTGCTGAACGAGGTAGAGATGCCAGCCTCCACTTCAGGTTCAATATCTGGCTGGATTGGGGCTGCTGGCAATATCGATGTCCTGGATGACAGTAATGGAAGTGGCATTGCGCAGGTAATTGGGGCAGGTGCTACATGCACCTTATCCCTGGGGGGCTCTGCCGCTGAGCCAAACCATCTGGTCAGCTTTTCCAAGCACTACCGGCAACAGTTGCTGGCTTGCTTTTGATGCTTGTATGGGGGACAGAATTCAAGCGTCGGCAGACGTGGTTGACTGAATCAGGAGATAACCGCATTGACCCTTCCCCGCGAAAGAACCCGCAGTGTCATCAAAACCGAAGAGTTCCTGCGAGAGCTCTCTCGCGACTCTGAACTGCCCCAGGATATCCGCAGCTATGCGAAAAGCCTGCTTAGGCACTATCCGTCGGCCGACCAGATCCTCTCGTTGGGGCGCCTTGAAGAGTGCCTGGTGAGCGATGCACCAGATGATGAATATCGACGGCGGGTGATCGCTTTCCATCAGCCGCTGTTCAGCTCGTCATTGGACTTCACGCGATAGAAATGAGAGCCGCAATGTCCAGCACTGATTTTGCTCTGTCGGTATCCACCCGCATTGCGCAACGGGTCAAGCGCTTACCCAAAGGGAAACCCTTCTGCATCAGCCGCTTTGCGGAGCTTGGAGCGCGTGGTGCCATATCCAGGGCAGTAGCTCGGCTGGTCAGCCAAGGCGAACTTGAACGGGTGCATCGAGGAATTTACATGCGCCCGAAATCCAGTCGATACGTTGCACGGGTTCGCCCAAATGTATGGGAAGTAGTGAGCTTGATCGCTAGGCAGCACCGCCATGTTCTACAGATTCATGGCGCTCATGCGGTCAGGTTGTTTGGACTGAGCACCCAGATGCCGCTCATTCCGATCTATTACACCAGCGGACCCAGCCGATCATTTTTTATGGGGAAGGCTGAGGTCCGGTTGGTACATGCGGAACCAATGGTCATGCAGCGTGCCGGGACCGAGGTAGGGACGGCTATCAGCGCGCTATTTTATCTCGGTAAAGACGGCTCGACCCCGGAATGCATTGCCGCGATCAAGAAGGTGCTCAGGCCTGAAGACCTAACCACATTAATGGCCTGCAAAATGCCGAAATGGATGCGCATGGCGTTGGAGCTGTCAGCGCGCATACACACCGTCAACACGCCTGCTCCTTAACGCTCTGTCAGGCAGGTCTCCGTTGCTGGCCGAGTCCGGCCAAGCGACATCGGCGGCATCCCTTCACCCCTTGACCAAACGAAGATGGGCACCTGATTTCCCGCCAGAGTCGGAGGGGTTAGCGCTCTGCCCCTTCAACACGTTCAACATCAATCCGAACGTCAATTCATTGATCTCCTCAGGACTGATTGCCAGTTCTCCCGCGACGCCAGCTTTCCCAACCCCATCTGCACGTAACGCGGCGAAAATCTTCTCCAGGATCACTGACCGCTCATGAGCAATAGATTCCGGCTCTTCGGTGCGATAGCCCTCTTGAGCAATCTGAATACACAGCGTTCGGTAAGCCCACTCCGTGGAAAGCCCCAGGCTATGAAGTCGGTAATTTAAGGCTGCCACAGAAACGGACCAGAGCTTCTTGTATTTGATGAGGCTTTTGATAGTGATCGAACGTGGAGCCATCGCTAGAACGCTTGCACGTGGCATTAGAAAAGCCGACGCAAAGGCATTCGCCTCACGCTCTAAATCAGGTCCTTGTGGGTGGGCATGCTGGTGCATAACCAAATGTCCTAATTCATGAGCTGCGTCAAAGCGGCAACGCTCGGCCGACTTGAAGGTATTCAAGAACATAAAGGGGCGGCCGCCACTCCACATCGAGAACGCGTCGACCTCCTTTGCATCAATTGCAAGTGAGTAGACACGAACGCCTTTCGACTCAAGAAGCGCAATCATGTTCTTAACCGGCTGCTCACCTAAACCCCAGTGTGCCCTCAGCATCTCCGCAGCGGCCTCTGGCGCTTGGGCACTGCTTGATAGTTCCAGCTTATCGAGCGCCTCAAAATTCGTCAGTGCAGCGCGTTCGGACCCCAGGTCCGGAAGATCCGGCTCTGGCAAATCGAAACGTTGCTCGATCCAGTCATTCAGCAGGAGCGCAATTGCGCCTGCACCGAGAGCTGAATCCCTAAGGCCAGCAGTCATCTTTGAGAGCGACCGGAAACTGGCAACATCCGGCGTTGGCACCTCAGGATCATCACCAAAGAAAAACGCTTCGGGGAACCGAAGCGTTTTAGCGATTTTTGCCAGGGTTCCAGGCTCAGGCTCCTGCGTGCCACTCTCGTAGCCGGAGACCGATCGCTCCGTTACTCCTATATGAGTGGCAAGCTCACGCTTTTTCATACCTCGCCGGCGACGGGCGAGCGCAAATCGTTGTGGATTAAACATGATCTATCACGAGCTTTTACGGCGAATTTCGATGTCGATATCCGGACCGCCTGGGGAGGTAACCTCAAAGAAATCATCATCAAGAGCAAGGGTGCCAAGCATGATGCGTTCAGACCAGAAATTGATCTTGCCGCCTTTACCCCATTCCCGATGGACGTGAGAGCTCGATGCGGATTTCCTTCTTCACCGTGTCGGTGTGGTGGAGCAGGATCCAGGTCTCATGAGGGCCTGATTCAGGCAGCTCCTCCGGATCGGGCAGCAAGTCAGCAAACATGTCGAACTGGCAATTCCGCTCAACAGCATCAACTGTATTTTTACCCTTCCTGGATCGGCTGCTCGGCATCCCCAGCAGATTTCCAACATAGCTATCCCCCGATGCGACCGCAATCGCGAGATTGAGCGCCGAGTGAACGGTAAGCGGGTAGTTCGACTGTTCATGCGCGACCCACCCTAGTGGGCGCAGCTGATCGCGCACCGCTCCTACCAACCAGCCCCACATTTCAAGGCCGGGAAAAATGCTGGGATGGTTAGGAGTCAGGCGAACCCGCTGTAGGTGAGCTTGATTGATAGCCTCACGCAGTGGCTCGCGCTCCAGACCCAACTGTTCAAGACGGGCGGCGATTTCATCCTGATCGCTGAATACCTGGCAAGCCTGCATCTGAGGACTCCTAACGCAACGGTGACTTCCGGTTATTCTTCCTCAATTGAGGTTAAAAAACAAGAAGCACACGTCGCGAAGGGAGACCGAGAGGACGTTGCAGCATGCGTGTTGCCGCCTGTGCATTTTCCACCCACATACCGGAATTTCATTGACCCAGTTTCGAGCACCAAACGAGTTGTAGAATTTCGCTTTCAGACTGCTGGGATAGGGCAGAATAGCGTCGGCACCTGGGTTAAAAATGCACTGGCGATAACATTTGATGTTTGCGGCAGTACCGCCTCCCGTTCCGGATTGGCACAGTAATAGACTTGATTCAAATTCGGAGGAAACATGGGTATTTCGTATTACCTCGCATGTTTGGAGACCCGGCAATATGTCTGGGTTGGCAGGCTTGACCCACAGGGGGAGGTGCCGGCGGTGGACGTCGAAGGCTCCATCGCCATGTTCGCGCTGGAGAATCGGAACAAACCGTTGATCGTCGTTAGTGAAAGCCATCCGATCCTCGAAGAGGGAATGGGGTGGTCGCCGCCGGCAACGCAAGAAACGTGCAGCGGACAACCATGACGAACCAACGCCAACCGCATCTGTCGAAGACCTGCTATATCCACCGCTGGCATGGCGCACCAGACCATGCTTGAGCTAACGCAGCGGGGCTGGAGAATTGGCAAAAGACGCTCCGTTGCGCAGTGCCCTCGGTTACTCTCTTTAATACGAAGATGAGGTCTGCCCGGTGACAGAGAGCCATAAAGACACCATTTGCGATGTATGCGCTACCAGTACGAGGGTGCCGGGGTACGGCGAGCAGTTCGGGACGCTTCAGGCGCTCTGGGGCTATGGCGCAGGGCATGATGGCGAACGCTATCGAGTCAATCTATGCGAAAGCTGCTTTTTCGCGGCACTAGCGTTTTTGAAGCAGGAGCGCCGCACGCAGAATCTGTTCAGCGATGAGCAGCCCTGCGAGGAGCGCCCATTCGGACTAGTCGCCCGCGATGACTACTTTGGTGATTCGTAGCCATATCGCAGAGTTGAGGTTATTGGCTCGCCAGCATCGAACTCAGGCCATGTCAGCACGACTTCTCGGTACAATGGCGTCACCCGCAATCGCTCTAGGGATCTCGCTTGACTGACGCAAAACTCACTGAAGTCGAGATGCGGCGCGCGCTTGGCCTAGACCTCGCGCCTTCGAAATCGCAGCAGCCCATACCCAAACAGCACTCTACCGTCACACTCGTTGAATTGAGCGTGCGTAAGAACGGTGGTTCGCCATTCCGCTTCGAGCACCGCTCCCGTTCCATCAGTACTCTCGCTGCCCAACTCGAGGCCGAGAAAGCAGCACGGGAGAAAGGGTATGAGGTCTGGGTCGTGTTGGATATCAGGCAGGTTTCATCATAGAGCCGCAACAGCCGTCAGTCAGTCCACGCCTCGCTGATTGCTCTGGGGCAATGAACGCTTGAGTCAACTAGATCGAGTCAGTTCGCACTCGGGCAGCTCTTGGCCGGCACCTGTCTCTTCCAGGGTAAGCCGCCTCAAGCCCTTACGTTACCGTCCATAACTGATCAATCCGCGTCGTATAGCTCGGGCTCATCATCTCCCGCCGCATGCCCCAGTCCGGTTTCGCCGGCACCCCTGCAGGTCGCATCGTTCCACGCCCCCATCGTGCATTGATCGCATCCATCACCCCCATCACCCGCTCGGCAGCCATCGGCGGTGTCGCGACGAACAGGTCATCGGTGAACTCGCCACGCTGGCGCAGATCGAGCAACAGGATCTCCGCCTTACTGAATGCAAAGCCGGCCCGGAAGATCAGTTCCAGCCCTGCGGAGGCGGCCTTGGTTATCAGTCGGGTATCGTCGGTCGGATAGGGCAACTCACAGATAATGCCCTTGGTGAACTTCGGCTCGTCCGGGTTGAACATGCCAGTGCGAATGCTGATCCGTACCTTCTTGCACAGGGAGCGCTGCGCGCGCAGCTTTTCACAAGCCCGAGCGGTGTAGGAGGCCACCGCTTCGCGGATCGGCGGCAGTTCATGCAAACGCTTGCCGAACATCCGGCTGCAGCAGATCTCTTGCTTCGGCGGTACTTGCTCCTCGAGCGCCAGGCAGGATGTGCCGCGCAGTTCACGGGCCGTCTTCTCCACCACTACCGAGAACTTGCTGCGCAGTGTCCAGGCGTCGGCCTGGGCAAGATCCCAGGCAGTACGAATGTTCATGTCGGCCAGGTGGGCGGTCATCTGCCGGCCGATGCCCCAGACCTCGCTGACATCCATCACCTGCAGGAGCCTGTTGCGCTTTTCGGGCTTTCGGATGTCCACGACCCCACCGGTCTGCCGTTGCCATAGCTTCGCCGCACGATTGGCCAGCTTGGCCAAGGTCTTGGTCTGGGCAATGCCCACCCCCACCGGGATGCCAGTGCAGCGCAGCACCCGTGCACGCATCTCCCGCCCCAACCTCTCCAAACTGCCAGGCATACCGGTCAGGTCGGCGAACGCTTCATCAATGCTGTACACCTCAAGCACCGGAGCCATCCCCTCGAGGATGGTCATCACCCGCTGACTCATGTCGCCATTTATGTGGAATGGAAAATCAAGAACGACTTGCAGGGGCGGGTCCAGGCCTGTAATGACAGCGGGGTTTTCCTCGCATCATCCGATCTGTCCTTTAGCTTGGAACCGGCTGGTGCCGGTGCGCCCTAATTGTCGACGATGGAGAAAACAGATCTGTCTGACGTTATTGGCTGGTCGGACAGACCTCGGCCGGCATACCTGCTTCTTGATAGGAGAACCCGTCTCAGCAGGACACCGTCAAGGACGACCGATCGCCGCGATCAGCGCACGGGTGCCGTTGGCCGGTTCGACAGGACCGCCGGCACGCTTGACGTTGCGCTGCTTCTCGACGGCCCGAGCCTCCAGGTGGCGGTAACCGAACGAAGGTACAAGCTGAGGAATTATTCCCCCACGGTAAGCGCCCCGACGATCTGGCATTCCTCCACGCTGCCGCCCTGGCAGCCATCAATCATATCTTCCAAAGCCTGCTCCAGCGCCTGCAGAGCGGCGATCTTCTCACGCACATTCTTGAGATGTCTTCGCGCGAGGCGATCCACCTGCTTACAGGAGGCGTTAGTCTGGTTGGCATGAGAGAGCAGCGCGCGGACGTCCTCCTGACTAAACCCAAGTTTGCGGCAGTGACGGATAAACATGAGCCGACGCAGGTGAGACGATTCATAGAGTCTTTGCCCTCCCGGCCCACGGCCAGCCTCCGGTAAAAGCCCGACCTCACCGTAGTAACGGATTGTGGGCACGCCCACACCGGTGCGCTTGGCCAATTCACCAATTCGGTAGCATTGTTGTCGCATCAAAGATCCTGGAGACTTGCATCTCTAGTTACTAGAGGTTTTATTGTGCGGTTTCAGCAAAACGTTGACAAGCGCGAGAGCGCCTGACTGCATCTCTAATTACCAACGGTAAAGCTTGCTCTTTACACGCCAGTAAACAGCACACTAGGAGACCATCTGATGACGTTACAACTTGGAGTGATAGCTCCCGACTTCACGGTAGAATCCACCGAAGGCACCATTAGTTTTCATGAGTGGCTTGGTGATAGCTGGGCCGTGTTGTTCTCACACCCCGCCGACTACACGCCTGTTTGTACCACGGAGCTGGGCGCCTTTGCCAAGCGCAAAGATGAGTTCGCCAAGCGCGGCGTCAAGCTAATAGGTGTTTCCGTCGACCCGCTTGATTCCCACACCGGGTGGGCCGAGGACATTGAGAAGACTCAGGGCGCAGCGCTTAATTATCCCCTGTTGGCAGATAAGGACCAAGTGGTCGCGAATCTCTACGGGATGATCCATCCGAAAGCCGACCCCAAGGTCACAGTTCGTACCGTCTTTATCATTGATCCTGAGAAGAAAGTACGTCTCACCTTCACTTATCCTCCCAGCACCGGGCGCAACGTCAATGAGATTCTGCGTGTCATCGACTCGCTTCAACTAACCGGCAAACACAAGGTAGCCACGCCAGTAGATTGGCAAAACGGTGAAGATGTCATCATCGTCCCTTCGCTTTCGGATGAAGAGGCCAAGGAGCGCTTCCCTGAGGGCTGGGATGCCAAAACACCCTATCTTCGAGTAACGCGTCAACCTCGCTAAATTGTAATAGAGCAGCGAGTAGCCCGTTACTTCAGGCTGCTCGTTGGTGTGATTCGGCTTCCCCGTCGAAGTGATTTAATGAAGACATTCAGTATTGGCGAGCTTTCTACGCTGAGCGGTGGTACTAGCCCGGCGATTCGCTACTACGAGC
This sequence comes from Stutzerimonas sp. FeSN7, assembly GCF_030263795.1. NCBI lineage: Bacteria > Pseudomonadati > Pseudomonadota > Gammaproteobacteria > Pseudomonadales > Pseudomonadaceae > Stutzerimonas > Stutzerimonas sp. FeSN7. The sequence goes on along the minus strand of NZ_JARPMN010000001.1, from coordinate 3,143,472 downwards.
AAGAAAAGCTCATACGCAATCCGAGGCGCATAGAGTCTGACTACCGACGTTATCCGCAAGATGCGCTCGCATGGTCGCAATTCATCATCCAGGCCAACGGTGAGGCTTTACGTTTGATGAAGTTCGCGAGTTCCAGATACTTCAGGATGCCGCCTTTGGCTTCCAGTGCCCCTCTCTACCGCGGCTATGACCTGCCAGCCTCGCAGTTAGCATCACGCAGTATCCGGATGCCACCCTTGAGGGCGATGGCCGCCACGGCCAGACCAACGACGAGGTCGGGCCACGCCTGGCCTGTCCAGATTACGAGACCTCCACCGATTAGCACGCCAGCGTTCGCGACGAAGTCATTGGTGCTGAAGGTCGTTGCCGCACGGACATTCACGTCGGCTTCCCGGATTCGCTTAAGCAGCCAAACGCACAGCGCATTCACTGCCGCAGCAATTACCGCCATCACCATCATCGTGGAACCTAGCGGCTCGACATCGCTCAAGAACCGGCGGACGACGTCAAACAGAACGCCGGCGGCAAACAGAATCAGCAGCCCTCCGGAAACGCGCGCGGCAGCTCGCTTCCATAACGGGGGACGGCTTAGCGCCAATAGAGTGATTATGTAGACGATACTGTCGGAGGCATTATCAAGCCCGTTGGCAATCAGCGCGCTGGAATCGGCCCTGAGGCCAGTCACCGCAAACGCCGCTGCGAGTGCGATGTTGAGGCCAAGAACTGCCCACAAAATGTTCCGCTGGCTTGCGGTGCGTATCTCCAGTTGTTCTTCACTCATATCGTCGTTTCCTGTTGAAGGTGTCGATGTACCAGTTTGGATTTGCCCCTACGAAACCGGACATCAACCCACTCTGCACGTTCCATTCTCGCAAGCAAGAGGAGCGCTGCTTCCACTTGGAAATGAAGTCATGCTCGCTCTCTTAATGTCCCGCATGTCATACCCACGAAGGTACAACATATTTACAGGTAGATTTGTCATCGACAGTTCTTAAGCTGTTGATCCGGAGCTTTTCGGCCTCGCACAAGAATCTTGGCCGCAATAGGGGAAGTGATCATCTGTATCACTGCGAAAAATGCGGCTGGAATCGCAATTTCTGATGGCAGCCCTGTTGCCGCTGACCGAAAACTGACCCAGTAGAGGCTGTTCTGCCGACTGAAAACTGACCCAGGTGTTCAACTGCTTCTGCTCAATTTTTGAGCAGGAGAACACAGGGTGATCAGTATGGAAATGATGGGCAAAATCCGCCGGATGTATTTCCGCGACAAGCTGTCGCTGCATGAGATAGCCAAGCGCACCGGGTTGGCGCGCAACACGATTCGCAAGTGGGTCAGAGCACCTGAGGCCAAGCCGCCGGTCTACCAACGCCGCGCGATCTTCAACAAACTCAGCCCTTTTCACACCACGCTGGAGCAGGCGCTAAAGGCCGATTCGCTGCGGCCCAAGCAACAGCGGCGCAGTGCCAAGGCGCTGTTGGCGCAAATCAAAGCCGAAGGTTATGACGGTGGCTACAGCCAGCTCACCGCGTTTATCCGTGCCTGGCGAGGGGGACAGGGCAAGGCGTCGCAGGCCTTTGTGCCGCTGACCTTTGCTCTTGGCGAGGCGTTTCAGTTTGACTGGAGCGAGGAAGGCTTGCTGGTCGGCGGCATTTACCGGCGTATGCAGGTGGCACATCTGAAGCTGTGTGCCAGCCGTGCGTTCTGGCTTGTGGCGTATCCGAGCCAGGGCCATGAGATGTTATTTGACGCCCATACACGCTCGTTCGGCGCCTTGGGCGGCGTGCCGCGCCGGGGCATCTACGACAACATGAAGACCGCCGTCGACAAGGTCAATAAGGGCAAAGGCCGGGCGGTGAATGCACGCTTTGCGGTGATGTGCGCGCATTACCTGTTCGATCCGGACTTCTGCAACGTCGCCGCTGGTTGGGAAAAGGGCATCGTTGAAAAGAACGTGCAAGACAGCCGCAGGCGTATCTGGCTAGACGCCCAGGACTGCCAGTTTCACTCCTTCGAGGAACTCAATGCCTGGCTGGGCCAGCGCTGCCGCGCGCTTTGGAACGAGCTGACGCACCCTCAATACAGCGGTCTGAGTGTGGCCGAAGTGCTGGAGTTGGAGCGCGCTGAACTGATGCCTGTGCCAGCGCCATTCGACGGTTACGTCGAGCGGCCTGCGCGGGTCTCCAGCACCTGCTTGGTCAGCGTCGGGCGCAACCGCTACTCGGTGCCGTGTGAGTACGCGGGTAAGTGGGTCAGCAGCCGTTTGTATCCGACGCGAATCGAGGTGGTGGCTGACGACGCGCTGATCGCCAGCCATGTCCGCTTGCTGGATCGCGACCAGGTCAGCTATGACTGGCAGCACTACCTCCCGCTGATCGAACGCAAGCCCGGTGCGCTGCGCAACGGCGCGCCCTTTGCTGATCTGCCGGCGCCGCTGCGTCAGCTTAAGCACGGTCTGGGGCGTCATGCCGGCGGTGACCGGATCATGGCGCAAGTTCTGGCTGCCGTACCGGTCGCCGGGCTCGATGCCGTGCTGGTAGCCGTTGAGCTGGTACTGGAGAGCGGCAGCCTGAGCGCCGAACACATCCTCAATGTCGTGGCACGGCTGACAGCATCCGAACCACCACCCAGCGTCGAAACCCACTTGTCGCTCAAGGAAGCCCCCGTCGCTAACACGGCGCGCTACGACCGCCTGCGTGGCCAGGCCGAGGAGGTCGGTCATGCGTGATTTGATGGCGGAACTCAAGGAGCTGCGCCTGCACGGCATGGCCACGGCCTGGGCGGAGTTAACTGCTCAGGGTGAGTCGAACACAGCCTCGTCCAAGTGGCTGCTCGAACACCTGCTGGAACAAGAGCACACAGATCGCGCCATGCGCTCGGTGAGCCACCAGATGAACATGGCCAAGCTGCCGATGCACCGCGATCTGGCCGGCTTCGACTTCAGCGCCTCCAGCGCCGACGCTCGCTTGATCAGCGAGCTGGCCAATCTGAGCTTTACCGACACCGCGCAGAACGTGGTGCTGATCGGTGGGCCAGGCACCGGTAAAACCCACCTAGCCACCGCGCTGGCCGTGTCCGGCATCACCCGGCACGGTAAGCGCGTGCGCTTCTACTCCACGGTCGATCTGGTCAATCTGCTGGAGCGCGAAAAACACGACGGCAAAGCCGGGCGGATCGCCCAGGCACTGCTGCGCATGGATCTGGTCATCCTCGACGAACTGGGTTATCTGCCGTTCAGCCAGGCTGGCGGTGCGTTGCTGTTTCACCTGCTGTCCAAGCTGTACGAACACACTAGCGTGGTGATCACCACCAACCTGAGCTTCGCCGAATGGTCGAGCGTGTTCGGCGACGCCAAGATGACCACCGCCCTGCTGGATCGGCTGACCCACCACTGCCACATCGTCGAAACCGGTAACGAGTCCTATCGCCTGCAACACAGTAGCTTGGCGGCCCAGGCCAAGATCAAATCACGGGAGCGAAAGCGTAAGGGCGGCCAGGAACCGGAGGACGATGAGTCGTTCTGATTTCATGGTGACGACGGCCTGCTGCATGGCTGCATGTGGCAGGTCTTCAACAGCTGAACTGGGACAGCGAGGGAGTGGGTTCAAAAGCAGCTGCGCTGGTAGACTTATCCACAGTTGCTGGTAACAAAATCAGCAATCCGCCCTGGGTCAAATTTCAATCGGCAGGGTGGGTCAATTTTCCATCAGCGCCAACACCATAGTTCGAAGTCGATAAAAAAACGCCGTACGGCGTGTAAAAAGGCCCGCTTTGAATTAGGAGCAATCGGCTGACCACGTCCTCTAAACTGCGTGTTGCGGGCGGATTCCAGCGCCCATTCACCGACCGTCATCCGGTCCACCGCGGCGATAAACGCTGCGCAGGTGGTCATGTCCCACTCCACTGGGGAAACTATCCCTAGCTGCTTTCTCGCCAACCAGATGCCGGTTCTAAGGATAAAGCTATAATTACTTTCCCGCGTACGGGGACGTAAGGTAGACGTCTCTCGCCAGCGACGACACCAACTGACCCAGACAGGATCAATACCGTCGATACTCTTTTCACGCCAGCTGGTATAGCCGCGCATACGCAACGGTTTTGCCAGGATGCCCATCGCTGCCAAACCATGCGAGACTTTTCCAACCGATCTGGCGATACCTTCGCTTCGATGCGCCTGACCTCGCAGCAACAGCTCTTCAGTGAAGGTTTCCAACCGAGGATCGCCGTTTTCCAGCATTAGTGCGCCCAGTACGCTGGACAGGAACTGTTCGAGATGGCGCGCAGCATACCCTAATGATTTCAAGGTTTGGCTCAACCGAGCGTGTTCATACTTGAATATCTGATGCCCGAAGATGAATGATGCGTAAACTGCTGGTTGGCGGAATTTGGCAATACGTTGAGGGGTATGAAAGCCGCCTAAATGGTAAGCGGCCGCAGCAAGGTACGGTCGCGACCCTGCTGGGGCGTTGAGCAACGTAAACCACTGAGTTTCCGACCAACACCAATAGGGTTTGCCCGTGTTGCTGACATTCCAAAGAATTGCGGCGACTGAGGAGGTGCCTAACCGATCAGAAACCCCGCTATGCGTTATCAAATCGATCAGCGGGTTTACAAGCCCAGGCACCCTTGACTGAAGATAGGCTCTGTCAGAGCGATACTGACGATTGGATAGAATGGCTCGTTCTGACTCCAACACCACCTTGCTACGCTCATACCGGCTGACATCAAACGGTACATAGTCCACAGTAGTTGTGGCGCTCATGATGATGGCTCCGACTTAAAAAGTTCACTGAACATTCTGGCGTCCAGACTGCCCACCGATTGCGCCATTTTTGCGGTCAAATCCGCACCCGAAAGGTGCAGGTAAATTAAGGTCGTTTTCGGATCTCGATGTCCTGCATAGGCGGTCAACTCGTGCAGTTTCCAGCCCGCGCGTGCCAGATGTGTTAGCCGCAGATGCCGAAATGTGTGTGTACTCACGCATGAAATGTTTGCGCCTTTGGCCCATGCCTCGACTGTTTTACTCCACGTCCAACGCGTCAGCGCGGAACCACGATTGCGATCTGACTCGGAGCGAAATAGCTGCCCTTTCAACCAACCTGCGCGCCGAAGAGCGTGAAGATGTGCCATCAGGACAGGGGCAATGGCGGGGCTGTAGCACACGACGCGGCTGCGCCGGCTCTTGGTTGTTTCAGCCCGTACCGAGATCAGGCGATGCGCGACGTCCAAGTCTTCGATTCTCAGGGCCACAAGCTCGGCACGACGAAGCGCACCACAGTACGCCAACGAGAGCATTAGACGATCACGAAGGGACGAATTCGCCGCTATCTTCAGAAAGCATTGCCACTGCTCATCAGTCGGAATTTTTGGTAGTTTGATGAGTCGAGGCACCAGGCCTCTTACAAACCCGGCATGTCCCGGTATCTGGAACAAACGAGCATGCTGTCCGCGAGGCACAGGGTTTCGCTGGCAAAGCCCTTGGAAAACTAAGTGATCGTACCAAAGGCGGATCGCGGTGAGACGCTGGTGCAACGTTGAATTCGCCACCGCATTTTCCTGACCGGGTAACAGCCTTCGGATGTAGAGCGTGACCTGCTCAAACGAGGCTGACTCAGGTTTAAAACCAGAGACCTCGCAGTGGCGCAGATAAAGCGCCAAACCACGCCCATATGCATCCAAGGTGGCAGGCGTTCGTCCCAGATTACTGAGCAATCGCAGCCATTCCTGAGCAGTGGGATAGCGGCTCAATACCACCTCATACGGTTCGTTAGAGGCCATAAGCGACACCTCGAAGACGTCGGTAGAACCAGACTAGCTCAAAAAAGCATTCCACCTAACTTACTAAAGCGCGTAGTTGCTGGAGAACGCCAAAATGCCGTGCTGCCGAAGCTTTTGCCTGATCTGAAAATACGGCTCACCCATCTTGATGCCCAGCGCCTTGGCCTCGGCCGAGCGGGCGATCACGCAGCCGTCGTTGTTCGACAGCACGACGATAGGCGTACGCAGCAGGTCCGGGCGAAACACCCGCTCGCAACTGGCGTAGAACGAGTTGCAGTCGATCAGGGCAATTGCCGACTCAGCCTGGGGCATGGCAGCGCACGCTGTGGGTGACCACGCCCCAGATCAGTAGCTCATCCCCCTCGAGTACGTAGCGCGGCGCGTAGGCCTGGTTCTCCGCCCGCAGAACGATCTGTTCGCCTTCCTTGGCCAAACGCTTCACCAAGGCATCGCCGTTGAGCGCAGCGATGACAATCAGGCCAGGCCGCCCCTCCATCGCCCGATTCACGATAGCCAGGTCGCCATCGAACATCCCTACGTTGATCATGCTGTCGCCGCTGATGCGCACCAGATACATATGCGGCGCGCGGAGGTCGAGAAGCTCGTCGAGGGATATCTCGGCTTCGATGTGATCCTGCGCCGGCGAGGGAAACCCGGCCGGGACGCGGAAGGAATACAAAGGCAGGCACACGGAGCTGCTGCTCAGTGGCCCGAGGATCGTGCAGGACATGGTGCACCCGTAATAATGCTGTATTTATATACAGTACAGGACAAGCCAGCCCACCTACAATCAGAATGAGAAAGGCGATGACGAGCGGACGGTCATGTGCGGACGATTTGCGCAGTATCAGGGGATGGCGGATTACCTGCGGGAGCTGAACAGCGAGCAGGAGGTGATCGGCGGCTACGACAACCTGCCGATCGAGCGCTATAACGTGGCACCACAGACCAACGTGCAACTGCTGCACGCGGAGGGAGGGGGCCTGACGATCGCCGCGGTGAGATGGGGGTGAGCACCGCACTGGGCGAAGAAGGGAACGATGCCAGCACCGATCAACGCCCGCGCCGAGACGGTGGCGAGCGGCAAGTTCTTCAGGCAGATATGGCCGTACCGCGCGCTGGTCGCAGCTGACGGCTGGTATGAATGGGTGAAGGACGAGACCGATCCGAAGCACAAGCAACCCTACTTCATCCGCCTGCGCAGTGGCGAGCCGATGTTCTTCGCCGCCATCGGCCAGCTCCCCCACGCCGGCAGCGAGATTCGCGAAGACGATGGGTTCGTGATCATCACCGCCGACGCCCAAGGTGGCATGTTGGATATCCATGATCGCCGGCCAGTGGTACTACCAGCGGACTTGGCCCGAGAGTGGATAGACCCGAACACAACTTCGCAGCGTGCCGAGCAGATAGTGCAGGAACTGGGCCTGCAGTCCGAGGCATTCGAGTGGTACCAGGTCAGCAAGGCGGTGGGTAACGTGAAAAACACCGGGGCAGCGCTGATTGGCCCCCTTGATTCCAAGGAACCACCCGACAGGCTCTGATCGACCGGAGGCGAGATGCGCCAGTCAGCTGCGACCGGCGGGAAGCGGCCAGAAGCAGTCAATCAATGCGTTACAGTGATTTTTTGCAGCTCTTTATAGAGCCGTTAGCTGCCGCCACCAATAATCCATAGGCCTGCCAGTCGTCAGAGAGTCTTATTCTCGATCAGGCGATTTCCCCGTGGATGACCAGTAGCTCACTGGTGATGGAGCCAGAGTCCTGTCTTCGAATGCAGGACTCCTGGCTTTGCTCACTCAGCGCCGATCCCGGCCATCGGTTCAGTTTGGCCCCAGCCACCGCCCAGAGACCTGAACAGGTCAACCAGCGCAATCTGCCGTTCCGTGCTGATTTGAATTAGTGTGGTCTGGTTGCTAAAGGTGCTGCGCTGGGCGTCAAGATAACGCAGGTAGTCGTCCACGCCGCCCTCGTAACGCGCCTTAGCCAGGGCCATCGCAGCCTCGCTGGAACCGGCCAGAGCCTGGCGGGCAGCCTCCTCGCGGCGCAGGGTGTCGGTGGCGGCCAGGGCATCGGCCACTTCGCGGAAGGCGGTCTGGATGGTGCCTTCGTAGTCGGCCACCGCCGCGTCCTGGCGCACTTCGGCGAGGTCCAGGTTGGCGCGGTTGCGGCCACCGGCGAAGATCGGCAGCGACAGCGTCGGGGCAAAGCTCCAGGCCCGCGAGCCGCCATCGAACAATCCGGACAACTCGGCACTGGAGCTGCCCACCGAACCGGTCAGGCTGATCCGGGGAAAGAACGCGGCGCGAGCTGCACCGATATCGGCATTGCGCGCCTTGAGGCGGTGCTCGCTGGCGAGAATGTCCGGGCGCCGTTCGATCAGTTCCGAGCTGGTGCCGGGGGCGATGTCCTGCAGCACCATCAGGTCGTCGCGGGGCGTCGCGGGCAGCAGGCGAGCGGCATCTGGCGTGCCGAGCAACAGGACCAGGGCGTTGTCCGCCTGGCGTAACTGGCGTTCGGTGCTCTCGCGCTCGGCCCTAGCCTGTTCGGCAAGGCCGACCGCTTCCTGGTAATCCAGGGCGGTGGCGGCCCCCGCTGCACGGCGCTGGCTGACCAGCTCCAGCGAGGCCATGCGGCTGTCCAGGGTTTGTTCGACCAGGGCCATGCGGCGTAGCGCACCATCGCGGGTCAGGTAGGCCTGGATGACCTCGGCAACCAGGCTGATCTGCGTGGCACGGGTCGCCTCCTCGGTCGCCAGGTAGGTCTCCAGCGCGGCCTCGGAGAGGTTGCGCACGCGGCCGAACAGGTCGACTTCGTACTCCGCGAGGCCGAGGCCGACCTGATAGTTGCTGGTCACTTCCGAGCGCCCGGTCTGCGACAGATCGGCAGGCAGGCGCTGGCGGTTGCCGCTGGCATTGGCGTTGATCGAAGGCAGGCGATCAGCACGCTGGATGCGGTACTGGGCACGCGCAGCTTCGATATCCAGCAGCGCCTGGCGCAGGCTGCGGTTGTTGCTCAGCGCCGTATCCACCGCGCGGCGCAAGTCGGCATCGACGATGAAGGTCTGCCAGTCCAGCGCCTGGGCACGGGCGCCCTCCGCGTCGGCGGCTTGCCAGTGCGACGCGACCGGTGCCTGCGGGCGCTCGTAGGTCGGGGCCAGCGAACACCCCGCCAGGGCGGCGATGGCCAGGGGCAGCAGAGCGCGACGGAGCATGAAGTGAGAGGTCATCGCATTACTCCGCTTTATGCAGGGGATGGTTGTCGGTTTGCTGAGGTTTGGTGCGCAGCAGCGACAGCACCCAGACGAAGAAGATCGGCACGAAGATCACCCCGAGCATGGTCGCGCTGAGCATCCCGCCCAGCACCCCGGTGCCCAGTGCGCGCTGGCTCGCAGCGCCGGCGCCAGTGGCGATGGCCAGCGGCACCACGCCGAGCATGAACGCCATGGAGGTCATGATGATCGGGCGGAAACGCAGGCGCGCGGCTTCGACAGCGGCATCGCGCAGCGAGTAGCCGTCTTCCCACAGGTCCTTGGCGAACTCGACGATGAGAATGGCGTTCTTCGCCGCCAGGCCGATCACGGTGATCAGGCCGACCTTGAAGTACACGTCGTTGGGCAGGCCGATGGCAGTCACCGCCAGTACCGCGCCGAGTGCGCCGACCGGCACGATCAGCATCACCGTCAGCGGGATCGCCCAGCTCTCGTAGAGCGCCACCAGCAGCAGGAACACCACGGTGATGGCCAGCGCGAACAGCATCGTCGCCTGGCCGCTGGCGACCCGCTCCTGATACGAAAGCCCGGTCCACTCGTAGCCGATACCTTCGGGCAGCTCGGCAGCGATGCGCTCCAGTTCGAGCATCGCCTCGCCAGTGCTCACGCCGGGCGCGGCGTCACCGGCAATGCGGATCGACGGGTAACCGTTGTAACGCGCGACCTGCACCGGGCCTTCCTCCCAGCTCGTGGTGACGAAAGCACTCAGCGGTACCAGGCTGCCGCTGTCGTTGGGCACATGCAGGCGCAGGACGCTTTCCGGCGTCATGCGCTCGGCCTGTTCGGCCTGTACCACCACGCGCTGCTGGCGGCCGGCGTTGGCGAAGTCGTTGATCACCGACGAGCCGAACGCAGTGGACAGCGCGCTGCTGATCGCTTCGAAGCTGACACCCAGCGTGCGGGCCTGCTCACGGTCGATCACCAGGCGCAGCTGCGGCGCCTCGGCCAGACCTTCCATCATGGCGTAGAGGAACTTCGGATTGCCGTTGACCTTGCCCAGCACTTCATCGCGCGCTGCCAACAGGGCATCGCGGCCAAGGCCGGCGCGGTCCTGCAGGCGCAGGGCGAAACCACCCGAGTTGCCCAGGCCTTCGACCGGCGGTGGCGGCACCGCCATGATCGCGCCGTCATCGAGGTTGGCGAAGTGCTGGTTGACCGCAGCCGACTCGGCTTCCGGCGACTGCGAAGAATCTCGCTCGGACCAGTCCTTGAGCAGCGGGAAGGCAATGGCCGCGTTCTCACCCATGCCGGAGAAGCTGAAGCCGAGGACCAGAAAGGACGTCTGCACGGCCTCGCGGGCCATCAGAAACTCTTCCAGCTCCTCACCCGTGGCCGAGGTGCGCTCACGGGTAGCGCCTGGCGGCAACTGGATGTCGACGATCATGTAGCCCTGGTCTTCCACCGGCACGAAGGATTCCGGCAGGCGCAGGTAGAAGAAACCCATCAGCACCACCACGCCCAGGTAGATGAACATCACCCGCCCGGCGCGCGGCACCAGCTTGCCGTTGAGTTTGGTGTAGCGGCCGGTCAGGGCGGTGAACTTGCGGTTGAACCAGCCGAAGAAACCGGTCTTCTCGTGATGGCCCTCGGGGATCGGTTTGAGCAGCGTGGCACACAGCGCCGGGGTGAAGGTCAGCGCAAGAAAGCCCGAGAACAGGATCGACACCGCCAGCGACAGCGAGAACTGCTGGTAGATCACCCCCACCGAGCCGGCCATGAAGGCCAGCGGCAGGAACACCGCCGACAGCACCAGGGTGATACCGATGATCGCCCCGGACACCTGCCCCATCGCCTTGATGGTCGCCGGCACCGGCGCCAGGCCTTCCTCGGCCATGATCCGCTCGACGTTCTCCACCACCACGATGGCGTCGTCCACCAAGATGCCGATGGCCAGCACCATGCCGAACATGGTCATCATGTTCACCGAGAAGCCCAGCAGGTACATGAAGGTCAGGGTACCAAGCAGACACACCGGCACGACGATGGACGGGATCAGGGTGTAGCGCACGTTCTGCAGGAACAGGAACATCACCAGGAACACCAGCACCATGGCCTCGATGAGGGTCATGATGACCTTGTCGATGGCCACGTCGACGAAGCGCGAGGTGTCGTACGGCACGGAGAACTCGACGTTGTCCGGGAAGTTGGCCGACAGCTCGGTCAGACGCTGCTTGACCGCCTCGGCGGTCTGGATCGCGTTGGCACCGGGCGACAGCTGCACGGCGGCGGCAACGGCGGGCTTGCCGTCCTGGCGCGAGCCGAAGTTGTAGTCCTGGCTGCCGACCTCGATGCGTGCCACGTCGCCCAGGGTCAGGCGCGAGCCGTCCTGGTTGGCACGCAGCACGATGGCGGCGAATTCCTGCGGGTTGTCCAGGGTGCCCTTGACCGCCAGGGTCGCCGTCAGCTCCTGCTCGCTGGAACCCGGCGTGCTGCCGAAGGCACCGGCCGGCACCTGCACGTTCTGCGCGCGGATCGCGTTGTTCACGTCATCGATGGACAGGCCGTAGCCGACCAGCTTCTGCGGATCGATCCACACGCGCATGGCCGCCTCGGAGGCGAAGAACTGCAGCTTGCCGACGCCGTTCACGCGACGGATTTCGTTGTTGATGTTGCGCGCGGCGTAATCGGCCAGCGCCGTGACGTTGGCGTCCTTGTCGCCATCGGTGTAGCTCAGCGCATAGATCAGCAGGAAGCCGGCGGTGGCCTGCTCGGTCTGGATGCCGAGGGTCAGCACGGCCTGCGGCATACGTGCCTCGGCCTTCTTCAGACGGTTCTGCACGTCAACCTGGGCCAGTTCGGGGTCGGTCCCTGGCTGGAAGGTGACGGTGATCTCGGCGATGCCGTTGGCGTTGCTGGTGGACTCGAAGTACAGCAGGTTCTTGGCGCCGTTGAGTTCTTCCTCGATGACGCTGGTCACCGAGTCGGTGAGCACCTGCGCCGAAGCGCCGGGATAGGTGGCGGTCACGGTGATCTGCGGCGGCGCCACGTTGGGGTACTGCGCCACCGGCAGGAACGGGATGGCCAGCAGGCCACCCAGCGAGATGAACAGGGCGACTACCCAGGCGAAATTGGGGCGCCGGATGAAAAACAGGGACATGAGAGGTTCTCCGGCTTACTGCGCCTGGGACTGTGGAGCGGCTTCGGCGGCATCTTGCTCGCGGGGGATGACCTTGGCGCCCGGACGGATAGCCGCCAGCGAGCTGGTGATCACCTTGTCGCCGACCTGCAGGCCCTCGCTGATCTGCCAGCGCGAGCCCTGCATGGCACCGGTGGTGACCTGGCGCGCCTCGACGGTATCGCCCTGCCCCAGCAGCATCACGCTGGCCTGACCGTCAGCCGAACGCTGCACGGCACGTTGCGGCACCAGGATGGCGTTCTGGTTGAGCCCCTGCGGCGTGCGCACACGCACGTACATACCCGGCAGCAACACGCCCTCGGGGTTGTCGAACTGCCCTCGCAGGGCGATTTGCCCGGTGCTGCGATCCACCGAGATATCAGTGAACAGCAGCGTGCCCTTGCTCTCGATATCGGTACCATCGACGCGCAGCGACAACGGCTGGTCGCTAGCGCCGGCAACCTTGCCCTCGGCGATGGCCGCGCGCAGGCGCAGGGCGTCGGCAGCCGGCTGGGTGAAGTCGGCGTACACCGGATCAAGTTGCTGGATACGCGCTAGCAGAGTCGCCTCACCCTGGCCTACCAGCGCCCCTTCGGTGACCTGGGCTCGGCCGATGCGTCCGGCAATGGGTGCGCGAACCTCGGCATAGCCCAGGTCCAGGCGGGCGGTTTCGACATTGGCCTGGGCCGATCGCTTGTCGGCCTGGGCACTCTGCAGAGCGGCCTTGGCGTTGTCGAAATCCTGCTGGCTGACGGCGTTGATCTTCACCAGCGGCTCGTATCGGCGAACCATCGCCTGGGCCTGGAACAACTGCGCCTCGGCGCGGGCCAGTTCACCCTGCGCCCGCGACAGGGCCGCTTTGAACGGCGCAGGGTCGATCTGGAACAGCACGTCGCCGGCCTTCACGTCGGCCCCTTCCTCAAAGGTGCGCTTGAGCACGATCCCCGCCACCCGCGCGCGCACCTCGGCGACACGCACCGGCTCGATGCGTCCTGGTAGCTCGGCAACCACGGTGAAGGGCTCGGTCTGCACGCTGAGCACATCGACTTCACGCGCCGGCGCCTCCTCCCCTTGCTCTTCGGGCTTGTCGCAGCCAACCAGGGTCACGGCGACCAAACAGGAGATCACGGAAAAAGTGATCCACTCGCGAAATTTGTTCATATCTCACCCAAGCACGAAGCCAGTACGTAGTCGAAGCCGCGCATGATCCACACTAAAATCAAATGAGTCAATATTGACTCATTTGATTTTAGTGTGAACAAAGCTAGTATCCTCTTTGAGAAAAATGAGTGTTCTAGGCAAAATACCCGCATCTGCCTGCGATAGATAAAGAGTGACCGATGGATTTAACTGCTGCCGATGAGAAATTGCTGAAGGCCCTGGCGATCGCCATCGTTGACCACCCGCGAGCCACGTTCAAAGAAATAGCCCAGGCAGCGGGAGTCAGCAAGGCGACGCTAAACAGGTTTTGCGGCACCCGCGACAACCTGATCGAGATGCTTCTGGATCATGGTTCGGTGGTTATTTATCGGGTCATTGCCGATGCCGATCTTGAGTCGGCGCCCTTGGACGCATTGCATCGCCTGATCGAAGGCCATTTGACTCACAGGGAGTTGTTGGTTTTCCTCTCATTTCAGTGGCGCCCGGACACGTTTGATTTAGATGCAGGCGGCTGCCGATGGCTGCCTTACTCAGAAACGCTGGACGAGTTCTTTCTACGCGGGCAAAAACTGGGCGTATTCCGTATCGATATCGGTGCCCCGGCGCTTACCGAAATCTTCTCCTCCTTGATCTTCGGCCTGGTAGACGCCGAGCGCCGCGGCCGTATCGCACGCGCAGGTATGGCGGCGTTGATCGAGCAATTCTTCCTGAACGGCGCTTGCAACTACCAAACTTAACGGAAAGCAACGCTCAGTTTTTTTCCAATGGGTTGGCAGTGTCCGTTTTTGGCCGGTCGTGAGCGACCACAATAGGTTGGAATAGGCATACTCTTTTACCGGCAATCCCGCTCAGTTCGAGACAGGCCATTAGCTGCTGACGTGGTTAAAGCTGAAGTTTTACCTATTCCAGCTCAGTAGAGCTAATGGGCGCTACCTTTAGACAGTAAGTTAAGAACAGCAACGCCGCCAACAATCATTGCCATGCCGATGAACGCCCAAATATCTAGTTTCTGCCCATAAAATACCCAGGCGACAGCTGTCACCAATACAATTCCGAGCCCTGCCCAAACTGCATATGCAATGCCCATGGGAATAGTCTTTAAGGCTAGGGATAAAAAGTAAAAAGCGAGGCCGTAACCTAAAACAACTAATATTGACGGAAGTGGTTTTGTGAATCCTTCGCTTGCTTTTAAAGCAGATGTGGCTACTACTTCACCAAATATTGCAACAGCCAAAAACAGCCAATTATTCATTTGCCTTCTCCGTATGTAGGTGTATGAAGATTTTAATTTTTTTATTCAAAAAAATGCAGTCTTGCGATAAAGAATTTACTGTGAGCAAAGTTGTGTAGGCGCTGAGCATGCAAAACTGCGCATTGATTCTTGCGGTAATGTGTGCGCATCGTTCAATGCGATATAGCGCGAGGGTTCGGGCCGCAAGAAACTTCCGGAAGGTGATCTGACCACAGTAGGCAGGCGCGATTTCGAGCGATAGAACGCTAAAAAAGGGGCATGAACGACTGTCTGCTTCTGGCCGATTCTGTTGAAAAAGTAGGTTTAGCGGCAGCAAGGCGGTCGGATGTACCTGCTGTCGAAGTGGCTGCAAGCCACTTCAAGTTACCTTTCGGCGTTTCACTGAGCGTCCTTGCTCAGGTTTGAGGGTTAATTCGAGGGTTTCTGCTCGCCACAGGCGTACCTATCCCGTGAGCGGTGGCCCTTGAGGCAAAAGCTTGGCCATGCGGCGCAGGTTCTGCACCATCGCAGCCATGGTGAATTCGTCAGTGGCGCCTGTCAGGCCACGCAGTCGTAAACGGTCGAGTTTCATGATCCGTTTAAGATGGGCGAAAAGCATCTCCACCTTCTTCCGTTCGCAACGTGAGACGAGGTATTCCGGTGTCTTGGCGATGCGTCGAGCCACATCGCGGGCAGCCTCATGGATGCTGCGAACGATCTTCCGATTCGGTGTGTTGGGGCAGCATTTCGCTTTCAACGGACAGGTGACGCAGTCGGTTTGGCTGGAGCGGTAGATGATGGTGTTGGCCTTGGTTACCCGCGATCTTTTCTGGGTGAAGGCGCGCCATTCACTGCGTAGCGGTTTGCCGGTTGGGCAGCGATATTCATTGGCTTCCTGATTCCAGTGGAAGTCGTTACTGGAGAGACTGTCGTCCTTGCGCTCAGTCTTGTCCCACACCGGCACATGCGGCTCGATGTCCTTCTCTTCGACCATCCAGGCCAGCATCGGGGCAGTGCCATAGGCGGTGTCGCCGATGAGGCGTTCCGGTGTGAGGTCGAACTGCGCTTCGACACGCTCGACCATCGTCCTGGTCGAGTCGACTTCGGTGGTACGGTGCGCCGGGGTCGCTTCCACATCCATGATCACACCGTGCTCAGTGTCGATCAGGTAATTTGTGGAGTAGGCAAAGAAGGCCGGGCCGCCTGGTGCTGCTGTCCAACGGGACTGAGGATCGGTGAGCGAAATCTTCTTGGGAAGAGCCTCAGCCAACGCATCTTCATCAAGTGCTTCGAGGTACTCGCGCACGGCGCGGCTGCTGAGCTTTGGATCGCTCCAATCGACTTCATCTCCCACCACCCCACGTTGCCGGCTGGCATCCGCCTTGATGATGCTGGCGTCGACGGCGAAACCTTCGCCCTTGACTAGGCCGGCTGCCATGCAGCGCCGCAGCACTTCATTGAACAACCAGCGGAACAGATCGCTGTCACGGAAACGGCCATGGCGATTCTTCGAGAAGGTCGAGTGATTAGGTACTTCGTCTTCCAGACCCAGCCGGCAGAACCAGCGATAGGCCAGGTTCAGGTGCACCTCTTCGCACAATCGCCGCTCGGAACGAATGCCATAGCAGTAGCCGACGACCAGCATGCGCACCATCAATTCCGGGTCAATCGAGGGACGCCCGATGGGGCTATAGAAATCCGCCAGATAGGCGCGCAGATCACTGAGATCCAGGCACTGGTCGATGCTGCGCAGGAGATGTTGGGCCGGGACGTGATCTTCGAGATTGAACGAGTAGAACAGGCGCTGCTGTCCTCCCGGTAACTGTCCCATCATGCTGTTCGCCTCCACGCCCGCTGACAAAGCAATTTTGCCAACGGCATGGGGAGGTCGCTACTTTTTCAACAGAATCGGCCGGTTTCGGCCCGTCGCCACCGGCAGCTATGGATTGAATCCGGCCCGTCGTGACTGGCAACAGCCGAACCATCGTGGACCACTGAGAGCTAGATGAGTGGACGCTTCGAATCGTCACCGCCAATCAGCTACTGCCGTTTTGATGTAATCAAAGGGGAGACTTCTTCTTTCTATGCAGAGACTTTTCGGACTGCGTGGTGGTGGCCGTCCACCACGCTCCCGGCGACCATCCAGCCGGCAAGCAGGGCGATGTGTTCGCGGTCGAGATCAGGGTAGCGCATGTCCTGCCTTGGCCTGAACGACGACCCGGTGTTCCAGTACAAAGAGCCTTTTTCGTTCCAGGTCGCGACCGATGATCAGGCTGAGACGGACCACTTGTGAGCGCGATCATTAATAATGGGGCCAGGTGAGCGCGTATGGCTGGCACAGGGACGAGTGGGTGTTTCGTGGTAGATCTCCCTACATATCCTGACGGCTGCAATACCCAGCCCTGATCGAGCGGCAGCAACGCGTTCGTTCGAGGCCATTGATGGCATGACGAAGATCGACTTTGCCGCGATCGAGGCTGCGCTGAAGGCTTAATCTCCAACGTCTGAATCCAGCCCCAATGACTGAGCCTGCCTGACACCACATGTGATTCTGAGGCTGCTGCGGCCTCTCCGCGTGACTCGCAGAGTTCCGTGCTGTGATCCTCCCCTGTTGCGACTCGGTCAAGCTAAATGCAATCGTTGGTCAGGAGCTTCTATAAAACGCAGGCATAATCTTGTTATGATATAGCTGGCGTCAAACTCGGCAGATGATACTGACTTATAGATTTACTTAAGAGTGTATGTCGTATATTAAATACGTGACCTCAATGTTGTGCTTTGCTTCGAATTGTTTATGCGTCCGATTTTGGTAGTGTCTAACTATCTCAATCCTTCGCAAGTGGTGCGGGATGTTGCAAGGTGGGCGAGGTTTTTATAGTAAACTGGGCTTGTAAATATTTAATTGGAAGCTAGTGTTTATGATGATGGGCGAACAGGTATCTCAGATTAATAAAGCTGCGGAACTTCGTCGTAAAAAGCTGCGCGGCAATGTGGGCAAGGCTGTTGTAGATTATGCAATGATCGAAGATGGCGACAAAGTTATGGCCTGCGTAAGTGGTGGCAAAGATTCATTCGTTATGCTTGACGCTTTGCTGCACTTGCAGAGAGTTGCGCAAATAAAATTCAGTGTTGTGGCGGTTAATCTTGATCAGAAGCAACCTGGCTTTCCGGAGCATATATTGCCTGAGTTTTTCGAGGCTAAAGGGATTGATTATTATATAATTGACAAGGATACTTATTCCGTTGTCAAGAGTAAGATCCCAGAAGGTAAGACTACCTGTTCTCTTTGCTCTAGACTCAGAAGGGGCACGCTTTATAGTTTTGCTGAGGAAATTGGGGCTACTAAATTGGCACTCGGTCATCATATGGATGACATGGTTGAAACTTTGTTTCTGAACATGTTTTTCCAAGCGCAATTGAAAGGGATGCCTCCTAAGCTTCTTAGCGATGACAAGAGGAATATAGTCATCCGGCCACTCGCCTACTGTCGCGAGAAAGATATAGCAAAGGTCGCTGCCGATAGCGCATATCCAATCATTCCGTGTAATCTCTGCGGATCGCAAGAGAATTTGCAGAGGAAAAAAATCAAGTCGATGATTGCGGAGTGGGATTCGGTAAATCCTGGCTGCGTAGAAAACATCTTTCACAGCTTACAAAGCGTAAGTCCTTCCCAGTTAGCTGATCGCAGCCTCTTCGATTTTATAGATCTATCCATTGATAGGTCGGATGCCCGACCGCCCTACGAATTCGAAGCAGCCGAGGTTTCATCATCCAGTGTTGAAGGCCGAATTGATGTCGTTCGGATTTTGTAAAGGTTCAAGGTGATTTTTCGGGAGGTATGAGGGTTTTCAGAGCTCAGGAAGACGCAAAATTTACTTTTTCGCCTTTTTCTGTAAAGCCAGCTTTCTATTTAATTCATTTAAAATCAATAGGTTGCGCTTATGCTGGTGCTGTCCAGTTATGTTTTCTTAAGCTATAAGGCAAAGACAGCTACACCATGCTCGACGTGCTGCTCTATCTGCAGAAGGTCGCGCCGATCAGGTTCGAAGTGGTCGCGGTGAACATGGACCAGAAGCAGCCGGGGTTCCCCGAGCACGTCCTGCCTGAGTACCTGAAGTCCATCGGCGTCGAGTACCACATCATCGAGAAGGACACCTACTCGGTGGTGAAGGAGAAGATCCCGGAAGGCAAGACCACCTGTTCGCTGTGTTCACGTCTGCGGCGCGGCACGCTGTACACCTTCGCCGACGAGATCGGTGCGACCAAGATGGCGCTCGGGCACCATCGCGACGACATCCTGGAAACCTTCTTCCTCAACATGTTCTACGGCGGCACGCTGAAAGCCATGCCGCCCAAGCTGCTCTCCGACGATGGACGCAACGTGGTGATCCGGCCCCTTGCCTACTGCAGCGAGGCAGACATCGAGGCGTATTCGAAGATGAAGGAGTTCCCCATCATCCCGTGCAACCTCTGCGGCTCGCAGGAAAACCTGCAGCGCCAGGTGGTCAAGGAAATGCTGCAGGAGTGGGAACGCAAGTCGCCGGGACGCACCGAAATCATGTTCCGCGCGCTGCAGAATGTGGTGCCTTCGCAACTGGCCGATCGCAATCTCTTCGACTTCAAGAGCCTGCGCATCGACGACAGCGCCACGCCGCGCTTCGTCGATGTGATGAGCCTGTAGGTCGCGCTAGCGGTTTCCGCAGGGCGGGCTTGTTCAGCCCGCCGTCGTCATTCATCGCATCGCCTCGGTGGGCTGAACCCACCCAGCGAGCTTTTTCGCCATGCGGGTTGAAAGCCGCACGCCTGGCGGAGTATGGTTCGGTCATCTTCTGGAGATCAGCATGTCCCTGAACCCTGTAGCCCTCAACGTTGTCGATGCCGGTGCCATTCGCACCGTGGTCGTTCGTGGGCAGCAGGTTGCCGCCGCTGGTTATTACTTTGGGTATTGGTTTAGCCACAGGCGCGCCTGATACCCCACAGGCGCCCTAGCAAGCAGGGTCGCCACCAGAGCAGTTTTCGAACCCCCGGTCGGCCACCCGACCGGGGGTTTTGTTTTTTCGGCCATCCGATGGCCATAACGCTACGAGGAACACGCCATGACCACCTACCGCACCGATCGTTACTACCGCTACGACTGGCGATTTAGCCGCTTCGACGTCAAACAGCCCTCACGCGACCGAACACCCGACTAGCGCCGCCGCGGACCACCCGCGCCGGCAGAAGGAACCGCCAGATCATGAATGCATCCGCCACCGTACTTGCCAAACAACCCGCCGCCACCGCCGAAGCCAGCGTCGCTCGCCGCAGCGCGCAGCCGCTGCCAAGCCCCGCCGTATTGCGTCAGCGTCTGCCCTTGAGCGACGCCCTTGCCGCACGCATCCGCAACGACCGCGACGCCATCCGCGCTGTACTCGACGGCCACGATCCGCGCCTGTTGGTCGTCGTCGGGCCCTGTTCCCTGCACGATCCCGTCGCCGCGTTGGAATACGCCGAGCGCCTGGCCGCGCTAGTGCACGAAGTCAGCGACCAGCTGCTGCTGGTGATGCGCACCTATGTGGAAAAACCGCGCACTACCATTGGCTGGAAAGGGCTGGTCTACGATCCGCATCTGGACGGCAGCGGTAACATGGCCGACGGGCTGCACCTGTCGCGGCGGCTGATGCTGGATATTCTCGAAACCGGTCTGCCCATCGCCAGCGAACTGCTGCAGCCGCTGGCTGCCGGGTACTTCGACGATCTGCTTGGCTGGGCCGCGATCGGTGCACGCACCAGCGAATCGCAGATCCATCGCGAGCTGGTCAGCGGGCTGGACCTGCCGGTGGGCTTCAAGAACGGTACCGATGGCAGCCTCGGCATCGCCTGCGACGCGATGCGTTCGGCCGAGCACCCGCACCAGCACTTCGGCATCGACGAGCTCGGCCATCCGGCCCTGCTGCAGACACACGGCAATCCGGATACGCATCTGGTGCTGCGTGGTGGGCACGGCGCACCCAACTACGATGCCGCCAGCGTCGCCGCCGCATGTGCCGCCCTCGCGCAGCAGGGTATCGCACCGCGAATCATGGTGGATTGCAGCCACGCCAACAGCGGCAAGAACCCGCTGCGCCAGCCGGCAGTGCTGGAGTCGGTCATCACCCAGCGCCTGGCCGGCGATGCGAGCTTGCGCGGCGTGATGCTCGAAAGTCACCTGTTCGATGGTTGCCAGCCGCTCTCCGGCGAGTTGCGCTATGGCGTATCGATCACCGACGGCTGCCTGGGCTGGAGCGGCACCGAGCAGCTGCTGCGCGAGGCAGCCGAGCGATTGCGCGGTTGAGGCATCCGGGGCGGGTGAGGGTGGGCAGGCCGTGGCGTAGCGGTCGCCATCCACGCCTGCGGGCGGTCGGAGTGCCGGCTTGCAGGCAATCGCCAACCTCGGCACCCTTTGCCGTCGCTTGATCAACCGAAAGGCCCATCCATGCACGACTACAAATGGCTGCACGAATACTGCCTCAATCGCTTCGGTTCCGCGGCGGCGCTGGAAGCGCGGTTGCCGCAGCCGCGCAGCACCGATGAGCTGCGAGCCGTCCCGGACGATCGCTACCTGTCGCTGATCAGCCTGCGCATCTTCCGCGCCGGGCTCAAGCACAGTCTGGTGGACGCCAAGTGGCCGGCCTTCGAGCAGGCCTTCTTCGGTTTCGATCCGGAAAAGGTGGTGCTGATGGGCGGCGAACACATCGAGCGGCTGATGCAGGACGCCCGGTTGATCCGTCATCTGGGCAAGCTCAAAAGCGTACCGCGCAATGCCCAGTTCGTGCTGGACGTGGCCAAGGAGCGGGGCAGCTTCGGCAATCTGCTGGCGGACTGGCCGAGCAGCGACATCGTCGGCCTGTGGCGCTATCTCGCCAGGCACGGCAGCCAGCTCGGCGGCCTGTCGGCGCCGCGTCTGTTGCGCATGGCCGGCAAGGACACCTTCGTGCCCAGCGACGACGTGGTGGCGGCGCTCAAGGCACAGGAAATCGTCGACAAGGTGCCCAGCAGCCAGCGCGATCAGGCTGCGGTTCAGGCGGCCTTCAATCAATGGCAGGCCGAAAGTGGCCGCCCGCTGTGTCAGCTCTCGGCGATGCTGGCGTTCACTGTGAATCACTGAGAACGCTGCGACGGTTTGGCACAGCGCTGCGCGAATAGGCGCGGTGTAGAGTTCAAACATGACCATCGTCAAAGACAAACGTGCGCAGATCGTATGGGTGCTTCTGGCCTGCATCCTGCTCAATGTCTTTGTCTGCAGCCTGAACCATGCCAGCCATGTGGGTTTCGAGCTGGCCATGGGGCAGGACGCCTTCTGTTTCACCGATGGCACGTCATCCGGCGGCAAGATGCCCGCTGCAGGTGCCCATGACGCCCCCGAACAGGCTTTCGACTGCCCGCTGTGCAGTTCGCTGTTCCTCGCCGTCGTCGTGCTGCTGGCCCTGGGCTGGCTGGGCCGGCGGGCGAGGGGGCCGCTCGCGCGCCCGCGCGATGATCTGCGCGGCCCGCGCCAGCAATGGCCGGCGCTGAATCCGCAGGCTCCCTGAAGCTTTCCTGACTGACGTACCGCCGCCGCTGTTGCGCCAGTGCTGCAGTCGGCCGGCCAACTGTCGGAACCCTCCGACGGCACGCTCGCTTCAGGGGATTTCAGCATGACCATGATGGAACGCTTCACCCGCGCCGAGAGCCGCGTCAGCTATCGGCTGCCTTTCCCGGACTACCCCAGCAACGCGCGCAGCTTCGTGCATCTGGATGCCAAGCTGCTGCCGTACTGGCACGCGCTGTTCGACGTCTGCCCGCGTCTGCTCAGGCTCGACCCACCGGACGGCCTGCAGATCTTCCGCCAGTTCATGACCTGGGCGTATGGCTGCCAGCTCGCCCTCGACTGGACCTTCCACCTCGGCGTGTGCCGCTGGCTGCTCGCTTCGGACTATCGCGAGCTGATCGAGGCGCAGGACATCGAGGCGATGATGCTCGCCGCCGCGGCGCGCTGGGTAGCCAGCGACGACAGCCCGGCCATCGGTATCGTGCTGGCCTGGCAGGCTGGCGACGAGCCGGTCTTCGACTGGAAGCCGCGGGTTCGCCAGGCCGCGCGGTTGACAGCACAGGCCGAGGAACTGCCGCCGACGCGCTGGGACTTCGCCTGGAGTCCGCTCGCCGCCAGCGGCGGTAATGGCTTTCGCCGCTGGCTGCGTGTGCCATGACCGCGACCGGATGCCGCATCCCCAGGTTTTCTGCTGCCTTTGCATGGGGCCTGCCGGTCGCGCCGCTACGTTCTGCAAGCGACGCCGCGCGGCGATCACGGCCGGCTCGGCGGGGTGGGGCAGGCTGTCGCAGTTGTCGCCAGATCCGGCGCTTCCGACACTGCGCTCGCCCTGAACCCGAGCAGTGCTTCCACGGGTGGGTTTGGGGCGCGGCGATTGAGTCCGGGCCGCGTGTCCGGGTCCCGGCCCTCACCCCAAGGGGGCCTTCAATCGCAACTGGCGGTGATGGCAGCAGGCGTTGCGGCAGGTTTCTGCCGGGCGTCGGGCGAGCCGGGAGGTAAGCATGTTCAAGTCATCGCTCAAGCGAGACATCGTGCTGGTGTTGCTGGTCAAGGTCGCGATCCTCACAAGCATAAAAACCATCTGGTTCGATGCTCCCAGCATTCCCGAGAACGGTTCGGCGAGGGTCGCCGAGCATTTGCTTGATAAGCGGGATACCAATCCCGAGGGAGGGCCGAGATGATCTCGGAAAGCGTTGTCGATCTGTCCCGTCTGCAATTCGCCATGACGGCGATGTACCACTTTCTCTTCGTGCCGCTGACCCTGGGGCTCGCGTTCCTGCTGGCCATCATGGAGTCGGTCTACGTGATGACCGGCAAGCAGGTCTACAAGGACATGACCCAGTTCTGGGGCAAGCTGTTCGGCATCAACTTTGCCCTGGGCGTCACCACCGGGCTGACCATGGAGTTCCAGTTCGGCACCAACTGGGCCTATTACAGCCACTACGTCGGCGACATCTTCGGTGCACCGCTGGCCATCGAGGGGCTGATGGCGTTCTTTCTGGAATCGACCTTCATCGGCCTGTTCTTCTTCGGCTGGGATCGCCTCTCCAGGGTGCAGCACCTGGCGGTGACCTGGCTGGTGGCGCTGGGCTCGAACCTCTCGGCACTGTGGATTCTCATTGCCAACGGCTGGATGCAGAACCCGGTGGGTTCGGAGTTCAACTTCGAGACCATGCGCATGGAACTGGTGGACTTCGGCGCGCTGCTGTTCAACCCGGTGGCGCAGGTCAAGTTCGTGCACACGGTGTCGGCCGGCTATGTCACCGGGGCGATCTTCGTGCTGGCGATCTCGTCGTTCTACCTGTTGAAGAAGCGCGACCTGGGCTTTGCCCGCCGTTCGTTCGCCATTGCCGCGGTGTTCGGCCTGGCTTCGACGATCTCCGTGATCATTCTCGGTGACGAATCCGGTTACGAGATCGGTGACGTGCAGAAGGTGAAGCTGGCGGCCATCGAGGCCGAGTGGGAGACCCACCCGGCGCCGGCCGGCTTCACCCTGTTCGGCCTGCCGAATCAGGACGAGCAGCGCACCGACTACGCGGTGAAGATCCCTTACGTGCTGGGGCTGATCGCCACCCGCTCGGTGGATGAGGAGGTAAGGGGCATCAAGGACCTGATCGCCGAACACGAGCTGCGCATCCGCAACGGCATGCTCGCCTACGAGCGCCTGCAGGTCCTGCGCAGTGGCGACAAGTCGGCCGCGGCGATTGCCGCCTTCAACGAGGTCAAGCAGGACCTGGGCTACGGCTTGCTGTTGAAGAAGTACACCGCCGATGTGGTGGACGCCAGTGACGAGCAGATCCACCGAGCCGCGCTGGACACCATCCCTGATGTGTTCAGCCTGTTCTGGACCTTCCGCGTGATGGTCGCCGCCGGTTTCCTGATGCTGGTGCTGTTCGCCCTGGCCAGCTGGGCTTCGATCAAGCGCAATGCCGAGCGCAAGCCCTGGCTGCTCAGGTTTGCGCTGTTCAGCCTGCCGCTGCCTTGGATCGCCGCGCAGACCGGCTGGTACGTCGCCGAGCATGGCCGCCAGCCCTGGTCCATCGCCGAGGTGCTGCCGACCCATCTGTCCACCTCGACGCTGGCCGCCGGCGATATCTGGGGGTCGCTGATCGCGCTGGTAGCCTTCTACAGCTTGCTGCTGGTGGTGGAGATGTTCCTGATGATCCGCTTCGCCCGCCTGGGGCCGAGCAGCCTGCACACCGGTCGTTATCACTTCGAGCTGCAGGCCGCCGGCCAGGCGCAGAAGTTGCGCGATGCGGTCGCCGTGCCTGCCGCCAAGGGTGTTCCCATCGAACCGTCCGCCGTGTGAGGGAAAGAAAATGTTCGACTACGAGGTTCTCAAGCTGGTCTGGTGGGTGCTGATCGGTGTGCTGCTGATCGGCTTCGCCCTGACCGATGGCTTCGACATGGGCGCCATGGCACTGATGCCCTTCGTCGGCCAGACCGACAACGAGCGGCGCGTCGCGATCAACACCATCGCGCCGCATTGGGATGGCAACCAGGTGTGGTTCATCACCGCGGGCGGCGCGCTGTTCGCTGCCTGGCCGATGGTCTATGCGGTGGCCTTCTCGGGGCTGTACTGGGCGATGCTGCTGGTGCTGTTCGCGCTGTTCTGCCGGCCGGTGGGCTTCGACTACCGCAGCAAGGTCGAGGACCCGCGTTGGCGCAACGCCTGGGACTGGGCGCTGTTCGTTGGTGGGGCGGTGCCGGCGTTGGTGTTCGGCGTTGCCTTCGGCAACCTGTTTCTCGGTCTGCCGTTCCAGCTCGACGAATTGATGCGCTCGACCTATCACGGCTCGTTCTTCGCGCTGCTCAACCCGTTCGCGTTGCTCTGCGGCGTCGTCAGCCTGAGCATGCTCAGCGCCCATGGCGGCGCCTGGCTGATGCTGCGCACCGACGGCGCGCTGGCCGAACGCTCGCGGCAGGCAACACGGCTGTGTGCGCTGGTATTCCTGCTCGGTTTCGCCGCCGCCGGCGCCTGGCTGGTGTTGGGGGTTGAGGGCTTCAGCCAGCTCTCTGTCAGCGATCCGGGCGCGGCACTCAATCCGCTGCTGGACAAGCAGGTAGCGCAGGACAACGCCGGCTGGCTGGCCAACTATGGCCGCTATCCGGTCACTCTGATCGCGCCGGCTGCGGGCATCCTCGGGGCGTTGCTGGCGCTGCTCGGTTCCGGTCGCAACAGCGGTGGAGTGAGCTTTCTCGGCACCAGTCTGATGATCGTCGGCGCCATCTGCACTGCTGGCTTCGCGCTGTTCCCCTTCGTCTTTCCGTCGAGCCTGGACCCGGCCTCGAGCCTGACCATCTGGGATGCGGTTTCGAGCCACAAGACCCTGGGCATCATGTTCGTCGTCGCCTGCCTCTTCGTGCCGCTGATCCTCTGCTACACGCTGTGGAGCTACGTGCGCATGTGGGGCCGGCTCACCCAGAAAACCATCGAAGCCAACCCTCACGGGCTCTACTGATCGAGCGGGTGGGCTTCCGTGCTCGCCCGCCAAGGAGACGACTATGTGGTACTTCACCTGGATACTCGGCGTGCTGCTGGCCTGCAGCTTCGGCATCATCAATGCGCTGTGGCTGGAAGCCACCCAGGATCTGGACGCCGAGCCGTGAGCGGCATGGCGCACCGGCTGCTGTACCGGACCCCCGCGCGGCTTCTCTCGCTGCTGCTGGCGTCACCGCTGGCGCTGGTGCTGCTGATCCATCCGGCGGCGATGCTCGACGGGCAAGGCGGCTACAGCCACCCCCAGCTGATGCTGGTGATGTGGGGGATTTCCGCAGGTTTCGTGCACGGCGTCGGCTTCGTTCCGCAGTGGTGGGGCTGGCGCTGGCTGCTCGGGCCACTGCCGGCCTGGCTGTTCTGCGCGCTGGGCTATGCCGTGCTGGCGCACGCGAGGCTGGGCTGAGCGGGCTCGGGTGCTCGGGCAGACAGATGCCCTGGTTCGTGGTCTGATGGTGACAACCCCGCGGCGTGGCCGCGGGCCAGTCATCGAACCGGGCTCGCCGTCATCATGGACATCGACAAGGCCGCTCAGGCGCTAACCGGCGCCGAGCGCATTCTGATTATCACCGGGGCAGGGCTGTCGGCCGATTCCGGGCTGCCCACCTATCGTGGCCTCGGCGGACTCTATAACGG
The DNA here is from genome assembly GCF_030263795.1 of Stutzerimonas sp. FeSN7. Lineage (NCBI taxonomy): Bacteria > Pseudomonadati > Pseudomonadota > Gammaproteobacteria > Pseudomonadales > Pseudomonadaceae > Stutzerimonas > Stutzerimonas sp. FeSN7. The sequence goes on along the minus strand of NZ_JARPMN010000001.1, from coordinate 3,116,743 downwards.
CGAAACCGAAGACGGCCTGCCGATCGAGGTGGCGCTATCCGGGCCGACGCTGCGGCGTGATCCGGCGTTGTGCTGGAAGTACCTGGCCGAAATCGGCCGGGCCTGCCTGCAGGCCGAACCCAATATCGGCCACTTCGCCATCGCCGAGCTGCAGCGGCGCAAGCCGGGGGCCTGGGTGCTCACGCAGAACATCGATGGCTTCCACCGCCGAGCCGGTAGTCCGCCCGATCGCTTGATCGAGATTCACGGTCAGCTAGCGCCGCTGTCGTGCCTGGGCTGCGGCAAGGTCGACCGACGTCCACTGCCTTCGCTGCTGGATCAGCCATTGCCGCCGCGCTGCCTGATTTGCAGCGGGGTGCTGCGTCCCGCCGTGGTGCTGTTCGAGGAGATGCTGCCGGAATCGGCCCTCACTGCGTTGAAGCAACAGGTGCAGGTCGGCTTCGACGCCGTGCTGGTGGTTGGAACCACTGCAAGCTTCGGCTACATCCTCGAGCCGGTATGGCGGGTGCGTCAGGCCGGCGGCTCCGTCGTCGAGGTGAATCTGCAACCCACCGAGATCAGCCCGCTGGCGGACGTGCTTCTGCAGGGAAGGGCCGCAGACGTTTTGTCGCAGTTAATCCGTCACATTTCGTCTGATTGAATTTGATCATCGAAGCGATAGAGGGCATAGTCGCGGGCACTTTGAAATCACCGACACGGCTGTGCCCATGCGCCAACGCTTCGCACCCCTCGTGCCTCTTGCACTTATCGCCCTGCTGACGGCTTGTGCCGGACAGCCCGTACAGACCGAGCAGCAGATCACATCGCCTCGGCTGTCGCACAATCACCCCCTGGCCGGATTCGATTTCGCCTCGTTCGAAAAGAGTGAGGATGAGTCGCTGGCCGAGCTTACCGACGAGCAGGATTACCAGCTGCCGCAGCTGGCCGACAGTATCCTCGAGCGCGGCTTTACCCTGGTCGGTACCCCGTATCGCTACGGTGGCAGCTCGGTGAAGAGCGGTTTCGATTGCAGCGGCTTCGTTGGCTTTCTGTTCCGCAAGGAGGCCGGTCTCGACCTGCCGCGTTCTACCCGCGAACTGATCAATCTCGACGCGCCTGTGGTCAAGCGCACCGAGCTGGAGCCTGGTGACGTGGTGTTCTTCAATAATCGTGGTCGTGGCCGCGTGAGCCATGCCGGCATCTATATCGGTGATGACCAGTTCATCCACGCCTCCAGCAGCCGCAGCGGTGGCGTTCGGGTCGACAGCCTGGATGACAAGTACTGGCGTGCCAGCTACATGGAAGCCAAGCGCGTCCTGGCACTGGCCACCGATCTGGAGCCGCACACGGCTCAACGCTGAGTTGACGACTTGTGGGGGTTGCGTCTGGCCCCACATGCCGGCAGAGTGATGGCTCATTTGCCTGGACCGCTCTGCGATGCATTACCTGGCCCGTCTCACGCTTGTCGTTCTCTTCGCGCTGCTGGCCGCCTGTGCCGGCCAGCCATCGGCACCGCCAGTCGTTCAGGAACCCACTACTTCTCACCCCGTACCCGGTGTTGCCGAGGATGTACTGTTCAGCGCGCTCGGCCTGGTCGGTACGCCCTATCGCTGGGGTGGCAATACGCCTGACAGCGGATTCGATTGCAGCGGCCTGATTGGCTACGTCTACCGTGGCGCTGCTGGCATCAGCCTGCCTCGCACCACCCGGGAAATGAGTGATTTGCGCGGCCCTGCCGTACGTCGCCATGCACTACAGCCAGGTGATCTGGTGTTCTTCGCTACCAGCGGTGGCCGTCGTGTCAGCCATGCAGGCATCTACGTTGGCGAGGATCGCTTCGTCCATGCACCGTCTTCCGGCGGCACGGTACGTTTGGACAGCCTGACCGCCAGCTATTGGCAGAAGAACTACCTGGGCGCCAAGCGAGTACTCGACCACGAGCGCTTGGCCAGCAATCCCTAGGCTGGGCCCTGCTGCAGTCTGCCAACGGCCTCCTTTCACTCGCAAAACATTCTGAAATAGTCTCCGTTTGACATGCGGTGATTTCGCTCGCCTCGGTGTTTGGCTACCATGCGCTGCCCAATTTTCCCTCCGTGTGCAGCCCGCTGTGCACAAGTCCCTTTCCTTAGTTCCCCATTAGGTGAGTTATGCCTGTATTGCTGACGTACGTGCTGATCGCACTGGCGGTGGCGGCACTGCTTGGTGTCGTGCTCGAAGAAATAACCCATGTAAACAAGGCCAAGGTCACGCTGTTCTTCGGCACCCTGGCCTGGCTGCTGCTGTTCATCTTCGCCCCGGCGGGCGAGGCGCGGGAAACGGTGCTGGAGAGCCTCAACGAGAACATCGCGGAAATCGCGGGATTGTGGATATTCCTGGTGGCGGCGATGACCTTCGTCGCCTATCTGAACAAGAAGGGCATGATCGAGAACCTGATCTATCTCGTATTGCCGCGAAAAATCAGCGAGCGTGCGCTGCTTTTTCTCACTGCAACCTTCTGCTTCGTGTTCTCGTCGCTGGCCGACAACATCACCGCAACGTTGGTCTCAATTACGCTGATCCTCTCGCTTCAGCTGGATCGCGCAAAGACCATCAAGTTCGCTACCTTGGTGGTCTTCTCGGTCAACTCCGGGGGCGTGGCGCTGATCACCGGCGACGTCACCACACTGATGATTTTCCTGGCCGGCAAGGTGGCGATTCTCCAGTTGCTGGTGCTTGCCCTGCCTGCCTTCGTCGCCGTGATGGTGCTTGCCGCCATGTTGTCGATCGGTATGAAAGGCGAGGTCATGGTGCAGGGCCAGCGCAACGAGGTGCGCGGCGTGGATGTGGCCATCGCGCTGATCTTCCTCTGCACCATTCTGAGCACCATCATCGGCAACTTCCTGTTCCAGATTCCGCCTGTGCTGACCTTCCTCGCCGGGTTGTCGGTGATGTTCCTGGTGGCGCGCTTCTTCAGTGATGACAACGATTCCGACCCGATCCTCGAGTACGTGCGCCAGGTGGAGTTCGAGACGCTGTTCTTCTTCCTCGGCATCCTGCTGCTGGTGGGCATGCTCAAGGAAATCCGCGTGCTCGACGGGCTGGTGCACATTTATGACCAGGTGCCGGCGGTGATGGCCAACTACCTGATGGGGGTGATGTCGGCGGCGATCGACAACGTGCCGCTGACCGCCGCGTTGCTCAAGTCCGGGCTGGAAATGGGCGTGGCTGAATGGATGGTGCTGACCTATGCGGTCGGCGTTGGCGGTTCGCTGCTGGTGATCGGCTCGGCGTCTGGCATCGTCGCCATGAGCAAGGTGCCGGGGCTGACCTTCGGCAGCTATCTGCGGCACATGCTCTACCTGTTTATTGCCTTCAATATCGGCTTCGCCGGCGTTTATCTGATCGGCCTGTCGATGAGTTGATCGGCCGGCTGCGCGAGCGCGGGATTACCAGCTCAGGTTGAAGTGCGAGCCCAGCACGAAGCGACCGTCCTGAAGATCCCAGCGCTCGACGCAGACCTTCTTCTGCTCGCCGGGATGCAACTTCAAGCGGTTGAACGAGTTGGGTGACGTGCCGCGTAGACGTGTAGATAACGTAGTGCCGGCCTGCACCATCCAGATCTCGCGCTGCAGACCGGCGTACTGCTTGGACAGCGGAAGCACGTAAGGAAGATGGATGTGCCCGCCCATGACCAGGTCCAGGCCATGTTCGGCCCAGCGCTGCAGCGCGGGTTCGGCGCCGTGCTGCAGGTTGCTCAGGTCGCTCGGTACCATCGCGCCGAATGGCTGGTGGGCCACCACGATGCGAATCTTGCGCGGGTCGCTTTCCCTCAGACGTCGAGCCACGTCCTCGACTTGTCGCGCCGTCACCACGCCGTCCTTGTGCCGGCGCGGATGGGTGGTGTTGAGCCCGATCACCAGCGTATTTTCGTTCTCGAATACCGGTTCCAGCTCATCGCCGAAGTGGTGTCGGTAATTGCCGTACGGCGTGAAAAGACGCGCGAAGACGTTATACAACGGGATGTCGTGATTACCCGGGATCACCAGCGTGTCGCTCACCCCGTCAGCCTCCACGCGGCGCACGAAGGCGGCTGCACTGGCGAACTGCTCGCGGCGCGCGCGCTGGGTGATGTCGCCGGAAAACACCAGCAGATCGGCCTGGTGTTCGCGGACATGGTCCTCCAGGGCTTGGACCACGGAAGGCTGTTCGGTACCGAAATGGGTGTCGGAAATCTGCACGATGCTGGTCATGGGCGTCGGTTATGGTCCTGGCTGATCGGGGCATTGTTGCATTCGAAGCCTTTCGGCGTCCGCCGTTCCAAGCGGTGAGATGCAAGCGGAAATTGCAGGGCGCTGCGACAACCCTGCGGTTGCTTCACGTCCAGCCTTGGACTAACCTCCGCGTCGCCTCAGGTGCCCCCTGCAAAAGGGGGTGAAACAGGGAAGCCGGTCCATTCTCACGAAGATTCCGGCGCTGCCCCCGCAACGGTAGGCGAGTCGAGAAACCGCAACGGCCACTGTGCATGACGCATGGGAAGGCGCGGTTTCGGGATGCCGCAAGGCATACGCTCGCAAGCCCGGAGACCGGCCTGTCGCATTTCACTGACAGTGCGGCGGGCGCTGGGCGGGTGCGTATCCCTCGCGGTATTCACTTCCTTTTGCGGTTCCTCCGTCTGTCTTCGTCGACTTTCAGTCGTGCGGGTGGGCACGACGGAGACCTGAACCTTGACTGGCAAGCCCCGTTTCAAGCCAGCGGCCTATGTGCTGCTCGGCAGTTTTCCCTTTTCCATCGGCCTACTGGCCGCAGCCCCGCTGGACCTCGAACAGCAGGTGGTGACCGCCACCCGTACCGCGCAAACCGCCCAGCAGAGCCTGGCCGCAGTCACCGTGCTGGACCGCGAGCGCATCGAGCGCAGCCAGGCGGCTTCGTTACCCGAGCTGCTCAAGCAGGTGCCTGGCGTTTCGCTGGCCAACAACGGCGGGCCTGGCAAGTCCACCGCGCTGTTCATGCGCGGCACCGAGTCCGACCACGTGCTGGTGATGATCGACGGTATCAAGATCGGCTCGGTGTCCGCCGGCGGGGCGGCCTTGCAGGATCTGCCACTGGAGTTGATTGAACGTATCGAGGTGGTACGCGGCCCGCGTTCCAGCCTGTACGGCTCGGAAGCCATCGGCGGGGTGATCCAGATCTTCACCCGCAAGGGCCAGGGGCAGGGCGTCAAGCCGTTCTTCTCCGCCGGCTACGGCACTCATGACACCTACACCGGTAGCGCCGGTGTTTCCGGTGGCGACGGTCGTGGTTGGTACAGCCTGGGCGTCAGCGGTTCGGATACTGATGGCATCAACGTCAAATCGGTGGGCACCAGCGGCTACGAAAATGACGCCGATGGCTATCGCAACCTGTCCGCGACGCTGAGCGCTGGCTATCGTTTCGACAACGGTCTGGAGCTGGACGCCAACCTGCTGCAGGCCAAATCCCATAACGACTACGACAGCGTGAACCGGGCTCGCACGTCCGGGTTCGGCGCCAATGCCGATGGTGTGTCGAAAGTTTTTGGCACCCGTGCACGCTTCAGTCCGCTGGAGCGCTGGCTGGTGACGCTGCAGGCCGGGCGCAGTGAAGACAAATCCGACGCCTATCAGGACGGGCAGTTCTATTCACGCTTCGACAGCCGCCGCGACACGCTCGGTTGGCAGAACGATATCCAGCTCGCCACTGGGCATACGCTGATCGTTGGGGCGGATCACCAGCGCGACGAGGTCAATGGCTCCACCGTTTATGACGTGGAATCCCGTGACAACAAGGGCTACTTCACCCAGTACCTGGGCGAGGTCGGTCGCCATGACTGGCAGCTGTCGCTGCGTCGTGACGACAACGACCAGTTCGGCCAACACGACACCGGCAACATCGGTTACGGCTATGCGCTGACCGACTGGCTACGTGGCACCATCAGCTACGGCACGGCATTCAAGGCGCCGACCTTCAACGAGCTGTATTACCCCGACTACGGCAACCCCGAGCTGGATGCGGAAACCTCCGAGAGCCTTGAGGTCGGCCTTGCCGGTCAGCATGGCTGGGGCCACTGGGCGGTGAATGCCTATCGCACCGTGGTCGATGACCTCATTGCCTATGACGCCAGCATTTCCGCACCGGCCAACGTGCAGCAAGCGCGTATCCGCGGGGTCGAGCTGGTGCTCGGCAGCCAATCGTTCGGTTGGGACTGGAACGCCAACTACAGCCTGCTGGAGCCGGAGAACCGCTCCGCCGGGGCCAACCGCGGCAACGAGCTGGCGCGCCGGGCAAAACAGCTGTTCAACCTCGACGTTGACCGTCGGCTCGGTGCCTTCAGCGTCGGCGCCAGTCTGCACGCCGAGGGCCAGCGCTATGACGACCTGGCGAACACCAAAGAGCTGTCCGGCTACGCCACTCTGGACCTGCGTGGCGAATACCGCATCACTCCCGAATGGCGCCTACAGGCGCGCGTCGCCAACCTGCTGGATGCCGACTACGAAACCGCCGAGGGCTACAACCAGCCCGGCCAGGCCGCTTACCTGACCGTGCGCTACCAGGCGCTGTAAGACCGCGGCGCAGGCATGTCGCCCGCGCCCACAGAAGGAGACTGCAATGATCAAGCTTGCCCCGAGATACCAGCTGCTGGTTGGCCTCGCGCTTGCCGCGCTGCTGGCCATGACCCGCGGACAGCACTTCGCCAGCGTCAACCTGCCGAGCGCGTCCTGGGCGGTGTTCTTCCTCGCCGGCGTGCTGGTGCGGCCGAAGTGGGTGTTTCCGGCACTGTTTCTCGAGGCTTCGCTGCTGGATTTCGCCGCCATCCAGTGGGCCGGTGTCAGCGACTGGTGCATGTCGCCGGCGTACTGGATGCTGGTGCCGGCCTACGGTTCGCTGTGGCTGGGCGGCCGCCTCTATGCCGGTTGGCACCGTGACCAGTTCAGCAGCCTGGCGACCCTGGCGCTGTGCGTGATGGCGAGCGCCTTCGTTTGCTACCTGTTCTCCGGTGGCGGCTTCCTCTATTTCTCCGGGCGCTATCCCGAGCCGAGCCTGGCGCTGCTGGCCGAGCGCATCGCCACCTATTACCCGCGCTACCTGTCGACCCTTGCGCTGTATGTCGGTGCTGCCGTGGTGCTGTTTGTCGGCTTGCGGGTCTGGGCTGAGCAGCGTGATGAGGCGCGAGCATGAGCGAATCCAGCGAACGCGATGATCGCCACAAGGCACGCATGCAGCGCAAGAAAGCGCTGATCGACGAGAAGATTGCCGAAGCCCAGGACGAGTACGGCCTGCTACTGGTGCACACCGGCAACGGCAAGGGCAAGAGCAGTTCGGCCTTCGGCATGGTGGCGCGTGCGCTCGGCCATGGCATCAAGGTCGGCGTGGTGCAGTTCATCAAAGGTGCGGCCAGTACCGGCGAGGAGGCGTTCTTCCGGCGCTTCCCGGACGAGGTTCGCTACCACGTGATGGGCGAGGGCTTCACCTGGGAAACTCAGGACCGGCAGCGCGACATCGCCAAGGCCCGCGAGGCCTGGGCGGTGGCGGCCGAACTGCTTGCCGACCCTGAGATCGGCCTGGTGGTACTGGATGAGCTGAACATCGCGCTGAAGTACGGCTACCTGGAGCTGGAGCCGGTGCTCGCCGACATCGAGTCGCGGCCGCTGTTGCAGCACGTGGTGGTCACTGGGCGCGGCGCGCCGGCCGGTTTGATCGAGGCAGCGGATACGGTTACCGAGATGGCTTTGGTCAAGCATGCGTTCAAGGCCGGCGTAAAGGCACAGAAAGGCGTGGAATTTTGATGCCAGCGCTCAAGACATTCACGGACCGTAGCGATGCTGATGAGAGACCGCGATGACCAGTAGAAGCTGCCCAGCACTGTTGATCGCTGCGCCTGCATCCGGCCAGGGCAAAACCACCGTCACTGCTGCTTTGGCACGGCTGCATAGCCGTCAGGGCAGGCGCGTGCGGGTTTTCAAGTGCGGGCCTGACTTTCTCGATCCGATGATCCTTGCTCGTGCCAGCGGCCGGCCGGTTTATCAGCTCGATCTGGCAATGGTCGGTGAAGACGAGTCACGTCGATTGTTGTGGGAAGCGGCGGGCGAGGCTGACCTGATCCTGATCGAAGGCGTGATGGGGCTATTCGACGGTTCGCCGTCGGCGGCCGATCTGTCCCGGCGCTTCGGCGTGCCGGTAATGGCAGTAATCGACGGCTCCGCCATGGCGCAGACCTTCGGCGCCATGGCGCACGGAATGAGCAGCTTTCAGCCAGACTTGCCGTTCGATGGTGTGCTGGCCAACCGGGTCGGCAGTGTTCGGCATGGCGATATTTTGCGCGATAGTCTTCCGCCTTCGATCCGCTGGTACGGCGCCTTGCCGCGCAGTGCCGAGGTGGAACTGCCAAGCCGGCACCTGGGGCTGGTGCAGGCCGAGGAGCTGGCTGATCTGGACGCCCGTCTGGATGCCGCGGCAGATGCCCTGGCAGTCAGTGCGGACACCGAGTTGCCTGCCCCGGTCACTTTCGCCGCGCCGGCCAGTACGCCGCTCGAACCGCTGCTGGCGGGTGTGCGCATCGGCGTTGCACGCGATGCGGCCTTTGCCTTTCTCTACCAGGCCAATCTCGACTTGCTGCAGGCGTTGGGCGCCGAACTGCTGTTCTTCTCGCCAGTGCGTTTCGCCCGCTTGCCGGCCGTGGACAGCCTCTACCTGCCCGGCGGCTATCCCGAACTCCATCTGCGCGCATTGGGCCGGAACCGCCCGATGGCCGAGGCGATCCGTGCCCATCACGCCGCCGGCAAGCCGATCCTCGCCGAATGCGGTGGCATGCTCTACCTGCTCGACGGCCTCGTCGATAAGGCGGGCGAGCATGGCGCGATGCTCGGCCTGCTGCCCGGCGAGGCGCGGATGCAGAGCCGCCTGACCGCCCTGGCGCTGCAGGAGGTGGCATTGCCGGAAGGGCGCCTGCGTGGGCATACCTTCCATCATTCATCGCTGGCGTCGCCGCTCGAACCGCTGGCGCGCGGGCAGTGCCCGAACTACAAGCGCACCGCCGAGGCGGTCTACCGGCAGGGGCGAATGACGGCTTCCTATATTCATTTCTACCTGCCGTCCGATCCGGCGGCCGCCGCGGCGCTGCTACGGCCATGAACGCGCACGCCTTCACCCCCGAGGAGCGCGCGGCGCTCTACCGTGCCATCGGCGAGCGTCGCGACATGCGCCACTTCGCCGGCGGCGAGGTAGCGCCGGAGCTGCTGGCGCGGCTGCTGGCGGCCGCGCACCAGGCGCCCAGCGTCGGCCTGATGCAGCCCTGGCGCTTCATTCGCATCACGGCCAGGGACCTGCGCGCGCGCATCGGAGCGCTGGTCGAGGAGGAGCGTCGGCGTACCGCCGAGGCCCTGGGCGAGCGCTCCGCCGAATTCATGCGGCTCAAGGTCGAGGGCATCGGCGAATGTGCCGAACTGCTGGTCGCCGCGCTGATGGAGGGACGAGAGGCGCACGTATTCGGCCGCCGTACCCTGCCGGAAATGGACCTGGCGTCGCTGGCCTGCGCCATCCAGAACCTCTGGCTCGCCGCCCGCGCCGAAGGGCTGGGCATGGGCTGGGTGTCGCTGTTCGAACCGCAGGCGCTGGCCACGCTGCTGGGCATGCCGGCTGGCGCCCAGCCGGTGGCGATTCTCTGCCTCGGGCCGGTGCACGACTTCTATCCGGCGCCGATGCTTGAACTGGAAGGCTGGACCCGCGGGCGGCCGCTGGCCGAGCTGCTGTATGAAGACCAGTGGGGGCGGCGGCCATGAGCCTGGCGCTGAGCTGTCTGGCCGGCGTCGGCCTGGATGCTCTGCTCGGCGAGCCGAGGCGTGCGCATCCGCTGGTCGCCTTCGGGCGGCTGGCCGATCGCCTGGAGCGGCATTTCAACGGACCCGCCGCGCGCGGCTGGCGCAGCCACGGCGTGACGGCCTGGTGCCTGGCGGTGCTGCCGCCGACCGCGCTGGCCTGGCTGCTCGGCCTGCTGCCGGGTGTCGGCTGGCTGGTGGACATCGGCTTGCTGTACCTGGCGCTGGGGCTGCGCAGCCTGGGCGAACATGCGCTACCGGTGGCGCGGGCGTTGTGGCTGGGCGATCTGCCCGAGGCGCGGCGGCGGCTCGGCCGTATCGTCAGTCGCGAGACCTCGGCGCTGGACGAAACGGGCGTGGCCCGCGCCGCCACCGAATCGGTGCTGGAGAACGGCAGCGATGCGGTGTTCGCCGCGCTGTTCTGGTTCGCCGTCGCCGGTGGGCCGGGTGTCGTGCTCTATCGCCTGAGCAACACCCTGGATGCCATGTGGGGCTACCGCAATGCGCGTTTCGAGCGCTTCGGCTGGGCCGCGGCGCGGATCGACGATGCGCTCAACTATGTTCCGGCGCGGCTGGTGGCGCTGACCTATGCGCTGCTCGGGCGGACCCGCCAGGCCCTGTATTGCTGGCGCAGGCAGGCGCCGCTGTGGGACAGCCCCAACGCCGGGCCGGTGATGGCCGCCGGTGCCGGTGCGCTGGGCGCGGTGCTGGGCGGGCCGGCGATCTATCACGGCGAGCCGCATGCGCGGCCGCCGCTGGGCGAGGGCGAGCCGCCGCAGGCGCGGGATATCGAGCGCGCGCTGGATCTGGTCTGGGCCGGCGTCGGCGTCTGGCTGCTGGTGCTGCTGCTCGGAGGCTGGCTGCATGCTTGAGCATGGCGGAAGGCTGCGTACGGCGGCGCAGCGCTACGCCATCCCGCTGACGGACTGGCTCGACCTGTCCACCGGCATCGCCCCCTATGGCTGGTCGCTGCCGAGCATTCCCGCCAGCGCCTGGAGTCGCCTGCCGGAACCCGGCGACGGGCTGGAGGCCGCGGCGCAGCGCTATTACGGTGCCCGCTCGCTGCTGCCGCTGGCCGGTTCGCAGGCGGCGATCCAGGCGCTGCCGCGCTTGCGCCGGCAGGCGCGGGTCGGTGTCGTCTCGCCCTGCTATGCCGAACACGCCGAGGCCTGGCGGCGCGCGGGCCATCGGCTGGTCGAGCTTTGCGAAGCCAGCGTGCCGGGTGCGCTGGATCGGCTCGACGTGCTGGTGGTGGTCAATCCGAACAACCCCACCGGCCGGCTGATCGCCGCCGAGCAACTGCTGCAGTGGCATGCCCGGCTGGCTGCTTCCGGTGGCTGGCTGCTGGTCGACGAGGCGTTCATGGACTGCACGCCGCAGCACAGCCTGGCCGCGCACAGCCATCTGCCGGGGCTCGTCGTGCTGCGCTCGTTCGGCAAGTTCTTCGGCCTGGCCGGTGCGCGGTTGGGCTTCGCGCTGGCGCATGACGGACTGTTGCGCGCGCTCGAGGAGCTGCTCGGACCCTGGGCGATCGCCGGTCCGGCGCGCTGGCTGGGCAGCACCCTGCTCGCCGATGACGAAGGCCAGCAGCGCCAGCGCCGCCGGTTGAACGCCGATGGCGCGCGGCTCGCGGCGCTGCTGGCGGCGTACGGCTTGCCGCCGGTTGGCGGCTGTGCGCTGTTCCAGACGGTGTTCGACGTGGTCGCCGAACCGCTGTACGAGCACCTGGCGCACAGCGGTATTCTCACGCGCTTGTTCATGCCTTTCGGCCTGCGCTTCGGCCTGCCCGGCGAGGAGGCGGGCTGGGCCCGGCTGGAGCAGGCCCTTCGATGCTACCGGGAGCAAGATTCATGACCACGCTGATGGTGCAGGGCACCACCTCCGATGCCGGCAAGAGCACCCTGGTGACCGCGCTGTGCCGCTGGCTGGCGCGCCAGGGCGTGGCGGTGGCGCCGTTCAAGCCGCAGAACATGGCACTCAACAGCGCGGTGACCGCCGACGGCGGCGAGATCGGCCGCGCCCAGGCGGTGCAGGCCCAGGCCGCCGGGCTGGCGCCACACACCGACATGAACCCGGTGCTGCTCAAGCCCAACAGCGACACCGGCGCCCAGGTGATCGTCCATGGCCGCGCCCTGAGCTGCATGGACGCAGTGGCCTATCACGACTACAAGCGCGTGGCCATGCAGGCGGTGCTCGAATCCCACCGACGCCTGAGCGAACGCTACCCGGTGGTGATGGTGGAAGGCGCGGGTTCGCCGGCAGAGATCAACCTGCGTGCCGGTGATATCGCCAACATGGGCTTCGCCGAGGCGGTGGACTGCCCGGTGATCCTCATCGCCGATATCGACAAGGGTGGCGTCTTCGCCCATCTGGTCGGCACCCTGGCCCTGCTTTCGGAAAGCGAGCAGGCGCGGGTGCAAGGCTTCGTCATCAATCGCTTTCGCGGCGATATCGCGCTATTGCAACCGGGACTGGACTGGCTGGAACGACGTACCGGCAAGCCGGTGCTGGGCGTGCTGCCGTACCTGATGGATTTCCACCTGGAAGCCGAGGACGCCATCGATGTGCGCCAGTCGGCCAAGGGCGATCACACGCTGAACGTGGTGGTGCCGGTGCTGTCGCGTATCAGCAACCACACCGACTTCGATCCGCTGCGCTTGCACCCGCAGGTGGAGCTGCGCTTCGTCGGCCCCGGCGAGGCGGTGCCGGCGGCCGACCTGATCATCCTGCCCGGCTCCAAGAGCGTGCGCGCCGATCTCGCCTGGCTGCGCGCCAATGGCTGGGAGGCGGCGATCCGACGCCATCTGCGCTACGGCGGCAAGCTGCTGGGCATCTGCGGCGGGCTGCAGATGCTCGGCCAGCGCATCGCCGATCCGCTCGGGCTGGAAGGAGCGGCCGGCGCGAGCGACGGGCTGGGGCTGCTGGATTTCACCACTGAGCTGCATGCCGAGAAGCAGCTGCGCAACGTGCGTGGCCGGCTGTGCCTGGAAGATGCCGAAGTCAGCGGCTACGAAATCCATGCCGGGGTGAGCGACGGGCCGGCGCTGCGCCAGGCCGCGGTCGCGCTGGACGATGGCCGCCGCGACGGCGCCCTCAGTGCCGACGGCCAGGTGCTCGGCAGCTACCTGCACGGTCTGTTCGAAAGCCCGGCGGCCTGCGCCGCGCTGTTGCGCTGGGCGGGGCTCGGCGAGGTCGAGACGGTGGATTACCACGCCCTGCGCGAGTGCGATATCGAGCGCCTGGCCGATCTGGTCGAGACGCACCTGGATACCCGGCTGTTGCGCAGGCTTTGCGGTGTCTAGCGTTGCTGGCGCCTTTCGTAGGCGCGCGCGGGCACACCATGGTTCGCGAGCATGGCTCGCGCCTACAGGTGTGGATGGCGTAGGGCGGGTGCAAGCCGCCGGAGAGGGGCCAAATGGCAGATCGCACCCGCCCCACCGGGTAGGAGTGGGCCATGCCCGCGAACAGGATTCTGGAGACCGACATGCTTGAACTGATCCTCGGCGGCGCGCGTTCCGGCAAGAGCCGGCTGGCCGAGCGCCTCGCCGCCGAAAGCGGCCTGGCGGTGACCTATGTCGCCACCAGCCAGGCGCTGGACGGCGAGATGGCCGCGCGTATCGCCCAGCATCGCCAGCGCCGTCCCGAACATTGGTCGCTGGTCGAGGAGCCGCTGCAACTGGCGCGGGTATTGCGCGAGCAGGCCGATGCCCGGCGCTGCCTGCTGGTCGACTGCCTGACCCTGTGGCTGACCAACCTGTTGCTGCTGGACGATCCGGTGCGGCTGGCCGCCGAGCGTGACGCGCTGCTGGCAAGCCTTGGCCAGTTGCCGGGGCGGATCATCCTGGTCAGCAACGAAACCGGCCTGGGCGTGGTGCCGCTGGGCGAACTGACCCGGCGCTATGTCGACGAAGCCGGCTGGCTGCACCAGGCGGTGGCCGAACGGGCGCAGCGGGTGACCTTCATGGTCGCGGGCTTGCCGATGATATTGAAAGGAGCACAGTGATGAGCGAGTGGTGGAATGCGCCGTGCCGGCCGCTGGATGAGGCGGCTCGGGCCCGGGCGCTGGCGCGGCAGGAGCAACTGACCAAGCCGCGTGGCGCGCTCGGCCGGCTGGAAAGCCTGGCGCTGGAGCTGGCGGCGATGCAGGGTTGCGAGCGGCCACGGGCCGAACGCGTGCGCATCGCGGTGTTCGCCGGCGACCATGGCGTGGTGGAGGAGGGGGTCTCGGCCTATCCGCAGGCGGTGACGGGACAGATGCTGCGCAATTTCGTGCGCGGCGGCGCGGCGCTCAGCGTGCTGGCGCGGCGGCTGGATGCGCCGCTGGAAGTGATCGACCTGGGCACCGTCGAGCCGTTGCAGCTGGACGGCGTGACGCACCTGCGCCTCGGCCCGGGCACGGCCAATTTCGCCCGCGCCGCGGCCATGAGCGAAGAACAGCTGCGCCAGGCGCTGGCGGCCGGCCGCGACAGCGCGCAACGGGCGGCGGCCGCTGCCGCGCAGCTGTTCATCGGCGGCGAAATGGGCATCGGCAACACCACCTGCGCCAGCGCACTGGCCGCGGTGCTGCTGCCGCGCTCGCCGCTGCTGCTGGTCGGCCCGGGTACCGGGCTGGATGCCGACGGCCTGCAGCGCAAGCTGCAGGTGATCCAGGCCGCGCTGGCGCTGCATGGCGCGCATTGCCATGAGTCGCTGGAAGCCTTGCGCCGTCTCGGCGGTTTCGAGGTGGCGGCGCTGGCGGGGGCCTATCTCGGCTGTGCCCAGGCCGGCGTCCCGGCGTTGGTGGACGGCTTCATCTGCAGCGTCGCCGCGCTCTGCGCGACACGCTTGAACCCCGACTGTCGCGCCTGGCTGATCTTCGCCCATCGCTCCGCCGAACCCGGCCACCTGGCAGTGCTCGACGACATGGGCGCCGAACCGCTGCTCGACCTCGGCCTGCGCCTGGGCGAGGGCAGCGGCGCGGCGCTGGCGGTGCCGCTGCTGCAACAGGCCTGCGCGCTGCACGACGGGATGGCGACCTTCGCCGAGGCGGCGGTTTCGGACCGGCCGGCATGAGCGCGCGCATCGATCTGCTGCGCCACGGCGAAACCGAGCGCGGTGGCGGCTTTCGTGGCAGCCTCGACGATGCCTTGACTGACCGCGGCTGGCAGCAAATGCGCGAGGCGGTGGACGGCGCCGGCCCCTGGGACGCGCTGATCAGCTCGCCCTTGCAGCGTTGCGCCGCCTTCGCCCGGGAACTGGCCGGGCGCCGCGGGCTGCCGCTGTACCTGGAAGCCGACCTGCGCGAGCTGCATTTCGGCGACTGGGAAGGGCGCAGTGCCGCCGAGCTGATGCAGGCCAGCGCCGAGGCGCTGGGGCGTTTCTGGGCCGATCCTTACGGCTGCACCCCGCCTGGCGGCGAGCCGCTGGCGGACTTCGAGCGGCGGGTACTGACTGCCCTGCTGCGCCTGCAGCGCCGCTTCGCCGGCCAGCGCCTGCTGCTGATCGGCCATGCCGGGGTGATGCGCCTGCTGCTGGCACGGCAACGGGGCCTGCCGCGCGCACGCTTGCTGGAGGTGACGGTGGCGCATGGCGAGCTGCTGCCGCTGGCCCGCTTGCGGCCATGCCCGTATGGCGAGCACGGCGGCAACGCCTGAACGGGAACCGACATGCTGCCGCTATTGATCGCCCTGCAGTTTCTCACCAGCCTGCCGATCCGCCTGCCCGCGCTGCCCACGCCGTTGCAGCAGGGGCGCTCGCTGCTCTACTACCCGCTGGTCGGGGCTTTGCTGGGGGCGCTGCTCTGGCTCGGTGCCATCCTGCTGGCAGGCGTGCCGCCGCTGTTGCAGGCAGCCTTGCTGCTGACGCTCTGGGTGGCCCTGAGCGGCGCCCTGCACCTCGATGGCCTGGCCGACAGCGCCGATGCCTGGCTCGGCGGTTTCGGCGACCGCGAGCGCACCCTGGCGATCATGAAGGACCCGCGCAGCGGTCCGGTCGCCGTGGTGGTGCTGGTACTGGTGCTGTTGCTCAAGTTCGCCGCATTGCTGGCGCTGCTGCAGGCCCAGCAATACCTGGCCCTGCTGCTGGCGCCCATGCTGGGACGCGCGGCGCTGCCGGCGCTGTTCCTCACCACGGCCTACGTGCGGCCCAATGGCCTCGGCCAGGCAATGGCGGCGAATCTGCCGCGGCGCTGGGCGCGCGGCGTGCTGGCAGCGGCCGCCCTCGGTTGCCTGCCGTTCGGTGAATCCGGGCTGGTTGCCCTGCTGATGGCCGTGGCGACGTTCTTCCTCGCGCGCCGCGCCATGCTCCGCCGCCTCGGCGGCACCACCGGCGACACCGCCGGCGCGCTGCTCGAGCTGGTGGAGTGCGCGGTGCTGGTGGGGCTGGCGCTGCAGGTGGGGTGGTAGGTTGGGCTGGCTTTGAGTTCGGCGTGTCATGTTGGGCTTCGTCGCTATGCTCCTCGACCCAACCTACCAGGCTGGACCCTGTGGGAGGCCCGACCTCGGGGCGATACAGGCCGCAGGCCTGCCGGCCGCGCAAAGGCACGCCATCGGTCTTTTCACGCCCCGGCGATCATCTTCGCCGCGGCACGCTCAGCCTGCGCTCGCCCCGGTCTAGCTTTCCGCCGCGAGGGCGGCATCGAGCTGTGCCGCCAGGCTGCCGTCGGCTTCCAGGCCGAGGATGATGTCGCAACCGCCGACCAGCTCGCCGCGCAGGAACAGCTGCGGGTAGGTCGGCCACTGTGAGATCTTCGGCAGCTTCTCGCGGATATGCGGTGCCAGCAGCACGTTGACCGTGGCGAACGGCCGGCCGCTGTTCTTCAGTGCCGCCACCGCGGCGCGGGAGAAACCGCACTCCGGCGCTTCCGGCGTGCCCTTCATGTACAGCAGCACCGGATGCTCGGCGAGTTGCTGGCGGATGCGTGCTTCGGTATCGAGAACGTGCATGCGTTCACTCCATCGCCAGCGCGTAGCGGGCGCTGTAGGCGCCGGGGGTGGCATGGGCCCGTTGCGGGCGAGCCTTCCAGGCCTCGTAGCCGCCGTCCAGGCTGTAGCAGTTGATGAAGCCGAAGTCGCTGAACAGCTGTGCCATGTCGCGGCTGGCATGGCCGTGCTCGCAACAGATGATCAGGTGGACATGATTCGGCGTGCTCTTGAGCAGCGTGCGCAGGTTCAGCTCGCTGAGGCGGGTGGCGCGCGGGTCGTGACCCTGGCAGTAGGCGCGGGCATCGCGCATGTCCAGCAGCATGGTGTTTTCGGTCGCCAGCAGCCGCTGGGCCTGCTCGACGCTGATGCGTTGGTAGTCGCTCATTGCTCTTCTCCAAAACAATCGTGATAGGTCGGGCAGGTTTCACAAGAAGGGGAGCGGCAGACGTAGCCGCCGTCCTGTTCGCATAGTTGTTTGTAGAGGAATTTCTTCCAGCGCATGTCCTGGGTGTTGCGCCGGGCCAGCTGCGGGAAGTTGTGCATCAGCAGCGCGTACAGCTGTGCCCGTGAGGCCAGGCCGAGGTCGCGCCACAGGTGTTCGCCACCGAGGCAGGCGGCGGCGACGATGGCGGCCATCGCCGGCTCGCCGTGGTCGTCCTGGCCGCCCAGCAGCAGGTCGTGCAGCGCCTGCCATTCTTCCCGGCGCAGCGCCAGCAACTCTTCGCGCAGGGCGTCGCGTTCGCCGAGCAAGGCCTCGTCGGCGCTACGGGATGGTGGCCGCAGCCCATGGCGCGCCAGGAGCCCGGCGTATTGCACGGCGTCGAGCCCGAGGTACTGCGGCAGGCAGCTGCGGCCTTCGCGCTGGGCGCGGATGATCTGCGCCAGCCAGGCCGGGTTGTCGTCGGCCGCGACTTCCAGGCACAGCGCGGCCCGACTCATTGCGGCGCGCTCGCGGCGGGGCGGCAGCCGAGCGCCGAGCTGGTGCCCAGCGAACAGCCGCTGATGCTCGGTGCCAGCGCTGGCAGCCGGCCTTTGCACGGCAGCCAGGCATTGATGCCGACCAGGTCGAAGTCGACCATGTAGTGCATACCGCAGCGGATCAGCGGGCGGCGGATCAACAGCGGCTGGGCCACCATCAGCTCCAGTGCCTGTTCGGCGCTCAGTTCGCTGACATCCAGCTCGCCGTACTTGATCGCCGGGGCCGACGGGTTGAACCACTCGGCCACCGGCAGCCGGCCGAAGAACGGCCGCAGGCGTTCCGGCGTCCAGGCCTCGCGCAGCAGGTCGCGCACTTCCAGCTCGATGCCCGCCGAACGCAGCAGCTCCTTCTGCAGGCGGTTGGTGGCGCAACCGGGCTTCTCGTAGAAGATGATGCAGGACATGGCAACCTCCTCAACGGGCCTGGATGGTACGCATGGCCTCGGCCAGCCGCTCCGGCGGAATGCCGGTCAGCGAGCCGGCCGGGTTGGCCGGGCTGCCGTCGGCGAGCAGGATCGCGCCTTCGATGGGGCAGATGCTCGCGCACTGTTGCTCGGCGTAGTCGCCATCGCATTCGGTGCACTTGTGCGCGCTGATGCGGAAGTACGCAGTGCCGGGGCTGATTGCCTCGCTCGGACAGACATCCACGCAGGCCCAGCAGTTGACGCAGGATTCGACGATTTGCAGTGCCATGCTCCACCTCCTCATGCCATCAGGCATTGCTCCGCTGCGCCCACCGACGCATCGAGACGGCCGTTGGCGATCATTTCCTGGTACACCGCCAGCACCGCTTCCTCGATGGGCTCCATGGCGTGCTCGCCATTGGGCTGGATGCCGGCGGCTTCCAGCTCGCCCCAGGGTTCGAAACCGATCTTCGAGCAGAGCACCGCCTCGCAGCCCTTGAGCGCGCGGATGCTGCCCGACAGCGCACTTTCCTTGTCGCCGCAGCTGTCGTTGCCGACGCAGTACTGCTCGACCTTGCGGTGGCCGATGAAGCGCACCCCGGCCGGCGAGGCCTCGTAGACGAGGAATTCGCGGGCATGGCCGAAGTGCTGGTTGACCAGGCCGCCGCCGCTGGTGGCCACGGCCATCAGTACCGGGCGATGGCCCTTGTCCACTGTGCCGGTGAGCTGCGCAGCGCTGGGGGTGGCCAGGCGCGCCTTCTTCGCCGCGCGTTCGTCCAGCTCCTCCTTGATCGCCGCGTGGATGGCGGCGCGCTTGACCATCGCCGCCTCGTAGTCGACGTCCATGCTCTCGATCTTGTCGAGGGTGAACTCGTCGCCGCGGTCCTCGCCGAGCAGGCCCACCGCGTCGGCGCGGCACTGGCGGCAGTGGCGCATCATGTTCATGTCGCCGGCACAGGCGTCCTGCAGGTCCTGCAGTTCCTCCGGCTCCGGGCTGCGCTGGCCCATCACGCCATAGAAGGTGCCGTGCTCGGCCTCGGCGATCAGCGGCATGACGTTGTGCAGGAAGGCGCCCTTGGCCTTGACGATGCGGCTGACCTCTTTCAGGTGCTCATCGTTGACGCCGGGGATCAGCACCGAGTTGACCTTCACCAGGATGCCACGCTCGACCAGCATCTCCAGGCCCTTCTGCTGCCGTTCGATGAGGATCTTGGCCGCCTTGCGCCCACGGATGCGCTTGTTGTTCCAGTAGATCCAGGGGTAGATCTCGGCGCCGATGTCCGGGTCCACGCAGTTGATGGTGATGGTCACGTGGTCGATGTTGTGCTTGGCCAGCTCGTCGACGCAGTCGGGCAGGGCCAGGCCGTTGGTGGAGACGCACAGCTTGATGTCCGGCGCCTGCTCGGACAGCATGCGAAAGGTCTCGAAGGTGCGCTGCGGGTTGGCCAGCGGGTCGCCCGG
Source organism: Stutzerimonas sp. FeSN7 (assembly GCF_030263795.1). Taxonomy (NCBI): domain Bacteria; kingdom Pseudomonadati; phylum Pseudomonadota; class Gammaproteobacteria; order Pseudomonadales; family Pseudomonadaceae; genus Stutzerimonas; species Stutzerimonas sp. FeSN7. The sequence goes on along the minus strand of NZ_JARPMN010000001.1, from coordinate 3,097,210 downwards.
GCCGGCGATGCCGAGCACGGTCATCTGCGGGATGGTCGCCGCCACCGCCTTGACCTTCTTCACCGCTTGCACCGGCTCCAGCAGCTCGGACACCACGCCCGGGCGCGATTCGTTGGCGCAGTCGTACTTGCGGTTGCAGTAGTGGCACTGGATGTTGCAGGCCGGCGCCACCGCCACATGCATGCGCGCGAAGTAGTGGTGCGCCTCCTCGGAGTAGCAGGGGTGGTTGTGCACTTTCTCGCGGATGTGCTCGGGCAGGTGCGCGAGCTGGTCATCCGAGCTGCCACAGGAACCCGCTGAACAACCGCCCCCGGCGGTTGGCCCGGCCTCGCTCTGGCCCAGTACGTTCAGTTCCATGTTCGGTCTCCGAATAGAGGTCTGTCCCCGGTACCTGCAGCAAGGCTTGTGCCTGTTTTCAAATCATTGTTTCAGAACGAATTTTTCAGAAAGCGGGCGGAATTCGTTGTTTCGCAACGAACAAAGTGGCGGGGCCGGGCGGGGCGGCTGTCGCAAAGGCGACAAGCTGCGCACGCCCGGTTCCCGGGCTGTCGCGACCCGGTGCTCCAGACGATTGCGCATGGCGGGCCGCGATCCGCACCAGCGCCCCGGCCCGCTGGTGCCGGGCTACTCCTCGAGGCGCCCGCTGGCGTCGCGATCGCGCACGTAATGGTGGGTGAGCGGAAACGCCGGCAGCCAGGACTCGCGGCGGACGGTCCAGAGCTCGTAGGTGGGCATCAGCTGGTCGGGGGCATCCAGGGCTCCCAGGCTCACTTCGATTTCGTCCGCGGTGCGCGCGAAGACGGACGAGCCGCAGCGGGGACAGAAGAACCGCCCGGCGTAGTCGCGTGTCTCGCCCGTGACCGTCACCGCCGTCTGGGGGAATATCGCCGAGGCGTGGAACAGGGCCCCGTGATGCTTGCGGCAGTCGAGGCAATGGCAAAGGCCGACCCGGTATGGGCGGCCCGACGCCACGATGCGGACGTCGCCGCACAGGCAACCACCAGTGAATCGCGCCATGTTGCATCTCCTCTGGGCCAGGCGGTACGGGCTTTCCCGGAGCGGGAGCCGCGTGCTTGCCGGACTCATGAAAATAGCAGCTCACGGCTCGAACGGGGCGGCCTCGGCCACGTGCCATGGCAGTACGTCGGCTGCCCGGAAGGGCTGGGCGTCGGCGACTAGAATGCCCCTGTCGCCCACCATTTCGGAGAACCCAGATGATCAGCAAGAACACCATTTGCCTCTGGTACGACGGCGCGGCTCTGGAGGCTGCAAGGTTCTATGCCGAGACGTTTCCGGACAGCGCGGTAGGCGCTGTGCTGCACGCGCCCGGCGACTATCCGGCGGGCCATCAGGGCGACGTCCTGACGGTCGAGTTCACGGTGATGGGCATCCCCTGCCTGGGGCTGAACGGCGGGCCGGGGATCAAGCACAACGAGGCGTTCTCGTTCCAGGTGGCGACCGACGACCAGGCCGAAACGGACCGCTTGTGGAACGCCATCGTCGCAAACGGCGGCGAGGAGAACGTATGCGGCTGGTGCCGGGACAAGTGGGGGCTGTCGTGGCAGATCACGCCGCGTGTCCTGACGGAGGCGATCGCCCATCCCGATCGAGCCGCGGCCAAGCGTGCGTTCGACGCCATGATGACCATGAGAAAGATCGACGTCGCGGCGATCGAAGCGGCCCTGGCGGGCTGACCGGCGCGGCGCTGGCTGGTTCATCTCGCTCACGGCCGCCGGTCGATGATGGGCGCATGTTGCGCCATGAGTTCGGCGACCCAATCGATGAACACCCGCAGCTTGGCGCTGACGTGCCGGTTCGGCGGGAATGCCACGTACAGGGGCATCGGCTCGAGTTGCCAGTGTTCGAACAGGAGCACCAGTTCGCCGCGCGCCAGATGCTCCTTGGCCATGTAGTCCGGCAGCCAGAGGATGCCGAGGCCGGCCAGGCCGGCGGCGAGGTAGGCGTTGCCGTCGTCGACCGCGAGCACGTACTGGCCGAGCACCTCGACGCGTTCGCCGTTGCCGTGCATGGCGTAGGGAAAGACCTTGCCGGCGCGCGCCCAGAGGAAGCCGACGATGCGGTGGTGGGTGTTTTCCAGCTCGCGTGGGTGCCGGGGCGTGCCGGCGCGTTCCAGGTAGCCCGGCGCGGCGTAGACGCCGAGGCGCAGGTCGCCGACGCGGCGGGCCACCAGCGACTGGTCGGTGATGTCGCCGCCGCGCACCACGCAGTCGACGTTCTCGTCGATCAGGTCGACCCGACGATCGCTCACGCCCATGTCGAGCTGGATATCGGGGTAGCGTGCGTGGAAGGCCGGTAGCGCCGGCACCAGGATCATGCGCGCCAGCGGGCTGGGCACGTCCACCCGCAAGCGCCCCCGGGGCAAGGTCGAGGCGCCGGACAGGCTGGTCTCGGCATCGTCCATGTCGGCCAGCAGGCGCACCACGCGCTCGTAGTAGGCGGCACCGTCGGCGGTGACGTTAACCTTGCGCGTGGTGCGATTGAGCAGGCGGACACGCAGCCGCGCCTCCAGTTGCTGCACCAGCTGCGTGACGCTGGTCTTGCTCATGTGCAGGGTCTCGGCCGCCTTGGTGAAACTGCCGGTTTCCACCACGCGGGCGAAGGCCTGCATCGCATCGAAACGGTCCATCGTTGCTCCTGTTGCCCGTCGATTGTTTGGAATCTGCAAACAGTGTTGGCTGGGCTTGCGAGTTTATCCAGGCGCTGGGCCGGCCTACAGTCCCCTCCATGGTCAATCACGGCCGGTACGGCCCATCGATGGAGGAACTCTCATGGCCAAGCGTGACGTCGTTTTCCCAGCCGGGCGCCAGGCGCTCTACGAGCTCAATCGTTATTCGCCGGCGATCCGTTCCAACGGTTTCCTGTTCGTTTCCGGGCAGGTCGGCAGCCGCGAGGACGGCTCGCCCGAGCCGCAACTGGAGGCGCAGGTCCGGCGCGCCTTCGACAACCTGAACGCGATCCTGAAAGAAGCGGGCTGCACGTTCGACGATGTGGTCGACGTGACCCTCTTCATGGTCGACCCCGAGGCGATCTTCGAGCGGGCCTGGAAGGTGGTGTTGTCCGAGTATTGGGGCGAGGCGCCACACCCGACGGTGACCGCCGTGGGCGTGACCTGGCTCTATGGTTTCCAGTTCGAGGTCAAGGTGATCGCGAGGTTGCCGGAGGCAGGGTAAGCGTGGTGACCCCATGGGAGCCCGGGGACGCCGAGTCCTTGCCGGCGATCAGCGGCGTGCGGCGGATCGCCAGCAAGCTGGCTCCTGCAAGTCCCCGGGCGGTACCTCATCTGAAGAACTGGCTCGGCGTCGTGCCGAACTGTTTCTTGAACATGGTGGCGAACGCACTCGGGCTGTCGTAGCCCAGGGCGCCCGCGACGTCGATGATCCGCTCCCCCACGGCGATGCGTTCCAGTGCCAGGAGCAGCCGGGCCTGCTGGCGCCAGCGGCCGAAGGTCATGCCGGTTTCCTTGCGGAACAGCCGCTGGATGGTCTTTTCATCGAGGTTCAGCCGCTCGCTCCAGTCCGCCAGCGTCGAGCCGTCGCCCGGATCGTTCTGCAAGGTCGAGCAGATCGTGCCGATCCGTCGATCGGCCGGCTGCGGCAGTTGCAGGGGCAAGGCCGGCAGGAGGCTGAGCTCGTCGAGGATCAGGCGCATGATCCTGGCCTCGCGCGAGTCGGGGGCGTAGGGCGCCCTGATGCCGATGGAGCTCTTGATCAGCTCGCTCAGCAGCGCGGAAATGCTCACGGCCCGGGTCTCGTGCGGCAGGTGCGGAACCGCGTCGGTGCGCACGAAGACGCTGCGCATCTTCAGCGAGCCCACGCAGCGAATCGAGTGGACCTGCCCGCAGGGCATCCAGATGCCCCGGCTGGGCGGCACGGTCCACTGGCTCGATGCGGTGTGCACCACCATCACGCCTTCGATGGCGTAGATCAGCTGATGCTTGGCGTGGGAGTGCGGTTCGATGAACCATCCCTCCGGGTAATCGGTCGCGCTGCTGATGACCGTGCAGGGCTCTTCGTCCACTTCGGCCAGCAATTTTTCCAAGGGCCTGAACATGATTCCCTTTTCGCGAGAGTGTCTGCCCATATCGAGCGAGACAGGCAATTTCATGGATATCTAGGATAGCCGCCAGCGCTCGGGAAATGCTCTTGGGCCAGCGGCTTTTCCCGCGCCCGATCGTGTCGGCGACGTTCAGCTGCGTGCCGGATGACCTTGCGTTCCTCTTTTTCCTGTCCGGATGACTTGCGATGTCCAGCAGTACCACTACAGCGGCGACCGCCTCGGTCGCCAGCCAGGCCAGTCCGCTGGTCATGCGTGTGATCGGCGCCTGCGCCCTGGCGCACCTGATCAATGACCTGATCCAGGCGGTGCTCCCGTCTATCTATCCCGTGCTCAAGGCCAACTACGGCCTGACCTTCACCCAGGTGGGCCTGATCACGCTGACGTTCCAGCTCACCGCGTCGTTGCTGCAGCCCTGGGTCGGCTACCACACCGACCGCCATCCCAAGCCGTGGCTGCTGCCCGCCGGCATGGTCTGCACCCTGGTCGGCATCCTCATGCTGGCCTTCGTCGGCTCCTTCGCGTCCATCCTCATGGCCTCGGCCCTGGTGGGGATCGGCTCCTCGACCTTCCATCCGGAAGCCTCGCGCGTCGCGCGCCTCGCCTCGGGTGGTCGCTATGGCCTCGCGCAGTCGACCTTCCAGGTCGGCGGCAACGCCGGCAGCGCCTTCGGCCCGCTACTGGCGGCGGCCATCGTCATTCCGTACGGGCAGGGCAGCGTCGCCTGGTTCAGCCTGTTCGCGGTGTTCGCGATCGGGGTGCTCTACGGACTGAGCCGCTGGTATCGCAACCACCTGAATCTGTTCCGGCTCAAGCAGGGCGGCCAGGCGACCCATGGCCTTTCCAGGGGGCGGGTGCGGCTCGCGCTGGTGGTGCTGGCGCTGCTGGTGTTCTCCAAGTATTTCTACATGGCCAGTTTCACCAGCTACTTCACCTTCTACCTGATCGAGAGGTTCGGCCTGTCGGTGGCCAATTCCCAGCTTTACCTTTTCCTGTTCCTCGGTGCCGTCGCGGCGGGCACCTTCTTCGGCGGCCCGGTCGGCGACAGGATCGGCCGCAAGAAGGTGATCTGGTTTTCCATCCTCGGCGTAGCGCCTTTCACGCTGGCGCTGCCCTACGTCGATCTGTTCTGGACCGGCATCCTGAGCATGGTCATCGGCTTCATTCTCGCTTCCGCGTTCTCCGCCATCGTGGTCTTCGCCCAGGAACTGGTGCCGGGCAACGTCGGCATGATCGCCGGTGTCTTCTTCGGCCTGATGTTCGGTTTTGGCGGTATCGGTGCCGCGCTGCTCGGTCACCTGGCGGATATCCACGGCATCGAGTACGTGTACCGGCTGTGCTCCTACCTGCCGCTGCTCGGCATCCTGACGATCCTGCTGCCTTCCACCCGACGCTCCTGACGCGTTGCGTCAGGGACGGCGATGGTTATGCCGGGTGGGCTGAAGCGGAGCGTCCCATTTATTCCGGTTGAACACGGGGCGCACCTAGGCACGCTGGTGTCGCGCCGGCGGATCGCGCGCGATTCCGCTCGCTTCAGTCTTCGGTTTCCGCCGCTCGACCGTCCGCTTCCGGGCTCGCCGGCCTTTTCCCGGTAAGCTGGTACACCTTGTGTTCCACCCGGCGCGGCGCGCCGTTTTGCGGGTCCGGCTCGAACAGGCTTTCCACATGGGCCAGGGCGATCTCGAAGCCGGCCGTGTACAGCGCCGCCAGTTCTTCGTCCACGCCCAGGGCCTGCTGCAGGGTGGCGTCTGCCTCCGCATCTTCCAGGGTCAGCAGGAAGACCCTGGCGGTATCGGGCACGATCCGCCGTAACTGCGCCACGTAACGGCTGCGCAGGATGGGCGGCAGGGCAGTGAGGGCGGCCCGGTCGTAGACGCTGTCGACCGGCCCCAGGTCGGCTTCGCTCAGGGCGAAGTAGTCGCCGCAGAGAATGCCGATGCGGCCATGTCTCCACAGAGTGAAGCGGCCCTGCCGGCGCTTGCTGGGGGGCAGGTGGTTTTCCCTGAAGAAGGCCTCGATCGCCAGAGGGCTCAGTTCGACGCCGATCACGTCGTGGCCCTGTTCGGCCAGCCAGAGCATGTCCAGGCTCTTGCCGCACAACGGGACGAACACGCGGCTGGGCGTGGCCGGGGCGAACGCGGGCCAGAAGCGGCTGAGCAGCAGGTTGACACCGTGCTGGTGGAAATCGGTGCGGCGCTCGCGCCAGAGTTGCAGCCAGCGCTGGTTGTCGTGGTCGGTCATGGCGTGCCCTGCTAGTGATGCGTAGTGGGCACAAGGCTTCGCGGGAAGCGCCATGCATGGGGAACGCTGCGCCGCCCGACCCGGGAGTCGGGCGGGTCGTTCAGATCTTGCGCATATGAATGTTCAGCGTCTGCACTCGGTAGGCGATCTGCCGGGGCGTCATGCCGAGCAGGCGGGCGGCCTTGGCCTGGACCCAGCCGGCCTGTTCCAGCGCGGCGATGACGCGCTCGCGGTCGTCGAGGCTGTCGTCGGCGAGGTCGACTTCGGGGACCGGCGCCAGCGGCGTGGCGTCGTGGTCGAGGCCGGTGAGGGAGACCACGTCGCGGCTGATGGTGCCATCCTCGCTCATGATGGCCGAGCGTTCCAGGCAGTTTTCCAGTTCGCGCACGTTGCCCGGCCAGCGGTGGCTCATCAGCAGACGCAGGGCGCTGTCGGTCAGCTTGAGTTTGCGACCCTGCTGGCGGGCGATCTTGTCGAGGAGGAATTCGGCCAGTTCCGGGATGTCGGCGCTGCGCTCGCGCAGCGGCGGGACGCGGATGGCCATGACGTTGAGGCGGTAGTAGAGGTCTTCGCGGAACTTGCCTTGCTCCACCTCGTGCTCCAGGTCGCGGTTGGTGGCGGCGACGATGCGCACGTTGACCTTCACCGTCTGGGTGCCGCCGACGCGCTCCAGCTCGCCTTCCTGCAGCACGCGCAGCAGCTTGGCCTGGAACATCGGCGAGATCTCGCCGATCTCGTCGAGGAACAGGGTGCCGCCGTCGGCCTGTTCGAAACGTCCCTTGCGCTGCTTCACGGCGCCGGTGAAGGCGCCTTTCTCGTGACCGAACAGTTCCGATTCGAGCAGGGTTTCCGGTAGCGCGGCGCAGTTCAGGCGTACCAGCGGCTGGTGAGCGCGCGGTGAGTTGTAGTGGATGGCGCTGGCGATCAGCTCCTTGCCGGTGCCGGATTCGCCGAGGATCAGCACGGTGCTGTTCCACTTGGCGACCCGTCGAACCTGGTCGAAAACCCGGCGCATGGAGGCGGTGTGGCCCACCACCATGTTCTCGAAGCCGTACTTGGCGCGGACTTCGCGGCGTAGCTCGTCGCGCTCGTCGACCACTTCCTGGCCGTCCTCGAGGTTCACCACCAGGCGCACGGTCTGCGCCAGTAGGCGGGCGACGATTTCCATCAAACGGGTGCGTTCGGGCATCAGCTCGTCGGCGCGGCGGTCGGGCTGGGCAGCCAGCACGCCGATGGTGGTGCCGTCGACGGCCTTGATCGGCACGGCGATGAAGGGCAGGTCCATGTCGTACAGCGCCAGTCGGTCGAGAAAGCGCGGTTCGGCGTCGATACGCCCGAGCACCACGCTGTTGCCATGCTTGAGGATGTTGCCGAACACGCCTTCGCCGATGCGGTAGCGGGTGCTTTCGCAGGCCCGTACCACGGTTTCGGAGTCGCTGTGCACGGCGCCCACCTGCAGGCTGCCGTCCTTCGGGTTGCAGATGGAGACCAGCCCGTGCAGCAGGCCGAGGTCTTCGTGCAGCACGGCGAGGATCTCGGCCAGCAGTTCCTCGATGGGCCGGCCGCGGTTAAGGATGCGGGCGATCTGCGCCAGCGCCTGCAGTTGGGCATCCAGCAGTTCGTTGCGGGTTGGCGCGCTGGGGCGTTCGGCGAATGTGGCGTTCATGCGAGCTTCCCCTGTCAGCTGGCCGAGAAGGGCAGTTCGACGACGATCCTGCAGCCCTGGTCGTAGCCGCTATCGATATGCACCGTGCCGGCATGCTCGGTGACGGTTTCCTGCACCATGGCCAGGCCCATGCCGCGACCGGTCTTGTGCGGCGGCTTGGTGCTGAAGAAGGGTTCGAATACCTTGAGCGCCAGCTCCGGCGCGATGCCCGGGCCGCTGTCGGCGATCTCCAGGCGCACCACCCGCTGGCCCTGGACACGGGTGACGATCGACAGCGTGCGCGGGTTGTCCTGGTTCTGGCTCATGGCCTCGATGGCGTTTTCCAGCAGCTGCTTGATCATGCTGCGCAGCCGGCCTTCGGCGCCCATCACCCAGGGTAGGCGCAGCGCCGGCTGCCAGTCGACGACGATGCCCTGGGCGAGCAACTGGTCGGTCATCAGGCTGACCACTTCGCGGATCAGCTGGTTGATGTTGACCGGCACGCAGCCGCCGGCCCGGCGCTGCGGAATCGAGCCGCTGAGGCTTTCCAGCGCATCCATGCCAGCCTGGCTGGCTTCGCGCATGGCGCTGAGCACCGGATCGCCCTCGGCGCTGTCGCCCAGGCGTCGTTCGAGCATGCGCAGCGCCGCACTGATCAGGTTGACCGGGCCCTGCAGGCGGTGGATGGCGCCGTTGAAGGTTTCGCGCATGCCGTCGAGCAGCTCTTCCTCGGCCATCAGCACCTTCAGGGCGTTGAGCTGGGAGGCCTGCTGTTGCTGGCGCAGCCCGGTGATGTCGTTGACCGTCAGCAGCAGGTAGTTTTCCTCGCCCGGGTCGAAGAAGTCGTCGGCGCGTTCGCCTTCGATGAGGATGGCGCGGCCATGGCAGGACAGCCAGCGCGGTGTGTGGCCGCCGAGGTCGAAGGTGACTTCCTTGCCGGTGAAGGCCTGGCCATGCGCCTTCAGCGCCTCGATGGCGCCGCCGAGGTTGTCCTGCAGCAGGCTCACCAGTTGCGCGGGCGTGGCCTGGTCGCCGAGTTCCGCGGCCAGGCGGTTGAAGCTGGGGTTGGACAGGCGGATGCGCAGGGCGTGATCGAGCACCACGATGGCCGCCGGTGCGCTGTCGACCACCGCCTCGATGATCAGCCGCTGGTTGCTGACGCGCTGTTCGAGCTTGTGCTGGTCGCTGCTGTCGCGGTGCATGCCCAGGTAATGGATGGTCCGCTCGTGCTCGTCGAGCACCGGCGCCACGGTCAGCTCGGCGAGGTAGCAGCTGTCGTCCTTGCGCCGGTTGACCAGCATGCCGGACCAGGCCTTTTTCTGCGCCAGGCGGCTCCAGAGCGCCTGGTAGACCAGCCGCGGGGTGGTGCCGTTGGACAGCACCGATTCGTTCTTGCCGATCACCTCGCTGCTGTCGTAGCCGGTGATGGCGCTGAAGGCGCGGTTGGCATAGAGGATGTTGGCCTTCAGATCGGTGATGGAAATGGCGATCGGCGCGTGCTCCACGGCTTGCTGGAACACTTCGGGCGCCAATCCATCGGACGCAGCGGGTTGCCCCGCGTCGCGCTCGGGGGTGGCCTGGGTCATGTGCATGTCCTCATCGATGCGGCGAAGCCGACGTCTGTGCGCCGGTATCCGTTGCAAAGCCATACGGTTAGGGGGCTGTTGCCGTTCGCGAGCTGCGAATGAAACGGCAACAGACCCCTTAGGGTTTTGCAAACCGCGTGCCGTCGGTCACATTCCTTGCCGACAGCCCTGCGGAGCCGTAAATACGCTGTGCAGATGGATTTCTGCCCCGACAGGTGCCGCTGGGCTGTTGCAAAACCCACAGGGAGGCGCGCGCACTTCTCCCGGCCTGTCGCAAACCCCACAAAGTCCGTCGCGCCAGCGTCGCCAGGGGTTGCGCTATCACGGGATTCGTTGATCTGCATCAACGAATCCCGGGCTCTCGGGGCGCTCCGGGACGCCCGGCGGGGCGTGGCATGCTTGATGCAAAACCCCTTCGCGACATCGCGTTGCCCGACAACGGTGCAACGCCATACAGCGGAGAGGGCTCATGGAATATGCGCTGTTCCTGATCGGCACCGTGCTGGTCAACAACGTGGTGCTGGTCTACTTCCTCGGCCTGTGTCCGTTCATGGGGGTGTCCGGCAAGCTCGACCCCTCGCTGGGCATGGGCCTGGCGACGACCCTGGTGATGACCCTGGGCGGCATCAGCAGCTGGTTGCTCGAACACTACGTGCTGCTGCCGCTGGGCATCGGCTTCCTGCGCATCCTGTCCTACATCCTGGTGATCGCCGGCATGGTGCAGTTGATCGAGATGATCATCCGCAAGGTCAGCCCGCCGTTGCACCGTTCGCTGGGTATCTACCTGCCCTTGATCACCACCAACTGCGCCGTGCTGGGCGTGCCGCTGATCAGCGTGCGCGAAGGCCACGGGCTGGCCGAGGCGGGGCTGTTCGGCCTGGGCTCGGCGCTGGGCTTCACCCTGGTCATGGTGATCTTCGCCGGCCTGCGCGAGCGGCTGGCCATGGCCAGCGTGCCGGCGGCCTTCGCCGGTGCGCCGATCGCTTTCGTCACCGCCGGTTTGCTGGCGATGGCCTTCATGGGCTTCGCCGGCCTGATCTGAATGCACTGCCGGCTAGGCTGGCGAGGAGGAGCAATGCTGGGCGCGATTCTGGTTCTCGCACTGATGGGCCTGTTGCTGGGTGGCGGCCTCGGATTGGCGGCGCGCTATCTGGCGGTCTCGGAGGAGAACCCGCTGATCAAGGAAATCGAGGCGCTGATGCCGGGCAGCCAGTGTGGGCAGTGCGGCTATCCGGGTTGCAGCGCGGCGGCCAGCGCCCTGGTCGAGGGCAGCGCCGCGGTCACCTGTTGCCCACCCGGCGGCGCCGCGCTGGCCGAGCGCCTGGCCGAACTGCTGGGTGTGCCGCTGGATGCCAGCGCGCTCGCCGCGCCCATGCTGGCACGCATCGATGCGGCCGAGTGCACCGGCTGCACGCGCTGCTTTCGCGCCTGCCCGACCGACGCCATCGTCGGCGCCAATGGACAGATCCATTGCGTGCTGAGCAATGCCTGCACCGGCTGCAGCAAGTGCCTGGAGGCCTGCCCGGAAGACTGCATCGCCCTGGCGCCCCAGGAGCCGACGCTGGACCACTGGCGCTGGGCCAAGCCCCGGGCCGCCTGATTACGCCTGATGAGTAGGGGGCGACAGACCCCGGGAGTCGACAATGTTCAACCTCGCGCATTTTCGCGGCGGCATCCATCCCGCCGCCCACAAGGACCGCTCGGCCGCCCTGGGCATCGCCGTGCAGCCGCTGCCGCCGCGCCTCTACCTGCCGTTGCGCCAGCATGCCGGGGCCGAGGCGCTGTCCCTGGTGAAGGAAGGCGAGCGGGTGCTCAAGGGGCAACTGCTGGCCGGTTCGCCGACCGAGCTGTCGGCGCCGATCCATGCGCCGAGCTCCGGGCGCATTGTCTCGATCGGGGCGATCGATGCACCGCATCCGTCCGGGCTCAAGGTCAACGGCATCGTCCTCGAATGCGATGGCGACGAGCGCTGGATCGACCTCGACGTGCCGACCGATCCCTTCGCCGAGGACCCGCAACGGCTGGCCCAGCGCGTCGCCGATGCCGGCGTGGTGGGGCTCGGCGGGGCGATCTTCCCGGCGGCGGTGAAGCTCAAGCAAGGTACCCGGCACGAGATCAAGACCGTGCTGGTCAACGGCAGCGAATGCGAGCCGTACCTGAGCTGCGACGACCGGCTGATGCGCGAGCGCGCCGAGGCGGTGGTAGACGGCGCACGGCTGATCCAGCACATCCTGCGCGCCTACAGCATCGTCATCGCCATCGAGGACAATAAGCCGGCAGCGCTGGCGGCCATGCGCGCGGCGAGCGAGCCCTATGGCGCCATCGAGGTGGTGGCGGTGCCGGCGCTCTACCCGATGGGCTCGGCCAAGCAACTGATCCGCCAGGTCACTGGCCGCGAGGTGCCGGCCGGCGGACGCAGCACCGACGTCGGCGTGCTGGTGCACAACGCCGGCACGGTGTATGCGATCCAGCAGGCGCTGCGCCACGGACGGCCGTTGATCTCGCGGGTGGTGACGGTGGCCGGTGGTTGCGTGAGCAATCCGCGCAACCTCGAGACCCTGATCGGCACCCCGGTGCAGGCGCTGTTCGATACCTGCGGCGGGTTGCTGCGCGAGCCGCAGCAACTGCTGCTCGGCGGGCCGATGATGGGCATGCTGCTGCCGTCGACGGCGGTGCCGGTGATCAAGGGCGCTACCGGGCTGCTGGCGCTCGACCGCCACGAAGTGCCGCGTAGCGACAGCGCGCCGTGCATTCGCTGCTCGCGCTGCGTCGACGCCTGCCCGATGGGCCTGGCGCCGCTGGAGATGGCTGCGCGTACCCGTGTCGACGATTTCGACGGCGCCAGCGAATACGGCCTGCGCGACTGCATCCTTTGTGGCTGCTGTTCCTATGTCTGCCCCTCGCACATTCCGCTGGTGCAGTACTTCCAGTACGCCGTCGGCCAGCAGGACGAACGCCGCAGCGCGGCGCGCAAGAACGACTACATCAAGCGGCTCAGCGAGGCGCGCGCGGCGCGCCTGGCCGAAGAGGAAGCGGCCAGGGCGGCGGCCAAGGCCGCGAAGAAACGCAAGACGCCGGCCCCGGCCGCCAGCGAGGTGTCGCCATGAGCGCGCAAGGCATCGCGGCGGGGCCGTTCGCCCATGATCGCTCCTCGGTCGACCGCATCATGCTGCACGTTTGCCTGGCCCTGCTGCCGGCGACGGCCTGGGGGCTGTACCTGTTCGGCTGGCCGGCGATCTACCTGTGGCTGCTGACCTGCATCAGCGCCGTGGCCTGCGAGGCCGTCTGCCTGTACCTGCTCGACCGGCCGCTACGCCGCCTGCTGGACGGCAGCGCGCTGCTCACCGGCTGGCTGCTGGCGCTGACGTTGCCGCCCTGGGCTCCCTGGTGGATCGCCGTGGCGGGCAGTATCTTCGCCATCGGCATCGGCAAGCAACTGTATGGCGGCGTCGGGCAGAACGTCTTCAACCCGGCGATGCTGGCGCGAGTGGCGCTGCTGATCGCTTTTCCGCTGCAGATGACCACCTGGGCCTTGCCCTTGCCGCTGGGCACGCCGGGCGCGCCCGGCTGGCTGGAAGGCCTGCGCATCACCTTCGCCGGCGGGACGCTGGCCGATGGCCTGAGCGGCGCCACGGCGTTGGGCCATCTGCAGACCGAGCTGACCCTGGGCCACGGTGCACCGCAGATTCTCGCCGAGCATTTTTCCCTGTTGCCGGCCTTTCTCGGCTACAGCGGCGGTAGCCTCGGCGAGACCTCGGAGCTGTTGATCCTGCTCGGCGGGTTCTGGCTGCTGGCGCTGCGCATCATCCACTGGGAAATCCCGCTGAGCATGCTGCTGGTGGTGGCGGCGCTGGCAGCGCTGGCGCAGCAGATCAACCCGCAGGTGCATGGCGGCGGCCTGTTCCACCTGACCTCCGGCGGGTTGCTGCTGGGGGCGCTGTTCATCGCCACCGACCCGGTGACCTCGCCGATCAGCCGCAGCGGACGGCTGATCTTCGGTGCTGCCTGCGGCGGGCTGATCTTCGTCATTCGCAGCTGGGGCAGCTTCCCCGAGGCGGTGGCGTTCGCGGTGCTGTTCATGAATGCCCTGGTACCGCTGATCGACCGCCTCTGCCGGCCGCGCGCCTATGGCCGTAACGGTCGTGGCAAGCCCCTGGTGGCAGCGAAGTGGACCAGCCAGGTGAAGGAGGTCGACAAGGTATGAACGAGCTGAGCCAGACGCCGCCCGCAGAGGCCGGCGAACAAAGGATCACCCGGCCCGGCCTGCTCGAAGCGTGGCGCGAGCGGGTCGCCTACCAGGCGTTGTCGCTGGGGCTGGTCTGCGCCCTGGTGGCCCTGGCGCTGCTGCTCGGCAACCAGCTGACCCGGCAGCGGATCGCCGATGCCGAGCTGCAGGACCGCCTGGCCGTGCTGCGCCAGGTCCTGCCGCAGTCGCTCTACGACAACAACCCGCTGGCCGACGCCTATCGGATCGAGGACGCCGAACTCGGCATGCTCGAGGTATATCCGGCGCGGCGCGAAGGGCAACTGACGGCGACGGCCTTCCAGGTCAGCACCATCGGCTACGGCGGCCCGATCGTCCAGCTCATCGCCCTCGATAGCGAAGGCCGCATCCTCGGCGTGCGGGTGCTCAGCCACAAGGAAACCCCTGGCCTGGCGGACAAGATCGAAGTCGCCCGCAGCGACTGGATCAAGGGCTTCGACGGCCTGTCGCTGGCCAGCACACCGCTGGATCAGTGGGCGGTGAAGAAGGACGGTGGCCAGTTCGACCAGTTCGCCGGCGCCACCATCACCCCGCGGGCCATCGTCAAGGGCGTGCTCCGGGCGCTCGAGTTCCAGGCCCGCCAGTCCACCGCCCAGTCCAACCAGGAGACTCGGCCATGAGCAGCCAATGCGGATCAGCGGATGTCACGGCGCCCAAGCCCAAGGGGCTGTTCAACTACTTCAGCTCGGCGCTGTGGGACTACAACGTCGCCCTGGTGCAGATGCTCGCGTTGTGCCCGGCGCTGGCGGTGACCACCACCGCTACCAACGGCCTGGGCATGGGCCTGGCCACCACCCTGGTGCTGATGATCACCAATGCGATCATTTCCGCGCTGCGCCACAGCATTTCGCCGGCGGTGCGCAACCCGCTGATGATCGGCATCATCGCCGGCGTGGTGACCCTCATCGACATGGCGATCAATGCCTGGATGCACGAACTGTACAAGGTGCTGGGGCTGTTCATCGCCTTGATCGTGACCAACTGCGCGGTACTCGGCCGTGCCGAATCGTTCTGCAGCCGCAACCCGGTGCTGCCCTCGATCCTCGACGGCGCCGGCATGGGCATCGGCTTCACCTGGGTACTGGTGGTGATCGGCGGGATACGCGAGATCCTCGGCAGCGGCACGTTGTTCGCCCAGGCCTCGCTGCTGCTCGGTGAGCACTTCCATTGGCTGGAAATCACCGTCTTTCCTGACTTTCAGGGCATTCTGCTGGCGATCCTGCCGCCCGGGGCGTTCATTGTTCTGGGCTTCGTGCTGGCGTTCAAGCGGGTGATCGATCGCCGCCGCGCCGAGCGGCGGGTCAGGACCCACGGCGAACTGATCGTGTTGCAGTGAGCCGACCGAGGAGCGAGCGCACCATGAAGATTTCCGTTGTATACGCCGCACCCCGGCAGCCCCTGCTGTTCGATTGCCGGGTGGCGGAAGGCTCCAGCGTGGCCGAGGCGATCGAGCACTCCGGGGTGCTGCGCTACTGCCCGGACATCGACCTGAGCAAGCAAAAGGTCGGGGTCTACGGCAAGTTCGTCAAACTCGACAGCCCGCTGAAGGAGGGCGATCGGGTGGAGATCTACCAACGCATCACGCGCGTGCTGGATGAAGACGACGATGACGACGACTGACAGCCGCCGCGGATGACCATAGCCGAGAGAGGAGCGACCGATGAACAGCCAGCCCCCGAGCATGAACCGTGAAACCGCATTACGCATCGCACTGGCCGCCCGGGCATTGCCCGAGGTGGGCGTCGGCCGGTTGCTGGATATCCTGCACCAGCGGATCGAAGGCGAACTGGACGAGGAGAGCCTACAGCGCGTGACCGTCACCGACCTGAAGACCGCCTTCGCCAGCGCCGACGGCGAGGAAGACGGCGAAGACATCGGCATCGGCCTGCCGGCGCTGAAGGAAGCGGTGCGCATCCTCTGGGGCGAGGGTGTCGGCAAGGACCTGCCGCAGGCGGTGGGCTTGGACGTCGTGCCGGAAGGTTCGATCCGGGTGGCTGTGGCCTCCAACAACGGCGAACGGCTGGACGGCCACTTCGGCTCGTGCCTGCGCTTCCTGGTCTACCAGGTCGGCGTCGACAGCCTGACGCTGGTGGACGTGCGCTCGGCGCTGGATACCGAGTTCGCCGAGGACCGCAATGGCGCACGCGCCGAGCTGATCGGCGACTGCCAGGTGCTCTACGTGGTTTCCATCGGCGGCCCGGCGGCGGCCAAGGTGGTCAAGTCCGGGATCTATCCGATCAAGAAGGCCGGTGGCGAGGCGCGGCAGATTCTCGCCGATCTTCAAGGCGTCATGGCTGGCAATCCGCCGCCGTGGCTGGCCAAGCTGCTGGGCGTGCGGGCCGAGCAGCGGGTGCGCTTCGAGCGCTCTGACGACGAGGCGGCCTGCGCATGAGCGACGCGCGCAGGCTGGTCGCTGTGGCCATCGACCGCCACGGCAAAGTCGCCGGGCATGCCGGCCGGGCACACCACTGGCAGGTGTACGACATCTGGCCCGGCGAGGCGCCGGAGCCGGTCTACCGCCTGGTGCTGGACGACCAGGCATGCCTGCACGAATGGCATGTCAGCGCCCAGCCCGAACGTCATCCGCTGCACGCGGTGGACGTGGCCATCGCCGCCAGCGCCGGCGACGGCGTGCTGCGCCGCTTGGGCGAGCGCGGCGTGACCTTGCTGACCACCGCCGAAAACGATCCGTCGTGTGCCGTGCAGGCCTGGCTCGCTGGCAGCTTGCCACCAGGCTTGCCCCACGAGGAGCCGGGCTGCGGCGGCGAGGGGCACCGGCATCCCTGAGCGTGCGGGGATGGGACGGATGGCAACCCCAGGCTGGGTCGAGCCGCGCAGCGGCGAAGCCCAACGTCGTGCGGGCTCAAGCCCGTGCAACCGGCATTGTTCGTGAGAACACCATGGGCGGATGTGGCGCCTGATGATCCGCGATGTTGGGCTTCGCTTCGCTCAACCCAACCTACGGCACCGGGGCGATAGGCAAAAAAACTCCCCTGGGAGCGCAGGGGAGTGGCTCATCGCCAATATGGGGATGTCAAACCGTTGCACGTGACCCGGGCTGCGCCCGGGCTCTGCGAGCCCAGGGCAACCTAGGGTGGAATCGAGCCCCATGCTGGCCAAGCCCAATACGCCCCTGGGTGGTTCAGATCGGCCCGCGCGCCTCGCGACGATGGGCGACGGTGCAGCCAAGGGCGGCCTCGTAGCTCAGCGTCTCCAGCTTCGGCCGGTAGTCGCGCAGCGCGGCGTAGACGGTGAGTACCTTGTCCTCGGCGCTCTGGCCCTTGAAGTCTTCCTTGTCCAGGCGCAGGTCGTCGGCCAGGGTGTTCCACACCGCGCCTTCCTCGTGCGCCTGCAGCTGCAGGGTCATGCCGTCGAGCTCGGTGTACAGCGACTGGCCGAGGTTCTCCACGTAGAAGATCACCGGTGCGCCGTCGGCCAGGTCGCGGCGATAGCGTTCGAGGAACAGCGGCAGGTGGGCCAGTTCGATCAGGGCGCCGGCCATCATCGCCAGTTTCCCCTGCTGCTCGAGCATGACCGCCTGCTTGACCACGGCGGTCGGCGGCAGGCGGCGGCCGGAGGCGTCGGCGATCTCGCCTTCTTCGAGCACCAGGTCGCCGCGGAAGGCGTAGGTGTCCGGCGTCGTGGTCGCGCCATTGACGCTGACGTTGCACAGCAGGTTTTGCGTTTCGTAGGTTTTCAACAGCATGGTCATGGTCTCTCGTGGAAAAAATGGTCAGGCGACTTGTGGGGCGCCCTGGGTCAGGCCAAGCAGGTCGTGCCAATCGGTCTCGACCAGTTCCAGTTGCTTGCGCAGGCAGACCCTGCGGTCCTTTGCGCTGGGCGAGGGGATCAGCGCCCAGCCGGCGGGCGCGGCTGCATCGTGGATCAGGTCGCTCATCAGCATGCGCTCGGTGTCGCGGTTGAACTGCATGCCGAGGAACAGGTAGCGGCATTCCTTGCGCTGCAGCTTGAGCCAGCCGGGAATGGCGAAACCGCCCATCAGTTCGGTGATGTAGTCGACGAAGTCGGCGTCGCTGGCGACGTAGGAAGGGCTCGGCAGCGGCGTGCCCAGCGGCTTGAACAGCACCGGTAGCGCGGGATTGACCTCGCTCTGGTCGATGCGCTGGTAGCGGCCTGCGTCGAAGCGATAGATGTCGAAGCGGTAGGGGCTGGCGGCGATGCGCGCGGCGCCGACCACCAGGGTATGCGGACGGTCGGCATAGCAGCGCTGCAGCTGGGTGTCGCGATTGCAATCGATGACGTAGGGCAGGTTCAGCCCGGCCAGCCAGCGGTGCAGCGGCGCGGGCGTCCAGTTGTCGCCGCCGTAGGTCTGAGTCAGGAAGCGCTCGATGAAGCTGCGGCCCTTCTTGTTCTCCAGGTGCATGGCGGCACGCGGGAATTCGTACATCAGCCGCGGCGCCATCGGCTGCCCGCCGTTCATGGCGAGGATCAGGCTTTCATTGTCGGCCGGCATCGGCTGACCTGTGTCGCGGTCGACCACGCCGCCCAGCACACCGGGGCCCAGATAGGGCACCAGTTCATGGGCGGCGAGGCGGTCGGCGATTTCCTGCAAAGGATCGTTCACGGCAAATCTCCTGCGGCCAGTGGATTTACCGATAGCCGATCGCAATAACCGAGCCAGCCGGGAGCGTGCATGCAACCCCTTGATATATGGGGCTTTGAATGCGGCGATAGTTGCCGTTCAGGTGTTTTCGAAAGTATCGAACGCGACAATTGTCATGTTCGCAACAGTTGCCGAAAGTGTGGAAAACCGGCGCTTGGCCCGGCCGATCTTTTTGTCGCCATTGCAACAGTCAGGCCTGTCGGTTGTTAACTATCGAACCGCCGAAGGATGTTGCTAGTAATTAAATTATTCTAATTAAAACAAGTGCTTAGATTATTTTAGAAACGCTGGCACAAAGGCTGCTATTGCCCTGTTGCGCAGGCTTGTTCGTGCCTATAGCCCACGTCAAGTGGTAACGAAACCTGAGGAACTTAATTATGGCAATGCGTCAATGCGCTATTTACGGGAAGGGTGGAATCGGCAAATCCACCACGACCCAGAACCTCGTGGCGGCCCTGGCCGAACTCGGCAAGAAGGTCATGATCGTCGGCTGCGACCCCAAGGCCGACTCCACTCGCCTGATCCTGCACTCCAAGGCGCAGAACACCATCATGGAAATGGCCGCCGAGGCCGGTACCGTGGAAGACCTGGAACTCGAGGACGTGCTCAAGACCGGCTACGGCGACATCAAGTGCGTCGAGTCGGGCGGTCCGGAGCCGGGCGTGGGCTGCGCCGGTCGCGGCGTGATCACCGCGATCAACTTCCTCGAAGAGGAAGGCGCCTACGAGGATGACCTGGACTTCGTCTTCTACGACGTGCTCGGCGACGTGGTCTGTGGCGGCTTCGCCATGCCCATCCGCGAGAACAAGGCCCAGGAGATCTACGTGGTCTGCTCCGGCGAGATGATGGCGATGTATGCCGCCAACAACATCTGCAAGGGCATCGTGAAGTACGCCAACTCCGGCAGCGTGCGGCTCGGCGGGCTGATCTGCAACAGCCGCAACACCGACCGCGAGGACGAGCTGATCATGGCCCTGGCCGACAAGCTGGGCTCGCAGATGATCCACTTCGTCCCGCGCGACAACGTCGTGCAGCGCGCCGAAATCCGCCGCATGACCGTCATCGAGTACGACCCCGCCGCCAAGCAGGCCGACGAATACCGGACCCTGGCGAAGAAGATCGTCGAGAACAAGAAACTGGTCATCCCCACCCCGATCAGCATGGACGAGCTGGAAGCCTTGCTTATGGAGTTCGGGATCATGGACGAGGAAGACATGACCATCGTCGGCAAGACCGCCGCCGAGGAAGTCGTTGCCTGATCGCTTCAGCAGAACGGGGCAGGGCGGATGGGCCCTGCCGGGGTGTCGCACCGTGCCTGGCACGGTGCGGTGCGCCCGTGACCCGCACATGAACGCAAGAGGAGGTCAATCATGACCGGTATGTCCCGCGAAGAGGTGGAATCCCTCATCCAGGAAGTCCTGGAAGTCTATCCGGAGAAGGCCCGCAAGGACCGCGCCAAGCACTTGTCGCCCAACGACCCGGCGCTTGAGCAATCGAAGAAATGCATCACTTCCAACAAGAAATCCCAGCCGGGTCTGATGACCATCCGGGGCTGCGCCTACGCCGGCTCGAAGGGTGTGGTCTGGGGGCCGATCAAGGACATGATCCACATTTCCCACGGGCCGGTGGGCTGTGGCCAGTACTCGCGCGCCGGGCGGCGCAACTACTACATCGGTACCACCGGGGTGAACGCCTTTGTGACCATGAACTTCACCTCGGATTTCCAGGAGAAGGACATCGTCTTCGGCGGCGACAAGAAGCTGGCCAAGCTGATCGACGAGATCGAGACGCTGTTCCCGCTGAACAAGGGCATCTCCGTGCAGTCCGAATGCCCCATCGGCCTGATCGGCGACGACATTGAGGCGGTCGCCAAGAAGAAGGCCGCCGAGCACGAAACCACCGTGGTACCGGTGCGCTGCGAAGGTTTCCGCGGGGTGTCGCAGTCCCTCGGCCACCACATAGCCAACGACGCCATCCGCGACTGGGTGCTGGACAAGCGCGACGATGACACCAGCTTCGAGACCACGCCCTACGACGTTTCCATCATCGGTGACTACAACATCGGCGGCGATGCCTGGTCCTCGCGCATCCTGCTCGAGGAAATGGGCCTGCGCGTGGTCGCGCAGTGGTCCGGCGACGGCACGATTTCCGAGATGGAACTGACGCCCAAGGTCAAGCTCAACCTGGTGCACTGCTACCGCTCGATGAACTACATCTCGCGGCACATGGAAGAGAAGTACGGCATTCCGTGGATGGAGTACAACTTCTTCGGCCCAACCAAGACCGCCGAGTCGCTGCGGGCCATCGCCGAGCATTTCGACGACAGCATCAAGGCCAAGTGCGAGCAAGTGATCGCCAAGTACCAGTCGGAGTGGGAGGCGGTGATCGCCAAGTATCGCCCGCGCCTGGAAGGCAAGCGCGTGATGCTCTACGTCGGCGGCCTGCGTCCGCGCCACGTGATCGGCGCCTACGAGGACCTGGGCATGGAAGTGGTCGGCACCGGCTACGAGTTCGGCCACAACGACGACTACGACCGCACCCTCAAGGAAATGGGCAACGCCACGCTGCTCTACGACGACGTCACCGGCTACGAGTTCGAGGAGTTCGTCAAGCGCATCAAGCCCGACCTGATCGGCTCCGGCATCAAGGAAAAATACATCTTCCAGAAGATGGGCATTCCGTTCCGCCAGATGCACTCCTGGGATTATTCCGGCCCGTACCACGGCTTTGACGGCTTCGCCATCTTCGCCCGTGACATGGACATGACCCTGAACAACCCGTGCTGGAAGAAGCTGCAGGCGCCCTGGCAGAAGGCCGAGGAATCGGCCGAGAAGGTCGCCGCCAGCGCCTGATGGTCCGCAGTCGTACGCAACGTCCGCGGCGGCCGGCGCAGGCCGGTCGCTGCCGACATCCGTGATCGCCGTTCACAGATGAGTGAGGCGAAGGAGAGAGTCATGAGCCAGCAAGTCGATAACATCAAACCCAGCTATCCGCTGTTCCGCGACGAAGACTACAAGGACATGCTTGCCAAGAAGCGCGATGCCTTCGAGGAGAAGCATCCGCAGGACAAGATCGACGAAGTCTTCCAGTGGACCACCACCCAGGAATACCAGGAGCTCAACTTCCAGCGCGAAGCCCTGACCGTGAACCCGGCCAAGGCCTGCCAGCCGCTGGGCTCGGTGCTCTGCGCCCTGGGCTTTGAGAAGACCATGCCCTACGTGCATGGCTCGCAGGGTTGCGTCGCCTACTTCCGTACCTACTTCAACCGGCATTTCAAGGAACCCATCTCCTGCGTGTCGGACTCCATGACTGAAGATGCGGCGGTGTTCGGCGGCCAGCAGAACATGAAGGACGGCCTGGCCAACTGCAAGGCCACCTACAAGCCGGACATGATCGCCGTGTCCACCACCTGCATGGCCGAGGTCATCGGCGACGACCTCAACGCCTTCATCAACAACTCGAAGAAGGAGGGCTTCATCCCCGAGGACTACCCGGTCCCCTATGCCCACACCCCGAGCTTCGTCGGCAGCCACGTCACCGGCTGGGACAACATGTTCGAGGGCATCGCCCGCTACTTCACCCTCAATCACATGGACGACAAGGTGGTCGGTAGCAACCACAAGATCAACGTCGTTCCCGGCTTCGAGACCTACCTGGGCAACTTCCGCGTGATCAAGCGCATGCTCAAGGAAATGGACGTCGGCTACAGCCTGCTCTCCGACCCGGAAGAAGTGCTCGATACCCCGGCCGACGGCCAGTTCCGCATGTACTCCGGCGGCACCACCCAGGACGAGATCAAGGATGCGCCCAACGCCCTGAACACCCTGCTGCTGCAACCCTGGCAGTTGGAAAAGACCAAGAAGTTCGTCGAAGGCACCTGGAAGCACGAGACGCCCAAGCTGAGCATCCCCATGGGCCTGGACTGGACCGACGAGTTCCTGATGAAGGTCAGCGAGATCACCGGCCAGCCGATCCCTGAAAGCCTGGCCAAGGAGCGCGGCCGCCTGGTCGACATGATGACCGACTCGCACACCTGGCTGCACGGCAAGCGCTTCGCGCTCTGGGGCGATCCGGACTTCGTCATGGGCATGGCCAAGTTCCTCCTGGAGCTGGGCGCCGAGCCGGTGCACATCCTCGCCCACAACGGCAACAAGCGCTGGAAGAAGGCCATGGACGCGATCCTGGAGTCCTCGCCCTACGGCAAGAACTGCACCGTGTACATCGGCAAGGATCTCTGGCACATGCGCTCGCTGGTGTTCACCGACAAGCCGGACTTCATGATCGGCAATAGCTACGGCAAGTTCATCCAGCGCGACACGCTGCACAAGGGCAAGGAATTCGAGGTGCCGCTGATCCGTCTCGGCTTCCCGATCTTCGACCGCCACCACCTGCATCGCCAGACCACCCTGGGCTACGAAGGCGCCATGCAGATGCTGACCACCCTCGTCAATGCCGTGCTCGAGCGCCTCGACGACGAGACCCGCGGCATGCAGAGCACCGACTACAACTACGACCTGGTTCGTTGACCGCGAGCGGGGAGGGCGACCTCCCCATCCTGGCCGGCCGACGCACCGCAATGGTCGTCGGCCGGCCAGCCCTATTTTCAGGAAGCCTCCCATGCCCAGTGTCATGATCAGCCGTAACAAGAATGGCCAGCTGACCTTCTACATCGCCAAGAAGGACCAGGAAGAAATCGTCGTCAGCCTGGAACACGACAGCCCCGAGCGCTGGGGCGGCGAAGTCGCCCTGGCCGATGGCTCCAGCTACTACCTCGAACCCCTCTCGGCACCGCCGAAACTGCCGATCACCCTGCGCGCCAAACGGGCCGGCGAGGGCTGAACGATGGCGCCCAGCAACGGACGGGCTCCGCTGCCGGCTCACCTGGCCCTGCGCATCGCCCTGGCGGCGCGCGAGCTGAACGGCGTGGATACCGGGCAACTGCTGCGCACCCTGCTCAGCGTCACCGGCGAGCCGATCACCGAAGCGCGGCTGGCCAGGCTGCGCCTAAACCGCCTGCGCAACCGCCTGCTGAGCAGCGTCGACGGGCCACCGCCGGTGCTCAGCGAGCGGCAATTGCAGCGTGCGCTCGGCCTGCTCAAGGGGCGTGGCGTGCGAATGCCCGAGGAACCGTTGCCGGCCATCGAGCCCTATCGCGAAGGCGAGTTGCCGGATTCGATCCGCATCGCCTGCACCTCCGACGGCGGCGAGCGCCTGGACGGCAGCTTCGGCAGCTGCGCGCGCTTTCTCGTCTACCAGATCTCGCCGAGCGCCAGCCGCCTGGTCGACCTGCGCGAGCCGGGGCCGGTCGCGCCCCACGAAGATCGCCATGCCCGCCGCGCCGAACTGCTGCACGACTGCCAGCTGCTCTACACCCTGAGCATCGGCGGGCCGGCGGCGGCCAAGGTGATTCGCGTCGGCACCCACCCGGTCAAGGTCATGCGGCCGATCCCGGCCCGCGAGATCGTCGAGGAACTGCAACAGGTACTGGCCAGCGCGCCGCCGCCCTGGCTGGCCAAGGCCATGGGCAGCGAGCCGGCCCCCCGCGTTTCCACGTCTGAAAGAGAGGACACCCCATGATCAGCCAGACCCAGCTCGACGCGGTCATCCGCCAGGCCGAGAACGCTCCGTTGGACGAGGCGCTGCTCGCCAGGCTGCGCAGCGAGCACCCTGGCATCCACTTCACCTGCTGCATGGACGACGACGTGGTGGTCAATGCCAAGCCGGTTGCCGAGCGGCCGGGGTTCAACGTCTATCTGGTCAACTCCAGCCAGCACTGCTCGGTGCTGAGCAACGACCTGGACGCCGCCTCGGGCATCGTCCTGGCCGAAGTCATCGCCGATTAGAGAGCGCCCATGCACAACGACGGTAGCGAGGACATCACCCCCCTGGCGGACTGCCGCGATTGCAGCTTTCGCGGCGACCTGCTGCCCAGCGGCCGCTGCACGCCGGGCGACCGCTGCGTGGCGATCCACAGCGGCCGGCAGATCGACCGTTTCTTCCGGCAGAATCCGCAGCTGGCCGTGCACTACCTGGCCGATCCGTTCTGGGAGCGGCGCGCCATCGCCGTGCGCTACGCCCCGGTGGAGGCGCTGCTGTCGATGATCCACGACGTCGACGAGGCGGTGCGTCGTGCCGTCGCCCACCGCCTGCCGCGCGAGCGCCTGGGCGAACTCATGCGTGACCCGGATCGGGAAGTACGCATCACCGTCGCCGACCGCCTGCCGGCCGAGCAGCTGGAACGGATGGCAGCCGACCCGGATTACCTAGTGCGCGCCTACGTGGTCCAGCGCATCGTCCCAGGGCGGCTGTTCCGCTTCATCCGCGACGAGGACCGCCAGGTGCGCAAGTTCGTCGCCCAGCGCCTGCCTGAGGAAAGCCTCGGACTGATGGTCACCGACCCCGAACCGGAAGTCCGCCGCCTGGTTGCCGCGCGCCTGCATGGCCAGGACGTGCTGGAAATGCTCCACGACCCCGACTGGACGGTACGCCTGGCCGCCGTGGAAAACGCCCCGCTCGAGGCCCTGCGCGAGCTGAACGAAGACGATCCCGAAGTCCAGGCTGCGATCGCGCAACGGTTGGGGTAGGTTGGGTGGACGCCCGATCCGAGATGATGCTTTTTAGGCTTTGGTAGGCCTGCCGGCCTGCATCGCCGCGAGGGCGCGCCTCCCACAGGTCCGCAGGCTGCTTGCTGCCTTTGTGAGCCCGACCACGGGGCGATGCTTTTCGCCTAGGGTGGGCCGGGCGGCGTTCCGCTTCAGCCCACCAATCAAGCCAGCGATCGCGAAGGATGCTGGTGGGCTAATGCCCACCCTACGGATCCGTACCGCCCGACCCGGCCTACGGGGCCACTCGCCGAATCCTTTGTTGCGAACCCGACATCTGGGCACGTTTGCGACAATTTTATTTCAATGAAAATCATATAAATCAATGAGTTAATTTTTGGTACAGGCATTGCACTCACCTCGTTGCGCATAACCACGACGACCGGAGGGTGCGATGAAAGCCAAGGACATTGCCGAGCTGCTCGACGAGCCCGCCTGCACGCACAACAAGAAGGAGAAGTCCGGCTGCGCCAAGCCGGCGCCGGGCGCCACCGATGGCGGCTGCGCCTTCGACGGCGCGCAGATCGCGCTGCTGCCGATCGCCGATGTGGCGCACATCGTCCATGGGCCCATCGCCTGCGCCGGCAGTTCCTGGGACAACCGCGGCACCCGCTCCAGCGGCCCGCAGTTGTACCGCATCGGCATGACCACCGATCTCTCCGAGCAGGACGTGATCATGGGGCGCGCCGAGAAGCGCCTGTTCCACGCCATCCGCCAGGCGGTGGAGAGCTACGCGCCGCCGGCGGTGTTCGTCTACAACACCTGCGTGCCGGCGCTGATCGGCGACGACCTCGACGCCGTGTGCAAGGCCGCCAGCGAGCATTTCGCCACCCCGGTGGTGCCGGTGGACGGCGCCGGTTTCTACGGTACCAAGAACCTCGGCAACCGCATCGCCGGCGATGCCATGGTCAAGCACGTGATCGGCACCCGCGAGCCCGACCCGCTGCCGGCCGGCAGCGAGCGCGCCGGCATCCGCGTGCACGACGTCAACCTGATCGGCGAATACAACATCGCCGGCGAGTTCTGGCACGTGCTGCCGCTGCTCGACGAGCTGGGCCTGCGCGTGCTCTGCACGCTGTCGGGCGATGCGCGTTTTCGCGAGGTGCAGACCATGCACCGCGCCGAGGTGAACATGATGGTCTGCTCCAAGGCCATGCTCAATGTCGCGCGCAAGCTGCAGGAGCGCTTCGGCACGCCCTGGTTCGAGGGCAGCTTCTACGGCATCACCGACACCTCGCAGGCGCTGCGCGACTTCGCCCGGCTGATCGGCGACGACGACCTCGCCGCGCGCACCGAAGCGCTGATCGCGCGCGAGGAAGCGAGGATTCGCGCGGCGCTGGAGCCCTGGCGCGAACGCCTGGCCGGCAAGCGCGTGCTGCTCTACACCGGCGGGGTCAAGTCCTGGTCGGTGATCTCCGCGCTGCAGGACCTGGGCATGAAGGTGGTCGCCACCGGCACCAAGAAATCCACCGAGGAGGACAAGGCGCGCATCCGCGAGCTGATGGGCGACGACGTCAAGATGCTCGACGAGGGCAACCCGCGCGCGTTGTTGCGCACGGTGGAGGAATACCGCGCCGACATCCTCATCGCCGGCGGTCGCAACATGTACACCGCGCTCAAGGGGCGCATCCCCTTCCTCGACATCAACCAGGAACGCGAATTCGGCTATGCCGGCTACGACGGCATGCGGGAACTGGTGCGCCAGCTGTGCCTGACCCTCGAGAGCCCGGTGTGGCCGGCGGTGCGCCAGCCGGCGCCGTGGGAGCGGCCCGCGTCGGCCGAGGCACAACCCCGCACGCTGGCGAACGCCTGAGGAGGTCGCGATGGCACAGATCATCAACCGCAACAAGGCGCTGGCGGTCAGCCCGCTGAAGGCCAGCCAGACCATGGGTGCCGCGCTGGCCTTCCTCGGCCTGGCGCGCAGCATGCCGTTGCTGCACGGTTCGCAGGGCTGCACGGCGTTCGCCAAGGTGTTCTTCGTCCGGCACTTCCGCGAGCCGGTGCCGTTGCAGACCACGGCGATGGATCAGGTCAGCTCGGTGATGGGCGCCGACGAGAACGTGGTCGAGGCGCTGCGCACCATTTGCGACAAGCAGCATCCAGCGGTGATCGGCCTGCTCAGCACCGCGCTGGCGGAGACCCAGGGCTGCGACCTGCACAGCGCCGTGCATCAGTTCCGCCGCGAATATCCCGAGTACGGCGACGTGGCCGTGGTGTCGGTGAACAGCCCGGACTTCAGCGGTTGCTTCGAGAGCGGTTTCGCCGCCGCGCTCAAGGCGATGATCGAGGCGCTGGTGCCCGAGCGCCGTGACCAGGTCGGCCAGCGGCCGCGCCAGGTCAACGTGCTGTGCAGCGCCAGCCTGACACCCGGCGACCTGGAATTCGTCGCCGAGAGCATCGAGAGCTTCGGCCTGCGGCCGTTGCTGATCCCCGACCTGTCCGGCTCGCTGGACGGCCATCTCGACGAGGCGGCCTTCAACCCGCTGACCACCGGCGGGCTGACCCTCGACGAGTTGGCCAGTGCCGGGCAGAGCGCCGCCACCCTGGTGATCGGCCAGAGCCTGACCGCCGCCGCCGATGCGCTGGCCGCCCGCAGCGGCGTACCGGACCGGCGTTTCGGCCTGCTGCTGGGCCTGGAGGCGGTGGATGCCTGGTTGATGGCGCTGAGCGAGATCAGCGGCAACCCGGTGCCGGAGCGCTGGCAGCGCCAGCGCCGGCAACTGCAGGACGCCATGCTCGATACCCATTTCATGCTCGGCGACGCGCGTCTGGGCATCGCCGCCGACCCCGACCTGCTGCTCGGTTTCTCCACCCTGGCGCGCGGCATGGGCGCGCAACTGGTGGCCGCGGTGGTGCCGGCGCGCGCGCCGGCGCTGGCCGACGCGCCGCTGGCGCGCATCCAGGTCGGTGACCTGGAGGACCTGGAGCAGGCCGCCCGCGACGGTGGCGCCCAACTGCTGCTCGGCAACAGCCACGCGCTGGCCAGCGCCGATCGCCTGGGCATTCCGCTGCTGCGCGTGGGCTTTCCGCAGTACGACCTGCTGGGCGGCTTCCAGCGCTGCTGGAGCGGTTACCGGGCCAGCGCGCAGGCGCTGTTCGACCTGGCCAACCTGCTTACCGAACACCATCGGGGTATCGCGCCGTATCGCTCGATCTATGCGCAGAAGCCCGCCTCCGACCATTCGCAATGGAGCCACTGAGCCATGGCCAGCCCCATCCGACAACTGCAGGTACTCGACGGCGAGAACGACGGCACGCTGCTCAAGGTGGCCTTCGCCTCGTCCGATCGGCGCACGGTCGACCAGCATTTCGGCTCGTCGCGGTCGTTCGTGTTCTACGGCATCGACCCCGAGCGGGCCGAGCTGCAATCGGTGGTGGAATTCGGCGAGCTCGACCAGGACGGCAACGAGGACAAGCTGGCGGCCAAGCTGGAACTGCTCGATGGCTGCATCGCGGTGTACTGCCGCGCCTGCGGCGCCTCGGCGGTACGCCAGCTGCTGGCGATCGGTGTACAGCCGGTCAAGGTCAGCGAGGCCGAGGGCATCGCCGAACTGATCGAAACGCTGCAGGCCGAGCTGCGCGAAGGCCCTTCGGCCTGGCTGGCCAAGGCGATCCGGCGTACCCGTGGCACGCCGGACCAGCAACGTTTCGAGGCCATGGCCGGCGAGGCCTGGGACGAATAGCCCGACACCCGCAATCGAGGACAGCGTTATGTATGCAGAAGAACAGCAGGCGGTCGTTCGCGACGACGACCCGGCCCTGCAGGACCCGGTGATCAAGCAGATGGTGGTGCAACTGCGCGCCATGGACAGCTACGGCACCTACGACACCTGGAGCGACGCGCGGGTGCTCGACCCGCTGGTGCTGACCCGCGAGCGGCGCCGGGCGATCCCCATCGTCGGCGATCCGGACGAGGTCACCCTGTCGCGGGTCAAGGCCTTCTACAACGCCCTGGCGCAGATGATCGAGCGCGAGACCGGGCTGCTCGCGGTGCCGGTGATCAACATCACCCACGAGGGTTTCGGCCGCGCGCTGATCCTGGTCGGCAAGCTGGTGGCGCTGGACAAGACCCTGCGCGACGTCCACCGCTTCGGCTTCGAGTCGCTCGAGGCACTGTCGCTCGACGCGCAGAAACTGCTGGGCAAGGCGAGCGCGCTGGTCGCCGAGCACCGTGCGGTCGCCGAGTTGTAAGAGGAGGCGAGCCGATGACCGAAGAGGAACTCAAGGCGTTGAAGAAGGAAGTCAGCCAGAAGAAGCGCATCGCCACCGAATGGGCGTCGCAGATCCACGACCTGGTCGAGGACCGGCTGCTGATCGATTACCGGCAATTGCCGGAACTGGCGACGCAGGCACACCAGGCCTGCCTCGACTGGGTCGAGGCCAACGCCCGGCTGGAAGCTGCCGGCAACGCCTGACCGCCAATACAGAGCGGGCCCGAGCCCGCCGTATCCCTAACCGTAGGCCGCCGCCATGCCATTGGCGCGCAGGAGATGACAGATGGAAGCAGTGATAACCGGGCGTACGCGCGGTGGCGCCGAATGGGTGCCGCAGTTCGTCACCGCCGTCGATGCGCAGAGGTGCATCGGTTGCGGGCGTTGCTACAAGGTGTGCCCGCGCGACGTGTTCGAGCTGGTGGAGCGCTCCGGCATGGTGGACGAAGACGACGACCTCTACGACGAGGACGACGAGATAATGATCATGGCCATCGCCGACGGCCTCGACTGCATCGGCTGCAAGGCCTGTGCGGCGGTCTGCCCGAAACAATGCCATACCCATCAGGCGCTGGCCGGTTGAGGAGCTGCTGACATGCCAAGACCCGACTACCACATCTTCCTCTGCCTGCAGCGCCGCGCCGAGGGGCACCCGCGCGGCAGTTGCGCGGCGAAGGGCGGCGAAGCCCTGTTCGACGCCTTCTCCCAGGCCCTGATCCGGCGCAATCTGATCGGCCGCATCGCCTTGACCGGCACCGGCTGCCTGGGGCCCTGCCAGGCCGGCGCCAATGTGCTGATCTACCCGGGCGCATTGATGTACAGCTGGGTGGAGCCGGCGGACGCCGACGGCATCCTCACGCATCTGCTCGAAGGCGAGCCCTTCACCGACAAGCTCACCCCCGCGGAGCTCTGGTGAGGCATGGGTGAGGTGCTGTTGCTGGAGCCCGAACGGGCGTTCTTTTCCGACCGCACACCGACCGGGCTGCGCTACCTGCTGAACAGTGCGCGCGGCCTCGAGCATCCGGCGGCGGTCGAAGCCCTGCTACTGGAGGCCCGGCAGCGCTGGCGCGAGGAGCCGGACGCACATGTCGGCCTGTACAAGTTCTACATTCTCCAGGCCCGCTACGCGGAGGCCGAAGCCGCCGTATGGGAAGCCCTGCGGCGGGCCGCGGCCTGTGCCGGCTTCAGCCGCAACTACCGGCGCCTGCACCCTGCCAGCGCCGATTGGCAGACGCGCCGCGGTGCCGAGCGGCTGTATCTGTTCAGCCTCAAGGCGCTGGGCGTGATCCGCCTGCGCCGTGGCAAGGTGGACAACGCGCGGCGGGTGCTGGAGAAGCTGCTGCAGCTCGATCCGGGCAACGAGATCGGCGGCGAGGCGTTCCTGCAGATCGCCCGCGCCTTCGAGGAGGAAAACTGATGGCGCCATCGTTCGAAGCACGCCTGCAGGCGGCGCGGCCGCTGTTCGGCGAAATCCAGCGTGCGCTGCAGGATTGCCTGCAGCGTTCGGCCATCCGCCTGCAGCTGCCCGACGAGCGTGAACCGTCGCGCAGCGAAGTGCGGGTCGATCCGTTCGATCGCAGCGAATGCTTCTACAGCGAATGGCGCAGCGCCCAGGGCGATTTGCTCGGCAGCATGCAGATCAACGGTGACGGTCAGGTCTACGCCGAGTTCGACGTGCTGCTGGCGCATCCGCACAAGCCGGCCTGGATGGTGGAGGCCGTCGCCGCCTGGGGGGGGCCGGGGGCGCTGAAAAGCGAGTTGCGCCTGCTGCCGGCGCTCGATCATGAATGAGCTCTATGACTGGCTGCTGGCCAGCGCCGCGCAGGCGCGGACTGTCGAACATCTGTGCCTGGGGTTGAACTGGACGCTGGCCGAAGTCGACGGCGACCAGGGCTTCGCCTTCAGCCCGCGCCAGGTGCCGCGCACGCTCGGCTGGTCGGGCACGCTTGCCGGACAGGGCAACGCCGCGCTGCTGCCCTGGCTGCAGTCATGGAACAGCGCCGAAGCCGCGGTCGGCCTGGCTGTGCTCAACGCCAGCGTGAACACGGCGGCGGGTTGCCAGCGCGAGGCGCAGGCACTGCGCACGCAGGCACCGGGGCATCTGCAGGTGTTCGCACATTTCCGTTCACGGCTGGCGGGCCAGCGGGTCGTGGTGATCGGCCATTATCCCGGCCTCGAACGGCTCTGGCAGGACCAGCCCTACCAGTGCCTGGAGCGCCAGCAGCAGGAGGGCGACCTGCCCGATTGCGCCGTCGAGTACCTGCTGCCCGAGGCCGACTGGGTGTTCGTCAGCGCCAGCAGCATCGCCAACAAGACCTTGCCGCGCCTGCTCGAGCTGTCGCGCCAGGCACAAGTGGTGCTGATGGGGCCGAGCCTGCCCTGGCTGGACGGTTGGCGGCGCTTCGGCGTGGATTACCTGGCCGGGGTTC
The DNA here is from genome assembly GCF_030263795.1 of Stutzerimonas sp. FeSN7. NCBI lineage: Bacteria > Pseudomonadati > Pseudomonadota > Gammaproteobacteria > Pseudomonadales > Pseudomonadaceae > Stutzerimonas > Stutzerimonas sp. FeSN7. Next base: position 3,065,534 of record NZ_JARPMN010000001.1, on the reverse strand, counting down.
GCGTGGCCGACCCCGCCGGGGTGCGGCGGGTAGTGGCCGAAGGCGGCGGCACGCGGCTGTTCGCCGGGCCGGTGGAGTATGCCTTGATGACGCTCGGGAAATGATGGGGTCTCACGGCCGGCCGGGCTGGCGGATGCTGATCTGTCACAAGCACCCGGTCAGCGCGCGCCTGCATTTCCTCGTGCCGCAGCGCGGCGGGGTGGTCTTGCCGCAGCCCCTTCCGGCCCTCGCGGTATTCGCTGAACCGCCGATGCTGGGCGATCTGCTGGTCCATCCTGCGGGCGCTCTGCGCAGCCTGCAGCGCGAACTGGGGATCGAGAAACCGCTGGAGCTGGTGGCCGATTACCGGGTCGGCCCCGAAGTGTCGGGCGAGGTTCTGCCGGTATTCCTCGCCGCACTGGACGGGCACGATCGGTGCCGGGCGGCCATCGGAACCCACTGGATCGAACCGACGCAGAGCATCGGTATGCCCTGGCTGGACCGCGAACTGCTCAGGCGGGCCTATGAGGTGCAGATCGGGTGAAGCGCACACGCGTGGATGAGGGACTGCTGGCCGGGGCACGAAGCGGAGAAGCCCAGCGGGACGCCGGGCTTTCGGCTACCTCGGCATATCAGGCGCGCAGCAGCGCCTTGGCCATCTTCGGCGACAGCTGGGCTTCGCTGAACTGTGGCTCGTTCGGCGGATAGAGCAGGTCCTCGATGATGCTGTAGCCGTGTTCCTTGCCGAGGGCGATCACGTCGCGGACCTTTTCACAGGCTCTGAGTTTTTCGCCGAGCGCCGGGTCGTTCAGGGCTTGGTTCGAGAAGGCTTGGATTTCCTTGATGGACATAGGGTTCTCTCTGTTGCGATGACTGGAACCAGCGCCGAACGGCTGGCGAGGCATGCCATAGCAACATCGATGCCTGAGATCATTCCATTGAATATCAATGGTTTATGAGGTTTTGACGAGCCGCCGATTGTCGTATTGGCGACAATCGGACAACAGCCGGGCTCAACCCAGCAGGGCCACGGCCTTGATCTGGGCCCACAGCGGCAGCCCGGGAGCAATGCCCAACTGGTCGGCCGAGCGGCGAGTGATGCGCGCCAGCAGCGGCGTGCCGCCGGCATCCAGGCGCACCAGTACGTGGGCCGGGGTATCTGCCGCGGCCAGCGCTTCGACTCGCGCCGGCAGCAGATTGGTGATGCTGCTGCCCTCGGCACGGGTCAGCGCCAGGCTGACGTCGCGGGCATGCACGCGAAAGCGCAGGCGCTGGCCGAGCGCTTCCGACCGCTGCGCCACCAGCACCTCGCCGCCAGGGAAGGTCAGGCGGGTCAGGTGGTAGGCGTCGTCGTGTTCGGCCACGTGGGATTCGACCACCACGCCGGCGTCCTCGCCGAGGGCGGTGGGCAGGTCCAGTCGTGCAAGGGTTTCGCGCAGGCCGCCGGCGGCTACCGCCCGGCCCTGGTCGAGCAACACCACGTGATCGGCCAGCCGCGCCACTTCGTCCGGCGAATGGCTGACGTAGAGCACCGGAATGTCGAGTTCGTCGTGCAGGCGTTCCAGGTAGGGCAGGATTTCGTTCTTGCGCCTGAGGTCCAGCGCCGCCAGCGGTTCGTCCATCAGCAGCAGGCGCGGGCTGGTGAGCAGCGCGCGGGCGATGCCGACGCGCTGGCGCTCACCCCCGGACAGCGTACCCGGCAGGCGCTCCAGCAGGTGCTCGATGCCGAGCAGTTTCACCACATGGTCCCAGTCCACCCGGCGCTGGTCGGTCTTGACCCGGCGCAGGCCGTATTCCAGGTTGCGCCGTGCCGTGAGGTGTGGGAACAGGCTGGCTTCCTGGAACACATAACCCAGGGCGCGCTCGTGCGTCGGGACGAACAGCCCGCTCGCACTGTCCTGCCAGCGTTCGCCGTTGACTTCCAGGTACGCCTCGCCGGCGCGCTCCAGGCCGGCGACGCAGCGCAGGCAGGTGGTCTTGCCCGAGCCCGAATGGCCGAACAGCGCCGTCACGCCGCGGCCAGGCAGGGCGAGGTCGACGTCCAGTTCGAAGCCGGGCCAGGCCAGGCGGAAGCGGGCGTGGATCTGCCCGGCGGTTGGTGAGTCGTTCATGCACGAATCCCTTCAATTGAGGCCAGGCTTGAAACGGCGGCTGGAGTACAGCACCAGCAGCACGCAGAAGGAGAACGCCAGCATGCCACCGGCCAACCAGTGGGCCTGGGTATACTCCATGGCCTCGACGTGGTCGAAGATCTGTACCGAGACCGTGCGGGTGACACCGGGGATGTTGCCGCCGATCATCAACACCACGCCGAACTCGCCGACGGTATGGGCGAAGCCGAGGATCGAGGCGGTGACGAAGCCCGGCCGCGCCAGCGGCAGCACCACGCTGAAAAAGGTGTCCCAGGGACTGGCGCGCAGGGTGGCGGCTACTTCCAGCGGACGCTCACCGATGGCTTCGAAGGCGTTCTGCAGGGGTTGCACGACGAAGGGCATGGAGTAAAGCACCGAGCCCACCACCAGACCGGCGAAGGTAAAGGGCAGCAGACCGAGGCCGAGGCTCTGGGTCAGCTGGCCAACCAGGCCGTTAGGGCCCATGGCGGTGAGCAGATAGAAGCCCAGCACGGTCGGCGGCAACACCAGTGGCAGTGCCACCACTGCGCCGACCGGCCCCTTGAGCGGCGAATGAGTACGCGCCAGCCACCATGCCAGCGGCGTGCCGATCAGCAACAGCAGTGCGGTGGTGAGGCTGGCCAGCTTGAAGGTCAGCCAGATCGCTGCGAAATCGACGCTGTCGAGCATCATCGCGGTTCAGTCCAGCTCATAGCCGTAGGCGCGAATCAGCGCGGCGGCGGTATCGCCCCTGAGGTAGTCGAGCAGCGCCTGTGCCGCCGGGTTGCCCTCGCCATGGCGAAGCAGCAGGGCGTCCTGGCGGATCGCCGCGTGCTGGTCGGCCGGCACCACCCAGGCCGAGCCGCGGGCGATGCGGCCGTCCTCGGTCACCTGGGACAGCGCGACGAAGCCCAGCTCGGCATTGCCGCTGGCGACGAACTGGTGGGCCTGGGCAATGTTCTCGCCCTGCACGAAGCGTGGCTGCAGCCGTTCGCGCAGGCCCAGGCGGTCTAAGGTTTCCAGTGCCGCGGCGCCGTAGGGGGCGGTTTTGGGATTGGCCAGGGCCAGGTGACGGAAGTCGCCGTCGGCGAGGATGCGCCCCTGCGGATCGACATAACCCTCGCGCGCCGACCACAGCACCAGGCTGCCGATGGCATAGGTGAAGCGGCTACCGGAGACGCCGGAACCCTCGTCCTCGAGTCGTGCCGGTGTGCTGTCGTCGGCCGCCAGCAGGATGTCGAAGGGCGCGCCATTGTTGATTTGCGCGTAGAACTTGCCGGTGGCGCCGAAGGCCAGCACGGCGCGGTGGCCGGTGTCGCGGGCGAAGGCGGCGGCGATTTTCTGCATTGGCGCGGTGAAGTTGGCCGCCACGGCCACCTGCACGTCGTCGGCGATGGCGGTTAGTGGCAGGCAGAGCAGCAGGGCGGCGCAGAAACGGCGGACAGGATGCATGGCGACTCCTTTCAATCGACGGCGATGATGACGTGGGATGCCTTGATCAGCGCGGTGCAGGGCTGGCCCAGGGCCAGGCCGAGCTCTTCGGCGCTCTCGTTGGTGATCACGGCGCTTAGGGTTCGGTTGCCCGGCAGCAGCAGCTTTACCTCGCAGTTCACCGCGCCCGGCATCAGCGCGCTGATGGTGCCGGTGAGGCGATTGCGGGCGCTGATCCTCACGTCAGGATCGGGCGAGAGCAGCACGAAGCTGGCCTTGATCAGCGCCATGGCGGTATTGCCGGGCGCCAACTGCAGTTCGTCGATGCTGTCGTTGGTCAGCGTGGCGCTGATGCACAGGCCTGCGCCGATATCCAGGCGCACGCTGCCATTGACGGCACCCTTGTCGACTGCGGTGATGCGGCCGCGGAATTGATTGCGTGCGCTGGTCTTCATGGCGATGGCCCTCAGTAGCCGGTCGATGTCGTCGAAGCCTTCGATGCCCTCGGCGACCCGGGCGAGAAAGCGCTCGTATTCGGCCTGCATGCGGCGCCATACGTGGAGCATCTCGCGGCCGAAGTCGGTCAGGCGCGTGCCGCCGCCCTGAGCGCCGCCGGCAGAGCAGATCACCAACGGCCGCTCGGACAGGTTGTTCATGGCATCTACTGCATCCCAGGCGGCCTTGTAGCTCAGCTTGATGGCCTTGGCAGCGCGGCTGATGGAACCGGTGGCCTCGATCTGCTCCAGCAGGTCGATGCGCTTGCCGCCCAGATAGCCTTTCTCGCCCCGGTTGAACCAGAGCTGGCCGTCGATGCGCAGGGGTAGGTCCGCTTCGTTCATGTCGTTTCCTCGGGCTCCCGCTCTGGGCGGAGCAGGCAAGAATGCATCCAGTCCTGTTTTCTAAAATAAATCCATTGAAATCAAAAGGTTAATGCTTTTATGGGCGCCCCGTGAGCTGTCTGGAAGATGACATTGTGTGAATCGCTATATCGTTTTGTATATAGCGCTACAGAGGTATTCCGGCCAGCCCGAGAACTGCAGCCTGGTGTGTCGCAAAGCCGACATTGCGCCCCATGCGTACCGTTCGCGACAGCGGAAAGGCCGCGCGATGAATCTATATGTATTTGAAAAATAATTGTTTTTCAGCTTGGCAAGGCTGGGCATGGGCGTTGCAGAAGTACCTGTGCCGGGTGGCCAGATCGCCGCCACAGCCGAGGAGACATGCCGATGATTACCCTGACTGAAAGCGCCAAGAGTGCGATTAACCGCTTCATCAGCAACGCCGACAAACCCACCGCCGGCTTGCGCATCCGCGTCGAGGGCGGCGGCTGTGCGGGGCTGAAGTACAGCCTGAAGCTGGAAGAGCAAGGCCTCGACGGGGACCAGCAGGTCGACTGCGGCGCCTTCACCGTGCTGATCGACGACGCCAGCGCACCGCTGCTCGACGGTGTGACCATGGACTTCGTCGACAGCATGGAAGGCAGCGGCTTCACCTTCGTCAACCCGAACGCCCGCAGCGGTTGTAGCTGCGGCAAGTCCTTCGCCTGCTAAGCGCCATTCGAGGCGGCCGGCCACGACCGGCCACCCAGCATTCACCGGGAGATCAGCCGTCATGTGGGATTATTCGGAAAAGGTCAAAGAACACTTCTACAACCCGAAGAACGCCGGCGCCGTGGCCGAGGCCAATGCCGTCGGTGACGTCGGCTCGCTGAGCTGCGGCGATGCCCTGCGGCTGTCGCTGAAGGTCGATCCGGACACCGACGTGATTCTCGACGCCGGCTTCCAGACCTTCGGCTGCGGCTCGGCGATCGCATCGAGCTCGGCGCTGACCGAGATGGTCAAGGGGCTGACCGTCGACGAGGCGCTGAAGATCAGCAACCAGGACATCGCCGACTTCCTCGACGGCCTGCCGCCGGAGAAGATGCACTGCTCGGTGATGGGTCGCGAGGCCTTGCAGGCAGCGGTGGCCAACTACCGCGGCGAAACCCTCGAGGACGACCACGAGGAAGGCGCGCTAGTGTGCAAGTGCTTCGCCATCGACGAGGTGATGGTGCGCGAGACCATCCGTGCCAACCGGCTCTCCAGCGTCGAGGACGTGACCAACTACACCAAGGCCGGCGGCGGTTGCTCGTCCTGCCATGAAGGCATCGAGCGGTTGCTGGTCGAAGAGCTGGCCGCGCGCGGCGAGATCTTCGTTCCGGCCGGTACCGGCGCCAAGGCAGCGAAGAAGGCCAAGGCGCCGCTGGTGACCCTGGAAACCCCGCCGGTGGCTCCGCAGGCGGCGCCCACCGCGCCGCGCCTGACCACCCTGCAGCGCATCCGCCGCGTCGAACGCGTGCTCGAATCGATCCGCCCGACCCTGCAGCGCGACCACGGCGACGTCGAGTTGCTGGATGTCGAGGGCAAGAACATTTACGTCAAGCTGACCGGCGCCTGCACCGGCTGCCAGATGGCCAGCATGACGCTGTCCGGCATCCAGCAGCGGCTGATCGAGGAGCTCGGCGAGTTCGTCAAGGTGGTCCCGGTCAGCTCCCCGGCCCACAGCGCGATGGCGGAGGTGTGAGATGAGCGGCATCTATCTCGACAACAACGCGACCACCCGTGTCGATGACGAAGTGGTGCAGGCCATGCTGCCGTTCTTCACCGAGCAGTTCGGCAACCCTTCGTCGATGCACAGCTTCGGTAACCAGGTCGGCATGGCGCTGAAGAAGGCGCGGCAGAGCGTGCAGCGGCTGCTCGGTGCCGAGTACGACTCGGAAATCGTGTTCACCTCCTGCGGCACCGAGGCCGATTCCACCGCGATCCTCTCGGCGCTCAAGGCCCAGCCCGAGCGCAAGACGATCATCACCACGGTGGTCGAGCACCCGGCGATCCTCAGCCTGTGCGACTACCTGGCCGAGGACGGCTACACCGTGCACAAGCTCAAGGTGGACAAGAAGGGCCGCCTGAATCTGGACGAATATGCCGCGCTGCTCGACGATGACGTGGCCATCGTCTCGGTGATGTGGGCCAACAACGAGACCGGCACGCTGTTCCCGGTGGAGCAGATGGCGCAGATGGCCGACGACGCCGGGGTCATGTTCCATAGCGATGCGGTGCAGGCGGTCGGCAAGGTGCCGATGAACCTCAAGGGCAGCGCCATCCACATGCTCTCGCTGTCCGGCCACAAGCTGCATGCGCCCAAGGGCGTCGGGGTGCTCTACCTGCGCCGCGGCACGCGCTTCCGGCCGTTGCTGCGCGGTGGCCACCAGGAGCGCGGGCGCCGCGCCGGCACCGAGAACGCGGCCTCGATCATCGGCCTGGGGGTCGCCGCCGAGCGCGCGCTGGCCTTCATGGAACACGAGAACACCGAGGTCCGCCGCCTGCGCGACAAGCTCGAGGCCGGCATTCTCGCCGCCGTGCCCTACGCCTTCGTCACCGGCGATCCGGGCAATCGCCTGCCGAACACCGCCAACATCGCCTTCGAATACATCGAGGGCGAGGCCATCCTGCTGCTGCTGAACAAGGTCGGCATCGCCGCCTCCAGCGGTTCGGCATGCACCTCTGGGTCGCTTGAGCCGTCCCACGTTATGCGTGCGATGGACATTCCCTATACGGCGGCCCACGGCAGCGTGCGCTTCTCGCTGTCGCGCTACACCACCGAGGAGCAGATCGACTACGTGATCCGCGAGGTGCCGCCGATCATCGCCCAGTTGCGCAAGCTGTCGCCCTACTGGAGTGGCAACGGCCCGGCCGAGGCAGTGGGCGACTCGTTCGAACCGGTCTACGCCTGACCGCCGCTTGACCGCGGCCCCATCGCCGAGGAGGTTCAGCATGTCTATCGTGATCGACGACACCACCCTGCGTGACGGCGAACAGAGCGCCGGGGTCGCCTTCAGCGCCGAGGAGAAGCTCGCCATCGCCCGTGCTCTGGCACAGCTCGGCGTGCCGGAGCTGGAGATCGGCATTCCCAGCATGGGCGAGGAGGAGTGCGAGGTGATGCGCGCCATCGCCGGGCTGGCCCTGCCGGTGCGGCTTCTGGCCTGGTGCCGGTTGTGCGACGCTGACCTGCTGGCCGCCGGCGGCACCGGCGTCGGCATGGTCGACCTGTCGCTACCGGTCTCGGACCTGATGCTGCAGCACAAGCTTGGCCGCGACCGCGACTGGGCGTTGCGCGAGGCCGCGCGACTGGTGGGCGCTGCGCGCGACGCCGGCCTGGAGGTGTGCCTGGGCTGCGAGGACGCCTCGCGCGCCGATCCGGAGTTCATCGTCCGCGTGGCGGAAGTCGCCCAGGCCGCCGGTGCGCGACGGCTGCGCTTCGCCGATACGGTGGGAGTAATGGAGCCATTCGCGATGCACGCGCGCTTCCGCTTTCTCGCCGAGCGCCTGGATCTGGAGCTGGAAGTGCACGCCCACGACGACTTCGGCCTGGCCACAGCCAACACCCTGGCAGCCGTGCGCGGAGGTGCCACGCATATCAACACCACGGTCAACGGCCTCGGCGAGCGCGCCGGTAATGCCGCGCTGGAGGAATGCGCGCTGGCGCTCAAGCACCTCCACGGCATCGACTGCGGTATCGACGTGCGCGGCATTCCCTCGATCTCGGCGCTGGTGGAGCAGGCCTCCGGGCGCCAGGTGGCCTGGCAGAAGAGCGTGGTCGGCGCCGGGGTGTTCACCCACGAGGCGGGTATCCATGTCGACGGGCTGCTCAAGCACCGGCGCAACTACGAGGGGCTCAACCCCGACGAGCTCGGGCGCAGCCACAGCCTGGTGCTGGGCAAGCATTCCGGCGCGCACATGGTTGAGCTGAGCTACCGCGAGCTGGGTATCGAGCTGCAGCAGTGGCAGAGCCGCGCGCTGCTCGGCTGCATCCGCCGTTTTTCCACGCAGACCAAGCGCAGTCCTCAGAGCGCCGACCTGCAGGGTTTCTACCAGCAGCTGTGCGAACAGGGCCTGGCCCTGGCCGGAGGTGCCGCATGAGCCTGTACCGAGAATGCCGCGACGACGTCCGTTGCGTGTTCCAGCGCGACCCCGCGGCGCGCTCCACGCTGGAGGTGCTGACCACCTATCCGGGCGTGCACGCAATCATGCTCTACCGCTTCGCGCATCGCCTGTGGCGACGCGAGTGGCGCTATGCCGCGCGTCTGTTGAGTTTCGCCGGACGGCTGCTGAGCAACGTCGATATCCACCCCGGCGCCCGCATCGGTGCGCGCTTCTTCATTGACCATGGCGCTGGGGTGGTGATCGGCGAAACCGCCGAGATCGGCGACGACGTCACCCTCTATCACGGTGTGACCCTGGGCGGAACCAGCTGGCGCAAGGGCAAGCGCCACCCGACCCTGGGCGACGGCGTGCTGGTCGGCGCCGGGGCGAAGATCCTCGGGCCGATCAGCATCGGTGCTAATGCCCGGGTTGGCGCCAACTCAGTGGTGGTGCAGAACGTGCCGGACGGGTGCACGGTGGTCGGTATCCCCGGCAAGGTGGTGCGCCTGCGCGAGGCCGGCCGGCCCAACGTGTATGGCATCGATCTCGACCATTACCTGATTCCCGACCCGGTGGGCAAGGCCATCGCCTGTCTGCTGGAGCGCCTGGACAACCTAGAAAGGCAGGTCGAGCAGGGCGGCCTGGTCGCCGCCGGCAGCCAGCAGCGGCGCTACCAGGAATGCCAGCCGGACAACAGCCTGTGTGAAAACGATTGTCCGGCCATGGCCGGGCGCTGACGGAGCACGCCCATGGACCTGCAGAATTTCGACGGCGCCGGCCTGTATTTCGACGAGCCGCGCCAGCCGCGCGTCGCGGCGCTGCTGGACGAGGCGTCGGCGCAGTACGCCACCGGCACTGCGGAGCAGCCGCTGCTGGCGGCGCAGGCGCTGGCGCCGGGCGATCTCAGCGTGCTGGTCGGGCTCTATCGCTTCTACTTCTACCAGCATCGTCATGCCGATGCCCTGGCCATCGCCGCGCAGGTCCTGCAGGTGGTCGCGCCGCGCCTGGGGCTGCCCTGTGACTGGCGTGCGCTCGATACCGACTGCCTGGCACGCGTGGCGCCCGGCGCCATCGGCCTGCTGCGTTTTCATCTGCTGGCGCTCAAGGGCGCCGGTTACCTGAGCCTGCGCCTGGGCCTGTTCGGCGAGGGCAAGGCGATGCTGAGCAAGGTCGCCGAGCTCGATGCGGACAACCGCCTCGGCGCGCGCCTGCTGCTCGATGTTCTGGCGGCCAACAGCGCCGCCATTTTCACCTTTCCCCCTGCTGCCACCGTGGAGACACGCCCATGAGCGAACAAGCCGCCGAACCGAACCTGGACGGGCCCCTGGACGAGGCGCTGGAAGAGCTGGTATCCGCCGAGGATTTCCTGAACTTCTTCGGCGTGCCCTTCGTGCCGTCGGTGGTGCAGGTCAACCGCCTGCACATCATGCAGCGCTATCACGACTACCTGTGTCAGGCCGGCGATATCGAGCACCTGCAGGATGCCGTGCGGTACGCGGTGTATCGCAAGCTGCTGATACGTGCCTACGAGGATTTCGTCGCCTCCGATGCGCAGACCGAAAAGGTCTTCAAGGTCTTCCACATGCACGAGCCGCAGACGACCTTCGTGCCCATCGATCAACTGCTGGGCTGACCCGCGGGAGGTGAGCGCCATGAGTCTGCCGCTCTACGAATATGGCCAGGCCGTCAGGCTGATCCGCAACGTACGCAACGACGGCACCTACCCCGGCAAGGACACCGGCGCCCTGCTGATGCGCCGCGGCGCGGTGGGTTGCGTCTACGACGTCGGCACCTACCTGCAGGATCAGCTGATCTACCGCGTGCATTTCCTCGATCAGGGCTGCACGGTGGGCTGCCGCGAGGAGGAACTGATTCCCGCGTCGGACCCCTGGATACCCAACCTGTTCGAATTCCGCGACCAGGTGATCGCCACCCGCAGCCTTGCCGTACGCGGCGAAGTGGTAGTGCGGCAGGGCTGTACCGGCAGCATCGAGAAGGTGCTGCGTGACCTGCCCGGCGGCATTCAGTACCACGTGTATTTCGGCGACGGCCGGGTGCTGCAGGTGCCCGAGACGAGCCTGGCCTGGGCCGATGCGCGGGCGGGAGGCGAGCATGAGCATTGATCCGGTCGCCGGCGGCGCCCGCTACCAGCTGCTGAAGGTCGCCCACGAGCGTTTCGGCTGTGCCCCGGCCGCCCTCAGTTCGCAACAGCGTGAACAGGCCGAGCGCATCGTCGGTCGCCAGCTGCAGCTGGAGAACGCCGTGCTGCACAGCGCCGAGGCCTGCGGTGTGGTGATCCCGGACGAGCAGGTCGCCGATGCCTGGGCCGAGATCGCCGCCCGCTACGAGGACCCGCTCGCGCTGCACAAGGCGCTAGACGACAGTGGTCTGGACGAAGCCGGCCTGCGCCAGCTGCTGGCCCGCGAACTCAAGGTCGAAACGGTGCTGCAGCGTGTCTGCGCCGGGCTGCCGGAAATCACCGATACAGAGGTCAGCCTGTACTACTTCAATCATCCGGAGCGCTTCGTGCGGCCCGCCACGCGACTGGCGCGACAGATCCTGATTACCGTCAACGAGGATTTCCCGGAAAACAGCCGGACCAGCGCTTGGCGCCGCATCAACCTGATCGCCGAGCGCCTGCTGCGCAAGCCGCAGCGCTTCGCCGAGCAGGCGCTCAAGCATTCCGAGTGCCCTTCGGCGATGGAGGGCGGAAGCCTCGGCCTGATACGCCCCGGCGTGCTCTATCCGCAGCTGGAAGCCTGCCTGTTCGCCTTGCGCGCAGGCGAGATCGGCCCGGTGGTGGAGACGCCACTGGGCTTTCACCTGCTGTTCTGCGAGGAGATCCATCCGGCGGGCCATTTGTCGCTGCAGGAGGTCTTGCCGCACCTGCGCGAGAAGCTCCGCGCCCGTCAATACGAGCGGCACCAGCGCGCATGGCTGGCCGGTTTGCTGCAGTCCGCCCCAACCTCACCGGAGTCGCTGCCATGACTGATACCGACAAGCCCTGCTGTTCGTTCTGCGGCGCGGAAAAATCACCGACGGTACCCTTGATCGCGGGTAACGAAGGCCGGATCTGCGAGGCCTGCGTCAAGCTGGCCCATCAGGTGGTGACCAGCTGGGGGCAGCGGCGCCAGGCCCAGCAACTGGCGCCGCAACTGCTCACGCCGGCGGCCTACATGCAGCATCTGGACGAGTCGGTGATCGGCCAGGACGAGGCCAAGGAAACCCTGGCGGTGGCGGTCTACAACCACTACCTGCGCCTGCTCAACTGCACCCGCGAGCCGGTCTGCCAACTGGGCGGCACGGTCGAGCTGGAGAAGTCCAACATCCTCATGGCCGGCCCTTCGGGCACCGGCAAGACCCTGCTGGTGCGCACCCTGGCGCGCATCCTCGGCGTGCCCTTCGCCTCCGCCGATGCCACCACCCTGACCCAGGCCGGCTACGTCGGCGACGACGTTGACAGCATCATAGCCCGCCTGCTGGAAGCCGCCGGTGGCGATGTGCAGAAGGCGCAATGGGGCATCGTCTATATCGACGAGGTGGACAAGCTGGCACGGCGTGGCGGGGGCGGCACGGCGGTGCGCGACATCTCCGGCGAAGGCGTGCAGCAGGCGCTGCTCAAGCTGGTCGAGGGTAGCGAGGTGCGCATCGGCAAGGGGGGCCGGCGTGGCGAACACGGCGAGGAGCAGGTGGTGGACACCCGCAACATCCTGTTCATCGCCGGTGGCGCCTTTCCGGGCCTGGAAACCCTGGTCGGCAGCCGTGTGCATCCGCGTGGCAGCGCGATCGGCTTCCATGCGCGGCCGCAGCAGCAGGCACCGTCGATCAACGAGCTGCTGGCGGCGCTGCTGCCGGACGACCTCCATGAGTTCGGGCTGATCCCCGAGTTCATCGGTCGCTTCCCGATCATCACCTTCCTCCGCGAGTTGGACCACGCGACGCTGCTGCGCATCCTCAGCGAACCGCGCAATGCGCTGGTCAAGCAGTACCAGCAACTGTTCGCCTACCAGGGCGTGAAGCTGGAGTTCAGCGAGGCGGCGCTCGGCCACATAGCCGACCAGGCGCTGCTGCGCCGCACCGGCGCGCGCGGGCTGCGCGCGGTCATGGAGAGCGCGCTGCAGCGCACCATGTTCGAGATGCCGGCGCAGCCGCAGCTGCGCAGTTGCCTGCTCGACCTCGACGAGGAGGGCCGCGAACTGGTGGTGCTCAGGCAGTTCGACGAGTATGCCGAAGCGCAACCTGCCGACAGCCGGGCGGCCGCGGCGTCCTGGCAGCGTTCCCTGCTGGTGGTGGATGGCTAGTGTCGCATTGCCGACAGCGGCATGCCGCTGTCGGCGGCCGGTTTGTGTGGTTTGCGACAGGTAATGTTCATGAAAAGGCTTTGTTTTCATTGGCTTATAAGAATCCAGCGGCTGGCGTGTTTCCTGCTATGAGTCTTTTGCCGAGTGGGTATGTGGGCCCGCGGTGTTTCATTCATCCAAACAGCAATGAGGTGGCGTGATGGCCAGGATCGGACTTTTCTTCGGCAGCAACACGGGCAAGACGCGCAAGGTCGCCAAGATGATCAAGAAGCGCTTCGACGACGACACCCTGGCTGATCCGCTCAACGTCAACCGCACGAGCGCCGCAGACTTCGCCGGCTATTCGCACCTGATCCTCGGCACGCCGACCCTGGGCGAGGGCTTGCTGCCGGGGCTGAGCGCCGATTGCGAGAACGAAAGCTGGGAGGAATTCCTGCCGCAGATCGAGGGGCTGGATTTCACCGGCAAGACCGTGGCCATCTTCGGCCTCGGCGATCAGGTCGGCTACGCCGACGAGTTTCTCGATGCGATGGGCGAACTGCACGAATTCTTCAGCGAGCGCGGCGCCACCATGGTCGGCGAGTGGCCGACCACGGGCTACGAATTCACCCACTCCGAAGCGGTGGTGGACGGCAAGTTCGTCGGGCTGGCGCTGGACTTGGACAACCAGAGCAACCTCACCGAGGAGCGGCTGGGCGCCTGGTTGCGACAGATCGCTCCGGCCTTCGAACTGCCGCTGTGACCATGCGTTGAGCTTCGCTGCACGCCCGGCCCCGACCTACGCCTCGTAATCCGTAGGTTGGGTTGATACGCGCAGCATCGAAGCCCAACGCGCTCCGAAGCGCAGCTCGGCGGCGATCTGTGCGAACCGTTGCCCGGCGGCCGTGGGCGGAGTAGCGTGATCGCGAACCGAGGAAGGAGATTCGCCATGAAGCTTCTCACGCTCATTGCCCTGTCTGCGCTCGCCTTGCCGGTAATGCCGGCGGCGGCCAGCGAATGTCCGGCCGTGCTGCAGCACGAGATGCCGAAGCTGCGCTCCAAGGACAGCGTCGATCTGTGCCAGACCTTCCAGGGCAAGGCGTTGGTTGTGGTCAATACTGCCAGCCACTGCGGTTTCACCCCGCAATTCAAGGGCCTCGAGGCGCTCTATCAGCGCTACAAGGGCGACGGCTTGGAGGTGCTGGGCGTGCCATCGGACGACTTCTTCCAGGAGTCGGACGATGAAGCCGAGACAGCCGAGGTGTGCTACGTGAACTACGGCGTGACCTTCACCATGACCCAGACCCAGGCAGTGCGCGGGCGTGACGCCACGCCGCTGTTCCGCGAACTCGCGGAGCAGGCCGGACAGGCGCCGCGCTGGAACTTCTACAAGTACGTGGTCGATCGGCAGGGGCGCGTCGTCGCGCATTTTTCCAGCAAGGTAAAGCCGGATGATCCCCGCTTGATCGCGGCGGTGGAAAAGGCGCTGGCGAGGTAGAAACGAAAAAGCCCCGGAGAACCGGGGCTTTTTTGTAGCGCTTGGATCAGAAGCGGTAGCTGAGCGAGGCACCGAAACCGTGGGCGCTGTTCTCATAGTCCGCATAGTAGGTGCCGCGGGTCTGACTGTTCCGACGAACTTTGGTGTCTTCTTCCCACAGATAGGAATAGGCAAGGTCAACGGTGATGTCGTCCGTTGGGTTCCAGCCCAAGCCGAAGCTCACTGCGGTACGGTCACCAGTTGGAATACGAGGCGAACGATCGACGTTATTGGTGGGGCTCTGATCGAATGCTAGACCGGTACGGAGGGTCCATTCGCGGTTCAGCTTGTAGGCGGCGCCGAGCGCATAAGACCAAGTGTCACGCCAGTCTTGATCTTCGACAATAGGTGCGAGACTGCCCTGAAGCGGTGCTGGGATGCCTTCGTTTTCGATGATGATGGCTTCGAAGCGGCTCCAGCGCGTCCACATGGCGCCAGCGTAAAGAGTCCACTGATCGTTGAGCTCATGAGTCAACGATACGTCCACCGACTCAGGGGTATCGAGGTCAAGAGACGCATCGTACTTGCCGGTGGCGCCTGCAAAACCAGCGCCTGACAGCTTGGTATCACCTTCGAGTGTGTATTTGACTTTCGAATGGTAAGTAATCCCGGCGCGGGTCTGCGGGGAAAATTCGTAAAGCACGCCAGCGTTGAATCCAAGCGCCGTGTCGTCGCCCTTTACCTTGACACGGCCATCGGCAGTGCCTGGCGAGGTACGGTTAAGCGCTGCGCTCTCAAGTTGGCCGTCGATGCGGTTGATCGTCGGACCGAAGCCAATCGATAGCTGCTCATTGAAGCGATAGCTAACCGTTGGTTGCACGGTTACTACGCGTACTTCGCTGTAATCACCGTGGTAGCGGCCCTGGAAGCCGTTCTCGTAGTCGGTGATCATGCCGAACGGCACATAAAGGCCGACCCCGACGGCCCACTTTTCATCGATTGGCTTGACGTAGTAACCCATCGGCACGGCAGTAAACGGGACCATATCGCCGTCGTTGCTGCCATTCAGCGGCAGGCGCGCACCGCCGAGAGCGTCTATTTGCGGAGTCGCAGCGGAAGCGTTCTTGATCTTCGTCTTCGCATGGATCGCTGCCATGCCGAAGCTGACTTCTTCACGCTTGAGGCGGGACATGCCGGCCGGGTTGCCGAAGAGGGTGGTGGCGTCGTCGGCGGAAGATGAGCGGCCTGCGAAGGAGGTGCCCATGCCGCTGATGCTTTGCTCGTTGAGGGCGAAACCGGCTGCCATTGCCTGGCTGGACAAGGCGCCTACGGCTACCGCGAGTGCGGTCTTCAACCATGTTGTTTTCATTGTTGTACTACTCCGGGATAAAAGCGGGTCGGAACCTAGCAACTTTCTCGGACAGGTAGCAAGACAATGAATTGCAATTTTTCGTAAAGATGGCGACTAACGGTTGTGAAAACAAATGTAACTTCGGCAAAACTGCAGAGGCGTATTGTGACTCGTCAGCCACGCCGCGCCTGCTGGCGCCGCGTGGTGGTCGGACTCAGGCGCGAGGCCGCCGGGTGTCGGTGATCCACTCGCTCCAGGAGCCGGGAAAGAGCGTCACCAGCGGATAGCCAGCCAGACACAGGGCAAACAGGTTGTGGCAGGCGGTCACGCCGGAGCCACAGTAGGCGACGGTGCGCTGGGGTGGCTTGTTGCCCAGCAGCGGTTCGAAGCGCCTGCGCAGCTGTTCGACCGGGAGAAACCGGCCGTCGCCGCCGAGATTCTCGGCGAACGGAACGCAAGTGGCATTGGGGATATGCCCGGCGATCGGATCGATGGGTTCGACTTCGCCGAGAAAGCGGGGCAGCGCGCGGGCGTCGAGCAGCGCCAGTTGCGGATCGTCGAGGCGCTCCTGAAGCGCGGAGGCATCGATGATCAGGCTGCTGTCGGCGCGCCCGCTGAAGGTGCCTGGCTCACTATCGGGGATCGCTTCGTCCATCGGTAGACCGGCTTCGCGCCACGCCTTGAGGCCGCCATCGAGAAGGTAGATGCCGTCGCGTTTACCGAGCCAGAGCAGCAGCCACCATGCCCGTGCGGCAAAGGCACCGGGGCCGTCGTCGTACAGCACCACGTCGCTGTCGTCATCGAGGCCCCATTGGCGAAAGCGCGCTGCCAGCCGCTCCGGATCCGGCAGTGGGTGCCGGCCGGTGACACCAGGGGTGACCGGGCCAGATAGGTCCTTTTCCAGGTCGGCGAACCTGGCGCCGGGAACATGGCCTTGGCGGTAGCTGCGCTCGCCGTAGGTGGAATCTTCCAGGGCGAAGCGGCAATCGAGAATGCGCAGCGCGGGATCGTCCAGGCGCCGGGCCAGTTGCTCGGCTGTGATGAGTTGTGCAAGTGGCATCGTACGCCTCCGGGAAAACATCGCTAAACACTACCAGCGTGCGCGCCGGCCATGAATGCCCGGCCGGTCGGATGCTCGATATATACTGCGCGCCTCGTTCGGCCGCGCGCCGGTCGTCAGCCGAAAAGGAGGCCGTGTGGCCATCGAAACTCAATGGGTCGTGGATGATGCACATCTGGCCCGCCTCTGCGCCGAATGGCGCCAACTGCCATTTGTGGCGGTGGACACCGAATTCATGAGGGTGGACACCTTTTATCCCATCGCCGGGCTGGTGCAGGTGGGTGACGGGCGGCGCGCCTATCTGATCGACCCGCTGGCGGTGCGCGATTGGCGTCCGTTTGCCACACTGCTGGACGATGCTGCTGTGGTAAAGGTGCTGCATGCCTGCAGCGAGGACCTCGAAGTGCTGCTGCGCCTGACCGGCAGTCTGCCGCAGCCGCTGTTCGATACCCAGTTGGCCGCCGGCTACCTGAATATCGGCTTTTCCATGGGCTATTCGCGGCTGGTCCAGGCCGTGCTTGGCATCGAACTGCCCAAGGGCGAAACGCGCTCGGACTGGCTGCAGCGGCCGCTGAGCGAGATGCAGGTGCGCTACGCCGCCGAGGATGCGCAGCACCTGGCCGAACTCTACGAAGCGCTGCTGCCGAAGCTGTCGGACGACAAGCGAGCCTGGGTGCTGGAGGATGGTGCCGAGCTGGTCGCCAACCTGCAGCGCGAATCCGACCCGGAGGAGGCCTATCGAGAGGTCAAGCAGGCCTGGCGCCTCAAGCCTCAACAGCTGGCCGTGCTCAAGGTGCTGACCGCCTGGCGTGAGCGCCAGGCCCGAGCGCGCAACCAGCCGCGCAATCGCGTGTTGCGCGAGGCCAGTCTGTGGCCGCTGGCGCGTACCCAGCCGCGCGATCTGGTTACGCTGGCGCGCATCGATGAGATGCATCCGCGCACCGTACGCCAGGATGGTGAAGCCTTGCTGGCGATGATCCGCGAGGCCGCCGCGACGCCCGAACAGGATTGGCCGGCGGCGCTGCCGGAGCCGTTGCCGCTGGAAGTTTCCGGCGTGTTGAAGAAGTTGCGGGCGGTCGGCCAGCGCGAGGCGAAGGCGCTGGATATCGCGCCGGAGCTCATGCTGCGCAAGAAGACCCTAGAGGCACTGCTGAAAAGCGGTTACCCCGACGGCCCTTATCAACTGCCCGATTCGCTGCGCGGCTGGCGCCGCGAGCGGATGGGGCAGGCCCTGCTGGATGTTCTGGAAAAACGCTCATGAAACTCATCTGTTCCATTTACAAGAGCCCCCGCAAGGACGGCATGTACCTCTACGTCGACAAGCGCGATGCGCTCAAGCGCGTGCCCGAGGGCTTGCTCGCCGCATTCGGCGCGCCGCAGCTGGCATTCGAGCTGGTGCTCACCCCGGAGCGCCAGCTGGCGCGCGAGGACATCAACAAGGTGCTCGCCAACATCGAGGCGCAGGGCTATCACCTGCAGATGCCGCCGGCCGAGGACGAGTACATCGAGCACCTTCCCGAGGAACTGCTGCGCATGAACGATCCCATGTGAAGGTGCCCGGCCAGGCATGACCGGGGACAAGGTCGTGCCGGCGGATCGGACTATTCTGAAGTCGTCCGCACATGCATAGGGAGACGGCTCATGAAAACGCGTTCCTGGGTACTCGGTTCGATCCTTGCCGGTCTGGCGATGTCTGCCAGCGCGCAGCCGGCGCCGGCCTACGACAACGAAGCCTGGCAGCAGCACTGGCAGAAGATGCAGGAATATCGTCAGGCCTGGCAGGCCGCGAAGACGCCGGAAGAACGGCAGAAGCTGCGGGACGAACACTGGCAGAGCATGCAGTCGACCATGGGCGCCCCGGGAGGCTGCCCGATGGGCGGCCCGGGTGCCGGCATGGGCAAACAGGGCGGCAAGCCGATGCAGGGGGCAATGGGCGGCCGCATGATGGCGGCACCTTCCAAGGAAATGCTCGACATGCGCATCCAGCACATGGAACAGATGCTCGAGCAGATGCGCAGCCATCGCGACATGCTCGACAAGCAGTAATCCGCCGCGTGGCTGCCTGCCGCTCCGGCCGGCGGCCACGGCTCAGACCTTGATCCGCCTGCCGGCTATTGGCCGGATATCCTGCAGTGGCTAGACTTGCCGCTTTTTCCCGGTAGTGACAGAGAGATGGCGGCCAAAGTCGAACCCTTCTGGAAGCGCAAGACCCTCGCCGAGCTCGATTCGGCCGAGTGGGAGTCGCTATGCGACGGCTGCGGCCTCTGCTGCCTGCAGAAGCTCGAGGATGAGGAAGATGGCGCCGTGTACTACACGCGCATCGCCTGCCGCTTGCTCGATCTGAAGACCTGTCAATGCAGCGATTACCCCAATCGGCGCGCCAGCGTACCGGACTGCATTCAGCTCAATGCCCAGGACGCCGCACAGTTCAAGTGGCTTCCGCCCACCTGCGCCTACCGCCTGGTGGCCGAGCGCAAGGACCTGCCGCTCTGGCACCATCTGGTCTGTGGCGACCGCGAGGCGGTACACGTCGAGCGCATTTCCCAGGCCGGCAGGATGCTCGCCGAAGGCAGCGTTGCCGAGGAGCATTGGGAAGACCATCTGATTTTCCGTGCTGGTTGAATCTAAGCGCCGATTGCATCGTCTCAAGATCAGCACACCCCTCGCGTTATCCGATTCCGTGGAGTTCTCTTCGATGCTCGCTCGACTGCTGTCGTTGTTCGCTCTGGTTCTTTTCGTCGTCGGCCCGGCACAGGCGGCCAAGCGGGTCGATCTTGACTATCACGTGCGCTTCCTCCCGGCGGAAGATCAGGCAGTGGTGCAGCTGATCCTGGAGAAGGGCGAGGCGGTCCGCAGCCTGCAGTTCGACCTGGGCGACGAGGGTTACTACAGCGACTTCCAGGCGGACGGCGAATGGCAGCAGGAGTCGCCGGCACTGGGCACCTGGCGACCTGCCTCCGGCAAGGCGACCCTTAGCTATCGCGTTCGCATCAGCCATCCCCGTGACAACGGGCGCTTCGATGCACGGATGACGCCCGATTGGGCGCTGTTCCGCGGCGATGATCTGGTGCCGCCGGCGCGGCTGGATCAGGTCGATGGCGTGAGCTTGGTGTCACGCATCAGCTTCGAGCTGCCGGAAGGCTGGAAGAGCATCGAAACCGGCTGGCCGCGGATCGGCAAGAACCGCTTTCGCGTGGACAACCGCGAGCGTCTGTTCGATCGCCCGACCGGCTGGATGCTGGCCGGCAAACTGGGCACCCGTCGCGCCAAGCTTGGCGAAACCGAGGTCACCGTCGCAGCGCCGGTAGGCGAGGGCGTGCGGCGGATGGACATCCTGACCATGCTTACCTTCGTCTGGCCGCAGGTGCAGAACGTCTTTCCCCGCGATCCGGCGAAGCTGCTGATCGTCGGCGCCGGCGATCCCATGTGGCGCGGTGGGCTGTCCGGACCCAATTCCCTGTACATGCATGCCGACCGCCCGCTGGTCAGCGAGAACGGCACAAGCTCGCTGGTGCATGAGCTGGTGCATGTGTTCAGCCGCATCAAGGACACCGATCGCAGCGACTGGATCAGCGAAGGGCTGGCCGAATACTACGCCATCGAACTGGTGCGCCGTGCCGGAGGGATGAGCGAGGATCGTTACCAGGCAGTTCGGGAGCACCTGATCAAATGGAGTCGCAAGGTCGATAGCCTGCGCACCGAGCATTCCACCGGCCGGATTACTGCGCGCGCCGTGTTGCTGTTGCAGGATCTGGACAAGGAAATCCGCCAGCGCAGCAAGGGGCGGCATTCGCTGGACGATGTCGCGCGCGGCCTGATGCGCATGGATACCGTCAGCACGGACGACTTCATCACCATAACCGAAACGCTGCTCGGCGGCGGCTCGAAGGCGCTCAACACCCGACTGCTGCGCTGAGTCCGAATCGCCAGGGTCGGCCCGCCCCATGAGGAGACTTCTGTGACCATCATCGATCTTCGCAGCGACACCGTCACTCAGCCCTCCAGCGCAATGCGTGAAGTGATGTGTTGTGCTGCGACCGGTGATGACGTGTACAGCGAGGACCCGACGGTCAGCCTGCTCGAGAGCCGCCTCGCCGCGAGTCTGGGGTTTACCGCAGGGCTCTTCGTTCCTTCGGGGACCATGAGCAATCTGCTGGGGCTGATGGCGCACTGCGAGCGGGGTGACGAGTACATCGTTGGCCAGCAGGCGCACACCTACAAATACGAAGGCGGCGGAGCGGCGGTGCTGGGCTCGATTCAGCCGCAGCCGATCGAAATGGAGGCGGACGGCACGCTGGACCTTGCCCGCGTCGAAGCGGCGATCAAGCCGGACAACTTCCACTTCGCCCGTAGCCGTCTGCTGACGCTGGAAAACACCATGCAGGGCAAGGTGCTGCCGCTGGACTATCTTGCCGCGGCTCGCGACCTCACGCGCCGGCGCGGCCTGGCGCTGCATCTGGATGGTGCCCGGCTGTTCAATGCGGCGGTAAGGCTCGGTTGCGATGCCCAAGAGATCACCCGGCATTTCGATACGGTTTCGGTGTGTCTGTCCAAGGGGCTCGGTGCGCCGGTGGGGTCGGTGCTCTGCGGTGGCGAGGCATTCATCGGCAAGGCGCGGCGCCTGCGCAAGATTGTCGGCGGTGGCATGCGCCAGGCTGGCGTGCTCGCCGCCGCCGGGCTCTACGCGCTGGAGCACAACGTCGCTCGGCTCGCCGAGGATCATCGTCGAGCCCAGTGGCTCGGAAAGGAGCTGGCCGCGCTTGGCTTCGCGGTCGAGCCCGTGCAAACCAACATGGTTTATGTGACGGTGGGTGACAGGGCTTCGGCATTGGCGGAGTTCTGTTCGACGCGTGGCATCCGGCTGACCCCTTTGGCACGGCTGCGTCTGGTGACCCATCTCGACGTGCACGACGAGCACCTGCCGATGGTGGTACGTGCCTTCGCCGAATTCGCCGGGAACATGAGCGGCAATTGACGTTTAATTGCTTGATTCAATCGCCTTTATCCCCTATACCCGGCGCGCAGGCCCGATATAATGCGGCCCTTTGCCGGCTATCCGTTGGATAGTTGCGAACCGGCTTTCGGTGGTCCCGCCTCGCCGTGTCGTTTTGCAGCCGTTCGGCCGCAGTCCTCTGGAAGAAATCTATGAAAAGCGCAGAAATCCGTGAAGCCTTCCTCCGCTTCTTCGAAGAGAAGGGCCACACTCGCGTGGCCTCCAGTTCGCTGATTCCGGCGAACGACCCGACCCTGCTGTTCACCAACGCCGGCATGAACCAGTTCAAGGACTGCTTCCTCGGCCTGGAGAAGCGCGCCTATACCCGTGCCACCACCAGCCAGAAGTGCGTACGTGCCGGCGGCAAGCACAACGACCTGGAAAACGTCGGCTACACCGCGCGTCACCACACCTTCTTCGAGATGCTCGGCAATTTCAGCTTCGGCGATTATTTCAAGCGCGACGCGATTCACTACGCCTGGGAGTTTCTGACCAGCGACAAGTGGCTGAACCTGCCCAAGGAGAAACTCTGGGTGACGGTCTATGCCACCGATGACGAGGCCTACGACATCTGGACCAAGGAAGTCGGCGTGCCGGCCGAGCGCATGGTGCGCATCGGTGACAACAAGGGCGCGCCCTACGCTTCGGACAATTTCTGGGCGATGGGTGATACCGGCCCTTGCGGTCCCTGCACCGAGATCTTCTTCGACCACGGCGAACACATCTGGGGCGGCCCGCCCGGTTCGCCGGAGGAAGACGGCGACCGCTACATCGAGATCTGGAACAACGTGTTCATGCAGTTCAACCGCACCGCGGACGGTGTACTGCACCCGTTGCCGGCACCGAGCGTCGACACCGGCATGGGCCTGGAGCGCATCAGCGCCGTGCTCCAGCACGTCAATTCGAACTATGAAATCGACCTGTTCCAGAGCCTGCTGAACGCGGCGGCGGACGCCATCGGCTGCGCCAACGAAGGCCAGGCTTCGCTGAAGGTCGTTGCCGACCATATCCGTTCCTGCGGCTTCCTCATCGCCGATGGCGTGACGCCGTCCAACGAAGGCCGTGGCTACGTGCTGCGCCGCATCATTCGCCGCGCCTGCCGCCATGGCAACAAGCTCGGCGCCAAGGGCAGCTTCTTCCATCGCATCGTCGCCGCGCTGGTAGCGGAGATGGGCGACGCCTTCCCCGAACTCAAGCAACAGCAGGCGCATATCGAGCGCGTGCTGAAGAATGAGGAAGAGCAATTCGCCAAGACCCTGGAGCAGGGGCTGAAGATCCTGGAGCAGGATCTGGCCGGGCTTGCCGGTAGCGTCATCCCCGGCGAGGTGGTGTTCAAGCTGTACGACACTTACGGCTTCCCGGTCGATCTGACCGGTGACATCGCACGCGAGCGTAATCTGACTCTGGATGAAGAGGGCTTCGAGCGCGAGATGCAGGCCCAGCGCGAGCGTGCCCGCTCGGCGAGCGCCTTCGGCATGGACTACAACAGCCTGGTCAAGGTGGAAGGCGAGACGCGCTTCATCGGTTACCAGGGCACGTCGGGCAGCGGCAAGGTTCTGGCGCTGTTCAAGCAAGGCATGCTGGTCGATAGTCTGAGCGCTGGCGAGGAGGGCGTCGTGGTGCTCGATCAGACGCCGTTCTACGCCGAGTCCGGCGGGCAGATCGGTGACTGCGGCTACCTCGAGGCACAGGGTCTGCGCTTCGATGTGCGCGACACCAGCAAGGCTGGTGGCGCATTCCTGCATCACGGAATCGTCGACAGCGGCACGCTGACCACCGGCGCGCAGGTCGAGGCGACGGTCGACGCTTCAGTGCGCCAGGCTACGGCGCTCAACCACTCGGCGACCCACCTGCTGCATGCTGCGTTGCGTGAAATTCTCGGTGAGCACGTGAGCCAGAAGGGCTCCTTGGTGGACAGTCAGCGCCTGCGCTTCGACTTCAGCCACTTCGAAGCGATCAAACCGGAGCAGCTCCGCGCACTGGAGGATCGCGTCAATGCCGAGATCCGCCGCAACTCGGCGGTGGAGATCGAGGAAACCGATATCGATACCGCCAAGGCCAAGGGCGCAATGGCGCTATTCGGCGAGAAGTATGGCGACACCGTTCGGGTGCTGACCATGGGTGGCGGGTTTTCCGTCGAGCTGTGCGGTGGTACCCACGTGAACCGCACCGGCGACATCGGCCTGTTCAAGATCACCAGCGAAGGCGGCGTGGCCGCTGGCGTGCGGCGGATCGAAGCGGTAACTGGCGCACCGGCGCTGGCCTACCTCAATGACGCCGAGGAACAGCTGAAGGAGGCGGCCAGCCTGGTCAAGGGCAGCCGCGAGAATCTGTTGGACAAGCTCGGTGGCCTCCTGGAGCGCAACCGTCAGCTGGAAAAGGAGCTCGAGCAGCTCAAGGCCAAGGCCGCCAGCGCTGCAGGTAATGACCTGGCGGCATCGGCGGTTGAGGTGAACGGCATCCGCGTGCTGGCGGCGCGTCAGGATGGGCTCGACGGCAAGGCGTTGCTGGCGCTGGTCGACCAGCTGAAGAACAAATTGGGCAGTGCGGTCATTCTGCTTGGCGGGGTTCAGGACGATAAGGTCGTCCTGGTTGCCGGCGTGACGCAGGACCTGACCTCGCGCCTGAAGGCCGGGGATCTGATGAGGCAGGCCGCTGCCGCGGTAGGTGGCAAGGGCGGTGGTCGCCCGGATATGGCCCAGGGCGGCGGTACCGATGCCGCCAAGCTGGACGAGGCGTTGGCCTTGGCCCTGCCGTTTGCTCAGCAGGCACTTTGATTAAGTTGCCGGAGGCGCCTCCGGCATCTGCAGGTTGTTTGTTTAATGAATGCCCTTTGCGGGCTCTAGGCGGCTAACAATGGCTTTGATCGTACAGAAGTTTGGGGGCACCTCGGTCGGCACCGTCGAGCGAATCGAGCAGGTGGCCGAAAAGGTCAAGAAATTCCGCGACGGTGGCGATGACATTGTCGTGGTCGTCTCGGCAATGAGCGGCGAAACCAACCGTCTGATCGATCTGGCCAAGCAGATCAGCGAGCAGCCGGTTCCGCGCGAGCTGGACGTCATGGTGTCCACGGGCGAGCAGGTGACGATCGCCCTGCTGGCCATGGCGCTGATCAAGCGCGGCGTTCCGGCGGTGTCCTACACTGGCAATCAGGTCCGTATCCTCACCGATAGCGCCCACACGAAGGCGCGCATCCTGCAGATCGATGCGCAGCGCATCCAGCGCGACATCAAGGCGGGGCGTGTCGTCGTTGTGGCTGGCTTCCAGGGTGTGGACGAGAAGGGCAACATCACCACGCTGGGGCGCGGTGGCTCCGACACCACCGGCGTGGCGTTGGCGGCAGCGTTGAAGGCCGATGAATGTCAGATCTACACCGATGTGGATGGCGTCTATACCACCGACCCGCGCGTCGTTGCCAAGGCCCAGCGTCTGGACAAGATCACCTTCGAGGAAATGCTGGAAATGGCCAGCCTTGGCTCCAAGGTGCTGCAAATCCGCGCGGTTGAGTTCGCCGGCAAGTACAGTGTCCCGCTGCGTGTACTGCACAGCTTTCAGGAGGGTCCGGGTACCCTCATTACCCTTGATGAAGAGGAATCCATGGAACAGCCCATCATTTCCGGCATCGCCTTCAATCGTGACGAGGCCAAGCTGACCATCCGTGGGGTGCCGGACACGCCCGGCGTAGCGTTCAAGATTCTCGGGCCGATCAGCGCCGCGAATGTGGAAGTGGACATGATCGTGCAGAACGTCGCGCACGATAACACCACCGATTTCACGTTCACCGTGCACCGCAACGACTACAACAACGCGCTTCAGGTGCTGCAAGGGATTGCCGCCGAGATGGGCGCCCGGGAAGTCATTGGTGACACCAACATCGCCAAGGTGTCTATCGTCGGTGTCGGTATGCGTTCGCACGCGGGCGTCGCCAGCCGGATGTTCGAGGCGCTGGCCAAGGAAAACATCAATATCCAGATGATTTCGACGTCCGAAATCAAAGTTTCGGTTGTCATTGAAGAGAAGTATCTGGAACTTGCAGTACGTGCGTTGCACACCGCATTTGAGTTGGATGCGCCGGCTGGCAATACTGCGGAGTGATTCGCAGAAGGCGCGCTAGTCCGCGCCTTCTGTCGTATTGGGCCGTGCTAAAAGGAACTTTAGGCTCCCGAGCGCGGGTCAATACCTGGTGAAAGGCTCTAGCTTCATGTTTTACGGGACATTTTCCGTATTTATCTTTGCAGACTGTTTACTGAACTGAATCCGTTTAAGGAGAAAGGAATGCTGATTCTGACTCGCCGGGTAGGAGAAACCCTGATGGTGGGTGACGATGTGACTGTCACTGTGTTGGGTGTGAAAGGAAACCAGGTACGTATCGGCGTCAATGCGCCCAAGGAGGTGGCGGTGCATCGCGAGGAGATTTACCAGCGGATCCAGAAAGAGAAGGATCAGGAACCAAGCCACTAATTTTTCTGTAATTTTTGGCTTTGCAAACGGGGTAAAGATGGGTATGATGCGCCCCGTGTTGCGGAGAGGTGGCCGAGTGGCCGAAGGCGCTCCCCTGCTAAGGGAGTACACCTCAAAAGGGTGTCGGGGGTTCGAATCCCCCCTTCTCCGCCATTTTGCGTTCTAGGGTTTTTGATTCTTGCGTCAGCCTGCTTTCAGATGGAAAGCGCCACGGCAAAGTGCTTGACCATCATTGTTTACTCCCTATAATGCGCACGCTCAGCGCACTCATAGCTCAGCTGGATAGAGTACTCGGCTACGAACCGAGCGGTCGGAGGTTCGAATCCTCCTGAGTGCGCCACATTCGAATGACTAGCATCTTGCGAGTCGCTCGGGCAACCAGCAGTGATCTGGTTTATCAAGCACTTACGCACTCATAGCTCAGCTGGATAGAGTACTCGGCTACGAACCGAGCGGTCGGAGGTTCGAATCCTCCTGAGTGCGCCAATCAAGAGAAGGGCCTGCAGCGATGCAGGCCCTTTTTCGTTTTGGCGAGCTAGCGCTTGCCCAGCACGCAGCCGTGTTCATCGAAGCTGACCGTGCGCACCTGCCCCTTGCCGTCCCGAAAGCGCAGGCGGTCTCTGCCGTTGGTGCTTGTGGTGCTTTCCGGTCGGCCTAGCGCGCTTTCCACGTCGCTGCGTGTCATCCCCGCACGAATGCTCTTGCTGATGATCGCGCTGCGCCGCTCGCTGCCGGTCACCCTGTTGCCGCACCCGTCGTCTTTTTCGGCAACTACCGCCACGTCGTTGCCGACCTTGCGTCCGTGATTCGTACTGCTGGCGGTCGTGGCCATGCGCACGGTCTCGTCGGAGCTGGGCTTCGGGTTGACCGCCTGTTGTCGCTCGCTGCTCTGGTCCGTGGGGCAGCCCTGCTGACTGAAAGTGACGTGCCCCGCGGTATCGACGCAGCGAAACACGCTTGCGGAAAACGCCGGATTCGCCAGCAAAAGCAGGCCAGTGCAGATCACCCACATTTTCATTGTCGTCCTCCTTGACTGAACAAGCGCCTTGCAGGCTACTCAATAAAAGCTGTCCGTACATCCGTGTCTCATTGCGCCGTGAAGGCGTCGACAGAAAAGTCGCGGTCCATGCTGCTGACGTGTCTGTGTGCAAGTTGCCCGAAAGGGCTGTACTTGAGCACGTCCGGCGCGCCGCGGCGATGGTATGATTGCCGCATCTGCCCCTATGGGTCTGTGGAACAACCTTTCCTTATGGACTTACCCAGTAGCCATTCAAGTTTCCCGCTTGCCAATCACGTGAAGATTGATTGATTCCCCCGGCGCGCTCCCGGCCGGGGGTGGAGTGCGCCATGACAGAAGTAGAAGCAAAAAAGCCACAAGAGACCTTGCAGGACCGCCTGGCGCAGGTGGTCGAACTGCTGCAACGCCATCGCCTCGGTGAGGATGGCGAATACCGGCAGGACAATCTGCAGGTCGAGCCCGCCGAGAATTATGATCAGGGGCAGATCCTTGCCGAGCTGCAACGCAAGCTCGACGAGCTGCACCCTGCGGACGTCGCCCACATCCTGGAAGCATTGCCGCTCGAAGAGCGCCTGACCGTCTGGCAGCTGGTCAAGGCCGAGCGCGATGGCGACATTCTGCTAGAGGTCTCCGATGCGGTGCGGGAGACGCTGATCGCCGACATGGACGATCACGAACTGCTCGCCGCGGCCAAGGAGATGGACGCCGACGAGCTGGCCGACCTGGCCCCTGAACTGCCCCGTGATGTCGTTCATGAGCTGATGGAGAGCCTGGACGCCCAGCAGCGCGAGCGTGTGCGCTCGGCTTTGTCATACGAGGAGGATCAGGTTGGCGCGCTGATGGACTTCGAGATGGTGACCATCCGCGAAGATGTCAGCCTGGAAGTCGTGCTGCGCTACCTACGGCGGCTCAAGGAGCTGCCCGGCCACACCGACAAGCTGTTCGTGGTCGATTACGACGGTGTGCTCAAGGGGGTGCTGCCGATCAAGCGGCTCCTGGTCAACGATCCGGACAAGCAGGTCGCCGAGGTAATGGCCAGCGACCCGGTCACCTTCCATCCTGACGAAGACGCCTACGAGGCGGCTCAGGCGTTCGAGCGCTACGACCTGGTTTCGACACCGGTCGTCGACAAGGGAGGCAAGCTGATCGGGCGCCTGACCATCGACGAGATGGTCGACCTGATCCGCGAGGAGAGCGAAAGCGAAGTCCTCAACATGGCCGGTCTGCGCGAGGAGGAAGATATCTTCGCTTCGGTCTGGAAGTCCGTGCGCAACCGTTGGGCCTGGCTGGCGGTCAACCTGGTCACTGCATTCGTCGCTTCGCGAGTGATCGGCCTGTTCGATGGCTCGATCGAGAAGCTGGTGGCGCTGGCTGCGCTGATGCCAATTGTCGCAGGCATCGGCGGCAACTCCGGCAACCAGACGATCACCATGATCGTACGCGCCATGGCGCTGGATCAGGTGGGCACTGGGAACACCGTGCGCCTGTTGCGCAAGGAGGTCGGGGTCGGTCTGGTCAATGGTCTGGTGTGGGGTGGCGTGATAGGCGCCGTGGCCTGGTGGCTTTACGGTAGCTGGTCTCTGGGCGTCGTGATGACAGCTGCGATGACCTTGAATCTGCTGCTCGCGGCGCTGATGGGCGTGCTGATTCCGATGACGCTGGCGCGACTGGGGCGCGATCCGGCGATGGGGGCCAGCGTGATGATCACGGCCATGACCGACAGTGGCGGTTTCTTCATTTTCCTCGGATTGGCGACAATTTTTCTGCTGTAGCGGCGCTTTTCGCGTCGTGTTGGGGTTTGCCTTGTTTCGTTGTTTCGGGCTAAGGTTCGGCCGTTTCGCGTGTCGCGGAACGTGTCCGAACTAACGCAGCGAATAACAAGCAGCTTGAGCTGCTGACAAGGGAACTCCCGATGACCCCCAGCCAACTCCTGCTCGAAGGCGTCGAACTCATGCTATTCGGCATCGGTTTCGTCTTCGCATTCCTCGTTCTGTTGATCCTTTGCATTCGCCTGATGTCGTATCTGACCGGTCGCTTCGTAAGTGCTCCGGCGCCTCAGGCTGCGCCTGCACCGCATGCCGGTGCTGAAACAGACGCGGACATTCTTGCAGCCATCCAGGCCGCGATTCATCAACACCGCGCGCGCCGCGGTTGACTCTGGAAAGGGAGTTCCTTCCATGACAGTTGCTAAAAAGCCGCTTGGTATCACCGATGTGGTGCTGCGTGATGCCCATCAGTCCATTCTGGCCACCCGCGTCCGGCTAGAGGACATGTTGCCGATAGCCGCCAAGCTCGATCAGGTCGGGTTCTGGTCGGTTGAGAGCTGGGGTGGAGCAACGTTCGATGCCTGTATCCGCTACCTCGGCGAGGATCCGTGGGAGCGCATCCGTGAGTTGAAGAAAGCCATGCCCAACACGCGCCAGCAAATGCTGTTGCGTGGGCAGAACCTGCTGGGCTATCGCCACTATGCCGACGATGTGGTGGAGAAGTTTGTCGAGCGCGCTGCGGTCAACGGCGTCGACGTGTTCCGCGTGTTCGATGCGATGAACGATCCACGTAATCTGAAAACGGCACTGCGTGCGGTGAAGCAGCACGGCAAGCACGCCCAGGGCACCATTTCCTACACCACCAGCCCGGTGCACACCCTGGAGATGTGGGTCGATCTGGCGAAGCAGATCGAAGATATGGGCGCCGACTCCGTGGCGATCAAGGACATGGCCGGCATCCTCACCCCCTATACGGCGTTCGAACTGGTCTCGCGCCTGAAGGCCAGCCTGGCCATCCCGATCCATATGCAGTGCCACGCCACTGCCGGCTTGTCCTCGGTGGCTATTCTCAAGGCGGTGGAAGCCGGTATCGACAATGTCGACACTGCCATCTCCTCGCTGTCAATGACTTATGGTCATTCGCCGACCGAGTCGGTGGTGGCCATGTTCCAAGGTACCGAGCGCGACACCGGGCTGGACCTGGAGCTGCTGGAAGAGATTGCCGCCTACTTTCGAGAGGTGCGCAAGAAATACGCGAAGTTCGAGGGCAACCTCAAAGGCGTCGATTCGCGCATCCTGGTCGCCCAGGTGCCGGGCGGCATGCTCACCAACATGGAAAGCCAGCTCAAGGAGCAGGGCGCCCAGGACAAGTTCGATCAGGTGCTGGCTGAGATTCCGCGCGTGCGCGAGGATCTGGGCTTCATCCCGCTGGTAACCCCGACCTCGCAGATCGTTGGCACCCAGGCGGTGATCAACGTGCTCACCGGTGAGCGCTACAAGTCCATCACCAAGGAAACTGCCGGTGTACTCAAGGGCGAGTACGGCGCAGCGCCTGCTCCTTTCAACGCCGAATTGCAGGCACGCGTGCTCGACGGCGCAGAGGTCATCACTTGCCGTCCCGCCGATCTTTTGCAGCCGGAGATGCAGCGTTTGACGGCCGAGCTCGAAGGGTTGGCCCGCGAGAAAAACATCAAGCTGGCCGAGGATGCCATCGATGATGTCCTGACCTATGCATTGTTCCCGCAGATTGGTCTTAAGTTCCTCGAGAATCGCGGCAATCCCTCGGCGTTCGAGCCGGCACCCACCGGCAGCGAGCTGCCGGCGCGCGAGCCGGGCAAGCCCGAGGTGTACACCGTCGAGGTCAATGGCAAGTCGTTCGTCGTGCAGGTCAACGAGGGGGGTGACATCGAAGGCATCAAGCCGCTCGGTGCGGATCCTGCGACCAGCGCCGCCAGTGCCGGTTCGACTGCAGCAGCCGTTCCGTCTGGTGGCGAGCCGCAGGCAGCACCGCTGGCCGGCAACATATTCAAGGTATTGGTGCAGCCTGGGCAGCTCGTTCAGGAGGGTGACCTGGTGGTGATTCTCGAGGCCATGAAAATGGAAACCGAGATCCGTGCGTTCAAGGCCGGTACCGTTGCCTCGGTCAACGTCAAGGTTGGCGACGCGGTTTCGGTCGGCGACAGCTTGTTGAGCATCGCTTAAGGGGAGTCGCATGGATAAGTTGCTCAAGCTGTGGCAGGGAACCGGTCTTTATCACCTCGAGCCCGGGCAGGCGCTGATGATCCTCGTCTGCCTGGGGCTGATCTATTTGGCGATCCGCAAGGGTTTTGAGCCGCTGTTGCTGATTCCGATCGGTTTCGGCGGCATCCTGGCGAACATCCCGGTGGCGAACATGGGTGAGGGAGCTGGCATCCTGCACCTGTTCTATGAGGTCGGCCTGCCGACCAGCGTGTTTCCGTTGCTGATCTTCATGGGTGTCGGAGCAATGACCGATTTCGGTCCGATGCTGGCCAATCCGAAGACGCTGTTGCTCGGGGCGGCAGCCCAGTTCGGTATCTTCGCCACCCTGCTCGGTGCGCTGGCGCTGACTGCGCTGGGAATCCCGGGAATGGAGTTCACGCTGCGTGAGGCGGCCTCCATCGCGATCATCGGCGGTGCGGACGGCCCGACGTCGATCTTCGTGACCTCCAAGCTTGCGCCTGAACTGTTGGGGCCGATTGCCGTGGCGGCTTATTCCTACATGGCGCTGGTTCCGCTGATACAACCTCCGATCATGCGTGCGCTGACCACCAAGGAAGAGCGTGCCATCGTCATGATGCAGCTGCGCCATGTCAGCCAGGCGGAGAAAATCGTTTTTCCGTTGGTCCTCTGCATTCTGGTTGGCTTGTTGCTGCCGGATGCGGCGCCCCTGGTGGGCATGTTCGCTTTCGGCAACCTGCTGCGCGAATGCGGCGTTGTGGATCGTCTGGCCGATACGTCGCGCAACGCGCTGATCAATATCGTCACCATTGCGCTGGGCCTGACGGTGGGTTCGAAGCTGTCGTCCGAAGCGTTTCTGCAAATGAAGACGCTGGGGATTCTGGTCTTGGGGATGGTGGCCTTCTGTGGCGGTACGGCGGCGGGCATTTTCATGGCCAAGGTGATGAATCGCTTCAGCCAGAACAAAATCAACCCGCTCATCGGTTCCGCCGGTGTTTCGGCCGTGCCGATGGCGGCGCGCGTTTCGAATAAGGTTGGTCTGGAGGCTAATCCGCAGAACTTCCTGTTGATGCATGCCATGGGGCCAAACGTGGCGGGCGTCATTGGCTCTGCGGTAGCCGCAGGCGTGCTCCTCAACTTCGTCGGCTAGCGCCGCATGTCCTGTGTTCCTCAGGCGGCCTCTTTCTGAGGTGCGTCTGAGGTGACCTTGTTCACCTCTTTCCCTTCCGATCAAGCAGTCGAATGGTCAGTGTCCGCCCGATGCGCGGTCGCTGATGGCGGCTCCTGCGTCAGTGCTTTTTCATCGGGCATTGCCATCATGCAAGCGGTGGCTTCGTGCCAAGCGGCTTGGTTGGCTGGGGAGGCAGGCAGATAGAAGGGGTGCGGCGGGGGGAGGGGAGGGTGCTGGCCAGGTGAGGCCGTGGATGCATGGACAGGGGCCTGTCACGCCCCTGTCCAGTTGCTGTCAGTCTTCCTTGGCGAGCTCGGTATCCTGAGCGATCAGCGCGATCAAGGCATTCTGCTGTCGGTGAGCCAGCTGACGGAAACGCTGGAGCAGCTCTCGTTCATGCAGTGACAGCTCAGGACTGTCCAAACGCATGCTCAGATCGTCGTCCAGAGCGCCTTCCTGCAGCAGGCTTTGCTCCAAGCGGGCGATGATTTCCGAGTTCATGCTGCGGTGATGATTACGCGCTACCTCAGCTATGCGTTCGCGCATGCCATCGGGAAGCCGAACCACGAATTTGTCAGCCGTGCGGCTGGAATAAACTGCCTGTTTCATAGGGCGCATAATTAACCGGTTAGTCAGGTGGGCGTGCTGGCGTATTGCCGGGGTAGTCACCGGTCTGACAACCACCAGTACTCGCTGTTCCGTCGACCAAGGGAAAAAATAGAAGACGGCTTCATGGCGCCAATTGTACGACGAATCGGTGATTAGTAAAGTGGTTGTGCTATCAAAGTGCCTTTACTGTGATGCAGTCCATTTTCCACAGCGGGGATGAATCAACGCAGTACCGGATCGAACTTTATTTTGCGCCCAATCATCAGGGCTATCAGGAACAGCGTCCCAAAGACTCCGATGCCCGCCTTGCAAGCGGCAGCTAGCGCGCCCGGCTCCTGTATTTCTGCGAATGCGCCATACACACAGGCCGCGGTGAGCAGTAGGCAAGTCAATGCGAACTTGGACATGAATATCTCCTTTGCGGAACGATCCGCTCAAAATCCAATCCCTTAAAAGACCCAGCGTTGCGGCTGAGCCAATGTGCTGCCCTGGGTGGCGCTCAGGGTCGTGATCTGGGCCTTTTCAGCGAACTGCACGCGCTGAGTGGAAACTTGCGGGGTGGGCTCGTATTGATGCGCTTGCGGTTCGGCTGCTGGCATTTGCATCGCCGCCAGCGCGGCCAGTGCGAATCCAGTACTCAGGAGGGAAACCGGCTTGATCATGAGCGTCATCCTTCGCGTCACATTTGATTGCCTTTCATATTGCACGCGCTGTGCCAAGCCTGAATTGCTTTTAAGTCCTTTAAAATCAATGGCTTAGGTTGGAATGTGTCAGAGGCGAGCTTGCGCTTTGCACGGATGCACGCCGCGACCAATGCAATTTGCATGATGACAAATCCCGGCCGAGACAGGGTTCCGAAGGTGGCGGGTGAGCAGCGTTGGCCCCACGAACGACATGACAAAGCGCATCTGGCTCGCTAACATGCCGGCCGCGCAATCAGTCCCAGTAGCTCAATTGGATAGAGCATCCCCCTCCTAAGGGGAAGGTTGTGAGTTCGAACCTCGCCTGGGACGCCATCAAAGCCTGCATGACGAGGCAAAGCCGCAGCGGGCGGCTCGCCAGCTGGCAAGCGCTGCAGGGCTAGTTGGTGGGGTAGCTAGGGTGCGGTAGATGATTAGCCGAATGGCGAGTTGGTATTGTCGCGGCGTGCATCGCGCTGTAGCTGGTAGACCAATCGTTCGATCTGCCGTTGGGTCAATCCGCTAAGGCGGTGGAAGCGCAGCCCGCACATGGTCATATCCAGCTTTTCATCGACCACCAGGTGGCGGAGTTCGACTTCCGTCTGAATGGTTCCGATCGGGAGCTTGGCGGCCAGTTCATAAACCTGGCCTGTCTGCAGATTACCCTGATTGCCTTTGATGCTCAGTTTACAGCCCGTTGCGGAGATATCGAGCAGGCGGCCTTCCAATGCATTTCGTACCGCTGCGCCGCCTAGCTGGGCGGTGACGGCAAGCTCCTTCAGCTGCGCGCGATAAGCGTTGCGGCGCTGATGATAGGTCAGTTCGGCAGGGGTAGGGATCCAGTAGCAACGTGCCCCATCTATTTCTCCAAGATGCACGTCTTGCTGGCTTGTCCAGAAGATGCGCGCGCCTTCGTAGAAGCCTTCGACATGAACGGCTTCGCCCTGCAGGAGCAGTCTCTCGCCATCGTTGGGGATAAGCTCGTCGAGGGCGATCCAGCCGGTTTCGCGGTTCATCTCGACCAGATAACTCTGGTATCGCTGGCTGCGCTCGTGGAAGCGCAGTGTCAGGGGAATATTGTTATCCAGCAGGGGACGCAGATTGGCGTAGATCTCTAGCGGTGCCGTCAGTACCTTGGGCGGTTGCGGGCCCTCGTCACCAAAAAATAAGTTAGACACGGTCCGGTGTTCTCCGGCGCATTGTTATCACCATCGCGTGGCGTCCTTGTAGCGGTCTATCGTCAGGCTTGGCTGAGAGGTCGTTGCTGCTTGCTCTTGGACGCTCCGCCTCGATTGTCATACAGGTCGGGAGTATCGTCCTTGCCCTGGAGTATGTGCAGCATGCTACCCAAGGCGCTCTGGTTGGCGCGTATCAGCCGGCCATTGCGCTCGTTGGCGCTACGGCAGCTTTCCAGTTCGGCTTCGAGCGTGCGGGCTTGTTCGAGAATGGTCTCGCCGCTCGGTGAGCCACTGACTGCGGCCTGCAGGCCATTGCGATCAGGTGTCAGTTGTTGTCCGGTCAGCCACTGACTGCGCTGGGCGCCATGCTGGCCGAGCAGTGCCAGCAAAGGCTGCTTTTTTGTCAGGATCGCTTCAAGCCCAGCAAGATCACGGTTGCCCAGAGCAGCAAACTCCTCATCGATAAGCTCAAGGAGTTGGTGTGCAATGCCGATATCTTCGGTTAGCTGCTCAAGCAGGGCTGTTTCGTGCATTTCGGTCTCTGGGCTTGGTCGCGTTAGTCGGGCTCAGGCTCAGCGTTGCGTCTCGAACGCCAGCAGCTTGGCTGCTACGCGCTGGTTGTCGACTTTATAAGAGCCGTCTGCAATCGCTGCTTTCAGTTTTTCTACGCGCTCTTGGTCTACAGCGGGTTGATCAGCCAATTTGTCGGCCGCTTGCTGCAGGCGTTGAGCTTCAGGGCTCAGTTGAACGGTGTCGCTGGCATTGCCGCTGACGGTGTTGGTTTTCGTTGCCTCGCTTGCCGGCCCTTGCTGCGGGTTGGCTGCGCGTTCGCTACCTTGCACACCGTTGCGCCCGCTGGGGGCATTCAGTGGGCTGTTGGGCCGATTGAAGTCGATGACCATGATGCAAACCTCGAAGGAATCAGGACGCTTGCCATGTGTTCGGCAACAGTGATGGAAACTTTAGCGTTTTTTTCCTGGGTACACATCGGAAAACTGTTGAATCCCGGTTACATCGCGACCTCCACCTGGCCGGGGCCGGTTACTCTGGCCTTGATCGTGCGGCCCGAACGCTGATTCTTGACAGGAATCTGCTTGCCCGGAGCGCCATCAGCCATTGCCTCGCCGGGCATGCGTACGCTGATCGAACCCGTCTTGGCCGTGATGACGACCTGATCCCCCTTGCGGACAACCTTGGCCATCTCCAGCTGATTGGGTGTGATCACCTGATCGGGTTGCACGGGGCGGGTAAGCTTGTTGCCCAGGGCCTCGTCCATTCGGGTCAGATAGCCTTGATTGAGCGCGGACACATCCCGCTCGGCGAGGCTGACATCCGCTTGGCTCAGCACGGTGTCGCGTAGAAGGGATCTGTTTGCGACGATCACCTCGCGATACAGGCGCACCTGCGCCGGTACGAAAACCGACCACGGGCTGCTGCCTTCGCAACTTACCCTTACCGTGACACGTCCAACGGGAGCGGTGGTTCCGCCAAGGCTGGCGGCGAGCGGCTGATCGCAAGGGTTGAGGCGCAGCCTAGGGTCCAATCGATTGACGCTGATCTCATGCCGGGCGGTGATTGCGCTGCGGATCAAATACTCGCCAACCGTGCGCTCAAGAAACTGCTCGGTCACGTCGATAAGCTGTTCAGGATGTGACATGGTTGACGCGTGGGCGAGTGAGCCCGTCGCGCAAAGTAGTAGTAGCAGCGCAATCCGGCACAGCGCCAGATCGGCGCGTCGGAAAATGGTCATAAGGACGTTCATATCCCAACCTAAGCAAGGGGCGTGCCGCGTCTGAATCGTTCGGCCCCGTAATCTGCAAGCAGAGAGGAACTGGCATGGCCGGTGTATTGGATTCGGTTAACCAGCGTACCCAATTGGTGGGACAGAACCGTCTGGAGCTGTTGCTGTTTCGCCTCGATGGCGAGCAGCTCTATGGCATCAACGTTTTCAAGGTGCGGGAAGTGCTGCAGTGCCCGCGCCTGACGATCATGCCCAAGTGTGGTCGAGTGGTTCGTGGTGTGGCCAGCATCCGCGGTAGCACGCTGCCGATCCTGGATCTTTCGCTAGCGACCGGTAAGTCGGCGCTGATGAATCTTGAAAATTCGTTCGCAGTAATCACCGAATACAACAACAGGACGCTGGGTTTTCTGGTGAGTTCTGTCGAGCGGATCGTCAATCTGAACTGGGAGGCCATTCTGCCTCCTCCGCGCGGTGCTGGGCGCGATCATTACCTGACCGCTGTGACGCACATCGACAACAAGCTGGTGGAAATCATCGACGTCGAGAAGGTGCTGGCGGAAGTTGCACCTACCTCGGAAGAGGTTTCGCCGGAAGTGGTGGACGACGATACTCGCGCCAAGGCGCTGTCGTGTCGCGTCCTGGTTGTGGATGACTCGTCGGTGGCGCGCAAGCAGATTACCCGCTGCTTGGAGAACATTGGTATCGAGGTCGTCAAGCTCAACGATGGCCGCGAGGCACTCAATTATCTGAAGCGGATGGCCGACGAGGGCAAGAATCCGGCGGAAGAGTTTCTGATGATGATTTCCGATATTGAAATGCCGGAAATGGATGGCTATACCCTGACTACCGAGGTGCGACACGATCCGCGCATGCATGCAATGCATATACTCCTGCATACTTCCCTTTCCGGTGTGTTCAACCAGAACATGGTGAAGCGAGCGGGGGCGGATGATTTCCTCGCCAAGTTCCAGCCTGATGATCTTGCTGCTCGGGTGGCCGAGCGGATCAGGCAGGCGGATGCAAACTGAGGCTAGCTCCTCTCATGATGGTGAGGCTTTATTGGTGTCAGTCGATCTGGATTTCGAGCAGTTCCGGGTATTTCTTGAAAAGACATGCGGCATCCTGCTGGGCAGCAACAAGCAGTATCTGGTATCCAGCCGCCTGAACAAGCTGATGGAACAGCAGGGCATCAAGACGCTTGGTGATCTGGTCAGAAAGATTCAGGCGCAGCCACGCAGCGGTTTGCGCGAAGCGGTTGTCGACGCGATGACGACCAACGAAACGCTGTGGTTCCGTGATACCTATCCGTTCGAGGTGCTGAAGAGCCGCGTGCTGCCAGAGATGCTCAAGGCCGGTTCCGGGCAGCGTCTGCGTATCTGGTCGGCAGCCTGCTCGTCCGGGCAGGAGCCTTATTCGCTGTCCATGGCGATCGACGAGTACGAGCGCAGCAATCCGAGTCAGCCAAAGACGGGCATCCAGATCGTCGCAACGGAGCTGTCCGGGGCAATGCTGGCAGCGTCCAAAGCGGCGGAGTACGACAGCCTGGCGATTGCCCGTGGGTTGTCCTCGGATCGCCTGCAGCGCTACTTCGATGTCAAGGCGCCGGGTCGGTGGGCGGTCAAGCCCGCCATCCGATCGCGAGTCGAGTTCAGGGTGCAGAACCTGCTGGATAGCTATGCGGCACTGGGCAAGTTCGACATCGTGTTCTGTCGCAACGTGCTGATCTATTTCTCCGCCGATGTGAAGAAGGACATCCTCAAGCGTATTCACGCGACGTTGCGACCAGGTGGCTATCTCTTCCTTGGCGCGTCCGAAGCGCTCAATGGTCTTCCCGAGCTGTACCAGATGATTCAGTGCAGCCCAGGCATCATCTACAAGGCCAAGTGAGCCTCACTTGGCGGCAGAAAACCGTCATGCAAGGTGGCGGTCTGCGGCAATAAAGCGGTAACGGCTTGCCGCTTTTGACGCGACCGGCGATACCGCCAGGTTGAAAGTCCTTGAAAATCAGCGATTTGTCTTTGATGGCATGAGCTTTGCTGGAGTTTGCGCAAGCAGACTTGTATCCGGCAGAGGGCCAGACATGAGCATTAGTTTCGACAAGGCACTTGGCATCCACGAAAAGGCGCTGGGCTTTCGCTCCCAGCGTGCAGAGGTGCTGGCCAACAACATCGCCAACGCCGATACCCCCAACTACAAGGCCCGTGATCTGGATTTCAGCAGCGTGCTCGCCGAGCAATCTGCTCGTAGCCAGGGCGGCTTCGGCGTCGCCCGGACCAGTGAAAGGCACATTGCCGCCGAGGGGCTGGAGATCGCTGATGCCTCGCTGCGCTTTCGCACGCCGGCGCATCCGTCCCTCGATCAGAACACCGTCGATCTGCAGATCGAGCAATCCAACTACGCGAAGAACGCTGTGGACTTCCAGGCGAGCTTCACCCTGCTCAATAGCAAGTTCAAAGGGCTGATGAGCGCCCTGCGCGGCGAATAAAGGAGTGTCTCATGTCTCTTAGCAGCGTTTTCAACATTGCCGGCAGCGGCATGAGTGCCCAGAGCACTCGGCTGAACACCATTTCCAGCAACATCGCCAACGCCGAGACCGTTTCGTCAAGCGTCGATCAGACCTACCGGGCGCGTCATCCGGTATTCGCTACGGTCTTCCAACAGGCCAACGGTCAGCCCGACCAGTCGCTGTTCGCCGGTCAGGACCAGGCCGGGGTTGGTGTTCAGGTGCTGGGTGTAGTCGAGGACCAGAGCGAGCTGCAGGCCCGCTACGAGCCCAATCATCCGGCTGCCGACGAGGCCGGTTACGTCTATTACCCGAACGTCAACGTGGTGGAAGAGATGGCCGACATGATTTCGGCCAGTCGTGCCTTCCAGACCAACGCCGAGCTGATGAACACGGCCAAGACCATGTTGCAGAAAGTGCTGACGCTGGGTCAGTGATAGTTACGAGAGCGCAATTATGAGCACTACGAACGGCGTCGGTGGAACCGGCTCGATACTGGATCAGTACCAGTTCGGCGAAAAGCGCGAAGCCAAGGGTAACGACCTCGGCAAGAACGAGTTTCTTGAGTTGCTGGTGGCCCAGTTGAACAACCAGAACCCGCTGGAGCCGCAGGAAAACGGCGAGTTCATCGGTCAGCTGGCGCAGTTCAGCACCGTGGAAGGCGTCGAGAAGCTCAACTCGAGCATGCAGACGATCCTGTCCGGCTACCAATCGTCCCAGGCGCTGCAGGCCTCGTCGCTGGTAGGGCGCAAGGTCATCGTGCCGACTGACAAGGCAGTTGTCGATACCAGCGAAACCTTCAAGGCGAGCCTGGTATTGCCGACCTCCAGCAGCAACGTCTTCGTGAATATCTACGACAGCACGGGTGCTTCGGTCGCGCGCGTGAACATGGGCCAGCAGCAAGCCGGCAACGTGTCCTTCATGTGGGATGGCAAAGATGCCAGTGGCAATGTCTTGCCGCCTGGTACCTATCGCTTCGAGGCGCAGGCTACCTATCAGGGCGAAACCAAAGGGCTTTACACCTTGCTGCCGGCGAACGTCGACAGCGTCACGCTTGGGCAGAACGGCGGGGAGCTGATGCTCAACCTTGCCGGTATCGGCAGCATCGGCCTCTCCCAGGTCCAGATCATCGGACAATAACCGCCGGCACCTCGGCAAAGGAGTAATTCCATGTCCTTCAATATCGGTCTGAGCGGCCTGCGTGCCGCGAGCAAGGACCTCAACGTTACTGGTAACAACATCGCCAACGCCGGCACCGTGGGCTTCAAGCAATCGCGCGCGGAGTTTTCCGACGTCTACGCGGCGTCCGTCCTCGGCACGGGCAAGAACCCGCAGGGCAGCGGCGTGCTGATGTCCAACATT
Organism: Stutzerimonas sp. FeSN7; assembly: GCF_030263795.1. NCBI lineage: Bacteria > Pseudomonadati > Pseudomonadota > Gammaproteobacteria > Pseudomonadales > Pseudomonadaceae > Stutzerimonas > Stutzerimonas sp. FeSN7. The sequence continues at coordinate 3,025,203 of NZ_JARPMN010000001.1, read as the reverse complement.
TCCCAGCAGTTCAACCAGGGCAACATCAACTACACGCAGAATGCGCTGGACCTGGCGATCAACGGCAACGGCTTCTTCCAGGTCAGCAACAACGGGGCGGTGAGCTATACCCGCGCCGGTTACTTCGGCACCGACCGCGAAGGCTTCCTGGTCGACAACTTCGGCTACAAGCTGCAGGGCTTCCCGGTGGATGGCAACGGCAACCTGCAGAACGGTGTGGTGGGTGATCTTCAGATCCAGACCACCAACCAGGAGCCGAAGGCGACCAGCCAGATCAATACCGCGTTCAACCTGAACTCCACGCTGAAGTCGCCGGTTACCTGGCAGACGACTTATGACGGAATTGTCGACGAGGCTTACCAGGCGGCCTACACCCCCGCGTACGACACTGAGCTGGCAACCCGCACGGCCGAATACTACGCGAACGAAGGCATCGATCCTGCCACGGCAATAGCTGAAGAGATCGCAGCTGCCCAGGCCTATGCCGCGCCTCTCGCGCAGGCGGTCGGCACGACGGCCGGTAACGCGGCAGCGGCATTGCCAGCCACGGTAACTGCGGCGCGTGAGGCAGCCGATGCCACTTTCAACCCGACCGATCCGACCACCTACAACAACTCCACCTCGGTGAGCGTTTATGACTCGCAGGGCAACGCTCACGTCCTGACGCAGTATTTCGTCAAGACCGGAGCCAACAGCTGGGACATGAAGGTGCTGATCGACGGTCGCAACCCGGCCAACCCTGGCCAGGAACCGCCGCAGCCCTATGTCATGGGCCTGACGTTCAACTCGTCCGGCGCCCTGACCGGTATCGCGAACCCCGAGTCCGGTCCCTTCTCGGTCGGACCTGACCTCAAGGTCACCCTGAACAGCGCCAGTGCGACCAATCCGAACGGCTGGGTGCCGGCGATTTCCGATGGAGGCACGCCTGCGACCTGGTCGGCCAATGGCGCGCTGGCCAACCCGGACGGGATTGTGTTCGATTTCTCCAAATCATCCCAGTTCGCCAGTTCCTTCGCGGTCAACAGCGTGGCCCAGGATGGTTACACCACTGGCGAGCTGGCGAGCCTGGAAATCGACGATAGTGGTGTAGTCTTCGCGCGTTACACCAACGGTCAGTCCAAGGTGCAGGGTCAGATCATCCTCGCCAACTTCGCCAACGTGCAGGGGTTGACCCCGGTGGGCAAGACGCAGTGGGTGCAATCCTTCGAGTCGGGCGAGCCGGTGGTCGGCACGCCGGGTTCCGGCACCCTGGGCGCGCTGCAGGCTGGCGCGCTGGAGGATTCCAACGTCGAACTGTCGGACCAGCTGGTCAACCTGATCGTTGCCCAACGCAACTATCAGGCCAACGCCAAGACCATCGAAACCGAAAGCGCGATCACCCAGACCATCATCAACCTGCGCTGAGCATGAGCGGCAATGCGCGTTGCCGCTGACGGCAGTATTCCGCCGCTCTCTTGAAAGAAGGCCCGTCAGGGCCTTCTTCTTTTCCAGGAAACCGTTTCATTTCAGTGCCTTGGACTCCAGCTGGGCCTGTGGCACGCGCCTTGCATTTTCGTCATCAACAGAATCGCAAGTGTCAAACTCGCGTCTCGGAGAAGTCGATGGACAAGATGCTCTACGTGGCCATGACCGGTGCCAGCCAGAACGCGCGGGCCCAGCAGGCTCATGCCAACAATCTGGCGAACATTTCCACTACCGGTTTTCGCCGTGACTTCGAGCAGGCCCGCGCGATGCAGGTTTTCGGCGACAGCCATCCGGCGCGCGTCTATGCGATGTCGGAGCGTCCGGGCACAGATTTTACTCCGGGGACCTTGCAGGAGACCGGTCGGGATCTGGATGTGGCCGTCGAAGGGCAGGGCTGGATCGCCGTGCAGGCTCCGGATGGGAGCGAGGCTTATGTCCGTACCGGCAGCCTGAATATTGACGTGCTGGGCATGTTGCGCACCGCCGATGGCATGCCGGTGATGGGCAATGGCGGGCCGATCGCCATTCCGCCCGAGGAAAAGGTGGATGTCGGCCATGACGGCACCATCAGCATCCGCGCCTTGGGTGAGGATCCGAACATCGTGGTTACCGTGGACCGCATCAAGCTGGTCAATCCCGATCCGCAACAGCTGGAAAAGGGAACCGATGGCCTGATCCGACTCAAGAGTGGCCAGCCGGTAGAGGCGGACGGGAACGTACGGGTCGTGTCGGGCTTTCTCGAAACGAGCAACGTGAACGCGGTTTCCGAAATGACTTCCATCCTGGCGCTGTCCCGCCAGTTCGAACTGCACGTAAAGATGATGCGCACCGCCGAAGATGATGCGGCTGCCATGGCGCGCGTACTGCAACTCAGCTAATAGCGTAGCGCCGGCGGCGCACGAGGAGAAAGCTCATGCTTCCAGCACTTTGGGTCAGCAAGACGGGTCTGTCCGCTCAGGACATGAACCTGACGACCATTTCCAACAACCTGGCCAACGTTTCCACGACCGGCTTCAAGCGCGACCGTGCCGAGTTCCAGGATCTGCTCTATCAAATCCGTCGTCAGCCCGGCGGCCAGTCCAGCCAGGACAGCGAACTGCCGTCCGGCCTGCAGCTGGGTACCGGTGTACGCATCACCGGTACGCAGAAAATCTTCACCACCGGCAGCCTGCAAACCACTGAGCAGCCGCTGGACATGGCCATCAATGGGCGTGGTTTCTTCCAGGTGCTGCTGCCCGATGGCACCGTGTCCTACACCCGAGACGGTAGTTTCCATCTGAGTTCCGATGGCCAGCTGGTGACCTCCAATGGCTATGCGCTGGAGCCCGCCATCGTTGTTCCGCCGGAAACCCAGACCTTCACCGTTGGTGAGGACGGCACCGTCTCGGTGACCACCGTGGGCAATCCGCAGCCGCAGATCATCGGCAACATCCAGACCGCCGACTTCATCAACCCGGCCGGTCTGCAAGCCATGGGCAGCAACCTGTTCCTCGAGACCGCTGCCAGCGGCGCGCCGCAGGTCAGCACGCCGGGGCTCAATGGTCTGGGCACCGTGCTGCAGAACACCCTGGAAAACTCCAACGTCAGCGTCGTTGAGGAGCTGGTGAACATGATCACCACTCAGCGCGCCTACGAGATGAATTCCAAGGTCATTTCCACCGCGGACCAGATGCTGTCGTTCGTGACGCAGCAGCTCTGATCGCGGGTTTGCCGTTGTTTGCGGGTAGGCACCACGTCCCCCCGCTGTAGTTTCGATGGCCTGTCATGGCTTGAGGTGTTTATGAGCCGTTTGTTGATTGTTGTTTCGATGTCTTCTGCCCTGGCGCTGGTCGGATGTGTTGCTCCTGCGCCGAAACCGAACGATCCGTACTACGCGCCGGTGCTGCCACGCACGCCGTTGCCGGCTGCGCAGAACAATGGCGCGATCTACCAGGCGGGCTTTGAAACCAACCTCTACGACGACCGCAAGGCTCATCGGGTTGGTGACATCATCACCATTACCCTCAACGAGCGGACCCAGGCCAGCAAGAACGCGACGTCGAAACTCTCGAAGGACAGCAGCGCGAACATAGGTCTCGGCTCGCTGTTTGGCGGCGCGGTGTCCATGGCCAACCCTCTGACCGGCAACTCGATGAACCTGGGAGCCGAGTACGAGGCGTCGCGCGACACCTCCGGCTCTGGCCAGGCAGGGCAGAGCAACAGCCTGTCCGGCTCCATTACTGTTACCGTTTCCGAAGTGCTGCCTAACGGCATCCTTGCCGTGCGCGGCGAGAAGTGGATGACGCTCAATACCGGTGACGAACTGGTGCGTATCGCAGGTCTGGTTCGCGCGGACGATATCTCCACCGACAACACCGTGCCGTCCACCCGTATTGCCGATGCGCGCATCACCTACTCGGGCACCGGCGCCTTTGCCGATGCCAGCCAGCCGGGCTGGCTCGACCGTTTCTTCATGAGCCCGATGTGGCCCTTCTGACCGGAGCTGATGCCATGTGGAAAAAACTGCTTCTACTCGCGGGTTCACTCATGCTCTGCAGCGCTGCTCAGGCCGAGCGGCTGAAGGATGTCGCGACCATTCACGGTGTGCGCAGCAACCAGCTGATCGGCTATGGCCTGGTCGTTGGCCTGAATGGCAGCGGTGACCAAACCACCCAAACGCCGTTCACCGTGCAAACCTTCAACAACATGCTGGCGCAGTTCGGCATCAAGGTGCCGGCCGGCGGCAATATCCAGTTGAAGAACGTCGCCGCGGTGTCGATTCATGCCGAGCTGCCACCCTTCGCCAAGCCGGGGCAGACCATCGACATCACCGTATCGTCCATCGGTAATGCCAAGAGTCTGCGCGGCGGCAGCCTGCTGATGGCGCCCCTGAAGGGGATCGATGGCAACGTCTATGCCGTTGCTCAGGGCAACCTGGTTGTCGGCGGCTTTGACGCCAGTGGCGCCGATGGATCGCGCATTACCGTCAATTCGCCGTCGGCTGGACGCATCCCCGGTGGTGCCACGGTCGAGCGACCGGTGCCGAGTGGCTTCAATCAGGGCAATACGCTCACGCTGAACCTCAATCGCCCGGATTTCACCACGGCGAAGAACATCGTCGATCAGATCAATGACCTGCTCGGCCCGGGCGTGGCTCAGGCGCTGGATGGCGGTTCGATCAGCGTAACTGCGCCGCTGGATCCGAGTCAGCGGGTAGATTACCTGTCGATTCTGGAGAACCTCGAGGTCGAGGTCGGCCAGGCGGTGGCCAAGGTCATCATCAACTCGCGTACCGGCACCATCGTCATTGGCCAGAACGTGCGGGTTCAGCCTGCCGCCGTCACCCATGGCAGTCTGACCGTGACCATCACCGAGGAGCCGCAGGTCAGCCAGCCGGAACCCTTCTCGGACGGGCAGACAGTGGTCGTGCCCAACTCGAAGGTCAAAGCCGAGCAGGAAGCCAAGCCGATGTTCAAGTTCGGCCCGGGCACCACGCTGGATGAAATCGTCCGGGCGGTGAATCAGGTGGGCGCTGCGCCCAGCGACCTGATGGCCATTCTCGAAGCGTTGAAGCAGGCCGGCGCGCTGCAAGCCGATCTGATCGTGATCTAAGGATTAGCGACATGGAAAACCGACTCGGCAGCGGGGCACGCGGTCTCGATAGCGGCAGCTATACCGACCTCAATCGTCTCAGCCAGCTCAAGGTCGGCAAAGACCGCGATGGCGAGGAGAACGTGCGCAAGGTTGCGCAGGAATTCGAGTCGTTGTTCCTCAACGAGATGCTCAAGTCGATGCGCTCGGCTACCGAGGTGCTGGCCAAGGACAACCCGCTGAACAGCCAGGCGACCAAGCAGTACCAGGACATGTACGACCAGCAACTGTCGGTCAGCCTCTCGAAGGAGGGCGGCGGCATCGGGCTTGCTGACGTACTCGTGCGCCAGCTGAGCAAGCAGACCGAGACGGTGACCCGCAACAACCCGTTCGCTCAGGTCGCACGAACCGAGGGCGCGGCCTGGCCGAGCAAGCCGGCGGCGGCTGCGGTCGAGTCCGGCCGGGATGACTCGCGCCTGCTCAATCAGCGTCGACTGGCTCTGCCGGGCAAGGCGAGCGATCGCCAGCTGGCCAACGTATCGGCTACCGCGCCGACGACAACCGGCGAAGGCGCGCAGCCGCTGGTCAATGTCGACTGGAAGCCCGCCACGGCGTTCGTTCCGCCGAAAGACCGGCCATTGACGGTCAATGGCGTGGAGAAGAGCGCGCCCAATTCACCGAGCAAGACGCGCTTCAGTTCTTCCGAAGAGTTCATTACGACCATGTTGCCGATGGCCGAGAAGGCAGCCGAGCGCCTGGGTATCGAACCGCGATTTCTGGTAGCACAAGCCGCGCTGGAAACCGGCTGGGGCAAGTCCATGATCCGCCAGGCCGATGGCAGCAACAGCCACAACCTGTTCGGCATCAAGGCAACTGGCTGGAAAGGCGCCTCTGCCACCGTAATGACCACCGAGTACGTCAACGGCAAGGCAACCCGCGAGAAGGCGGGGTTCCGCGCGTACGACTCGTTCGAGCAGAGCTTCGATGATTTTGTCAGCCTGCTGGAGAACAACGACCGCTATCGGACCGCTATCCAGGTCGCGAGCAACACGGGTGATTCGGAGCGTTTCGTCAAGGAACTGCAGAAAGCCGGCTACGCCACCGATCCCCAGTACGCCCGCAAGATCACCCAGATCGCGCGCAAGATGCAGACCTATCAGACCGTTGCCGACGCGAATTCGGTGCCCGCGATGCGGACCAGAGGCTAAATCATGGCTGACCTATTGAGCATTGGCCTTTCCGGCCTGGCCGCCAGCAAGACCCAGCTGTCCATCACCGGCCACAACATCACCAACGTCAACACGCCTGGCTATAGCCGGCAGGACGCAACCCAGGCTACCCGCTCGCCGCAGTTCAGTGGCGCCGGCTATATCGGCTCGGGGACCACACTGGTGGAAGTTCGCCGCAGCTATAGCGAATTCCTCACCAGCCAGCTGCGTAGTAGTACATCGTTGAGCGCGGATGTGGAGGCCTACAAGAGCCAGATCAATCAGCTCGATTCATTGCTGGCAGGCACAACCACCGGCATCACGCCCTCGCTGCAGAAGTTCTTCTCGGCCCTGCAAACTGCTGCCGAGGACCCGGCGAATATCCCTGCACGTCAGTTGGTTCTGGCTGAAGCAGAGGGTCTGGCGCGGCGTTTCAACACGGTCTATGACCGGCTCTCCGAGCAGAACAATTTCACCAACAAGCAGATGTCCGCTGTCACCGATCAGGTAAACCGGCTGGCAGGCAGCATTGGCAGCCTGAACGAAGCGATCGCCATCGCCGCGGCAAATGGTAAGCAGCCCAACGATCTGCTCGACGCTCGTGACGAGGCGGTTCGCCAGTTGTCGGGCTACATCGGCGTGACTGTCGTTCCGCAAGACGACAAGAGCTTCAACATCTTCATCGGCAGCGGCCAGCCGCTGGTTGTCGGCAGCACGGTGGCGCGTCTCGAAGTCGTGCCAGGGCAGGGTGACCCCAACCGGCATGAAGTGCAGTTCATCAGCGGCGGCTCGCGGCAGGGCATCACGTCGCAGATCACCGGCGGCGAGCTGGGCGGGCTGATTCGCTATCGCGAGGAAGTGCTGGATTCCACCATGAACTCCCTGGGCCGCCTGGCACTCGCCGTGAGCGACCAGGTCAATACGCAGCTGGGGCAGGGGCTGGATCTCAAGGGACAGGTCGGTTCGGCACTGTTTGGTAACTACAACGACCCGGCGCTGGCCAGGTTGCGTGTCAATGCGTTTGCTGGCAACAGCAATGCACAACCGGTCCTGAACATCACCAATACCAGTCAGCTCAGCACCAGCGACTACCTGATGGAGTATGACGGTAGCAGCTACAAGATACGGCGGCTGAGCGATAACCAGCTGATGACGGCTACGGAGAATCCGGCGGGTACTTTGTCGATCACTGACATGAATGGCCGCGATCAGGGCTTTCAGATCGTGCTGGGCAATCCGCCGCCGGCGCCTGGCGACAAGTTCAGCCTGCAGCCGACCCGGCGTGGCGCTTCTGATATCAAGGCGACGCTGGATCAGGCCGACCAGCTGGCCTTCGCCGCGCCGGTGAGATCGGGAGCGGAGCTTAAGAACGCAGGCACCGGGATAGTTGGCCAGCCAGACCTGCTGTCGGGACCTTCGCCAATCAGCTTTGCAGCGCTGCAGGGTTTATTTGGTAGCGCAGGGACCACGGTCACGTTCACAGATCCAAACACCGTCACGATTACCGGTGGTTCGGCGCAGTTCCGGAGCGTTAACGACAATACTACGCCACCGACAATTACTTTTTCACCGACTGCAACCGTCACGCCAGGGCAGCGGAATTCGTTGATCATTGAAGGCGCCGGTTACCAGTTTGAGTTTTCGCTGAGCGGCACACCTAAGGATGGCGACAAATTTACGATGGGTTTCAACCAGAGCGGCGTCTCCGACAACCGCAACGCCTTGAAGTTGGTCGACCTGCAAACAAAGCAGACCGTCGGCGTGACCCCAGGTATGGCTGGCTCGGGCTTCAGCTTCACCGACGGCTACGGCGAACTGGTCGAGCGTGTCGGCACCTTGACCGCCCAGTCGCGAATGGACAGCGAAGCGACTGGCGCGATTCTCAAGCAGGCCACTGATAACCGCGATTCGCTATCGGCTGTAAACCTGGATGAGGAAGCGGCAAACCTGATCAAGTTCGAGCAGTACTACAACGCCTCGGCCCAGATCATTCAAGTTGCCCGCTCCTTGTTCGATACGTTGATCAGCTCCTTCAGGTAACAGGCCCGACCTATGCGCATTTCTACCGTGCAAGCATTCAATAACGGCGTCGCCGGACTGCAGCGCAACTACGCCAACGCGACCCGTACCCAGGAACAGATCAGTACCGGCAACCGCATCCTGACACCAGCAGATGACCCGGTAGCGTCGGTGCGCCTGCTGCAGCTGGACCAGCAGCAGAACGTGCTGAGTCAATACAATGCCAACCTGACCGCGGCGAAGAACAGCCTGACCCAGGAAGAAGTCACTCTCAACTCGGTCAATACCGTGTTGCAGCGTGTACGTGAGCTTGCCGTACAGGCGGGCAACGGTGGTCTGAGCGCCGAGGATCGGAAATCCATCGCTGCCGAACTGCGCGAGCGCGAAGATGAACTGCTGTCCTTGATGAACACACGCAACGCTCGCGGCGAGTACCTCTTTTCGGGCTTTCAGGGCAAGACACAGCCATTCGTGCGAGATGGTGCCGGCAGCTATAGCTACCAGGGCGACGAGGGGCAGCGGAAGCTGCAGATCGCTAGTTCGCTCAATATCCCCATCAGTGACAACGGTAAGTCAATTTTCCAGAACATCACTAATGCCGGGCGTTTAACAACCGCTCCAGTGTTTAACGCGAGCGCGCCAGTGACGAGCACCCTAGTTGTCTCTGCGCCGCTAGTAAGTGATGAGGTGGCTTTTTCAGGAGCCGAACCGTTTCCGCCAGAGGGCATTGAGCTCGAATTCCAAGCTGACGGAAAGTACGTAATTTATCGCTTGCCCAGGGCACTTGATCCTGCTGACGACGTTGTTTTAAAAGATGATTTGTCGATGGATAACGATCCCAAGAAAAGCGATAAATTGGTTTTTCGCGGCGTTACGGTACACCTTGACGGGACTCCGGCTGAAGGAGACAGGGTTGCGATAGTACCTGGCAGCATTTCAGGCCTTGATACGGACGGAAGTGTTCTTCGCGACCCCAACGCGACGGTGCAGAGCAAACAAGGCATTCTCGACACCATCGCAAACCTTCGTTCCGCACTCGAGAACCCTGGCTCCAACGGGAACGGCGTCCGTGACGCCGTCGCGGTAGCCCTGACCAATCTCGACCACGGCATGGTCAGCGTCGATGCTGCTCGCGGTAACATCGGTGCTCGCCTCAATGTGATCGAAACGACTCAGACCGACAACGAAGATGTCGCGTTGGTGAACAAGGCTGTCCAAGCCGAGCTGCGTGAGCTGGATTACGCCGAGGCCCTGTCCAGGCTGTCGTTTCAGACCATTCTCCTCGAGGCGGCTCAGCAGAGCTACGTCAAGATCAGCGGCCTGAACCTGTTCAACGCGATGCGCTGAGAGGTTTGACGAGGTTCGCAAAAAAACGACCTCGTTTTGACATCGGTGGGTAGGCGGCTAGATTGGCTGACGCGGAGCAGGATGTCCCGCAGAACTCCCCAATCGCATAAGGAGCATGCTCATGCGCAACGCTTTTATTGCCGCAGCGGCTTTTGCCGTACTTTCCAGCTTTTCGTTCGGCAGCTACGCCGCCAGCCAAGCCCAACCGACTCCGACCGCCCCGGCGGCAGCCGTGGCGCAAGCGCCAGTGAACCTCAATACCGCCGACGCCGCTACGCTTACTCGCGAGCTGAAAGGCATCGGTGCAACCAAGGCCAAGGCCATCATCGACTACCGGGAAGAGCATGGACCGTTCAGTTCGGTCGATGAGCTGCTCGAGGTAAAAGGGATCGGCTCGGCCACTCTGGAAAAATTGCGGAGTCAACTCAGCGTTCAGTGATTGAAAGACCGGGCCGTTCGCAATGGGCGGCCCCGTCGTGGCTTGATCGGCTGCCCAGATAGTCGCCCGCCTGCCACACCGAACACCCTGTGCAATGGCCAGTCAAAGAGCTTGAAAGGCATTGACATTCCGCGGTTATGCACATTCGAAATAGCCCCATTCATTCTGCTCCCTCATTTGTACATTGCTTTTGTGGCATTTTGTAAATCATTGATTTAAAAGGGAATCATGAGCTGAGTAAAAAAACACCGATCTGTTCGCCACCCCCGTGGCACGGGCGTTAGCGGCGGTCATCCAGAAACTGTTCACAAGGTTATCCACAGGTTCGGTGGATAACGTAGCCGAGGTCACGGATGGCGCTGGCTGGAGGTGTCTGATGAAAGCTCCCTGGAATTTGCTGCGCTATTTGCCGCTGGCGCGGCGTCTGATCAAGCACGGAAGAATCCCCGCTCTGCTTCTCGCCGTGGCCCGCAAGTCATCATCCAAGCGTGGGCTGATAAAGGGGCTTCGCGAGGACCTGTCGCTGCTACAGGCGCTGTGTGTTGCCTGGTGGCGCGGCGAGTATCGGGCCATCAGCCCCAACGCGCTGGTAGCGGTGGTCGCCGGCCTGCTCTATTTCCTCTCACCATTGGATGCGATTCCCGATTGGATTCCCGGGCTGGGATTTGTGGACGATCTCGCTGTTCTGGGCTGGGTGATGCGTAAGTGGTCGGCTGAACTGGATGCGTTCAGAGCCTGGAAGCAGACGCAGACGGCCGAGCGCCAGGCCGCCCTGAAAGAGCTCCCGCAACTTGACGAGCCCCGGGCTGGCGGATGATCAGGCCGATGCAGCGGCTATGGGGGTACGCCCGTTGGTCGGCAGCATTCGGACATTTGCGGCGTCGATCCCGATTCGCTTTTGCCTCCTGCAGGCAGGTGGCTTCAACGAGCCGCGAGGGCTGTTAAGATTCCGCCTCTGATCGAGAAGCCAGGGGAAATAGACGGATGAACGTACAGGTCATCATGCGTGACGGCTCGCCGGAATACGCCGTACTGCCATGGGACGAGTACCAGGCTCTGCTTGCCGCCGTAGGCGCACCATCTTCCTCGGCTACGGTTTCCAGCCCGGACACGCAGCGGCTATCGGCGCTTACCGAATTGTCTTCGCTTCGTGAGGGCAAGGGACTCAGCCAGGACACGCTGGCGCGCTCGGTCGGGATCAGTCCCGCCTATCTCGCACTGATCGAGGCGGGCGAGCGGGTTCCCGATGCGGCCATTCGCCGGGCACTGGCCCGCGCATTAGAGATCGATGGCTGGGAGGGCGACGCTTGACGTCGGTATCCATCAGCCGCCAGCACTGGCAGGCATTGCTCGGCGAACTGGATGATGCGCGGCGGCAGCGGCACCTGGTGACCTACCGAGCGCTAATCGAGCGCCTTCAGCTGCCCACGCCGGCGATGCAAACCCTGACCGCGGCACTGGAATACCTGGCCGCTCTGGACGCCCGCTCGGAGCGCCCATTGCGTAGTGCGCTGGTCATCAGCCAGGGCGCCAGCCGTCTGCCGCGAACCGGTTTCTTCGAATGCGCCGCCCGGCTCGGACGGTTCTCCGGTCCGGTCGATGGCGCCGCAGCCGCATCGTGGCATGCCGGCGAGGTGGCTCGGGTGTTCGAATTCGACTATCCGGAGGATGTCTGATGTTGGGAAGGCTGCGTGCCAGGCTCGGGTACTTCACAGCGCGCAAACTGATGAAGTCGCATCGTGCGGTCCAGCAACCGAAACTCTGGCGCTGGATGGAGGGGCAGTTCGCGCGCATGGCGGCACAAGGCGATGTCGAGGCCCAGTGTTTCTACGGGCATATCCTCTATTTTCGTGGCCTTGGTCATGGCGCCAAGCGTGAAGGGGTTCGCCTGCTGCGGCTCGCGGCAACGGCCGGTGATGTGAAGGCCGCGTACCAGATGGGTGTCATCAGCCTGAGCGAGGATGCCTCCCACGGCCCTGATGGCAGCGAAGCGGCGCGATGGTGGGCTCAGGCCGCCGAAGCGGGGCACCCGCTGGCGGCAGTTCGCCTCGAGCAGCTCTATCGGGCCGGGGGGCATGGTCTGGCTGCCGACACTCGTCAGGCCGACCGCTACAAGGAGAAGGCAGCACAGCTCGGATTGTGAGCATCCTTCGACGTACTGTCCGCATCCAGGACATGCACGCTCGGGCCGAACGTCTGCTTGGCTTGCCGTTTGGCCTCCGATGCCAGGGCGGCAAGCCTTCCAGCGTCCAGCCGGTCGGTGTGTTCCGGTCGTACATCGACGATCCCAATCGACAGCGACAGGAGGGCAAAGCGCTGCTCCCGCCCGTCTCGGTTGGCAGAGACGAAACCTCCCGATTCCAGGTGCTCGCGTTGGTAGAAGGTTCTGCTGCGGCGTAGAAACTCATGTTGCAGCTGATCGATTCGCTGCAGACCGTCCTGTCCACCCAGAACCAGCATGAAGTCATCGCCACCTATATGGCCGACAAAGTCCACCCGCGGATCGACCCGTTCGTTCAGGCATTGCGCCAGGCACAGCAGGACCTCGTCACCCTTGGCATAGCCGTAGAGGTCGTTGAAGGGTTTGAAGTTGTCGATATCCACATAGCAGACCAGCGCCTGGCGCCGTTGCAGCAGCAGGCGCGTCAGGCATTGCTGGATAGGCACGTTGCCAGGTAACAAGGTGAGCGGGTTGGCATGACGCGCCTGCTGGATTTTCAGTTCGGTTATCAGCCTCAGCACATCGATGACCCGACCGAGGCCGTGATAGCGCCCAGCCTGTGTGATGACAAAATCCTCCTCGATGCGCTGGCGGGCTCGGCTGGTCAGCAGTCGGCTTACCTGCTGCAGTGACTGGTCGAGCTCAACGGCAAGGAAGTCCGTGCTCATCAGGCGGCTCAGGGGTTTGCGCGCCAGCAGGTCGGTGGCGTACGGCTTGAGCAGCGCCTCCGAGATGAGATTGCGGTGGATGACGCCAACGGGTCTGGCATCGGTATCGAGAACCGCAATCGAGTTCAGGTTGGGCTGCAGGCGAAACGCTTCCAGCATCTCCGCAACCGGGCGATCGGCCGACATGGCCGGTTGCTGGATGAGCAGGGCGCTGAGGTTGCCGGTTTCCTCGCCGAAGGCCGTCTGCACTTCCGACTGGGGCAGCACTTCGTCGATATTCTGAGGCGGCAGCTCCATCGGACGTCCGAGCAGGTAGCCCTGAACCAGGTCGATGCCCATGCTGGCGAGCACGACCAGCTCCTCCTGCAGTTCGATGCCTTCGGCGATAACCTGGGCTCGTGAAGCGCGGGCGATCTTCAGGATCGATTCGACGAACTCGCGCTTCACCGGGTCGAGATGGATGCCGTCTATGAAGTAGCGGTCGATCTTCACATAGTCGGGACGCAGCTCCGACCACAGACGCAGGCTCGAATAGCCGGCGCCGAGATCATCCAGGGCGATGCTGAAACCCATCGAGCGGTAATGGTGAAGCGCTTTGTCGAGCAGCTCGAGGTCATCTGCCGGGGCCTGTTCGGTAAGTTCGATGACGACCTCATCGGCGGAGATGCCATAGGCCTGGAGCAGCTCGAGCGTCCGCCCGGGCTTGTGCGTGGCATCGAGCAGGGTCTCTGGCGAGGCGTTGAGGAATAGTTTGCCGCGTAGCGCGCCCTGACTGTATCGCCGGCACGCCGTTTCGCGACAGGTCATTTCCAGCTCGTTGAGGCGGCCGGCATGACGGGCCGTGGTAAGCAGGTTGATCGGCGAGTGCAGGGGGCTGTTGGACGGTCCGCGACTGAGCGCTTCGTAACCGAGTATTCGTCGCTCGGAGAGCGACACGATGGGTTGGAACAGGGTGGTGATGTCGCCGTGAGCAAGGATCTGTCCCAGCGTGCTCAACTGCTCGGTGACTGTCATGGGAGGACTCTGGGCTGAAAGAAAAGGGGCCGCATTGCGGCCCCTTCATTTCACGTCACCGTGATGTCAGTTTGATGACATCGCGGGTTGCGCGCCCTTCAGTGCTTGGCCATTGCCGAGCTGAGGCCGAGATAGTCCAGCAGGATGCGACCGCTTTCGGACAGGTAGGCATCGTCCTCTGGTTTCGGTTTGTCCACCTCCTGATGCGGCGTGGTTTCGTCGTCCTTCTCCAGCTTGGCCAGCGGCTGTTCACCCTTCGCCAGCCGCAGCGCGTTTTCCAGCGCTAGCTGACGCTTCTCGATATCCGCCTGCTGAGCACGGCGTTTCTCTTCGTTGAGGCTGACGGTGGTTTCGTGCATCAGCTCCTGGGCGAGCGCCAGGCGGTCGCGGGTGAAGACGAAGTCCGGGTTCTCGCCGGTGCGCGCCTCATGGCGAGCCTTGAGTTCGGCCAGGAAGGGTTTGAAGGGGTTCATGTCGGGATTGATCGCAGCGCGGATGCTGTCCCACGGCAGCGCTTCGGGCAGGGCGCTTTCGCCAATCTCCTTGGTGTCGACATCGGCCGGGTAAGCGATGTCCGGAATCACGCCCTGGTGCTGTGTGCTCTGCCCGGAAACGCGGTAGAACTTGGCCAGGGTCAGCTTCAGCTCGCCATGGTTGAGGGGTTGGATGGTCTGCACGGTACCCTTGCCAAAGGTCTGGCCGCCAAGGATGAGCGCGCGATGATAGTCCTGCATGGCGCCGGCGAAGATTTCCGAGGCGGAGGCCGACAGCCTGTTCACCAGCACCGCCAGCGGGCCTTTGTAGAATGCGCCGGTCTGCTCGTCGGCCAGCACGTCGACACGGCCGTCGCTGTTGCGCACCAGCACCGTCGGGCCCTGGTCGATGAACAGGCCGGTGAGTTCGGTGGCTTCCTGCAGCGAGCCGCCGCCGTTGTTGCGCAAGTCGATGACTACGCCGTCGACCTTTTCCGCTTCCAGTTCGGATAGCAGCTTCTTCACATCGCGGGTGGTGCTCTTGTAGTTCTGGTCGCCGGCACGCAGGGCCTTGAAGTCGAGGTAGAACGCCGGAATCTCGATCACGCCAAGCTTGAAGTTCTGGCCCTGATGCGCGAGGTTCAGCACCGACTTCTTGGCGGCCTGCTCCTCGAGCTTGACCGCCTCACGGGTGATGGCCACCACCTTGCTGCTCTGGTCGTTCGGTGCATTGCTCGCCGGGATGACTTCGAGGCGGACCACCGAGCCCTTTGGACCGCGGATGAGCTTGACCACCTCATCCAGGCGCCAGCCGATCACGTCGACCATTTCGTCGTTGGCCTGGCCGACGCCGATGATCTTGTCGGCCGGTGCCAGCTGCTTGCTCTTTTCTGCCGGGCCGGCCGGCACCAGGCGTACGATCTTGACGTGCTCGTTGTCGCTCTGCAGCACCGCGCCGATACCTTCCAGCGACAGGCTCATGTTGATGTCGAAGTTCTCGGCATTGTCCGGCGAGAGGTACTGGGTGTGCGGATCGTAGGACTGGGCGAACGCATTGATGTAGGTCTGGAACACGTCTTCGCCGCGAGTCTGGTTGAGGCGCGCCAGCTGGTTCTTGTAGCGTTTGGTCAGCAGCTCCTCGATGGCCTTGGGCTCCTTGCCTGCAATCTTCAGGCGCAGGACCTCGTCCTTGACGCGCTTGCGCCAGAGGTCGTCGAGCTCGGCCATGTCCTTGGCCCAGGCGGCTTTCTCGCGGTCGACCAGCAGCTCTTCATCGACGGTGAAATCGAAGCTGTCGACGCCCTTGCCGAGCAGGCCCAGAGCAAAGTTGAGGCGGTTCTGCAGCCGCTCGAGGTGCCGCTTGTAGATGGCGAAGCCGGGTTCGAGGTTGCCGCCTTTGAGGAAATCATCGAACTGGTTGCGCCACTTGCCGAATTCTTCGATGTCGGATGCCAGGAAGTAGCTGCGCGCAGGGTCGAGCATCTTGATATAGCTGTCGAAGATCTTCGCCGAACGCGCGTCGTTCAGCGGCGGCTTGTTGTAGTGATGGCGCTTGAGCAGCTCGACGACGTTGAGGCTGGCGATCACCTGATCACGATCGGGTTGCAGGTAGTCCCAGTTCTCCGGCGTGCTGACCGCTTTGGCCATCGCCAGGGATGCGTGAAGGCCGAACAGGACGGCGAGAACGGTGCAGGTCAGCGTACGTTTCATGGCTTGGGGGCGACGTAAGGCAAGGGAATAACGCATATTAGGCCATCTAAAGTAGGCGCCGGTTCGGTTTTTCCGTCCGGCGGTGGAAAGCACGAGCCCGATGGTACAGGGTGGTCAGAAGAGGCCAGCGAGCGATCAGTTGGGTGGACATAGATAAGAACCACTATGGAGGCAGCATGAAGGCATTGCAAGGTATCGAGGGGCATCTGGAGTGGGCCGAGCGGCCCGCTCCCGCATGTGGCGAAGGGGAGGTCCGCATCCAGGTGGCGGCCGCTGGGCTGAACCGGGCGGATCTGCTGCAGCGCGCCGGCCATTACCCGCCGCCCGCAGGCGTGACCGACATCCTTGGCCTGGAGTGTGCCGGCGTGATCGCCGAGGTGAACGGACGCAGCCGCTGGAAGGTGGGCGACCGCGTCTGCACCTTGTTGGCCGGAGGCGGCATGGCCGAGGAAGTGGTGGTCGATGCCCGCCACGTGCTGCCGGTGCCGGAAGGCATGTCGCTGCACGAAGCGGCTGCGATTCCCGAGGTATACGCCACCGCCTGGCTCAATCTCTACCGCCTCGGCGCGTTGCTGGCCGGCGACAAGGTGCTGCTGCATGCCGGTGCCAGCGGTGTCGGCTCGGCGGCCATCCAGTTGTGCAAGGCGTTCGGCAATCCCTGCTGGGTCAGCGTCGGCTCGGCCGAGCGTCTGGCTTATTGCGAGTCACTGGGCGCACAGGGTGGTGTGCTGCGTGGCGACTCGCTGGAAGCGCTGCGTGACTTCGGGCCGTTCGACATGATCCTCGATCCGGTCGGCGCCAAGTACGCCGCGCTCAATCTGCAGCTGCTGGCGATGGACGGTCGCTGGGTGATGATCGGCCTGATGGGCGGCCGCAAGGCCGAGATGGACCTGGCGGGGCTGCTGGCCAAGCGTATCCAGTTGATCGGCTCCACCCTGCGCAGCCGCGACGCCGACTACAAGGCCGGCCTGCTGGCAGAGATGGAGGAGAAGGTCTGGCCGCTGTTCACCCAGGGCAAGCTGTCGCCGCGGCTGGAGCGCACCTTCGCCATCGGCGATGTCGAGGCCGCGTTCGAGGCTCTGGCCAGCAATACCGTGTCCGGCAAGCTGGCCCTGGTGATCGACAGCTCGCTGTCCTGACGGGCCTCCGGCAGGCTCGCGGCGATCGCGGGCCGGCCGGGACAGCTCAGGGCAGCTGGTTGCTCGCGTAGAAGGCGGTCAGCACCTTGACCAGATGGGCCAGGTCCTGGCTGCCGGCCAGCTCGCGAATCGAATGCATGGCGAAGGTCGGCAGGCCGATGTCGACGGTGCGCACGCCCAGCTGGCTGGCGGTGATCGGGCCGATCGTCGAGCCACAGCCCATGTCGCTACGAGTGACGAAGCTCTGCACCGGCACCTCGTTTTCCAGACAGAGATGGCGGAAGAAGCCGGCGGTTTCGCTGCTGGTGGCATAGCGCTGGTTGTTGTTCACCTTGATCACCGGGCCGGCGTTGAGCTTCGGACCGTGGTTGCCGTCGTGCTTGTCCGCATAGTTCGGGTGAACGGCGTGGGCGTTGTCCGCGGAGATCAGCAGCGAATGGCTGACCGCACGCTGGAAGTCGTCTTCGTCCGGCAGCAGGCGACGCAGTACCTGCTCCAGGAACGGGCCGTCCGCGCCGCACATGGAGGTAGAGCCGACTTCCTCGTGGTCGGTGCAGACCAGCACGCAGGTATGTTCGCGCTCGGCAGCGAGCAGGGCCTGCAAGCCGGCAAAGCACGACAGCAGGTTGTCCAGCCGAGCCCCTGCGATGAAATCTCCATGCAGGCCGATGACCGCGGCGCTCTGGGTGTCGTAGAAACTCAGTTCGAAATCCAGCACCACATCGGCGACCAGCCCATGCTCACGGCCGAGCTGATCGGCGAGCAGTGCACGGAAGTCCGGGCTTTCCTGGCTGGCAATCTGCGCGAGGATCGGCGGTAGTTCGTTCTGCGCGTTGATCGCCCAACCCTGATTGGCTTCCCGGTTGAGGTGAATCGCAAGGTTGGGGATCGTTGCGATCGGCAGCTTGAAATCGATCAGCTGGCTCTCGATGCGACCATCCCGGCTGTAGGTCACCCGTCCGGCCAGGGACAGATCGCGGTCGAACCAGGGGGCCAGCAGGGCGCCGCCGTAGACTTCGACTCCTACTTGCCAGAACCCCTGGCGCTGCAGTTCCGGCTGTGGCTTCACACGCAGACAGGGGCTGTCGGTGTGGGCTCCGACCAGACGCAGGCCGTGCTCGACCAGCGATTTGCTGCCCAGCTGAAACGCCACGATGGCCGAATCGTTACGGGTGACGTAGTAGCGTCCACCAGGTTCGGTGTGCCAGACCTCGCGCTCATCCAGCGCACGGTAGCCGGCCGCCTGCAGTGCCTGGGCGAGATTCTGGGTGGCATGGAACGGGGTGGGCGATGCCTGCAGGTACTCGATCAGGCCTTGGTTGAGAGCTTTGCGCATTTCGGACTCCGGACTGCAAGGTCACGAAGTCTATCCCATCGCATGGCATGGCTGCATTCCCACGGCCTCAACTGCGCCGAGCGATGGCCTCGAACAGATGCCAGTGCTTGTCCTGGCCGGTCGCCGTCTTGCCGTCGAACTCGATCTCGTTGAGCTCCAGCAGCTCCCAGTCTTCGAACAACTCCAGAAGCTGCTCATAACGATGACAGGTGAGGTTGCGCCCCGCCCAGCTGTCACGAAGCCCGAAAAAGTGACCGCTGAACAGGCCACCCCTGCGCAGGCACTCCATGATGCGCGTCCAGAGACTCGTGAATGCCTCCGGTTTGCAGAACGGTAAAGCGAAACTGGCATTAACCAGCTCGACGGTGGGAAGGGGAGCACCACTCTCGAATGGCTCGCAGAGCGTGGTGAGCTTATGCACACCGGTGTCCACCTGTGCCCGCAGCGCATCGAGCGCGGGGCTGGACTGATCGAGTGCGACCACGCTCCAGCCATCGCGCAGCAGCGCCAGGCTGTCGCGACCTGCGCCGCAGCCCAGGTCAAGCGCGGTTCCGGGAGGCGCTTTCCAGAGGTTGAGCGCCTTGCGCAGGCTGGGGTGTTCGGGGGCGCCGCGGGTCGCCTGAAGAAATCGCTCCATCAGAATGGCGCGGGACACTCGAAGCGCAGGCGCTCGCCTGTCTGCGGATGAGTCAGGGTAAGCATACTGGCGTGCAGGCACAGCCGCTCATGCGCGTGCAGCGCCTGTTCATGCGCGTAAAGCCGGTCGCCGAGCAACGGGTGACCGATCGACAGCATGTGCACCCGCAGTTGATGAGAGCGCCCGGTGATGGGGGTCAGTTCGACGCGGCTGTAGTCGCCGCAGCGTTCGAGTACGCGCCAGAAGGTCAGCGCATGCTTGCCCAGTTCGTGATCGACCACATGCCGTGGCTTGGTCGGCGGGTCGTAACGCAGCGGCAGGTCGATGCTGCCACTGTCCTGCTCCGGCTGGCCCCAGCACAGCGCGGTATAGGCCTTTTCCGTTTCGCGGTCATGAAACTGACGGGACAGCTCGCGGTGCGTATCGGCGTCGCGGGCGAGCACGATGAGCCCCGAGGTCTCCCAGTCCAGGCGGTGCACGATGCGGGCTTCGGGGTAGCCGTTCTCCTGCAGGCGGGTCACCAGACAGTCACGATTGTCTTCGGCCCGTCCTGGCACGGAGAGCAGCAGGGTCGGCTTGTTGATCACCAGCAGGGCGGCGTCCTGGTGAATGATCTGGATGTTGCTAAGAGGCATTGTTCTTCCCACAAACGAAGACGGCGACCCGTGGGCCGCCGCTTCTGCACGCCGTGCCGCTCAGCGATCCGGCAGGGTGATGTTCAGTTCGAGAATCGAGCAGCTGCCCTGATCCTCGAGGGCGACCTGAACCTGATCGCTGTCGATGTTGACGTACTTGCGGATCACCTCGACCAGCTCCTTCTGCAATGCCGGCAGGTAGTCCGGCTCGGTGCGCTGGCCGCGTTCGTGGGCGACGATGATCTGCAGGCGTTCCTTGGCAATGGCGGCCGGTGTTTCCTTCTTCTTGCGTTCACGGAAGAAGTCGAAGAGGTTCATTCGCGGCCTCCGAAAAGTCGTTGCAGGAAGCCAGGCTTCTTGACGTCGAGAAAGCGGTGCGCCACTTCCTTGCCCAGCAGGCGATCCACCGCGTCGCTGTAGGCCTGACCGGCGTCGCTCTGGTCATCGAGGATCACCGGGATGCCCTGGTTGGACGCCTTGAGCACAGCCTGCGACTCGGGGATCACGCCCAGCAGGCGGATGGAGAGGATTTCCTCGACGTCTTCGACGCCGAGCATTTCGCCCTTGGTGACGCGCTCAGGGTTGTAGCGGGTCAGTAGTAGGTGTTCCTTGATCGGCTCTTCGCCGTTTTCGGCGCGACGCGACTTGCTGGCCAGCAGGCCGAGCATGCGGTCGGAGTCGCGTACCGAGGAGACTTCCGGGTTGGTCACGACGATGGCTTCGTCGGCGAAGTACATGGCCAGATGCGCACCTTTCTCGATGCCCGCCGGGGAATCGCAGATGACGTATTCGAAGTTCTTGCCCAGCTCGTCGATCACCTTGCCGACGCCTTCCTGGGTGAGGGCGTCCTTGTCGCGCGTCTGGCTGGCAGCCAGCACGTAGAGGTTCTCCAGACGCTTGTCCTTGATCAGGGACTGGGTCAGGGTGGCATCGCCATTGATGACGTTGACGAAGTCGTAAACCACCCGGCGTTCGCAGCCCATGATCAAGTCGAGGTTCCGCAGACCGACATCGAAGTCGACGATGACAGTCTTGTGGCCGCGCAGAGCGAGGCCGGTACCGATGGCGGCGCTGGTGGTGGTTTTACCAACGCCACCTTTGCCGGAAGTGACTACGATGATCTTGGCCAAGGTGATTCACCCTAAAAATTGAAAAAATCGGGACCTTCCGCCCGGTTTTGGCGTCAGGATTGCCCGTTTGGTCCTTGAAAATTCGCGGCAGTATCCGTTAAAGGCGGGTGATGTTCAACACGTCGCCGGAGAGGCTGATGCGTACCGCTTCAGCCCAGAGAGGATCGCGTCGCAGGTCCTCGGCGACCTTGTATTGGCCGGCGATGGAGACCATTTCCGCTGCGAGCTGCTGGCAGAAGATCCGCGCCGAAGTATCGCCCTTGATGCCAGCCAGGGCGCGACCGCGAAGCGGACCGTAGACATGGATGTTGCCATCGGCGAGAAGTTCCGCACCGGGGCTTACCGGCGCCAGCACAATGAGGTCGCCGCCCTGTGCGTAGATCTGCTGGCCGCCGCGGATGGGCGTGGTGACCACGCGGGTCGGGCGGTAGACCAGTTCGGCAGGCTTGGCCGGAGCCTTCGATGCCAGGTCGACCTGGCGCTCGCGAGCCCCCGAAGGCGGCAGCACCGGTAGATCCAGCACCGCCGCTGCTTCGATATGCGCCGGCTCGCTGGCGCGCAGGGCCAGAGTGCGCAACCGATGCTTGCGGCAGAGTGCGACCAATGCCTTGATGTCGATTTCCCGCGCCGCCTCGGGCAATTTGTCCAGCGCCAGGACCAGCGGCGTATTGTTGAAGAAGTCCGGGGCTTGCTCGACCTTGGCCGCGAGCTGTTCGTCGAGACGTTCGATGTCGTTGCTGGCCAGCTCCAGCACGGTGATGGCGAGCATGCTGCCCTTGAGCTGGAAGGCTGGGGACTGGTCGGGGAGGTCGGCTTGGCTCATGGTCTGCCTGCTGCGGTAAATGGCGAGGACTTATAACGAGGTGTGCCGCTGCCTGCAACCCGCCGCGTGTGTCCTGGGCGATCGCTGGTGCGCCGAGGCTCGGTCAACCACGGCTTTTGCCGCTAGAATGCGTCGCTTCATCGGTTGTCGAGCTATTCATGGACCGTCCTCAGTTTCGTGCGTACTTCCTGCATCCGCGCTTCTGGCCGCTGTGGCTGGGGCTTGGACTGCTCTGGCTGCTGGTGCAGTTGCCGTATCCGCTCTTGCTGCAACTGGGCCGTGGGCTCGGTGCGTTGATGTTCCGATTCGCCGGTTCCCGGCGCTACATCGCGCGACGCAACCTGGAGCTGTGCTTTCCCGAACTCAGCCAGTCGCAGCGTGAACGTCTGTTGCGCGAGAACTTCGCGTCCACCGGCATTGCTTTCTTCGAAATGGCGATGAGCTGGTGGTGGCCGCAGGCGCGCCTGCAGCGGCTGGCAAAGATCGAGGGACTGGAGCATCTGCAGCAGGCCCAGGCGGCCGGGCAGGGGGTGATCCTGATGGCGCTGCATTTCACCACGCTGGAAATCGGCGCCGCATTGCTCGGTCAGCGCCACACCATCGATGGCATGTACCGCGAGCACAAGAATCCGCTGTTCGACTATGTACAGCGCCGCGGACGCGAGCGGCACAACCGCGACGCCACCGCCATCGAGCGGGAAGACGTGCGGGCCATGCTCAAGGTTCTGCGTGCCGGCCGCGCCATCTGGTACGCGCCGGATCAGGACTATGGCCGCAAGCAGAGTCTGTTCGTACCGCTGTTCGGTATCCAGGCCGCCACGGTGACCGCCACCACCAAGTTCGCTCGGCTAGGCAGGGCCAAGGTCGTACCGTTCACGCAGGAGCGCCTGGCGGATGGTTCGGGTTATCGGCTGGTGATCCATCCGCCGCTGGAGGATTTCCCTGGCGAGAGCGAGGAGGCCGATTGTCTGCGCATCAATCAGTGGGTCGAGGAGGCCGTCAGCGCCCTGCCTGAGCAGTATCTCTGGGCGCACCGGCGCTTTAAGACCCGGCCGGACGGCGAGCCGGGGCTGTACAAGAAAAAGAAGAAGCGCAAGGCGGTGTAATGCGCTTTCCTGCCCGTGCAGCGTGGCGGCGTGTGGTGCGCTAACGCCACCCCATAGGTGACGGCCGGCTACATCCCGGGCGGCATCCCGGTGGTTCCGGCCATCCAGTCGACCCAGCCGAATCAGGCCAGCGTTCCATCGCGGAAATCCCGCAGCGCCTGCTCGATCTCCTCCCGGCTGTTCATCACGAAGGGGCCGTACTGCACGATGGGCTCGCCCAGGGGGCGCCCGGCCAACAGCAGCAGGCGGGTTCCCGACTCGCTGTGCAACCGCACCTCACCATGTTCGGACAGGCGCACCAGCTGGCCTTTGCCCAGCGTGTGTTCGCCAAGGCGCAGCGCACCCTCGTAGACATAAAGCAGCAGCCGATGGCCTTCCGGCACCTGCGGGCTGATGCCGCTACCGGCCGGCAGATGCAGATCGAAAAGCTGCGGCTCGGTATCCGGACGCTGCACGACGCCCGGCTGCTCGATGCCGTCGACCTTCAGCGTGCCGGCGATGACTTTCGCCTGTACCCCGCCTGGCAGCGTCAGCTGTGGAATTTCCGCCGGTGCGAAGTCACGGTAGCCCGGCTCGCCGAGCTTGGCGTAGGCGGGCAGGTTCAGCCACAGCTGGAAGCCGCGCATGAGGCCTTGCTCCTGCTCCGGCATCTCGCTGTGGATCACGCCGCGCGCTGCGGTCATCCACTGCACGCCGCCACTTTCCAGCCGCCCGACATTGCCCATGTGATCCTCGTGACGCATGCGCCCCTCGAGCATGTAGGTGATGGTTTCGAAGCCGCGGTGCGGATGTGGTGGAAAGCCGGCGATGTACTCGTCGGGATCGTTGGAGCCGAACTCGTCGAGCATCAGGAACGGATCGAAGCGTTCCGGCGCGGCGCCACCAAATACGCGGGTAAGACTGACGCCGGCGCCGTCGGAAGTGGCGCGGCCGGTGGTGATGGAAAGGATTTCACGCTGGGACATGTCGAATGCCTCTGGTCTGGAATGACACCAGAATAATCGTGCGGCTTCGATCAATGGTTGCGCATTATCGCTCTATCCAATCGACTGCTTGGATCATTCCTTCACCATGAGGTCCCTCGCACGGCTGTAGACATAGCGCACCTTCTCGTACTCGAACGGCGAGTTCAGCTGGCCGTAACGGAAGCTGGTGACGTGGCGGGCGTTGATGGCGCGCAATGCGGTCAGGCTCAGCTCGCCACCGGTGGTCTCGGAGTACTGGAGGAAGTCGACCTGTCGCTCGACGGCGAAATCGGTGACGCGGCCGGTGGCATCGCGCAGGTTGGAGGGGCCGAGAGCCGGAATGATCAGGTAGGGCCCCTGGGGAACGCCCCAATATCCGAGCGTCTGGCCAAAGTCTTCGCTCTGGCGCACCAGACCCATGCGTGTGGCCGGGTCCCAGAGTCCGCCCACGCCCAGAATGCTGTTGAACAGGAAGCGGGCGGTGGCATTCGCCGCACGCTGTCCCTTGAGCTGCGCGACGCTGTTGAACAGCGTCGGAATCTCCCCGAGGTTGGCGAAGAAGTTGCTCACACCGGTGCGCACCGGTTGCGGCGTGACATAGCGATAGCCTCGCACCACCGGCAGCATCACCCATTGATCGAGCCGGTAGTTGAAGTGGTAGATGCGCCGGTTGACCGATTCGAACGGGTCGTAGACATCCAGCGCCTGAAAGGTGGCGCGCTCGAACTCACGTTGATCCAGCCCCGGATTGAACTCCAGGTTGCGTAACGGATGGGTGAAGCCATCCTCGTCGACCGCCGGTGTGTCGGCGAAGGCCAGGCCGCTGAGCAGCAGCAGCGGCAACAGCATTCCTTTAGCCACGGAAGAACTCCAGCATATGTTGGGCGTTGACGCGGTAGGTGAGGTTGCCGCAGTGGCCGCCGCGCGGATAGAGCGTCAGGCGATCGCCGAAGGTGCGGCGTAGAAAGCCGATGTCACCGGCACCGAGGATCACGTCGTCGGCGTTGTGCATGACCGCGATCTTCGGGCTCTGGCGCAGATAATCCTCGAGGGCATAGAGGCTGACCTGCTGGATCAGCTGCGGCAGGCTGCCGCCGTCGTACTGCGCCCGCCACATGGGAATCAGCTGCTCGGTGATGTAGCAGTCGAAGTCGCAGAGCAGGGCGCGCTTGAAGAACGGCTCCAGGCGTGTGCCCTCGTTGATCGGATAGTCCTGCGGCACGATCAGTCCGCGACGGTTGATCAGGTCCGAGGTGAAGTTGATGTCGGCGGCGGAAAAACGGAACACCGAGCCGATCAGCATGGCCATCTGCTCGTCGCTGAGCTTCAGCGCCGACTGCTGGAAGTCGTAGAGCATCGCCTCGTCGAGGTCGATGTAGCCGCGCTGCCGGTAGTAGCGGGTGAGCTTTTCCAGCACCACCTCATAGAAGGTGGTGTGGTTGTCGATGCCGTCGACGCGGGTCTGCACCAATTTGTCCAGGTTGCCGACCGAGGTGTAGAGGTTCACCGGCGGGTTGAGCAGCAGCACGCGCTTGAAATTGAAGCTGCCGCGGGTTTCGTCCAGCTGGCTGACGAACGCGGCGTTCAGCGCGCCGAGGCTGTAGCCGGTGAGGTGGAACTCGGTGACAGGCAGCTTGTGATGCCTGGCGCGAATGGCCTGCATGACCCGATAGAGATCCTTGGCATCGTCGGCACTGATGCCAGGTGTGGCATAGCGCGAGGCAGCGGACATGAAGTCGTAGCTGGTGGGCGAAGACAGCTGCACCACGTGGTAGCCGGCGCCGTAGAACAGCCGCTTGAGTGCCTCGGTCTTGCCCGCCGAGTAATGCGCACCGGTGCCGGAAATGATGAAGATCAGCGGCGCCGGCCCGCGCTGGCGTGCCAGGCGATAGCGCAGCTGTTTGACCGGCCAGAAGTTGTCCGGCAGGGTGAATTCGCGCTCCGGCCGCAGACGCAGGCTGTAGTCAGCCTGGTCGATGGCGTCGTCGCTGGGTACCTCGGCGCGCAATGCGCTCGGCGTGCCGGCGATGGTCGCTTCGAAAGGATTGGCCAGGGGGT
This sequence comes from Stutzerimonas sp. FeSN7, assembly GCF_030263795.1. Lineage (NCBI taxonomy): Bacteria > Pseudomonadati > Pseudomonadota > Gammaproteobacteria > Pseudomonadales > Pseudomonadaceae > Stutzerimonas > Stutzerimonas sp. FeSN7. The sequence goes on along the minus strand of NZ_JARPMN010000001.1, from coordinate 2,999,241 downwards.
AGCCATACTCCTCGATGCTGAGATCAGCCGCGTGCAGCGGCGTAACGATCAGGGCGAGCAGGGCGGTCAGGCGCAACAACAGCTGCATGGTGTATCTCCGTTGACAGGCCATCGCGGCCTGTAGCGAGGCGGCAACGGATTTCTCGTGCCGCCTGTCCCATCAGAACTGCATTGGCAGCGCAGTGCAAGCCAACATCTCTATGGCAGCGGCGCGGGGAATTCGATCCCTGCGCGGGGATGGAAATGCCGACGGCTCGACAGTTGCTGTCGAGCCCCGATGGCAAGCAGTACCCGTGCGGGGCAGGCGTCAGGCCTGGTGGTGCAGCCAGGCATGCTTAGGAATCGCTGCGCTGCGTCTACTGCGTTCGAATCGCTGCCAGACCTTCTCGTGGAAGTAGAAACCTACCGAATTGCACAACGGCTCGATGGCGGCGACCAGTCCGCCGATGGCGATGCTGCCGGTCAGCGCGTAGGTCACCGAAAAGGCAATGCAGAAGTGCATCAGGGTGAACGTCACGGTCTTGAGCATGGCCTGTCTCCTTGTGCAGTCGAGAATCGTTCTCGCGACAAGGAGAGTCTGGTCGAGGTCGAGCAATGTCTGAAATCAACGTTCTGCATGTGCGACATAGCGCCACACTATTTGTGTTTGGAATTGTTGCGAAGCGCCGATTCATGCGGCTCGAGGGCTCTATGTCGGGCCTTTTCGCAAGACGCATTCAGACCAAAGTCGGGTGGTGTTCGCTTCGGCCGGGCCTAAAGTGGCCGCCCTGCCTCCATCAGGGGGCAGCGACCGTGGAGACAGATTCCAATGCACAATGAAAATGTTTACCGGCAGATCTATGCCAATCCGCGTTTCCAGGAGCTGGTGGCCAAGCGCGGGCGTTTCGCCTGGATGCTGTCGGCCGTCATGCTCGGCGCCTACCTCGCGTTCATCCTGCTGATCGCCTTCGAGCCGAAGATCCTCGGCATCCCGCTTGCCGCCGATACCGTCACCACCTGGGGCATTCCGGTGGGCGTGGGCGTGATCTTCATGGCTTTCATCCTGACCGGTGTCTATGTGCAGCGTGCCAACGGTGAGTTCGATCGCATCAACCAGGAAATCCTCAACGAGGCACAGAAATAATGATCCTGCGTTTCCTGATGACTGCCCTGCTGTTGGCAGTCTCGCCCGCGCTGCTCGCCGATGCCATTACCGGCGAAGTTCAGAAGCAGGCCACCAATTACACCGCCATCATCATGTTCGTGGTGTTCATCGTGTTCACCATGGGCATCACCAAGTGGGCGGCCAAGCGCAACACCTCGACCGCTGACTACTACACTGCCGGCGGCAGCATCACCGGCTTCCAGAATGGTCTGGCGATTGCCGGCGACTTCATGTCGGCGGCGTCCTTCCTGGGCATTTCCGCGCTGGTCTACACCAGCGGCTATGACGGCCTGATCTACTCCATCGGCTTCCTCGTCGGTTGGCCGATCATCCTGTTCCTGATGGCTGAACGCCTGCGCAACCTGGGCAAGTTCACCTTCTCCGACGTGGCGTCCTATCGCCTCGGCCAGACGCAGATCCGTCTGCTCTCGGCATTCGGCTCGCTGATCGTGGTGGCCTTCTACCTGATCGCGCAGATGGTCGGTGCCGGCAAGCTGATCCAGCTGCTGTTCGGCCTGGACTACTACGTGGCTGTGGTGCTGGTCGGTGTGCTGATGGTCATGTATGTGCTGTTCGGCGGCATGCTGGCGACCACCTGGGTGCAGATCATCAAGGCGGTCCTGCTGCTGTCGGGCGCCAGCTTCATGGCCATCATGGTGATGAAGACCGTCGGCTTCGATTTCGGCAGCCTGTTCGCCGAAGCGGTGAAGATCCACGAGAAAGGCGCTCAGATCATGAGCCCGGGCGGTCTGGTTTCCGACCCGATCTCGGCGATTTCCCTGGGCCTGGCACTGATGTTCGGTACCGCCGGCCTGCCGCACATCCTGATGCGCTTCTTCACCGTGTCCGACGCCAAGGAAGCGCGCAAGAGCGTGTTCTACGCCACCGGCTTCATCGGCTACTTCTACATCCTGACCTTCATCATCGGCTTCGGCGCGATCCTGCTGGTCAGCACCAACCCGGACTTCAAGGACGTGACCGGTGCCATCGTCGGCGGCACCAACATGGTCGCCATCCACCTGGCCAGCGCCGTGGGCGGCAACCTGTTCCTCGGCTTCATCTCCGCGGTCGCCTTCGCCACCATCCTCGCGGTAGTGGCCGGCCTGACCCTGGCCGGTGCCTCGGCGGTTTCCCATGACCTCTATGCCTGCGTGATCAAGCAGGGCAAGGCGCGGGAAGAGGACGAGATGCGTGTGACCAAGCTGACCACCCTGACCCTGGGCGTGGTGGCGATTCTGCTAGGCATCATCTTCGAGAAGCAGAACATCGCCTTCATGGTCGGCCTGGCGTTCTCCATCGCCGCCAGCTGCAACTTCCCCGTGCTGTTCCTTTCCATGTACTGGAAGGGGCTGAGCACGCGCGGTGCGCTGTTCGGCGGCGCGCTGGGCCTGATCACCGCGCTGGTGCTGACCATCATCAGCCCCACCGTGTGGGTCGACGTATTCGGCTATGCCGAGGCGATCTTCCCCTACAAGTACCCGGCGCTGTTCTCCATGGTCGCCGCCTTCGTCGGTATCTGGTTCTTCTCGGTTACCGACAAGTCCAAGCGGGCAGGGGAGGAGCGCGAGCGCTTCTTCGCCCAGTTCGTCCGCTCGCAGACCGGTCTGGGTGCAACCGGCGCCGTCGCTCACTAAGGCGATCAGCGGCAAGCGAAAGGGCAGCCCACGGGCTGCCCTTTTTCATTGGTGGCGCGCAAATCACCGGCCAGCACCGCGCCCATGTTGCCGCCATATTGCCTGCCGGGGACCGGGCGGTCAGCCCCATTGGCCAAGGGTTTGCCAGGGGCATTCATCAATCTGATGGATGCCGGTACGGCTCCGGGCATTCGCTAGACTCGCTGCCACTACCCGAACAACAAAGGCAGCACAACAATGCACAATCGCATGATGATCACCGGCGCCGGTTCCGGACTCGGACGGGAAATCGCCCTGCGCTGGGCGCGCGAGGGCTGGCAACTGGCGCTTTCCGACGTCAATGAGGCCGGGCTGGCGGAAACCCTGAAAATGGTTCGCGAGGCGGGCGGCGATGGCTTCACCATGCGCTGCGACGTGCGTGACTACAGCCAGCTGATCGCCTTCGCCCAGGCCTGCGAAGAGAAGCTCGGCGGCATCGATGTCGTGGTCAACAACGCCGGCGTGGCATCGGGCGGTTTCTTCGACGAGCTGTCGCTGGAAGACTGGGATTGGCAGATCGCGATCAACCTGATGGGGGTGGTCAAGGGCTGCAAGGCGTTTCTGCCGCTGGTTCAGAAGAGCAAGGGCAAGATCATCAACATCGCCTCCATGGCGGCGCTGATGCAGGCGCCCGGCATGAGCAACTACAACGTGGCCAAGGCCGGTGTGGTGGCGCTCTCCGAGAGCCTGATGGTCGAGCTGCGCCAGGCCGAAGTGGGTGTGCACGTGGTCTGTCCGTCGTTCTTCCAGACCAACCTGCTGGATTCCTTCCGCGGGCCGACGCCGAACGTGAAGGCGCAGATCGGCAAGCTGCTGGAGTCATCGCCGATCACCGCGGCGGACATCGCCGACTACATCCACCAGCAGGTCGCCAAGGGCGAGTTCATGATCCTGCCGCACGAGGAGGGGCGCATGGCCTGGAAGGTCAAGCAGCAGAATCCTCAGGCGATCTATGACGAGATGGCGCTGCTCGCCGAAAAGAAGCGGGCCAAGAGCAAGGCCGTCTGAATCCGGCCGGCCGCTGCCTTCAAGCGGCCGGTGCGGTTGCCTCCGGGGAGGCTGGGGAGTAGGGTTGCCTGTCCGGTTTCTTGCCGTAACCCTATGGATCGCTTGTGAATTTCCCTTCCCGCGGACTGTTGATGCTGGCCCTGGTGCTGGCAGCGATCAACCTGCGTCCTGGTATCACGTCCTTCGCCCCGCTGATCGAACGCATCGCCGAAGAGCTTGCCCTGTCCCGTGGCCTGATCAGCCTGACCACAGCCTTGCCGGTATTGCTGATGGGCCTGCTGGCGCCGTTGGCACCGCGGCTGGCGGTGCGCTTCGGTCTGGAGCGCAGCATCGCCCTGTGTCTTGGTCTGATCGCCGCGGCGCTGGTGCTGCGCCTGTTCGGCCACAATGCCGTGCTGCTGATCGTCACCGCCGGCCTGGTCGGTGCCGGCATCGCCGTTGCCGGGCCGTTGTTGTCCGGTTTCATCAAACGTTACTTTCTCGAACGCATGGGCAAGGTCGCCGCCTGGTACTCGCTGAGCATGGCGGTGGGCGGGACCCTCGGCGTCGTGCTGACGGCGCCGGCCACCGAAGCGTTGGGCCAGCAGTGGAATGCCGGCCTGGCGGTCTGGGCGCTGCCAGCGGTGATGGCGCTGTTGATCTGGTTGCGGCTGCCCAATCAGCCGGAGGCCGCCAGTGAAAGCGGTGCGGGCTTGCCCTGGAATGAGCCGCGGGCCTGGCTGTTGAGCATCTACTTTGCGCTGCAGGCCGGGCTGTTCTACGCGCTGGCCACTTGGCTGGTGGCGCGTTATCACGAGGTGGGCTACAGCCTGCTGCAGAGCAATGCGTTCTTCAGTGGCTTCATGCTGATCGGCCTGCCGAGCGCCTTCGCCATGCCCTGGCTGGCGCAGCGCCTGGGCAACCGTCATCGCATCATGGCGACCTGCGGAGTGCTGGCGACCCTGTGCCTGGCGCTGATCGCGCTGCGACCCGGCTGGCAGCCGCTGGTGGTCTGCATGCTGCTGGGTGTTGCGCTCAATGGCACCTTTTCCCTGGCGCTGATTTCGCCGATGTACGAAGCCGGCACGCCGCTGGCCGTCAGCCGACTCACCGCGATGATGCTCTGCACGGGTTACTGCCTGGCCTGCCTGACACCGGTGCTGGCCGGACTCGGTCGCGATCTGGCCGGGGACTATCGCATGCCATTCCTGGTGCTGACCGGCATGGCGGCGTGCATGTCACTGCTGGCGATGCGGCTGCGGCCACGACATGTCGATCGCTGAGCGGTCTGGCTGTGGCCTGCGTCACCGCTTGCCATGCCGCGGATGACCGGCTCGCCGTGCTGTGCTAGAAAGCTCGCCGTCCACGTCCCAACCTAGCGCGCCGGAGTTCTGCTTGGAGTCTGAATCCATCGTTTATGGCTGCATCCGCGATTGGCCATCCGCCGACCTCGAGCAGTGCCGCCAGCGCCGGGCGAACAATCTGGCCGCCGTGCAGGCGTTGCCGCAGGGTGAGGCCTGGCCGTTCATCGGCCGCGAGATGTTTTCCTTCTGCCGTGACGAGGATCTGGGCCTGTATCAGACCCAGGTGATCCACTTCGGCGCTAGTTACCGCGCCGTCGAGTACGAGTGGGCGCTGTGGGTGCAGCGCTTCGAGGCGCTGCTCAAACAGCTGTACTGGACCAGCGCCGTGGTGCACCTGGAGACCGAGCTCAACGGCACCCATACCTTTCGCTGGGAAACCGACTCGGGTAGCCACAGCCCGCAGCAGAGCGACCTACGCATGCGCTGCGCCTGGGAGCGGGAAAGCGGGTTGTTCGGCTGACCCCGGTGCGGCTCAGTCCAGCCACTCCCTGGGCACGTCGCGCTTGAGCGCGAGCTGGCACTGCTGACTGTCCGCATCGAAGACGATCACGGCTTGGCCTTTGTCCAGGGCGCGGCGTACCCGCGCGACCCGGGTTTCCAGTGGCGTTTCGTCGCCATTGTCGGTGCCGTCACGAGTGACGAAATCCTCGATGAGGCGGGTCAGGGTGTCCGGTTCGAGCTGGTCGTGGGGTATGAGCATGGGGCTTCTTCGGTAAGACGGAGGGGCGATGCTAGGTCGCGCCGCCCTGCAGGTAGCTGTCCAGGCAAGCATACAGCTGCCGGCTCTCCAGCGGCTTACCGATGAACTCGTCCATCCCGGCGTCGAGGCCACGCTGGCGGTGCTCGGCCAGCACATGGGCGGTCACCGCGATGATGGGCACGGCCTGCAGCTGCTGTTCCGCTTCCAGTTCACGGATCTGGCGGCTGGCCTCGAAACCGTCCAGCTCGGGCATTTCGCAATCCATCAGGATCAGCTGAACGGCGTGCGGATCGCGGCGGTAGAGATCCACGGCCTGGCGGCCGTTGTCGGCGAGCTGCACGGCGTAGCCGCGTTTCTTCAGCAGGCCGCGCACCACCATCTGGTTCACCGGATTGTCTTCGGCGACGAGGATGCAGGGTTCGCCCTGCGGCTGCGCCGGTGAGGGGGAACCGCGCTCGCCGGCGGTTGCCGGTTCCTGGGCGTAGAGCATTTGCAATGCCTCGCGCAGCGGCGCGCTCTGCAGCGGCAGCGCCAGACTGACCAGACGCAGCCCCGGCGTGACGGGTGGCGGCTCGTGAATCGGCGAATAGAGCATCAGCACGCGCTGATTGCTCTCCAGATGCGGGCGCAGACGTTCCAGCCACTGGCTCGGACTGCCCGGCCAGGGCGCCAGCAGTACCAGCAATGGCGGGGCGGTGAAGTCGGCAAGGTAATCCGGCAGGCGCTCCGGGTCCTGACAACGCTCGGTACGCATGCCCCAGCGACGCAGCAGATGGCTGAGTGCCTCCAGCCCCTGGGCGTCCTGCGAGGCGAGCAGCGCCGGCCGGCCCGCCAGCAGCTGGTTCAGCGGGTCTTCCACGTCGCTGGCGGCATGCAAAGGAATCTCGAAGCAGAAACGGCTGCCACGGCCCGGTGCGCTCTGCACCTCGATATGGCCGTTCATCATTTCCACCAGCTCTTTGCTGATGGCCAGGCCCAGCCCGCTGCCGCCATAGCGGCGCGTGGTGCTGGAGTCGCCCTGGGAGAAGGATTCGAACAGCTGAGCCAGAACCTCCTGGCGCATGCCGATGCCGCTGTCGCTGACGCAGAACACCAGGCGCCGCGAGCCGTCCTGAGTCTGCCGGCTGGACACTTCCAGCAGCACATGGCCGTGTTCGGTGAACTTCAGCGCATTGCTCAGCAGGTTCATCAGAATCTGCTTGAGGCGGGTGGGATCGCCGCGGATGCGTCGCGGGACGCCGGGCTCCAGGCCGACGTGCAGGCTCAGCTGCTTTTCCAGCGCCTGGGCGGTGAACAGGCGAATGGTCTCGGAGATGAGGATTTCCAGGTCGAAGTCGATGTCTTCGAGGCTCAGCTTGCCGGAGCCGATGCGGGCATAGTCGAGAATGTCGTTGATGACTGCCATCAGCGAATTGCCGGAGCTGGAGATGGTATCCAGGTAGAACTGCTGGCTGCGATCCAGCGGCGTTTCGCGCAGCAGCTGCAGCATGCCGAGCACGCCGTTGAGCGGTGTACGGATCTCGTGGCTCATCTTGGCGAGGAAGCGGCTCTTGGCCTCGTTCTCGCTGGCGGCCCGTTCGGCAGCCTCGCGGGAGCGGTAGCCCTCTTCCTTGAGCAGGTTGATACGGTCGGCAAGTCCGATGGACAGGGTGATCAGCTCGAAGGCGACGCTGGCTTTCACCACGGCCGCCCCGTATAGCCCCAACAGCTCGATGCCGAGGGAGCCGGCGGTGACCAATATGAAGGATGCCAGCAGCACGCCCCAGGCCAGGGTGTAGTAGACGCCGTAGCGCACGCCTCGGCGCCAGACGAAGGCGCCCGCCAGCAGCAGCCCGGCCGACACGATGATCACCGTGATGCTCGCCAGGATGCTCCAGCTCTGCACGTCCAGCACGAGGCCGGAAATCATGCTGCCGAACGCGGCCAGCAGGGTGCAGCGCAGGAGCAGGTCGAGTCGCGGGAACAGTTCGCGGGTATGCAGGAAGTGCCGGCTGAACTGGATGGCGATCAGGCAATGGCTGAACATCAGCACGTAGATGCCCTGAGCGACCCAGCCGCCATCGTCGGCCAGCCACTTGACCAGGAAACCGTCGAAGGACAGGGCGAACAGGCCGACGTTGAGGGTATAGACCAGGTACCAGAAATAGGCCGGCTCACGCAGCGAGGCGAAGAGGAACAGGTTGTAGCAGAACATCGCGAACAGCACGCCGTAGAAGGCGCCGCTGAGCCCGTTCAGCTCCTCGTGCTGGGACGCGCTGGCATTGTAGGTGCTGAAGTACAGCGGCACGTAGAGCGTGCTGGTGGTCTTGATGCGCAGCAGCAGGGTGGTTTCGCCGGGCGGCAGGTTCACCGGAAACCAGAAATTGCTGACCTTCACCGGGCGCTCGGCAAATGGGTGGAGGTCTCCGGTCAACTGCTGGCTCAGACTGCCATCGGGGTATCGCAGGAACAGCTCGATATGGTCGAGCAGCGGGTAGTTGATCTCGATGAAGCCGCTCAGCGGCTCGGCGAGACGGTTGGACAGACCGGCGCGCAGCCACCAAGTCGAACTGTTCTTGCCTTCGTTGACGTGGCCACCCTCGACGGCACGAAAGCGCTCGGGCGGTAGTGCCAGGACCTCATCGACGTCCAGACGGCCGGTGCGGTCTTCCAGGTAGAAGGTGCCATTGCCGAGGGACTGGCGCGTATCGATCGAGTCGAGCACCACAGGCGTGAATGCCCAGGCTTGAAGCGACAGGCAAAACAGCAGCAGAGCCAGGCATAAACGCGGCAACATTTTTCGATCCGGCAGGTGCGCCCGTTGGGCAGGGCGACACAGATTAGTAGAGCGGTGTGACGGTACCGATTCCTTCGGGCTCTACATGGCGCCTTCAGAGTGCCGCACGTCCTTGTCCGGACAACTTTGCCGAGTTACGCGCCGAGCGGCAAGCCTCGCCTGCGGCAAAGCAGGCGGCTTGTCACGCAATCGGATTTCAGCTGTTGCGCTCCTGCGGATTGGAATGGCGGCCGATCAGGGTATCCACCGGTGGCACGCGGGTATCGTTTTCCATCTGCGCATCGTGCTCCAGCTGATGGCTGAAGCGCTCCAGAGAGTCCTTCGCGTGCTGGGCATCGCTCGCGAATACCGGCTGGCTGAGCATGTAGCCGCAGAGCAGCCGGCTCATGGCGGCGAGGCTGTCGATGTGGGTGCGCTCGTACCCATGGGTGGCGTCGCAGCCGAAGGCCAGCAACGCGGTACGGATATCGTGCCCGGCCTCCACGGCCGATTGCGCATCGCTGTGGTAGTAGCGGAACAGGTCGCGGCGTACCGGAATCTCGTGCTCGGTTGCGAGCTTGAGCAAATGGCGCGACAGGTGGAAGTCATAGGGACCGCCGGAATCCTGCATCGCCACGGTGACCGCATGCTCGCTTGAGGCCTGGCCCTTGGCGGCGGGGGCGATGTCGATGCCGACGAACTCGCTGACATCCCAGGGCAGGGCGCCGGCGGCACCGGAGCCGGTTTCCTCGGTGATGGTGAACAGCGGATGCACGTCGATCGGCGGCTCGCGGCCGCTTTCCACGATGGCCTTGAGCGCGGCCAGCAAAGCCGCGACGCCGGCCTTGTCGTCCAGGTGGCGAGCACTGATGTAGCCGCTCTCGGTGAACTCGGGCATGGGATCGAAGGCGACGAAATCACCAACGTTGACCCCCAGGGCACAGGTCTCGTTGCGGCTGTAGGTGTAGGCGTCCAGGCGCAGTTCGACGTGGTCCCAGCTGACCGGAGCCTCGTCCACCGCGGTGTTGAAAGCGTGCCCGGAGGCCAGCAGCGGCAAGACGCTGCCGCGGATCACCCCGGTATCGGTGAAAACGCTGACGCGACTGCCCTCGGCGAAGCGGCTCGACCAGCAACCCACCGGCGCCAGGCCCAGGCGGCCGGTATCGTGAATCTCGCGGACGATGGCGCCGATGGTGTCCAAATGAGCGGCGACCGCGCGGTCCGGGCTGTAACGGCGACCCTTGAGCGTGGCGCGGATGGTGCCGCGGCGGGTCAGCTCGAAGGGGATACCCAGTTCGGTCAGTCGCTCGGCGACGTAGCGCACGATGGTGTCAGTGAAGCCGGTGGGGCTGGGGATGGCGAGCATCTCCAGCAGCACCCGTTGCATGTAGTTGAGATCGGGCTCGGGTAGTTGTGCGGTCATGGAAACCTCCCGTTGACGGCGGCCTTGCAGCCACCCGATGAAATGAATGGAGACAGCGTGATGGGCACCCGTGGGCTGCCCCTCGATGGATGGCCTGCGCCCGGCCGAGGCCGGGCGGGTGGCGATCAGCCAGCGACGCTGAGCGGAAAGAGCAGGTCGATGAAGCGCTCGGCGGTCGGCTGCGGCTCGTGATTGGCCAGGCCGACGCGCTCGTTGGCTTCGATGAAGACGTACTCCGGCTGGTCCGGCGCCGGCACCAGCAGGTCGAGGCCGACCACCGGGATGTCCAGCGCGCGGGCGGCACGCACAGCGGCATCGATCAGCACCGGGTGCAGCTGGGCGGTGACGTCCTCCAGCGTGCCGCCGGTGTGCAGGTTGGCGGTGCGCCGCACGGACAGGCGCTTGCCCTCGGGCAGTACGCTGTCGAAATCGAAACCGGCGTCACGCAGGCAGCGCTGGGTTTCCTCGTCCAGCGGGATCTGGCTCTCCCCACCGGTAGCGGCCTGGCGCCGCCGGCTCTGCTTCTCGATCAGCGCGCCGATGCGGGTGCGGCCGTCACCGATGACTTCGGCGGGGCGGCGGACGGCTGCCGCAACCACCTCGTAGCCGATGACCACGATGCGCAGGTCCAGGCCCGGATGGTAGCTCTCCAGCAGCACCCGGCTGTCGTACTGGCGGGCACGCTGGATCGCTTCCTCCATCTCGGCACCGTCACGCAGGTCCACCGCCACGCCCATGCCCTGCTCGCCATCCACCGGCTTGACCACCACGCTGCCATGTGCGGCGAGAAAGGCGGCGTTTTCCTCCGCCGTGCCAGCCAGCCGCTGCGCCGGCAGGCAGATCCCGGCGTGGGACAGGGTGCGGTGGGTCAGGCGCTTGTCCTGGCAGAGCGTCATGCTCACGGCCGAGGTGAGATCGGACAGCGACTCCCGGCAACGCACCCGCCGACCACCCTGGGTCAGGGTGAACAGTCCGGCCTCGGCATCGTTGACCTCGATCTCGATTCCGCGCCGGCGGGCCTCGTCGACGATGATCTTGGCATAGGGGTTGAGCTTTGCTTCCGGGCCCGGGCCGAGAAACAGCGGTTGGTTGAAGCTGTTCTTGCGTTTGACGGTGAAGGTCTGCAGATCGCGGAAACCCAGCTTGGCGTACAGCGCCTTGGCCTGCTGGTTGTCGTGCAGCACCGACAGATCGAGATAGGCCAGGCCGCGGCCCATGTAATGTTCGATCAGGTGACGCACCAGCGCCTCGCCGACGCCCGGTCGCGGGCAGCTCGGTGAAACCGCCAGGCACCAGAGGCTGGAGCCGTTTTCCGGATCGTTGAAGGCGCGGTGGTGGTCGATGCCCATCACGCTGCCGATGATCTGCCCGGAGGTGTCGTCCTCGGCCAGCCAGTACACCGGCCCGCCTTGCTCGCGTGGCGTGCAGCGCTCCGGGTCGACCGGCATCATGCCGCGCGACTGATAGAGGCCGTTGATCGCATGCCAGTCCGCCTCGCTCTGGGCGCGGCGCACGCAGAAGCCGCGAAATGGTTTCTGTGACGGGCGGTAGTCGCTGAACCAGATGCGCAGAGTGTCGGAGGGATCGAGGAAAAGCTGCTGTGGGGCGTAGGACAGGACCTGATGGGGCGCCGCCACGTACAACGCGATATCGCGTTCGCCGGCCTGCTCGTTGAGCAGCTCGGCGGCAAGCTGCGCGGGATCCGAATAGGTGTGGCCGACGAGGATGCGCCCCCAGCCGCAGTGCAGGACCACCGGCCCACAGGGTTCTTCCTGACCATCCTCCGCGAAGCGTGCCTGCAACCGCTGGTAGGTCGGGGCCTGGCCGCGCAGCAGGCGCTGACCGTAGGCTTGGGACTTCTGCATGGTACGTTCCTTGATGCTAAGTCACGAACCGGCCAGCGGCGGGGCGAAACGGTCGCCCCCGGGGCGCGTGCCAGCCGCAGCCGTTCGTGAGCGGGTTATTGGGGCCGTCTAGCCATGGCGCGACCTCATCGATGCCCCTAGAGGCCTTGTTCGCTCAACCATAGGTTGACCGCCGCCAGCTGCCAGAGTTTGGAACCGCGCAGCGGGGTAAGCTGGCCATCCGGATCGGCGAGCAGCTTCTCCAGCATCTGCGGGTTGTACAGCCCGCGCTCCTGGCTGGGGTCGAGCAACATCTCGCGCACCCAGTTCAGCGTGGCACCCTGCAGGTGCTTGAGGCCCGGCACCGGGAAGTAGCCCTTGGGCCGGTCGATCACCGCGGCGGGGATCACCTGGCGTGCGGCTTCCTTGAGTACGTACTTGCCGCCTTCGGGCAGCTTGAACTTCGCCGGAATCCGCGCCGACAGTTCGGCCACGCGGTAATCGAGGAACGGCGTGCGCGCCTCCAGGCCCCAGGCCATGGTCATGTTGTCCACGCGCTTGACCGGGTCATCCACCAGCATCACGGTGCTGTCGATGCGCAGCGCCTTGTCCACCGCGGCCTCGGCACCCGGCTGGGCGAAGTGGCGGCGCACGAAATCACCGGAGAAATCGCCCTGCACCCATTGCTGCTGCATGGTCTGGGCATATTCCTCGTAGCTGCGGTCGCGGAACGCGGCGAGGTAGGCCGCCACCGGGTCCTCGGCACCATCGACCAGCGGATACCAGTGGTAACCGGCGAACAGCTCGTCCGCACCCTGGCCGCTCTGCACCACTTTGCAGTGCTTGGCCACTTCCCGCGAGAGCAGGTAGAAGGCGATGCAGTCGTGGCTGACCATCGGCTCGCTCATGGCCTGGAAGGCTGCCGGCAGCTGCTCGAGGATTTCCTTTTCCTGGATGCGCAGCTGGTGATGGCGGGTGTTGTAGTGCTTGGCGATGATGTCCGAGTACTTGAACTCGTCGCCGCGCTCGCCGCCGGCGTCTTCGAAGCCGATGGAAAAGGTCAGCAGGTTGTCGTCGACACCCGCCTCGCGCAGCAGACCCACCAGCAGGCTGGAGTCGACGCCGCCGGACAGCAGCACGCCGACGTCCACCGCAGCACGCTGACGGATCGCCACCGCTTCGCGCATGGTATCCAGGGTCAGACGCTTCCAGTCTTCGAAGCTGTAATCGCGCTCGTCTTCGCGGGCACCGAACTGCAGCTCCCACCAGCGCTCGGTGGTGGTCGTGCCATCGGCGTCGACACGCATCCAGCTGGCCGGGGGTAGCTTCTCGATGCCGGCAATCAGGGTGTCCGGTGCCGGGACCACGGCATGGAAACTCATGTAATGGTTCAGCGCCACTGGGTTCAGCACACCGGCGATGTCGCCGCCCTTGAGCAGGGCCGGCAGCGAGGAGGCGAAGCGCAGGCGCTGGTCGGTGCGTGACAGGTACAGCGGCTTGACGCCGAGGCGATCACGGGCGATGAACAGCTGCTGGCGGTCCCGCTCCCAGATAGCGAAGGCGAACATGCCATTAAGGCGTGGCAGCAATGCCTCGCCCCAGGCGTGGTAGCCCTTGAGCAGCACCTCGGTATCGCCTTCGGAGAAGAAGCGATAGCCGAGGTTTTCCAGCTCTGCGCGCAGTTCGGGGTAGTTGTAGATGGCGCCATTGAAGACCATCGACAGGCCGAGAGCCGAATCGATCATCGGCTGGCCGGACGCCTCACACAGATCCATGATCTTCAGGCGTCGATGGCCGAGGGCCAGCGGCCCCTGGCTGTGGAAACCGCACGCGTCCGGGCCGCGTGCCGTCAGGTGTTGGGTGATGCGTTCAACCGCGGCCAGATCGGCGGGGCGGTTATCGAAACGAAGTTCTCCAGCTATGCCACACATAAGGTCCTTACCGGTTTTGCCGTTGGGGAGTGTGACTGACCCGTCATCGCCTAAGTTCAGCTTTTCGGACCAGCGCAGCGGCGCTGGATCGGCGTGTGGCCGGGTCAGTCATCTTTTTACACCAAAGCAAAAAAATGCTTTGATGTCAAAGTGAGTGGGTCAATAAAAGCGTGATTATGGCTGAGCAAACAGTTTCAAATGAAATCAATGCGCTGGAGGTTCAGGCCTTCGAACTGCCGCTGTTCCAGGCCATGCGCCGGCTGCAGCAGGATGCCGAAGTGCATGCCAAGCGTCTGGCGCGTTACGGCGGCCTGAGCCCGGTGCAGCTGATGATCCTGCAGGTGCTGGCCGGTGAAGGCCAGATGACCGCCAGCGCCCTGAGCCGGCGTGTGAGCCTGACCGCCGCGACGCTGTCCGGTCAGCTCGATCGACTCGAGGAACGCGGGTTGCTGCAACGTCAGCGCGACGACCAGGACCGCCGCCGCCAATGGCTGCTGCTCAGCGACAGCGGCCGGGAATTGCTGCAGGACGCTCCGGCGTTGCTGCCGCCGGAATTCCGCACACGTTTCGCCGCGCTGCCGCCGTGGGAGCGCCACGCGCTGACGGCGGCCTTGCTGCGTGCCGCCGAGCTTTGTGGCGATATGGAGTGACGTGGCCTAGCGCGTGTTCTCCAGGCTCTTGACCGTCAGTTCCAGGGCCTTGCGCATGTCGAGCCGAGCCGAGCGGCCGACATCGTTGTCATCCAGCCGATAGCCGCGCTCGGACGGCAGGATCGGCGCGGTAAGGTCGTCCGCCTCGGCCGGTTCGAAGTCCGAGTCGCGGCCGATGGTCATGGCGCTGCGGCGCAACAGTTCACGCACCTGATCGGGTTCGAGCTCGGGATTGACCGACAGCATGGCCGCCACCGCGCCGGCCACCAGCGGTGTGGCGTAGGAAGTGCCGCAGTGCACGTCGCCGCGCTGCTCTGGATCGAGCGTGGCGGCGCGCGTACAGGCTGCGGCAGTGATGTCCACACGCATGTCGACATTGGATGACTTGCGCTTGCGCACATAGTCCGGGTGTTCCACCGAAACATCTTTCTTGTCGTTGCGCTCGTGGCCGCCGACCACCAGCAGCTGCTCGGTGATGAAGGACGACGGCAGGCGATAATCGTCGCGCCCGGAGTGCGCCGACCCGTTGCCCGCGGAGTTGATCACCAGCACGTCGGGATGTTCGCGGCGCAGCCAGAGGAAGAATTCTTCCAGCAGCTCCTCGTAGCCGCTCATGGCGATGCCCGAGCGCAGCAGCGAATCCACCGGTTCACCTTCCACGTCCACCGTGCCGATGCGATGGATGCCCCAGCTCCAGTTGAGAATCCGCGCGCCGTCTTCGACCAGATTCACCGAGGCCGCTACATTGGCGGTGATGCCGGCGTCCGAGTTGCGCTCGACGATCACCTCGAAGCCCGGGCCGGTGCCGTCCAGGGAGGCGAGAAAGCCCTGGTCTCGGGCGTCACTGGCGTGAGCGGCGAGGATGCCGGCCACGCTGCTGCCGTGGTTGTCCGGCTTGTCGGCGTCGCGGGCATAGAGGCAGGTGCGCTGCTGGCGCGGATCGCAGGGCTGGAGGTATTCGGCGAAGTGCGGGGCGTCGAAGTCCACCGCGCGTTCGATGATGCCAATGCGTACCGGCGCGCGGTCGGCGGCGCGCTGGTCATCCGGGATGCGCTCGCGGTAATAGTCGACAGCATCGAGAAAGCGGTTGGCCGCCCATTCGCGATTCTGCCGGCGCGGCCGTTCCTGTTTGTCCTGTTCGTCGCTTTCCGCGGCGGATTCCTCGATCACCACGGCATCTACGCCGACCTCGCTGCCAAGGCGCAGCACCATGGCATCGCGCTCGGTCAGGTCTTTCACCGGCAGGCGCAACTGGTAGGTATTGAGCGGCGGGATGGCACCGACTACCTCGGCGCCGTACTTTTCGGACAGCTGGCGGGCCTTCTCCAGACCTTCGTGGTCTTCCTCGATGATCAGGCTGACCAGATCGACATAGGTGGTGAGGTCATCCATGTTGCGCGCCACCTCGTCGGGCTTGGCGGCGAGTACCTGGCTGCGACCTGCCGAGAGCCAGACCGGATTGCTGCGCTTGCCGTCGTGCTCGATCCACAGCGGGCCGCTGCGGACCTGGTCGGCGGGCAGGGTCAGACGCAGCTGATTGCCGTCGCGGCTGATCTGCTCGGCGGGCAGCGCCTCGCCGCTCAGCTTCAGCTGCACGTCGGCACGGGGCAGGCCTCGGGCATTCAGGCACCAGCTAAGCGCGTTCTCGGCGAACAGATCGCCGCACCGCGTGAGCTGGGCGATGCGCAGTTCCTCACTGGCAGCCACCGGGCCGGTGGCCATGGCCCCGAACATGGCGAGGCCGAGGGCGAACGAAGCAGGTAATCGACACGTCATGGGTCAGCGCCGTTGCAGGTAGTTGACGCTGAACAGCCCGCGCGGATCGGTCCACTGGCCGCGGCAGTCGAAGCCGGCGGAGTCGGCCAGGGCGGCAAAGGAGTCCAGCGTGTACTTGTAGGAGTTTTCCGTATGCAGGCTCTCGCCGGCATCGAAGTGAAAACGTCGGCCCTCGATGGTCACATCCTGCGCCTCGGGGCTGATGAGGTGCATCTCGATGCGCGATTCGCCCTCGTTGAAGAACGCCCGATGGACAAAGCGCGACGGGTCGATGTCACTGTCCAGCTCGTTGCGGATGCGCTGCAACAGGTTGAGGTTGAACGCGGCGGTGACATGGGCGCGGTCGTTGTAGGCCGCTTCCAGCACCGCCCGATCCTTGACCAGGTCGACGCCGATCAGCAGCCCGCCGCCGGCCGGGAGCACGTCGTGCAAACGCTGCAGGAAGGCCCTGGCCTCGGCGGGGGTGAAGTTGCCGATGCTCGAGCCGGGGAAGAACACCAGCGGGTGCTCGCTGGAGAAGTCGTCCGGCAGGTTCAGTTCATGGGAAAAGTCGGTACAGGCGGCATGCACCTCCAGCCAGGGATAGTCCGCCGCCAGCCGTTGGGTGCTGCTGAGCAGGAAGTCCTCGGAGATGTCGATGCCCAGGTAGCTGGTCGGGTGCAGCGCCTCCAGCAGTAGGCGGACCTTGCGGCTGGCGCCGCTGCCCAGCTCGATCAGGTCGCTGTGAGGGCCGGCGATGTCGAGGATGTCGTTGGCCGCCTCGGCAAGAATTTGTTCCTCGGTGCGGGTGATGTAGTACTCCGGCTGCCGACATATCTGCTCGAACAACTCGGATCCGCGCCGATCATAGAAGAACTTCGGTGACGCCCACTTCGGCGTGGCGGCGAATCCGGCCAGGGTCTCGTCGCGCAACGAGGCCTCATGCGGCTGCTGCAGCTGGTCGTGAAAATGAATCGCCAGGGCCATGCTCAGAGTCCTCGTGCCAGGCGCAGCCCGGCGAACTGCCAGCGCATCGCCGGCTGGAAGAAGTTGCGGTAGGTGACCCGCACGTGGGATTCCGGCGTGGCGCAACAGCCTCCGCGCAGCACCATCTGGCCGGACATGAATTTGCCGTTGTATTCACCGAGGCTGCCTTCCAGCGGGCGGAAGCCGGGGTAGGGCAGGTAGGCGCTGGCTGTCCATTCCCAGACATCGCCGAACAGCTGCAGCGGGCCGTCGTGGCCGGTGGGCGCGGCGACCGGTTGCAGGTAGTCGCTCTCGAGAAAGTTGCCACGTAGCGGCTGGTCGGCCGCCGCCATCTCCCACTCGGCCTCGCTCGGCAGGCGTGCGCCGGCCCAGCGTGCATAGGCATCAGCCTCGTAGTAGCTGACGTGGCAGACCGGTGCTTCCAGGTCCAGCGTGCGCAGCCCGCCCAAGGTCATTTCATGCCAGGCTTCGTCTTCTCGCAGCCAGTACAGCGGTGCGTTCCAGCCGGCCTGCTGGATCAGGTCCCAGCCGTCGGAAAGCCACAGCTCCGGCCGGGCGTAGCCGCCGTCAGCGATGAACGACAGGTACTCGCCATTGGTTACCAGCCGCTCGGCAAGCTGGAAATCCTCGACGAACTGGCGATGCCGCGGTGTTTCGCAATCGAAGGCGAAATCACTGCCGGCATGGCCGATATGCTGCACCCCACCGGCGTAGTCATACCAGCGGGGGCGCGCCGGGCGGCTCGGCAACGGGCTGGCCAGGTCGTCGCGATAGACCGGATGCAGCGGGTTCTGCCCCAGGATGTGCTTGATGTCCATCAGCAGCAGTTCCTGATGTTGTTGCTCGTGCTGCAAGCCCAGCCCGACCCGCCGGACGATCTCGGCGGCCTGCTCGCGAGGCGGGTTGGCTAGCAGCTCGCCGATTGCCTGGTCCACCTGCTCGCGGTAGCGATAGACCTCCTTCACCCCGGGGCGGGAAAGCATGCCGCGTCGTGCCCTGGGGAACGGCACGCCGTGGGTCTGGTAGTAGGAATTGAACAGAAAGTCGTAGGCCTTGTTCTGGCATCGATAGCCCGGCAGGTAGGGCAACAGTACGAATGTCTCGAAGAACCAGGTGACATGAGCCAGGTGCCATTTCGGCGGGCTGACCTCCGGCGTGCTCTGGATCACGTAGTCCTCGATCTGCAGAGGCGCGCAGATCGCCTCGCTGGTCGCGCGTACCTGCCGATAGCGCTGCAGCAACTGATCGAGCTCGGCCAATGCCGGATGCGGCTGTTGTGCCAGGTTGCCCATGGCTGTCCCCCCTAGGTGCTTGCGCGACCGAAACGGCCTCCCATAGCGACACGGGGCACAGGGCAAAAGTTTCTGCCGGGCGGGTAGGCCGTGGTGAAGAAATGCATCGTGCACGTGGTCACTCCCTCTATGAGCAAAGCAGGAGATCGAACGATGCGAAAGTCACTGGTCCTTTGTAGCGCGGCCGTTCTGGGGGCCTGCGGGCAGCACGACACCGCACCCTACACCGAGGCGGCGGGCGCGCCGAAAAGTACCGAGACCCGTGCGCTGGAGGCCGGCGCCCGATTGCTGCAGGGCCAGGCGCCGCTGAACGCGGTCAGCGCCTATCTCAACGGCTTCCATTTCTACAACGGCGACATGAACGGGCAGATGGAGGCGCATCACTATGTCACCCGCCTCAACGAGGAGGTGATGCAGGCGCTGATCTATGACGGCAACGGCCGCGACGCCAAGCTGATGGGCGTGGAATACATCATCAGCGCACGCCTGTTCGAAACGCTGCCGGAAGAGGAAAAGAAGCTCTGGCACAGCCACGACTATGAGGTGAAGTCCGGCACCCTGGTTGCGCCCGGCCTGCCTGAGGTGGCGGAGCGGCAGCTGATGGAGCAGGTGGTCAGCACCTACGGCAAGACCTGGCATACCTGGCACACCGATCGCGACAAGGAGCTGCCCTACGGTATTCCGGCGCTGATGATGGGCTTTACCGCCGACGGCCAGCTCGACCCGGCGCTGGAAATGGCCCGTGACGAGCGCCTGGGTGTGGATACCCAGGCCAGGCGCCGTGACCGCGAATCGATCGTGCAACCCGAGGTCGACCCGGCTGCCAATGCCTGGGAGAAGGGCGAGGTCATCCAGTTGCAGCGGGTGCGTGGCGCGGGTGAACACCGGCATGGCGATACGGCCGGACCGGCGGAGATCAACGAGTCGGGCCGCCTGCGGCAACAGCAGCAGCGCAGCGACCCGCACTGAGCGCCGCGCCTATTGCTTGTCCTGCAGGGGCGGTGTCGGGCGGATCAGGATTTCGTTGACATCCACATGGGCCGGTTGCGACAGCGCATAGACCACCGCACGGCCGATGTCCTCCGGTTGCAGGGCATAGGCCGGCGGCTCGTCGAACAGTGGCGTATCGACCATGCCCGGCTCGATCAGCGTGACCCGTACACCGCTGCCGCGCAGCTCCTCGCGCACGCTCAGGCCCATGCCGGTCACCGCCCATTTGCTGGCGCTGTACATCGAACCGGGAATGACGAAGCGCCCTGCCGCCGAGCCGGTGAGCAGCAGATGGCCGCGGCTGGCCTTGAGCGCGGCGAGTGTGCAGCGCAGCGTCAGCCCGACGCCGTAGACGTTGGTCAGCAGCATCTCCTTCCATACCGCCGGGTCGGCCGCGCTGAAGCCGCCTTCGCTGCCCGGTATGCCGGCGTTGGCGTAGACCGCATCGAGCTGGCCGAAGCGCTCCAGCACCTGCTGCACCATTGCCTGCTGTTCGGCGTAGTCGGTGACGTCGCAGCGGATGGCGATGGCGCGCTGCGGACCGATTTCATCAACCAGCCGCTGCAGCTTGTCCGCCGAGCGCGCGGCAAGTGCCAGGCGATAGCCGGCCTTGGCGGCCTGGCGCGCGGTGGCCGCACCGATCCCGGACGAGGCGCCGGTGATCAACAGAACGGGATCGCTCATGCCGCCTCCTCAGTAGTTCGGAGTGGTTTCCGGAATGGCGCTGGCGTCGGTGATGAAGGGCATCGTCCAGGGCTCCAGGGTGCAGCCCTTGTCGATCAGCTCCTGGCGGGTCTGCTCGATGACCTGGGCCATGCGCAGCGGGTCGGCGTAGTCGCGCACCTGCGCCACCCGGACGAGTTCTTCGCCGCTGCCGTTCATCACGGTGAAACCGAAGCTGTCGTCTTCGGGGTTGGCGCTGGTCACGCAGCCACAGGGCAAAAAGGCTTCCGAGGCCAGTTGCATCGCGTCGTCCAGGCTCAGGGGCGTTGTGGTCATGATCGTCTCCGTTGCGTTGCCGTTGTCTGGAGTTGACCGCCATATGCCGGTGCCGTTTCCCCACAGCCGACCGGCTGTCGCTTGTGCTATGGCAGGCGCGGCACCATATTCATCGGCATGAGCATGCCTGCCCCCGATCCGCTGTGCCGCTTCCATCCCGCCGTGGCGGGCTGGTTTTCCCGCAGCTTTCCCGCCCCGACACCGGCTCAGGCAGCAGCCTGGCCGTTGGTACGCGCCGGTCGCTCGACCCTGGTCGCCGCGCCGACCGGTTCGGGCAAGACGCTGACCGCCTTTCTCGCCGCCATCGACGCGCTGGTGCAGCAGGGCCTGACCGAGAGCGGGCTGGTCGACGGCACCCAGGTGCTCTACGTGTCGCCGCTCAAGGCGCTGTCCAACGATATCCATATCAACCTCGAGCAACCGCTGGCCGGCATCGGCGCCGAGCTGCAACGGCTCGGCCTGCCGCCGGTGGACATTCGCACCGCTGTGCGCACCGGCGACACGCCGCAGGCCGAGCGCAACGCGATGCGCAAGCGGGTGCCGCATATCCTGGTCACCACGCCGGAATCGCTCTACGTGCTGCTCGGCTCCGAGTCCGGGCGGCAGATGCTGCGCGATGTGCGCAGCGTGATCGTCGACGAGATCCACGCCATCGCCGGCAACAAGCGCGGCAGCCACCTGGCGTTGTCGCTGGAGCGGCTGGAGGCGCTCTGCGAACGACCGCTGGTGCGCGTCGGGTTGTCCGCCACACAGAAGCCCATAGACGCGGTTGCGCGCTTTCTGGTCGGAACCGAGCGCCCTTGCGAGATCGTCGATATCGGCCATGGCCGCGCCCGCGACCTGGCGCTGGAAGTCCCGCCGGTGCCGCTGGAAGCGGTAATGAGCAACGATGCCTGGGCGCTGGTCTACGACCGTCTGGCCGCGCTGGCCGGCGAGCATCGGACCACCCTGGTGTTCGTCAACACGCGCCGCATGGCCGAGCGCACCACCCGCCATCTGGCCGAACGGCTGGGCGGCGCGGTGGTGGCGGCGCACCACGGTAGCCTGGCGCGCGAGCAGCGGCTGACGGCCGAGCAGAAGCTCAAACGCGGCGAACTGCGGGTGCTGGTGGCCACCGCCTCGCTGGAACTGGGCATCGACATCGGCGACGTGGAACTGGTCTGCCAGCTCGGCTCGCCGCGCTCGATCGCCGCCTTCCTGCAACGAGTAGGGCGCGCCGGCCACCAAGTGGCGGGCGTATCCAAGGGGCGCCTGTTTCCCAGCTCGCGTGATGACCTGATCGAATGCGCCGCGCTGCTCGATGCCGTACGCCGCGGCGAACTGGACACGCTGAGAATTCCCCCGGCCCCGCTGGACGTGCTGGCCCAGCAGATCGTCGCCGAGGTATCCAGCCGTGAATGGCAGGAGGACGCGCTGCTGGCGCTGCTGCGCCGGGCGATGCCCTATGCGGTGCTGGATGACGACACTTATCAGGCGCTGCTGAGGATGCTCGCCGAAGGCTATACCACTCGCCATGGCGCGCGCGGCGCCTATCTGCATCGCGACCTGGCGACCCGCAGCCTGCGCGGCCGCCGCGGCGGGCGGCTGACCGCGCTGACCTCCGGCGGCACCATCGCCGACAACTCCGACTACGCCGTGCTGCTGGAGCCGCAGGGGCTGAACATCGGCACGGTGAACGAGGATTTCGCCGTGGAGAGCCTGGCCGGGGACGTGTTCCAGCTCGGCAACACCTCCTACCGCATCCTCAAGATCGAGGCGGGGCGGGTGCGCGTGGAGGACGCCCAGGGCATGCCGCCAAGCATCCCGTTCTGGCTCGGCGAAGCGCCAGGGCGCAGCGACGAGCTGTCCTCCGCGGTCGCCCGCCTGCGCGGGGAAATCGACCAGCGCCTGGCCAGCGCCGAGTCGCAAGCGGCCGAACGCCTGCAGCCGGTGATCGATTGGCTCGCCGGTACCCCGGGCATCCCACGCGAAGCCGCGCAGCAGATCGTCGAATACCTGGCCCGAGCGCGGGCGGCGCTGGGCGCGTTGCCGACCCAGCGGCGGCTGATCATGGAGCGCTTCTTCGATGAGTCCGGCGGCACCCAGCTGGTGATCCACTCGCCCTATGGCAGCCGCATCAACCGCGCCTGGGGCCTGGCGCTGCGCAAGCGTTTCTGCCGCACCTTCAACTTCGAGCTGCAGGCGGCAGCCACCGAGGACGCGATCATCCTCTCGCTGTCGACCAGTCACAGCTTCGCGCTGGATGAGGTCTGGCGCTACCTGCATTCGGCCAGTGCCGAACAGGTGTTGATCCAGGCGCTGCTCGACGCGCCGCTGTTCGGCGTGCGCTGGCGCTGGATCGCCACTACCGCGCTGGCCCTGCCGCGCATGGCCGGCGGGCGCAAGGTGGCGCCGCAGCTGCAGCGGATGAAAAGCGAAGACCTGCTGGCCACGGTGTTCCCCGATCAGGTGGCCTGCTTGGAGAACATCGTGGGTGAACGGGAGATTCCCGACCACCCGCTGGTGCGCCAGACCCTCGACGACTGCCTGCACGAGGCCATGGACAGCGAGGGTTGGCTGTCGCTGCTGCGGCGCATGGAGAGGGGAGAAGTCGAGCTGCTGACACGTGACCTGCCGGCGCCGTCGCCACTGGCCATGGAAATCCTCGGCGCGCGCCCCTACGCCTTTCTCGACGACGCCCCGTTGGAAGAGCGACGCACCCAGGCGGTGCTCGCCCGTCGCTGGAGCGATCCGGAATCGGCCGACGACCTTGGCGCGCTGGACCCCGAGGCGATAGCGGCGGTGGGGGCGGAGGCCTGGCCGGAGGCGCGCAACAGCGACGAGCTGCACGAGGCGCTGACGGCGCTGGGCTGCATCGCCGAGGCCGAGGCGGCGGGGCAGCCGCACTGGCTGCAATGGCTCGCCGAGCTGGCCCGCGCGGGGCGGGCGACACGCCTGCAGGTGGCTCACGACCGCGCGCTCTGGACCCCGCTGGAGCGCCTGGCCTGGCTGCGTTCGATCTATCCGCAGGCGGCCTGCGAGCCGCGTCTGCCATTGCCGGCCGGCTATGACCAGCTGCTCGACGAAGAGGAGGCGCTGGTGGAACTGATCCGCGCCCGTCTGAGCGGTTTCGCGCCGCTGCCGGTGCCGCTGATCGCTAGACCGCTGGCCCTGCCGGCCTCGGCGGTGGCGCTGGCGCTGACCCGTCTGGAGGCCCAGGGCTATGTGTTGCGCGGGCGCTTCAGCCCGGGAGCGAGCGAGGACGAGTGGTGCGAGCGGCACCTGCTGGCGCGTATCCATCGCTACACGGTCAAGCGCCTACGCCGCGAGATCGAGCCGGTGGAGCTTGCCGACTGCATGCGCTTTCTCGCCGACTGGCAGCATCTGTCGGCGGGCACCCGCATGCAGGGGCGCGAGGCGCTGGGCACACTGGTCGAGCAGCTGGAAGGCTTCCAGGCGGCCGCGACGGCCTGGGAAAGCGACTTGCTGCCGGCCCGTCTGAAGGATTACGGCAGCACCTGGCTGGATGAGCTGTGCCGCTCCGGTCGCATTGTCTGGACGCGGCTGTCCGGGCGTCTCAAGGCCAGCGGCGGGCCGGTACGTGGCACGCCTATCGTACTGTTGCCGAGGCGCCAGCTCGGTGCCTGGCATGCATTGGCCAGCGACGCGCCCGCGCCGGAACTGTCATCGCGGGCGCAGCGCGTGTTCGATTGCCTGCAGACCCATGGCGCGCTGTTCTTCGACGAACTTCAGCACGATGCCCATCTGCTGCGCAGCGAACTGGAGGACGCCCTGGGCGAACTGGTGGCGGTCGGGCTGGTGAACGCCGACAGCTTCGCCGGCCTGCGTGCGCTGCTGACGCCGGCCAGCAAGCGTTCGCGCACGGCGCGGCGAACCCGCGGAGGCGCCTTTATCGGCGGTATGGCCGACGCGGGGCGCTGGGCGCTGGTGCGCAAACCTGCCGAGGCCGAGGAAACGACCGGCCGCTCCGGCTTTTCGGCTGAGGCGCTGGAGCATATTGCCCGCGTGCTGCTGCGCCGTTACGGCGTGGTGTTCTGGCGACTGCTGGCGCGCGAGGCGGACTGGCTGCCGCCCTGGCGCGAGCTGTTGCGGGTCTACCACCGGCTGGAAGCGCGTGGCGAGATCCGCGGCGGGCGTTTCGTCGCAGGCGTGGCGGGCGAGCAGTTCGCCCTGCCGGAAGCGCTGGCGCTGTTGCGTGAGGTGCGCAAGCGGCCGTTGGCGGGCGAGCTGCTGGCGGTCTCGGCGGTCGATCCGCTGAATCAGTTGGGGACGCTGTTGCCGGGCAGCAAGGTGCCGGCGCTGCCGGGCAACCGCATCCTCTACCGCGATGGCGTGCCGCTGGCGGCGCTGGTGGCGGGCAAGCCGCAGTGGTTGCTCGACCTCGACGAGCCGGCGCAGCGTGAGGCCCTGCGCCGGCTGACCTCGACGGGGCGCTGAGGCCCGGTCGTCAGCCGGCCTGGGCCAGGCACTTCAGACTGCCGAAGTCGCTTTGCAGCTGCGTCAGCCGTCCGCTCAGATGGGCGCGCTGGCCGTCGTCGGCCAGGCGATGGAGGTCGGCCACCAGTTCCAGACCGGCCTGTTCTGCGCGTTGCAGCGCCGCGCGGTCATCTTCGTTCAGCAGCGCTTCGCGATCCTGCAAGAGCCGGGCGATACGCTTATCGAAATCGGCGCCGTGGCGCTGCTCGACGGCGGCCAGCAGCATCGCCTGCCATTGCTCGCGGTTGCGCAGCCAGCGGCTGTTCTGCTCGCTCAGGGTGTGCGCCCAGCGCAGCACGCGCTGGCGCTGCTGCGCGTTCAGCGGGCCGAACCAGTACTGCAGGCGCTCCTGCATGCGCTCGGCGCGTTCGCGGATCTGCTGC
Organism: Stutzerimonas sp. FeSN7; assembly: GCF_030263795.1. Classification (NCBI taxonomy): domain Bacteria; kingdom Pseudomonadati; phylum Pseudomonadota; class Gammaproteobacteria; order Pseudomonadales; family Pseudomonadaceae; genus Stutzerimonas; species Stutzerimonas sp. FeSN7. Next base: position 2,973,888 of record NZ_JARPMN010000001.1, on the reverse strand, counting down.
TCCAGGGGCGGCTCGAGGTACTTCTCCCGGTGTTCACGGCGGTTCTCGTCCAGCGCCTTGCGCAGTTCCTCGACTTGCGCGTCGTTCAATGCCCGCAGCAGATCGGTGGCGGTCGGGGTGACCTCCACCGCGATGCTGTGCATGGCGTCGCGTACGCCGCGGTAGTGTGGCTCCAGATCGCTCGGCTCGAGTTGGCCGTCGGCACTGCTTCGCTCCAGCCGGTCAAGCCTGGCAAGGAGTTCCGGCAACTGCGTGCTGCAGTGCCAGGCCAAGTGTTCGCGCAGCCGTTGGCGCAGTTCGCGCTGCTGGGTGCGGTCCAGGTCCAGGTAATCATTGAGTGTCCAGGGAATCAGCGTGTCGAGATTGCGGTAGACCAGGGTTGCGCGGCTGCAGCCGACCAGCAGGAAGGTGCAAAGCAACATCAGCAGAAACAGGCGGCTGGTGGAGCGCATCGTCTTTCCTCAGCGGGCGGCACCTGTGTGTGTAGAGCCCAGCTGCCGCCAAGGGTTCTGGCTCGGTCCGTTTCGTCGATCGGGACGAGCAAAGCGTGCCGGCTTGTGGTCTGCATTGCATGGGGCCGGCTCCGCGGCGCGGACGGCCGTCTTGTCTCAGTAGCAATGGAGAAACGCCATGACCTCGCAGATCAAGCACCTCAGCGGCGAAGACGTACCCAAAGCCTGGCGCCCGACCTGGGCCGTATGCTGGGTGGTGGAACTGAACGGCACCATCGTTGGCGGCCCTTACGCCACCGAAGCGGAAGCGCGCGCGGTCGCCGACGGCGAAGAGGAACCGCGGATTTCGCAGACCCCTGCGCCCTGATCGCTCCTCGCCAGCCCGCGATGCTAGCGTGCCTGCTCCAGGCAGTGTTGCGGGCATGGTGCCTGGTACGGCACAGAGGGTGGCGGTGGCGCAACCAGCTGATCGACCAGTTCCAGCGATTTGTCGAACGATGGGTAGCCGCTGCGCGCGACGTCCAGTTCGCCGTAGGCCTGTCGATAGCCCTCGGCCCTGATCGGGTCCGCCTGCTCGATCAGATAGGGCTCCTGGTAGATCTTGTAGAGCAGCGCCACCGCGTGCGGATGGCCCTTGCGCTTGGCCTTCTCCAGCAATTGCAGCACTTCGGAGGGCTCCGGGCCCTGACGGATCAGCAGCAGTGCCTGGTAGAACTCGGTCTCACCGCGCCGATCCAGCCGCGCGCTGCGATCGAGCAGGGCCTGGGCCAGTTCGTAGCTGTCTTCATCACCGACCGATATCAGAATCTTGGCCTGCATCAGATCGTTCTGGTACAGCAGACGCTCGGCGCGACAGCCGCCGTCGTCCCAGGCGCGATCGCAGGATTGGCTGGCGCAACCGCCGAGAGTCAACAGCAGGCCGAAGAGCAATGCCTTTTTCATGGCTGAATTGGTACTCCGTTCTCTTTTCGCCAGTATGGGGCGTGCCTGCTTCGATTCGCCAGTGCGGCTTACGTTCGCTTAGAAATTGGGGCAGGGCGCGTTCATCTGTTGCAGGCCATAGCGTCGCAGCAACGTCTGCCAGCGGGCACTGTGCGGCAGGTCGGCGACAAGCTGCTGGATGTACTGCGTGGTCGCGGCGGGCAGGCTGGCAGTCATGAGCACGTGGCGGTCGAACACGTACAGGGGGCTCGGTGAAACGTGCAGCTGCGCTTCTGGCACCTCGGTCAGGCTGTAGAACAGGCGTGACGAGCGGGGGATGAGGGCGACATTGATGCGCCCTGAGAGCAGCTTGTTCAGATTCTGCAGGTCCGTATGCACGTCTTCGCGGCGGATCAGCCCCTTGTCGATATCCGCCTGCAGCGTGCGATAGCGATGCCCGAGGATTCCGCCCAGGCGCAGGCCGTGCAGCGAGCGCGGGCCGTCATAGTCGACCGGAGCCGCCCGCCGCGAGACGAAATCCTGAATGTCGCAGAGCAGCGGTCGCGTCCAGCTGGCCCGAGCGGTTAACCGTTCGGGAAAGAACTCCGGTGTGGCCCATAAAAGAATGCCCGGTTCGTTGGCGGCGAGCCGGGCATCGAGTCGCTTTCGCGGCAGCTGCGTCAGGCGGAATTCGTAACGACCCTGGTTGGTCGGGTGCTCGTTGAGCAGCTGTACCAGGGTTTCGGACAGGCCGGGGCTCTGGCCGGAGGCGAACGGCGGAGAAGGTTGATAGGCCCAGACAGTGACAGGCTCGGCCGCCTGGGTATGCAGCGATAGAAGAATCAGCAACAAGAGCAGCAGTTTCTGCATCGCGGTCCTGTCTTGGAGGGTGGGTCGTCGTGGCGAATTGCCCCGGCCCAGCGCTCAAGACTGATTCAGCGCGGCGGGCAAGGCAAGCGCGCTCCGCCGACTGGTGCAGGCGGCAGCGTCAGAAACGCTCGTGTTCGCCGAGAAAGCGCCAGTGCCCCACCGGCAGCTTGGCCATCGACAGTCGGCCGATGCGTATGCGCTTGCTGGCGACGACGCGCAGGCCGATGGCCTCGCAGAGCATGCGAACCTCGCCTGGTGCGGGTTCCTTGACCACCACGCGCAGGCGGTTTTCGCTCTGCCAGCTGACCTTGGCCTTGGGCAGGATCCTGCCACGATGCCCGATTCCCTTGGCCAGCAGCGCCAGGCCACCTTCTTCGGCTTCGCCGCTGACCTCGACGACGTACTCCTGCTCGAGTTTGTTGCGCGTGTCGCCGAGCAGGCGGATCACTTCACGCTGCTGGCTGAGCACACTCAGGCCGCTAGCATCGGCATCCAGGGGCAGCAGCAAGGTATGGCGCAGCAGGTGACGCTGCAGTGGTTCGGTGCGGGACGGATCATCGGCCCAGTGCTCGCTGGCCTGCAGCGCACGGCGGGGGCCATCGTTATCGCTGTCGATCGGGAGTTCGGCTGGCTTGTGCAGCAGCAGCGTCACCGGGGCGATTTCCTTCGCCGTGGCGCCGGGCTGCAGTTCGATACGTTGCTGCGGACCTACCTTGAGGAAGGGCGCTTCGACCAGCTCGCCGTCGACAGTGACCCAGCCGCCCTCGATGTACAGCTCGGCCTCGCGCCGGGAACAGCCGAATTGCTCGGCGACGCGTTTGGCAAGGCGCACGGGATCGGTCATGGGATGCTCGGAGAAATCAGGAAGGAGGTGGAACGCGGCGAGCCTGTACAGAGCGGCTCGCCGAAAGCGGTTCGTGTCAGCGCATCACTTCTTGCTGATGGTGATCTGCCGGGACGGGCCCTGGGTCTGGCCACTCACGCCGTTGGGGATGGTCTGGATCTCGCCGCCGGCCTTGAGGAACGCGGCCATCTGCTCTGCCAGGGACTGGCTGGTTTCGGTCGCGGGTTCGGGTTTGCGCTTGGCGCTGGTGGTCTTGGTGGCCATGGATCGCTTTTCCTTCAATCAGTCGAACCGGGCATTATACAGATTTGATCAAATTTTGTTCAGCTTTTTACGGTCGGTCATTTCTTGAAGCGTTTTCGCAACCACCGAGCCGACGCTCTGGTCTTCAATGAAGCGGCGTATCTGGGAATCACAACGCCCCATCACCGGAGGACCTTCATGCTGCGTCAAGCCATTCGCACCACGCTCTGCGGTTTCTTCATTGCCGCTTCGTTCCAGGTTGCCGCTGAAACGCAACGCTTTCCTAGCGAGGCGGGGCAGATAACCGTCAAGGAGATCGCCGCGGGGCTGGAGAACCCGTGGGGGCTGGCCTTTCTTCCGGATGGCGAGCACATGCTGGTGACCGAGCGGCCCGGTCGGCTGCGGCTGGTGGGGCTCGATGGCAGCCGATCGGAACCGCTGGCTGGCGTGCCGGACGTATTCGCCCGCGCGCAGGGTGGCCTGCTCGATGTCCGGCTGTCGCCGGCGTTCGAGCAGGACCGCCTGGTCTATCTGAGCTACGCCGAGGTTGGCGAGGACGGCAAGGCCGGGACGGCCGTCGGCCGCGGCCGGCTCAGTGATGATCGATCCCGGCTGGAAAACTTCGAGGTGATCTTCCGCCAGCTGCCCAAGCTGTCCAGCGGCATTCATTTCGGCTCGCGGCTGGTCTTCGATGGCAACGGCCATCTGTTCGTGGCGCTGGGCGAGAACAACCAGCGCTCCACCTCGCAGGACCTCGACAAGCATCAGGGCAAGGTGGTGCGCATCGGCCTGGATGGCAGCGTGCCCGACGACAATCCCTTCGTGGGGCGCGACGGCGTGCGTCCGGAAATCTGGTCCTACGGCCACCGCAATCAGCAGGGGGCCGCGCTCAATCCCTGGAGCGGCGTGCTCTGGACGCACGAACATGGCCCGCGTGGTGGCGACGAGATCAACATCCCTCAGGCCGGCAAGAACTATGGCTGGCCGCTGGCGACCCATGGCATCAACTACAGCATGCTGCCGATCCCGGAGGCCCAGGGCAAAACCGTGAAGGGCACCGAGCCGCCTCATCACGTCTGGGACAAATCCCCGGGTATCAGCGGCATGGCGTTCTACGATGCCGAGCGTTTCCCGGCCTGGCAGCGCAGCCTGTTCATCGGCGCCCTGGTGGACCTGTCGCTGATCCGGCTGCAGCTGGATGGCGATCGGATCGTCGGCGAGGAGCGTCTGCTCAAGGACCTGAATGCGCGTATCCGTGACGTGCGTGTGGGGCCGGACGGCTTCCTTTACCTGCTCACCGATGCCGCTGACGGCAAGCTGCTGCAGGTAGGGCTGGACAGCAACTAATCGCCGGGGCAGCGGCGGGCAGGCGGCCTGCTCCGCCGCACTGCCGTTTCCATGGAGCATTCCCGCTCATCGCCTGTCCCATTCCAGTGATGGCCGTCTGTGCCGGTCATCTGGAATGTGTGCAGGTCGAATAACAAGAGCGAGGAGTTGGCGCCGTGGCAGTAGTCATCAGCGGATTGTTCTGCATCATCGTCGGGCTGGCGCTTGGCGTCGGCGGTGCAAAGGTCATCAGCCTCGGCGGAACCTGGTACTTCGCCATCCTGGCGGCCGGCTTTCTGCTGGCCGGTGTCCTGCTGCTGATGCGCCGCCGCACGGCGCTGTGGGTGTATGCCCTGCTCATGCTCGGTGCGCTCGGCTGGGCGTTGTACGAAGTCGGCCTGGACTGGTGGCAACTGGCGCCACGCGGCAGCATCATCGCGCCGCTCGGCCTGTGGCTGCTCACACCATGGATCGCGCGTCGCCTGGGCTGGCAGCATTTCGGCTTCCGTGCCTGGGGTGGTGCAGCGCTTCCGCTGATGCTGGCGGTGTTGCTCTGGGGTGTGGCGGCCATCTATGCGGTGGGGCGCGACAGCCATGACATCAAAGGCATGCTGCCGCCGCCATTGGCCGAGGCGCCTGCCGTCGACGACAGCGTGCCGGAGGGCGACTGGCATGCCTACGGGCGTACCCAGCATGGCCAGCGCTATTCGCCGTTGGCGCAGATCACTCCGCAGAACGTCGAGCGCCTGGAGCCGGTCTGGCACTACCAGACCGGCGATCTGCGCGGTCCGGACGACCCGGACGAGACCACCTACGAGGTCACTCCGCTGAAGGTCGACGACAGCCTCTACCTGTGCACGCCGCACAACCTGGTGATCGCCCTGGATGCCGAGACCGGCGAAGAGCGCTGGCGCTTCGATCCCAAGGTGCCGCATTCGGTCAACCGCCAGCACCTGACCTGTCGCGGGCTTTCCTATCATGCCGCTCCCGCCTCCAGCCAGGCGCAGAGCTGTCGCCAGCGGCTGTTCATGCCCACTGCCGACGCCCGGTTGATCGCGCTGGATGCCAGAACCGGCGAGATATGCCCCGGCTTCGGCGACAACGGCGAAGTGGACCTGTGGGCCAACATGCCCCACGTAAAAGAGGGTTTCTACTACTCGACCTCTCCGCCGGTGGTCGCGCGCGACCGGGTGATCATCGGCGGTGCGGTGAACGACAACGTGCGCGCCAACGAGCCGTCCGGGGTCATCCGCGCCTATGACGTCTATACCGGCAAGCTGCTGTGGAACTGGGACCCGGGCAACCCCGACGAGACCGCGCCCATCGCTGCCGGGCAGACCTACAGCGCCAGCAGCCCGAACAGCTGGAGCATTTCCAGCGCGGACGAGACGCTGGGGCTGGTCTACATTCCGCTCGGCAACCAGGTGCCGGATCAGTGGGGCGGGCGGCGCAGCGAGAACAGCGAGCGTTTTTCCTCCTCCATCGTGGCGCTCGACCTGGATAGCGGCCAGCTGCGCTGGGTTTTCCAGACCGTGCGGCACGACCTCTGGGACATGGACGTGCCGGCACAGCCTAGCCTGATCGACATCCAGACGGAGGAGGGGCCGGTGCCGGCGCTGGTGGCGCCGACCAAGCAGGGCGACATCTATGTGCTGGACCGCCGCACCGGCGAGCCGATCCTGCCGGTGCGGGAGGTGCCCGCGCCACAAGGTGCGGCCGAAGGCGACTGGGTCGCCAGGACGCAACCTGCGTCGGCACTGTCCTACGAACCGCCGAAGCTGCAGGGCAAGGACCTCTGGGGTGCCACGCTGATCGACCAGATGATGTGCCATATCCAGTTCCATTCGCTGCGCTACGAGGGACGCTACACGCCACCCTCCACTCAGGGCACGCTGGTTCATCCGGGTAACTTCGGCGTCTTCAACTGGGGTGGGGTGGCGGTCGATCCGGTACGCCAGATGGTATTCAGCACACCGGCGTACCTGGCCTTCACTTCGCGGCTGATCCCGCGTGAGGACGACGAGACGACCTATGTCTCGGACAAGGAGCCGTTTCTCAACGAGAACTTCGGCTCGCCATTCGCGGTGGAACTGGAGGCCTTCGTATCGCCGATCGGCTTGCCGTGCACCGCGCCGCCGTGGGGCTATGTGGCGGGCGCCGACCTGCGCACCGGCAAGACCCACTGGCTGCGCAAGAACGGCACCGTGCGTGATCGCTCGCCGATTCCGCTGCCGTTCAAGATGGGAGTACCGAGCCTGGGCGGGCCGATGGTCACCGCCGGTGGCGTGGCGTTTCTCAGCGGCACGCTGGACTACTATCTGCGTGCGTACGACGTCAGTACCGGTCGCGAGCTGTGGAAGGCGCGCCTGCCGGCTGGCGGCCAGGCGACGCCGATGACCTACCAGAGCCGTTCCGGGCGGCAGATGGTGGTGGTGGTCGCCGGCGGGCATGGCTCGCTGGGCACCAAGGCAGGGGATTCAGTCATCGCTTATGCCTTGCCGCGCCGCTAGAATCGCCGCCTTCATCACTGGGACACCCGCCATGGCCGCCATCGGACGTTACAACAGCCTGCAGATCGTCAAGCACACCGGTTTCGGCCTCTACCTCGACGGCGGGCCGGATGGCGAGATTCTGCTGCCCAACCGCTACATCCCCAAGGATGTGCCGACCGAGGTGGACGACTGGCTGAACGTGTTCGTCTACCTCGACAGCGAGGACAAGCTGATCGCGACCACGGAGAAGCCCAGGGTGCAGGTCGGCGAGTTCGCCAGTCTCAAGGTGGCGGAAATCAACCGCGTCGGGCTTTTCCTCGACTGGGGGCTGCCCAAGGATCTGCTACTGCCGCACTCGGAGGAGAAGCGGCCGCTGCAAGTCGGCGACTACTGTGTGGTCTACGTGTACATTGACCAGCGCACCCGTCGCATCACCGCCACCGCACGGCTGGATCGCCATCTGGACAAGACGCCGGCGCGCTACCGAGTGGGCGACGCGGTGGACCTGCTGATCGTCGAACCGACCGATCTCGGCTACAAGGCGATCATCAACGGCCAGCACTGGGGGTTGATCCACAAGAACGAGGTGTTCAAGTTCCTGCGCGGCGGCATGCGTGAGCGGGGTTACATCCGCGAGCTGCGCGCCGACGGCAAGATCAGCCTGAGCCTGCAGCCGATCGGCAGCGAGGCGACCGATGCTCTGCAGGCGCTGATCCTCCAGCAACTGGAGGAAAACCAGGGCGTACTGGCCGTGAGCGACAAGAGCCCGGCCGAAGAGATCGCGCGGCGGTTCGGTGTCAGCAAGGGCAACTTCAAGAAGGCCATCGGCGGGCTCTACAAGCAGGGTCGCATCGTCATCCACCCGGACCGCATCGAGCGCCCCTGATGCGCGTCATGGGCTAAAGATCCAGGTCGATCTGGCTGCCAGCTTCCTTCCTCAGCGGCACGCCCTTGCCTGCGGCATAGCTCAGCTGGCCGTCGACCAGCCGTGCCGGGGCAGTGAAAGGGTGGGCGGCGGGCGGCTTCTCGTCCTGGATGTGCAGCACCTCGATACCTCGGGTCTTCAGCACATCCGATACCAGTGAACGGTGGCAGCGCCACCAGAGCACCTCGGCGCACATCATCGCGGTGCGTTGCCGGCCCGCCATTTCCAGCAAACGGTTGAGCCCGCGGTTGAATTCGTCGCTCTGCAAATGATCGGCGTAGCCGCGAAAGGAGCTGTTGCGCCAGGCCAGGTTGGGCGAATCCGCAAGCGGCCGTCGGCGACCACCAAGCTCCTCGAACCAGGCATAGCCGATACCCGCTTCACCCAATGCACCCCGCAGCGCCTCGCTGCCGAACTGTGGCAGCCGCCGCGAACCGGGGAAGCGGCGCACGTCGGCGATGGCTTCGATGCCGTGCAACTGCAGCAGCTCGACAAAGGCCTCCAGCGAGCGGTTCGAATGGCCAATGGTCCAGACGGTCAGCGTGTCAGTCATGCAATCAGTCCAGCTTGGTCAGCGCCGACTCTTTATGCATCGCCACGTGATCGGTCTTGTCGCTCTTGATCTCGTACTGCGGTGCTTCGGGGCTGGCACGCCGGGTCCGGCCCATGAACTCGGTGTCGGCCGTGTGCACCCGAGTGATGCGACCGCGGACTCGTCCCGCTTCCGAGTTCCAGCTCACGTGATCGCCGACCTTGAACTTATGGCTCATCGCTAACCTCCGCCTGCGTCTGTTGATCCTCTTGTTGGACCTCGAAAGCGCGCCGACGGTTGCCCGAGCGTCACCCTTATATAGGGATTAATCCCTGCCGTTTCGCGCAATTATCCGGTGCCGTTCGTCGGGACAAAATCATAGGATTTAATGCTGTTTGAAAGTTGGCGAATTCAAAAAACCGTCGCAAGCGGAACGACAAATTCCTCTAGCAAGGGGGCTAAGCGTCATATCAAATCGATATCTGTACCCATTTATATAATGGCAACATAATATCGGTGACAGATATATGGCGGCTTATTGGCGATCTTTTTCCGCCACAAAGATTTCCATTATTTTTTCGAACCTATTATAAAGCCGCCACGCAAGACGATTTACCGGTTTGTTCAGGGGGTGGACGGCGGGAAATTTCTTGTAGAACGGTTCGTTTGTTGTGACACCGCGGTTCCTTCCAGTATCGCCCCACGACTTATCGACCTCCCGTCACTTTTCGAAGGCTGGGCCTTTGAAGTAGTAAGTTCCGGAGAGACTCAATGTCCACCAACCTGTTTACCGGTGCCCGTAAGGCACTCGTCGCTTCCATCGCCATGGCTGCCCTCATGGGTGGCGTAACCGTAGCAACTGTTCCTTACGCTGCTGCAGCTACCGCTGTCGCTGCAGCCACCGTTTCCACCAAGGTCAACGCCTTTACCAATACCGACTGGCTTAATGGTGTCTGGCGCACTGGCGCAGGCTTCTCCATTCCGGCCACGGCTGCCAACCAGGCGGCTTTCAAGGCGGGCGCCTCGGTTCGCCTGGCTGATGGCCAAGTGCGCACCATCAGCCGCGCGCAGGTCGTCGGCAGCAACATGAGTGTGTTCCTTGATGGCGCCAAGCTCGATGGCAACAAGGTGGGTGCACCGCAGTCGGTTGCAACCGTGGCTGCCGCAACTTCGGCTCCCGCTACCGCGGCGCCTGCAGTAACCGCGCCGTCGACGGCGACTGCTTTCTCCACCAGCATTAATGCCTTTACCAACACCGATTGGCTCAATGGTGTCTGGCGCAAGTCGCCGGGCTTCTCCATTCCGGCCAACGATGGCAATAAGGCCAACTTCAAAGTCGGTGCTTCGGTAAAACTGGCCGATGGCCAGGTTCGCAAGATTACCCAGGCACAAGTCGTCGGTAGCAACATGAGCGTCTTCCTCGAAGGCGCCGCGGTTAACGGAAGTGTAGTGGGCGCGCCCAACAAGCTGACCCTCGCCGGTACTACCGCAACTGCTCCGGCACCGACCGCACCTTCGTCTTCGGTCGTTGCCACCAGCAACCTGAACAGCTTCACCAACAATGAGTGGCTGAACGGTGTGTTCCGTGCGTCCGCCGGGTTCTCCATCCAGGCAACCAGCGCCAACGTCGCCGCTTTCAAGACCGGTGCATCGGTAAAACTGGCTGACGGCCTGGTGCGCAAGGTTCTGCGTACCCAGGTGGTCGGCAGCAACCTGAGCGTGTTCCTGGAAGGCGCGGCCATCAACGGCGCTGCCGTCGGTTATCCGAAGACGGTCTCCGTGGTCAGCACCTCCGCCACGCCTTCGGCTCCCTCGGTCACCACGCCGCCTGCTGCTGTGGCGCCGGCCCCGAGCCCAGTGCCGTCAGCGCCGAGCACCACCAATGGCAAACCGCTGCTGGTTGGCGTCAACCTGTCCGGTGCAGGCTTCGGCCCGTCGGTGGTTCCCGGTACACACGGCACCAACTACACATACCCGGCCGAGTCGTACTACAAGAAGTACGCCGACCTCGGCATGCCGCTGGTACGCCTGCCGTTCCTCTGGGAGCGTATCCAGCCCAAGCTGAACACGCCGCTGAATGCCACAGAACTTGCGCGCCTGAAGCAGTCGCTGGATTTCGCGCAGAAGCACAACGTCAAGGTGATCCTCGACCTGCACAACTACTACCGATATTTCAACAAGCTGATCGGCTCGAACGAAGTACCCATCAGCTCATTCGCGGCGGTGTGGAAGCAGATTGCGCAGGAAGTGGTCAACCACCCGGCGGTGGAAGGTTACGGGCTGATGAACGAGCCACATTCGACCAATGGGCTCTGGCCGCAGGCCGCCCTGGCTGCTGCTCAGGCGATCCGCACCGTGGATTCCAAGCGCTGGATCTACGTGGCCGGTGACCGCTGGTCCAGTGCCTTCCACTGGCCGCACTACAACACTCAGCTGATCAGCAACCCGTGGATGCGCGATCCGAAGAACAACCTGGTGTACGAAGCACACATGTACATCGACAAGGATTTCTCCGGTAACTACTTCGACAAGAACGAAAAGTTCGACCCGATGATCGGTGTCAATCGCGTCAAGCCGTTCGTCGACTGGCTGAAGCAGAACAAGCTGCGTGGCTACATCGGTGAGCACGGTATTCCGGACTTCTCGCCGTCCGCCCTGGTGGCCACTGACAACCTGCTGTCTTACCTGCGTCAGAACTGCATCCCCAGCACTTACTGGGCAGCAGGTCCCTGGTGGGGCGAGTACGCACTGTCGCTGGACGTGACCAGTGGCAAGCACCGCCCGCAGCTGCCGATTCTGCAGAAGCACGCCAAGACCGCGCACAGCTGCACCAGCATCGGTCCGCTGTAAGGACTTCACCCCTCAAGCAAGAACGGGCCTTCGAGCCCGTTTTTGCGTTTCAGCGCCCAGCCTGTCTGCTACAGCTCGTCGGCTCGCTCGAGACAGCCCGGCGCCGGCTACCTTCGACCATTCAGTCACAAACGTGCCGTCACGTGCCGTTTCGCTTGTTTTCGTACGCCGATCCGTAGCCCAGTCGCGATGCCGCCTGCAGGCGCATCGTGGGCAGAGCGCCAGCAAACCAGCGCTGTCCGGCTCGCTCGTCCACTACCGGCGCCGCCGCGATAGCCCGCCAGCGAACGCCGGAACCGTCTGGCCCGAGCCACGGAACTCGAAAAATGGGGTCCGGTCACCATTTATGTGCGCACTTACATTGCACGGCCGCGGCGATCCGCATCGCTGTGCTTCAACGGACCGTGGTCATCCGGCCAATCCATAACCCTATAAAGGTGGACAAAATGACGACACCCGATGAAGAAATCACAGGTTACGGCGGCCAAGCCGGCACCGGCACGCCGCAGAAGGCCGCCTCCAGCGGACAGTCGAGCAGTTCGTCGTCCGGCAATGGCGCGGCCCCGATGAGTGGCTCCGGGGTCAGCCAGGGTGCGACCAGCGAGGACATCAAGGCCAAGGCAGCCGAAGCCGGCGAACAGCTGAAAAATCAGGGCAAGGCACAGCTGGACAGCTATCGCGGCACCGCTGCCGACGAACTGGAAAAGGTCGCGCAAAGCGCCAAGGCTGCCGCCGCAGAGCTGGAAAATCAGGACAGCACCGGCTTGTCCCACTACGTGTCCGACATTGCTCAGAGCATGGTCGACCTGGCCGACAACCTGCGCGGCAAGAGCGTCGACGAGCTGGTCGGCGAGGTGAACCGCCTGGCGCGCAACAATCCGGGCCTGTTCATTGCCGGCAGCGTCGCCCTCGGCTTCGGCCTGACCCGCTTTGCGCGGGCTTCGAGTAATCGCACCCACACGACGGCACGCGAGCCCACCACCGATTACGGCCATTCCGATGCTGCTCGACCGCATCCCACTTCGCCACTGGGCGTTCCGGCTGACGTAACAGCTGAAACCCTGCCGAGCCAGGCCGAACTCGATTCGCGCATTTCCAGCGGCGCATCGGGCGGTACGTTCGGCAGCGTCAGCAATGCGGGCATGACCTCGACGCCGGGCAGCACCAACGGCATCGGCGCCAACGGCAGAGGCACAAACGGAGGGCTGAATCGATGAACGAGCAACGTAACCTGAACACGCCTTACGAACCGGCGGCGAACCCCGAGCACGACACTTCCGTGGGTGGCCTGTTGCGGCAGCTGACGCGTGAAGTGCCGTCACTGTTCACCAAGGAGCTGGCTCTGGCCAAGGCCGAGCTGAGCGAATCCATCCGTGCCACCAAAGCCGGCGCCGCGAGCGTGGCCACCGGTGGTGCCGTGTTGCTGGCTGGCTTCATCGTGCTGCTGATGTCGGCCGTGTACTTCCTCGGAACGATGATGGAGCTGTGGCTCGCTGCGCTGATCGTCGGCGTGGTCGTGGTGGTGGTAGGCCTGATCATGGTCTCGGCGGGCAAGAAGAAATTCGAAGCTTCTTCGTTGAAGCCTGACCGCACCATCCATTCTCTGCAGAAGGACAAAGAAATCGTCAGGGGGCACGCATGAGTACGCACAATCAGATAGATCTGGAAGCGCAGAAAGACCCGAGCACGCTCGAACGCGAGATCGATCAGCAGCGTGCCGAGATCGGCAACATCGTCCACGCTCTGGAGAGCAAATTGTCGCCGGGGCAGATGATCGACACCGCACTGGGCTACGCCAAAGGTGGTGGCGGTGAGTTCCTGCACAATCTCAGCGATACGGTGAAGGCTAACCCCGTGCCCACCTTGCTTACCGGCATCGGATTGGTCTGGCTGATGGCCGGGCAGAATCGTCGCCCGGATTACAGTGCCCACGCTTCCAGCGGCCCGTCGATGACCGACAAGCTCGCGGCCAAGGCCTCTGGCCTGAAGCAGCAGGGCACCGGCATTAAGGACAAGGCGGCTCAGATGAGTCATGACGCCTCCAGTAGTCTGGGCAGCGCCCGCCATCGGGTCAGCGACTCCAGCCGTCAGGCGGCGGAAAGCCTGAAGCACACCGCCGATCGCGCTCGTGGTGGTTTCAGCCAGTTGCTCAACGAGCAGCCGCTGGCCCTTGGCGCCATGGGTATTGCCCTGGGTGCTCTGCTGGCTGCTACCGTTCCACCGACCCGTCGTGAAGACGAACTGATGGGTCAGAAGAGCGACGAGCTGACCGGCAAGCTCAAGCACAAGGCCCGTGAAGGCTACGAAATGGCCAGTGCCGAAGGTGAGCATCTGGCCAGCCAGGTAAAGCACGACCTGGAGCGCGATCACGGCCAACCGGCCTCACGGCCGCACTGACGGAGCGCCGGCGGGTTGCCGTTTGCGAGGCGCGCGGTGGGCTTGAGTCCGATCGCATAACCTTCGATAATCCGCCGCCTGGCGCCGGTGTAGCTCAGTAGGTAGAGCAGCGCATTCGTAATGCGAAGGTCGCAGGTTCGACTCCTGTCTCCGGCACCACAGAACTCAAAGCCCGCAGCGATGCGGGCTTTTTTCGTTTATGGGCGCTGTTGGCGTGGCGGCTGGGCTACCGAGCTCTTCGCGTGGTCAGGGCGATGCCGAGTGCGGCCATTATCAGCAGGGTGGCGACCAGGATCATGACCGTCACGAATGCGCTGTCGAACGCACTTTGTGCCACGCTGATGAGCTGAGCAGCGACGCTGTCGGGCAGGGACTCGGCGGCGATCAGCGCGCCGTCGAGGCTGTCGTGGGCCAGTGCCGGGGCGTCCACACTGGCAGGGGCAGCGAAGGCGCTGGTGTAAACCGCCGACATCACGCTGCCCAGCACGGCGATGCCGAATGCGCCGCCGAGTTCGTACGAAACCTCCTCGATCGAAGCGGCCATGCCGGCGCGGTCTGGCGGAGCATGCAGCAGCATGGCGCTGGAGGCGGCCGTCATTGCCGCACCGACGCCGAAACCGAGCAGGGCGAACGAGACCAGCTGAATCCAGTACGCGGCGCTGTAGCCCAGCAGGTAGAGCAGGGCTCCGGCTGCGGCGAGGCCCAGTGATGCACTGAGAATGCGTTCGGCGCCCAGGCGCGGCAGTGCCAGCCCCGCCAGCGGGCCGGCAATGAAGGCGCCGAGGGGGATTGGCAGGATGGTCAGACCCGCCTGCAGGGGCGACAGGCCTACCATCAGTTGCAGACGCTGGCTGACCACCAGTTCCATACCCATCAGTGCAGCGGAAGCGATGAGCGCGGTGGCCACACCGGCAGAAAAACTGCGGTCGCGGAACAGGGTGAAGTCGATCATGGGAGTCGTCGCTCGCCTCTGACGTCGCAGGAACGCCAGGCTGCAGATCACTGCCGCGATTGCCGCCACACCGGCTTGCAGGAGCGAGAAGTCGGCCTTGCCGGCTTCCTTGATGGCCAGCGTCAGGCCGACCAGGACGCCCATGATCCACAGCGAGGCGAGCAGGTCGAACGGCCGCTCGGGATTGCCGGGCCTGGTTGGCACCCAGCGCAAGGCGAGAACCAAAGCGAGCAGGACGATGGGCACATTGATGATGAACACCGAGCCCCACCAGAAGTGTTCGAGCAGCACACCGCCGACCACCGGCCCGAAGGCTGCACCACCGGAGGCGATCGCCGCCCAGATGCCGAACGCCAGGGCGCGCTCGCGATCATCGTCGAAAACATGACGGATGATCGCCAGGGTCGCCGGCATCATCATTGCCGCCCCAACCGCGAGCGCGACGCGTGCCGCGATCAACAGCGCTGGGCTGGGCGAGAAGGCGGCGCCGAGGGAGGCCAGGCCGAACACCACCAGCCCGGCGACGAACATCCGCTTGTGGCCGAAGCGGTCACCCAGCGCTCCCATGCCCGGCAGCAGGCCGGCAACGGTGAGAGCGTAGGCGTTGACGATCCACAGTTTTTCGTTGGCCGTGGCACGCAGCTCGTAGGTCAGACTGGGCAGGGCGAGGTAGATTACCGTCATGTCGATGACGATCAGCAGCAGCGCGCTGGACAGGATGCCCAGCACCAGCCAGCGAAGAGGCGATTTCACGAGTCGATCCTTCAGGTTGCGGGTGGCAGCGCGATTGGCCGGAGCATAGTTGTTCCGGCAGAATATAAATACATACGTATTGAATTAAAAGGGGCGTCGGTGGGCAGAAAGAAGACGATCGATCGCGAAGCGTTGCTGGATGTGGCCGAGGGCATCGTCAATCGGCAGGGCGCTGCCGCGCTGACCATTGACGCAGTCGCCAAGGCGGCGGGCATTACCAAGGGCGGCGTGCAGTACAGCTTCGGCAGCAAGGACGACCTGATCAATGCCATGTTCGAGCGTTGGGGCAAGGGCTATACGGAACAGTTCCAGCGCATCGCCGGAGACGATCCCGACCCGCTGGCGGCCGTGCGTGCCCATGTCGAGGCGACCCGCGCCTCGGATTCGGACGCCGATGCCAAGGCTGCGAGCCTGATGGCGGCGTTGCTGCAGACGCCCGAGCACCTGGCTTCGACCCGCGCCTGGTATCAGGCGCGCCTGGCCGGCCTCGATACGTCCAGCGAGGCGGGCCGGCGGGCGCGGCTGGCCTTCTTTGCCACGGAAGGAATCTTCACGCTGCGCTTCTTTCGCCTGATGGAGATCAGCGAAGAGGAGTGGCGCGACGTGCTTGGTGACATCGCCGCGCTGGTGCGCGCCGACAGCTGATGCTCAAGCGCCGCTGGGGTGCTGGCGGAAGTCATTCGGCGATCGCCCGGTCATTCGCTTGAAGAATCGGGAAAAGTACGCAGGCTCGGAAAATCCAAGTTGATCCGAGATCTGGCTGATGGTCATGGCCGTGTAGATCAGCTCCCGCTTGGCCTCCAGCAACAATCGCTGGTGCAACAACCCCAGGGCGGTGTGACCGGCGAAGCGTCGGGCCAGCGTGTTGAGGTAGGCCGGGCTGATGTCGAGCTGCATGGCATAGGCTTCTACCGAGCGCTGCTGGCGGAAGTCTTGCTCCACCAGGCGTGTGAAACGTGCCAGCAGTTCCTGTCCGCGACTCGGCCGTTGCTCCCGACGCACCAGCATCTGCCGGGCCACCCATACGGCGAGTACCCCCACCAGCGACTGCAGCAACAGCTCCCGGGCCGGTGCGGCGTTGCGGTATTCACGGTCGATCGCCTCGAACAGGGTGTTCAGATAGCGCCGATCGGCACCCGCCAGATGCAAGGCCGCGCTGCGCAACGCGTCCTGCTGGCCATCCAGCGCGGTCTCCAGCTGCCTCAGCAGCGGGCTGGCCAGTGTCAGCACATAGCCTTCTACACGCTCGGAAAAGCGAAAACCATGCACGCACAGCGGCGGCACCACCTGGATCGCCGCCTGCTCGATCCGCGTGTGCTCCCCCTCGATCTCCACCTCAGCCAAACCGCGACGGATATAAAGCAGCTGAGTCAGGTCTGCATGGCGATGCGCGCCGATCTCCCAATCGTGCAGGCGACTGCGCGCGGCGATGGACTCGCAGTGCAGCAGGTCGGGCGTCGGCCAGTCGGCGCCGTCTCCATAGAGCTTGAATACGGGAATCGTCGTATGGGCGTCGCGGGGCTTCATCGCCAGTGTTCCTGCTGTGCGCTAATCGAACCGAGTTTATGAAAGTCCAATACCCGCACGGCTTCGTCCATTACCGCCGGGTTATCGCGGGTACACCATTGGAGCGTCTCGACAGGGTGCGGCAAGCGGTCGAGCTCGACAATAACAAGTGAGGACCGAGCCATGAAAACAGGTGTGGCCATCATCGGTGCCGGCCCGTCTGGCCTGCTGCTGGGGCAGTTGCTGCACAACGCTGGCATCCCCAACGTCATCATCGAAAGGCAGACGCCCGAGTACGTACTCGGGCGCATCCGCGCCGGGGTACTGGAGCAGGGCATGGTCAATCTGCTGCGTGAGGCGGGGGTGGCCGAGCGCATGGACCGAGAGGGGCAGATTCACGAAGGTGTCGAACTGGCTTTCGGCGAGCGGCGGGTTCGGGTCGATCTGAAGGCGCTGACCGGCGGCGACACCGTGATGGTCTACGGCCAGACCGAAGTCACCCGCGACCTGATGGATGCCCGCAAGGCCAGCGCCGCGCCGATTTTCTATGGCGTACCGGATGTGCAGCTGCACGACCTGAAAGGCGAGGTGCCTTGGGTCAGCTTCACGCTGAATGGCGAGACCGTGCGCCTTGACTGCGACCACATTGCCGGGTGTGACGGCTTCCACGGGGTGTCACGCAGGAGCATTCCGGCAGGTGCACTGACCGAGTTCGAGCGCATCTACCCGTTCGGCTGGCTGGGGCTGCTCAGCGACACACCCCCGGTGGCCGAAGAGCTGATCTACGCCAGCCATGAGCGGGGTTTCGCGCTGTGCAGCATGCGCTCGGCCACCCGCTCGCGCTATTACCTGCAGGTGGGGCTGGAGGAGAAAGTCGAGGACTGGAGCGACCAGCGCTTCTGGGACGAACTCAGGCGGCGCCTGCCGGAGGACGTCGCGGCACGCCTGATCACCGGCCCCTCGCTGGAAAAGAGTATCGCGCCGCTGCGCAGCTTCGTGGTGGAACCGATGCAGTACGGCCACCTGTTTCTGGTCGGCGACGCGGCCCATATCGTCCCGCCGACGGGCGCCAAAGGGCTCAATCTGGCTGCCAGCGATGTCAGCACGCTGTACCGCATCCTGCTCAAGGTGTATCGAGAGGGGCGTGTCGACCTGCTGGAGCGTTATTCGCCGATCTGTCTGCGGCGCATCTGGAAGGCCGAGCGCTTCTCCTGGTGGATGACCGGCCTGCTGCATCGCTTCCCGGATACCGATGCCTTCGCCCGGCGTATTCAGGCGAGCGAGCAGGATTACTTCACCAGCACGCCGGCGGCGCTGACGACCATTGCGGAAAACTATGTGGGGCTGCCCTATGAGGCGGTGCAATAGCGCGAGCGGGAGCGCAGCCAGGGTGGCTGCGCCCGCGGAGATCAGAGGCTGATCGAGATGCCGGCCTGCAGGGTGCGGGGCTCGCCCGGATAGGCCCAGGCGTTCCAGGCGCGTTCCTCGTAGTGCTTGTCGAACACGTTGTTCAGGTTCAGGTTCAGCCGCACGTTTTCGGTAAGCGGGTAATAGGCCAGCAGATCGACCAGGCCGTAGCCGTCCATGTCGAAGGTGTTGTTGCTGGTCTGCCCCTGGCGATCGCTGACGTACTTGAGCCCGACACCGAGGCCGAGGCCGGCCAGGGGGCCGCCGGCGAACTCGTAGGTATCCAGCAGGTTGAAGCTGTGGCGTGGCACGTTACCCAGGCGAGACCCGGACGGCATGCTGGCGCTGGTGCTTTTGGTGACTTCGGCGTCGACATAGGCATAGCCGCCGATCACACGCCACTGCGGGGTGATGTTGCCGGCCAGGTTGATATCGAAGCCGCGGCTGCGTACTTCGCCGGCGGCGACGCTGCGGGTGCTGTCCAGCGGATCGTTGGTCAGCACGTTCTCCTTGACGATATGAAACATCGCCGCGGTCAGGCTCAGGTCACGGTCGGCCATGTCGTACTTGATGCCGACCTCGTGAGCGACGCCTTTTTCCGGGTCGAAGGAATTACCCAGGCGGTCGGCGCCGCGGTTGGGCTTGAACGAGCGCGAGGTGTTGGCGAACACCGCCAGCTCATCGGTGAGGTCGTAGATCAGGCCGAAGCGCGGGGTGACGGCGTTATGCGCCTGGTCCCAGTTCCCGTTGGGGTTGAGCTTGTCGTTATAGCTCTGCTCGAAACGCTCGATGCGCGCACCCAGTTGCGCCTTCAGGCGTTCGGTCAGGGCGATCTGGTCCTGGAGGAAGAAGGCGTAGGACTCCAGATTCTCGCTGTCGTGGGTGGTGGTGCGGGTCAGCGCCGGCAGTGGCTGGCCGTGTACCGGGTTCTAGATATCTATGGGGTAGGCCCCAGCACCGGGCGAGCGGATGATCAGCGAGTTGTAGTTGAACTTGTCGTACTCCACACCCACCAGCAGGGTATGGGCGAAGCCGGCGAGGTCGAAGTTGCCTTCGGCGTTGGCCTGGGCATTGACGTCGTTCCAGTTCAGCCAGCGTTCGTTGTAGTTGCGTCCGACCAAGCTGGTACCCGGCGACAGACCCATCGCATAGCTGTTGCTGTTGTTCTCCACGGCGCCGCCGTAGATCTCGCCATCGAGATACTGCACGCCGCCACGCAGCGTCCAGCTCTCATTGAGCAGATGCTCGATACGCAGCTGGGTGGTGGCGTTCTCGTTGGTCAGCTTGCCGGCAGCCTTTTCACCGAGGAAGCGGTCGCGCGGAAGCTTGCCCTGCTGGTTGGCGTAGCGGGTGACCCCGCGGTCGAGCGGGTGGCGATTATGCAGGTAGTCGCCTTCGAGGGTGATGGCGGTGGCTTCGTTGAGCTGCCAGCGCAGCACGGGAGCGACGTTGTAGCGCTCGCTCTCGACGTCGTCGCGGAAGCTGTCGCCACCTTCGGCTACCAGGTTCAGGCGGTAGGTGAAGTCGGCCTGCTCGTCCAGCGCACCAGTGGTGTCCAGAGTGCCGCGACGCAAGCCTTCGCTGTTGACCTGGCTGCCCAGCACGGTGCGGCGCTCGGCCTGCGGCTGCTTGCTGACGATGTTGAAGGTGCCGCCCGGGTCGCTGCGGCCGTAGAGCATGGCGGCCGGGCCGCGCAGCACTTCGATGCGTTCGATGGTGCTAGCGTCGGGCATGTTCGGGTAGCCACGGTTGACGGCGAAACCGTTGCGATAGAACTCCTGGCTGTTGAAGCCGCGAATCAGGAATTCGGTCAGGCCCTGCCCGCCGAAGTTGTTGCCGCGCTCCACGCCGCCGGCGTAGTCGAGCGCATCTTCCAGGCGCACCGCGCCGATGTCCTGTACCACCTGCGCCGGCACCACGCTGATCGATTGCGGCGTGTCATGAATGGCGGTGTCGGTCCGTGTCGCGCTGGCCGAGCGGGTGGCGCGATAGCCTTGTACTGGCCCGTCGGCGCGTTCGGCAGATGCGGTGACCTGCATTTCCTCGAGCGCCAGCGGCGTCGAGGGGGCGTCGTTGGCGTAGGCGGCGAGAGGGCTGGTGAGGGTCGGAACCGCAAGCATCGAGACGATAAGGCGCCGCATCGGAAGCTCCTTGAAGGGGAGCGAGGGCGCGCACCTAATATCAATAACAACTATTATCAAACAGGATATGTTCTCATCTTCATGCGACGAAACCGCTGCGAGGCAACAGATGGCGTGCACCGCTCCGTGCACGCTCCGCACGCGAAGTGTCAGCGTTGCGTCAGGACCGTCGGGGGCTGCCTGAATCGCTACGCGGCGGCGACCACAGCGCGGTCTCGGCCGGCTCGTTTCGCCTGGTAGAGCGCGGCGTCCGCGGCCTTGAAGGTGGCATCGGCGTTCGGGTAGTCGCCGCTAAAGGCAATGCCGACTGAGGCGGTAACCGTCGTTCCGGTCGGGCTTGTGGTTTGCCGCAGCCGTGTCAGCAGGCGTTCGGCGGCAACGCTGGCACCCGTGGCATCGGTCTCGGGTAGCAGCATCAGGAACTCCTCGCCACCCATACGACAGAGCACATCGGTGGGGCGCGAACATTCACGCATCTCCGCCGCCAGGAAGCGCAGCACTTCGTCACCGACATCGTGGCCGTGCTGGTCGTTGACCTGCTTGAAATGATCGATGTCCAGCGCCAGCGCCGCATAGCCCTGATCGAGCAGTTCGAACTGCTTGAGGGCCAGCTCCAGGCCGCGACGGTTGCGCAGGCCGGTCAGCGGGTCGGTCATGGAGGCTGCCTCCAGTGCGCCCATCTTCTGTTGCAGCAGCGACACGCCGGTCAGCATCGCCACCTTCAGGCGGGCTACTTCGAAGTACCAGGAGTTGACGGTAGAGATGCGCTGCGCGGCCTCTGGCGCACCCCAGTGCTCGGCGGTATCGGCCAGCGCGCGGATTGGTGAGGAGATGAGTTTGGACAGCCACCAGAACACGGCGAGGGAAAGGATGGCGAACGGCACCGCGTTGAGCAGCGTTGCGCGTGCCAGCTGGGTGAGCTTGGCGGTAATGGCGGCCGTGGGACGCTGGGCGATGATGCCCCAGCCGGTGCTCTGGATGGGGGCGTAGCCCGCCAGCATGTCCACGCCACGGGTATTGATCACCCGCTGGCTGCCTTCCTGGCCTTGCAGCACCTGCTGTACGACAGGATTGCTCGATACATTCTGCCCGACCCGCTCGCCGTCTTCGTGGAACACCAGGTTGCCCTGGGTATCGACGACGTACAGGTAGGAGCCGTCGCGGTAGTAATGGACGCCCAGCAGGCCATGCAGTGCGTTGCGTTCACGCAGGAACAGCGAGGCGCTGATGAAGCCTCGATAGCTGCCGTCGGCGCCAAAGATCGGATGGGATATCGCGATCAGGTAGATGCCGTCCGTGGCGGTGTACGGGTCGGTAATCAGCGGGGCGCGTTCGGTCAGCGCGCGGGTCGCACCGACGCTGTTGACCTTCATTCCCACTTTCAAGCTGCTTCCCGGCGAGGCGGAGAGAATCTCCCCGGCGGCGCTGACGATGATGGCTCGACTGAACTGATCGCTCTTGAGCTTGAGCCGCTTCGTCTCGCTATCGCAGGCCTCGGGATCGTCGAAGCGGGTCGACAGCGTTTCGGCTGCGAACGCCAGTTCACGGCGGCTGTTCACGAAGAACTGATCGGTCGTGTCGGCCAGTTTGCGGGCATAAGCGCGGTTGGCCTCCAGTGTCTGATCGAACAGCTGGTCGCGCTGGGAACTGTAGCCAGCGAAGAAGCTGTTGGCGAAGGTCAGCAGGCCTGCTACCAGTGCCAGCAGCAGCGTGAGTTTCTGTAGATCCAGCCGGGACATGAAGCTTCCATTCCGGGTCGTGCTTGGCGTCGTCGCCAATGAAGGGTTTGGTAAGACTTCGTGCCGAGAGGAAGCCACTGGCCAGCAATGATACATGACTGCTGCGTCTGACACGGGTCGGCCAGCCAGCTGGCGTCGCTGCATGCGCATGCGCATGGGCTCGGCGCCAGCGGGCTAGATGTGCTGGAGCAGCTGCGCCGTCGGACGTCCTGCGTCAGCGCTGGTGACGAGCAGGTCGCATCGGCGGCTCAGCCCCGGCACCGACGGCTATCCGCTCAAGCCATTCAACCTGTGCGAACTGAGCGTTCGCATCGAGGCGGTGTTGCGACGGGAGACTTGCGAATGCGCGACGCAAACGGCACCGACGCCCGTCGGTGAGTCATCAGAGCGCAGTGGACAGGGTGATCGAGCCGAACTGGTCATGCTCCTTCTGCCCCTGGAATTCGCGACTGCGCCAGACGCTGGCGAACGCCAGCTGCCAGCGACTCCAGGTCAGCGCCACGCCGAGCTTGGCGTCGCCGACCCATTCGCGGCGGTCCACCGAGTGGCTGTCCTCGAAGGTGTTGCCGTCCAGCAGCATGTTGTGGGCCATATAGCGACCCTCGAGATCGGCAAAGCCGTACCAGGCGAAGTCGCCGCCCGGGCGGAAGAACTGGCTGCCGCTCTGGGCCGGCGTGACCGCCGGGATGCTGAAGCTGCGTTGCAGGTTCTGGCCCAGGCGCAAACCGAGCCCGGCCGAGCCATAGCGGTAGAGGTTGCCGAGGGCGAAGCCGAGGCTGGGGCCGTATTCCAGCTCAAGCCCGGCGAAGCGTTGCTGCAGCCACCAGCGATGCTGATAGCCCAGATTGACGAAGGCTTCGTTCTCCAACTGATTGTCCCAGCCGTTGGGCTCGTCACTGCTGGTGACCTTGTGTACGGCGCGTTGCAGCCGCTTGCCGCCGGCGGCAGGACCGACCATGCCGACATCCAGATGCAGCCCCTGGGCCGCGCGCCAGCCATCGTGCTGAGTATCGGAGAACATCGACATCCCGGCGAACAGCAGGCCGGCATAGGGGCGGTCGTTCTCGATCAGACTTTCGGTTTCGATCTCCTTCGGCGTGTAGATCTGATGACCGAAGCGGTAGGCGACGTTGTCGAGGTTGCTCCCCGACCAGCCCGGCAACAGGTCGGCGAAGCGTCGGGTCCAGTTCTGGTCATCCGGCGCGAAGCCCCAGATGACTTCCACGCCGTTGGTGTAATGACCATCGCTGCCAGTGGCAATGATGTCGTTTTCAACCTTGACGGAGAGGATGTCGGCGTGGCCAAGGGCGGGCACGAGCGATGCGGCGAGCAGGCACAGCAAAGAACGAGCATGCATGATCTGACTCCTGGCTTACGTTCTTGTTTGTATGTTCTCTCGGACCATCATCGCTTTCTGCGGTTCGCTTGTCGATCAGCGCGCGTCGTTTTCGCCGTTTCTGGCCAGTCCCGCTCTGCTGACCATCTCCTGCCTGGCTTCGCGCAGTTGCTCGGCCAGCGCCATGGAAAAGTCCTGCACGGCGGACCAGCGCAGGTGGATCGCATCGACGAAGGCGGCCGGTGGGGCAACCCATTCGCGATCGGCGTTCCAGTACTGTGCTCCGGCATGCCGAGCCGGCACGCATCGAGATGGCGCAGGCGACCGAGGCACCGACGATTAGCTTCAGGAGCGAGCTGCTGCGTGTTCGACCACCGAATGTGTGCCGGTCCGCTCAGCGGACGCTGCTCAACCCTGCGCTGCTGCGCGCGCTGGACGCTTCTCGACGCGGCGGCAGGTGGCTCGACCTTGCGCTGCAGGTGTCGCACGGTGCGCTTGAGGCGCTGCACCTTGTCTTCCAGCTGGAAGACCTTGCGATTGTTGTAGAACATGCCCAGCACGAACCCCACCGAAGTGAAGACCAGGCCATAGATGAGTGCGGCTTCATAGAGATAGCTGGAAAACATCCTGTCATCCTCTGCGGGTTATGGCTCTCGCTCGTCGAGCGAATCAACCCGGAATGGGCTGATGCCAATCTGCCCTTATGTGACCGAGCGCACATTGAAAACGTTCCCGCTGATGGCTACTCCCTTTGGCCCCCAGGCATCGCAGCGAACTCTCCGGCAGTGCGGTCGTCCCATTTTTAGACCGCAACACTTCACTGACCGGGGAATCTTCAATGGCCATGCTGGACACCCGCGGCGTCGGGGCTTTTACCTTGCTCAAGCGCACTCTCAAGGAATTCAGCAGCGACGACATGTCGACCTACGCCTCGGCGCTGGCCTATCGGGGGCTGTTCGCAATGTTCCCGTTCCTGGTCTTTCTCATCGCCTTGCTGGGCTTTCTCGACCTGCAGAATTTTTTCGACTGGCTGCGCATGCAAGCGGAGCTGGCGCTGCCGCCGGTGGCAATGGAGCAGATCAATCCGGTCATCGACCAGTTGCAGGAACAGCAGGCCGGCTTGCTGTCGTTCGGTATTCTGGTGGCGTTGTGGACGGCATCCATCGGCTTTCGCTCGCTGATGAATGCGCTTAACAGGGCTTACGACGTGGAAGAGGGCAGACCCACCTGGAAGCTGATCATTCTGGCGCTGGCCTACACGGCCGGTGTCGCTGTGCTGCTGCTGTTCACCGCGGGGCTGATGGTCATCGGCCCCCAGGCCATGGAATGGCTGGCCGGGCAGGTGGGCATGCGCGAGCTGGTGGTGGTGCTCTGGACCTGGCTGCGCTGGCCGGTGATCGTGCTGATGCTGATGCTGGTGGTCGCGCTGCTCTACTACGTGGCGCCGGACGTGGAGCAGGAGTTCCGTTTCATTACACCCGGCTCGGTGCTGGCCGTGCTGGTGTGGATTCTGGCTTCGGTCGCCTTTGGCGTCTATGTGCAGAACTTCGCCGACTACAACGCGACCTACGGCAGCATCGGCGCGATCATCGTGCTGCTGCTATACCTCTACATATCGGCCGCGGTTCTGCTGTTCGGCGCCGAGCTCAACGCAGTCATCGAGCACGCCTCGGTGGAGGGCAAGGATCCGGGCGACAAGCAGATGGATGGCTGAGCCGCCGTCCGGCGCTCCGCTGCGAACGACCCTTCTACGTGACGGTCATTTATTTCATTACAGAATTATTCCGCAGGGATTGCGGAGCGGGCCGTCGAAGCGTCGGCCTGTCCGGCGAAGACCGGGTTCTGCAACGGGACCGAACGGAGAAGTACCTTGCATATCGCGGACATGACCATGTTCTACGCACCTGCCAGCGGTGGCGTGCGCACCTACCTAGAGGCCAAGCATCGCCGGTTGCAGCTTTACTCGGGCGTGCGTCACAGCATCCTGGTACCGGGCGGTGATTACAGCCACAACGACGGGCTTTACCAGGTTCCAGCGCCCATCCTGCCGTTTGGCAAGGGCTACCGTTTTCCCATTAGGCGTGCGCCCTGGCGCAACCTGCTGCGCTCACTGCGCCCGGATCTGATCGAGGTGGGCGACCCCTACATGACGGCCTGGGCCGCGCTGGACGCCGGGCGCCGGCTTAATGTGCCGGTGATTGGCTTCTACCATTCCGACCTGCCGCTGCTGGTCAGCAATCGTATCGGCAGCTGGTTGGGCACCAATCTCAATGGCTACGTGTCGCGCCTGTATGGCAGTTTCGATCGTGTGCTGGCGCCCAGCGAGGTGATGGCGGACAAGCTGATCCATCTCGGGGTGAAGAATGTGTTCGTGCAGCCGTTGGGCGTCGACCTGGACACCTTCTGCCCCCAGCGTCGCGACCCGGAGGTGCGCCGGGAGCTAGGCCTGGCGGACGACACGCGGCTGATGATCTTCGCCGGGCGCGGCTCGCGGGAGAAGAACCTGCATATCCTGCTGGAGACTGCGCGCCAGCTGGGCAAACCGTATCACTTACTGCTGGTCGGCTCGAGCATGCCGCAACGGGTGCCGGACAATGTCACGGTGATCGATCGCTTCTGCCCAGCCAGTGAGGTGGCGCGCTTCATGGCCAGCAGCGATGTGCTGCTGCACGCTGGCAATCAGGAAACCTTCGGCCTGGTGGCGCTGGAAGCCATGGCGTGCGGTATCCCGGTAGTCGCGGCGCGGGCGGGTGCATTGCCAGAACTGGTGCCGTTCTACAGCGGGCGCCTGTGTCGGCCGCTGGATGCCAGGGCGATGGCGCATACCGTACGCGAGCTGTTCGAAGATGATCCGCGCCTGCTCGGGCAACAGGCCCGCCAGCATGTCGAGGCGCACCATGCCTGGGATGCGGTGGTAGCCGGCCTGCTCGCGCATTACCACGCCGTACTGGGCACGGCAGAGCTGCCGGTGGCGGTACATGGCTGAGCGCGCCCTGACCCTGGTGTTGCACGACGTCGCGGCAGAAACCTGGCCCGACTACCGTCCCTTCGTCGAGGCTGTGGATGCCATCGGTGGGGTGCCGATCACCTGGCTGGTAGTACCGGATTTCCATCGGCGCAACCCCCTCGACCAGCAGCCGGAGTTTCGCCGCGTGCTGGATGCGCGCGTGCAGCGCGGCGACTAACTGGTGTTGCACGGTTGCTACCATGCCGACCTCGAACCTGCTCCGAAAACGCCGCGGGACTGGTTCATGCGTCGGGTATACACCCATGAAGGCGAGTTCTACGGGCTGGACGAAAACGCCGCTGGCGAACGCCTGCGGCATGGGATGGCACTTTTCCAGCGCTATCAATGGCCATTGCATGGTTTCGTTGCTCCCGCCTGGTTGATGAGCGAGGGCACCCGGCGCGTGCTGGCCGGCAGCGGCTTGGTCTATACCAGCGACTCCCGGCATTTCTATCTGTTGCCCGCGTTCACGCCCATTGCCGCGCCCGGCCTGGTCTGGAGTGCCCGTAGCGCCTGGCGGCGCGGTGCGTCCTGGCTGGTCAGCGAGCGGCAGCTGCGGCGCAGCCAGGCGGCGCCATTGCTGCGCCTCGGCCTGCATCCCGTGGATATGCGTCACGAGTTTTCCCGTCGCTACTGGCTCGATGTGCTGATGCGGCTATTGCATCAGGGGCGCCGACCGATGACGAAGATCGCTTGGCTGGACCGCTACCGCTCCACGAGCACCGCCGCATGAATCGACGCTGGTGGCTGTTGGGTGGCGCGCTGCTCGCAGCGGCCATGGTGCCGCTGTTGCTCGGCGGTACCGGCCTGTTCGAGCGGCTGCGCCATTTCCCTGGCAGCCTGTTGGTCACAATGCTCGCCATGGTGCTGGTCGGCTGGAATCTCAATGCGCTGCGCCTGCGCCTACTGCTGGGGCGGCGCAAGCTGGGCCAGCGGCGTGCCTTCGGAATCGTGGTGGCGACCGAGTTCGCCATCTGTGCGACGCCTGGCGGTGCCGGCGGCCCGCTGACCTTGATGGCGCTGCTGATGCGCCAGGGCGTCGCGCCGGCCAAAGGCACCGCGACCTACGCCGTCGAGCAGCTGAGCGATCTGCTGTTCTTCGCCTGTGCCCTGGTCGGCGTGCTGATCTATGCGCTGACTCATGCCCTGAGCACGCATATCGCCAGCCTGCTGGGCTTCAGTGTGGCCTTGCTGATCGGGGTGATGCTGCTGCTGGCGCTGCTTGGACGCTTCCACCGCCAGGTCTTTCTGCTCAACGGCTGGCTGGTGACGCGGCTCGGCATGAAGGAAACGCGCAAGCGGCGGTGGGCGCGCAAGGTGCTGGGCTTTCGCAACGCGCTGGTGGACTGCTTCCGTCTGCCACGGCGAATCCTGCTTGCGGTTTTCGGGCTGACCACGCTGCACTGGCTGCTGCGCTTCAGCGTGCTCTACCTGACCCTCCAGGGGTTGGGAAGCGAACTGGCCTGGGCCTGGACCTTCCTCGTGCAACTGCTCGCGCTCACCGCCGGCCAGGTCAGCCTGCTGCCCGGCGGGGCCGGCAGTGCCGAGCTGGCCTCGGCGGCGCTGCTGACGCCCATGGTGGGCAAGTCGACCACGGCCGCGGCGATCCTGATCTGGCGGTTCGTGACCTATTACTTCTACCTGATCGTCGGCGCACCGGTATTCCTGCAGCTGGCCGGGCGGCCGCTGTTGCGCCGGCTGATGCCGTCGCGGCATGCCTGAGCGGCTCTAGCCCGATGGCCGGGAGAAACTAACGCTTCGCTCGGGCGGTCCACCCTATGTCATCAATGAAGAAGCGAGGATCACGCCATGAGCAGTACCGAAGACAAGGTCAAGGGCAACACCAACGAAGCCGTAGGCAAGATCAAGCAGGGTGTGGGCGAAGCGACCGACAACCAGCGTCTGAAAGGCGAGGGCCAGCGTCAGGAAGTCAAGGGCGAGGCTCAGCAGGTCAAGGGTGATGTCAAAGACACCCTGAAAAAGGGCATCGACAAGGCCTGAACGGCTTGCCCCACAAATGAAAATGCCCGCATCGAGCGGGCATTTTTTTTGAGCGGTGGTGCGCGATCAGCGCTCCAGGTACTGCAGCTTGTCCTTCACGCCGTCCCACTCTTCGGCATCGGCCAGCGCATCCTTCTTCTCGGTGATGTTCGGCCAGACTTCCGCCAGATCCGCGTTCAGCTCGATGAACTCCTGCTGGTCTTCCGGTACCTCGTCCTCGGAGAAGATCGCCTGAGCCGGGCACTCGGGCTCACAGAGGGCGCAGTCGATGCACTCGTCCGGGTGAATCACCAGAAAGTTCGGGCCTTCGTAGAAGCAGTCCACCGGGCAGACTTCCACGCAATCGGTGTATTTGCACTTGATGCAGTTGTCGGTGACGACGAAGGTCATGTCTAGCTATCTCCTCAGGCGTGTCAGGTAGGCGTTACGGTGACGCCCCTGCGAGTAGGCGGCACAGGCAAATGCCGCTTATCAAAAAAATGCGCGCGATTCTAGCAGCTTTCGCGGCGTATCAAATGCGTGATTTCAAGCTGTATAGCAGCTCCAGCGCCTGGCGCGGCGTTACATCATCGGGATTGATCCGCCCCAATTCCTCGAGCACCGGATGCGGCAGGCTGGCGAACAGGTCGCTCTGCATGGGCGGCGCTGGCTGGCCGGGTGCCATTCTCGGCGCTTCGTGGGGCAGGCTGGTGGTTTCCAGGCGCGACAGATGGTCGCGTGCACGCTGGATGACTTCGCCCGGCACGCCTGCCAGTTGCGCCACCGCCAGGCCGTAACTCTGGCTCGCCGGACCGGGTAGCACGTGGTGCAGGAAGACGATGCGCTCGTTGTGCTCGGTGGCAGAGAGGTGCACATTGGCCACCACCGGCTCGCTTTCCGGTAGCACGGTCAGTTCGAAGTAGTGGGTGGCAAACAGCGTGAAGGCGCGCAGCCGAGCCAGCTGTTCGGCGGCGGCCCAGGCCAGCGACAGGCCATCGAAGGTGCTGGTACCGCGGCCCACTTCGTCCATCAGGACGAGGCTGCGGTCGCTGGCGTTGTGCAGGATGTTGGCGGTTTCGCTCATTTCCACCATGAAGGTGGAGCGCCCGCCGGCGAGGTCGTCCGACGAGCCGATGCGGGTGAAGATACGGTCCACCAGCGAGAGCTCGCAGGCAGCCGCCGGGACGAAGCTGCCGATCTGCGCCAGCAGCACGATCAGCGCGGTCTGGCGCATGTAGGTGGACTTACCGCCCATGTTCGGCCCGGTGATGACCAGCATGCGGGTGGCGTCGTCGAGGGCGAGATCGTTGGCGACGAAAGGCGTCTCCAATACCTGCTCCACCACGGGGTGACGGCCCTGCTCGATGCGCAGGCAGGGTTGCTCGACGAAGCGCGGGCGGTTCAGATCGAGATTCAGCGCCCGCTCGGCGAGGTTGCTCAGCACGTCCAGTTCGGCCAGTGCGGCGGCACTTTCCTGTAGCGGTGCCAGGTGGCCGATGAGCATTTCCAGCAGCTCGTCATACAGCAGCTTCTCGCGGGCCAGGGCACGGCTCTTGGCCGATAGCGCCTTGTCCTCGAACTCTTTGAGTTCCGGGGTGATGAAGCGCTCGGCGCCCTTGAGCGTCTGCCGGCGGATGTAGTCGGCCGGCGCCGATTCGGCCTGCTTGCTCGGCAGCTCGATGAAGTAGCCGTGCACGCGGTTGTAGCCGACCTTGAGGTTGGCCAGCCCGGTGCGCGCTTTCTCGCGGGTCTCCAGATCCATCAGGTACTGGCCGGCGTTCTCGGAGAGCGACTGCAGTTCGTCCAGCTCGGCGTCGTAGCCGGTCTTGAGCACACCGCCGTCGCGGATCACCGCGGGCGGATTGTCGATGATGGCGCGCGCCAGCAGGTCGGCCAGTTCCGGGTAGGTGCCGATGCTTTTCGCCAGTCCGAGCAGATGCGGGGCCACCAGATCCTGCATGCCGGCCTGCAGCTGCGGTAACGCAGCGAGCGCGTCGCGCAGGCGCGCCAGGTCGCGCGGACGGGCATTGCGCAGGCCGATACGGGCGAGGATGCGTTCCAGGTCACCGATGTCCTTGAGCTGCGGCTGCAGCTGTTCGAAGCGGTAGTGCTCGAGCAGGCAGGTGATCGAGTCCTGGCGTGCTTCGAGGATTTCGCGGTTGCGCAGCGGGCGATTCAGCCAGCGGGTCAGCAGGCGCGAGCCCATGGCGGTCTGGCAGCGGTCCATGACCGATTGCAGTGTGTTCTCGCGGCCACCGGCCAGGTTGACGTCCAGCTCCAGGTTGCGCCGGCTGGCACCGTCGAGGATCACCGTGTCATCGAGGCGCTCGTGGCGCAGGCTGCGCAGGTGGGGCAGGGCGGTGCGCTGGGTTTCCTTGGCGTAGGCGAGCAGGCAGCCGGCGGCGCCGATGGCCAGGGTCAGGTTCTCGCAGCCGAAGCCCTTGAGGTCCTGAGTGGAGAATTGCTGGCAGAGGCTCTTGAAGGCCGAGTCGCGATCGAAATCCCAGGGCGCGCGACGGCGCACACCGCGGCGTTTCTCCAGCGGCAGGCCCTGCGGCCAATCGTCGGGGATCAGCAGCTCGGCCGGGCTCAAACGCTCCAGTTCGGCGAGCAGGGTCTCCCAGCCCTTGAGTTCCTGCACGCTGAAACGGCCGCTGGCGATATCCAGCACCGACAGGCCGAACAGCTTCTCGTCGCCGACTACCGCCGCCAGCAGGTTGTCGCGGCGCTCGTCGAGCAGCGCTTCGTCGCTCACCGTGCCCGGCGTGATGATGCGTACCACCTGGCGTTCCACCGGCCCCTTGCTGGTGGCCGGGTCGCCGATCTGCTCGCAGATCACCACCGATTCGCCGAGCTTGACCAGGCGCGCCAGGTAGCCCTCGGCGGAGTGGAACGGAATGCCGGCCATGGGTATCGCCGTGCCCGCCGACTGACCGCGCGCAGTCAGGGTGATGTCGAGCAGCGCGGCGGCTTTCTTGGCGTCGTCGTAGAACAGCTCATAGAAGTCGCCCATGCGGTAGAACATCAGCTGGTCCGGATGCTCACGCTTGAGCTTCCAGTACTGTTGCATCATGGGCGTATGGGCGGAGAGATCGGCGTTGGACTTGGTCATCGGCGTGGGTGTGGTTCGTTGAGGGCGCAGGCATTGGCAGCGGGTCAGCTGCCGAACGGAAACGAGGGCGCAGCTGAAAACCGGCAAGGTTAACACGCAGCCGTGGCAGTCAGCAGGTTGCTCGCCTGTCCATCGCGCCTCGCGGGCGCCGGCATGTCATCTGTCGGGCGGCCGCCGGAATGCGTTGACAAGCGAACCGGCACTGTCTGATAACTCAGCCCCGTCGGATGGCTGCAGTGCGCTGTTGCGCAGCCTGCGTTCTGCCGTTCGATTCCTTCCGATCTCGCATCTACCCAGGCGCCCAGTGCCTGTCGCGGTAGCCTGCCTGATCGCTGCTCCCGTCTCGCCATCGTCCCGGCTGCCGTCGATCCGCTGCGGCGGCGAGCGCTTGCGTGTGCACTCTCGCGTCAGTTTCTGCAGTAACTCTGGCGACATTTATCCCTCTCCGGCCAAAGTGAGCAGCAGACATGTCCCGACTAATCGGTCTCGATGCCCTGCGCGGCGTAGCGGCATTGTGCGTCGCCTATTCCCATCTGATTGCAAAAATGAAGCGTGACGGCCAGCTCGACGAGATGGGCGCCCAGTTGTTTCTTGTCAGCAAGGCTGTACTGGATGTTGGCAAGGTCAGCGTACTGGTGCTGTTCGCGCTGAGCGGCTATTTCGTCATGGCCGCGTTGTACAAGAGCCGCGGCCGATACGAGCGGCCAATCACGGCGTTCGCCTATCAGCGCTTCTTCCGGCTCTTTCCGCTGTACTGGCTGTCGCTGATCCTCGGGGTGATGTTTCCCTGGGATGATCCGGCAAAGGCGTTCAGCCTTGCGGTCATCGCCATCAACGCGACGATGCTGCAGGGGTTCGTCTTCGTCGAGAACGTCATCGGCCTGTATTGGACGTTGCAGATCGAGATCACCTTCTACGTGCTCTGCATCCTGCTGTTCGCGCTGCGCCTGGGGGGCTCGGTACGGCGAGATCTGTTCTTTCTGCTGGCGCAATACGTTTTCACGCTGCTGCTCGCCGCCATGCGCTACAAGCTCCAGTTGAAGCTGCCGGTGGCCTTGCCGCTGATGCTCAGCGTGTGTTTCCTCGGCGCGCTATGGCGGGCGTCCGATAACGGCCGATGTCCCGTAACCGGGCGTTACGCACGTATCGCGGTGGTGGCGTTCTATCTGTTCCTGCTACCGATCTGCGTGCTCGCCTATTCGCGCGATACCGGATTCGGCGAGACCTGGTATCGCTACTTCATCAGTTACAGCGTGGCCCTCGCCGTGTTCCTTGGTGCGAGTCGCATCGCCGGTATCCGGCTGCGCTGGCTCGCGCCGCTCGGTGGGATCGGCTACATCGTCTTCCTGGCCCATCCGTCGGTGTTTGCCCTCGCCGAGCGGCTGGGCTTCGGCGCGGGCGATCTGGCGCTGCCGGGACCGTTGTACATTGCGCTGATGCTGGCGGTGCTGACCTGCTTTGCATTCTTCGTCAAGCGCACGCTGGCCGATCCGATCCAGCGCTATGGCGACGCCGTGGTGAGGCGTCGCGGCCGACGTCTGCGTGAAGACGCTGCCATCGGGATTCGCCAGGACGCCTGAGCCGTTCGGCCGTTCACACCATTCGCCCGATGGCAGGGGGGACGGGCTGAACTCGACAGCGGGCTGGTGTAGGGTAACTGCCACTTTGCATGTTGCCGGGGTGTCGATGAATCTCACTGAATTGGCCGCACGATTGGGCGAGGCGCTGCATCGGTTGGGCGCGCAGGTCACTACCGCGGAATCCTGCACCGGCGGCGGCATCGCCGAGGCCATCACCCGCATAGCCGGCAGCTCGGCCTGGTTCGAGGCGGGCTACGTCACCTATTCCAACGCGCAGAAAACCCGCCAGCTAGGCGTGCCGGCGGCGCTGTTCGATCAGGTCGGCGCCGTAAGCCGCGAAGTGGTGCAGGCGATGGTGCGAGGCGCTCAGCAGAACAGCGAGGCGCGCTTCGCCGTGGCCGTCAGCGGCGTCGCAGGGCCGGGCGGCGGCTCGCCGGAAAAGCCGGTGGGGACAGTCTGGATCGCCTGGGCCGATGGGTCTGATCTGCATACCGAACGCTACCTGTTCAGCGGCGATCGCCAGGCCGTGCGCGAGCAGACCGTCGCTGCCGCCCTGTGCGGCCTGCTCGCGCTGACCGTCGGAGAAAAACCGGTTCGGGGCTAGGCGAGCTAAATAGCCTATGTTCTAATACTGTCTACTTATACAGTTGTTGTGGCCTCCGGCCCTCTTGATCAAGTGAGGATTCGATGGACGAGAACAAGAAGCGCGCCTTGGCTGCAGCCCTGGGCCAGATTGAAAAGCAGTTCGGCAAGGGTGCAGTGATGCGCATGGGCGATCACGATCGCCAGGCGATTCCGGCCATCTCCACCGGCTCGCTGGGTCTGGACATCGCGCTGGGCATTGGCGGCCTGCCGAAGGGCCGGATCGTCGAGATCTACGGTCCGGAATCGTCCGGTAAGACCACTCTGACGCTGTCGGTGATTGCCGAAGCGCAGAAGATGGGCGCCACCTGTGCCTTCGTCGACGCCGAGCACGCGCTCGACCCGGACTACGCCGGCAAACTGGGCGTGAATGTCGATGACCTGCTGGTTTCGCAGCCGGATACCGGCGAACAGGCTCTGGAAATCACCGACATGCTGGTGCGCTCCAACGCGGTCGACGTGATCATCGTCGACTCCGTGGCCGCGCTGGTGCCCAAGGCCGAGATCGAAGGCGAGATGGGCGATGCCCACGTCGGCCTGCAGGCCCGTCTGATGTCCCAGGCGCTGCGCAAGATCACCGGCAACATCAAGAACGCCAACTGCCTGGTCATCTTCATCAACCAGATCCGCATGAAGATCGGCGTGATGTTCGGCAGCCCGGAAACCACCACCGGTGGTAACGCGCTGAAGTTCTACGCCTCGGTTCGTCTGGATATCCGTCGTACTGGCGCGGTGAAGGAAGGCGACGAGGTGGTCGGCAGCGAAACCCGCGTCAAGGTGGTGAAGAACAAGGTGGCCCCGCCGTTCCGTCAGGCCGAGTTCCAGATCCTCTACGGCAAGGGCATCTACCGCAACGGCGAGATCATCGACCTCGGCGTGCAGCAGGGGCTGGTGGAGAAGTCTGGCGCCTGGTACGCCTACAAAGGCAACAAGATCGGCCAGGGCAAGGCCAACGCCGCCAAGTTCCTGGAAGACAACCCGGAAATCGGTCGCGAAATCGAACAGCAGATCCGCGACAAGCTGCTGGTGGTTTCCGGTGGTAGCAGCAAGGCGAACGTGGTCAGCGAAGACCTGGTCGACGCCGATCTCTGATCCCCATGGCCGCCGTGCTCGATAACCCCGTCGCGGTGCGGCGGGCAGCCATGGACCTGCTGGCTCGCCGTGAACATGGTCGTGTCGAGCTGGCCCGCAAGTTGCGCCAGCGTGGCGCCCCGCCTGATCTGATCGAACAGGCTCTGGATCGCCTCTGCGAACAGGGCCTGCTGTCGGAATCCCGTTACCTCGAAAGTTTCGTCAGAAGCCGAGCCAACGCCGGCTATGGGCCGTTGCGCATCCGTGAAGAGCTTGCGCAGCGCGGATTGCCACGCGCGGATATCGAGCAGGCGCTGCGCGACAGTGGCTTCGACTGGAGCGAGCAGCTGCGAGAGCTGTGGCAACGCAAGTTCGCCGGAAGCCTGCCGGCGGATGCGCGGGAGCGCGCCAAGCAGGGGCGCTTTCTCAGCTATCGCGGCTATCCGCTGGAGTTGATCAGCCGCCTGTTGCGAGGCAATGGTTCGGCTGATTGATTGCTAGGTTTGAGCGCAGGCATGCCTGATCCGGTTTCGCAGTTCGACAGAGCTGAGCCGTGGCGCTGGCGCGCCCTCAGTCCTCGTTGTCCAGCGGCCGCACCCAGTTGGCCGGTTCGTTGACGTAATCGGTGAGCTCGCGCAATCGACCATGGTTGCGGCCGTTGAATACGAAGCTCAAACGCGGCAGGCGCTGCAGCTCCGGTTCGTCCAGTTCAGACTCACAGCAGTTCTGCTGTTCGAACGAGCCTGTCAGGCACAGGTCGACGAATTCCTCGTTCAGGTATTCCATGGCCTGTTCGTTGAGCTTGTGGTTCAGGCGCAGAACGAAGCGATCCTTCAACCAGCGGCTGGAGTGGAAGTTGCGGTAGAAGTTGGCGATCTCCTTCGCCGCCTCGTTGGCATCATCCACCAGGCGCATCAGACGCATATCGCTGGGCAGGATGTAGCGATTCTCTTCCAGCTGGCCGCGCATGAAGCGCAGTGCATCCTTCCAGTAAGTGCCACCGGGTTCGTCGAGCAGCACGACGGGCACCAGTGGGCTCTTGCCGGTCTGGATCAGTGTCAGCACTTCGAGTGCCTCGTCCAGGGTGCCGAACCCGCCAGGGCAGAGCACCAGGGCATCCGCCTCCTTGATGAAGAACAGCTTGCGGACGAAGAAGAAGTGGAACGAGAGCAGGTTTTCGGTACCGCCAACCGTCGGGTTGGGGTGCTGCTCGAACGGCAGGGTGATGTTCAGGCCCAGGCTGTTGTCGCGACCGGCCCCTTCGTGGGCGGCCGCCATGATGCCGCCACCGGCACCGGTGATGACCATGAAGTTGTAGTGCGCAAGCGTGGCGCCCAGCTGACGCGCCAGGGCGTACAACGGATGTTCGACCGGTGTGCGCGCGGAACCGAATACCGTGACCTTGCGCCGGCGCTTGAACTGATCGAGACGGCTGAATGCATGCTCCATCTCGCGCATGGTCTGCAGCAGGATCTTGGCGTCCCAGCGGCTGCGATCGGCCTGCGCCATGCGTGTGACGGTCACCAGCATTTCCCGGTACAGCGGCAGGTTGGGACTGTTGGCCGGAACGATCATGGCCGCCAGCTCATCGATCTTGCTTTCCAGTTCGGCGCCGCTGGTTTGGAAGTGTCGCGACAGGTAGTCATCCGGATCAAAGGACATACAACATCTCCATGTATGGGCGTCGCGTTCAGGCTATAGGCTGCGGCCGGTGGGCTCAAGCATTGGCGGCCGCTGGTGGCCCGGGCGCGGAGGCTCGGGCCAGCCGTCCCGCTCAGAGCGCGATGCGATCGCCGAGTTCCGGAATGCGGGCTTCCCAGCCAAGACGATCCCGGATGGCTTGTTGCAGGACCTGCATTTTTTCGGTTTCGCCGTGGACGAGGTAGAGCTCCGGCCGATTCTCGAAGTTGCTCACCCAGTCGATCAGCTGCGATTGGCCGGCGTGGGCCGAGAAACCGCCGAGGGTATGCACCTTGGCGTTCACCGCGATGCGCTGGTGCAGCAGCTTGACGCTGCCGGCGCCGTCGACGATCGCGCGGCCCAGAGTGCCTCTGGCCTGGAAACCCGGGATGACCAGGTGGCATTCCTCGCGCCAGAGGTTGTGTTTGAAGTGATGCAGGATGCGCCCGCCGGTGCACATTCCGCTGCCCGCGATAATGATCACGCCGCTCTTGAAGCGGTTGATCGCCATGGACTCTTCGGGTGTCGGCGTGGACTTGAGAATCGGCAGCCAGCGCTCGGCGTAGAGCTTGCCACTGGCGCCGCTCAAGGCCGGATCGATGCCGTTGAGGTCCAATTGGTCCTTGTAATGTGCGTAGATGGCATTGGCGCCGATGGCCATGGGGCTGTCGAGAAACACTGCCTGCTGCGGCAGTCGCCCTTCACGGTAGAAGCGGCCCAGGTAGTAGATCAGGTCCTGCGTGCGTCCAACGGCGAAGGAAGGCATCAGCACGTTGCCGCCGTCGCGGTGGGCCTGCTGCAGGATACCGGCCAGCTCTTCGATGGTGTCCTCGTGGCTGCGATGGTCGCGGTCGCCGTAGGTCGACTCCATCAGCACCACGTCGGCCTCCTTGAGCACCGTCGGGGCGGGCATCAGCGGTGAGCAGACATTGCCCAGATCACCCGAGAAGACCAGTCGCCGCGTCCTGCCATGGTCGTGTACATCCATCTGGACGATGGACGAGCCGAGGATATGTCCGGCGTTGTGGAAGGTCACCGCGACGCCCCGGGCAACCTCGAAGGTTTCGCCGTAGGGGTGAGGGGCGCGCTGCCCGAGGGTTCGCTCCGCATCGACGCGGGTGTACAGCGGCTGAACCATGGGCTTGCCGATGCGCGCGCGCCACTTGTTTTCCCACTCGGCGTCCTTCTCCTGGATCTGCGCCGAGTCCAGCAGCATCAGCTCCAGCAGCTCGGCTGTCGCCTCGGTGCAGTGCACCGGGCCGCGGTAGCCGAGGGCGACCAGCCGTGGCAGCAGCCCGCTGTGGTCGATATGGGCATGGGACAGGACCACGGCGTCCAGGCTCTTCGGATCGAAGGCGAAGGCGGCGCGGTTGTCGCTTTCCTCCTCCCGGCGGCCCTGATGCATGCCGCATTCGAGCAGAACCCTTGCGCCGTCGTGTGTCTCAATGAGGTAGCAGGAGCCGGTTACCTGTTGAATGGCACCGAGAAAACTGAGCAAAGCCATGTTGCCTTCCTGTTCGTACGATGATGTCCACTGTGCCCGCTCGGTTGCCACGACCACTTGATACATATCAGAGATAACCAAACGAGCCCTGCCTAGACTACAGCACATCCCGCTTACCAACGGAGTGAACCCATGAGTCAGCTACTGCCCAGCCTCGTCGAGCTGGATCAACACGCGCAAGCCGAACCGGAGTTCGCCACCTGGCGTGGCGGCTTCGGGCCGTTCGAGCACGCGCTGGAGACCCAGGCGGCGGTGTTCCGTCTGGCCCATCAGCTGGTACAGGCAGGACATCAGCCGGATCTGGCGAGCGTCTATCGACTGCTGCAGGCGGTCGATCGCGTTGCCAGCGCCGGCCTCTGGCTGGTGGTGCACATGACCTATGCGCAGCAGGTGCACCTGGACGGCACGCCGCTGGCGGCCGACGACTTCAAGACCAATCCCGAAGGCCATACCGGCGGCGCGCTGAACATGGTGCCTGCCTATGCCGGCTATCTGGCGCTCAATGCGTTGACCGGCCGTACCCGAGCCTGGCTGATGGGGCAGGGCCATTGCGTGGCTGCGGTCGACGCACTCAACCTGCTGACCGGCAATCTGCACCCCGAGCAGGCGCAGGCTTATGCTGGCGGCGAAGCGGGCATCAACCGCCTGCTGCAGGACTTCTACGGTTATCGCCAGGCCGCCGATGGCAGCCCACTGGCGCCGCTGGGCAGTCATGTCAATCCGCATACCGCCGGTGGGATTGCCGAAGGCGGTTATCTGGGCTTCGCCGAGCTTCAATATGCCCACATGCCGCTGCCCGGCGAGACGCTGGTGGCGTTCCTGTCCGATGGTGCGGCCGAAGAACAGCGCGGCAGCGACTGGATTCCGCGCTGGTGGCGGGCCGAGGATTGCGGTGTGGCGCTGCCAGTGATGATCGCCAACGGCCGGCGAATCGAGCAGCGAACGGCGTTGGGGACCGAGCAGGGCCTGGAGGATTTCCGCCAGCACCTGAGCCAATGCGGCTTCGATCCGATGCCGTTCGATGGGCGCGACCCGGCCGCATTCGTGGCAACCCTTTGGGAAATGGAGCTGCGCCTGGAGCGCCGTGTGGAGGAAAAGGCACGCGGCATCCTCAACTATCCATTGCCGATTCCCTACGGCATTGCCGAGACGGTCAAGGGCTTCGGCTTCTATGGCGCGGGCAGCAATGCCGCACACAACCTGCCGCTGCCAGGCAACCCTCGCCTAGACGAGGTGTCCCGCAACCTGTTCAACGAGCATACGGCGCGGCTTTTCGTGCCGCAGGGCGATCTTCAGGCGGCCCTCGAGCTGTTCGTGCGCAGCCGTCAGGGACGCCTGCTCGAACGCGACAATCCGCTGGCTCTGCGGCGCCCGCCGGCGCCGGTCATCCCGCAGCTCAAGTATCGTGACGATGCCTGCTCGCCGATGGCCGCGGTGGATCGCTTCTTCGTCGAGCTGACCGAGGCCAACCCTTCGCTGCGGCCACGGGTGGGCAACCCGGACGAGCTGGCGAGCAACCGGCTGGGTGGCGTGCTCAAGGCGCTCAAGCACCGTGTGATCGAGCCGGAGAGCGAACTGGAGGCGATCGACGGCGCCGTCATCACCGCGCTCAACGAAGAGGCCGTGGTCTCCGCCTGCCTGGCCAACCAGGGCGGGTTGAACCTCGTGGCCAGCTATGAGGCGTTCTGCGTGAAGATGCTCGGCGTGGTGCGCCAGAGCATCATCTTCTCCCGTCAGCAGAAGGAGATCGGCAGGCCGGCAGGCTGGCTGGGGTGGCCGCTGATCGCGACGTCGCATACCTGGGAGAACGGCAAGAATCAGCAGTCGCACCAGGACACCACCTTCTGCGAGGCGCTGCTCGGCGAAATGAACGACATGGTCCGCGTGCTTTTCCCGGCGGACCACAACAGTGCTCTGGCGCTGCTGCCTTCGATCTATCAGGCGCGTGGCGAACTGGCCTGCATGGTCATGCCCAAGCGCGACCGGCCGTGCTACTTCAATCGGCCACAGGCCGAGCAGCTGGCCCGCGATGGCGCCATCGTGGTCGAGGAGGTGCCGGGCAGTGAGGCATTGCTGCTGATCGCCAACGGCAGCTACCAGTTGGGCGAGATGCTCCGCGCCGCCAAGCGGCTTAAGGAGGCCGACTGCGCCTACCGGCTGGTCTATCTGCAGGAGCCGGGTCGCTTCCGTGGGCCGCGCGATCATTGGGAAGTCGAGGCACGGGCAAGCGAGGGGGTGGCGGAACGACTGTTCCCGGACTCGATGGAGATGCGTGTCTTGCTGACCCACATGCGCCCGGAAGTCGCGCGCGGCCACCTGTGGCCGATCCTGCCGGACGCTCGCAAGTGCTCGGCACTCGGCTATCGCAACCGTGGCGGCACGTTGGACGAGTTCGGCATGCAGTTCGCCAACCGCGCCAGCTGGGCCAATGTGCTGGCAGCCTGTGCGCGGTTGCGCAACGTGCCGCGTACCGCATTGCTCACTCGGGACGAAGCTGCCGCGGTGGCGGGCAAGGGTGATCCGCAGATCCTGCGGCACGACAAAGGCTGAGTTCGGCCCGGCGGGATGCGGCGTGTCCGCCGCTCCCGCCCATTTCTTGCAGCCTTACTTGCAGTCTGCGGCGGTGTAGCGCTCGCTGGCGATGGGCTTGTTGCTCTGGTATTCGCTGAAGTCGTAGCGCAGCACCGCGCCCTGGCTCATCAGCTTGCGCAGCCCCTCGTTGCCGCAGACGCTGACCGCGAGCTGGCTGCGCACGTCGGCGGGGTTGTCGCGCATCTGCGCTGCATGGCGTGGCTGCACACTGAGGTGGTTGACCAGCTGGTTGTTCTCTACGGTGTAACCCTGGTCGAGGATGTCTTCGTTGATCGCTCGAGGCGTGCCGACGTTGCTTTCGCGGGCTACCTGATCGAGCAACTGGCTCAGCTGCTGTTCTTGCAGCGAGGCGGCATGGGCAATGGGCAGGGCGAGGCTCAGGGCGAGCAGGGTGGTCAGACGATACATGGCGGTCTCCTTATGACTGCGCTAGTTCGACCGGCGGGCCGTGGCCCGGTTCATTCGTCCGCCATGCCGCCGCCCTGTTCGCGCTGGTAGACTGCCGCGCTCCGCCGTCAATCCCGAGTCGATCCATGCCCCATGCCGTAGCCCGTTTGCGCGACGAGCGCTTGGCGAAAAGCCTGAAGCCCTTCGTCGCGCGCGGCTCGCGAGCACCGCGCTGTCTGCGTTGCCGAGTACCGTTCAGCCATTGCCTGTGCCCTTGGCTGCCCAGGGTCGACAGCGAGTGCGGTGTGTGCCTGTTGATGCACGACATCGAACCGTTGAAGCCGAGCAATACGGGCTGGCTGATCGCCGATGTGGTGCCGGATACCTTCGCCTTTACCTGGCAGCGCACCGGGGTCGATCCGCGCTTGCTGGATCTGCTGGCCGATCCGCAATGGCAGCCGCTGGTGATCTTCCCCGGTGAATATGCGGCCCCGCAGCGGGTGGTCGAGCGAGTCGAGCGACAGCCAGACAAGCGGCCCCTGTTCATCCTGCTGGATGCAACATGGACCGAGGCGCGCAAGATGTTTCGCAAAAGCCCCTATCTGGACGGTTTGCCGGTGCTGAGCCTGCAGCCCGAAGCCTTGTCACGTTATCGGCTGCGGCGCTCGACCCGCAGCGATCATCTGTGCACCGCCGAGGTCGCTGCGCTCTGTCTGGAGCTGGCCGGGGATTCGGCTGCAGCCAACACACTGGACGCCTGGCTCGACGTGTTCACCGAACACTATCTGGGCGCCAAGCACCATCGCCAGCCGGATCTGCACAACGCTGCGCACCGGGCACTGCAGGTGCCTGACGGGGCGGAGTGAGGCCTCAGGCCTTGGCCGGGGCAGCGGTAGCCAGCGGTTCCGGTTTGCGCGGCCACAGCTGTGCGGCAAGCATCCCGATGAACATCAGTACACAGCCCATGTAGCCACGCAGGGTCAGGCTCTCCTCGAGGAACAGGGCGCCGGCGATTGCCGCAAAGACCGCTTCCAGCGACAGAATGATGGCCGCGTGGGAGGCGATCGCATGCTTCTGTGCGACGACCTGCAGGGTGTAGCCGACCGCTACCGCGAACAGTCCGCCATAGATGAGGGCCGGGCCGGCGAGCCAGATGCTGGCCGGATTGATGTCTTCGAAGATCAGCGCCAGCAACAGGCTCACCACCGCGCAGGTCGCGAATTGCAGGAAGGCCAGCCGGATGGCGTCATGACGGCTGACGAAGAAGCTCACCAGCAGCACGTGCACACCCCAGACGAAGGCGCCGGCCAGCTGAATCCAGTCGCCCGAGGCGACGGTGAAGTCCTCGCCGATGCTCAGCAATGCCATGCCGGCCACCGCGAGGAACGCACCGAGCCAGGTACCCAGACCGGTCTTGTGCCCGATGGCGAGCCCCAGCAACGGCACAACGATCACATAAAGGCCGGTAATGAAGCCTGAGTTGGTCACGCTCGTGAACAGCAGGCCGACCTGCTGCAGATTGATCCCCAGGGTGAGCGCCAGGCCCATGCTCAGGCCGCCCAGGATCAGGCCGCGCTGCAGGAAGGGCTCGTGCCGGGCCGCAGTGCGCCCCTGGTAGATCACCAGAGGAAGCAGCGCCAGGGCACCCAGGGCGAAGCGCAGACCGGTGAAAAGAAACGGGCCGATATTGTCCATGCCGATGCGCTGGGCCACGAAGGCGGTCCCCCAGATCATGGCGGTGATCAGCATCAGGAAGTCGGCGCGGAGGGCTTGGCTACGCATGTTTCGGCTCGTCAGGGAAAAGTCGCAGACTTTGCTACAAAGCGCCGCGCTTGACCACTTATTCATCGGTGGGCATGCTTGCGCCGCTTGATTTGTTGCAGCGGGCGGCCGATATTCGGTCTGTCA
Organism: Stutzerimonas sp. FeSN7; assembly: GCF_030263795.1. NCBI lineage: Bacteria > Pseudomonadati > Pseudomonadota > Gammaproteobacteria > Pseudomonadales > Pseudomonadaceae > Stutzerimonas > Stutzerimonas sp. FeSN7. Next base: position 2,930,739 of record NZ_JARPMN010000001.1, on the reverse strand, counting down.
GTTGAAAATCTACATCGGACCACCCCCGGAGCGGTTTTACGGGGTCTTCTGCCGTCATCTTGTCGGCATCGGCTGCTCAAGCCGATGAAAAGCGCCAATAAAAATTACAGGTCTGCCAATGGCTGCTTACGAAATTATCATTGCCGATGATCACCCGCTTTTCCGCAGTGCGCTTCAGCAGGCGCTCACCATGGGGCTTGGTGAGAACGTACGTCTGGTGGAGGCGGCCAGCATCGCCGAACTGGAAGGCTTTCTGAGCCAGGGTGCCGACTGGGATCTGGTCCTGCTGGACCTGAACATGCCGGGGGCCTATGGCTTTTCCGGTCTGGTGCTGCTGAGGGGGCAGTATCCGCATCTGCCGGTGGTCATGATCTCGGCTCAGGAAGACGCGGCGGTCGTTGCGCGTTCGCGCGAGTTCGGTGCCAGCGGTTTCATCCCCAAGTCTAGTTCGCTCGAGACGATCCAGGAGGCCGTACGGGCCGTGCTGGAAGGGGACGTCTGGTGGCCGAGCAACATTCAGGACGAAGCGAATGTCAGTGAGGAAGCCAAGGCGGCCAGCGCCGGACTGGCCAGCCTCACTCCGCAGCAATTCCGCGTCCTGACGATGGTCTGCGATGGCCTGCTGAACAAGCAGATCGCCTATGAACTCAGCGTTTCCGAAGCGACCATCAAGGCCCATGTGACCGCCATCTTCCGCAAGCTCGGCGTGCGCACCAGAACCCAGGCGGCCTTGCTGCTGCAGCAGATGGGTTCCATTCCCACCAGTTGAACCGCTGCCGCCGGCGCTTCAGGCGATCGGCGGCAGCTGGATTTCATCGCTGCGGCGCACGCCAGAGGTCAGCGCCCGGCACTGTTCGACGAACTCCTGCATCGCCGCGGTCTGGTACTTGTGCGTATGCCAGATGAAATAGAACTGGCGTCGCAGATCCAGCTCCGGTGTCGACACCGGCACCAGGCTGCCGCGGCGGAACGCATCGCGTAGCGCCAGTCGCGAGATGCAGCCGATGCCAAGGCCCGATTCGACGGCACGCTTGATCGCCTCGGTGTGCTCCAGTTCCAGGCGCACGTTCAGCTTCCCCGGGCGGTGCCGCACGGCCTGCTCGAAGGTCATACGCGTTCCCGAGCCCTGCTCGCGCAGAATCCAGGCCTCGCCCGACAGTTCCGCGAGATCCACCGCATCGCGTCCTGCCAGCGGATGTTGCGGCGCGCAGAACACCACCAGCTCGTCCTCAATCCAGGGCTGCACTTCCAGATCGGGATGCTGGCAGTCACCCTCGATCAGACCAAGATCAAGTTCGTGCTGAGCGATCTGGTGCACGATATGCGCGGTGTTATGGACGTGCAGTTTGACCCGGCATTCCGGGTGACGCTGCATGAAGTTGCCGATCAACAGCGTGGCGAGATAGTTGCCGATGGTCAGCGTGGCGCCCACCGCGAGCGAGCCGAACCCGCTCTTGCCGTTCAGCAGATCCTCGATGGCCCGCGCCTGATCCAGCAGGGCGACCGCCTGCGGCAGCAGCTGCTGGCCCAGCGCGTTCAGGCAGAGCCGCTTGCCGGCCCGGTCGAACAGTTGGCAGCCGGATTGCCGCTCCAGCTCGGCCAGTGATGTGCTGGTTGCCGACTGGGACAGCGACAGGCTTTGTGCAGCCTTGGATACGCTTTCCTGGCGAGCAATGGCGGCGAAAACTTCGATCTGGCGCAACGTGAAATGCATATCTATATAACCGATAACCTATATCTTTATTATCCAGTTAACGAATATGGCTCCGCTCGCTAGACTGCCGTCATTATCGACGTCCGTCGACACCATGAGGAATTCGCAGCATGAGCAACCTGAACGTAGAGCGCGTTCTCAGTGTGCACCATTGGAACGATACGCTGTTCAGCTTTAAGACCACTCGCAATGCAGGCTTGCGCTTCGAGAACGGTCAGTTCGTGATGATCGGCCTGGAGGTCGAGGGGCGTCCACTGATGCGCGCCTACAGTATCGCCAGCCCGAACTACGAAGAGTACCTGGAATTCTTCAGCATCAAGGTGCAGGACGGTCCGTTGACCTCCCGGCTGCAGCATCTGCAGGAAGGCGATTCGATCATGATCAGCCGCAAGCCGACCGGCACGCTGGTCCTGGACGACCTGCTGCCCGGCAAGCACCTCTATCTGCTCAGCACCGGTACGGGCCTGGCGCCGTTCATGAGCGTGATCCAGGATCCGGAAACCTATGAGCGGTTCGAGAAGGTCGTATTGGTGCACGGCGTTCGCTACGTCAATGAAGTCGCCTACCGCGAGTTCATCACCGAACACCTGCCGCAAAACGAATTCTTCGGCGAAGCGGTCAAGGACAAGCTGGTCTACTACCCGACCGTGACCCGCGAACCGTTCGAGAATCAGGGGCGTCTGACCGATCTGATGCGCAGCGGCAAACTGTTCAGTGACATCGGCCTGCCGCCGATCAACCCAGAAGATGACCGCGCCATGATCTGCGGCAGCCCGAGCATGCTGGATGAAACCAGCCAGGTGCTGGACAGCTTCGGTCTGAAAGTCTCGCCGCGCATGGGCGATCCGGGGCACTACCTGATCGAGCGGGCCTTCGTCGAGAAGTAAACGACTGGGCTCATGTCGCCGCTGTCACGCAGCGGCACGTCCGCTCATGCTCCGCGCCGCTCAGAGGTAAGCCGCACAGCACTTCTTGAACTTCAGACCGCTCCCGCAGGGGCAGGGGTCGTTGCGGCCGGCCTTGAGCGGTACCGTCGGATCGATGAAATACCAGCGCCCGTCCCGCTGGACGAATGCCGATCGCTCCTGGTGGGCATGTTCGCCGCTCTGGTCGTGCCAGCGGGCGGTGAAGGTCACCAGCGCGTGCTCGGGCTTGCCGCCCAGCACGCTGCTTTCGTTTACCTCCAGCCCTAGCCAGGTGCTCTCCAGGCTCCAGCGGCGCATCCCCTCTACATCCAGTTCATCCTGCTGCGCGGGAAGCGTAGTGGCCCGCAGATAGTCCACCAGCCCCAGTACATAAGCGCTGTAGCGCGAGCGCATCAATAGCTCGGCGCTCGGCGCGGCCATGCCTGCGTGATAGCGCCCGCAGCATTCGCCGAGGGCATCGCCGCTGCCGCAGGGGCAGTTCAGGTCGGTTGGACGCGGTTCGCTCATGTCACCACCAGTACTTGCCGAACATTTCAGGATTGGCCCAGAACCTGGCATTGAGCCAGTCCGGAACCTGCTTGTATTGCAGCAGGTCGTAAGTGAAGAGCGTCAAGGTCTGTCCGTCGCGCTGGAAGCGTTCGCTGACCTGCAGTGCCAGTGCATAGAAGTCCGTAGTCAGCCATTCGCATGCGTCGAGGTCGACGAGTACCGCCATCCGGCTGGTATTCAGATTGCGGATGCTGCCGAGCAGCTCCAGGCCGTTGCGCTTGGAGAGATGTTCGAGGCAGTCGACGAATATGGCCAGGTCGTAGCGCTGGCTGGCCAGATCTTCAGGCAGCGGTGCGGGATCGGCGCGATCGAGCTGACACTCCGTGTGGCATTCGGCGTAGGCAGCCAGCGCAGGTTGATCGCTGCGCCCCACGAGCAGCACGCGTGTTGGGGCGTAATGGTCGAGCATTGCCGCAAGCGCTTGCTGCGGCGTATGCAGCGGTACAGGGTTTTCGCTCAACAGAGAATCCTCGTTTCAAAGGTGAAGACTAGCGCGGTGCCGTTTGTCGGCCTAGTCTGAAAAGTAACCGGAGCCGCCCGGATTCCCATGCGTGGCGTTTCTGGCTGAATGTCCATACTGGAGGTTTTGATCGATGAGTACATTACGGACAGCAGTACCCGTTATTGTCATGACCACGTTCCTGGCCGGTTGTGCAGGCGTGCAGAAGCAGGACTGGCCGACCTGTGCGGCTGTAGGTGGCGTGACTGGTGCCGCGCTGGGGGCCATCGAAAGCAGCACCTACGCCGGTTGGGGTGCGCTGATCGGTGGTGGCGTCGCGGCGGCCTATTGTTGGGCCAACGGCATGGAAGAGGAAACCGTCGCGGTCGTGGAAACGGTCGAGCCGATGCCCCAGACCCAGCCTGAGCCGGAACCGGCTGCCGCGCCGGTGCGCGTCGAACTGGACGTCAAGTTCGACTTCGACCGCGACGTGGTCAAGCAGGACAGCTACAGCGACATCCAGAACCTGGCCGATTTCATGAAAGAATATCGCCAGACCACCACCGTACTGGAAGGCCACACCGACTCGGTCGGCACCGACGCCTACAACCAGCGCCTTTCCGAGCGTCGTGCCAACGCCGTTCGCAGAGTGCTGGTGGATGAGCTGGGTGTCGAAGGCAATCGCGTAAATGCAGTCGGTTATGGCGAGTCTCGCCCGGTCGCCGACAACTCCACCGAAGAAGGCCGTGCGATCAACCGTCGCGTGGAAGCCGAGGTCGAAGCGCGTCCCTGATCAATTAGCTGAGTACTGATCCAGCCGGGCCTTGCGCCCGGCTTTTTTTTGGTTCATCGCGCTTTCCCGGGGAAGGCAGCCTTGATTTTCAGGAAGAAGTATTCCGAGTCCCGAAAACCATAGGCCATACGCTTGATCACCTTGATGCGGTTGTTGACGCCCTCAAGGACGCTGGTATGCATGTGGAAGTTGGCACTGGCGAGGATGCCTCGGGCGTATTTGCGCAGGTTGCGAGCGAATCGCTGTAGCGGCGCGAGGCCGCTGTCCCGGGCGTGCCGCAACCAGGTTCGCCAGCGGCGCCAGCCCTCTCGTACGCTGGGGGCGAACCAGACATCCTTCAGCGCATCCTTGAGGACATAGACCGTAGCCAGCGGCTGGTTGGCCGCGAGTAGTTCTTGAAGCTGCACGGCTTGTCCGTCCTTCAGGTTGTTGCGATTGCGCAGCAGCAGCCAGCGGCTTTGCTTGACCGCCTTTCGTGCCGGCTTGTCTTCGCGCAGGAGGTTGGCCTGGTCAACCCGGATACGGTCGATCACATCCCGACCGTAGCGCGCGACGACGTGAAACAGGTCGTACACCACTTCGGCTTGCGGGCAATGCTTCTTCACCTCCAGGTCGAAAGCCGTGTTCATGTCCATGGCCACCGCCTCAATCTGCTGGCAGTGCTCGCCGAGCAATTCAAAGAACGGGCGGATCGCCTCACGGCTGTTGCCGTGGCCGACCCACAACACCCGCGTTCGCTCGGCGTCCATGATGACCGTGGCATAGCGATGCCCCTTGTGCAGGGCGAACTCGTCCATCACCAACCGGCGGACACCGCTTGAATCGAAGGTGCCTACCTCGGCTTGAAGGCGTCGTTTATCGAGCGTTTTGAGGGTGTGCCAGTGCAGGCCGGTGAGCTGGCTGACGTGGCTGATCGGCAGCAGCCGCAGCAGGCTTTCGAGCCAGACCCGTAACCGCCGGGTCAGGCGAGATGCAGGCTCCAGCCAGTCGATCCGCTCGGTCACCCGCCCACAACTCAGGCAATCGACTCGGCGCACGGGTAGTTGAAGCAAGACGCGCTGATCGAACAGATCACGATCGCGCACCAGACGAATCCGGCGCTCGTGAATCAACGGGCTGAGCTGACCACAACGCCCGCACCTGGGCACTGAACCGGCTTGAGGCTCAAGCTCAATCAGAAGGGAGTTGTTGGCGGATGAACGGCAGGCAACGGCGTCATAGCCTGGCCAGAACGAGGCAAGATCAATAGGATGCACGGCGACAGCAGGGACAGGTGGATGGTTGGTTTGGCGACTACCAATTTACCTGCTTCCCTGACTGTCAACTCGCTCTTCCCCCAGAGTCCGCGAAGAACCTTTTTTTTGGGGGCGAGTCAGAACAGGGGGCGGGCGCTGGCCAGTGCGACCACCAGCAGGCCCAGAATCAGGTTGATTCCCACCAGCCGGCGAATCTGCCCCAGCACTGCGCCGCCTGCTGGCCATTGCTCGGCCTCGACGGTCCTTTTGAGCGAGGGTAGCTGCAGCAGCTGGATGCGCAGGAACAGCGCCAGCATCACCAGATACAGCCCCGCCATGATGTGCACATAGCGCGGCGCGCTCTCCAGCGGGCCGAATCGCATGTGCCACATGCCGATGCCGCTGATCGGCAGCACCAGCACCGCTACCCATACCCAGACGAAGAAGCGGCGGAATACATCGGTCCACAGCCGCAGCCGCTCCGGCGCCTGCAGCATCGCCACGGCCGCTGGTCGCAGGACCATCCAGGCGAAGAACATGCCGCCGACCCACACCGTTGCGGCGAGTACGTGCAGTGCGTAAAGCAAGGCAAAAGGTGTCATGGGAAAATCTCCGGTGGCGGTTGGGCGAACGCGCGCTATCATAGCCGCCCGATCGAAGTACTGAAAATATATACAGCTCCGCGCCCATGCTCAGCACCGAACTCAAGTCCCAGATCCAGGGCGCCTATACCCGTTTCCTCGAAGCCAAGGGGCTTAAGGCCCGCTATGGCCAGCGCCTGATGATCGCCGAAGTCGCCAAGGTGCTGGGCACGGTCAAGGTCGACGATGAAGGTCGTCGTAGCAGCGAGCCGGCTGTCGTTGCCGTCGAGGCGGGTACCGGCACCGGCAAGACCGTTGCCTACAGCCTGGCCGCGATCCCCACGGCCAAGGCTGCCGGCAAGCGGCTGGTGATTGCCACCGCGACCGTCGCGCTGCAGGAGCAGATCGTGCACAAGGATCTGCCTGATCTGATGCGCAACAGCGGGCTCAGCTTCAGCTTCGCCCTGGCCAAGGGTCGGGGGCGTTACCTGTGCTTGTCCAAGCTGGACATGCTGCTGCAGGAAGGTCAGGCACAGAGCGCCACCGCGCAGTTGTTCGAGGAGGAAGGATTTCGCATCGAGGTCGACGAGCGCAGCCAGAAGCTGTTCACCAGCATGATCGAAAAACTGGCCGGCAATCGGTGGGATGGCGATCGGGACAGCTGGCCGGAAGAGCTGGGCGATGCGGACTGGGGACAGCTGACCACTGATCACAGCCAGTGCACCGGACGACATTGCCCCAACTTCCAGCAATGTGCCTTCTACAAGGCGCGGGAAGGCATGACCAAGGTGGATGTCATCGTCACCAACCATGACATGGTGCTGGCCGACCTCGCGCTCGGGGGCGGGGCCGTACTACCCGACCCGCGTGACACCATCTATGTGTTCGATGAGGGGCATCATCTGCCCGACAAGGCCATTGGCCACTTCGCACATTTCACTCGGCTGCGCTCGACGGCGGACTGGTTGGCGCAGGTGGAAAAGAACCTGACCAAACTGCTGGCCCAGCATTCGCTACCGGGTGAGCTGGGGCGCCTGGTCGAAGGCATTCCGGAGATCGCCCGAGAGCTGCGTACCCAGCAACAGTTCATGTTCAGCGCCTGCGAGCAGGTCGCGGATTTCAAGGCCGGGGAGGACATGGAGGGGCGTGAGCGGCCGCGACATCGTTTCGTCGGTGGCGTCGTGCCAGGGCATCTGGTCGAGCTTGGCACTGAATTGAAGAAAGGTTTCGCCAAGCTGACCGATCTCTTCACCCGCATCGCCGAACTGCTCAAGGAGGCAATGGACGGCGAGACCGGCAGCGGCATCGCCAGCCACCAGGCGGAGGAGTGGTATCCCCTGTTCGGCAGCCTGCTGACGCGCTCGCAGGGCAACTGGGACCTGTGGACGGCCTTCACCGTCGAGGATCCGGAAGACAGCCCGCCGATGGCACGCTGGTTGACGCTGGCCGAAGGCGGCGCGCTGTTCGATATCGAGGTCAATGCCAGTCCGATCCTGGCTGCTGAAACGTTGCGGCGCAACCTCTGGAATGTCGCCTTCGGCGCCCTGGTAACCTCAGCCACGCTCACGGCGTTGAACAGCTTCGATCGCTACCGGATGCGTGCCGGCCTGCCCAAGGCGGCGGTCACTGCCGTGGTGCCGAGCCCCTTCCATCATGCCGATGCCGGCGAGCTCAGGGTGCCGGATCTGCAGGCTGACCCTCGTGATGCGCCGGCGCACACCGCCGCCATCGTCCGCGAGCTGCCGAAGCTGGTGGAAGGCGCCCGTGGAACGCTGGTGCTGTTTTCGTCGCGCCGGCAGATGCAGGACGTCTTCGATGGGCTGGAGCGGGACTGGCGCCGACGCGTGCTGATTCAGGGCAATCTGTCCAAGCAGGAAACGCTCAACAAGCACAAGGCGCGCGTGGACGAGGGCGAACCCAGTGTGCTGTTCGGCCTGGCCAGCTTCGCCGAAGGCGTCGACCTGCCTGGGGCCTATTGCGAACACGTGGTCATCGCCAAGATTCCGTTTGCCGTGCCGGACGATCCGGTCGAGGCGGCATTGGCGGAGTGGATCGAGGCTCGCGGCGGCAATCCGTTCATGGAGATCGCTGTGCCGGACGCTTCGCTGCGGCTGGTCCAGGCGTGCGGGCGTCTGTTGCGGACCGAACAGGACCGCGGGACCATCACCTTGCTCGACCGGCGAGTGGTGACACAGCGCTACGGCAAGGCGATTCTCAATGCCCTGCCGCCATTCAGGCGGCACATCGGCTGATCGGGCCGGATCACGGGTTGCGATAGCTGTCCATCACGGCATTGGCTGCCGGTTCCCTTGCCGGGCCGCGCTTGCAAGAATCACCCGCAATCAAACATGAGGGGTAGCGACGTGCAGGTTCAGGGTTATTTCGATCTTCGCTTCGAAGCGGTTCGCGATGCGTTTGCCGCATTGTTCGACGGCACCCAGCAACGTGGCGCCGCACTCTGTGTGCAGATCGGCGGCGAGACGGTGGTCGATCTGTGGGCTGGCGTCGCCGACAACCAGGGCGAGCAGGCCTGGCACAGCGACACGCTGGTCAACCTGTTTTCCTGCACCAAGACCTTTACCGCGGTGGCCGCGCTGCAGCTGGTCGAGGAGGGCAAGCTGGAACTGGATGCCCCGGTCGCGCGGGTCTGGCCGGAATTCGCGGCCAACGGCAAGGAATCGATAACCTTGCGCCAGCTGCTTTGTCATCGTGCCGGGCTGCCGGCCATTCGCCAGCCGCTGGCGCCCGAGGCGCTCTACGACTGGACCTGCATGACCGACGCGCTGGCCGCCGAGCAGCCCTGGTGGGCACCGGGTACCGACCAGGGTTACGCCGCCATGACCTACGGCTGGCTGGTCGGGGAGCTGCTGCGTCGTGTCGATGGCTGCGGACCGGGCGAGTCGATCGTTCGTCGCACCGCTGCGCCCCTGGGGCTGGACTTCCATGTTGGCCTGGACGACAGCCAGGCCGATCGCGTCGCTTACCTGACCAGGACCAAGAACGACTTCGGCGACGCCTGCGCCCAGCGCCTGTTGAAGGCGCTGATGAGTGATCCTGCATCCATCAGCGCCCGCGCTTTCAACAATCCGCCATCCATCATGAGCAGCGGCAACAAGCCGGAATGGCGACGCATGGCGCAGCCGGCGGCCAACGGCCACGGCAACGCGCGCTCGCTGGCCGGCTTGTATACCGGTTTGCTTCAGGGCAGGCTGCTCGATGAGGCGGTCCTGCGGGAGATGACCCATGAGCACAGCGCTGGCGAGGACCGTACCCTGTTGGCTTCGACGCGCTTCGGCCTGGGTTGCTGGCTCGATCAGCCTGACGTTGCCAATGCAACGTTCGCCATGGGGCCGCGCGCGTTCGGCCATCCAGGTGCGGGTGGCTGCATTGGCTTCGCCGATCCGGAGCGTGAGCTGGGGTTCGGCTTCGTCACCAATACTCTCGGGCCCTATGTGCTGATGGACCCGAGAGCGCAATCGCTGGCTCGCTGCGTAGCCGCCTGCCTGCATTGAACCACTCGTCACTTCAAGGCGGTCGGACTTTTCAAAAGAAGGACTTGCGTCCACAATTTCGAATCAAACTCAATAGTGGCATCTCATCTTCGATGCCCGTCCAAGAAACGCGTCTGGTGCACGGAAATTTTGCTCATGAACCTGCTGAAGAGCGCCTCCCTGATTCTCTGCATGATCGTCATCGCCGGCTGTAGCTCGAAGGGCGAGAAGAAACCCAGTGAGGCAGCGGCTCCGGTTGCGCCGAAGGTGGATTACGCCTGGCTTGACGAATATGAACCGAAGCTGCGCGATGCGCTGGTGGACAGCCGTTTCGAGGTCGAGCGCCGCGATAACGTGCTAGTGGTCACGGCACCGGTGGATTCCTCGTTCAATCCCGATCGTCCCGGCATGCTGTTGCCGGTGACCCTTGGCCCGATCACCCGCGTTGCGAAGCTGGTCGAGAAGGATGAGAAGACGGCGGTCGTCATCCTCGGGCATGCCGACAGCACCGGTGCGGACGACGTCAATCGCACCATCAGCCGTGAGCGCGCCAGCGCGGTCGCGGCGATCTTCCGCCTCAGTGGCTTCAAGCACGACCGCCTGCGCATTCGTGGGCTGGGCTCCGACATGCCGCGCGCGGCCAATGACAGCAAGGAAGGCCGGGCGATGAATCGTCGGGTGGAGATGGTGCTGGCGCCGCAGACCACGATGCTGGCACTTATCGCCAAGTACGAGCGGCCGGCAGAGCCTGCGACCCAGGTAGCCCAGGCCGAGGTCGCCAAGTAGGGGCTGGATCGAGTTCGACTGCAACAGGCCCGCATGCGGGCCTGTTTTCGTTGTGGCTGGTTGCCTTGAGTCAAGGCGTGACGGGCAAACGCGGATAAGCTTTTTCGGCAGGCCGGCTCGGTTCATGGTCGTCGCCCGATCCTGCGCCCTGATACGCTGAAAGCCTGCCTATTCGATGAAGGAGCCACGCGATGATCCAGACCCTGGCCGATATGCGCCGCGATTACACCCGCGACGGACTCAGCGAGGCCAACGCGCCCGACGACCCTTTCGGTCTGTTCCGTCAGTGGTTCACCGAGGCAACTCAGACCGAGCAGGCGCCCGTCGAACCCAATGCCATGTCTCTGGCAACCGTCGACGCCGACGGTCGGCCCCATTGCCGCATCCTGCTGCTCAAGGCGTTGGACGACCGCGGTTTTACGTTCTTCACCAACTACGACAGCGCCAAGGGGCAGCAGCTCGACGCGTCCCCCTATGCCGCCATGACGTTCTTCTGGCCGACGCTGGAACGACAGGTCCGTATCGAGGGGCGCGTCGAGAAGGTGACGGCAGAGGAATCGGATGCCTATTTCCAGGTGCGCCCGCTGGGCAGTCGGCTCGGAGCCTGGGCATCACCGCAGAGTCGGGTGATTCGCGATCGCGCTGAGCTGGAGCGGCTGCTGGCCGAGACCGAGCAGCGCTTCCTCGATAAGGCACCCCATTGTCCTCCGCACTGGGGCGGCTACCGGCTGCTGCCGGAGCGCATCGAGTTCTGGCAGGGGCGGCCGAGCCGCCTGCACGACCGACTCGACTATCGCCTGGTCGCCAATGGCTGGCAGCGCGAGCGCCTGGCGCCCTGATTCGGTCGCTGCATTCGTGCCACTCGCTCCCAGCGGGCCAGCGGCACGACAGTGAGCGGGTTGGTAATTTGCCGTAACCATCCGGCAAACCGGCGGGTTCGGAAAGTCACCTTTTATCCGGTGCGATATGGCAGGCTGGCCGGGCTCGGCGGATGGTGCCCGTCGTGTGGCCGCGCTCAGGCGTCGGGGTAGCGTTGGGCCTGTTGCTCGAGCCAACCTTGCAGGTCGCGCCGCTTGACCTTCTGCTTTTTCGCGTCGGCCAGACGTTGCAGCATCCAGGCGCGCCGGTCGGGGTCGCTTCCGGCAATCGACAATGCCAGGTCGCGATCGGCCCAGCGGCGGAAGCGAATGATCAGCCAGGCGTGAAAAGCCAGGCCAGCCACAGTAGTGATGGCTATGATGAAGTAATCCATGGTTCATCTCGTTGAAGGAACCTGATACGCCAGGTTCGACTCGCATAGGTATGCTTGGAAGATGGCGAATGCTGAGTCAGGGCGGTGAAGTTGCCAAGTGCCTTTTCGTCGCTGCCACGTAAGCCATCCCCGGGAACGAAACAGCAGTCTGCAGGAGACTTTCAATGCGTAAATCCATCGTTGTCGCGTCCTTTACCGCCTTGGCGCTGACTCTGGGCGGCTGCGCCTCGAGCCTTACCGGCGATACCTATTCCCGGGACGAGGCGCGTGCTGTTCAGACCGTACGCTACGGCACAATCGAATCGCTGCGGCCCGTGAAGATCGAAGGAACCAAGACGCCGATCGGTTCAGGCGCAGGCGCCGTGGTCGGCGGCGTGGCCGGCAGTGGTGTCGGCGGTGGGCGCGGCAGTGCGGTCGCCGCGGTAATCGGTGCGGTCGCTGGCGGTATGCTCGGCGCTGCGGCCGAGGAGGGGATCACCCGCACCCAGGGCGTGGAGATTACCGTGCGCGAGGATGACGGCAACATGCGCGCCTATGTTCAGGCCGTTGAGCCGAATCAGGTATTCCGCGTCGGTCAGCGGGTGCGCATCCTCACTGTCAGTGGCACCAGCCGCGTGGCCCCTTGAGCGCGCCGAACATCGCCCACAGCTGAAGCCGGGGCGCTGTCTTCCGTTCCGATAAACGGGACGGAGGCGGCGCCTTTTGTTTTTCGAAATACATGAGTCCATGACGTCGGCATCATCCGTATGGATAATCGGGCACACATTTGTGTGCCGTTTCAGGCAGTTGCCGTGCCTGCAAGGATAAGAATGCCATCCGGACTGATGGCTTAAGGGGTCTCGTTCATGGCGCTTGCGCTGATTATCGCTTTGCCATTTCTGGGCATCTTCCTGCCCCTGCTTCTGGAGCGTTTCGGTCGTTCCGCCTGTGCCTTCGGTGCAGGTCTGGCGCCACTGGCAGCACTGGTTCTGTTGCTGACCAAACGGGCCGATGTCTTTTCCGGCCAAACCGAGATCATCCATTACACCTGGTTGCCGCAGCTGGGCCTGAACCTCAGCCTGCGGCTGGACGGGCTGGGCTTTCTGTTCGCCCTGCTGATTCTCGGCATCGGGTTGTTGGTAATCCTCTACGCGCGCTATTACCTGTCGAAGAAAGATCCCATGGGGCGCTTCTACGGGTTCTTCCAGCTCTTCATGGGCGCGATGCTCGGCGTGGTACTGTCCGAAAACCTGCTGCTGATGCTGATGTTCTGGGAGCTGACGAGCCTGTCGTCATTCCTCCTGATCGGCTACTGGAACCATCGGGCCGATGCTCGTCAGGGCGCGCGCATGGCACTGGCGGTGACTGGTGGCGGAGGGCTGGCGCTGCTCGCCGGCATCCTGCTGATCGGCTACATCGTCGGAAGCTTCGAGCTGTCGACCGTGCTGGCATCGGGCGATCTGATCCGTGCCAATGCGCTGTACCCGCTGACGCTGATCCTGATACTGCTGGGCGTGTTCACCAAGTCCGCTCAGTTTCCGTTCCATTTCTGGTTGCCTCAGGCCATGGCTGCGCCGACGCCGGTATCGGCGTTCCTGCATTCGGCGACCATGGTCAAGGCCGGGGTCTTCCTCCTTGCCCGTCTGTATCCGGCCCTGGCCGAATCGGAGTGGTGGTTCTACCTGGTCAGCATGACGGGCCTGGCCACGCTGTTGCTGGGTGCCGTCATGGCGCTGTTCCAGCACGATCTCAAGGGACTGCTGGCCTATTCGACCATCAGCCACTTGGGGCTGATCACCCTGTTGTTCGGCCTGGACTCGCGTCTGGCCGCCGTCGCAGCGATCTTCCACATCATCAACCACGCGACCTTCAAGGCATCGCTGTTCATGGCCGCCGGCATCATCGATCACGAGACCGGCACCCGGGACATGCGGCGTATCAATGGCATGTGGAAGTACATGCCGCATACGGCTGCGCTGGCCATGGTCGCGTCCCTGGCCATGGCCGGTGTGCCGCTGCTCAACGGCTTCCTCAGCAAGGAAATGTTCTTCGCCGAGACCCTCGATCAGCACCTGCTGGGCAGCTTCTACTGGACGATTCCCGCTGCGGCCACGCTGGCTGGTGCGTTCTCGGTCGCCTATTCGCTGCGTTTCGTGCATGACGTGTTCTTCAACGGCGAGCCGGTAGACCTGCCGAAGTATCCGCCGCACGAGCCGGCGCGCTACATGAAGATCCCGGTGGAGATCCTCGTGCTGCTCTGCCTGCTGGTCGGCATGCTGCCCGCATTCACCGTTGGTCCGCTGCTCGCCGCCGCGGTGTCCGGGACGCTGAACGGCAACGTGCCCGAGTACAGCCTGTCGATCTGGCACGGCTTCAACCTGCCGCTGGCCATGAGCTTCGCGGCACTGATCGGCGGCATCCTGATCTACTCCCTGCGCAAGTGGGCGTTCCGCTGGTATGAGGGCTTGCCAACGGTCGATTCGCTGGAAGTGTTCGAGCGGGTGATGGCTGGTCTGACCCTGGGCGCACGTCATCTAACCTGCCTGCTGGATAATGGTTCGCTGCAGCGCTATGTCGCGCTTATGCTCATCAGCACCCTGGTGCTGGTGGTGTATGCGCTGACGCCGCTGCAAACGCTGCATGGTCCGGTGGCTCTGACGCCGCTCGACGCGATCACGGTGCTGGGCATGGTGATTCTCGCGCTCACGTCGCTGCTCACCGTGCTGTTCCACCGTCAGCGGTTAGTGGCGTTGATGGTGCTCAGCGTGGTCGGGCTCATGGTCGCCCTGGGCTTTGCCCGCTACTCGGCGCCGGACCTCGCGTTGACGCAGCTGTCAGTGGAAGTGGTGACCATCATCCTGCTGATTCTCGCGCTGTTCTTCATGCCTGATCGTACGCCGGCTGAATCCAGCAGTCTGCGGGCGTTCCGTGATTTCGTCCTGGCCGCCGGCTGCGGCACCATGGTGGCGCTGCTCGCCTATACGGTGCTGACGCGCCCCTACGACAGCATCGCTTCTTACTTCCTCGAGAACAGCGTCTCCGGCGGGGGCGGTACGAACGTGGTCAACGTGATCCTGGTCGACTTCCGCGGCTTCGATACCCTGGGTGAGATCGCCGTGCTGGCCATTGCCGGGGTCGGCATCTACAGCCAGCTCAGCGGCCTGCGCCTGCCACATCCGATCCGGGACGCCGGCGGGCGGTTGTGGTCACTGGACAAGCATCCGATGGTGCTGGACGCACTGGCGCGCGCGTTGCTACCGATGGCGCTGCTGATTTCCGCATTCATCTTCCTGCGCGGACACAACCTGCCGGGCGGCGGTTTCATCGCCGGCCTGATTACCGCCGTCGCGCTGATCCTGCAGTACATCGCCCATGGTGTGAGCTGGGCCCAGGCGCGGCAGCCGCTCAGCTACCACTCGCTGTGCGGCGCCGGCCTGCTCATTGCCGGAGCAACCGGCCTGGGCAGCCTGCTGCTGGGCTACCCGTTCCTGACATCCGCGTTCGATCATTTCCATCTGCCGCTCATTGGCGAATTCGAGTTGGCCACTGCAATGCTGTTCGATCTGGGGGTTTATCTGGTGGTTGTGGGCGCGACGTTGCTGATTCTTTCCAATATCGGCCAAGTCAGGCAGGACGATTCCAACAGGGAGGTGGTGTGATGGAAGCGGTATTCGCGATCACGCTCGGAATCATGACGGCAAGTGGTGTCTACCTGCTCCTGCGCGCCCGGATATTTCCAGTGGTCATGGGGCTGACGCTGATTTCCTACGCCGTCAACCTGTTCATCTTTTCCATGGGGCGCCTGGCTACCGGGGTTCCGGCCGTCATCGGCAAAAGTGCCGAGTACGGTGATCCGCTGCCTCAGGCATTGGTCCTCACGGCCATCGTCATCGGCTTCGCCATGACGGCCTTCGTCGTGGTGCTGTCGCTGCGCAGCATCGGTGAAGTGCGTACCGACCATGTCGATGGGCAGGAGCCCCGCAAATGAATCATGCGCTGATCCTCCCGCTGCTGGTGCCGTTGTTCGTTGGCGCGCTGTTGCTGCTGTGCCACCGTATGGGCAAGCCGGCCAAACGAATTCTCTCCTTGGCGGCGACATGGGCGCTGGTACCCATCGCGATCTGGCTGCTGCTGCTGGCCGACGACGGACAGCTGCGCGTCTATGCGCTGGGCAATTGGCAGGCGCCGTTCGGCATCATCCTTATGCTCGACCGTCTAAGCGCGCTGATGCTGCTGGTCACTGCGGTGCTGGCGGGCTTTGCCGTGCTGTACGCCTGCCGGGGCGACGACGAGCGTGGGCCGAATTTCCATGCGCTCTATCAGTTCCAGTTGCTCGGCATCAACGGTGCCTTCCTCACCGGCGACCTGTTCAACCTGTTCGTTTTCTTCGAGATCCTGCTGATCTCGTCCTATGCCTTGCTGTTGCACGGGCACGGCCAGCGCCGGGTTCGTTCGGGCATGCACTATGTGGTGCTGAATCTGCTCGGCTCGTCGCTGTTCCTGATCGGCGTAAGCATGCTCTACGGCCTGCTGGGCACCCTGAACATGGCCGATCTGGCGGGTCGCGTCAGTGCTGCCGATCCGGCGGACGCGCCCTTGCTCGCTGCGGCCGGCTACCTGCTGCTGGTGGTGTTCGCCCTCAAGGGGGCGATCCTGCCGCTGTATTTCTGGCTGCCGCGGGCCTATGCATCGGCTACGGCCCCGGTCGCTGCCTTGTTTGCAATCATGACCAAGGTTGGCCTGTACGCCATCGTCCGGGTGTTCACGCTGGTGTTCGGCAGCGAGGCGGGAACACTGAGCAACATGGTCGAGGACTGGCTCTGGCCGTTGGCGCTGCTGACGCTCGGCGCGGCCGTGATCGGTGCGCTGGCGGCGCGCAACCTGCAGGTGCTGCTCGCCTATCTGGTGGTGGTCTCGGTCGGCACCCTGCTGGCCGGCGTGGCGCTGGGCACCGACGTGGGGCTTGCCGCGGCACTGTACTACCTGGTGCATAGCACCCTGATTGCCGGCGGGCTGTTCTTGTTGGCCGATCTGATCGCTCGCCAGCGCGGAGACCTGGGCACCGATCTGATTTCCGCTCCGGCACTGCGGCAGCCGCTGCTGCTCGGCTCACTGTTCTTCATGGGCGCGATCTCGGTGGCCGGCTTGCCGCCGTTCTCGGGCTTCCTCGGCAAGGTGATGCTGTTGCGTGCCATCGACGTAGGCCCCGATGCGGTGGCGCTCTGGGCGGTTGTACTGGTCGGCGGGCTGGGCATGCTGATCGCCCTCAGCCGCGCCGGCAGTCTCGTGTTCTGGCGCCCGGCGTCAGAGGCGGTAGGGCAGGCGGCCGACCCGGTTCGCGTCATCGCCACGCTCGGTCTTCTGCTGGGTAGCGTGGTGCTGGTCGCCATCGCCGCGCCGCTGCAGGCGTTCGTGCAGGCCACGGCAGCGCAACTGCTCGATGTTGCACCCTATCTGCAAATCATCCAGGGAGGTGCGCAATGAAGGCTCGCTGGCTACCCAGCCCCGCGCTGACAATTTTCCTCGCACTGCTCTGGCTGCTGCTGCATAACACGCTGAGCTTCGGCCATGTCCTGCTCGGTCTGTTCCTGGGCTGGGGGATTCCGCTCCTGGTGCGGGGCTTCCTCATCGAGGTACCGCCGATACGCAAACCGCTGAAGCTGTGCCTGTTCACCCTCAAGGTGCTCTACGACATCGTCGTGGCGAATGTGCAGGTCGCCAAGCTGGTGTTGGGGCCGAAAGACAAGCTGCGCCCGGCGTTTGTCGAGGTGCCCATGGCGATCGGCAACGAATTCGCGCTGGCGACACTCACCAGCATCATTTCGCTGACGCCCGGAACGGTATCGGCCTGCCTCAGCCCGGATCGCCGCGTGCTCATGGTCCATGCGCTGGACGTGCCGGATGTCGATGCGTTGATAAGTGACGTCAAACGTAATTACGAAGCGCCACTGCTGGAGATATTCGAATGCTCGCCTACGTGATTCCGCTCTGCATGGCCGTGCTTGGAATAGCCGCCGTGCTGAACGTCGTTCGCCTGATCCAGGGGCCGGACATGCCTGATCGGGTGCTCGCGCTCGACACGCTGTATATCAACGCGCTGGCGCTTATCGTGCTGTTCGGCATCTGGCTGGCATCGGACCTGTTCTTCGAGGCGGCGCTGCTGATCGCGGTGATGGGCTTCGTCAGTACCGTGGCAGTCGGCAAGCATATGCTGCACGGCGACATCATCGACTGAGGAGGCGATATGCCATTCTGGATTGAAGTGCTGGTCAGCGTGTTCCTCATCATCGGCAGCCTGTTCGCGCTGATCGGAGCCATCGGGCTGTACCGTCTGCCGGATTTCTACACGCGTCTGCACGGGCCGACCAAGGCGACCACGCTTGGTGTGGGCGGCATCGTCATCGCCTCGATGCTGTTTTTCAGCAGCCGCAATGGCGGGCTGAGCCTGCATGAACTGCTGATCACGCTGTTTCTCTTCCTCACGGCTCCCGTCAGCGCGCACATGCTGGCCAAGGCTGCCATGCAGCAGAAACTGCCCGCAGTGGAGCAGACCCGCGGCAAACCCTGGGATTGATGCCCGCAGCTGACCGCGCGTCATGGCGCGGTCAGCCGCCGTTCAGATGACGATGCTGCTCGGCGAAGGCTGCTGCTCGTTTTCCTGTTGCAGTTCCTTGATGATCGCCTGTTGCAGGCGCAGGCAGAGTTGCGGGTCCGAAAGCGGCTGGTTGTCGGCGTCGGTCACGAAGAACACGTCTTCCACTCGTTCGCCAAGCGTGGCGATCTTCGCGTTCTGCACCGACAGGTCGAAATCCAGGAACAGCTGCCCGACCCGCGCCAGCAGGCCGGGACGGTCGGGCGCGATGATCTCGAGAATGGTCTGCGGGCGCTGCGTGTCGTTGTGAATGGTGACCTGCGGTGGGAAGGCGAAGTGCTTGAGCTGGCGCGGTACACGGCGCTGGATGATGGTCAGGTAGTCGTCCGGATTGCGCAGCGCGGCGATCAGTCCGCTGCGGATTTCCTCGATGCGCTCGGGGTTGTTGCCGATGGGGCTGCCGTCGGCTTCCAGCACGATGTAGGTGTCCAGGGTGAACTGGCTGCTCGAGGTGAGGATGCGGGCGTCATGGATGTTCAGGTTGAGCTGATCCATCGCCGCCACGGTTACCGCAAAGAAATCGTGCTGGTCCGGCGCATAGATGAAGATCTGCGTGCCGCCTTCGAACTCGCGCTGCGTGGTTTCCTTGATCAGGACCAGCGGGCCGCCATTGGCCGGGTGCTCGATGATCGCATCGGTGTGCCAGGCGACATCGGTGGCGGTGTGGCGCAGGAAATAGTCGTCACCCAGCTGCGCCCAGAGCTGCTCGGCATCATCCGGATCGGTGCCATGGCGCACCAGATCGTCGAGGGCGGCGCGCTGGGTCTGGCGAATCTGCTCCTCACGGCCCAGCGGATTCTCCAGCCCGCGCTTGAGCGCGCGCTTGGTCTCCGTATAGAGCTGGCGCAGCAGGCTGGCGCGCCAGGAGTTCCATAGCGTGGGGTTGGTGGCGTTGATATCCGCCACGGTCAGCACGTACAGGTAATCCAGGTGGGTCTCGTCGCCGACGCGCTGGGCGAAGTCGTTGATGACCTGTGGATCGGATAGATCCTTGCGCTGGGCGGTGGTGGACATGACCAGATGGTTCTCCACCAGCCAGACCACCAGCCGGGTATCCCACGCCGGCAGTTTGTGGCGACGGCAGAACTGCTCGGCGTCGACCGCGCCCAGCTCCGAATGGTCGCCGCCGCGACCCTTGGCGATGTCGTGGTAGAGGCCGGCGATGTAGATCAGCTCGGGCTTGGGCAGCTTCTCAACGAGTTTGCTGGCCAGCGGATACTTCTCGGCCACGCCTGGCTTGGTCAGCTTGCGCAGGTACTTGATGACGTTGAGCGTGTGCGCATCGACGGTATAGATGTGGAACAGGTCGTGTTGCATCTGCCCGACGATGTGGCCGAATTCGGGCAGGTAGCGTCCGAGGATGCCGTAGCGGTTCATACGGCGAAGGTTGCGGTGAATGCCTTCCTTGCACTTGAACAGCTCGATGAACAGGCTGGTGTTGCGCAGGTCCTGGCGAAACGTGTCGTCGATCAGGTAGCGATGGTCGCGCAGCAGGCGGATGGTGTCGGAGCGTACGCCCTGGATATCCGGATGCTGGGCGAGCAGCACGAAGGTTTCCAGGATCGCGAACGGCGTGCGCTTGAAGATCGCCGGGTTGCTGACTTCCAGATAGCCGTCGCGTACCTGGAAGCGGCTGTTGAGCGGAACGATCGGGCCTGATTCGCCTTCCCAGAGGATCACTTCGGCAAAGTGCTGGCCGACCAGATCGCTGAGCTCGGCGATGCTCATCACCACCCGGTAGTACTTCTGCATGAAGCGCTCGATGGCCAGCTTGGCATCGCTGTCTTCGTAACCGAGGAGGGCGGCAAGGCTGCGCTGGTGGTCGAACAGCAGGCGGTCCTCGGCCCGTCCGGCGAGCATGTGCAGCCCATAGCGCACCTTCCAGAGAAACTCCTGGGCGGCGGTCAGCAGACTATGTTCGCCTTCGGTAATGAACCCCTGGTCGACCATGGCCTGCAGGTTGAGGGTGCCGAACTCGCGACGCGCGATCCAGAGGATGGTCTGGATGTCGCGCAGACCGCCGGGGGAACCCTTGACGTTGGGCTCCAGGTTGTACTCGGTATTGTTGTACTTGGCATGGCGAGCGCGCTGCTCGTTGCGCTTGGCAAGGAAGAACTCCTTGCTCGGCCACATCTGCTGGGTACTGGTGACCTGCAGCATGGCCTGGCGCAGGCGCTCCGGACCGGCGATCGTGCGGCTTTCCATCAGGTTGGTGATGACGGTGAGGTCGGCACGCGCCTCATCGGCACACTCGGCCACCGAACGTACAGCCTGGCCGACCTCCAGGCCGATGTCCCAGAGGAGGGTGAGGAAGCCCTCGATCGGCTCGCGGAAGATTTCCTGGTCGTTCTCGTCCAGCAGGATCAGCAGGTCGATATCGGAATAGGGGTGCAGTTCGCCGCGCCCATAGCCGCCCACGGCGACCAGGGCGATGTCGGCGCCCTTGTCCCAATCGAAGCGGCTCCAGGCCGAGCGCAGGATCTGATCGACGAACCAGGCGCGATCCTCGATCAGGCGGCGAATGTCCCGCCCCGCCCTGAAGCGTTCGTCCAGCACCTGGCGTGCCTGGCGAATGGCCTTCTTGTACGCAGCGATGGGGCTGGCCTTGAGTGCGAGCTCCGCCTGGAACTGGCTGCGGTCAAACAGCTCCGGATCAACCTGGGGCATGCGAACGTCCTCCCATCAATGCGGCGGCGGGGTGTCTCAGGCTGAAGTGCGGGCGATGGTGTCGTCGCTGCGCAGCGTGAAGATCTCGTAACCATCGGCGGTGACCAGGATGGTGTGCTCCCATTGCGCCGAGAGCTTGCGGTCCTTGGTGATCGCGGTCCAGCCGTCGCCAAGCAGGCGTGTTTCCGGGCGGCCCTGGTTGATCATCGGTTCGATGGTAAAGGTCATGCCTTCCTTGAGCTCCATGCCGGTGCCGGCACGGCCGTAGTGCAGTACCTGAGGCTCCTCATGGAACACCTTGCCGATCCCGTGGCCGCAGTACTCGCGCACCACAGAGAAGCCGTTCTTCTCCGCATGCTTCTGGATGACTTCGCCGATGTCGCCGAGACGGGCGCCCGGACGGACCAGTTCGATGCCTTTATATAGGCATTCCTGGGTCACCTGGCAGAGGCGCTCGGCCCACTCGGGCACCTTGCCGACCATGAACATCTTGCTGGTGTCGCCGTGGTAGCCGTCCTTGATCACGGTGATGTCGATATTGAGAATGTCGCCGTCTTTGAGCGGCTTGTCGTTGGGAATACCGTGGCAGACCACATGGTTGATCGAGGTGCAGATCGACTTGGGGAAGCCCTTGTAGTTCAGCGGTGCCGGAGTCGCCTGTTGAACGTTGACGATGTAGTCATGGCACAGGCGGTCGAGCTCCTCGGTGGTCACGCCCGGCTTGACGTGTTCGCCGATCATTTCCAGAACCTCGGCGGCGAGACGCCCGGCTACGCGCATCTTCTCGATATCTTCGGGCGTCTTGATGGTGACTGTCATGCAAACCTCTTAGTGCGCCGGCAGGCGAAGGCAATAAACGGAAAGCCGCGATGATAAACCAAAGCAACCATGCCCTGCAGGAGAGGGGGCGATCGGCAGCCGAACATGCGGCGGATGGTCAAAGCAGTAGCCTGTCGATGGCCTTTATGCTATAAAACGCGCCGCTCGACGGGGACACCCCGTCGCGCTTAACCCCACACACGTGTCGACACGGTATCCTGGGTGCTCGCAAGAGTTGGATATCGGGACGCGTGGAGGCCTAACCCGACTTATTCGAGGACTTATCATGTCTCAAGTCACCATGCGCGATATGCTGAAGGCCGGTGTGCACTTCGGCCACCAGACCCGTTACTGGAACCCGAAAATGGACAAGTACATTTTCGGCGCGCGCAACAAGATCCACATCATCAACCTGGAAAAGACCCTGCCGATGTTCAACGACGCCCTGCGTTTCGTTGAGAAGCTGGCTGCAGGCAAGAACAAGATTCTGTTCGTCGGTACCAAGCGTTCCGCTGGCAAGATCGTTCGCGAAGAAGCTGCTCGTTGCGGCTCGCCGTATGTCGATCATCGCTGGTTGGGCGGCATGCTGACCAACTACAAGACCATCCGCGCTTCCATCAAGCGTCTGCGTGAGCTGGAAGCCCAGTCTCAGGATGGTACTTTCGAGAAGCTGACCAAGAAAGAAGCCCTGATGCGTACCCGTGACCTCGAGAAGCTCGAGCGCAGCCTGGGCGGCATCAAGGACATGGGCGGCCTGCCGGACGCCATGTTCGTCATCGACGTCGATCACGAGCGCATCGCCATTTCCGAAGCCAACAAGCTGGGCATTCCGGTAATCGGCGTGGTCGATACCAACAGCAGCCCGGAAGGCGTCGACTACATCATCCCTGGTAATGATGACGCCATCCGTGCCGTGCAACTCTACCTCGGCTCCATGGCTGATGCCGTTCTGCGCGGTCGTCAGAACGGTGTCGGTGGTGCTGACGAGTTCGTCGAAGAAGTAGCTTCCGAGGCGGCTCAGGGCTGAGTGCGACGCACTGCAGCGTGATACCCGAATAAACGAAAAGGGGGCTAGGCCCCCTTTTTGTCTCTTGCGAATTGATCACCTGTGTCTTTGGGTGAGTGGTTTAGAAACCAAATCGAGAGGATTCCCAACATGGCAGAAATCACTGCAGCCTTGGTCAAAGAACTGCGCGAGCGTACCGGCCAGGGCATGATGGAGTGCAAGAAGGCTCTGGTTGCCGCCGGTGGCGACATCGAGAAGGCCATCGACGACATGCGTGCTTCCGGTGCCATCAAGGCCGCCAAGAAGTCGGGCAACATCGCCGCCGAAGGTTCGATCGCCGTTCGCGTCGAAGGTGGCCGTGGTCTGATCATCGAAGTCAACTCGCAGACCGACTTCCTGGCTCTGCAGGACGACTTCAAGGCATTCGTCAAGGAGAGCCTGGACGAGGCCTTCGAGCAGAAGCTGACCGAAGTGGCTCCGCTGATCGCTTCCCGCGAACCCGCCCGTGAGGCCCTGGTTGCCAAGTGCGGCGAGAACGTCAACATCCGTCGCCTGAGCGCGGTTGAAGGCGAAGTCGTGGGTGCCTACCTGCACGGCCATCGCATCGGTGTACTGGTCACCCTGAAAGGCGGCGACGCCGAGCTGGCCAAGGACATCGCCATGCACGTGGCTGCCAGCAACCCGGCCGTCCTGAGCCCGGCGGATGTGTCCGAAGAGCTGATCGCCAAGGAAAAGGAAATCTTCCTGCAGCTCAATGCCGACAAGATCGCCGGCAAGCCGGAAAACATCGTCGAGAACATGATCAAGGGTCGTATCAACAAGTTCCTGGCCGAAGCCAGCCTGGTTGAGCAGCCTTTCGTCAAGGATCCGGAAGTCAAGGTCGGTGATCTGGCCAAGAAGGCTGGCGCTGAAATCGTTTCCTTCGTTCGCTACGAAGTGGGCGAGGGCATCGAAAAGGCCGAAGTCGACTTCGCTGCCGAAGTGGCTGCTCAGGTCGCTGCGACCAAGAAATAAGACCGCTTCGGTGGTTCTGGCAAAGAGGCTGCCCGCTCACGCGCGCGGCCTCTTTGTCGAATTGGGCAGCGGATTTGTTTTTTTGTCACGGTATGGTCATCGCTTGGCACCAACCCCGAGTTGCGCTGTCAAAGCGCAGATATTTTTTGTCTGAGTCATTCAGACTTGGTCATAGCACGCCGCAGGAGATAACACGCCAATGGCTCAGCAGATGAGTGCACGCAATCCTCGCTATAAACGCATTCTGCTCAAATTAAGCGGCGAGGCCCTGATGGGGTCCGAGGACTTCGGCATCGATCCCAAGGTGCTCGACCGCATGGCCCTGGAAGTCGGCCAGCTGGTTGGCATCGGCGTCGAAGTCGGTCTGGTTATCGGTGGCGGCAACCTGTTTCGCGGCGCGGCGCTCTCGGCGGCCGGCATGGATCGTGTGACCGGCGACCATATGGGTATGCTGGCCACGGTTATGAATGCATTGGCCATGCGTGACGCCCTGGAGCGCTCGAATATTCCCGCGCTGGTGATGTCCGCCATTTCCATGGTCGGTGTCACCGACCACTACGATCGTCGCAAGGCCATGCGTCATCTCAAGAGTGGCGAAGTGGTGATCTTCTCTGCTGGAACCGGCAATCCATTCTTCACCACTGATTCGGCGGCCTGCCTGCGCGCGATCGAAATCCAGGCGGATGTCGTGCTCAAGGCCACCAAGGTCGACGGCGTCTATACGGCTGATCCCTTCAAGGATCCGAACGCCGAGAAGTTTGCCGAGCTCACGTACGATGAAGTGCTCGATCGCAAGCTCGGGGTGATGGATCTGACTGCCATCTGCCTGTGCCGCGATCACAGCATGCCGCTGCGAGTCTTCAACATGAACAAGCCCGGCGCCCTGCTCAACATCGTATTGGGCGGTGCCGAAGGAACCCTGATCGAGGAATCGAACGAATGATCAACGAGATCAAGCAAGACGCGCAGGAGCGCATGAAGAAAACCCTGGAAGCGCTGGACCATGCGTTCGCCAAGATTCGTACCGGTCGCGCCCACCCCAGCATCCTCGACAGCGTGATGGTCTCCTACTACGGCGCCGACACGCCGCTGCGCCAGGTTGCCAACGTGGTGGCAGAGGACTCCCGTACCCTGGCCCTGACCGTGTTCGACAAGAGCATGATCCAGGCCGTGGAGAAGGCCATCATGACCTCCGATCTGGGGCTCAATCCTGCTACTGCTGGCACCACCATCCGCGTACCAATGCCGGCGCTGACCGAGGAGACCCGCAAGGGCTATACCAAGCAGGCGCGCGCCGAAGCCGAGAACGCCCGCGTTGCGGTGCGCAACATCCGGCGTGACGCGATCGCTCAGCTCAAGGACCTGGTCAAGGAAAAGGAAATCAGCGAAGACGAGGAGCGTCGTGGTCAGGACGATGTCCAGAAGCTGACGGACAAGTACGTTGCCGAAATCGACAAGGCTCTCGAAGGAAAAGAAGCCGATCTGATGGCCGTATAAGGCCGGCATCGAGCTTTCGCGGCCACACGGAAAACTTTCCGATGTGGTCGTGAGGATGCCATCGAGCTGTTGCTTGCAGCTTTTTCTTTTGGTTCGCAGCGTGTTTTAGCGCAAGTAGAGTTGTTCATGGAAAAGGTCAGGCGGATCCCTGGGCGGAACGTACCCCGCCACGTGGCGATCATCATGGATGGCAATAATCGTTGGGCGAAGCGACGTTTGCTGCCTGGCGTGGCTGGGCACAAGGCCGGAGTCGATGCGGTTCGCGCCGTGATCGAGGTCTGTGCCGATTCCGGTGTGGAGGTGCTGACCCTCTTCGCCTTTTCCAGCGAGAACTGGCAGCGTCCGGCCGATGAGGTCGGTGCGCTGATGGAGCTGTTCCTTTCCGCGCTGCGGCGCGAGGCGCGCAAGCTCGACGAGAACGGCATCCGCTTGCGCATCATCGGCGATCGCTCGCGTTTCCATCCCGAGCTGCAGGCGGCGATGTCGGAAGTCGAAGAAATGACCGCGGCCAACCATCGCTTCGTGCTCCAGGTTGCCGCCAATTATGGTGGTCAGTGGGACATCCTTCAGGCGGCTCAGCATCTGGCCACTGAAGCTCAGGCCGGGCGGCTCAATCCAGCCGAGATCACGCCGGCATTGTTCCAGAGCTACCTTGCTACAGGCGACATGCCGCTGCCGGATCTGTGTATCCGTACCGGTGGCGAGCGACGCATCAGCAATTTCCTGCTCTGGCAGCTCGCTTATGCCGAGCTGTACTTCTCCGACCTGTACTGGCCGGATTTCAAGCACGTGGCCATGCGCAAGGCGCTTGCCGATTTCGCGACGCGGCAGCGGCGATTCGGCAAGACGGGTGAGCAGGTCGAAAGCGAGGTCAAGGCCGAATGCTGAAGCAGCGAATCATCACCGCAGCCATTCTGCTGCCCATTGCGATCATTGGTTTCTTCCTACTCGAGGGGCTTGCCTTCGCGGTCTTCATTGGTCTGGTTGTAGCGCTGGGAGCCTGGGAGTGGGCGCGGATGGCGGGTTTTACCAGCCAGCCGGTACGCGTCGGTTATGCCGCACTGGTGGTGATTCTGCTAGGCCTGCTCTACCAGCTGCCGGAATTGGCGCCGTGGCTGCTGGCGGTGGCCGTACTCTGGTGGATGGCGGCCACCTACCTGGTATTGACCTACCCGCAAAGCAGCCGCCTTTGGGGCGGGGCGGGCGGTAGTCTGCTGATCGGCCTGGCGATCCTGCTTCCGTCGTGGCAGGCGCTTATCCTGCTCAAGCAGTGGGAGCTGGGCAACTGGCTGATCCTGGCTGTGATGATCCTGGTATGGGCCGCCGACATCGGCGCCTATTTTTCCGGCAAGACCTTCGGCAAGCGAAAGCTCGCTCCGCAGGTCAGCCCTGGCAAGAGCTGGGAGGGGCTGATCGGCGGTCTGCTGACCAGTCTTGTGATCACCTTGGCTGTGGGTGTCTATCGTGGCTGGTCGGCGCGCGAGTTGATCCTCGCACTGCTCGGCGCCGCGCTGGTAGTGGCGATCTCGGTGATCGGTGACCTCACCGAAAGCATGTTCAAGCGCAGCTCAGGCATCAAGGACAGCAGCCAGCTGCTGCCCGGCCATGGCGGTGTGATGGATCGCATCGATAGTCTCACCGCGGCCATTCCGGTCTTCGTTGTGTTGCTATGGCTTGCCGGTTGGGGCGCGTTGTGAGTCGACCTTTGCAGATCACCATACTGGGCGCGACCGGCTCGATCGGCCTGAGCACGCTCGATGTCGTCGCCCGCCATCCGGATCGCTACGTTGTTTTCGCCCTGACCGGCTTCAGTCGGCTTGCCGAGCTGCGTGCGCTCTGCCTCAAGCACCGACCACGCTATGCGGTCGTTAGTGATCAGGCGCAGGCGCGGATACTGCAGGATCAGCTGCATGCCGATGGCGTCAGCACTCGCGTGCTGGACGGCGAAGGTGGGTTGAGCGAAGTGGCAGCGCACCCGGAGGTGGACGTGGTAATGGCCGCCATCGTCGGGGCGGCAGGGTTGAAGCCTACGCTCGCGGCGGTGCAGTCCGGCAAGCGGGTGCTGCTGGCCAACAAGGAGGCGCTGGTCATGTCCGGTGCCTTGTTCATGCAGGCGTTGCGTGACAGCGGTGCCGTTCTGCTGCCGATCGATAGCGAGCACAACGCGATTTTTCAGTGCCTGCCGACGGACTATTCGCAAGGCCTTGGGACCGTCGGTGTGCGCAGGATCCTGCTCACCGCTTCGGGCGGTCCGTTCCGAGAAATGGCGCCCGACCTTCTGAGCGATGTGACTCCCGAGCAGGCGTGCGCTCATCCCAACTGGTCCATGGGGCGAAAGATCTCGGTGGATTCGGCGAGCATGATGAACAAGGGGCTCGAATTGATCGAGGCCTGCTGGCTGTTCGATGCACGCCCGCATCAGGTCGAGGTAGTCATCCATCCGCAGAGCGTCATTCATTCCATGGTGGACTACGTGGATGGCTCCGTACTGGCGCAGCTGGGCAATCCGGACATGCGCACGCCGATCGCGCATGCGCTGGCCTGGCCGGAGCGGATTGAATCGGGCGTATCGGCGCTTGATCTGCTGCGGGTCGGCCGTCTGGACTTCCAGGCTCCCGATGATCGGCGTTTCCCTTGTCTGCGACTCGCCCGGACGGCGGCGGAGGTCGGTGGGACCGCGCCGGCAATGCTCAATGCGGCGAACGAGGTGGCCGTCGACGCGTTTCTCAATCGTCGCATCCGTTTCACCGAGATCGCGAGTATCATCGACGACGTGTTGAATCATGAGGCGTCGGTTCCCACCGTTTGCCTCGAAGATGTGTTGGCGGCTGACAGGCGCGCCCGGGATGTCGCCGGGCAGTGGCTGTACCGCAACGGGCGATAGGGGTCTGCCGGCCGAGCGGCTTGCAGTCGAACGTCACCAGACCCACCCCGGAGGAAAGTTATGGGCGCGCTCTACATGATCATCGGCACCCTCGTTGCGCTCGGGGTGCTGGTTACCTTCCACGAATTCGGTCACTTCTGGGTCGCACGGCGTTGCGGCGTCAAGGTGCTGCGGTTCTCGGTCGGCTTCGGCAGTCCGCTGGTGCGCTGGCATGATCGGCACGGCACCGAGTTCGTGATCGCCGCGATCCCGCTCGGCGGGTACGTCAAGATGCTCGACGAGCGCGAGGGTGACGTGCCACCAGCGCTGCTCGACAGTGCGTTCAATCGCAAGACGGTGCGGCAGCGCTTCGCCATCGTCTCTGCCGGTCCGCTGGCCAATTTCCTTCTCGCTCTGGTGTTCTTCTGGCTCCTGGCCATGCTCGGCAGTCAGCAGGTGCGTCCAGTGGTTGGGGCTGTGGAGTCCGGCAGCCTCGCCGCGCAGGCCGGGATGGCGGTCGATCAGGAGATCGTCGCGGTCAACGGCAAGCCCGTCAGTGGCTGGGGTGAGGTCAACCTGCAGTTGGTACGGCGCCTGGGCGAAAGCGGTCAGCTCGATGTGACGGTGCGTGAGGTCGGCAGCTCTGCCGAAAGGCATCTGCAGATTCCGCTGCAGAACTGGCTTAAAGGTGTGGAAGAGCCGGACCCGATTACGGCGCTCGGCATTCGGCCATGGCGCCCACAGATCGCGCCGGTGATCGCCCGGCTCGATCCCGAAGGCCCTGCCCAGGCCGCCGGAATTCAACTCGGCGATCGGTTGATCAGCTTGAATCGGCAACCGCTTGACGATTGGCAGCAGGTAATCGACGCGGTCAAGGTTCTGCCCGGCGCGACAGCGGTTCTCGAGGTTGAGCGTGACGGGCAACGTGTTGATGTGCCGTTGACACTTGCCGCTCGCGGAGAGGGTGATGCGCGGCGCGGTTATCTCGGTGCGGGCGTCGAAGGCGGTGAATGGCCGGCCGAGATGTTGCGCGAGGTTCGTTTCGGCCCGCTGGATGCGGTGGTGGAAGGAGCGAAGCGCACCTGGACCATGAGCCTGTTGACGCTCGATTCCCTGAAGAAAATGCTCTTCGGGGAGCTCTCGGTAAAAAACTTGAGCGGTCCGATAACGATTGCTAAAGTGGCGGGCGCTTCGGCCCAGTCCGGCCTTGGGGATTTCCTCAATTTCCTCGCCTATCTGAGCATAAGTCTGGGGGTTCTCAATTTATTGCCTATCCCGGTGCTCGATGGCGGCCATCTGCTCTTCTATCTCGTCGAGTGGGTCCGCGGGCGTCCGCTTTCGGAACGGGTGCAGGGATGGGGGGTACAGATCGGCATCAGCCTCGTGGTAGGGGTGATGCTGCTTGCATTGGTCAATGATCTTGGCCGTCTGTAACGCCGAATCCGTAGTGTCGCCGCGCCTAATTGCCGGTTCATTTATCAGGTTTGAATAAGAAAGGACTTCATGAAACGTCTGCTGCTACCTGCGGTTATTTCCGCATTGATGATTGCCGAAGTTCACGCTGAGTCCTTCACTATCTCCGATATCCGAGTCAACGGCTTGCAGCGGGTTTCCGCCGGCAGCGTTTTTGGTGCGCTTCCGTTGAATGTGGGCGAGGCGGCCGATGATGCTCGACTTGTCGATGCTACTCGCGCGCTCTTTCGAACCGGCTTTTTCCAGGACATCCAGCTTGGTCGTGAAGGCGATGTGCTGGTTATCAGCGTAGTTGAGCGTCCGTCGATTTCTGCCATCGAAATCGAGGGCAACAAAGCGATCAAGACCGAAGATCTCCTGTCAGGCTTGCAGCAGTCAGGGCTCGCCGAAGGCGAGATCTTCCAGCGTGCGACGCTCGAAGGCGTGCGCAACGAGCTGCAGCGTCAATATGTCGCCCAGGGTCGTTACTCGGCCACCATCGAAACCGAAGTGGTCGCCCAGCCGCGCAATCGTGTCGCGCTGAAAATCAAGATCAATGAGGGCTCGGTCGCGGCCATCAAGCACATCAACGTTGTCGGTAACTCGGTGTTTCCGGACGAGGATCTGGTCGACCTGTTCGAGCTCAAGACCACCAACTGGCTTTCCTTCTTCCGCAACGACGACAAGTATGCCCGCGAGAAACTGTCCGGCGATCTGGAACGCTTGCGTTCCTATTACCTGGACCGTGGCTACATCAACATGGATATCACCTCGACCCAGGTATCCATCACGCCGGACAAGAAGCACGTCTATGTGACGGTCAATATCGACGAAGGTGAGCGTTACACGGTCCGCGACGTCAAGCTCAGTGGCGATCTCAAGGTTCCGCAGGAAGAGATCGAGGCGCTATTGCTGGCAAAGGAAGGGCAGGTATTCTCCCGCAAGGTGATGACGTCCACTTCCGAACTGATCACGCGGCGGCTGGGCAACGAGGGCTACACCTTCGCCAACGTCAACGGCATTCCCGAAGCCAATGACGAGGACAATACCGTCTCGATCACCTTCGTCGTCGATCCCGGCAAGCGCGCCTACGTCAACCGCATCAACTTCCGTGGCAACACCAAGACCGAAGACGAAGTGCTGCGCCGCGAAATGCGCCAGATGGAAGGCGGCTGGGCCTCGACCTACCTGATCGACCAGTCCAAGGTCCGCCTGGAACGCCTGGGCTTCTTCAAGGAAGTCAACGTCGAGACCCCGCAGGTGCCGGGCACCGACGACCAGATCGACGTCAACTACAGCGTCGAGGAGCAGCCGTCCGGTTCGATCATGGCGAGCATCGGCTTCGCCCAGAACGCCGGCCTGATCCTCGGTGGCTCGATCAGCCAGAACAACTTCCTGGGTACCGGCAACCGCGTCAGCATCGGCCTCAACCGCAGCGAATACCAGACGCGCTACAACTTCGGCTTCGTCGACCCCTACTGGACCGAAGACGGCGTCAGCCTGGGCTACAACGCTTTCTACCGCACCACCGACTACGATAAGCTGGCCTACGACGTATCCAGCTATTCGGTGGACAGCCTGGGTGGCGGTATCAATATCGGCTATCCGATCAGCGAGACATCGCGCCTGTCCTTCGGCCTTACATTGCAGCAGGATGATCTGGACACCGGTCGTTATACGGTGGACGAGATCTTCACGTTCATGGAAGAGGAGGGCGATAGCTTCCTCAACTTCAAGGCATCGGCCGGCTGGTCGGAATCGACCCTCAATCGCGGCGTGCTGGCGACACGTGGTCACTCGCAGAGCCTGGTTTTTGAAACGACCATCCCTGGAAGCGATCTGTCGTTCTATAAGCTCGACTACAACGGCCAGCTGTTCGTGCCGATGACCAAGGACTATACCCTGCGCATGCATACCCGCCTCGGGTACGGTGATGCCTATGGCTCGACCTCAAGCCTGCCGTTCTACGAGCATTATTACGCGGGTGGTTTCAATTCCGTCCGAGGTTTCAAAGATAGCCGTCTTGGCCCGCGCAGTACTCCGAGCGACGGTTCGCGGCCTGGCACCATTGCCGACCCGGACCAGGACCCGTTGCCGTTCGGTGGTAACGTGTTGATTCAGGGTGGTCTTGAAGTGCTGTTCCCGATGCCGTTCGTCAAGGATCAGCGTTCGCTGCGTACTTCCGTGTTCTGGGATGTGGGTAACGTCTACAACACCAATTGTCCTTCGGAATCGAAGAACTGCACCGACATCGACTTCGGCGACATGGCCAGTTCGGTGGGTGTCGGGCTGACCTGGATCACCGCCATGGGCCCGCTGAGCTTCAGTCTGGCGATGCCGGTGGTCAAGCCGGACGAGGCCGACACCCAGGTATTCCAGTTCTCGCTGGGACAAACGTTCTAGCATTGGGGCGCCATGCTTCAGTGCTTTCTTTCAGGAGTGGTGTGTACCGTGCGTAAGTTGACTCAACTGTTTCTCGTCGTTGCCGCGCTGGTGGCGACTCCCGCATTCGCCGAAATGAAGATCGCCGTCATGAACTATCAGATGGCATTGCTGGAGTCCGACGCGGCCAAGCGCTATGCGGTCGATGCCGAGAAGAAGTTCGGCCCCCAGCTGAGCAAACTCAAGTCGCTCGAAAGCGATGCCAAGCGTATCCAGGACCGTCTGGTCAAGGATGGCGACAAGATGCAGCAGGCCGAGCGCGAGCGCCTGGAACTCGAATTCAAGCAGAAGGCTCGTGACTTTCAGTTCCAGTCCAAGGAGCTGAACGAGGCCAAGGCCGTGGCTGACCGCGACATGCTTAAGCAGCTCAAGCCGAAGCTGGACCAGGCTGTCGAAGAGGTGATCAAAAAGGGCAATTACGATCTCGTGTTCGAGCGCGGTGCCGTGGTGGATGTCAAACCGCAGTTCGATATCACCCGCCAGGTCATCGAGCGCATGAATCAGCTGCGCTGATATGGCCGGTGCAGTTTTCGCGCTCGGTCAGCTGGCCGAGGTGTTGGGTGGCAGTCTGCGCGGCGACGCTGCGCAGGTCATCGATGGCTTGGCGACGCTGCAGGAGGCGGGCCCAACGCAGCTGAGCTTCCTCGCCAATGCCCAGTACCGCAAGTATCTGTCGACCAGCCGCGCCGCAGCGGTATTGCTGTCAGCCGAGGATGCCGGGAGTTTCGGTGGTTCGGCGATCGTCGTCAGTGACCCCTATCTTGCCTACGCACGTGCTTCCCATCTGTTCGAGACGCGTCCGGCTGTCCGCGCTGGGATCCATCCCACGGCAATAGTGGCCGATGATGCAGATGTCGATGCGTCTGCCAGCGTCGGCGCTTATGTGGTGATCGAATCCGGCGCGGTCATCGAAAAGGATGTGGTGATCGGTGCGCAGTCATTCATCGGCGCACGCTGCCGCATTGGCGAGGGTGGACGCCTTGCGCCGCGGGTCACGCTGTACCACGACGTTCTGATCGGCAAGCGTGTCGTCATTCAATCGGGTGCGGTGATCGGTGGCGAGGGATTCGGTTTCGCCAAGGAAAAAGGTGCCTGGCAGAAGATCGCTCAGATCGGCGGCGTGCGTATTGGGGATGACGTCGAGATCGGTTCCAACACCACGATCGACCGCGGTGCGCTCTCCGATACCCTGATTGGCAACGGCGTAAAGCTCGACAACCAGATCATGATCGCGCACAACGTGCAGGTTGGTGATAACACCGCCATGGCGGGTTGTGCGGGGATTTCAGGCAGCACCAAGATCGGGCGCAACTGCATGATCGCCGGTGGCGTCGGCATGGTCGGCCACATCGAGGTTTGCGACAACGTGTTCGTCACGGGTATGACGATGGTCACTCGTTCAATCACCGAGCCCGGCAGCTATTCATCGGGCACTGCGATGCAAAGCGCGGCCGATTGGAGAAAGAGTGCCGCGCGTATTCGTCAGCTGGACGACATGGCTCGTCGGCTGCAGCAGCTGGAGAAAAGCTTGGCAGCCGTGACTCAGGATCTGAATCCGACTTCTGATGCCTGAGCTTACCGTCTGATCCGGTTTTTTTCGGGGTGCTGTCTGTGAATGCTGGCGCGAGCTTTCGGCGCAGGCGGCCCTTTACTTTCTTACAGGCGCTTTCCTGACATGATGGACATCAACGAGATTCGCGAATATTTGCCTCACCGTTACCCCTTCCTGCTGGTGGACCGGGTGACGGAGATGGATATCGAGGCCAAGCGCGTTCGCGCCTACAAGAACGTCACCATCAACGAGCCGTTCTTCAACGGTCACTTCCCGCAACATCCGATCATGCCGGGCGTGCTGATCATCGAGGCGATGGCCCAGGCGGCTGGCTTGTTGGGGTTCAAGATGATGGGCGTCAAGCCATCCGATGGCACGCTTTACTATTTCGTCGGTTCTGACAAGCTGCGTTTCCGCCAGCCGGTTCGTCCAGGCGATCAACTGGTTCTCGAGGCGGCCTTCCTGAGCAACAAGCGCGGCATCTGGAAGTTCGATTGTCGCGCTACCGTCGATGGCAAGCCGGTCTGCTCGGCTGAAATCATCTGCGCGGAACAGAAAATATGAGTTTGATCGACCCTCGCGCCATTATCGATCCCGCGGCTCGGCTGGCGGATGACGTCCAGGTAGGGCCCTGGTCGATCATCGGCCCGGATGTCGAAATTGGCGAGGGTACGGTGATCGCGTCGCACGTGGTCATCAAGGGACCGACCCGCATCGGTCGCAACAATCGCATCTATCAGTTCTCCTCGGTCGGCGAAGACACTCCTGATCTCAAATACAAGGGCGAACCGACGCGGTTGGTGATCGGCGATAACAACGTGATTCGCGAGGGTGTCACCATCCATCGCGGCACCGTGCAGGATCGTTCCGAAACCACCATCGGTGATCACAACCTGATCATGGCCTATGCGCACATCGGCCACGACAGCGTCATCGCCAATCATTGCATCCTGGTCAACAACACCGCGCTGGCCGGGCACGTGCACGTTGGGGATTGGGCGATTCTTTCCGGCTACACCCTGGTACATCAGTTCTGCCATATCGGTGCGCACAGTTTTTCCGGTATGGGGACGGCGATTGGCAAGGATGTGCCGGCATTCGTCACCGTGTTCGGAAATCCGGCCGAGGCGCGCAGCATGAACTTCGAGGGCATGCGTCGTCGCGGCTTCAGCGCCGAAGCCGTGCATGCCTTGCGCAATGCGTACAAAGTCGTCTACCGCAAAGGCTTGACGGTCGAGGCAGCGCTCAGCGAACTGGCCGAGAGTGCGGCGGCCTTCCCGGAGGTGGCGATCTTCCGCGACTCCATCCAGGCTTCGACTCGTGGCATCACCCGCTGAGATGAGCAGGCCGCTCAGGGTTGCCCTGGTTGCCGGGGAATCCTCTGGTGACATTCTCGGCGCGGGCCTGATGCAGGCGCTGAAGGCGCAACACGCCGATGTCGAGTTCATTGGCGTAGGTGGCCCACGCATGCAGGCCGAAGGGCTGCAATCCTATTTCCCGCTGGAGCGACTGGCCGTGATGGGCCTGGTCGAAGTGCTCGGCCGTCTGCCGGAGCTGCTGGCGCGCCGCAAGCGCCTGGTGGATACACTGATCCAGCAGCGGCCCGATGTGTTCATCGGCATTGATGCCCCTGACTTCAACCTGGGGCTCGAGCTCAAGCTGCGTCGAGCCGGGATCAGGACAGTGCATTACGTCAGCCCATCGGTCTGGGCCTGGCGCCAGAAGCGGGTGCTGAAGATCCGGGAAGCCTGCGATCTGATGCTGACGCTGTTCCCCTTCGAAGCCAGGTTCTACGACGACCATCAGGTCCCGGTGCGCTTCGTCGGTCATCCTCTGGCCGATACCATTCCGCTATGTGCCGACCGAGCAGCCGCGCGGTTGGCGCTCGGTTTGCCGGAGCAGGGCACGATCGTCGCGCTGATGCCGGGCAGTCGGGGCGGCGAGGTGGCTCGCCTGGGCGAGCTGTTCCTCAGTGCCGCCGAGCGGTTGCGCGCCATGCGGCCCGGCATTCGTTTCGTCATGCCCTGCGCCAGCCCGGAGCGCCGGCTGCAGCTGGAGCAGATGCTGGCGACCCGCGACTTGCCGCTGACGCTGCTCGACGGCCGCTCCCACGAGGCGCTGGCCGCCTGCAACGCAGTGCTGATCGCTTCCGGCACCGCCACGCTCGAAGCGCTGTTGTTCAAGCGCCCGATGGTGGTGGCCTACAGCGTGGCACCGATGACCTATCGCATCCTGCGCCGGTTGGTTAAAAGCCCCTACGTTGCGTTGCCCAATCTGCTGGCGCAGCGCCTGCTGGTGCCGGAGCTGCTGCAGGACGCGGCGACACCGGAGGCGTTGGCCCAGGCGCTATCGCCGCTGCTGGACGATGGCGAAGTGCAGACGGAAGGCTTCGACAGCATCCATCGCACGCTGCGCTGCGATGCGTCGAGCCAGGCTGCGGACGCGGTTTTGCGGCTGGTAGGGGCGCGCTGATGCAGTTCGGGCTCGATTTCAATCTCGTGGAAGAGCTGGTCGCGGGTGTCGACGAAGTGGGTCGTGGGCCGCTGTGTGGGCCGGTCGTGACGGCGGCCGTGATTCTCGACCCGGCAAGGCCGATCGAAGGCCTGAACGACTCGAAGAAGCTGACCGAGGCTCGCCGAGAGGCCCTGTTCGACGAAATCCGGGAGAAGGCGGTCGCCTGGTGCATCGCCCGTGCCGAGGTGGAGGAGATCGACCAGCTCAATATCCTGCATGCCACCATGCTGGCCATGCAGCGCGCGGTCGAAGGGCTGAGTGTCACGCCGCGGCTGGCGCTGATCGACGGCAATCGTTGTCCCCAACTGGCTGTGCCCAGCGCGCCGGTGATCCAGGGTGATGCACAGGTTCCGGCAATCGCGGCGGCGTCCATTCTGGCCAAGGTCAGTCGTGACCGAGAAATGCAGGCGCTGGATCTGTGCTATCCGGGCTATGGTCTGGCCGGCCACAAGGGCTACCCGACGCCGAGCCACCTCGAGGCGCTTCGTCGCCTCGGGCCCACGCCCATTCATCGGCGCTCGTTTGCGCCCGTCCGCGCGATGCTCGAGCAGGTGAGCATCGAGGTAGAGGTTCCGGCCAGCGTCCTGCTGGTCTAGGGCTCGCCGGCTGCCACGGGCAGAGGTTCCGCTCTGCCTTCATGCGCTTCTGCGATCACGGTTTGCAATGGCTCTGGCGGTCGGTAGGTTCGCCAGCGGACGATTGCTTTCCGGTACAATCCCGCGCTTGTCGTTCTGCCAGCTCAAGGTCTGTTCATGCCTGCTTCCTTCGTCCATCTCCGTCTGCATACCGAGTACTCGCTGGTCGATGGCCTGGTGCGCGTCAAGCCGCTGATCAAGGCGGTGGCGGCGGGCGGAATGCCCGCGGTGGCGGTGACCGACATGAGCAACATGTGCTCGCTGGTGAAGTTCTACAAGACGGCGCAGGGCGCCGGAATCAAACCGATCTGTGGCGCCGATATCTGGCTGGCTGGCTGCGACGAGGATGGTCCGCTCAGCCGCCTGACGCTGCTGGCGATGAACCCCAAGGGTTATCGCAATCTCACCGAGTTGATTTCTCGCGGCTGGACCGAAGGCCAGCGCAACGATCTGGTCATCATCGAGCGGGAGTGGGTCAAGGAAGCGGCCGAAGGGCTGATTGCGCTTTCCGGTGCCAAGGAAGGGGAGATCGGCCACGCTCTGCTCAATGGCGACGAAGCGCTGGCGGCGTCGCGTCTTGCCGAATGGCGCGAGGTATTCGCCGATCGCTTCTACCTGGAAGTGCAGCGCACCAACCGGGTCAATGACGAAGAGCATCTGCATGCGGCCGTGGCGCTGGCCGAGCGCAGCGGCGCGCCGCTGGTGGCGACCAACGACGTGCGCTTTCTCAAGCAGGAAGACTTCGAGGCGCATGAAACCCGCGTCTGCATCGGTGAAGGGCGCACTCTGGACGACCCGCGTCGCCCGCGTACCTATTCCGATCAGCAGTACCTGAAGACGCCCGAGGAGATGGCCGAGCTGTTCGCCGACCTGCCCGAGGCGCTGGAAAACACCGTCGAGATCGCCAAACGCTGCAACATCGAAGTGCAGCTGGGCACCTACTTCCTGCCGAACTTCCCGGTTCCCGAAGGCATGACCATCGACGACTACCTGCGTCAGGTCTCGTTCGAGGGCCTGGAGGAGCGCCTGGAAGTCCTGCTGCCAAAGGACACGCCGGACTACGAGGCGAAGAAGCAGGTCTATATCGACCGCCTCGAGTTCGAACTGGGCACCATCATTCAGATGGGCTTTCCCGGTTACTTCCTGATCGTTATGGACTTCATCAAGTGGGCCAAGAACAACGGCGTGCCGGTCGGCCCGGGCCGCGGTTCGGGTGCCGGCTCGCTGGTGGCCTACGTGCTGAAGATCACCGACCTCGATCCGCTGGCCTACGACCTGCTGTTCGAGCGCTTCCTCAACCCCGAGCGTATTTCCATGCCCGACTTCGACGTCGACTTCTGCATGGACGGCCGCGACCGGGTCATCGATTACGTGGCTGAGGCGTACGGGCGCAATGCGGTGAGCCAGATCATCACCTTCGGCACCATGGCGGCCAAGGCGGTGGTGCGTGACGTGGCGCGGGTCCAGGGGAAGTCCTATGGCCTGGCCGACCGTCTGTCGAAGATGATCCCTTTCGAAGTGGGCATGACCCTCGAGAAGGCCTACGAGATGGAGGAGCCGCTGCGCGACTTCCTCGCCGTCGACGAGGATGCCCGCGAAATCTGGGAGATGGCGCTCAAGCTCGAAGGCATCAC
This sequence comes from Stutzerimonas sp. FeSN7, assembly GCF_030263795.1. Taxonomy (NCBI): domain Bacteria; kingdom Pseudomonadati; phylum Pseudomonadota; class Gammaproteobacteria; order Pseudomonadales; family Pseudomonadaceae; genus Stutzerimonas; species Stutzerimonas sp. FeSN7. The sequence goes on along the minus strand of NZ_JARPMN010000001.1, from coordinate 2,892,247 downwards.
CCGCGGTACCGGCAAACACGCCGGTGGTGTGGTGATCGCGCCGACCAAGCTCACCGACTTCGCGCCGATCGCCTGTGACGAGGAGGGCGGCGGACTGGTGACCCAGTTCGACAAGGACGACGTCGAGCAGGCCGGCCTGGTGAAGTTCGACTTCCTCGGCTTGCGCACCCTGACCATCATCAAATGGGCGCTGGAGACCATCAACCGCGAGCAGGCCAAGAAGGGCCTGGAACCGGTCAACATCGACTTCATCCCGCTGGACGACAAGCCGACCTACCAGCTCCTGCAGAAGGCCGAGACCACGGCCGTGTTCCAGCTCGAATCGCGCGGCATGAAGGAGCTGATCAAGAAGCTCAAGCCCGACTGTCTGGAAGACCTCATCGCGCTCGTGGCCCTGTTCCGCCCCGGCCCGTTGCAGTCGGGCATGGTGGACGACTTCATCAACCGCAAGCACGGCCGTGCGGAAGTCTCCTATCCGCACCCGGATTATCAGTACGCCGGGCTGGAGCCGGTGCTCAAGCCCACCTACGGCATCATCCTGTACCAGGAACAGGTGATGCAGATCGCCCAGGTGATGGCCGGCTACACCCTCGGTGGCGCCGACATGCTGCGCCGCGCCATGGGTAAGAAAAAGCCGGAGGAAATGGCCAAACAGCGCGGTGGCTTCATCGAGGGTTGCGCCAACAACGGGATCGATGCGGACCTGGCGGGCAACATCTTCGATCTGGTGGAAAAATTCGCCGGCTACGGCTTCAACAAGTCGCACTCGGCCGCCTACGGCCTGGTGTCCTACCAGACGGCCTGGCTCAAGGCGCACCACCCTTCGCCGTTCATGGCGGCCGTGCTCTCGGCGGATATGCACAACACCGACAAGGTGGTGATCCTCATCGAGGAATGCCGCAGCATGAAGCTGCGCATCGATCCGCCCGATGTGAACGTCTCCGAATTCAAGTTCACCGTCAACGACGATGGCCGTATCGTCTATGGCCTGGGGGCAGTGAAGGGCGTGGGTGAGGGGCCGGTTGAGGCTATCGCCGAATGCCGTGCCGAAGGCGGCCCGTTCAAGGATCTGTTCGATTTCTGCGCACGCATCGACCTCAAGCGCATCAACAAGCGCACCCTGGAAGCGCTGATCCGCTCCGGCGCGCTGGACCGCCTGGGGCCGTACTTCTTCGAGGAGGCCAAGGCCTATCAGGCCAACATTGACCGCAATCGCGCGGTACTGCTGGCGGCGATGGAAGAGGCGGTGCAGGCCGCCGAACAGACGGCGCGCAGCGCGGAGAGCGGTCACATGGACCTGTTCGGCGGCCTGTTCGCCGAGCCGGAGGCCGACGTCTATGGCAATCACCGCAACGCCCGCGAGCTGTCGCTCAAGGAACGTCTGAAAGGCGAGAAGGACACCCTCGGCCTGTACCTCACCGGCCATCCGATCGACGAATACGAGGGCGAGATCCGTCGCTTCGCCCGCCAGCGCATCATTGATCTGCGCCCGGCGCGTGGCGAACAGACCATCGCCGGGCTGATCGTCAATTTGCGAGTGATGAAGAACAAGAAGGGCGACAAGATGGGGTTCATCACCCTGGACGACCGCTCCGGGCGCATCGAGGCCTCGTTGTTCGCCGAGGCGTTCAACAGCGCCCAGGCCCTGCTGCAGACCGACGCATTGGTAGTGGTGGAGGGCGAGGTGAGCAACGATGATTTCTCTGGCGGTCTGCGCCTGCGAGCCAAACGTGTCATGAGCCTGGAGGAAGCGCGTACTGGTCTGGCCGAGAGCCTGCGGGTCAAGGTCGCCGGCGAGGCGCTCAAGGGCGAACGCATGCGCTGGCTGGCCGAGGTCTGCGGTCGCCATCGCGGCGCCTGCCCGATCACCCTGGAGTACACCGGCAGCGATGCCAAGGCGCTGTTGCAGTTTGGTGAGAGCTGGCGCATCGACCCGGCGGATCAGCTGATCCAGGCATTGCGTGACCAGTTCGGGCGCGACAACGTCTTCCTGCAATACCGATAGAGGGCCATGGCCCGGGATGCCACCGAGGTGCGCGTTCCGAGCCAGGCCTGAACGGCCCGGCAGTGACCGGGTCATGGTTTCAGAACAATTTTTGTTCGACCTGAATGCGCCGCTCCCGTAAGGTAAGGCGCAAAAAACGGAACAGCCTCCCGGCCGCCTGGCCGTCGACGCATGACGGATGCCTATGAACCCGAACTTCCTGGATTTCGAACAGCCGATCGCCGACCTGCAAGCCAAGATCGAAGAATTGCGCCTGGTTGGTAACGACAACTCGCTGAACATCGGCGATGAGATTGCCCGCCTGCAGGACAAGAGCGAGTCGCTCACCGAAAGCATCTTCGGCAATCTGACCAGCTGGCAGATCGCCCGTCTGGCCCGCCACCCGCAGCGGCCCTATACCCTTGACTACATCAATCACCTGTTCACCGAGTTCGAAGAACTGCACGGTGATCGCCATTTCTCCGATGACGCGGCCATCGTTGGTGGTACCGCGCGTCTGGACGGCCAGCCGGTGATGGTCATCGGCCATCAGAAGGGCCGTGAGGTACGTGAGAAAGTGCGTCGCAACTTCGGCATGCCGCGCCCCGAGGGCTACCGCAAGGCCTGCCGTCTGATGGAGATGGCCGAACGCTTCAAGATGCCGATCCTGACCTTCATCGACACCCCAGGCGCCTATCCGGGTATCGATGCCGAAGAGCGCAACCAGAGCGAGGCCATTGCCTGGAACCTGCGCGTGATGGCGCGTCTGAAGACGCCGATCATCGCCACTGTGATTGGTGAGGGTGGTTCTGGCGGTGCGCTGGCCATTGGTGTCTGCGACCAGCTGAACATGCTGCAATACTCCACCTACGCGGTGATCTCTCCGGAAGGCTGCGCCTCTATTCTCTGGCGCACCGCCGAAAAGGCGCCGGAAGCCGCCGAGGCCATGGGTGTTACCGCCGAGCGCCTGAAAGATCTGGGTATCGTCGACAAGGTGATCCCCGAGCCGCTGGGCGGCGCGCATCGCAATCCGGCCGTCATGGCTGCGGCCATGCGCGAGCAGCTCAACAGCCAGTTGCACATGCTCAAGTCGCTGGATACCGATGCGCTGCTGGCGCGTCGCTATGAGCGTCTGATGAGCTACGGTATCGCCTGAGTCATCCCTGTGCGTGCTTCGCCTCTCTGAGCGAGGCACGCCAGGATTCGCTGTCGGGCCTTCGCTCGCGGCTTTCGCTCCTGAGCCTTATGCTTGCCGGCATTCTCGATTTTCGAAGCGCCCGCATGTCCCTCGATTCCCTTCTCCTTTCCCGTCTTGCTCCGTGGCGCAGCTCATCGGCGTGGTGGGTGGCGTTCTCCGGCGGTCTCGACTCCACCGTTTTGCTGCATGCGCTGACGCGGCTGTCTGAGCGTCAGGCGCTGCCGGTGATTCGTGCGATCCATGTGCATCATGGCCTGCAAGCCGCTGGTGATCACTGGCCGGCACACTGTCAGCGAGTCTGCGACCAGCTCGGCGTCACGCTGGAAATCGTGCGTGTGCGGGTGGTTCCCGGTGCCAGTCTGGAGCGGGCTGCGCGCGATGCCCGCTACCAGGCGTTCAGCGCCTGTGTAGGGGAGGGTGAGCTGCTGCTGACCGGGCAGCACCGCGATGACCAGGCCGAGACGCTGCTGTTCCGCCTGTTGCGCGGCGCCGGTGTGCGCGGGCTGGCGGCGATGCCGGATGTGCGATCGATGGGGCGCGGCAGCCTGGTTCGGCCGTTGCTGGAGGTCTCCCGGGCCGAGTTGGAGGATTATGCGCGTGCCAACGGTCTCGCCTGGGTCGAGGATCCCAGCAATCAGCAGCTGGAGTATTCACGCAACTTTCTGCGTCGGCAGGTCTTGCCTTTGCTACAGCAGCGCTGGCCTCGGGCGGCGTCCAACCTGGCGCGTACCGCCGCGCTTATGGCCGAGGCGCAGCACTTGCTCGACGAGCTTGCGCAGCAGGATCTCGCCGCGGCGCAGGCTGGCAGCGATTGCCGATGGTTGAACCTGCCGAGCCTCGCGCTAGCGCCGCTGCGCGAGCTGACATCGGCGCGGCAGCGTAATGCGCTGCGCCATTGGCTGGCAGGGCTGACCTTGGCGCCGGATGAGAATCACTGGGCCGGCTGGGAGTGTCTGCGTGACGCCAAGCCAGATGCCACGCCTCGCTGGCGGCTGGAAGGTGGCGAGCTCCAGCGCAGTGGCGAGCGCGTCTGGTGGCTGCCGGACGGCTGGCTTGCCTCTGTTAGTGGGCCGGTTGACTGGCCCGACCCGTCCGTCGAGCTGCAGCTTCCCGGCAATGGCTCGCTTCGGCTAGAGGGGGCGCCGCCCATTGGCAGGCTGCAGATTCGCTATCGAAGCGGCGGTGAAGTCATGGCTGTGTCCGGTCGCGGCCGGCGCGATCTCAAGCGCCTGCTGAATGAAGCCGCGGTGCCTGCGTTCGCCCGAAAGCGCCTGCCGCTGCTGTATTGCAATGGCGAGTTGGTCGCCGTGGCCAATCTGCCGCAACTGAGCGCTGGCCGGTGCGCCCTGAATTGGTGCGCGCCGGGCTGCTAAGTGGTTTGAGCTGATAGGGCCTTTCCGGTAGACTACGCTCCCGTCTCAATACAGCTTCTGCGGTTTCTTCGAATCCGTGGCAGTTGCGCTATTGCCGATCCGCGCAATGGCACCTTCGCTTTCCCCCGGCGGCGCCGGCCGCTTAACGCAGACTTCTAGGGTTTTTCATGACGCGCTACATCTTCGTCACGGGTGGTGTTGTTTCTTCATTGGGGAAAGGCATCGCCTCGGCTTCATTGGCGGCCATCCTGGAGGCGCGGGGCCTGAAGGTCACGATGCTCAAACTGGACCCTTACATCAACGTCGATCCGGGCACCATGAGCCCGTTCCAGCACGGTGAGGTGTTCGTCACCCATGACGGCGCCGAGACCGACCTCGATCTGGGGCATTACGAGCGGTTCATCCGCACCCGCATGACCCAGAACAACAACTTCACCACCGGTCGCGTCTACGAAGACGTGCTGCGCCGTGAGCGCCGGGGCGACTACCTGGGCGCAACCATCCAGGTCATCCCGCACATCACCGACGAGATCAAGCGTCGCATCATCAAGGGTGCCGGCGACGCCGACGTGGCCCTGGTGGAGGTCGGCGGTACGGTGGGCGACATCGAGTCGCAACCCTTCCTCGAGGCCATCCGCCAGTTGCGCGTGGAAGTCGGCGCCAAGCGCGCCATGCTGATGCACCTGACGCTGGTGCCTTACATCGCCACCGCCGGCGAAACCAAGACCAAGCCAACCCAGCATTCGGTGAAGGAGCTGCGCTCCATCGGCCTGCAGCCGGACGTGCTGGTCTGCCGCTCCGATCGCGCCATCGACGTGTCTTCGCGGCGCAAGATTGCGCTGTTTACCAACGTCGAAGAGCGTGCGGTGATCAGCCTGCCGGACGCCGATACCATCTACAAGATTCCGGGCATCCTGCACGCCCAGGGCCTCGATGACTATGTCGTCGAACGTTTCGGTCTCGAATGCCGTGGCGCCGATCTCTCCGAATGGGATCGTGTCGTCGATGCCAAGCTGCATCCAGAGAAGGAAGTCAACATCGCCATGGTCGGCAAGTACATGGAACTTCTGGACGCCTACAAATCTCTGATCGAGGCGATGAGCCACGCTGGCATCCAGAGCCGGACCAAGGTGAACCTGCGTTACATCGACTCCGAGGATATCGAGAACCAGGGCACCGGTCTGCTCGAAGGTGTCGATGCCATCCTCGTGCCAGGCGGTTTCGGCCTGCGTGGCGTGGAGGGCAAAATCGCCACCGTGCGCTATGCCCGCGAGAACAAGATCCCCTACCTGGGTATCTGCCTGGGCATGCAGGTTGCGGTCATCGAGTTCGCTCGCGATGTGCTGGGCTGGTCGGATGCCAACTCCACCGAGTTCGACAAGGACAGCGGTCACCCGGTGGTTGGTCTGATCACCGAATGGGCCGACGCCTCCGGCAACACCGAAGTGCGCACCGAAGCCTCCGACCTGGGCGGCACCATGCGTCTGGGTGCTCAGGAATGCGGCCTTGAACCGGGCTCGAAGGTATTCGAATGCTACGGCAAGGAGCGCATCGTCGAGCGCCACCGTCATCGCTACGAAGTGAACAACAACCTGCTGCCGCAACTGCAGGCAGCCGGACTGAAGATTACCGGGCGCTCCGGAGACGGTGCGCTGGTGGAAGTGGTCGAGGCTCCGGATCATCCGTGGTTCGTCGCCTGCCAGTTCCACCCTGAATTCACGTCCACGCCACGCGATGGTCACCCGCTGTTCAGCGGTTTCGTCAACGCAGCGCTGGAATACAAGGCGAAGAAGGCATGAGTCAGAAGACCATCCGCGTAGGCAACATCGAGATCGCGAACGACAAGCCGTTCGTGCTGTTCGGTGGCATCAATGTCCTCGAGTCCCGTGACCTGGCCATGCAGGCCTGCGAAGAGTACGTGCGGGTGACCGAGAAGCTCGGCATTCCTTACGTTTTCAAGGCGAGCTTCGACAAGGCCAACCGCTCCTCGATCACTTCGTTCCGCGGCCCGGGTCTGGAAGAGGGGATGAAGATCTTCGAGGAAGTGAAGAAGACTTTCGGCGTGCCGGTCATCACCGACGTACATGAGCCGTGGCAGGCGCAGCCGGTGGCCGATGTCTGCGACATCATCCAGCTCCCGGCCTTCCTCTCGCGGCAGACCGACCTGGTGGTGGCGATGGCCAAGACCGGTGCGGTGATCAACATCAAGAAAGCACAGTTCCTCGCACCGCAGGAGATGAAGCACATCCTCAAGAAGTGCGAGGAGGCCGGCAACGACCAGCTGATTCTATGCGAACGTGGCTCGTCCTTCGGTTACAACAACCTGGTCGTCGACATGCTCGGCTTCGGCATCATGAAGCAGTTCGAGTACCCGGTGTTCTTCGACGTCACCCATGCCCTGCAGATGCCCGGCGGTCGCGCCGACTCGGCCGGTGGTCGTCGTGCCCAGGTCACCGATCTGGCCAAGGCCGGCCTGTCCCAGGGGCTGGCCGGGCTGTTCCTGGAAGCGCATCCGGATCCTGACAATGCCAAGTGCGACGGCCCGTGCGCGCTGCGCCTGAACAAGCTCGAAGCTTTCCTCACCCAGCTCAAGCAGCTGGATGATCTGGTCAAGAATTTCCCGCCAATCGAAACTGCTTGAAAGCCTTGCAGCTATCTATGGAGTGTTAACAACAATGGCAAAGATCGTCGACATCAAGGGGCGTGAAGTTCTCGACTCCCGCGGCAACCCCACCGTGGAAGCCGATGTGATCCTCGATAACGGCATCATCGGCAGCGCCTGCGCGCCGTCCGGTGCATCCACCGGCTCCCGCGAGGCTCTGGAACTGCGCGATGGCGACAAGAGCCGTTACCTGGGCAAGGGCGTGCTGAAGGCCGTGGGCAACGTCAACGGGCCGATTCGCGATCTGCTGCTGGGCAAGGATCCGGCCGATCAGAAGGCCCTGGATCAGGCGATGATCGAGCTCGACGGTACCGAGAATAAGGCCAAGCTGGGCGCCAACGCCATCCTCGCCGTGTCCCTGGCTGCCGCCAAGGCCGCTGCCCAGGCCAAGGGTGTGCCGCTCTACGCGCACATCGCCGACCTCAACGGCACTCCCGGCCAGTACTCGATGCCGGTGCCGATGATGAACATCATCAATGGCGGCGAGCACGCAGACAACAACGTCGACATCCAGGAATTCATGGTTCAGCCGGTTGGCGCCAAGACGTTCGCCGACGCGCTGCGCATGGGCGCCGAGATTTTCCATCACCTGAAAGCGGTGCTGAAGGGCCGTGGCCTGAACACCGCCGTGGGCGACGAAGGTGGCTTCGCGCCGAACCTCGCTTCCAACGAGGATGCGCTGGGTGCCATCGCCGAGGCGGTCGAGAAGGCCGGCTACAAGCTGGGCACCGACGTTACCCTGGCGCTGGACTGCGCTTCCAGCGAGTTCTACAAGGACGGCAAGTACGACCTGGCCGGTGAGGGCAAGGTGTTCGACGCCGAGGGCTTCGCCGATTACCTGGCGGGCCTGACCCAGCGCTACCCGATCATTTCCATCGAAGACGGCATGGACGAATCCGATTGGGCTGGCTGGAAGGCGCTGACCGACAAGATCGGCGAAAAGGTCCAGCTGGTCGGTGACGATCTGTTCGTGACCAATACCAAGATCCTCAAGGAAGGCATCGAGAAGGGCATCGGCAATTCGATCCTGATCAAGTTCAACCAGATCGGCTCGCTGACCGAAACCCTGGAGGCCATCCAGATGGCCAAGGCGGCCGGCTATACCGCGGTGATCTCGCACCGTTCCGGTGAGACCGAAGACAGCACCATCGCTGACCTGGCCGTAGGCACTGCCGCTGGTCAGATCAAGACCGGTTCGCTGTGCCGCTCCGACCGCGTGTCGAAGTACAACCAGCTGCTGCGTATCGAAGAGCAGCTGGCAGGCAAGGCGCCATACAAGGGGCGCGCCGAATTCCGCGGCTGAGCCTGCGGCATTAAAAAAGGTTCTTCGCGGACTCTGGGGGAAGAGCGAGTTGACAGTCAGGGAAGCAGGTAAATTGGTAGTCGCCAAACCAACCATCCACCTGTCCCTGCTGTCGCCGTGCATCCTATTGATCTTGCCTCGTTCTGGCCAGGCTATGACGCCGTTGCCTGCCGTTCATCCGCCAACAACTCCCTTCTGATTGAGCTTGAGCCTCAAGCCGGTTCAGTGCCCAGGTGCGGGCGTTGTGGTCAGCTCAGCCCGTTGATTCACGAGCGCCGGATTCGTCTGGTGCGCGATCGTGATCTGTTCGATCAGCGCGTCTTGCTTCAACTACCCGTGCGCCGAGTCGATTGCCTGAGTTGTGGGCGGGTGACCGAGCGGATCGACTGGCTGGAGCCTGCATCTCGCCTGACCCGGCGGTTACGGGTCTGGCTCGAAAGCCTGCTGCGGCTGCTGCCGATCAGCCACGTCAGCCAGCTCACCGGCCTGCACTGGCACACCCTCAAAACGCTCGATAAACGACGCCTTCAAGCCGAGGTAGGCACCTTCGATTCAAGCGGTGTCCGCCGGTTGGTGATGGACGAGTTCGCCCTGCACAAGGGGCATCGCTATGCCACGGTCATCATGGACGCCGAGCGAACGCGGGTGTTGTGGGTCGGCCACGGCAACAGCCGTGAGGCGATCCGCCCGTTCTTTGAATTGCTCGGCGAGCACTGCCAGCAGATTGAGGCGGTGGCCATGGACATGAACACGGCTTTCGACCTGGAGGTGAAGAAGCATTGCCCGCAAGCCGAAGTGGTGTACGACCTGTTTCACGTCGTCGCGCGCTACGGTCGGGATGTGATCGACCGTATCCGGGTTGACCAGGCCAACCTCCTGCGCGAAGACAAGCCGGCACGAAAGGCGGTCAAGCAAAGCCGCTGGCTGCTGCTGCGCAATCGCAACAACCTGAAGGACGGACAAGCCGTGCAGCTTCAAGAACTACTCGCGGCCAACCAGCCGCTGGCTACGGTCTATGTCCTCAAGGATGCGCTGAAGGATGTCTGGTTCGCCCCCAGCGTACGAGAGGGCTGGCGCCGCTGGCGAACCTGGTTGCGGCACGCCCGGGACAGCGGCCTCGCGCCGCTACAGCGATTCGCTCGCAACCTGCGCAAATACGCCCGAGGCATCCTCGCCAGTGCCAACTTCCACATGCATACCAGCGTCCTTGAGGGCGTCAACAACCGCATCAAGGTGATCAAGCGTATGGCCTATGGTTTTCGGGACTCGGAATACTTCTTCCTGAAAATCAAGGCTGCCTTCCCCGGGAAAGCGCGATGAACCTTAAAAAAGGGCGGCGCGAGTCGCCCTTTTTTGTTTCAATCGGCGTCATGCCGGCGCAATCATTGTTGCACCGGCCACGCCGATGGCGTTCCGATACCCGAATCACAGCCGAAGTCGTTTCATGCCTGCTATGCGTCGCCCCTACTGGTTGTTCGTTGTCCTGCTGCTGCTTCTTGGCGGGCTGCAGTACCGTCTTTGGGTAGGCGAGGGCAGCTTGGCGCAGGTCAACAGCCTGAACAAGCAGATCGCCGATCAGCAGGGTGAAAACGAGCGGTTGCTGGAGCGCAATCGAATCCTGGAAGCCGAAGTGCTGGAGCTCAAGCAGGGCATGGAGACCGTCGAGGAGCGCGCCCGTCAGGAGCTCGGCATGGTCAAAGAGGGTGAAACCCTCTACCAGCTTATCGAATGAGCCAGCCTGCATTCTGGGTGGTGATTCCGGCAGCCGGCGTTGGCAGCCGGATGCGCGCCGATCGCCCCAAGCAGTACCTGCAGGTAGCCGGGCGCTGCATCATCGAACACACCCTCGATTGTTTCCTCGACCATCCGACACTCGCCGGATTGGTGGTCTGTGTCGCGGCCGACGATCCGTACTGGCCGGGTCTCCCCTGCGCCAGTGACCCACGCATCCAGCGCGCGCCTGGTGGTCGTGAGCGGTGCGACTCCGTGCTCAGCGGCCTGCAGCGTCTCGGCCTGTTGGGCGCTGCTGACCAGGACTGGGTGCTGGTGCACGACGCCGCTCGGCCCAATCTCGCCCGGGAGGACCTGGACAAGCTCTTGCACGAGCTGGCGGCGGACCCGGTCGGTGGGCTGCTCGCAGTACCTGCGCGGGATACGCTCAAGCGTGCGGACGCGGACGGGCGCGTCGCGGAAACCGTGGATCGCAGCGTTATCTGGCAAGCTTTCACGCCGCAGATGTTCCGCCTCGGAATGCTGCGCAACGCGCTGGGTGCGGCGCTTGGCGATGGCGTGCCGGTTACCGATGAGGCGTCCGCCATCGAGTGGGCGGGGTATTCGCCGAAGCTGGTGGAGGGGCGAGCGGATAACCTCAAGGTAACCCGCCCCGAAGATCTGCGCTGGCTCGCGCAGTGCTGGAATACCGGTCGTCAGTGATGGCGGGCAAGTCTGCCCGCCAACCTCGTCAGAAACGATAGATCGCCGCGGCACCCGTGCCGGTTGGCATGCGCTCGGTCGGCACCACGACCACATCGCCACCTTGCTCGAGCGTCCAGATCGTCAGTTCGTCGAGCAGGTCCGGCGTGTTGACCTCATCCTCGTTGGCCGCTGTGGCCGTGCCATCGTTACGGTCGACGTGCCCCGGTATCTGCCGCTCGGCTTCCACCAGAAGCGTCGCGACGCGGCCCTGACGCGTGGCCTGGCCGATGTCCTCGAGCTGATCCGACGCCAGGCCTTGGCCATGGGACGCGCCGAACTGGTCGAGCAGACCTTCCAGGCGCTTGAGGTAGCGCGGCTGCATCACCATCCAGCTCTTCTCGCGCAATTCCTGGAGGCTCAGCGTGCTCTGGCCGATCTCGATGCCTTCCGGCAGCAGGTTCTCGTTATGGCTGATGCGACGGAAGTGGGGTTGCTGCTCCGGCAGCGCGGCGAGAATCAACGGCAGTCCCGAGGCTCTCGAGTGGTGCTCGATGATGGCCCGGTCCACCTCGCGGAAATAGCGGTCGCGGTCGCGATCGATCTCCGCCTGCTTGCCGCTGCCGCCTGCTTCCACCTGCATCGGGTCGCCACGTTCACTGGCACGGCTGTAGCCCTGGGGAAAACCGCTCTGGCCCTTTTCGGTGAGATCGCCGCCCAACGCGTCCGCGAGTGTCTTGGGCACCGCTTCGTGCAGGTGCACCTCATCGAGCGCGTCGCGGTTGCCTTCGAACAGGCGCACCGAGTCACGCGAGAGGCAGAGGATCTGGAAGCGATCAGCTGACTGGGCGATGCGAACCAGCGGCTTGAGGTGCATGCGCGCATTGGCCACGGCCATTTCGGGCACGCTACGTTGCAGGCGATAGACCTGGAAATAGTCCTTGGCAGCGAAGGCTGCGAGGCCATCGAGGTTGTGGTTCCAGAAGTCGTTGTTGTCGATCAGTGCATGGAACGGCTCGAGCAGGCTGCGTGCCTGTTCGGCATGGCCCTGCTGCTTGAGGGATTCTTCCAGTTGCTTGACCAGTTGCTTGAAGCGGATCGGGTCCTGCTGGCGTTCCGGAAAGCTGCGATGAGTCGGCTGGTACAGGGAGAGGCAGGGCCCGTCCCGGTGTTTCAGCAGTTGGGTAAGGGTTTCACGATCGAGCAGTCGGTTCATGCGTGGCCTCCAGTTGCTGTGGTTCGGTCCCTCGCAGAGATGTCGATGGCCACTCAATGGCCAACGATGGGCCAGGTCAGTGGCGGTTGAGCTTGTCCAGGGCGTGACTGAGCGCGTGGTTCAGTTTCTCCGCGGCGCCGTTGATGGCGAGGTCCAGGGTTTCGGCCTTGTGGGTGGCGGAAATCGGGTCGTGGCCCTTGACGCGCGCCTCCATCTGGCAGCGTTTGTCATGCGGTCCGCTCTTGTTGCTGTTCTCGTCGTTGAGATGGACTTCGACGCGGGTCAGATGATCGTCGAAGCGGTCCAGCTCGGTCTCCACCGTCGCCTTGATTCGCTCTTCGAGATCGGCGGTAACGCTGATGCTGTGGTTGCTGTTCACCAGAACCTGCATGGTTTCCTCCTGATTTGCGGCGCCGCACGACGAGCTGCGGCTACAGAAGGTACGACGTGACGGATTAAGACGGGTTCCGCCTCGGCGCGGACCTCAGACGCGCGGTTCAACCTTTGTTCAGCTTTGCCCGCCGCGATACTCCGGGCGCGCGGCGAGACCGACCTTGAGCGCCTCGACGAGTAACCTGACCTTGGGCAGCGGGTAGCGCCGCTGCGGATACACCGCCCACACGGCGGTGTCCGGAGGCTGGTTGGCCTCGAGCAGCGAGACCAGCTCACCCCGGCGCAGCGGTTCGAGCACGTAGTAGTCCGGCAACTGGCACAGGCCGAAGCCACGCAATGCGGCATCCAGCACCGCCTGGCCGCTATTGCAGCGCCAGTTGCCGCTGGGCTTGAAGTGCTGCTCGCGCCCGTCGGACTGGAACGACCAGACGTCGCTGGTGCCGATCAGGCAGTTGTGCCGTGCCAGTTCTGAGAGCGTATGCGGCCGACCGTAGCGCTCCAGATAGCCCGGTGCGGCGCACAGGTACATGGCTCGCGGCGCGATCCGCGTGGCCACCAGGCGGGACTCGCCGAGTTTGCCGAGACGGATCGCCAGGTCATAGCCTTCCTGCACCAGATCGAGCGTGCGGTTGGACAGTTCGATGTCGACGCGCAGCTGTGGATGCCGCGCCATGAATTCATTCACCAGCGGCACGATGAAGCGCTCGCCGTAGGCCACCGCGGCGGTCATGCGCAGCAGGCCGGTGGGGGCACTGTGCAGGTCGCTGATGGCGAGGAAGGCATCGTCGCGCTCTTCGATCAAGCGCTGGCAGCGCGTGAAAAAGGTATGACCGGCTTCGGTCAGCGACACGCGGCGAGTGGTGCGGTAGAGCAGGCGGGCCTGCAGGCGCTCTTCCAGACGGGCGATCTGGCGGCTGACATGGGAGGACGACACCCGCAGACGTTCGGCGGCGCGCATGAAACTGCCGCATTCCACAACCGCGACGAATTCGTCGAGCCCTTCCCAGCGGTTCATGCTCACCTCCTTGAGGCAGGTTTATCGACGCACAAGATCCAGCATTCGCCAGATTATCCCTGTACGGCAACAATGTTTTCCAGAATCACCCATCAATCCCTGAATGAGCGTGAATTACACTCTCTGCTTTCCACACAGTCGAGTGATGTTCATGACCATCAAGTCGCGCGCGGCCGTTGCCTTCGGCCCCAACCAGCCCCTGCAGATCGTCGAAGTGGATGTCGCTCCGCCCAAGGCCGGCGAGGTCCTGATCCGCATCGTCGCCACCGGTGTTTGCCATACCGACGCCTACACCCTCTCCGGTGAGGATTCGGAAGGCGTCTTTCCCTGCATTCTCGGCCACGAAGGTGGCGGCATCGTCGAGGCGGTAGGCGAGGGCGTCACTTCGGTGGCGGTCGGCGATCACGTGATCCCGCTCTATACCGCCGAATGCCGGGAGTGCAAGTTCTGCAAGTCCGGCAAGACCAACCTGTGCAGCTCCGTGCGTGCCACCCAGGGCAAGGGTCTGATGCCCGATGGCACCACGCGCTTCAGCTACAACGGCGAGCCGATCTACCACTACATGGGCTGCTCGACCTTCTCCGAGTACACCGTGCTGCCGGAAGTCTCGGTAGCCAAGATTCCCAAGGAGGCGCCGCTGGAAAAGGTCTGCTTGCTGGGCTGCGGCGTGACCACCGGGATCGGTGCCGTACTGAACACCGCCAAGGTGGAGGAAGGCGCTACCGTGGCGATCTTCGGCCTGGGTGGCATCGGCCTGGCGGCGATCATCGGTGCGAAGATGGCCAAGGCCAGCCGGATCATTGCCATCGACATCAACCCGGGCAAGTTCGCTATTGCCGAAGAGCTGGGCGCCACCGATTTCGTCAATCCGAAGGATCACGACAAGCCGATTCAAGAGGTAATCGTCGAGATGACCGATGGCGGTGTCGACTATTCCTTCGAATGCGTTGGTAACGTGCAGCTGATGCGCGCAGCGCTGGAGTGCTGTCACAAGGGTTGGGGCGAGTCGACCATCATCGGTGTCGCCGGCGCGGGCCAGGAAATCAGCACGCGTCCGTTTCAGCTGGTCACCGGGCGCGTCTGGCGCGGTTCGGCATTCGGCGGTGTGAAGGGTCGTACCGAGCTGCCGAGCTATGTGGAGAAGGCGCAGAGCGGCGAGATTCCGCTGGACACCTTCATCACCCACAACATGCCGCTGGACAAGATCAACGAAGCGTTCGACCTGATGCATGAAGGCAAGAGCATCCGGACCGTCATTCACTTCTGATCCCCTGGGTGGATAACGCCGTCGTTCGGCGGCTTGTCCACCTCGACCGTGGAGGCCCGTGCGGTTTCCACCTTGCGCGAGGCCGCTCATGACCCCTGAAATCGTTTCCAGCAACAAGAGCTTCGGTGGCTGGCACAAGCGCTACCGCCACCGCTCCAACGCCCTGAACTGCGACATGGTATTTGCCGTGTTCCTGCCGCCGCAGGCCGAGCAGGGTGAAAAACTGCCGGTGCTGTACTGGCTGTCCGGCTTGACCTGCACCGACGAAAATTTCATGCAGAAGGCCGGAGCGCTACGCATGGCGGCCGAGCTCGGTCTGATCATCGTCGCGCCGGACACCAGCCCGCGTGGCCCAGGCGTGCCGGATGACGCCGACGGCGCCTGGGATTTCGGCCTGGGCGCGGGCTTTTATCTCAATGCGACGCAAGAGCCCTGGGCCCAGCACTACCGGATGTACGACTACGTCGTCGAGGAACTGCCGGCACTGGTCGAGGCCAACTTCCCGGTCTCCGACCGCCGCGGCATCAGCGGGCACTCCATGGGCGGACACGGGGCGCTCATCTGCGCGCTGAAAAATCCTGGCCGCTATCGCTCGGTATCGGCCTTTGCGCCCATCAGCAACCCGATCAACTGTCCCTGGGGAGAAAAAGCGTTCAGCCGCTATCTGGGCGCGGACCGTTCGCGCTGGCGGGAGTGGGATGCCTGCGCGCTGATCGCCGAAGCCAGCGAGCGGCTACCGCTGCTGGTGGACCAAGGCGACCGCGATGACTTCATGGATGGCCAGCTCAAGCCGCAAGCGCTGCGTGCCGCTGCGGACGCTGTCGGGCACCCGCTGACGCTGCGCATCCAGCCGGGCTACGACCACAGCTACTACTTCATTGCCAGCTTTATCGATGATCACCTGCGCCATCATGCCGAGGCGTTGACGGCGTAGGGTGGGCAACGGCGCTCGCGCCGACTGCCAGAAACGTCAGCCACAAAAAAGGCCCGAGCGGACATGCCGCTCGGGCCTTTCCATCGCCAGGAGCTTAGAGCGACGGATAATCGGTGTAGCCGTCCGGGCCCTGGGCATAGAACAGCTCGGGCTTGGGCTCGTTCAGTGGTGCATCCCGACGCAGGCGCTCGACCAGATCCGGATTGGCGATGTACGGAATGCCGAAGGCCACCGCATCGGCCTTGCCTTCCGCCAGCCAGGCGTTGCCTTGCTCCTTGGTGAAGCGTTCGTTGGCGATGTAGACGCCACCGAAGAGCTGCTTGAGCTGTGGGCCAAGGCTGTCTTCACCGGCCTTCTCGCGGGTGCAGATGAAGGCAATGCCGCGCTTGCCCAGTTCACGGGCAACGTAGCCGAAGGTCTCGGCACGGTTGGAGTCGCCCATGTCATGGGAGTCGGCGCGCGGCGCCAGATGCACTCCGACGCGCCCGGCGCCCCATACGGAGACGGCGGCATCGGTCACTTCCAGCAGCAGTCGTGCACGGTTTTCCAGTGAGCCACCGTAGGCGTCGGTGCGCTTGTTGGTGCTGTCCTGCAGGAACTGATCGAGCAGGTAGCCATTGGCGCCATGGATCTCGACACCGTCGAAACCGGCTTCCTTGGCATTCTCCGCCCCCTTGCGGTAGGCCTCGATGATGCCGGGGATTTCGTCGATCTCCAGCGCGCGCGGGGTCTCGTAATCCTTCTTCGGACGGACCAGGCTGACATGGCCCGCGGGTTTGAGGGCACTGGGGGCGACCGGCAACTGGCCGTCGAGGTAGAGCGGATCGGAGATACGGCCGACATGCCAGAGCTGCAGGACGATCTTGCCACCTTTGGCATGCACGGCGTCGGTGACCTTCTTCCAGCCCTGGACCTGCTCGGCCGACCAGATGCCCGGAGTGTCCGGATAGCCCACACCCATCGGCGTGACCGAGGTGGCCTCGCTGATGATCAGGCCGGCGTCGGCGCGCTGGGCATAGTACTCGGCGATCAGATCGCCGGGCACGCGGCCAGGCTCGGCGCGGCAGCGGGTCAGTGGCGCCATGATGATGCGGTTGTTCAGTTCCAGGTCGCCGATCTTGATCGGGTCGAAAAGCGTGGGCATAGCGATACCGCTCCTGTGTGGTGGTGCGAGAAAAGGCTCAGAGTTCCTGGCCGATGCGCTCGATGAAGGTCTGGATGACTGCGTCGTTGCGCTTGAAGAAGTGCCACTGGCCGATTTTCTGGCAGGTGACCAGCCCGGCCTTCTGCAGGGTCGCCAGGTGAGCCGAAACGGTGGACTGCGACAGGCCGGCGCGCTGGTCGATCTGGCCGGCGCACACGCCGTTCTCCAGCGAATGGTGCTGCGCGGCGAAATAGCGCTGCGGCTCCTTGAGCCAACGCAGAATGTCGCGGCGCAGCGGGTGGGCGAGGGCCTTGATGATGTCGTCGAAGTCGTCCGACATGAGTTTCGGCTGCCTGTATCGGATTGAGACGAACTATATATCGCCAACTGACGATACAAGATCGATTCGGCTGATGGTGCATATCGTCGAGGTCGATGATCGAGCGGACCGTGACGATCCGCCCGGGGTCATCCGGCTCCTGTAGAATCGCCGCCTCGAGTTATTCCAGGGTGTTTGATCTATGCGTATCGGCCACGGTTACGACGTGCACCGCTTCGGCGAAGGCGACCACATCACGCTTGGCGGCGTGCGGATTCCACACAGGTTCGGGCTGCTCGCCCATTCCGACGGTGACGTGCTGTTGCATGCCCTGAGCGACGCGCTGCTCGGTGCCGCGGCGCTGGGAGATATCGGCAAGCATTTCCCGGACACTGACCCGCAGTTCAAGGGCGCCGACAGCCGCGCACTGCTGCGCCATGTTCTGGCGCAGGTGCAGGCCAAGGGGTATGTGGTCGGCAATGTCGATGCCACCATCGTCGCCCAGGCACCGAAGATGGCGCCGCATATCGAGCGCATGCGCGCGTTGATCGCCGCAGATCTGCAGGTGGAGCTGGATCAGGTCAACGTCAAGGCCACCACCACGGAGAAGCTCGGCTTTACCGGGCGCGAGGAAGGGATCGCCGTGCACGCGGTCGCCCTGCTGGTTCGCCCATGACCGAGGATCAGCTGCTCGGCCCGCGTGCCCACGGCGAGCCTTGTGGCAGCGCTGTGCTGAAGGCGGTCGCCGAGGATTTCCAGGTCGACGAGGTGTTGGAAATCCCGTTGTCAGGCGAGGGTGAGCACCTCTGGCTCTGGGTCGAAAAGCGCAACCTCAACACCGAGGAAGCCGCCAAGCGCATCGCCCGTGCGGCCGGCGTGCCGCTGAAGCTGATCAGTTATGCGGGCCTGAAGGATCGTCAGGCGCTGACCCGGCAGTGGTTCAGCCTGCATTTGCCGGGCAAGGCCGACCCCGATCTGTCTGCCGCCGAAGATGACAGCCTGCGGCTGCTCCAGCGCGTTCGCCATCAGCGCAAGCTGCAGCGCGGCGCACATTCGGCCAATGGCTTTCGCCTGCGCCTGACCGATCTGCATGCCGATCACGCGCAGCTCGATGCGCGGCTGGAGCGGATCAGGGCGCAGGGCGTGCCGAACTACTTCGGTCTGCAACGTTTCGGCTATGAAGGTGGCAACCTCCTTGGCGCCCGTGATTTCGCCGCCAAGGCCGAGCTGCCGGTTCAGCGTAACCTGCGTTCGCGTCTGCTTTCGGCGGGGCGCAGCTACCTGTTCAATCGCGTGCTGGCCCAGCGTGTCGCCGATGGCAGCTGGGCCGAGGCGCGGGTAGGGGACCTGCTGGCGTTCACCGACAGCCGCAGTTTCTTTCCCGCCGCAGAGGCGGAGTGCAGCGATCCGCGCCTGGCGATCCTCGACCTGCATCCCACTGGCCCGCTTTGGGGTGAAGGGGGCTCGCCGGCGGGCGCCGAGATCCAGGCGCTCGAAGATGCAGTGGCTGCAAGTGAAGAACCGATCGCCAATTGGTTGGCGCAGGCGGGGATGAAGCACGAACGGCGCATTCTTCGCCTCCCCATTGGCGGTTTGTCGTGGCATTATCCCGGGCCTGACATTCTGCAACTGGAATTCGTCCTGCCGACCGGATGCTTCGCCACCGCCATGGTGCGTGAGCTGGTCAGCCTGGCAGGGCAGACGGACATCTGATGCGTATTCTGATCGCCAACGACGACGGGGTGTATGCACCCGGGCTCGCCGCGCTTTATGACGCGCTGGCGGATTATGCCGAGTGCACGGTGGTAGCCCCGATCCAGGACATGAGCGGCGCCAGCAGCGCGCTGACCCTGGACCGCCCGCTTCACCCCGTAAGCATGCCCAACGGCTTTATCGGCCTGAACGGCTCGCCTACCGATTGCGTTCATCTCGGCCTCAATGGCCTGCTCGAACATACCCCTGACATGGTGGTGTCCGGCATCAACCTCGGTGCCAATCTCGGGGATGACGTGCTCTATTCTGGCACCGTCGCTGCGGCCATCGAGGGGCGTTTCACCGGGCGGCCGGCGTTTGCTTTCTCGTTGTTGTCGCGCCTGCCCGACAATCTTTCTACAGCGGCGTACATCGCGCGTGCGCTGGTGGAGAAGCACGATCGGCTCGAGCTGCCGCCGCGCACGGTGCTCAGCGTCAATGTGCCCAATCTGCCGCTGGATCATATCCGTGGCATCCAGCTGACCCGCCTGGGCCATCGCAGTCGGGCCAAGCCGCCGGTCAAGCAGGCCAATCCGCGCGGCAAGGAAGGCTACTGGATCTCCGTGGCGGGCGACGTCGAGGACGGCGGCCCCGGAACCGATTTCCATGCGGTGATGCAGGGCTACGTGTCGATCACCCCGTTGCAGCTGGATCGAACCTTCCGCGAGGCCTTCGACGGCCTCGAGAGCTGGCTGGAGAACGTGCTGTGAGACATCGCGGACAAGACAGCCTGCTCCACGGCTCGGGTATGACCTCGCAACGCACACGTGACCGCTTGATTCAGCGACTCTACGAAGAAGGCCTGTCCAACGCCCATGTGCTCGAGGTGATCCGCCGTACCCCTCGTCATCTGTTCGTCGACGAGGCACTGGCGCATCGCGCCTACGAGGACACGGCGCTGCCCATCGGCCACAACCAGACCATTTCGCAGCCGTTCATGGTTGCGCGCATGAGCGAGCTGCTGCTGGCCGACGGCCCGCTGGACAAGGTGCTAGAGATCGGGACCGGCTCGGGCTATCAGACCGCCGTGCTGGCGCAGCTGGTCGAGCGGGTGTTCTCCGTCGAGCGCATCCAGGCGCTGCAGGATCGTGCCAAGGAGCGCCTGGTCGAACTCAAGCTGCGCAATGTGGTCTTTCGCTGGGGCGATGGTTGGGAGGGCTGGCCTGCACTGGCGCCTTACAACGGCATCATCGTCACCGCGGCGGCAGCCGATGTGCCGCAGGCCTTGCTCGATCAGCTGGCGCCCGGTGGGCGCCTGGTGATTCCGGTGGGGGCCGGCGAGGTCCAGCAACTCATGCTGATCATTCGAGAGGAAAACGGCTTTTCCCGCCATCTTCTGGATACCGTACGTTTCGTGCCGCTGCTCAATGGACCCGTGATTTGATCATTCAGCGGAAGGAAGCATGAAAGACGCTTTTTTGTTGTACGCCAAAGGCATGGCGATGGGTGCTGCGGATGTGGTGCCCGGTGTCTCCGGCGGTACCGTGGCGTTCATCACCGGTATCTACGATGAGCTGCTGCGCTCCATCAGCGCAGTGCCCTACGCGGTCGGCCCGTTGCTGCGGGGGCGCTTCGCCGAGGCCTGGAAAACCGCCAACGCAAGCTTCCTGCTGGTGCTGTTCGCGGGCATTCTGACCAGCATCCTAAGCCTCGCCAGGCTGATCACCTATCTTCTGGAAGCGCATCCGATTCCCGTCTGGTCCTTCTTCTTCGGGCTGATCCTGGTTTCGGTCCATCTGGTGGGCAAGGAAATCCAGCGCCGCAACCTGTCGCGCCTGGTGAGCTTCTGCCTGGGCATCGGTTTCGCCTACTGGATCACCGTGGCTGCGCCGGTGCAATGGGGCAGCAGCAGCCTGAGCCTGTTCTTCGCCGGCGCCATCGCCATCTGCGCGATGATCCTGCCGGGCATTTCCGGCAGTTTCATCCTGGTGCTGCTGGGCTTGTACCCGGTGGTTCTGGGGGCGGTGAAGAGTTTCGATCTTGGCGTGATGGCGATCTTCGCCGCCGGGTGTCTGGTAGGCTTGCTCAGCTTCGCCAAGTTCCTCAGCTGGCTGCTCAAGCGCTGGCGGGACCTGACCCTGGCGTTTCTTACCGGCTTGATGCTCGGCTCGCTGAACAAGGTCTGGCCGTGGAAGGAAACGCTGACCTGGCGCACCAACTCCAGTGGCGAGAACGTTCCGGTCCTGCAGCAGAACCTGCTGCCCGGCGCCTATGGCGATCTGACCGACCAGGACCCGCAGCTGCTGCTGGCGGTGCTGCTGGCGGTGGCAGGTATCGTGCTGGTCCTGGGGCTTGAGTGGTTTGCCGGCCGGCGTCAGCCGATGACCGAAGGCGTCTGACGCACTTGTCTATGAAAGGGAGCGGGCATTGAGGCTCACAGCAGTACCGCGGTGGATGCGCGACCCCATGGTCCGTTCGATGCTCGGCGTTCTGGTGATAGCCGGAACGCTGGTCGGTTGTGCGTCATCGCCTCAGGGTGGCGGCGTACAGGTCGTCGACCGCAACCAGCGTGACAAGGTCACCAGCGGCCAGTACATCGTGCGGCGCGGCGATACACTCTGGTCCATCGCGTTCCGTTTCGGCTGGGACTGGCGCGAGCTGGCGCGGGTGAACGGCATTCAGCCGCCGCACGTCATCTACCCTGGGCAGAAGATCCGCTTCGACGGCGGCGCTTCGCGTGTCGCCTCCGCCGCGCCGCGACCGGCGCCTCAGCCAGCCCCAGCACCTGCGCCAACCAGCCCGGTGGTAGTGGCCACGCCGGTGCCGCGTCAGCCTGCCATTACCACACCCGCCAGCCCGCCGCCTGCCGCTCCGCCGGCAAGCACTCCGGTTACGCCGGTTGCCCGCTCGGCAAGCGGTTGGGCATGGCCGGCGAACGGCACGATAATCGGTCGTTTTTCCTCAAACGGTAGTTTGAATAAAGGAATTGATATCGCTGGGGAATTAGGACAGCCTGTTCTGGCTGCTTCTGATGGGACTGTTGTGT
This sequence comes from Stutzerimonas sp. FeSN7, assembly GCF_030263795.1. Taxonomy (NCBI): domain Bacteria; kingdom Pseudomonadati; phylum Pseudomonadota; class Gammaproteobacteria; order Pseudomonadales; family Pseudomonadaceae; genus Stutzerimonas; species Stutzerimonas sp. FeSN7. Next base: position 2,870,289 of record NZ_JARPMN010000001.1, on the reverse strand, counting down.
ACGCCGGCAGTGGATTACGGGGTTACGGCGAACTTGTGATCATCAAGCACAGCGATACCTATGTAAGCGCCTACGGACACAACCGCAGGCTGCTGGTGCGGGAGGGCCAACAAGTCAAGGCTGGGCAAAGTATTGCCGAGATGGGATCGACGGGAACCGACCGGGTGAAGCTGCATTTCGAAATTCGTCGCCAGGGTAAACCCGTAGACCCGCTGCAATATCTGCCAAGACGTTGACCTGTCGCCTGCCTGTTCCAGCACTAGGTTAGGCTTGAGCGTAGCCAGGGACCCGCGTCGCTTGGGCCTGTTGTCGAACTCGGAACAGGACAAGAATAATGGCACTTAAAGACCAAGCGCTGGAGTTTGACGTCGACGATGCGGTTCTGCTCATGGAAACGCCCATCCACTTCGACCAGAAAGACAAAGTGACCAAGGCTGCCTCTGCAGGCAGACCCAAGGCCGCATCCAGCACCAGACAGCACAAGTTCATCGACTACAACCGGGCCCTGGATGCAACCCAGTTGTACCTCAACGAAATCGGTTTCTCCCCCCTCCTGACCCCCGAAGAGGAAGTGCACTTCGCGCGCCTTGCGCAGAAAGGCGATCCGGCGGGGCGCAAGCGCATGATCGAAAGCAACCTGCGACTGGTGGTGAAAATCGCCAGGCGCTATGTCAACCGCGGCCTGTCCCTGCTGGATCTGGTCGAGGAGGGCAACCTGGGGCTGATCCGCGCAGTGGAGAAATTCGACCCGGAACGTGGTTTCCGCTTCTCTACCTATGCGACCTGGTGGATCCGGCAAACCATCGAGCGGGCCATCATGAACCAGACCCGCACGATTCGCCTGCCTATCCATGTGGTGAAGGAGCTGAATGTCTATCTGCGGGCGGCTCGCGAGCTGACCCAGAAGCTCGATCACGAACCCAGCCCTGAGGAAATCGCCAACCTGCTCGAGAAGCCGGTCGGCGAAGTCAAGCGCATGCTGGGCCTGAATGAGCGGGTCACCTCGGTGGATGTCTCGCTTGGCCCGGATACCGACAAAACCCTGCTCGACACGCTGACGGACGACCGGCCCACTGATCCATGCGAGCTGTTGCTGGATGATGATCTGTCCAACAGCATCGACCAGTGGCTGTCAGACCTTTCGGAAAAGCAGCGCGAGGTGGTTATCCGCCGCTTCGGCCTGCGGGGCCACGAAGCTTCGACACTCGAGGAGGTGGGCCAGGAAATCGGTCTGACCCGTGAGCGGGTGCGCCAGATCCAGGTCGAAGCGCTGCGGCGTCTGCGCGAAATACTGGAGCGAAACGGCTTGTCGAGCGACGCGCTGTTCCAGTGACACCAACGGTACGCCGGGGCCTGGTTTCCGGGCCCCGGCGTTACCCTGTGCCTCCTCTGATCCCGCCGCTCTTATCCGGCTCCGTCCTCGAATGGCATCACTCCATAGGGTTAATCCATTCTCGGGGCGATTTCCTGAATCTCTCATTCGTGTGTAAGCATTTGCTTACACGCTCTGTAAGCAAAGCCCAAGAGTGCGTGCTGACAAACGACGATTCCGTTGTTGATAGTTTTTTAACTCATTGATTTGGATGAGTTTGTTTTCGTTGGTCGTGTATCGTCCGCGGCCCTGCGCGAGTGTGTCGCAGCTTGCTGCGCAAAAGGCTTCCATTAATATCGCTCCCGCGCTCAGGGATTAGCGCGGCCCTCAGGACGAGGGTCAGGACCATCGCAGGACGCGATGTCATCCAGGACGATGAGAAGGGATACAGGGAACAGGGAAGGAGGCGGGCGGGGTCAACCCCGCCCCTTTTTTTGGGTTCATCGCGCTTTCCCGGGGAAGGCGGCCTTGATTTTCAGGAAGAAGTACTCCGAGTCCCGGAATCCATAGGCCATGCGCTTGATTACCTTGATGCGGTTGTTAACACCCTCAAGGACGCTGGTATGCATGTGGAAGTGAGCACTGGCAAGGATGCCTCGCGCGTATTTGCGCAGGTTGCGAGCGAAGCGTTGCAGCGGCGCGAGGTCGCTCTCGCGAGCATGTCGCAGCCAGGTTCGCCAGCGTCGCCAACCCTCTCGTACGCTGGGGGCGTACCAAACATCCTTCAGCGCATCCTTGAGCACATAGACCGTAGCCAACGGCTGGTTGGCAGCAAGCAGCTCCTGTAACTGCACGGCCTGTCCGTCCTTCAGGTTGTCGCGGTTGCGCAGCAGCAGCCAACGACTCTGCTTGACCGCCTTTCGTGCCGGCTTGTCTTCGCGCAGAAGGTTGGCCTGGTCGACCCGGATTCGGTCGATCACATCCCGACCGTAGCGCGCGACGACGTGAAACAGGTCGTACACCACTTCGGCCTGCGGGCAATGCTTCTTCACCTCCAGGTCGAAAGCCGTGTTCATGTCCATGGCCACCGCCTCAATCTGCTGGCAGTGCTCGCCGAGCAATTCAAAGAACGGGCGGATCGCCTCACGGCTGTTGCCGTGGCCGACCCACAGCACCCGTGTTCGCTCGGCGTCCATGATGACCGTGGCATAGCGATGCCCCTTGTGCAGGGCGAACTCGTCCATCACCAGGCGGCGGACACCGCTTGAATAGAAGGTACCTACCTCGGCTTGCAGGCGGCGCTTGTCGAGCGTCTTGAGGGTGTGCCAGTGCAGGCCGGTGAGCTGGCTGACGTGGCTGATCGGCAGCAGCCGCAGCAAGCTTTCGAGCCAGACCTGTAACCGCCGGGTCAGGCGAGATGCAGGCTCCAGCCAGTCGATCCGCTCGGTCACCCGACCACAGTTCAGGCAATCGACTCGGCGCACGGGTAGTTGAAGCAAGACGCGCTGATCGAACAGATCACGATCGCGCACCAGACGAATTCGGCGCTCGTGAATCAACGGACTGAGCTGACCACAACGCCCGCACTTGGGCACTGAACCGGCTTGAGGCTCGAGCTCAATCAGAAGGGAGTTGTTGGCGGATGAACGGCAGGCAACGGCGTCATAGCCTGGCCAGAACGAGGCAAGATCAATAGGATGCACGGCGACAGCAGGGACAGGTGAAGGGTGTGTTTGGCGACTGCCAATTTACCTGCTTCCCTGACTGTCAACTCGCTCTTCCCCCAGAGTCCGCGAAGAACCTTTTTTTGCCCGCCGGAAACTCCAGCTGAACCCAGTGGCAGTGGCACGGCCTAAGGTGAACAGCCCATCAGCGGAGGAACCTATGAACGGCGAACAGCACAACGATCAGCCAACCAAAGAGCGGGACGACGTGGTTCGTCGGCCGGATGAAGCGGACGAGGATCAGCTCGATGAGGCGATCGAGGAAACCTTTCCCGCCAGCGATCCGATCTCGCCCTGATTTCCTACCTGGCCCGCGTCGCGGATTGGCTCTCGGCTTGCGCCGCGCGGGCCAGCAGCGCGGGCATGATGTGCCTGCGTAGCAGCGGCGCGATGTCCTCGCGCTCGCATGGCGCAAGCGCCAACCATCCCAGTTCTTCCAGTTCGGCCTGCACGGTGACGGCACGAGGCAGCCGCGCCATGAACACGTCTGCCTCGACCTGATGGCCCGGCTCGTTGGCGGCCGGCGCCTGGAAGTGCCCGAGCGGCTGGAAATCGGCTTCTGCGAGTTGTAGGTCGAGCTCTTCGTGCAGCTCGCGTCTCAACGTGTCCAGCGGACGCTCGCCTCTTTCCGCCTTGCCACCGGGCAGCATGAAAAAGCGGGTCCCTCGTTTGCGTACCACCAGCACCCGGCCTTGTTCATCGAACAGGCAGGCAACGGCGATTGTCAGGGTCGCGACGGGCATAGGCTCTATCCTTCGGTCATTGAGTAGCGCAATCAGCGTCTTGGTGCGTCGATAGCGGGCGAGACGCTCGGCCAGCGTATCCGGTAGCTGGTCCGCGACACCAAAGCCCAGACGCGTATAGAAAGGCAACAGTTCGGGCTTGCAGAACAGCCAGACCGGCCCCGCGCTGGCGGCCAGTGCCTCGCGCACCAGTCGTGCACCGATTCCGCGATTGCGTTCCGGCGGGGTTACCAGCAGCCCGGTCAGGAAATGCCCGTGGGCGACGGGCGTCAGGCATAGACCCGCCAGGATGCCGCCCCGCCTGGCGACCCAGCAGACCGCTTCGGCGCGCACCCGGTTACGGCTGTTATGCGCTCGATAGAATCTCACCAGCAGCGGTTGCAGGGCTTGTGGAAGCGGCGAAAAGTCGAGAGCGGGCATGGCCAACCGGGCTGTTTGCGGAGCCCGCTAGTCTAGCGTCTGGGCCGCCGGCGCCAAACTTTCTTCGCCGGTGTGTGCCGTTTGTCCGTTCGCTGCATCTTTTCCGTCGTCGAGGTGTTCTCACCCTTAGCACCTCCAACGACAGGAATAACAACATGTTGGACCTACTGATTGTGCTCGCCTTCGTCTTCTACGGGCTGTCTGCGGGGATGCGAGCGCGCAGCAAAGCCTCTCAGAGTCTGCACGAATACTTCCTTGCCGGACGAACTATCAAGGGTTGGCGGGCCGGCGTATCCATGTCCGCCACCCAATTTGCGGCCGACACGCCGCTGCTGGTCAGTGGACTCGTCGCCACTGCCGGGGTTTTTGCGTTATGGCGGTTGTGGATCTACGGCCTGGCCTTTCTCCTGCTCGCGTGGGTATTCGCGTCTGGCTGGCGGCGCGCCGGCGTGCTTACCGATGCCGAACTCACCCGGGTGCGTTACAGCGGCCCTTCCGTCGTGCCGCTACGGCTGTTCAAGGCGATCTATTACGGCACGGTGATCAACTGTGTCGTCCTGGCGATGGTGCTGGTCGCGGCGATCCGGATCGCCGAGGTGTTCCTGCCCTGGCACGACTGGTTGCCGGGCGGGCTGTACGAAATGATCAAGGGCGTGGTCGAAGCCAGCGGGATACGCCTGGGCGACAGCATCACCGGGCTCGATCAACTGACGACCAGCACCAACAACCTCATTTCGATCGTGCTGATTCTGGTCTTCACCGCCATGTACTCCATCACCGGCGGCTTGCGCGCGGTCGTTCAGACCGACGTCATGCAGTTCAGTGTGGCCATGCTGGGCACGCTGGCTTATGCCTGGTTCGTGGTCGATGCGGCCGGTGGACTCGGGGGGCTGACCGACCGGATCGTCGAGATCTATGGCAGCGAGCAGGCGGCCAAGATGCTTTCATTCTCGCCGCCCAGCAACGCGGGTGAGGCGCTGATGCCATTCCTGGTGATCGTCGGGCTGCAGTGGCTGTTTCAGATGAACTCGGACGGCACCGGCTACCTGGCGCAGCGCAGCATGGCCTGTCCGACCGATCGCGAAGCACGTATCGCCGGTTTGGTGTTCACCTGGCTGCAGATCTTCCTGCGCAGCCTGTTCTGGCTGGCGATCGCCATTGGCCTGCTGGTGCTCTATCCGTTCAGCCCCGAGGAGATGAATGGTGACGGCTTTACGGCCGCCCGCGAGGCGCTGTTCGTCACCGGCATCGACGAGCTGCTGCCGCCGGGCTTCCGCGGCCTGATGCTGGTAGGGCTGCTGGCAGCCCTGGCCTCGACGGTGGATACGCATCTGAACTGGGGCGCCTCGTACTGGAGCAACGACGTCTACGGTGGTGTGGTGGCGCCGAAGCTGCTCAAGCGCAAGCCGAAGGACAAGGAGCTGGTACTGGTGGCGCGACTGTCCAACGTGCTGATTCTGCTGATCGCCATGGTCATCATGGCCAATCTGGGCTCGATCCAGACCGCCTGGTTCATCTCGCTGCTGTTCGGGGCCGGCATGGGGTCGGTGCTGGTGCTGCGCTGGTTGTGGGAGCGGATCAACCTGTATTCCGAACTGACGGCCATGGTGGTGTCGCTGATCACGGCGCCGCTGCTGCTGTATTTCCTTGGGACTGACCCTGAGCGCGAGTGGATACGCCTGGGCATCATGTCATTGGTGACCTGCAGCGCGGCAATTCTGGTGAGCTTCGTCACCCCTGCGACCGATACGCAGACGCTGGATCGCTTCTACCGCAAGGTGCGCCCGTTCGGGTTCTGGGGGCGGACCGCGTCGCGTTGTGGCGTTACCCGCCGTGAATCGCTCAAGGCGCTGGGTGCTCGGTTGTTCGCCGTGGCGGTAACGGCTCTGTCGGTGTACACGCTGTTGATCGGTGTAGGTCGCCTGCTCTTCCCGCAGCCCGACGGCAGCCCGATGTTGGCCTGGATATGTGTGGTGATCGGCCTGGTCTTGATGCCGGTCTGGATGTATCTCGCTTTCAGCCGTTATTTCGATGATCAGCATGAAGAAGAGGCACCCGAACTTCAGGCCGAGCGGCCTGACATGGCAGGTTAAATAGCGGGGCGTTTCGTTACATATATAACGCCCCGTTTTTGAGTTGTGTCATTTTAATAGCACTTGGCGGTAGCGGGTACTGGCGAAACAATATCGTATGTATACATAAAATGATAAGAATCATCGTATTAACGCATTTTTCTCTAGTTTTTGATGAAAAGTAGGTCATTCGTCGATTCTTTGGGCAACCATTGGAATTAGCTGCTTGTCTCACCACTACGCAGTGCTTATTGCGTATTTCAAACAAGCATAAACAGAGGTGCCGTCATGAATCGACTTTTCAAAACTTCCTAAATGGTTGCCGCAATGCTCCCGGCTATTGCCGGTGCGGCGCCGATGGCCGGTGACAAGGAAATCACACTCGGTGGCGCAGGAAGCAGCGACAAGGACTTTGACGATACTGTGTTTTCCGTACAGGGAAGTTGGGGGCAGTATTTGAGCGAATCGTCCTTGTGGGGCGTCCGGCAGACTGTCAATGCGCGGGATACCGAGGGTGAGAGCGTCAAGTTCGATGGCTCGACTCGCGTGTTCTACGACTACCACTTCGGTAACGGCAAGGCGCGGCCTTTCATCGGTGCCAGCATCGGCGGTGTCTACGGTGATCGCGTCGATGAAACCTTCATGGCCGGCCCGGAGATCGGTTTCAAATACTGGGTTCAAGACAAGACGTTCATTACTGCAATGGCGGAATATCAATTCCTGTTCAAGAGCGGCAGTGATGCGCAGGACCGATATGATGACGGCGTATTCCTCTACAGCATCGGTATTGGCTTCAATTACTGATCGAAGCATGCGCGGCGCCTCGTTGGCGTCGCGCAACTTTTTTACTTCCTGTCGCGTATTTTTCTATCAGGCTTCCACCAGTTGCTGCAGGAAATTCCTGAGTGCAATGCCAGGTTCATCATCCTCGGATGCAATCATGCGAATTCCCCATTGGCGCAACACCTCCTCTTGAACCGGATTCGGCTTGTGCGAGAACACATATGAAATAGGGCGCACGCCCAGTGTTTCGTGTTCATTCCATATCTTCGACAGCTTGTGGAAAAGCAATCGGATATTGGTGTCCGACAGGCTGTAGCCGATAAACAGGACGGCCTTGCTCAACGTGTCGGCGCGTAATTTGATATCCAATGGCGTCTCGAATTGCAGCCGTTGGTAATAGCTGGTCTCGTCGAGCACGATCGAGGCGTCGTCATCGAAATCGCCATGAAACTTGACGATCTGCCGGACGCCATCACGCGCCTTGGTGAGGTCGCTGGCATTGGCGATCTTGATGTAGTCCACCGCGTAGGCATCATGGGCATATTCCAGCCAGCGGTCGTAGTTGGTGGTGTAGATCGCCGGAAAACGGCCATGAACGATGAGCCGGTGTATCTCGGAGTCGCGGATTTCGATGTTGCGGTGCCACTCGCGGTCCATCCAGCTGCGTAGTGGACCGATGCTGCCTTTCTTGATCCGGTAGTACTCAGCCAGGGCGAGGAAATTGCCGTAGGTGTTGAAGACCTCCGGGTCATAGTCCAGCTGCACGGCGATCTCGTCGATCAGCTCTTTCCAAGGCGGCAGGCCGATGTTGGCCGACACCCCGGAGCCAACGAAGAGGATCAGTCGATTGTTGCGGTAGGCGTCGCGCAGCTGGTCCATGATGCGTCAGGACTCCCGCAGAAAGGTGACGAAGGCATCCAGCGCGCGACGGCGCATGGACAGGCCGTTCTTCTGCGTGCCCAGCTGCGCGAACGTCTGGTTCTGGCCTTCGGGAATGAACACGTCGTCCCACTCGAAGCCGCCATGGCCGGCCGGCGACGGTGAGATGCGACCCGGCACCACGCCTTCGAAGAAATGTCGCTTGCGCCCATCGCAGTAGCCGATCAGGGTTCGCGCTTCGGCTGCAGGGTCGTCGAGCCTTCCGATCAGCTCGGAAAAGCGCTCGGCCTGCAGGCGGTCCCAGAATATCTGGGTCAGACCGCCGGGAAAGCCGTTGAGGCTGTTGATGAACAGCCCGGTATGCTCGACGAACACCGGCTTGCCGATCATCTTGAACGCCACCAGCAGCTTGTCGCTGACCAGCTGGTAAAGGTCCTCGGTACGCAGTTCTTCGATGCGGATCGGAAAGGGCTTCACCTCGATTCCACTGGGCTCGAGGATCTCGCGAACCTCGCGGATCTTCTGCTGATTGATGGACGCGAAGCGGATTTTCATCGAACGAGCCAGCTCCGGTTGCGCAGCGAATGGATGTCGCGTCGGTATAGCCATGCTTGTATGACGCAAGGGGAAGGGCTCGGTTCTCCTGCGTGGCGGATTTCGCCGCGCAGGCGCGACGCGATCATCGATGCGAACGGCGGTCGAAACGCAAGCCAGGATGATCAGGCGAGGCGCTGGCCGTCCTGTGCAAGGGCATGCCTTCGGTTGTTTGCGTCGGGCCGACCGCCTCGGCCACTGCGTTCAGTTCTGACCTGGGCGGGCAGGGCAGGCGGCCTGCACTTGGCGGATACGCTCGGCCGGCACGCGCAGCTGGCGTAGCAGGTACTCGGAAAAGTCCGGGCTGTAGGGTTGCCTGGCGATCGCCTGCTCCATACAGAACAGCCAGGCATCGCGTTCGGCTTCGCCGACCGGCCAGCGGGTGTGAAATTGCGGGATGCTGATGGCGCCATATTTCTCGGCGTAGCGTTTCGGCCCACCCAACCAGCCGCACAGAAAGCTGGCCAGTCGATCGGCGGCTTCGCTGACGTCCGCTGGGTACATCGCGCGGACGTTCGCGGCCTCGGGCGCTTCGTCCATCACCCGATAGAAATCGGCCACCAGCCGCTGCAGGCCGGCTTCGCCACCGGCTGCCTGGAACGAGGCGTCACCGACGCCGAAAACGGGACGTTGATCGGGATTCATAGTGCGCCTCTGGCTTGGAAACGGGGCGCGGGATGATGCGCGCTTGTGCCAGATCAAGACAAGTGCAAGCAGTGGCCACAACGCCGCGGCAGCTGGTCTAAGCTGAAGACCTACCCAACAGCGGAGACAGGAAATGCGCAGGCTTCTGGTTGCATACGATGGTTCGGACAACTCCAAGCGCGCCCTGCAGTATGTCGTCGATCTGGCCCGGGACACCGGGATGGCGCTGCAGGTCCACGTGGTCAATGTTCAACACGAGCCGATCATCTATGGCGAGTACGTCACCTCGGCCATGATCGACGAGCTCAACAACAGCCTGATGGCCAAATCCCGCAGCGTGCTCGACGAGGCGGCGGCGATGCTCCAGGCCGGTGGGCTGACCTGCGAGACCCACACCCAGCTGGGCAACGTGGCCGAACAGATCAACGATGCGGTCAAGCGGCTGGGCTGTGACACGGTCGTGATGGGCACTCGCGGCCTGGGCAGCTTCACCGGGCTGGTGCTGGGCTCGGTGGCGAGCCGGGTGATCCACGAGGTGTCGGTTCCGGTTCTGCTGGTCAAATAGAAGGAGGCATCCGGCCTGGCCGATCAGCCCTGCTTGCCCTTGAGCAGGTCGGCCAGGTTGGCGAAGGCCTTGAAGGTTTCCTTCGGGCCCAGGTCACTACCGGGCCGGGCTTCGGCCTGGTACTGGTTGTCGGTATAGCGGGAATGCTCGTTGTCGTGACAATAGAGGCACAGCAGCTCCCAGTTGGAGCCGTCTTCGGGATTGTTGTCGTGATTGTGGTCCTTGTGATGGACCGTCAGCTCGCTCAGGCGCTTGCCGGAAAACTCCCGAGCGCACCGCCCGCAGACCCAGGGATACATCTTCAGTGCCTTTTCCCGATAGCCCTGCTCGCGCTGGCTGTAGGGCGTGGTGGGTTTGTTGCTGCTCATGATGAGTACTCGCCGGCTGCTTGGGTTGGTCGGTGACATCCGGTCACGGCGTGGCCGCGAACCGAACGCCAACAGGGCCTAGTAAAGACGATGGGCCATCAGCCCGCCAAGCCGACATAGACGTTCTGCACGTCGTCATGGGCGTCGATGGCCTCGAGGAAGGCTTCGACCTCTTCCAGCTCGGCACCGGACAGACTGACCGGATTCTTGGGTCGATAGCCCAGCTGCGCCGATTGCACGGTGAAGCCGAATTCCGGCAAGGCCTTGCACACGGCATCGAGGTCGGTCGGCTCGGTAATGAACAGCGTGGCGCCATCGTCGGCAGCCTCGAAATCCTGAGCACCAGCCTCGATGGCGGCCATTTCCGGGTCGGCGTCGCCTGCAGGTGCGGCTTCGATCATGCCGACATGGTCGAAATCCCAGCTCACCGACCCGGAAGAGCCCAGCTGGCCCTTGCGAAACAGCACGCGGATCTCGGCAACGGTGCGGTTCACGTTGTCGGTCAGGCATTCGACGATCAGCGGCACCTGATGCGGAGCGAAGCCTTCGTAGAGGGTGCGCTCGTAGTTCACCACCTCGCCGGTCAGGCCGGCGCCTTTCTTGATGGCGCGCTCCAGGGTGTCCTTGGGCATAGAAGCCTTCTTGGCCTGCTCGACCACCAGACGCAGGCGTGGGTTCATGTCCGGGTCGGCACCGCTGCGGGCCGCGATCATGATTTCCTTCGACAGCTTGCCGAAGATCCTGCCCTTGGCGTTCGCCGCCGCTTCCTTATGCTTCGCTTTCCACTGTGCGCCCATGCTCGTACTCGTCTGATGTGAGGGAACCAGGCGCGAATTCTATAGCGTCACCGCGGGTTTCGTCGCCGGTGCTGGGCGAGGATGAGCTTGGACCGATCGACGGCCAAGCCGGACTGTGCCGGCCAATTCGCTGCTCACTGTATGGAGCGGTACAGCCATCGCGCCGCTCTAATGGATGTTTTCGTAACAGGGTGCGTCGTCATGTCGCCTCGGGACCTGCTGCTCGCACTGGTAGTCATCATCGTCTGGGGAATGAACTTCGTGGTCATCATGGTCGGCCTGCACGACGTGCCGCCCATGTTGCTCGGTGCCCTGCGATTCATGCTGGCGGCGGTACCGGCGGTATTCTTCATCAGACGGCCACAGGTGCCGCTGCGCTGGATGCTGGCCTACGGGCTGACCATCTCGCTGGGCCAGTTCGCCTTTCTCTTCACCGCCATGAAGCACGGCATGCCCGCAGGCCTGGCGTCGCTGGTGCTGCAGTCCCAGGCGTTCTTCACGCTGTTCTTCGCTGCGCTGTTTCTCGGCGAGCGCTTGCGCGCGGCCAACCTGCTGGGCCTGTTGATCGCGGCCTGCGGCCTCGCACTGATCGGCGCGCAGAGTGGGCTGGGCATGACCCTTGGCGGATTTCTCCTGACGATCTGTGCCGCCTCGATGTGGGCGCTGGGCAATATCGTCACGCGCAAGGTCGGCAAGGTGAATCTGGTCGGGCTGGTGGTGTGGGGCAGCCTGGTGCCGCCGTTGCCGTTTCTCGGGCTGTCGTTATGGCTGGAAGGCCCGGGCGTGATCGAAGCGGCGCTGCGTGGTATCGGCTGGCAGACGATTCTGGTCCTGGTGTACCTGGCCTTCGGCGCGACCATTCTCGGTTATGGCCTGTGGAGTCGGCTGCTGTCGCGCTATCCGGCCAGCCAGGTGGCGCCGTTTTCGCTCTTGGTGCCGGTGGTGGGGCTGACCTCGGCCAGTATCTTGCTGGGCGAGCGGTTGGCCCTGTTGCAGCTGGCCGGTGCGCTGCTGGTGATGATCGGGCTGGCAGTCAATGTCTGGGGAGGCTGGCTGTTCGGCCGGCTGCGCCTGGCGCGCGTCTGAAAACGCCCGGCATCAGCCGGGCGTTGTGGCGATCAGGCTCAATGGGTGGCGGCGTGGGTGCCGAGCAGTGTGGTGGAACCGCTCTTCTTGTCGCGCTTGGCCATACGTTTTTCCTGTGCCGTTTTCATCGGCTTCTTCTTGCTGTTCTTCTTTGCGTCCATTCCCTTGCTCATGGTGTTCACCTCTGATTGCTGGCTGGACATGTCCTGATGGGCGAAGGCCTGACTGTCGCTGCAGGAGCGATGCCTGTTTCCGGCCTGCCGTCTTCCGTGACTGCTGCAGTATGGCATTGCTGGGCCGCAATGCACGCGTTGCGTTGCTTAGGACTGTTCCCGTTTCGTTGCAAGGCGCGTCGCTGCGCCAAACGGCTCCCGCGCGGCCGCGTACGAAAGGGGAACAGACCCTAGGTATCAGTCGAACAGGCTTCGCTGGTCCCGCTGGCCGCGGAGCACGTCGTAACGCTGGCGAAAGATCGTCCGATAGTGCATGGCCAGAGGCTGCAGCTCGGCAAGTTGCAGCAGGCTGTCTCGCGCCTGGTTCGGATCGAGAAAGCAGCGCCACAGGTAGGCGACGCTTATGTCCGGGTGCGGGCGCTCCAGCAGTTGCAGCGTGTCGCCAGGGCGCACGTGGCCTGGCTCCAGGGTCCGATAAAGCCAGCCGGTGCGGCCACTCGCTGACAGCTCTCGCGCCAGACCGCGCATGCCGTGTCGGGTGTCCAGGCGCACGCAGGGCGAGCGCGGCTGACTCACCTCGATCAGCGCATCGCCCCAGCGCAGGCGATCACCGATGCACAGCTGCGCTTCGTTCAGCCCTTCGCTACCCAGATTCTCGCCGAAGGCGCCGAGCCCCAGCTGCGTGCGCAGCGGCGCAAAGCGCTGCGCCCAATAGAGGTAATGTTGCGTCGGGTAATGGCACAGGGCACGGTCCGGCCCGCCATGAAAACGCCGCTCGGCGACCCGGTCGCCCTGCAGGCCATCCCGGCCCAGCCAGAGCGGGCCGTCTGCCGGTTGCTTGTCCATCGCGGTCGCCTTGCGGCTGCCCGGCAGTGGGGTGAACGCATGGCACAGCAGTGGACCGCTAACGGTCCAGGACGCAGCCATTTTATCGCTCAAGGTTGGGCCAGACGTTCGAGTTCACGACGGACCATCGAGGCGTATTCCGGCGGGCTCAGGCGATACAGCTCGCCGGCGACCCAATCCAGCCAGCGAGCGCCCAGAATGGCGCGCTGTTCGATCAAACGTTGGGCTTCGGCACTGGCTCGTTCGGCGTTGCGGTGGTGGAAGTCGGCACGACTCACGGCTGGTCTCCGTCGCGATGTTCTGGCTGGCAGGTGGGGGGCGATGGTAAACCCGGAACGCTCGCGTTAGGCTCCGGGGCTGTTTGTCGCGCCATGAGAACGATGCATGTCCGAGCCCGTGAACTTCAAGCACAAGATTTCCCGTCAACGTCCTTACGGCAAGGCCGAGCCCGGCCTGCGTGCCAGCGAGGGCAATCTGGGCGCGGTCATCGACCAGTTGGAAAGCGATCGCGGGCGCATCATCAATTCCGCGGCGGTGCGCCGCCTGCAGCAGAAGACGCAGGTCTTCCCGCTGGAGCGCAATGCCGCAGTGCGCAGCCGCCTGACCCATTCGCTGGAGGTGCAGCAGACCGGCCGCTTCATCGTCCGTACGCTCTACAAGCAGCTTGGCAGCCGTGCCGCGGCGTTCGGCTTGGATGGGCTGGAGACGGCACTGGAGAGCCTGGTAGAGATGACCTGCCTGATGCATGACATCGGCAATCCGCCATTCGGCCATTTCGGTGAATACGCCATCGGCGAATGGTTCGAGCGCCACCTGGATGAACTGTTCGCCGCTGCCGTGCCGCCAGGGCAGGGCGACACCGGGCTACGCCAGCGCATGCTCGATGACCTCAACCACTTCGAGGGCAACGCTCAGGCGATTCGTCTGGTGGTCTCGCTGCAGCGCCTGAACCTGACCTACACCCAGACCGCCGGCCTGCTCAAATACGTCCGCCCGGCCTACATGCCGCGACCGGACAAAGGCACGCCGGGCGCCTATCTGCAGAAAAAGCCCGGCTTCTACCTCTCCGAAGAACCCTTCGTGCGGGCCTTGCAGGCGGCCCTCCAGATGCAGCCCTGCACGCGCCACCCGCTGGCCTACGTGATGGAGGCGGCGGACGACATTGCCTACTGCCTGGCTGACATCGAGGATTCGGTGGAGAAGGGCATCTTCAGCATCGAGCAGCTGGCACAGCTGCTGCTGGACAAGTTCGCCCTGCATGGCGACGTCGATGCGCCCGTGCCCGGTCCGGAGCGCAGTTTCCGCAGCATGGTCAGCTACGCCCTGGAGCGGGCCCAGAAGGAGCCGATCAACAAGGCCGGCGAGTTCTTCATCTGGCTGCGGGTGAACATGATCCATCCGCTGGTGCAGCACGCAGCCCGTCAGTTCATCGACAATATCGAAGCGGTGTACCACGGCACGCTGGACCGCGCCCTGCTCGAGGACGACAGCCTGCCCAACGCCATCGTGCAGACCTTCAAGGATGTGGCGATGGACCAGGTGTTCTGTCACCGCGAGGTGGAAACGCTGCAGCTGCAGGGCTATCGCATCCTCCAGGGACTGCTGGACTTCTATGCGCCGTTGCTGCGCGTGCCGGCGCCGGTGTTCGACGCGCTAACCCTGGGCGGCTGTCGCAGCGAGCCGCATCTGCAGATGCTGGCGCGGCGGCTGCCCAATCAGCTGGTCAAGGCCTATCACGAGGCGCTCAAGCCCCATGCCGAGACGTCGGACGATCGCCCGCTGTGGGAGTTCTACTACCGCAACCGCATGCTGCAGGACTTCATCAGCGGCATGACCGACCAGCTTGCCCAGGACGAATATCGCGCGCTGTCGGCGCTCTGAGCCCAGGTCAATCGATGAGGCTGAAGCCGGTCTCGGCAGCGCTCAGCGCTGCGCTTGGTACAGGCATTGCTATGGCTTGGTGCAGCAGTCGTCGTGCAAGCCCCGCAATGGCGCACGATGAAATCCCGGCAGTTCCCATAACCCGTTGAAAACAAAGGTTTCATGGTGCCTCGGCAATTTTACCGAGGTAGGCTCCGGCTGCAGGTGGCGGTAGTCGTCGCGGGCGCGGTGATGCATCTCGGTGCATTCGCACTCTGGCGATTACCGTTTTGGTGCGTATTCCCGCTGAGGCTGTAGTAACCCATGGAAAACCTCAACAGCGCCGTGGAAACCCTGGTCCATGGCTCCAATACCCTGTTCCTCCTGATGGGCGCGGTGATGGTGCTGGCCATGCATGCCGGCTTCGCCTTCCTCGAAGTCGGAACCGTGCGGCTGAAGAACCAGGTCAATGCCCTGTCG
Organism: Stutzerimonas sp. FeSN7; assembly: GCF_030263795.1. Taxonomy (NCBI): domain Bacteria; kingdom Pseudomonadati; phylum Pseudomonadota; class Gammaproteobacteria; order Pseudomonadales; family Pseudomonadaceae; genus Stutzerimonas; species Stutzerimonas sp. FeSN7. Next base: position 2,854,942 of record NZ_JARPMN010000001.1, on the reverse strand, counting down.
AAGATCATCACCGACTTCGCCGTATCGACCCTGGCGTACTTCTTCATCGGCTACTGGATCGCCTATGGCGTGACGTTCATGCAGCCGGCCGATCAGCTGGTGGCCGACCACGGCTATGCCCTGGTGAAGTTCTTCTTCCTGCTGACCTTTGCTGCGGCGATTCCGGCAATCATCTCCGGCGGCATCGCCGAGCGTGCGCGCTTCGGTCCGCAGCTGTGCGCGACGATGTTGATCGTGGCGTTCGTCTATCCGTTCTTCGAAGGGCTGATCTGGAACGGCAATTTCGGTTTCCAGGCCTGGCTGGAGCACCAGTTCGGTGCACCGTTCCATGACTTCGCCGGCTCCGTGGTGGTGCACGCCATGGGCGGATGGCTGGCGTTTGGTGCGGTCATCCTGCTCGGACGTCGCAACGGCCGCTACCGCGACGGCCGGCTGGTGGCCTTTGCCCCGTCGAATATCCCGTTCCTGGCGCTGGGCTCGTGGATTCTCATCGTCGGCTGGTTCGGCTTCAACGTCATGAGTGCGCAGTCCATCGAGGGCATCAGTGGCCTGGTGGCAGTGAACTCGCTGATGGCGATGGTGGGCGGCACCGCCGCGGCCTGGCTGGCCGGCCGCAACGACCCGGGCTTCCTGCACAACGGCCCGCTGGCCGGGCTGGTGGCGGTTTGCGCCGGCTCAGATCTGATGCATCCGGTCGGTGCGCTGGCCACCGGCGCGATTGCCGGGGCGCTGTTCGTCTGGGCGTTCACCGCCACGCAGAACCGCTGGAAAATCGACGACGTGCTGGGTGTATGGCCGCTGCACGGTCTGTGCGGGATCTGGGGCGGCATCGCCTGCGGCATCTTCGGCCAGGCAGCGTTGGGCGGGCTCGGCGGCGTCAGCCTGATCAGCCAGGTGATCGGCAGCGGTCTGGGCATGCTGGTGGCACTGGTTGGTGGCTTCGGCGTCTACGGCCTGCTCAAGCACTCCATGGGCATTCGCCTCAGCCAGGAGGAAGAATTCAACGGGGCGGACCTCTCGATCCATCGCATCGGCGCGCTCAGCCACGACTGAGGCGCTGCGCTGGCGCAAGCCGCGGCTCAATAACCGCGCTTGCGCTGCACCAGATGGCTGATCGGCCGGCCGTCGCGCAGGGCCTGCAGGTTCTGCGCGACGATCAACGCGGCGCTGCGCATGTCCGTCGCCGCGGCGCTATGCGGCAGGACCGTCACGCGCGGATGGCACCAGAACGGATGGTCCGTCGCCAGCGGCTCCTGGCGAAACACATCCAGCACCGCACGATCGAGTTGCCCGCTGTCCAGCGCCTGCAGCAGGTCGGCTTCCACCAGGTGCCGGCCACGGGCGAGGTTGACCAGGGCAGCGCCGCGGCGCATGGCGGCGAAGAACCGTCGGTCCAGCAGATCGGCGGTCTGTGCGGTGAGAGGCAGCAGGTTGATCACGATGTCACTGCGTGCCAGCAGCGGCCACAGCGCTTCCAGGCCGTGCTCCAGCGCCATGCCGGCGATGGCGCCACCGTGCAGATTCCAGCCGGTCACCCGGTAACCCGTTTCCAGCAGCCGCCGCGCGCAGGTCCGGCCCATCTGGCCCATGCCCAGCATGGCTACCTCGATCTCGTCGGCGCGCCGCTGCGGCAGAGGGTACCAGTGGCGATCGCGCTGCTGTTGCGCATAGTCGAAGAAGCGGCGATGCAGCGAAAGCGTTGCCCACAAGGCGGTTTCCGCCATGGCCGCGCTCATGGCCGGGTCGACCATGCGCGCCAGGGGCACGTCCGGCAGGCTGGGATCGTCCAGCAGACGATCGACGCCGGCCCAGAGCGACTGGATCAGGCGCAGCCCGGGCAGGCCTTGCAGGGAGCCTGGCGGCGGATTGGCAACCACGGCGGCGACGATGCGCCCGGCGTTCTGCGTCGGGGCGTGCAGGTGCCAGCGGGCATCGGGCATGGCGCGCTGCAGCTCGACGAGCCAGGCGTCGCGTTCTTCGCTGTCGAAGCTGCCGCAAAACAGTAGGTCCATGGAATGGCTCCAGATGGGCGAAGCGGAACTGTAGTCAGCCGCGGAGTCTCTGAATAGGCACGTCACGGACGGCGCTAGCGCCGTCCGGCCCATTGACCAAGCCCAAGGAGAATCTCATGGAACTGCCCAACAAAGACCTCGGCACCCTGTTCGAACAGCTCGGCCTGGAATCCGATCCTGCCAGCATCGATGCCTTTATCGCCAAGCACGGCCGGTTGCCGGAGGATGTCCGTCTGGCCGATGCCCCGTTCTGGAACGAGTCGCAGCGCGCGTTCCTGCGTGACGAATGGGTCGAGGACGCCGAATGGGCGCCCATCGTCGACGAGCTGAACGTGCGCCTGCACGAGCATTGATCGCCACGCAGGCTGCGGCAGCGACCGCAGCTTGCGCGGGCTGTGGCTCAATCCAGCAGATCGGCCGGCACATTGCCGCCGTTCTCGGCCAGCCGCTTCAGCACGGTCTTGTGCAGCCACAGATTCATCTGCGCCGAATCGCCCATTTTGTCCGCTGGGCAGCCGAGTTCGGTGGCAAGCTCCTTGCGCGCCGGCAGGCTGCTGTCCAGGCCCAGCAGCTTGAGCAGGTCGACGATGGAGGTGCGCCAGTTGAGCTTTTCCGGATGATTGTTGGCCATACCGTCCAGCTTCGCGGCTACGTCTACCTGATCCACGGCAGGCGTCGTGGGTGCGCCGGCACCACCGGTGGACGCTTCCGGCGGGGTAGTGGGGGCGGTGCTGTCCGGCTCGGCGTGCGCCCGGCCGATGCCGATCTTTTCCAGAATCGAACTGAACAAGCCCATGAGGATTCTCCTGTCTGCGTGGATACGTGAGCCTTGGCTCGCAGTTAGGACCGCCGGCGCTTCGATTAGTCGCGCCTCGTCGCTCGTGGCCGGCTACCAGCCGAAGCCGTCGGGCTGCGCACCACTCCTCGTGCTGGGCTTCACGTCCGCCTAGAATGCCGCTTTTGCCCGGGAAATCCGCCATGAGCAACCTCGACATCGACGCCCGCTATGCCTGCGCCAAGAGCCTTGCGCTGGAAGCTGCGCAGCTCGGCATGAGCTATTACCGTCAGCGCGAGACACTGGATGTGGAGCACAAGGGCAGCGATCGCCAGGACGTGGTCAGCATCGCCGACAAGCGCATCGAGGACTTCATTCGCGGGCGGCTCGCCGAACGTTTTCCCGAAGACGGCTTTCTCGGCGAGGAGAGCGGCTCGGCCGGTCTCAAGGCACGCTGCGTCTGGGTCATCGACCCCATCGACGGCACCGCCTGCTTCGTCAACGGCCTGCACAACTGGTGCGTCTCCATCGGCCTGCTGGTGGACGGCGAACCGCACGTCGGCGCGATCGCCGATCCGAATCACGACGAACTCTTCCATGGCTGCCTTGGCCGGGGCGCCTACGTCAACGAGACGCCGCTCAGAACCAGCACCGCGACCCACGTGTGCGAGGGGCTGACCGGCGCCGGAACCTTCCATCCACGCGGCAAGGAACATTTCATTCCGTTTCTGGAGAAACTGCTGGCCGAAGGCGGCATGTTCATCCGCAACGGCTCCGGCGCGCTGATGACCGCCTACGTCGCTGCGGGTCGCCTGATCGGTTACTACGAGACCGAGCTCAAGAGCTGGGACTGCCTGGCCGGGCTGGTGCTGGTGGCCGAAGCGGGTGGCCTGCGCAACGACTTCTTCCGTAACGACGGTCTGCTGCGAGGTAATCCGTATCTGGTGGCGGCGCCCGGGGTATACAGCCAGCTGGCCAAACTGATCGGCCCTGCGCTGGATGCCTGAACCGCGCGTTCGTCGATCGGCGCAGGCGCGGTCGGCAGCCTGTGCTATACCGTTGTGACGCACCGAGGGCCGGCTTATCCGCCTGGCCCGCTCTGAACAGGGGGGAATTCCGGCAGCCATCGGGCCGAGCCAACCTGCGTGATCGATGGCTGCCCGCACATAGCGAGGTAACGATCATGACCATGATGCAATGCACCTACCGCGATCACATCATCACCGCCGAGGTGATGGAATATCCTGGCACCTCCACTCCCTGGGCCGGCGGCTGCCGGATTACCGCCCCCGACGGACACGTCACCCGTCGCCTGCCGCTGCCACTCGAGCATGCGTTCATGGACGAACTGGACAAGGCCCAGCGGCTGTCCATCGCCCACGGCAAGTGGCTGGTGGACCAGCACCTCGACCACGGGCGCGAGCTGTTTCAGAAGGCCGCCTGACCGCTCTTGCTACTGCGCGCCGGACGCCTGCGTTCGGCGCGTTTTTGTTGTCCTGGATCAGGCCGATAGCACTTGGATAGGGCTCAGCGGCCCCTCCGCGCACGAGGCTGCGTGCCGGCATTTTCAGACCCATGCTGGCATTGGCTGCAATTGCGCAGTCTTCCTGAGTGCAACGCCATCACGTCGCATTGCCCAGGAAAGGTTCGGCGACATTTGGCGCATTGCTTAATGATCCAAACGGTGGCATAGCTATCACCAAGCCACCGGCAACGGTGGTGTTCATAAGCGGAAGTAAGGACGACTTATGCAAATCCAGGTTCATAGCGATAACCACATCGAAGGCAGTGCCCGTCTGGCTGATTGGGTCAGTGCCAGTGTGGCAGGCAAGCTGGACCGGTATGACGACGAGCTGACACGTGTCGTCGTGCACCTCAACGACGAAAACGGCGACAAGGCCGGCGCGCATGACAAGCGCTGCCAGATCGAGGCGCGGCCCAAGGGCCTGCAACCCATCTCCGTTACCCACAAGGCTGAATCGTTGGAGCTGGCCATCGACGGCGCGGTCGACAAGCTGAGCAATGCGCTCGCTCACCAGTTCGGCAAGCTGCGCAGCAAGCGCGCCGGCGCCCAGCCGCAGATGATCGACGGTGCCGTAGCCGGTCGTGACGCGCTACTGGAGGAAGATTTCCTCGCGGACGAACTGGTCCGCAATTCATAAGCCCCCGATGAAGGGCCTTCCCTGCGGAAGGCCCTTCGCGCATCAGTGCAGCAGTTCCGGCGGAATGCTTCCGCCATTCTCGGCCAGCTTCTTCATCACCGCGCGGTGCAGCCACATGTTCATCTGCGCCGTATCGGCCATCTGATCGGGCGGGCAGCCCAGCTCGGTGGCAAGCTCCCGGCGCGACTCCAGGCTGCTGTCGAGGCCCAGCAACTTCATCAGGTCGACGATCGAGGTGCGCCAGTTCAGCGTTTCGGGGTGAGCCGCCGCCTTCGCTTCCAGCTGCGCCACCACGTCCACGCCACGGGCGGCGGCAGTCGGCTGGTTCAGATCCCTGTCCGGCCCGAGTGTCGCGTTGGTCGTGGTCGACGGCCGCTCGCTCAGTGTTATTCCTTCGGCGCTGGAGTGGGTGGCGTCAGCCGGCGGCGTGTCGGCCTTGCGCTCCGCTTCGTTGGAGACATCGCCCAGGCCGAGCTTCGCCTTGATCGAATCGAAAAGTCCCATGTCCGTTCTCCGTGCTGTTGGTGTCTGCGTTCGACAACAACCCACGGCGTGCCATTCGTTCCACAGGTCGGTTCGCTCGGTTAGCTGTGTTCGAGCCAGGCGAGGGCTTCGGCTTCCTGATGCAGGTCGAAGGCCTTAATGGTCAGTCCCGGAATCAATGCGCCCTCGACTTCGCTGGCCTTGCGCAACCACTCCTTGCCGGCGATCACCGCACAGCGGTCGAAGCGGCGGATGAAGCGCAGCAGCTGGGGCAGGCGTGACAGCTCCACGCCGACGGCACCCAGGGTCGGCAGATCGAAGTCGCCGATGCGGTAGAGCATGCGGCCGTGGCTGATGCCTTCGGACTTGAACAGCAGGTCGTCCAGCGCGGCGCGCATGGCCTGGCTGTCCAGCTTGCCGGAGAAGTCGATATCGATGCGGTTTTCGCCTCTGCGCGATACCTGAAACATGACGAGTCCCTCTCGGTTCTGTGGGTGGCCGCGATCTCCTCAGACCATAGTCGCTGCGAGGGGATCGAGCCAAAAAAACAGGCGAAACGCGGGCGATTCCATTGACCTGGATCAGCATGCGAGGCGTTGATCCGTGCGTTAGCAAAAGTGCCTGCAGGCCGCGTGGTGCCTGGCTTTCAAGGCGGCGGACCAACGGTATCAAGTTGCTCGCTGGCCGGCCGAGAAACGGAATAACTGCGACGCCAGCGAGTGGCGGCGGCGCGTTCTTTCCTGCTTTTCTGCAGTTGGAATTCCTTCATGACCAGCACTTTGGCGAACGTCATCCAGTCCGTACTGCGCGGGCTGGGCCTACGTACCATCAACCTGCAATTTTTCTTTTCCTACAGCCTGATCTTCCTTTGCGCGGCGCTGACCGCCGGGGTGCTGTTCATGTCCAGCAAGGACGCCAGCCAGATCGACATGGCCGGCGCGCAGCGCATGCTCAGCCAGAAGATGATGAAAGAGGCGCTGCTCGCTGCGCAGGGCATCGGTAGCCCGGCGGATGTCGACAAGACCATTCAGCGCTTCGAGCAATCCCATCGGCTGCTGCTCAACGGCGACAGCGCTCAGGGTATCGTCCGCGTCGAGCTGGCCAGCGCACAGCCGCACCTGCAGCGCGTCGATCAGATCTGGCAGCGCTACCGTCCCGCCGTACAGGCGCTGGCCGCAGGGCAGAGCGCCGATCTGAAGACCCTGGCCGGCGACTCCAACGATATTCTCGCGGCCTCCAACGAAGTGGTGTCGCTGATCTCGGCGCAGGCCAATCGCAGTGCCTCCCAGCAGCTGTGGGTCGCGCTGGGTTCCACCCTGTGCATCCTGCTGCTGGTGGTGCTCGGACGGATCGCCGGCATGAACTGGCTGATGCTGCAGATCGACGAGCTGCGCGGGCGCCTGGAGAAGGTCAGCCAGGGCGATTTTTCCGCGCCGCTGCAGGTGCGTCATGCCGATGACGAGATGGGCAGGATCACCCTGGCCTACAACAGCCTGCTGGGTCAGGTTGGCGAGATGATCCGCGGCGTGCGCCAGGCGGCCGATGACGCTGACGGGCAATGCAAGCACATGGCGAACCTGGCCGGGGACAGCGCGCGCAATGTGGAAGGCCAGCAGGCGGAGATCGATCAGGTCGCTACTGCCATGAATGAAATGCTCGCCACCTCCCAGGAAGTTGCACGCAGCACTGTCGAGGCCGCCAATGCCGCTGACGTCGCCGAGCAGGAGACCAATGCCGGCAGCGCCGTGATGAACGAATCGGTCGGCGCCATCCGCACGCTCAGTGGCCATGTCGATGGCCTGGCGGACGTGATGCAGCAGCTGGTGCTCGACAGCCACGAGATCGGCAAGGTGCTCAACGTGATCAGCGGCATCGCCGAGCAGACCAACCTGCTGGCGCTCAACGCAGCCATCGAGGCAGCACGGGCCGGTGAGCAGGGCCGCGGTTTCGCGGTAGTTGCCGACGAGGTGCGCAGCCTCGCCAGTCGCACCCAGAGTTCGGCCAAGGAGGTCGGCGTGCTGGTCGAGCGTCTGCAGAGCCAGGCCTCGCGCGCCGGGCAGGCCATGGATGCCTCGCGCCAGAGCAGCACCATCACCCTGACGCAGATCGAGGCGGCGCAACATGCGCTGGGCCAGATCGTCGGTGCGGTGCAGACCATTCGTGGCATGACCAATCAGATCGCCACGGCTGCCGAGGAGCAGTCGCAGGTCGCCGAGGACATGAACAAGTCGCTGACGCGCATCGCTCAGGTGGCTGATCAGGCGGCGAGCGTCACGCACGATACCGCGGCATCTGGCAATACCATCATGCAGAGCATGAATGGGCTCAAGACGCTGACGGGGCGTTTCCGCCTACAGGCGTGACAGGAAGGTGAGGCGGGGAGGTGCGGCGGATAGCGCACCGCTCGGTGCGAGTGCCCCCGCGCATGGACGCGCGGGGACAGGGGTGGATCAGTCCTGGCGGCTGGTCACTTCCAGCAGGTGATAGCCGAACTGCGTCTTCACCGGGCCCTGCACGACATTCAGCGGCGCGCTGAACACCACGGTGTCGAATTCCTTGACCATCTGACCCGGACCGAACGAACCCAGATCGCCGCCCTGGCGGCTGGACGGGCACGTGGAGTTTTCCTTGGCGACCTGGGCGAAGTCGGCGCCGCCTTCGATGGCAGCTTTCAGCTCGTTGCACTTTGCTTCAGTGGAAACCAGGATGTGGCGGGCAGTGGCTCGGGCAATGGTGTGTACTCCTGTGGAAAAGCTGCGAGCCTACCGCAATTGCCCTGCGAGTCAAACGTCGCGGGTGATCGTACCCGCAGTGCACCGGCTCAAGGGTTCTCACCGAGTGCCCGCTGGATCCGTCGCCGGCGCTGCGTTGAACGACTCGAGACTTTGCAGACTCTGCGCGTAGCGCTCGGCGCGCAGCGGCATGAAACCGGTGAAGTGGATCCAGGTCGGCAGGCCTTGCAGGTAATGCATCACGAATGCTCGGGTGGTCGGCTTTTCCTGCAGGCTCCGCTCGCTCAGATAGATGAAAAGCGGGCGGGTCAACGGCTGGTAGTGCGCCTCGCTGACGGTTTTGAGCGTCGGGTAGACCGGGCCCTTGCCACTGTCGATGGCAAGCAGCTTCAGCTCGTCCCAGTGCCGGTGATAGGCGCCGATTCCGAAGAATCCGAGCGCATCCGGCTCGGCAGCGATGCCGGCGGCCAACTCCTCTTCGTTCTCGCTGGCGGTATAGTCCTGGCGGCTGCGATGCGCCTCGCCGACGATCTGCCTGGTGAAGACGTCGTAGGTGCCGGAGTCCTGACCTCGGCCGAACAGTTTCACCGGTCGGTCGGGCCAGCCGGCACGGATGTGACTCCAGTGCCTGACCTTGTCTTCGGCTGCGGGCGTCCAGAGTTTCTTCAGCTCTTCGACGGTGATGTCGCTCGCCCAATCATTGCTCGGGTGTACGACGACCGTGATCGCGTCCATGGCCAGGGGCACTTCGCGATAGCCGATGCCGTTCTGCGCGCAGAGTGCCTGCTCGCTGCTGTTCATCCTGCGCGAGGCGTCGTTGATGTCCGTCTTCCCTGCACAGAAGCGGCGAAAACCAGCGCTGGTCCCGGAAAACGCCACTTCGATCGGATGCCCAGGCTGCGCACGCTGGAAACGGCGTATCGCTTCGCGGGTGAGTGGGTAAACGGTGCTGGAGCCATCGATGAGCAGCCCTTCGGCGGTGGATTCGGCAGCGCTCACGGCTGGTGTGGATGCCAGCTGCAGGCCAAGCGAAAGACTAATCAGCAGTAGCGGGCCGGTTTTGACGTGCATGCTGTCGCTCCTTGGCCTGGCTCAGGGCTTGGCCTTCAGCCAATCGTGCTTTAGTGAATTCCAGAACACCTGCAGGCTGTGGAAGCGGGTGTCTACCGCATTGATGTAGTCATCCAGCCGATCGATTTCCCGATGCTGGGCCTGTTGTTCCTGGGCATCGATCTGCTTGAGCTGCGCTTCGAGCTCATTGAGCGATTCGCGCAGTTCGCGGATGCGATTCTCGGTCTGGCTACGACGTTCGCTTTGCATAGGTGCGGGCTCCCGACCAGGTCAGAGTTGGCTGCCGCCGATCAACAGCAGAGGCAGGCCGAAGAACACACCGCCGATGTAGGCCCCGACGTACAGCTTGCTGCGTTGCGCCAGATCGGCGAGATGCGTGGCGATGGCAGGCGGAACGCCGCGCAGGAACGGCAGTACGTAGATCAGGACGATTCCGAACAGGTTGAACAGCAGATGTACCAGTGCGATCTGCATCGCCAGTTCGGCGGTGGGCCCGGAGATGGCGGTGGCCGCCAGCAGCGCGGTCACGCAGGTTCCGATGTTGGTGCCGAGGGTGAACGGATAGACCTGTTTGAGCGAAAAGACACCGGTTCCTGCCAGTGGCACGATCAGCGCGGTGGTGGTCGATGAGGATTGCACCAGGATCGTGATGAGCGTTCCCGAGGCGATCCCCGAAACCGGGCCACGCCCGACGCTGGTGTGCATGATCTCTTTGGCGCGGCCGACCATGACCCTGCGCAGCACCTTGCCGATGGCCTGGACCACGAACAGGATCAGGCCGATCCCGATGACGATCAGCGCGACACCCGACCAGACCTGGCTTGGCAGCCAGGCCACGCTGGCGTTGAGCAGGTCGCTGGCAGGGGTGAGGAGAGTCTTCATGAAGTTCACGCTCTTCATGTCGACGCTTGTGCTGTCGCTGACCAGAAGGCCGGCCAGAACTTCGGACATCTGCGCCAGCGGATGGAACAGCAGTTCGAGCGGCAGGAGGATCGCCACCGCCGTGATATTGAATGCGTCATGCACGGTTGCGGCCGCGAAGGCCCGGTGAAATTCGACGCCGTTGCGCACATGGCCGAGGCTGACGATGGTGCTGGTGAGGGACGTGCCGATGTTGGCGCCCATGATCAACGGGATCGCGATCGGAATGGGCAGCCCGCCAGCAACCATCCCGACAATGATGGACGTTACGGTGCTGGAGCTCTGGATCAGTGCGGTCGCTGCAACGCCGATCATCAGGCCGACAAAGGGGTTGGTGGCGAACGCGAAGAGTTCCTTGGCGTTGTCGCCGACCGCCGCTTTGAAGCCATCTCCGATAGCGCCGACGGCTGCCAGCAGCAGATAGATCAGTGTGATGACCAACAGCCACGACAGCCATTGGCGCGTAGCGGGTGTGGAGTGGTCGGCTAGGGCGCCGGTATTCGTCGTCATCTGGCAACTCCCGCGAGCAGGTCGGTCGCTCGACGGTGTGCCATGGGTGTGAACGCTTGATGACCGAAGCGGCCTGTACGGTGAACGGTGCCCTTGGGATTGAACCGTTTCCTGCTCGATCGAGCGTATGCGACCGGTCAGTACCGGATCAGCACGAGCCTGCGTAAGGCAGGCCCGTGTTCTTGCGCTCAGGCCGCGTCGCTGCTGTGGGTGGACTCAGCAACCGGTCGCTCCGCCAGATAGCGTGCCAGGCGGGATTTTTCCGGCTCGCTGTAGGCCAGGCCGAGTTTGGTGCGTCGCCAGAGAATGTCGTCCGGCTGCATTGCCCACTCATCCCGGCAAAGGTACTCGACCTCCTGCGCATAGAGCTGTTGGCCAAGGTCTTCACCCAGGGCATCGAGGGAACGGGCGTCGCCGAGCATCCGCCAGACGCGATTGCCGTACAGCGTGGCCCATCGTTTGGCCAGGGGCAGTTCCAGCCCTTGCACATGGGCGACCAGTGCCTCGGCCAGTGCTTCGGGCGTGCCCATGTCTTCGCCGCCGGGCAGCGCGGCATCGGCCGTCCAGCTGTCGCCCATGCCGGGGAAAAATGGCTTGAGCTGAGCCATCGCCGATTCGGCGAGCTTGCGGTAGGTGGTCAGTTTGCCGCCGAACACCGAGAGCAGCGGCGCCTGCTTTTCCTCAGCAACCAGCGATAGGGTGTAGTCACGGGTGACGGCAGACGGGTTGTCAGATTCGTCATCGCACAAGGGGCGAACGCCTGCGAAGGTATGCACGATGTCCCTGGGTTCCAGCTGCTTGCGAAAGTGCGTATTGGCCACACCCAGCACGTAGGCGATCTCTTGCTCGGTGATGCTCACCTGGGCCGGATCGCCGTGATACTCGCGGTCGGTGGTGCCGATCATGGTGTAGCGGTCCAGATAGGGGATCGCGAAGACGATGCGGCGATCCTCGTTCTGCATGATGTACGCCTGCTCGCCCTCGTACAGCCGCGGCACGATGATATGGCTGCCCTGGATCAGGCGGATACCGTACGGCGATCGCTGTTGCAGGTTTTCGCCGATGAACTGTGCGACCCAGGGGCCGGCCGCGTTCACCAGGGCCTTGGCCTTTAGCGAGAAGCGGCTGCCGTCCTCGCGCTGCAGCTCCACGTGCCAGATGCCCCCAGCACGTTTGGCGCTCAGGCACAGCGTGCGGGTATGGATATGCGCCCCTTTTTCCCGCGCCGCCATGGCGTTGAGCACCACCAGGCGTGCGTCGTCGACCCAGCAGTCGGAGTATTCGAAACCGCGGGTGATCGCCGGCTTGAGCGGGCTCTGGCTGCCGAAGCGCAACCCCTGCGACGCCGGCAATTTCTTGCGCATGCCCAGATGGTCATAGAGGAACAGACCGGCGCGGATCATCCACGCCGGGCGCAGATGAGGGCGGTGCGGCAGCACGAAGCGCATCGGTTTGACGATATGCGGCGCCTTGGCCAGCAACACTTCACGCTCGGCCAGTGCCTCGCGAACCAGTCGGAATTCGTAGTGTTCCAGATAACGCAGCCCGCCATGAATGAGCTTGCTGCTCGCCGATGACGTATGACTGGCCAGGTCGTCGCGTTCGCAAAGGAACACCGACAGCCCACGGCCGGCGGCATCGGCCGCGATGCCGACACCATTGATACCGCCGCCGATCACGGCGATGTCATAAAGCTCGGAGACGGGCTGGGCAATATGGGGCACGGGTTCCTCCTCGAATACGAATACGATGTTCGTTTTTGAACATCCTATTCGTGAATGAACATTATTGAAAGTGCAAAATGTTCGAAATCGATAAAAGGAAGGGCGAGTTCTTGCTTCGCGGGCATGGTTGTTCCGTCTGGCTCGTGGTCGCGGTCGCTTCCAGAGGCTTGGCATCGCTCGAGGGAACGACTTGTCCGCGAACAGGTGCGGCAGAGCAGGGGGTGATGCAGAGGGCTTCCACGCTTAGGGCGTGGGCGCCGGCTGCTGACATTGGCAGGTCGCGCGCGCCCAGGCGCAGCATGCGGACAATAGGCGGGGCGGGTGAATCGTTGCCGGCCGCCGTTAGCGGCCTGGACGATGGCGACCGCGGCTCCTGGATTCTCCGTTCGTGGGAGCGGACCGGGCCGCGAAGAAGGGCTGACGCCGAACCTAGTCGGCGATCTCCAGATGCACCTTGTACTGTGCCAGCAGTTCGGCGAACACGTCGTCCGGCTGGGTATCGGTGAACAGGCAGTCGATCTGCTCCAGGGAGCCGAGCCGGGTCATGGCGCTGCGGCCGAACTTGCTGGAGTCCGCCGCGAGGAAGACCTTGCGTGCGTTATGGATGATCGCCTGGGAGACGCGGACTTCCTGGTAGTCGAAGTCGAGCAGGGTGCCGTCCTCGTCGATGCCGCTGATGCCGATCAAGGCGAAGTCGACCTTGAACTGGCTGATGAAGTCTGCGGTCGCCTGGCCCACCACGCCGCCGTCGCTGCGCACGTTGCCGCCTGCGATCAGCACATCGAAGTCTTCCTTGGTGCTGAGGATGCTCGCCACATGCAGGTCATTGGTGATGATCTTCAGATCGCGATGGTTGAGCAGGGCGCGTGCAATGGCTTCGGTGGTGGTGCCGATATTGATGAACAGCGAAGCCTGGTCGGGGATGCGTGCGGCCATGGCGGCGGCGATGCGCTGTTTTTCGTCACGCATCTGATGCGCGCGCTGGCTGTATGCAGTGTTCTGCACGCTGGAGTCGTAGGCCGCGCCGCCGTGGTAGCGCCGCAGCAGGCCGGCGTCGCCCAGCTGATTGATGTCGCGGCGGATGGTCTGCGGGGTGACGGCGAAGTGCCGGGCCAGTTCGTCGATGCTCACATAGCCGCGTTCGCGCACGAGTTCGAGAATGTTCTGCTGTCGGGGCGCCAGGCTCATGGGGCTTCCTTGTTCGCGGTGGTGGCGGAAGCATGCCCCAGTCTGACGTTCGATTAAAGCGCGCTTTGTTCGAATTCGCGCAATACCGCGCCTGCCTGCGACCCGGTCGCGGGCAGGCGCGGGGTGGGCCTCTCAGTCCTCGGCCCAGTTGCGGGTGCGCTCGACCGCCTTCTGCCAGCCGCGATAGAGCGCTTCGCGCTGTTCGCTTCCGCACGCCGGTTCGAACACGCGCTCGATGCTGCTCTTGCTGCGCAATTCGTCGAGGTCACTCCAGAAACCGGTCGCCAGCCCGGCCAGGTAGGCCGCACCAAGGGCGGTGGTTTCCTTCATCTGTGGGCGCTCGACCTGGGTGCCGAGCAGGTCGGCCTGGAACTGCATGAGGAAGTTGTTGGCCACGGCGCCGCCATCCACACGCAGGGCGCGCAGGCGCTCGCCGGCATCCTGCTGCATGGCGTCGAGCACGTCGCGGGTCTGGTAGGCGATAGATTCCAGCGCAGCACGGATCAGGTGATCGACCTTGACCCCGCGGGTCAGGCCGAACAGTGCGCCGCGGGCACGCGGGTCCCAGTAGGGCGCGCCAAGGCCGGTGAACGCCGGCACGAGGTAGATGCCGTTGCTGTCCGGCACCTTGGTGGCGAAGTACTCCGAATCCAGCGATTCGTTGAGCACCTTCAGTTCGTCACGCAGCCACTGCACGGTGGAGCCGCCATTGAAGATGGCGCCTTCCAGCGCGTAATTCACTTCGCCCCGCGGCCCGCAGGCGATGGTCGTCAGCAGACCATGTTCGGACTGCACTGCCTTGGTCCCGGTATTCATCAGCAGGAAGCAGCCGGTGCCGTAGGTGTTCTTGGCCTGCCCGGGTTCGACGCACATCTGGCCGAACAGCGCGGCCTGCTGATCGCCGGCAATGCCCGCGATGGGAATGCCGGTGCTCTGGCCGGAACCGATATAGGCGTGGCCGTAAACTTCCGAGGATGAGCGCACCTCCGGCAGCATCTCGCGGGGAATGTCCAGCGCTTCGAGCATCACCGGGTCCCAGTCCAGCTTGTGGATATCGAACAGCAGCGTGCGCGACGCGTTGGTGTAGTCGGTGACGTGGGCCTTGCCCTGGGTCATCTTCCAGATCAGCCAGCAGTCGACGGTGCCGAACAGCAGCTCGCCACGGCGAGCGCGTTCGCGGCTGCCTTCGACGTGATCGAGAATCCACTTGATCTTGGTGCCGGAGAAGTAGGGGTCGATCACCAGTCCGGTGGTCTTGCGGATGTGGTCTTCCATGCCGTCGCGCTTGAGCTGGTCGCAGATCGGCGTGCTCTGGCGGCTCTGCCAGACGATGGCGTTGTAGATCGGACGTCCGGTTATCTTGTCCCAGACGATGGCGGTCTCGCGCTGGTTGGTGATGCCGATGGCCGCCACCTGCTCGTTGGTGATGCCGGCCTGGGCCAGGGCTTCGACGAACACGCCGCTCTGGGTCGCCCAGATTTCCATCGGGTCATGCTCGACCCAGCTCGGTTGTGGGTAGATCTGCGCGAACTCGCGCTGGGCGATGGTCACCACGTTGGCGTTGCGGTCCAGCACGATGGCGCGGGAACTGGTGGTGCCCTGGTCGAGGGCGACGATGAATTGCTTGTTCTGGTTGCTCATGGCGACGTTTCCTTAGCGAACTTTGCTGACATCGGGCTGCGCGGAGCCCATTTCGGCAGTGGCCTTTTCCTTGGGTTTGGGTGCATCACAGGCGGCCGAGCCAACCCCTGGCAGGTGCCGGCAGATGAGTGCCTTGTAACCTGCAGCGCCGAGGCAGGCACCGAGAATCGGGGCGAAGATCGGAACCAGGAAATACGGGATGTCTCGCCCACCGGTGAAGGCCACGTCACCCCAACCGGCCAGGAAGGTCAACAGCTTAGGCCCGAAATCCCGCGCCGGATTCATCGCAAAGCCGGTCAGCGGTCCCATCGCACCACCGATCACGGCGATCAGCAGGCCGATCAGCAAAGGGGCGAGCGGGCCGCTGGGCAGGCCATTGCCGTCATCGGTGATGGCCATGATCATCGCCAGCAGAATGGCCGTAATCACCACTTCCACAAGGAACGCCTGACCGAACGACAACGAGGCGTGCGGATAGGTGGAGAAGATCGACGCGAGCTCGAGACTCTCGACGCTTCCGCGAACCATCTGCTGGGCCTGTTCGAAATCGAAAAACAGGCTGCTGTACAACCCGTAGACCAATGCCGCGGAACAGAAGGCGCCGGCCACCTGCGCCAGGATGTAGGCCGGCACCCGGTGCCGCTCGAAGGTGCCGAACAGCCATAGTGCGATGGTGACGGCCGGGTTCAGATGGGCACCGGAAACGCCAGCGGCAAGGTACACCGCCATCGAAACGCCGATACCCCAGATGATGCTGATTTCCCACAGCCCCAGGTCGGCGCCGCCGAGCTTGAGCGCTGCGACGCAGCCGGTACCGAAGAAGATGAGAAGGGCAGTGCCGAGAAATTCGGCGATGCATTGTCCCTTGAGGGTCGGGACGATGGGCGTACTCATGCGCGGAGCCTCGTTCGTTTGTTTTTGTTTTATTCCGAGCACTGCGTTGGTTCGGAATTGTTCGGAAACGAAAACTTAGAGGCAAAGAAAGCCGCTGTCAAAGTAAAAAATCGAACATTTTTCAGGCTGGTCACGGAACAAACGGGTGCTGCTGTGGTCAGCGCCGATTCGCTGGGGCGGTGATTCAGCGCCGCCGACGCCAGAGGCGCCAGCCTAGCCTCAAGTCGTCGGCCATCGGCACCAGCGCCAGAGTCAGCAGCAGAGCGGCCAGCGGTACGGTGGACAGAAAGCCGAAGTGCTTGAAGCCCAGTGCGCCGCTGAGACCGCCGATAAAGAAGCAGCTGACCAGCAACGCATTGATGCGCAGACGTTCGCGATTGGCCCGCACCGGCGGCAGTTCACCATCGCGATTGCGGTTGAAATAGATCAACCGCCCCAGTTCGATGCCGATGTCGGTCACCATTCCGGTGATGTGCGTGGTGCGCACCTCGGCGTTGGAAAGCTTGGTGATGATCGCGTTCTGCAGGCCCATGATGAAGCACAGCAGCACCACCGTCAGCGGCACGAAGAAGCCCGGAACCGACATCAGCTGCGCGCCGAGGATACCGAACAGCAGCAACAGCCCGGCTTCCAGCGCCAGCGGCAGGGCGTACTGGCTGTGCAGTCGGCGCCGTCGCGAAAAGTTGATCATCAGCGTCGAGCACATGGCGCCAAGGACGAACGAGAGCAGTGCGCCGAAGCCAGCCAGCGCCAGATCGGTGGCGCCGAGGGCGAGGTTGTCGGCCATCGCCGAGACGATGCCGGTCATGTGCGAGGTGTATTGCTGCACGGCCAGAAAGCCTCCGGCGTTCGCCGCGCCGGCGACGAAGGCCAGGCAGAGTCCGAGCTGGCGGTTGCTGCGGGTGGAGCGTCGGCGATCGGTCAGGCGACGGGCATAGTTGATCGGCATGCGGGGCTCGCGCTTGGCGGCAAAGCGGCGATTATAGCGACGCGCGCGGGCCTATCTCGCGTGTCGGCAAGCGAAACTCAGCGCCGCCGGCCTGCCTTGCGCCCGCCACCGCGCTTCGCCGCCCGTGGCTTGCGCTGGCGCGACAGCTCGCGGGTGATGGCATCGTTGAGCAGCTTGCGGGCCTCCTCGCCATCGTCGTGTTCGGGAAAATGCTCGGGGAGGCTGCGGGCCAGGTGCAGGTAGGTTTCCACCACGTGCAGCGTGCTTTCCAGACTGGCCAGGTCGGCGCCGAGCAGCAGGCGCGGCATGGGGATGGCGTGGCCTTCGGCGACGCGCTTGATCCAGCGCTGTGCATGCTGGCAGGCCGGACTGTCGAAACCGCCGCGGATCGGCGTGCAGGCGAACGTCCAGCGCAACCAGAGTGGGATTTTCGGATCGTCGATCAGCTCGATCCACTCGGCCAGTTCGTCCGGCAGCACCGAGACGAACGCTTCGCCGTAATTGATGTTGCGGTTGAAGGTCAGCCAGGACCGCAGCAGGCTCGGCTCGCCCATCAGCTCGGAGATGGCGGAAAGGTGATCGATGGATGGGCGCACCTGGAACTGGCTGAGGTCCACCGGCGCGTCCGGACTGTTGAACAGGCGGCGGATGGACTTGAGCGTCTGCGGGTCCAGCGCGGTGATTTCGCCGCTGTCGTGGTGGCCGAAACGGCCCGCGCGGCCACCGATCTGCTTGACCTCCTGCACCTTGAGCTGGCGATTCTGGATGCCGTCGAATTTCTCGTCGGTGTAGAAGCACAGTGTGTGCGCCGGCAGGTTGAGGCCCATGCCCACCGCGTCGGTGGCGACCATGATGTCCGCCTCGCCTTCGCGGAAGCGGCGGGCCTGCTCGCGGCGCACCTCCGGCGAAAGCGCGCCGTAGACCACCGATACGCTCTTGCCGGCGCTTTCGAGCATGCCCTTGAGTTCCAGCACCAGCTTGCGGCTGAACGCCACCAGCAGCGAGCCGGGCTCCAGGCGCTCCAGCGTGGTGGCGTGCTTGGCCACCTCCACTGGCGACAGGCGCTTGGTGCGCTGCACTTGCAGCTGGTCCTCGCAGAGTTCGCAGAGCGTGCGCAGCGACGGCTCGATCAGCGCCGGGCCGGTCATCATCAGCTTCGGCGTATGCGCGCTGACCAGCGCATCGACCCAGGCCCAGCCGCGTTGCGGGTCGGCCATCATCTGCACCTCGTCGACCACCACCACGTCCCAGTGCTGGTGCCGGAAGCGGGCAAACTCCTCCACGGTGCAGCAGAAGTGCGTGGCGCCTTCGCGAATGATTTCCTCCTCGCCGGTGACCAGCGAACAGGGCACGCCCATCGATTCGATGCGCTCCTGATTCTCCAGTGCCATCAGACGTAGCGGCGAGAGGTAGATGGCGTGCTCGGCGGCGGCCATCGCCTCGATGGAGCGGTGCGTCTTGCCGCTGTTGGTCGGGCCGAGCAGGGCGATCCAGCGTCGCGTCAGCCGGCGCGCCGGATAGAGCTTGTGGTAATGGACGAAGCGCGGGTTGTTTTCCAGCAGCACGGCGAAGGCCATGCGTTCCTCGTGCTCGCGGCGCGCGGCGCGAATTGCCTTGCGCATGCGTCCGGGTTCGAGCGCGATGAGTTCGGTGAGACGCTTGTGGCCGAGCTGCTGCAGGTCGAAGCCGTCGGCGAGTTCGAGCATGCGTTCGAAGCTGGCCTGCAGATCGGCCCGGTCCTGGCGTTGCCAGGTCTCGACTTCGGCAGCGCTGAGCAGGTGGTCCTGGTCGGCGGGAATGCGCCGCTGCAGTTCCAGCTCGAGCGGGCCATGGTGCAGCGTCACCAGATAGCGCAGGTCGTGGCGGATCTCGTTGACCGTGGCGACCGCGTGCTGCAGGAACTCGTCGAGTCGCGACAGCTCCGGCCGGATCCGCGCGAGGCAGCGCTGGCGGTCCTCTTCGTCCATCTCGGCGAAGGGCCGCTCGAGCAACTGCAGACGACCGCGTACGTACTGCTGGACGGCCGCCTGGAGATTGCCTGGGAAGTCGTCGCGCTGTGGGCTGTCGGCCAGGCGCAGTGCCCATTCCGGTTCCAGCAGGTGGGCGGGCGAACCCAGGGTGAACGTCTTCTGGCTGCCGTACACATCGATGCTGCAGGGGATCTCGCCGAGGTCGCGGCTGACGATCCGCTCGAGCAGTTCATCCGTAGCGGGCTCGGCCATCAGCTGGTCCACTGCCGGGCCGTGCAGCCCCAGCCAGAACGCTTTTGCCGCCCGGCCGAGCCCCGGCATCGGGTAGCCGATATAGGGCGCGAACCACTTTTCCTGGTGGTGCTTCTTCGCGACGAAATCCGGATAACGCGCCGTTGCCCACTCGATGAACCGCGCCAGGCGCTCGAGCCTGATGGATTTGAACTGCTTGCCTCCGGCCTTTGCCATGATCGACGCCTTTGCTGATCAGTGTTCTGTTACGACTCGTGCTACTACTAAGGAGTCGCCATACGCGTTATCAATCCGACGACCTGGCTAGTTCATTGTGCACCCTGCGAATGGTCGCGGCCTGTCGGCTGGCTTTCTAGCTGCAGTTTTAAAGTGCGCACCTCCTCCGTCAGGCTTTCCATTTGCAACAGTAGGCGGTGCAGCGTCTCTGCATCGGCTGACTGGTGCTCTGCGTGCCGGTCGGCAACGAACAGCGAACCGATATACGCTGCGAAGCTGCCGAAAAGACCTACGCCTGACACCATCAGCAGCACGGCAACGATGCGACCTTCGGTCGTGACTGGGTAGAAATCGCCGTAGCCGACCGTGGTGACGGTGACAAACGCCCACCACAATGCTTCTTCGGGAGTGTTGATCGAACTCTGCGGGTTGGGCGCCTCGACCAGCAGCATGGTCAGCGCGCCGAATGCCACCAGCACCATGGTCGCGGTGGCGGCAGAAGCGACGATGCCCTCGGCGCGATTGCGGAACAGGATTCGCCAGATCAGCCGCAGCGACTTGATCGCCCGTAGCACCCGCAGCACCTGGAAGGCGCGGAACAGCTTGGCCGCCTGCAATCCGCCGGCCGGCACACTGGCCAGCAGATCGATCCAGCCCCAGCGCATGAAGCGCAGCTTGTCTTCCGCCTGTTGCAGGCGCATCCAGAAATCGAGGAAGAAAAAGAAGCAGACGACGTTGTCCAGATAACCGAGCAACGTCGAAACATCGTCAGGCTGGTCGAATACCAGGTCGGCGCGCCAGTGCGCCGATCACATAGACAGACAGGACCAGAATCAGGATCTGAAAGGGGGTGACGGGGCGCTGCTTCATGGATTGACCGTGAGTCGTGAACTGCGAAAAGCGCGCAAGTCTAAAGCACCGGCTCGGTGTCGCGTGGATATCGGAGAAGAAGAGGTCGCGATGACGAAGAGCTCACACATTCGCCTCGGCTGTGCCGGCTGGAGCCTGCCGCGCGACGCCGGGCGAGTCTTCCCCGCGCAGGGGACTCATCTCGAGCGTTATGCACAGGTGCTTCACGCGACGGAAATCAATTCTTCCTTTTATCGCCCGCATCGCCCTGCGACCTACCGCAAGTGGGCTGCCAGCGTGCCGGAGGGGTTCAGCTTCTGCGTGAAGCTGCCGCGGCAGATCAGCCATGAAAAGCGCCTGCGAGATTGCACGCAGGAACTGGAGCGCTTTCTCAGCGAAGTTTCCGAGCTGGGCGCCGGGCTCGGCTGCCTGCTGCTGCAGTTGCCCCCATCGCTGCCCTATGAGCACACGCTGGCTGAGGCGTTCTTCGCGGAACTGCGCGAGCGCTACGGCGGCGACCTGGCGCTGGAACCACGACATGCCAGCTGGCTGGAGGCCGACGCCCAGCTCCGGCACTGGCGTATCGCCCGTGCCGCCGCGGACCCGTCGCCCCTCCCGGGTGGCGGTGAGCCGGGTGGCTGGCCGGGCCTGCGCTACTACCGCCTGCATGGATCCCCGCAGATCTATCACTCGGCGTATCCCAGCCAATGGCTGGAGCGCCTGGCCGAGCAATTGCGTGACTACAGCGATACACCCTGCTGGTGCATCTTCGACAACACTGCCAGCGGCGCCGCAGTGACCGACGCGTTGACGCTGCAGTCGCTGCTGCAGAGCTGACGATCAGCGCGGAATGATGCGCACGCGCCCAGCAGTGTTGTCGCGTCGGGCGGCTTTTTCATTCTCGGCTCGGCCGGGGATACTGCCGGAGTCCTGGCCGCGCTCCGGCGTCGCGGTACCGTTCAGCTCTCGCTCGTCGACGCTGATGGAGGTGGCGTCCGGGTAGCCGGTTGTCAGTGTCTCCGTGCTGGCGGTGACGGGCGTGGCATCGTCATTCCAGGTTGCGCTGCGTTCGTCGATGTCGATGGCGCCGTTGCGCTCCATGATCTGCTCGACGATCGGCACCCGCTCTTCGTTCTGAAGCGATACGGTCACGATGGTCGATCCGCGTCGGGCCGCCTCGGGATAACGTCCGGCATGAGCGGCGGCACCATCGCCGAAGATCTTGCGGAAGAAGTTGCCGATATGTTCGGCCGCCGTGGCGTCCGAGTCCGGCTCCTCGCCAACGACCTCTACGCGACTGCCATCGACGTTCGACGGGTTCATGGACATCGACAGCTGGATGTCGTCATGGGAGACACCCTCGGTCACGAGTTCGGCTTTGACTTGCTCCGCCTGGGCATAGCGGTCAAACGCGGCAATCAGTATCTGGGTCATGGCTTCACCTATCTTGTCGAGTGCACGAGTTGAGGTTGCTCTCCGTTGGCCTCTGGACCACGGGTGGCGCGGTGCATACCTACTGGCTGTTGGGCGCTGCGATTCGCACGATGGTTCCGTAGTTACTAAGGGCGATCGGAGCATCGGCCCTCGCAGACGGTGCGAAAGGGGGTTCTACTTCTTTGGTCTGATGTCGTCGTGATATCGATGGACGGATCTTGTACAGCTATTGGACCGGTGAAACACTCTGTATCACTTCGAAGCAGCCCGGCTTCGATGCCTCCCCCTCACGGTGCCCCATGTTCCGCTCAATGAACGTATCCACCCGAGCTGCTGCCAGCTTCTCGGTCATCGCGTTGATGTTGCTGTTTGTCGGATGTTTTTCGCTGTTTCAGGTCCAGGCGCTGCGGGAAACGGAGCAGGTCATCGAAACCAACTGGCTAGCCGGCGTTCGAGACACTGGCCGGCTTCGGGGAGATGTGCTGGAGCTGCGTCTGACAGTAGCGCGTTCCCTCATTCCGTCCGACGATGGCTCGGCATCCTCGGCAAGCAGTGAGATTGGTCGGCGCCGGTCGCACATCGAAGAGCAATTGGGAGCGTATCTGGGCTCACCGGTCATCGACGAGCATGAACGGCAGCTCGTGCGGAGCGTTCAGGGTGCGGTCGATCGCTACGGCCAGTCGCTCGATCGCTTGCTGGCGTCGCTGGAAAGTGGCGACGTGGCCGCTGCCGTCGCGTTGTTCAACGGCGACATGCGGCAGCAGGGTACGGATATCAATCAGGTACTCGCAGCGTTGACGGCTTACAACGACGAAGGAGCCAAGGCATCGAGTGTATCGGCTGGCTTGGTTTATACCCGCAGTCTGTGGGTCCTGCTCGGTGTAATGGGTTTCGCGATCCTGGCCACGTCGGGCTTGGCGATCGGCTTCACGCGCAGCATCACCAAGCCACTGGGACAAGCTGTGCAGGTGGCTGAAAGCATCGCCGGGGCTGACCTGAGCCAGCCAATCGAGTTGGAAGGCACCGACGAGCCTGCCCGCCTGCTGGCCGCCCTGGCCACGATGCAGGCGACGTTGCGCGCGACGCTTAAGCACATAGGCGATTCCTCGACCCAGCTGGCGACGGCAACGGAAGAGATGACCAGCGTTGCACACGAAGGCAAACGCGGCCTGCAGCGGCAGAATGAGCAGGTTGAGCTGGCGGCGACAGCTGTCAACGAGATGACGGCTGCCATTGAAGAGGTAGCGAGCAACGCGGCCTCGACATCTGACAGCGTGCGTGACTCGACGGCTGCTGCCGAGGCGGGCCGCCATCACGTCAACGATACGGTCAAGGCGATCGATAGCCTATCGGCGCGCATCAGTGACACCGGCGGGCATGTCGAGGGCCTTGCTGGACAGGCACGGGATATCAGCAAGGTGCTCGATGTGATACGCAACATCGCCGAGCAGACCAACCTGCTTGCCCTGAATGCCGCTATCGAAGCAGCACGTGCCGGAGACCAGGGGCGTGGCTTTGCCGTGGTCGCCGATGAGGTTCGGGCGCTCGCTCACCGTACCGGGCAATCGACTCAGGAAATCGAACTGATGATTGCGGCGATCCAGGCCGGTACCGATAGCGTGGTCAAGGCTACTGCCCTGAGCACGGAAGAGGCTGGCAGAACCTTGGGTGTGGCTCGTGAGGCAGGGGCCATGCTGGATAACATTGCCGCCTCGGTAGCGATCATCAACGAGCGCACCGTCATGATCGCGACAGCCGCCGAACAGCAGGCACAAGTCGCTCGGGAAGTGGACCGCAGCCTGATGGCCATACGGGACCTCTCCATTCAGTCGGCGGCTGGCGCCGATCAGACTGCGGCCGCCAGCGATGAACTGGCCAGACTGGCCACCGACCTCAACCATATGGCTCTGCGTTTCAGGACGTGACGCTCATACGGCGTCGCATCGCCTCTGCGTAGCTTGTCGCGCCGAGATTCGATCAGCGGCACAGGCGTCCATGACGAACGCCTGTGCCGCCGGCCAGCGGGTTACGCCGGCTTGTGGCGAATGGTCTTGAGCAAGTCGTCCGGCGTGATGTGCCCGACCACGCTGGCGGCGCTACCCGGCTGCGGCAGGTCGAGGATGTGGCCTTTCATCTTGCCGATCACGTGCATCTCGCAGGGTTTGCAGTCGAACTTCAGCGTCAGCACCTCGTCACCGTGCACCAGCTGCATCGGCGCGACCTTCGTGCGCACGCCGGTGACGCCCTTGGCCTGCTTCGGGCACAGATTGAAGGAGAAGCGCAGGCAGTGCTTGGTGATCATCACCGGCACTTCGCCGGTTTCCTCATGGGCCTCGTACGCCGCGTCGATCAGCTGCACACCGTAACGGTGATAGAAGGTTCGGGCCTTCTCGTTGTAGACGTTGTAGAGAAACGACAGGTGCGATTCTGGATAGACTGGCGGCGGCACGCTGACCGGCTTGCGCCCGCCGCGCGGGTGGATGGCTTCGCGCGCTTCGGTCAGTGCCTCGATGGCTTCGCGGCGCAGCGCCTTGAGTTGCGAGTTGGGGATGAAGAACGCCTGCGGCGCATCCACCTCGACCTCTTCGGCGTGGTAGATGGTGGTGCCCAGCTGGCTGAGCAGGTCGGCGATCTGGCCGGGCACCTGCTCGGGCTTCTTCGCTTCGCCGAAGGGGCCGGGCAGCGTGGCCGTGGCATAGGCGCCTTCCTCGCTGGTGACATGCAGCTCCAGCTCATCGGCGCGCAATTCGTGCTCCGGCGGGAGACGCTCGCTACGGCAGCGCTGGAGCTGCGCGAGCAGTTCCGGCCATTGGCGCAGGCTTGCGGCGTAATGCGTGCGCATGCGGGCGAACTCGTCGTCCGTCAGGTGGCGACGGTAGATCGCCAGGCGGTATTCGGCGAACGCCGCCAGCACATAGTCGCGCATGGCCTGGCTGACGCCGGTTCGCTGCTGCAGCCCGGGCTCGGCTGCGTGCATGGTGTCGAGCCGGGTCAGCAGGGCTGGGTCCTGCGCGGTGTCGCGCTCGAGCTGGATCATCCAGTCCCGCGCCAGCCGCTGTGCTTGCTCAGCCTGCGGCGGTACGCCGGCCTCCATCAGTGCCTTGGCCTGCTCAGCCAGGGCGGGCCAGGCACTGGTGCCTTGGTCGAGGCGTTCGGTGAAGGCCAGCCTGGCCAGTTCGTCGGCGGAAAAGTGCTTCTCGTACATGATCATCGATCCCAGGGTATCCAGTAGGTCGGTCAGCGCGGGTTCCTCGCCCAGAACGTAGCGCTCGCGCAGCCTGTGCAATCGGCTGCGCAGGCGCTGGAGGCTCTGCAACTGGCGATCGAGCTGCAGCAATTGCTGGTCGATCAGTCCAGGCAGGGAAACCGCGCGCTGGTTCAACAGGGCTCCGATGTCGGTCAGCGACAGGCCAAGGCCACGCAGTGCCTGGATGTGATGCAGGCGCTCGATGTCCTTGCGGTCGTAGAGCCGATAACCGGCATCGGAGCGTGCGGACGGTTTGAGCAGATCAAGGTTGTCGTAGTGATGCAGCGTCCGGACGGTCACGCCGGAGCGCCTGGCCAGTTCGCCTACCTTGAGCAACATTGATGTCTCCTTTTCGTTTCGCACGGCAGGGATCGTCGGGGCTGACGCTGCGTGAGGGTCAAGCGGCAGGAACGGATTTTTTTCGAAGGGGGGCGGGCTCGGCTATGAAACCGCGCATGGCAGCGAACGCAGGTCGATCGCGACGGGGCGCAGGTTGCTCATAACCCGCCCAGCAAATCGTGCGCATCGAGCAGGCGCCAGGCGATTTCCGGGCGCTGCGCCAGACCGCGGCGAACGGCGGCGGCAATGGCGGGGCGGGTCTTGCGGCAGAGGCCGGGCTGCTCGGCGAACTCGACGGCGATGCCACGCATGCTGCGCACTTCGTTGTGGCCAGGGGCGATCGTCATGCGAATGCCCAGCTGTTCGAACATGCGCTGCTGCAGCCGCTCCAGCTCCTCCAGGCTCTGCACGTTGGCCAGACGCTCGAGCAGGCGGTTTTCCTCGTGGCGGGTGAGCAGCAGGATGCGCACGTCGGCGCCCGGCGCTTCCAGCAGCTCGTCCCGCCGACAGGTGCAGGTGCCGGGTGGGCAGGATTGACGAATCGGCGGTTGGCTGTTCATGGCGCCTGATCATAGCCAAGGCCGCCAGCGGCGCCCAGCCGGTGGCCTTGTGCCGCTGCGGTGATGACAAGCGCGGCGGTGTCACGCACCATGGCGCCAGTTTTCGCGCCGGGTGCGCGTCGTTCCGTCAGGGAATTGCTGGAGAACTGTCATGCGTGTTCTGTCATCCGTCCTGCTGCTGGCGACCCTTTGCGTTGCCGGCGCCGCTGCGGCCGAGGAGGCCCGGCTGGTCGAGTCGATCAATGCCTACCGTGGCGAGGTGCAGCGCTGCGGCAGCAAGGCCAGCGAGGAGCTGCCGCCACTCACGGCCGATTCGCGGCTGAACTTGCCGGTCGGCGCCGCCGGTGACCTGCAGGATGCCTTGTCCCGCGCAGGCTACCCGATGGTCACGGTGCAGGCGATCACGCTGTCCGGTCCGCGGGATGCCCAGGCGGCGATGCAGGCGCTGCGCGAAAGCTTCTGCCGGGTGATCCTCGATCCTCAGTTCACCGATATCGGCGTCAGCCGCGAAGGTCGCGACTGGCGCATCGTGGTGGCGCGGCCGCTGCTCGATGGTCGCCTCGGCGACTGGCAGGCCGAAGGGCAGAAGCTGCTGGAACAGATCAATCGTGCCCGGGCCTCGGCGCGCCGTTGCGGTAGCCAGGATTTCGCCGCCGCGCGGCCGCTGGCCTGGAACGCGACGCTGGGCAGCACCGCCGAGGCTCACAGTCGGGCGATGGCCAATCGCAACTTCTTCAGTCACTTGAGCGAGGACGGCCGTACGCCGGGCGATCGCGCCGAACTCGCCGGCTACGCCGGTAGCCTGGTCGGTGAGAACATCGCCGCGGCGCTGCCGACCGCGCGCAAGGTGCTGGAAGGCTGGCTGGCCAGCCCGGGGCACTGCGCCAATCTGATGAACCCGGCGTACACCGAGCTGGGCGCGGCCTATGCGGTCGATCCGCAGAGCGACGCGGCCATCTACTGGACGGCCATGTTCGGCGCCCCTTGAACGGCAAGTCGAGCCCCTCGCTGCTTCCAATGAGCGATCGGGGCCGGTGTGCTGTCAGAGAAGCCTGTTGCCAAAGACAGGGTTGCCCTTGACCGATATTCCCACCCACCAGGATCTGCCGCCCGTGCTGGCCGGCCCGTTGCTGCGTCGAGCCGAGCCTGGCGGTCTGACCTTCTGGCTGATCGCGTCACGCGTGCTCGAGCTGTCGCTGATCCTTGAAAGCCCCCAGGCCGGCCAGCAGCGGCGCATTCGGCTCGAAGGCGAGGCCTGCCAGCGGCTGCGGCTTGGCCATCATGCGGTGCTGCACCTCATCCGTTTCACGCCCGATGCAGCGCTGCCCGGCGATTGCCTGATCGAGTACGACCTTTTGCTCCACGAGGGCGAGCAGCCGCGGGGCATCGCCGACTGGGCGCCACACCTGTTGCACGACGGCGCCACGCGGCCGAGCTTCGTCATCAAGTCGCGGCTCGACCGCGTGCTGCACGGCTCCTGTCGCAAACCGCACCATGCGGCCGCGGATGGGCTGCTGTGCGTGGACGAGCTGGTGCGCCGCGGCTTGACCGATCCGGACGCGCGCCCGGCAGTGCTGCTGATGACCGGCGACCAGGTCTACGCCGATGATGTCGCTGGGCCGATGCTGGTGGCCATCCACGCGCTGATGCGCCGGCTGGGCCTGTACGGCGAGCATCTCCAGGGCGCGGTGGTGGATGACAGCGATGAACTGCTGGCCCACCCGGCCACCTACTACCGGCGCGAGCAATTGCTGCCCGCGTTCAAGTCCAACGAGGCGTTGCGCGAACGCTTCTTCGGCGGTGTGGAAAAGCCGGTGTTCACCACCGCCAACGGACAGAACCACCTGATCACCCTGGCCGAGGTCATGGCCATGTACCTGCTGGTGTGGTCGCCCACGCCGTGGTCGCTGATCGAACCGGTGATGCCCGCGCTCGAGACGAAGCACGCCGAGCGCTATCGCCGCGAAGAACACTGTCTGCGGGGGTTCCGGCGCACTTTGCCGCAGGCTGCGCGGGCGCTGGCCCATGTGCCGTCGTTGATGATCTTCGACGACCACGACATCACCGACGACTGGAACCTGTCGGCTCGCTGGGAGGAGACCGCCTACGGCCACCCGCTGTCGCGGCGGATCATCGGCAATGCGCTCATCGCCTATCTGCTCTGCCAGGCCTGGGGCAATCAGCCCGAGCGTTTCGGCGCGCTGCTGGCGCAGGTGCAGCAGCTGCTGGAGGCTGCTCGGGATGGCTGGCTCGATTGCGCCGAACAGGACCGTTTCATCGAGACGCTGCTGCGTCTGGACGGCTGGGGCTACGAATTGCCAAGCGAACCGCCGCTGGTGGTGCTCGACACCCGCACCCGGCGCTGGCGCAGCGAGCGCAATCTGAGTCGCCCTTCCGGCCTGATGGATTGGGAGGCGCTGAGCGAACTGCAGCAGAACATCCTCGACAAGCCCTCGGTGCTGATCGTCTCGCCGGCGCCGATGTTCGGCGTCAAGCTGATCGAGGCGGTGCAGCGGGTGTTCAGCTGGGCCGGCCAGCCCTTGCTGGTGGATGCGGAAAACTGGATGGCCCACCGTGGTGCCGCGCACGTGATGATGAACATCTTCCGTCATTCGCGCACGCCGGGTAACTACGTGATCCTCTCCGGTGACGTGCATTACTCCTTCGTCTACGAAGTGCACATCCGCGCCCGCGACAGCGGGCCGAGGGTCTGGCAGATCACCAGCAGCGGGGTGAAGAACGAGTTTCCACGACGCCTGCTGGACTGGTTCGATCGCCTCAATCGCTGGCTGTATGCGCCCTGGTCGCCGCTGAACTGGCTGACCAAGCGGCGGCGCCTGGAAGTCGTGCCGCGTGTGCCGGACCGCAGCCAGGCGGGCGAGCGTCTGTGGAACGGCTCGGGCATCGGCCTGCTGGTGCTGGATGAGCAGGGCAGGCCGCGGGAAATCCTCCAGCTGAACGCCGATGGCTCGGCTCCGGTGGCCTTCCTCCACGAGCGCAGCCGGTCGGGCTGCGATCGGTAGAGAACGCGAAGCCTGCGTCAGGCGCCTCGCTCCATTTGCCTGACGGCCATTCGCTCGGTGCGCAGCTCGTCGAGGGCGTGGCGGGTGATCTGCACGGCTGCGCTGATCGACAGCAGCGCCATGATGCTGGCCACGATCAGGTCCGGCCAGCCCGCCCCAGTGCCGAACACACCCAGCGCCGCCAGCATCACGGCGATATTGCCCAGCGCATCGTTGCGGCTGCACAGCCAGACACTGCGCATGTTGCTGTCGCCTTCACGGTAGGCATAGAGCATGAGCGCCACGGCGACGTTGGCCAGCAGTGCGATGGTGCCGACGATGCCCATCGTCGTGGCCTGGGGCACGCTGGCATCGATGAAGTTGTCGATCGCGACTACCAGGATGAACAGGCCGAACAGACCCATGGTCAGTGCCTTGGCCAGCGACGCCCGGGCCCGCATGACCACGCCCATGCCCAGCACAAACAGGCTGACACCGTAGTTGGCCGCATCGCCGAAGAAGTCCAGCGAGTCGGCCAGCAGCGAGACCGAACCGGCCCGCACGCCGGCGCCTATCTCCACCGCGAACATCGCCAGGTTGATCAGCAGCGCGATCCAGAGAATCCGCCGATAGCGCCCGCGCACCGCTGCGCTGGCGCAACCACTGTTGCAGCAATTTCCTGCCATGTACGTCGCCTCGGAATGTCGATGGCATTACGCTAAACCCTGTAGCAACTACAGGGTCAAGCCATGTCTATCACCATCGGCAAACTCAGCCAGGCCACGGCTGTGAACGTGGAGACCATCCGCTACTACGAGCGCATCGGCCTGCTCGCGGCGCCGTTGCGGACGTCGTCCGGCTATCGCAGCTACACGGCTCAGGACGTGGCGCGGTTGCGGTTCATCAAGCGGGGGCGGGAGCTGGGCTTCTCCCTTGATGAAATTCGCACGCTGGTCGAACTGGCCGATCAGCCGGGGCACGCCTGTAGCGATGTCGATCGCCTGGTTCAGACCCACCTGGTCGAGGTGCGCCAGCGCATCGCCGACCTGCAGCGGCTCGAGGCGGAGTTGCAGCGCCTGGCCGGTTGCAATCAGTCGTCGGTGAAAGACTGCCGCATCATCGAAGCGCTTTCGGCAGCGGTACAGCAGGCCGGGCCCACTGTCGACGATCGCAGAACGACCAGCTAGTACGGCACTCCAACGCACTGAACCCACTGCCGAGGACGCTGCCATGATCGATCCAGACGACCCGCTCAAGGATGGACTGACCCCGCCCGATTACGACGAATACGGCGACGTGCCGGATTCCGGCGAGAACGCTGACGACAGCCAGCCGAGTGACGAGCCGAACGCGGGAGAAAGCCCGCTGGGATAACGCCTGCTGCCTGCATGCTCGGCCGACATGACTGGACAATTCTCCCCGCCCGGCCTAAAAAGCGCGCTGCGCCGGCCGCCCTGAGGCCGGTGCGGCATCCTTGGCTGAAGGCAGACCTACCGTGAAAAAGAAAAAGCCCGTCGACCCCATCCGGCAAGCCGAAAAGAACCGCGCCCACCGAATCGGCTGGCTGATCGCCCTGGCGGGCATCGCTGCCGGTTTCGCGCTGGTGATGATCAAGCCGCTGTAAACGCGAGGTCTTGGCGCCGCATCGGCGACTGCTTAGGTGAAGGTGGCGCCTCTCGCGTTCACGTACAGCGAATAGAGGGCGTGGCTGCTGGCCATGAACAGGCGGTTGCCCTGCACACCGCCGAAGCACAGGTTGGCGCAGCGTTCCGGCAAGTGAATATGGCCGATCGCCTCGCCCTGTGGATTGAAAACCCGTACGCCGTCCAGGCCTTCCGGGTTGGCTTCCGGCGAGCCGGAGCTGCCCCAGCCGCACCAGAGGTTGCCGGCCTCGTCGCACTTGATGCCGTCCAGTGCACCATGGCCGGTCGCCTCGATATGCTGGCTGCGCTCACCCAGCGTACCGTCGCCGTTCACCGCATAGGCCCACACCAGGCGGTTGGGCTTGGCGCGGCCCTCGACCACATAGAGCGTGCTCTCGTCGGGCGAGAAGCACAGACCGTTGGGGCCGGCGATGCCCTCGATAACCCGGGTCACCTCCAGCGTGCTGCCATCGATGCGGTAGACCGCGTCCGGCAGCTCGGTTTGAATCTTGTGCCCCTCGTAATAGTTGCCAGCCTGGAAGGGCGGATCGCTGAACCAGATGGACCCATCGCGCTTGACCACCACGTCGTTCGGCGAATTGAAGCGCTTGCCCTGATAGTTGTCGGCCAGCACGGTGATCGCACCGTTGTGCTCGGTACGGGTCACGCGCCGACCCAGTTCATGCGTCGTGGAGCCTTCGCAGACCACCAGCCGGCCCTCGCGGTCGCGGGTCAGGCCATTGGAGAAGTTCGCCTGCTCGCGAAATACGCCCAGCGACTGGCTGATCTCGTCCCAACGCATGATGCGGTTGTTGGGAATGTCGCTGAGCAGCAGGTAGCGCCCGTCGCCAACCCATACCGGACCTTCGGCCCAGCGCAGGCCGTCGGCAATCTTCTCGACGCTGGCGTTGAACAGGCGCAATTGCAGAAAGCTTTCATCCAGTACTTCCAGGGATGGATCGGGGTAACGCCTGCTGAGTGGCTCAGCTGATTGAGCGAGCCGCGGCAGCGCCATGCCGGTAGCCAGCAACGCGGTGGAGCAGGCAACGGATTGCTTTAGAAAGCGGCGGCGGGAACCGGGTGATGAGTGTTGTTCTTGTTCGTCCATTTTGAGGGACCCTTGTTCGAAATCGGAGGGGGGGCCGCGAACGAATCATAGTAGAGGTATGACGACTTTCAACATTTCAAAAAACATAGGCGAAGCCGTAAGAGTTTTGTTTAGATAAATTAGGGTGTTGCAAGAGTGTGGCGTTTTCTAGTTGTACTACAACGTGAGTTTCAGTAGTCCGGTACGGGCCGTACGCCGCTCCTGCGGCCAGCGTGCGTGCCTGTTCGTAGCGGAGCAGGGAAGGCCTGCAACTATCGTATGATAAGCATTCGCATATACGAAGCGTTTCGCCTGCCTCTATAATCCGCCACCTTTTTTCCGAGGCGGCCAGGCATGGGCGTTTCCGACTCCTTCCAGCGGTACCTGATCGATCCTTTCGTACAGCAGTTCACCAGCCTGTTCGACCTGAACGGTCGCCTGGGCCTGCTGTTTCTCGGCGTGTCTTATGCCGTCGCCTATCTGCTATTTCGCTACCGACGACAGCATGGGCTGACGCAGGCGATGTCGTTCTGGGCCTTTCTCGGAGGCTGGCGCGTGCACTGGCATCCTTCGGCGCGTCTGGACTACCGCTACTAGTTCGTGCGAGGCGTGCTGAAGGTCGCGCTGGTGGTGCCGATCGTGGCGCTCGTCGATCCATACATCCTGCGTTCGGGCGACTACATCGCCTTTTTCGAGAACCTCTGGGGTGCGCGGCCGCAAGTCGGGCAGAACCTTTCGCTGACGCTGCTCTACGGGTTCGGCGTGTTCATCATCAGTGACTTCGCCGGCTACTGGGTGCACCGGGCGTTCCACTGCGGCTGGCTGTGGGAGTTTCACAAGGTGCACCATTCGGCACCGGTGATGGTTCCGCTGACGGCCAGCCGGGTGCACTTTCTAGAGAAGATCGTCGGCCGGTTGGTGGATCTGGTGCTGCTTGGCGCCTACGCCGGAATCTTCTGGTACGCCTGCGGCGGTGAGATCAGCCGCTACACGCTGTTCGGGGTGACCTATCTGGTCTTCATCTTCAACGCGCTGGCTTCAAATCTGCGACATAGCCACGTCTGGCTGTCGTTCGGGCCACGTCTGGAGCACATTCTCAGTAGCCCGGCGCAGCACCAGATCCACCACAGCGATGCGCCACGGCATTTCCACAAGAACTTCGGGACCAATCTGTCCATCTGGGACTGGATGTTCGGCACCCTCTACGTCACCAGCGCCAGCCCCGAGACGCTGCGCTTCGGTACCGCGGAGCAAGACTCGCACCGCTACCTGACGCTCTACAGCCTGATCCTGATGCCATTCGTGGATACGGCCCGCAAGCTCATGCCCGCCAGTCCGCCGCGCCGGGTCGACTCCTGATGTGGCGGCGGGGCTGAACGAACGGCTCTTTCGCTCGTACAATCGCGCTTTCTTCCATCCAACGGCCAGGCCCGTCTACTCAAGAGGAATCGCCATGCCGACCTACGACTATCGCTGTGAAGCCAACGGCCAGGTTTATGAAGTGCGCCATGCCATGGCGCTGCGCCCCAAGACCTGGGGTGAGCTGCGTGTGGCCGGCGCGCTGGCTGAAGATGCCACCATTGCGGATGATGCGCCGGTGACCCGGCTGCTGACCGCCGCCGGAGTGGTGAGCAGCCGGGTGCTGAAGAACCCTGAAGCCCCGGCCTGCGCGCGTGGCGGTTGCGCCGGCAATTGCCGCTAGCCATGGCCCCTCGGGGCTTCGCCGCCTGATTCACCTCCTACACGGCTTTGGCGATCTGCTCACGCAGCCATTGATGCGCGGGATCGCGGTGCGAACGCTCGTGCCAGAGCATGGCCATCTCGTAACCTGGCACTTCCAGCGGCGCCTCGACCACCTGTAGCGTGCTGCTGCCGCGCACCAGCCGTTCGGGAAGCATGGCCACCAGATCGGTGCTCTCCAGCACCGATCGCAAGAACAGAAAATGCGGCACCGACAATACGACCCGCCGCTGCATGTCTCGCTGCGCGAGGGCCTCGTCGGTTGCCCCCTGAAACCCACCGCCGTCCGGCGAGACAATAACCTGCTCGAGCGTGCAGAACCGTTCGAGCGTCGGCCGCCGCTTCAGCTGGGGGTGGCCGACGCGACCGGCGAGTACGTAGCGCTCGGTGAACAGCGTACGCCGGCGAAGACCGGGCGGCGAACCCTCTGCGGTATGAAAGGCGAGGTCGATATCGCCCTGTTCCGCCTGACGAGCGATGCGTGCCGGCACCATTTCGACCACTGCCAGGCGAGTGCCGGGCGCCGTACTGCGTAGCCGGCTCAGCACCGGCAACACGATGGCCGATTCACCGTAATCGGTCGCAGCGACCCGCCAGACATCCTGCGCCGCGGCCGGGTCGAACGGGCTGGCCGGCGCAACCGCGCGTTCCAGCGCCTGCAAGGCCTGGTGCAGCGGCTCGCGCAACTCCTCGGCACGTGCCGTCGGGCGCATGCCGCGGGGACCGGGTAGCAGCAGGGGGTCGCCGAATATCTCGCGCAGTTTGGCCAGATGGACGCTCACCGAAGGCTGGGAGAAGTTCAGCCGCTCGGCAGCGCGGGTAACGTTGTGCTCGGCCAGTAGCACATCCAGGGTCACCAACAGGTTCAGGTCCAGACGTCTGAGATTATTCATGCACATACCAGGAATCTTGGTTATTCATTTCCAATATACCTGGTGCGCTCGGCATCCTGCGCGTGTCCTGAACCGGAGACCTGCCATGAATGTTCTGATCGTCTATGCCCATCCCGAACCGCGTTCCCTGAACGGCACCCTGAAGGATTTCACTGTCCAGCGGCTGCGCACCGCTGGCCACGCCGTGCAGCTGTCCGATCTGTATGCCATGGGCTGGAAAGCCCCCATCGACGCCCGAGACAGCCTGGATTACGACCCGGAGAGCCGCTTCGATCCCTCGCAGGATTCGCGCCGTGCGTTCGCCAGCAGCCGGCAGAGCCCGGACATCGCCGCCGAGCAGGACAAACTGCGCTGGGCCGATGCGCTGATCCTGCAGTTCCCGCTCTGGTGGTTCTCGATGCCGGCCATCCTCAAGGGCTGGGTCGATCGGGTTTATGCCTACGGCTTCGCCTACGGTGTAGGCGAGCACTCGGATGCGCGCTGGGGTGATCGTTACGGCGAAGGCACGATGGTCGGCAAGCGGGCCATGCTTATCGTTACCACCGGAGGTTGGGCATCGCACTACGGTCCGCGCGGTATCAACGGGCCGATTGACGATCTGCTGTTTCCGATCCAGCACGGCATCCTGCATTACCCCGGCTTCGATGTACTGCCGCCGTTCGTGGTGTACCGTACCAGCCGCATCGATGAGGCGCGCTTTGCCGAAATCCGCGAACAACTGGGTGAGCGCCTCGATAACCTGTGGCGCACTGAGCCGATTGCGTACCGCAAGCAGAACGGTGGGGATTACGAGATTCCGGCGCTGACGCTGCGGCCCGAAGTGGCGCCGGGCGCTGAGGGGCTCTGCATTCACGTGATCGGCTCCGATGGTTGAGGGTGGTCGAACCCTGTTCCATCGGAGCGCGGAACTGCGCGCAGAGCACACGGTTGTGCCCCGCGGGCGTCGCCGGCGGGGCCTACCGGTCAGATCAGGTTCTTCTGCGCCGCTGCTTCAAGGTTGCTCTTGGCCAGTTCACCGAGGATCTCCTCGCCCGAACCGTTGAAGGGCAGAGCGAAGACGAGGAACAGGTGCATCCAGGTTGTCAGGGTCTCCTGCTTTTGTACCTGGCCGACTTTCCTGCCTTCGCCGTCGCGGAATGTCATGTCCATGATCAGCGTGTTGTCGAAGGTGCCCGGGATCAGAAAGAACGTCGCGCCGGTGATCACCGCCAGACCGAGATTGCCGGTTTCCTGGTTGCGCAAGGTTACGGTCACGTAGACATCCGAGGCTTCTTGTTCGGTGCTCACTCGGGAGAAGCGACCACTGTCGACGAACTCCTTTCTGATCAGCTCTTCAAGCCGGGCGATGTTGGGATTGCTCGCCTTCGGTGTGCCGTTAAACGAATACTCGGTTTGTACTTTGATGTAGGCGCTCGGTTTCTTCTGTACCGATTCGAGCGGCCATTGACTCACTTCTGGCAGCGACTTGTGGGAGTAGGTCATGCATCCCGTGAGGGTCAGGCACGCCAGGGCGGCAACGATGGTCATCAGTTTTTTCATGTTTGGCATCCCTGTCAGTGAGCGAGCTGCTGCGTGCCGTCTTTAAGCAACTGCTCAACCAGCTGAGTCAGTTGCTGCGAGCCGGACGCATTGAAGTAATCGGCATCCCATAGTCCCGTGTTCTGATTCAGCACCAGGACCTTCTCTACATGTGCCACTTGCTTACCGGCGGCATCGTCGATGGTCAGCTCGCCGCGAAGATCGTACTTGTCGACGTAGATGGGGCCGTTCACCCAGATCCACATGGTCAGCGTCAGCAGCGCACCCGGGAAATATCCCGGGTGCGGTGTGCGCTTGCCCTTGAGGGAGGTGAAGTTGAAGCGCAGCTCAACGTCTCGCTCGTCCAGCTTGGCGGGGAAGCTGATCATGTGTTCGAAGTACTCGCCACGATCGATATGTTGCGCAATCTGGGTGGTCAGCACATTGCTGATGTTGCGGCGTTGGGTCTCGTTCAGCTGCGGGTCGCTAACCTCGACGTCCTTGAGCAAAGCGCCAACCGGGACGGATTGCGCCATCGCCTGGGAGGGCAGCCCAATGGGGCCAGTGGGGGTGAACGAGACGCAACCGGTCAGCGCCAGGCTCAACAGGCCGGCGACCAGATATTTGACGGGGGTCATGGTACTTCCTTGATGTTCTACGGGTTGGCAGGCCGCGAACGACGTGCAGCTACTCTCTGAAGTTGGAGCCTTTCCGCCGTCCTTGGCAGCCGAGATGATACGGGCTAAATGCCATTACGCTGGCGATATTTTTGTGAGCTGTTTCGTACGGATCGGTATTCGCGTGTCGCTACGACCGCTCGGATCAGGATGAAGATGCCGAGGGCTCTGAACCGGTTCTGTTGAAGGCAAGTTGGACCGTATGCGGCGCGGGTTCTTCCAGCTGGGGCTGGTCAGTGCACCGGCGTCGGCCGGGAGTTTCGGTCGTGTCGCCGTCTCGTTGGTGCCCGTCTGATCGCAAGGCCGTGGAAGGCGCGACTAGTAACGCATCTTCAGCTCGATCCGCGCGGGCTCGTCGGCGGTCACCTCGAAGGCGCTGTCCTCGTAGGACGGTGGGCCCATCACCTTGGGGTTGTTCGATAGCCCGTAGCCTTCGACCGGAATCATGCCGAAGCGCAGGTCCAGTCGGCCGTTATCGTTCTCGTCGTGGTAGGCCAGCACCGCGTAGCGGCCGGGCGGCACATCGTCGAACGTCACGGTTACCGTACCGGCTTCGGCTTTGGCCTTCTGCGCGGCGAAGGCCTGGTCATCCTTGCGGAAGCTCTTGGCATCGGCAAACACCGCCACGGCCACTTGGCCGCGGTCATGCTGCAGCCCGCTGAGCGTGACCTGCAGCTCCTGAGCCTGGGCTGCGGGAATCAGAAGGGCGAGGGCCAGGCCCGTAATCGAAAGTGCTTTCATGCTGTGCTCTTGATAACGAGGGTGCGCGCACTACCGGCGGTTCGACGACGGACGCGCCAGTGCCGTGCGACATCTTCGGCGAACAAGCGAAGCGTTGTCCACGCTCAGCTGTGGGCGCATTTACATGCGGAAAAACTTCTATCGGAGCGATAGGGATTATTCATGGCCGCTCGCAAGCGCTGCTTCGCCTCAGGGCAGCCGCTCTAGCCAGGGTCTTTCAGCCTATCTAGCAATTGTCGGCACGGCAGATCGGCCCCGCTGGCAGCGTGCGGTGCCCTACGCCGAGCGGACCGGGTGCTAGGGTTTCCTGAGCGGTGCCTGGCCGCTAACGACAACCACGTGAGGAATGCAACATGAACGCCGAATCTGGAGAAAATGCCGGGGGCGGCTGCCCACTCGGTCATGGCGCCGGCGCACCGCGCAAACGCCCGAGCAATCGCGATTGGTGGCCTGAAGCACTGAGCCTGACATCGCTCAACCAGCACTCGCCACGCTCCAATCCCTACGGTGGCGATTTCGACTACGCCGCCGAATTCAACTCCCTCGATCTCGATGCGGTGATCGCCGACCTGCACAAGGTGATGACCGATTCGCAGGACTGGTGGCCGGCCGATTTCGGCCATTACGGCGGCCTCTTCATCCGCATGGCCTGGCACAGCGCCGGGACCTACCGCATCACCGACGGCCGCGGCGGCGCGGGCGGCGGGCAGCAACGCTTCGCTCCGCTCAACAGCTGGCCGGACAACGCCTCGCTGGACAAGGCGCGACGCCTGCTCTGGCCGATCAAGCAGAAATACGGACGCAAGTTGTCCTGGGCAGACCTGTTCGTGCTCACCGGCAACGTCGCGCTCGAATCCATGGGTTTCAAGACCTTCGGCTTCGGCGGCGGCCGTGCCGACACCTGGGAGCCGGAAGAGCTCTTCTGGGGGCCTGAGGGCACCTGGCTGGGTGACGAGCGCTACAGCGGCGAACGCCAGCTGCACCCAGGCCTGGGTGCGGTGCAGATGGGCCTGATCTACGTGAATCCGGAGGGCCCTAACGGCAACCCGGACCCGAAGGCCGCGGCCGTCGACATCCGCGAAACCTTCGCCCGCATGGCCATGAACGACTACGAGACCGTGGCGCTGATCGCCGGCGGCCACACCTTTGGCAAGACCCACGGTGCGGGCGATCCCTCATTCATCGGGCCGGAGCCAGAAGGCGCGCTGATCGAAGATCAGGGGCTGGGCTGGCGCAGCAAGTTCCAGACCGGCATCGGACCGGACGCCATTACATCGGGGCTGGAAGTCATCTGGAGCCAGACGCCGGTCAAATGGTCGAACTACTTCTTCGAGAACCTGTTCAATTTCGAATGGGAACTGACCAAGAGCCCGGCCGGTGCGCACCAGTGGGTGGCCAAGGATGCCCCGGAAATCATTCCCGATCCCTTCGACCCGAACAAGAAACGCAAGCCGACGATGCTGACGACCGATCTGTCGTTGCGTTTCGACCCGATCTACGAGCCGATCTCACGCCACTTCCTCGAGAACCCGGACGAATTCGCGGACGCGTTCGCCCGCGCCTGGTTCAAACTGACCCACCGCGACATGGGCCCCATCGCGCGCTATCTCGGCCCGCTGGTGCCGAAGGAGCAGCTGATCTGGCAGGACCCGATTCCCGAGCGCGACCACCCGGTGATCGACGACGCCGACATCGCGTCGCTCAAGCAGAAGATCCTCGGCCTGGGCTTTTCCGTATCGGACCTGGTGTCGGTGGCCTGGGCCTCGGCGGCGACCTACCGCGGTTCGGACAAGCGCGGCGGAGCCAATGGCGCGCGCATTCGCTTCGCTCCGCAGAAGGACTGGGAAATCAACAACCCGCCGTTGCTGGCGCATGTGCTGCAGAAGCTCGGCGAGATACAGAGTGACTTCAACGGCTCGGCCACCGGTGGCAAGAAGGTTTCCATGGCCGACCTGATCGTGCTGGCCGGCTGTGCGGCCATCGAGAAGGCCGCGCAGGATGGCGGCGTGAATGTCGCCGTACCTTTCACCCCAGGGCGGATGGATGCGCTGGAGGAATGGACCGACGCGCAGTCGTTCGAGGCGCTGCGCCCGGTGGCCGACGGCTTCCGCAACTACTACCACGAGTCCCACTTCATGGCGCCCGAGGAAGCGCTGGTGGACAAGGCGCACCTGTTGCGCCTGAGCGCACCTGAGATGACCGTGCTGGTCGGCGGCATGCGCGTGCTGGGCGCCAATGCCGGCGGCAGTCAGGACGGTGTGTTCACCCACCGCGTCGGCGTGTTGTCCAACGACTTCTTCGTCAACCTGCTGGACATGAAGAACGAGTGGACGGCCACCGAGCACAAGAACCGCTTCCAGGGCCTGGACCGCAAGACCCGCCAGCCCACCTGGACGGCGACCCGCGTGGACCTCATCTTCGGCTCGCAATCGGAGCTGCGCGCCCAGGCCGAGGTGTACGGCATGGCCGATGGCAACGAGAAGTTCGTGCGCGACTTCGCCAAGGCTTGGGACAAGGTGATGAACGCCGACCGGATGGACATCGGCAAACCCGCCGATCAGTTCAGCCAGAAACTGTCGGCCTAAGTGCCGCGGCGGCGTCCTGTAGGGCGCCGCCGTTGCTTTCAAGCCTGACCGGCAAGTGCCTGCGCCACAGGTTTGCCGCGCGATTTTCCTGCGGCCCGGCTATGATGCGCGCCCCCAGCGCCTCGCTCAGCAGAGACCAGCATGCCCGGCACCGCCATCTATACCGACCTGTCGGGTTACTACGACCTCATGTGCGCCGATATCGACTACGGCGCCCAGAGCAGTGCCGTCCAGCGGCTGCAGCAATTGTTCGGCAATGGTGGAAGACGGCACCTGGATCTCGCCTGCGGAACCGGGCCGCACGTGCGCCATTTCATCGATGCGGGCTACGACAGCAGCGGGCTGGACATCAATCAGCCGATGCTGGACCGGGCCACGCTGCGTTGCCCGGAGGCGCGCTTCTCGCTGCAGGACATGTGCAGCTTCAGCCTGGATCGGCCGGTCGACCTGATCACCTGCTTCCTGTACTCGATCCATTACAGCGCCGGGCTCGAGCGGCTCGCCGCCTGTATCGCCCATGTGCACGCCGCGCTGGCCGACCAGGGGCTGTTCTGCTTCAACGCCGTGGACAAGCAGCGGATCGACAACCGCTCGTACGTGTCTCACACCGCTCACCATGCCGATGGCCTGTTCGGCTTCAGTTCCGGCTGGTACTACAGCGGTGAGGGCGAGCGGCAATTGCTGCGGTTGCGCATCGAGAAGACGCTGGCCGGAGCCAGTCAGGTCTGGCAGGACGAGCATCCGATGGTGGCGGTGAGCTTCGCTGAACTGATCGCGCTGCTGGAACCGTATTTCGAGGTGCATGTGCTCGAGCACGACTACCAGAAGATCGCTCCGTGGGACACGGCGTCCGGCAACGCCATCTTCGCCTGCGTGAAGCGCTGATCGGCGTGCACGCAGCTAGCGCGCTCAGTGCAACCGCTTGGCCGAGGTGCGCAGCCCGATCAGCTGATCGGCCTGTCGGGCCAGCTCGTCGAGCAGCAGGTCGCGGTGTTTCTCGGCTGCCTTCATGGCGCTCTGACCGTGCTGCTTGACCAGGTAGCTGTAGATTTGCCGGACCTCCCTGGACTGGAAGATGGGCTGCAGATCCTGCACCGCCACCGCACCGTCTGAAGCCTGGCTCCGCGTGTTCATCAGCACCTGCGGGCCGCGCGCTACCAGCGGCATGAAGCCCTGCGCCTCGAAGTACCCGGCCTTGCCCGCCACGCACGCCACCTCCGCGTGGGGATAGCGCGACAGCATCCGTTCGACCATCGCCCGGCCGATGCCCTGCCGGCGCTGCTCCGCGCTCACGGCCAGGTAGACCAGGGCACAGGCTTCGGGGTCGTCCACATACGGCAGGTAAAGCGCGAAGCCGAGCAGCGTCGCCGGATCTTCCGCATCCAGCGCCATGATCAACCCCGGTTTGCCGGGCTGCGCACCGTCCATGCTGTCGAGATAGCGATGCACCTCGAGCCCCACCACGTACTGATACAGCGGGTACAGCAGGTTGCTCGGCGTGAGCGAGACGGCGCTGATGTCGCCGAGGTAGTCCACCACCATCTGCAGCAGCTGGCCTTTCAGCGCTTCCGGCGGCGGGGTTTCCAGATGGGCGAGGGTGAACATGGGGGCTCCGGGGCGGTACGGCAAAGGCGGCATTGTAAGGCCCAGGGGCAGGCAGGGGAGAGGGAAGTCGGTTCCGTATCGCCGCTATGAGCGGGAGGCTCCGCCCGGTCGCGGCGACCGAACGCCGCTTCGCTCGCGTCGTCCGGCCGCCATACAGGCTCGCTAGCTCGCTTCTGCCTGGCGCTGGCTGACGCGGGGGCGTGGCGCGGCGACGGTGCTCTGCAGCTCCGCCACCAGCGCATCCACCTGACGCAGCGCCTCGGCCACCGAATTGGCCAGCAGCTCGCCCCCCACCTCCTGACCCTCGATGGCGATCTGGTGGATGCGGGTGATGCCAATGAACCCCAGTGCGGTCGCCAGGTTCGGCTCCAGATGGTTCATATGCGCCATCGCCCCTCCGGGGCCGAAGCCTACGCCGCCCCGGGCGGTGAGGATGACCGCGTGCCGCTCCCGATCCGCCAACATGGGCACGTAGGGATCAAGCGGGTTGCTCTCGTCCAGCCCGACCGTGCGGTTCAGGCGCACCACCTGATCGATCCAGGCCTTGAGCGCCGCCGGCATGCCGAAGTTGTAGAGCGGCGTGCCGATGACCAGCACATCGGCGGCCAGCAGTTCGTCCACCAGCCTGTCGCTTTCGGCCAGGGCATCCTTCATCCAGGGTTGTTGACGCTCCTCTGGCGTGAAGGCCGACGCGATCCAGTCGTGGCTGACGAAAGAGGGCGGGTTCCGGCCGATGTCCCGGTAGGTCACGCCATCCTGCGGGCGACGCGCCAACCATCGACTGACGAAGCGCTGGCTGAGGTTGCGGCTGTGAGAACCGTGTTCGTCCTTGCCGGCAAGGCCGGGGCGGGCGCTGGCGTCGAGGTGCAGAAGATGTGTCATGGCGATTCTCCTGTGATTGAATTCATCTGTCGTTCGCGGTAAATCCAGCCTAGGGCTAGGCTGTACGAGCGACAAACGACCATTTCTTCCAACTACAGATGAGACAAACTCAGCCATGGCACACCGCCGCTTACCTTCGCTTTCTGCGCTGCGAGCCTTCGAAGCCGCCGCCCGGCACGAGAGCGCCAAACAGGCTGCGGAGGAGCTGTCCGTCACGGCCACGGCGATCAGCCACCAGATTCGCTCGCTGGAGGAGTCGCTCGGCGTGGCGCTGTTTCTGCGTAAACCGCGAAAGCTGGAATTGACCGACCAGGGGCGCGAGCTGCAACAGACGCTGGAAACGGCCTTCGACAGCATCAGCGCCACGGTCGAACGCCTCAATGCGAGGCCCTGCCGCCAGGCGATCACCCTCAGCACCACACCGGCCATCGCGGTGCGCTGGCTGGTGCCCTGGGTCTGCCTGCTACGCGATTCGCATCCGGATATCGATCTGCGCTTCCACACCTCCCATGAACCGGTTGCGCTGGATGGCGTCACGGCGGATATCGCCATCCGCTACGGCGATGGCCGCTGGCCGGGGCTGGTGGCAGAGAAGCTGTTCGACAATACCTTCGTCCCGGTCTGCAGCCCGCACCTCGGCTTGCGGGATGTGGCCGAGCTACCCAAACACCCGTTGATCCATTTCCGTGCGCAAGCCGCCTTGTCCGCTCCAATTCATTGGGCGTCGTGGCAAAAGCTCGCCAACGTGCCGGGGCTGGATGTGAGCGCCGGGCTGGTCTTCTCCGACGAGACCCACGCCATCTCGGCCGCCATCGGTGCGCAGGGCGTGGCGCTGATGAGTCGGCAGTTGATTGAGGACGAACTGAGGGAAGGGCGGCTGGTGCAACCGTTCGGGCCGGAGATGGAGGGCAAGCCGTTTCATCGTAAGCGCTCCATAAACCCCGTCCTGGCGGACGGGTTTGTTTTCAGGAAGCAGAGGCAGAAGCTGGCGAGCAGTTCCACGGCAGCAGCGCTTCGTAGTCTTCGACGCTCTGTGCCGCAGGCAGGTGTTCAAGGATGTGGCGCAGCCAGGCGTAGGGCTCCTGCCCGTTGGCTTTCGCGGTTTCGATCAGGCTGTAGATCTGCGCGCTGGCCGTGGCACCCTTGGGCGTGTCGCTGAACAGCCAATTCTTGCGGCCGATGACGAACGGTCGGATGGCGTTCTCGGCGCGGTTGTTGTCGATCGGTAGATGCCCACCTTCGATGTAGCGCACCAGCCTGCTCCAGTTGCTGGCCAGGTAGTTCACCGCCTTGCCCAAGGCCGTCTGCCCAGCGACCTGCGGCTGGGTTTTGTCCAGCCAGGCCTTGAGTTGGTCGAGCAGCGGCTGGCTGCGTTGCTGGCGGACGGCCAGGCGTTCGCTGTCGTCGACCTCTTTAAGATCGCGCTCGATGCCGTAAAGCTTGTTGATCAGGTTCAGCGCCATGTCGGCACGGCCGGTCTTGCCCTTGGGCTGCACTTTCTGCGCCTCGACGAACTTGCGCCGCGCATGCGCCCAGCAGGCCA
Source organism: Stutzerimonas sp. FeSN7 (assembly GCF_030263795.1). Lineage (NCBI taxonomy): Bacteria > Pseudomonadati > Pseudomonadota > Gammaproteobacteria > Pseudomonadales > Pseudomonadaceae > Stutzerimonas > Stutzerimonas sp. FeSN7. Next base: position 2,811,097 of record NZ_JARPMN010000001.1, on the reverse strand, counting down.
ACCGCTCGATGCCCTCTTGCACGGCCACGGCGTTGTAGCCGGCGTAGTCGTCGGTCATCAGGTAGCCGCGGTAGCCATCGAGCAGGCGTAGCGGCACCTCCTGCGCACGGCTGGCTGTGTAGTCGAAAAGGATCACCGGCTTGTCCGGCGGCCCACCGCTTTGCACCCACATCCAGGATTGTGCCGAGGGGTCGCGTCCCGGTTCATGCCAGCACCTGCAGACGCGTTTCGTCGCAGTGCAACACGGGGTATTCGAACAGTTTGTCGCGCATCAGGTTGAGCAGCGGTTGCAGTTGCTCGCCACTTTGGATCACCCAACGCGCCAGCGTCTGCCGTGGGATGTCGACGCCGTGGCGGCTGAGCATCCTCTCGAAGCGGTACAGCGGGATGCCGTCGGCGTACTTGGTGGTCAGCAGCATCGCCAATACGCTGGGGCTGGCCAGGCTCTTCTCGATCAGTTGGGCCGGCTTGTCGGCGATGACCGGCGCAGCTTCGCAGGCCTTGCAGGCATAGGTCTTGCGGATGTGGCGGATGACCCGCACCTGCATCGGGATGATCTCCAGCTGCTCGCTGGTCTCCTCGCCGATCACCTGCTTGCAGGCACCGCAGACGCAGGTGCGCTCATGCTCGGGCAGCTCATGGATGACCTCCACACGCGGCAGGTTGGCCGGCAGCGGCTTGCGTTTGCCACGGCGCTTGACCGGCGCAACGACTTCTTCGGCTTCGGCTTCGGCTGGCTCGGCGGCCAGCGCTTCGATCAGCTCTTCGGCCTCGTTGAACATGGCCAACTGCGGTGAGTCGGCATCTTCAGGGCTGCGCTCGGACTTGGGCGAGAACAGCTTGTGGCGCAGCAGGGCGACCTGTTCTTGAAGTTGTTCTATGCGAGCATCTTTCGCAGCCGCCTGTTCACTGGCCAGCAGCAGTAAATGCTTGAGCAGGATTGGGTCGTCAGGAAGGGATTCGGGCACGGCGATCATGGCCGTGGATTATACCAGGCGGCCGCGAAAACTGAGTGCAACACCTGACCTTTCCGGTACGGTGCTGCCCCTATGTCCTATTCCGAACTCAGCGTCGAAGAGCGCGCCATCATTCAACTCAGTCAAGCTCAAGGCTTCAGCCTGCGCGGCATTGCTCGCCTGATTGACAGGTCGCCCTCGACCATCAGCCGAGAGCTGAAGCGCAATCGAGGCAGTAGTGGTGCTTACTCGGCCCGCTGCGCCCAGCAACAGATGAACATTCGGCGCCAGGTTTGTCGCCCCAAGCGCAAGCTTGTGCCGGGCAGCGAGCGCTTCGAACTGGTGGCCCACATGCTGCGTAAGCGTTTGTCTCCCGAGCAGATTGCCGGCAAGCTGCGCAGCATGACCATACCCAACCTCAGAGATGCCTACGTCTGTCGTGAGACGATCTATAACGCGATCTATGCCTTGCCGGTCGGCGAGTTGCGCAAGGAGCTGATCGTCTGCCTGCGCCAAGGCAAGACGACGCGCCGGCCGCGCTCTGGTGGCGTGGATCGGCGCGGCCAGATCCCTGAGATGGTCAGCATTCATGTTCGCCCGCCAGAGATCGAAGACCGGCTGATGCCGGGGCATTGGGAGGGCGACCTGATCAAGGGTAAGGCCAACGCCTCGTCGGTAGGCACGTTGGTGGAGCGCACCAGTGGCTACCTGATGCTGATGAAGATGAACGACGCAACGGCGACCTCGGCGATGGAGGGCTTCAGTGCAGCGCTCGACAGCATGCCGCTGGCGATGCGCAAGAGCATGACCTACGACCAGGGCCGGGAGATGGCGCGGCATGCTGAAATCACCCAGCAGACAGGGGTCGCTATTTACTTCTGCGACCCGCACAGCCCCTGGCAGCGCGGTAGCAACGAAAACATCAACGGCCTGATCCGCCAGTACCTGCCCAAGGGGACTGACTTGTCGGTACACAGTCAAGAGCAATTGAATGCCATCGCCTTGGAGCTGAATATGCGCCCGTAAACGCTTCGATTTCAAGTGCCCGATCGAAGTCATGGGCGAGGTGATGCAGGAAGCCATGGCTATGCGGCATCATGCTCCAGCTTCAAATCAATAACCGTGTTGCACTCAGCTTCTGCAACCGCCCCAGCTCAGGTCACGAAGCGCGGCGTCAGTATCTGGTGCGGGCGGTTACGCCACAGGTCGATGCCGTCGAGCAGCCAGTTCAGTTCGTCGACCGTCAGCTCAATGGCCTCGTCACCGCCATCGGGTTTGGTCTTGAAGCGCTCGGCTTCCAGACGCTTGAGCCACAGGCAGAAGCCATTGCGCTCCCAGTAGAGAATCTTGACCTGGCTGCGGGTGCGATTGAGGAACACGAACAGCACCGGGTTGAACACTTCCACCTTGATGTCCAGCTCGACCAGCGCAGCCAGTCCGTTGATGGATTTGCGGAAGTCGACAGGCTTGGGATACAGATAAACCTTTTGGACCTTGGCGTCGGGACGCATCATGGGATGAACTCCAGAGAAAACAGGAGTTCAGCATCCGCTGATCTGCGGGCTATAGGCAGGTGGGGTTTATGGAGCGCTTACGTTTCATCTCGTGTACCCGGAGAGCCGTCGGGATGATCCGACGGTTCGGGCGGTGAGGGAATGGGTGATGGCCGTGCCGGGTGGGTTGTGTGAGCTGACTGGCTAATTCGCCGCAGCGCAGGGTGGAAAACGGCGAAGCCTTTTCCACGAGCGTTTTCCAGGCTATCTCGCTACTCGCCTGTTATTTTATACGGCAAGTGCCGGAATAGAACGTGCGGAGGGTGTCAGGTGTATATATAAATGGGTAACCGTTCTTCTCAATTTCTTCAATCGCGGACAACCATACATGTAAAGTGTTTACACCTGAAGTGAGTTCGCCATCGTGGCTGATAACGACGTAGGACTGATGGCTGCTTACTTGGTCCTTAACGATTTTCTCTAGTGAGTGGCTGTTATTAAGAGGCTCGCCAAGGATATTGCCCGATATACGGTCGACGTGAAAGATCTTTCCTACCTTGTTTTTATCAAACCATTCTCCGTCGTTGAACATCCCATATCTGTCCATCGACCTGACGTCCTTTATCGTACATTCTAGGCTGGAGAAGTGAGGAGCTGCCAGCGCTGTGGTATTAATCGTAAAGACTGCTGCTATGATGAGGAAAATTTTAATTATAGACTGTTTCATTGTTGATGCTTCTCCATTGCTTTATAGCGTCGTAGTGAATTTAAGGCTACTCGCTCATCTCCAAGTATTTGTTGGTATTCGGATGGAGAATACGGTCCAGTGTCCTTGCCGTTCTTTAAGTTGTGGATCCTGCTCCATTTCGATAACTGTTCCAATGCGGTTGGCTATTAACTGAGAGATATATAGTCCATAGCCCGCGCCTTCCTCCTGGCTTTTGATGGCATCTCTCGCTCGCTTGAAAGGCTGGAAGATCAAATCCCGTTCGTCGTCGCGGATTCTAGGACCGTAAGACCCGACGAGAAAAAGTACATGGTCTTGTTCGTCAGAGAAGAACACATCTACTTTGCCATTTTTTTTGGAGTACTTATGGGCGTTATCTAGAAATGTCTGCACAATCACTGAAATCGCTTCAGGGTTGGCGACTATATTTTTGTAGTTCGTGCCGCTGACCTGAAGGTTTATCCCTTTTTTCTTGAATAGGTCGGTGTAGAGTCGTATGTATTTTAATGTCAGTCCGTGAAAGCGAAAGGAGACTTTTTCGCTCTCGCGCGTAATCCAATCGGGATTTAGGAGGTATTTAGCAACATTGAGCTTTTCCTGTAGAAACTTACTGGCCCAATAGATTGCTTGCTCTTGTTGTGAGGCCTTTTCTAATTTCTGCTCGAAATCGTTACCGGAACAGTTTGTCTCTATTATCACGTTTATATTTTGTGAAATAGTTGCGTTGATTTGCTTGTAGTCATGAACGAAAGATAACCCTCGAAGAATGTCTTCGCGTATTTCGTAAATGAACTCATCCTTGAATGATTCTGTGTTTAGAAATTCTTCGCGGGCTTCGTTTTTTAAGGCTTCCTGGACTTGTTGTTTTTTGCTGGACAATCCCTTCAGAAAGGCAATTTGTTGATTAAGCTGATGTGTGCTTATTGCTTGACTTTTCGATTGTTTCAGATTTTTCGATTTGGCTGGGGAAGACGACGAGTGATCAGGGCAGATAAAGCCAGCGAGAAAGAGATCGTCAATTTTTACGTAATTGAATCCATAAGAACATAACGAAATTTCCGGTGTTGCGAACTGGCATTCCTGGGTTTTGCACGTGTGGCATCTGTCTGGCCACTTCATTATTTGTCCGTCGTTCTTTTTCCCTTCGCTGTGGCTGGGTAGCGCAATTTTGTTCATATTGTCATTACCGCTATGGCAGTTTGGATAACTGCAATGACAAGTTGTGCGTCTTCTTTTGATAGGCCTTTGGTAGAGTTTTTTGTGGGCGTAACATCTCCAATTATCATAGAGCTGCGCGCCGCTTCGATTATGCGCGTTTTTTCAGAAGAGCTCAGGGTGCCTAGGTTTTCGATTTTATTGATGTAGAACTCAGGGTTGAATCGCTGGGCTAAGAGTTCATCAACAGTTCTTTTGAACTCTACGTAGTCCTGGCTCTTTGCTAGTTTTCGATCAGCGAGGTCGAAAAATTGCTGATATTTCAAAGACCAATCTGCATTTGAAAATGCGATGACTATTTGCGCGGGCGACTGGGAGCGGATATGTTTGAGTATTCCAAATCCCTCTTCCTCCGACTCTGCCTGGCCAACTCCTTGAATGTCTAGCAGGATCAAGTCGTAGAAATTGTTTTCGAGCTTCTCAAGGCTCTGAATGTCATCCCACTTTTCGACGGTATACCCGTCTCGCTTGAATAATGGCTCATAAGCGAAGTCATTGTCGTCGATGACAAGTATTCGGGCTCGTTTCTTGATCTCGTCGAGGCTCGGCGGCGTAAAGGTGTTTTTGGAGGTTTTCCTGTTAAACGGCCACATCATTGTGAGTCCTTGCGTAAAAAAGCCCCGATTTAGACGGGGCTTTCTTAAAAAACCAGCGTCCATGCAGGTTTGAATTGTCTACGAGGGGAAAGCCTTAATCCCAGCTCAACGCCCCACCAGTCTGATACTCAATAACCCGCGTCTCGAAGAAGTTCTTCTCCTTCTTCAGGTCCATAATCTCGCTCATCCACGGGAACGGGTTGGTGGTGCCCGGGTACTCTTCCTTCAGGCCAATCTGCGTTAGACGGCGGTTGGCGATGAACTTGAGGTAGTCCTCCATCATTGCGGCGTTCATGCCGAGGACGCCACGGGGCATGGTGTCGCGGGCGTATTCGATTTCCAGCTGGGTGCCCTGGAGGATCATCTGGGTCGCTTCGTCCTTCATTTCGGCGTCCCACAGGTGCGGGTTCTCGATCTTGATCTGGTTGATCATGTCGATGCCGAAGTTCAGGTGCATGGACTCGTCACGCAGGATGTACTGGAACTGCTCGGCGGTGCCGGTCATCTTGTTGCGGCGGCCCATGGAGAGGATCTGGGTGAAGCCGCAATAGAAGAAGATGCCTTCGAGTACGCAGTAGTAGGCGATGAGGTTCTTCAGGAACTGCTTGTCGGTCTCCGGGGTGCCGGTCTGGAAGGTCGGGTCGGAGATGGAGCGGGTGTACTTGAGGCCCCAGCTGGCCTTTTTCGCGACGCTCGGGATCTCGTGGTACATGTTGAAGATCTCGCCTTCATCCATGCCCAGCGACTCGATGCAGTACTGGTAGGCGTGGGTGTGGATCGCCTCTTCGAAGGCCTGGCGCAGGATGTACTGGCGGCACTCGGGGTTGGTGATCAGGCGGTAGGTGGCCAGCACGAGGTTGTTGGCGACCAGGCTGTCGGCGGTGGAGAAGAAGCCGAGGTTGCGCTTGACGATGCGGCGCTCGTCTTCGCTGAGGCCGTCCTTGCTCTTCCACAGGGCAATGTCGGCGTTCATGTTCACTTCCTGCGGCATCCAGTGGTTGGCGCAACCATCCAGATACTTCTGCCAGGCCCAGTCGTACTTGAAGGGGACGAGCTGGTTGAGGTCGGCGCGGGCGTTGATCATGCGCTTCTCGTCGACGCGCACGCGGGCGGCTTCGCCTTCCAGTTCGTTGAGGCCTTCGCGCACGTCCAGCTCGTCCAGCGCGCGCTTGGCGCGGGCGATGGCGTCGGAGTCGTCAGCGGCAACGGCGCGGGCTTCTTCTACGGAACCGGCGGCTTCGTTGTCCAGCTTGGCGGCGGTCTGGCTTGCCGGCTGCGCGGCAGCGGTGGCCGGCGCGGCGGTGGTGGTTTCTTCTTCGTCGAATTCGTCCCAGCTCAGCATGTGCGATTGCTCCTGATCGGGGACCGGGGCTTGGCCGGTCGGATGTATTTGGGTGGCTTTTGGTTTGCACGCAAAAGCGCGGAATTGTTGGTCATTCCTGACCGTGGGAGTGGGGGCAGGGTGGATGCGCAAAGCGGCATCCACCCTACGAATCAGCACCACTCGGTGCGAGGGCGGAGCTGGGCGAGTGAGCGCAAGGCGCCTGTCGAGTCGGAACCCCTGAGCGTACAGTTGTACGTGATGGGGTCCGGCTCGGCAGGCAACGCGGCGATCGCCGTCCAGATGCGTCCGCCTCCCTTTGTTACTGGCAGGCTTCGCAGTCGGGGTTATCGATGGAACACGCCAGCGGCACCGGAGCCGGCTTCGGCTCTGCAGCCGGCGCGGCGCTGGCGGAGTTCGCCGCCTCGCTGCCACCACTGGACACGGCGTTCAGCTTGCCGGTGTTGATGGTGGACTTCTCGGTGCTGGTCGCGGCCAGGGCACGGAGGTAGTAGGTGGTTTTCAGGCCACGGTACCAGGCCATGCGGTAGGTCACGTCGAGCTTCTTGCCCGAGGCGCCGGCGATGTAGAGGTTCAGCGACTGGGCCTGGTCGATCCACTTCTGGCGGCGGCTGGCGGCGTCGACGATCCAGCGGGTCTCCACTTCGAAGGCGGTGGCGTACAGGTCTTTCAGATCCTGCGGGATGCGCTCGATCTGCTGTACGGAGCCGTCGTAGTACTTGAGGTCGTTGACCATCACCGGGTCCCACAGGCCGCGGGCCTTGAGGTCGTGGACCAGGTACGGGTTGATCACGGTGAACTCGCCGGACAGGTTCGATTTGACGTACAGGTTCTGGTACGTCGGCTCGATGGACTGCGACACGCCAACGATGTTGGAGATGGTCGCGGTCGGGGCGATGGCCATGATGTTGGAGTTGCGGATGCCTTTCTTCACGCGCTCGCGGATCGGCGCCCAGTCCAGCGATTCGGACAGGTCGACATCGATGTACTTCTGGCCACGGGCCTCGATGAGGATCTGCTGGGAATCCAGCGGCAGGATGCCCTTGGACCACAGCGAGCCGTCGAAGCTGGAGTAGGCGCCGCGCTCGTCGGCCAGGTCGCAGGAGGCCTGGATGGCGTAGTAGCTGATGGCTTCCATGGACTGGTCGGCGAAGTCGATGGCGGCATCGGAGCCGTAGGCGATGTGCTGCAGGTACAGTGCGTCCTGGAAGCCCATGATGCCCAGACCCACCGGGCGGTGTTTGAAGTTGGCGTTCTGCGCCTGCGGCACGCTGTAGTAGTTGATGTCGATGACGTTATCGAGCATGCGCACAGCGGTGCGCACGGTGCGCTCCAGCTTGGCCGAATCCAGCTTGCCGTCGACGATGTGGTTGACCAGGTTGATCGAGCCCAGGTTGCAGACGGCGATCTCGTCCTTGTTGGTGTTCAGGGTGATCTCGGTGCACAGGTTGGAGCTGTGAACCACGCCGACGTGCTGCTGCGGGCTGCGCAGGTTGCACGGGTCTTTGAAGGTCAGCCACGGGTGGCCGGTCTCGAACAGCATCGAGAGCATTTTGCGCCACAGGTCTTTGGCCTGGATGGTCTTGAACAGCTTGAGCTTGCCGTACTTGGTCAGCTCCTCGTAGTACTCGTAGCGCTCCTCGAAGGCCTTGCCGGTGAGGTCGTGCAGGTCCGGCACGTCGCTCGGGGAGAACAGGGTCCAGGGGCCATCGTCGAACACGCGCTTCATGAACAGGTCGGGAATCCAGTTGGCGGTGTTCATGTCGTGGGTGCGGCGACGGTCGTCGCCGGTGTTCTTGCGCAGTTCGAGGAATTCCTCGATGTCCAGGTGCCAGGTTTCCAGGTACGCGCAGACCGCGCCCTTGCGCTTGCCGCCCTGGTTGACCGCCACGGCGGTGTCATTGACCACCTTGAGGAAGGGCACGACGCCCTGGGACTTGCCGTTGGTGCCCTTGATGTAGGCGCCCAGCGCGCGCACCGGGGTCCAGTCGTTGCCCAGGCCGCCGGCGAATTTGGAGAGCAGGGCGTTGTCGCGGATGGCGTCGTAGATGCCGCCCAGGTCGTCCGGCACGGTGGTCAGGTAGCACGAGGACAGCTGCGGACGCAGGGTGCCGGCGTTGAACAGGGTCGGCGTCGAGGCCATGTAGTCGAAGGACGACAACAGGTTGTAGAACTCGATGGCGCGGGCTTCTTTCTGCTCTTCCTCGATGGCCAGGCCCATGGCGACGCGCATGAAGAAGATCTGCGGCAGCTCGAAGCGGACGTTGTCCTTGTGGATGAAGTAGCGGTCGTACAGGGTCTGCAGGCCGAGGTAAGTGAACTGCTGGTCACGCTCATGGTTGAGCGCGGCGCCCAGCTTGGCCAGGTCGTAGCTCTTGAGCTTGGAATCGAGCAGTTCGAACTCGACGCCTTTCTCGATGTAGGCCGGCAGGGCCTTGGCGTAGAGATCGGCCATCTCGTGGTGAGTGGCGGACTCGGCTACGCCGAGGAAGCCCAGGGCTTCGGCACGCAGGGTGTCCATCAGCAGACGCGCGGTGACCTGGCTGTAGTTCGGCTCACGCTCGACCAGGGTGCGGGCGGTCATCACCAGGGCGGTGTTGACGTCCTTCTCGGCCACGCCGTCGTAGAGGTTCTTCAGGGTTTCGCGCTCGATCAGGGCGCTGTCGACCTCGGCCAGGCCTTCGCAGGCTTCCTTGATGATGGTTTGCAGGCGGCCCATGTCCAGCGGCTGCAGTTCACCGCCGGCGGTGGTGATGCGGATGCTCGGGTGCGGCTGGGCGATGTCGCTGCCGGCGCTGGCCTTGCGCTTGTTGGCCTGGGCTTCACGGTAGATCACGTAGTCACGGGCAACCTTCTGCTCGCCGGCACGCATCAGGGCCAGTTCGACCTGGTCCTGGATTTCTTCGATATGAATGGTGCCGCCGGACGGCATGCGACGCTTGAAAGTGGCGGTGACCTGCTCGGTCAGGCGCGCGACGGTGTCGTGGATGCGCGACGAAGCGGCGGCGGTGCCGCCTTCTACTGCGAGGAAGGCCTTGGTGATGGCGACGGTGATCTTGTCATCGGTATAGGGGACGACAGTGCCGTTGCGCTTGATCACGCGCAGCTGGCCCGGGGCGGTAGCCGCCAGATCCGGTGCATCGGCTGATAGCGGGTTCTCGCGAGTGGATTGGTTTTGCATGGGGGCTCCGGATTCTCTTCTGGTCGCGGTTCTATCTGTCTGCGGGCTCGATTGAGCACGGCGTTGTCTGTTGCATAAGCCATGCCCCGCATGGCGGGCGCATGTGTGTCGCAAGGAAAACGTGACCCTGGCCATTCGCTGGCGGAGTCGGTGTCCGGAAGGATAATCAGGATGGAGGAACTGTCAACACAATATGTTGTGTTTTGTCGTGGCTCCGAGCACAGCTACTAGATCCGGGCTTGAAGTCGTCATGGCGGCCTTGCGGTCTTGCTGTTGCGCTTGACCTGAGGCGCCGAACAATGTTGCAGAACTGATCGGGAGGAGGGCTGCGCGCCCGGCTCGATATTTCTTCACTTGTGTCGTTTCGCGTGCCAGAACCCAACATCTAGGGGCTGAGACGCGCAGAGGCGACAAGATAATGCTGGCTCGGGGCCAATGCAAGACCGCCTCCGGGGATAAGCTGTGGATAAGGTGTGAGCCCTTTGTGGGTTAAAGCACAGCGCCCGGCCACAGCCCGCATGGCTTCGGCGCCTGCGCGAAAGCCGACGAAATACGCACCGCCGGGCGCATTTTCACGGATTGGGCCGACACTAGATGTTGTGTTTGCCCCTGCACGTTTTTTGTGCATCGTGCGCGGGCAGGCGTTAGGTACAATGCGCGCTGTTCGGTTTGTGGCCTGACGCGTAGACAGGGGGCGGGGATGGAACAAGAGACGTGGCGTATTCTCATCGTCGAGGACGATCGGCGACTGGCCGAGCTGACGCAGGAGTATCTGCACGGCAATGGCGGCTTCGAGGTGTCGATCGAGTCGGACGGCGCCTGTGCGGTCGAGCGCATCATCGAGGAGCGTCCGGACCTGGTGGTGCTCGATCTGATGCTGCCCGGCGAAGACGGCCTGTCTATCTGCCGACGGGTGCGCGACCGCTACGATGGGCCGATCCTCATGCTCACCGCGCGGGCCGATGATCTCGATCAGGTGCTGGGGCTGGAAACCGGCGCCGACGATTACGTCTGCAAGCCGGTGCGGCCGCGGCTGCTGCTGGCGCGCATCCGCGCCCTGTTGCGGCGCCGAGAGGCGGAAGTGCCGGCCAGCGCCAAGCGCCTGCAGTTCGGCCCGCTGGTGATCGACAGCGCCCTGCGCGAGGCCTGGTTGCGCGAACACCAGATCGAGCTGACCGGCGCCGAGTTCGATCTGCTCTGGCTGCTCACGTCCAACCCCGGGCGCATCCTCTCCCGTGAAGAAATCTTCGCCCAGTTGCGCGGCATCGAATACGACGGCCAGGACCGCTCCATCGATGTGCGCATTTCGCGTATCCGCCCGAAGATCGGCGATGACCCGGATCACCCCAGGCTGATCAAGACGGTGCGCGGCAAGGGCTATCTGTTCGTTTCCGAAGCGGCTGCGGCGCTGGTGTAGCGCCGTTCTCCATGAATTCGATCTTCCTGCGCATCTACGGCGGCATGCTCGGCGTGCTGGTGCTGGTCGCGCTGCTCGGCGCCGGCGGGCTGCATCTGCTCAACCAGTTTCGCGCCGACGATCACCGCGAGCGCCTGGCCAGCGGCACCTTCCGCCTGATGGCGCACAACATGAGCAGCATGACGCCCGTCGAGCGGCGCCAGGCCGCCAACCTCTGGGGGCGGCTGCTGGGCATTCCGCTGCGGGTACGGACGCTGGACGATGTCAGCCTGGATAGCCGGCTGGAGGCGCGCCTTCTACGCGGGCAGGTGCTGGTCGAGCAGATCCGGCCGCGCAGCACCACGGTATTCAGCCTGGTCAGCGCCCGCGATCGGCTGGTGCTCACCGGCGAGGTGGAGCAGCTGAGCGAGCAGCTGGCGCGCGCCACCATCTATCTGCTGATCGACGAGCTGATCCGCTATCCCGAAGCGGAGCAGCCCAGGCGGCTCGCCGAGCTGAAGCAGGCGCGCGGCTTCGGCTTCGATCTGGAGCTGCTGACCCGCGACAATGCCAACCTCGACGACGATCAGCGCAGACGCCTGGACGAAGGCGATACCGTGATGGCCCTGGCCCGCGGCGGTGATGCCGTGCGCGTGTTCGCCGCCATCGCCGGTACGCGCTGGATCATGCAGCTCGGCCCGCTGCATCAGATGAATCCCTATCCGCCGCAGCTGCTGGTACTGATCGGTGTGCTCGGGCTGTCGCTGATCGGCCTGACGGTCTATCTGCTGGTGCGCCAGCTCGAGCAGCGCCTGAGCGTGCTGGAAAGCGCAGCCACGCGCATCGCGGCGGGCAATCTGGAAACCCGCGTGCCGGATGTCGGCACCGACTCGGTGGGCCGACTGGCGGCGGCCTTCAATGGCATGGCCAAGCATCTGCAGCGCTTGCTGGCAGTACAGCGGGAGATGGTCAGCGCCGTCGCCCACGAGCTGCGCACTCCCGTCGCGCGCCTGCGCTTCGGCCTGGAGATGACCGCCGAGGCCCAGACCGACGAGGCGAGGCAGAAGTACCTGGCCGGCATGGATGGCGACATCGATGACCTCGATGCGCTAGTGGACGAGATGCTGGTGTATTCACGGCTGGAGCGCGGTTCGCCGAACCTGAGTTTCCAGCAGGTGGAGCTGGGGGCGCTGGTCGATCAGGTGATCGGCGAACTGGCCCCCTTGCGCCCGGATATCAGCGTCGATCGCGGCGAGTGCGTGGTCGCCGAAGACGGCAGCGGTTGGGCCGATGCCGAGCCTCAATACCTGCGCCGCGCGCTGAGCAACCTCATCACCAATGCCATGCGCCATGCCGAGCGACAGGTACGGGTCAGCTTCGTCATCAACGGGCAAACGGCGCGGCTGGATGTGGACGACGACGGCCCCGGTGTGCCGGAAGCGGACTGGGAAAAGGTCTTCACGCCATTCCTGCGTCTGGACGACAGCCGCACCCGTGCGTCGGGCGGGCATGGGCTGGGCCTGTCCATCGTGCGACGCATCATCTACTGGCATGGCGGCCGTTCCCAGGTCGGGCACAGCGAGCTCGGTGGCGCGCGTTTCAGTCTGGTCTGGCCGCGACAGCACGTGGATTGAGCTGACGTTCCCACAGCTGTGGCAGGGCGGGCTTCAGCCCGCTGGAAGCTGTGGCGAGGGCGAGGGCTGGTGGGCTGAAGCCCACCCTACGCGAATGCTACGTAGTGCCCGCGCCCCAATCTCCATCAACGAATCCGGCCTTCATCCAGCGTCAGCTCTTCCTTGGCGAAGTCATCCACGTCGATCACCTTGCGGCGCGCCAGCTCGGCCATGCGCAGCTGTTCGGCTTCGGCCGGATCGAGCGCGCCGGCGGTCAGCGCTGCATCGATCGGATGTTCGCCCGGCAACGGTCGCAGCGTGCCGCCTTTCATCGCCCTGGCCAGCTTCTTCGCCGCACCCTGGCTGGCGGCCAGGGCGTCGAAGGCATGCTTCAGCGCGCCCAGAGGCTGCTCGGGGTCCTGCGGGCGATACATGCCGTCGAGGATGCGCTCCAGCGCCGGATCGCCCTCGGGGCGGCCGAGCAGAGCGGCGACTTCGGCATCCAGCGCGTCGGACGGCCCCTTGTGCCGTGCACCGAAGGGGAACACCAGGGCATGCAGCAGGTGCCCGAGAATGCGGTTGGGGAAGTTGGCCAGCACTTCCTGCAGCGCGCTTTCGGCTTTCTCCAGGCAGTCCTCCAGCGCCCAGCGCAGCAGCGGCTCCTGTTCGGCCGGGTGGCCGAGGTCGTGGAACTGCTTGAGCGCAGCCGAGGCGAGGTAGAGATGACTGAGCACGTCGCCCAGGCGCGCGGACAGCCGTTCGCGACGCTTGAGCTCGCCGCCCAGCAGCATCATCGACAGATCGGCCAGCATGGCGAAGGCTGCGGCGATGCGGTTGAGCGCGCGGAAGTAGGGCTGCGTCACGGCGGTGCCGGGCACTCGCCCCATCAGGCCGAAGCTCAGGCCCAGCAGCAGGGTGCTGGCCGTGTTGCTGACGGCGAAGCCGATGTGCTGCATCAGCAGGTCGTCGAACTTGTTCACCGCGGCGTCGCGGTCCGGCTCATGGACCAGCTCCATTTCCCGCAGCACGAACGGATGGCAGCGGATCGCGCCCTGACCGAAGATCATCAGGTTGCGCGAGAGGATATTGGCACCTTCCACGGTGATGGAGATCGGCGCCGACAGCCACATCCGCCCGAGGTAGTTGTTCGGGCCGAGGATGATGCCCTTGCCGCCGTGGATATCCATGGCGTCGGTGATGCAGGCGCGGCCGCGTTCGGTGAGGTGGTACTTGAGAATGGCCGACAGCACCGAGGGCTTTTCGCCCAGGTCGACGGCGTTGGCGGTGAGGATACGTGCCGCGTCCATCAGCCAGGCGTTGCCGCCGATGCGCGCCAGCGGTTCCTGGATGCCTTCGAAGGCGGCGAGCGGCACGTTGAACTGCTCGCGGACCTGTGCATAGCGACCGCTCACGTAGCTGCAGACCTTGGCGGCGCTGGTGCCGGTCGCCGGCAGGGAGATCGAGCGGCCGACCGACAGGCAGTTCATCAGCATCATCCAGCCTTTGCCGATCATGTCGCGGCCGCCGATGATGGCTTCCAGTGGCACGAAGACGTCCTTGCCCCAATTCGGCCCATTCATGAAGGCTGCGCCCAGTGGCAGATGGCGACGGCCGATCTCAACGCCGGGCGTGTCGGTGGGGATCAGTGCCAGGCTGATGCCGAGCTCTTCTTCATCGCCCAGCAGGTGGTCCGGGTCGTAGGTCTTGAAGGCCACGCCGAGCAGCGTCGCCACCGGGCCGAGGGTGATGTAGCGCTTCTCCCAGTTCAGGCGCAGGCCGAGCACTTCCTCGCCTTGCCATTGGCCGCGGCAGATCACGCCGCTGTCGTTCATGGCGCCCGCATCGCTCCCGGCGTAGGGGCCGGTGAGGGCGAAGCAGGGGATGTCGGTGCCGTTGGCCAGGCGTGGCAGGTAGTGGTTGCGTTGCTCCTCGGTGCCGTAGTGCATCAGCAACTCGGCCGGGCCGAGGGAGTTGGGCACCATCACGGTGCTGGCAAGGTCGCCGCTGCGGGTGGCTAGCTTCATCACGATCTGCGAATGGGCATAGGCGGAGAAGCCCTTGCCGCCATATTCCTTGGGGATGATCAGGGCAAAGAAGCCTTCGGCCTTGATGTAGTCCCAGGCGGCGGGCGGCAGGTCCATCCGTTGGGCGATGTCCCATTCGCTGGCCAGCGCACAGAGGGTTTCGGTTGGGCCGTCGAGAAAGGCCTGTTCTTCATTCGTAAGACGGGCCTTCGGATAGCCGAGCAGGGTGTCCCAATCCGGGCGGCCGCTGAACAGCTCGCCATCCCACCAGACGGTGCCGGCGTCGATGGCGTCGCGCTCGGTGGCGGAAATCGGCGGTAGGACTTTCTTGAACCAGTCGAACATAGGGCCGCTGAAATAGCGCAGGCGCACATCGGCGACGAGCAGTGGCACGGCCACGGCGATCAGCACCAGCCAGAGCAGGAGCACCACCACCCCGGAGGTTTCCGCCGCGGTCATGAAGATCAGGTAGGTGGCGACGATCGCCAGTGCCAGCCGGGGCGCTACGCGCAGGTGGGCGAGCACGGCGATGCCGAGCAGGAGTACCAACAGCCAGAGCAGCGTCATGAGTCTTGTCCTTTATGGGTGAAATGCTTCCGTCTTCAGCATAGGCGCTCGCGGCCGAGCGGGCGTGGGACGCGGTGTCGCCGCAGGCCGTCGGCCTGCGGCGGGTGATTCATCAGGTGCTGGGCTGGATCCCGCGCGGTTGGCTTTCGGCATCGCCGGCGGGCTGGTTGGCCGCTTTCTCCTGCGGCACACCGGCCACGCTGACCTCGGGCAGTCGCCCGCCAATGAACTCGACGCTGCGGGTCGGGAAGGCGAACTGCACGTCCATTTCGCGCAGACCTTCGAGCAGAGCCAGGTTGATCGCCTGCTGGGTGTCCATGTACCGGTTGTAGTCCGATACCTGCATGATGTAGACGACTTCGAAGGTCAGCTGGCTGTCGTCGAACCCCAGGAAATGCGCGCGATCGAACTTGGCCACCTCGATGCCCTCGATGATGCGTTTCACCAGGGCGGCGACTTCCTTCACCTTCTCTGTCGGCGTGTTGTAGGTGATGCCGAACTTGAAGACGATCCGCCGCGTGTTCATGCGCTTGTAGTTGTGCACGATCTGGCGCAGCAGGTCGGCGTTGGCGATCACCACCTGCTCGCCGCTCAGGGCGCGGATGCGGGTGGTCTTCAGGCCGATATGCTCAATGTTGCCGGCCACCTCGCCGAACACCACGAAGTCGCCGATCTCGAAGGGCTTGTCCACGCCGATGGACAGCGAGGCGAAGATGTCGCTGAGCAGCGTCTGCACGGCCAGCGCGATGGCGATACCGCCGACGCCGAGGCTGGCGATCATGGCGGTGATGTCGACGCCCAGGTTGGCCAGGATCGACAGCAGCATCATGGTCCAGACCACGATGCGGATCATGATGCCGATGATAGTCGTGGTCACCGGATTACGCGCCTTGCCGTCGCGGGTCAGGCTCTCCATCCACAGGCGCACGCCGGTATCCATCCACAGGGCGATCTGGAACGCCAGGGCGATGAACCAGCCATGGGACATGGTCGATTCCCAGCGTGGCGACAATTCGACCGTCTTCAGGGCGATGAGCAGTGAGAAAGCCAGGATCAGCAGGTTGCTGGTGCGCGAAAGCAGTTCAGCTGCGATGCCGAGAAACTTGGTCTTCGCTCCGGTCGCCAGCTTGCTCAGGCGTCGGGTCACGATGCCTAGAATGGTGCGCAGGACCAGAAAGCTGGCGATGGTGATGCCCAGCACGATGGCCAGGTTGATCCAGAAAGTCTCGTTTAGCAGGGCGTCCCAGTTCATCCAATCCTCCGGTAAGGGTGCGCATGAATGCGGCGAAGACCACGTTTTTCAGTGGTCCTCGCTGCGCAGAAGTTCCCTTGTCGGTGGTCTGCCGAAGGTGGGTGCCTAGTGCGGCGTGAGAGCAGGATCAGTCGGGGCTGAACGCCGGGGCGAGCGTTTCGTAGGCGCCGGCGTTGACGACGCGGCTGTAGCCGAGCCCCTCGAGAACGTCCTGGGCGGCCGAAGAGCGTCGGCCGCTACGGCAATAGACGACGATGGGCGTGTCTTTGGCGGGCGCCAGGGCACCGATGTGTCGGGCCAGGTCCGGCGTCTCGATGCGAACCGCGCCGGGCAGGGCGCCTTCGGCGAACTCGTCCGCGGTTCGAACATCGATCAGCACGGTTTCCGGTTGCTGCAGGAGCTTGAGGGCGGCGGCCTGGTCGATCTCGCCGGCGTTGGCGCCGAAGCCGAGAGCGCCGAGCAGCAGTAGGGTGAGAGCGCGCATTATCGGACTCCTCGCGGCGCGCTGTGGGGCGCGCTCAGCTGAATATGCGGGACAGGTTTGGCAGGATCAGGATCACTGCCGTGGCGATCACGATCAGTGTCGCCTCACGAAATTTCTTCTGCTTGAGCATGACATGGCCTTTTATTCTTTTGTGTAGCGGATTGTCGCCTTGTCGCGATGGCTGAGACGGCACGCGGCCCGCGGTTTCCAGAAAGCTCTCCGCGAAAACGAGACGCGCTGATCATTCGGCCCTGGCGGAAAGATGCAAGCAAGTTCCACACCAGCAATCGGGCTGAAGAAGGGAGCCAAGCGCATCCTCAGGTTGTCTTCCATGAGTAGACAGAACTGGAGGGCTACCGATGAACAAGCCAATGCTATCGCTGTTGGTGCTGCTCAGTGCCGCATCCACCGCCGCCTTCGCCCAGCAGCAGGACATGACGCTGCAGCAGGAGCGTGATCAGATGGGCGCCGATTTGGAGGACAATCGCCAGCAGATCGGCCGGGATATCAACCGAATCCGCGAGTCGGATGCCTCGCAGAATCAGACGCAGGGCATCAATCGCGGCGGCGTGCAGAGCGATGCGATCAATCCGCAGCCGAACGTTCCAGGTACCGCCAACCCGCCGGCCGGGACCGGCTTGCCCAGCGCCCAGGACAATATGCAGCAGCCCAGTGGTGGTGCCGGGACTGCCCCTGCACCCGGCGCAACCCAGACTCCGGGCACGCCAGGTGGTGCCAATGGAAACGCCAGCCCGGGCGGCGTCACCCCGCCGGGTGGATTGGGAACAGATGACGGTAACGGTGCTGCCGGATCCAGCAGTGGCGGTGCGGCGACCGGTGGCCCGACTGGCGGTGCGGCCGGGCAACCTTGATCGGTGCTGACGCTTCCTGATCAGCAGCCGTCCAGGCGTTCCAGCGTCGCCCTGTCCGGCTGACCGTCGAAAAAGGCCTGCAGGGCGTCTTCGAACAAGGTTGGCTGCTGCGCGGTCCGGGCGAACAAGGTCATGCAGGAGTGGAACTTGAGATCGTCCGGGCTGCCCAGAATCCGGTGCGCGCTGGTGGCCCGGTGTTCGAGCATAGCTTGGGTGCAGGCCTGCAGGCGGGGCCCGAGCAAAGGGTGTTGCAGATAGGCGAGGGCTTCGTCCCGCCCGGAAATGGCGTAGCGCTGCGCCATGGCGCTACGGCCCAGCCCATGCAGTTGCGGGAATACGTACCACATCCAGTGCGTCCGTTTTCGCCCGGCGCGCAGCTCCTGCAGCGCCTGTTCGTAGTGGTCGCGCTGGGCATCGACAAAGCGCTGCAGATCAAATGGGTCGTTCATGGGCAAGGCATCCCGTCGTGAAGCAACGCCTTGAACATGCTACAGGTGGCGGGGACTGGCAACGGCTGCTGGACATGCGGCGGGGTGGTCGCCAGTCATTGAGTGCGAGGCAGCCATGACGACAGGCACCCCGAAACGAAAAAGCCCCTGACTTCTTGGAAGTCAGGGGCTTTTCTTCGATCTGGCGGTGAGGGAGGGATTCGAACCCTCGATACGATTTCTCGTATACACACTTTCCAGGCGTGCTCCTTCAACCGCTCGGACACCTCACCGGATCGACGGAGGTTCATGTCCGTCGAGGCGCGCTAATGTAATCGAACGAATGGCCTTTGGCAAAAACTTTTTTAACTTATTCATGCGCTTAACAAATCCGCTTCGCTCGGGTGATGGGCTGCACGTTCCGCTAGACTGAGTTGCAACCTCGGCGTTCGCTTGGGTTATGTTGAAGGCAAGCGAATGGAGCGCGGCTGTCCCATGAGACTGACAAGCGAGTCAGACAACCATCCCGATACCTTGGTGGTGCCTACCCGACGTCGGGTGGCGGTGGCCAACTTGGAACTGGGCATGTTCGTCTGTGAGCTGGACCGTCCATGGAGCGAAACGAATTTCGCCTTTCAGGGATTTCCACTGCTCACGCCCGACGAGATGCGTGCCGTGCGCGAGTGCTGCCTGTATGTGTATGTCGACGATACGCGGCGGGTTCGGTTACAGCACGGCGCACCCGCCGCCGTGGCGCCGCGCGAACGCAAGACCCCGCAGCGGCCGCAGCAGCCACTGGCCAGCGAGATAGAAGAGGCTCGCGCGGCTTATCGGGACGGCTCTGAGCTGATCGAACAGGTTCTCGCCGACGTGCAGCATGGCCGAGTGATCGACACGCGGGCCTGCCATGGCGTGGTCAAGCGCAACCTGGCGAGCATGCTGCGCAATGAAAGCGCGATGCTCTGGCTGATCCGGCTGAAGAGCAAGGACCTGTATACCAGCCTGCACTGCCTGTCCGTTTCGATCATGGCGATGGGATTCGGCAATCACCTCGGCCTGGCGGATGACAAGCTGCAGCTGCTGGGCATGGCCGGACTGCTGCATGACGTTGGCAAGATGCGCATCGATCCCGAGATTCTCAACAAGCCGGGCAAACTCAGCGCCGAGGAATTCGATCTGATCAAGCGCCATCCGGCGTTCGGGCTGGAGGCGCTACAGGCGCAGCCGGGCATACCTCAGGTGGCGCTGCAGGCCGCCTACGGTCATCACGAACGGCTCGATGGCACTGGCTATCCGCTTGGCTCCGGGCCGTCACAGATTCCCTACATGACGCGCATCATCACCATCGTCGATGCGTTCGATGCCATCACCAGTCATCGCGCCTACGATTACGCGCGACCGGTGCAGTCGGCGTTCGAGATCCTGCGCAGCGCCAGTGGCCGGCAATTCGACGAGGAGCTGGTGCGCGAATTCATCCGTTGGCTCGGCGCCTTCCCGGTCGGCACGCTGGTCGAACTGCACACCGGCGAAGTGGCGGTGGTGGTCGAAAAGCACGAGCAGCTGCAGCTGCGCCCGCGGGTCGTGGTGCTGCGCGATGCGGCAAAGCAGCGCTGCACGCCGCGTTATCTGGACCTGGCGCGGATCACCGTGGACGAGGAGGGCACGCCTTATCGCATCTGCGGTGGGCTGCCCGATGGCTCCTTCGGTTTGCATATCGCCGATCCGGAGTTGCAGTCGATTCTGCATCCGCAGGCCCTGGCCGACTTCGAACTGGACGCCTGAGCCCTGGCATCCGACCGCCTGCGCCGCCGTTTCCAGGCGCAAAGCGTGACCGGCCGGTCGGTCATCGTGCTTTACCTGAACCCGGGTGCTGGGTAACGTCTGCGCACTTCAAGAACAAGGAATCTCGTCATGACTGAGCTGGTCTCCTACCAATTCGAAGACGGCGTCGCCACGCTGACGCTCTGCAACGGCAAGGTCAACGCGCTCTCGCCTGCGGTATTCGAGGCGCTCAATGCGGCGCTGGATCGCGCCGAGCAGGACCGGGCCATCGTCATCCTCACCGGCCAGCCCGGCATCCTTTCCGGTGGCTACGACCTCAAGGTCATGACCTCTAGCCCGCAGAATGCCATGGCACTGGTCGCCACCGGCTCGACCTTCTCCCGCCGCATGCTGGCGCATCCATTCCCGATCATCGTCGCCTGCCCGGGGCACGCCATCGCGAAGGGCGCCTTCCTGCTCTTGTCGTCGGATTACCGCATCGGGGTCGAGGGCCCTTTCCATATCGGCCTCAACGAGGTGCAGATCGGCATGACCATGCACCACGCTGGTATCGAGCTGGCACGTGATCGCCTGCGCAAGTCGGCATTCCATCGCTCGGTGATCAATGGCGAGATGTTCGACCCGGCAGGCGCAGTGGATGCCGGCTTCCTCGACAAGGTAGTGCCAGCCGGTGAGCTGCTGGCGGTGGCCAAGGCGGCTGCCGAGCAGCTGAAAAAGATCAACATGGTGGCGCACAAGAACACCAAGCTGAAAGTGCGCAAGGCGCTGCTGGAGACGCTGGACCAGGCGATCGCCCTGGATCAGCAGCACTTCGGCTGACCCGGCAGGCCCACTGCGCGAGAGAATTTCCGTTCGAGTGCGCACGAGGGCCGGCCCTGCGTTTACACTGCGCAAGTGACGCCCCGCCGATGGCGGGGCGTTTTCATTTCTCATTCAGTGTCGCCTCGCAGGAGAGCCCCGATGTCCGCCCCGCACACCCCGGTAGAACGCGCCGATTTCGACCAGGTCATTGTTCCCACTTTCGCCCCCGCCGCCTTCGTGCCGGTGCGTGGTCTGGGCTCGCGAGTATGGGATCAGAGCGGTCGAGAACTGGTGGACTTCGCTGGCGGCATCGCGGTCAACGCCCTGGGCCATGCCCATCCGGCCATGATCGCGGCACTGACGGAGCAGGCTGGCAAGCTCTGGCATATCTCCAACATCTATACCAACGAGCCGGCGCTGCGCCTGGCCAAGAAGCTGGTGGCGGCGACCTTCGCCGACCGCGCCTTCTTCTGCAATTCCGGTGCAGAGGCCAACGAGGCGGCGTTCAAACTGGCCCGTCGCTACGCCCATGATGTGTACGGCCCGCAGAAATTCGAGATCATCTCGGCGCTCAACAGCTTTCACGGCCGCACCCTGTTCACCGTCACGGTGGGCGGGCAGTCGAAGTACTCCGATGGCTTCGGGCCGAAGATCGAAGGCATCACTCACGTGCCTTACAACGACCTCGAAGCGCTGAAGGCGGCGATCTCCGACAAGACCTGTGCCGTGGTGCTCGAACCGATCCAGGGCGAGAGCGGCATCCTGCCGGGCGAGCAGGCGTACCTGGAAGGTGCACGCCAGCTGTGCAACGAGCACAACGCGCTGCTGATCTTCGATGAGGTGCAGACCGGTCTGGGCCGTACCGGTGAGCTGTTCGCCTACATGCACTATGGCGTCACGCCGGACATTCTGACCAACGCCAAGAGCCTGGGTGGCGGCTTCCCGATCGGTGCGATGCTGACCACCAACGAGATCGCCGCCCATTTCAGCGTCGGTACCCACGGCACCACGTACGGCGGCAATCCGCTGGCCTGCGCGGTGGCCGAGACGGTGCTGGATATCGTCAACACGCCGGAGGTGCTGGAGGGCGTCAAGGCCCGCCACGAGCGCTTCAAGGCCCGGCTGTTGCAGATCGGTGAGCGCTACGGCGTGTTCAGCCAGGTCCGCGGCCGTGGCCTGTTGATCGGCTGCGTGCTCTCGGATGCCTGGAAAGGCAAGGCCGGTGCATTCTGGGCCGCGGCGGAGAAGGAGGCGCTGATGGTGCTGCAGGCAGGGCCGGACGTGGTTCGCCTGGCGCCGAGTCTGATCATCGACGAAGCTGACATAGACGAGGGGCTGGATCGTTTCGAGCGCGCCATCGCGACGCTGACCCAGGCCTGATCAATCCTGCGCGGTGCCGAAAAGGGCATCGCGCCTCTACCAAACGAGAGCACACTCAATGAGCGATAGCCTGCAACTGGTTCTGGAAGACGTCGACGGAACCCAACTGGAAACCTCCTGCACCCGCTTCGCGGTCGTCTGGCAGGGGCGCGAGGTATGGATTCAACAGGTCGGCAACGGTCAGCTGATGATCGGCGTGGATGTCGAAGATGGCGATACCGAATACGCCAATCTGGTGCTGCGCCCGCTGGCGACCAACCTGGTCAGCCTGCAGCTGGAAATGGAGCCGGTCGAGGCCGATGACGACGAGCACGTCCACGGCCCCGACTGCAACCATTGACCGCGGCCCGGCATGCTCGCCCTCGGCAAGCTGCTGGAGCTGACCCTCGCCGGCCGTGAGCCCTGCGAGAAGATCCAGCTCACCCCGCATGGGGTGAAGCTGCACTGGCTGGCCGAGGGCGCGCTGCTCGTTTCTCCGCCCGCCAGCACCGACCTTGGCCTCGACCTGCTGATCTCTGCAGGCGTTCATGGCAACGAACTCATCCCCATCCATGTGCTGGATCACCTGATCCGAGCGCTCGCCCGTGGCGAGATCAGGCCCCTTGCACGCCTGTTGCTGCTGTTCGCCAACCCGGCGGCGATGCGGCGGACGCTGCGGCAGGTCGACCATGACCTCAATCGCCTGTTCCGGGGCGCGCATGCCGATGTCTGGGGCAGCGAGGCCATTCGTGCGGTGGAGCTGGAAGCATTGGTCAGCAGCTTCTTCGGTGGTTCCGGGCGCCAGCGCCGGCACTATGATCTGCACTCGGCGATGCGTCCGTCGCGCCTGCCCCAGTTCGCCATCTGTCCCTGGCGCGAAGACCAACAGGCACCCCCCGAGGCGCTGGCCCGGCTGCAGGGGCTGGCCATCAATGGCGTCCTGCTGCAGCGTCAGGCCACGTCCACCTTCACCGCGCTGACTGCCATGCGACATGGCGCCGAGGCCTTCACCCTCGAACTCGCCGAAAGCGGGGTGGAGGCCGTGCACCCTGCCGTGCTGGCGTTCGAAACCGGATTGATCGCAATGATCGAGGGGCGAACGCTGCCGGTCGGTTCCGGGGCCGAGCTGCAGCTGCTGCAGATTTCCCGCGAGATCATCAAGCGCAGCCCGCGGTTCCGGCTGTGTCTGCCGCCGGATATCGAGAACTTCACGCCGCTGCCGTTCGGCAGCTTGCTGGCCGAGGATGAGGCGGCGCGCTGGGTGGTCGACGAACCGGGCGCCCGCATTCTGTTTCCCATGGCCGATGTCGCCGAAGGCCAGCGTGCGGCGCTGATCGTTGTGCCGCTGGAGCGGCTCGAGGCAGGGCAGTGATACCCGCGCCGGGAAATGCGCGGTTGCAATTGGCTGCTCGCGCCCTTATCTAGCTTCACTCCTCCTGCGTTGTGTGCACCTTCTTATGAGTACTGCTCTGTCCATCCGGCAGTTGACCAAGACCTACGGCAACGGCTTCCAGGCCCTCAAGGGCATCGATCTCGATGTCGCCGAAGGCGACTTCTTCGCGTTGCTCGGCCCCAATGGCGCCGGCAAGTCCACCACCATCGGCATCCTTTCGACCTTGGTGAACAAGAGTGGCGGCACGGTTAACGTGTTCGGCCACGACCTGGATCGCGACCCGTCCGGGCTCAAGCGCTGCCTGGGCGTGGTGCCGCAGGAGTTCAACTTCAACCAGTTCGAGAAGGCCTTCGACATTCTGGTCACCCAGGCCGGGTATTACGGCATTCCGGCGAAGATCGCCAAGGAGCGCGCCGAGCGCTACCTCAACCAGTTGGGCCTGTGGGACAAGCGTGACGTGTCCTCGCGCATGCTCTCCGGCGGCATGAAGCGTCGTCTGATGATCGCCCGGGCGCTGATCCATCAGCCGCGCCTGTTGATTCTCGACGAGCCCACCGCCGGCGTGGACATCGAGCTGCGCAGGTCGATGTGGTCGTTCCTCACCGAACTCAACCGCGAGGGGATCACCATCATCCTCACCACCCACTACCTGGAAGAGGCCGAGCAGCTGTGCCGCAACATCGGCATCATCGATCACGGCCAGATCGTCAAGAACACCAGCATGCGCGAGCTGCTCAAGCAGCTGCACGTGGAAACCTTCCTGCTCGATCTCAAGGAGTCGCAACTGGTGGCGCCTGAGCTGGGCAACTATCCGTCGCGGCTGATCGACCATCACACCCTCGAAGTGCAGGTGGAGAAAAGCCAGGGTGTCACCGAGCTGTTCCGTCTGCTCGGCGCCCAAGGCATCGAGGTGCTGAGCCTGCGCAACAAGACCAACCGGCTGGAGGAGCTGTTCGTGTCGCTGGTGGAGAACAACCTAAAGGTGAAGTCATGAGCGGCGAACTGCGTCCCAACCTGGTCGCGCTGCAGACCATCGTGCAGCGCGAGATCCGTCGGTACACGCGCATCTGGCCACAGACGCTGCTGCCCCCGGCGATCACCATGGTGCTGTACTTCGTCATCTTCGGCAGCCTGATCGGCGCGCGGATCGGTGACATGGATGGCTTCAGCTACATGGACTACATCGTGCCGGGGCTGATCATGATGTCGGTGATCACAAACTCCTACAGCAACGTGGTATCGAGCTTCTTCAGCACCAAGTTTCAGCGCTCCATCGAGGAACTGCTGGTCTCGCCGGTGTCGCCGCACGTCATTGTCATCGGTTTCGCCCTGGGCGGGATCACCCGCGGGCTGGCGGTGGCGGTGATCGTCACGCTGCTGTCGATGTTCTTCACTTCGCTGCAGGTGCACCATCTCGGCGTGACGGTGCTGGTCATCACCCTGACCGCGAGCATCTTCGCCCTGGGCGGCTTCATCAACGCCGTGTTCGCGCGCAACTTCGACGATATCTCGATCATCCCGACGTTCGTGCTGACGCCGCTGACCTACCTGGGCGGTGTGTTCTATTCGATCAATCTGCTGTCGCCGTTCTGGCAGACGCTGTCGCTGGCCAACCCGGTGCTGCACATGGTCAATGCCTTCCGCTACGGCATTCTCGGCGTTTCGGATATCCGCATCGGGGTTGCGATCAGCTTCATGCTGGTAGCGGTGGCGGTGCTCTATCTGGTATCCGTGCACCTGCTCAAGAGTGGGCGAGGCATGAGGCAATAACAGTCGCTTCGTCCGCCCGCAGCGTCGATGGCGCTGAAAAGAACGCCGCGAAGCGCTAAACTTCGCGGCGTTTTCCGTTCAGGTTCCCTTCCGATGCAGCATCCCGCCGAACATTCTCCGCTGGGCAAGTCCAGCGACTACGTCGCCACCTACAGCCCGGGGCTGCTGTTCCCGATTCCGCGTGCGCCGAAGTGGGCCGAGCTCGGGCTGACTGCAGAAACGCTGCCCTATCAGGGCGTGGATCTGTGGAATTGCTACGAGCTGTCCTGGCTGCTGCCGTCCGGCAAGCCGGTGGTGGCGATCGGCGAATTCGAGATTCCGGCGGACTCGCCGAACATCATCGAGTCCAAGTCGTTCAAGCTCTACCTCAATTCGCTGAACCAATCGGTGTTCGAATCACGGGACGCGCTGCTGGAAGTGATGACCGGCGATCTGTCGGCCGCTGCCGGCAAGCCGGTCAGGGTGCGCCTGCGCACGCTGGACGAAGTCACCGCCGATGGCGTCGCGACGCTGCCAGGGCGTTGCATCGACGAACTGGATGTCGCCATTCAGGACTATGACCATCCGCGGCCCGAGCTGCTGACCTGCGATGCCGGTCGGGTGGTCGAGGAATCACTGCACAGCCACCTGCTCAAATCCAACTGCCCGGTCACCGGCCAGCCGGACTGGGGCAGTGTGGTGGTGGAGTATCGCGGTGCGGCGCTGCTGCCGGAGAGTCTGCTGGCCTATCTGGTGAGCTTTCGCCAGCACGCCGATTTCCACGAGCAGTGCGTGGAGCGCATCTTCCTGGACCTGCAGCGTCTGCTGCGGCCCGAGAAGCTCACCGTCTACGCGCGCTATGTGCGCCGTGGCGGGCTGGATATCAACCCGTACCGCAGCACCGAGGCGCTGGTGGTGGACAACCGCCGCCTGGTGCGCCAGTGACGCAGCGGGTCGCATGGCGCGACCCGCGAGTGGTTTTCAGATGCCCATATTGGCCAGGGTCTGCATGATGTTGCGCAGGGTCATGGCCATGCCCGGGTGGCTGACCTCGAAGCGTTCGACCGCGAGGTTGACGCCATCCACCAGCGAGTCGTTGTATTCGGTCGTGCCCTCGGTCGCCAGTCGCGCTTCGATATCCTGAGCGATCGCCTGCAACGAAGCGCGCTCCTCATCGGTCAGCGGCGTGTCCTGGGCCAGTTGACTACGCAGTTCTTCGAGCTGCGACTGCAGATCATGTTCCGGCATTTTGCTTCCCTCTCATGGGTTTACGGGCGACGGGTAAAAGCCTCGATACCCGAAGGTTAAACCAGCGGCCTGGCGTTGTCGTGCCTTTGCATCGGTGGGCGGGGGCAGGGCAGGCCGCGTGTCCGGCTGACTGCCGCAAAACGGGTGTTCGCTCTATACTGCGCGGTCTGCGTCGGTGCGCCGCATGCACCAAAAACCTAGGGAGATAAAAGCAATGCCCAAGATCGCAACGGCCTGGATCGCCGTGCTCAAGGCCAGTTTCGTCGCTGCCGCCGCCATGCTTGCGGCAGCCCCTGCGCTGGCCGCCGAAGAAGATCCGTGGGAAGGCGTCAACCGCGCGGTGTTCCGCTTCAACGATACCGTCGACACCTACACGCTCAAGCCTTTGGCCAAGGGCTATCAGAAGGTGACCCCGGAGTTCGTCGAAGACGGCATCGGTAACGTGTTCAGCAATCTCGGCGATGTGATCGTGCTGACCAACGATCTGTTGCAGGGCAAGGTCCGCGATGCCGGTATCGACACCAGTCGCATTCTGTTCAACACCACCTTCGGCGTGCTCGGCTTCTTCGATGTGGCGACCCGCATGGGGCTGCACAAGAACGACGAGGATTTCGGCCAGACCCTGGGCGCCTGGGGGGTGGACAGTGGGCCATATGTGGTGCTGCCGTTGCTGGGGCCGAGCACCGTGCGCGATGCGATCGGCCGCGTGCCCGATGCCTTCCTCGAGCCCTATCCGCACATGAGTCACGTGCCTACGCGCAACGTGACGCGCGGCGTGGATCTAGTGGATACGCGTGCCAGCCTGCTGTCGGCGGAAAAGATGATTCGTGGCGATCGCTACATCTTCGTGCGCAACGCCTACCTGCAGAACCGCGAGTTCCGGGTTAAGGACGGCGAGGTCGAGGACGATTTCTGATATTGGCCGCAGTTACTGCGGCCAATGCCGGAGCGGGGCAGTGGGGTCAGGACATGGAAAGAATGGCCAGGCCCAGGCTCTGACGGCCATCGTCGAGCTGGCTGATGCGCACTACTTCGGTCTGCGCATCCAGCCCCTTGAGCTCGCTGTGCTCGGAAGGGATCAGCACACGCAGCTTGTCGCCCATGCTCAGGTTCGTCCTGGCCAGGATCTGCATGCCGGTGCTGGAAAGGTCGATGCAGACGCCGCTCAGTTTTGTGTCGCCATGTTCCAGCGCGACGGTGGTTTCGATCTGCATCCGGATGAAATCGCGTTTTTCGCTGTAATCGCGGTCTTTCTGGCTCATGGTTCTACCTTTTATATATGGCTAGCGGGATTCTTATAGCGCCCCTCAATTCGACCTGTAAAGGCGCCTGCCGGTCGGCTTGAAACCCCGATCGTATGGGAGTACCGTCTGCGCCTTGAATCGAACCTATGCCCCGCATCACGCCGGGCCAATGTATTCGCCAACCATCCTGGCGACACCGCCTGGTAGGAACATGCATAAACCAAGCGCGACGCTGCTGATCATAGACGACGACGATGTGGTTCGAGCCAGCCTGGCTGCCTATCTGGATGACAGTGGTTTCCGTGTGCTGCAGGCCGCCAATGGGCCGCAGGGTATGGAGCTCTTCGAATCCGAGCAGCCCGACCTCGTGATCTGCGACCTGCGCATGCCGCAGATGGACGGCCTGGAATTGATCCGCCAGATCAGTGAGCGCCAGATCGACCTGCCGGTCATCGTGGTCTCCGGTGCCGGTGTTATGAGCGATGCCGTGGAGGCGTTGCGTTTGGGCGCAGCCGACTATCTGATCAAGCCGCTCGAAGATCTGGCGATGCTCGAACACTCGGTTCGCCGCGCGCTGGATCGCTCTCGTCTGCGCCTGGAGAATCGTCGCTATCGGGAGCAACTGGAGACCGCCAACCGCGACCTGCAGGCCAGCCTGCATCTCTTGCAGGAAGATCAGGACGCCGGGCGCCAGGTTCAGATGAACATGCTGCCGGTAACGCCCTGGAGCGTTGATGGCTTCGATTTTGCCCACCAGATCATCCCCTCGCTGTACCTGTCCGGCGACTTCGTCGACTACTTCCGTGTGGACGAGCGCCGCATCGGCTTCTATCTGGCCGACGTGTCCGGCCACGGTGCGTCGTCGGCATTCGTCACCGTGCTGCTCAAGTTCATGACCACCCGCCTGCTATACGAGTCGCGCCGCGGCGGTACGCTGCGCGAGTTCAAGCCCTCGGAAGTGCTCGACCATATCAACCGCGGGCTGATCAACTGCAAGCTGGGCAAGCACGTGACCATGCTGGGTGGGGTGATCGACCAGGAGCGTGACGTGCTGCACTACAGCATCGGTGGCCATCTGCCGATGCCGGTGCTCTATACGGGCGAGGGCGCCCACTACCTGGAAGGACGCGGTCTGCCGGTCGGCCTGTTCGTCGAAGCGACCTATCAGGATTTCGAGCTGAAGCTGCCGGAGACTTTCAGCCTGACCTTGCTCTCCGATGGCATTCTGGACCTTTTGCCTGGCGAGACACTCAAAGAAAAAGAGTCTGCGTTGCCCGGTCTGATCTCGGACGCCGGTGGCACGCTGGACGGTTTACGTCGAGTCTTCGGGTTGGCCGAACTGGCTGACATGCCCGACGATATCGCCTTGCTGGTGTTGAGCAGGAACCTTGCATGAGTACTGGTAGAATCCAGTTCGCCGAGATGGATGGCACCTTTGTTCTGAAGTTCATTGGTGAGATCCGTTTGACGCTCTGTTCGGCGCTGGATGCGACGATCGAGAAGATCTTCTCGTCGCTGAATTTCTCTTCCATCGTCATCGATCTGACCGAGAGCCGAAGCATCGACAGCACCACGCTGGGCCTGCTGGCCAAGCTGTCGATCCTGTCGCGGCAGAAGGTCGGCATGTTGCCGACCCTGGTCACCACCCATCCGGACATCACTCGACTGCTGCAGTCGATGGGCTTCGATCAGGTGTTCAACATCGTCGACACGCCGCTGCCGTGCCCGGAGTGTCTGGCCGACCTGCCTTCGCAGGACCAGTCCGAGGACGTGGTGAAGGCCAAGGTGCTGGAGGCTCACCGTATCCTGATGAGCCTCAACGAATCCAACCGCGAGGCCTTCCATGACCTCGTCACCGCGCTGGAGCGCTCCTGAGCGGAGCTCAGGCCAGTTCCGCCAGTAGCGCCTCGAGCTTCTCCTGATCCCTTGCGAACTGACGGATGCCTTCGGCGAGTTTTTCGGTCGCCATCGCATCCTCGTTCAGCCCCCAGCGGAAGCTCTTCTCATCCAGGCTGATGCGCGGCTCGGATGCGCGGCCCGGCTCCAGCTTGCGCTCCAGCGTGCCGCTGGCTTCGGCGAGCTGGCCGAGCAGATCCGGGCTGATGGTCAGCCGGTCGCAGCCAGCCAGCGCCTCGATCTGGCCAATGTTGCGGAAGCTCGCGCCCATCACCACCGTCTTGTAGCCGTGCGTCTTGTAGTAGTCGTAGATGCGGCTGACCGACTGCACGCCCGGATCTTCCGCGCCCTGATAGTCGCGGCCTTCATGCTTCTTGTACCAGTCGTAGATGCGGCCGACAAAGGGGGAGATCAGAAACACGCCGGCCTCGGCACAGGCCACCGCCTGGGTGAAGGAGAACAGCAGAGTGAGGTTGGTCTGGATGCCGGCCTTTTCGAGTTGCTCGGCGGCGCGGATGCCTTCCCAGGTGGACGCGATCTTGATCAGCACGCGCTCGCGGCTGATGCCGGCCTGCTCGTACAGACCGATCAGGCGCTCGCCGCGCTGGACCATGGCCTGGGTGTCGAAGGAAAGGCGCGCGTCGACCTCGGTGGAAATGCGTCCGGGGATGAGTTCGAGGATCTGCTTGCCGACAGCGACCGCGAACAGGTCGCAGGCCAGGCCGATATCGCCCTGGCATTGCTTCATCGCGTTGCCGAGATGCTCGGCGTAGCGCGGCATGGCCGCGGCCTTGAGCAGCAGCGACGGATTAGTAGTCGCATCCACGGGCTTCAGGCGGGCAATGGCGTCGATATCGCCGGTATCGGCGACAACGGTGGTGAACTGCTTGAGTTGTTCCAGCTTGGAAGTCATATAAAGGAGGGCTCCGTCCTGTGAGTGGCATGACCTTACCCGAGCCCGTCTGCCCGCTCAACGAGCGCATGGACCCGGATGCGCCTGGCCTTTGATCCGATAGTCTCGGTAGCGTTCCTTGCCGCGGGACTTCAGTGGCCCTCGAGCAATGCCGTCGCCTGATCGAGCAGCGCCAGCGGCTCGTCGGTCTTGTGAATGTCCACCGAAAGCAGCTGACGGAAGCGCCGCGCGCCGGGGAAACCCTGGCCCAGGCCGAGCACGTGGCGGGTGACATGGTGCATGGCGCCACCCTCGGCCAGATGCCGTTCGATGTACGGGCGCATGTTGCGTAGCGCCTGCGCACGGCTGATCACCGGTGCGTTGCTGCCGAACAGGCTGCTGTCGACCTGTGCCAGCAGATAGGGGTTGTGGTAGGCCTCGCGGCCGAGCATCACCCCATCGAAGGTCTGCAGATGCTCGCGGCATTCTTCCAGCGTCTTGATGCCGCCGTTGAGGATGATCTCGAGGTCCGGGAAATCCCGTTTGAGCTGCGCGGCGACGTCGTAGCGCAGCGGTGGCACTTCACGGTTCTGCTTGGGTGACAGCCCTTCGAGAATGGCGATGCGAGCATGCACCGTGAAGCTGCGGCAGCCGGCCTCGCGCACCTGACCGACGAAGTCGCACAACTGGGAATAGCTGTCGCGCCCGTTGATGCCGATGCGGTGCTTGACGGTGACCTCGACGCCCACCGCGTCGCGCATGGCCTTCACGCAGTCGGCGACCAGCTGCGGATGGCCCATCAGGCAGGCGCCGATCATGTTGTTCTGCACCCGATCGCTGGGGCAGCCGACGTTGAGATTCACCTCGTCGTAACCCGCGGCCTCGGCGAGCTTCGCGCACGCCGCCAGATCGCCCGGCACACTGCCACCCAGCTGCAGCGCCAGCGGATGTTCGCTCTCGTCGTAACGCAGAAACCGCGCCGTATCGCCATGCAGCAGCGCGCCGGTCGTCACCATCTCGGTGTAGAGCAGGGCATGCTTGGAAAGCTGGCGCAGGAAGAACCGGCAGTGGCGGTCGGTCCAGTCCATCATCGGTGCGACGGAGAAGCGGCGGGACAGCACCGGTTTTGTGGCGGAGGGCGTTTGGTCGAGAGTCATGCGGACGGGGTCGGGTCTGGATCGCGGCCGCGCATTCTATCAGGCGCACCCTGGCCTGAGCATGGTGGTGGCTGCTGTCCCGATAAGCGAATTCGATGGCGGACGCCGAGCGGTGGGTAACGGGTTGGCGCGTGAGCACGCAACCCGGAAAAAATGCCCCGTTAGCTGGCGTGCGAAAGTGGAGCATCGAGGAGAGGGAGGCTCGGCAATCGGATCAGCCGGACGGCGGTCGTCATGTCAGCCACCGCACCAGGCACAGCGTGATCGAGGGGAAGAGCACCAGTACCACGACGCGCAGGATGTCGGAGATCAGGAAGGGCACCACGCCGCGGAAGGCGTCGCGTAGGGGGACATCCCGGGCCATGCTGCTGATCACGTAGACGTTCATGCCCACCGGCGGGGTGATCATGCCGATCTCCACTACCATCAGTGCGAGGATGCCGAACCAGATGGCCTTCTCGGTCTGATCCAGGCCGTAGAAGTCCAGCCCCATGATCAGCGGGAAGAAGATCGGGATGGTCAGCAGGATCATCGACATGGTGTCCATCACGCAGCCGAGGATCAGGTACAGGATCAGGATACCGGCGAGCACCACGAAGGGCCCCACGCCTGCATTGTTGATCGCCTCGGCCAACGCCACCGGGAGCTGCGACACGGCCAGGAAGGCGTTCATGACATCGGCGCCGAGCAGGATCATGAAGATCATCCCGGTGGTGACCGCGGTGCCGAACAGCACTTCCTTGAACTGGGCCCAGCGCATGCCGCCGAGCGCGACGGCGAAGAGGCCGGTGCCCACGGTTCCAATGGCCGCCGCTTCGGTCGGTGTGAACCAGCCGGCATAGATACCACCAAGTACCAGCAGGAAGATCAGAAACACCGGCCAGACGCCACGCTGCGCGGCCAGCCGCTCGCGCCAGGTCAGCTTCGGTTGCGCGGGGCCGGCGTCCGGGTTCATCCGCACGTAGATGGCGATCGCGATCATGTAGCCGATTGCCGCCAGCACGCCGGGGATGAATGCGGCCATGAACAGCGCGGAGATGTTTTCCTGGGCGAGGATGGCATAGATCACCAGCACCACCGACGGCGGAATCAGGATGCCCAGGGTGCCCCCGGCGGCCAGGCTGCCCACCGCAAGCGGGCCCGAGTAGTTGTATTTCTTCAGCTCCGGCAGCGCGACCTGGCCCATGGTCGCCGCGGTGGCGATGGATGAGCCGCAGACGGCGCCAAAGGCAGCACAGGAACCAACGGCCGACATCGCCAGACCGCCGCGCCAGTGGCCGATCATGGCCGCTGCGGCTCGGAACAGGCCGGTCGCCAGGCCACCGCGGGAGGCGAACTGCCCCATCAGCAGGAAAAGCGGAATGACCGAGAGGTCGTAGACCGTATAGCGCGCATAGGCGACGGTCTTCAGATAGCTGAGCAGCGGGGACCAACCGGAAATCGCCACGTAGCCGCCGACACCGGTGAGCAGCATGGCGATGGCGATCGGGATGCGCACCACCAGCAAAACGAGGAGGAAGGCCAGGAACAGCCCGCCGATTTCGACACTGCTCATGCGGGCTTGCCCTCACCACGAAAGTCCTGCCATGCGGTGTACAACGCCACCACCGCCAATAGCGCGAAGCCCGGTGCGAAGGCGCTCATCGACCACCAGATCGGCACGCCCAGGATGATCGATTCCTCGCCGGTGCCGTAGGCGTCCAGCGTGCCCACCAGTGAACGCCAGGCCAGCAGCGCAGCAGCCAACCCCATAAGCACGCTGCCCAGGCCATCCAGCGCGCTGCGCACGCGAGGCGAGGCGCGTAACGTGAATACATCGACGATGACATTCCCGCGGCGGAGCTGGCACAGCGGCAGAAAGAACACGATGGCGATGCCACAACCCATCTGCACCAGTTCGACGTCACCGAGCAGCGGTTCGTCGAAGAGGGTGCGCATGGCGATGCTGTAGGTCGCCATCAGCGTCATGGCCACCAGCAGCAGGCCGCCGACGAAGGCCAACAGCCGTGACAGCCGATCGAGCACGCGGCCCATCGGATCGGCAGGCACGGTCGCGGCCCGAACGTCAGATTCGCTCATGAACGTCTCCGGAGCAGGGCGCCGGGTGAACTGGCGCCGGGGTCGATCAGCGGGTAGCGGTGTCGCTGTGCTGCTGGATCAGCTGGCGTGCGTGCTCGAGCAGGGCGGCACCATTCGCATAGCCTTTGCCCTCGACTTCCTTGATCCAGTCCTGGTCGAGGCGCTCGGCCACCTTCATCCACTTCTGCTGTTCGTCTTCGGACAGCTGGTGAATCTTGTTGCCGCGGCTTTCGGCCAGACGATGGCCGTTCTGCACGGCGATCTCGTCGAACAGCTGGCCCGCTCGACGCGAGAGCACCGCGCCGCTGCGCTCGTCGATGATCTTGCGCAGGTCTTCGGGCAACCCCTCATAGGTAGCCGGGTTCATGGCGAGGATCATCACCGTGTACATCAGTGCCGGCTTCCCCTCGGCCATTTCCGTGTGGTGGCCGATCAGCTCGTGCAGCTTGAGCGCTGGTACCACGTCCCAGGGCACGATCGCACCGTCGACCACGCCCTTGGACAGGGCCTCGGGAATCTGCGGGACCGGCATGGCGACGGGAGTCCCGCCGAGCAGGGAGATCAGTTTGGTGGAGGTGCGGTTGGCGGCACGGATTTTCTTGCCGCGGAAGTCGGCCATCCTGTTGATGGGTTTCTTGCCGGTATGGATCAGCGCACCGTCCGTGGTATGGGTCGCAAGCAGGTGCATGCCGGTGAATTCCTTTTCGCCGTGCTTGGCGACGAACTCCCACATCGCCTGGCTGGTCGCCTCGGCGGAGCGACTCATGAATGGCTGCTCGAAGACCGAGATGAGCGGGAAGCGCCCGCTGTTGTAACCCGGCAGCGTCCAGACGATATCGGCAACTCCGTCACGCACCTGGTCCACCAGCTGCGGTGGTGTGCCGCCCAGCTGCATCGAGGGATAGAACTGGAACTGGATACGGCCGTCGGAGGCTTCGGTGATCTCGTCCGCCCACGGCTTGAGCAGGTTCGCCTGGGTCAACGAATGGGCGGGAAGAAAATGATGAACCTTGAGCGTCACGACCGCTTCCTGAGCGTAGGCGGACAGGCTCAGACAACTGACGCAGGCAAGTGCCAGCAGGGCCTTGGGCAATTTCGACATGGGGTATTCCCTTTTGTTGTTGTAATTGCGCGTGCAACCGGCTGCCCCGCGGATGTTCCGCTCCGGCAGCCCCGCTACACGCGAGTCGCCGAGACGGTGAACGCCTCCGTATAGAAGCAACCTCGCCGGTTGCATCGCAACCGAGTGGCGCAGTAAACGAGCGAATCTGTTCGATAATCGCCCTTGGTTTGTGTTCCGCTTCGTCGGCACCGTACGGCGCGCGAGCGATCTCAGGCCTGCGTCGGTGAGGGCGCCATGAAGCCCATTCGTGCGACCTTGAGCCGTCGAAGCCAGCTCCAGAAAGCGCAGCCCGAACGTCAGCCATAACGGGAAATAGTCGGCCATCACTCAGCGCTCGCGCGGGCGGTAGGGCTGGTAGAAGTCCGCGCCTCGCCAGGCTGGCGTCGGCGTATCGGTCAGGGGTTTGCCGCGGGTATAGCGTTCTCCTTCGCCATCGCTGACGAGGCGCGCCACGGCAGGGTAGGGGTAGACCGGCCGGTACTCCGGGGTCCGCCCGGTCTTGGCACGCCTGCTCTTCGGCGAGAGCGGCAGGCCGGATCGGCTCGCCTGATACACCTTGATCTCGTCAGAGGCCTGGCCGGATTCGACCCAGCGCATCAGCGGCGTCAGCAGGTCCAGTTCGCTCGGCCCCTGTCCGCCGTGACAGTGGTACATGCCCGGCACCAGGTACATGCGCACGAAGCGCTCGACTTCTGGCTTGCCCAGGTGGCGCTGCAGGGCCTCGTGGTAGGCGATGGTATTGATCGGCGAGATATGATGATCGGACCAGCCATGCCAGAGAATCAGCTTGCCGCCTTTGTCGGCGAAGGCGGAGAGGTCGGGGTCGGTCGCATCGAACAGGGGATGGCGGGCGCGCAGGCGATCGAAGGTCTCGGCGTCGAAGCGCAGCTGCTCCAGCCGATAGCCAGGCTGCGGTGCCTGTTCGAACACCAGATAGCGCAGTGCCTCGAGGGCGATGGTTTCGCTGAACAGCGGGCCATGCGCGCGTTCGGGCACGAACACGCCGCCCCATGCGAGCTCCGAGCCGGGCTGCGGACCGCCGACGGCCAATCGCTCACCGGTACGCTCGTCGCGCGGCCCGTCATATATGCGCCTTGCCGCTTGCACCTGTGCGGCAGTCAGGCACTGGTCGCTGTCCTGGCCAGCGGGGCACTGGATCGTGGCCGGGTCGAATCGACAGATTCGTGGGTCGCTGAGCAGCCCGTCGAGCTGGCCATCCAGGCCGTCACACTGTTCAAGCACGGCTCGGTGCAGAAGAGGCAGCTGTGAGGCGACCAGCACGCTGCGACCATCCGGGGCGCGGTTCACCCGCGCCTGCCAGGCGTGCAGCAGCGAGTTCTGCACCTGGAAATTCATTGCCGGCGCGCCGGCGACGATGCCGTCGAAGTCGTGCGGATAGCGTTGTGCCTCGATCAGGGCTTCGCGCCCGCCGTCCGAGCACCCACTGAAATAGGAATACGCCGGAGCCCGGTCGTAGAAGGTTTTGATCAATGCCTTCGCGGCCCGTGCGGTGAGATGCACACCGCGGTGGGCGAAATCGGCGCGCTGCTGCGGATTGGCACCGAACGTCCCGCCATTGCCCTGATGACCCATGTCGGTACTGGCTACGACGAAGCGGCCGCTTTCGAACGGTACGCAGCCTGCGACTGCGTCCGGTCTCAGAGAAATGCGGCCGCACAACCCGCCGCAGCCGACCTGCAGGTAACGCTGGGTCCAGCCATCCAGCGGCAGTTGCACGCGAAAGCCGATGCTCGGTGCCAGCGTACCTTCGACATTGCATACGGTGACGCCCTGATCAGTGTCCTGTACCGATGCGGACGTGACGCGACTACCGCTTCCGCCGATCGATGCGAGGTCGAGCGTGAGCAACGACGAGCAGGTGCGGCTCGGGCGTACGACCTCCAGCGCAGCCAACCCGTCGTGAGCCGGTTCTGTGACCGCGGATGCGCCGCTGGTGCCACTGCAGAGCAGTGCCAGCAGGGCGATGGGGAAGAGGGAAATCTTCATGCAGGGCACACCTTCTTGTGCTGGGTCGTAGGGCCGCCGATGGTCGGCGTCGCCCAACGACCTATCCGTTTTGTGCGATCTGCACTCAGAGTGCGAAGAGGCGCCGAGCGTTCCGCCGCAATCGTGCCCATATGTGAACGATCGCGCGCTTGTGCAAAAACTGTTCGGTCACCGAACGGCGGGGTGTCCGCCGTTGGTCGAATCTCCTATGCTTCGATCAGTCGATATTCTTGACGCAGATCAATATTCTCGATCTACGCAATACCGACCAAGCCGGCCACTAAGCGCCGCCAACTATAAAAACAACCGAGTGCCGGGTGATGGAACGACTGCTGAATGAAAAAAGCAGGATCTTCGAGCGTGCTGATCCGCATGCGGTGTCGGATTACGTCAATCAGCATGTAGGCGTGCACTGCATTCGTCTGCCTCGTACCGGCACGCCTCAGGCCAGCCTCAGCCACTGCAAGTTCGGCAAGCTCGACCTTTGCCAGATCAGTTATGGCGGCAGCGTTCATGTCACCTCGCCAGCCCTGGAAACCATCTATCACCTGCAACTGCTGCAGCGTGGCCATTGCCTGTGGCGCGGACGGGGCCAGGAGCACTATTTCACCCCCGGTGAGCTGCTGCTGATCAACCCTGACGATCCGGTTGACCTGACCTACTCGGACGACTGCGAAAAGCTGATCGTCAAGCTGCCGGCCTCCTTCCTCGAACAGGCCTGCAGCGAGAACCAATGGCGAGCACCCTCCGGTGGCATACGGTTCAGTGCCAATCGCCATGCGCTCGGCGAAATGGACGGCTTCGACAGCCTGCTCGGGCTGGTCTGCCGCGAGGCGGGCTCAGAGCAGAGCATCCCGCAGATTCAGGAGCAGTACAGCCGGATCATCGCCAGCAAGCTGCTCTGCAGCCTGGCCAGCAATATCCAGCGCGATCCGTTCGGTGACAGCTGCCCGTCGTTCGGTCGGCTGACCGACTACATCGACGAGCATCTGAAACAGGATATCTCCGTTGAACAGCTGGCCGAGCTGGCCAACATGAGCCTGCGCTCGCTGTACCTGCTGTTCGAGCGCAAGGTCGGCACCACGCCCAAGTCCTACATCCGTCAGCGCAAGCTGGAGCAGATCCATGGCCGGCTGAGCGACCCTTCGGCCAGGGTACGCAACATCACCGAGATCGCCATGGACTACGGCTTCATGCATCTGGGGCGCTTCTCGGAAAGCTACAAGAGCACCTTCGGCGAGCTGCCGTCGGACACCCTGCGCCGCCATCACTGATCCGCTTCGGCGGCCGCCAGCCTTTTGGCGGCCGCATCCGCTACGCCCATTCCTCCCTTCGCTGATCGCCCTCAGCGCGTCGCTGCAGGCCGCGGCATCCGTCTGCCTGCGTTTTGCAGAAAACGGATAGAGATGCTGCAGAAAACGGATATTGATGCCGTTCCCCCCGCCGTAGCCTTCATCACGTGGAAACAATAACAATGGAGGCCCCGGCCATGTCCCTGGGAATCGACTACCTTGATTCGCTGCTCGAAGACGACAAAGAGAAGGGCATCTTTCGCTGCAAGCGGGAGATGTTCACCGACCCTCGGTTGTTCGATCTGGAGATGAAGCACATCTTCGAGGGCAACTGGATTTACCTCGCCCACGAGAGCCAGATCCCCGAGAAGAACGACTACTACACCACCCAGATGGGGCGTCAGCCGATCTTCATCGCGCGCAACAAGGAGGGTGAACTCAACGCCTTCATCAACGCCTGCAGCCACCGCGGTGCCATGCTCTGTCGCTTCAAGAGCGGCAACAAGGCGACCTACACCTGTCCGTTCCATGGCTGGACCTTCAACAACTCGGGCAAGCTGCTCAAGGTCAAGGACCCCAAGGAAGCCGGCTACCCCGACAGCTTCAACTGCGACGGCTCCCATGACTTGAAGAAGGTCGCCCGCTTCGAGTCCTACCGCGGCTTCCTCTTCGGCAGCCTGCGCGAGGACGTCGCCCCGCTTGAGGAATTCCTTGGCGAGTCACGCAAGATCATCGACATGGTGGTCGATCAATCGCCGGATGGCATCGAAGTGCTGCGCGGCTCGTCCACCTATGTCTATGAAGGCAACTGGAAGCTGCAGGCCGAGAACGGCGCCGATGGCTACCACGTCACCGCCGTGCACTGGAACTACGCCGCCACCCAGCAGCAGCGCAAGCTCAAGGAAGCCGGCGACGACATCCGTGCGATGAGCGCCGGCGGCTGGGGCAAGAAGGGCGGTGGTTTCTATTCGTTCGAGAACGGCCATCTACTGCTCTGGACTCGCTGGGACAACCCGGAAGATCGCCCGCTGTATGCCCGTCGCGAGGAGATGGTCGCCGAGTTCGGCCAGGCCCGTACCGACTGGATGATCGAGAACTCGCGCAACCTGTGCCTCTACCCGAACCTGTACCTGATGGATCAGTTCGGCTCGCAGCTGCGCATCGCCAAGCCGCTGTCGGTGGACAAGACCGAAGTCACCATCTACTGCATCGCACCCAAGGGCGAGAGTGCCGAAGCGCGGGCGCGGCGCATTCGTCAGTACGAAGACTTCTTCAATGTCAGCGGCATGGCCACGCCGGATGACCTTGAAGAGTTCCGCGCCTGCCAGCAGGGCTTTGCCGGTCGCGCCATGGAATGGAACGACATGTCTCGCGGTGCCAAGCACTGGATCGAGGGAGCGGACGATGGCGCCCGCAGCATCGACCTGCAGCCGATGATGAGCGGTGCGCGCACCGAGGACGAGGGCCTGTTCGTGCTGCAGCACCACTACTGGCAACAGCAGATGATCAAGGCCGTGAAGGCCGAGCAGGAACAGCTGATTCACGTGGGGGGTGCATAAAAATGAGCATCGCCTACGAAACCGCGCGTGACTTCCTCTACCGCGAAGCGCGCTACCTCGACGACAAGGACTGGGACAGCTGGCTGGAACTGTATGCCGCCGACGCCACCTTCTGGATGCCGGCCTGGGACGACGCCGACCAGCTCACCGAAGATCCGCAGCGGGAAATCTCGCTGATCTGGTACGGCAACCGTGGCGGCCTGGAAGACCGTGTGTTCCGCATCCGCACCGAGCGCTCCAGCGCCACGATCCCGGACACACGCACCTCGCACAACATCAGCAACCTGGAGCTGATCGAGCAGGGCGAGGGCTTCTGCAAGCTGCGCTTCAACTGGCACACGATGAGCTTTCGCTACAAGACCGTCGACCACTTCTACGGCACCAGCTTCTACACGCTCGACACCCGTGGCGAGAGCCCGCTGATCAAGCACAAGAAGGTCGTGCTGAAGAATGACTACATCCGCCAGCTGATCGACGTCTATCACCTGTGAGGGCAAGACCATGACTCACCAGATCGCATTGAATTTCGAGGACGGGGTGACCCGCTTCATCGAGGCCAATCTTGGCGAAACCGTCGCCGACGCAGCCTACCGCCAGGGCATCAACATCCCGCTGGACTGCCGCGACGGTGCCTGCGGGGCCTGCAAGTGCCTCGCCGAAGCCGGGAGCTATGACCTCGGCGAGGAATACATCGAGGACGCGCTGAGCGAGGACGAAGCTGCGCAAGGCTATGTGCTGACCTGCCAGATGCGTGCCGAGAGCGACTGCGTGATCCGCGTGCCGGCATCCTCGGATGTCTGCAAGACCACGCAGGCCAGTTACCAGGCGACCATCAGCAACGTGCGCCAGCTGTCGCAGAGCACCATTGCGCTGTCGATCAAGGGCGAGTCGCTGAGCCAGCTGGCCTTCCTGCCTGGGCAGTACGTCAACCTGCAGGTGCCGGGCACCGACCAGACCCGCGCCTACTCGTTCAGCTCGCTGCAGAAGGGCGGTGAGGTCAGCTTCCTGATCCGCAACGTGCCGGGCGGGCTGATGAGCAGCTTCTTGAGCGGCATGGCCAAGGCCGGCGACAGCCTCACCCTGGCCGGCCCGTTGGGCAGCTTCTATCTGCGCGAGATCAAGCGGCCGCTGCTCTTGCTGGCCGGCGGCACGGGCCTGGCGCCTTTCACTGCGATGCTGGAGAAGATCGCCGAGCAGGGCAGCGCGCATCCGCTGCACCTGATCTACGGCGTCTCCAACGATTTCGATCTGGTGGAGATGGACCGACTCGAAGACTTTGCTGCGCGCATTTCGAACTTCACCTACAGCGCCTGCGTGTCCAGCTCCGACAGCCAGTACCCGCACAAGGGCTACGTGACCCAGCACATCGAACCCAAACACCTCAACGATGGCGAGGTGGACATCTACCTGTGCGGTCCGCCGCCCATGGTCGAGTCGGTCAACCAGTTCATTCGTGAGCAAGGCCTGCAGCCAGCCAACTTCTACTACGAGAAGTTTGCCGCCAGCGCCTGATCCACCGGTCGCAGGGTGGGCAACTGCGCCGCATTGCTCACCGAATCCTCGCCATTCCAGAGGTTGGGTAGATGAACACACGATTTCAGAACAAGGTCGCGGTGATCACCGGCGCGGCCCAGGGCATCGGTCGCCGTGTCGCCGAGCGATTCGTCGAGGAAGGTGGCCGGCTGGTGGCCGTGGACCGTTCCGAACTGGTCCATGAACTGGCCGATCAACTGGGGCATGGCGCCGAGGTACTGACCCTGACCGCCGATCTTGAGCAGTTCGCCGACTGCCATCGGTTGATGGATGCCGCGAAAGAGCGTTTCGGCCGTCTCGACATCCTCGTCAACAACGTTGGCGGAACCATCTGGGCCAAGCCCTTCGAGCATTACCAGGAACATGAGATCGAGGCCGAGGTGCGTCGCTCGCTGTTCCCCACGCTGTGGTGCTGCCACGCCGCGCTGCCGCACATGCTGGAGCAGGGCGGCGGGGCCATCGTCAACGTCTCATCGATCGCCACGCGCAGCCTCAACCGCGTGCCCTACGGCGCGGCCAAGGGTGGCGTCAACGCGCTGACCGCGTGCCTGGCCTTCGAGAACGCCCAGCGGGGCATACGCGTCAACGCCACCGCACCCGGCGGTACCGAGGCGCCACCGCGGCGTATTCCACGCAACGCAGCCGAGCAGAGCGAGCAGGAAAAGATCTGGTACCAGCAGATCGTCGATCAGACCGTGGAATCCTCGTTGATGAAGCGCTACGGAACCATCGACGAGCAGGCCGGCGCGATTCTTTTTCTCGCATCCGACGAGGCCTCCTACATCACCGGCGTGACCCTGCCGGTGGGTGGTGGCGATCTCGGTTGAGCAGTACCCGGGCCGGCTCGACCGGTCAAGGCCAAGGCACATCGGCGGCGCGGTGACCCATCGCTGCAGCCGATCCGCGACTAACAAAAACAATAGAGAGTCTTGCCATGCGAAAAGTAGACGTTCACGACATCATCGATAACGCACGCTTCAACCGCTTCCACTGGCTGGTGGTGTGCCTCTGCGCACTGCTGTTGATCTTCGACGGCTACGACCTGTTCATCTACGGCGTGGTGCTGCCGGTGATCATGAAGGAGTGGGGGCTGACCCCGCTGGAAGCGGGCGCGCTGGGCAGTTATGCGCTGTTCGGCATGATGTTCGGCGCACTGGCGTTCGGCACCCTGGCCGACCGCATCGGCCGCAAGAAGGGCATCGCCATCTGTTTCGTGCTGTTCAGCAGCGCCACCGTGCTCAACGGCTTTGCCAGCACTCCTACCGAGTTCGGCATTTTCCGCTTCCTCGCCGGGCTCGGCTGCGGCGGGCTGATGCCCAACGTGGTGGCGCTGATGAACGAGTACGCGCCCAAGCGGCTACGCAGCACGCTGGTGGCCGTCATGTTCAGCGGCTATTCGCTGGGCGGCATGCTGTCGGCCGGCCTCGGGATCTACATGCTGCCTCGCTTCGGCTGGGAAGCGATGTTCTTCGCCGCCGCCGTGCCGCTGCTGCTGTTGCCGGTGATTCTCTGGTACCTGCCCGAGTCGGTCGGCTTCCTGGTGCGCCAGGGCCGAGGTGAGCAGGCGCGGGCGTTGCTGGCCAAGGTCGACCCGGGCCGCCAGCTGAGCGCTGCCGACGAGCTGGTGATGACCGATGTGAAGGGCAAGAGTGCCTCGGTGCTGGAGCTGTTCCGCGAAGGCCGTGGCGTGCGCACCTTCTCCCTGTGGCTGGCGTTCTTCTGTTGCCTGCTGATGGTTTACGCGCTGGGTTCCTGGTTGCCGAAGCTGATGGCCAACGCCGGATACAGCCTCGGTTCGAGCCTGTCGTTCCTGCTCGCGCTGAACTTCGGCGGCATGGCCGGCGCCATCCTCGGCGGCTGGCTGGGCGATCGCTTCAACCTGGCGAAAGTGGTGGTGGTGTTCTTCGCCGTGTCGGTGGCCTCCATCAGCCTGCTGGGGTTCAAGACGCCGATGCCAGCGCTTTACACGCTGATCTTCATCGCCGGTGCCACCGTAATCGGCACGCAGATCCTGCTCTACGCGACCGCCGCGCAGTTCTATGGCTTGTCGATCCGCTCCACCGGTCTCGGCTGGGCCTCGGGCATCGGCCGCAACGGCGCCATCGTCGGCCCGCTGCTTGGCGGTGCGTTGCTGGGCATCAACCTGCCGCTGCAACTGAACTTCATCGCCTTCGCCGTGCCGGGTGTCATCGCCGCCCTGGCCATGGCCGTCTTCGCCATCTCCAGCAAGCGCAGCGGCACGCCCGCGCCGGTGGTGATGACGGCAGCGGCCAAGGCCTGATCACTGAACCTTCAACACGGATATCGCCATGAGCCCCATCCTGATCGAACGCATCCAGACGATCATCGTCGACCTGCCG
The DNA here is from genome assembly GCF_030263795.1 of Stutzerimonas sp. FeSN7. Taxonomy (NCBI): domain Bacteria; kingdom Pseudomonadati; phylum Pseudomonadota; class Gammaproteobacteria; order Pseudomonadales; family Pseudomonadaceae; genus Stutzerimonas; species Stutzerimonas sp. FeSN7. The sequence continues at coordinate 2,767,477 of NZ_JARPMN010000001.1, read as the reverse complement.
ACCATCCGCCCGCACAAGCTGGCGATGCACACCATGCAGCAACAGACGCTGGTGATCATCCGTGTGCAATGCAGCGACGGCATCGAAGGCATCGGCGAGGCCACCACCATCGGTGGCCTGGCCTACGGCAACGAGAGCCCGGAAAGCATCAAGCAGAACATCGACAGCCACCTCGGCCAGCTGCTGGTGGGCCAGGAGGCCGCCAACATCAACGCCGCCATGCTGCGCCTGGACAAGGCGGCCAAGGGCAACACCTTCGCCAAGTCCGGTGTCGAGAGCGCATTGCTCGATGCTCAGGGCAAGCGTCTTGGTCTACCGGTCAGCGAGCTGCTCGGCGGTCGGGTACGCGACAGTCTGGAAGTGGCCTGGACCCTGGCCAGCGGCAATACCGCTAAGGACATCGAAGAGGCCGAGCGCATGCTCGATATCCGCCGTCATCGCATCTTCAAGCTGAAGATCGGCGCCGGCGAGGTGAATGCCGACCTCAACCATGTCATCGCCATCAAGCAGGCCCTCGGCGAGCGCGCCAGCGTGCGCGTCGACGTCAATCAGGCCTGGGACGAGTCGGTGGCGCTGCGCGCCTGTCGCGTCCTCGGCGACAACGGCATCGACCTGATCGAACAGCCGATCTCGCGGATCAACCGCGGCGGGCAGGTGCGCCTGAATCAGCGCAGCCCGGCACCGATCATGGCCGACGAGTCCATCGAGAGCGTCGAGGATGCCTTCAGCCTGGCGGCCGACGGTGCGGCCAGCATCTTCGCGTTGAAGATCGCCAAGAACGGCGGCCCGCGTGCCGTGCTGCGCACCGCGCAGATCGCCGAAGCGGCAGGTGTCGCGCTGTATGGCGGCACCATGCTCGAAGGCGCCATCGGCACCCTGGCCTCGGCGCACGCCTTCGTCACCCTCAACAGGTTGACCTGGGGCACCGAGCTGTTCGGCCCGCTGCTGCTCACCGAGGAAATCGTCACTCAGGCGCCGGTCTACCGCGACTTCCAGCTGGAAGTGCCGCGCACGCCCGGTCTTGGCCTGACCCTGGATGAAGAGCGCCTGGCGTTCTTCGCCCGTAAGTAAGAGGAGGACCCGAGATGCTCTTCCACGTGAAGATGATCGTGAAACTGCCGGTCGACATGGATCCGGCCCAGGCCGCCAAGCTCAAGGCCGACGAGAAGGAACTGGCGCAGAGCCTGATGCGCGAAGGCAAGTGGCGCCACCTCTGGCGCATCGCCGGACAGTACGCCAACTACAGCGTGTTCGACGTCGCCAGCGTGCAGGAACTGCACGAAACCCTGATGCAGCTGCCGCTATTCCCCTACATGGAGATCGAGGTCAACGCGCTGTGCCGCCACCCGTCCTCGATTCGTGACGACGACCGCTGATCCCGTCCGAACTGGGGTCCGCACCGATCGCTGAACCCGTGCAACGACAATTACAAAACGAGGCCTGAGCCATGACTGTGAAAATCTCCCACACCAACGACGTGCAGCAGTTCTTCAAGGAAGCCAGCGGCTTCAACAACGACGGGGGTAGCAGCCGCCTGAAGACGGTGATCAACCGCGTCCTGGCGGACACCGCAAGGATCATCGAAGACCTGGAAATCACCCAGGACGAGTTCTGGAAGGCGGTGGACTACATCAACCGTCTCGGCGGTCGCCACGAAGCCGGCTTGCTGGTCGCCGGACTCGGACTGGAGCATTACCTCGACCTGCTGCAGGACGCCAAGGACGAACAGGAAGGACTGGTCGGCGGCACCCCGCGCACCATCGAAGGTCCGCTGTACGTCGCCGGCGCGCCAATCGCTCAGGGCATCGCGCGCATGGATGACGGTAGCGAAGACGATGTCGCCACTGTGATGTTCCTGCAAGGCCGTGTTCTCGATCCGACCGGCGAGCCGCTGGCCGGTGCGGTGGTCGATCTCTGGCACGCCAACACCAAGGGCAACTATTCCTACTTCGACAAGAGCCAGTCCGAGTACAACCTGCGCCGGCGGATCGTCACCGACGAGAACGGCTATTACCGCGCGCGCAGCATCGTGCCGTCCGGCTATGGCTGCTCGCCCGACGGGCCGACCCAGGAGGTGCTCGACATGCTCGGTCGTCACGGCCAGCGGCCGGCGCACATTCATTTCTTCATCTCCGCGCCTGGCCATCGTCACCTGACCACGCAGATCAACCTGGCTGGCGACAAATACCTCTGGGACGACTTCGCTTACGCCACGCGCGATGGTCTGGTCGGCGACATCCGCTTCATCGACGATGCCGAAGCCGCACAAGCACGGGGCGTGCAGGGGCGTTTTGCCGAAGTGGATTTCGACTTCCAGCTGCAGAAGGCGCCGGCCCCGCAAGCCGAGCAGCGCAGCAAGCGGCCACGGGCGCTACAGCAGGCCTGACGGTCCCCGCGGTGTCCGGACTCCCGGGCACCGCAGCGGCGCTGCACCGGTAATGCAGCCGCTTCATTCATAACAAGAGTGATCCGGGCGTCCGCCACGGATCGCCAGGCCTGCCTTGCGAGGCGACATGAAAGCTCTGATGAAAGACTTCTCGCTCTCCGCCGTGGTTGCCGGCTTTATCGCGACCGTGATTTCCTACGCCGGTCCGCTGGTGATCATCTTCCAGGCGGCTAAGGCCGCGAATTTGCCGCATGACGTGCTCTCGTCCTGGGTATGGACCATCTCCATCGGTAGCGGCGTGCTCGGCATTCTGCTCAGTGTGCGCTACCGGGTTCCCATCATCATCGCTTGGTCGGCACCGGGCTCGGCGCTGCTGGTAACCATGTTGCCGGATATCACGCTGAACGAGGCGGTCGGCGCCTATATCGCCACCAGCGTGGTGGTGCTGCTGGTAGGACTGTCCGGCGCGTTCGACCGGATCATCAATCGCCTGCCGGCCGCCATCGCCGCGGGCATGCTGGCCGGCATCCTGTTCCGTTTTGGCACCGGGCTGTTCGTCTCGGTCAAGGAACAACCCTGGCTGGTGCTGGCGATGTTCGGCACCTATCTGCTGTTCAAGCGTGCCTTGCCCCGTTACGCCGTGCTCGCCGTGCTGGTGGTCGGTGTGACGATCACCATCGCCTCGGGTGAGTTGCGCAGTGATGCACTGGTCATCGGGCTGGCGACGCCGGTATGGATCGCCCCGGAGTTCAGCTGGCAGGTCATCCTCAATATCGCCTTTCCGCTGGTGATGGTGGCGCTGACTGGACAGTTCGTGCCTGGCATGGCGGTGCTGCGCAACGACGGCTACGAGACGCCGGCCAGTCCGCTGATCAGCAGCAGCGCACTGGGTTCGCTGCTGCTGGCACCGTTCGGCTGTCACGGATTGAACCTGGCGGCGATCACGGCGGCGATCTGCACGGGCCGGGAGTCGCACGAGGATCCGTCCAAGCGTTACATCGCAGGAGTGTCGGGTGGCGTCTTCTACCTGGTGCTGGGCATCTTCGGGGCGACGCTGGTTTCGATCTTCAGCGCATTCCCCGCCGCGTTGATCGCCGCGCTGGCCGGCCTGGCGCTGCTCGCGGCCATCGGTGGGGCATTGAGCGCGGCAATGGCCGTGCCCGCCGACCGTGAGGCGGCCTTGATCACCTTTCTGGTTACCGCATCGGGCATGTCCTTCCTCGGGCTGTCGGCGGCGTTCTGGGGCCTGATCTTCGGTATCGCCGCGCATCTGTTGCTGGGCCTGCGCAAACCAATCCCAGCGGTCGCATCACCCCCGGCTGTTGGCCGCAAGGAACAGCCGGCGCGGTGACCGCCCCGGCAATCGTAACCACTCACCCATGACGAGCTCGTTGCACTCCCCGCCTGCTGCCGGGGGAGCGGCTGCGTGCACCCTGAAAACAACAACAAGAGAGTTAGATGATGCAGAAGGTATCCATTTCCCGACTCACCCTGGCTGCCGGCATGACGTCCATGATTTCTCCGGCGTTTGCCGCAGACGCCGGCTTCATCACGGACGCCACGGCAACATTGCAGGCGCGTAACTACTATTTCAGCCGGGACTTCTCCGACATCGTCGGCCCCAATCAGCAATCGAAGGCGGAGGAGTGGGGGCAGGGGTTTATTCTCAACTTCAGGTCGGGCTACACCCCTGGAGCTGTAGGCTTCGGCGCGGACGCCATCGGGCAGCTGGGAATCAAGCTCGACAGCAGCCGTGATCGCAGTGGTACCGGCCTGCTCCCGGTTGGGAGCGATGGCCGCGCGCCGGATGAGTACAGCCGCATGGGGGTGGCACTCAAGGCAAAGGTGTCGAAGACTGAACTGAAGGTAGGTGAGCTGCAACCCAATCTGCCAGTGCTGACCTTCAGTGATATTCGGCTGCTCCCGCCCACCTATCAGGGCGTCAGCATCGTCTCCAGTGAAGTCAATGGGTTGACCCTGCAGGGCGGTCGTTTGCGCTCGACCAGCCTGCGCAACGAGGCCGGCGATGACCGGATGCGGGCCATGCTGGGCCGAACGCCTCAGGCAGCATTCAGCGATGCGTTCAACTACGCCGGCGGCGATTACGCATTCAACAACAAGCGCACGTCTTTCGGCCTCTGGTATGCGCAGCTCGAGGACATCTATAACCAGCGCTACATCGGCCTGAAGCATAGCGAACCGCTCGGCGACTGGATTCTGGGCGCCAACCTCGGCTACTACGATTCGCAGGCCGACGGCGGCAAGCTGGCCGGCAATGTGGACAACCAGGCTTTCTACTCGCTGCTGTCGGCAAAGCGAGGCGGCCATACCTTCTATATCGGCTATCAGGCCATGTATGGCGACAGCGCTTTTCCCCGCGTCTTCGCGAACGTCTCGCCTCTGGGCAATGAGGTGCCCACCTATGAGTTCGCCGAGCGGGACGAGCGCTCCTGGCAGGCTCGCTACGACTACGATTTTGCCGCGATGGGCTGGCCCGGTCTGGTCGCGACGGTGCGTTATATCACCAGCGATAATGTGAGCACGGGAATGGGGTTCGAAGGTACGGCGCAGGAGCGCGATCTGGACATCGG